>NZ_LFJD01000004.1:0-739 GCF_006658635.1 Bradyrhizobium sp. UNPA324
CACAGCAATTCGGGGCACTCGCCGTCCGCTAAAGAAGAGAGCGCCGCAACGACCGGCGACACGGACCACGGTAATTCGCCGCACGCTGCGGAGCCGGGGTCGGCAGCGCTCGCGGCCATGGAGATGGCTGAAGCGGAGCCCAAACTCGGCAACGGCGTCGGGAATGACAATGAGCATCGTTCCCAGGCTGCGGACGCTTCGCCAGCGGCAGCGAAGGCGGCGGAGCCTGGCAGCGACGACCACAGCAATTCGGGGCACTCGCCGTCCGCTAAAGAAGAGAGCGCCGCAACGACCGGCGACACGGGCCACGGTAATTCGCCGCACGCTGCGGAGCCGGGGTCGGCAGCGCTCGCAGCCATGGAGATGGCTGAAGCGGAGTCCAAACCCGGCGATGGTGTCGGGAATGACAATGAGCATCGTTCCCAGGCTGCGGACGTTTTGCCAGCGGCAGCGAAGGCGGCGGAGCCTGGTAGCGACGACCACAGCAATTCGGGGCACTCGCCGTCCGCTAAAGAAGAGAGCGCCGCAACGACCGGCGACACGGACCACGGTAATTCGCCGCACGCTGCGGAGCCGGGGTCGGCAACGCTCGCGGCCATGGAGATGGCTGAAGCGGAGCCCAAACTCGGCAACGGCGTCGGGAATGACAATGAGCATCATTCCCAGGCTGCGGACGCTTCGCCAGCGGCAGCGAAGGCGGCGGAGCCTGGCAGCGACGACCACAGCAATTCGGGGCACT
>NZ_LFJD01000004.1:749-1162 GCF_006658635.1 Bradyrhizobium sp. UNPA324
TTGAACGTGCTTGGCCTTGCCGGCAACACCGGCACTGCGACCGCCTTCACCGCGGCCCGCACCTCCGGCGTTGGCGGCCTCACCGGCAAGACCTTGACCTTCACCTCCTTCAACGGCGGCACGGCGGTCAACGTCACCTTCGGCGACGGCACCAACGGCACGATCAAGACGCTCGACCAGCTCAACTCGAAGCTCCAGGCCAACAACCTGACCGCGACGATCGACGCCAACGGCCTGCTGACGGTCTCGACCACCAACGACTACGCGTCCTCGACCATCGGATCGAGCGCCGCGGGTGGTGCGATCGGCGGCACGCTGACGACGGCGCTGACGTTCTCGACGGCTTCCAGCCCCGTCCAGGATACGGTTGCCCAGACCTCGCGTGCCAACCTGGTGTCTCAGTACAACAACAT
>NZ_LFJD01000004.1:1172-341725 GCF_006658635.1 Bradyrhizobium sp. UNPA324
GGATGATCGATGCCGCGCCGGTTGGCCGCCATCTCCGCAGGACTTGACGCACAGACCCCGGGCGTCAGGACCACACGACTTCTCCGTCCGCGCACATCCTCGCTGGGTTCTCCACGGCTGGCGTGCGCTCACCGTCGAGGCCATTCGAAGACGCTGTCAGCGCCGTGTCGTATCGCGCCTGTCGCTGCTCACGGTCGCCCGCCCTGCAATCCACATCGCGCGCCGACGCCGTCGCGGCCACCGCATCCCGGCCCGCGTCCCGTGACGATCGCGAAACGCCCCTTGTGGCGGGCGGGATGTCCAGGCTTGTACGGCAAAACCGAACTTCTGTAAATTCGAATATTTTGCCGAACGCTCTCGACCCAGCGCTGGCGTGTTTTGCCCGTCGGGCAGCACAACGGATGGTAGGTGGGACCGGGCCGAATATGTCCGCGAGCGAGATATCAACTACCCGTACAGCACCCGCGGCAGTATCGTGACGATGCCGGGCCATAGCGTCAGCAGCAGCACGAAGCCGATCATGATCATCAGGTAGGGCATCGTGACGCGCGCGATGTAGCCGAGGCCGTCTTCGGTCAGGCCCTGGATCACGAACAGATTGAAGCCGACCGGCGGGGTGATCTGCGCCATCTCGACGGCCAGCACCAGGAAGATGCCGAACCAGATCTCGTCGAAGCCCGCGCCCTTCACGATCGGCAGCACGATCGGCAGCGTCATCACGATCATCGAGAAGCCGTCGAGGAAGCAGCCGAGGACGAGATAGAAGATGACCAGCACGACGATCAACATGAAGGGCGACAGGCCAAGCCCCTTGACGAAGGCGGCGACCGCCTGCGGGATGCCGAGGAAGGCCGCGGCATTGCCGAGGATCGAGGCCCCCAGCACGATCAGTGCGATCATCGAGCAGGTGACGACCGAGCCGATCAGCACGTCGCGCATCACCTGCTGCGACATCGAACCCTGCGCCCAGGCCACCAGCCCCGCGCCGAGCACGCCGACGGCGGCGGCTTCCGACGGCGTGGCGAGCCCGCCATACATCGAGCCGAGCACGCAGGCGATCAGGAACAACGCCGGCGCGAGATCCTTCAGCGCGGCGAAGCGCTCGCTCCACGACACCTGCGAAAGCTTGGCTTCAGTTTCCGGCACCATCGTGCGGTCGAGGCTCGTGTGCAGCATCACCCAGGTCATGAACGTCGCGGCCAGCAGGAGCCCGGGCAGCACGCCGGCGGTGAACAGCTTCAGGATCGAGACGTCGCCGAGCACGCCGTAGATGATCATGATGTTGGACGGCGGGATCAGGAAGCCGAGCGTGCCGGCGCCGGCGAGTGAGCCGATCGCGATGTCGCGGGAATAGCCGCGGCGCAAGAGCTCGTTGAGCGACATGCGGCCGATCACCTGCGTGGTCGCCGCCGAGGAGCCCGAGATCGCCGCGAAGATGGTGCAGCCGATCACGTTGACATGCAGCAGCCGGCCCGGCAGCAACCCCGCCCACGGCGCGAGCCCCTGGAATAACGAGCGCGACAAGCGCGTGCGAAACAGCAGCTCACCCATCAGGATGAACAGCGGCAGCGCCAGGAGCTCCTGCGTGGTCAGGATGTTCCAGGCATATTGCGGCAGCAGCTTGTCGAGCGGGATCGAACGGAACATCGCGAGCAAAAGCGTCGCAGTGAGCGCAAGCGTCAGGCCGATCCACACACCGCAGGCCAGCAGCGCAAACAGGATCGCGAACAGGGCAGCGACTTCGATGGTCATGCGATCCTAGATCCGGCTGTGGGCAAGGCGGTCATTCGACGGGCGAGGCCTTCATGCGATGATCCTCCAGCGGCAGGCCGAGCACGGCCTGGATGGCGCGCGCCAGGAACTGGAGAGTGAGCAGCAGCATGCCGAAGGTGACGACGGCTTCCGGAAACCACAGCGGCGTATCGCTGGAGGTCGAGACCTGGCCGCGCAGATAGGCGCCAAAGGCGAATTTCGCCATGGCCGAGGTCAGGAACGCCATGAAGGCGAAGCCGGCCGCGGCCGAGAGGATCTCAAGCGCACGCTGCACCGGCACCGGCGCGTTCTTCAGCAGCAGCACCACGCGGATGTGGCCGCCCACCCGCAGCGTCATGGCCGCGCCGAAGGTGAACGATGCCGCCATCAGATAAGACGAATATTCCCAGGCGATCGAGATCGTCGGCGGGAAGAACGGCAGGAGGTTCGACAGGAAGCGGGTTGCGACCTCGCACAGCATCAAGAGCGTCAGCATCAAGAGACAACCGCCGCCGATCCAGCCGTCGAGCCGGCCGAGTCGATCGATGCCGTCGAGCAGGATGCGCAGCGGCGGGGGCGCCGCTGCATTGAGGCTCTGCGGTGCTTCGGGCGAAATGCTCACCACGGCCCCGCCCTCAGCCGCGCTTCATTTCGGCGAGATAGGCCCGCACCGGCTTGTCGGCCGCCGGCACGCGCTTGAGGAAGGCATCTAATTGCGGTGCGGTCTTGCTGCGGATTTCCGTCATCATCGCGTCCGAGACCGGCACCACCTCCATGCCACCCTCCTTGAGACGGTTGAGGCTGTCGACGTCGGCCTTGAGCGAGTTCGCCCAGAAGCCCGGCTCCATCTTTGCGGCGATATCGGCCACGAGCTTCTGCTGATCGGCGCTGAGCGCCTTCCAGGAATCGAGATTGACGGTGAGCATCTGCGACGACCAGACGTGGTTGGTCGGGTAGACGTATTTCAGGAATTCCCAGAACTTGCCGTCGACGCCCGACACCGACGAGGTGGACACGCCGGCCACCGCGCCGGAGGCGAGCGCCGGAATCGTCTCGCCCCATGGGATCATCACGGCCGCCATGCCGATCGCATTCAACATGTCGACCGCATTCTTGTCGGGCACGCGGATCTTGATGTTCTTCAGGCCCTCGACGTCGGCGACCTTCGCCTTGAGGTGCAGATACTGCGTCGGCCACGGCACGATGTAGAGGATCTTCTGGTTGTTGCGCGCGGCAATTTTCTCGTATTCGGGCCGCACGTATTTGTGCAGCACCTTCAGCTCGTCCACCGAGCCGCAGAGGAACGGGATGCTCTCGACGCCCATGAAGGGCTCGTCGCCGACCTGCTGGATGTTGAGGACGTCGGCGAGCGGCACCAGGCCGTCGCGCACCGCGCGCAGATGCTCGGGCCCCTTGAAGCCGAGCTGGCCGCCGGCCTTCACGGTGATCGCGACCGAGCCGCCCGTCTGCTTCTTCACCTCCTCCGCGAAGGCCATCGCGTTCTGGGTGTGGAAATTGCCGTCGGGCCAGACCGTCGACATGTCCCAGCTCGTCGTCGCCGCCCGCGCACGGGTCGAGATGTGACCGGCGGCGAGCAGCGTCGCTGCGCCCGCGGTGAAGTTCCGTCGCGTGATCATTGCACCCCTCCGTTGACGCATGCGTGCTGATACGTCAGCGCGCGTACCCATAAACTGCAACCGCCTTGTCGGCGGACACGAGGCCGCTTTCGATATCGTCCTTGACCGCCGCACGCTCGCGCGCCGCGGGATCGCCGATGCCGGCGCCGCCCGGCGTCAGCACCACCAGCCGGTCGTCCGGCGGCACCTGCTGAAAGCCCTTGCCACGCAGCTTCTTGCCGGACTTGAGGCCGACATAACCGGCCTCGCCGTTCTTGCCGCCATCGCGGCCGCGCGGCGGATGATCGATGCGGTCGAATGCCGCCAGGATGTCGAACGGCGCATCGACGCCGCTGCCGACCTCGATGATCTGGCCGAGACCGCCGCGGGTGCGCCCTGCCCCGCCGGAATCCGGACGCAGCTCCTTGCGCCAGAAGATCAAAGGCGTCTGCGTCTCCGCGATCTCGACTGGCGTGCCGCGCACGCCGCTGGGATAGGCGGTGGCCGACAGACCGTCCTTGCCGAACCGCGCACCGGTGCCGCCATTGGACGTCACCGCCATCGAGAACCCGTAATTGCCGCCGACGCCGGAGCGGGTCTGTCCGCGGACGTTGAGATTCCACAGGCAGGAGGTGCCTTCCGCCGGCACGCGCTCCGGAATGATCTGGCGCAGGCAGCCGAACACCACGTCGGGCAGCATCTGGCCGATGATGTGACGCGAGGCGACCGGCGCGGGCTTGGGCGCTTTGAGGATCGCACCCGCCGGCGCCGACACCGTCAGCGGCGAGAGCGAGCCGGCATTATTCGGGATCTGCGAGGCGACCACGCAGCCTAGGCCGAACACGGTGTAGGCGGTGGTGTAGGACAAGGGCACGTTGATGCCGAACTTCGAGGCTGTGGAGGTGCCATCGAAATCGACGTGGATGCCCGCATCCGAGATCGTCAGTGTTGCCGCCAGCGTCACCGGAGAATCATAGCCGTCGACCACCATGGTGTTGCGCCAGCTGCCCTTCGGCAGCTTTGCGATCTCGGCCAGCACGGCCTCGCGCGAGCGCTCGCAGATGTAGTCGCCGAGCTCGTCGAGCGTATCGATGCCGAACTCGGTCATCATCTCGACCAGGCGCTCGCAGCCGACGTCGTTGCATCCGGCGAGCGAATAGGTGTCGCCCTCGGTATCGATTGGAAGCCGCGTGTTGGTGCGGATCATCGCCATCAGCGTCTCGTTGACGACGCCCCGGTCGATCAGCTTCAGCATGGGGATGTAAAGCCCCTCCATGAATACGTCGGTGGCGTCAGGCCCGAAGCCGATGCCGCCGATGTCCATGAGATGGCTGGTGCAGGAGAACAGCGCCACCGGCCTGCCGTCCTTGAAGCACGGCGTGGTGACGACGAAGTCGTTGAGATGGCCGGTGCCCATCCAGGGATCATTGGTGATATAGGCGTCGCCCTCCTTCATCGTCTCGATCGGAAAGTGGGCGATGAAGTGCTTGACCGATTCCGCCATCGAATTGACGTGACCGGGCGTGCCGGTCACCGCCTGCGCCAGCATGCGCCCCCTGAGGTCGAACACGCCGGCCGAGAGGTCGCCGCATTCGCGCACGATCGGGCTGAAGGCGGTGCGGAGCAGCACCTGCGCCTGCTCCTCGACCACAGCGATCAGCCGGTGCCACATGATCTGAAGGTCGATCAGGCTCGCGCCATTTGCCTTGCTCATGATCAGGCCGCCTTTCGTTCCATGACGATGCTGCCGGCACCGTCGATATGAGCGTCAAAACTGGTGGAGACGAAGGTGGAGGTCTCGTCCTCCGCGATCACGGCGGGCCCGGCAACGGTCGCGCCCGGCGCCATGTCCTCGCGGCGATAGAGCGGGATCTCGATCACCTCACCGGCGCGGCCGTCGAAGAATTTGCGGCTGCCGGAGGCCTTGCCTGCGGGCTTGCGCGTGACGGCGGCGACAACAGGTGGATTCCGTGCCTCCGTCGTAGCGAGCACCGACCAGCTCAACACCTCGATCGCCGCGCCTGGAATGGCGCGCTCGAACATCGCGGAATAATCCGCCTCGAACTTCTGACGCAGGCCGGCGAGATCGGCCGCCGTCAGCCGCCGGTTCGGCAGCTCGACGGAGATCTCATGGCCCTGGCCGACATAGCGCATGAAGGCGGCGCGGCGTTCGCGCACCGGCGCACCGGCGGCGCCCGGTTCGACCAGCGCGCGCGCCTCGGTCACCATGTCCTGCAAGAGGTCTGAGACCGCTTCGGTGTCGAACTCATCGAGCCGGACATGACGGCTGCGCACCAGCTCATAGGCGATCGGCGCGGCCAGGAAGCCGACGGCGGAGCCGACGCCGGCATTCGACGGCACGATCACCCGGGAGACGCCGATCTTCTCGGCGACACGCGCCGCATGCAGCGGCGCAGCACCGCCAAACGCGATCAAGGTGTGCTGGCCGACGATCTCGCCGCGCTCGACCGCATGGACGCGCGCCGCACTCGCCATGTTCTCGCAGACGACCTCGTGCACGGCATAGGCCGCGGTTTCCGCCGACAGGCCGAGCGGCGCGCCGACGTCGCGCAGCAGCGCCTGTTTCGACAGCTCCGGGTCGAGCTTGATCGTGCCGGCCGCAAACGCATCGGGATCGATCATGCCCAGCGCAACGTCCGCATCCGTCACCGCGGGACGCAGGCCGCCGCGGGCATAGCAGGCCGGCCCCGGCTCCGACGAGGCGCTCTCCGGGCCGACAGTGACGCGCTTCATCGCGTCGACATGGGCGATCGAGCCACCGCCCGCGCCGATCTCGACCATCTCGATCACGGGAATGCGCACCGGCAGACCGGAGCCTTTGAGGAAGCGCGCGGCGCGATCGACCTCGAACACGCGCGAGGTCTCGGGCTGGTACTTCTCGATCAGGCAGATTTTTGCCGTGGTGCCGCCCATGTCGAAGGACAGAACCTTGCTCTCGCCCAGACGCGCCGCGATCTGCGCCGCGAAGATCGCGCCGCCGGCGGGGCCGGATTCGATGAGGCGCACCGGAAAACGGCGCGCCGTCTCGATCGAGGTGACGCCGCCGCCGGAGGTGACCAGATAGATCGCGCCGCGGAACTGCTCGACCTGCAAGGCGTCGGCCATGCGGGCGAGGTAGCCGTCGATCAGCGGCTGCACATAGGCATTCGCGACTGCGGTCGATGTGCGCTCATACTCGCGGATCTCGGGACAGACGGCGGAGGACACGGTCACCGAGATGCCCGGCATCTCCTCGGCCAGAATCGCGGCCGCACGCCGCTCGTGCTCGGGATTGGCGTAGGAGTGCAGGAAGGCGATCGCGACGCTCTCGACGCCTCGCTCGCGCAATTTCGGCGCGAGTGCGCGCACCGCAGTCTCGTCCAGCGGGAGGCGGACGGCGCCGTGCGCGTCGACGCGCTCGGGGACGGTGAAGCGCAGGCTGCGCGGCGCCAGGGGCCTCGGCTTGTCGATGCTGAGATCGTACTGGTCGTAGCGGCTTTCGGTGCCGATATCGAGCACGTCGCGAAAGCCTTCGGACGCAATCAGGGCCGTCTTGGCACCGCGGCGCTCGATAATCGCGTTGGTCGCCAGCGTGGTGCCATGAATGAAGACGTCGATGTCGCTGATATGGGCGCGCGCATCGGCGAGGATGAGACGCATGCCGTCCAGCACCGCCTGCTCAGGCCGCTGCGGCGTCGTCAGCAGCTTGCGCGTCTTGCGATCCAGACCAACGTCCAGCACGATGTCGGTGAACGTGCCACCGATATCAACGGCAAGCCGCACCTCGGCCCCCTCAAGCATTCCAATTCTCCGCGCTGATCGTCAAGACTGAGGTCGAAAGCGCAGCAATTTCCATGCCATGGCCGACGAGGACAACGCCGCGCCCGGCCATTCTGCTTGGCACCTATGCAATAGGCAAGGCGTGTTTCGCGGCCTGCGCGGTCAGAGCAGGAATGCAAGCGCCGCTTCGCAGCGCTCCTCGACCTTGAGCGTCAGGAGATCGTCGGCGCGGGTGCGGCCAAGGTTGACCGCCGCAATCGGAATATGGCGCTGCACGGCAGCCTGTACGAAGCGGAATCCGGAATAGACCATCAGCGACGAGCCGACGATCAGCATGGCGTCGGCTTGCGCCAGATGATCCTGCGCGGTGGCGACGATGTCGCGCGGAACGTTCTCCCCGAAGAACACGACGTCAGGTTTGAGAATGCTGCCGCAGGCTTCGCAAGGAGGCACCTGGAAGGACGAAAAATCCGCATGCTCCAGATCGGCGTCACCATCAGGAGCATCGGCGGCATCGAGCGTCAGCCATTCCGCATTGGCACGGCCGAGCGCATCCTGGAATTCGCTCCGCGGCGTCTTGCGGCCGCAGCCCATGCAGCGAACCAGGTCGAGCCGTCCGTGCAGATCGATCACCTGGCGGTGGCCGGCGGACTGGTGCAGCCTGTCGACATTCTGGGTCAGCAGCATCCCGCACCGCCCGTTGGCCTCGAGCCGGGCCAGCGCGTGATGCGCATCGTTCGGGCGCGCCTGGCCGAACCGCCGCCAGCCGATCAGGCTGCGAGCCCAATAGCGCCGCCGCGTATGCTCGTCCGACATGAACGACTGAAAGTTGACGGGCTGGGTCCGCTTCCAATTGCCATTTCTGTCGCGATAATCGGGAATGCCCGAATTGGTGCTGCAGCCGGCACCGGTCAGCACGAACAGATTTTCGTGCCGAGCGATGAAATCCTGAAGCGGAGAGTTTGCCAGCGGAGCATTTGCCATGCGGCAGATGTAGTCCGCGCCAGCGGGTTTTGCCAGATCCCCACTTAGCTCGCCCAGTTCTCGCGAAACTCCGGAAACAACGTCAGGCCGCCGCAAGCGTAAAGGGTCTGCCCGGTGATGTAGCTCGCATCGTCAGAGGCGAGGAAGGCGAACACGGCGGCGATCTCCTCCGGCGTGCCGACGCGGCCCATGGGAATGTGGCTGGCGACCACGCCGCGTTTTTCCGGATCGCCGGTCCAGGCCGCGTTGATCGGCGTGTCGATCGCGCCCGGCCCCACGGCGTTGACGCGGATACCTCGGCCGGCAAATTCGAGCGCCAGCGTGCGCGTCAAGTTGGCCATGCCGCCCTTGCTGATCGAGTAAGCGAGATAGCCGGGCTTTGGAACGATCTGGTGGACGCTGGAGCAGTTGATGATGCTGCCGCTTCCACCGCGCGCGACGAAATGCGCGAGTGCCTTCTGCGCACAGAGCACGGCACCGTTCAGGTTGACATCAATGATGCGGCGATAGGTGTCGACGTCAAGCGCCTCGCTCGGCGATTCCTTCTGGAAGCCGGCGTTGTTGACGAGACAATCGAGACGTTTCCAGCGCGAAAGGATCGTCTCGAACATCGCAGCAATGTCCTTCTCATCGCCGACATTGGCCTTGACGATGCAATGATCGGCCTTGCCGTGGCCGCGATCGCTCGAAGCTGCCCGAGCGAGCGCGAGCGTCTCCTCCGCGCGCTCGTCGTGCTCGAAATAATTGATGGCGACGGTCGCGCCTTCCTGCGCGAGCCTGATGGCGACGGCGCGGCCGATGCCTTGCGAGGCGCCGGTCACCAGCGCGTATTGGCCGATCAGGCGCGAGGGAAACGAAGTCGAGCGATCGGGTTGCGGCATGTGTTCTCTCCGGAATGCCTCATCATCGACGGAAGGCGCTTTTTGTTCCATCTCTTCCGTGCATCGCTGGGATTCATTCCGCGCGGCGCGCAAGTGGCGAGGTCAGAATCTGATAGAGGATGATGGCGCCAAAAGTTGCGGTGCCAATCCCACCGATCGTGAATGCGCCGAATTTGAGCGTGAGATCTCCCGCGCCCGCCGTCAACGCCACGGCGACGGTGATCAGGTTTGCAGGATTTGCAAAGTCGACCTTATTCTCGACCCAGATCCGGCCCGCCATCGCCGCGATCAGTCCGAACAGCACGATCGAGAGGCCGCCGATGACGGGGCCAGGGATCGACAGGATCAGCGCGCCGAATTTCGGCGAGAACCCGAGCACGATCGACACGATGGCGGCGAAGGCAAACAGCAATGTCGAATAGACCTTCGTCGCCGCCATGACGCCGATATTCTCGGCATAGGTGGTGACGCCGGTGCCGCCGCCGCAGGCCGCGACGATCGTCGCGAGGCTGTCGGCGAACAGGGCGCGGCCGAGATAGGCATCAAGACTGCGGCCCGTCATGGCGCCGACGGCCTTGATGTGGCCGAGGTTCTCGGCAACGAGAATGATCGCGACCGGCGCGATCAGGAAAATCGCGTCGGCCTGGAACGTCGGCGTGGTGACGTTCGGCAGGCCGATCCACGGCGCGGCCGAGAGCTGGGTGAAGTCGATCGGCTTGCCGAAACCGAGCCCGTTCGCGCCCAACAGGTACAAGAGGTAGCCGCCGATTGCGCCGACGATGATCGGGAGCCTTCGCCAAAGGCCTGGAGCGGCAACGGCCACCACGCCGATGATCAGAACGGTGGCGAGCCCGATTCCCGTGTCGAACGCGTTCGCGCTTACCGCCTTGACCGCGACGGGTGCGAGGTTGAGGCCGATCGCGGCGACCACAGCGCCGGTGACAGCCGGCGGCATCAAGCGCTCGATCCAGCCGACGCCCGACCACATCACGATCAGCGCGATCACGCCGTACAGCACCCCGGCTCCGACGATGCCGCCGAGCGCGACCGAAATATTGGGATTCGGCCCCTGCCCGGCATAGCCGGTGGCGGCGATGACGACGGCGATGAAGGCGAAGCTCGAGCCGAGATAGCTCGGCACGCGCCCCGCGACGATGACGAAGAAGATCAGCGTGCCGATGCCCGAGAACAGCACCGCAACGTTGGGATCGAACCCCATCAGCAACGGGGCGATGATCGTCGCACCCGACATTGCGACGCAATGCTGGAGACCGGAGACGACGGTCTGGCCCCATGACATCCGTTCCTCGGGCATGATCACGCCCGAGGTCTTGAGCGTCCAGCGCGGAAAATAGCCCCGTCCTTGCTGGTCCGAGCCTGTTGCAGTCGACATGATCCCCCCGAGTTGCGGTGCAACGATCGATCTTCGTGCGATCCGACAAAAATGTGATTGTCGCATCCAACGCGGCCATCACATGATGCACGTGATGCAAGATTCAAATCTTGCACAATCGATGCGTTCGGGTCCCACAATATGACACAACTCGCGATCCAGCCAGCCATCCATCGCCGGCACCAGCCCTGGTACAAGATCCTCTACGTTCAGGTGCTGATCGCGATCGCGCTCGGCGTGCTGATCGGCTATTTCTATCCCGATCTCGGCAAGGCCTTGAAGCCGCTTGGCGACGGCTTCATCGCGCTGATCAAGATGATGATCGCGCCGGTGATCTTCTGCACCGTCGTGCACGGCATCTCCTCGATGGGCGATCTCAAGCGCGTCGGCCGGGTCGGGTTGAAGTCGCTGATCTATTTCGAGACGGTCTCGACCGTCGCGCTCGCGGTCGGCCTCTTGGTCGGCGAGATCCTCCAGCCCGGGCACGGCTTCAACATCGACCCCGCCACGATCGATCCGAAATCGGTGGCCATCTACGTCACCAAGGCCAAGGAAGAAGGCATCGTCGCCCATCTGATGGCGATCATTCCCGACAGCTATCTGGGCGCGATCGCGCGCGGCGACCTGTTGCAGGTGCTGCTGATCTCGATCCTCTCAGGCTTCGCCATCGCCTTCCTCGGCAAGGCCGGCGAACCCATTGCAGATGCGATCGACAAGGCCGCCAAGATGTTCTTCGGCATCATCCGCATCATCGTGCGCGTCGCGCCGATCGGCGCCTTCGGCGCGATGGCGTTCACGGTCGGCGCCTACGGTCTCGGCTCGCTGCTCAACCTCGCCGCCCTGATCGGCACGTTCTACCTCACCAGCATCCTGTTCGTGCTGGTCGTGCTCGGCGCGATCACGCGCCTCGCCGGCTTCTCGATCCTGCGCTTCATCGCCTACATCAAGGACGAGCTCTTGATCGTGCTCGGCACCTCCTCATCGGAGACGGTTCTGCCGCAAATGATCCAGAAGATGGAGCATCTCGGCGCCTCGCGTTCCGTGGTCGGCCTCGTCATTCCCACCGGCTACAGCTTCAATCTCGATGGCACCAACATCTATATGACGCTGGCGACGCTGTTCCTGGCGCAGGCGACCAACACCCATCTGACCATCTGGCAGGAGCTCGGCATCCTCGGCATCGCCATGATCACCTCGAAGGGCGCCTCGGGCGTCACCGGTGCCGGCTTCATCACACTCGCCGCGACGCTCTCGATCGTGCCTGACATCCCGATCCAGTCGATCGCGATCCTGGTCGGCATCGACAAGTTCATGAGCGAATGTCGCGCGCTGACCAATCTGATCGGCAACGGCGTTGCCTGCGTCGTCATCAGCATTTCCGAAGGCGAGCTCGATCGCGATGCGCTGCACGAGACCATGGCCCATCCGCTGGAGATCGGCGAGGCGCTGGAGCCGGGTGGAAGCGCGGCCTGATAGGCCTGCGCCCCCCGGGGGCGGTTCCGACGCGGTAGTTTCCCGGAGTAGAAAATTGAGGCGGCACGCGTCACAAGTATCGGGTTGGGATCACGGATTGATACTCATTCTTTCCACCCGA
The DNA here is from genome assembly GCF_006658635.1 of Bradyrhizobium sp. UNPA324. Taxonomy (NCBI): domain Bacteria; kingdom Pseudomonadati; phylum Pseudomonadota; class Alphaproteobacteria; order Hyphomicrobiales; family Nitrobacteraceae; genus Bradyrhizobium; species Bradyrhizobium sp. UNPA324. The sequence goes on from NZ_LFJD01000004.1 coordinate 13,173, forward strand.
CGCGCTGGGGGCAGGGCGTCGGGTTTTTGAAAATCACTACCAAATCCAGACCGCCAGGCGGGATCAGACGATCCCGCCATCGATGCGCAGCACCTTGGCGGCAACATCGATCCGTCGTGTCATCCCGATCGCCTGCAAGAACGCTTCGTCATGACTGACGACGAGCAGCGCGCCATCATAGGCCCGCAAGCCCGCTTCGACGGCTTCGATGGATTCGAGGTCGAGATGATTGGTCGGCTCGTCCAGGATCAGCAGCGACGGCGGCCTCTGCCCGCCGAGCACACAGGCAAGGCCGGCGCGAAACATCTGCCCGCCACTCAGGTTTCCGGCTGCCTGCAAGGCGGCATCGGCGCGGAACATGAACCGGGCCAGCGCGGCATGGCACTCGTTCGCACCCGCCTTCGGATTGAGACGCCGAAAATTATCCAGGATGGAGAGTCCAGGGTCGAGCAGACTGACCTTCTGATCGAACAGCGCGAAATCCGGCCTGACCCGCACGATGCCTGAGAGCGGACGCAGCTCGCCCGCGATGAGTTTCAGCAGCGTCGTCTTGCCGGATCCGTTGGGCCCGACCAGCGCGACACGCTCCGGTCCGACGACGGCGAACGAGAGATCGCGCAGGACCGGCTGCTCTGGTCGGTAGCCTGCGCTGACGCCGTCGAGCCAAACCACCTCCCTGCCCGCCGGCAGGCCGGTCGCGGGCAACTTGACGGAGAGCGGCTGAAGAATCTCGATGCGCCGGCGCGCCGCATCGACGGCCTCGAGCGCTTCTGCGCGCTGCCGCTCGGCGATTTGCGCGGTCTTGCCGCCGCTGTCCTCGCTGCGATCCTTACGCGCCCCGGCCAGGATGCGCGGCATGTCGCCCTTGGCGCGCTTCTTTCTGCCGCCGCTGTCCTTGCGCGCTTTCTTCTCTGCCGCCTGCTGCGCCTTCCCGTCGATCTCTGACAGCCGCCTCTCGGCATGCGCGAGGTCGTGCCTGACGGCGGCGAGTTCGACGGCTTTCCGTTCGCGAAACCCGCTCCAATTGCCGCCGTAGCGCGTGGCTCCGAGCGACGTCAGCTCGACGATCGCATCCACGGTCTCGAGCAGGTCCCGATCGTGGCTGACAACGATCGCGCCGCCGCGCCAGGACGCAAGGAAATCGGCCAGGGCCTTGCGTCCATCCCGGTCGAGATTGTTGGTGGGCTCGTCCAGCAGCAGGAAGTCCGGCGCGGCAAAGGTCAGCGCGGCGAGGCGAACCCGCGTGATCTGGCCACCGGACAGGCACGACAGCTCCGTATCGGGAGACGGATCGAACCCGAGGCATGCCAGCTCCGCCTCCAGCCGCGCTTCGAGCGTCCAGTCGATCGTGGCGATGTCGTCGGCGGAGGCATCGCCCCGCTCGGCGCGGCGCAGCAGCTCGAGCGCCGGCCGCACGCCGAACAGATCGGCCACGGTCGCCCCTGCGGGCAATTGCACGTCCTGGCGCAGCAGGCCAATGCTGCCGTTGACCAGAACGCGTCCGGAACGAGGGAGGTGCTCCCCTGAGATCGACGCAAGCAGCGTCGTTTTCCCGACGCCGTTGCGGCCGACGAGACCGGTCCGCTCGGCCGCGAATGTCAGATCGAGGTTGGAAAGAAGAGAACGGCCGTCAGGCGTGGCCAGCGACAGGTTCGACAGGATGATTGAAGCAGGCATGGAATTCCCCGTGAACAAGGCGGATGGGCTTTGCGGTCGGGGTAGAATCCATGGCTGCGAATTTCCTGATTGAGCAAGTCTCTAAGTATTCTCTTCGAAGGGCGCGATCAAGGCACGGCGAAGGGACGACAGCGCGAGAGGCGCTGACGTCCCCGTCGGCATGCGATCAGCCCTTCAGCGCGGTGACCACGACCTCGATCAGCGCGCTGCCGCCGAGATCGGCAACGCCGACGGTGGCGCGGGTCGGTAGATTGTCGCCGAAGAACTCGGTCCAGGCCGCGTCCATCTCCTTTTTCTTGGAGAGATCCGTGACGAAGATCGAGGCGCTGACGACCCGGCTCTTGTCGGTTCCCGCTTCCTTGAGATAGCCGGCGATCTTGCTGAGAATGTTGCGGGTCTGCTCGCCCATCGAGACCGAGGTGTCGTCGGCGATGGTGCCGCCGAGGAAGACGAAACCATTGGCTTCGACGGCGCGATGCATGATGGGCGTGCGGATGCTGCGGGTGATGCTCATGATGTCCTCTTTTGCTAGAGCGTGACGATATTCAGTAAGTCTGGATTGGCGAAGCCGGTGAGCCCCCTCTCCCGCTTGCGGGAGAGGGTCGGGGAGAGGGTGTCGCCACAAGGGGGCACTCCCCCAGAGGAGGAAGCCCTCACCCGGCGCTTCGCGCCGACCTCTCCCGCAAGCGGGAGAGGTTGAGCGAGTTCGGAGCAACCGATCGGATTCGACAACTTCTCATCCCTGGAGCGTGGAAGGATGGAAGCGGTCGATGCCGAGATCGCTGATTCGCGTCTGGCTGCCGCCGTTGACGATCAGCTCGGCCATCACGGCCCCCGCGCCGGGGCCGAGCTGGAAGCCGTGCAGCGAGAAGCCGAACTGATGATAGAGGCCCTTGTGACGGCTGCTGGGCCCGAACACGGGAATATCGTCCTTCATCTTGGCTTCGATGCCGGCCCAGGCGCGCACGATGGTGGCGCTGCGCATCACCGGGAACAGCTCGAACACGGTGCGCGCACTGGTCGCAAGACTCTTCCAGTCCAGCACCGTCTCGTTGCGATCCTGGTATGGCGTTGCCAGATGGCCGCCGCCGATCAGCACGGTGCCGTTCTTGAATTGTTTGAAGGAGAGCTTTCGGCCGCGCAGGATCACGACGGGGTCGATGAAGTGCGGCACGCGCGAGGTGATCATCAGCATCGGCGCCACGGTCTCGACCGGCACCGGCTCGCCGAGATCAGCCGCGATCTTGCCGGCCCAGGCACCGGCGGCATTGACGAGTACCGGCGCAGCAAAGATTTCAGGGCCGACGTCGACATGCCAGAGGCCATCACGGTGGCGGATGTTGGAGGCGGCGAGGCCCTCGCGTACGGTCGCGCCGAGCTGCTCCGCCTTGCGCCGGAACGCCGTCGTCGTCTGCGCCGGATTGGCCGCGCCGTCACGGCGCGAGACCACGCCGCCGGGGCAGGTCTCGGCGACCGCCGGCACGAGACGCCGCAGTTCAGCCGCATCGATCAGCTCTTCATGGGTAAAGCCGAGCGCGTTCAACTCCGCGACGCGCGCGCGGCAGACCGCAAGCTCATCGTCGTTCTCCGCGACCAGCACCTGGCCGTAGCTTTCAAAGCTGCAATCGTCGTCGACGAGTTCCGAAATCTTCTCCCAGATCCCCATCGAACGGATCGACAGCGGAATCTCGGGAATGTGCCGCGCAAGCTGGCGTACCCCGCCGGCATTGACTCCCGAAGCGTGGCGGCCGGCATAGTCCTTCTCGATCAGCACCGGCTTCAGGCCGGCGAGGCACAGATGCAGCGCAGTCGAGCATCCGTGGATGCCGCCGCCGACGACGATCGCATCCACGTTTGTGGTCATCCGCGCACCACCGCCTTGACGTCCGCCTCGCTCTTGGGAACGGCTGCGAGCTCGGCGAGCGTGATCGGCTTCACCGGCGCGCGCAGCCGGTAATAGCCGATCTCCTGCGGCGTCTTGCCGCGCGCCTGCGCCATCAACTCGGTGACGGTGAGGCCGCAGAGCCGGCCCTGGCACGGACCCATGCCGGTGCGGCGATAGGCCTTGAGCTGGTTCGGCCCGGTCGCGCCGATCGCGACGGAATCGAGCACATCCTTGGCCGTCACCTCTTCGCAGCGGCACACGATGGTATCGCCCGAGGGAATCCGGAACTGCGGTGCCGGCCGGAACAGCGTGTCGAGGAAGACGCGGCCGCGCTCGGCCTTGGCGAGATCGGCACGCAACGCTGCCATCGACGGAAGTTTTGCGGCAGCCGCGGGTGCTAACGCTTCCACCGCCGCGCGCGCCGCGATCCGCCCGCGCACCACGGCAGCATTCGCGCCGCCGATGCCGGCGCCATCGCCGGCGATCGCGATCCCCGCGACCGACGAGTTGCCGTTCGCATCGAGCACCGGAGACCAGCAGAGTTGCAGGTCGTCCCAGCGATGCTCGACGCCGGCCGCCATCGCCAGATTGACGTTGGGCACCACGCCTTGATGCAGCAAGAGCAGATCTGCGGGAATGGTCTCGCGCCTGCCGCCCGCGACATAGCTCACGCTGGCGAGCTGACCGTCACCCGATGCCGAGAGCTCGGTGACGCCGGAGACAACCTGCACCTTCGCCTTGACCTCGCGCATCATCGACAGGCCCTTGGCGAAATAGGGCGAGGTCAGGAAGGCGAAGGCATGCGGCAGTGCCGCGAAATAATTGCCGCGCTCTGTGGTATCGAGAATGCGGTCGATACGGCCGCCAAGGCGAAGGATCTGCGCGGCGAGCAGCCAGAGCAGCGGCCCCTGCCCTGCGATCATGGTGCGTCCGTCCGGCACCAGCGCCGACGATTTCAGCATGGTCTGTGCCGCGCCGGCGGTCATCACGCCCGGCAACGTCCAGCCGGGAATCGGGAACGGCCGCTCCAGCGCCCCGGTCGCGAGGATCACGCGTTTGGCCTTGACGAAGGCGGACGCGCCGCCAAGCGAGACGGCGATCTCGAGGTTGCGGTCGAGGCTCCAGACGGTCGCGCGATGAATCACCTCGGCGCTGCTCGCTCGCAGGGACTGCACGAGATCGGCGCCAACCCAATAATCCGCGCCGAGTTGGTTGCGGTCGGTCACCGGCGTCGAGGCGATGGCGCGGAACACCTGACCGCCAGGGCCCACGTTCTCGTCGAGCAGCAGCGTCGAGAGGCCGGCTTCGGCGGAGGTCGCAGCGGCGGCAAGGCCCGCAGGCCCCGCTCCGATCACCACGACATCATAGTCTTCGCGCTTGGGAGCCACATTCATCTTCCGATCTCCCGCTTGCCCTTCTGGATCTCGATCTGCATGCCCTCGGCGACGGGCACGAGGCAGCCCTGCCGGTTGCCGACGCCATCGATGGTGACCAGGCAGTCGAAGCACACGCCCATCATGCAATAAGGCAGGCGCGGCGCACCGCTCACCGCCGTCGAGCGACGTGCGTCGCAGCCGGAGGCCAGCAGCGCGGCTGAGACGGTGTCGCCCTGGCGCGCCGCGACGGCAACGCCGTCGACGAAGATCTGCACCTGCGGACGCTTGTCCTGTTCGGATCGCTTAAACATGGGATGCCTCTTGGCTCCTTGATATCTTTAGTAGCCGCTGTCGTTCGCCGCGCCGGCGCCGCCGAAGCGGCTGGCCGAGAACGCGCCGACCAGCTCGGGCTCGAGCGCGCCCTGCGCGACCATGCGCGCGATCTCGAAAGCGTGGTTGGAGGCGAGCGTCACCCCGGAATGGCAGCAGGCGACGAAGGCGCCGGGATGCGTCTCCGACTGGTCGTAGATCGGAAAACCATCCTGCGGCATCACGCGGATGCCGGCCCAGCTCCTGACCACGTTGAGCCGCGACAGATGCGGGAACATGCGTTGCGCACGATCTGTCATCACCGCGCTGATCGAATGCTTCAGCGCGCGGTCGTCCAGCTCGTCCTCCTTGCTGTCGCCGATCATCACCGTGCCTTCGTCGGTCTGGCGGATCGTGGTCAGCGGGTGTGGCAGGAACGGCATGGTGCGCTCGGTCACCACGATCTGGCCGCGGGTCGGGCCCATCGGAGCAAGGAGACCGACCATCGGCGCCAGCGTCTGGTTGGCGTTGCCGGCGGCGAGCACGATTTTTGCGGCGCGCAGTTCGCCCTTCGGCGTGGTCAGGCGGAATTCGCCGCCGCTCTTGCTGATCGCGGACACCGGCCGCTCCGGGAAATAGTCGATGCCGAACGCCCTGAAGCCGGTGTGGAACGCGCGGAAGGTGCGCAGCGAATTGACGTGACCGTCGAGCGGACAATAGCTGCCGCCGGAGACCTCGGGGCCGATCAGCGGCAGCGACTTCTTCACGTCGGACGCCGAGAGCATCTCCATCTTGTAGTCGGCCGCGCCGGCCTGGTTGTGCATCCGCTTGACGAGGTCGGTGCGCTGGCCGAATTCGTCATCGCCGAGGGTGAGGTGAAAGCCGCCATTCTGCTGCAGGCAGACGTCGAGACCGGTCTGCTGCTTCAGCTCGGACGCCAGCCGACTCCATGCCTGCGACGCCTGCACGGTCCACACCGTATAGGCGGGCATGCCGAGCCCCTTGCTCTGCACCCACACCAGCGCGAAGTTCGCGCGCGAGGCGCGCTTGGTGATATCGCCTTCGTCGAGCACGGCGACCTTCTTGCCGAGCCGGCCGAGGCCCCAGGCTATCGCGGAGCCGAGCAGCCCGCCGCCGACGACGGCGACGTCGTAGTCTGATTTTTGTCTGGACGCGTTTTCTTCACGCGAACCGGCGCCCACTTCGCTCGAAAACGCTTTGGACATAAGTTCTCCTATCGCCCCGTATCGCCCTTGCCGGCGAGCACGCGGTCGAGCCCGTAGAAGCGGTCGAGCAGAATGAGGGCGGTCATGGTCACAGCGATCACGCAGGCCGAGACCGACGTCACCAGCGGATCGATGTTGTCCTGGATATAAAGGAACATGCGCACCGGCAACGTCTCGGTGCCGGGCGCGGCGAGGAAGACGGTCATGGTAAGATCGTCAAAGGACTGGATGAAGGCCAGCGCCCAGCCACTGATGACGCCGGGCAGGATCAGCGGCAGCGACACGCGGCGAAACAGCGTCCAGCCGCCAGCGCCGAGCGAGACCGCTGCCATCTCGACCGTGCGGTCCATGCCTGTCGCCGCCGCCAAGGTCAGCCGCAGCGCGAACGGAAACACGATGATGACATGGGCGATGATCAGCGCGGCAAAACTGCCACCGAGTCCTGCCGAGGTGAAGAAGCGCAGGAAGGCAATGCCGAGCACGACATGCGGGATCATCAAGGGCGACAGGAACAGCGCCGCCAGCGCATCGCGTCCGCGGAAGCGATAGCGCGCGATCGCGAGCGCCGCCGGCACCGCGAACAGCAGCGCGACGAACGACGAGAGCGCCCCTAACCCAAGGCTGACCCAAAAGGCGTGAATGAATTCGGGATAGTTCGCGATGGTCCTGAACCAGCGCAAGGAGAAACCGTTGGTCGGCAGCGACAGGAAGCCTTCGGGCGTGAACGCGACCAGGCAGACCACCAGGATCGGCGCCACCATCACGACCACGAAGATGGTGTGGAAGATCAGCGCGAGCGGGCCGTTCCGTCTCATCGGAACACCTCCGCATAGCGCCGCTCGATCAGCGCGTTGCTGCCGACAACGATCAAGACCAGTGCGACCAGCAGGAGCGTCGCGACCGCGGCCCCGAGCGGCCAGTTCAGGGTGTTGAGGAACTCGTCATAGGCAAGCGTCGCGGCGACCTTGAGCCGACGGCCGCCGATGATCGCCGGTGTCGCGAAGGCGCTGGCCGAGAGCGAGAACACGATGATGGCGCCCGACAGCACGCCCGGCATGATCTGCGGCATGATGATGCGGCGAATGATGGTGACGGGACCGGCACCGAGCGACATCGCGGCATTCTCGATCTGCGGATCAAGCCGCTGCAGCGCCGCCCACACCGACAGCACCATGAACGGCATCATCACATGCGCGAGCGCGACCACCATGCCGGTTTCGGTGAACATGAAGGGGATCGGCGAGCGGATCGCGCCCAGCGACATCAAGAGCTTGTTGACGAGGCCGTTGTTGCCGCCGAACAGAAGCGCCCAGCCGAGCGTACGCGCCACCACGGAGATCAGCAGCGGGCCGAGAATGACCAGCAGGAAAAAACTCTTCCAGCGGCCACTCATGCGGTTGAGGATATAGGCTTCGGGTGCCCCGAGCAGCGCCGTGAGCAGCGTGGTCAGGATCGCAATGCGAAACGTCCGCCAGAACATTTCGGCGTAATAGGGATCGGTCGCGATCTCGTGCCAGTTCTTGAGGATGAAGACCGGCTCGATGCCCTTGTACTGGCCCCAATCGTGGAACGACAGCATCACCGTCATCGCCAGCGGAATCAGCAGCACGCCGACGAACAGTATCAGGGCGGGCGCCGTCAGTGCCCACGGTGCACGTACGCTGCGCTCCTCGGCGGCCATGCTCATGCGCCGGCCCTCGCACGCATGCTCATGTCCTCGGCCCGCCAGGTGAGGCGAACGGCCTCGCCTTCGGCCGGCTGGGCCTTGCCGTCATTCTGGCGGATCACGATCGCCGGGCCGCACTCGCTCTCGCACTGGAATAGCCAGTGGTTGCCCTGGAAAATGCGCGTGATGATCTTCGCACCAAGACCGGCATCGCCAAACCCGATCCTTTCGGGGCGAATGCTGAGGGTGACGGGACCGCTCAGCCCGGCCGGCGCCGGCGCGCTCCATGAGCCCGCCACCAGCTGTGCCGGCGAGGCGGTCCGGTCGATCGTCCCGGCAAAATCATTGGTCTTGCCGAGGAATTGCGAGACGAAGGCCGAGGCCGGCTTCTCATAAGTCTCCTGCGGCGTGCCGATCTGCTCGATCTTGCCTTGGCTCATCACCACGATGCGGTCGGACAGCGACATCGCCTCGTTCTGGTCATGCGTGACCAGGATCGTCGTGGTGCCGATAGTGCGCTGGATCTGGCGCAGCTCGATCTGCATTTCCTCGCGCAGCTTGGCGTCGAGGTTCGACAGCGGCTCGTCGAGCAGCAGCACGCTCGGCTTGATCACCAGCGCGCGCGCCAGCGCCACGCGCTGCTGCTGGCCGCCCGACATGCGGCGGGGATGACGGTCCTCAAAGCCGGCGAGGCCGACCATCGCGAGTGCGGAACGAACGCGCTCGGTCCGTTCGCCACGCGGCACATTGCGCATCTCGAGGCCAAAGGCGACGTTCTCCGCCGCCGTCATGTGCGGAAACAGCGCGTAGCTCTGGAACACGATACCGAGGCCGCGCTTGGCCGGATGGATCGCGGTCAGGTCCTTGCCCTCCAGGCGGATGGCGCCGCGTGAGGGATCAAGGAAGCCCGCGATCATCTGCAACGTCGTGGTCTTGCCGCAGCCGGAGGGGCCGAGGAAGGAGATGAACTCCCCCTTCCCCACCGACAGACTGAAGTCGTCGACCACAGTCTGCGCGCCGAACTGTTTTGCGACCCGGTCGAGCTCGAGATAGGCCATGCGCTGTCTCCGCAAACGATCCGATCAGCGCTCGACCTCGCGATTCCAGCGCTTGGTCCACTCCTCGCGCTTCTCGTTGATGACGGTCCAGTCCGGATTGTAGAGCTTTGCCGCGCGCTCGCCGATCGGCGCCATCTTGCCGAGCTCGGGCGGGATCACCAGCGATTTCAGCACCGGGCCGTAGCCGTAATCCTTCAGCATCACGAGCTGGATTTTTGGATCGAGCAGCATCTTGACGAAGCTTTCCGCCAGCGGCGAGGCATTGGGCTTGGCGATCGGACACGCCGTCGTCAGCAGCGTCGCGGCGCCTTCCTTGGGATAGACGAAGTCGACGGGGAAGCCGGTATTGGCAAAGCTCTGCACGCGGCCGGTCCCCCACACCGCGATCACGGCCTGACCGGACTGGAACAGCTCGGTCATCTTGCCGGGCGACGGCTCATAGGCGAGCACGTTCGGATTGATCTGTTCCTTGAAGATCTTGAAGCCGGAATCGACGTTGGTCTCGCCGCCGCCGTTCATCTTCGACAACATCACCAGCGCTTCGAGACCGTAAGTGTTGTTGATCGGCGGGATCACGAGCTGCTTGGCGTATTTCGTGTCCTTCAGGTCGTTCCAGGAGGTCGGCGGCGCCCAGCCTTTCTCCTTGAACACCTTGGTGTTGTACATCAGGCCGGTCGCGACGATACCGATGGCGACGGCACGATCGTCCTTGAAGCGCGCGGCGTCGTAGAGATCGGCGGGCAGGCCATCGAGCTTGCCGCAGAAGCCGAGCTGGATCGCCTGGTACATCGGGCCGTCATCGACGATGGCGACGTCGATCTGCTGGTTGCCCTTCTGCGCCTGCAGCTTGGCCAGCGTGTCGGTGGAGTTGCCGGCGACGTATTCGACCTTGACGCCGTTCTCCTTCTCGAAGGCTGGGACCACTTCGTCGCGGATGGTCTTCTCGAACGAGCCGCCATAGCCGGCGACGTAGAGAGTCTTTTGCTGGGCCGAGGCGGCTGACGGGGCGGCAATGAGCGCTGCGATGCTGACCGCGGTCAGAAGGCGAAAAGTCTTCATGTGGACCGATCTCCATACCGGAATGAGGTGACGTGCCGACAAGTCTCCGGCTGGGGCGCCTTCCGCATTTCCTTCCGCGCAAATCCCTCTCAGGCCAGGGCTCCGGCCCCTGTTCGGCGGGTTTTGGCGCGATTTGGAGGTTTGAACCCCTCCAATCTGCCGAAAATGCGAGCTGGCTCCAGCTCTGCTGAAAAAGATCGCAGACGTATACTTCCATCGTCCAATGAATAATGGCACCCTCTGCATGCCGAAATGTTATGATTGGATTGCGGGATGGCGCGGATCAATTCGCGGCAGGTGGAGGCCTTCCGCGCGATGATGCTGACCGGCAGCGTCACGGAGGCTGCGAAGCTGATGGTGGTGACGCAGCCCGCGGTCAGCCGGTTGCTGCGCGACCTCCAGGCCCTGTTGAAAATGGAGCTGTTCGAGCGGCGCGGCACCGGCCTCGTGCCGACCGCGGCGGCGATGGCGCTCTATACCGAGGTCGAGCGCTCGTTCGTCGGCCTCGAACGCATCAGTGCGGCGGCCGAGGAAATCCGCGGCCGCCGCACCGGCTCGCTGCGCATCGCCGCGCTGCCGGCGCTTGCGAACGGCTATCTGCCGCGCCTGGCCGGACACTTCCTGCAGGAGCGGCCGAACCTCAACCTTGCTTTCTTCGGCGTGATCTCTCCGATCGTGGTCGACTGGGTTCTGAACAATCAATGCGACATCGGCTTTGCCGAGGTGCCGATCGCCCATTCCGGGCTGCCGAGCCTGCGACTGCCGGCGCCCGCGCGCGTCGCGGTGCTGCCGACAGGTCATCGCCTCACGGAGAAGGACGTCCTGGAGCCGCGCGATTTCGAAGGCGAGACGTTCATCTCATTGTCGGCGGGGTCATCGAGCCGGCATCTCGTCGACCAGGTGTTCAATCGTCACGAGGTCCGCCGCGTGCTCAGGGTCGAGACCACGTTGTCGGAGATCATGTGTGGCATGGTGTCGTCAGGGCTTGGCGTCGCGATCTGCGACCCTTTCACCGCGAGGGAATTCTCCACCCGCGGCGTGGTCGCGCGTCGCTTCCTGCCACGCATCGACTTCGAATTCTCCGCCGTCTTCCCGGCGCAGCGCAGTCCCTCACCGGTGGCACTGGATCTGGTCGAGACCATGCGCAAGGCGCTCGCCGAATTCGACGATTAGGCCGAATGCTCTTGGGTCGGACGATCCGGCCGCAGGGTCGCTGCAACCTCTCCCGCTTGCGGGAGAGGGAGCGCACTTCCTTCGCCAGAACAATCAGCCGTTGAACGCCGCCTGCGCCTCCGGCAGATCCCAGATCTTGCCGATCGCGGCGGTGCCCGCGACCGTGATCGCCGCTTCGTCAGCGCCGAGATAGCGGCCGGCATCGATGAGCACGCGGCCATCGACGATCACCTGATCGACATTGGCGCGGTTGGCGAGCGCGATCAGCGCGCGGCGCGGATCGAACAGCGGCTGAAGATGCGGATGGGTGAGATCGACCACGGTGAGGTCGGCGGTTGCACCCGGCTCGATCCGGCCGAGATCCGGCCGCTTGATGACGTCGGCGGCCACCGCCGTGTTCGCCTCGATCAACTCGGGCGAGTTCGCGACGTCAGGGCGCGCCGAGGTGATCTTGGAGATCAACGACGCCGCGTTGAGCTCGCCGAGCAGGTCCATATTGTAGCCGTCGGTGCCGACCACCGTGCGCACGCCGTGCTCCGCGAACCGGCTGAACGCCGCGGTGACGCCGGCGCGCGCGAACACGCGCGGGCAATTCAGAACGGTCATGCCGCGCGCGGCCATCAGCTTGAGATCGTCGTCGCTGCTGAACATGCAGTGCGCCGCCATCAGGTCAGGCGCCAGCAGGCCGAGCCAGTCCAGGTACTGCGCCGGCGTGCGGCCGCCGTAGCGCTTGCCGATGGTCTCGACCTCGGCGCGGCTCTGCGCCATGTGCGTGGTGATGGGAACGCCGAGCTCGCGCGCCCGCGTCGCGCAGGCCTTCAGCAGATCCGGGCCGCAGGTGTCGGTGGCATGCGGGCTCATGGCGAGGCCGATGCGGCCGTCGCCGCGATCGTTCCAGCGCTGGTAGAGCGCATCCCATGTCGCCAAGTCGGCGGCGCCGTCATCGCCGGAATAGCGCACCACACCGTCGGGGCCGGCCTTGGCGTCCGACGTCGAGAACAGATAGGGCGCGCCGTAGAAGCGGATGCCCATCTCTTCCGCCGCGTCGAACATTTCCGGGATCGAATTGCGGAACGGCTCCATCACTGTGGTGGCGCCGCCCTTGAGCAGCTGCAGGATGCCGAGCCGCGCCACCGCCATGCGTTCTTCGGCCGACAGGATCTCGGCGCCGCGCTTGGTCAGCGGCAGCAGCACGGTGTAGACGATGCTCTGGTTGTTCTTGCGGCCGTTGCCGTCCTCGGTATGGCTGCGCGCCACGGCCTCGGAGAAGCAGTGATTGTGCAGGTTGAGCAGGCCCGGCAGCACGAAGCGGCCGGGACGGTCGTAGACCCGATCCGCGCGCGGCTTGTCCGGCGTGACCGCGGCGATTGTCTTGCCTTCGATCAGAACCCAGTGGTCGCGCAGCACGTCCTGCGCGCCATCTTTCCGCGACAGCACATAGCTGCCGAAAATTGCGATCGTGCTCATGCGGGGCGTACGTTCCAGAAGACGGCCGTGCCGTCGAGAATACCGGTGATGGCTTTGCGATAAGCGGTCGGCTGCTTGTACAGGCCGATCGGAATATAGGGGATTTCCTCGAACGCCACCGCCTGGATCTCGCGGCAGACGCGCTGCTGCTCGGCGAGCTCGGACGCCGCCAGCCACTGGCTGCGCAAGGACCCCATCTTCTCGCTCGCATACCAGCCGGCAACCTTGCCTTCGCCGCGGATATTGGTGTTGCCGGCCGGATTGAGCCAGTCGATGCCCTGCCAGTTGCCGACCGCAGCGCTCCAGCCGCCCTGCCCGATCGGGTCCTTCTTGAGTTGACGCTGCAACACGACGGCGAAATCGAGCCCGGCATATTCCACGTTCATGCCGGCCTTGCGAAGCGAGTCCACGGCGATCTCGCCAAGCGGTTTCTGCGCCAGCGAGTTGGTGGGCACGAGCACCACGATCTTCTCGCCATTGTAGCCGGCGGCTTTCAGGTCGGCCCTGACCTTGGCGTAGTCGCGCGGGCCGCGGAACACGTCGAGGCCGACCTCGCTCGCCATCGGTGTGCCGGGCGCGAAGTAGCCGATCGGCGAGACCTGGAAGGCAGGATCGGTGCCCGCAACGGCAGTCATGAATGCCGACTGATCGATCGCGCCCAGCAACGCGCGGCGGATCGCGGGATTGTCGAACGGCGGCTGCAGATGATTGAGCCGCAGCATGCAGGCATAGCCGCGGGGATCGAGGATGCGCGTCTCGATGTCGCCGGCGGCCTTGATGACCGGCAAGAGGTCATGCGGCGTGGTCTCCTGCCAGTCCTGCTCGCCGGTCTGGAGCGCAGCAACGCCAGTGCCGGCGTCGGGCGTGGTGGTCCAGACCACGCGATCGTAATGCGCGATCTTCGGCCCGGCGGTCCAATCCGGCTTGCCGTCAGTGCGCGGCTGATAGCGCTCGAACTTGGCGTAGGCGTTGCGCGCGCCCTGCACGCGTTCATCAGCGAGATAGCGGAACGGGCCGCTGCCGATCACTTCGGTCAGCGGCTTGAAGGGATCCTGGCTCGCCAATCGCTCCGGCATCATGAAGCAGGCGTTGATCGCGGCCTTGCCGAGCGCCTGCGGCAGCAGCGGGAACGGACGCTTGAGACGGAAACGGATGGTGCGGTCGCCCGCGGCCGAAAGCTCGGCGGTCGCCTCCATCAGCTCGCCGCCAAAGCCGTCGCGCGCGGCCCAGCGACGGATGCTGGCGACGCAGTCGCGCGCGAGCACGCGCTCGCCATCGTGCCAGAACAGGCCGTCACGAAGCGTGAGGTCCCACTGAAGCTCGTCGCCGGAGATGACGTGGCCCGACAGCATCTGCGGCGAAACCTGGAGCGAGGAGCTCATGCCGTAGAGTGTGTCGTAGACCATGAAGCCATGGTTTCGCGACACCTGCGCGGTCGAGTAGATGGGATCGACGAAAGCGAGATCGATCACCGGGATGAAGCGCAGGGTGGTCTGGGATTCGGCGCGCACGATGCCGGGCAGCGATAACGCCGGCATGGCTGCGGCGGCCTTGAGGAGCGAACGGCGGGAGATAGGCATTGCAGGAGGCTCCTAAGTGTCGCGATGTGCAGCCGCAACGGCAGCGCGCTCCCTCCCCCGCTTGCGGGGGAGGGCTGGGGAGAGGGTGCCTCCGCAGGCGAGGGCCCCCAAGAGGAGAGAGCCCTCACCCGCGCCTTCGGCGCGACCTCTCCCGCAAGCGGGAGAGGTCGCAGCGAGTGCGCGGCCAGAGCGGGTGTCAAGAGAACGCGGCTTCATCATTCGCATGTTACGCATTGAGCAACACCGCACCGATCGCAGCGGCCACCGCCTGTTGCGTCGGCTCAACCACCGGCACGCCGATCGCCTCCGCGATCGCCGCACGATGCGAGACCATGCCGGCGCAGCCCATCACCACGACATCGGCACGGCATTGCGTGACCAGGGCGCGGGCGGCATCGATCAACCGTCCACGAATGTCCGCGCCCGCGGTTTCCGCTGCGCTCGCGCCGACCGACCAGCTTCCGGCATAGCGGCTATCGACGCCCATCACCCGCGCCATCCGTTGCTGGCGGCGGATGCTCGACGGCGACAGCGCGATCACGCCAAAGCGCTCGCCCAGCATCAGCGCGCGAAAAATGCCGCACTCGGCGATGCCCATGACGGGGCGGCCGCCGGCGGCTTCACGCACCGCATGCAGGCCGGGATCGCTGAAGCAGGCGAGCACGAAAGCATCTGCATCGTCGCGCGTGACGCGATTGACCAGCGGCATCACCACGCTGTCGGCATCGCGCTGCGAGCTGATGCCCGGCGGGCCCTCGGGAAGCCCGGTCACCTCGATGTCAGGCCCGCCGGCGATCCGCAGCGGCGCAACCGCGTCGTCGATCGCCGCCGTCACCGACGCCGAGGAGTTGGGGTTGATGACGAGGATGCGGCGACGGCTCATGACGGGACTCAACGGCTCGCCGCCTCGTGGCGCAGGAAGTTTTCCGCGATCTTCTCACCCGTGGTAATCCAGACGTCGGGGCACGACATTGCGTAAGTGAGGAACTCGCGCAGCAGGCGCAGCCGCATCGGCCGGCCGCTGCACTGCGGATGCAGCACGGTCGTGACCATCGCGCCCCAGTCGCGGACCTCGTCCAGCTCGTCCTTCCACATTGAGAGCACATGCTCCTTGGGAAAGATCGAGCGCGGGCTGAAGCGTCCGGACAGGCCGTGCATCCAGTCATCGTAGCTCGCCGTGACTGGCAGCTCGATCGTGCCAGGCTTGCCGTCGGCGAGACGATGGCGATAGGGCCTGACGTCATCGCGGAACGACGACGTATAGACGATGCCGTGACGCACCAGCGCGACGCGCAGCTCCTCGGTGAACTCGCCGTAAGGCGCGCGGTAACCGGTCGGCTTGACGCCGAGCCGGCGCTTCAGCGCCTCGAAGCCACGTTCCAGCTCCTCCTCGATCCAGGGATCGCCCGGATCAGGCAGCAGATGATGATAGCCGTGATGGCCGATCTCGTGGCCGGCCTTGAGGATCGACTCGGCCATCGCCGGATGCGCATCGACCGACCACCCCGTCACGAAGAACGTCGCCTTGAGATCGAGCTGATCCAGCAGCTCCAGCAGCTTCGGCGTGCCGACGCGCGCCTCATAACCGCCATAGCTCATGGTGATCAGCCTCTGCGCATGCACTGCGTCCTTGCTGGTCCACGCGCTCTCCGCGTCCACGTCGAACGACAGGAACATCGCCGAATTATACGGCTTCGGCCAGGGATAGTCCGGCGCCGGATCGGCGGTATTGGCGGGGACGAGCGGGATGCTCTGGAGTGCCTTACTGTCCAGCATTGATGGTCGCCTTCTCGATTGCGTTATCGCTCAGTTTCCACTTCGCCAGCAGGGTCTTGTAAGTGCCGTCCGCGATCAGCGCATCGACCGCCTCCAGCATCGCCTGATGAAGCGCCTTCTCCTTCACCGGCAGGGCAATGCCGGTGAATTGCTGCGCAAGGGTCTGGCCCACCGGCGCATAGGCGCCGGGCTCCTGATCCATGATGTAGGGCAGCGTCTCATCGCCTTGCACGGCGGCGTCGATACGCCCCTGCCTGAGCTGGGTGCGGGCATCCGCCGAGCCGTCGGTGCCGACGAACACGATCGGATTGCTGCCGCAGCTCTTCTCGCTCCACGCCGCGATCTGGGCCGGGAACATGGTGCGGCGGCTGGCACCGACCTTCTTGCCGCAGAGCGCGGCGGCATCCTTGAACTCCGCCGCACGCGATTGCTGCACGAAGAAGCGCGGGCCGCTGCGAAGATAGTCGACGAAGGTCGCGGTCTCATGCCGGCTCGCATAGTCGGTGAAGCCCGACAGGATCGCATCCGCCCGCCCCGTCGCGATCGACGGCATGAACTCGGCAAAGCTGGTCTCCTGCCATTCGATCTTGAGGCCGAGCTTGCGGCCGATCGCCTCACCGAACTCGACATCGAAGCCGGAGAGCGCGTTGGTGGCGGGATCGCGGAACTCCATCGGCGGATAGTTCGGCACCAGCGCCACCTTGATGCTGCCGCGCTTGGCGATCTCCGCGGGCAGCTCGATCGCCATCACCGGCAAGCTCATGGCACCCAGGAACGCCGCCGCAACCAAAAACCTCTTCATCAACACGCCCCCATTCAGATCACAGCCGCAAGAAATGCCTTGGTTCGCGCCTCGCGCGGCGCGCCCAACACGTCGCAGGCGCGCCCCTGCTCCACGATCGCGCCCTGGTCCATGTAGACGACGCGGTCCGCGACCTCGCGCGCAAAGCCGAGCTCGTGCGTCACCACCATCATGGTCATGCCGCTCTTCGCCAATTCCTTCATGACGGCGAGCACCTCGCCGACGAGTTCGGGATCGAGCGCGCTGGTCGGCTCGTCGAACAGCATCAGCATCGGCTTCATGGCGAGCGCTCGCGCGATCGCGACGCGCTGCTGCTGGCCGCCGGAGAGCTGGGCCGGATACCAGTCCGCCTTCGCGGACAATCCAACGCGGCGGAGCAACTCGAGTGCTTCGGCGCGCACTTCCTCGACCTTGCGTCCCTGAACCTGGACCGGACCTTCGATGATGTTCTCCAGCGCGGTCTTGTGCGGGAACAGATTGAAGCGCTGGAACACCATGCCGGTCTTGAGCCGCTGCCGCCCCATCTCGCGCTCGCTGAGGCGATGGAGCTTCCCGCCCTGCTCGCGCACCCCGAGCAGCTCGCCATCGAGCCAGATGCCGCCGGCATCGATCGTGGCGAGCTGGTTGATGCAGCGGAGCAGCGTGGTCTTGCCGGAGCCGGAGGCGCCGATCAGGCACATCACCTCGCCGGGCCAGACGTCGAGCGAGACGCTTCTGAGAGCCTGGAACTCTCCAAAATTCTTGGCTACGGAGCGGATCGCGACCAGGGGCTTTGTCATCGCGCCAGCCGCAATGTGCCGCGGGCAAAGCGGCGTTCGAGCAGCATCTGGAGCGGGGTCAGGATCGAGACCACGAGCAGGTACCAGAGCCCGGCGACGATCAAGAGCTCGATGACGCGGGAATTGGCGTAATAGATGTTTTCGGCGTTGTGCAGCAGCTCGGGATATTGAATGACGCTGGCGAGCGAGGTCGCCTTCACCATGCCGATGAACTCGTTGCCGAGCGGCGGAATCACCACCCGCATCGCCTGCGGCAGCACGATCCGCCGCAGCGCGCGCAGCCGCCCCATGCCGATCGCCTGCGCCGCTTCATATTGCCCGATATCGACCGACAGCATGCCGGCGCGCATCACCTCGGAGGTGTAGGCGCCCTGGTTGATGCCGAGCCCGAGCAGCGCGGCGAGGAACGGCGTCATGACGTCGACGGCGCGCGCACTCCACAGGCCGGGAATGCCGATGGTCGGAAACACCAGCGCGAGATTGAACCACAGCAGCAATTGCAGGATCAGCGGGGTGCCGCGGAACAGCCAGGTGTAACCGGCCGCGACCGTCTTCAGCACCGGATTGGACGACAGCCGCATGATCGCCACGACGATGCCGAGGAAGATCCCGAGCGCCATTGCCAGCACCGCCATCACCATGGTGTTGACGATGCCTTCGAGGATGACCTTTGCGGTCAGGAAACGGCTGACATAGGACCATTCGATCTGGCCGCCCGCGAAGGCGCGCACGATCGCGGCCAGCACGAGCACGATCAGGGCCGCGCTGAGCCAGCGAAACCAGTGCGGCTCGCGCGCGATCCGCATCCCCGACAGATCGGGAAACCCCTCCGCGAGTGCCGGCGCCGGCTTCATTGCGGCGCCGCGTTCAGCATGGGTTTTGCGATAGCGTTGGCGCCCAGCCCCCATTTGTCGAGAATCGCCTTGTAGGAGCCGTCAGCGATCATCGCCGCGAGTTTTTCCGTGACCGCCTCGCGCAAGGCTGCATCGTCCTTGCGGAACATGATGCCTTGATAACCTTTGGCGAAGGGCTCGCCGACGACGCGGTATTTGCCGGGCTCCTGCGTCTGGGCATATGGCAGCGTCTCGCTGCCCTGCACGGCGGCATCGATGCGCCCCTGCTTGAGCTGGTTGCGGACGTCGATCGAGTTCTCACCGGGCACGTACTGGATCGCCGGTTTGCCGGTCGGCTCGCAATTTTGCTTGCTCCACTTCTCGATCTCAACCGGAAAGCTGGTGCTGCGGGTGGTGCCGACCTTCCTGCCGCAGAGATCGGTTGCGTCCTTGGCCGCATTGTCCGCCATCACGAAGAACTGCGGGCCGGTCGCAAGATAGTCGACGAAATCGGCGGTCTCGCGCCGCGAGGCGCGGTCGGAAATGCCGGAGATGATGAAATCGGCACGCTTGGTCTGGAGCGAGGGGATCAGCTCGGCGAACGGCGTCTCGCTCCAGACGATCTTCAGGCTGCCGAGCCGCTTGGCGAGCTCGCTCGCAAGATCGATGTCGAGCCCGACCAGCTCGCCCGTCGCGGGATCGCGATATTCCATCGGCGCGTAGGTGGAGTTGACCGTGAGCTTCAGCGTGCCCGCCTGCCTGATTTCCGCCGGAAGCTCGGCCGCTTGCGCCGACGTCACGGCGGCCAGGGCTGCCAGCCCAAGGAAATGCGAGAGGCGTGTCATGTCAGCTCCTTTGCCAACGGTTGGCCGGTCCTATTGCCAACGCCGTGCCATTTGGTCAGTCCGCGTCGAGAACGGCCGGCTCGATGACGCCGGCGCGTTCGGTGATCACCCTGTATTGCTCGGGCCGCCGATGGGCGGCGAAATTGAACATCTTGTCCTTGCCCTGGCGGCACAGATCGAGATCGATGTCGGCAACGATTACCTCATCGGCGAGCGTCTGCGCCTGCGCGACGATGCGGCCATTTGGATCGACGATGCAGGAGCCGCCGATCAGCCCGGAGCCGTCCTCCTCACCCGCCTTCGCCACCGAGATCGCCCAGGTCGCGTTCATGTAGGCATTGGCCTGCGTCACCAAGGTCGAGTGGAAGGTACGCAAGGCGCCGTCTTCGGTCGTGCCGCCATTGGGATCGTAGGCGGCCGAATTGTAGCCGATGCAGACGAGCTCGACGCCTTGCAGACCGAGCACGCGCCAGGATTCCGGCCAGCGCCGATCGTTGCAGATCATCATGCCCATGATGGCATGAGCCCAGGCCGATCCCGCGCGGAAAGCGGGAAAGCCGAGGTCGCCATACTCAAAATAGCGCTTCTCGAGCTGCTGATAGCGTGCGCCCTCGCGAGGCTCGACCGAACCCGGCAGATGCACCTTGCGATAGCGGCCCAAAATCTCGCCGTCGCGATCGACCAGGATGGAGCAATTGTAGCGCCGGCCTTCCGGCGTCAGCTCGGCATAGCCGACATAGAAGCCGACGCGCAGCGCTCGCGCGCGATCGAACAGCTTGGCCACCGCCGGGTTCGGCATGCCGCGCTCGAAATAACGGTCGAGCGCTTCGCCCTCCAGCAGCCAGCGCGGAAAGAAGGTGGTGAAGGCAAGCTCGGGAAACACCACGAGGCTGGCGCCGCGGCCGGCCGCCTCCTCCAGCAATGCCAGCATCCGCCACAACGTATGCTCGCGCGTATCGGCTTTTTGCGTCGGCCCCATCTGGGCAGCGGCGGCGCGAAGGACGCGAACCAAGATTGCCTCCAATCTGTGCGCAGTGCTGCCTCAATGGGCGAACGAACCCATTGATGCGACGCGCAAATCCGCTGCCATTACGGGCGAGCGGGGCTGCAAAATCAATTCGTTCTGCTATGATGTTTTGGCCCTGAGTATAACCGGCAGTGATATGAACCTGCGTCAGCTCGAGATCCTGCGTGCCGTCATCCGCCACCGCACCACGGTGGCGGCAGCGGACGAGCTGGCACTGTCGCAGCCCGCGGTCAGCAATGCGCTGAAGACGATGGAGGCGCAGGCGGGCTTTGCATTGTTCGAGCGGGTCAACAACCGGCTGTTTCCGACCGCGGAAGCGATGGCGCTCTACAAGGAGAGCGAAGCCATCTTCGCGCTGCACGCCAAGCTGGAGAACCGTGTGCGCGATCTGCGCGAGAACCGCTCCGGCCATCTTGCCATCGTGGCGACGCCGCCGCTCGCCTACAGCATCATTCCGTCCGCGCTGTCAGGCTTCCTGCGCCGCCGCCCGGGGACCCGCGTGTTCTTCGACGTGCGCCGCTATGAGGGCATCATCGAGGGCGTGCTCAGCCGCGTCGCCGAGCTCGGCTTCGCGCTCGGCCTGACGCATCATCCCGGCATCGCGCATGAGGTGGTACACACGGGTGAGATGGTCTGCGTGCTGCCGCAGCAGCATCCCCTCGTTGACAGGCCGGTGATCTCCGCTTCCGACCTTTCCGGCCTGCCCTTCATCGGGCTGGAGCGCGGCACACGGCTCGGCGAAGCCGTGCGCGACAGCTTTGCCCGGGCCGGTGCGCCGTTCCAGCCGACCGTCGAGGTGCGCTATTGCAACACGGCCTGCGTGCTGGCTGCCGCCGGCGTCGGCGCCGCGGTGGTCGACCCGTTCTCGCCGCGGCAGAACGGCGGCAGCGGCCTCGTGGTGCGGCCGTTCGCGCCGACGACGCACGCGGTCGCCTATATGCTATGGTCGGAAGCCGAGCCGCTGTCGCGCCTCGCCAAGGCTTTTCTTAACGAGGTCCGCAATGAGAGCACGCTGCTGGCGCGCACAGCGCCACACCAGCAACATGGGGCAGAAAGCGACTGAGCTTCGCAACCTTTGACTTTGGGAGGCACATGGCACGCATCACCATCATCGAGACCGGAGAGGTCCCGGAAAAATACCGCGGGCGCCACGGTTCCTTTCCCGATATGTTCGCCCGCATGGTCCGCACCGAGGACCCGGCCGCCACAATCGAGGTCATCAGCATCCCGAATGGCGATACGCTTCCCGATCCGAGCAAGCTCGAGGCCGTCCTGATCACCGGCGCCGCTGCCGGAGTCTATGACGGCCTCGACTGGATCGCGCCGCTGGAAGATTTCGTGCGGGCCGCCTACGCCAGCAAGACACCGA
The DNA here is from genome assembly GCF_006658635.1 of Bradyrhizobium sp. UNPA324. Taxonomy (NCBI): domain Bacteria; kingdom Pseudomonadati; phylum Pseudomonadota; class Alphaproteobacteria; order Hyphomicrobiales; family Nitrobacteraceae; genus Bradyrhizobium; species Bradyrhizobium sp. UNPA324. The sequence continues at coordinate 35,080 of NZ_LFJD01000004.1, forward strand.
TGGTCGGCGTCTGCTTCGGTCATCAGCTGATCGCCCAGGCGCTCGGCGGCACCGTGCGCAAGTCGGAGAAGGGCTGGGGCATCGGCCGGCACGTCTATCAAGTGCTGCCGGAGAACGGCGTCGTCGACGGCGAAGCCATTGCGATCGCCGCCTCGCATCAGGACCAGGTGATTGAACCCCCGAACGATGCGCTGACGATCCTGTCGTCGGAGTTCGCCCCGCATGCCGGTCTGCTCTACGCTAACGGCACGACGCTGACCGTGCAGCCGCACCCGGAGTTCGACGTCGAGTTCGCGCAAATATGCTGCGAGTTGCGCGACGGCAAGGCGCCGGACGATGTCGTCGCAACAGCGCGAGCATCGCTGGCGGAGCCGATGGACAACGCGAAGCTCGGTGGGGCAATTACGCGGTTTCTGGCACGCAAATCCATCCCCTCATCCTGAGGAGCGCGCTCTTCGCGCGCGTCTCGAAGGATCGAGGCCCCACTGCGGCAGCGGGGCCTGCATGGTTCGAGACGCCGCTTCGCGGCTCCTCACCATGAGGAGTGAGAGTTCTTCAAAACGGATCGCTTCCCAGTCCCGCGACATCGGCCGGCCGTGGCCCCGGCGCCGGCCAGTGAAACCGGCGATCCTTTTCCGCAATCGCGATGTCGTTGATCGACGCCTCGCGCCGTTTCATCAGGCCGTGCTCGTCGAACTCCCACTGCTCGTTGCCGTAGGAGCGATACCACTGGCCGTTTCCATCGTGCCACTCGTACTGGAAACGCACCGCAATGCGGTTCTCGTCGAAGGCCCAGAGGTCCTTGATCAGGCGATAGTCCTGCTCCTTCTCCCATTTGCGGGTGAGGAAGGCGACGATCGCTTCGCGGCCCTGAAACACCTCGGAGCGATTGCGCCAGCGGCTGTCCTCGGTGTAGGCGAGCGAGACGCGCACCGGGTCGCGTGAATTCCAGGCGTCCTCTGCCATGCGCGCCTTTTGCGCTGCGGTCTCACGGGTGAACGGCGGAAGCGGCGGGCGCGACATGGTGGCCTCATCGGTTGATTGAGGCCGCAATCTATCGCCCCGTTTGACGGAGTCGATAGGCTATCACAAATCAGGCGATCACTTATCGGGCGATCACGAAACCAAATCGGCCTTCATCAGCGTGCGGATCGATTTCGGGATCGGCTGGGCGCGGCCGCCGCTGATGAAGGCGACGCGGACCTCGGCTTTCACCAGCACGTCTTCACCGCGCCGCACCTCCTGCGCCAGCATGATCGAGGCGCCCTTCACCGCGACCGGCCAGGTCACGACGTCGAGCACGTCGTCCATCCGCGCGGGCTTGAGGAAATCCAGATGCATCGAGCGCACCACGAAGGCGAAGCCCGTGCCTTCCGTCTCGGCCTGCTCGAACAGCGCCTGCTGCTCGGCGCCCATCAAGCGCAGATGATTGGTGCGTCCACGCTCCATGTAGCGCAGATAATTGGCGTGATAGACGATGCCGGAAAAATCCGTGTCCTCGTAATAGACGCGGACCTGCATGTGGTGCCGGCCGTCGCGGATCTCGCCGTCGAGATGAGCTGTCACGTCGCGAGCCTCTTCGCTTGTCGGTAACCGACCCCGTTCTGCGCAAAAACGGCCGACCGCGCAAGCCTGTCAGGACACAACCAGCCCTGACCTTCCCAGCGTCACCTCGACGATCTCAGGCGGCACGCCGACGCGGACCGGCATGATGCTGCAACCGAGGCCGCCGGAAACGATGAGGTCGCATTTCAGCCGGAAGTGACCATAGGCGAGGCGGACGCCGTGTTTCGGCGAGACGGCCGGCGACCAGCCGAGCAAGCGAACCTGGCCGCCATGGGTGTGGCGGGACAATTGCAGCGCGACGCGCGCAGGTACCAGTGGCGCGATGTTGGGTTCATGTGCGAGCAGGATGACCGGCGCATCGTCGGTGACCTTCGCCAGCGTGCCTGCGAGATCGTCGGCACCAAGCCTGTGGGCGCGGCCAAAGCGCTTTGCGGGATAGTAGGCCAGCTGATCGCCGAGCCCGGCAAGCCAGAACGGGCGACCGTCCTTGGAAAGGCGCACGACGTCGTTCTCGTAGACGGGAATGCCGGCTGCCTCCAGCGCCCGATGCGCGATGGTTGGCCCGTGCCCCGCGCGCTGCACGGTCTTGTCGTCCCAATAATCGTGATTGCCCATCACCGCATGGACGCCGAGCGGCGCCTTGAGGCCGGCCAGCACCCTCGCCCATTCGCGCGACGGAATGAGGCGCGTGACCTGGTGAAGACCGGCGACGTAATCGCCGAGCAGCACGACGAGGTCGGCCTTCAGCGCATTGGTGCGCTCGACGATGCCCTCGATCCGCTCCAGCGACATCCAGGGATCGCAGGCATGGATGTCGGCGATGGCGGCGATCTTCAGCGGAAGATCCGCAGGCCATTGCCGCGGCGTCGGATGATAGCGGGTGACGCGGAGCCGCAGCACCGGCTCGACGCCGACGCCGTAGGCAGCGGTCGAAACGCCGAGGGCGGACAGGCCGCCGATGGAACGAATGAAATGACGCCGCGTGATCATGGAAACCCGATCGAGATGCGCCCTCTTGATGCGGTCCGATTGGAGCGGAATTGGGGTGCGCTCGTGCAGATCGTCTGCACGAGATGACCGGAAATTCATGACAAAAGGAGCGCGCGGCGTTTGCGCAGATCAGTCGTCGCTCTCATCCGTCCCGAACAGGCCGAACTGTGCCGCCGCATCGCGCGACGGCTCGGCGATGCCGAGATGGCGGAAGGCATGCGAGGTGAGCAAGCGGCCGCGCGGAGTACGCTGGAGGTAGCCGCACTGGATCAGATACGGCTCGATGATGTCCTCGATCGCGTCGCGCGGCTCGGACAGTGCCGCGGCCATGGTCTCGACGCCGACCGGGCCGCCGCCATAGTTCATCGCGATGGTCGTGAGATAGCGGCGATCCATGGCGTCGAGGCCCGCGGCGTCGACCTCGAGCGCGCTCAACGCGTGGTCTGCGATCTTGCGATCGATCTTGTCCGCATCGGCCGCCGAGGCGAAGTCGCGCACGCGACGGAGCAGGCGCCCGGCGATGCGCGGCGTGCCGCGGGCGCGGCGCGCGATCTCGTTGGCGCCGTCCGCGCTCATGCCGACATTGAGCACGCGCGCGCCGCGGCTGACGATGCTTTCCAATTCCTCGATGGTGTAGAAATTCAGCCGCACCGGAATGCCGAAGCGATCGCGCAAGGGATTGGTGAGCAGGCCGGCGCGCGTGGTGGCGCCGACGAGCGTGAATTTCGACAGCTCGATCTTGACCGAGCGCGCCGCCGGGCCCTCGCCGATGATGAGGTCGAGCTGAAAGTCCTCCATCGCAGGATAGAGCACCTCTTCCACCGCCGGGCTCAGGCGATGAATCTCGTCGATGAAGAGCACGTCGCGCTCTTCGAGATTGGTCAGCAGCGCGGCGAGATCGCCGGCCTTGGCGATCACTGGCCCTGAGGTGGCGCGAAAGCCGACGCCGAGCTCTTTCGCCACGATCTGCGCCAGCGTGGTCTTGCCGAGTCCCGGCGGACCCACGAACAGCACGTGATCCAGCGCCTCGCCACGCTTGCGCGCCGCCTCGATGAAGATGGAGAGGTTCTTGCGCGCCTGCTGCTGGCCGACGAAATCGGACAGCGATTGCGGCCGCAGCGCGGTGTCGCCGACATCGTCGCTGCGGCGCTCGGGCGAGACCATGCGGCTGGCTTTGGGATCGCTCACTTAGCCAATTCCTTCAGGCCGAGGCGAATGAGCTGCGCCGTCTCGGCACCTTCGCCCGCGCTACGCGAGGCCGACGCGATGGCCGCGGCGGCCTGCGGCTGGCCGTAGCCGAGATTGACCAGCGCGGAGATCGCGTCCGCTACCGGACGCGGTGCGCGATGGTCGTCGACGGCACCGGCGAGGTGCACGACGGCGGGATCGACATTGGCGAAGGCCGGCGCCTTGTCCTTCAGTTCGGTGACGATGCGCTCGGCGACCTTGGGGCCGACGCCGGGCGTGCGCGACACCGCTGCCTTGTCGCGCAGCGCAATCGCATTGGCGAGATCGGCCGGCGCCAGCGTGCCGAGCACGGCGAGCGCAACCTTGGCGCCGACGCCCTGCACGGTCTGGAGCAGGCGAAACCATTCGCGCTCCTGATCGGTGCGGAAGCCGAACAGTTTGATTTGATCTTCGCGGACGTAGGTCTCGATCGAGAGCACGGCGGCCTCGCCGGGCGAGGGCAGATGCTGCAGCGTGCGCGAGGAGCAGTGCACCTGATAGCCGACGCCGCCGACGTCGAGGATGACGAAATCCTCGCCGTAGGAATCGATCAGGCCCTTGAGCTTGCCGATCATAGGCTCGCCACCCTCAACCTGAGTGCCGTGCTCTGGCGGTGATGGGCGTGGGTGATGGCGATGGCGAGCGCGTCGGCGGCGTCGGCTGACGGCGGCTCGGCCTTCGGCAGCAGGATCTTCAACATCATCGCGATCTGGGCTTTCTCGGCGTGACCGGCGCCGACGACGGTCTTCTTGACCTGATTGGGCGCGTATTCGGCGACCGAGATGCCGAACATTGCGGGCGCCAGCATGGCGACGCCGCGGGCCTGACCGAGTTTGAGTGTGGCGACGCCGTCCTTGTTGACGAAGGTCTGCTCGACCGCGGCTTCCGTTGGCTGATGGTTCGAGAGCACGGCCGCGAGCCCTGCATGGATCGCGAGCAGCCGGCTCGACAGCGGCAGGTCGCTCGGGGGTTCCACCGAGCCGCAGGCCACATAGATCAGGCGGTTGCCGTCAGCCTCGATCACGCCCCAACCGGTGCGGCGCAGGCCGGGGTCGATGCCGATGATGCGAACGGGGCCACGAATCGGGAGCGCAGTCATGGGCCAGTGATAGCGGCTGGCCGGGCGCAGGGAAACAGAAACAGAACGGAAGTAACAGGGGAAAGGCGGTCTCGTGCCCCGGGCGCGACGCAGCGCGAAGCGGTGCGGCGCTGAACCGGGGCCCATTTTGCCACCGATCCCTAGCGAACAGTGGGTCCCGGCTCTGCGCAGCAGCGTTTCACGCTGCAGCGCGTCCGGGACACGAGAACGACTTCAGCCACCCATCTTCGCCATCAGCGCGTCCGACACCTCGAAATTGGCGTAGACGTTCTGGACGTCGTCGTGCTCGTTGAGCAAATCCATCAGCTTGAGCAGCTTCTCGCCGGTCTCGTCGTCGACCGTAACAGTGTTCTGCGGCTTCCAGATCAGCGCGGCTTTGCGCGGTTCGCCGAACTTGGCCTCCAGCGCCTTGGCGACGTCGCGATAACCTTCGGTCGAGGCGTAGATCTCGTGGCCGCCTTCGCCGGAGACGACGTCGTCGGCGCCGGCTTCGATCGCGGCATCGAGCACGGCGTCGTCGGAAGCAACGGCGCGGTCGTATTCGATGACGCCGGTGCGATCGAACATGAAGGAGACCGAGCCGGTTTCGCCGAGATTGCCGCCGGACTTGGTGAAGAAGGAGCGGATGTCGGAGGCGGCGCGGTTGCGGTTGTCGGTCAGCGCCTCGACGATGACGGCGACGCCGCCGGGGCCATAACCCTCGTAGCGGATCTCGTCATAGTTCTCGCCATCGCTGCCGAGCGCCTTCTTGATGGCGCGCTCGATATTGTCCTTCGGCATGTTCTCCTGGCGCGCGGCGATCACGGCGGCGCGCAGACGGGGGTTCATGCCAGGGTCGGGCGTGCCGAGCTTGGCGGCGACCGTGATTTCCCGCGCCAGCTTGCCGAACAGCTTCGACTTCTGGGCATCCTGCCGCCCCTTGCGGTGCATGATGTTCTTGAATTGGGAATGTCCGGCCATGCGTGGTCTCTTGAGGAATCGTCAGCCAAAGATGAGCGTGGGAAGCGCGGCCTTATAGGCCGCCACCCCACCGGAATCAAAGGGATCTGCTGCCCTAAGGTAGCACTGTAAAGGTAGCCGCCATAATGGCCGATGCCTAGAGATCGGGCATTGTTAACCCTGATTTCATTCCGACCTGCGAAAATAGCGTCCGACCGTTCCCCGACAAGAGAGAGCTGATGGCGTTCGGACTATTTCGGAAGCGGCTATCGGACCAGGCTGCGCCTGCGGCCGCCCCCGCGGCTCCGCAGCCGGCGACCCCTTCCGAGCCCGCTGCCGCGGCCGAAACTGATTCGGCGCGGGAAATCCTGGAGCTGCTGGAACTCGAGCTCGGCGCCATGATCCGCCAGCTCGAACGCGCCGCCAATTCGGTGGCCGGCGGCGCCGAAGCGACCGCGACAACGCTGGCCGCCATTCGTGACCGCACAGATGCCCTGACCGGCCGCACCAACGCCGCGCAATCGACCGCATCCACCTTCGCCCATGCCGCCGACAAGTTCACCCAATCCGCGCTGGGAATCGGGGCGCAGGTTCGCGAGGCCGGCAAGCTCGCCGACGAGGCCAGCGCCGCGGCGCAGGAAGCCCGCGCCAATGTCGATCGCTTGCGCGAATCCTCTGCCGCCATCGGCAACGTCGTCAATCTGATCGCGCAGATCGCGCGGCAGACGACGCTGCTCGCACTCAATTCGACGATCGAGGCTGCACGCGCGGGCGCTGCGGGAAAAGGCTTCGCGGTCGTCGCAACCGAGGTCAAGGCCCTCGCGGTGCAGACGCAAGGCGCGACGGAAGAGATCACAAAGAAGATCGACGCACTTCAGCGCGACGCCGCCGGCTCTGCGGATGCCGTGCACCGCATTTCGCAGGCGATCGAGGCGATCCGCCCGGTGTTCGAGACCGTCAACGGGGCGGTCGCCGAACAGAACGCCACCACCAGCGAAGTCTCCGGTAACGCCGCGAGCGCCTCGGAGTTCATCGTCTCGGTCGGGGAGAGCGCGGCCGAGATCGACGCCGCGACGAAGGCAGCCGAGAGCCATGGCGAGAACGTCGCCAGTGCCGGCAAGGCCGTCACCACCTTCGCGCAAAAGCTGAAGTCGCGCTGCGCCGTGCTGCTGCGCCAGAGCGAGCACGACGATCGCCGCAAGACCGAGCAGCTGCCCTGCCATCTCAAATTCGAGACGACGCGCGGCGTGATGCCGGTCTATGAAATCTCGATGGACAGCGTGCTGATCGGCGGCGCGGACGCAAGCCGGCTTGCACCGCAAGCGACGATCGAAGGCACTCTCGAAGACGTCGGCGCCTGTCGCCTGCGCGTGATCGAGCAGTCCAAGGCCGGCGCCCGCGCGCAGTTCGCCGGCCCCAATGCCGAGCTCCGCGAAAAGATCGAGGACAAGCTCTGGTCGATCCACGAAGAGAACACGGAGTTCGTCACCCGCGCCATGGAGGCGGGCAACGCGTTGACGAAGATCTTCGAGCAGGCCGTTGCCCGCGGCGAGGTCAGGATCGACGACCTTTTCGACACCGACTATGCCGAGATCGCCGGCACCAATCCGCAGCAATACCGCACGAAATATCTCGACTGGGCCGACCGCGCCCTGCCGCCGTTCCAGGAAGCCTTTCTGGCAAAGGACCCGCGCATGGCGTTCTGCGCCATGGTCGACCGCAACGGCTTCCTGCCGGTGCACAACAAGATCTATTCGCATCCGCAGCGGCCGGGCGACGTCGCCTGGAATACGGCCAACAGCCGCAACCGGCGGATATTCAACGATCCGGCGGGGTTAGCTGCCGCGCGCAACCTGCGATCGTACATGGTCCAGAGCTATGCGCGCGACATGGGCAACGGCAACACGGTCATGATGCGCGAGATCGACGTCCCGATCCGCGTGCAGGGCCGGCACTGGGGCGGATTCCGCACCGCCTACAAACTGTAGTGCACGCTCAGGCAAGACGCCGTCCCCGAATCATCCTCTAAGTCGCAGCTGGAATGGGAATGCCGCGGAGGGCCGGCGAACGGCTCTGACTGGAGGAAGCCCAAGACATGTCCGCCGCACAACTTGCAGTATTGGACACCGCATCCAACCGGACGCTGGCCGAACGGCTGATTGATCAGCTCGCCGACCGCATCGGCGGCCTCGGCGTGGAACTCGCCGATATTGCCGGCAACGTCCAGGAAGTCGCAACCCGCGTCGCAAACCAGTCGGAACGCTTCCATCACCTGCAGAAGACGGCCGAGACGATGGTCTCGGCCAACCACGACATCGCCAATGCATCGCAGGCCGTGCAAACCACCACGTCAGCGGCGGTCGGCGAGATCGCGCAGTCACGCAGCGCCGTCGACACCGCAGTCAGCCATATCTCCGAGCTGGTCGCAGCCGTGGAGCGGATCGAGGCGCGCCTCAGCGCGGTCGGCTCGGCGCTGGCGCAGGTCGCGAAAGTGTCCGGCTCGATCGAGGCGATCGCCAAGCAGACCAATCTGCTCGCCCTGAACGCGACCATCGAAGCCGCCCGCGCCGGCAATGCCGGCCGCGGCTTCGCGGTGGTCGCAAGCGAAGTGAAGAACCTCGCGGAAGCCACCCGCCAGGCCACGCACCAGATCTCCGACACCGTGCGCGATCTCGACGGCCAGATCGAAGGCCTGATCGGCGAGAGCAGCGACGCCTCGCAGCGCGCCAAGACCGCGGGCGAAGGCGCCCAGCAGATTTCCGGCATCATCTCGCGCGTCCAGCAGGGATTTGCATCGGTGGAAGCGGAGATCGGCAGCGTCACGCGCGCGGCGACCTCCAATCTCGGCCATTGCGACACCGTCATCAGCGAGCTCAACGAGCTCGCCAAGGGCGTCGACCTCTCCTCGCGTGACCTCAAGAATGCCGACGAGCGGGTGGCGAAACTGCTCGACACATCCGAAGGCCTGATCGCACTGATCGCCGACAGCGGCGTGGAAACGTCGGACACGCCGCTGATCCGAATCGTGGTCGAGACCGCGAAGCGGATCTCGGCCGAGTTCGACGCCGCCATCGATCGCGGCGACATCACGCTCGAGCAGCTGCTCGACGAGACCTATCGCGAAATTCCCGGCACCGATCCGAAGCAATACCTCACCAACTACGTCGAGTTCACCGACCGCGTGCTGCCCGCGATCCAGGACCCGATCCAGAAATCGGATCCGCGCATCGTCTACTGCGTGGCCTGGGCGCGGAGCGGCTACCTGCCGACCCACAATCCGAACTACCGCCTGCCGCAGGGCAAGGACCCGGTCTGGAATAACGCCAATTGCCGCAACCGCCGCCTGTTCAACGATCGCACCGTGAAGAAGGTCGCAGGCAACACCAAGCCGTTCCTGCTCCAGACCTACCGCCGCGACATGGGCGGCGGGCAGTTCGTGCTGATGAAGGATCTGTCCTCACCGATCATAGTCCGCGGCAAGCACTGGGGCGCATTCCGGATGGGTTTTCGGCAGGGCTGACGGCCCGCGAGGCGCCTTGCGCGACGGCGCCCTCAAATCAAAAGCTGAAAAACAACCCCATGCACAGTAGCCGGGACCAGCGAAATCAAAGGCTTACGCGAGCAGGCCCGAAGAAGCGGCGACGCGGTTGACGCGTCCGGGCAAAACAGGACACAATACGAATATTCCGAAATCGCGCATTTGGGCCTTTTGCTGCCTCGTGGGAGAAGGCCGCGTAGCCGGCTGCGACTCGATTCATCTCGCGCGGAGAGCCCTCACACGCTCGCACATGACCTTAATGCTAACGTTGCTCAGGCCAAGCGGAGAAGGTCCTGCAGTCAGACGGAAGCCGAACCGCCCTGAGTTACAAGCCAAGCGCGATCTCGGCCCATTTCAACATGCGGTCGCTATTGAGGAATGCCAGCACCGCCGGTTCCAGTGACGCGGGCGCGCCCGATCCAACCAAAGCCGTGGCGGCCACCATGTCGCAGCGCTGATTGAAGGCGAGTGAGAGCGCGTTGCGATTTCCCTCGACGCGATAGGGCCGGCTGCGGCCGCGCATCGGACCGACGATGATCTCTCGACCGGCACCGATCGGCGTTGCCTTGCCAATCAGCGCCAGGTCGCCCATTTTCTCGAGGTCGTCATCGTCGGCGACGCCGGTGACGCAATTGCAAAACCCGAGCTTGGCGCGAACGTAGAGCTGGACCTCGCCGCCGCAATCCTCGGCTTTGCAGCGGAATGCCTTTCCTTTCCCCCAAGGATCTGCGCCGAAAGGCCAGTCGGTTTCTGACCACACCGGGCGGACCTCGCCGAGTGCCGCTGTAGCGCGTGCTGGTTCGCCGGATCGCAATGTCCAGACCGCAGCAACTGCGCAGAGCAGTGCGGTGGCTGCGCCGATCGCAACGAATTTGCTTGTCAGGCGCATGGAAGCTGCCACGGCACTTTTGCTAATTCTGGGCCATGAACTTTCGTGCGGCCGCGAGGTCCTCCCGCGAGGAGTCGCCATTGCGCGCCATGTCGACGACTTTCGCATAGTACTGACGCGCCTTCACGGCATCACCCGCTTTCTCGGCGGCGTGAGCGGCGCCGATCGTCGCGCCAAAGCGGTTCGGCTCCTTGCGCATGGTGCTTTCGAACGCGGCCAATGCCTCCGTCGCCATGCCGCGTTCGAGCAGCATCGTCCCGTAAAGCTCGCGTGCCGGGGCAAGCGGTCCCGGCGTCACGATGGATTTTTCGGTCTTGTCTTCGGCATCGGCGGCAAGGCGCATCGCTTCCAACGCGTCCGCCTGTTTTCCCTGGGCATTGAGCTGCCAGGCTGTGGCGACCTGCCGCTGAATGTCGACGATCTCGGCCCAATACGCATCCTTGTCCTGCTGCAGCTTGTCCCGCAGCTCCGCCAGCTTGGCGATGTCCGCCGTTGCTGCGTCTGCATTGCCGGAGCGCGCGGCGCCAAGGGCGCGGGCGAAATAGGTGATCGCATCGACATAGGCAAACCGGCTCGGCTCAACCTTCAGCGCGGCGGCGCCCTCCCAATCGCCGCGCTCAACCATATAGCGCGCCTGGCTGGCCGCTATCGCGTAGGGACCAGCGCGGACGGCCGGCGCATAACCCGTGGTCGCAACCATGTCCGCGATGACGTCGCGAGCTCGGCTGTCCTGCGCAAGCTGGAGCAGGGCGTAGACCATATAGTCGTCGGCATGCAGCTGCTCGCTGGGGTCCTTGCCCTCCTTGGCAGCCTTGGCGGAACGGCTATTGGCCTCGATGGATTCGTTCCAGTAGCCGACGCGCGTGAAGATGTGCGACGGCATATGCAAAGCGTGCGGCGCCGCCGGCGCGATCTCGGAATAGCGCTTGGCAGCGTCGAGACCTCGCTCGGCGATCGCCGGATAGTCGTAGAGGTGGATCAGGTAATGCGCGACGCCGGGGTGGCGCGGCTGCCGCTTGAAGATCGGCTCCAGGATGGCAGCGCCCTTGAGCTGGTTAGCATAGGTCTTGTCGTTTGGTGAGGCCGTGACATTCAGCGTAATGGCGTAGGCGATCTGCGCCTCGTCATCATCAGGATAGCGCGCGGCGACGGCTTCGGTTGCCTTGAGATAGGCCTGCGCGCGTTGGCCAAACGTCGTCTTTTCGTCGCCCGAATAGAAGGCCAGCAGCGCATCGATATAGTCGCGTTCACGTTCGCTCTTGGCGCCGAGTGCCTTGGCCTTCTGCAGCGCGGCGAGGCCCTCGGTGAGGTTTTCCTTCGGCGCGGGAAAATGCGGATTATACAGCAGGCTCAGGGCAATGCCCCAATAGGCGATCGCGCATTCCGGATCTGCCTGCAACGTCTCCTCGAAAATCTCTTTCGCGGGCCGGTACCAGAACGAGTGCTGATAGCGCATCCCGCGGTCAAAGCGGCGCTGCGCCAATTCATTGCAGGAGGTCTGGAAGTGAACCTTGCCAAACTGCTCGTCGGTCCCATCCTCCGCGCGTGCGGCAGGCGTGGCAGAGATCGAGCCCTGGATAATGAGGGTAAGAAGAGAGACGGTTCTCAAGGCGAGCGCGCGCATCGGCCCCTCCGTTTCTATTCAGAAAATTGAGTCGGATAGCGCCGATAAAGTCCGAGGCGCAGAAGTTCGTAGTGCTGAAATTGGCGACGGCAATTGCGTTGTTGGAAGGATTTGCCCATTCGCGAGGCGAGTCAATAGGAGCGGACAAATTTGCATTAGGGAAGCACGCCTGTCAGGCTCCGTGAGCGAAATCGTAAGGCGGGACAGCGAAGCGCAGCCGCCATTTCACCGACGCCGATCTGCCGCCGGAATATTGGCAGACGCTCCTCGACGATCCACGCGCTGAGGCCTGGTGAGAGTGGGCTGCCGGCGCTGCGTCAGAGTCGTTGAGATCGAACATCGGTGCGGCGCGGCTCGAAGCTGGCGCAACGCCGACTTTAGTGCCAGATGAACGCTAGCTCAGCCAGAACTTCGGCGTCGCCGGCTCCAGCCTTCCGCCCACGCGCACCGGCGCAATCTTCAGCGCGAGTCCCGTCGCATCATCCGTCTCCACCGCGACGCCGCTCAGCGTTGCAGCGCCCGCCGCCGGCTCGAAGCGGCCGGACGGAATCCCCGAGGTGAACCGGCGCAGCGGCTCTTCCTTCTGCATGCCGATGATGGAATCGTAGTCGCCGGTCATGCCGGCATCGGTCATGTAGGCGGTGCCGCCTGACAGGATCTGGTGGTCGGCGGTCGGAACGTGCGTGTGCGTGCCGACGACGAGGCTGGCGCGGCCGTCGCAGAAGAAGCCGATGCCTTGCTTCTCGCTCGACGCCTCGCAGTGGAAATCGACGACGATCGCATCGGCGGCAACGCCGAGCGGGCAGACGCCGAGCTCGCGCTCCAGCGCTGCGAAGGGATCGTCGAACGGGGTCATGAAGACGCGCCCCAACGCGTTGACGACGAGCGCATGCTTGCCGTTCTTGGTCTCGACCAGTGCGGCGCCGCGGCCGGGCGTGCCGCGCGGATAGTTTGCGGGACGCACCAGGCGCTCGGCGCGCTCGATGAACACCAAAGCTTCGCGCTGGTCCCAGGAATGGTTGCCGAGCGTCACCGCATCGGCGCCGGCATCGAGAAACTCCTGATAGATCGCTTCGGTGATGCCGAAGCCGCCGGCGGAATTCTCGCCGTTGACGACGACGAAATCGAGCGACCAGTCCCTGACCATGCCGGGCAGGTATTCGGCGATGGCGCTGCGCCCACTACGGCCGACGACATCACCCACGAAGAGAATGCGCAACTTCAGAACTCCGGAAATCGAACACGTCCGATTCCGTTAGCACATAATCCAGCGCGACGTCGTGCGATAGTGCCGGAACCGCCTTGATCTCCTGCGCTGCGAAAGCAAGCCCGATACCGACGATCTGCTTGGCTTTGCGCAAATGCGCGAAGGTGAAATCGTAATGCCCGGCGCCATAGCCGATGCGATGGCCGAGACGGTCGAATGCCGCGAGCGGCGTCAGCATGATGTCCGGAATGACTTCAGCGGCCGCCGGCGACGGCTCGGGAATGCCGAGCGGACCGAGCATCAGACGATCGTTCGGATGGAATATGCGGAAGATCAGCGATTGGCCGCGCGCGGTGACGCAGGGCAGCGCCAGCTTTGCCCCCTCCTCCGCGAGCTTCCTCATCAGCGGTATCGGATCGATCTCGCTGCGGATCGGCGAATAGCCGGAGACGATGCTGCCGGGCAAAAGCTTGAACGGCAGCCCGCGCTTGGCGAGCTTGGCGGCGGCAGCAGCGCGCTTCTTCTCGCTCAGCGCGTCGCGCGCCGCCAGGGCTTTGGCGCGGAGTTCGGCTTTCGAATTGGGCATGTGCGTTTTCCCCCGAAGGCAGAGCCTTGCTCCCTGCCATCGTCCGCGAATGCGGACGATCCAGTATTCCAGAGACGCCAGTGCAAGAACCTCAACGCCGCGGCGTACTGGATGCCCCGCTTTCGCGGGCATGACACCGAGCCTTAGGCTGAACCGCAAGCGTGTCGGGGACGCAATTCGACAGGCACGAACCAGAAGAAACAGTGCGAAGCCGCGTACGCCGTTGAAGCACTCGATCCCGGAGTTCCCTACGAAAGTAGGTGGGCACCATATGTCCGGGCCCACGGGCCCGGCCAGGGACAGTTCCCTAAAGGATCGATAAGGCCCCGGGGATATATGGCTCCTGACGTGCGTCGCAGCCTCGCGCAGCCAATCTAACAACGATACTGACGAATCGCCAGCCCGGCGAGAGCGCCGAGCTTCGGCGTAATGAAGCGAGCTGCGAGCCGGGGCGGAGATCCGCTCCCTCCCCCGCTTGCGGGGGAGGGTTGGGGAGAGGGTGTCTCCGCAACGGGACAATCCCCCAGAGGAAAGAGCCCTCACCCGGCGCTCCGCGCCGACCTCTCCCGCAAAGCAAGCGGGAGAGGTGAAGTCCGCCGCACCATCGAGCACATCAATCGATCGCGTCTTCCGCAACCTCTACCCGATCGCAATCCCGTTGCCGACGGTGCGGTTCAGCACCTGGGTCGACTTCTCGATGCGTTCGGCCGCGGCGTTCAGCGCGTTCACCACTGCGGTCTGCGTCAGCCGCGCGCGCTCGACGGCGGCGTTGCGGAAATCCCTGAGCTCGGTCAGCTCCTGCTCCAGACTTCGGACGCGGTTGGTGGTGTCGACCAGTTCGTCGCAGACGGTCAGCGCCGCCATGACGGTGAGGCGCGCGTCGCCGATCTCGCCGAATTTTCCGCGCAGAGACTGGATCCGCGTCTCCAGGCTCTCGGCGAGCTTGAGCAGCCGCACCTCCTGGCCCTCCTCGCAGGCCATGCGGTATTGCCGGCCATTGATGGTGACGTTGATGTGGCTCATCCATCCTCTCCGGTATCGAGCACAGAGCGTATCGTGACGATCGCGGAATCCAGCCGGTCGGAAATCTCACGATTGGTGCGCTCGAGCTTGCGCGCCTTCACCAGCGCGCCATCGAGCTCGTCGGCAAGCCGCGAACGGTCCGCACCCAGCGCCTGAATCCGCGCCGCGAGCTCGTTCTCGTCGCGATCGGCATCGCGCCGCCGCTCCACCGCGCTTTCGAGCGCGTCGAGCGCCGCCATCAGCCTGCGGGTCGCGATCTCGATCTCGACCGCGGAGGACTCCGTCATGGCAGCACTGTTGGACACGCGATCGTTCATGTAGTCAGCGGTGGAACCTGGCGGCCTTTGCCCAGTGGCCTTTTCCTGGGGCTTGCCGCCCGGCAAAAGACTCGGTTCGGCAAGCGGTTAGAAGCAGAAATTTACGTGGCAAGCTAGCCAAGCGCAACGCCGCCGCGAAACTATGCACCGATAGATCGGCCCTCGGCATGCCGGCCGGCTGGTTCCGGATCTGCATGATCCGCGGCTGCGGCTTTTTCCGGATCATGCCGTAAGCAACTTTTGCGGCCAAACCGGCGTTTGATTGCCTTGGACTCCCGGAACCGAGATGCTATCCAGCCCCCAACCTCCGGTGACCGCCAGGCTCGATCCAGCGCGGCGCACACGGCCATCAAGCACCTCATTCCAGACGGATTTTCATCATGATGCAGCTCGATGCCACCCGTATGGCCCATACGCAGATCGATCACACCCGTATGGCCAACGCGATCCGCGGCCTTTCGATGGACGCTGTCGAGAAGGCGAAGTCGGGTCATCCCGGCCTGCCGATGGGTGCCGCCGACATCGCCACGGTGCTGTTCACCCAGTTCCTGAAATTCGACGCCGCCGCGCCCGCCTGGCCGGACCGCGACCGCTTCGTGCTCTCGGCCGGCCACGGCTCGATGCTGCTCTACTCGCTGCTGTATTTGACCGGCAATTCCGAGATGACGCTGGACCAGATCAAGCAATTCCGCCAGGTCGATTCGCTCACCCCGGGGCACCCGGAAAATTTCCGCACCAAGGGCATCGAGACCACGACCGGTCCGCTCGGCCAAGGCATCTCGACCGCGGTCGGCATGGCGCTCGCCGAGAAGATGCTCGCTGCCGAGTTCGGCAAGAAGATCGTCGATCACCACACCTATGTGCTCGCCTCCGACGGCGACCTGATGGAAGGCGTCTCGCAGGAAGCGATTGCGATGGCCGGGCACTGGAAGCTCAACAAGCTGATCGTGCTTTACGACGACAACGGCATCTCGATCGACGGCCCGACCTCGCTCGCCGATTCCGTCGACCAGGTGAAGCGCTTCAAGTCCGCCGGCTGGGCCGCCGAGAAGATCGACGGCCAGGATCAGGCCGCGATCGCCGCTGCGATTACGCGCGCGAAAAAATCCAACAAGCCGACGCTGATCGCCTGCCGCACCACCATCGGCTTCGGCGCGCCGCACAAGGCCGGCACCTCGAAGGTGCATGGCGAGGCGCTGGGGGCCGACGAGCTCAAGGCCGCCAAGGAAAATCTCGGCATATCGCTCGAGCCGTTCGCTGTCGCCGACGACGTGCTGAACGCCTGGCGTGCGGCCGGCAGCCGCGGCGCCGCAGCGCGCCAGGAATGGGAAGCACGGCTCGGCGAACTCGGCAGCCGCAAGCGCGCCGAGTTCGAGCGCCGCCTGCGCCATGAGCGTCCGGCCTCGCTGGCAAAGGCGCTGCGCGCACACAAGAAGGAGCTGCTCGAGAAGCCGCTGGCGGCGGCGACGCGCAAATCGTCGGAGGCGGCGATCGAAGTCATTGCCGCCGCGATGCCGATGGAATTCCTGGCCGGCTCGGCCGACCTCACCGGCTCCAACAACAACAAGGCGAAGTCGGCGACCGCCTTCTCGGCCAAGACGCCGAAGGGCCGCTTCATCCATTACGGCATCCGCGAGCACGGCATGGCCGCCGCGATGAACGGCATTTTCCTGCACGGCGGCTTCGCGCCGAACGGCGCAACCTTCCTGGTGTTCACCGACTACGCACGTCCCGCGATGCGCCTTGCCGCGCTGATGGGCGCCGGCGTCGTTTACGTCATGACCCACGACTCGATCGGGCTCGGCGAAGACGGTCCGACCCATCAGCCGGTCGAGCATCTCGCCGCACTTCGCGCCATTCCCAACATGCGCGTGTTCCGTCCCTGCGATTCCATCGAGGTCGCCGAGTGCTGGGAGCTCGCGCTCAATCGCGTCGACGGACCGACCGTGCTGGCGCTGACCCGCCAGAATCTGCCGCAGTTGCGGACCACCGCACCGAACGACAATCCCTGCGCGGCCGGCGCCTACGAGCTGGTCGCAGCTCAGGGCGAAGCCAAGGCGACGCTGTTCGCCTCCGGCTCCGAGGTCGAGATCGCGGTCGCCGCCCAGAAGCAGCTCGCCGAACGCGGCATCGCGTCACGGGTGGTCTCTGTTCCCTCGCTCGAGCTGTTGTTAGCGCAACCAGAGGCCAAGCGCGCCGCGATCATCGGCAACGCGCCGGTCAAGATTGCGATCGAGGCCGCCGTGCGCTGGGGCTGGGATGCCGTGATCGGCCAGGATGGCGACTTCATCGGCATGCATTCCTTCGGCGAGAGCGGCCCTGCCAAGGAGCTTTACAAGCACTTCGGTATTACCGCCGAGGCTGCGGTTAACGCTGTGCTGAAGCGCGTTTCCTGAGAGTTGAGCTTGCCGCAAAAAAGGACTACCTAATCTCCCATATGATCAAGCACCGCCCGGCCGAACCGGGCGCCCGCCCCTAAAAAACCCTCGCAGGCGCGCAAAGCGCGTTGTGCGGGATGACAACGGTCATTGAAGGAGACGAAACATGGCAGTCCGCGTCGGAATTAACGGTTTTGGCCGCATCGGCCGCAACATCCTGCGGGCTATCGCCGAGTCCGGCCGCAAGGACATCGAGGTCGTCGGCATCAACGACCTCGGTCCGGTCGAGACCAACGCCCATCTGCTCCGTTTCGACTCGGTCCATGGCCGCTTCCCCGGCACCGTCACCATCGACGGCGACTCGATCAATCTCGGCAATGGCAAGATCAAGGTGACCGCCGAGCGCGATCCCTCCAAGCTGCCCTGGAAGGATCTCGGCGTCGACATCGCGATGGAATGCACCGGCATCTTCACCTCGAAGGATAAAGCATCCGCGCATCTGACCGCCGGCGCCAAGCGCGTGCTGGTCTCCGCGCCCGCCGACGGCGCCGACGCCACCATCGTCTACGGCGTCAACCACGAGACGCTGACCAGGGACCATCTCGTCGTCTCCAACGGAAGCTGCACCACCAACTGCCTGGCGCCGGTTGCCAAGGTGCTGAACGATCTCGTCGGCATCGAGACCGGCTTCATGACCACGATCCACGCCTATACCGGCGACCAGCCGACGCTCGATACGATGCACAAGGATCTCTATCGTGGCCGCGCGGCTGCGATGTCGATGATCCCGACCTCGACCGGTGCGGCGAAGGCGATCGGCCTCGTGCTGCCCGAGCTGAAGGGCAAGCTCGACGGCGTCGCGATCCGCGTGCCGACCCCGAACGTCTCGGTGGTCGACCTCAAGATCGTTGCCAAGCGCGCCACCGACGCCAAGGAGATCAACGCGGCGATGAAGCGCGCCAGCGAGCAGCAGCTCAAGGGCATCCTCGGCTACACCAATGCGCCGAACGTCTCGATCGACTTCAACCACGACCCGCACTCCTCGACCTTCCACGAGGACCAGACCAAGGTGCAGAACGGCACGCTGGTGCGCGTGATGTCCTGGTACGACAACGAGTGGGGCTTCTCGAACCGCATGGCGGACACCGCCGCCGCGATGGCGAAGGTGATCTGAGCCAAGGTCTTGTGTCCCGGGCGCGGAGCGGCGCCTAAGCGCTGCTTCGCAGAACCGGGACCCATTCAACCGCGGGACTCGCTGTCATGTGGGTCCCGGTTCTGCAGCGCACCGCTCCGCGCTGCGCAGCGCCCGGGACAAGAGATCCAGAGATGACCAAATTCCGCACCCTCGACGACGTCGACGTGAAGGGCAAGCGCGTGCTGCTGCGCGTCGATCTCAACGTGCCCATGGACAATGGCCGCGTCAGCGACACGACCCGGCTGGATCGCGTCGCGCCGACCATCACCGAAATCTCGGACAAGGGCGGCAAGGTCATCCTGCTCGCGCATTTCGGCCGGCCGAAGGGGCGCGACGCCAAGGACTCGCTCAAGCCCGTCGCAGAGGCGCTGGCGAAGGTGGTGAAGAAGCCCGTCGCCTTCGCCGAGGATTGCATCGGCGAGCCCGCGGCCAAGGCGGTCGCGGCTCTGAACGACGGCGATATTCTCTGTCTCGAAAACACCCGCTTCCACAAAGAGGAAGAAAAGAACGATCCCGCCTTCGTCGCGGAATTGGCAAAGCTCGGCGACATCTGGGTCAACGACGCGTTCTCGGCGGCGCACCGGGCCCACGCTTCGACCGAAGGCCTCGGCCACAAGCTGCCGGCCTATGCCGGCCGCACCATGCAGGCCGAACTCGATGCGCTGGAGAAGGCGCTGGGCTCCCCGACCAAGCCGGTCATCGCCATCATCGGCGGCGCCAAGGTCTCGACCAAGATCGACCTGCTCGAAAATCTCGTGAGCAAGGTCGATGCGCTGGTGATCGGTGGCGGCATGGCCAACACCTTCCTGCACGCCCAGGGCGTCGCAGTCGGCAAGTCGCTGGCCGAGAAGGATCTTAGCGCCACCGCGGTGCGCATCATGGAGAAGGCGGAAGCCGCCAACTGCGCCATCATCCTCCCCGTCGACGCCACCGTTGCCTATCACTTCGCCGCCAACGCGCCGTCGCATGCCTATGGGCTCGACGCGATCCCGGCCGACGGCATGATCCTCGACGTCGGCCCGCAATCGGTCGCGCGCGTCCACGCCGCGATCGACGACGCGGCGACGCTGGTCTGGAACGGGCCGCTCGGCGCGTTCGAGATGCAGCCCTTCGACCGCGGCACGGTCGCGGCGGCCAAGCACGCTGCCGAGCGCACCAAGGCCAAGAAGCTGATCTCGATCGCGGGCGGCGGCGACACCGTGGCGGCGCTCAACCAGGCCCATGTGGCCGGTGACTTCACCTATGTCTCGACCGCCGGTGGCGCATTCCTCGAATGGATGGAAGGCAAGCCACTGCCCGGCGTTGAAGTTCTGCGTATCAGGTAATCAAGCGGCCTTGCAGGCCCCAACGGGAGAAAGACACAGATGGCTCGGATCACGTTACGTCAACTGCTCGACCACGCGGCGGAGAACGATTACGGCGTACCGGCCTTCAACATCAACAATATGGAGCAGGCGCTGGCGATCATGGACGCGGCCAACCAGGTCGACGCGCCCGTCATCATCCAGGCCTCGCGCGGCGCGCGCTCCTACGCCAACGACATCATGCTCAAGCACATGATGGACGCGGTCACCGAAATCTACCCGCACATCCCGGTCTGCGTGCATCTCGACCACGGCAACGAGGCCGCGACCTGCATGACCGCGATCCAGGCCGGCTTCACCTCGGTGATGATGGACGGCTCGCTCAAGGCCGACGGCAAGACGCCCGGCGACTGGGCCTACAATGTCGGCGTCACCAAGACCGTGACCGACATGGCCCATCTCGGCGGCATCTCGGTGGAAGGTGAGCTCGGCGTGCTCGGCTCGCTCGAAACCGGCATGGGCGACAAGGAAGACGGCCACGGCGCCGAAGGCAAGCTCAGCCACGACCAGCTGCTGACCAATCCGGACGAGGCCGTGAAGTTCGTCCAGGAGACCAAGGTCGACGCGCTCGCGATCGCGATGGGGACTTCTCACGGTGCTTACAAATTTACCCGCAAGCCCGATGGCGACATCCTCGCCATGAACGTGATCGAGGAAATCCATCGCAAGCTGCCGAACACGCATCTCGTGATGCATGGATCGTCCTCGGTGCCGCAGGACCTGCAGGACATCATCAACGCCTATGGCGGCAAGATGAAGCCGACCTGGGGCGTGCCGGTGGCCGAGATCCAGCGCGGCATCAAGAACGGCGTGCGCAAGATCAACATCGACACCGACAACCGCATGGCGATGACCGGCCAGATTCGCAAGGTGCTGAAGGACAGCCCGGAAGAGTTCGATCCGCGCAAGTACCTGAAGCCGGCGATGGAAGCCATGACCAAGCTGTGCAAGCAGCGCCTGCAGGAGTTCAACACCGCGGGCCAGGCCTCCAAGGTCAAGCGCGTCCTGACCACCGCCGAGATGGCCAAGCGCTACGCCAAGGGCGAGCTCGACCCCCGCGTCGCGTAAGCGATCGCGAAAGGGCCTGGGGCCTCCGTCACATCCTCCCGTCATTCCGGGACATGCGAAGCGTGGGCCCGGAATCCATAACCACAGCCTGGGGTTATGGATTCCGGGCCTGCGCCTTTCGGCGCATCCCGGAATGACAGAAAGCCCCTTTACCCTGCGACGAACGTTAACTCGGCAATTGCCCGAGAACGGTCTATTTTCATAGGCAAGGGCAGAATCGTTTTGGGAGGGCCTCTCGATGAATCTGACTGAGCTCAATGGGATCGCGACCGCCATGGTCGTATCAGGCAAGGGTATCCTCGCCGCCGACGAATCCTCCGGCACCATCAAGAAACGCTTTGACGCAATCGGCGTGGAGTCCACGGAAACGAACCGCCGCGACTATCGCGAGATGCTATTCCGCTGCAAGGACGCCATGAGCCAGTACATCTCCGGCGTGATCCTCTATGACGAGACGATCTGGCAGAATGCTGCGGACGGCACGCCGCTGATCAAGCTGATCGAACAGAGCGGCGCCATTCCCGGCATCAAGGTCGACGAGGGCACGCAAGCCTTGCCGATGTGCCCGGGAGAGCTCGTCACCGTCGGGCTCGACAAGCTCGCCGAACGGCTGAAGAAATACTATGAGCGCGGCGCGCGCTTCGCCAAATGGCGAGGGGTGATCGACATCGGCAGCGGCATGCCCTCGATGACCGCGATCAGCGTCAACGCCCATGCGCTGGCGCGCTATGCCGCGCTGTGCCAGGCCGCACAGATCGTGCCGATCGTGGAGCCGGAGGTGCTGATGGACGGCGACCACGACATCGACCGCTGCTATGAGGTCACGAGCCGCGTGCTCAACAAGACGTTCCAGGAATTGCGCGTCCAGCGCGTCGCGCTCGAAGGCATGGTGCTGAAGCCCAACATGGCGATATCAGGCAAGAAATGCGCAAAGCAGGCCTCCGTCGAGGAAGTCGCGGAGAAGACGATCCGGTTGCTGAGGGCCTGCGTGCCCGCGGCAGTCCCCGGCATCGCCTTCCTCTCCGGCGGCCAGTCGGACGAAGAGGCGACCGCGCATCTCAACGCCATGCACAAGCTCGGCCCGCTGCCCTGGGGCCTGACCTTCTCCTACGGCCGCGCGCTGCAGGCCGCGCCGCAGAAGGCCTGGTCCGGCAAGGCCGAGAATGTCGCGGCCGGCCAGCGCGCCTTCAGCCATCGTGCACGGATGAACGGCCTCGCCTCCAAGGGCGAGTGGCAAAGTAGCCTGGAACAGAAGGCAGCCTAGATCTTGTCGAACAAACCGCCTCCGCCGCGCCCGGCGCCGCGCCTTTATCTTGCGACGCCTGTCGTCGATGATCCCGCGGCGCTTCTCGCCGAGCTGCCGGCCCTGCTGGCCTCTGCCGACGTCGCGGCCGTGCTGCTGCGGCTGAAGGAGACCGACCACCGCACCATGATCTCGCGCATCAAGGCCTTGGCGCCACTGGTGCAGAAGGCCGGCGCCGCGCTGCTGGTCGACGGCCATGCCGAGCTGGTGGCGCGCGGCGGCGCGGACGGCGCGCACCTGCCCGGCATCGCCGCACTGAAAGAGGCGCTGCCATCGCTCAAGCCCGATCGCATCGCCGGTGTTGGCGGGCTGACGACGCGGCACCATTCCATGGATGCGGGCGAGATGGGCGCGGATTACGTGTTGTTCGGCGAGCCTGATGCGAAAAGCCAGCGTCCCTCGGCGCAAGCGATCGCCGAGCGGCTGGACTGGTGGGCCGAGCTGTTCGAGCCGCCCTGCGTCGGCTTTGCGACGTCCCTGGAAGAGGCCCACGACTTCGCCCTCAGCGGCGCCGATTTCGTGCTGGTCGGCGACTTCATCTGGTCCGATCCGCGCGGGCCCAAGGCCGCGCTGATCGAGGCGGACGCCGCGATCAAAAAGGCGCACGCGACGGCGACGGCCAGCCAGAATCCTGCCGGCAGCGAGCACGGCTAGCGCCCGACATGAAGCTTTCCTGCATCACCATGCTGGCCACGCTGCTGCTCACGGTGCCCGCGGCCGCGCAGCTCCAGATCACCCCGCCGGCCACCATACCGAGCGCGACGCCTGAGAAGCAGAAGCCCAAGCCGCCCGCGCCCGCCAAGAAGAAGGAGGCTGCGCCGCCACCAAAACCTTCGCCATCGCCCAAGCCGGCCCCCTCCTCCAAGCCGACGCCAACACCGACCGTGATCCCTGCGCCGCCGACCGACAATTCCAGCGCCGATCTGGTGTACGGGGCCTATCAGCGCGGCCAGTACAAGACGGCGCTCGACCTCGCCAACGCCCGCGCGCAAGCCGGCGATCCCAAGGCGATGACCATGCTCGGCGAACTCTATTCCAACGCCATGGGCATTCGCCGCGACTACGCCAAGGCGGCCGAATGGTACAAGCGCGCTGCGGACGCCGGCGACCGCGAGGCGATGTTCGCGCTCGCCATGCTGCGCATTTCGGGCCGCGGCGGCTCGGTCGACAAGGGCGAGGCGGTCAAGCTGATGGCGTCCGCCGCCAAACTCGGCGAGCCCAAGGCGGCCTATAACCTGGCTCTGCTCTATCTGGACGGCCAAACCCTGCCGCAGGACCTCAAGCGCTCAGCCGAGCTGCTGCGCTTGGCCGCCGATGCCGGCCTGCCCGAGGCGCAATACGCGCTCGCGACTTTCTACAAGGAAGGCACTGGCGTCGCGAAGGACCCGGAACGCGCGGTGCGGCTGCTGCAGGCCGCCTCGCTCGCCGACAATGTCGACGCCGAGGTCGAATATGCCATTGCCATGTTCAACGGCACCGGCACGCCGAAGAACCAGCCGGCTGCCGTCGCCCTGCTCCGCAAGGCATCCCGCCAGGGCAGCGCGATCGCGCAGAACCGGCTGGCCTGGGTGCTGATCAACGGCGTCGGCACGCCCATGGACAAGGTCGAAGGCTTCAAATGGCACCTGGTGGCCAAGACCGCCGGCAAGGGCGATCCGGAACTCGACAAGCAATTGTCCGACCTGCCGGCCGAGGACCGGGCCAAGGCGGAGGCCGCCGCCAAGAAATGGCTCGGCAGCAAATGACTTGACCCCAAATGACTGACCCAATGACTTGACGCCAGCGCCCCTGCAGGGCACCCAAGGCGTCAAACAGGCGCGATGTCCCGCTCTTTTCTCCCGATCAAGACCGAAAGCTCATGCTGTATTCCGCCACTATCAACGTCATGGTCAAGGCCGCGCGCCGCGCCGGCCGCAGCCTCAAGCGCGATCTCGGCGAGATCGAGCATCTCCAGGTCTCGCTGAAGGGGCCGGCGAATTTCGTCTCGCTCGCCGACAAGCGCGCCGAGGAGATCCTCTATCAGGACCTCGCCAAGGCCCGCCCCGGCTACGGCTTCATCGGCGAGGAAGGCGGCACGCGCGAAGGCACCGACAAGAGCCATACCTGGATCGTCGATCCGCTCGACGGCACCACCAACTTCCTGCACGGCATCCCGCAATTTGCGATCTCGATCGGCTTGTCGCGCGAGGGCACGATCATCGCCGGCGTGATCTACAACCCCGCCAATGACGAGCTCTACATCGCCGAGCGCGGCAAGGGCGCCTTCCTCAACGACCAGCGCCTGCGCGTCGCCGGACGCCGCCAGCTCAACGAATGCGTGGTGGCCTGCGGCCTGCCCCACATCGGCCGCGGCGACCACGAGGAATTCCGCCGCGAGATGACCGCGATCCAGGATCGCGTCGCGGGCCTGCGCCGCTTCGGCGCCGCCTCGCTCGACCTCGCCTTCGTCGCCGCCGGCCGCCTCGACGGCTATTGGGAGCGCAATCTGCAATCCTGGGACATCGCCGCCGGCATGCTGATGGTGCGCGAGGCCGGCGGAACAGTGAGCGACATCAACACCCCCGGCGATGCGCTCGTCACAGGCGACGTCGTGTGCGGCAACGAGTTCGTGCACGGGGAGCTGGTGAAGATTTTGCGGAAGGCGGCGTAAGACTGGTTGAGAGTCTGAGCCGCGACATCTCCTCCTCGTCATTGCGAGCGTAGCGAAACAATCCAGAATGTTTCCGCAGAGGCAGTCTGGATTGCTTCGCTTCGCTCGCAATGACGTGTGGATAGGCTCGTCGATGTCGGCCTAAGACTTCACCCGCGCCGGCGGCCCGTACGCCTCACCGTCCTTCGCCGCCGCCTTCTCCCGATCCCCGCCCAGCACGCGCTGCACCGAGACGAAGAACACCGGCACCATCAACAGCGCCAGGATCACCACGGCGATCATGCCGCCCATCACGACGCTGCCGAGCGCCTGCTGGCTGGCGCCGCCGGCGCCGTGGGCGATGGCCATCGGCAGCACGCCGCAGATGAAGGCGAGGCCGGTCATCAGGATCGGACGGAAGCGCAGGCGGCAGGCCTCGATGGTGGCTTCCACCAGCGGCTTGCCCTCTTTGCGCAGGTCCTTGGCGAACTCGATGATGAGGATCGCGTCCTTGGCAGCGAGGCCGATGATGGTGATCAGGCCGACGGTGAAATAGACGTCGTTGGGCAGGCCGCGCAGCATCGCCGCGGTCACGGCGCCGACGATACCAAGCGGCACGGTGAGCAGCACCGCGAGCGGAATGGTCCAGCTCTCGTAGAGTGCGGCCAAACACAGGAACACCACGAACACCGACAGCGCGAGCAGGAACGGCGCCTGCGAGCCGGACAGCTTTTCCTGCAGCGACTGCCCGGTCCATTCATAGCCGAAGCCGCGCGGCAAGCGGCCGGCAAGCCGCTCCATCTCGGCGATGGCATCCCCGGAGGTGAAGCCGGGCCTGGCTTCGCCGGAGATGCGCACCGCCGGGTAATAGTTGAAGCCGGCGATCTGCGTCGGCCCGCGGGCCCATTCGACCGTGGCGAAGGACGAGAACGGCACCAGCTGGCCGCGGCTGTTCTTGACGTTGTAGTTGAGGATGTCCTCGGTCCGCATGCGATCGCGGGCGCCCGCCTGCACCACGACGCGCTGCATGCGGCCGCGGTTCGGGAAGTCGTTGATGTAGTTCGAGCCGAGATTGGTCGAGATCGTGTTGTTGATGTCCTCGAAGGTGACGCCGAAGGCGCCGGCCTTCTCGCGGTCGATCACGAGATTGACCACGCCCGCCTCGGGCAGGCCCTCGATATAGACCTTCTGCAGCACCGGGCTCGCATTGGCCTCCGCGATCAGTTGGTCGGCGGCGCGCATCAATTGCTGATACCCCTTCTGGCCGCGGTCCTGGAGGCGGAACGAGAAGCCCGAGGAGTTGCCGAGATTGTCGATCGGCGGCGGCTGCAGCGCGGAGATCTTGGCGTCGCGGATCGATGACAGATCGCGGTTGATGTCGTTGACGATCGCCGCGGCGGAATCCTTCGGCCCGCGCTCCGACCAGTCCTTCAAGGTGATAAAGGCCTGCGCGGTGTTCATGCCCTGGCCGGAGAAGCTGAAGCCGGTGAGGAAGGTGACGTTGTCAACGCCGGGACGTTGCGCAAGATATTTTTCGACCTTCTCGATCACGGCCTCGGTACGGGCATAGGACGAGTCCGACGGCGTCTGCGCGTCGGTGGTGACGAAGCCCTGGTCGTCGACGGGCAGGAAGCCGCCGGGCAGACTGACGAAGGCCCAGGACAGACCAACCAGCAGCGCGGCATAGACCAGCATCAGGCGACCGGTGCGCTTCAGCGAGAAGCCGACGGTGCAGGAATAGCCTTCCTTGCCGCCGTCGAGCACGCGGTTGAACCAGCCGAACACGCCGCGTCTGGCATGACCGTGGCCGGCGGCCACGGGCTTGAGCAAGGTCGCGCACAGCGCCGGCGTCAGCGACAGCGCCAGGAAGGCGGAGAAGCCGATCGCGGCCACCATGGTCACCGAGAACTGCCGATAGATGATGCCGACCGAGCCCGGGAAGAACGCCATCGGCACGAACACCGCCATCAGCACCAGCGTGATGCCGATGATGGCACCCGAAATCTGCGACATCGCCTTGCGCGTCGCTTCCTTCGGCGGCAAGCCTTCCTCGCTCATGATGCGCTCGACGTTCTCGACCACGACGATGGCATCGTCGACGAGGATGCCGACCGCGAGCACCATGCCGAACATCGAGAGCATGTTGATGGAATAGCCGGCGAGCAGCAGCGTGGTGCAGGCGCCCAGAAGCGCCACGGGCACCACGATGGTCGGGATGATGGTATAGCGGATGTTCTGGAGAAACAGGAACATCACCACGAACACCAGCACCACGGCTTCGACCAGCGTCGTCAGCACCTTCTTGATCGAAGCCTCGACCACGGGCGTGATGTTGTAGGGAATCTCGTAGGTGATGTTGGCCGGGAAGAAGCGCGACAGCTCCTTCATCTTCTCTTCGACCGCGCTCGCGGTCGCCAGCGCGTTGCCGGTCGGCGACATCAGGACGGAGAGACCCGCGGTCGGCTTGCCGTCGAGCCGCGTGTTGAACTGGTAGCTGAGACCGCCGATCTCGATGCGCGCGACGTCGCGCAGGCGCACGGTCGAGCCGTCGGCATTGGCGCGCAGGATGATGGCGCCGAACTCGTCCGGCGAGGAGAGCTGGCCCTTGACCAGCACCAGCGCGGAGGTGCGCTGGTTCGACGTCGAGGGCTCGGCACCGATGCTGCCCGAGGCGACCTGCGCGTTCTGCGCGGCAATGGCCTTGTTGACGTCGTCGGCGGTGAGCCCATAGCCGACCAGCTTGGCCGGATCGACCCAGACGCGCAGACTGCGCTCGGTCGAGTACAGCGTGGCGCGGCCGACGCCGGGAATGCGCCGAATCTCGCCCAGCACGTTGCGGATCATGAAATCGCCAAGCCCGACCTCATCCAGGCTGCCGTCCGTCGAGTTCAGCGTGATGATCTGCAGCACCGCGCTGGAGGCTTCCTCGATCAGGATGCCCTGCTGCATCACCGCGCGCGGCAGGCGCGCCTCGACGCGCTTGATGCGATTCTGCACCTCGACCGAGGCGGCGCTGGTATCGGTGCCCGGCTGAAAGTTGGCGATGATCTCGACCTGGCCGAGCGAGTCGCTGGTCGATTCGAAGTTGAGGATGTTGGCGGCGCCGTTGAGCTCCTCCTCGATCAGCCGCGTGACGCTGTTGTAGAGGTTTTCCGGCGAGGCACCGGGATAGCTGGTCGAGATCGAGATCGAGGGCGGCGCGATGATCGGATATTGCGCGATCGGCAACAGCGGCACGGCGATCGCGCCGATCAAGCAGATGAACAGCGCGACCACCCAGGCGAAGATTGGCCTGTCGATGAAGAAACTTGCCATGGCGCGTTACCGCGCGACTTGCTGGGCGTGCCGGTTGTCGGCGGTCGCGTCAGCTTCCGACCAGGTTTGCGGCTCGACCTTGTCGCCGGCCGCGAACTTCTGGAACCCTTCGACCACGACCTTGTCGCCGGCCTTCAGGCCTTCGGTGACGAACCAGAGTCCGTCCTGCACCGATCCTGTGCGCACCGCCTGCACCGCGATGTGGTTGTCGTCCTTGACGACGAACACCTCGCTGCCGCCGCCGCCATTGCGCTGGATCGCCTGCTGCGGCACCGCGATCGCGTCGGAATCGAGACCCTGGTCGATGCGGACGCGAACATACATGCCCGGCAGCAATTCGCGCTTGGGATTGGGGAACTCGCCGCGCAGCGTCACCTGCCCGGTGTGGGCGTCGACCTTGGCATCGGAGAACAGCAGCTTGCCGTCGAGCGAATAGATGGTGTTGTCGTCGAGCACCAGGCGGACCTTGGCGGCATCGGAGGCGATGCGCTCGAGGTCGCCGGTCTCGAAAGCGCGGCGGAGCTGGTTGAGCTCGGTCACCGACTGGGTGAAGTCGGCATAGATCGGATCGAGCTGCTGGATGGTGGCGAGGTTGGTCTCGTTCTGCACCGCGAGGGCGCCTTCGCTGACGAGGGCGGCACCGACCACGCCGTCGATCGGCGCGCGCACGGTGGCGTAGTCGAGATTGAGTTTGGCCCGCGCGAGGTCGGCTTTACGGCCTTCGACCTCGGCATGGGCCTGGCGTTCGGCCGCAATCGCCTTCTCGTTCTCGGCTTCCGGGGCGGCGCGATCCTTGGTGAGGGTGGCGACACGGTGCGCCTGCTGCCTGGCCTGCATCAGCGCGGCCGCGGCCTTGGCGAGCGCAGCTTCGTTGGCCATCACCTCGACCTCGAACGGGCGCGGATCGATACGGTAGAGCGGATCGCCGGCTTTGACCTCGCTGCCCTGGCGGAACAGGCGCTCGACCACGATGCCGGACACGCGCGGCCGCACGTCGGAGACACGCGTCGGCGCGATGCGGCCCGGCAGCTCGCGCACCACGGCGCGCGGCTGCGGCTTGACGATGACGATGCTGACGTCAGGGTGGGCCGGCGGAGCGGCAGACACCGCGGAGCTGGATTCCTCGCAAGCGCCCAACAGCGGCGCTAAGGCCGCGAGCATCATTGCAACGCATGCCGATCGCGCACGAAGTCCTGACATGAAATGGGATGCCCCGATATTGTTGAAACCGATCACGCTCCGCGCGAGGCCCGTTCTGAGCCCGTTCGCACGCGGCTGATGCCGACAAAATAGAATGCACCTGCTGCGATGCAACGCATGGCACAGGCGGCTCATTGTCACACAGCGTAGGGCACTGAGTTCAGGCGGCTTTTGCCGCGTCACTTGATTGTGAGTCGGGGTTCCATGGCCGCGTGCTGCGACCGAACAGCGCAATCACTCGGCGGCTTTCATCCGATAGTGGCTGACGCCCCATTCGGTTCCACCGGCATAGCCGAACAGGCCCGATGTCGCGAGCAAGAACCAGCGCCAGCGCCGCAGCCAAAGTGCGGTCTCCTCGCCATAGACCTGGCGCAACGACGTCTCGATCGCGTCGCGATGCTTATCGAAATTGGCGAGCCAGTCGTTCGCGGTGCGCTGATAATGCGTGCCGCTCCAGCACCATTCCTTCTCGACCGTGAAGATGTCGTCGAATTGCCTGACGAGGTGATGGCTCGGCATCAGCCCGCCCGCGAAGATGTGCTGCGCAATCCAGTCGTCACGATCGAGCCGGTCGAACAGCTGCGAGCCGGAGCGATGGGTGACGATTTGCATGAAGAACCGCCCGTCGGGCGCGAGCCATGACCGCAGACGCGTCATCAGCTTGCGCCAGTTCATCATCTGCTCGAACATCTCGACCGAGACGATGCGGTCGAACCGGCCGTCGGGCGCGAACACATTCATGTCCGCGGTGACCACGCGCAGGTTCGGCAAGCCGCGCCGCTGCGCCTCGTCCTCGACATAAGCGCGCTGCGCCTGCGCGGTCGACACCGCCGTCACCTTGGCGTGCGGAAACTGCCGCGCCATCCACAGTGACAGCGAGCCCCAGCCGCAGCCGAGTTCGAGGATGGTCTGGCCATCGGCGAGACCGGCATGCTCGACGGTCTGGCGCAGCGCCTCCTCCTCCGCCTCCTGCAAGGTGGTCGCATCGGTCTTGTAGAAACAGCAGGAGTATTTGCGGCAGGGGCCGAGCACTTCGGCGAAGAACGCTGCGGGCACCTCGTCACGCCCGGCCTCGGCGTCCTCGGCGATCGGCCGCAGCATCATCCGGCCGGCGAAGGCGGCGTCAGTGGCCGCGTCATGGCTGGCGAGACGCGTTGCGGTGCGGGAGCACAGGCGCTGGATCGCGGCGCGGATCACGACGTCCGGCAGCGGCACGCGTTCGGCAGTCCCGATGATCGCGGAAACGACGCTCATGCGCCCCCCGAATGGCGAACTTCTGCAGATACCGGCTTATCAAAGCGCCGCTTCGGGCCGGGGTTCCCCGAGCCATCCCCGAAATCGGCGCATCCGGCGCTTTTTTTGGGCTGGCGCTGTGCCATAGTGCGCACCGCAATCAAGCTTCGTAATGGATGATACCGGCCATGCCGTCAGGCAAATCGCCCCGCTCCACCATGGATATCGAGTACACCAAACTGTCCTCGCCCAGCGTCTTCCTGGTGCGGATGCTGGTCTTCCTGGTGTTGTGCACACTGGTGGGCGTGGTGCTCTACAAACAGATCATCCAGGCCTTCTTCGCCAATCCCGGGCTCAATGCCCTGATCGGAGGGGTGCTGTTCATCGGCATCGTGCTGGCCTTCCGCCAGGTCATCCGGCTCTACCCCGAGGTCTCCTGGGTCAACAATTTCCGCATCGCCGATCCCGGCCTGGCGCCGGCCCGGCACCCGAAACTGCTGGCACCGATGGCGGCGATCCTCGGCGGCGAGCGGTCCGGGCGGATGACCATCACCCAGACCACCATGCGGCATCTGCTCGATTCGATCGCGACCCGCCTGGATGAAGCCCGCGACATCTCGCGCTACATGACCGGCCTGTTGGTCTTCCTCGGCCTGCTCGGCACCTTCTGGGGCCTGATCGAGACGGTCGGCTCGGTCGGCAAGGTGATCGACGGGCTCAAGGTCGGCGGCGATGCCGGCTCCCTGTTCGACACCCTGAAGGAGGGCCTCGCCGCCCCGCTCGGCGGCATGGGCATCTCGTTCTCGAGCTCGCTGTTCGGCCTCGCCGGCTCGCTGATCCTCGGCTTCCTCGACCTGCAATCGAGCCAGGCGCAGAACCGCTTCTACACCGACCTTGAAGACTGGCTGGCCACCACGGTGCGCGAATATGGCAGCGGCGACGTGGCCGTTGCGGCGGGCGGCGGGGTCGCCAGCGGCGAGCTCCAGGCCGCGGTCGAACGGCTGCGCTCGGTGCTCGAGGAAGGCGGCACCAGCCGCGGCACCACGGCGGCGATGGCGAGCCTTGCCGAAGCGATCCAGGCGCTGGTCTCGCACATGCGCACCGAGCAGCAGATGATCCGCGAATGGGCCGACGGCCAGGGCGAACAGAACCGGGAGATCCGGCGCCTCTTGGAGCGCCTCGCCCGCCAGCCGGAGAAGAGCTGAAGATAGAAACGGAGGTCTTGTGCCCCGGACGCGATGCAGCACGAAGTGATGCGTCGCCGAGCCGGGGCCCAGTGTCAGGGACGATATGGGTCCCGGCTCTGCGCAGCAGCGTTGCACGCTGCAGCGCGTCCGGGACACGAAAGTGGAGACGGACAACATGGCTTTAGCGCGCGGCCGCCGCAGCGAAGGCGCCTTCAACTACTGGCCCGGCTTCGTCGACGCGTTGTCGACGCTGGTGCTCTCGATCGTGTTCCTGCTGTCGGTGTTCCTGGTGGTGCAGTTCTTCCTGTCGCAGGAGGTCACCGGCAAGGACAAGGCGCTGGAGCAGCTCAACGCCAAGATCGCCCAGCTCAACGAGCTGTTGTCGCTGGAGAAGCTCGGCAAGCTCACGCTCGACGACCAGGTCTCGCAGCTGAGGGCCGGCCTCGCCTCGGCCGAGAGCGAGCGCGACCGCATCAAGGGCCTCTATGAGGGCTTAGCTGCCGCCGGCAATGACGCGCAAGGCAAGACCTCCGAGCTCGGCAAGGCGCTGGATTCGGAGAAGGCGGTCTCGGCGCGGGCACTTGCGCAGATCGAGGTTCTGAACCAGCAGATCAGCGCTTTGCGCCGGCAGTTGGCCGCGCTGGAAGAGGCGCTCGACGCCTCCGAGAAGCGCGACAAGGAATCGCAGAACCGCATTGCGGATCTGGGGTCTCGCTTGAATGTCGCCTTGGCGCAGCGCGTGCAGGAATTGTCGCGCTATCGCTCCGAATTCTTCGGCCGCCTGCGCGCCATCCTCGGCAACCGGCCGGACATTCGCATCGTCGGCGACCGCTTCGTGTTCCAGTCCGAAGTGTTCTTCGACACCGGACAGGCGACGCTGCTGCCCGAGGGCCGTGCCGAGCTCGACACGCTCGCGACCGCGCTGATCGAGCTCGACAAGAAGATCCCGAGCGAGATTCCCTGGGTGCTGCGTGTCGACGGCCATACCGACA
This sequence comes from Bradyrhizobium sp. UNPA324, assembly GCF_006658635.1. Classification (NCBI taxonomy): domain Bacteria; kingdom Pseudomonadati; phylum Pseudomonadota; class Alphaproteobacteria; order Hyphomicrobiales; family Nitrobacteraceae; genus Bradyrhizobium; species Bradyrhizobium sp. UNPA324. The sequence goes on from NZ_LFJD01000004.1 coordinate 67,949, forward strand.
TACGCCCGGTCAACGGCCCGAACTTCAAGTCGAACTGGGACTTGTCCGCGGCACGCTCGATCTCGGTGGTGCAATATCTGATCTCGCTCGGCGTGCCCGCGCAGCGCCTCGTCGCGGCCGGCTTCGGCGAATTCCAGCCGCTCGATCCCGGCAACACGGAAGAGGCCTTCAAACGCAACCGCCGCATCGAGCTGAAGCTGACGGAGCGGTAGTGAGCGCGATCCACCTCCGCCCCTATCGGCCCGAGGACGACGCCGCCGCGATCGACCTCTGGCATCGCAGCTGGCAGCAGGCCTATCCGCAGATCGACTTCGCGGCCCGTCTGGAATGGTGGCGCGAGCGCTGGCGCAAGGACCTGGTGCCCAAAGCCTCGATCGTGGTGGCGGAACAGGACGGCGCGCTGACCGGCTTCGTCACCATCGACGGCGAAGGCTATCTCGACCAGCTCGTGGTCGATCCCGCGCATTGGGGCTCGGAGGCCGCGCGGTTGCTCGTCGATGAAGCCAAGCGCTTGTCACCCTCAGGCGTGACGCTGCTGGTCAACAAGGACAATGCCCGCGCCATCCGATTCTACGAGCGCAACGGCTTTGCCCATGCCGGCGACGACGTGAACCCGACCTCGGGCCGGCCGGTGCTGAAGATGGCATGGAAGGTCTGATCTTGGCGGCCGTAATTCTGGCGGGCGTGAGGCCCATCACGCCGGGATCCAGGGACGTGCGTTAATCGTTGCAGCGACAGCAGCGAAGACAAATGGGACGGAGACGGTCGATGAATCTGCGCGATTTCGCGAAGGGCTCCTCGGTCTTCCTGGGCGTCATCGTCGCCGGCTATGTGTCAACGAGCTATGTCGACCAGCGCTTTGCCTCGCAGCTCGATACGAGTGGCCCTGCCCCGTCGGCCTGCGTCGGCGAGGACGGCAGCTGGAAGAACTGGCCGTGGCCGAACGTGCCGGCGCTCTCGCCGAAGTGCCGGTAAGGTGCGAAGCTCCCTCCACACGTCATTGCGAGGAGCTCTTGCGACGAAGCAATCCAGACTGCCTCAGCGGAAAGACTCTGGATTGCTTCGCTACGCTCGCAATGACGAGACAGTGGGACGTGCTCGCGACACTCTCATTGTCGCGACTTTGGCAACGTTCCGAACGTCTCACGCCCCCTCGAACTGCAGCCTCGCCAGCCGCGCATAAAGTCCGTTCGCGGCGACGAGCTCGGCATGCGTGCCCTGCTCGACGATCTTGCCCTGGTCCATCACCAGGATGCGGTCGCAGGACAGCACGGTGGCGAGGCGATGCGCGATCACGAGCGTGGTGCGGTGGCGCATCAGCTCTTCCAGCGCGGTCTGCACCAGGGTCTCGCTCTCCGCATCGAGCGCGGAGGTGGCTTCATCGAGCAGCAGGAGCGGCGCATCGCGCAGGATGGCGCGCGCGATCGCGATACGCTGGCGCTGGCCGCCTGATAGCGTCACGCCGCGCTCGCCGAGCGGGGTGTCGAAACCTTCGGGCAGGCGGCGGATGAATTCGGCGGCATGCGCGAGCTCGGCGGCACGTTCGACCTCGGCGTCGGTCGCGTCGGGCCGGCCGAAGCGGATATTCTCGCGGGCACTCGCGGCGAACACGTTGGATTCCTGCGGCACCAGCGCGATGCGGGCGCGGAAGTCCCTGGGATCGGCGGATTTGACCGGCACGCCGTCGAGCGAGATCGCGCCGCTGCGCGGGTCGTAGAAGCGCAGCAACAGGTGAAAGATCGTGCTCTTGCCGGCGCCGGACGGACCGACGATCGCGACCTTCTCGCCGGGGCGCACGGTGAACGACACGGCATCGAGCACGTTGACGTCGCGCCGCGCCGGATAGGCAAAGCTGACCTGATCGAAGCCGACCTCGCCGCGTGCCGGCACCGGCAGCGCGCGCGCCGACACAGGCGCCTGGATGTCGGGCTTCACATGCAGGATCTCGAACAGGCGCTCGGCCGCGCCTGATGCCGCCGAGACCTCGCCCCAGACCTCGCTGAGCTGGCCGAGGCCCGCTGCGGCGAACACCGCATACAGCACGAACTGACCGAGCCGGCCCGGCGAAATCGCGCCGGTGAGCACGTCATGCGAGCCGATCCAGAGGATCGCGACCACGCTGGCGAACACGATGAAGATGATGATGGCCGTGAGCACGGCGCGCGCCTGGGTCGAAGTGCGTGCGGCCTCGTAGGCCTGCTCGACCTCGCCGCCGAAACGCTTCTCGGCGAACCCTTCGCTGGTATAGGCCTGCACGGTACGAATCGCGCCGACCAGCTCGCCCGCATAGGCCGAGGCCTCGGCGAGCGTGTCCTGCGCATTGCGCGACAGACGCCGTACCCAGCGCCCGAAGGCGACCAGCGGCAGCACGATCAAGGGGATCGCCAGCAGCACGAAGCCCGACAGCTTCGGGCTCGTGATCACCATCATCGCCGTGGCGCCCAGGAACATCATCAGATTGCGCAGCGCGATCGACACGGAGGCGCCGACGGCCGATTTGAGCTGGGTGGTGTCGGCGGTGAGCCGCGAGATCAGTTCGCCGCTGCGTGCGGAATCGAAGAAGGCGGGGGACAGCGAGAGCAGATGAGCGAAGACGTCGCGCCTGAGGTCGGCAACGATGCGCTCGCCGATCGTCATCACGAGGTAGTAGCGCGCTGCGCTGGCGAGCGCGAGCACGCCGACCACCGCGAGCATGACCGAGAAGTAGCTGTTGATCAGCTCGATGCCTTCGGGCGTCAGGCCGAAATCGATCATCCGGCGCACCGCGACGGGCACCAATAGCGTGGTCAGTGCCGCGACCGTGAGTGCGACGAAGGCCAGCGCCGCCCGGCCCCGGTAGCGGCTGACATAGGGCGCCAGCGCGAGCAGCGGCCGCAGCTTGGCGCGACCCTTGGCCGGCTCTTCCATTAGCTCCGCTTCGATCGAGGGGGTGTCCACGACGTTCATTCCGGGCTGATCGACATATTGGTCATCAAGCCGTTCCACTGCGCTCATGAGATCTGGCCCATTGCATTCGTTTGCTCCCAATAGGCCGGTGCAAGAGTAGTGGCAAATCCGGGATGTCCCTTAGGGGCAAACCCGGTTCAGGCCCGCAAGCCCGCTTGTTTTGCCTGATATCGTGCGGTATAGAGCCGGCCAAATCCGTCATTCGCGAGCCACCAGAACAGGCGCCGGGCGCCGAGGAATTTGCCATGAAAGCCGAAATTCATCCGGATTATCATACGATTAAGGTCGTGATGACCGACGGAACCGAGTACCTGACCCGCTCGACCTGGGGCAAGGAAGGCGACACGCTGAACCTCGACATCGACCCGAAATCGCACCCGGCCTGGACCGGCGGCTCCCAGCAGCTGATGGACCGCGGCGGCCGCGTCTCGCGCTTCCAGAAGAAGTTTTCGGGCTTCCTCAAAAAGGATTGATCCGGCCCGCGAGGCTGGACACGAAAAACGCCCCCGGGAGAGCCGGGGGCGTTTTTGTTTTGGGGAGCTGTCGTCGACCATATCCGTCATCCTGGAGCGCGAGCGGCGCGATGCAAAACATCGCGCCGGGAGCCTCGAAGGATGAACGGCCGAGATGCAGCCGGGCCGTCGCCCTTCGAGGGCCGCTGAAGAAGCGGCCGCCTCAGGGTGACGGTTCAATAGCAAGACGATGGAAATTACCGTTCGAACGCGGCCTTCAGCGCGTTGAGGTGCGGCACCAGCGGATTGCCGATCGCGACGTGCTCGGCCGGCGGAGTGTGGATGGTGGTGTCGAGGCGGCGCACGCGGGTCTGCAGGCTCATCGAGCGATGGATCAGGTCCTGGAGCTGCGAGGGCAGCTTCTCGATGGTGTCGGTGGGGCCAGGATCGGCGGCGCTGAGCTTGACCTTGGTCTTCTCGCGATTGGCCTGGCTCAGCGTCATCTCGCCTTCCTTCACCGCGCGGTGAAGCAGCAGCCACGAGGCGAGCTGCATCAGGCGGGTGGTGAGACGCATGCTCTCGGTCGCGTAGGTGAGGCTGACGGCACGGTCGAGCGCCTTGGCCTCGGTGCGGCCGGCGCCGTCGAGATAGGCGGCGGTCTCTTCGACGAGGTCCATGCCCTCGCGGAACAGGACGCCGAACGCCGCAGAATTGGTGAACCGCTCGCTGAGTTGAACGAGAGCGCCGTCGGCCTGCAAACGTTCCATGGTTAACGCCTCTTACGCAACTGTTTGACTGCCCGGCTTTGGCGCCGGCTTATGATGAACAAATCATTGCGCGGGCGGGACGCGGAGTCCAGTGACAAGCGCGGATATGGTTTCCGCGGGTCATTCCCAGGAATTCAACCGCAACGAGATGCAAACACGCAAAAAAGAGCCGCCGGAAGACCGGCGGCTTTGAAAGTTGATAACAGGGAGGCGTCAAACAGAGTGGACAGGAGCCACTCGGTGTCCAAACGAGGACGGTTCCAGTCATAATCCCGAAAGCTTAATCTGGAGTAAACGAGCTAATTTTTTGAGGGTTCGTTAGCCATATCGGCCAGTGGCCGAGTGCGGTGCGGAACAAGAGTTGGCGGTCACCCAACGCAGCGACACGCTCCGCCGTCGTCCCGGACAAGCGAAGCGCAGATCCGGGACCCATAGCCACCGGCGGATGTGGTAACGGGGACTCGGAGTTGCCGGCCTCGCGCAACGACCTCGTCCTGAGAGTATGGGTCCCGGCTCTGCGCGCGTGGGGCGCGCTTGTCCGGGACCACGGCTGTTGTGTGGCGGCTACTACTTCTTGAAGAAATGATCCGCCGCGTCGCGCGAGGCGCGCTTCTTGGCGGCGGCTTCTTCCAGTCTTGCGATCTCGGTCTTGAGCAGCAAGACGCGCTCGGTCAGTTCCTCCACCGACAACAGTGAGAGATCCTGTCCGATTTCATGACTGATCTTCTTGCGCGGGCGGTCGTCGTCTTCCGTCGCCATTCTCGTTCCTCCCAAAGTTCGCGCGGGCACAATGCCGAGGCGGTTGCCAGCCTGGATCGCGCTGGCTAAGCAAGGGGCTCGTTCATTCCGCACCTTCACCCAAGGACACATCATGGACAAGCTGCCCGCACAAATGACCGTGGTCGCCATCTCCAAGCCCGGCGGACCGGAGGTGCTGGTCCCGGAACAGCGCAGCATTCCGCAGCCCGGCCCCGACGAGATCCTGGTCAAGGTGATGGCTGCCGGCGTCAACCGGCCCGACGTCGCGCAGCGCTCCGGCGCCTATCCGCCGCCGCCCGGCGCCAGCGACCTGCCTGGCCTCGAGATCGCCGGTGAGGTGGTCGCGGTCGGCAGCAACGCCAAGCGGCACAAGGTCGGAGACAAGGTGATGTCGCTTGTCGCCGGCGGCGGCTATGCGCAGTACTGCATCGCCCAGGACGCCCAGGCGATGAGCGTGCCGCCGGCGCTGTCGATCAAGGAAGCCGGCGCGTTGCCGGAAACCCTGATGACGGTGTGGCACAATGTGTTCGAGCGCGGTGGCCTCAAGGCCGGCGAGACGCTGCTGATCCATGGCGGCTCCTCCGGCATCGGCACCATGGCGATCCAGCTCGCGAAGGCGGTCGGCGCAAAAGTGTTCGTCACCGTGGGATCGCAGGACAAGATCGACGCCTGCCTCAAGTTAGGCGCCGACCGCGCCATCAACTACCGGAACGAGGACTTCGTCGCCGTGGTCAAGGAAGAGACCAACAAGGAAGGCGTCAATTTGATCCTCGACATGGTCGCCGGCGAGTATGTCGATCGCAACTACGATGCCGCCGCCGTCGACGGCCGGATCGTGCAGATCGCAACGCTCAACGGGCCCAAGGTCAGCGTCAACATCGCCAAGGTGATGGTCAAGCGCCTCACCCATACCGGCTCGACCCTGCGCCCCCGTACTAATGCGGACAAGGCGGCGATGGTGGCCGCAATCGAGCAGAAAGTGATGCCACTTTTGCGCGAAGGCCGCGTCAAACCGCTGATGGACAGCACTTTCCCGCTGGAAAAGGCAGCCGATGCGCACCGGCGCATGGAGACGAGCGCACATATTGGCAAAATTGTGTTGGAGGTGTAGGCCGCCGGCCCACAGGGCAAGGCGGAAACCCTTTGATTTTCCTCGCTTTCGTGGCATCTATCGCGGCGCACCGAACCACATCGGTTCGGTCTGAAATCGTCTTTTACTCAGAGTTTGCGTCGAACGCGGAGAACTGACCTTGCGTCTGATCAGGTGCCTCGCGCCCATCGCGCTGGGCCTCATGATTCTCGTCGCCGCGTATCCCGCGCGCGCGCTCGACGCCGTCAGCGTCCGCAGTGACGCGCCCGCGATCGACCTCACCGGCGTGCTCGAGCACCAGCGCAGCGACGCCGATCGCATCCAGGTCTCCACCGCGCCCGGTACCGACGGCATCGTCCGCCGCATCGAGGTGCGCGCCCGCGAGGGCGGCCAGAACTGGGTGGTGTTCGCGCTCGCCAACAACACCGACGACCAGCTCGACCGCCTGATCGTCGCCCCGCATTACCGCATCGTCTCCTCAGGGCTGTTGTGGCCCGACCTCGGCCTGTCGCGCATCGCGACCATCACGCCCTCGACCGGCGACCGGCCGGAGCGGCAGGAAAGCCCGACTGCCGACGTCTTCCGCGTCACGCTCGACCCCGGCGCCGTGATCACCTTCGTGGCGGAGCTGCGCACCGACAAGCTGCCGCAGCTCTATCTGTGGGAGCCGGAAGCCTACAAGGACAAGGTCAACTCGTTCACGCTGTACCAGGGCATCGTGATCGGCATCTCAGGCCTGCTCGCGTTGGTGCTGACCATTCTGTTCGTGGTCAAGGGCAGCATCATGTTCCCGGCCGCCGCGGCGCTGGCCTGGGCGGTGCTGGTCTATATCGGCGTCGATTTCGGCTTCTGGGCCAAGGTGCTCGACATGTCGAACAACGCCGAGCGCATCTGGCGCGCGGCGGGTGAGGCGATCCTGGCGGCCACGCTGCTGGTGTTCCTGTTCGCCTATCTCAACCTCAGTCGATGGCATGTGCGCTATTCGCACATCACGGTGGGCTGGCTCGCGTTCCTGGGGTCCTTGGTCGCGCTCGCGCTGTTCGATCCGGCGGTGGCCTCCGGCATCGCGCGCATCTCGCTGGTGCTGATCGCCTTCGCCGGCTTTGGGCTGATCGTCTATCTCTCCACCCATGGCTTCGACCGCGCCGTGCTGCTGATCCCGACCTGGTTCCTCCTTGTGGTCTGGGTGGTCGCGGCCGGCATGACGGTCGCCGGCTCCGTCACCAACGACATCGTCGGCCCTGCCCTGCTCGGCGGCCTCGTGCTGATCGTGATGCTGATCGGCTTCACGGTGATGCAGCACGCCTTTGCCGGCGGCGGCGCCAGCACGGGCGTCGTCTCCGACATCGAGCGGCGCGCGCTGGCGCTGGCCGGTTCGGGCGATCTGATCTGGGACTGGGACGTCTCCGCCGACAAGGTTTTCACCAGCCCCGAGACCGAGGCCCTGCTCGGCCTCAAGCGCGGCACGCTGGAAGGCCCGGCCGCTTCCTGGCTCGAAGTGCTGCATCCGCTCGACCAGGACCGATTCCGCGCCGCGCTCGACAGCGTGCTCGACCAACGCCGCGGCCGCCTGGTGCAGGATTTCCGCCTGCGCACCCCCGACGGCCATTTCATGTGGTTCGCGCTGAAGGCGCGCCCGGTGGTCGGCTCGGACGGCGAGGTCTCGCGCGTCGTCGGTACGCTCACCGACGTCACCGAGCTGCGCAATGCCGAGGAACGGCTGCTGCACGATTCCGTGCACGACAATCTCACCGGCCTGCCCAACCGCAAACTGTTCATGGACCGGCTCGGTGCGGTCGCGCATTTCGCCAAGACCATGCCGACGCTGCGGCCGACGCTGATGGTGATCGATCTCGACCGCTTCAAGCAGGTCAACGATTCCGTCGGCATTGCGGTCGGCGATTCCATCCTGCTGACGCTGGCCCGCCGCCTCACCCGCATCCTGAAGCCGCAGGACACGCTGGCCCGCATGGCCGGCGATCAGTTCGGCCTGATCCTGCTGTCGGAGCAGGACCCCGCCCGCATCACTGCCTTCGCCGAAACCATCCGCAAGACCATCCGCGCGCCGATCGCCTTCAACGACCGCGAGATCTTCCTCACGGCGTCGATCGGCCTCGCGCTCTCCGATCCGCAAACCCAATTGACGGACGAGATCATCAAGGACGCAGAGCTTGCGATGTATCACTCCAAGCGCATCGGCGGCGACCGCATCGACGTCTACAAGCCGGCGATGCGGGCACGGAAGACCGATCGCCTGACGCTGGAGAGCGAGCTGCGCCGCGCCATCGAGCGCCAGGAGCTGACGATCCTGTACCAGCCGATCGTGCGGCTGGAGGATCGTTCGGTCGCCGGCTTCGAAGCGCTGGTGCGCTGGGATCATCCGAAGCTCGGACGCATGGCGCCGTCGGAATTCATCAGCATCGCGGAAGAGACCGGCCTGATCGTCGACCTCGGCATGTTCGTGCTCGACCAGACCGCAAAACAGCTTTCGGTGTGGCAGCGCGCGATGCGCTCGCGCGAGCCGATCTTTGCTTCCGTCAACGTCTCGTCCCGGCAATTGCTGCGCCACGATCTGATCCACGACATCCGCACCGTGCTGTCGCGCTCCTCGGTGGCGCGCGGCACGCTCAAGCTCGAACTGACGGAATCGCTGGTGATGGAGAATCCGGAGCATGCGGCGCAGATGCTGACGCGGATCCGCGAGCTCGGCACCGGGCTCTCGCTCGACGATTTCGGCACCGGCCATTCCTCGCTGGCCTATCTGCAGCGCTTCCCGTTCGACACCATCAAGATCGACCAGTCCTTCGTGCGCACCACCAACCGCGGCACCCGGCCGGTGATCCTGAAGTCGATCATCGCGCTCGCGCACGATCTCGGCATGGATGTGGTGGCCGAAGGCGCCGAGACCGATTCCGACGCGGTCGAGCTCTACCAGATGGGCTGCGAATACGCGCAAGGCTTCGCCTTCGGCGAGCCGATGGACGCCGATGCCGCGATGCGGCTGCTCACCGAAGTGCGGCTCGAAGCGGCGAGCTGATCACGAGCTCGGACCCGTAGGGTGGGCAAAGGCGCGCTTGCGCCGTGCCCACCGTTTTTCCTCGCATGCCGCTCCAGCTAGTCGTGGGCACGCTTCGCTTTGCCCACCCTACGATACTGTTGGATGTGGAGCGACCTGCACCCGCCTGATCGCGTGCCGCACGCGCTACCGCCGCCGCTCGCTCTTCTGCTTCCTGAACCGCACGCTTGCTCCGTCCGGCATTCGTGTCGCGACGAAGCCCGCGGCGAGGCAGGCTTCGCGCTGCGGCATCTGGATGTCGGGGCTGCGCAGGCTGTCCCACCACGAGGCACGATTGGCCGCGCGCGGCAGGGCCGCGCCGATGATCTCCTCGATCTGCTCGAAGCTCAGCACCAACTCATCCTGCTTCTGCCGCAGCAGATAGTCGCGCAATGCGTCGTAGTCGTTCACAATCGTCCTCTTGTCCAAAACCGGCTCTGCTCCCACGAGGTCTGCCCAAAACCGTGAGCTGCGTAAACCGATTCTTAACTCACTGCGGCAGCGCCGTCCTGCTTTAAACATCGCTCAAGCTTTCGGGCGCATCCACTATGTCGGGAGCAAGCGATGTTATCTGGATGGCGCGACCTCACGGCCGCCCGGCCGTGGCGGATTTCGGCGAGACTGCTGATCATCTCGTCCGTGGTGACGGTGATCGGCTTTTCCGCCATTTGCGTCAACGTCATGCTCGACATGCGCCGGGGCGAGGAGGCGCTCGCCCGCCAGACGCTGGAGAACCTCGCGACGACCATCCAGTCCGACGTCAGCCGCAATGTCGAAATCTACGATTTGTCGCTGAAGGCGGTCGCCAGCAACATGCTGCTGCCAGAGCTGACGACGGTGTCGAAGCCGATCCGCCACCTGATCCTGTTCGACCATGCGACGACGGCAAGGCATTTCGGCGCCATCCAGGTATTCGATGCCGAGGGCCAGCTGACCATCGACGCCTCCACGCTCGATCCGCTCCCCGAGAACCGCAGCGAGGAGGATTACTTCAAGGTCCACCGCGACAATCCCGACATCGGGCTGTTCATCAGCCGCCCGATGCTGTTCCGCGGCGCCTACGCGATCGTGCTGAGCCGGCGCATCAGCGACACCGACGGCGGCTTCATGGGCGTCGTCGCCGGCTCGATCCGCTTCAGTTATTTCCACGAATTGTTCGAGCAGCTCAACCTCGACCCCGAAGACACCATCACCGTCCTCAGACGCGACCGCACCATCATGATGCGGCGGCCCTTCGATCTCGACATCATCGGCACCAACCTGAACGACCGCCGGGCCTGGAAGGCCGACAATCTCCCGATCGGCGCCGCCTATTCGGGACAGGGCCCGGTCGACCAGACGCCGCGGCTCTACGTCCGCAGCGGCGACAGCGGACCGCTGTTCGTGGTGGCGGGCAAACCCCTGGCCGCCGTATTCGCGCTTTGGCGGAAGGAGGCGTTCCGCATCGGCGCCGTGGTGCTGGCGCTCGCGCTGTTCGTGCTGGGATCGACGCTGGTGCTGGCGCGCGAAATCGGCCGGCGCGCCGAGGCCGAGCGCAAGCTGGAGGAGATGGCGACGACCGACGCGCTCACCGGCCTGAAGAACCGCCGCAAGTTCGATACCGTCATCGACGTCGAATGGCGGCGCGCGATGCGGCAGAAGGCGCCGATCGCGCTGGTGATGATCGATGCCGATCACTTCAAGGCCTACAACGATACGTTCGGCCATCAGGCGGGCGACCAGGTGCTGGTCGGCATCGCCATCTGCATTTCCGATTCGGTGAGCCGGGCCGGCGACTGTGCCGCGCGCTATGGCGGCGAGGAATTCGCCGTGCTGCTGCCGAACACTTCGGCCGTCGACGCCTTCAAGGTCGCCGAGGCGATCCGCAACAAGGTGCAGGGCTGGTCCGATGAGCAGGTGATTTTGACGGTGTCCTGCGGCGTCGCCAGCCTCGTTCCCACCGCCGGCATGGACTGGCCGATCCTGGTCGCCGCCGCCGACAAGGCGCTCTATGCCGCCAAGGCCGGCGGCCGCAACCAGTCGGTGGTTGCGAGCCTGCCGCAGCTGTCGCTGGTGGCGTGAGCCAGGGTGATCGTCATAAATAGGCGGTGACGCGCGCTACACCACAGGTGTCGTCCCTGCGCACGCAGGGACCCATAACCACAGGGAAGAGTTTGGCGAAGACTCATCGTTCGGTACTGCTACCGAACGCAATCGACAGATCACGCGGTATGGGTCCCTGCGTGCGCAGGGACGACACCGAATATTGGCGCGCTAGTGCCCCAGATACTTCTTCATCTCCGCGATCAGGCCGTCGCGCAGCTCCGGGCGCTTCAGGCCGTAGGCGATGTTGGCGCGCAGGAAGCCGGGCTTGGAGCCGCAATCGTGGCGCTCGCCCTCGAACTCGACGCCGTAGAACTTCTGCGATTTGGAAAGGCCGATCATGGCGTCGGTGAGCTGGATCTCGCCGCCGGCGCCGCGCTCCTGCGTCTCAAGAATCTTGAAGATCTCCGGCTGCAGGATGTAGCGGCCGGTGATCGAGAGGTTGGAGGGCGCGGTGCCCTTGGCCGGCTTCTCGACCATGCCGTCGACCTCGAACATCTTGCCGCTGCGCTTGCCGACGCCGCAGATGCCGTATTGATGGGTGAGATGGTCGGGCACCGCCTCGACGGCGATCAGATTGGATTTCTCGCCGAGCGATGATGCCATCTCGATCATCTGCTTGAGGCAGCCCGGCGTGTTGAGCACGAGCTCGTCGGGCAGCACGACAGCGAACGGCTCGTTGCCGACGATGTCCCGCGCGCACCAGACCGCGTGACCCAGGCCGAGCGGTGCCTGCTGGCGGGTGAAGCTGACGGCGCCCGCTTCGGGCTGGTTCTGCGCCAGGATGTCCTGCTCGGCCTTCTTGCCGCGCGCCGCAAGCGTCGCGTCGAGCTCGAACATCCGGTCGAAATGATCTTCGATGACGTTCTTGTTGCGGCCGGTGACGAAGACGAAGTGCTCGATGCCGGCCTCCCTCGCCTCGTCATAGACGTACTGGATCAGCGGCTTGTCGACGATGGTCAGCATTTCCTTCGGCATCGCCTTGGTGGCGGGCAGGACACGGGTGCCGAGGCCGGCGACGGGGAATACGGCTTTGCGAATTTTCATGTGATTGATCGAATACCTGGGGGCAGATGGGAACGGAGCAATGGCATCTTGCTAGCCTGTTTGCAGCCGCCAACAAAGGCGGATGTGGGGCCTCACCCGCGCAGAGTTAAGAAAAAGGCCGCCACCAAAATTTCACCTTTGTTAAGCTATTGGCAACCGTAACCAGGCCTCCTGATGGCGGATTTTTGAACAGCCCGACGGGTGAGACATGATGCGATCAGTGGCAGGGCAGGCAAGACGGGCGGTATCCGTGACCGGCGCGATGATGGTTGCGGCCGCCTTGCTGATGCCTGCCGGCGCGCATGCCCAGGCGCAGAACGGCCTGTCCAACCTGTTCGGCGGCATCTTCTCCGGCCCCAACGCCGCATCGTCGCAGGCCCCGCCGGGCCCCGGCGGCGCTCAAACGGGAGCATTGCCCTGGAGCGGTGAGGACGGCGCCTCCGGCCATCCACTGATGACGGCTGCAGCGATCCGCGAGGCTGCCGGCAATTTCGACAATTGCGTCGCCGGGATGTGGCCCGATGCCGCGCGGCGCGGCGTCACGCAGGAGAATTTTCAACGCTTCACGGCCGGGCTCACACCCGACCTGCGCATCATGGACCTCATGGATTCGCAGCCGGAGTTCACCAAATCGATCTGGGACTATCTCGACATCCTCGTGAACGACAACCGCCTCGCCAAGGGCCGCGAGATCCTCGCCAAATACAAGGCGCAGTTCGACGCCACCGAGAAAGCCACCGGCGTCGACCGTTACATCATCGCCTCGATCTGGGGCATCGAGTCCAATTACTCGACGCAGATGGGCGACCGCAGCGTGCTGCAATCGACCGCGACGCTCGCCTGCATCGGCCGCCGCCAGGCCTATTTCAAGGACGAGTTTCTGTCGGCGCTGGAGATCCTCAACCGCGGCGATCTCAGGCCGGAGCAGATGCGCGGCTCCTGGGCCGGCGCCTTCGGCCCGACCCAGTTCATGCCGACTGCGTTCAAGCGCTTTGCCGTCGATGGCGACGGTGACGGACGGCGCGACGTCGTCGACAATCCCACCGATCTGATCGCCTCCACCGCCAACAACCTGAAGAAGGACGGCTGGCAGGCCGGCCAGACCTGGGGCTTCGAGGTGGTCGTGCCGCAGGGATTCAACTACATGCTGGCCGACCGCGCCAAGGCCATGACGATCGCGCAATGGGAGAAGCTCGGGCTCAAGCGGGCGACGGGCCAGCCGTTCCCGCATCCGGGCGAGAAGGCCTATCTGCTGGCCCCGGCGGGCGCGCAAGGCCCCGGCTTCCTGATGCTGCAGAACTACCGCGTCATCATGAAGTACAACCCGGCCGAGGCCTATGCGCTGGCGATCGGCCATTTCGCCGACCGCCTGCGCGGCGGCCAGCCCTTCGTGCAGCCCTGGCCGCGCCAGGAGCGCGAGCTGTCGCGCAGCGAGCGGCTGGAACTGCAGCAGCTCCTGGCCCAGCGCGGCTTCTACAAGGGCACCCCGGACGGCCAGTTCGGCGGCCAGACAAGGGAGGCGCTGCGCAATTTCCAGGCCTCCATCGGGGTGCCTGCCGACGGCTTTGCCTCCTCCGACGTGCTGGATCGCCTGCGCGGGCGGTAAAAAGCGCGACGCCTCCTCTGCTGCCGCCTTGCCTGCTCAGGCGTCGACATAGTTCACAACGTCAGACAGTTCGAACCTGGTTCCCGGGGTCGTCATGTCCTTCACCGTAGGCCGCCAATGCGGGACCTGGACGAGATAGGACTGGCTGTCTGCGGCGACGAGGCCGATCAGGACCTCGGCGACGATGCGCCCGCCGACGTCACCCAGGCGGGCGCCACCGAGCTTGGCCGTGCGCTTCTTCTTGTCGTCGTCCTCGAACGAGGTCTTGACCTGGTCGGTCAGCTCCGCCTCGCGCAGAATATAGTACCAGAGCGGCGCATTCTCGTGGAGCTGCGCGGCGTTTGCCTTGAACATCTCGCGGCGCGCCTTCGCGGCGTTCGCATCCGTCAGGTTCCCGTCCTCGATCCAGAGTTGCTCGTCGGTCAACGGCGTCAACCCCATCCGCCGCGCCACCGCCTGCCCGCTGGGTAAGCCCAGCGCTATGCCGCGCTGCAGGTTCAGGCTTGGCAGGGACCTGCGATCGAGCCTCTCGTTGCGCAGATCGGGCAGGCTGGATAGCGGGTCGACCAGCATGGTGTCGATCCGATAGGCCGGCTGGGGTCGAACAAAACTCCCGAACGGAAGCTCCTTCGTCGGCTTCGGCAGATCGCTCTTCACGTCGGGCAGGAAGAAGCTCCAGTCGATGCCCCATTCCGGCGGCAACGGACGGAAGCCATTCAGGCTCTGGACGTCGTCGCAGCTGAAGCTCGCTTTGAAGATCGGCAGACGATCCAGCGAATTCGTCGTCTGGTGCGGGATCGCCGCGCTCAGCGAATAGCTCGGCCGGACCATCGAGTGGCCGAACCGGTAAGCAGCGACCGAGAATTCCACGGGCATGAAGGGATAGCGCGCGGCTTCCGGCTTGTAGAACTTCAAATCCGGCTTGCCGCCGTTGTAGACGGCGTTGAACATCTTGTCGCCGACAACGCGCCGCACGAAGTCATGCAGCGCTACCCATTGATAGTGCCAGCGCACGATGCGCTGCGCGGTGTTGAAGGCAGCCAGGCCCGTGATCCCCGGGCGCTCGTTTCCCTTCGCAGTCGATGGCCTGGCCAGATCGAGCATGACCTTGTTGTGGAATCGCTGCCACAGAGCATGGATCTGCACAACGATGTTGTTCTCGTCGTTGCGCTTGTCGCCGATGATGGCGCGCGGACAATCCTGGCTCGAATCGTCGATCTCCCCACTCTCGTCGCGCGGCGCGCGCTGCACGTCAAAGCGCTTCTTTCCTTTCAGGTAAGACGGAGTCTTATCGAAGCCGAGCTTGATGGTGAGATCGGGATTGTAGAGATAGGGCTGATCCGCCGGACCACGACCGTAAATGCAATCAAGGTCGAGCCGCGCCGTGCGGAAATCCTCGGTCGCATTGGGATCATTGTCGCGGTCGAGATCGGAGGCGGGATCGAACGTAATGTCGTGATCGATGAACTGGCCGAAATAGGTATAGCCGGCTTTGATAGCCGGATTCTCGTCGACCGGCTCGTTCTGGTCGATCGGAGCGCCGAGGTCGCCGGTCTTGATCATGGTCGCAGCGATCGCCTTCATGACCTCCTGCTCCTGGGGCAGCGTATCGCCGAAGCGGGCGCGGGCGAGCTCAGGGAACATGCGGCCGAACCGGCCAAAACCTTCCGGATGGTAGGCCACGGCATCAAGACCGCGTTCGGCACGTCCGTGGCCTTGCGGCCGTTTCGCCTTGGCCTTCTCGGCCTGCTGGTCGAGCAACTGAATCGCTTGCGCACGCGAATTGGTCATGTCCTGCATGGCTGGGCTCCTGAAATTGACTTTGCTGCGTATGGACAGATTGCAATTACAAGGAGATTTTATACCCTCATTATCATTCGGGTTGTCGGATGGATCACAATTGACGACGGATCGTGGCGCTGCCCCGGCATTGCCGGTCGCCAGTAACCTTTTCCGCCGAGTCCGTGCCGATCGCCTTGACCGCCGGCCAAATCGCGCAGTTTATGACGCTACAATTTGCCTGTTTGCGGCCTGATTCCGGTATTATATCGGGCTTGTTCCAGGCCCCTCGCGCCCAGAGATCGCATGTCGAAGCAGAAGTCCCTGTTCAAGGCGCTGACCGAGACCGGCCCGTTGATCGCGCTAGGGACGGCGCTTGCGATCCTGGTGTCGGTTGCGGGGCCTGCTTCGGCGCAGTTCTTCAACTTCCCCGGCTTCGGCGGCCCGCCGCAGCGCTCGGCACCGCCGCCGCAACGGGGTGGTGGATGGTTCGGCGGTGACTTCTTTGCACCGTTCCAGCAGCAACAGCCGCAGGCGCCGCGCCAGGATTTTTCGCGCGCCCCGGCGCCAGCCAAGCGCGACACCATTCCTGAGAAGAACGTGCTGGTGCTCGGCGATGCCATGGCCGACTGGCTGGCTTATGGCCTGGAAGACGCTTACGCCGAGCAGCCCGACATGGGCGTGATCCGCAAGCACAAGACCTTTTCAGGTCTGATTAAGTACCAGCCGAAGGGTGAGCCGTCGGACTGGGCGGCGGCGGCAAAAGGCATCATCGAGGCCGAAAAGCCCGACGTGATCGTCGTCATGCTCGGCCTCAACGACCGCGCCGCGATCCGCGAGCCTGCGGCGGAGAAGGCGACGGATAAGGACAAGGACAAGAAGAACGACAAAGGCGCGCGCGGCAAGCCGCCGGCAAAGCCTGGCGAGACGAAGCCCAGCACTGACAGCGTCGCCAAGCCCGACGACAAGCATGCCGATGCCGACCTGCCGCAGGACGACGCCGACAATGCCGATACGCCTGCGGCCGCGCCGGAAAAGGCGGCCCGTAATCCGAACGGCCTCTACGAATTCCGCGACGAGCGCTGGGTGGAGCTCTACGGCAAGAAGATCGAGGAGCTCGCAAATATCCTCAAATCCAAGGGCGTGCCGGTGCTCTGGGTCGGCCTGCCCGCGGTTCGCGGACCCAAGGGCACCGCGGACACGCTGTTCCTGGATTCGCTCTATCGCGAGGGCGCGGCCAAGGCCGGCATCACCTATGTCGATGTCTGGGACGGTTTTGTCGACGAGGCCGGCCGCTTCCTGCAAAAGGGCCCGGACTTCGAAGGCCAGATCCGCCAGCTGCGCAGCTCTGACGGCGTCTATTTCACCAAGGCCGGCGCGCGCAAGCTCGCGCATTATGTCGAGCGCGAGATCACGCGTCTCCTGGCCGGACGCTCCGGCCCGATCGCGCTGCCGAGCGAGCCTGCGACGCCCGACACCAGCGCCGAGCCGGGCAAGCCCGCACCGCGGCCGCTGGCGGGGCCGATCGTGCCGCTGGTTGCGGCCTCGATCTCGACCGATCAATTGCTGGGCGGCCCGGGCTCGCGTCCCGCCGCCGTCGATGCGCTCGCCGCAAAGACGATGGTGAAGGGCGAGCCGCTAGCCGCTCCGGCCGGCCGCGCCGACGATTACGCCTGGCCGCGCCGCGAAGTCGGCCGCGAGCAGGCCAAGGGCGATACGCCGATGGCCGCGACGACGCCTGAGGGCAACGTCACCAATCCCGCCGCGCCGGGAGCTGCCGCCGCGATCGCGCCGCCGAAACTTACGCCGAAGAAGCCGCCGGTCCCGCCGCAACAGCCGGCACAAGCGACGCCCTCATTCCGCGATTTCTTCGGCTTCGGCTCTCCGCAGCCAGCGCCGCCGCGTCAACTGGCGCCGGCGCCCGGGCCGCGCAATCCGGCACAGAATCCCGCGATCCCGCGTCCGCCGGGCAACGTCGGACGCTCGGCGGAGATGTTCCGGTAATTGCTGACGTGTCCCGGACGCGGCGCAGCACCTCATGGTGATGCGACGCAGAGCGGGGACCCAGCTCTCTCACCCCAACCCTCTTACAAAAGAATGCGCCCCGGCTCTGCGCAGCAGCGCTCTGGCGCCGCTGCGCGTCCGGGGCACAAGTCCCTGCTTGTCCCTCAGCTGTAATAACGCCAGCGCGGCGGCGGACGGCGTGCGGGGCGCGACATCAGCAGCGCGAGCGCAAAGCCGATGCCGCCGGCAACCATCAGCGCGCCGAGCGGGTTGTCCTGCACCTTCTTCGACAGCGCCTGTGTCCCATCGCGGAAGGTATCGCCGCTGTTCTCATAGGCGTCCTTGGCGTAGCTGGTCGCGGTGTCCGCGGCATCACGCACGGCATCCTTGGCCTGGCCATAGAGATTCTGCACCGTGCCTGCAGCCTCCCGCACCTTGCCCGACGCCTGCGTCTTGGCATCGCCTGCCATGTCTCCGATCGCGCCTTCCGCGCGTCCGGCATATTCCTTGGCCGATCCAACAATCCGATCCGTGTCCATGATGCTCCTCCTCGGGGGTCAGCCCAAGTAACCGATCAAGAGCAGCGCAGTTCCAAGCCACGATGAAAGTGTAGGCGGATCATTACAGGGCGTAGCCCGGATGAGCGAAGCGACATCCGGGACTTTGCGTGCACCGTTCCCGGGTATCGCTGCGCTCACCCCGGCTACAAGATAAGGCCGCCATCCACGACCAGCGTCTGGCCGATGATGTAGGACGACAGCGGCGAGGCCAGGAACAGC
Source organism: Bradyrhizobium sp. UNPA324 (assembly GCF_006658635.1). Lineage (NCBI taxonomy): Bacteria > Pseudomonadati > Pseudomonadota > Alphaproteobacteria > Hyphomicrobiales > Nitrobacteraceae > Bradyrhizobium > Bradyrhizobium sp. UNPA324. Next base: position 86,315 of record NZ_LFJD01000004.1, read on the forward strand.
GCCGCGCCCGCCATGTCGGCCGGCGTGCCCAATCGCCGCAGCGGGATGCGCGCGAGCGCGCCTTCGAGCCGCTTGGGATTGTCGGTCGTCACCTTCGTCATCTTGGTGTCGACGAGCCCCGGCGCGATGCCGTTGACGCGGATGCCGTCCTCGGCCCAAGCCTCGCCCAGGGTCCGCGTCAATCCGACCGCACCGGTCTTCGAGGCGTTGTAGGCGGGATTGCCCATGGTGGAATGATAGGCCGCGGTCGAGGACACCATGATCAGCGCGCCCTTCGCATCCCGCAACATGGAATGAAACCGCGTCGCGCAGGCCATCAGGCTCATCAGATTGACCTCGACCACCTTGCGGAAGCCGGCCATCTCGAACTCGCCGCGGCGATAGAGCACCGCGCCTTGCGCCAGCACGAGGATGTCGAGCCTGTCAAAGGCCGGTTTGAAAGCCTCGATCGCACCGGGGTTACTGACGTCGAGCTGCACGTAGGAAAGACCGGTGAGATCGGAACCTTGTTCGGCTGAATATTCCGTTGCGTGAGCACGCGTGCCACACACCGCGACCTCCGCGCCTCTGGTGCGAAAAGCCTGCGCGATGCCATTGCCGATCCCGCTCGAACCGCCGACGACCAGCACCTGCTTGCCTGAGAAATCGAGCTCGTTCGCCATCGCGGCCTCCCTTTTATCTTGCTTGTTTGACCTGTCTGCGGATCGATGCCAGCCTTGTCAATCATAACAAGAACAAGCAGCTTCCCAAGGAAACAACATGTCCGAGTTCAAAGAGCTCAGCCGGTCCGTCAAGGGCCTGACCGTTCTCGTCACCGGTGCGGCGAGCGGCATGGGGCGCGCGACCGCGCGCGTGTTCGCCGCTGAAGGCGCGAATGTCGCCGTCACCGATTTCGACGCGCAAGGCGCGCACGCGGTGACCGAGGAGATTGCCGCGAACGGCGGATCGGCGAAGGCATGGAAGCTCGACGTTGCCGACGGCGGCGAGATCAAGCGCGTGGTTGGCGAGGTCGCCGCGCATTTCGGCGCAATCGACATCGTCGTCAACAATGCCGGCATCTCCGTGCGGGTCGCGATCGACGACGAGACCTACGAGGACGCCTGGGCCAGGGGCATCGCGGTGATGCTGACGGCGCATCCGCGCATCATCCGCGCCGCGCTGCCGCATTTGCGCAAGTCGAAGTGCCCGCGCATCGTCAACATCGCCTCGACCGAGGCGCTCGGCGCCACCGCATTGCACAGCCCCTATTCGGCGGCAAAGGGCGGCGTTGCGAGCCTCACCCGCTCACTGGCGGTCGAGCTTGGCCGCGAGGGCATCACCGTCAACTGCATCTGCCCGGGCCCGATCCGCACGGCGATCACCGATCGCATCTCGGAAGAGCACAAGACGATCTACGCCAAGCGCCGCACCGCGCTTCTGCGTTACGGCGATCCCGAGGAGGTCGCGCATATGACGCTGAGCCTGTGCCTCCCGGCGGCGTCCTTCCTCACCGGCGCGGTGATTCCGGTCGACGGCGGGCTGATGGCGCGGAACGCGTAGGAGGTTACAAAGGTGCGTGGCCCGGATGAGCAAGGCGACATCGGGGACTTTGCCTCACCGTTCCCGGGTATCGCTGCGCTCACCCCGGCTACGGGCAGCCATGCGCGCCGCGCGTTGACAACCGCGAGCGCGGGAGTAGCTTTTTAGACCGACAGAGCGGGACCAACCGCTCGCGACCCGCGGGAGAAACGCCATGACGATCGCCATCCGGCAGCTTCAGAAGCATTTTGTCGGCGAGGTATCCGGCCTCGATCTGCGCAAGCCGCTCACACCGGATGAGGCGCGCGAGGTCGAGGCCGCCATGGACAAATACGCGGTGCTGGTCTTCCACGATCAGGACATCACCGACGAGCAGCAGATGGCCTTTGCGCTCAACTTCGGCCAGCGCGAGGATGCGCGGGGCGGCAACATCACCAAGGCCGACGAATACCGCCTCACCTCGGGCCTGAACGACGTCTCCAACCTCGGCAAGGACGGCAAGCCGCTCCCGAAGGACAGCCGCGCCAATCTGTTCAACCTCGGCAATTGCCTGTGGCACTCCGACAGCTCGTTCCGGCCGATCCCTGCGAAGTTCTCGCTGCTGTCGGCGCGCGTGGTGAACCCGAAGGGCGGCAACACCGAGTTCGCCGACATGCGCGCCGCCTATGACGCGCTCGACGACGAGACCAAGGCGGAGATCGAGGATCTCGTCTGTGAACACTCGCTGATGTATTCGCGCGGATCGCTCGGCTTCACCGAATACACCGACGCGGAGAAGGTGATGTTCAAGCCGGTGCTGCAGCGGCTGGTGCGGACACATTCCGTGCATCGCCGCAAATCGCTGTATCTGTCATCGCACGCCGGCAAGATCGTCGGCATGAGCGTGCCGGAGGGACGGCTGTTGCTGCGCGATCTCAACGAGCACGCGACGCAGCCCGAGTTCGTCTACGTCCACAAATGGAAGCTGCATGACCTCGTGATGTGGGACAACCGCCAGACCATGCACCGCGTCCGCCGCTACGACCAGTCGCAGCCCCGCGACATGCGCCGTGCCACGGTGGCGGGAACGGAGCCCACGGTGCAGCAGCAGGCGGCGGAGTAGCGACATATTCCGCTGTCGTCCCGGACGAGCGCAGCGAAAATCGGGGACCCATGACCACAGGGCGGAGTTTGACAAAGGCTAGTGGTTGAGAGCTCGCGCCACACTCCTCCCTCGAAGTATGGGGCCCGGATCTGCGCGCGCTTGAGGCGCGCTTGTCCGGGACGACAGCGGAGGGTGACGCACGACAGCCGAGGATGTCGCGGTTGACTATGGCAAAGCGTCCCCGAGCAGCTACGCGTGCCCCGCCTCGTTCGACAACATCCCGGGATCGATGCCGATCTTCTGCAGGGCGCGGTTGTATTTGTCGTCGACGTCGTCGCCGAAGATCAGATCCGCATCGGCGTCGCAATGCAACCAGCCGTTGCTCTGGATCTCTGTCTCGAGCTGGCCCGGCGCCCAGCCGGCGTAGCCGAGCGCGAGAATGGCGTGCTTGGGGCCGGAGCCGCTGGCGATGGCGCGCAGGATGTCGACGGTCGCCGTGAGGCAGACGCCGTCGTCGATCCGCAGCGTCGCGTTTTCGATGTAGAAGTCGCTCGAATGCAGCACGAAGCCGCGGCCGGTATCGACCGGGCCGCCGCGCAGCACCTTCATGCTTTCGGCATTCTCCGGCAGCTTGATGTGCTCGCCCTTCTTGATGATGCCGAGCTGCTCCAACAGCTCGGGGAAGTCGATGCTGCCGGCCGGATGGTTCACGATAATGCCCATCGCGCCCTCCGCCGAATGGGCGCAGAGATAGATCACCGAGCGCTCGAAGCGGGAATCGCCCATGACGGGCATCGCGATCAGCAGCCGGCCGTCGAGATAACCGGCCGAATTGGGAAGCGCCGGACCCGCGCGGCGGGTGCTTTCGCCCGTCCTCTTACCTGTGGGAGCCATCGGTAAAGCACTCCGGTTTCAATTCCTATCCTGATGTTGGGCCGGGCGGCTGTCAAATCAAGGCTTGCAGAGAGTCGATACAAGTGCATCCATCACAAGCAATTCAATGGTTTGCCCGGGGCTGACCCTGTAAAGACGTGCTATGCTCACAAGAGTTCCCCTGCGTGCGGCGATTGGCGTCGCGACAACCCTGCTTGCGTCGTCGTTGGCCGTCGCAGCCCGCGCCGATGACGCTTCGCCGTGGCAGCGCGACGGACATTCCGCGGTGCGGCTATTGGCGGGATCGCGCAGCGGCGCCGTCCTGCTCGGCGGTATCGCGTTCCAGCTTCAGCACGGGTGGAAAACCTACTGGCGCACCCCCGGCGATTCCGGCGTTCCGCCGCGGTTCGACTTCTCGAAGTCGGACAATGTCGAGGCGGTGACGGTGATGTGGCCGGCGCCGCTGAAATTCGATGATGGCGCCGGCGGCCATTCGATCGGCTATCATGACCAGATCGTGCTGCCGTTGCGCATCGTCGCGAAGGCTGCGGACAAACCCGTGACCTTGCGTGCGGAGATCAATTACGCGGTGTGCGAGAAGCTCTGCATTCCGGTCGAGGTCCACGCCGAGCTCGGCTTCAACAGCGTCGCCTCGACCGAGGATGCCAATTTGCGTGCCGCGCTCGACACCGTGCCGAAGCCGGCCAATATCGGCGATCCCAATCCGCTCACCATCCGCGACGTCAAGCGCGACGGTCCCAAGAATGTGGTGGTCGACGTGGTCGCGCCCGAAAGCGGCAGCGTCAATCTGTACGTGGAAGGGCCGACGCCCGATTGGGCCCTGCCGATTCCGGCTCCGGTGCAGCCCAGCCCGCCTGGGGTGATGCGGTTTTCCTTCGAACTCGACGGCCTGCCGCCGGGCGCCAAGCCCGACGGCGCAGCGCTGAAATTCACGTTGGTCGGGCCGGAGAAGTCGTACGAGTTCAATACGAATTTGGAGTGAGTTGCGCTGCCGACGCTCCGCATTCAGCTGTCGTCCCGGACAAGCGAAGCGCAGATCCGCCACCCATAGCCCAGGGAGTGGTTTGGCGAAGGCTCGTCGTTGCCAGGTTGCGTAGCGACTTCTGCCTGTGGTTATGGGTCCCCGCGTCCGCAGGGCCGACAGGTGCGGTGGCGCGACGCCGCGCCCCACCCAACCCAATCTTAACGAATGGTTGCTAATTCCTCACCTGCCAGCATGCCGGGCGACCTGAGGGATCTTCGAATTGGCCGTGATGGATGCAGAACCCGCAACGACCGGACCGGCCGGGCTGATCGCGCGACTGCGGGCCAAGCTCTCGGGCGGATCGAGTGAGGCCTCGCTGACGCGGCGGCTGGCCGGCACCATCTTCGTCATCCGCGTCATCAGCGCCGGGCTCGCTTATCTCTCGCAGGTGCTGCTGGCGCGCTGGATGGGCACGTCCGACTACGGCATCTATGTCTATGTCTGGACCTGGGTGCTGCTGCTCGGCAGCATGATGGACTTCGGCATCTCGGCCTCCGCGCAAAAGATCATTCCCGAATATCGGGCCAGTGGCGACCACGCGCTCTTGCGCGGCTTCCTCGGAGGCAGCCGCTGGCTCACCTTCGCGGTGTCCACGCTGGTGTCGCTGGTCCTTGCCGGCATCGTCAGGCTGCTGTCGCCCTGGCTCGATCCCGCCGAGGTGCTGCCGCTCTATATCGGCTGCATGACGCTACCCGCCTTCGTCGTCGCCAACACCCAGGACGGCATCGCGCGCTCGCATGACTGGATGCAGCTCGGCTTGATGCCGCAATTCATCATTCGCCAGGCGCTGATCATCGGCATCACGGGCGCGGCCTTCCTGCTCGGCTATCATCTCGGTGCGGTCGCCGCGATGGTCGCGAGCCTGGGTGCCGTGTGGATCGCGATGACGGGGCAGATGGTGGTGCTGAACCGCAAGCTCGCCGATCATATTCCGTCCGGCCCCAGGACGTATGACATCCGCGGCTGGCTCGCCGTCTCGCTGCCGATCCTCTTGGTCGAGAGCTTCTACCTGCTGCTGTCCTACACCGACGTGCTGGTGCTGCAGCAGTTCCGCCCCTCCGACGAGGTCGGCGTCTACTTTGCGGTGGTGAAGACGCTGGCGCTGGTTTCGTTCATCCACTACGCGATGTCGGCGACGACGGCGCATCGCTTCGCCGCATACAATGCAAGCGGCGACAAGGCACGGCTGTCGGCCTATGTGGCGCATGCGATCAACTGGACGTTCTGGCCGTCGCTGGCGGCGACCATCGTGCTGCTCGCGCTCGGCAAGCCGCTGCTCTGGCTGTTCGGACCGCAATTTGTGGTCGGCTACGACATCATGTTCGTCGCCGCGATCGGGCTCGTGGTGCGCGCCGCGATCGGGCCGGTCGAGCGGCTGCTCAACATGCTCGGTCAGCAGAAGATCTGCGCGCTCGCTTATGCGCTGGCGTTCATGATGAACGTCGTGCTCTGCATCGCGCTGGTACCGCACTACGGCGGCCACGGCGCCGCAGCCGCGACCTCGATCTCCCTCACCTTCGAGACGGTGCTGTTGTTCTGGATCGTGCGGCAACGCCTTGGCCTGCACGTGCTGGCGTTCGGGCGTTATCGAAGGGCCTGAGGCAATTGGAAAGCAGTGTGGCACCTGATATCGTCGGGTTATGGCTGCAAGCGATCTGCGAAACCTTCTGGAACGTGCTCAGACCTGGTCTGAAGAGGCCCAGAACGAGCTGGTTGCAATTGCTAGCGAAATTGAGAACGAGCTGCTCGGCGGCGAGTACTTGGCAACGCAAGAGGAATTGCGGAGCATCGACGCGGCTTTGGCCTCGATCGATCGTGGCGAGGTCGCTACGGATGCCGAGGTTGCGGAGGCCTTCGCGAAGTTTCAGCGCGGATGAAGGTCGTCTGAACGCGAGAAGCGCTTGCTGATCTCGCAGGCATCGCGACGTATTATGCCACCAACGCCAGCCCTGTGATCGCCGGAGCTGTCGGACAAAAATTCATCGACGTCATCGGGCGCATTCGACGCGCACCTTTCTCCGCGCCACGCGTCGCGCACCGTTCCCAGGTCCGCGTAGCAACAGTCGTGCGCTATCCATTCGGGATATTTCGTCGTGTCAATGGTGACGTCATCCATATTGTCCACGTCCGCCATACGTCACGACGGCCGCTCGGGGGGCTGAACGAGCCCGGAAAGCAGTATGCTTGATCGCGGCTCCGAGGGACGGCTGTTTCGCGGCAAGCTCGCGAAAGAGGCGAAACGCCCCCTTATCCTTGCCTGGTAGCACAATTTTTCTTATTTTATCCAGGAGGTTGCCTCTCGTTGGAACTTTATTCTACTTCGTATTGCTCAACCGACGAGATCAACCTAAGATTCACCTGACATGTTCGATCCGCTCTATGTCGCCTCTGGATTCGGCGTCGGCCTGCTTGTCGGGATGACCGGCGTGGGCGGCGGCTCGTTGATGACGCCGCTCTTGATCCTGCTGTTCGGTGTTCATCCCTCCACAGCGGTCGGAACCGACCTGCTCTATGCCGCCGCTACCAAGACCGGCGGCAGCCTCATGCATGGCTGGTCGCGCAGCGTGCACTGGCCGGCGGTGCTGCGGCTCGCCTGCGGCAGCATTCCAGCCAGTGCGCTGACGCTGCTGGTGCTGTGGAAACTCGACCTCAAAAGCGATTCCGAGCGTAGCCTGATCAACCTGGTGCTGTGTTTTGCGCTTCTGCTGACTGCGACGTCGCTGATCTTCCGCAAGTCGATCATGGAGCGCTACCGCGGCAGGCTGGAGCGTGTCGACGATCGCACCACCGCAATCGCGACCGTGGTCACCGGGATCGTGCTCGGCGTGCTGGTGTCGATCTCGTCGGTCGGCGCCGGCGCGGTCGGCGTCACCGTGCTGCTGCTGCTCTATCCGCGCCTGCCGATGGTGGCCATCGTCGGCTCCGATATCGCCCATGCGGTGCCGCTGACGCTGGTCGCCGGCATCGGGCACTGGGCGCTCGGCGACGTGGATTGGGCGCTAATGAGCATATTGCTGATGGGCTCGGTGCCCGGCATCATCGTCGGCAGCTACAGCGCCACGCGTGTGCCCGAGACAGTGCTGCGCCTGACGCTTGCCAGCGTGCTGTTCCTCGTCGCCGGCAAGATCATGTTTGTGGAATTGAACCTGTCGTCGGCCTTCGTGACGGCGTTGGCGTGGACGCATTAGGCCCGCCCGGGCGACAGAATCGTAGGGTGGGCAAAGCGTAAGCGTGCCCACCACTCGTCTCAATCACAGAAAGGTGGTGGGCACGGCGCTGACGCGCCTTTGCCCACCCTACGACACTGAGCGCTTTACGCCGCGGTCCAGCCGCCGTCGATGGAAAGATTGGTGCCGGTGATCTGGGCGGCGTCGTCGCTGCACAGGAACAGCGCCAGCGCGGCGACCTGCTCGGAGGTGACGAACTCCTTGGTCGGCTGCGCGGCGAGCAGCACGTCGTTGATGACCTGCTCGCGCGTCAGATTGCGCGCCTTCATCGTGTCGGGGATCTGCTTCTCGACCAGCGGCGTCCAGACATAGCCGGGGCTGATGCAGTTGCAGGTGATCTTGTGGGTCGCGACCTCCAGCGCCACGGTCTTGGTGAGGCCGGCAATGCCGTGCTTGGCCGACACGTAAGCCGACTTGAAGGGCGAGGCCACCAGCGAGTGCGCGGACGCCGTGTTGATGATGCGGCCCCAGCCCCTCTTTTTCATGCCGGGCACCGCGGCGCGGATGCCGTGGAAGGCGGAGGACAGGTTGATTGCGATGATCTGATCCCACTTCTCGATCGGAAACTCCTCGACCGGCGAAACGAACTGGATGCCGGCATTGTTGACGAGGATGTCGACCGAGCCGAACGTCTGCTCGCCGAGCGCGATCATCGCGGCGATCTCGGCGGGCTTGGTCATGTCGGCGGACGAGTAGATCGCCTTCACCTTGAAGTCCTGTTCGATCTTGGCGCGCTCCTTCTCGATATCCTCCGGCGTGCCGAAACCGTTGATGACGACGTTGGCACCGGCGCCGGCGAACGCACGCGCATAGGCAAGCCCGATGCCGCTGGTGGACCCGGTCACGACGGCGTTCTTGCCTGACAGACTACCCATTCTATTCGCTCCTTTTTGCCGGGGGCGCGGACACGTCCCCCGTGAGATCGTAAGTCACCATGGTCTCGCCGGACTGTGGTCTCTCGAGCCAATCCTTGTGGCGCATCGACAGATGCACGTCGTTCACGCCGGCCTCCCAATGCTCGACCATGGCGACGTGCGAGAAATCATAGTCCTTGGACGAGGATTCGTAGTTCTTGCTGCGGTAGATCAGATGCACGACGGTGACGGTGCTTTCGCGCGACACCTTCGCCAGGAATTCAACGGAAGGATCGTTCTTCAGATAGTCCGGCAATTTGCCGATCAGATCGCGCACGGCCCTGCGGGCGTTGTGCAGCTGCTTGTTCTTGTCGGTGTTCATCCGCGTGCGGCTGGAATAGCGGATGTCCTTCTCGCGCTCGGTGGCCTCCAGCAGCGAGGTCGGCAGATCGCCGCGCGCGGAAAACAGGTCGACCTGGAAGATCAGCATGTCGCGGTCGACCTCGGCATCGAGCACATAGTCGAGCGGGGTGTTGGAGGCGATGCCGCCGTCCCAATAATGCTCGCCCTCGATCACGACGGAAGGAAAGCCGGGCGGCAGCGCGCCGGAGGCCATGATGTGCTCGGGGCCGATCTTCTTGCCGAGCTTCTTGAACTCGTAATTGTCGAAATATTTGAAGTTGCCGGAGGTGACGCCGACCGCGCCGACCGATAGGCGGGTCTTCAGGTCGTTGATGCGATCGAAATCGACCAGACGCTCCAGCGTCTTCTTCAGCGGTGCGGTGTCGTAATAGCTTTCGGCCTGCGGGCTGCCGAGCGGCCAGAGCGGCGCCGGCGGGACGCGTGGGACGAAGAAGCCGGGCACGCCGAAGGTGGCGATCAGCGCGGCACTGGTCGAGTTGAACAACTCGCGGCTGTGGTCGCTCTTGCCGATCGGCTTCCACGGCACCGGCGCGGAGACCATCTCCCAGAATTCCTTGAGCCGTTTGACGCGGGTCTGCCCCTCGTTGCCGGCGATGATGGCGGCGTTGACCGCGCCGATCGAGATGCCGGCGACCCATTCCGGCTCGAAGCCGAAGCCGCACAGCGCCTGAAAGGCGCCGGCCTGGTAGGAGCCGAGCGCGCCGCCGCCCTGCAGGACCAGGACGCGTTGCGCATTGGCGGGGATGCTGGCGGATTCCGGGCTACGATCAATCATGGGAGAACAATAGCAATGGCGCGCCACCGTGGCGACACTCCACCGCGGCGTCAATGCATGCCGGGATCAAGTCTGGCTTATCGCTCGGTCGAGGCCAAGATCATGGTCCAGAACACCTTGTATTTGGTGCCGGGAGCATAGCTCGCCGCGATGCCCAATTTTGTGACACCGCTCTTGAGCATGTTGGCGCGGTGCGGAGGCGAGTCGCGCCAGCCGGAAAACGCTTCCGCCAGCGTATGATAACCGGCCGAGATGTTCTCGACCGCCACGGTCGCAGGATAGCCGCCCGCGGCGAGGCGCTTGGCCAAGGGCGCACGGACGTCATGGTCCATCTTGTTGGCCGCGGCCATGGCGTTGGACTGGGATTCGGCGAGCCGCATCAGATCGGGGTCGACCACGACCGTGCCGAGGATGTTGTTCTGGCGGTATTGCGAGATCATCACGGCGGCGGCCTGCGCGTCGAGCTGGGCGCCAGGGGCCGCCATGTCGGTATACATCGACGGCTGCTGGACCGGTGCCTCGTTGCCGGCACAGCCGGCGAGCAGCAAAGTGATGAGAATTGCGGCCGCAGCGCGCATGTAGGGGCCCCCGAATGAGGGGGCCGTTGTTGCATACCAACAATGGCTGAAAGGTGAATTTTGAAGAAAATCTGCTCGTGTCATTCCGGGCAGTGCGCAGCACTGACCCCGGAATCTCGCGCTACAATCTTGGGATTCCGGGTTCGATGCTCCGCATCGCCCCGGAATGACGGGGCCTTACCCCGCAAAGATCCGGTAACGGCGCGGTTCGAGGCCGATCGTATCACCGGCGCGCAGTTCCTTGTCGCGGGGTGCGTCGATCTCGATGGTCTTGCCGTCTGACAGTGCAACCTCGGCCCTCTGCACGGGACCGAAATTGCGGACGTGATGCACGATGCCCTCGAAGGCGCCGCTGCCGGGCGGGCCGACCAACATGTCATGTCGCCGCACGAACAGTCTTGACGCGCCAGGCGCAAGCCCATCCGCCGCAAGGGCGAGCGGCCGGCCGCCGAGCCTGATGACGCCGCCTTCGACCCGAACCGGCAGCTCGATGGATTCGCCGATGAAACCGTGGACGAACGCGCTTGCCGGGCTTTCATAGACGTCGTCCGGCGAGCCGATCTGCTCGATCCTGCCCTTGTCCATCACCACCACGCGGTTGGCGACTTCCAGCGCCTCCTCCTGGTCGTGGGTGACGAAGATGGAGGTGACGTTGATCTCGTGGTGCAGCGAGCGCAGCCACTTTCGCAGCTCCTTGCGCACCTTGGCATCGAGCGCACCGAACGGCTCGTCGAGCAGCAGGATGCGCGGCTCGATCGCGAGCGCGCGGGCGAGCGCGATGCGCTGGCGCTGGCCGCCAGAGAGCTGGCTCGGATAGCGGTCGGAAAGCCAGTCGAGCTGCACGAGGTCGAGCAGCTCCTTGACCCGCGCCCGGATCGCAGCCTCGTCTTTCCGGACCACGCGCGGCTGCACCCGCAGGCCGAAGGCGACGTTCTCGAACACGGTCATGTGGCGGAACAGCGCGTAATGCTGGAACACGAAGCCGACATGCCGCTCGCGCGCGCCCTGCGCCAGCGCGTCCTCGCCGTTGATGAGGACTTCACCGGCGTCGGGCCAATCGAGGCCAGCGACGATCCTGAGCAACGTGGTCTTTCCCGATCCGGATGGCCCGAGCAGCGCCACCAGCTCGCCGCTGTCGACCTTGAGGTCGACGCCGTCGAGGGCTTTGAAGCTGCCGAACGTCTTGACGAGATTTCTGACTTCAATGGTCACCTGCGTATCCCTCGTCCAGATGGCGTTCCAGAACCGTCTTGGCGATCAGCGTGATCAGCGCCAGCATCGCCAGCAGCGAGGCAATCGCGAAGGCGGCGACGAAATGGTATTCGTTGTAGAGGATCTCGACCAGCAGCGGCATGGTGTTGGTCTCGCCGCGGATATGGCCGGAGACGACGGAGACTGCGCCGAATTCGCCCATCGCGCGCGCGTTGCAGAGCAGGACGCCGTAGAGCACGCCCCATTTGATGTTGGGCAGCGTGACGCGGAAGAAGGTTTGAAGACCTGAGGCGCCCAGCGAGATCGCGGCTTCCTCCTCCTGGGTGCCCTGCTCCTGCATCAGAGGGATCAGCGCACGCGCCACGAACGGGAAGGTCACGAAGGTAGTGGCGAGCGCGATGCCGGGCACCGCGAACAGGATCTGGATGTCGTGATCCCGAAGCCAGCCGCCGAAATAGCCCTGCGCGCCGAACAGCAGCACGAAGACGAGGCCGGAGATCACCGGGCTCACAGAGAACGGCAGGTCGATCAGCGTGATCAGGAAAGTCTTGCCGGGGAAATCGAATTTTGCGATCGCCCAGGCCGCGACGAGGCCGAAGACGAGGTTGAGGCCGACCGAGATCGCCGCGACCAGCAGCGTCAGCCTGATCGCAGCCAGCGCTTCCGGCTCGGCGAGTGCGGCCAAATAGGCGAGGATGCCCTTGGAGAAGGCGTGCGCGAACACGACCACCAGTGGCAGCACGACGAAGACGGTGAGAAAGCTCACCGCCAGCGCAATGATAACGGTGCGCACCGCGCGCGGCTCGGTGCGGAGATTGTCGCGCGCTGCCGCCGCACGCGCCTTGGCGTCGGAGACCGAGAGCGAAATGGAGTCGGCAATCTGCATCGCCATGGTCCGCCCTCAACGCGCCGGTACCCGGCTCTGCGCCCAGCGCTGGAGTCGGTTGACGGCTAAGATGACGACAAAGGACACGACGAGCATGACCACCGCGATGGCGGTCGCGTCGGCATAGCGGAACTCCGACAGGCGGATCACGATGAGCAGCGGCGCGATCTCGGACACGTTGGGCAGATTGCCGGCGATGAAGATCACCGAGCCGTATTCGCCGACCGCGCGGGCGAAAGCGAGCGCGAGCCCGGTGAGCAGAGCCGGCGCCAGCGAGGGCAGGATCACACGGGTGATGGTCTGCCAGCGGTTGGCGCCCAGGCTGCCCGCGGCCTCCTCGATCTCGGGATCGAGATCCTGCAACACCGGCTGCACCGTGCGCACCACGAAAGGAATGCCGATGAAGATCATGGCGACGAAGATGCCGACCGGCGTGAACGCCACCTTGATGCCGAGCGCCGCGAGCGGCGCGCCCAGCCAGCCCTTTTCGGCGAACAGCGCGGTCAACGCGACGCCCGCGACCGCCGTCGGCAGCGCGAAGGGCACGTCGACGATGGCGTCGAACAGCCGGCGACCGGGAAAGCGGTAGCGCACCAAGGCCCAGACGATGATGCTGCCCATGACGAGATTGACGCAGGCCGCCGCGAAGGCGAGGCCGAAGGAGACGCGCAGGGCATTCAAGGTGCGGCGGCTGGAGAGGATATTCCAGAACTGTTCGGGACTGAGCTCGAGCGACTTCAGGAACAGCCCGGCGAGTGGAATGAGGATCATGACGGACAGCCAGGACAGCGTCAGCCCCATCGTGAGACCGAAGCCCGGCAACGTCCGGCGTCGTGCTGCGATTGCGCTCACCAGGCCCCCTGCTAAAGCGTCCTAAGACAGCTCCCGATCAGTTCTTGTAGATCAGGTCAAAGATACCGCCGTCGGCGAAGTGCTCCTTCTGCGCCTTGGTCCAACCACCGAAAACGTCGTCGATCGTAAATAGTTCGACCTTGGCGAAGGCGTTTTCGTACTTCTTGGCGATCTCGGCATCGCGCGGACGGTAGAAATTACGCGCGGCGATCTCCTGACCTTCCTTCGTGTACCAATATTGCAGGTAGGCGTCGGCCGCGTTGCGCGTGCCCTTCCTGTCGGCCACCTTGTCGACGATCGCGACCGGCGGCTCGGCGAGGATCGATTGCGGCGGCGCCACGATCTCGAACTTGCTGGCGCCGAACTCCTTCAGCGCGAGGAACGCCTCGTTCTCCCAGGCGAGCAGGACGTCGCCGACGCCGCGCTCGACGAAGGTCACGGTAGCGCCGCGCGCGCCGGTATCCAGAACCGGCACCTGCTGGTAGAGCTTTCCGATGAAATCCTTGGCCTTGTCGGCTGAGCCGTATTTCTTCTGTGCGAAACCCCAGGCCGCAAGATAATTCCAGCGCGCGCCGCCCGACGTCTTCGGGTTGGGCGTGATCACGGCAACGCCGGGCTTGAGCAGGTCGTCCCAGTCCTTGACGGCCTTGGGATTGCCCTTGCGCACCAGGAACACGATGGTGGAGGTATAGGGTGACGAGTTCTGCGGCAATCGCTTCTGCCAGTCCGCCGCCGTGAGGCCCTTGGCCGCGATCGCGTCGATGTCGTAGGCGAGCGCGAGCGTCACCACGTCGGCCTGCAATCCGTCGATCACGCTACGCGCCTGCGAGCCGCTGCCGCCATGCGACTGCTTGATCTCGACGCTCCTGCCGGTCTCCTTCTGATAGGCATTCGCAAATGCCTTATTGAACTCGGCATAGAGCTCGCGCGTCGGGTCGTACGACACGTTCAAGAGGTTGATGTCAGCGGCGAGAGCCGAGCTTGCCAAGAAAACCGTCAAGACGAGGCCTGCAGCGAGCGGAACGATACGGCGCATCATGTCCATCTCCATTCACTTCACTGACGCCGGTGTCAGCGAAGGCAGGCGAAACTCGCGGCGAAACGCGCTTAAGTCAACGAAACCGGATTTTCTTGTTCGCAGCGTGGCAACGTAGCTGTGCTACGAGGTCTTCATCGTATGGATGCCGCATTCTGTCTTGGCTCGGCCGCGCCAGCGACCGGCGCGTTCATCCTCGCCTTCGGCCGTCCTGCTCGTGCAAGGCATACACCCAACTGACCGGAAACCGGAGGCGACCAAGGGGTGACGCGGCAATTTGGCGCGGACGAAAATTGCCTCGAGTTCCTCGCGCGAGACGTTGGCGAAGGGATTGAACTTCAACCGCGCACCATCGTCCTCGACGACCGGAATATCGGTGCGCGCATTGCCCTGGAAGCGCTTGCGGCCGTTGAGCCAGGCATCAAAGGGCTTCAGCGCGCGCGCCAGCGGCTCCACCTTACGGATGCGGCAACAGGCGTCGGGATCGGAGAACCAGAGCTCGCGCTCGGGATCCTCGCGCGACAGGCTCTCCTCGGCCGGCTTGATCGAGCGGACATCCTTCAGACCCAGCGTCGCGATCAGCGTGTCGCGATAGGCGAGCGTCTCCTCGAACAGCCAGCCGGTATCGAGGAAGATCACGGGGATGGCCGGATCGACATCCGCCATCACCTTCAGCAGCGTCGCCGATTCCGTACCGAAGGACGACACCAGCGCCAGCTTCTCGCGCCCGACCGTCTTCAGCGCCGCAGTGATGATCTCCGCAGGCGAGGCATCGCGCAAGGCGCGATCGAGCTCCTCCGCGGAAGGCGGCGCAGAGACGGAGACCGGAGCGAGCTGAGACGGAACGACGTTCACGTGCCGACACCCTCGGAGTGACGCAACTGCATGCGCCGGTGCAAAGCCGTGATGCGGCCGTCGCCGGTCGGCTGGTAGAACACCGAATAGCGCTTTGCAGTCTGCATGAAGGCTTCCGCGTCGGCCTGCTTCTTGACGTCGAACGAATCGAAGCCGGCGCGCAGCATGAACACGAACTGGTCACGCAACACCTGGCCGGTGGCGCGCAATTCGCCGCGATAATTGTAGCGCTCGCGCAGCAGGCGAGCCTGGCTGTAGGCACGGCCGTCGCGGAAGGTCGGGAATACCAGCGCGACCGTCGCAATCTTGCCGAGATACGGCACGAGCTCGGCGATGTCGCGGTTGTTGGGCCAGATCACGCCGACCTTGCCCGAACGGTTGAGCAGCGTGTCCGCCTCGCCCAGGAAGCGTTCGGCCGGCACCAGGACGTCGCCGCCCTCGGGCAGCGGCGTGTCGACGGCGAGCTTGACGAAGCTGTCGCCCGTGATCTTTCCGCCGTTAACGAGTGGCATAGACGCGCTCCTTGAAGGGTTCGACGCCGAGGCGCTTCACGGTGTCCATGAACAGCTCTTCGGGCCGCTCGCGCAGCGCCAGATAGGCTTCCACGATGTCCTCGATGACGTCGGCAACCTCGTCGAACTTCACGCCCGGCCCGATCAGGGTGCCGAGCGCGGCGTTCTCGTCGGCTCGGCCGCCGATGGTGATCTGGTAGACCTCCTCGCCGTTCTTCTCGACGCCGAGAATGCCGATATGGCCGACATGGTGATGGCCGCAGGCGTTGATGCAGCCGGAGATGTTGATGTGGAGCCGGCCGATCAAATTGGCGAGCTCGTGATTGGCGAAGCGCCGCGTCAATTCCTGCGCGATCGGGATCGAGCGCGCATTCGCCAGCGAGCAATAATCGAGCCCGGGGCAGGCGATGATGTCGCTGATCAGATTGACGTTCGGGGTTGCGAGGCCGAGCTTGTCGAGCGCCTTCCAAAGCGCCGGCAGGTCGCGCTTGGCGACATGCGGCAGCGCCAGGTTCTGCTCGTGGCCGACGCGAATCTCGCCGAAGGAATATTTGTCGGCGAGATCGGCCAGCGCATCCATCTGCTCTGCGGTGGCATCGCCCGGAGGCCCGCCGGTGGGCTTCAGCGAGATCGTGACGATCGAATAGCCCTGCACCTTGTGCGGGGCCACCGAGTTCTTGCGCCACGCCTCGAAATCCGGATCGGCCGCGGCCTGGCGCAACTCGTCCGGCATGTGCGGCAGCTTCTCGTAAGGAGGATAGGTGAAACGCGAGCGGATGTCCTCGATCACCTCGTCGTCGATCTGAAGCGAGGAATTGCGGATATGCTGCCACTCGTCCTCGACCTCGCGCGAGAATTTCTCGATGCCGAGCTCGTGCACCAGGATCTTGATGCGCGCCTTGTAGATGTTGTCGCGGCGGCCGTACTGGTTGTAGACGCGCAGGATCGCCTCGATGTAGCTGAGGATGTCGCGGCCATGCACGAAGTGCTTGATGGTCTTGGCGATGAACGGCGTGCGGCCGAGACCGCCGCCAACCAGCACCTCGAAGCCGGTCTCGCCCTTCTCGTTCTGGATCAGGCGGAGGCCGATGTCGTGGATCTTGATCGCGGCGCGGTCATGGTCCGACGCGGTGATCGCGATCTTGAACTTACGTGGCAGGAACGAGAATTCCGGATGCAGCGTGGTGTGCTGGCGGATCAGCTCCGACCAGATTCGCGGATCCTCGATCTCGCCGGGCGCGACGCCGGCCCACTGGTCCGAGGTGACGTTACGCATGTTGTTGCCGGAGGTCTGCATCGCATGGATGCCGACCTTGGCAAGATCTTCCAGCGCGTCCGGCAGTTCGGCGAGCTTGATCCAGTTGAACTGGATGTTCTGCCGCGTGGTGAAGTGGCCGTAGCCGCGGTCGTATTTGCGCGCGACATGGGCGAGCGCCCGCAGCTGGTTCGTCGCCAGCGTGCCGTAGGGGATCGCGACGCGGAACATGTAGGCGTGCAATTGCAGATAGACGCCGTTCTGCAGGCGCAGCATCTTGAACTCGTCCTCGGTGAGTTCGCCGGAGAGGCGCCGCTTCACCTGGTCGCGGAACTCCGAGACGCGCTCGTTGACGAGCGTGCGGTCGATTTCGTCGTAAGCATACATAAGAAGATGCCTTAAGCCTGAGCCGACTGTCCGATGGTCACACCGGTGCGGCGGATCTGTTCGCGCAGATTGCCGGGTTCGATCCCGCCGTCCGATCCGACCTGCACCGGGGCGATATAGGGTCCGATCGCGCCGACGTCATCGGCGACGGACTCCGCAAGCAACGCCTTGGCCTCGTCGGAGTTGCGCACGATCGCGGCTTCCGAGAGGTCCGCGGACCAGCTCTTGGCGGCGGTGCGGTAAACCACGATGCCGTCCCAGGTGCGGTTGGCGGTCACGACCGAGGGGCCGGCGATCTTGATCTTCTTCTGTTCGAGCGGGGAGGTCATTCGGCTGCATCCAATAGGTCAGAGATGATTTGGTTGGGTGTCTGGCGGCGAAGCGAACCGGTATGACGGACCACGTCGCCGATGATGAGAATGGCGGGACCGCCATCAGCCCGCCGTGCGAGCTCGGGGAGGTCTCGAAGCGTGCCGATCGCGCCCTGTGCATCGGGACGCGTGACGCGGGCGAACACACCGACCGGCGTCTCCGGCGAACGGCCGGCGGCGAGCAGGCCCGTGCGCACGGCAGGTGCAGCGGACACGCCCATGTAGACGACGATGGTCATCTTGGTGTCGGTCAACGTCGACCAGTCCGCGGCTTCCGCGTCGCGCGCCTTGTGTGCGGTGAGGAAGGTGATGCGGGTCGCCTCGTGACGGTAGGTGAGCGGCACCTCGAAATCGGCGGCACCGCCGAGGCCTGCGGTGATGCCGGGAATGATCGAATAGGCGACACCGGCGGCGCGCAGCGCTTCAATCTCTTCGCCGCCACGCCCGAACACGAAGGGATCGCCGCCCTTCAGCCGCACCACCCGCTGGCCGGCTTGCGCGGCCTCGATCATGCGCTGGTTGATGGCGTCCTGGCCGATGCCGGGCCTGCCGACGCGGCGGCCGACGGCAACGCGCGTGGTGTCGCGGCGGATGCGGTCGAGAATTTCGCCCGAGACCAGCTCGTCATGGAAGACGATGTCGGCGTCCTGCAATGCGCGCAGTGCCTTGATGGTGAGCAAGTCTGGATCGCCGGGGCCGGCGCCAACCAGCGCCACCGAACCTTCTGGCTTGTCGGCACGCGCAAATTCGGAGGGATCGGCAATCGCCTTCAGCGCGACGTCCGCCTCGCTCTTGCGACCGGCGAGCACGGCGGCACCGATCGGACCGTCGATCACCCGCTCCCAGAAGCGGCGGCGCAGCGGAAACTCGGCGATGCGCTCGTTGATGGATTTGCGGAAGCCGCCGATGAACTCGGCGAGTTCGCCGATGCGCGCCGGAAGCAGCGCCTCGATCTTCTCACGCACGCGGCGCGCCACCACCGGCGATGTCCCGCCAGTGCCGATCGCGACCACGACATCGCCGCGGTCGACGATCGCCGGAAAGATGAAGCTCGAATGATCGAGATCGTCCATGACGTTGACGGGCAGGCCGAGCGCCTTGGCGCGAACCGACATCGCCACGCCGATATCGCCTGCGCCTGCGCAGACGACGGCGATGACGCCCGAGAGATCGGCGGCGAGCGGATCGCCCGTTAGGATTTCGATGCGCGCCGCGTCTTCCGCGCTAAGGCCGAGATGATGATTGCCGTCGATCGCATGCACGCGGATGCGCGCGCCGGCGGAGGCGAGCACGCGCAGCTTAGCGCGCAAGAACTCGCCCATGCCGATGAGAACCACCGGCCCGGCCTTGAGATCGAGGAACATCGGCAAGAACCGCATACGATACTCGCTTCCCCCACATCGGGGTTGACTGGAATTATTTTCTATATATGTGTCGTTTCAAGCGCGCAAAGAGAAAATTTTTTCTTCTCCTTGGCATCGCGACTATAGAATTTTCGCCTCCAAACGCAAAGTGGCAGAGATGCATCTTCTCAAGGACGATTCCGCTTCTGTCGGAATGAGCAGCAAAGCCCCCGTCGCACGCGCGGGCTCGCAAGAATTTTCTGTCGATGTTGCGCCGAGCATGGACCATCTCGACCAGCTCGAGGCGCAGAGCATCTACATCTTCCGTGAGGCCTTCGCGCGGCTGAAGAAGATCGCGCTGCTGTGGTCGCTCGGCAAGGACTCCAACGTCATGATCTGGCTGGCGCGAAAAGCCTTCTTCGGCAAGATGCCGTTCCCGGCCCTTCATGTCGACACCGGCAAGAAGTTTCCCGAGATGTACCGCTTCCGCGATCACTACGGAAAAGAGTGGGATCTCGATCTGCGCGTCGAGCCCTGCCCGCCCATCGATGCCGTCGATCCGACGCTGCCGCCGGCCGCTCGCTCCGCAGCGCGCAAGACCGAAGGCCTCAAGATGGCGCTCGGCAAATATGGCTTCGACGGCCTGATCGCCGGCATCCGCCGCGACGAGGAAGCGACCCGCGCCAAGGAGCGCGTGTTCTCGCCGCGTGGCCTCGAGGGCAATTGGGACGTGCGCGACCAGCCGCCG
This sequence comes from Bradyrhizobium sp. UNPA324, assembly GCF_006658635.1. Lineage (NCBI taxonomy): Bacteria > Pseudomonadati > Pseudomonadota > Alphaproteobacteria > Hyphomicrobiales > Nitrobacteraceae > Bradyrhizobium > Bradyrhizobium sp. UNPA324. The sequence goes on from NZ_LFJD01000004.1 coordinate 106,149, forward strand.
GAGTTCTGGGACCATTTCAACGCCTCGCCGCCGCAAGGCGCGCATTTGCGCATCCACCCGATCCTGCACTGGACCGAGGCCGATATCTGGGCCTACACCAAGCGCGAGAACATCCCGATCATCCCGCTCTATCTGTCGCAAAACGGCAAGCGCTACCGCTCGCTGGGCGATCAGGACATTACCAATCCCGTGAATTCGGCGGCGTCCAATATCGACGAGATCCTGATCGAGCTCGAGCAAACCAAGATACCGGAGCGCGCGGGGCGCGCGCTCGACCACGAGACCGAGGACGCCTTCGAGCGCCTGCGCGTCGCCGGCTATCTCTGATCTCAAGGACGCGAGCGCGATATGAACATGATCGTCACCCCAACCTCGCCCGCCACGCCGAACGGCACCACCCGTCCGCAAGTGCGCATCGTCATCGTCGGCCACGTCGACCACGGCAAGTCGACGCTGGTCGGCCGCCTCTTGCACGAGACCGGCAGCCTGCCCGACGGCAAGCTCGACATGCTGAAAGCCGTCAGCGCACGGCGCGGCATGCCGTTCGAATGGTCGTTCCTGCTCGACGCGCTGCAGACCGAGCGCGACCAGGGCATCACCATCGACACCACGCAGATCCGCTTCCGCACCAATTCGCGCGATATCGTCCTGATCGACGCGCCCGGCCACGCCGAATTCCTGCGCAACATGATCACTGGCGCCTCGCAGGCCGACGGCGCGGTGCTGATCATCGACGCGCTCGAAGGCGTGCGCGACCAGACCCGGCGGCACGGCTATCTCTTGCATCTGCTCGGCGTGAAGCAGGTCGCGGTCGTCGTCAACAAGATGGACCGCGTCGACTTTTCCGCCGATCGTTTCAAGGCGATCAGCGACGAGATTTCCGCGCATCTGAATGGCCTCGGCGTGAAGCCCACGGCCGTGATCCCGATTTCCGCCCGCGACGGCGACGGCGTCGCCGAGCACACCGATCGGATCGGCTGGTACAAGGGACCGACCGTGGTCGAAGCGCTGGACAGGCTCGAGCCGGCGCGGCCGCTGGAGGCGCTGGCGCTGCGCCTGCCGGTGCAGGCGATCTACAAGTTCGACGACCGCCGCATCGTGGCGGGCCGCATCGAATCCGGCAGCCTCAAGGCCGGCGACGAGATCGTGATCATGCCGGCCGGCAAGATCGCCAGGATCAAGACGGTCGAGAGCTGGCCGGTGACGCCGGTCACCGGCCGGCAAGGCGCCGGCCGTTCGGTCGGCATCACGCTCGACCGCGAATTGTTCATCGAGCGCGGCGACATCGTCGCGCATGCGAGCACAGCTCCACGCGAAACGCGCCGGCTGCGCGCGCGGATTTTCTGGCTGCACGACAAGCCGCTCGCCAGGGGCGACCAGCTGCTGGTGCGTTGCGGGCCGAAGGAAAGCCGCGCCACCGTGGTCGCCATCGAGAAGGCGGTCGATCCGGGCGAGCTCTCGAGCAGCGAGAACAAGGCGATCGGCCGCAACCATGTCGGCGAGATCGATATTTCTCTTTCAAATTCGATTGCTACCGATCCCTACACCGAGAACCCGCGGACCGGCCGTCTCGTGATCGAGATCTCCGGACGCATTGCCGGCGGCGGCCTGGTGCTGTCGGTCGATGCCGGCCAGCGCGCCGTGCCCGTCGATATCGTACCGGTGGAATCGGCCCTGCGTCCCGACGAACGCTCCGCGCGCTATCAGCACAATGGTGCCGTGGTCTGGCTCACCGGCCTGCCGGCGTCCGGCAAATCGACGCTCGCCAAGGCATTGGAACGGCGGCTGTTCAGCAATGGCGGCTCGCCGATCCTGCTCGACGGCGACACGCTGCGCGCAGGTCTCAACAGCGATCTCGGGTTCTCTGCCGCGGACCGCAGCGAGAACATCCGCCGCCTCGCGGAAGTCGCGACGCATCTGGCGCGTAACGGCCACATCGCCATCGTCGCCGCCGTCTCCCCGGCCCGCGAGGATCGCGCGACCGCGCGCCGCATCGCCGACACCGTCTTCCGCGAGATCCACGTCGCGACGCCTGCCGAAGTGTGCGAGGAGCGCGATCCCAAGGGCCATTACAAGAAAGCGCGCGCCGGCGCGCTGGCCTCGTTCACGGGGATCGGCAACGACTACGAGGCGCCGCAAGCGGCCGAGCTCGTGATCGACACCTCGACACGAACTGTTACCGAGGCCGCCGATGAGATCGAGCAGATGCTGAAGACAACGGGCGTGCTGTTCGACGAGGCCGTGGACCTCGCCGCGAATATTTGAGGGGCGCGCTCCGCTTTGGGAGCACACTTCGCGCCACATCAATGGTGTCGTCCTGGCGAAAGCCGGGACCATACCGCGTGATCTATCGACTACGAGCGGTCGAAGTACCGGACGTCGGTCCTCCGCCAAACTCCTCCCTGGGGTAATGGGTCCTGGCTTTCGCCAGGACGACCCGGGATTGAGATCGCGCTTATTGCATTGGCAGAGGACGCCAAGGGCGCGTTCCGAATACCGCCCGCCCCACCCAATCTTGACATTTTGACAAGCCCCCGGGGGTCTTCTCACCGCCCCGGTTTTGGGGCTAATAGGGCCCGAAAGCTGCCCCCTGTGGGCGCATTTTGCTGCTGTCGGGTCAAAAGCAGCCAAAAACAGCCATTTCCAACAAGAAAGCCCATCATGAAACGCGTCGACGCCCACGGATTGAAGATCGCCCCTGTCCTGTTTGATTTCATCGCCAAGGAAGCGACCCCGAAAACAGGGATTGCGCCGGATGCGTTCTGGGCCGGGCTTGCCGCCATCATCCAGGATCTGGGGCCGAAGAACCGCGCATTGCTGGCGGTGCGCGACACCCTGCAGGCCAAGATCGACGACTGGCACCGTGCCAACAAGGGCAAGGCGTTCGACCTCAATGCCTATACCGCCTTCCTGAAGGAGATCGGCTACCTCGTCCCGGAGCCGGCGACGCAGAAGGTCGAGACCGCCAATGTGGACGAGGAGATCGGCAAGATCTGCGGCCCGCAGCTCGTGGTCCCCCTTACCAATGCGCGCTATGCGCTCAACGCCGCGAACGCGCGCTGGGGCTCGCTCTATGATGCCTTCTACGGCACCGACGCAATCCCGCACGACGCTGCCGAGAGCGGCAAGGGCTACAACAAGGCGCGCGGCGACAAGGTGATCGCCAAGGCCAAGGCGTTCCTCGATACCGCCGTGCCGCTCGCCACCGGCAGCCACACCGACGTCACCGCCTACAGCGTCGTCGCGGGGCAGCTTGCAGTGAAGCTCAAGAGCGGCAACGCCACCGCACTGAAGAACGCGGCGCAGTTCGCCGGTTTCCAGGGCGATGCGGCTTCTCCGAGCGCGGTGTTGCTCGTCAACAACGGCCTGCATGTCGAGGTCAAGATCGACCGCAGCAGTGCGATCGGCAAGGACGATCCGGCCGGTGTCGCCGACATGATCATGGAGTCCGCGGTCTCCACCATCCTCGACATGGAGGACTCGGTCGCCGCAGTCGATGCCGAGGACAAGGTGCTGGTCTACCGCAACACGCTGGGCCTGATGAACGGCACGCTGTCCGCCGATTTCGAGAAGGGCGGCAAGACGCTGACGCGCTCGCTCAACGCTGACCGCAGCTACAAGACGCCCGACGGCAAGGGCGAGCTCAAGCTGCACGGCCGCAGCCTGCTGTTGATGCGCAATTGCGGTCACCACATGTTCACCGACGCGGTGCTGGACGAGAAGGGCGAGGAGATTCCGGAAGGCCTGCTGGATGCCGCCGTCTCCGGACTGCTCGCCATCCACGACCTCAAGGGCAATTCCAAGGTCAAGAACAGCCGCACCGGCTCGGCCTATATCGTCAAGCCGAAGATGCACGGCCCGGACGAGGTGTCGCTCACTTGCGAGATCTTCGACCGCGTCGAGAAGATGCTGGGCCTGCCGGAGAACACGCTCAAGGTCGGCATCATGGATGAGGAGCGGCGCACCACCGTCAACCTCAAGGCCTGCATCCAGCGCGCCTCCAAGCGCATCATGTTCATCAACACCGGCTTCCTCGACCGCACCGGCGACGAGATCCACACCTCGATGGAAGCGGGCCCGATGATCCGCAAGAACGAGATGAAGGCGCAGGCCTGGATCAAGGCCTACGAGGACTGGAACGTCGACATGGGCCTGACCTGTGGCCTGCCCGGCCATGCCCAGATCGGCAAGGGCATGTGGGCCGCGCCCGACAAGATGGCGGACATGCTGGCGCAGAAGCTTGGTCATCCGCAGGCCGGTGCCACCACCGCCTGGGTGCCCTCGCCGACCGCCGCGACGCTGCATGCGCTGCACTACCACCAGGTCAACGTGATCGCGCGGCAAGAGGAGCTCACCAAGGGCGGGCCGCGCGCAAAGCTCTCGGACATCCTCACCATTCCGGTGTCGAAGTCGAACTGGGCACCTGACGACGTCAAGCAGGAGATCGACAACAACTGCCAAGGCATCCTCGGCTATGTCGTGCGCTGGATCGATCAGGGCGTCGGCTGCTCCAAGGTCCCCGACATCCACGATGTCGGCCTGATGGAGGATCGCGCGACCTTGCGCATCTCCAGCCAGCACCTCGCCAACTGGCTGCACCAGGGCGTCATCACCGAGGCGCAGGTGATGGAATCGCTGAAGCGCATGGCGGTTGTCGTCGACAAGCAAAATGCGGGCGATCCGATCTACAGGCCCATGGCACCCGCCTTCGACGGCGTCGCTTTCAAGGCCGCATGCGACCTCATCTTTAGGGGGCGCGAGCAGCCAAACGGCTACACCGAATACATCCTCACCGCGCGCCGCCGCGAAGCCAAGACTCTGGGATAAAAGGGCTCTGGGATAAAAAGGCGCTCGGCTGAGCCAAGGCACAGAAACGTCAAAAGCCCCGGCCACGCCGGGGCTTTTTCGTTGGGCGAAACGCCGCGGCGCGCCGCGGAACAGGCTGCGCGGCGCTCGCGTTGTCGGGCCATCAACCCACGGGAGATGGTCATGGACTGGAATCGGATCGAAGGAAACTGGAAACAGTTCAAGGGCTCGGCCAAGGAAAAATGGGGCAAGCTCACTGACGACGACCTCAAATTGATCGAGGGGCGCCGCGAGCAGCTCGAGGGCCGGCTCCAGGAACGCTACGGCAAGGCCAAGGACCAGGTTCGTCAGGACGTCGACGACTGGCTGAAATCGCTGCACTGAAGCGCGCGAACGAAGCCCCGGCGAAGGCCGGGGCTTTTTGTTGCAGCCCCCCGGATGAGCGCAGCGACATCCGGGACCTCTTTGCGGCATCCCGGATATCGCTTCGCTTATCCGGGCTACGATACCTTCGCTAGAACACCGCGAGATATTTCAACAACGACACGATGCCGATGATGATGACGATCACGCGTGCGATCTGCTTGGCGCGACCGTCCATCGGCAGCATGTTGATGAGATAAAGTACGAGAATGACGACGAGAAAAGTGACGAGCACGCCCACCAACATCGCGAGACCCCCTTCAGGCAAATTGCGATTATTGTCCTAACGCCTGTCTCTCGCGCCGGTTCCATTCTGGCAACCCATTGCAACTACTAATATAATGCGATCGGCCGACCTGCCCGCGGGCGCCGAAATGACTTTCGGCCTCGATCAAGGACATCAGCCAGCAGGCCTCCCATGCGGCGCAGGCATCGCCGGCCGCGCCGCCAGTCAGGCGCGCGCGACCGAGGATACCGTGCGCAGCCGGCCGGTAATTTTACGGCAGGAACACTGCCTAAGTTTTTACTCTTTTCGGGCCAAATGCGCTTCACGCGCTCGCCACCGGCGGGCGCGTCTGCTGCGTGCATCCCTTGGTCTTTCGAACTTCGTGGGACTGCCGTTCAGGACCACGAACTCGAAATGCTCACCCCAAGGTATCCGATGCTCAATCGCTTGACCGTATCCACGCTGCTGAAGGCGGTGATCCTCTCCACCGCACTGATCGTCGTCATCGGCTTCTCGATCAGCGCCTGGAGCTCATGGGGCCGGCTTGCGCAGGCCAACCGGATCGTCGCGGTTTCTGCCGCCTCGACCGAAGTGTTCAAAGCGATGGCCAACATTCGGGCCGACCGCTCGACCAGCAACCGCCAGCTCACCTCCGATGTCGCGTTGGACAAGGACATCGAGAAGTACATCCGCGAGCTTCGTGGCGCCCTGATGCCGGCGCTGGCCCGCACGCTCGAGATCCTGCCCACGACCGACCTCGCGCAGCGCGAGGCGTTCCTCGCCGACTTGGGCACGCTGAACAAGACGCTGCTGGCGGCACAGGCCGAGTTCTGGACCGAGGTCGTCAAGCCCAAGGCGGAGCGCCGCGCAGGCCTCGCCAAGGAATATGTCGCGACGGAAGATGCGCTGATGACGCAGCTCGAAAAGCTGTCGGGCGCGCTCGCCGCCAGCGTCAATCACCAGGACGCGACCATCGATCAGCTCCTGACCATCAAGCAGATGGCTTGGCTGCTGCGTAACACCGCCGGCGAATCCTCGCAGATCGTCGGCAATGCCCTCAACGCCGGCAAGATCGCTCCCGAGGTGCAGCTCACCTACACCAAGCTGGTCGGCGGGACCGACACCGCCTGGACCGCGATCGAGCTGGCCGCCTCCGGCATGCCATTGCCGCCGGCGCTGGCGGCTGCGATGACCGAAACCAAGTCGACCTATTTCGATCCGCAATACGCCGCCACGCGCGACGGCGTCATCACGACGGTCGCCAAGGGCGAGAAGCCGTCGATGACCGCCAACCAGTGGAGCCCCTATTCGGTGCCCCGCATGATGACCGCGGTGAGGCTCGCCGACGCGGCCCTGCAGGCCGCCAAAGACCACTCCGCGTCGCAGCGGGCGACCGCGGTGCAGTCGCTGATCGTCAATACCGCCCTCCTCGTCGCCGCGATCGTCCTGACCGGCGCTGCCATGCTGGCGGTCAGCCGCCGCGTGATCACGCCGCTGCACCGGATCCGCGACGCCATGCTCGAAGTCGCCGGCGGCAATCTTGCCGTCGACAGCGGCTATCTCGAACGCCGTGACGAGATCGGCTCGCTCGCCGGGGCGCTGGAGACCTTCAAGCAGCAGGCCATCGACAAGCTCAAGATCGAAGAACAGGAGCGCGAGCGCAACGCCGGTGCCGCCGCGCGCCAGCGCGCGATGGAGGCCTATGTCGGCGAGTTCGAGGGCGTGGTGCGCAAGTCGCTAGGCGAGTTGAGCGAGGCTTCCGGCGAAATGCGCAAGACCTCGGGCGACCTGTCCGCGGTATCACGCCAGACCAATGAACGCGTCGAGATCGCAGGCAAGGCCTCGCACGAGGCCTCGAGCAGCGTCGAGAGCGTTGCGGCGGCCGCCGAGGAGCTCTCGGCCTCGATCAACGACATCAGCCAGCAGGCCGCCCATGCGGCAGGCATCGCCAGCCGGGCCGTCAATCAGGCGCGCGAAACCGACAGCACCGTGCAAGGGCTGGCGCAGTCGGCGGGACGCATCGGCGAGGTCGTCGGTCTGATCAACACCATCGCGGCACAGACCAATTTGCTGGCCCTGAATGCCACGATCGAGGCTGCACGCGCCGGTGAAGCCGGACGCGGGTTTGCGGTCGTCGCCTCCGAGGTGAAGTCGTTGGCGAGCCAGACCGCCAAGGCAACCGAGGAGATCTCCGGGCAGATCGCCGACATCCAGAAGGTCGCAGGCGACGCCATCAATGCGATCCAGGCGATCGGTGGCATCATCGGCGAGGTCAACGAAGTCGCCACCGCGATTGCCGCCGCCGTGCAGGAGCAGGGCGCGGCAACCCAGGAGATCACCCGCAGCACGCAATATGCGGCGCAGGGCACCAAGAACGTCTCGGACAACATCGCCGGCGTGAAGGCCGACGCCGATACCGCCGCCGGCGCCGCGGACAACGTCAAGCAGGCCTCCGAGACGCTGGAAACCCAGAGCCGGCAGCTCGGCCAAGAGGTCAGCGACTTCCTGGGCAAGATCCGCGCGGCGTAAGACCGGGAGTCAGGTTTCGGCGCGTGCCACAATCTCCCGTCTCATTCCCGCGAACTCAGGAGATCCATAACCCCAGGGAGTGGTTTGGCGCGAGTTGGTCAATCCGAATCTTCGCCAAATATCTCCCTGTGGCTATGGGTCCCGGATCAGCGCTCGCTCCGCTCTCTTGTCCGGGACGACAGTGAGAGTGAGGCGCAAGCATCGCACCACACAAGATGTCGCCTCGGCTTTCGCGGAGCCGGCGCCACCCCTACTCCTTCGCCACCACGGGCACCTGGCGGAATTTGGCGCGCACCGACTCCGGCAACGGCGAAAAGTTCATCGCGACGCCGCGGCGATCGCTGGCGTTGCGGCTGGCGACCACGAGCCCGTCGGCGCCGGCGACGATGTCACCCTTCCGTAAGGTAGGATCGTCCTCGACCTTGACCTGCGCCAGCCCGACCGGGTCCTTGCCGTTGCAGGTGCAGCCCGCGACGATCTCGTTGCGATAGCGGAACGCATTCGGCAGGTCGGAATAGGACTTTCCATTCTCTGTCGTGGAATCATCGATATTGCTGCCATAGACCAGCGACGTCTCGGACGCCGGACAGAAGCTCTTGCAAGATTGCGCCTTGCTCTCGGCATCATTGCCTTGCGCCGGGAAGTAGCGGCCATCGCAGCTGCGCACGCAATAGGCCGCGCCGCCACCATAGGCGGCTCGCTGCCGCGGCGCGTCGTAACGCGGCATGTCATCGTTGGGGAAAGGCATCCGGATCTCCGGCGGCGACCGCATCCGGAAGCCGCCGAACAGGGCCGAGAAGAAGTCTTCCGCACGCGCCGACGGCGTCGGCGCTAGACCGAGGACGACAACGGCGAGCATTGCCGCTACGCCAACGGCCAGTTTGCGGATCGCGCGTTTACTCATGTGACCTCACTGAACTCCTAGTTCACCGACGACGCCGAAATATTCAGCGCCTGCCGCCCCGAGGGCATTGCCGTCACGGCCGGGCGCTTGCGCACGGCGTCGCCGCCCTTGGCCATCAACGGCGCGTTCTTCGGCAGCACCAGGACCTTGGTACCGACATTGACGCGGCCGAACAGGTCGATGACGTCCTCGTTGGTCATGCGGATGCAGCCGGAGGAGACGAATTTTCCGATCGTGGAGGGATCGTTGGTGCCGTGTATCCGGTATTCGCTGGAGCCGAGATACATCGCACGCGCGCCGAGCGGGTTGCCGGGACCGCCGGCGACGAAGCGCGGCAAATAGGGCTGACGCGCGATCATCTCGGCCGGCGGATGCCAATCCGGCCACTCCGCCTTGCGGCTGACGCTCTGCACGCCGGACCAGGTAAAACCTTCGCGGCCGACGCCGACGCCATAGCGGATCGCACGGCCGTTGCCGAGCACGTAGTAGAGATAGGTGTTGTTGGTATCGATCACGATGGTGCCGGCCGGCTCGCTGCGGTCGAAGCCGACGATTTGCTTGCGCAGGCGATCGGGCAGCTGGGCATCCTCGTCGGCCGCCTGCGGCGCCTCGTTCACGTAGCGCTGCGAGTAACCTTGATCCGGCGAGTACGACTGCGGCTGCATCGACGTATAACCGAAGGTCTGCGCGCTCGCGCCGCCGAACGGCACCCCAAGCAGAACGGTTGCGAAGGCGAATGCGGTGACGGCGCGCGGCGAAAAGCTGCGACGGACTGCAGAGAACTTTGTCATGTGCTGCCCCGTGAGATGTGTGCATCAGGGTGATGCGCTTTCCCATGAACTCCGCGGGGGCGATCCAGGTTCCGGCGCAGCGCGCGGCATCCTTGTCACAGTCAAGCGAGCGCCTCTTCACGAAGCCGCGATGGAACCGCGGCAGGTCTGGCGCATTATCCGTCACCAATGGGCGCGCGGTGCGAAGCTTCCGTGCGGGAGAGAGATTGTGCGCGTCCTTCCGAGTGAAAGTTTGATTCCCGGCAACAGCGCAGGCGACCCGCTTCCCGACAGCCGTGTCGAGCTGCCGCCGGTGATCCGCCGCACCGAGTTCGTTGCCTTCGCGCTCGCAGGCCTGCTGCTGATTGCCGTCGTTACCGTGCTCTACGTCGGAAGGGCATTCTTCCTGCCTGTAGTGATGGCCTTTGTCGTTGGCACCATGCTGTCGCCCGCGGCGGGCTTCCTGGAGCGGTACAAGGTCCCGCGCGCGGTCGGTGCCGTTCTGATCGTGGTTGCCGGGACCGCCGTGGTCGCCTTCGTTGTGGCGCTGATCGCCTCGCCGGTGATGGAATGGAGCACGCGCCTGCCGGAACTCGGCGCGCAACTGAAGGACAAGTTGCACGTGTTCGACCGGCCGCTTTCGCTGTGGCGAGAGACGCAAGCCATGCTCGGCGGCTCCGAAGGGTTGCCGAGCTTCCAGATGCCAAAAATGGAGTGGGTGCAGCCGACGCTGGAATTCCTGTCACCGACCTTCACCGAATTCCTGCTGTTCTTCGTCACCCTGATCCTGTTCATCGCCAGCTGGCGCGACCTGCGGCGCGCCATGATCATGAACTTCGGCGATCGTGACGCGCGGCTTCGCACGCTCCGGATTCTCAATGAGATCGAGGAGCATCTCGGCAATTATCTCCTGACCGTCACCCTCATCAACGTCGGCGTCGGCGTCGCCACCGGTCTCATCTGCGCGCTCACCCGCATGCCAAATCCGGCCGGGCTCGGCGCCCTCGCAGCAACGCTCAACTTCATCCCGATCATCGGGCCGGTCGCGATGTTCGCGGTACTGGTCGTGGTAGGATTGGTTGCCTTTCCGACCATCAGCGGCGGCCTGATGGCGGCACTCGCCTTCGGCGGTCTTACCTTTCTGGAAGGGCATTTCATCACCCCGACCATCATCGGCAGGCGGCTGGCGCTGAACGCACTTGCAGTCCTGCTTGCGCTGGCATTCTGGACCTGGATGTGGGGCCCGATGGGCGCGTTTTTGTCGTCTCCGCTCCTGATCGTCGCGCTGATCCTCAAGGAGCATCTGTTGCCGACGGATGCACCGCAGCTTCCGCAGGACTGACCGGTTTCCGCGAACGGAACTTCCCCGGTGACGAAACGTTTTCCGGCTATCACGCCGTCAACAGCTCGGAGCTCCCGATGTCCACGACCAGTGCCGAAGCCGGGATGAGAGACTGGACCGATAAAGCCACCAGAGAACGCCTCGAGAAGGATGTAGCAGCCGTGAAAAGCGATATCGCCGCCCTCACCGACCAGATCACCGACGCGCTCAACACCTTTGCCAATTCCACCAGCAAGCAGGCCCGCCGCGGCTACCGCCAGGCGCGCGAGAACATGGACACCGCGATGGACGACATGTCGGAGCGCGGCAGCGCAATGATGGATGCGGCCCAGGAGGCCTACGGATCGATCGAGGAAACGCTCGAAGACGCGATCACGCAGCGGCCGCTCGCGACCGTCGCCCTCGCGCTCGGGATCGGCTTCCTGATCGGCGCCGCCTGGCGCCGATAGGACGCGCGAGGGGACACTACAGCGGCGGTGCTACCGCGCCGCCGATGCCGGCTTGTGGACGGATAGGCTTGTGGGGATTTGAGGAGCAAGGCCATGTTTCAGCGCATCATCGACGGGATCAGTGCATCCACGGGCACGACTGTGCGGCTGACCTCCCTGGCCGCAGGCGCGGCGTTCGCTTTGTTCATCACCACGTGCTTCCTGTGCGCGGCGGCATTCATCTCCGTGCTCAACAAGTATGGTCCAGTGCAGGCCTGCCTCGCGGGCGCCGGCGTTTTCTTTCTCCTGACCCTGGCCGCAGCCGTGAGCTACTGGGCCTACAAGCGAGAGCTGCGTAAGCAAGCCCAGATCGCGGCCGAGCGCGCCGCGAAATCCGCGGCGCAGAGCATGCTCGCGGACCCCATGCTGCTCGCCACCGGGCTCCAGATCGTTCGTGCCATCGGGGTCAAGCGGCTATTGCCGATCCTGGCAATCGGCGGCGTCGCCCTCGGCATCCTGGCGAGCCGCGCCGGTATGCCCGACGAGGTATCGGCCGAGCCGGCCGAGTGACGGCCCGAGCGGGTTAGAAAATTTCGTCATAAGAGCTGCGAGCATCTCCCCGAATTCGACACGGGCGACGGAGCGCAATTTTGCGCCGGCCGGACAAGATCGGCCATCACTCACGCAAACGCTACTCGGATGCGCAGGCGGTTGCCGCTAAAAACATCACCCTGATTCTCAAAGCTATTTTACTCAATGAAACCCTCCGTCCAGGCAAACCTTGCCGCCTTCCATCATGACGCCAGGCTCTATTTGACGCTCGGCATCGCCAATTGGTCGGTTTTCGTCGACCACATCCCGAACAACATCGTCAACCTGCTGACGCTGCGCAACTTCGGCTTCAGCGGCGCCGCCGACCTGTTCGTGTTCGTGGTCGGTTATGGTGTCGCGGTCATCCACGGCCGGATCGCGCTGGAGCGCGGCTATCTCGTCGCCGCAACGCGCATCTTCCGTCGCGTCTGGCGGCTCTATGCCGCCTATGTCGTGCTGTTCGTGATTTACATCGACACCATCGCCTACGTCGCCTCGCAGTCGATGGCGCCGGAAATCATCCACGAATACAACATCTCGGGGATCCTCGAGCATCCGCTGCGCATCCTGGTCCGCGGCCTCGTGCTCCAGGAGGAGCCGCTGAACCTCGATCTCCTGCAATTGATGATCCCGCTGATGGCCTTCTTTCCATTCGCGCTGTGGGGCCTGTTGCGGCGGCCCAACGTGACGCTGGCGGCATCGGTCGCGCTGTATCTTGCCGCGCGCTGGTTCGACTGGAATTTTCGGGTCTATCCGGACCAGGAATGGACCTTCAATCCGCTGTGCTGGCAGATGCTGATGGTGCTCGGAGGCTGGTTCGCCGTCACAGGCGCGCCGGGGCGCGCGCTACGCGACATGCCCTGGCTACGGGTACTCGCCGGGACCTATCTCGTATTCGCGATGGCGGTCACCCTGCTGCGCCATTCGCCGCAATTGTCCAGCTACTTGCCGCACCTTCTGCTCGACAGTATCGCCCCGACCGACAAGGAAAACCTCGCGCCCTATCGCGTGGTTCACTTCCTCGCACTCGCCTTCCTCGCGACTCATCTCATTCCGGCCGATCACCCCGGCCTGCGTCTGAAGCCGCTCCAGGCGGTCATCAGATGCGGCGAGGAATGGCTGGCCGTGTTCTGCGTCGGAGTGTTCCTGTCTTTCGCCGGCCATCTTATCCTGATCACCAGCGCCAATCTGGTCGCGATGCAGATCGTGGTGAGCCTCGCCGGATTCGCCGCGATGACCGCGGTGGCCTACTATGTCGCCTGGTCGAGATGGCAGGATCTACCCAAGGCCTGGCGGCAGCAGGCCTAGCGCGACCGATTTCCCTAGGCCGGCCGCCGCGGCTGCGCTATCCCGGAACGGAGTGGGTTGCGCGAGGAGACCTGGCGTGGTGACGGCGAATGGCGGGGATGACGGGGCCGACGGCGCCCCGCGGCGCGGTCGTCCGCGATCGATCGAGACCAGCAACGCCATTCTCGAAAGCGCCTATGTGCTGATGGCTTCCACCGGCCTTGCCGCCACCACCATCGACGCGGTCGCCCGCCACTCCAGCGTCTCCAAGATGACGATCTACAAGTGGTGGCCGTCCCGCGAGGCGCTCTTGATCGACGCCTTTCTTCGACATGCAGCGCAGATGCTGCCGCTGCCTCCGGAGAGCTCCGGCAGCCCGGCGGCGCGCGCGCGCCGTCATGCCGCGGCCTATGCCGAGGCGCTCCAGGGCGAGTTCGGCAAGGTGCAACTCGCCGTCATCTCCGAATGCATTTCCAAGACCGGCTCCGCCGAGCTGTTCTACGCCCGCTATCTACAATTCCGTCGCGACGCGCTGGTGGAGATGATTGCGGCGGGCCAGAACGACGGCAGCATCCTGGCCGAAGGGCCGGCCGAGGATCTCTACGACGCGATCTACGGCGGCCTGTTCTACCGCTACGTCTTCGGCATCGCGCCGATCACGCCCGCCTACGCCCGCAATCTGGTCGACCTGGTGTTGCGGCCCAAGGCCTAGCCGGCACCATCTATCGCGCAGGCCGCACCGGAGCCGAGATCTTATCGGTGCGATCGCGTTCGGTCATGTCGACCACGGTCTCCATCGGAGCGGTCAGCTCATAGACGTAGGAGGCGTCGGTGAAATAGCGCTTGGCGGTGCCGCCGAGCGCCTCGGGGGCGACGCGGTCGAGCAGGATCAGGCCGAAATCGGAATCGGGGCGCCGCGTCGCCTCGCTGGTGTTGAACTCCTCCCAGCGGAAATGGAAGACCTCGTCGGGCCCCTCGCCCGTCACCGTCCAGTTAGCCGTGATGTGCGGATGTTTGCCGACCAGCGACAAGCCCTCGTCGGAATGCGAGGCAAGCTCGAAGAACAGCAGCGAGAGGCTCTGCGCAGCGCGCGCGCTGACCGCGATATCAGGACCGGTGACGGCGATGCGATCGGCATGCGGGATGGCACGCGCCTCGAACAGGCCCTTCAGCTTGACGCCCTGCCACTGGCTCTCGCTGAGCAGCGAGACCACGTTGGACATCGCGTGGATGCGTCCGATCAGGAGCTCGCGGGCGACGTCGATGTCCGCGCCATGGCGCAAGGTGCGCGTCACGATCGACTGGATCACCGCAAGGATGTTCTTGACCCGGTGGTTGAGTTCGTCGATCACCGCGGTCAGCCGGCGCTCGAAGCCGATTCTGACCTGGATTTCCCGACTGAGCCGCAGATTGTTGTAGGCGACATAGCCAAACAGACCGCACACCATCGCCGTGATCGCAAAGCCGATCGCCGCCACGATGATCGCAGTCTGCTCGGCACGGCGCACCGAGTTGGTCTTCGCGTAATAGCCGAGTTGCCAATCACGGCCACCGAAGCTCACCGTGCGCGTCGCCGACGGCGCCGGCCCGTCCGCCGCCACGCCGCGCGTCGAGACCACGCCCTGGTCGTTGGCGATCAGCTCGCCGCCTTCCTTGCGCGGATCCCTGAGCGCGACCGAGAACAACGACATGTCGTCATTGGTCAGCATCATCGAGGCGAGTTCGTAGGAGAACGTGACGAATCCGGCCGGCTCGGTTGCCCCCTCGGGAATGACGGGCGCAGCCACGATGACGCCGACCGGCCCGTTTCCGCGCAACAGCGGAACCGGATCGGAGGCCACCGATCTCTTCTCGATCCGGGCGCGCGTCAGCATGGCGCTGCGAACCGGGTCCTGGTCGTAACTGCGGCCCGGCAGAGCCTTGGTCTCGTCGCTGCGCGGCTCGAGATCCAGCAGCACGTCGATCGGCTGAGTGACCTCGACCGGATTGATCGGCTTGTCGTCATAGCTGCGGATCTTCGGATTCGGGAAGCCCGCGCCGCCGATGGCAGCCTGCGCCGCGATAAGCTCGTTCGGCTTCAGCCGGGCAACCCAGCCGGCTACCACGAAATCCGTCTTGAAGGCGTAGATGGCCGAGCGCAGCGGCTCCAGCATGTTCGGCTTGATCACGGACGGCGTGCGGAACAGGCCTGAGGCGACGCGCGCGAGCAGTTCGCGCTCGGTGAGCCTGTCCTGGACCAGACTGGCATGAACGTCGATCGCACGCGCGAGCGCGATCCGGTCCAGTGCCAGCTCCTGGTCGTGGACGCGATAGGCTGCAAGCCCGGAGAGCAAGGCTCCGAGCAGAGCGATGAAACCGATGATGAAACCCAGCCGGACCACGCGACTACTCAGGCCAAAGCAGAAGGTCGGCAATAAACAAGGAGCATATGAACGCCGCTCGAACGGCCATGTGCCGAAACAGGGTGACCCCCGGTGGCAGAGATAATGGAGGAGGAGACATCGGTACGCAACGTAGGTCGCCTGAAAAGCTTAATCCGCCCGGCCGATGGTCTGGCCAGGATGGATGGCCCGGGCGCCGAAGGTAATCAATCGCCGTGTCCGAAATTTGTTCCGCCCCTGCGCCTCGACCCCAAGGTTAACGGCGAAAAACCCGTGCGCCAAGTCGTCGCGGCGTCAGCCGGCCCGTTTCAAGCCGCCTTTGGCCTCAATGAAGCCGACGATGCGGTCAAGCCCCTCGCTCTTCTTCAGGTTGGTCATGACGAAAGGACGCTCGCCACGCATGCGCCTGGCATCCGTGTCCATCTTCTCAAGGGAGGCACCGACATGGGGGGCGAGGTCGATCTTGTTAATGACCAGAAGATCGGACCGGGTGATGCCGGGACCGCCCTTGGACGGGATCTTGTCGCCGGCGGCGACGTCGATCACGTAGATGGTGAGGTCGGCCAGCTCCGGGGAAAAAGTGGCAGCGAGATTATCGCCGCCGGACTCGATCAGCACGAGATCGAGCCCGGGAAATTTGGCGCGCATGTCCGCGACCGCAGCGAGATTCATCGAGGCATCTTCGCGGATCGCGGTGTGCGGGCAGCCGCCGGTCTCGACGCCGGCAATGCGGTCCGGCGTCAGCGAGCCCGAACGCACCAGGAACTCCGCATCCCATTTGGTGTAGATGTCGTTGGTGATCGCGGCGATGTCATAGCGTTCTCGCATGGCCTTGCAGAGCAGGTCCATCAGCTGGGTCTTGCCCGATCCGACCGGACCGCCGATGCCGACACGCAAGGGGCCGTGAGATTTCGACATGTCGTTCGCTTTCTCCCGATGGGTTAAAGGCGCGGCGCTTCTTACGACCGGAACAGCCGCGTATATTGTGTCTCGTGCCGCAGGCTGGCGAGATCGGCGCGGAAGGTCGCGCTGCCGAGATCGTCCAATGTCGCGTTCAGCGCACGATTGGCGGTGGTGGCCACGGCGGCTTCCAGCCTCACCAGCACGCGCTGGCTGTCGGTCTGGCCGAGTGGAATGAGGCGGCTGGCCGCAGAAATCCAGTTCGAGACCAGCGCATGCAGGAACGCGTGCAACGTCGGCGCCAGCGGAATGCCGTGCTGAGCTGCAACAACGCCGACGGCGACAGGATAGATCAGTGGCGTGCGGCATGCCGCAACCATGGCATCCAGCCCGTCGGCATCCCACGCGGCACGGGTGATGTCGATGAAGGCACGGCCTTGCGAGTTCGTCTCCAACTGCCGCTCACGCGAGGGCACGAAACCCGCGGCAAGCTCGGCGACATCGTTCAAAGTGGCCTTGTCGCCCGCCTCCGCGGCGCGATAGGCGTGGACCAGAAACGTCGCATCGCAAAAGCCGGAGCCGTCACCGAGCATCGCGTCGAGCCAGTCCGCCAGCGTTGCAATATCGACGATGTCACCCGCCTCGACCGCCCATTCGATCCCGCTGGAATAGGAAAAACCGCCCACCGGGAATGCCGGCGACAGCCAGGTCATCAGCCGATACAGCGCCGCCGCCTCGCCCTCGTCGAGGCCACCGGCGCTGTTCGGCTCATTTGTGGTCATGAGCATGCTTGTGGCCGTGGTGATGGTCGGGATGGTCGCAATGCTCGTCGTGGTGATGGTGATGATCGTGACCATGGTCATGTACGGCATGACCGTGGTGGTGGTGATCGTCGCCGTGGTGATCATGGTGATCGCGGCCATGATCGTGGTCGTGATGCGCATGGTCATCGTGTCCATGCGCGTGACCGGCATCTGCATAAGCGCCGCCTTCGGGATCGAACGGCGCGTCGATCTCGATCACACGCGCGCCGAGGCCCTTCACCATGGCCTCGATGACGTGATCACGGCGAATGCGCAAGGCCTTCGCCATGATCTGGGTCGGCAGATGGCGGTTACCGAGATGCCAGCCGACACGAACGAGGTGATGCGGATCACGGCCGCGGATTTCCAGCAGCGGCTCGGGCGCCGCGACCACCTCGACCAGCCGGCCGTCCTCCAGCACCAGCGCATCGCCGCCGCGGAGCGCCGTGGCATGCTCGAGGTCGAGCAGGAATTCGAGCCCCCGCGTGCCCGTCATCGCCATGCGGCGGCGGTGCCGGTCGTCGAAATCGAGCACGACCGTGTCCGCTGGCGCTTCCGTGAAGCGGTGCTGTCCCTTAACCTGCGTCGCCCGGATCATGCTTTTACCCCGTTACCGTGTCTCGACCTTCTCGGGCGTGATCACTTCGATCTTCGGCGGCGCCGTGAAGCACTTCACCGCGACGCGCCCGAACGTCTTCATATGCTCCATGCCACGATGCGGCACCAGCGCCTCGGCGTTCTCCCACTGCTCGACGAACACCATCTTGGCAGGATCGGTGACGCTCTCGTGCAGATCGTAGGCGATATTGCCGGGCTCTTTCCGCGTCTCCTTGATGCAGGCGATGGCGGCTGCAATGAATTCGGCGCGCGTTTCGGGCTTGATGGTCAAGGTGGCAACGACGTAGATCACGAGAAATCCTCCCGGCTTTTGTTCTAGGGTTCAATACCGGGCGGGACATTAGACCAGGCGGGATCGAACGCAACGGAAAAGCCATCCCCGGACGACCGCCGGGGACATGCGTTGAGGCGCTGTTTCAGTACATGAAATAACGCTGTGCCATGGGCAACACCTCGGCGGGTGCACAGGTGAGCAATTCGCCATCGGCGCGCACTTCATAGGTCTCCGGGTCCACCTCGATGTTGGGCGTGGCGTCGTTGTGGATCATGCTCTTCTTCGAGATCTTGCCGCGGGTGTTCTGGACGGCATAGAGCTTCTTCTCGATACCGAGCTTTCGCGCGAGACCACCCGTAACGGCCACCTTTGAGGTGAACACCACGGACGATGCAGTGCGCGCCTTGCCGAAGGCGCCGAACATCGGTTGGTAGTGCACCGGCTGCGGCGTCGGGATCGAAGCGTTGGGATCGCCCATGGGAGCTGCGACGATGCTGCCGCCCTTGACGATGCAGTCCGGCTTGACGCCGAAGAAAGCCGGCGACCACAGCACGAGATCGGCGAGCTTGCCCTTCTCCACCGAGCCGATCAGCTTCGACACGCCGTGGGCGATGGCGGGATTGATGGTGTATTTGGCAATGTAGCGCTTGACGCGGAAGTTGTCGTTGTCCTTGCCCTTGTCCTGCGGGAGCGAGCCGCGCTGCTTCTTCATCTTGTCGGCGGTCTGCCAGGTCCGAATGATGACCTCGCCGAGGCGGCCCATCGCCTGGGAGTCCGAGGACATCATCGAGAGCGCGCCGAGATCGTGCAGGATATCCTCGGCTGCGATGGTTTCTTTCCGGATGCGGCTTTCAGCAAATGCCAGGTCTTCGGCGATCGAGGGATCGAGATGGTGGCACACCATCAGCATGTCCAGATGCTCGTCGATGGTGTTGCGGGTGAAGGGGCGCGTCGGATTGGTCGAGGACGGCAGCACGTTCTTCAGGCCGGCGACCTTGATGATGTCAGGGGCGTGACCGCCGCCGGCGCCCTCGGTGTGGAAGGCATGAATGGTGCGGCCCTTGAAGGCCTTGATAGTGTCCTCGACGAAGCCGGATTCGTTCAGCGTGTCGGTGTGGATCATCACCTGGATGTCGTGGGCGTCGGCGACCGACAGGCAATTGTCGATCGCCGCCGGCGTGGTGCCCCAGTCCTCGTGCAGCTTCAGCGCACAGGCGCCAGCCTTGATCATCTCGACCAGGGCTGCGGGCCGCGAGGCGTTGCCCTTGCCGGAAATGCCGAGATTGACCGGGAAGGCGTCGAACGATTGGATCATCCGCGCAATGTGCCAGGGGCCCGGCGTGCAGGTGGTGGCGAAGGTGCCGTGCGACGGGCCGGTGCCGCCGCCCAGCATCGAGGTGACGCCAGACATCAGCGCGTGCTCGATCTGCTGCGGACAGATGAAATGGATGTGGCTGTCGAAGCCGCCGGCCGTGAGGATCTTTCCTTCGCCCGCGATCACGTCGGTGCCGGGGCCGATGATGATCGTCACGCCCGGCTGGATGTCGGGATTGCCGGCCTTGCCGATGCCGGCAATCATCCCGTCCTTGATGGCGACGTCGGCCTTCACGATGCCCCAATGATCGACGATCAGCGCGTTGGTGATGACGGTGTCAGCGGCGCCCTGCTTGTTCGTCACCTGCGACTGCCCCATGCCGTCGCGGATCACCTTGCCGCCACCGAACTTCACCTCCTCGCCATATATGGTGAAATCCTTCTCGACCTCGATGATGAGATCGGTATCGGCCAGCCGCACCCTGTCGCCGGTGGTCGGGCCGAACATGTCGGCATAGACGGAACGTTTGATCTTGACGGACATCACGAGCCCCGTTTGCGTTTGAATGTTGGGATGGTCACAGCAAGGCCCTTGCTGCTTTCACGGCATCATCGAACTTCTCGTCGAGCCACGCATTGCCGCCGCGGCACCCCGCAACCACTTGCGAGGCCCACGCGACGTAATCGGCGAGATCGGCGCGCTCCGCGGCACTCGGATCGGTTTGAATGCGCGCCTCCGTATTGCTGATCTTGTCGGCGATCTTGATCAGCTTGGCGACGGGGGATTTCTTCGGCGCGTCGCGCACCTGAAGCCGCCGCCGCTCGGCTTTCGGCAGGCTCATATCATCGGTGCATTCAGCGACGAGCGAGGCGACGCGCTCGGAAAATCGCTGCGCGAGCTCCTCGCGCGTGGTGTCGGTGTCTTCGATGGAATCATGCAGCCAGCCGGCAGCAACCAGCTCGGCATCGGCACCATCGGTCGCGGTCGCAAGCAGGTTCGCGACCTCGGCGAGATGATTGATATAGGGCTCGTTGCCGCGCCCCTTGCGCGTCATACCGTTGTGGCGCTGCGCGGCGAGCTCGGCAGCTTCGGAGATGAGGCGGATCGGTGTCAGCATGGCAAAGACCTCCGTTTTCGCCTCAACCGTGCCGCACCAGGCTCGTTCCTTCCGAGATCACAGCTTCCCCATCACGTCGCCGCGGAAGCCATAAATGGTCTTCTTGCCCGCCATCGCGACGAGCTGGACGTCGCGGGTCTGGCCGGGCTCGAAGCGGACGGCGGTGCCGGCGGCGATGTCGAGGCGCATGCCTCGGGCTTTCTTGCGGTCGAACTTCAGAGCCGGATTGGTCTCGAAGAAATGGTAGTGCGAGCCGACCTGGATCGGGCGGTCGCCGGTGTTGGCCACCGTCAGCGTCACGGTCTTGCGGCCGGCATTGAGCTCGATCTCGCCGTCCTGGATGAAGAGTTCGCCGGGGATCATGTGTTACCTCGCCTTGCTCCGCTGCGTCATGGCCGGGCTTGTCCCGGCCATCCACGCGGTGCCACTTGGTTCGAAGATCGTGGATGCCCGGGACAAGCCCGGGCATGACGGTGTTGATACAGTGTCGCGCCTCATCTGATCGGCTCGTGCACGGTGACGAGCTTGGTGCCATCAGGGAAAGTCGCCTCGACCTGGATGTCGTGGATCATCTCCGGAATGCCCGGCATCACCTGGTCGCGAGTCAGCACCTGCGCGCCGGACTGCATCAGCTCGGCGACGGTGCGGCCGTCGCGCGCGCCTTCGAGGATGAAATCGGAGATGATGGCAATCGCTTCGGGATGGTTGAGCTTGACGCCGCGGTCCAGCCTGCGGCGCGCCACGATCGCCGCCATCGAGATCAGAAGCTTGTCCTTTTCGCGGGGAGACAGGTTCATGCAGAATCTCTTCCGTTCAACTCGTCAATTCAGCCAGTCAATTCAGCCAGAGCCGCGGCAGGGCAGCGCCGGTGCGCGCCAGCACAGCCATCATATCGGCGCGCAAACGCGCCGCATCTTGGGCACAGAACCGCGCCATTGCAAAGCCATTCCACGCCGAGATTCCGACCTCGCCGACGAACGAGTCCGAGACCTCGCGGATGCGCTCGACCAGCGCCTCATCGCCGGGCACGATCAGGGCCGTACCGATCGCGGCGCCGCTTTTGGCAACTGCCGATCGCGCGAGCTTTGCGCCGATATTGCCGTCGAGCCGGACCGTCTCGGCGAATACCAGCCTGCCACCACGCCTCAGCCGCCAGCGGTCGACGAACTCGCCCTGCTCCATCCGCTCGCCCATGGCGGTGCGGCCGAACACGACGATCTCGCAGAGCAGGAGCGAGGCGGCTTCGTCGAGCGCGATGTCGAAACGGCGCTGCACCCGGGCCCGGTCGAACAGGATGGTCTCCTGCGGCAGCCAGGACAAATGCGCCCCCGCACCGACCTGCAAAGCGATGTTGAGCTGCGCCGCCGGGCCCGGCGCGCGATAGACCTTTTCGGCGGCCGCAGTGGTCAAGGTCAGGCGCGAGCCTCGGCCCGCCGTGACATCGATATCGAAACTGTCGCCGCCGGCGACCCCGCCGGCCGTGTTGACGAACACACCGGACAGGCCCTGATCTTCCGGCGAGGGGAAGCGGACACGGAGCGAGCCGGATTCATGCAAGGCGCCGCGCCGCGTTACGCCCTCGCGGGCGTGTACGTCGAAGCGCACGGCGCCGCGGGCGCGATTGGCCTCGAACACAGAAGATGTCGCCAAAGCGTCGCTGCGCATCCGTCTCCCCAGCCGGTCGCGGCAGGATGGTTTACAGCGCCATCTGGCGGCTGATCTCGCTCGCGTCGAGGTTGGCGCGGTCGCAGGTGTATTTCACCGCGCCGCGATCCATCACCGCGAAACTGTCGCCGAGTTCGCAGGCAAAGTCGAGATATTGTTCGACTAGCACGATGGCGATGTTGCCGAGGTTGCGCAAGTACGAGATGGCGCGGCCGATGTCCTTGATGATCGAGGGCTGGATGCCTTCGGTCGGCTCGTCGAGCAGCAGCAGCTTCGGCCGCATCACCAGCGCGCGGCCGATCGCGAGCTGCTGCTGCTGGCCGCCGGAGAGATCGCCGCCACGCCGGCCCAGCATGGATTGCAGCACCGGAAACAGCGAGAACACGTCGTCCGGAATGTGCTTGTCCTCGCGCTTGAGCGGGCCGAAGCCGGTCTTGAGGTTCTCCTCGACCGTCAGCAGCGGGAAGATCTCGCGGCCCTGCGGCACGAAGCCGATCCCCTTGCGGGCGCGCTCATAGGGCCTCAAACCGGTGATGTCGGTGCCGTCGAGCACGATTGAACCCGACGAGATCGGATATTGCCCGACCATCGCGCGCAGCAGTGAGGTCTTGCCGACGCCGTTACGCCCGAGCACGCAGGTCACCTTGCCCGGCTCGGCCGAAATCGAGACGCCGCGCAGCGCCTGCGCGGCGCCGTAGAACAGGTTGATGTCCTTGACCTCAAGCATCGCTCAGCGTCCCAGATACACTTCGATGACCCGCTCGTTGGACGAAACCTGGTCGATGGTTCCTTCCGCCAGCACCGTGCCCTCGTGCAGGCAGGTGACCTTGACGCCGAGTTCGCGCACGAAGGTCATGTCGTGCTCGACGACCATCACGGTATGGGTCTTGTTGATCTCTTTCAGCAGCTCGGCGGTCAGATGGGTCTCGACGTCGGTCATCCCCGCGACGGGCTCGTCGACGAGAAGCAGCTTCGGATCCTGCGCGAGCAGCATGCCGATCTCCAGCCACTGCTTCTGGCCGTGGCTGAGGCTGCCGGCAAGGCGGTTACGGGCGTCGGTGAGGCGGATCGTCTCAAGAACCTTGTCGATGCGCTCGGACTCGGCCTTGCTGCCGCGCCAGAACAGCGTGCCCTTGACGCTGTGGTCGACATTGAGCGCGAGCAGCAGGTTGTCCTGCACGGTCTGGCTCTCGAACACAGTCGGCTTCTGGAATTTGCGGCCGATGCCGAGCTCGGCGATGCGGGTCTCGTCGAGGCGCGTCAAATCGGTGACGCCGTCGAACAGCACGGTGCCCTCGTCAGGCTTGGTCTTGCCGGTGATGATGTCCATCATCGTGGTCTTGCCGGCGCCATTCGGGCCGATGATGGCGCGCATCTCACCGGGCGCGAGCGTCAGCGACAAATTGTTGATGGCGTGGAAGCCGTCGAACGAGACGTGCACGCCGTCGAGATAGAGCATTGCGGAGGTTGCGCGGTTGTCCATGACGTTCATTGCGCTACTCCGCCATCTTGGGTTCGGTGACGCCGTCTTCGGCCGCGGCGCTCGCCAGGGTCGCGGCGGTGCGCTTCTCCTCCGAGGAGTCCCACCAGGCGTTGAAAGTACCGACGATGCCTTTCGGCAGCAGCAGCGTCACCAGGATGAACAGCGCGCCCAGCATGAACAGCCAGTAAGGCGCGAGCATGCCGGAGGTGAAGAACGTCTTGGCGTAGTTGACGACGACGGCACCGAGCGCCGCGCCGACCAGCGTGCCGCGGCCGCCGACCGCGACCCAGATCACCGCCTCGATCGAATTGCCCGGCGCGAACTCGGATGGATTGATGATGCCGACCTGGGGGACGTAGAGCGCGCCCGCGACGCCGGCCATGCAGGCCGACACCGTGAACACGAACAGCTTGTAGGATTCGACGCGGTAGCCAAGGAAGCGCGTGCGCGATTCCGCGTCACGCACCGCGATCAGCACCTTGCCGAGCTTCGAGGAGACGATGGCGCGGCAGATCAGGAAGCCGGCGATCAGCGCCAGGCAGCTCAGCGCGAACAGCGCCGCGCGGGTGCCCTCCGCTTGCACGTTGAAGCCGAGGATGTCCTTGAAATCGGTCAGGCCGTTATTGCCGCCGAAGCCGAAATCATTGCGGAAGAAGGCGAGCAGCAGCGCATAGGTCATCGCCTGCGTGATGATCGAGAGGTACACGCCGGTGACGCGGGAGCGGAACGCGAGCCAGCCGAAGCAGAAGGCGAGCAGCCCCGGCACGACCAGCACCATCAGCGCGGCGAACCAGAACATGTCGAAGCCGTACCAGTACCAGGGCAGCTTCGAATAGTTCAGGAACACCATGAAGTCCGGCAGGATCGGGTTGCCGTAGACGCCGCGGGTGCCGATCTGCCGCATCAGGTACATGCCCATGGCATAGCCGCCGAGCGCGAAGAAGGCGCCGTGGCCGAGCGAGAGAATGCCGCAATAGCCCCAGATCAGGTCGATCGCGAGCGCCAGGATGGCGTAGCAGACATATTTGCCCCAGAGCGCGACGAGGTAGGTCGGCACCTGCAGGAACGAGCCCGCGGGCAGCAGCAGGTTGGAGAGCGGGATCAGGATGCCGCAGGCTGCGACGACGGCAAGGAAGATCGTCGCGCCGCGGTCGAGCGATCGCGTCAGCATGTGAGGGGTCATGCTTCCACCGCACGGCCCTTGAGCGCGAACAGACCGCGCGGGCGCTTTTGGATGAACAGGATGATCAGAACCAGGATGGCGATCTTGCCGAGCACGGCGCCGGCGACCGGCTCCAGGAATTTGTTGGCGATGCCGAGCGTGAAGGCGCCGACCAGCGTGCCCCAGAGATTGCCGACCCCACCGAACACCACGACCATGAAACTGTCGATGATGTAGCTCTGGCCGAGATTGGGGCTGACATTGTCGATCTGCGACAGCGCCACGCCGGCAATGCCCGCGATACCCGAGCCGAGCCCGAAGGTGAGCGCGTCGACGCGCGAGGTGGCGATGCCCATCGAGGCTGCCATGCGGCGGTTCTGCGTCACCGCGCGCATCTCGAGGCCGAGCGCGGTGTAACGCAGCATCGCGAGCAGGATCGCGAACACGGCAAGCGTGAAGAGAAGGATCCAGAGCCGGTTATAGGTGATGGTGATCTGGCCGAGCTCGAACGCCCCGCTCATCCAGGAGGGATTGCCGACCTCGCGGTTGGTCGGGCCGAACATGGTGCGCACGGCCTGCTGCAGCACCAGCGACAGGCCCCAGGTCGCAAGCAGCGTCTCCAGCGGACGGCCATAGAGGAAGCGGATGATGCTGCGCTCGATCAAGACGCCGATCGCGCCGGCGACGACAAAGGCGAGCGGCACGGCAATCAACAGCGAATAGTCGAACAGGCCGGGATAACGGGTGCGGATCACCTCCTGCACCACGAAGGTGGTGTAGGCCCCGAGCATCACCATCTCGCCATGCGCCATGTTGATCACGCCCATCACGCCGAAAGTGATGGCGAGCCCGATTGCGGCGAGCAGCAACACCGAGCCGAGCGAGAGGCCGTACCAGGCATTCTGCACCATGGACCAGACCGCGAGCGAATTCTGGATCGAGCCGACGGCGCTCGCGGCGGCCTTGGTCACCGAGGCCGGCTGGTCGCCCATGCCGGTGAGAAGCGCCAGCGCTTCCTGGTCGCCGCGCGCCTTGAGCGTGGCGACCGCCTCGAGCTTCTCCACCTCCGTGGCGTCCGACTTGAACAACAGGATCGCGGCGCGGGCGTCGCCGAGCGCAGCCTTGACGGATTTGTTGTTTTCCTTGGCGAGCGCGGCGTCGACGGCCTCGAGCGCAGTCTCCTCATGCGACTTGAAGACGGATTGCGCGGCCTGCAGGCGCGTTCCGACATCCGGCGACTGCAGCGTCAGGCCGCCGAGCGCGGCATCGACGCTGCGGCGCAGGCGGTTGTTGAGGCGGACCGCGCTCGCACTGTCGGGAACGCTGGCGACCGCCTCGCCGGTCGCGGCGTCGATCGACTTGCCGTCGGTGCCGGTAACGTAAACCTTCTTGCTGTCCGGATCGGCCATCAACCGGCCGTCCTGGAGTGCGCTGATGATGGGAAAAGCCAGCTTGTTGCCGCTGCTCGCGATTACGCCGATCGCCTCTTCCGTGTCGGAAAAATCGTCATTGGCGAATTTGGCGACCCCGTCCTCGAACGGACCGGCGAGGGCCGGCAGCGCGAACACGATCAGCAACAATGAGAGCGCAAGCGCGCAGAGGCGCGCGGACAAATGGACTGGCACTGTGAAAGACCCCGGCAGAATGGGTGGAGAAGGCGGCGGGATCGCCGCCCTCTCCGATCGTGCAATGGAGCGTCAGATCCGGATCAGGAACCGGAACCGAGGCACTTGTTGGTCTTGGTGTTGAAGTTGCCGCACTTCTTGCCGACCCAGTCGCCGATCAGGTCCTTGGAGCCCTCGAGCTCCTTCGACCAGGCATCGCCCGCGACGAGGCCGGGGGTCTTCCAGACCACGTCGAACTGGCCATTGCCCTTGATCTCGCCGATGAACACCGGCTTGGTGATGTGGTGGTTCGGCAGCATCTTCGACACGCCGCCGGTCAGGTTCGGTGCCTCGATGCCGGGAAGCGCGTCGATCACCTTGTCCGGATCGGTCGACTTCACCTTCTCGACCGCCTTCACCCACATGTTGAAGCCGATCACGTGCGCTTCCATCGGATCGTTGGTCACGCGCTTCGGGTTCTTGGTGTAGGCCTGCCACTCCTTGATGAACTTCTCGTTCGACCCGTCCTTGGTCTTGATCGACTCGAAGTAGTTCCAGGCGGCGAGATGGCCGACCAGCGGCTTGGTGTCGATGCCGGCGAGTTCTTCCTCACCGACCGAGAACGCCACCACCGGGATGTCCTTCGCCTTGATGCCCTGGTTGCCGAGCTCCTTGTAGAAGGGAACGTTGGCGTCGCCGTTGATGGTCGAGACCACCGCGGTCTTCTTGCCGGCCGAGCCGAACTTCTTGATATCGGCCACGATCGTCTGCCAGTCGGAGTGACCGAACGGGGTGTAGTTGATCATGATGTCTTCCTGGGCGACACCCTTGGACTTCAGATAGGCTTCCAGGATCTTGTTGGTGGTGCGCGGATAGACGTAGTCGGTGCCCGCGAGCACCCAGCGCTTCACCTTCTCTTCCTTCATCAAATAGTCGACGGCGGGGATCGCCTGCTGGTTCGGCGCCGCCCCCGTGTAGAACACGTTGCGCTCGCTCTCCTCACCCTCGTATTGGACGGGGTAGAACAGGATGTTGTTCAGCTCCTTGAACACCGGGAGCACCGACTTGCGCGACACCGAGGTCCAGCAGCCGAACACCACCGCGACCTTGTCCTTGGTGATCAGCTCGCGCGCCTTCTCGGCGAACAGCGGCCAGTTCGAGGCGGGGTCGACGACGACGGCTTCGAGCTTCTTGCCGAGAACGCCGCCCTTCTTGTTCTGCTCGTCGATCAGGAAGAGGATGGTGTCCTTCAGCGTGGTTTCGCTGATGGCCATGGTGCCGGAAAGAGAGTGCAGCACGCCGACCTTGATGGTGTCGTCCGCTGCCTTCGCGCCAGTCAATGAAGCCAAACCGAGCATCAGTCCGGCGGTCGCGGCGAGCACGCCGCGGCGGCTAAATGACGCCGCTATATCGTGAGTACGTTTGCTAAGCATGAGTGTCTCATCTCCCTGACGCAGACGTGAAAACGCTGCGAAACGGCCCCACGGCCGCCTGCGATTAACGGATTCGCAAGAACCATGCCATGGCGTGAGCACCTGACAACACGTTGATTTCATTTGAAAAATTGCCTAAAAACCAAGTTTCGGAATGAAGGAGCCGCTCAAATCTTGAGCAATTCAAATGTATGCCAAAGCGGCATGCGGATTATTTTTTGGGCAAATCGACGAGGCTGGCTAAATTTCCGGCATAACTATTTCTGCACCGCAATCGCCATTTCGAGCGAGCCTGCCTTGAAAGCGCCCCCTCGATGTTCCATATGAGCAGCCGAGACCTCTTGCGAATCAAGAGGTCGTTGCGAGCCGCGTGTTCTTAAGCCCCCTACGGGCCTCTGGCTTGCCCCATATCTCCCAAGCCATCCGACACCCTAAACACGCAGGTGTCTTCTCGACACCCTTTTGCGCGCGCCGCGCTGAATGCGCCGGGCGCCCGCTTTTGACATGGAAAGAACCCCTCTTTTGACTTCGTTTCAGGATTTTGGCCTCGCCGAACCGATCGCGCGTGCTCTCGCCGAAGAGAACTACGTCACTCCCACCCCCATCCAGGCCCAGACTATTCCGATCGCGCTGACCGGGCGCGACGTCGTCGGCATCGCCCAGACCGGCACCGGCAAGACCGCGTCCTTCGCACTGCCGATCCTGCACCGCCTGCTCGAGCATCGCATCAAGCCGCAGCCCAAGACCTGCCGGGTGTTGGTGCTGTCGCCCACCCGCGAGCTGTCCGGCCAGATCCTCGATAGCTTCAACGCCTATGGCCGCCACCTCCGCCTGTCCTCGACGCTCGCCATCGGCGGCGTGCCGATGGGCCGCCAGGTCCGCGCCCTGATGCAGGGCGTCGACGTTCTGGTCGCCACCCCCGGCCGCCTGCTCGACCTCGTGCAGAGCAACGGATTGAAACTCTCGAGCGTCGAATTCCTCGTGCTCGACGAGGCCGACCGCATGCTCGACATGGGCTTCATCAACGATATCCGCAAAATCGTCGCCAAGCTGCCGATCAAGCGGCAGACGCTGTTCTTCTCGGCCACCATGCCGAAGGATATCGCCGAGCTCGCCGACGCCATGCTGCGCGACCCCGCCCGCGTCGCGGTGACCCCGGTGTCCTCGACCGCCGAGCGGATCAACCAGCGCATCGTCCAGGTCGACTTCTCCGCCAAGCCGGCCTACCTGACCAAGCTTCTGAAAGACGAGCCGGTCAATCGCGCCCTGGTCTTCACCCGCACCAAGCACGGCGCCGACAAGGTGGTGAAGTCGCTCGAGAAGGCCGGCATCCCTGCCAGCGCCATCCACGGCAACAAGTCGCAGAACCATCGCGAGCGCACGCTCGCCCAGTTCCGCTCGGGCGAGATCCGCACCCTGGTCGCCACCGACATTGCCGCCCGCGGCATCGACGTCGACGGCATCAGCCACGTCATCAATTTCGACCTGCCCAACGTGCCGGAAACCTACGTCCACCGCATTGGCCGCACCGCGCGCGCCGGCGCTGACGGCACCGCGATCTCGCTGGTGGCTGGCGGCGAGGAGCTCAGCTATCTCCGCGACATCGAACGGCTGATCCGCGTGGCGCTGCCGCGTGAAGACCATCGCACCGATGCGGGCCGCCGCGACGCCGGTCCTCCCCCGCCGCAGCAACGGCAGGGTCGGCCGGGTGGCCGCCCGGGCCAGCGCCCGCAGAGCGCCCGGCACGGCGACGCACGGCGTGGCGACGAGCGGCATGCCGACGGACGTCATCACAGCGCCGGCAGGCCTGGCGATGGACGGCCCGGCGAAGGACGTCATAATGAGGGCAGACCTGTTGATGGCAGGCCCGGAGAAGGCCACAAGGCCTCCAAGGGGTCTCGCCGCCGTCGCGGTTCCGGTGGTAAGATGAATTCCTCACCAGCCGATCGGTCGGAACAGCGTCCCGCGCATAGCGCCGGCAAGCCTGATGGAATACAAGGCGTTGCCTTTTTGCGTCGCGAGAGTCGCCCCAACGGCCGACCGAACCGCAATCCTCATTCGAACTAGCAGTCTACGACTGGAGACACCCACATGGCTAAGGAAGAGCTGATCCAGTTCGAAGGACTGGTCACCGAAATCCTCCCCGACGCCCGCTACCGCGTGCAGCTCGACGCCGGACACGAGATCGTCGCCTATACCGCCGGCAAGATGAAGAAGAATCGCATCAAGACGCTGGCGGGCGACCGAGTGACGGTGGAGATGTCGCCCTATGACCTCGAGAAGGGCCGGCTGATTTTCCGCCACAAGGACGAACGTCCCAACACTGCCGGCGGACCGCCCCGCCCCGGACAGCGCGGCGGCCAGTTCCGTCGCCGCTAGTCGAGCGCCGGCGCGCGAGCGGGGCAGCAAAATTCCGACCTTTCTGTTGATCCGCCGCGAACCTCGCGGCGGATCAAAAAATCGTGCGTGCCCGGATTGTTTTGACGCTCGAATTCCGATAAAAGGAATTTATCGATTTTCGGCCGGACGACATTAGCATCCACCGGTACAGCCGGTTCAGACACGCTGACGACCCTTCCAAAAATTCGATCTAACCGGCCTGCGCGAGCGGGCCCCAACATTGTGTTATCTGAGAAGGGACTACCCCCGTGAGCATGGGAACCGTGAAGTGGTTTAACGCGACCAAAGGCTTCGGCTTCATTCAGCCCGACGACGGCGGCCAGGACGTGTTCGTCCACATCAGCGCTGTGGAACGTGCGGGCCTCGGCACGCTGCGTGAAGGTCAGAAGATCTCGTACGAGATCGTGGCCGACCGTCGTTCCGGCAAGTCGGCAGCAGACAACCTCCGCGCCGCAGGCTGAACCCGCCGGGCCTCGCCCGATCGGCTCGCAAAGACAAGAAGGCCGTGCGCAACGCACGGCCTTTTTTTGTTCCAGGCCCTGCTCGAGGACGTCAGCACGAGGACGGGACGCTGTTGTATTGAACGCAAGTGGACTGGCGCGGCCGCGTGTAGGACAGATCTTTCAGCGGGATGCTCGACTTCAACACGTAGCCCACCGTCGGTGTGTAAGTGTAGCTCGCCTCGCTGAGGATGAGGTAGGTCGACGGAATCAGCAGCGTCGCGGGAATTTCGTTGGTCACCTTGTCGCCAGCCTTCCGGCCCGAAGTCGCCAGCGTCGCTTGCGTCGCGCCGCTCGCGATGGTTCCGGCCTTGCTCCACTGGACCGTGGCAATGCTGTTCGCATCGATATAAATCTGGGAAATCGAGCCTTTCACGAGCGTAGCGTCGTAAGGCATGACGATCGAGATGCTCGCCGTGAACGTGTTCTGCATGTCGGAATCGGCAAGCGTCGTCGACTGCGATGTCAGATCGGACAGTGTCCGTGCAATCAATGTGACTTTGCGATCGACCGCCACCGCAGAGGAGAATTCGACAGTCCCAAAGAACATCACCAGCATCAGCGGGACGATGACCGCGAATTCGGTCGCCGCAAGCGCACGCTTGTCGGCGACGAAGTCACGGACCGAGCAGCGGGCACTCCTCGAGAATTTCGCAATCGCCTGCATGGGTCCGACCAGATCCGTCAGTTGAAGGGTTCGTTCTTGAAGGCTGCGGTCGCCACCAGCAGCCGCTTGCTGCTGCAACCGATGTTGTAGCCGAGGCCCGTGACGAAGAGCGGCCACTGATAGAACAGCCGCACCACGACGACCTGGCTGGAGCTGCCGGGATTGTATTGCACGCCGGCCGGATCGAAGGTGCAGGAATCCCCGTAATTGGTCAGACTCAGCGTCGTGAAGGAGCTGGTACTCACCACATCGACGTAAAGCTTGTTGCAATCGAACAGCGCCGGGATCTGGGTGCAGACATAGGCCTTGAACGTGATCTGATCGCAGGCCGAGACCACGTTGGGCACCGTCTGACAGGCCGCCACTGAGCCTCCTTGCGCTTGCGCCTGACCGGTCAGAATCACACGCGCCGAATTTTGGGTGATGGTCTCGAGCACCTGGCCCGCGAAGAACACCAACGCGGTCTCGATGATGGCGAACAGCAGCCCGAAGAAGATCGGAGCAACCAGCGCGAACTCGACCGCCGCCGAGCCGCGGCGGCTGTCACGAAACCGGCATAGCGCTGTCCGGAGCGTGAACCTGGTAGGCGGAAGCGATGGCATCGCGTCAAATTCCCCAGCAGCGGCGATCATCTGCTTCGTTCAATAGCTAAAACTGATTGTTTAAGTGTTGCGGGCGATTCACGCTCCGCGAACCGCACGGTCAAGGATGCGTTAACCACACACGCCGGCGGCGCCGAAAAGACGGCGCCTGGCATCGGCAAGCGCTCAGGCGGAATCAGGCGATCCACCCCGGTGGGAAACCGCCGATCGATCCGGCTAGTTGGACTTGGTGGCCGCACCGGCGTTGCCGCTGGCATTGCTGCTCAGCGAACCGGCCTGGTTCATCGTTTGGTTGAAGTAGGCGTCGCTGTCGCCGAGCGTCACCCGACGCTGGCAAAGCGGCATGCAGCTGTAGGACTCGCGCTCGATCCCGCGATAGACGGTGACGAGCCGGTCGCTCGGGCCTTCGACCTGGATCTGGCGGTCGACCAGAATCTCGCCGCTCCGGTCGAGCGCGATGAAATTGGTGCCACCGTAGCCCTTGCCGGTCACGACGATCATGCCGCCGGGCTGGAGCGTGACGTCGGCGATCAGGGGATTGCCGACCACGATGGTCGCCACCTTGCCGGGCAGCCGCACCAGCTTGGCCTGGTCGACATTGACGGCGATGGTGTCGGCGGTTGACTCGGCAAGGCCGGCAGCTGGCGATGCCAGCACAGCGGCAGCAACCAGAAGACAGACCCGCGCATGACGGCGCAGCAATTCTTTACGCATACTCTTACCCCCGGACGACACAAACCGGCAGAAGCAAACAGATAACAGCGGAGCCGGTGTCCGACCCGGCTAACCTGCCCTTAATTCGTGAACGTTCCGCAAACTCGCAGACGATTGTTCGAACGGACCGGCGTTTTCGGCTATCTCCAGCTAGCGGCGGAACGGATAGGCCAATTGGCCCCCGATCTCCTTCGGTATCGCCGCTTCGTCCTTGCCGTAATCCTGCGGCAGCCGCCCCTCCGGCATGCGGAAGGTGCCGAACAGCACGTCCCAGACCGGGAACGTTCCGGCGAAATTCGTGTTGCCGCCCTCTTCGAGCGAGGTGTGGTGCCAACGGTGGAACACCGGCGTGGCCAGCAGATATTTGAACGATCCGAAGCTCCAGTTCAGATTGGCGTGCACGAAGGCCGAATGGAAGGTGGTGAACGGCCCCACCCAGATCATGATGTTCGGGGAAATGCCGGCCATCAGCAGGACGACGTCGACGCTGATCGTCCCGAGCATGAGATTAATGGGATGGAAGCGCGCCGCGGAAATCCATCCGATCTCCTCCGACGAATGATGGATGGCGTGATACTTCCAGAAGCCGCCGCCGTGGAAAAATCGGTGGATCCAATACAGCATGAAGTCGGACAGCACCACGAACAGCAGGGCCTGCACCCACAGGGGCAGCTGCGCAAGCGGACCATGGCCGTTGTCGTAGAAGGCGATGAGCTCGTCGGCGTCGTGGATGTTGAAGACGGCGCCGGCGCCCACGATCAGGAGTCCGATCCGCATGGTGCGGGCGAACACCGGAACGAAGAACCAGTAGCAGATGTCGGTGATGATCTCCCGCTTGCGCCACCACGGGGCGCCGGGATTGCAGGCCCAGAAATGCTCGAGCACGGTGAAGACCGCCGCGAGCACGAAGGTCACGGGGATCACCTTCGCGATGGTCTCGCCGAGCATCAGGGCGACTTCCATGGGCAGGCTCGACATCGTCGCCTCTCTTGCGGATTTGTGTGCTCTTACGCCTACTCCGTGAAATTTAAGGGAGGGTGAAGCAGCCGCTGCGCCGGCGATGCATCTGGAACCGGGAGGAATTGAAGCTGCCGCTTTAAGGCGAAATTCACTCTGGACCAAAGCATTGCGCCAGACGCGGGTTTACGCGATCGGATTAACTCTACCGAAAGAGCTGGGCTCTCATTGTCATCGGGTCAAAGACAGCGCCGAACGAGGCGATCCCACCCGAATGGAGTTTGTTCATGAAGAACTTGATTGCGCGTTTCGCGAAGGATGAATCCGGCGCTACCGCCATCGAATACGGTCTGATCGCCGCCGGCATCGCGCTGGCCATCATCACCGTCGTCAACAGCCTGGGCACCACGCTGAACACCAAGTTCACCGCGATCAGCACCGGGCTGAAGTAAGCAACACACGAATGACGGCAAAAGCCCCGGACCTCCGGGGCCTTTGTTTTTCTGAAGACGGCGAGTTCCAGTGGCGTTGCGCAAGTACAGAACCGGTGCCGCGGTCGCGGCGAACGAGGCAGCTGCGGCGCAGGCCGGCTCGCCGGTCTATTGGGTCTGCCTTGCGCTGCTGCTTGCAACAGCCGCACTCGCCGCGCGCATTGCCAGCCTCTGGTAAGCACGCGTTCCGCGGCTTCGGCCTCGCGTGACCCTCGCTGCCGTTGTCGGTTTGTTTAGCAACTGGCGGCTAGAATCCGGCGACGCCAGTTCCCGCGGCAAACCCAGGCCTCAAGACGCAGCCCATGATCCTCGACCTTGCGCGCCTTCTGCTCTTCCCTGCCGTGATGGCGTTCGCCGCCGCGAGCGATCTCTTCACGATGACGATCTCGAACCGCGTGTCGCTGGCGCTGGTCGCAGGCTTCTTCGCGCTCGCCCTCGCCGGTGGCATGGCACCTTACGAGATGCTGAGTCATGTCGGCGCCGGCGCGCTTCTCCTCGTCGTGGCCTTCACCTGTTTTGCGATGGGCTGGGTCGGCGGCGGCGATGCCAAGGTCGCGGCCTCCGTCGCGCTTTGGTTCGGGTTCGCCCAGCTGATGAACTTCCTGCTCTACGCCTCGCTGTTCGGCGGCGCGCTGACGCTGCTCCTGCTCCAGTTCCGGCAATGGCCGCTGCCCTACGGGCTGGCGGGTCAGGCCTGGCTGGCACGGCTGCACGCCAAGGAGAGCGGCATCCCCTATGGCATCGCGCTCGCGCTGAGCGCGCTGATGGTCTACCCGGAGACCGAATGGGTGAAGGCGATCGACCTCGCTCACCTCGCACTGCGCTGAACGCACCGGGTAAACCCGGCGTTAAGGCGATTTAGATACGCCTCATTAACCATGCTTTGACGAATAGCTGGTCAACTGCCGATTACGGCGGCGGAAGCGTCGCGGCGTCTTGTTGGAAAGTGAAGCGTATGAATAGGGCACGCATTGTCGTCCTGGCGGTCGCCATCTGCGCCGGCGGCGTCGCCGCGTACCTGGCGAGCGGCTCGGACAGATCTGCGCCGCCTCCGGCTGCTCCGGTCGCCCAGCTTCCGACCGTCGACGTCCTCGTGGCCAAGAACGACATCGGCCTCGGCCAGACCGTAAAGCCGGAGGACGTGCAATGGCAGACCTGGCCGGCCGCGACCGCCAGCGCCACCTTCATCCGCCGCAGCGAGCGTCCCGAGGGCGCGACCCAGGTCACCGGTTCGATCGCGCGCGCTCCCTTCATTCAAGGTGAGCCGATCCGCGACCAGAAGCTGGTCAAGGCAGAAGGCTCCGGCTTCATGGCGGCAATCCTGCCCACCGGCATGCGGGCGATCTCGACCGAGATCTCGCCGGAGACCGGCGCAGGCGGCTTCATCCTGCCCAACGATCGCGTCGACGTCCTTCTGACCCGCCGGCTGAAGAACCCGGACCAGAACAACGGCGCCCCCGACGTCGTCACCTCCGAGATCATCCTGGCCAATATCCGTGTCCTGGCCATCGACCAGGCGCCAAAGGAAAAGGACGGTCAGAACGCGGTGGTCGGCAAGACCGTCACCCTCGAGCTCAATCCCGCGCAGACCGCGACACTCTCCGCGGCCCGCCAGAGCGGCACGCTGTCGCTGGCGCTGCGCAGCATCGTCGACGTCAAGATGAGCGAAATCACGCTCGACGATTCCGCGCAGAAGCGGGACGGTATTTCGATCATTCGCTACGGCATTCCAAGTCAGACGGCGAAAGCACGATGAAGACAGTCGATATGAAACGCAGGGTGGATTTGGCGACGATGCGAACCTCAGCGGTCCGCGCCCTGTCGTTTTCGGCCGCTCTGGCGCTGGCGCTCAACCCCATGCTGAACCCCGTAGTCGCCGCCGATTATCGTCCGGTGGCGCAGGCTGCGGCGGATGGCCAAATGAACGCGCGCTTCCTCTCGCTCGGCGTCGGCAAATCCATCGTGATCGACCTGCCGCGCGACATCAAGGACGTGCTGGTCGCCGATCCCAAGATCGCCAACGCGGTGGTCCGCTCGGCGCAGCGCGCCTATATCATCGGCGCCACGGTCGGCCAGACCAATATCGTGTTCTTCGATTCCGCCGGTCAGCAGATTGCGGCCTATGACATCGCGGTCAAGCGCGACCTCAACGGCGTGCGGGCCGCGCTGAAGCAGGTCCTGCCCAATTCGGACATTCAGATCGACGGGCTCGGCGACGGCATCGTCCTGACCGGCACGGCGGCGAATCCGATGGAAGCGCAACAGGCCAACGAGCTCGCCGCGCGCCTGGCCGGCGGCGCCGACAAGGTGGTCAACTCGATCGTGGTGCGCGGCCGCGACCAGGTCATGCTGAAGGTGACGGTGGCGGAGGTCCAGCGCACCATCGTCAAGCAGCTCGGCATCGACCTGAGCGCCAGCCTCAACTACGGCACGTCGGTGGTGAGCTTCACCAACTCCAATCCGTTCACGGCTCTCGGCAAGAACCTGGTGGACGGCAACAATTTGACGACGAAGTTCGGCGGCTCGACGTCGGTGCAGGCCACCTTGCGCGCGATGGAAACCGCGGGTGTGATCCGCACGCTGGCCGAACCGAACCTGACCGCAATCTCCGGTGAATCGGCGACGTTCATCGCCGGCGGAGAATTCCCGGTCCCGGCCGGCTACGCGTGCGACCCCACCACCCATGTCTGTACCACCCAGATCAGCTTCAAGAAGTTCGGCATCTCGCTCAACTTTACCCCCGTGGTGCTGAGCGAAGGCAAGATCAGCCTGCGCGTGATGACCGAGGTCTCGGAACTCTCGAACGAAAACGCGATCACGCTGTCGCAGGCCGTGACCTCGACGTCGGTGAACTCGCTCACGGTCCCCTCGATCAGGACCCGCCGCGCGGAGACCTCGCTGGAAATTCCCTCCGGCGGCGCAATGGCGATGGCCGGCCTGATCCAGCAGCAGACCAAGCAGGCCATCAGCGGACTGCCCGGACTGATGCAGCTCCCGATTCTCGGCACGCTGTTCCGCAGCCGCGATTTCGTCAACAACGCGACCGAGCTGGTCGTGATCGTGACGCCCTATGTCGTTCGCGCGGTGGCGCCAAAGGACCTGTCGCGGCCGGATGACGGCTTCGCCCCGCCTGCGGATCCCCAGGCCCAGCTGCTCGGCAACATCAACCGCATCTACGGCGTGCCCGGCCGGACCGAACCGGCCAGGAATTACCGCGGTACCTACGGCTTCATTACCGACTGATGCGGAACGGGGACTTCACGATGATCACAAGACCACCCCAGCTTCGCAAACGCGCCATCCGCCTCGGTGGCGCGCTGGTCGGCATGGCGCTCGCGCTCGGCGGCTGCCAACACGACGAGGTCGTTACCGCCTCCATTCCCGACGACTACAAGCAGCGCCATCCGATCGCGATCGAGGAGCAGAACCGCTCGATCGTCGTCTTCGTCGGTCATGCCCGCGGCGGATTGACCGCTGCCCAGCGCGCGGACGTGATGGGTGTCGCATCGGCATGGTTGCACGAAGGCACCGGCGCCATCCGCATCGACGTGCCGTCCGGCACGCCTAATGCGCGTCCGGTCGCGGACACGATGCGCGAAATTCAGGCGATGCTGGCGGCGGCAGGCGTTCCACCGCGGGGCGTCAACGTTCACCCCTACCAGCCCGAGGACAAGCGCTTCCTGCCGCCGATCCGGCTCACCTATTCCAAGATCGCCGCGGTCGCGGGTCCCTGCGGCCTGTGGCCGGACGACATCGGCCCTTCCATGAAGAACAAGAGCTGGTTCGAAAACAAGGACTACTACAATTACGGCTGCGCCTATCAGCGCAACCTCGCCGCGATGGTCGACAATCCGTCGGATCTCGAGCAGCCGCGGCCTGAGACGCCGTCCTACACGCCGCGGCGCATCACCGGCCTCGAGAAGTATCGCAAGGGAGTCACGACTGCGACCACCTATCCCGAGGCCGACAAGGCCAAACTCAGCGACACCGGCAAATGATCAGCTACGCTCGCCAGACACACGAAGAGCAGCCGGAAGCAGCCCCTCCGCCGGTCGAGGAGCATATTGCACCCGCGCCCCGCGTCTCGGTCCAGGCCTTCTGCGAGACCGTGGAGACCGCTGCCGCGGTGCAGTCGGCCGGCGAGGATCGCCGTCTCGGCAAGGCTCATCTGAAGATCCAGATGGGCGGCATGGCGGCCGCGATCGAAGCCTACCGCTCGGCTCCCACGCCGAACGTGATCGTGCTCGAGAGCGACGGCCGCAACGACCTCCTGGGCGGGCTCGACCAGCTCGCCACAGTCTGCGACGCCGGCACCCGCGTGGTCGTGATCGGCCGCATCAACGACGTCATGCTCTACCGCGAGCTGGTGCGCCGCGGCGTCAGCGACTATGTGCTCGCGCCGGTCGGCGCGATCGACGTCGTGCGCTCGATCTGCAACCTGTTCTCGGCGCCGGAAGCCAAGGCGGTCGGCCGCATCATCGCCGTGGTCGGCGCCAAGGGAGGCGTCGGGGCCTCTACCATCTCCCACAACGTCGCCTGGGCGATCGCGCGCGATCTCGCAATGGACGCCGTCGTCGCCGATCTCGACCTCGCCTTCGGCACCGCCGGGCTCGACTACAACCAGGATCCGCCGCAGGGCATTGCCGACGCCGTGTTCTCGCCCGATCGCGTCGACACCGCCTTCATCGACCGCCTGCTGTCGAAATGCACCGACCATCTCAGCCTGCTGGCGGCGCCGGCGACACTCGACCGGGTCTATGATTTCGGCACCGACGCCTTCGACTCCGTGTTCGACACGCTGCGCTCCACCATGCCATGCATCGTGCTCGACATTCCGCACCAATGGTCGGGCTGGACCAAGCGCGCCTTGATCGGAGCGGACGACATCCTGATCGTGGCCGCCCCTGACCTCGCCAATCTGCGCAATACCAAGAACCTGTTCGATCTGTTGAAGGCCGCGCGCCCCAACGACCGGCCGCCGCTCTACTGCCTGAACCAGGTCGGCGTGCCAAAAAGGCCCGAAATCGCCGCCGCGGAGTTCGCCAAGGCGATCGAGAGCCAGCCGATCGTCTCGATCCCGTTCGAGCCGCAGATCTTCGGCTCGGCGGCCAACAACGGCCAGATGATCGCGGAGATCTCCGCCAACCACAAGTCGATCGAGATGTTCCTTCAGATCGCCCAGCGCCTGACCGGCCGCAGCGAAACCAAGAAACAAAAGTCGTCCCTGTTTTCACCCCTGATTGACAAGTTGCGGGGAAAATAAGCCGCCGCATGGAGTTGTTAAGTGTTCGGTAAGCGTAGCGGAACAGACACCGACCTTCGGGCGCCCAAGCCCGGCGCCGTGTCGCTCGAGCCTGCCCAGGCTCCAGCGCCGACGGTGTCGCGCGCCCCGCCTCCGCCGGCCGTCGCCTCGCCGCCGCTTGCTCCCGCCAAGGCCCCGCCGCCCCCGGCCATGGAGAGCCGGCGTTCGGACAATTATTACGAGGTCAAGGCGACCATCTTCGGCGCCCTGATCGAGGCGATCGATCTCGCCCAGCTCGCCAAGCTCGACTCGGAATCCGCCCGCGAGGAAATCCGCGACATCGTCAACGAGATCATCGCGATCAAGAACATCGTGATGTCGATCGCTGAGCAGGAAGAGCTGCTCGACGACATCTGCAACGACGTTCTGGGCTACGGTCCGCTCGAGCCGCTGCTGTCGCGCGACGATATCGCCGACATCATGGTCAACGGCGCCAACACCGTCTACATCGAGGTCGCCGGCAAGATCCAGCGCACCGGCATCCGCTTTCGCGACAACCAGCAGCTCCTCAACATCTGCCAGCGCATCGTCAGCCAGGTCGGCCGGCGCGTCGACGAATCCTCGCCGATCTGCGACGCACGCCTCGCCGACGGCTCCCGCGTCAACGCCATCGTGCCGCCGCTGTCGATCGACGGCCCGACGCTCACCATCCGCAAGTTCAAGAAGGACAAGCTGACGCTCGACCAGCTCGTCAAGTTCGGGGCGATCTCGCCGGAAGGAGCCGAGATCCTCCAGATCATCGGCCGCGTCCGCTGCAACGTGCTGATCTCCGGCGGTACCGGCTCGGGCAAGACGACGCTGCTCAACTGTCTGACCAATTACATCGAGCACGACGAGCGCGTCATCACCTGCGAGGACGCTGCCGAGCTCCAGCTCCAGCAGCCCCATGTGGTGCGGCTGGAGACCCGCCCGCCCAATATCGAGGGCGAGGGTCAGGTCACCATGCGCGAATTGGTGCGCAACTGCCTGCGTATGCGGCCCGAACGCATCATCGTCGGCGAAGTCCGCGGACCCGAGGCGTTCGACCTGCTCCAGGCCATGAACACCGGCCATGACGGGTCGATGGGCACGCTGCACGCCAACAACCCGCGCGAAGCCCTGTCGCGCTGCGAATCCATGATCACGATGGGCGGCTTTTCCCTGCCCTCGCGAACGATCCGCGAGATGATCTGCGCTTCGATCGACGTCATCGTCCAGGCCGCGCGCCTGCGCGACGGCTCGCGCCGCATCACCCACATCACCGAGGTGATGGGCATGGAAGGCGACACCATCATCACCCAGGACATCTTCCTCTACGACATGATCGGCGAGGACGCCAACGGCAAGATCATCGGCCGGCACCGCTCGACCGGCATCGGCCGTCCGAAGTTCTGGGAACGCGCCCGCTATTACGGCGAGGAGAAGCGCCTTGCCGCCGCGCTCGACGCCGCGGAAGTGGCGCCCACGACGTGAGCAGGTCAGCGACGCCATGAACATACAGGTCCTCGCCCTCGCATTTCTCGCCACCGCAGCCGTTGGCGGCATCGCCTGGGTTTTCCTCTATCCGCTGCTCTCCGGGGAACGGAAGGCGGAAAGCCGACGCGCCTCGATCTCGCGTGCCGACGCGCCTGCGGCCAAGCAGAGCGAAAAGAGCCAGCGATCGCGCCGCGAGCAAGTCGAGACGTCGCTGAAGGATCTCGAGGCACGGCGCCAGCAGGAGAAGAGCGTTCCGCTCAATGTCCGCCTGTCCCAGGCCGGCCTGGACTGGACGCCGCAGAAATTCTGGATCGTGTCCGCCGTCGTGGCGGGCGTGCTGTTCGCGGCGGCCCTGTTCGTCGGCGGCGGGTTGCTCGGCGCCGCTGGTCTCGCCTTTGCCGGAGGTTTCGGCCTGCCGCGCTGGGCCCTCGGCTTCCTGAAGAAGCGCCGGGAAGACAAATTCCTGAAGGCGCTCCCCGACGCGGTCGACGTCATCGTCCGCGGCATCAAGGCGGGCCTGCCGCTGTTCGAATCGATCAAGGTCGTCGCTGCGGATTCGCCCGAGCCGCTGCGCAGCGAGTTCCTCGCCATCATCGAGACGCAGGCGATCGGTATGCCGCTGGGCGAGGCTTGCTCCCGGCTCTATGAGCGCATGCCGCTGCCCGAAGCCAACTTTTTCGGCATCGTCATCTCGATCCAGCAGAAATCGGGCGGCAACCTCTCCGAGGCGCTGGGCAACCTCTCCAAGGTGCTACGCGACCGCAAGAAGATGAAAGAGAAGATCCAGGCGATGTCGATGGAAGCCAAGGCCTCGGCCGGCATCATCGGTTCGTTGCCGCCGATCGTGATGTTCCTCGTCTATCTCACGACGCCGCACTACATCTCGCTACTTTGGACTCACCCCACTGGCCAGCTGATGCTGGTCGGCTGCGTCGTCTGGATGTCGATCGGCATCATGGTGATGAAGAAGATGATCAATTTCGACTTCTGACGGTGCCGCATGGTCGAGTTCCTCGTTTCGAAACTGCACGACGTCCGCTTCATGACGATGCTGCTGGCGGCCATCGCCGCCAGCGCCACCGTCTATACGCTGGTGATGCCGCTGTTCGCCGGGGAGGGACTCTCCAAGCGCATGAAGGCGGTCGCGAGCGAGCGTGAGCGCATCCGGCAGCGCGAGCGCGAGCGCCTTCACAAGAATGAAAAGGTCTCGCTGCGCCAGACGCCGAAGCAGCTCGTCTCCAAGGTCGTGGAGGACTTCAACCTCACCAAATGGCTCGCGCAAGAGGCAGCGCGGGACAAGCTCATTATGGCCGGCTACCGCGGCCAGGCGCCCTACATCACCTTCCTGTTTGCCCGCATGGTCGCTCCGATCGTGCTCTTCGTCGGCTCGGTCATCTACGTTTTCGTGATCGCGCACATGGAGAAGCCGATGCCGATCAAGATCGGCATCTGCCTCGGCGCGGCCTATCTCGGCCTCCAGGCGCCGATGCTGTTCCTCAAGAATGCGATCTCCAAGCGCCAGCTCTCGATCAAGCGCGCCTTTCCCGATGCGCTCGACCTGCTCCTGATCTGTATCGAGTCCGGCATGTCGGTCGAAATGGCGTTCCGCAAGGTCGCCACCGAAATCGTGGGACAGTCGATTGCGCTGTCGGAAGAGTTCACGCTGACCACAGCCGAATTGTCCTACCTGCAGGATCGCAAGGTCGCCTATGAGAATTTGGCGCGGCGCACCGGACTCGAGGGCGTCAAGTCGGTCTGTCTCGCGCTTCAGCAGGCGGAACGCTACGGCACCCCCCTGGGTCAATCCTTGCGCGTCATGGCCCAGGAAAACCGCGACATGCGCATGACCGAGGCCGAGAAGAAGGCCGCCGCGTTGCCGCCGAAACTGACGGTGCCGATGATCCTGTTCTTCCTGCCCGTGCTGTTCGTCGTCATTCTCGGACCGACCGGCATCAAGATCACCGAGATGCAGTGACACGGAGCCGCTGGCCGTACGCGGGTCGGTGAGACGACTTCGATGGCTGAAGATCAGATCTGATCAATCGGGCTGGTCGAGCGAGGCGACCGGGGTCCGCTTCGGCGCGCCGCGATGATTGTCGCTGCGGCTCAGCATTTCCTTGAGATACGTAACATTGGCCGCGGCCTGGTCCGGCGGCAGATCCGCCTTCACGATGATCTCGGCCTCAGCGAAGCGGCCCTGGAGACCGACGACGAGGCCGAGATTCTGCCGCACCCGGCTGCTGGCGCGCGGCGAGGCGTAGGCCTGCCGCAACGCCTC
The DNA here is from genome assembly GCF_006658635.1 of Bradyrhizobium sp. UNPA324. Lineage (NCBI taxonomy): Bacteria > Pseudomonadati > Pseudomonadota > Alphaproteobacteria > Hyphomicrobiales > Nitrobacteraceae > Bradyrhizobium > Bradyrhizobium sp. UNPA324. Next base: position 149,576 of record NZ_LFJD01000004.1, read on the forward strand.
TTCGGCCTTGGGCAGATCCTTCGACAGCATGTAGGACAGGCCGAGATTGGAAAGCACGCCAGGATCACCCGGCGCGATCTTGAGCGCGCTCGTATAATAGGAGCGCGCCTCCTCGTGACGGCCCATCTGGTCCAGCACGGTGCCCTGCACCGAGAGCAGGCGCCAGTCCGGATTGTCAGGCGAATGCGCTTTCGACAGGACGTCGTAGGCCTGCTGGAAATTGCCGTTGTCGGCGAGCGCGCGGCCATACTGCGCGAGCAGCGCCTTGTTGCCGGGATTGGCGATGGTCGCCTGCTCGAGCACGGCAGCGGCCTGGGCGCGTTGGCCGTTGGCACGCAAAGCCTGGCCATAGGCCAGCGCCGCCTCGGCATCCCGGGGATTGGCACGGTAGCGCTCGCCATAGACCTCGACGGCGCGCGCGGGATCGGCGGGAGCCGCCTCCGCCCGTGGTCCGCCGAGCGAACCCGTCACGTCGGAGAGTTTCGACATGCCCGTGCAGCCGCCGAGGCCCATGGCCACCGCCGCGACCAGCGAGGTGGACGCAAGAAGCCGGGCGAGACTGAACCGTTGACGCATGACGCCTTGACTCTCGAGCCGATTGATCGAGCCGAACGCGCCAGCAATAGACTGTTAACCCTAACGGCCGGTTAACGCCCCTTCCCGGACCACACCTCTCACGGCGACGTTTGCGGCGGCGCCCCATCGCCGAGGTCGAGATCGAGGCCGAGCGCCCTCACCTGCAATTGCCGCCTCAATATTCGATGGCGAGCCGCTTGCGGATTTCGTCGATGCGCTTGTCGAGCGCATCGAATCGCGCGTGGACGGAGCGGTCGTGGAGATAGAAGACGTAACCGCCGGCAAGGAACGCGAAGATCCAGTGGTGGTGCTCGACATAACCAAAGATCACCTCGATAGCCTGGCCGATGAATGTGACCACGCTCCACACAAATTCCATCGCATGTCCTCCCGGCGCGTTTGTCGGCGGTCGCCCGATCGTCGTCCCTGGCAACCGTTGCCGGAACCTAGCATGGCCCCCTTGCCGCGAGTAGCGGGCTCGCCCAACGGTGACAGCAAAGCCGATTGCAGCCGCGGCGAAACTCTGCGAAGTCTCGTCCCGTTCGCATGCCCGCTTGATCCGACGATCCGGACCCGCCAATGCCTTCTGTCTTCGAGACGTCACCCACCGCCATCCCGATCACTTTCGTCACGAAATCGAGCTGGGATCGGGTCGCCGAGGCGCTGCCGCCACCGCAACGCCTGTTCGCCACTGCATGCGCCTTTACGGCCAAGCCGGGCGCCTATCTGGCGCTGCCCGCGCCCGACGGCACGATAGCGCAGGTGCTGTTCGGCCTCGAGGACGACGCCGCAAAATCACGCGACCTGTTTCGGCCCGGCGCCCTGCCCGGGCTGCTGCCGCCGGGCATTTATCGTTTTGCCAATGCGCCACACGATACACGGCTGGCCGCGCTCGCTTTTGCGCTGGGGTGCTACCGCTTCGCGCGCTACCGCAAGGCTGACAGGCCCGACGTCCGGCTGGTGCCGCCTGACGGCATCGACGCCACCGAGATCGGGCGGATCGCCGACGCAGCGATGCTCGCGCGCGACCTCATCAACACGCCGTCCAACGACATGGGGCCGGAAGAGCTCGCCGCTGCTGCGCAAGCGCTCGCCGTCGAATTCGGGGCAAGCTTTGCCTGCACCATCGGCGAGGAGTTGGAGAAGCACTTCCCGCTGATCTACGCCGTCGGCATGGCCTCCAGCCGCGCGCCGCGGCTGATCGACATCGGTTGGGGCGACCCTGAGCATCCCAACGTGACGCTGGTCGGCAAGGGCGTCTGCTTCGACACCGGCGGGCTCGACCTGAAGCCGTCGAGCGGCATGCTGATTATGAAGAAGGACATGGGCGGCGCCGCCAATGTGCTGGCGCTGGCGCGCATGGTGATGGATGCGAAACTGAAGGTGCGGCTTCGCGTGCTGATTCCGGCCGTGGAGAACGCGGTCGCGGGCAATGCCTTCCGCCCGCTCGACATCTTCACCTCGCGTAAGAGCATCACCGTCGAGATCGGCAACACCGACGCGGAAGGCCGGCTGGTGCTCGCCGACGCGCTGGCGCTGGCCGACGAGGAGAAACCCGACCTGCTGGTCGACCTGGGCACGCTGACCGGCGCGGCGCGTGTCGCGCTGGGACCGGATTTGCCGCCCTTTTACACCAATGATGAGACCCTTGCCGCCGACCTTTCGCGCTGCGCGGTGAAGGAGAACGATCCGTTGTGGCGCATGCCGCTGTGGCCGCCTTACGATTCCTGGCTGGACTCCAAGACGGCCACGATCACCAACGCGCCATCGGGCGGCTTTGCCGGCTCGATCACCTGCGCGCTGTTCCTGCAGCGCTTCGTCGAACACGCCCGAAGCTGGCTGCATGTCGACATCTACGGCTGGACACCGACGGCAAAGCCCGCACGCCCCGAAGGCGGCGAGTGCCAGGCCGCGCGCGCCATCTACAGCTTGTTGAGCGAGCGCTATGCATGATCCGCGATTGACACCGGCGCGAGGCGACCTCGCGGCGAAATATCTCGAAGGCAAGGTGCAGGCGGATCGCTTCGTCACCGGCGAGGAATTCGAGGTGATCGAACCGGTCGCGCCGTTGCGCGAACAGCCATCTTCGAACGCGATGCTGATGACGGAGGCACTGCGCGGCGAACGCGTCACCATCTACGACCGCAACGGCGAGGGTTGGGCGTGGGGCCAGCTCAATGGCGACGGCTATGTCGGCTGGCTGCCGGAAGCGGCGCTGGTGAAGCCATCGGCTGCACCAACTCACCTGGTCAGCGCGCTGCGGACGTTTGCCTTCCCCGGTCCCTCGATCAAGCTGCCGCCGGCCGACACGCTGGTGATGGGATCCAAGCTCGCCGTGACACGCGAAGAGGGTAGCTTCGCCGTGACGCGCGACGGCAGATATCTGCCGAGGACGCATCTTGCCTCACTCGATCACCGCGAGCCGGACTTCGTCGCGGTCGCCGATCGCTTCGTCGGCACGCCCTATCTCTGGGGCGGGAAGAGCAGTTTTGGCATCGATTGCTCCGGCCTCGTCCAGGTCTCGTTGACATCAGCGGGGATTGGCTGCCCGCGCGACAGCGACATGCAGCTGGCCGGTCTCGGGCGCGCGCTGGAGCCGCATGAGCGAAGCTTGCGGCGCGGGGACCTGATCTTCTGGAAAGGCCATGTCGCGATCGTCCGCGATGGCAGCACCATGGTTCACGCCAACGCGCATCACATGGCGACAATCATCGAACCGATCGAGCCGGCCATTGCGCGGATCAGGCAGGCCGGCTGCGAGGTCGTTGCGATCAAGCGGCTATAGCGAGATCTCGTAGGGTGGCGTAACCCACCTCTTCAGCTTCCGTTGAGAGAGAAGCGGTGGGTTACGGCTTCGCCTAACCCACCCTACCAGATACTACGTCGCCACCGAGCCGTTCCCGGCGGTCTCCAGCCGGAACGCAGCCGCAAACAGCGCCCGCGTGTAATCCGTCTTCGGGTGCTTGAACAGTTCGGCGGCCTGTCCCTCTTCGACGACCTTGCCGCCCCGCATCACGATCAGGTGGCTCGCCAGCGAAGCGACGACGCGCAAATCGTGCGAGATGAACAAGTAGGTGAGGTCGCGCTTGCGCTGGAGCTCGCGCAACAGATCGACCATCTGCGCCTGGAACAGCATGTCGAGCGCGCTGGTCGGCTCATCCAGCACGACGAAATCCGGCTCCAGCACCACCGCGCGCGCGATACTGATGCGCTGGCGCTGGCCGCCGGAGAATTCGTGGGGATAGCGGTAGCGGGTATCGGGCTTCAGCCCGACGTCTTCCAGCGCCTTGACGACCCGCGCCTCACGCTCTTCGCGCGACAGCTTCGGCTGATGCACGGAGAGACCCTCGGCGATGATGTCGGCGATCGACATGCGCGGTGAGAGCGAGCCGAACGGGTCCTGGAACACGATCTGCATGTCGCGCCGGAAGGGCCGCATCTCCTTGAAGCGCAGGCCCTGGATGTCCTTGCCTAGGAAGACGATGCGTCCGTTCGAGGAGATCAAGCGCAGCAGCGCCAGCCCGAGCGTGGTCTTGCCCGAACCGGATTCGCCGACGACACCGAGCGTCTCGCCCTTGCGCACGGCGACGCTGACGCCGTCGACCGCCTTGATGTGGCCGACCGTCTTGCGCATCAGCCCGCGCTTGATCGGAAACCACACTTTCAGGTCATTGGCGGACATCACCATCGGCGCATCCGGCTGCGGCGGCGCCGGATCGGGCTTCGGCTCCGCCGCGAGCAGGTCGCGCGTATAGGGATGTTTCGGCGACTTGAAGACCTGCTCGACCGGTCCCTGCTCGACGATCTCACCGCTCTTCATGACACAGACCGTGTCGGCGATGCGGCGCACGATGCCGAGATCGTGGGTGATGAAGAGCAGGCTCATGCCGAGCCGCGAGCGGATCTCGGCGAGCAGCGCCAGGATCTGCGCCTGCACGGTGACGTCGAGCGCCGTCGTCGGCTCGTCCGCGATCAAGAGGTCCGGCTCGTTGGCGAGCGCCATCGCGATCATCACGCGCTGGCGCTGGCCGCCAGAAAGCTGATGCGGATAGCTGTTCAGCCGCGTTTCGGGCTCGGGAATGCCGACCTGCGTCAAGAGCTCCAGCGTTCGCCTGCGCGCCTCGGCATTGCTGGTCGGATTGTGCAGCTGGATGATCTCGCCGATCTGCGCCTCGATCGTATGCAGCGGATTGAGCGAGGTCATCGGCTCCTGGAAGATGATGGAGATGTCGCTGCCTCTGATCTCCCGCATCTCCTGCTCGGAGCGCTTGATCAGCTCCTGCCCCTTGAAGCGGATGCTCCCCGACGGGTGCGAGGCGTTCGGATAGGGCAGCAGCTTGAGAATCGAAAGCGCGCTGACCGACTTGCCGGAGCCGGATTCGCCGACCAGCGCCAGGCATTCGCCGCGCTTGATCTGGAACGAGATCTTGTCGACCGCGAGCGTGGTGGCGCCGCCCTGGTGGAAGGCCACCGAAAGGTCGCGCACGGCGAGCAGGGGCTGGTTGATCGCGTCCATCGGTCTTACCTGAACGTCTTGCGCGGATCGAAGGCGTCGCGCACCGCTTCGCCGATGAAGATCAGGAGCGACAGCATGATCGCGACCGAGAAGAAGCCGGAGAAGCCGAGCCAGGGCGCCTGCACGTTGGACTTGGCCTGCGACAGCAATTCGCCGAGCGATGGCGATCCCGGCGGCAGGCCGAAGCCCAGGAAATCGAGTGCCGTCAGCGTCATCACCGAGCTCGACACGATGAAGGGCAGGAACGTCATGGTCGCCACCATCGCATTCGGCAGCAGGTGGCGGAACATGATGACCGGGTTGGACACGCCGAGCGCCCGCGCCGCCTGGATGTATTCGAAATTGCGGCCGCGCAGGAATTCGGCCCGCACGAGACCGACCAGCGAGACCCAGGAGAACAGCAGGAGGATACCAAGCAGAACGAAGAAGCCGGGCACCAGCACCGAGGACAGGATCAGGAGAAGATAGAGCGAGGGAATCGCCGTCCAGATCTCGATGAAGCGCTGGAAGATGAGATCGACCCGACCGCCGAAATAGCCCTGCACCGCGCCCGCTGCGATGCCGATGACGGACGAGACGATGGTGAGGCAAAGGCCGAACAGCACGGAGATACGGAAGCCATAGATCAGCCGCGCGACGACATCGCGGCCCTGATCGTCGGTGCCGAGCCAGTTATATTCGAGGTCGCGGCAGCTCTTCAGCCCCTTCTTCTCCACCACCGGCTGGCACTGCTTCTCGGTCAACATCCAGGTCGGCGGCGACGGTGCCGGCGTCGGCAGATCGAGGTTATGGGTGTCGTAGGAATAGCGGATCAGCGGCCAGACGATGCTGCCGTTCTTCTCCTTGATCAGCTTCTGCAGATAGGGATCGCGATAGTCGGCAGCCGTTTCGAAGTCACCGCCGAAGGTGGTTTCGGAATAGGTCACGAAGGCCGGCCAATAGAGATGGCCGTCGAACTTGACCAGGAAGGGGCGGTCGTTGGCGATCAGCTCGGCGAACAGCGAGACCACGAACAGGGCGATGAAGATCCAGAACGACCAGTAGCCGCGGCGATTGGCCTTGAAGTTCTGCCACCGCCGCCTGTTCAGCGGCGAAGGCGCAAAGGGCTTGCGCGTGATCGGAACGACCTCGCCGAGCGGCGACTGAGTCGTGATCTCGATCGGCGTCGGCGCAGTAATCGTCATCAGACCTCCCGCGCCTCGAAATCGATCCGGGGGTCGATCCACATATAGGTCAGGTCGGAGACCAGATTGATCACGAGGCCGACCAACGAAAAGATGTAGAGCGTGCCGAACACCACGGGATAGTCGCGGTTGAGCACGCTCTCGAAGCTGAGCAGGCCCAGCCCGTCCAGCGAGAAGATGGTCTCGATCAGAAGCGAACCCGAAAAGAAGGCATGGATGAAGGTGCCGGGAAAGCCCGCGATCACGATCAGCATCGCGTTGCGGAAGACATGGCCGTAAAGCACCCGCCCCTCGCTGCAACCCTTGGCACGCGCAGTCATGACGTATTGCTTGCGGATCTCGTCCAGGAACGAGTTCTTCGTCAGGAACGTCATGGTGGTGAACGCACCTAACCCCATGGCGATCAGCGGCAGCGTCAGATGCCAGAAGTAATCGATGATCTTCCAGTACCAGGGAAACTGCGACCAGCCGTCCGAGGTCAGTCCGCGCAGCGGGAACCAGTTGAAGAAGGAACCGCCGGCGAACAGGATGATGAGGAGGATCGCGAACAGAAAGCCGGGAATGGCATAGCCCAGCACGAGAATGGTCGATGTCCAGGTGTCGAAGCGCGTGCCGTCCTTCACCGCCTTGCGGATGCCGAGCGGGATCGAGATCAAATAGGTGATCAGCGTCAGCCAGAGCCCGAGCGAAATCGAGACCGGCAGCTTCTCCTTGATGAGCTGGAGCACGCTGACGTCACGAAAATAACTCTTGCCGAAATCGAAGCGGGCGAAATTCCAAACCATCAGAGCGAAACGCTCCGGTGCCGGCTTGTCGAAACCGAACTGTGCCTCGAGCTTCTTGATGAAGTCAGGATCAAGACCCTGCGCGCCGCGATATTTCGAGTTGATGGCATCGCCGCCGGCCCCCAACTGTCCCGGCGCGCGCTGTGCAAAGTCGCCGCCGCCCGAAATGCGCGACGTGCCGCCGGTATCGGCTCCCGAGAGTTGCGCGATGACGCGCTCGACCGGGCCGCCCGGCGCGAATTGCACGACGATGAAGGACACGAACAGGATTCCGAGCAGCGTCGGGATCATCAGGAGGATGCGGCGGGCGATGTAGGCGCTCATGATTATTTCGCCTGCTCGAGCTTGGCGGCCTTCGCCGTGTCGAACCACCAGTTCTCAGGCGCACCGACGCCTTGCGCGTATTTCGGCGGCTTGGCGGGATGGCTGAACTGGTCCCAATAGGCGACGCGATGGAAGTTGGCATACCATTGCGGCACCCAATAGCGCCCGGCCCGGAACACGCGGTCGAAGGCCCGGCAGGCCGTGGTCAGCTCCGCCCGGGTCTGTGCGGCAATGATCTTCTCGATCAGCGCGTCGATCACAGGATCGGAGATGCCTGCGAGATTGTACGAGCCCTTGGTCTTGGCCGCCTGCGAGGAGAAGAACGCCCGCATGGCATCGCCTGGAGTCGCCGACATCGAGAAGCGTTCGATCGTCATGTCGAAATCGAAATCCTCGAGCCGCGCGCGGTATTGCACGGCATCGACCAGACGGAAGGAGGCGTCGATCCCGAGCGTTGCGAGGTTCTTCAAATAAGGCCCGTGATGCGGCTGGATCGACTGCTCGTCGTTGAGGAATTCGATCGTGAAAGGCTCGCCATTGGGCAGAACCCGTTTGCGGTCCTTGATGATGTAGCCGGCCTCGTTGAGCAGCTCGCTCGCCTTGCGCAGCAGGGCGCGGTCCTGACCGGAGCCGTCCGATACCGGCGGCGCGAAGGGCTGGCCGAACACTTCGTCGGGCACCTTGCCGCGGAAGGGCTCGAGCAGCGCGAGCTCTTCCGGCGAAGGCGGGCTGGACACCATCATGTCGGAATTCTGGAACGGCGAGTGCGTGCGTGCATAGGCGCCATACATGATCGACTTGTTGGTCCACTCGAAATCGAAGGCGTAGATCAGCGCTTCGCGCACGCGCGAATCCGCGAACTTGTTGCGGCGCAGATTGATGAACCAACCCTGTGCGCCCGAAGGCGTCTCGTCCGGCAGCTGCTCTTGCTTGACGCGACCGTCCTTCACCGCCGCGAAATCATAACGCGTCGCCCAGATGCGCGACGTAAGCTCCTCGCGGAACAGATAGTTCTTGCCGGTGAAGCCTTCGAAGGCGACGTCGCGGTCGCGGTAGAATTCGTAGCGCACCGTGTCGAAATTGTAGCTGCCGCGGCACACCGGCAGGTCGGCGCCCCACCAGTCCTTGACGCGCTCGTATTCGATGTAGCGGTTGACCTCGAACCTGCCGACCTTGTACGGGCCGGAGCCCAGCGGGGTATCGAGCGACGATTCATCGAAAGCGCGCGTGGCGTAATAAGCCTTCGAGAAGATTGGAAGGCTCGCGACATAGAGCGGCACGTCCCGCGCCCGGTTCGGCGCGAAGGTGACGACCACGGTGACGTCGTCCAGCGCCTCGGCCATCACGAAATCGCGCAGCTGCACGACGATCAGCGGATGCCCCTTCTCCTTCAGCGTGTTGAGCGAGAAGGCGACGTCGTGCGCGGTGAGCCTGGAGCCGTCGTGGAAGCGGGCCTCGGGCCGTATCGTGAAGGTGTAGGCCAGTTTGTCGGGCGAGATCCGCACTGATTTCGCTGCAAGCCCGTACATCGCGTCGGGCTCGTCATTGGCGCGCGCCATCAACGGCGCAAAGGTCATGTCCATGCCCTGCGCGCCCTCACCCTTCAGTATGTAGGCGTTCAGCGAAGAGAACGTGAAATAAGACTGGTTGTAGGCGCGCACCGAGGGAATCAGGGAGAACGCGCCGCCCTTCGGCGCGTCGACATTGACGTAACCGAAATGATGGAAATCGGCGGGGTATTTGAGATCGCCGAACGCCGAGATGCCGTGAGCCTCGATGGACCCCTCGGACGCCGCCGCGCTGTGGCGTGCGACAGCGCTGAATGCGCCGCCGACACCGAGGATCAGCACATGCCGGCGTGACATCTGCGTCATGCGGGAAATATCCTTCACGACTTCTTTGCGATCCGCGCCGCCTTGTCTGCGTCATACCACCAGATGAGCGGGAAGCCGGACTGGCCATATCTAGGCAATTCCGCCGGCCGGCCGAAGCGATCCCAGCGCGCGGTGCGAACCTTTGGATAATTCCACTGCGGCACGACGTAGTGATTCCACAGCAGTACACGGTCGAGCGCCTTGGCTGCAGCGACAAGATCGTCGCGATCACTGGCGTAGATGACCCGTTCGATCAGCTTGTCGATCGCGGGATTCTTGATCCCGGCAAGATTGCGGGAGCCGGCGATGTCAGCCGTCTTGGACGACCAGAACTCGCGCTGCTCGTTGCCCGGCGACTGCGACTCGGGCCAGGAGTTGGTGACCATGTCGAAATCCCACTCGCGCGTCCTGTTCTCGTACTGGGTCGGATCGACCGTCCGCACGCTGACGGCGATGCCGAGCCGCTCGAGGGACGGCTTGTAGAACAGGGTGATCCGCTCGAAGCTCGGATCCGAGTTCAGCAATTCCAGGGAGAACTGGGTGCCGGTCTTGACGTCGATCAGCTTGCGGTCGCGTATCTCGTAGCCGGCCTCCTTGAACAGGCGCAGCGCTTCGCGCAAATTATCGCGCACGGCCTCCGGACTGCCCCCCACCGGATTGCTGTAGGCCGTCGTGAAAACTTCGGGCGGGACCTGAGCACGGACGGTCTCGAGGATCTCCAGCTCTTTCCCTTGCGGCACGCCTGTTGCCATCAGATCTTCGATGCCATCGAAATAGCTGCTGATGCGCTTGTACTGGCCGTAGAATATCTGCTTGTTCATCTCCTCGAAGTCGAATGCGTAGTTGAGCGCGCGACGCACGCGCGGATCGCTGAACTTGGCGCGGCGCAGGTTCGGCACGAAGGCCTGCATCACGCCCGAGCTGCGATTGGCGAACTCCTCGAGGATCACGCGCTTTTCGCCGACGGCCGGGAAGTCGTAGGCGGTCGCCCAGTTCTTCGCGCTGTTCTCGGTGCGCCAATCGACCTGATCGGCCTTGAAAGCCTCGATCGCGACAGTGGCGTCGCGGAAATATTCGTAGCGCAGCTCGTCGAAATTGTTGCGGCCCACATTGGCCGGCAGATCGCGGCCCCAATAATCCCTAACGCGCTCCAGTGCGATCGACCGTCCTGCAACGAAGTCCTTGACCTTGTAGGGACCGGAGCCGAGCGGCACTTCGAGCGTGGTCGCCGACACATCGCGCTTGCGGCCCTGCGCGTCGGTCCCCTCCCACCAATGCTTCGGCAAGACGATAAGCTGCCCGACGATCTGCGGCAATTCGCGGTTGCCCGGCGCGTCGAATACGAACTTCACCTCGCGCTCGCCGATCTTCTCGGCCTTCACCACATGGCTGTAATAGGCCGAGTACATGGGGTGGTGCTTCTTGAAGGAATCGAGCGAGAAGATCACGTCATCGGGGGTGACCGGCTTGCCGTCGTGCCACTTGGCTTGCGGCCGCAAGCGGTAGGTGACGAAGGAGAAATCATCGGGATGGCTGACGGCCTCGGCCAGCGCGCCGTATTCGGTCGAGACTTCGTCGAGCGAGGGCGTGGTGAGGGATTCGTAGATGAATGCGACGGCGCCTGCGACCTGCCCCTTCACGCCCGACACGACGATGTTGAAATTGTCGAAGGTGCCGACGGCGATCTGGCGGGCGACGCCGCCCTTGGGCGCTTCCGGATTGACATAGTCGAAGCGCTTGAAATCGGCGGGGTACTTGACCTTCCCGAACAGCGACAGCGCATGGCGCCAAGGAGGCCCATTTGAAGTCAGCTCACTGGCGGATTGGGCCTGCGCTGGGCCGATGGCGGGAACGCTGCCCAAGGAACCGAGGACGGGAAGCGCTGCGGCCGCAGTGCCGGTGAGCAGGAGATCGCGTCGGGTGATGGCCAAATCAACATCCCTGTCTTGAAGGAGGCTACTCCTTTAAGTTCCCAATATAGGCGAGGTTTCGACCGAATATGTTGCTTTTTCCTCATCTTGAAAGGCCGGAGGCCCGTCAGATGCGGCCAAACGCCCCGATAAATTCGCCGCGAGGCCCGGATAACGAAACGGCCAGGCTTTTCAGCCTGGCCGTTTCTTCCAGAGCAGGCTTTTGACGCCTTACTTCGACGCGGTCGGCAGCGGCTGCGGATGCTCCGACAGCGAATTCAAATAGGCAATGACGTCGGCGCGCTCGGAGTCCTTGGGAATACCGGCGAAGCCCATCGCGGTGCCCGGGATGAAGCCCTTCGGATTGGCAATGAACTTGTTGAGATCGTCGAAGGTCCAGGTGCCGCCCTTGCCTTTCATCGCGGCCGAGAAGTTGAACCCGCGGCCCTCGCCCTTCGCCTCGCCGACGACGCCGTAAAGGTTCGGACCGACGCGATTCGGGCCGCCCTTTTCGAAGGTGTGGCAGGCGCCACACTTCTTGGCGGCCGCGGCACCCTTCTCGACCGAGGCGGCCTGGAGCAGCTTTTCGATCGGCTCGGCGGAGGCAGCAGCAGCGCCGCCGCCTTCCTTGCCGTGGCCGGCATCTTCCTTCACGGCGATCTCGAAGCCCGGCTTTTCCGGCATCTTGGGCGAGAACAGCGCACTCGCGGTGAAGCTCGTCACCAGCAGGATCAGACAGGTGCCGAGCACGGCACCGAGAATTTTATTGAGTTCGAAAGAGTCCATTTCCGGCCAGGCCCCACACCGCAAGAAAGATCGAGCGGCCAGGCGGCCGCCAGGACGAGCCTCGGGAGAATCAAACGTTCCTGATCGTTTCCCCGAGTTTTGCCATTGAGATATCGGTTTGCCCGGGGTCTGGCAACCCGTATAAGCGACCCCGCTTGCAGCCCGTCCCCACTCCATTTCTCGGCGCGAAAAACGCCCCGTTTCCAGGCCCTTGACCCCAAGAACTTGAACCCAAGAACTTGAACCCATGATCGATCCTCGCATCCTGGTGCTGATCCCGGCCCGCATGGCCGCCACCCGCCTGCCCGGCAAGCCGCTCGCCGATATCGCGGGCCTGCCGATGATCGTGCACGTGCTACGCCGCGCAGAGGCCGCCGCAATCGGCCGGGTCGCGGTCGCAACCGACACGCCGGAGATCGCCTCGGTCGTCGCGGCCCATGGCGGCGAAGCCGTGATGACGCGCGCCGACCACCCTTCTGGCTCGGACCGCATCCACGAGGCCATGCAGAAGCTCGACCCCGAGGGCAAGGCCGAGATCGTGATCAATCTGCAGGGCGATTTCCCGACGATCACGCCGCAGACCATCCGCGAGGTGCTGCCGCCCTTCGCCGATCCGGCGGTCGATATCGTAACGCTGGCCTCGCAGATCCACACCGAGGAGGAGGATCTTGCCCCGAGCGTCGTGAAGGCCGTCGGCTCGCCGATCGGACCGCGGCGGCTGCGGGCTCTATATTTCACCCGCGCCACCGCGCCCTACGGCAACGGACCGCGCTACCACCATATCGGCCTCTATGCTTACCGCCGCGCTGCGCTGGAGCGGTTCGTGTCGCTGCCGCCTTCGCCGCTGGAGCGCCAGGAAAGCCTGGAGCAGCTCCGCGCGGTCGAAGCCGGCATGCGCATCGACATCATGATCGTCGACATCCTGCCCCGCGGCGTCGACACGCCGCCCGATCTCGAAACCGCGCGCAGCATCCTTTCCAAATCCTGAGCGGCTGCTACAAGGCGCGGCAGGAGCACTATTAAGACATGACCAAGCTGAAAATCGCATTCCAGGGCGAGCCCGGGGCCAATTCGCACATCGCCATCGTCGAGGCCTATCCCGACGCCGAGCCGATGGCCTGCGCCACCTTCGAGGACGCGCTGTCGGCGATCGCGTCGGGCGAGGCCGATCTCGGCATGATCCCGATCGAGAACTCGGTCGCCGGTCGCGTCGCCGACATCCATCATCTGTTGCCGGCCTCCGGCCTCTTCATCATCGGTGAGTGGTTCCTCCCCGTTCGGCATCAATTGATGGCGGTGAAGGGGACCAGGCTCGAAGACATCAAGAGCGTCGAGAGCCATGTGCATGCGCTCGGCCAGTGCCGGCGCATCATCCGCAAACTCGGCATCAAGCCGATCGTGCACGCCGACACCGCCGGCAGCGCCCGCGACATCTCCGAACGCAATGACAAGACCGTCGCCGCGATCGCCTCGCGCCTCGCCGCAAAGATCTACGGCCTCGACATCCTCGCCGAGGACATCGAGGACGAGGCCCACAACACCACACGCTTCGTGGTGCTGGCGCGCGAGCCGAAATGGGCCGCGCAGGGCTCCGGCCCGCTGGTCACGACGTTCGTGTTCCGCGTGCGCAACTTGCCGGCCGCGCTCTACAAGGCGCTCGGCGGCTTTGCCACCAACGGCGTCAACATGACCAAGCTCGAGAGCTACATGGTCGACGGCAATTTCTTCGCCACACAGTTCTACGCCGACGTCGACGGCCACCCCGAGGACAAGGGTCTCGCCTTCGCCATCGAGGAGCTGAAGTTCTTCTCGCGCGAATTCCGCATCGTCGGCGTGTATCCGGGCCATCCGTTCCGCGCGACGTTCAGCGAAGCGCAGCAGGATTAGTTTCGTGTCCCGGACGCGCGAAGCGCGAGCCGGGACCCAGAGGCCGCAATAGTCAGCCGCACGATGGGCCCCGGACGCAGCGCACCGCACCGGACGATGCTTCGCATCGCCGGGAGCGCTGCGCTGCGTCCGGGGCACAAGAGCGGGTTAGGCGGCTTCTCTCTTCACCAACCCAAACGCCTCCGCGAGCAGCGAATACGATTTCTTCCGCGCCTCGTGATCGTACACGGCGGTGATCACCATCAACTCGTCCGGCTTGCTCGCCTCGATCAACAGCTGCAGCTTCCTCTGCACCGTCGCGGGGCTGCCGACGAACAGGCGGGAACGGTTGCGCAGGATCGAGGTGCGTTCAGCGTCGGAGTAAGGATAGGCCAGCGCCTCCTCGACGCTTGGCAGCGGCAGATATTGACCGCGGTCGCGACGCAGCCGGTTGAGGTCGAACGAAGAAGCGAGCCGTTCGGCCTCCGCGTCGGTATCGGCGGCGATGACGGCAACCGCGAGGATCGCGTGCGGGGTGGCGCGCCACGCCGAGGGCTGGAAGCGGTTGCGGTAATGCACCATCGCATCAACGGCATCGTGGGACGCGAAGTGATGGGCGAAGGCGAAGCCCATGCCGATCTGCGCGGCCAGCTCCGAGGAATAATCGCTGGAGCCGAGCAGCCAGATCGGCGGCAGGGCGGTGTCATCGGGCATGGCGACGACGTTGTTGTAGGGGTGCCCAGCGGGGAATTCGCGCGTCTGCCACAGAATCAGCTCGTGCAGCCGCTCCAGGAAATCGTCGCCCTCGCGGCGGTCGAGCCGGCTGCGCAGAGCGTAAGCCGTCGCACCGTCGGTGCCGGGGGCGCGGCCGAGACCGAGATCGATCCGGCCGGGAAACAGCGCCTCCAGCATCTTGAAGCGCTCGGCGACGACCAGAGGGGCGTGGTTGGGCAGCATCACCCCGCCGGAGCCGACGCGGATATGCTTCGTCACCGCCGCGATCTGGCCGATCATGACGTCGGGCGCCGGGCTCGCGACCGAGGCAAGGTTGTGGTGCTCGGCGAGCCAGTAGCGGACATAGCCGAGGCCATCGACATGGCGCGCCAGGTCGATGCTATTGCGCAGCGCCGCGGCAGGCTTGGTGCCTGATGTGACGACGGAGAGGTCGAGGACGGAGAGCGGGATCATGGCGGCTTAACCTAATGGAGGGCCGCGCGGCGACAATGGGCCGGCTGCGCAGGTCTGACGTGTGCGGACCACGAGCCGGAGCGGGTTGGTCGTAGCGAGCTGATGGGCCAATTAACATCTGGACAACATTTATTTCGGCCTGCCCATCATCTGAAGTTTCCCCAAATCAGCCTTGCTTGCTCTATAATATATTGATATTATGCGCATTTTATAAGAATACCAATGTCCCACAAAAATTGACATTCGACCAATAATTCCGGAATTATTGGCATAAGTGGGCCACTTCCCATTTCCGATGGGCTGTCGATCAACCCGCCTTTGGCTTATCTTGGGCTTCCAAGCGAGACCTGACCGTCGGCCGCCGAAACCTGACGAAAATTCTTTGGCGACAAATCTGGAGTGCGTGGTGCCATGACCGATCTGACGATTCCTGCCCGGACCGATGGGCAAGACGGGCACCTGACGCGGCCTGCGATCTCCTTCGAGTTCTTTCCGCCCAAGACCGAGGAGATGGAGCGCAATCTCTGGGAGACCATCAACCGGCTCGCCCCGCTCGACCCGAAATTCGTCTCGGTGACCTACGGAGCCGGCGGCTCGACCCGCGAGCGCACCCATGCGACCATTGCCCGCATCCTGAAGGAAACCACGCTGCTGCCGGCAGCGCATTTGACCTGCGTCGGAGCTTCGCGCGGCGAGATCGACGAGATCGTCGACCGCTATCACGAGGTCGGCGTCCGCCACATCGTCGGCCTGCGCGGCGATCCCGTCGGCGGCATCGGCACGCCCTATGCCAGCCATCCCGACGGCTACCAGAGCTCCGCCGAGCTCGTCGCGGGAATCAAGAAGCGGCATGCCGATATCGAAGTGTCCGTCTCGGCCTATCCCGAGAAGCATCCCGAAGCGCGCGACTTCGATGCCGACATCGACACGCTGAAGGCCAAGGTCGACGCGGGCGCGACCCGCGCGATCACCCAGGTGTTCTTCGATAACGACCTCTACTTCCGCTATCTCGACCGCGTCCGCGCCCGCGGCATCAACATTCCGATCGTGCCAGGCATCATGCCCATGCACAATTTCAAGCAGGCCCGGAATTTCGTCACCCGAGCCGGCACCACCGTGCCGGACTGGTTCGCCGCGAAATTCGAGGGCCTCGACGACGATGCCGAGACCCGCAAGCTGGTGGCCGCAACCGTCGCCGCCGGCCAGGTGCAGAAGCTCGCCAAGCACGGCGTCGACACCTTCCATTTCTACACCATGAACCGCGCCGATCTCGTGTTCGCGATCAGCCATTTGCTCGGCATTCGCGCCAAGAGCGCTCAGAAGGCTGCGTAAGAGAAAATGACCGTACCCGTTTCCGCCAAGCGAACTGCCCTGCTCAACGCCGCGCGCGAGCGCATCCTGGTGCTCGACGGCGCCATGGGCACGATGATCCAGAATCTGCAGTTCGACGAGAAGGCGTTCCGCGGCGAGCGCTTCAAGAGCTTCCATCGCGACCTGCGCGGCAACAACGATTTGTTGATCCTGACCCAGCCGCAGGCGATCGAGGACATCCACGCCGCTTATTTGCGCGCCGGCGCCGACATCGTCGCGACCAACACGTTCTCCACCACCTCGATCGCGCAAGCCGATTACGACCTCACCGACATCGTCTACGAGATGGCGCGCGAAGGCGCCCGCCTCGCCGGCAATGCCGCGCGCCGCGTCGAGGCCGAGGACGGCAAGCCGCGCTTCGTCGCGGGCGCGATCGGCCCGACCAACCGCACCGCTTCGATCTCGCCGGATGTTTCCAATCCCGGCTACCGCGCCGTCACCTTCGACGATTTGCGCAAATCCTATGGCGAGCAGATCCGTGGCATGCTCGACGGCGGCGTCGACCTCTTGCTGGTCGAAACCATCTTCGACACGCTGAACGCCAAGGCGGCGCTCTATGCGATCGCCGAGATCACCGACGAGCGCGGCATCGACATGCCCGTGATGGTGTCGGGCACCATCACGGACAAGTCCGGCCGCCTGCTCTCGGGCCAGATGCCGGAGGCGTTCTGGAACTCGGTGCGGCACGCCAAGCCCATCACCATCGGCTTCAACTGCGCGCTCGGCGCCGAAGATTTGCGCGCGCATATCGCCGATATCGGCCGCGTCGCCGATACGCTGGTCTGCGCTTATCCGAACGCCGGCCTGCCCAACGAGTTCGGCCAGTATGACGAGACGCCGGAATACATGGCCCGCCTCGTCGGCGAATTCGCCCGAGACGGCCTCGTCAACATCGTCGGCGGCTGCTGCGGCACCACGCCGGAGCATATTGCGGCGATTGCGGCTGCCGTCGCCCCGCACAAGCCGCGCATCGTGCCCGAGATCACCCCGCGCCTGCGGCTGTCCGGCCTCGAGCCGTTCGTGCTGACCGATGCGATTCCCTTCGTCAACGTCGGCGAGCGCACCAACGTCACGGGATCGGCTCGCTTCCGCAAGCTGATCACCGCCGGCGACTACACCGCCGCGCTGCAGGTCGCGCGCGACCAGGTCGAGAACGGCGCGCAGATCATCGACGTCAACATGGACGAGGGTCTGCTCGACTCCGAAGCTGCGATGGTGACCTTCCTCAACCTCGTCGCCGCCGAGCCCGACATCGCCCGCGTCCCCGTCATGGTGGACTCCTCGAAATTCTCGGTGATCGAGGCCGGCCTGAAATGTGTGCAAGGCAAGCCGGTCGTGAACTCGATCTCGATGAAGGAGGGCGAGGAGAAGTTCATTCACGAAGCCAAGATCGCCCGCCGCCATGGCGCGGCCGTCGTGGTGATGGCGTTCGACGAGGTCGGCCAGGCCGACACGTTCGCGCGCAAGACCGAGATCTGCAAGCGCGCCTACGACATCCTGGTCAACAAGGTCGGCTTCCCGCCTGAGGACATCATCTTCGATCCGAACGTCTTCGCGATCGCGACCGGCATCGAGGAGCACAACAATTACGGCGTCGACTTCATCAAGGCGACCCGCTGGATCCGGCAGAACCTGCCGGGCGCGCATATCTCGGGCGGCGTTTCCAATCTGTCGTTCTCGTTCCGCGGCAACGAGCCGGTGCGCGAGGCCATGCACTCGGTGTTCCTGTATCACGCCATCAAGGCCGGCATGGACATGGGCATCGTCAATGCCGGACAGATGATCGTCTATGACGACATCGATCCGGAGCTGCGCCAGACCTGCGAGGACGTCGTCCTCAACCGTGATCCCGGCGCCTCCGAGCGGCTACTCGTGCTGGCGGAGAAATTCCGCGGCAACAAGACCCAGACCAAGGAAGCCGATCTCGCCTGGCGCGAATGGCCGGTGGAGAAGCGGCTGTCGCATTCGCTGGTCCACGGCATCACCGAATTCATCGAGCAGGACACCGAAGAAGCCCGCAAGAAGTCCTCGCGCCCGCTCGACGTCATCGAAGGACCGCTGATGGCCGGCATGAACGTGGTCGGCGACCTCTTCGGCGACGGCAAGATGTTCCTGCCGCAGGTGGTGAAATCCGCCCGCGTGATGAAGCAGGCGGTGGCCTGGCTGATGCCGTTCATGGAGGAGGAGAAGGCCCGCAATCTCGCAAACGGCATCGGCACCGAGGGATCCTCGTCCGCCGGCAAGATCGTGCTCGCGACGGTGAAGGGCGATGTCCACGACATCGGCAAGAACATCGTCGGCATTGTGCTCCAGTGCAACAATTTCGAGGTCATCGACCTCGGCGTGATGGTGCCGGCGGCGAAGATCGTCGAGACCGTGAAGGCGGAGAAGGCCGACATCGTCGGTCTCTCGGGCCTGATCACGCCCTCGCTCGACGAGATGGCGTTCTTCGCCGGCGAATTGCAGCGCGAAGGCCTCAAGCTGCCGCTCTTGATCGGCGGCGCTACCACCAGCCGCGTGCATACCGCCGTCAAGATCGATCCCAGCTATCGCGCCGGTCCCGTCGTCCATGTCAACGACGCCAGCCGCGCCGTCGGCGTTGCGTCCTCGCTGCTCTCGGCGGAGAAGCGCGAGGCCTATGCCGCCGAGGTGCGGGCCGAATACGCAAAAATCTCGGACGCGCATCTGCGCGCGCAGGCCGACAAGAAGCGCCTGAAGCTCAGCGACGCCCGCGCCAACCGCGTGCCGGTCGATTTCACCGCAAACAAGCCGGTGAAGCCGACCTTCCTCGGCATCCGCAGCTTCGACGACTACGATCTCGCCGAGCTCGTCGACTGCATCGACTGGACGCCGTTCTTCCAGACCTGGGAGCTCGCCGGACGCTTCCCCGCCATTCTCGATGATGCCAAGGTCGGCGAAGTCGCACGCTCGCTCTACGACGACGCGCGCAAGATGCTCGACACCATCGTCAAGGAAAAGTGGTTCCGGGCGCGCGCGACGATCGGCTTCTGGCCGGCGAACGCTGAAGGTGACGACATCGCGCTCTATGCCGACGAGAGCCGCACCAAGAAGATCGCGACGCTGCACACGCTGCGCCAACAGCTCGAGAAGCGCGAGGGACGCTTCAACGCGGCGCTTGCCGACTTCGTGGCGCCTGCAGGCGTTCCTGACTATGTCGGCGGCTTCGTCGTCACCGCGGGCATCGGCGAGGATGCGGTTGCCGATCGCTTCAAGATGGCGAATGACGACTATTCCTCGATCCTTTGCAAGGCGCTGGTCGATCGGCTCGCCGAAGCCTTCGCCGAGCGCATGCATGCCCGCGTGCGCCGCGAGTTCTGGGCCTACGCCCCTAGCGAGACCCTGTCCAACGACGAGCTGATCCTGGAGAAATACCAGGGCATCCGCCCCGCGCCCGGCTATCCCGCGCAGCCCGATCACACCGAGAAGGCGACGCTGTTCGAGCTGCTCGATGCGGAGGCGACCTGCGGCGTGAAGCTGACCGAAAGCTTTGCGATGTGGCCGGGCAGTAGCGTGTCGGGGCTCTATTTCGCGAACCCTGCGAGCTATTATTTCGGCGTCGGCAAGATCGAGCGCGATCAGGTCGAGGACTACGCCGCGCGTAAGGGCATGACCGTCGCGGAGACCGAGCGCTGGCTCGCGCCGGTGCTGAACTACATCCCGTCGCAGCAGACCGACAAGACCTTTGCGGCAACGCCGGCGAACGACGAGACCTCGAAGGATCTCGCCTCGCATCCGCCGGGCTGCACCTGCGCGGTGCATCTGGTCTGGCAGAAGAAGCGCGCGGGGGCAGGATAGGCCTCGGAAAGTGAAAACTGAAAAACAACCCCATGCACAGTAGCGATGGGGTTGATAAGACTGGGCAATTTCGGTCTTGCCGAAGCCGCGGTTGCGGCGTCGGGCAAAACAGGGGTAACATTGCATCATCGGCTGCTGTGCCGGTCCGAGTGATGTGCCCGGGCAACTCAAGCCCACCTCCGGTCCCCATCCTCCCCTGGAGGGGGAGGGCTATTGCATGTCGCGCTGAGCGCGACTTGAGCGCGCGCCTCGTCCTTCGAGACGACCGCTTCGCGGTCTCCTCAGGATGAGGCTAAGCAGCGTTGGTGCTCGCTGAAACTGGCGCCGCGCATCCGCTCGTCCTCATCCTGAGGGCCCGCCAACGGCGGGCGTCTCGAAGGATGGCCACAGGCGAGATGCCCCCATATGCGATTGCCCTGCCCCTCCAGGGGAGGGTAAGCGCATCACCCCTTCGGCGGGGCGAGCGGCTGTACGATCTCCTTGAACGGCGGCAAAGCCTCGCAGCGCTCGGCATGCGCGCTCAGCGCCGGATAGCGCGAGGCGTCGAACAGCTGCGGATGCGCCTCGCGGGTGAAGCGGACGACGCAGGCCACGGCGACGTCGGCGTGCCCGATGCGCTCACCCAGCCAGTACGGCGTTGCCACCTTGGCGCGCTCGGCCTCGAGCACTTTCAGGACGTCGCCGATCTGCGCCTGGCAACGCTCGACCCACAGCGCGAGCTGCTCCGTCCGCAGCACGCGCTCGTAGAGCAGGCTGACCGCCTTGTCGCCGAGGCCCGAGGCAAGCGCGCAGATGCGCAAATGTTTGCGCCGATCAGTGCCGCTGCGCGGCAGCATCGCCTTCGCCTCGCCGACGAGTTCGTCGAGATAATCCAGGATGATTGTGCTCTCGATCAACGCCTCGCCGTCGTCGAGCACCAGGGTCGGCACGCGGCGCAGCGGATTATACGGCGCGATCTTGTCGGCATCGCCGAAGGTCGACCACGGTTGGTGCTCGAAAGTGAGGCCGTAAAGCTTCAGCGCAATCGCGACGCGGCGGACGAAGGGGGAATCATATTGGCCGATCAGGAACATGGTTCGCGCTCTTCTCGATCATTGAACAAGGCAGGGCCGATCAGTTTCCACGACCAGCTCGGTGCGGCGCAACAAATTTCTCGGAAATGGAGCATTGCGCCGGCTGCAACGGCGCCTCCCACTCCACGCTCAAAGGCCGTCCTGGATCGAGCGCTTGATCGTGGCGATGGCCGTCTCGTTGCGCTTGTACATCGTCCACTGCTTGATCCGCTTGGCGCGCACCAGCTTGGCGGCCGTCAGCACCCGCATGTGCTCGCTCAATGTCGGCGCGCTGACGCCGAGCTTTTCGGCGATCAGCAATCCGCAGACGCCGTCCTCGACCAGGTCGCCGTCGGCCTGCTCGCGAAAATGCTTCCGCGGATCCCGCAGCCATTCCAGGATCTGCAGGCGGCGTTCGTTGGCGAGCGCGCGCAGGGCGACGGCAAATTTCATTTAGCTATTTTGCTAATTACCTAATTGATGTCAACGCTCCCCTGCGCTATTCTGAACGGTATCATGACAGCGACAATGAACATCACGCGGGAGCGGATTGCGGCGACCGAGACCGTCATCCGCCCGCATATCAGGCGCACGCCCCTTGTTCGGGCCGACCTCGCCGATTTCGGCCTGCCGGCCGCGCCCGTCACGTTCAAGCTCGAGATGCTGCAGCATTCCGGATCGTTCAAGGCCCGCGGCGCCTTCGCCAATCTGTTGCTGCGGCAGGTGCCGCAAGCCGGTGTCGTCGCCGCATCCGGCGGCAATCACGGCGCGGCCGTCGCCTATGCGGCGCAGCGGCTTGGCATTCCCGCCACGATCTTCGTCCCTGACATCACCTCGCCGGCCAAGGCCGACCGGATCAGGGGTTACGGCGCCAAGCTCGTGATCGCGGGCAGCCGCTACGCCGACGCGCTCGCCGCGAGCGAGGCGCATGTCGCGCAGACCGGCGCGCTGGCCGTCCATGCCTATGACCAGGCCGAAACCCTGCTCGGCCAGGGCAGCGTCGGCCTGGAGCTGGAGCAGGACTCACCCGGCATCGACACGCTGCTGGTGGCGGTCGGCGGCGGTGGACTGATCGGCGGCATTGCAGCGTGGTACGGCGGCAAGACGTGCATCATCGCGGTCGAACCGGAGCAATCGCCAACCCTGCATAACGCGTTCGAGGCTGGCGCTCCGGTCGATGCGCCGGCCGACGGTCTCGCCGCCGACAGCCTCGCGCCGCGACGCGTCGGCGAACTGATGTTTCCGATCGCGCGCGCTCATGTCGAGCGCGTCGTCCTGGTCAGCGACGAGGCGATCCGGCAGGCCCAGGCCGCGCTGTGGTCGCACTTGCGCCTGGTGGCCGAGCCCGGCGGCGCAGCCGCCTTTGCCGCATTGCTCTCCGGCCGCTATCGTCCGTCACCCACCGAGCGTGTCGCGGTTCTGGTCTGCGGCGCCAACACGACGGCGGTGAATTTCGATAGCTAGCCCGAGGGTGACATGGTCGGGGGCGGCGCGCATCTGATGGTCGCCAAAGCCTCTGCGAAGGCGGAAGCAATCCAGAATCTTTCCGCAGAGACAGACTGGATTGCTTCGTCGCAGGGGCGCCTCGCAATGACGGCAGGGCGGCAGCCGCGTACTACTCAATGATCGGCACATGCTTCGCCGCATCGCGCGACAGTGTGCCGTCGAAACGCGGATCGTCGGCGATCTCGATCTGACGCCGAAACGGGCGGAAGCCGGAGCGCTGGTAGAAGGCAACGGCGGAGGGATGATCGAAGGTGCAGGTGTGGACCCAGACGCGGCGGAGGTCGCGTGACCATGCAAGCTCCAGCGCGCGGTTCATCAGGAAGCGGGCGGCGCCGGTGCCGATCAGCCTAGCGGTGACGCCGAAATAGACCAGCTCGCATTGGCCGGGCTCGCGGAAGTCCAGTTCGAGCAGGCCTTCATCGCGGCCGTCGGCGACCAGGGCGTAGACCTCGATGCCAGGCGCGTGGATGATTGCGGCGAGCTCTGCATCGGTCATGAGGGTGCGCGAGAACCACAGCCAGTCCTCGCCGACGCGGCGGAAGAGATCGCGGTACCAGGCGAGCGCGGGGGCGTCGACCTTGCGCAGGGTCCAGGCGCCGGGCGGATCGTCGCGGCGCGCGGGAGGCGCGGTCATCTCCAGATGGGTGACGACGGCGGCGATCTTGCCGGCGGGGACGTCGGAATAGCCGTCGGGGAGGATCATGCTTCGTTGCTTTCGTTCCCTAGAGGTCAGCCCGGGTCGGTTGCTCCATACTCCGTCATTGCGAGCGCAGCGAAGCAATCCAGACTGTCTCCGCGCCGGCAATCTGGATTGCTTCGTCGCAAGAGCTCCTCGCAATGACGGGTGTGGAGGCAGCAGGCTGCACCTCACTCCACGCGGGTACGCGGGACGTGCCTACCCCTCCCCCTCGTCACTCGCCAGCACGCCCTTCACCGCCCTTGCCCAGCCCGCCAGCTTCCGCTCGCGCGTCGCCTGGCTCATGTTCGGCTTGAAGCGGTGCTCGAGGCGCCAATTGTCGGCGAACTTGGTCGGCTCGGGATAGACGCCGGCGTTGAGGCCGGCGAGGTAGGCAGCGCCCAGCGCCGTGGTCTCCTGGATCACGGGGCGATCGACCGGTGCATCCAGGAGGTCGGCGAGGCGCTGCATGGTCCAGTCCGAGGCCGTCATGCCGCCGTCGACGCGCAGCACAACGCTGGCGGTTTCCGAGCTCGGCCAGTCCGCGCGCATCGCGGCCCAGAGGTCGAAGGTCTGGTAGCAGACGCTTTCCAGCGCGGCATGGGCGAGCTCGGCGGGGCCGGTGTTGCGGGTGAGGCCGAACAATGCGCCGCGGACGCGCGGATTCCAGTAGGGCGCGCCCATGCCGACGAAGGCGGGAACGAGATAGACGCTCTGCATGGAGTCGGACTGATCGGCAAGCGGGCCGGTCTCGGCGGCGTGCTTGATGATGCCGAGGCCGTCGCGCAGCCACTGCACCGCTGAGCCGGCGACGAAGATCGAGCCTTCCAGCGCGTAGGTGCGCTTGCCATCGAGCTGGTAGGCGACGGTGGTGAGCAGCTTGTTCTTGGACACCACCGGCGTGGTGCCGGTGTTGAGCAGGGCAAAACAGCCGGTGCCGTAAGTCGACTTCATCATGCCCGGGCGGAAGCAGGCTTGTCCAATGGTCGCGGCCTGCTGGTCGCCGGCGATGCCGGAGATGGCGATGGCGCCGCCGAACAAGTCCGGCGTGCTCTCACCGAAACGGGCGGAGGAATCCTTCACCTCGGGCAGCATCGAGCGCGGCACGCCGATGATCTCCAGGAGCTCATCGTCCCACTGGCCGGTGTGGATGTTGAACAGCAGCGTGCGCGAGGCGTTGGTGGCGTCGGTGGCGTGCACCTTGCCGCCGGTGAGGCGCCAGAGCAGGTAGCAATCGACCGTGCCGAACATCAATTCGCCGCGCGCGGCGCGGGCGCGGGCGCCGGGAACGTGGTCGAGGATCCAGGCGACCTTGGTGCCGGAGAAATAGGGATCGATGATCAGGCCAGTCTTCTGCGAGATCACGGGCTCGCGGCCTTCCGCTTTCAGGTTTGCGCAGATGTCGGCGGTGCGGCGGTCCTGCCAGACGATGGCGCGGTGCACGGCCTGCCCCGTCGCGCGGTCCCACACCACGGTGGTCTCGCGCTGGTTGGTGATGCCGATCGCGGCGATGTCCTTTGCGCCGATGCCGGCCTGCTCGATCGCCTCGCGGCACACCATCACAGTCGAGGTCCAGATGTCCTCCGGCTCGTGCTCGACCCAGCCCGAAGCCGGAAAATGCTGCGGAAACTCCTGCTGCGCCTTGGCGGCGATGGAAATATCGCCGCGAAACACGATCGCGCGCGAGGAGGTGGTGCCCTGGTCGATGGCGAGGACGAAAGACATGGAAGCTACCCTGGCGTTATCTTGGCGTTATCCCGAGGGGATCAGTGTGTCGCGCCAAAGGGAGCGGATTGGAGGCGGAAGGTCAAGGTTGGTGTCGGTCTCGTGCCCCGGACGCAGCGCAGCGCCTCGGCGGTGCGCAGCTGAGCCGGGGCCCAACGCCGAGGCCGTTCTGGGTCCCGGCTCAGCATAGCAGCGCTCCGCGCTGCAATGCGTCCGGGACACGATCCAGCTACACCGCGGCCGTCGTCACGCCGCCGTCGATGACGATGGTCTGGCCGGTCATGAAGCTCGATGCGTCCGAGGCGAGGTAGGCGACGGCGCCGGCGATCTCCTCGGGCTCGCCGATGCGGCGCAGTGGCGTGGTGGCGGTGCGGCGCTTCAGGTTGGCTTCGTCTTCCCACAGCGCGCGGGCGAAATCGGTCTTGACGAGGCCGGGCGCAATGCAATTGACGCGGACGCCTTTCGGGCCCCACTCGCCGGCGAGCGAACGGCACAGCGCGAAGTCGGCCGCCTTGGAGATGCCGTAGGCCCCGATCACGGTGGAGCCGCGCAGGCCGCCGATCGAGGAAATGATGATCACGGAGCCGCCTCCGCGTTCGGCCATCTGCGGGATCGCGAGCGCCGAGAGCCAGATGTTGCTCTTGACGTTCGAGCCCATGATCTTGTCGAAGGCCTCGTCCGTGATGTCGAGCAGCGGGCCGTAATACGGGTTCACCGCGGCGTTGCAGACGAGGATGTCGATCTTGCCGCAATGTTTGGTGGCGCCCGCGATCAGCGCTTCGACCTCGTTCTTGCGGGCGATGTTGCAGGGGATGACGATGGCGTCACCGCCGGCAGCGATGATGCCGTCGGCGACCTCCTTGCAGGCCTCAAGCTTGCGCGAGGAGACGACGACTTTGGCGCCGAGCTTGGCCAGGAGTTCAGCGGAGGAGCGGCCGATGCCGCGGCTGGAGCCGGTGACGACCGCGACCTTGCCGGTGAGATCGAACGGGGTGTTCTTCATTGTTGTTGCTCCGTTGACACCATTTACTCCGTGTCATCGCCCGACTTGATCGGGCGATCCAGTACGCCGCGGCTGAAGCTGCGTGAACGAACTGTCGCCGCGGAGTACTGGATGCCCCGGTCAAGCCGGAGCATGACAGCCTTCGTGCGGTCTAGATCAACTCATACCAGCCCGCCCGCGTCGGCGACGCGGCGCTGGTGGTAGTCGGTGTCACCAAACGTGTTCTCGATCATGGTGAGGCGCTTGAAGTAGTGGCCGATCTTCGCCTCCATGGTCATGCCGATGCCGCCGTGGAGCTGGATCGACTGCTGGCCGACGAATTTCAGCGACTTGCCGATCTGCACCTTGGCCGCGGCGATCGCGTTGGTGCGCTCCTTGGCGTTCTCGAAATCGCTCGCCATGGTCGCGAACATCGACATCGAACGCGCCTGCTCGGCGGCGACGAACATGTCGGAGGCACGGTGCTGCAGCGACTGGAACGAGCCGATCGCGACGCCGAACTGTTTTCGCGTCTTGATGTATTCGACCGTGGTCTTGAGCGATTCGTCCATTAAGCCGACCGCTTCAGCGCAGAGCGCGATGCGGGCTTCATCCACAACGCGCTCGATCAGCGCCAGCGAATCCTCGGGATTGCCGAGCACGGCGTCCGGGCCGACCTCGACACCCGTAAGAGTGATGTCGGCGGCGTGCAGGCCGTCCTGGGTCGGATAGCCCTTCCTGGCGACGCCCTTGGCATTCGCCGGCACCAGGAACACACCGATGCCGCTTCTGTCGCGGCGCTCGCCCTTGGTGCGCGCGGTGACGACCAGCGTGTCGGCATTCTCGCCGTTGAGCACGACGAACTTCTCGCCGTCGATGACCCACCCGTCGCCCTTCTTCTTCGCCGTCGTCGAGACGTCGAACAGATCGTAGCGCGAGTTCTTCTCGAGCTGGGCGAACGCGAGCGTCTTGCTGCCGTCGATGATCCCTGGCACGTGCGCGGCCTTCTGCGCATCGGTGCCGGCATGGCGCAGGAAACCGCCGCCGATCACGATCGTTGCCAGATACGGCTCGAGCACCAGCGCCTTGCCGAGCGCTTCCATCACGATCATGGTCTCGACGCCGCCGCCGCCGAAGCCGCCGTCGGCCTCGCTGAAGGGCAGACCGAGCAAACCCTGCTCGGCGAGCTTGAGCCAGACGGTTTTGCTCCAGCCGCCCTTCTCCGCCATGTATTTCTTGCGCTGCTCGAAATCGTAGGAATCGGTCAGCAGGCCGTCGATGCTTTCCTTGAGAAGCCGTTGCTCCTCGTTCAGATCAAAATCCATTTCTGTTTCCTCAAGTCAAAAGTGTCTACATGGCGCGGGGTGCCTCTTCACCTCTCCCCGGTTGCGGGGAGAGGTCGGATTGCACGGAGATGCAATCCGGGTGAGGGGGTACCGCTCTCTCGACGATCTTTGCCCGGAGAGAGGCCCCTCACCCCGCCCTCTCCCCGCAAGAGCGGGGCGAGGGAGAAGAAAGCATCACAGCCCCAGCACCGCCTTGGCGATGATGTTGCGCTGGATCTCATTGGAGCCGCCGTAGATCGAAACCTTGCGGTTGTTGAAGTAGCTCGGCGCGATCTGGGCGGTCCAGTCCATGGCTTCGTTCGAGCCGTCGTCGCCGTGCACGTCGTAGGGCGCTGCGAACGGACCGATCACTTCCATGAGCAGCTCGGTGGTGGTCTGCTGGATCTCGGACCCCTTGATCTTCAGCACCGAGGAGGCCGGATTGGGCTTGCCCTTGCCGTGCTTGCCTTCGTCGGCGACGACGCGGAGCTGGGTCAGCTCGAGTGCCTTCAGCTCGATCTCGCAGGCCGCCAGCTTCTCGCGGAACGCCGCGTCCTGGATGATGGGCTTGCCGGCGGATTCGACCTTGCCGGCGAGATCGCGGATGCGGCGCAGCCGCTCCTTGGAGACGCCGACCCGCGCGATCCCGGTGCGCTCGTTGCCGAGCAGGAATTTTGCGTAATCCCAGCCCTTGTTCTCCTCGCCGATCAAATTCTCGATCGGCACCTCGACGTCGTCGAAGAAGACCTCGTTGACCTCATGGCCGCCGTCGATGGTCTGGATCGGACGCACGGTGACGCCCTTCGACTTCATCGAGAACACGATGAAGGAGATGCCCATCTGCTTCTTGGCATTGTTGTCGGTGCGGCAGAGGCAGAAGATCATGTCGGCGTGCTGCGCCAGCGTGGTCCAGGTCTTCTGGCCGTTGATGATCCACTTGTCGCCCCGGCGCTCGGCCTTGGTCTTGAGCGAGGCAAGGTCGGAGCCGGAGCCGGGCTCGGAGAAGCCCTGGCACCACCAATCGTCGACATTGGCAATGCGCGGCAGGTACTGCTTCTTCTGCTCCTCGTTGCCGAAGGTGTAGATGACCGGGCCGACCATGCTGACGCCGAAAGCGAGCGGCTGCGGCGCCGGATAGGATTGCAGCTCCTCGTTGAAGATGTAGTGCTGCACGGAGGTCCAGCCGGTGCCGCCATATTGCTTGGGCCAGTGGCTGACGCCCCAGCCCTTCTTGTTGAGGATGCGCCACCACGTCACCATCTCGTCCTTCGAGAGGTGACGGCCCTCGATCATCTTGCGCCGCGTATCCGGCGGCACGTTGTCGCGGAAGAACTGCCGTACTTCCTCGCGAAACGCCTGCTCTTCTTTCGTGAATGCGAGATCCATCGGATCCTCCTGTGAGCTTCCCTTGTCGTCCCGGCCTAGTGCGCAATTGCGCACGGGCGCCGGGGCCTATAACCACCGGCCTTCGTTTTGCGAAGGCCATTACCATTTACGTTCCACACTCATGCTGCGGAGTATGGGTTCCGAATCGGCGCTCCGCTTCGCTGCGCTTGTCCGGGACGACAGCAATTACTGCAACACCTCGAACAAACCCGCCGCGCCCATGCCGCCGCCGACGCACATGGTGACGACCGCATATTTGGCCTTGCGGCGGCGGCCTTCGATCAAAGCGTGGCCGGTGAGGCGCGCGCCCGACATGCCGTAGGGATGGCCGACCGCAATCGCGCCGCCGTCGACGTTGATCTTGTCGGGGTCGATGCCGAGCTTATCGCGGCAATACAGCACCTGCACCGCGAAGGCCTCATTGAGCTCCCACAGGCCGATGTCGTCGACGGTGAGGCCGTGGCGCTTGAGAAGGCGCGGCACGGCGAAGACCGGGCCAACGCCCATCTCGTCGGGCTCGCAGCCGGCCGAGACGAAGCCGCGGAAGATGCCGAGCGGCTTGAGGCCGCGCTTGGAAGCTTCCTTGTCGCTCATGATCACGCAGGCGCTGGCGCCGTCCGAGAGCTGGCTGGCATTGCCGGCGGTGACCGAAAAACCTTCGCCGCGCACGGGCTTGAGGCCGGCAAGGCCTTCGGCCGTGGTCTCGGGGCGCGGGCCCTCGTCCTGCGACAGCGTCACGTCCTTCATCGACACCGCACCGGTGGCCTTGTCGGTGACCGCCATCTGGGTCGTGATCGGCGCGATCTCCTCCTTGAACTTGCCGCCCTGCTGGGCAGCGGCCGTGCGGCGCTGGCTCTCCAGAGAATATTCGTCCTGCTTCTCGCGCGAGATGCCGTAGCGCTTGGCGACGATTTCGGCCGTGTCGATCATGGGCATGTAGACCTCGCCCTTGATCTTGAGCAGCGCCGGATCCTGGGCGTGGAAACCGTTCATCTTGTCGTTCTGCACGAGGCTGATCGACTCGCCGCCGCCGCCGACCGCGATCTCGACGCCATCGAAGATCACCGAGCGCGCGGCGAGCGCGATCGCCTGCAGGCCCGAGGCACACTGCCGGTCGATGGTGGTGCCGGCGACGGTGACGGGAAGGCCGGCGCGCAGCAGCGCCTTGCGCGCGATGTTGCCGCCGGTCGCGCCCTGCTGCAGCGCTGCGCCCATCACGACGTCCTCGATCTCCTTGGGATCGACTTTCGCGCGCGCGACGGCTTCGCCGATGGCATGGCCCAGAAGGGTCGCGCCCTCGGTGGCATTGAGCGCGCCGCGATAGGCCTTGCCGATCGGGGTGCGGGCGGTGGAAACGATGACGGCGTCGGTCAAGAACGACCTCCTGATGCGTGTTGAACGGATTGTGACGGTTTCTGCTGCTGGCGCAATTCGTGGCGCGACAATTTTCCGACCGGCGTGCGCGGCAAATCGTCGACGAACTCGACCGCGGCCGGCAATTCGTGCTTGCCGACCTTCCCGGCAAGCTGCGCGCGCAGTTCGTCGAGCGAGAACGGCTTTGCGTCCGGCTTCAGCTTGATGAAGGCTTTGGCGGCCTCGCCTCGATAGGGATCGGGAATGCCGAGCACGATCACCTCGTGCACGCCTGGAATGGTGTAAATCGCCTGCTCGATCATCTGCGGATAGACGTTGAAGCCGCCGGAGATGATCATGTCCTTCTTGCGGTCGACCAGGAAGAAATAGCCGTCGGTGTCGACATAGCCGATGTCGCCGGTGAGGAAGCGGCCGTCGACGAAGGCGTCGGTGGATCCTTCCGGCTTGTTCCAATAGCCCTTGGTGACGTTCGGGCCCTTGATGCGGATCTCGCCGACTTCGCCCGGCGCAAGCACGCGTTTCGGATCGTCCAGTGCGACGACGTCGAGCTCGATGCCGGGCAGCATCAGGCCGATCGAGCCGGGCTTTTCCGGCCCCGTGGGCGGATGGCCGGTGCCGGGCGAGCAGGTCTCGGTCATGCCCCAGCCGCTCTTCAGCTTCTTGCCGACCTTGCGCTCGAAGAAGCTCGCGATCTCCACCGGCAGCGGCGCGCCGCCGGAGCCGATAGAGGCGAGCGAGGAGAAGTCGCGCTTGTCGAGGTCAGGAAGCGCCGCGATCGCGATCCACATCGTCGGCACGCCCGGAAAATACGTCGCGCGCTTGACCTCGATATCGCGCATCACGGCTTCGACGTCGAAGCGCTGATGGATCGAGATCAGATTGCCGCGGCTGAGCGAGGACAACAGCACCACGGTGAGCGCGTAGATGTGGAACAGCGGCAGCACGCAGATCACGCGCTCGATCACGTCGCCGCGCGCCGCGCGTCCCGGCTTGCCCCAGACGTCGTAGATCGACACCGCCGAGGTGAGATTGCCGTGGGTCAGCATGGCGCCCTTTGGCAGGCCGGTGGTGCCGCCGGTATATTGCAGCAGCGCGACGTCGTCGGCCGTCACGGAAGGCCATTGCGCGGGCACCGTCGCGCCTTCGACGAAGGCCTTGAAGGTGACGATGCGGGGATCATCGGGGATCGCCGCCTGCGGCGTGCCGACCTTGCCCCAAGCGTCGTCCTCGCAGACGACGAGGCGGTCGATCAGTCCCTTGTCCAGGAATTTGAGCGCGGTCGGCAGCAAGGCCTGGAGGTTCGAGGTGACGAGCAGGCGCGAGCTGGAATCGGAGACCTTGTGCGTCAGCGCGATCTCGCCGTCGAGCGGCGACAGATGCGCGACGCGGGCGCCGGCTTTCAGCGCGCCGAAGAAATTGACGGGATGGTCGGGCGTGTTGCCGAGGAACAGCGCGATGGATGTGCCCTTGCCGCAGCCGGCGCGGAGAAACGCCGCGGCGGCGCGCTCGGCCATCGCGGCAAGATCGGTATAGGTGATCGGGCGATCGCGAAACTCTAGCGCGGTGCGCGGGCCGTAATCGGCGACAGCCTTCGACAACAAATCGGGCAGCGTGCCCTGGGCGATGGGGTCGTCCCAATGCACGCCGTCCGGGTAAAACTGTTCGCCGGGATGGGTCATAGCTTCCTTGAAATTACGCAGACCGTCATTCCGGGGCGGCTCGAAGAGCCGAACCCGGAATGACTGAGAGTTGGAGCGCAAAGCCCCATCACGCCGCTTTCGACGCCGCGAGCGAGGCGAACGTCTTGCCTTCGGCGGCGAGCTTCTTCAGCAGCGGCGCGGGCTCCAGGCTGGGGTCGTTGGTCTCCTTGGCGTAGAAGGCCAGGCGATCGGCGATGTGCTTGAGGCCGACGCTGTCGGCCCAGAACATCGGCCCGCCGCGGTAGATCGGCCAGCCATAGCCGTAGAGCCAGACCACGTCGATGTCGGACGGGCGTGCCGCGATGCCCTCCTCGAGGATCTTCGCGCCCTCGTTGATCATCGGATACATCATGCGCTCGAGGATTTCCTCGTCGCTGACGACGCGCTTCTTGCGGCCGAGGCGCAGCAGCGTCTCGTCGATCAGCTTATCGACATCAGGGTCGGGCAGCGGCGCACGGCTGCCGGCCTCATACTTGTAGTAGCCCTTGCCGGTCTTCTGGCCGAAGCGGCCGGCTTCGCACAGCGCGTCCGCGATCTCCGACTTGATGCCGCGGTCTTTGCGCGAGCGCCAGCCGATGTCGAGGCCGGCGAGGTCGCCCATCGCGAACGGCCCCATCGGCATGCCGAATTTTGTCACCACGGCATCGACCTGCTGGGGCAAAGCGCCCTCGAACAGCAGCTTCTCGGACTGCTTGCCACGCTGGGCGAGCATGCGGTTGCCGACAAAACCGTCGCAGACGCCGACCACGGCCGGTACCTTGGCGATCTTGCGTGCGATGGTGACAGCCGTCACGAGAGCGTCCGGCGCGGTCTTGTCGGCGCGCACGATCTCGCACAGCTTCATCACGTTGGCCGGCGAGAAGAAGTGCATGCCGAGCACGTCCTGCGGACGCTTGGTCGACTTCGCGATCTCGTCAATGTTGAGGTAGGAGGTGTTGGAGGCGAGCACGGCGCCTTGCTTGGCATACTGGTCGAGCTTGCCGAACACTTCCTTTTTCACCGCCATGGTCTCGAACACGGCTTCGATGACGAGGTCGGCATCGCCGACATTCTCGATGCCGACGACGCCGTTGATCAGCGCCATCCGTTTGGCGGGCGCGTCTGCCGGGATGCCGCCGCGCGCCGCGGTCGCTTCCCAGTTCTTCTGCATGACGCCCATGCCGCGCTTGAGCTGCTCCTCGCCGGTCTCGATCAGGGTGACGGGGATGCCGGCATTGGCAAAGGACATCGCGATGCCGCCGCCCATAGTGCCGGCGCCGAGAATGGCGACGCGGTTCACGGGACGCGACTTGGTGCCTTCAGGAACGCCCGCGATCTTGGCGGCTTCGCGCTCGGCGAAGAAGGCGTAACGCTGCGCCTTGGACTGGTCGCTGGCGACGAGCTTCAGGAAGCCCTCGCGCTCCTTCTTGAGGCCTTCGTCGAAAGGTAGGTCAATGGCGTAGCCCACCGCGTCGGCGGCGGCGAACGGCGCCTCCAGGCCGCGCGACTTCTTGGTCATGGCGGCGACCGCATTGGTAAAGATGGAGCGGTCGGCCTTGGCGGCCGCGATCTTGGAATCGTCGTCGCGCAGACGCCGCAGCGGACGCTTCTCGGCCAGCAGTTTTCGCACGAAGGCTTCGCCGCCCGATGCCGGTCCCTCGATGATCTCCTCGATCAGGCCGTTCTTCAGCGCTTCCGCCGCACCGATGGGATCGCCGCCGACGATCATCTTGACCGCGAGCTCAGGACCAACCGCGCGCGGCAGGCGCTGGGTGCCGCCGGCGCCCGGCAGCAGGCCGAGCTTCACCTCGGGCAGGCCGAGCTTGGCCTCTTTCACCGCGACGCGGAAATGACAGGCGAGTGCAACCTCGAGGCCGCCGCCGAGCGCCGTGCCGTGAATCGCGGCAACCACCGGCTTCGGCGAGTTCTCGATCTCGGACAGCACGTCGTTGAGGGCCGGCGGCTTCGGCGGCTTGCCGAATTCGGTGATGTCGGCGCCGGCGATGAAGGTGCGGCCGGCACAGGTCAGCACGATGCCCTTGATGGCGGGATCGGCGACCGCGGCCTTGATGCACTCCAGGATACCACCGCGGACCGCGGCACTCAGCGCGTTGACCGGAGGGCTGTCGACCGTGACGATCCCGACCTCGTCATGACGCTCAAGCTTGACCACTTCGCTCACGGTGTTCCCTCCTTGGTGGGGATTAACTTTTGTTCGATTTCGCGGTGCGGAATTTAATTCCGCATCTTGACGGCAGGGTTATTTTGAAGCACGTGGCTTGTCAACGACTCCGCGCAAGAAGCAGATCAGGGATGAAGCGTACAGGAAAGAAGACCGCGACCGATCGGAATTTCGTCGTCGCGCTTTCCCGCGGACTGGACGTATTGCGAGCATTCCACCCCAATGACGGCCTTCTCGGCAATCAGGAGATTGCGGCTCGCACCAATCTGCCGAAGCCGACGGTGTCGCGACTGACTTACACGCTGACCAAGCTGGGTTATCTTGCGCCGGTTCCCCGCTTCGAGAAGTACCAGCTCACGCCCGCCGCGATGTCGCTCGGCTACGCCGCGCTCGCCAATCTCGGCGTTCGGCATTTGTCCGAGCCGTTCCGCGAGGACGTGATGCGCGCGACCGGCGGCGCCGTCGCCGTCGGCGGCCGCGACCGTCACAGCATGATCTATTTCGGGCAAAGCCGCGGCAGCGAGACGGTCGGCGTTCAACTTGACGTCGGCTCCCGCGTGCCGATTGCAACCAGTGCGATGGGCCGCGCCTATTTCTGGGCGCTCGACGACGCCGACCGTACGGAGTTGTCGCGTCTGTTGCGCGAACATTACGGCAGCCGTTGGCCAAAGATGCGCGATGGGTTGGAACGTTCCGGCGAGACCGTCGCGAAATACGGCTTTGCGATTTCGGTCGGCGACTGGCACGACGATATCGGCGCCGCCGGCGTCGCGCTCAAGCTCAACGACGGAACCGGACCTTACGCATTCAATTGCGGCGCGCCCGCATTCCGTTTCACGGAAGAGCGTTTGATCAACGACATTGGACCGCGTCTCTTGGCGATGGTAAGGAACATCGAAGCGGCGCTCGGGGGTCTGATGCCGCATTCCAAAAAAGACGTCAGCAAAAAGCTGAAATCAGGAGGGAAAGTTGCGCGTTTGGCCGAGGGGATCAGATAGCCTTTGTCATCGTCGGGAGCGGTTCGCATCGCCCCTGCGCTCACCGAACGACGTGAGCGAGACGAGATGACGCAGGCACAGCTCGCGCGGGGGACATCGCCCCTGCTCGCGGTTCGCGACGTCAGCGTCGTGTTCGGCGGCATTGTCGCGCTCAACGGTGTGTCCTTCGACATGCACAAGGGCCAGATCCTCGGCTTGATCGGCCCCAACGGCGCCGGCAAGACTACGCTGTTCAACTGTCTGTCGCGGCTCTATCAGCCCTCGTCCGGCGACATCCTGATGGAAGGCGCAAGCATCCTGACGCGGCCGCCGCACCGGATCGCCGAGATCGGCATCGGCCGCACCTTCCAGAACGTGGCGCTGTTTCCGAACCTCTCGGTGATGGACAATGTCCGCGTCGGAACACACGCCCGGACCTCCAGCGACATCATCAGCGACTCGCTGCGCCTCGCCTGGGTCCGCCGCAGCGAGACCGACGTCAACAAGAAGGTGCACGAGATCCTCGCCTATCTCGACCTCGAGGACGTCGCCCATACCACCGTCTCCGGCCTGCCGTTCGGCACGCAGAAGCGCGTCGAGCTGGCACGCGCGCTCGCGGCCGATCCGAAGATCCTGCTGCTGGATGAGCCCGCCGGCGGCCTCAATCACGAGGAAGTCCACGTGCTCGGCGACCTCATCCGCCGCATCCGCGACGAGCGCCATATGACCGTGCTGCTGGTCGAGCACCACATGGGCCTCGTGATGTCGATCGCCGACCACGTGGTCGCGCTGAACTTCGGCAAGAAGCTCGCGGAAGGCACGCCCGCCCAAGTGCAGGCGGACCCCGACGTCATCAAGGCCTATCTCGGGAGCAAGGATCAATGACGACACTGCTCAACGTCAAGGACCTGCGCGCCTATTACGGCCAGGTCCAGGCGCTCCATGGCCTGTCCTTCTCCCTCAACGAAGGCTCGCTGACCACGCTTTTGGGCGCCAACGGCGCCGGCAAGACCACCACGCTGCGCGCGATCTGCAACATGGTGCGCTCGACCGGCGGCATCGAGTTCGACGGCAAGCCGCTGAACAACCGGTCCACCGAGAGCATCGTGCGATTCGGCATCGCCCATGTGCCGCAGGGCCGCGGCACCTTCACCACCATGACGGTGGAGGAAAATCTCCAGCTCGGGGCCATCACCCGCAAGGACAGCGCCGGCATCGTCTCCGACATCGAGCGGATGTATGCGCATTTCCCGGTGCTGAAGCAGCGCCACACCCAGCAGGCCGGCACGCTCTCCGGCGGCGAGCAGCAGATGCTCGCGGTCGCCCGCGCCCTGATGCTGCGACCGCGGCTGATGCTGCTGGACGAGCCGTCCTTCGGACTCGCGCCGCTGGTGGTGCGCGACCTGTTCGGCATTCTCGGCAAGATCAACCGCGAGGACAAGGTGTCGATCCTGGTGGTCGAGCAGAACGCCCAGCTCGCGCTCGAGCTCGCCGACCAGGCCTATGTGATCGAGACCGGCCGCATCGTGATGTCGGGCAACGCCAAGGACATCGCGAACAACGAAGAAATCCGCAAATCCTATCTGGGTTACTGAGGGAGCCGGGACAAATGGAGCTTTTCACCAACCAGGTCCTGGCTGGGATCGCCACCGGCGCCATTTACGCCTGCATGGCGCTGGCCGTGGTGATGATCTACCAGGCCATCGACCATCTCAACTTCGCGCAAGGCGAGATGGCGATGTTCTCGACCTTCATCTCCTGGCAGCTGATGCAATGGGGCTTGTCCTATTGGGCCGCCTTCATCATCACGCTGGCATTCTCCTTCGTCGCCGGCATCGCGATCGAGCGCATCCTGTTCAAGCCGCTGGCAAAAGCGCCGGTGCTGACCAACGTCGCCGGCTTCATTGCGTTGTTCGCGATCATCAACTCCTCGGCCGGCCTGATCTGGGACTTCACCATCAAGCAATATCCGACCCCGTTCGGCTCCTCGCCGTTCCTGGGCAGCCAGCTGATCTCGACCCACCAGGCCGGCATGATCGGCGTCACCGTGCTGCTGCTGCTCGGCCTCTACTTCTTCTTCCAGTACACGCGGATCGGGCTTGCGATGCGCGCCGCCGCCTCGGTGCCTGAATCGGCCCGCCTGGTCGGCATCAACACCAGCTGGATGATCGCGCTCGGCTGGGGCATGGCGACCGCGATCGGCTCGATCGCCGGCATGCTGATCGCACCGGTGGTGTTCCTGGAGCCCAACATGATGGGCGGCGTGCTGATCTACGGCTTTGCCGCAGCCGTGCTCGGCGGATTGTCGAGCCCGTTCGGCGCCGTGGTCGGCGGCTTCCTGGTCGGCATCTTCGAGAATCTCGCCGGCACCTACATCCCCGGCGTCGGCAACGAGCTGAAACTTCCGATCGCGCTCGCGCTGATCATCTCCGTCCTGGTCGTCAAGCCCGCTGGCCTGTTCGGCCGGCACATCGTCAAGCGAGTTTGATCATGAGCGCTGCAGAAGAAGTCGTTGCAGAAGGCCACGAGGCGGTCGAGGCGGTTCCGAAGCGGGCCATGACGCTGGGCACGGGCACCTCGCTGCTGGTGTTGGCGGTGCTGTTGCTGGTGCCGGTGTTCGTCAAGAACTTCATCATCTTCCAGATGACGATGCTCCTGATCTACGGGCTTGCCGTGCTGGCGCTGAACATCCTGACGGGCGGCTCCGGCCAGTTCTCGCTCGGCCAGAGCGCGTTCTACGCCGTCGGCGCCTATACGTCAGCAGTGCTGATGGAGTACTTCAACGTCAATTACGCGCTGACGATTCCGATTTCCGCGACGGTCTGCTTCGGCTTCGGTTACCTGTTCGGCAAGCCGGCACTGCGATTGTCGGGCGTCTATCTCGCGCTCGCGACCTTCGCGCTCGCCACCGCGATGCCGCAGCTGTTGAAGCTGAACTTCCTCGAACACTGGACCGGCGGCGTGCAGGGCCTCGTCGTCACCAAGCCGGACGCGCCGTTCGGCCTGCCGATGTCGCAGGACATGTGGCTGTATTATTTCACGCTCATCGTCACGCTCGCGATCTACATCTTCTCGGTCAACCTGCTGCGCTCGCGCTCCGGCCGCGCCTTCATGGCGATCCGCGACAACGAGATCGCGGCCTCCTCGATGGGGGTCAACGTCGCTTTGTACAAGACGCTGGCCTTCGGCGTGTCCGCCGGCATCACCGGCGTTGCCGGCTCGCTTGGCGCCATCGCGGTGCAGTTCGTGGCGCCCGACAGCTACACCATCACGCTGGCGATCTCGCTGTTCCTCGGCATGGTGGTCGGCGGCGTCGGCTGGCTGCCCGGCTCGTTCGTCGGAGCGGCCTTCATCATCTTCGTGCCGAACATGGCGGAAAGCATCTCCAAAGGTCTTTCCGGCGCGGTGTTCGGCGTGCTGCTATTCCTCGTCATCTATCTCGTGCCACACGGCGCAAGGCAGATCGCGATCATGGGCCAGCAATTCGCCGCCAAGCTCAGAAGAAACTGAAACTCTCAAAGACTGCTGTTTAACCAAGGAGACCGAATTGTATTTTGGAAGAACACTGCGAGCCGCCGCGCTGGTCACGGCAACGGCGGCCATCACTCTCACCTCCGGCGCTGCACTCGCCCAAAAGAAATACGACACCGGCGCTTCCGATACCGAGATCAAGATCGGCAACATCATGCCGTACAGCGGTCCGGCGTCGGCCTATGGCATCATCGGCAAGACCGAAGAAGCCTATTTCAAGATGATCAACGACAAGGGCGGCATCAACGGCCGCAAGGTCAACTTCGTCACCTATGACGACGGTTATTCGCCGCCGAAGGCCGTCGAGCAGGTCCGCAAGCTGGTCGAGAGCGACGAGGTTCTGGCCGTCTTCAATCCGCTCGGTACGCCCTCGAACAGCGCGATCCAGAAGTACCTCAACGCCAAGAAGATCCCGCAACTGTTCGTCGCCACCGGCGCCACCAAGTGGAACGATCCGAAGAACTTCCCCTGGACCATCGGCTGGCAACCCTCCTACCAGAGCGAAGCGCAGATCTACGCCAAATGGCTGATGAAGGAGAAGCCCGACGCCAAGGTCGCGATCCTCTATCAGAACGACGATTTCGGCAAAGACTACCTCAAGGGCACCAAGGACGGCCTCGGCGCCAAGGCCTCGTCCATGATCATCATGGAAGAGAGCTATGAGGTGTCCGAGCCCTCGATCGACGGCCACATCGTCAAGATCAAGGCGGCCAATCCCGACGTGCTCCTGATCTACGCCACGCCGAAATTCGCGGCCCAGACCATCAAGAAGACCGCCGAGCTCAGCTGGAAGCCGTTGCAGATCCTCACCAACGTGTCGATCTCGGTCGGCAGCGTGATGAAGCCGGCCGGCTTCGAAAACGCCCAGGGCGTGTTGTCGGCGGCCTATGCCAAGGACTCCACCGATCCGCAATGGGCCAACGATCCCGGCATGAAGAAGTGGAACGAGTTCGTCGACAAGTACATGCCCGGGGCCGACAAGTCCGACACCAGCATGGTCTACGGCTACGGCGCTGCGTCGACCCTCGCCAAGGTGCTGGAGATGTGCGGGGACGATCTCACCCGCGCCAACATCATGAAGCAGGCCGCCAGCCTGAAGGACTTTGCGCCGGATACCCTGCTGCCCGGCGTCAAGATCAACACCGGCCCCACCGACTTCGCCCCGATCGCCCAGCTCCAGATGCAGCGCTTCAAAGGCGAGAAGTGGGAACTGTTCGGTGAGATCATCAGCGGCGACATCGCCTCCGAGTGACCCGCTGACGCAAAAGTCCGACCCTCGAGAAGCCCCTGCGAGCGATCGCGGGGGCTTTTTGTTGACGGCAGGCGTCAATCTTGTTCAATGCGGCGCCGATCCAACTCGGGGTGGGAGAATGATGACTGCCGTTCGATGTCAGGTTGCGGCGCTTCTGGCCGCGGTCGCGTTGTGCACTGCGATGGACAGCCCGGCACTGGCGCAGGCGAAATACGACAGCGGCGCTTCCGATACTGAGATCAGAATAGGCAACATCATGCCCTATAGCGGCCCGGCCTCGGCCTACGCCGCGATCGGCAAGGCCGAAGAAGCCTATTTCAACAAGATCAATGCCGAAGGCGGCGTCAACGGCCGCAAGATCACGTTCATTTCCTATGATGACGCCTATTCGCCGCCGAAGACGGTGGAGCAGGCGCGCAAGCTGGTCGAGAGCGACGGGGTGCTCTTGATCTTCGGCTCGCTCGGCACCTCCACCAACAGCGCCATCCGCAAATACATGAACGAGAAGAAGGTGCCGCAATTGTTCGTCGCGAGCGGCGCCTCGAAGTGGAACGATCCCAAGCAATATCCCTGGACCATGGGCTGGCAGCCGAGCTACGCGAGCGAGGCGCGCATCTATGCCAAGTACATCACGAAGGAGAAGCCGGACGGAAAGATCGGCGTGCTCTACCAGAACGACGATTTCGGCAAGGACTATCTGAAGGGGCTGAAGGACGGCCTCGGCGCCAAAGCCTCGATGATCGTGCTACAGGAGGCCTACGACACCTCCGAGCCCGCGATCGACGAGCACATCGTGAAGCTGAAGGCCTCGGGCGCCGACGTCTTCATCAGCATCACCACCCCGAAGTTCGCCGCGCAGGCGATCAAGAAGGCGGCAGAGATCAACTGGCATCCGGTCTACATCGTCTCCAACGTCTCGGCCTCCGTCGGCGGCG
The DNA here is from genome assembly GCF_006658635.1 of Bradyrhizobium sp. UNPA324. NCBI lineage: Bacteria > Pseudomonadati > Pseudomonadota > Alphaproteobacteria > Hyphomicrobiales > Nitrobacteraceae > Bradyrhizobium > Bradyrhizobium sp. UNPA324. The sequence goes on from NZ_LFJD01000004.1 coordinate 190,354, forward strand.
TGATCGAGCCGGCCGGCCTCGAGATCTCCCAGGGCATCCTGTCGGCGAGCTACCTCAAGGACGGCTCCGATCCGCAGTGGAATGCCGATGACGGCATGAAGAAGTTCTATGACTTCCTCGCGCAATACGATCCCAAGGCCAACAAGCTCGATGCCGGTGTCGTGTTCGGCTACGCCGCCGCACAGACGATGGTGAAGGTGCTGCAGATGTGCGGCGACGATCTCACCCGCGAGAACGTCATGAAGCAGGCAGCTTCCTTGAAGGATTTCGAGCCCGACACGCTGCTGCCCGGCATCAAGATCAACACCGCGCCGGACAATTTCGCCCCGATCGAGCAGCTGCAAATGATGCGCTTCAAGGGCCGGAAATGGGAGTTGTTCGGCGACGTCATCTCCAGCGAGATCGGGCATTGAAGCCAGGCAAAGGCGCAATTGAAAATTGCGTCTGCTTGATAAGACAATTTACGCGTGGGTGAGCGGCGACGCGCTTGATCTCGCGCGCCGGAATATTCCGCATCCCCTCGAAAAAGAAGCAGCTCGCCGCGATCGCGCCGGCTGGGCGTTCTCCTTGCTGGGCGCCTGAGAAGGGTATTCAATGCGTGCCGGAGCGGCGCGCAATGATCGCTCCCAACAAGAACAATCGACACATTCAAACCGAGCTAGGGAGAGCAAGATGCCTGCAATGCATGTGCGATTGGGGGCCTTCTCGGCCGCCCTCGTGCTGGCTGCCACCCTGTCCACGGCAGCGTTCGCGCAGAAGAAATACGACACTGGCGCGTCCGACACCGAAATCAAGATCGGCAACATCATGCCTTACAGCGGCCCCGCGTCCGCTTACGGCGTGATCGGCAAGACCGAGGAGGCGTATTTCCGCAAGATCAATGCGGAAGGCGGCATCAACGGCCGCAAGATCAACTTCATCAGCTATGACGATGCCTACTCGCCGCCGAAGACGGTGGAGCAGGCGCGCAAGCTCGTGGAGAGCGACGAGGTGCTGCTGATCTTCAACTCCCTCGGGACACCGCCCAACTCGGCAATCCAGAAATACATGAATTCGAAGAAAGTGCCGCAATTGTTCGTCGCCACAGGTGCCACCAAGTGGAACGACCCGAAGGAATTTCCCTGGACCATGGGCTGGCAGCCCAACTACCAGAGCGAAGCGCAAATCTATGCCAAGTACATGCTGAAGAACCACCCGGACTCCAAGATCGCCGTGCTCTATCAGAACGACGACTATGGCAAGGACTATCTCAAGGGCTTCAAGGATGGACTTGGCGCCAAAGGTTCCTCGATGATCGTGATCGAGGAAAGCTACGAAGTCTCCGAACCGACGATCGATTCCCATATCGTCAAGATGAAGTCGACGGGCGCCGACGTGTTCTTCAACATCACGACACCGAAATTCGCGGCCCAGGCGATCAAGAAGAACGCCGAGGTCGGCTGGAAGCCACTGCACTTCCTCAACAACGTGTCGGCATCGATCGGCAGCGTGATCAAGCCCGCAGGTTTCGAGAACGCGCAGGACATCATCTCCTCGCAATATTTCAAGGATCCGACTGATCCGCAATGGACGAACGATCCGAGCATGAAGGCCTGGAATGAATTCCTGGACAAGTACTATCCCGAGGCGAACCGCGCGGACGCCTCCGTCATGTACGGCTACATCGTCGCACAGGGACTGGTACATGTGCTGAAGGCTTGCGGCGACGATCTGACCCGCGCGAACGTGATGAAGCAGGCCGCGAGTATGAGAGATTTCGAACCCCACGGACTGCTTCCAGGAGTCAAGGTAAACACAAGCCCTACCGACTTCGCGCCGCTCTCGCAGCTGCGGCTGGAACGATTCAAGGGTGAAACCTGGGAGCTTTTCGGCGACGTCATCAGTGGCGACGTCGGCGGATGAGGGTCCATCATCGCGCATGACTACTAAAGAAGTAGCCCCTGCGACACGGTTGCAGGGGCTTTTCCTTGAAGGTTCCGGCCAAATCGGGTTCAATCCCGATCGCGTCGGCAAGAAGAGCGACACAAGAACAAGGACGCGCACATCAAGAAAAATAGGGAGATAGGAATGCCTGCTGTCACCAGCAAACTTGCGGCCGCATCCATTGCGCTCGCAGTTTTCGCGGCCTCGACGAGTGCCGCTCTTGCCCAGAAAAAATACGATACCGGCGCGACCGATACCGAGATCAAGATCGGCAACATCATGCCCTACAGCGGACCGGCCTCCGCCTACGGCATCATCGGGCGGACCGAGGCCGCCTATTTCAAGAAGATCAACGAAGAGGGCGGCATCAACGGCCGCAAGATCAATTTCATCAGCTACGACGACGCCTATTCGCCACCGAAGACGGTGGAGCAGGCGCGCAAGCTGGTCGAGAGCGACGAGGTGCTGCTGATCTTCAATTCGCTCGGCACCCCGCCGAACTCGGCGATCCAGAAGTACATGAACTCGAAGAAGGTCCCGCAGCTGTTCGTCGCCACCGGCGCCACCAAGTGGAACGATCCGAAGGACTTTCCGTGGACCATGGGCTGGCAGCCCAACTATCAGAGCGAAACGCAGATCTACGCGAAGTACATCCTGAAGGAGATGCCGAACGCGAAGATCGCCGTCCTGTTTCAGAATGACGATTACGGCAAGGATTATCTCAAGGGCCTGAAGGACGGTCTCGGCTCGAAGGCCGCGAGCATGATCGTGGCCGAGGAGAGCTACGAGACGTCGGAGCCGACCATTGACAACCACATCGTCAAGCTGAAGGCGACCGGCGCCGACATCTTCGTCAACATCACCACGCCGAAATTCGCGGCGCAGGCGATCAAGAAGAATGCCGAGATCGGCTGGAAGCCGACTCACTTCCTTAACAACGTCTCGGCTTCCGTCGGCAGCGTCATCAAGCCGGCAGGCTTCGAGAACGCACAAGGCATCATCTCGGCGGCCTATCTGAAAGACACCACCGACAGGCAATGGGCCAATGATGCCGGCATGAAGGGCTTCCTCGACTTCATGGCGAAGTACTTTCCCGAAGGCGACAAGACCGACAACGGCACGATCGTCGGCTACGGCGTGGCCCAGACGCTGGTCCAGGTGCTCAAGAATTGCGGCGACGACCTCACACGCGCGAACGTCATGAAGCAGGCGGCCAGCCTGAAGGACTTCCGCACCGAGGTGCTGCTGCCCGGCATCAAGATCAACACGTCGCCGACCGATTTCGCACCGATCAGCTCACTGCAGCTGCAGCGCTTCAAGGGCGAGCGGTGGGAGCTGTTCGGCGACGTGATCAACGCCGAAGCCGGCGGCTAACCGTCTCAAGCAAGAAACCAGCCCCCTGCGACCCCGTCGCAGGGGGCTTTTGCTTGCCCGCCGATTATGATCACGCGATTGCACAATCGAATGACGGCAAAGCCGGCTTACGCTTTGGCGCCCGATGCGGTAGGCAGGTGAACGGCGGCCTTGGCCGCCAGTCTCATGTCTGCCGAAGGCCATCGTCATGACCGACCGACGTCCCCTGCTCCGTGCGCTCTACGACGCCGCCGTCGCCGCCGCCCATCCCAATGTGGTGCTGGCGCCGCACCTGCCGCCCGCGCCCAAGGGACGCGTGATCTGCCTTGCCGCCGGCAAGGGCGCGGGTGCCATGGCCGCGGCCGCCGAGCGGCACTATCTCGACACGCTCCACCTCGCACCGGAACGCATCGTCGGCATCGCCACCACGCGTCACGGCTACGGCGTGCCGACGCGCCGCATCCGCGTGGTCGAAGCCGGGCATCCCGTTCCGGACGAGGCCGGCCTGAAGGGCGCCGCCGACACGCTCGCGCTCGCAGGCGAGGCCGGGCCGGACGATCTGCTCCTGGTGCTGCTCACCGGCGGCGGCTCGGCCAACTGGATCGCGCCGAGCGAGGGCATCAGCTTCGCGCAGAAGCAGGCGGTCAACAAGGCGCTGCTGCGCTCGGGCGCGCCGATCGGCGAGATGAATACCGTCAGGAAACATCTGTCGCGGATCAAGGGCGGCCGGCTGGCACGCGCCGGCAGGAATGCCGCCGAGATCGTGACGCTCGCGATCTCGGATGTGCCGCATGACGATCCTTCCGCAATCGCCTCCGGTCCGACCGTACCCGATCCGACCACGCTGGCTGATGCGCGCGCCATCGTCGCGAAATACAAGCTCGACATCGACGATGCCGTTCGCCACGCGCTCGACGATCCCCGCAACGAAAGCTGCAAGCCCGATGATGCCGCCTTCGCCCGCGCGCATTTCGAACTGATCGCGCGGCCCAAGCAGTCGCTCGACGCCGCGGTGAAGCTCGCGCGCGAATCCGGCTACGAGACGATCGACCTCGGCGCCGACCTCGAAGGCGAAGCGCGCGAGGTCGCGGCCGCGCACGCCCGGCTGGCGCTGGATGCGCGCGCGCAGGGCAAGCGCCTCGCCATCCTCTCCGGCGGCGAGCTCACGGTGACCGTGCGCGGCCAGGGGCGCGGCGGCCCGAACCAGGAATACGCGCTGGCGCTCGCCAGCCTGCTCAAGGACACGCCGGACATTTCGGCGCTGGCGGGCGACACCGACGGTGCCGACGGCGGTGCCGGCACCCCGACCGACCCCGCCGGTGCGCTGATCGACGCGGCGACGTTCGCGAAGATGAAGGCGCTAGCGCTGCAGCCGCAGGCCTATCTCGACAACAACGACGCCACGACGTTCTTCGAGGCGACCGGCGACCTGCTGCTGCCGGGCCCGACGCTGACGAACGTCAATGACATCAGAGTGATCCTGGTCGATTAGAGCCCGCCCTGTTCGACGCGGTCGCGGCTTGGCCCGACATGACGGAGTCTGCGCGGATTACCGTTCGCCGCCGACGTGCTCCAGCAGCGCGAGCAGCCCCTTCAACAAGTCCGTCGGTGACGGCGGGCAGCCCTTGATGTGCAGATCCACCGGAACGGTCTCGGATACGCCGCCGACGCAGGCGTAGCTGTCCCTGAAAATACCGCCATCGATCGCACAACCGCCGACCGCGACGACCCATTTCGGATCTGGCGTCGCGTTGTAAGTCCGCTCCAGCGCTTCTCGCATGTTCTTCGTCACGGGACCCGTGACCAGCAGCACGTCGGCATGACGTGGCGAGGCGACGAGACGCAGGCCGAAACGTTCGACGTCATAAAAGGCGTTGGAAAGCGCATGGATCTCCAGTTCGCAGCCATTACAGGATCCGGCGTCGACCTCACGAATGGCAAGAGAACGCCCAAGCCGGGCCTGGGCAGCACGGTCGACCTTCGCTGCAAGCTCGGCCAGCGCGGAACCGTCCGGCGCCGGAGCGGGCTCCGTCAGCGAACCATGGGTGAGGCTTTCGAGCAGGGTCTTGCGCATGGCTTAGAGGTCCACGCCCGAATAGGAACAGTTGAACGACTTATTGCAGAGCGGAAAGTCGGCAATGATGTTGCCTTCGATCGCGGCTTCCAGCAGCGGCCACTGGAACCACGACGCGTCGCGCAGGTGGCAGCGTTCGACGCGCAATTCGCCATCGAGCCGCAGCCACACCAGAACGTCGCCGCGGAAGGCCTCGGTGAGCGCCATGCCTTCACGGGCAGCGCCGCCGGTCCCGGCTGGCAGCGCGGTTTCGAGCCCGCCCGGCCCAAGCTGGTCGAGAATCTGCTCGATCAACGCGACGCTCTGCTCGACCTCGCGAATTCGGATCCAGACCCGCGCATTCACGTCACCGGCCTGCAGGACCGGCACCTCGAACGATAGCGCGCCGTAAGGCATGTAGGCCAGCGCCCGCCGCGCGTCAAAATCGCGGCCCGAGGCGCGGCCGACATAACCGCCGGCGCCAAACTGACGCGCATATTCCGCCTTCACGATGCCTGTGGTGACGGTGCGGTCCTGCAAGGACGCCGTATTGTCATAGAGCTCGATCAAGCGCGGAAAGACCTTGCGTAGCTCCGCGAGCAGCGCGCCGAGCGCGGACACGCCGTCCGGCTCAATGTCACGCGTCACGCCACCGGGCACGATGACGTCCATCATCAGGCGATGGCCGAACGCGACGTCCGCAGCGCGCAAGCAGCGCTCACGCAAAATGCCGGTCTGGGCATGCATCAGCGCGAACGAGGCGTCGTTGCAGATGGCCCCGATGTCGCCCAAATGATTGGCGAGCCGCTCCAGCTCCGCCATCAGCGCTCGCAAGAGCGTCGCTCGCCTCGGCGCCTCGATCTGCAGGGCTGCTTCCACGGCACACGCAAAGGCGAAGGCATAGGCGACGGTGCTGTCGCCGGAAGTGCGGCTGGCGAGCTTTGCCGCGGCCTCGAGGCTCGCACCCTGCATCAGCGACTCGATGCCCTTGTGGGTGTAGCCGAACCGCTGCTCCAGCCGCACCACGTGTTCGCCATTGGCGGTGAAGCGGAAATGGCCGGGCTCGATGATCCCGGCATGGACCGGGCCGACCGCCACCTGGTGCAGCGCCTCGCCCTCGGCCGGCAGAAATTGATATGGCCGCACCTCGCGCGATGCGTTGCGGCCGGAGAGCGGATGGGATTGGCCCCAGGCATTGTGGTCGAGCCATGGCCGCAGATCGTCCGCGCCGGTCGGAACAAGCCCGAACAGATCATGGATGGTCCGTTCCAGCCGAAGCGCCGGCGGATGGCGGTTGGCGACGCTTGGAAATGTGCCGGCCGGACACTCGTAGGTGACGACTGCGATCGCGGCTGAGCCTCCATCGAGCATCGCCATATGCACCGCGGTCGGCTCGCCCCAGAAGCCGAGCAGTGTGAGGCCCCCCTCGACGAGCCGATCGATCGCTGCCTGCCAGCCCGCCTCCGTCACGACGGCGCGCGGCCAGGGCCGGTGCGACGACACCGCATTGACGTGGGGGATGCTGTCGAGGATGCCCATCGCCTATCCCAGGAGCTTCGCGACGTTCTGGAAGCCGGTGACCAGCACCGGCGGCAGATAGATGCCGGCCATCAGCACCAATCCGAGGTGCGTGAACATCGGCACGTAGGAGGCTTCCGCGGGTGCGGTCTTGCCCTTGGGCTCGCCGAACATCACCACGCCGACCCGCAGGAAAAGCCCGCCGAGCGCGATGATGATGCCAAGCACCAGGATCACCGTCAGCCAGGGCGCGCGGGCGAAAGTCGAGCTCACCACTAGAAACTCGCTCATGAAGATGCCGAGCGGCGGCAGCCCGACGATGGCGATGACGCCGAGCATCAGGCCCCACCCGAGCACCGGGTTGGTCGTCGTGAGGCCGCCGATATCGGCGATCTTCTGTGTGCCCTTGACCTGTGCGATATGGCCGACGGCGAAGAAGATAGCCGACTTGGTCAGCGAATGCATGGCCATGTGCAACAGACCCGCGAAATTCGCGAGCGGGCCGCCCATGCCGAAGGCGAAGACGATGATGCCCATATGCTCGATCGAGGAATAGGCGAACATCCGCTTGATGTCGCGGCGCCGGTACAGCATCAGCGCGGCGAAGATCACCGAGATCAGGCCCATGGTCACCATCAGCGGACCCGGCGCGATCGCCTCGGAGTTGACCGCGAGCATCATCTTGAAGCGCAGCAGCGCATAGAGCGCGACGTTGAGCAACAGGCCGGACAGCACCGCCGAGATCGGCGTCGGGCCCTCGGCATGCGCATCCGGCAGCCAGGCGTGCAACGGCGCGAGGCCGACCTTGGTGCCGTAGCCGAGCAGGAGGAAAACGAAGGCGACGTTGAGCAACGCCGGGTCGAACTGTGCGGCGTGCTTCACCAGCACCGTCCATACCATTCCGTCCAGCCCCTCGCCCACCGCGGGGCGGGCCGCCATATAGACCAGGATCGTGCCGAACAGCGCGAGCGCGATGCCGACGCTACCGAGGATGAAGTATTTCCATGCGGCTTCCAGCGCCTCATGGGTGCGGTAGATGCCGACCATCAGCACGGTCGTCAGCGTCGCCACCTCGACCGCGACCCACATCAGGCCGATATTGTTGGCGACGAGCGCGAGGTTCATCGCGAACATCAGCATCTGGTACATCGCGTGATAGAAACGCAGAAAGGCCGGCGTCAAGCGCCCGGTCTCGATCTCGTGGTGGATGTAGCTCGCGCTGAAGACCGACGTCGTGAAGCCGATGAAGGTCGTCAGAACTATGAAGACCTTGTTAAGGTCGTCGAGCAGCAGATATTGCCCCGACGTCGGCTCGATCACGAACAGCGACAGCGAAGTGAGGAAGGTCGCGAGCGCCGCGGCGATGTTGAGCCTCGCCGCCAGCATGTAGCCAGGCAGGATCGCGAGCAGAGCGGCCGAGATGGTCGGGATCAGCAGGATCGCACCGAGCGCATCGAGCGTCATCGCCGCTCTCCCCTGAAGCGATCGAGCGCCTGTACGTCCACGCTGTCGAAACGCTCGCGGATGCGGAACAGGAAGATCCCGATCACGATGAAAGCGATCAGCACCGAGAAGGCGACGCTGATCTCGACCACCAGCGGCATACCCTTGGCGCCGGTTGCCGCCAGCACCAAGCCGTTCTCCAGCGACATGAAGCCGACGACCTGGCTCACCGCGTTGCGTCGCGTAACCATGATCAGGAGACCCAGCAGCACCACCGACAGCGCGAAGGCGAGATCCTCGCGCGCGAGCGCGTCGGCGCCCGGCGTCACCCGCAACATCACCACCATCGACAGCGCGACGAGTCCTATGCCGGCCATCATGGTCAGCCCGACGCCGATCACGTTCTCGATCTCGCGGTGGATACCGAGCCGCTTGATGATCCGGTGCAGCGCCACGGGGATGATGATGGCCTTGAAGGCCAACGCGATCAGCGCCGTGATATAGAGATGCGGCGCTTGCTGCACATAGGCCTGCCAGGCCACCGATAGCGCCAGCACGCCGGCATGCAGCGCATAGACATTCAGCAGCGCATAGAGCCGATCCTGATAGAGCATCATGAAGCTCGCCAGCACGAGCGAGCCGGCGAGCAGATGGGCGATGTCGAATTGCAGGCTGCTCATCTCTCAGAGGCTCCCCGACACGAAGCGCAACAGGGTGGCAAGCAATGCCAGCATCAGCGCCGCGCCCAAGAACTCCGGAATCCGGAACACGCGCATCTTGGCGATTGCGGTCTCGAACACGGCAAGCAGGAAGCCGAGGACCGTCAGCTTGCCGAAATAGACCAGTGTGCCAAGCGCGAGCCTTGCAACGCTCGCATCCGCAGTCGCCGTGCCCCATGGCAGGAACACGCAGGCGATCAGCGAGACGTAGAGCAGAAGCTTGAGCTGCGACGACAAATCGATCAGCGCGAGATGCCGCCCTGAATATTCCAGCACCATGGCCTCGTGCACCATGGTGAGCTCGAGATGGGTGGCGGGGTTATCGACCGGGATACGGGCATTCTCCGCCAGCGCCACGATGGTCAGCGCCACGAACGCCATTCCCAACGACACACGCAGACCGACCGCGTCCGAGCCCATGAACTCGGCCACCGTGGGCAGCTGCGTCGAGCCGGCGATCATTGCCACCGAGAACGCGGTGATCAGCATCGCGGGCTCGGCGAGGGAGGCGATCATCACCTCACGGCTGGAGCCGATGCCGCCGAAGGCGGTTCCGACGTCCATGCCGGCGAGCGCCTGGAAGAAACGAGCGCTGCCGAGCAGCGCAGTGATGGCGATGAGATCGGCGGTCCAGGAGAACAACAGACCATTGCCGAAAGTCGGCACCAGCGAGGCGGCGACCCAGGTGCCCGCGAACATCAGATAGGGAATGACGCGAAACAGCCAGGATGCGTTGTCCGCGAGCACGACGTCCTTGCGCATCAGGCGGACGAGGTCGCGATAGGGTTGGAGCAGCGGCGGTCCACGCCGCCGTAGCAGCCGAGCCTTCACCTTCCGCACGAAACCCGTCAGCAGCGGCGCGAGTCCCAGCACCAGCGACATCTGCGCGCCCTGGGAGAGGATGTCGCGCAGCCCGTTCATAGTGCCACCACCAGCAGCAGCACGACCAGCGCCACGAATACCAGCGTCAGGTAGCGGCGGATGCTGAGGAACTGCAGGATATTGATGCGCTCCGTCGCAAAGCCGATGGCCCTCGCGATCGGCGCGTACAGCCAATCCCAGATCCGATCGTGCAGTTCGACCTGGAGCCGCGCAGGAAGCGGCGAGGACGGCGGCGGCATCTCGCCGATCTCGCGTGCGCCAAAGACGACGCTGCCGAACACACGGCGGATCGGCTGCGAGAAGCTGGAGGCTGAGTACTGGATCGCCGGGTTCGCGTCGGGATAGCCGCAATCCCAGGCGGGTGCGCGGCGTAAGCGGTCGGAGGCGAGACGGTGAATGGCTGACGCCGCCGCCGTGCCGCAGAGTACCACGAACAGGAACACCAGGAGGCCGTTATAGGAGCTGCGGCTTTCCGCAATCGGCACGATGGTGAGCCACTGCAATCCGACTTGATGCGGCATGATGTTGCCGACCATATCCTTGCTCACCGGTGCCAGTGCATCGATGAACAGCCCGGGCAGGATACCGGCAATGAGGCAGAAGGCGGCAAGCGCGAACATCGCGGTCAGCGAGAAGCGGTCAGTCTCATGCGCTGACGCCGCGACGTCCGAACGCGGCCGACCGAGAAAGCTGATGCCAAAGAGCTTGACGAAGCAGGCCGCGGCAAAGGCGGCCGCGAGCGCCAGCAAACCCCCGACCGCCGGGATGACGAGCTTGAGACCCCAAGAGGGCAGTTGCGGTGAAAGCAGGATCGCCTGGAAGATCAGCCATTCCGAAACGAAGCCGTTGAACGGCGGCAATGCCGAGATCGCGACGCAGCCGACCAGCATCACAAACGCCGTCTTCGGCATGCGATGGATCAGCCCGCCGAGCTTCTCCATGTCGCGCTCGCCGGTCGCTCCCAGCACCGCGCCGGCGCCGAAGAACAACAGGCTCTTGAACAGCGCATGATTGAACACATGCATCATCGCCGCGGTGAAGGCGAGCGCCGCCACCCAGTCGAGCCCTTCCGCCTTGAAAGCCAGCGCCAGCCCGAGGCCGGTGAAGATGATGCCGATGTTCTCAATCGTTGAATAGGCGAGCACGCGCTTGATATCGCGCTGCATCAGCGCATAGAGCACGCCCAGCGTCGCCGTCGGACCGCCGACCAGCAGCACCACCATGCTCCACCACCACACCGGTTCGGGCACAAGATCGAAGACGATGCGCACGAAGCCGTAGACGGCGACCTTGGTCATGACCCCGCTCATGAGGCCGGAGACGTGGCTGGGCGCCGCGGGATGGGCGAGCGGCAGCCAAGCGTGCAGCGGCACCAAGCCAGCCTTGGAGCCGGCCCCCAGCAGCACGAGGATGACCACCGTGCCGGTCAGCGCAGCGGAAGGATGCGAGGCTCGGATCGCATCGAAATCGTAACCGGCGTTGCTCGCGAGCAGGCCGAAGGCGAGCAGCAGCGCCAGCGTGCCGAAACTTGCCATCAGAAGATAGACGTAGCCGGCGCGGACATTCTCTGCGTCCCGGTGATGCGATACGACCATCGCCCAGGAGGTCAGCGACATGAATTCCCAGGCGACCAGGAAGCTGAAGGCATCGTTTGCCAGCACGACGACGTTCATCGCTGCGAGGTAGGCGGGATAGAACGGCAGCACGCGGCCGGGGGAATCCTCGTGCTGGCCGTAACCGATCGCGAACAGACTCGCAGCGACGCCGCCTAGATTGACGACGACGAGGAAGAAGGCGGACAGTGCATCGAGCCGGAAATGAGCACCGAGCCACGGCAATCCGATCGGCAGTATCGCGCTCGGCGCCAACTGAGGGGAATAGAGCAGAGCGGACAGCGCCGTGACACAGAGCGTCGATGTGCCGATCAGGCATCCGCCGTAAAGGATGATCGAGCCGCGCGGGCGCGTCGACAGCACGACTCCCGCAGGCGCCAGCGCCAGCAGAGCCGCCACCGACCATAGCGCGACGGCGATCATGGCCGGTCCTCGATCATGATTTGTGCGCGCGCCCTCATCCCGATTGGCCGCCCGCGCTTGGAGGTGGAGACTTCAGCCGCACACCGCGGCCCCCGGCGCTCGACACCGCCCCCTCGGCAATCAGCTCGATGCCGGCAGCCGATAGCGCTTCAACCAGCTTCACCAGGGAATCGACATTGCCGCGGATCACCCCTTCGGAGGCCTCCATACGCTGGATCGTCGGCAGCGACAGCGAACAGCGCTGCGCGAGTTCGCGCTGGTCGATCCTGAGCAAAGCACGGGCGGCTCGAAGCTGCGCGGCGGTGATCACGGGGCAGGATGTCCGTGGCAGTTACAATGGTTGATTTGCCAAGCTTAGGACGCACGAAATGATGTTTCAAGCATCATTTTCTACATGCGGCGCATCATACCGCTCGCCCCCCTCGGAACTCACGCCCTCGCACTCCGCCATCAGGCTCGTCCGCCATTCCGGACGCGAGTGACGCGCCACCAAAGCGCGACCGCGCAGCTGTCCGGCGGATCGCCCAGGCATGACGGAGTGAGAGAAGAGACGCGGATGCCCGCGACAGAAGCTAGTCAAGCCGGGGCAAGGCGACCACGCAAATGCGGCGAAAGATTCCAGGGTCGCGCTCGCGCACCTAGGTCGTGACTGCCCGCCTCAAAACTCGCTCGCGATCTTCGAGAGCATCGCGAGGAGGGCTTCGCGGTTGGCCTGGCCGAGCAGTTCGTTCAGCCGCGCCTCGTGCTTGGTGGCAACGAGCTTCTTGGCGCGGGCCAGCACGGCCTTGCCCTTGTCGGTCAGCACCAGGATGTGCGAGCGGCGGTCGTTGGTGGAGCGGATCCGCGCGCAAAGGTCGCGACTCTCGAGATTGTCGAGCATCGCCACGAAGTTCGGCCTGAGGATGCCTAGCGTAGAGGCGATCTCGGTCTGGTTACGGCCGGGATTCTTCTCGACCAGCAGCAGCACGGAGAACTGCGCCGGCGTGAGCTGGAGCGAGGCCATGCAGCGCAAAAAGTTCTCGAACACCTTGAGCTGCGCCCGCTTCAAGACATAGCCGAGCTGTTCGGAGAGCTCGCCGAGCTGAAGGGCTTCGCTCTGGACTTCAGTCGCGTCTTTGCGGCCCTTGGCCGGGTCGGCCGACTTCCCAGAGGACTTTTCAGCGGTTTTGGAAACGGTCATCGCCTCGTGCTCGTAATCCCGCTAAATTCGGGCCGGGTCGTTCCCCGCCCTTGATGTTATATTTGATAATTGTTATAGACCATATCAAATATCGTCAGCGTTTTTCAATGGCTGTGAGCGAACCGTCCACCGCAATCGAGGGGACCGGTTCGTAATCTTGAGGGGGAGCGTCCGGTCTTGAATACCACCATCATGCTGTTCCTGATGCAGGACGGCATCACCAATGGCGCGATCTATGCGCTGCTCGGCCTGGCGCTGGTGCTGGTATTCGCCGTCACCCGCGTGATCCTCATTCCCCAGGGCGAATTCGTCACCTACGGCGCGCTGACCTACGCCTCGCTGGCCGCGGGCCAGATGCCGGGAACGGCAAAGCTGGCGCTGGCGCTCGGTATCGGTGCCTTCGCCTTCGACCTGATCGTGGCGCGCAAGGCGCTGCACGGGCGGCTGGTCCTGCGCAGCGTTGTTACCAACATCGTGCTGCCTTCCATCGTGCTGGCGCTGACCGTGTACTTCGCGGCCCAGAAGCCGCCGGTCGCAATCTGCATCGTGTTGTCGCTGGTGATCGTCGCGATGATCGGCCTCTATCTCTACCGCATCGCGTTCCAGCCGCTGGCGCACACCTCGGTGCTGGTGCTGCTGATCGCCTCCGTCGGCGTCCACCTCGCGCTGCAGGGCCTCGGCCTCCTGTTCTTCGGCGCCGAAGGCCAGCGCGGCCCCGCCGTGCTGTCCGGCGCCTTCACAGCCGGCGCGCTGCGCTTCACCGGCCAGAGCCTCACCGTCTACGGCATCACCGTTGCCTTCATCGTCGGGCTCTGGCTGTTCTTCGGCCTGACGCTCTACGGCAAGGCGCTGCGCGCGACCGCCGTGAACCGGCTCGGGGCGCGGCTCGCGGGCATCCGCACCACGTTGTCGGGGCAGATCGCTTTTCTACTGGCGTCCGTCATCGGCGCGCTGTCGGGCATCATGATCGTGCCGATCACGACGCTCTATTACGATTCGGGCTTCCTGATCGGCCTGAAAGGTTTCGTCGCCGCGATCATCGGCGGCCTCGTCAGCTACCCCTTGACCGCCGTCGCGGCGCTGGTGGTCGGCCTCGTCGAGGCGTTCTCGTCCTTCTATGCCTCCAACTACAAGGAGGTGATCGTTTTCATGCTCTTGATCCCCGTGCTGCTGCTGCGCTCGCTCGCCGCGCCGGCGGTCGAGGAAGAGAAGGACTGAGGCTAAGATGCAGAGCCGGCTTCCCATTCTCGTCTTCGCACTCGTGATGGCGGCGATCCCGTTTGTCCCGGGCATGCCCCCGTTCTGGATCGTGCTGCTCGACAATATCGGCCTTACCGCGCTGGTCGCGATGGGCCTCGTGCTGCTGACCGGCGTCGGCGGCCTGACCTCTTTCGGACAAGCAGCCTTCGTCGGCTTCGGCGCCTATACCACCGCGGTGCTGTCGACGGCCTACGGCCTGTCGCCCTGGCTGACGCTGCCGCTATCGCTGGCGGTCAGCGGATCATTGGCGGTGCTGCTCGGTCTGATCACCGTCCGCCTCTCCGGCCATTACCTGCCGCTCGGCACGCTCGCCTGGGGGCTCGGCCTGTTCTATCTGTTCAGCAAGCTGGAATTTCTCGGCCGCAACGACGGCATCTCGGCGATCCCGCCGCTGTCGATCGGCACGTTCAAGATGCTCTCGCCCGGCTCGATCTATTACGCGATCTGGGGCGCCGTGATCCTCTCGGCACTGCTGACGATGAACCTGCTGGATTCCCGCACCGGCCGCGCCATCCGCGCGCTGCGCCGCGGCCATGTCGCGGCCGAGGCGTTCGGCGTGCACACGCCCCGCGCCAAATTGCTGGTGTTCATCCATGCCGCCGTGCTGGCCGGCCTTTCGGGGTGGCTCTACGCGCATCTCCAGCGCGCCGTAAACCCGACGCCGTTCGGCGCGCAGGCCGGCATCGAATATCTCTTCATCGCGGTGGTCGGCGGCGCCGGCTATGTCTGGGGCGGCGTTCTGGGCGCGGCGATCGTCGTGGTCCTCAAAGAGGTGCTGCAAAGCTATTTGCCACTGATCCTGCCCGGCTCCGGACAGGTCGAGACCATCGTGTTCGGCATCATGCTGGTCGCCCTGCTGCAGCTTGCGCCCGGCGGCCTCTGGCCCTGGCTGATCTCCTTCCTGCCCGAGCGCGCCGGAGGCAAGAAGCCCGACACCTCCCTGAAGCTCGAGCAGCGTCCCCGCGCGCCTGGCGAAGGAAGCATCCTGCTCCAGGTCGACAAGGCGCGAAAACAGTTCGGCGGCGTCGTCGCCGTCAACAACGTCTCCTTCGACGTCCAGGCCCGCGAGATCGTCGCGCTGATCGGCCCGAACGGCGCCGGCAAGAGCACAACCTTCAACCTGATCACCGGCGTGCTGTCGGCCACGGCAGGCTCGATCTCGGTGCTGGGCAAGAAGGTCGACAAGGCGCCGCCGCAGGAGATCGTCAAGCTCGGCATCAGCAGGACTTTCCAGCATGTGAAGCTGGTCCCCGACATGACCGTGCTGGAAAACGTCGCGATCGGCGCGCATCTGCGCGGCCATGCCGGGCCGATCTCCTCGATGCTGCGGCTCGATCGCGCTGACGAGGCAAAACTGCTTGCGGAGGCCGCCCGCCAGATCGAGCGCGTCGGCCTCACCGAGCAGATGCACCAGCTCGCAGGCTCGCTTTCGCTGGGGCAGCAACGCATCGTCGAGATCGCGCGGGCGCTTTGCGTCGATCCGATGCTGCTGCTGCTCGACGAGCCCGCCGCGGGCCTGCGCCACATGGAGAAGCAGCGGCTTGCGACACTGCTGCGCGACTTGCGCGACGGCGGCATGAGTGTGCTGCTGGTCGAGCACGACATGGGCTTCGTCATGAACCTCGCCGATCGCATCGTGGTACTCGATTTCGGCACCAAGATCGCCGAAGGCACCCCCGCCACGATCAAGACCAATCCCGAAGTGATCAAGGCCTATCTCGGAGTGGCGGCATGAGCGCGCTGTTGTCCGTCACCGACGCCCATGTCGCCTATGGCAAGGTCGAGGCCGTGCGCTCGGTCTCGCTCGAGGTCGGCGCCAACCAGATCGTCACCATCGTCGGCGCCAACGGCGCCGGCAAGACCACGCTGCTATCCGCCATCATGGGCATCCTGCCGCTGAAAGGCCGCGTCGCCTTTGCCGGGCAGGATCTGGCCCGGCTCGACATCGAGGATCGCGTCGCGATGGGCCTCGGCCTCGTTCCCGAGCACCGCGAATTGTTCGTGACCATGAATGTCGAGGACAATCTCGAGTTAGGGGCCTTCCGCATCGAGCGCAGCCGTGCCAAGTCCTCGATCGAGCGGGTCTACGCGCTGTTTCCACGGCTGAAGGAGCGCCGCAAGCAGCTCGCCGGGACGCTGTCGGGCGGCGAGCAGCAGATGCTCGCGATGGGCCGCGCACTGATGGGCGAGCCGAAACTGTTGATGTTGGACGAGCCGAGCCTCGGCCTCGCCCCGATCATCGTCGCCGATATCTTCCGCATCGTCACTGAGCTCCGCGCCAGCGGCGTCTCCGTGCTGCTGGTCGAGCAGAACGCGCAGGCCGCGCTGAAGATCGCGGACCGGGCTTACGTGATGGAGCTCGGCGAGTTCGTGCTGAGCGGCAAGGCCAGCGACATCGCCGCGAACGAGCGGGTCGCGGCGAGCTATCTCGGCTTCCAGCACGAAGGTGAAAGCGCGCTGTAGGTCTTCTCCCTCTCCCTGCTTGCCGGGAGAGGCGAAGCTCAGCTCGCCTTCCCCTTCAACGCCGCGACCTCCGCCTCCAGCTCCGCGATCCGCGCATCCCTGGCCGCCAGCGCGGCCGCGACATCGGCCGCATCGAACTTCTGCGGAATGTGCTGCGGGCAGTTGGTGTCCCAGGCCGCGATCTTGAACAGGATCACCTGCTCCGGCCGCGCGCGATAGCCTTTCGGCATTAGAGCTGTCGTCAGTGCCACGTCGTCCTCGACTACGCGCGCCTCGCCCCAAATCTTCACGCGGCGGCGATGGGCGTAGTCCATCACGAAGATGTAGGCCTTGGGGTTCTCCGAGAGGTTTCCTTGCGTGATGTATTGCCGGTTGCCCGCGTAGTCGGTGAAGGCGAGCGTCTGCTTGTCCAAGACCTTCAAGAAGCCCTTCGGGCCGCCGCGGTGCTGGATATAGGGCTGACCATCGGCCGATGCGGTGGCGAAATAGAAGCTATTGGCGCCAGCCAGAAATGCCGCAAGGCTCTCGTCGACCTCGGTGCGCCAGCCGCGCTGTTCGGCCTCGGCATAGCCTTCGCGCGATCCCTTTCGGGACTGGATCGATTTCACCGCCGGCGAGAAGGCGACGTCGCTGGCGTAGATGTGAGTTGCCGTCATCGGAACATCTCCGGGGATTCCGACGCATTGCTGCGTCTTCGACCTGTAATCTGGCCCTTTCTTCGGCTCGAACAATCTCGCCGCTTGACACTTCATCGTTGCAATATATGCAATAATGCCATGGACCGTCTCGAAGCCATGCACGTCTTCGTCACCGTCGCCGATCTTCGTGGCTTTGCGCCGGCGGCGCGCAAGCTGCGGCTGTCGCCTTCGGTGGTGACACGAATGATTGCTGCGCTGGAGGAGCATCTCGGCGCGCGGCTGTTGCAACGGACCACGCGGCAGGTGACGCTGACCGATGTCGGGACGCGATACCTCGAACGCGCGCGGCGCATCCTCGCCGATGTCGAGGAGGCCGACGGCTCCGCGCGCGAAGAGCGCAACCGGCCGAGCGGACGGCTGGTGGTGTCGGCCCCGGTCGGCTTCGGCCGGCTGCATGTCGGGCCGGTCATGACCGCCTATCTCAAGCGCTATCCCGAGGTCGCCTGCGAATTGCGGCTGTCCGACCATCTCGTCAACCTCGTGGAGGATGCCGTCGACGCCGCGGTGCGGATCGGTCACCTCGCCGATTCCTCGCTGGTGGCGCGCCAGGTCGGCGAGATGCGGCGGATCGTGGTGGCCTCGCCCGCCTACCTCAAGCGCCACGGCGAGCCGAGGACGCCGGAGGCGCTACGCGAGCACCAGACCATCCAGTTCGGCCCATCCGCCGATTGGCACTTCGTGCAGGACGGCCGCGACATCGAGCTGACGACGGCCCCGCGCTTCATCAGCAACAGCGCCGATGCAGCGCTGCAATATGCCGAGGCCGGCGGCGGCGTCACGCGGGTGCTGGCCTATCAGGCCGCCGAGGGGCTGAAGCGCGGACGGCTGAAAATCGTGCTGGCAAAATATGGGCAGCCGGCACTGCCGATCCACATCGTCTATCCGACTTCGCGCCTGCTCTCGGCCAAGGTGCGCGCGTTCATCGATCTCGTGGTGGAGACGGCGGAGTGGAGGTTCGGGTGAGTGCGTGTCCCGGACGCGCCGCGCAGCGGCGCAGAGCCGGGACCCAGACGGCCAAGAGGAAAGCTGCGGATGGATGGGCCCCGGCTCTGCAGCGCACCGCCGAAGAGGGCGCTGCGCTGCGTCCGGGGCACGATATCACCCCTTCTTCGGCACCACGCGAAACGTCCCGCTGGCGCGCGCGATCACGGCATCATCCGCCCTCACCAGGCATTGTGCGAAACAGATCGTAGAGCCGGTCTTGATCGCTTCGCCCTCGACCGCGAGCCATTGGCCGATCTCGGCAGCACCGGCATAGTCGATCGACAGCGAGATCGTGACCAACGAGGTCGTCCAGCCACTCGCCTGCGCGCAGCTGTAGCCCATGGCGGCGTCGGCCAGCGCCGCGATCAGCCCGCCGTGGATGAGCCCGCGTGAATTGGTGTGCGGCACCGCCAGCCGCAATCCGACGGTGACGCCCTTGTCGGTCTTCTTCGAATAGAGCGGCTCCCAGGGATCGGTGAGCGGCGCCTTGCGGAAATGCGGCTCGAAGCCGGCGGGGATGTCGGGAGTGGTCATGGGCGTCTCGCGTTTTGCTGTGTCGCCGTCATTGAACGCAACGGACGTGACAGATGCATCAATTACAAAGTTTTAAACGGGATTTGCGCGAGCGTTTGAAACGGGACACGCCCGTCATTGCGAGGAGCTCTTGCGACGAAGCAATCCAGGATCTTTCCGCAGAGACGGTCTGGATTGCTTCGCTACGCTCGCAATGACGATGGAGCCCAAGCACGCGATGCCGTAGGGTGGGCAAAGGCGCGACAGCGCCGTGCCCACGATCTCTCCACGATTGCGAAAGCTGGTGGGCACGCTTTCGCTTTGCCTACCCTACGGCACCGACGGCGCCGCCCTTAAAACGGCAGCCCCACGTAATTCTCCGACAGCGACGTCATGGCCGCCTGCGACTGCGTGACGTAGTCGAGCTCGGCGAGCTGGATGCGCGCGCCGATGGTGCCGGTGTCGGGGAATTTGTGCAGCATCGAGGTCATCCACCAGGAGAAGCGCACGGCTTTCCAGACGCGCGCCAGCGCCCTGGTGGAATAGGCGTCGATCCCGGCGCTTGATTTCTCGTCGTAGAATTCGCGTAGCGCGCTCGACAGATAATGCGCATCGCTGGCTGCGAGGTTGAGGCCCTTGGCGCCGGTCGGCGGCACGATGTGGGCGGCATCGCCGCACAGGAACAGCTTGCCGAAACGCATCGGCTCGGCGACGAAGCTGCGCAAAGGCGCGATGCTCTTTTCGATCGAGGGGCCCGTGACGAGGCTGTCGGCGGCCTCCTGGTCGAGCCGGCGCTTCAATTCGTCCCAGAAGCGATCGTCCGGCCATTGGTCGACGTGGTCGTCCAGCGAACACTGCACATAGTAGCGACTGCGTCGGGTCGAGCGCATGGTGCACAGCGCAAAGCCGCGCGCATGGTTGGAGTAGATCAGCTCATGGCTGACCGGCGGCGTCTCCGACAAAATGCCGAGCCAGCCGAACGGATAGACCCGCTCGAACTCCTCGATCGCCGAAGCCGGAACGCTGGCGCGGCTGACGCCGTGAAATCCGTCGCAGCCGGCGATGAAATCGCAACCGAGCGTGTGGGTGACGCCGTCCTTAACGTAGGTCACGCGCGGGTGACTGCCGTCAAAATCATGCGGCTGGACGTCCTTGGCCTCGTAGACCGAGACGAGACCGGCGGCCTTGCGCGCATTCATCAGGTCGAGCGTGACTTCGGTCTGGCCGTAGATCATGACCGTCTTGCCGGTCGCACCCTTCATGTCGATGCGATGACGGCGGCCGGAAAAGGCAAGCTCGATGCCTTCGTGCACCAGACCTTCGGCATGCGCCCGGGTCCCCGCCCCGGCCTGGTCGAGCAGCGCGACGGTTCCCTCCTCCAGCAGGCCGGCGCGGATGCGGCCGAGCACGTAGTCCGGGCTCTGCCGCTCCAGGATGACATTGTCGATGCCGTAGGCGTGCAGCAATTGCCCAAGCAACAATCCGGCCGGCCCGGCCCCGATGATTGCGACCTTTGTCCGCAATACTTGCTCCTTCCGATCCTGTAGGCTTTGGTCGCTGCCGCTTGTCGCGCCGGCCCGCGGACGATAATTATATCATATAACGGTTGGGCAAAATGGGGAGCGATGGTCGCCCGAGCAGCGACAAATCCGTGCAACATGGCTGACGTAGCTGGGCGACGAGGCGCGCACCAATTCCGGCTTGAACGCGCCGGCCAATTAGATAACATGTTAATTAACGAGACCGGGCCATCGAAGCCCACCGTCGACAACAGGGAGAGACGCGTGATGAGAAAAGCCTGTCTGGCATTGCTGCTGGCCGCGAGCGTGACGCCTGCCTTCGCGCAGGACAAGACCTTCGATTTGAAGATCTCGCACTGGGTGCCGGCTTCGCATCCGCTGCAGAAGTCGCTGGAAGACTGGGCCGCGGCGGTCGAGAAGGATTCCGGCGGCACCATCAAGGGCAAGGTGTTTCCGGCCCAGCAGCTCGGCAAGGCGTTCGACCATTACGACATGGCGCGCGACGGCATCGCAGACGTCACCTACGTCAATCCCGGCTACCAGCCCGGCCGCTTCCCGATCGTCGGCGCCGGCGAGCTGCCGTTCCTGATCTCGGACGCCAAGGGCGGCTCGATGGGGCTGGATGCCTGGTATCGCAAATATGCCGAGAAGGAGATGAAGGACGTCAAATACTGCCTCGCCTTCGTCCACTCGCCTTCCTCCTTCCACTCCAAGACCAAGAAGATCGTGATGCCTGAGGACGTAAAGGGCATGAAGATCCGCCCGGCGCACGCCACCATGGCGAACTTCGTCACCTCGCTCGGCGGCACCAACGTGCAGTCCTCGGCGCCGGAAGTGCGCGACATCATCGAGCGCGGCGTCGCCGACGGCGTCACCTTCCCCTGGGGCTCCCTGGTGCTGTTCGGCATCGACAAGGTGACCAGGTACGACATGGAGGCGCCGCTCTACACCACGACCTTCGTGTTCGTGATCAACAAGGACAAGTACAATGCGATGTCCGACAAGCAGAAGGCCGCGATCGACAAGAACTGCTCGGTCGAGATGGCCGGCGTGGTCGGCGAGCACTGGGGCAAGTTCGAGGATGCCGGCATCGACAAGGTCAAGGCGGAGTCCGGCCACGAGGTCTACAAGCTGACACCCGAGCAGACCGCCGCCTGGAAGAAGGCCGCCGAGGCGCTGGTGAAGACCTGGGCCGAGGGCGCCAAGAAGGCCGGCGCCGATCCCGACGCCGCGCTGGCAGACCTCAAGGCCTCGCTGAAGAAGTACAACGCGCTGGCGGAGTAGCCTCAACCGCGGCCGCGCACTCGCTGCACCTCTCCCGCTTGCGGGAGAGGTCGGCGCGGAGCGCCGGGTGAGGGCTCCCTCCTCTTGGGGGTTCTCGATTGCGGAGACACCCGCTCCCCCCGCAAGCGGGGGAGGGAGCGCAGCTCGATCGCGGGCACACCTCGCACTCGTCGGAAGGACTCTTTCCCCATGAAGCGCTCCTGGATGGACCGCATCATCGACACGATCGAATGGATCGCGGCCGGCTTCGTCGGCATCGTCGCGCTCGACATCTTCGTGTCGGTGCTGCTGCGCAATACGCTGAACTACTCGATCCCCGACAGCTTCGACATCGGCCGCATGCTGCTCGGCATCCTCATTTTCTGGGGCATCGCGGCGACTTCCTATCGCGGCACCCACATCACCGTGGATCTGGTCTGGGGCAATGTCGGCCCGCGCTACCAGCGCTGGATCGACGTGTTCGCGACCCTGGTGCTGCTGTTCGTGGTGACCGTGCAGACCTGGACGTTGTTCGACAAGGTGCGCGGCACCTACAACGACAACGTCCAGACCTTCGACATGCACATGCCGACCTGGCCGTTCTTCGCGATCGCCTGGATCGGCGACGTCTCCGCCGTGCTGCTGATCGCGATCCGCACCTACCGGCTGATCTTCCATCCTGAAGAGATGCACGATCCCAAATTGAAGGCGACGGAGTAATCATGAGCACAGATGCCGTCGCCTTAATCGGCTTCGTTTCCCTGTTCGTCCTGATGCTGCTGCGCGTACCCGTCGGCATGGCCATGGGCCTCGTCGGCGTCTCCGGCTTTGCCTATCTCGTCAACGGCAATGCGGCGCTGAAGCTGGTCGGCCAGACCTCGATGCGCACGGTCACCGACTACACCTTCGGCGTCATCCCGATGTTCCTGCTGATGGGCTCGTTCGTGTCAAATTCCGGCATGAGCCGCGAGCTGTTCCGCGCCGCCAACGGCTTCGTCGGTCATTTGCGCGGCGGGCTCGGCATCGCCACCGTCGGCGCCTGCGGCGGCTTCGCCGCGATCTGCGGCTCCTCGGTCGCGACTGCCGCGACCTTCTCCGCCGTCGCCTATCCCGAGATGCGCCGCTTCGGCTATCCGCAATCCTTTGCCACCGGCGTGATCGCAGCGGGCGGCACGCTCGGCGCGATGCTGCCGCCGTCCACCGTGCTCGCCGTCTACGGCATCATCACCGAGCAGGACATCGGAAAGCTTTTCATCGCCGGCATCATCCCGGGCCTCTTGGCGATGACCATGTACATGGTCACGATCTTCCTGATCGGCTATTTGCGGCCCGACTTCCTGCCCAAGGGCAAGGTGACTTCGTGGCGCGAGCGCTTTGCGGGCCTGAAGGAGATCTGGGCGCCGGTGCTGCTGTTCGTGTTCGTGATCGGCGGCCTCTACGGCCTGCCCTTCCTGCCGCGCTTCACGCCGACGGAAGCCGGCGGCGTCGGCGCCGCCGGCGCCTTCGTCATCGGCGTGCTGACGGGCCGCCTCGACCGCGAGAAGATCCTGGCCTCGCTGCTGCAAGCGACGCGCACCGCGGCCGCCGTCTTCACCGTGCTGATCGGCGCGCTGATCTTCGGCTATTTCCTGACGGTGACGCAGACGCCGCAGAAAGTAACCGAGTTCCTCACCGGTCTCGGCTTCGGCAGCTACGGCGTGCTGGCGCTGATCATGGTGATGTATCTCGTGCTCGGCTGCCTGATGGACGCCATGGCGATGATCATCCTCACCGTGCCGATCATCTTCCCCGTCATCACGCATCTCGGCTTCGATCCGATCTGGTTCGGCGTCATCATCGTCATGACCGTCGAGCTCGGCTTGATCCACCCGCCGGTCGGCATGAACGTCTTCGTCATCAAGAGCGTGGTGAAGGACGTCTCCTTCTCCACCATCTTCAAGGGCGTGATCCCGTTCGTGGTCACGGACCTGATCCGCCTCGTGATCCTGATCGCCTTCCCGCTGCTGGCGACCTGGCTGCCGACACGGATGATGGCGAACTAAAGAGGTGAAGCGATGACGACACCGACGCTGGAGACCAAATACGTCTTCACCATCACGGCGAAGATTGGCGACGTCGTCACCGCCGGTGAGACCGGCATCGGCGTTCGCCGCATCATCCCGATCATCGGCGGCGAGGTGGAGGGCGCGATATCAGGCAAGGTGCTGCCGTTCGGCGCCGACTTCCAGACCATCCGCCCCAACGAGCTGATCGACCTCGAGGCCAAATACGCCTTCGAGACCGACGACGGCGCCGTGGTCTATGTCGAGAACAAAGGCATGCGGTTTGGCCCGGTCGAACTCTTGCAAAAGCTCAAGCGTGGCGAGCCGGTCGATCCCAAGCTGATTTATTTCCGCACCGTGCCGAAATTCGAGACCGGGCACGAGAAATATCGCTGGCTGATGGAGCACATTTTTGTGGGCTCGGCCGCGCGCCATGCCGATCGCGTCGTGATCGACGTGCATCAGGTGATGTGACTCTTTGGGAACTCACGGGTACCAACCCGTGCCCGGCCTTCCCTGCGCCTTCTGAGCCAATTCGGGAGCGCGACGGGCGCAAAGCTCGGGCAGATCCTGCCGTGAGAGTGTGGCGGCGTGCCTGAGCTCATTGAAGGTGAGAGCTGAATCCGCCTATGACGCGCCTCTGAGCTGGTTCAGGATACGACTTGCGCGAGATTGCGCAGACCACGGGAGTGCCACCATGTCCCTCATGGCTTCCAGCGACTCAAATCCACGACACAGTTTCGATCCTGCCGAGATGGGCGCCATCGCCCATCTCTATCGGGGCGAGGTCTATCGCTCGACGATCTGGCGAACGCGACTCGATAACACGACCAATTGGGCCATTGTCACGATGGGCATCGCGCTGTCGACGACCTTTTCGAGCCCGCAAGCATCTCCGCTGCCGCTCGTGCTCGTCGGGTTGCTGCTTGCTGCGTTCCTCGCGATGGAGGCGCGGCGCTATCGCTATTTCAACGTCTGGCGCGCCCGCGCCCGCTGGATCGAGAAGAATTTTTACGCGCCGATGTTCACGGGCGAAGCGCACGATGACGGCTGGCAGACGGTTCTTGCGCGTGATTACACCGCGCCACGCCATCACATTTCGTTCGTCCGCGCTGCGGGGCGGCGGCTGCGACGCAACTACGTTTGGATCCTCGCCATCCAGGCCGTGGCCTACTACGGCAAGATTGCAATCCATCCGACGCCCGCAGAGAGCTTGGCGGAATTTGTCGATCGCGCGGCGGTCGGACCGCTTCCCGGCTGGATCATTCTGCTCATGGGGGGCGCCTACGATTTGGGCTGGCTGGCGTTCGCGTTCGGCACGCTCTGGCTCGACCAGCGCGAGCACGGGACCAAGGGCGATGGCGTTGCAATGGGCTAGCTAGCGACGGGGAAGTCCGGCCGAGCGCCGGGGGTCCCCCGCCCGCCCCCAGGGAGAGGATCGGGAACCCGCCCCTCCTTGACTCCCCCAGAATTCGTTATACAACATAACTATTCTGATAAGGACGCAAATGACACAGGGAAACGCCGAGCCCGCTGCCGCGGGTGCCTCCGGGCTACTCCGGATCGAGAGGGTGGACCGGGTTCTGACCGTGGGTCTGAACCGGCCGGCCAAGCGCAATGCGCTCAATGACGGCATCATCCTGGAAATCGGCGAATGTTTCGCGTCCCTGCCCGAGGATATCGGCGCGGTCGTCATCCACGGCATCGGCGATCATTTCTCCTCCGGCCTCGACCTCTCCGAGCTGACCGAGCATGACGCCACCGGCGGCCTGCTGCATTCCCAGATGTGGCACCGGGTGTTCGACCGCATCCAGTACAGCCGCGTGCCCGTGATCGCGGCGCTGAGGGGCGCGGTGATCGGCGGCGGGCTGGAGCTTGCCTGCTCGGCGCATATCCGCGTCGCGGAGCCCACCACCTATTTCGCGCTGCCGGAGGGCCAGCGCGGCATCTTCGTCGGCGGCGGCGGCTCGGTGCGGCTGCCGCGGCTGATCGGCGTCGCCAGGATGATGGACATGATGCTGACGGGCCGCGTCTATAGCGCGACCGAAGGCGCCTCCTACGGCTTCGCGCAATATGTAACGGAAGCCGGCAATGCGCTCGGCAAGGCGATGGAGCTGGCGACCAAGGTCGCCTCCAACGCGCCGCTGACTAATTTCGCCGTGCTCCAGGCGCTGCCGATGATCGCGGAGGCCAATCCGCAGACCGGCCTGCTCATGGAATCGCTGATGGCCACCGTGGCTCAGAGCGACAAGGAGGCAAAACGCCGGATCCGCGAATTCCTCGAGCACAAGACCGCAAAGGTAAAGCCCAAGTCATGAGCGCGCAGCCGTCCTCTTCCAGCATGGAGCGCGGCGCGAGCACTTCCCCGCTGCGGCCCATCTCGTTCGGCGATCCTGCCGTCAACATCGAGCGCCGCGACGACGGCACGATTTACCTGCGGCCAAAACAGCTGCTCGGCGACTATCCCGCCCGCATCACCGAGCGCCTGCATCATTGGGCGACGACCACGCCGGATCGCGTCTTCATGGCGGAGCGCGAAGGCGGCCGGGGCTGGCGCAAGATCACTTACGCCGAGCTGCTCACCGCGAGCCGGCATATCGCTTCAAGCCTGATTGCGCGCGGCCTGTCGGCGGAGCGGCCGGTCGTCATCCTTTCCGGAAACTCGATCGACCACGCATTGCTCGCGTTCGGCGCGTTCTATGCCGGCATTCCGTTCTGCCCGGTGTCGCCAGCCTATTCGCTGGTGTCGAAGGACTACGGCAAGCTGTCCTATCTGATGAAGCTGCTGACGCCCGGCCTCGTCTTCGCGGAAGATGCCGACAAGTTCGCCGATGCGCTCGCCGCCAACGTCTCGCTCGGCACCGAGATCGCCGCGTCCTATGGCGGCGTGCCGGGCCGTGACGTCACCCTGCTGGCCGACCTCATGGCGGCTCCGATCCGCAGCGATCTCGACGACGTCCATGGCAGGATCGGCCCCGACACGATCGCAAAGTTCCTGTTGACCTCGGGCTCGACCGGCAATCCCAAGGCCGTCATC
Source organism: Bradyrhizobium sp. UNPA324 (assembly GCF_006658635.1). Classification (NCBI taxonomy): domain Bacteria; kingdom Pseudomonadati; phylum Pseudomonadota; class Alphaproteobacteria; order Hyphomicrobiales; family Nitrobacteraceae; genus Bradyrhizobium; species Bradyrhizobium sp. UNPA324. The sequence continues at coordinate 217,241 of NZ_LFJD01000004.1, forward strand.
AACACCCAGCGCATGATCTGCGCCAACCAGGTGATGTTGCGCGAGACGCTCGCCTTCCTCAAGGACGAGCCGCCCGTCATCGTCGACTGGCTGCCCTGGAATCACACCTTTGGCGGCAATCACAATATCGGCCTGACGCTCTACAACGGCGGCTCGATGTATCTGGACGCCGGCAAGCCGATGCCCGGCGGCATCGAGGAGACCGTGCGCAATCTCCAGGAGATCTCGCCGACGGTCTATTTCAACGTGCCCAAGGGCTATGAATCGCTGCTGCCCTATTTGCGCGACGACCAGAGCCTGCGCGCAAAATTCTTCGACCGATTGCACGCGATGTTCTTCTCTGGCGCTGCGCTCTCGCCCTTCATCTGGGACAGCCTCGACGAGCTCGCGGTGAAGGAAAAAGGTTATCGCGTGCCGATGCTGACCGGCCTTGGGGCGACCGAGACCGCGCCGTTCTTCATGTCGGTCAATCCACGCACCAGCCGCTCCGGCCATGTCGGGCTGCCCGTATCGGGCAACGACGCCAAACTGGTGCCGAACAACGGCAAGCTGGAGGTGCGCGCCAAGGGGCCGAACGTCATGCCCGGCTACTGGCGCCAGCCCGACATCAGCGCGAAATCCTTCGACGAGGAAGGATTTTACATGATGGGCGATGCGCTCAAGCCCGCAGACCCCGACGATCTCAATGCCGGATTCGATTTCGACGGCCGTGTCGGTGAGGACTTCAAGCTCGCCAGCGGCACCTGGGTCAGCGTCGGCCCCTTGCGCGCGCGCCTCACGGCGGCCTGCGCACCGCTGGTGCGCGACGTCGTCATCGCCGGCATCAACCGCGACGAGGTCTCCGCGCTGGTCGTGCTCGACCTCGACGGCTGCCGCCTGATCAATCCGACGCTGCCGACCGACGATCTCGTCGTCGCAACACGCGACCGCCTGGTGCGCGAAGCCTTCCGCGAGCGCCTGACCCGTTTCCTCAGCCAAGCCACGGGATCCTCGACACGGATCACGCGCGCGATCCTGATGGACACGCCGCTCTCGATCGACAAGGGCGAGGTCACCGACAAGGGCTCGATCAACCAGCGCGCCGTGCTCGAGCACCGCACCGAATTGATCGAGGAGCTCTACGCTGCCAATCCATCCAACCGTGTGATATCGGTCGGATAGCATGAGAGATGGGATGTACCGGCTGGCGCTTGCTTCACCTCGCCCCGCTTGCGGGGAGAGGTCGAATTTGCGCAAAGCGCAAATTCGGGTGAGGGGGACTCTCCGCGCGTCCCACTCTCACCTTCCCTGCGGAGAGCCCCCCTCACCCCAACCCTCTCCCCGCAAGCGGGGCGAGGGAGTTCATTTCGTCTAGAATTCCGCTAAAGGAGAACGCCATGTTGTTGAAGGATCAGGCAGCCATCGTCACCGGCGGTGCATCGGGACTGGGCGCGGCCACTGCGCGAAAGCTGGCTGCGCAGGGTGCCAAGGTCGCGGTGTGCGATCTCAATACCAAGCTTGCTGAAACCGTTGCCGCCGAGATCAAGGGCGTCGCCGTGACCTGCGACGTCTCCGATGCCGCTTCCGCCGAAGCCGCGGTCGCGCAGGCTGCGAAAGCTCACGGCCCGGCGCGCGTACTGGTCAATTGCGCCGGCATCGGCGTTGCCAAGCGCGTGGTCGGGCGCGACGGCCCGATGGCGCTCGCCGATTTCGACAAGGTGATCAAGGTCAATCTGATCGGCACCTTCAACATGCTGCGCCTTGCCGCCACCGAGATGTCCAAGCTGGAGCCGCAGGCGACCGGCGAGCGCGGCGTCATCATCAACACGGCCTCCGTTGCCGCCTATGACGGCCAGATCGGGCAATCCGCCTATTCGGCCTCCAAGGGCGGCATCGTCGGCATGACATTGCCGATCGCGCGCGAGCTGGCGCAGTTCGGCATCCGCGTGCTGACCATCGCACCCGGCCTGTTTCTGACGCCGCTGCTTGCGAACCTGCCGCAGGAAGCCCAGGACTCGCTCGCCGCCGCCATCCCCTTCCCGCGCCGGCTCGGCCAGGCCGACGAATTCGCCGCGCTCGCGCTGCACATGGTCGAGAATGCATACCTGAACGGCGAAGTGGTGCGCCTCGACGGCTCGCTGCGCATGGCGCCGAAATAAGGCGCGCGACGCATGTTCGTGAACCGGCGCGAGGTCCAGATCCAGTGGGGCGATTGCGACCCCGCCAACATCGTCTACTATCCGCGCTATTTCGCGATGTTCGACGATTCGACCTCGACCCTGTTCGAGGTCGCCGGCTTCTCCAAGCAGGATCTGGTCCGCAAATACGGCCTGGTGGGCATCCCCATGGTCGACACGCGGGCCAAGTTCTACATACCCTCGACCTATGGCGACTGGATCACCATCGAAACCAGAATCGAGAGCATCAAGCGCTCGAGCTTCGAGGTGAAACACAACGTCTACAAGGCCGAGGCGCTGGCGATCGAGGGGTTCGAGACCCGCGTCCTGGTGGGCCGCGATCCCGTTAACCCAGACAAGCTGAAATCGGCACCATTCCCGGCGGAAATGGTAGCCAAATTCAGGGGAAGCTAAATCGCCGCATCACCAAAAGAGGGGGCTGAATTACCCCCCGATTTCTGCTTTCAAAGAAACACGTCAAGGGAGGAAACAATGAAACGCTATTACCTGACTGCCGCGATCGCCGCGGCGACGCTGGCCCTGCCGGCGCTGCCCGCGCTGGCCCAGACCAGCGAAATCACCATCGGCATCACCACCACCACGACCGGCCCCGGGGCAGCGCTGGGCATTCCCGAGCGCAACGCGTTGGAGTTCGTGCCGAAGGAGATCGGCGGCGTGCCGCTGAAAGTGATCGTGCTCGACGACGGCGGCGATCCCACCACTGCAACCACCAACGCTCGCCGCTTCGTGACCGAATCCAAGGCCGACATCATCATGGGCTCGGCCCTGACGCCGCCGACGATCGCGGTCTCCAACGTCGCCAACGAAGCAGGCATTCCGCATTTCGGCCTGGCGCCGTTCCCGATCACGCCCGAGCGCATGAAGTGGTCGGTCGCGATGCCGCAGCCGATTCCGATCGTCGGCAAGGTGCTGTACGACCACATGAAAGCCAAGGGCGTGAAGACGCTCGGCTATATCGGCTATTCCGACTCCTATGGCGATCTCTGGTTCAACGATTTGAAGGCCCAGGCCGTGCCGATGGGCATGACCATCGTCGACGAGGAGCGTTTCGCCCGTCCCGATACGTCGGTGACCGGACAGGTGCTGAAATTGGTCGCCGCCAATCCCGACGCGATCCTGGTCGGTGCATCCGGCACCGCAGCCGCGCTGCCGCAATCCGAGCTGCGCGACCGCGGCTACAAGGGCCTGATCTACCAGACTCACGGTGCCGCCAGCATGGACTTCATCCGCATCGCCGGCAAAGCGGCGGAAGGTGTGCTGATGGCTTCGGGCCCAGTGATGGACCCGGAGGACCAGCCGGACGAAGCCGCCACCAAGAAGCCGGGCCTCGCGCTGAACTCGGCCTATGAGGCCAAGTACGGCCCGAACAGCCGCAGCCAGTTCGCCGGTCACTCCTACGACGCCTTCGAGCTTCTCAAGCGCATTATCCCGACCGCGCTGAAGACGGCCAAGCCGGGCACGCCGGAATTCCGCGAAGCGATTCGCCAGGCGCTGCTGTCCGAGAAGGAGTTGGCGGCGAGCCAGGGCGTCTACAACTTCACCGAAAAGGACCGCTACGGCCTCGACGAGCGCTCACGCATCCTGCTGACGGTGAAGGACGGCAAGTACTCGCTGGTGAAGTAAGCCCAGCGAAAGTTGAGAGACGACGAGAGCCGGCCCGGCGGGCCGGCTCTTTTGTCTTTCAATTCTATATTGGCACTGTCACTGAGGTCGTCATGGCCGGGCTTGTCCCCGGCCATCCACGCCTTGCCGTGCGGGCATGACGAAACGGATACGTCGCGTTGCTACGCCGCCTGCCGCAGCGGGGCCCAGGCGAATTCGGGGTAATAGGTATCCATCATGCGGTCGACAAAGCCGGTGAGGTTTGGAAACCCTTCCGCGCGCTCGCGCAAGACCGATTCGAAGAACGGCGTGAGGATGCCGGCGAGCATACCGAAGGCGGTGGCGTCGACGCCGCAGGGCTTGTCGCCCATCAGGTACGCCTTGTCGCCGAGCTGCACCGAGAGTGCAAACAGCGAGCGCACGGCGAGGTCGACGTCGTCATCGGGCGCGTGGCGGCCGAGGCCCGAGAGCAGATAGTTCTCGGCGACGCGGAACTGCGCATCTTCGCGCAGCTTCTCGCGGTTGTGCTCCGGCGCGCCATCGAAGAAATGCGCAGGTCCCTTGGCGAAATTCACCGGGTCGACCCAGCGCGCCCCGACCAGCCCCCAATAGACATGGTGCTCGATCATCCGTTCGAACGCCCAGGCCTGCGCACGTTCGGCCAGCGACAGGCCGGCATCGAAATCGAAACCGTAGCGGCGCTCGATATGGGCGCGGATGAACGTGGAATCAGCCACCGCCTCACCGCTATCGTCGATGAACGGCAATTGCCCCTTGGGAGAGGCCGGCGGCATCGCCCGCTCCTTCCGGTAGGGCAGTCCCGCCATCTTGAGCTGCACCTCCGTCTTGGTGACGAAGGGGCTGATTTCCGGCAGGCCGAAGCCGGTGCCAAAGCCGTAAAGCGTGATCATGCGAGCTCTCCTGAACCTACCGAAAGTTGACGGAACCTAGCGACCGGCTGCTGCCACCATGGTGGCAGCAGCCGTGATATCTTCTGCGAAGCGGGCCCCCCGCCAGGCACGGCCCATCACGTGGCGGACCAGCGCGTCCGCAACCTGGGTCAGCGAACGTGCCACGACGCTTGCGAGGGCAAACCGGAGGTCGACGGCCATGAGATCGAGCGAAACGAGGCGGCCGAACGCCGATACGGACCACGCCTGCCACAGCGGAACGGCCGGGCCGAAATGGGTTGGAATGATCATGGACAAATCCTCTTCAGTCGATGTGTTGTCCCGGTATAGAACCCCCCTGCTGCCAACATCCTGTCAGCAGCCGCGCGCCGCTTTCTGAAAAGACAACCAACAAGAGACCCGTCATGAGACGCGCCGACCGGCTGTTTCAGATCATCCAGGTACTGAGGCGCACGCGTAAGCCGCTGACGGCAGATGCCATCGCGTCCGAGCTCGAGACCTCGAAGCGCACGATCTATCGCGACATCGCAACGCTGATCGGCCAGCGCGTTCCGATCCGCGGGGAAGCCGGCATGGGCTACATCCTGGAGAAGGGCTTTGACCTGCCGCCCTTGATGCTGACGCCCGACGAGATCGAGGCGGCCGTGCTGGGCGCACAATGGGTCGCCGGCCATGCCGATTCGGCCCTCGCGCGCGCGGCCGAAGATCTGATGGCCAAGATCGCCGACACCGTGCCTGAGCGTCTGCGCCCCTTCGTGCTGGAGCCGGCGAGCCGCGCACGCCCGAGCTGGAACAGGGAGCCGGACCGCCTGGACATGGTGCGTACCCGCACCCAGATCCACGAAGGCAAGAAGATCATGCTGCGCTATCGCGACGAGCAGGGCCGCGCCAGCGAGCGCATGATCTGGCCGATCTCGGTCGGCTATCTCGAAGCCGTGCGCCTGCTTGCCGCCTGGTGCGAGCTGCGCGGCGACTTCCGCAGCTTCCGCACCGACCGCGTGGTGGAGGCGAACTATCTCGACGAGAAATATCCGGAACGACGCGACGTGCTGCGCGCAAGATGGCGGCAGAGCCTGGTCTGGGGCCCTCCCAAAGATACCTGAAGGACACGTGACGAGGATGCAAGGGAGCTCCCCCATCGATCCGTCGAGCTGCTGCCAGAGTTGCGGCGCGTGCTGCGGCTATTCGGCCAACTGGCCGCGCTTCTCGATCGAGAGCGACGAGGAGCTTGCGGCGATTCCGCAAGCGTTGGTCAACGAGCGCCAGTCCGGCATGCGTTGTGAGGGCGATCGCTGCTCGGCCCTGCAGGGGGACATCGGGAAAGCGACCGCGTGCGGCATCTATGCGATGCGGCCGGAGGTGTGCCGCACCTGCATGCCGGGCGACGCCGAATGTGCAATGGCGCGGCGGAAGTTCAGGTTGCCTATGATCGCGATCGCTTAAGCGGGGACTGCTTCGATGATCTCGTCGTCGAACTCGTCCTCGAGCGGCACGAGCACCGAGAGCGGCTTGGTCGACAGCGTGATCGGCTTGCGGCCGCCCGACAGCGACGGCGAGGATTTCGCCGCGCCTTCCCGCGACAGCGCATAGAGTGTCGAGCCGACACGGCCGCCGTTCTCGATCAGGTCGCGCTCGTTGCAGCTTGCTGCGATCACGACCGCCAGCGAGTACAGATGGTTGCGGCGATAGCAGAACAGCGCCAGCCTGGCGCGCGCGTCAGGGGAAACACTCTCAACCAGCCTCGGCAGGCCGCTCTCGCTGGCGCGGTACATCTCGCCAAGGAGTTCGTCGCGAACCGGGCAGAAATCGCTTTCAAAGGCGTCGCGGCTTGAAAACATTGCAGTTCTCCCTCGTGTGGGGAAGATGCAGCGCAATTCTCTAATGAAAGGTTAACCACGCTGCCCGGTAGTCACCCGGGGTGCTTGCGCGTGGGCCGCGAATCGGAAGGTGCGGGACTCGTCGCTTGCCGCCATTCCGGGGGGCGGTCCGCAGGACCGAGCTACGGAATGATTGCGCGGCAGTCAGTTCGTCGCCATGAAGATGGACAGCCCGAAGCCGGTGAGATGGTGCAGCGCCTGGTCGACGCCGATCAGGGTCCAGAACCAGGGGTGCGCCAGGTCGACCCCGAAATTCGCCGAAACGAACCCCTTGGCACGGTCGATCGTGATGTGGATCACGAAGTCGATGAATGCCACGAACCAGAATTTCGGCGCCACGATCAGGATCAGCGGCAGCGCAACCGCAAGGTGAACGAGGCAGTGCACCAGGAGCGGCAGAGCCCAGCCGTGCTTCTGATCCTTGCCGTGCGCCATCCAGGCGGTCTGGAGGACGAAATCGGCGATGACGTGCTTGAAGGCGAGCAGCAACATCCAGCCAATAAGCGCTTCGACCGGAACCGCCGATGACATGGGTGGAAACGACAAGGCTGACGCCCTCATTGACGTGACAAGAAAAATTGGAGCGTTCAGCGCAACTTCTTCTTGGACCAGTTCTGGACCGGTCAAAATCGCCGGGAGGCGCGATTTATGACATCTCCCGCGACGGAATGCAGCCGGGGGAACCGGAAAATCGCCAAGTGTGGCTAACTGGTGATAGGAGGACCAATCGCCGCCGACGCGTCGCGTAAGGTTACCATCGGCTCGAAATTTGCAATCCGCTCCCTTCACGCTATCATTGCAGACAGAGAATTTCGTTCTTTTTTCAGGCGTTTACGAATTAAAGGGCGCTCGCTGCGATCGCATTCGCGAGCCGCCCGCCACCGAAACAATAAGGCCAGAGTGCTGCCATGAGTACTGAAGGCCCCACTTCGTCATTCACTGAACCGCCGTCCCGGCGCCCCAAGGTCATCAAGACCAATCAACAGCAGGTCTTCCTCTATGTCGTGCTGACCCTGCTGTTGTCGCTCGCCACCGTCTGGGGCGGCCGCGCCCTGCTGCACAATTCGGAAACGCTGACCTTTGCCGTCGGCGGTCCCAACAGCGACGAGGCACTGTTCGCGGCCAAGCTCGCCGCCGTGCTTAAGTCCAACGCCTCGCGCTTCCGGATCAAGATCGTCAACAATGCGGACAACGCCAAGGCGCTCGCACAGTTCGACCGCAAGCAGGCCGACCTCGCTGTCCTGCGCACCGACGCCAAGGTCCCGTTGCGGGCGCGCACGCTCGCGATCCTCGAGCACGATCTCGTGCTTCTGCTCGGTCCCGGCAACAAGAAGATCAAATCGATCGCCGAACTGAAGAAGAAGAAGGTCGCCGTTCTCGCCCAGAGCGAATCCTCCCTCGCCTTTGTCCGCAGCATCCTCGACATCCCCGACGGTCCGGATGCCGCGAAGATCCAGATGGCGCCGCAGGGCGCAACGCTCGACAAGCTGTTCGCACCGTCGAACGGCTTTGGCGCGGTCATCGCCATCGTCCATGCCTCCAGGGCTGTCAGGGACAAGGCCTATGAGCAGGCCGCCAAGCGCGGCGGCTTCACGCTCAACGCGATCGACGAGGCCAAGGCGCTGGCGCGCAGGCTTCCCGGCATTTCAAGCGAAACGCTGACGGCAGGCACGCTGTCGACCTCCCCGCAAATTCCCGACGACGATCTCGACACGATCGGGCTGGAATGGCTGCTGGTCGCGCAATCCAGGATGTCCCCGACCACGGCAGGCGAGCTCGCCCGCACCGTCTACGAGAACAAATCCGCGCTCGGGCTCGACAACGGCTTTGCCACCAGGATCGAGCCGGCCTCTGTCGAGAAGGACGCCTTCGTGATGGCGCACCAGGGGGCGGCCGACTACATCAACGACGACACCAAGTCGTTCATGGATAAGTACAGTGACTTGATGTATCTGGGCGCCGCGGCGCTCAGTGTCATCGGCTCGATCTTCGCTGCGATCTACGCCAAGATCACCCGCATCGCGCCCGAGAAGGCCAGCAAGCTCTCCACCGCCATCCTCGACATCGGCGAGCGGATCGAGCACGCCCACTCGCTGGATCAGCTCGAATGCCTCCAGGACGAGCTGGAGAGCATTTTGCGCGGCGCCGTCATCGGTCTCAGAGATGGCACGATCAGTACCGACGGGCTCGACACCTTCAAGCTCGGCTACGAGTTCGTCCGCGACGAGATCGGCATGCGCCGCGACTATCTGAAACGTCATGCCAGCGAGACCGAGAAGACAGTGCAGGGCGCTGGCCCTGCTCCGCACGACGACAGCAATGTCGTGGTGGTGAAGACCGCCCAGAGCGCCTGAGGGGTTGCGCGCCCATCAATCTGTTGTCCCGGACAAGCTGCAATGCCGAAGGCGTTGCGGCGCAGAGCCGGGACCCAGGAGCCGCAGCCTGCTCTGCAAGATGGGCCCCGGCTCTGCAGCGCAACACTGCGTGCTGCGCTGCGTCCGGGGGCATGAGACTCGGGTTGTGGCTCCGGCCGGCCGATATCGTCCGTCCGGAACCACCGCGATCTGCAACCGTTGGATTCTTGTTACAACCGGAGACCGCGGCGTGCGTGCACTCCTCATCATCATCCTTCTGGGAATGCTGGCGGGGGCCGGTTACTTCGCCTATTCCGCAATGGCGGTCGACGGTGAGCCGATTCCGACGGAAGGCTACGTGGCGCTGGCGCTGGGCGCGGGGTTTTCCATCGTCGTCGGCGTCGGGCTGATGGTGCTGCTGTTCTTCAGCAGCCGCCGCGGTTACGACGAACCGCCACATTTCAGGTAGACACCCCCGCCAGCGACGGCGGCACGGCGGGCCCGGCGCCGCAGCGCCGATCACACAGCCTGCCCCTGTCGTTGACGACCCCCGCCCAGGCGGGCACTTTGGCGCCGACGTCCCCAGCCGGGGCCCGAAGACTTGTCCCAAAGACCGAGCCGCCTTCCCCCATGTCCAAGCCGTTGATTTCCGCTCTGGCCCAGTTCGCGGCCGTCACGGCCGGCCGCAACATGACCAAGGCGGCCTATGTCGCGGTCGTCATCGGCGTGCTCAGCATGGTGTTGCTGTCGGATAAGCGGGCCCATGAGGCGCACGGCTGGATCAGCGCGCTGCTCTGGACCTGCCTCGCCTATTTCGTATTCGAATGGCTGGTCCGGCTGCGCCATATGACGCAGCAGGGGCGGCTTTCCCTGTACATGTCCTCCTCTGCAGGGCTGGTTGACGCGATCGGAGCTCTGGCGGTGCCGGTCGCGCTGGTTCTCGGCGTCGAGCCCCGGACGGCCTGGCTGCTCAGCGTGCTCTGGGTGCTCAAGGTGGTGCCGGGCATTCCGGGCCTGCGGCAGCTTCGCCGCGTGCTGGTGCTGGAATCGGGACCTCTGGTCAGCGTGCTCGTGATCTTCCTGATGGTGGTCTTCCTCGCTTCCGTGGCCGAATATTTCCTGGAGCGGGACGTGCAGCCGCAGACTTTTGGCAGCGTCCCCGCAGCACTGTGGTGGGCCGTCGTCACACTCACGACGACGGGCTACGGCGACGCCGTGCCGGTCACGCCGCTCGGGCGCCTGGTGGCGGCCACGGTGATGATCTCCGGCCTCGGCGTGTTCGGCCTCTGGACCGGTATCCTGGCGACCGGATTTGCCGCCGAGACGCGGCGCGACAATCTCCTCAGGACCTGGGAGGCTGTCAGCAGGGTGCCATTCTTCGCGGCGCTCGGCCCCGCCGCGATTGCCGACGTCACCCACATGCTGCGGACCATGGAGCTGCCGGCGCGCACCATGATCATCCGCAAGGGGGCGCCGGGCGATTGCATGTATTTCATCGCCGCCGGCGAGGTCGAGGTCGAGCTGCCAGGCAAGAAGATTCAGCTGGGCGAAGGCGCCTTCTTCGGCGAGATGGCGCTGCTCGGCAACAACAAGCGCGGCGCCAACGTTTCGACCACGAAAGTGTCGCGGCTTCTGGTGCTCGACCTCGTCGACTTCCGCGTACTGATGGCGCGGCACCCGGATCTCGCCGAGACCATCGACGCCGAGGCGAAACGCCGCGCGCTCGAAAACAAGTAAGATGGAGACAAGAATGTCGGATATCACCGACGCAGCGACTAGCCCCCTGCTCGAACGCGACGGCGCGCGCGCCACCATCCGCCTCAACCGGCCGAAGCATCTCAACCGGCTCCAGGCGGAAGACCTCGACGAGCTCGTCAGGCTGTTCGACCTGGTCGAGGCCGATCCTGCCCTCCGCGTGCTGGTGCTGACCGGCACCGGACGCGCCTTCTCCGCCGGCTATGACCTCAACTCGGTCGCCGAGCGCGCCGTCAGCGCAAACGAGCAGCAGAGCGCAGGCTCTGCCTTCGAACTCGTCGTCAACCGGTTGGAGGATCTCGGCGTGCCGACGATCTGCCGGCTCAACGGCGGCGTCTATGGCGGTTCGACCGACCTCGCGCTCGCCTGCGATTTCCGGATTGGCGTCGACACTGCCGAGATGTTCATGCCGGCGGCGCGGCTCGGGCTGCATTATTACAGGAGCGGCATCAAACGCTACGTCACCCGGCTTGGCGTCGACAACGCCAAAAGACTGTTCCTGACCGCGCAAAAGATCAGCGCGCCGGAGATGCTGCGCATCGGCTATCTCACCGCCATGGTGCCGGTGGAGTTTTTGGACGAGGAGGTCGATCAGCTCGCCACGGTTCTCGCCGGCAACGCGCCGCAGGCAATGCGCGGCATGAAGCGCGCGATCAACGAATTCGCCCGCGGCGAGCTCGATGATCGCGCCGCCGACCAGCGCCACCGCGACAGCATGCGCGGCGACGAGATCAAGGAAGGCATCAAGGCTTTCGCGGAGAAGCGGCCTCCGAGGTTTTGAGGGAAGCTGGCGAGACCGCGCCATACAGTCAGTGTCGTCCCGGACAAGCGCGCCCAAGCGCGCGCAGATCCGGGACCCATAACCACAGGGAGTGGTTATAGCGGGAAGCTGATAACTCCGAGTCTTCGCAAAACACCTCCCTGGGGCTGTGGGTCCCGGGTTTGCGCTGACGCTTGCCCGGGACGACGGCGGAGATTGGGGGCGCGCCTTTCGTCATCAACGCGAACGCCCTTACGCTCCAGCCGCCTTGGCATGCTGCGCGGCCATCTCCTCGTCCGCCGCAGTGATGCGCTGGAACGCCGGGCGCGAGGTCATGCGCTCGGCATAGCGGACGAAGACGTCCTTCTTCGGCACGATGCCGAACATCATGGTCCAATTGAACGCCACGCCCCACAACACGTCGGCAGCCGTCATGCGCTCGCCGAGCAGATACGGCCCCTTCGACAGCTGCGCTTCGAGCGCGCCCAACATGGTGTCGTAGTCGGCATAGGGCGACTGCGTGATGGGCGCCGGCTCGCGCTGCATGAACTTGTCGATCAGCGCCGGCTCGAACGAGGCGCCGTAATAGGCGATCCAGCGCAAGTATGGGCCGCGCAGCGGATCGTTCAGCGCGGGCGTCAGGCCCGCCTGCGGGAAGAGATCGGCGAGATAGATGGTGGTCGCGACCTGCTCGGTCACGAGCGCCTCGCCGTGGCGGATCGCCGGGACCTTGCCGAGCGGATTGATGGCAAGATAGGCCGGCTTCCGCTGTTCGCCGGCCTTCATGTTGAGGACATGGAGATCGTAGGGCGCGCCGAGCTCCTCCAGCAGCACCCGCGTGCCGGTGGCACGGCTTTGCGGCGAGTAATACAGCGTGATGCGGTTCGAGTCGGTCATGGCAGGTCTCCTAAGGCGCCCATCTGGCGAGGTGCCCATCTCTACGCGACCATACCTGACATCCTGTGTCAGGTATGGTTTAAGGAAATCATGCGCGCGAGCCGGATGCTGTCGATCCTCACCACCCTCCAGGCCAAGGGGCAGGTCACCGCGCCCGAGCTTGCGGAGGCCTGCGAGGTCTCGGTGCGCACGATCTATCGCGATATCGACGCGCTCGCCGCGTCCGGCGTACCCGTCTATGCCGACCGTGGCGCGGAGGGCGGCTATCGCCTGCTCGACGGCTACCGCGTGCGGCTGAACGGCCTGTCGCAGAGCGAGGCTGGCGCACTGTTCCTCGCTGGGCTCCCGGGCCCCGCCGCGGCGCTCGGGCTGGATGCGGCGATGATCGCCGCGCAGACCAAGCTGATGGCGGCGCTGCCCGCGAACCTGCGCGAGGACGCCGGGCGGATGCAGGAGCGGTTTCATCTGGACGCGCCCGGCTGGTTCGGTGAGGCGGAAGAGCCGACGCATCTGCGCACGATTGCCGACGCGCTGCTGCGCGGGACGCTGATCAAGATCCGCTACCAGAGCTGGCGGTCGGAGAAGCAGCGCCGCCTCGCCCCGCTCGGTCTCGTGCTGAAGGGCGGGAACTGGTACCTCGCGGGCCAGGTCGATGCCAGCGTGCGCACCTATCGCGTCGCGCGTGTGCTCGACTGCACGGCGCTCGACGACCGCTTCGAGCGCCCCGCCGATTTCGATCTCGTGGCCTATTGGCAGGCCGCGACACTTCGCCTCGAGGCCGAGATGCATCCGAATGTCGCGGTGGTGCGGCTGTCGCCGTTCGGCGTCAAGCTGCTCGACGCGCTGAGCCAGCCTTACGTCAAGGCGCGCACGCAGCTCGAAGAGACTACGGATGCCGACGGCTGGCGCGTTGCGCGCGTGCCTGTCGGCAAGACATCCTGGCACGCCGCGGCGGAATTGTTGCGGCTCGGCCCGGAGGCCGAAGTGCTGGAACCCGCCGATCTCCGCGACAAGATGATGGAGATGGCGCAGGCAATGGCCGCGCGCTATCGCGCGGCGCGGAAAGCATGACGGCGGCACATTCCGCGCGGGCCACGAAACAATCCTGAAACACGATTCTCCACGTCGCGCGTGAACGCAATCCCGTCTCGGCCCGACCGAGATGCAGGGACACAACAACGGCCTTAGCGCCAAACTGGAGAATGAAGATGTTTCGTAAGCTTGCTCTGGGTCTGATCGCCGCCGGTTCGCTCGGCGCTGCCGCTCTCGCGCCGACCGCTGCCTCGGCTCACGGCTTCCATCATTGGGGCCATGGCTGGGGTCCGGGCTGGGGCTTTGGCGGTGTCTACGTCAACACCGGTGTCAGCAATTGCTATCAGGAGCGCGTGGTCCAGACCCGCCACGGCCTGCGCGTCCGCGTCGTGAACGTCTGCGCCTACGGGATCTACTGATACTCGCTTTCACGATAAAACTCCGGTCGCACCGCGGCCGGAGTTTTGCGCGCGACTAGCCGGCCTGCTGCTGCCGGCGAAACCAAGCCCAGGTCTCGCGCGTCGTTCGGATGTAGCCGCGGCCGCGGTGGACGATCTCGCCGTCGACGATCGCGTTCAGCTTCGGCAGCGCGTGAAACGGGATCGAGGGATAAGCGTGGTGCTCGACATGGTAGGGCATATTCCACGCGAACCATTTGACGATTGCAGCGGTGTAGGTGGTGCGGGTGTTCTGGAAAGCGCTGCGGGTGCGCTCGCAGCCGGTGTGCTCGGCATAGAGATAGGGTCGCAGGAAGAGCTGCCCGATCACAAGCGGAACGACCCAGACCCAAAGCAGCAGCGCCGACAAGAACCACAGCGAGAGCGCGAGCAGCAGGACATAGAGCGCGGCATAGGCACGCGCCTCTCTCACGATGACGGCGCGCTTGCTCTCGGGGATCCAGGGCACGGTGACGTTGCCGGTGCCGGCATGGCCGAGCATCAGCCGGAGACGGCCGGCGACCTGGAGCAGGCCGCTATAGGCGATCGCGAGCTCTGTGTCGGATGCCGGCTTCACCCCGACGATCAGCTCGGGATCCTTGTCCGGATCCTGGGTGTAGCGGTGATGGTCCCAGTGAAACAGGCAGTAATATTCGTAAGGCAATCCGATGATGAAGGCCGAGAGATGGCCCACGGCGAGATTGAGGCCGCGGCTCCGGAACGCGGTCTTGTGCGCGGTCTCGTGCACCGCCATGAACAGGAAGGCGACGACATAGCCCTGCACTGCCATCAGCGGCAGCGCCCAGAGCACGCCCCATGTCGTGGAAACCTTAGAGATCAGCGCGCCGACCAGCACGATCGCGCCATAATGGCCGAGGCTCTGCACGGCACCCCTGAGATCGGAGCGGACCGACAATTTGCGCAGCATCGCCGGCGTCAGCGGCTTTAGGCGGTGATCGGACTCTGAAACGGTCGCGTCGGTCATGATCGAAATGCCCTGCCCTATTTGCCGAGAAGCGCCGCGACCTCGGCCTTGATGAAGGCCTGGTCGCGCGGATTGCCAGCTGGATTGCCGGCGCGATGGCCGTGCAGTGACGGGATCGGATGCAGCACCGCCGATTTCGCGTTCACCAGCCGGCCGAGCTCGTCCTCGTTGTCGCGCACATCGAAATAGCGGTCGGTCGCACCCGGCATCAGCAGCATATGCGCCTTGATCACCGCCAGCGCGCGATCGAGATCGCCACCAAATTGCTTGCAGCGGCTGATGTCGCCGTTCTGCCAGATGCCGATCTGCGCCAGAAGATCGTTGGCATCGCGCCGTGCGAAAGTCGCGTCCCAGGTGCGGACCAGATAATCCTCCAGCGAGGTGAAGCCGGCCTCGCGCCAGAGCTCGTCGCGATAGAAGCCATGCGACATCGCCCAGCCGGCATAGACGCGGCCCATGGCGCGATAGCCCGCGACGGGTTTTTCCACGAAGCGGCCGTCGCGGAAGGCGGGATCGGCGGTAAGCGCGGCCTTCACGCTCTCCAGGAAGACGTAATTGTAGGGCGCGCAGCGCGAGACGCCGCAGACCACGGCTGCCCGTTCAACCATGTCGGGATGCAGCGCTGCCCAGTGATAGGCCTGCATGCCGCCCATCGACCAGCCGTAGACGAGGGCAAGCCTGGCGATGCCGAAGCGCTCGGTGAGGAGGCGGTGCTGGACTGCGATCGCATCGTGATAGGTCACCGCGGGGAACGGCGCCGCGGAATTCGACGGCGAGGACGACAGGCCGTTGCCCAAAAGGTTCGGGATGATGATGAAGTAGCGCGTCGGATCGAGCACGCCGTCGGGGCCGATCAGCCATTCGGTGTCGATGTGCTGCGCGCTGAACGAGGTCGGATAGAGGATGACGTTGTCCCTGGCCGGGCTCAGCGTGCCATAGGTCTTGTAGGCAAGCTTCAGCGAGGGGAAGACGGCCCCGGATTGCAGCGTGACGTCGCCGGCGTCGAAAATCTCGTAATCCTGCAGGCCCGTCATGCGTCCAACTCCCGCTCACGCCGCAGAGCGCCGCGGCTTCCACGATGCATTGATCATGCCGGACTCGCATCCGCGTCATTGCAGCTTATAATGTACTTATAGTACAGTTATTAGAGACCAGCAAGATATATCTGGCTCAGGCGATGGCCGCCAGATAGCGCGCAACTGACGCCGCGAAGGCGGCCTTGGCGCCGCTGGCGATATTGCGCCCCCACCACGCGCCATAGATGCGATCGAAGGCGAGCGGCTCGACGGCTGCCGCGATCCGCCGCACCGCGGCTGCATTGAGCGGCATGTAATTGGGATAGGAGTACATGAAGCTGACGAAGCGGCGGTCCATCGTGACCTGTGCGATGTCGCCGGTGAGCAGCGCGCCCCTGCCGTCCGCACTGCGCGCGGAGTGCAGCACGGTGCCACCGGCGAAATGACCGCCGGTGCGCAGCAGCAGCACATCGTCGGAGATGCGGTGGCTTTCCCCGGTCCAGTGCACGATCGAGGGATGCGGCCGCGTGACGAAAGCGCGATCGTCGGCATGCAGATAGACCGGCACGCCGCCGAAGGCGTCGCTCCAGTCGGCGACCGCGCCGTAATAGTGCGGATGCGAGATCGCGATGGCCTTCAGTCCACCGAGTGCTGCGACATGCTGGATAGCGTCGTCGGTTGCGAGCGGAATGCAATCCCACATCACGCAGCCGTCGCCTTGTGGCACCAGCAGCGCCCGCTGTCCGATGGCGAAGCTCGGCTCCAGGCCGATGCCGGTGAGGCCGAGATCGTCACGCCCCACTAGTCGGTGCCCCCGCGCGAGCTCCTCGCGCGTGAGAAAGGTCTGCCCTTTCCAGTTCACGAACTGCCGCTCGTCCTCACAGATCACGCAGGAGGCGGGCGGATTTCCGCCGTTCGGGAATTGCGCGCCGCAGGTTTCACAGGTCCAGAGAGGCATGGCTCGAGCTCCGTGGGAAGATCGCAGGATGACATCGCGAACGCGCTTTCAGCAAGCTCGATGAACGTCGGGGAGTGACTGGAACCAACACGACGAGCGCCCGTTACGTTCAGGTCGACGCCAGAACGATTGGCCACGAGGATCACGGCACACGAAGAGCATGTTTAGGTATCGATGACATCGCGGCCTCCCTCCTGGTCCCACCTGTGGCCCCTGTTCGCGCTCAACTTCTTCATGGCCGACATGCAGTCGGGCATCGGTCCGTTCGTCGGCGTCTTCCTTCAGGAGCGCGGCTGGGCGACCGGGCTGATCGGCACCGCGCTGACGATCGGCAATGTCGCGGGCATGCTGATCACGACCCCGATCGGCGGCTTCATCGATTCCAGCCGCAACAAGCGGCTATGGGTCGTCATTCCCGGCATCTGCGTCGTTCTTGCGTCCGCGATCATCCTGATCTCGCAAAATTTCTGGGCGGTGACGTTCTCCCAGGTGGCGCAATCGCTGGCGAGCGCCGCCATCGTGCCGGCGGTGACGGGCATCACGCTCGGCATCGCCAAGCAGAAGGGTTTCAATGCGGTCAACGGACGCAACCAGGCGTTCAATCACGCCGGCAACATGGTCGGCGCCGCATTGTCGGGCTATCTCGGCTACAAGTTCGGCTATGTCGCCGTGTTCGTGCTGGCGGCCGTGTTCGGCGCCATCGCGATCGCCTGCGTGCTGATGATCCCCGCCAAGGCGATCGACGACCGTGCCTCGCGCGGCAGCAAGGAGGACGACTCGAAGGCTCCGCCGGATGCGATGACGATGCTGCTCAAGCACAAGCCGCTGCTCGTGCTGGCACTCGCGCTCGCTCTTTTCCATCTCGGCAATGCCGCCATCGTGCCGCTCTACGGGCTTGCAGCCGTGGCCGAAGCGCAGGCCAACGGCCCGAGCTTCGTCGCCACCACCGTGGTGATCGCACAGGGCGTCATGATCGTGACCTCGCTGATCGCGATGAAGGCCGCGAGCAAGCGCAATTACTGGCCGGTGATCCTGGTCTCCTTCGTGTTTCTGCCCATCCGCGGCGTGCTGGCCTTCTTCGTCACGGGATGGTGGGGCGTCATACCGATGCAGGTGCTCGACGGCATCGGCACCGGCCTGCAGACGGTCGCCGTTCCCGGCATGATCGCGCGCGCGCTCAACGGCACCGGCCGCATCAATCTCGGCCAGGGCGCCGTGATCACCGTGCAGGGCGTCGGCGCCAGCCTCAGTCCCGCGCTCGGCGGCTGGATCGCGCAATGGATCGGCTACGGACCGACCTTCCTGCTGCTCGGCGGCTTCGGCCTCGCATCGATGGCGCTGTGGTTCGCGTTCGGGGCGGCGGTGAAGAAGTATTGATCGCCATTGCAAGAACCGGAGCGAGCAGCGATCCAGATTGCGTCTGCGGGAAAACTCTGGATCCTCTCGTTGCTCGCATTTTGGATACGAGATGATTGGTGTGCTCCAATCTCTTCGAGCGCCCTTCAGGGAAACTCCACCACGATCTTGCCGAAGTGACCGCCCTGCTGCATCAGGCGTAGCGCGTCCGGCACGGCATCGAAACTGAATACGCGATCGATCACCGGCTTCATGCCGTTGCGTTCGATCGCGGCCGTCATGCCTTCGAACATGCGGCGGCTGCCGACGGAGAGGCCGATGACGTGCAGGTTCTTGGCGAACAGGCTCGGAATCGCGATCTGCTGCGAGAAGCCCGTGAGCACGCCGATCACCAGGATGGTACCGCCGACACGCGCGGCCTCGAGCGATTGCGCAAAGGTGTCCTTGCCACCGACCTCGACGACGTGATCGACGCCTCCGCCGGTCCACTCTGCGGCCGCCTTGCCCCACTCCGGCACCGAACGATAGTTGATGGTGTGGTCGGCGCCGAGCGCCCTGGCACGTTCGAGCTTCTCATCGCTCGAAGACGTCACGATCACGCTTGCACCGGCGAGCTTTGCGAATTGCAGCGCGAAGATCGAGACGCCGCCGGTGCCCTGCACCAGCACGGTATCGCCGGGCTTCACATTCGCTTCTTCGAACAGCGCGCGCCAGGCGGTGAGTCCAGCGCAGGGCAGCGTCGCAGCCTCTCGGAACGACAGGTGCGAGGGCACGCGGCTGACGCCCTCGGCGTCGAGCACGATCACCTCCTGCAGCACGCCGGGCCGCGTGCCGCCGAGCGCGTGACGGCGGCTGGCGGTCGAAACTTGTCCATCGATCCAGGACTGGAAGAACATCGGACAGACGCGATCACCGACCGCAACGCGCGTGACGCTCTCGCCGACGGCGACCACCTCGCCCGCGCCGTCCGAGAACGGGATCAGCGGCAACCTGGTGACGCCGCCCTTGCCTTGCACGGTGAGCAGATCGCGATAATTGAGCGATGCCGTCTTCATCCGCACCGCAATCTGGCCGGGTCCGGGCGCAGGCTCGGGCAGATCGGCCAGCTCCATTCCCTCGATCGACCAGTCGCGCGCGACCTGCCAGGCTTTCATGGGAAGCGCTCCCTCTCAGGTGCCAAAGCTCTTCTGTACCGCCTTGTCGAGGGTCTCGCCGCCGACGAAGCGCTGGCGCAGCTCGCGCTTGAGCAGCTTGCCGCTCGGATTCTTCGGCAAGGCATCGACGAAGATGACGCGCTTGGGCACCTTGAAATGCGCCATCTGGCCGGCGCAGTGCTTGATGACGGCGTCCTCGTCGAGCTTTTCGCCGCTCTTGACCACGACGATGGCGGTGACCGCCTCGATCCAGCGCGGATCTGGCAGACCGACCACGGCGACCTCCGACACGGCGGGAATCCGATAGACCATCTCCTCGACCTCGCGGCTCGCGACGTTCTCGCCGCCGGTCTTGATCATGTCCTTGACGCGGTCGACCACGGTGATGTGGCCCTCCTCGTCGACGGTGGCGAGATCGCCGGAGTGAAACCAGCCTCCGGCAAACGATGCCGCGGTCTTCACGGGATCGTTGTAATAGCCGGACAGCAGATGCGGCGAGCGGTGCACGATCTCGCCGACTTCGCCGACCCTGACGTCCTCCATCGCTGTATTGACCACGCGCGTCTCGACATTCAGCACGGGCTTGCCGGCCGAGCCCGCCTTGCGCAGCTGGTCCTCCGGCCGCAGCACGGTCGCGAGCGGCGCGATCTCGGTCTGGCCGTAGAAGTTCCAGAACTTGACGGCGGGCAGGCGGCGCTGAAGCTCGAGCAGCACCTCCACCGGCATGATCGAGGCGCCGTAATAGCCCTTCTGCAAGGTCGACAGATCGGTCTTGTCGAAGTTCGGCGAGCGCAGCATCGCGATCCAGATCGTCGGCGGCGCGAAGAAGGACGTAATCTTGTGCGCCTGGATCAGCGCCAGAATGCTGTCGGCCGTCGGCTTGCCCGTGATGACGCCGGAAGCGCCGAGATAGACTTGCGGTCCCAGGAACACATCGAGCTGGGCGCAGTGATAGAGCGGCAGCGCATGCAGGAACTTGTCGTCCACGCTCATGCCGCCATCGATGATGCAGCTGACATACTGCCACATCACGGCTTCATGGGTCAGCATCGCGCCCTTGGGCAGGGATTCCGTGCCTGAGGTGTAGACGATCTGGGCGAGATCGCGGCTGTCGACCGACGTGTCCAGGAACGAGCCGTCGGCATCGAGCAGATCGTCGAAGGTGGTGAGGCCCGCCGGCACTGATGCGGGATCCTCGCCCGGCAGCCAGATCATCTTCTCGACGGCGCAATCCTTGGCGCTGGCTGCGCGCGCGGGCTCGACGAAATCGGGACCGGCCGCGAGCAATTTTGCCCCGGAGCTCTTCAGGATGAAATTGATCTCGTCCGGATTGAGCATGAAGTTGATCGGCACCAGTACGGCGCCGATCCGCGCCACCGCAAAGCGCAGCGCGGCGAAGGCGTGCGAGTTGCGCGAGAGCACGGCGATACGATCGCCCTTCCTGGCTCCGAGACCAAGCAAACCGCGGCCGAGCCGGTTGCAGATCGCGTCCATCTCGGCAAAGCTCCAGGTCGCGTCGCCGCAGCTCAGCGCGAGCTTGTTCGGCTCGCGGGCCGCCGAGCGGCGCAGGAGATCGCCGATGGAATGCTCGCGAGCCTTCGCGATGGTGGCTGCGGTGTCTCCGGTCATGTCTTCCTTCCCCCTGGATCTTTACTCTGCGTGTATGGCGGCTTGAGCACTCGTCGGCCCGCCGCATTCAAACGTATTCTGCGTATACGCAAACGTAGTCGGCGCGATTGGCTGCGTCAAATCAACCGGCCTGCGCGGCGTCAACACGCAAGAATTGACACTCCGGAGCAGCAAGTCTGGAGACGTGCACCAACTATAATATTGGGGGAAACACCATGTGCCGGATTATGTGCGCCGCCTTTGCGGCTGCACTCGCTGCCTTTGCCATCTGCCCTTCTCATGCCCAGCAGGCGCCGCTCAGGATCGGAGTGCTCTCCGACTTCTCCTCCGTCTATTCCGACATCGGCGGCATGGGGAATGTCGAGGCGACCAAGATGGCGATCGAGGATTTCGGCGGCCAGATGTTCGGCAAGCCGATCGACATGGTCTCGGCCGACGTGCTCAACAAGCCCGACGTCGCCTCGACCATCGCGCGCAAATGGTGGGAGACCGAAGGCGTCGACATGATCATCGACCTTCCGACTTCGGCGACCGCGCTTGCGGTGATGGAGCTGTCGAAGCAATACGGGAAGATCATGATCGTGACGGACGCGGCGAGCTCCGACATCACGGGAAAATCCTGCTCGCCCTATACCGCGCACTGGACCTACGACACCTACGCCAACGCGCACACCGTCGGCAGCGCCATCGTCAAGAACGGCGGCGACACCTGGTTCTTCCTCACCGCCGACTACGTGTTCGGCCATTCGGTCGAGCGCGACACCGGCGATGTCGTCAAGGCTGCGGGCGGCAAGGTGCTGGGCAGCGTCAAGCATCCGCTCAATACGGCGGATTTCTCCTCGTTCCTGCTCCAGGCCCAGGCTTCCAAGGCCAAGATCATCGGCCTCGCCAATGGCGGCGGCGACACCATCAATGCGATCAAGCAGGCTGGCGAATTCGGCATCGTCGGGGGTGGCCAGAACCTGGCCGCGATCGTGATGTTCATCTCCGACGTGCACAGCTTAGGGCTGAAGCTCGCGCAAGGCCTGATCATCACCGAGGCCTATTACTGGGATCTCAACGACAAGACCCGCGCCTTCGGCAAGCGCTTCCTCGAACGCGTCAAGCGCATGCCGACGATGAACCAGGCCGCCACCTATAGCGCGACGCTGCATTACCTCAAGGCGGTCCAGGCGGCCGGCACCCGCGACACCAAGACGGTGATGGCGAAGATGCGCGAGCTGCCGGTGCGCGACGCCTTCACCGACAACGGCACCCTGCGCGAGGACGGCCGCATGGTGCACAGCATGTACTTGTTCCAGGTGAAGAAGCCGGAGGAATCGAAGGGGCCGTGGGATTACTACAAGCTACTCGCCGAGGTTCCTGCCGACCAGGCGTTTCGCCCGCTTAGAGATGGCGGCTGCCCGCTGGTGAAATGAGGCGGCCCGGATCGAGCCGATCGTAATCCGTTCCGCAAGCCCTGCTCGTCCGCTTGACCCATCCGGGCGGACGAGCGGCAACGACGCCGCGCAGCAGCCCAAAATAAAGGCAGGGACGCCCCGCGCCGCCGTCTGATCTGCATCAAGTTGCGATGCAAAATTTCGGCGCAATGTTGAGGCCGCCCCTCCGCGCGACCAGCGGGCCGGGCGTAAGTCTCTCAACGATGGGCGCCGCCGCACGGCGTTTTGAACAGATGAACTTCACTCCGGGTCGCGTCATCGCCGCGATCGTCGTCCTCGTTGCAGGCGGCGGCTATTACTACTGGCAGCACCGCGATGCCAACACATTGCCGGCGGGCTTCGCCCGCGGCAACGGCCGTATCGAAGCGGTCGAGATCGACATCGCGACCAAGACGCCGGGTCGGATTCGCGAGATTTTGGTGGGCGAAGGCGACTTCGTCCGCGCAGACCAGGTTCTGGCCCGCATGGACACCGAGCAATTGCAGGCGCAGCACCGCCAGGCCGAGGCGCAGCTTCAACGCGCGGCGATCAATGTCGAGACCGCCAAGAGCCTGGTGAACCAGCGGGAGGCCGAACGCAAGGCCGCCGAGGCCGTGGTCGACCAGCGCGTTGCCCAGCTCGACACCACGAGCCGCAAGCTCGATCGCTCCGAACAATTGATCAGGACCAGCGCGGTGTCGCAGCAGGTTCTGGACGACGACCGTTCCGCCAACGCCACGGCAAAGGCGGCGCTCGCCGCGTCGCACGCTCAGGTCGCAGCATCGGAAGCGGCGATCAGCTCCGCCCGTGCCATGGTGATCGACGCCGGCGCCGCGGTCGACGCCGCGAAGGCCGCGATCGAGAGCATCAATGCCGACCTCAATGACAGCGTGCTGAAGGCGCCGCGCGACGGCCGCGTGCAGTATCGCGTGTCGCAGCCCGGCGAGGTGCTCGCCGCCGGCGGCCGTGTCCTCAACATGGTCGATCTCGGCGACGTCTACATGACGTTCTTCCTGCCGACGGCCGACGCCGGCCGCGTCGCAATCGGCGCCGAGGTCCGCCTCGTGCTCGACGCCATCCCGCAATACGTGATCCCCGCAAAAGCCACCTTCGTCGCCGACGTCGCGCAATTCA
This sequence comes from Bradyrhizobium sp. UNPA324, assembly GCF_006658635.1. NCBI lineage: Bacteria > Pseudomonadati > Pseudomonadota > Alphaproteobacteria > Hyphomicrobiales > Nitrobacteraceae > Bradyrhizobium > Bradyrhizobium sp. UNPA324. Next base: position 240,693 of record NZ_LFJD01000004.1, read on the forward strand.
CGCCCAAGACCGTCGAGACCGAGGAAGAACGCCAGAAGCTGATGTTCCGCATCAAGGCGCATATCGCGCCCGACCTGCTGCGCCAGCACATCGAGCAGGTGAAGACCGGCCTTCCCGGCATGGCCTATGTGCAGCTCGATCCGGCGGCGCAATGGCCCGGCAATCTCAACATCAAGCTGACGAGATGAGCCCGAGGGCCGCAGCCGAGCTACCTGCCGGGCGCGGCAGCGTGGTGCATCTCGACGACGTGGGCTTGAGCTACGGCAACACCCGCGCACTGGAAGCCATCACGCTCGACCTCCCGTCCGGCCGCATGGTCGGATTGATTGGCCCCGACGGTGTCGGCAAATCCAGCCTGCTCTCGCTGATCGCCGGCGCCCGCACGATCCAGCAGGGGCAAATCCACGTGCTCGGCGGCGACATGGCGAGCGCGCGCCATCGCCGCAACGTCTGTCCCGACATCGCCTACATGCCGCAGGGGCTCGGCAAGAACCTATATCCGACGCTGTCGGTGTTCGAGAACATCGATTTCTTCGGCCGCCTGTTCGGACACGACAAGGCCGAGCGGAACAGGCGGATCGCCGGCTTGCTGCGCGACACGGGGCTGACGCCTTTCGCCGACCGGCCCGCGGCAAATCTCTCCGGCGGCATGAAGCAGAAGGTCGGCCTATGCTGCGCGCTGATCCACGATCCCGAGCTCTTGATCCTGGACGAGCCGACAACCGGCGTCGATCCGCTGTCGCGCCGCCAGTTCTGGGAATTGATCGCTTCGATCCGCGACAGCCGGCCCGGCATGAGCGTGATCGTCTCGACCGCCTACATGGAAGAGGCCGCGCAGTTCGACTTCCTGATCGCGATGAATGCCGGCCGCGTGCTGGCGACCGGAACGCCCGCCGAACTGAAGCAGCAAACCGGAGCCGATACGCTCGATGAGGCCTTCATCCGCCTCTTGCCCGATGCGGAACGTCGCAATCATGCCGATGTCGTCATCCCGCCGCGGAGCGATGGCCATGACGAGATCGCGATCGAGGCCGATCACCTGACCCGGCGGTTCAACGGCTTCGTCGCCGTCGACGACGTCAGTTTCCGCATCAGGAAGGGCGAGATCTTCGGCTTCCTCGGCTCGAACGGATGCGGCAAGACCACGACCATGAAGATGCTGACCGGCCTCCTGCCGGTGAGCGAGGGCACCGCGCGGCTGTTCGGCAACACCATCGATGCTGGCGACATGTCGGTGCGGCGGCGCATCGGCTACATGTCGCAGGGCTTTTCGCTCTATTCGGAACTCACGGTCGCGCAAAATCTCGATCTGCATGCGCGGCTGTTCGAGCTGCCGGCGCAGACCATCGCCCCGCGCATCGCCGAGATGATCGCGCGATTCGATCTCGCCGACGTCGCCGATGCCCTGCCCGATGCGTTGCCGCTCGGGCTGCGGCAGCGATTGTCGCTGGCGGTCGCGATGATCCATGCGCCCGACATCCTCATCCTCGACGAGCCGACCTCGGGCGTGGATCCGGTCGCGCGCGACCGCTTCTGGCAGATCCTCGCCGAGCTCTCGCGCAAGGACAACGTCACCATCTTCGTCTCGACCCATTTCATGAACGAAGCCGAGCGCTGCGACCGGGTCTCGCTGATGCATGCCGGCAAGGTGCTGACGTCGGACACGCCTGCCGCGATCGTGGCTGCGCGCGGCACCACGACGCTGGAGCAGGCCTTCATCGCCTGCCTGGAAGAGGCGATCGCCGACACCGCGGATGCCGCCGGCCAGCCGGCGGCCGCACCGGCCATGCCGGCCATGGGGACGGCGGCGCCGCGCAAGCGCGGCATGACGTTCAACCTGACCCGCATGCTCGCTTATTCGCGGCGCGAGGCGCTCGAGCTGCGGCGCGATCCGATCCGCGCCACGCTCGCGATCCTCGGCAGCGTGCTGCTGCTGTTCGTGCTCGGCTACGGCATCAGCATGGACGTCGAGAACCTGACCTTCGCCGTGCTCGACCGCGACGACAGCGCGATCAGCCGCGACTACAGCCTTCAGATCGCAGGCTCGCGCTATTTCACCGAGAAATCGCCGATCATCGACTATGCCGATCTCGACCGACGGATGCGCGCCGGCGAGATCGGCCTCGCCATCGAGCTGCCGCCGGGCTTCGGCCGCGACGTCAGCCGCGGCCGCCATGTCGAGGTCGGCGCCTGGGTAGATGGCGCCAATCCGACGCGGGCCGAGACGCTGCGCTCCTACGCGCAGGCGATCCACGCCTCCTGGCTCGCGCAAAAGGGCCGCGAGCTCTACGGCGAGGCGGCGATCGCCGGCGCCTTCCAGCTCCAGCTGCGCTACCGCTACAATCCCGATGTCATCAGCGTGGTCGCCATGGCGCCCGGCATCATCCCGCTGCTGCTGGTCATGATTCCGGCCGTGCTCGCCGCCCTCGCAGTCGTGCGCGAGAAGGAGCTCGGCTCGATCGTCAATTTCTACGTGACGCCGGTGACGCGGCTGGAATTCCTGCTCGGCACGCAGCTGCCCTATGTCGTGCTGGCCTTCGGCAACTTCCTCCTCCTGGTCGCCTTTGCCCTCGCGGTCTTCCGGGTCCCCTTCACCGGGAGCTTTCTGACCTATGCCCTTGCAGCGCTGCTCTACGTCACGGCGACGACCGGCATGGGACTGGTGATTTCGGCGTTCATGAACAGCCAGATCGCGGCCTTGTTCGGCACCGTCCTGGTCACGCTGATTCCGGCCATCCAGTATTCCGGACTGATCGACCCGGTTTCATCGCTCCAGGGACTTGGTGCCCTGATCGGGCGGATCTACCCCACCACCTATTTCGTCACGATCTCGCGCGGCACCTTCTCCAAGGGCCTGGCGTTCGACACCCTCCACAACGATCTCCTGGCACTCGCCATCATGGTCCCGGTCCTGGTGATCGCCGGTGCGATGCTGCTGAAGAAACAGGCCCGCTGATCATGCGCTTCGACAACGTCTTTCAGCTCGGCATCAAGGAACTGCGCGGTCTCGTCCGCGATCCGATGCTGCTCGTGCTGATCGTCTATTCCTTCACGCTGGCCGTCTATGCCGGCGCCAAGGCGCTGCCGGAAACGTTGAACCGCGCCGCGATCGCGGTCGTCGACGAAGACCATTCGCCGATCTCGACCCGCATCGAGATGGCATTCACGGCGCCCTATTTCTCCGAGCCGCGCCTGATCTCGCAATACGAGATGGACCGGAGGATGGACGCCGGCCTCGACACTTTCGCGCTGGACGTCCCGCCCGACTTCCAGCGCGACCTGCTGGCGCGCAAATCGCCCAGCATCCAGCTCAACGTCGATGCGACGCGGATCTCGCAGGCATTCAACGGCGGCGGCTATATCGAGCAGATCGTCAGCGCGGAAATCGCCGAATTCCTGGCGCGCGCGCGCGATGCCCAGACCGTGCCGATCGAGCTGGCGCTGCGGGCGCGGTTCAATCCGGAACTGAAGAAATCCTGGTTCGGCGCCATCGACCACGTGATCACCTCGATCACCATGCTCTCGATCATCCTGACCGGCGCGGCGCTGATCCGCGAGCGCGAGCACGGCACGATCGAGCACCTCCTGGTGATGCCGGTCACGCCCTTGGAGATCATGGTGAGCAAGGTCTGGTCGATGGGCGCGGTAGTGCTGGTCGCCTCAGCGCTGTCGATCGCCTTCGTGGTCAAGGGATGGCTGCAGGTGACGATCGACGGCTCGCTGGCGCTGTTCCTCGTCGGCGCTGCGCTGCAGCTGTTTGCCACCACCAGCATGGGCATCTTTCTTGCCACCGTCGCCGGATCGATGCCGCAATTTGGCATGCTGCTGATCATGATCCTGCTGCCGCTGCAGACGCTGTCGGGCAGCATGACGCCGCGAGAGAGCATGCCGCAATTCGTTCAGGACATCATGCTGGCGGCGCCCAACACGCATTTCGTGATGCTGGCACAGGCGATCCTGTTCCGCGGCGCGGGCCTGGAGGCGGTGTGGCCGCAGCTCGTCGCACTCGCGGTGATCGGCGGCGTCTTCTTCGCGATCGCGCTGCGCCGGTTCCGCGCGTTTCTGGCGTGAGGCACGGGGGCCGCGCTGCAAAAAGCGCGAAAACAACCCCATGCACAGTAGCTACCCGACTGATTTGACTGCGAGATTCATTTGACGAGTCGGGCAGGTCGGCACCCGCGGCGACAATATCGCGGATCTGATCGGGTGCAGGGTCAGCTCAGCTCATTGCTCCGGGCGAGCATCCCGGCCAGCATCGCCTCCGCCTTGCACTGGAGCGGCCGCGCGCCGCTTTCGGAGGCGATGGCGATCGCCGCGCGCAAGGACGCGAGGACGGCCGCCTTGTTGTCCTCGCTGGTAACAGGCGTCACGACGGCTTCGCCGAACAGGGCCTCGGCCTCGAGCCCGGAAAACCCCTGCTGTCGCGCGGTGTTGCGCGCCTCGCGCAGCATGGTCTGCGCCGCCTTCGCCTCGCCGAGACGCCAGGTCGCGAGCGCCAGGTAGATCGAGCTGCGCAGCACCGCCGAGGTGTAGCCGACCGCCTTCGCCTCCTCGCGCGCTTCCGTCAGCATGCCGCGCGCCCGCTCGAACAGCCCCTGCTCCAGATAGGCCATGCCGAGGTGACAGGCGAGCACCGGCACGAACAGCCGGATGCCGTGCTTCTGCGCCAGCACAAAGCCGTCTTCGAGAATGGCGGCTGCCGCGGCGGGATCGCCCTGGCCGAGCATCAGCCAGCCGCCGCTATAGGCGGCTGCGACGCGGTCGTAGGGCCGCCCGGTCTCCTCGGCGATCGCGGCAGCCTGTTGCTGGAGCTGCTCGGCGGCCTCAAGCTCGCCCATGACGGTGTGGGTGATGCTGCTCATCATGCAGCAGAGGAGGAGGAGGTATTTTGGAGTCGTTCCGATAGGGGCATGGGCCTCTGGCTCGAGCAATCGGGCGCGAACCGCGGCCAACAGTTTTTCGGCGCTATGGTAACGGCCGGCGACGAAATAAGCCTGCCCGAGACCATATTGCGCCAGATTGCTCCACCCCTGATTGCCCCACTCCGCCGCCAGGCGCACGACGGCCTCGCCGATGGCAACAGCCTCGCTCGGCGTTCCGTAGAAGTTCTGCGCACTCGCCCTCACCGTCATGGCCGCGACTTTACGGCCGACGTCATTGATTGCGTCGGCTCGCTGCTCGGCTTCATTTCCAAGCTCCAACGCCCGAGCAACGCAGCCAGACCACATGAAAGCCATCCGCGCCTCCATTCGGAGATCAACGGCATCCGCCTCGCGCGACCGAGTCATCGGAGTCTTATCGAGCGAGTTCATCGCGATTTCGAAGTAGTCGGCGGCGTCCGCGTAAGCCGAGCGCACCAGACATTTTCGCGCCGCGCTTCTCCCATGGCTAAACGCCTTCTGCCAATCCTTCGCTTGTGTCGCGTGATAGCACAGTCTCTCGGGAGCATCGCGCCATGCTTCGTCGTTCTCAAGTGCGGTCACAACGCGTGCATGTAAATTCTCGCGCACCTTTTCGACCATCGAATCGTAGGTCACCTGACGAACCATCTCATGCCGAAACTCGAGAGCGTCCTCCAGCTCGCTATCGATCCTGACCAGCAGTTCAGCGCGATCGAGAGTAGAAAGGCAATTCTGCAACGCGTCTTCAGGCAGCCCGGCGACCTTCCGCAGCATCACTTCGCTCGACCGCGGACCTAGCGTTGCGGCAATCTGGAGAATGGAACGCTCTTGCTTCGACACGCGATCAAGCCGCGCCGCGATCACGCCTTGGATGCTAGCGGGGATACCGAGTTCATCAATGGGGCGCACGAGAGCCAGGTCACCCCACTGACCGCGAAGCGTTCCACTATCCTTCAGCCCACGGCAAACCTCCTCGATGAAAAGGGGAACGTTGGACGTATGAGAAATGATCCGATGCTTGAGATCGGCATTCGTCTCGGAAGGACCGAGCATGTCCGCCAGCATGGCCAATCCCGAATCGTCGTCGAGGGGCCGCATCGCAACGACTTCCGCGTGACAACTGGCGATCCAGACCGGCATGCCATCCGGCCGCGTGGTGAGAAGCACCAAAAGACCTGGCGTTCGTAACGAAGCGATCATGGCCACGACCATGTCGCTCGCTCGATCGATCCAGTGCAAGTCCTCGATCAGAAGCACTGTGCGCTGGCGATGGGCCATACCTTCGACGATTGCGCAGCTCGCATCGGAAATCGCGCGTCTGCGGGCATCGGGCTCCAGGTCGTTCCACTGCGGATCGGATATGGGAAAATCGAGCACCGCATCGAGTGCGCACTGCTGAATCGCGGGTAAGTCCTTACGAGGATCGGCAGGATCATCGGGATCCTTTGCAACCGCCTCCAGGATCGGAAGCAACACGCGCTTGAGCGTGCTGAACGGCGCTCCTTGAAGGTTGGGGCTGCACTCGGCGGCGACCAGGCTCCAGCCGTCGGCCCGCAGGCCCTGCCCGAATTCATGCGCCAGCCGCGACTTCCCGATACCGGCATCGCCCAACAGCAGAACCGTCTGGCGGATCTCGCTCGTTCCTTCGGCAGCGCGCGCCAGCAGGGTGCGCTCCGTGGTGCGGTCGACGAACCGGGAGATGCTCCGCGCCCGTCGAACACGCCAGCTCGACAGGTCACTCGCGCCCATAATCCTGTAGACCGGCAGGGGCTCATTGAAGCCGCGCAGCACCTTGGGGCCCAGAAACTCAAAGCGGACATGTCCATCCGCAAGGCTCTGGCAGGCTTCGGACACGTAAATCTGGTTCGCCTCTGCCGCCGCCTCCAGCCGTGCGGCCAAGTGCTGCGCGGGACCGCCTATCTCGTAGACCTTGGAGAACTCACTGGCGACCATGTAGGCGACGACATGGCCGGAATGGAGTCCAACGCGCACCTTAAGTCCGGGATCGCCCAGGCTCGCGACGCGCCGGACGAGTTCGATCGCGGCATGGCAAGCCAGCGGCGCATGGTTATCGTCTGCGATTGGGGCACCAAACACCGCGGCTAGCCCGTCGCCAAGCTCCTTGCTGACGATGCCGCCGAACTGCCGTACCGCGCCCCTCATAGCCGCCAAGGCCGGCTCCAGGCGCGAGACGGCCTCTTCGGGTCCCAACTCGGCAACGAGACCGGTCGAATCGATGACGTCGGCGCGGAGGATCGTCACAAATCTCCGCTCATTATCGGGATCAACGCGCTGCCCGAGCGGTGCCCCGCATTTGCGACACCAGCTATCGCTCGGATCGATCGTCGACTGGCACGCCTGGCAAATCATTCCTGCGTTCTCACCGGGCGCGGAGATGGCGCGCTCAATTGAGCGTAAGAATACTCATCGGGATATCCCTGGCAATCAGTCTCGTACAGAACACAACTTACTGGGGTAGCTCTCTGGACGTAACGCAGTCGCGAGTGATAGCGTCCAGCAATAGGCAGTAAGCGGCCGATAAACTCAAATACTTGGGCCGCGAGGCCAGCAATTTCTTACCAAGGAAAAGGCGATGAGCGGACTGGTATATAGCGGCAAGGCATTTCGAGACTTGATGAACTCCAATTACTATCCCCTGGCGAACATGAAAAAGAGTGTGGCGAAGCTCAAGGCATCCGACGACATCGACCTGCCGACATTGGAATATGGCCAGTATCACCTGATCCTGAACCCGCCCTCGAAGTGGCCGCAGGGAAGCGCCAAGTACTGGCACAAGGAGAAGGGCCGGGCCCGCGTCGACCTCAGCACCCAGCCGAACACGGTCCCGCTGTCCAGAGACGAGCCCGGCGTCATCCCGCTGACCCGATGCGACCTGCTCGATGCCTGCGTCCGGAAGTGCTTCAACTCCGAGCCGCCGATCCCGATGAAGACGAAGATCATCGCCCACGCGGCTAGCGATACTTTCGCCCACCGCCACGAGATCCGGCTGGAGTGGGAATACAAGAAGGGATCGGACAAGCCGACGCTGCTGAACCTGACGATGGTCTGCCCGCACCGCAGCTGATCTTCAGCCGCATTCAGCCGATCCGGAATCGTGTCATGCCTCTCGCGCGCCGCAAGGCACGTTGGAGGCTTTTGCTGTGAGTCGTCCACCGCGAGACCGCCGCTGTCGCCTCTGCGTCTGCCAAAATGCTGTCCCGCAGCCGCAACGTGTCCCCTCCTGTCTGTTGTCGTGGGACTATTGTACGACGATGACGTCCGGATTTCTTTTTCCGAATGGGACGCTACGCAATCTTGCCGTGACAGACTTCTTCTGAAATAGTGCTCGCTTTAGTTGTATCTGCCGTTCTGATACTTTCATGCTGAAACCACCGCGGCCTGACGATCAGCCGCGGACACGCACGACCAACGCGACGAGCAGCGTTTTTCAGTAGCTGCGGCGCCGTACGTGCTCTGCCGAAAAATTGCGCCGTTCAATTCGTAGTCCCCAGATCCGTATGCAATTTCATTCAGAGGAAATACTTTCATGGCTCTCTTTGGCATCGATACTTCAGGTGTCGCCACCCCGGCTTTGAGCGTGCAGGCGGCTCCCCTCATCGGCGGCCCGCCGAAGTTCTGGGGGAGATATTTCAACGGCACCTCGTCAAACACCTATCAATACGAGACGTCCGAGAACGCGGTTCTTCACCAGCTTGGAATTCCCGTGCTTTGTCTGGCGCGGCAGATGAAGTTCGTGGGCGATCCCGCCCATGCCGCAGCGCATGCCCGCAGAAACATGCAGGGCGTGGTCGACGCGTTCGGTGCGCAATACCTCGTAAGCAGCAACCTCTCGCCGATCCTGTATCTCGATCTGGAGCCGGAGAGCAAAAACGCGGCCTACATCCTGGATCAGCAATATTACGCGATCTGGTCAGCCACCATCGTGGCAGGCTTGCAGACCCCGCAAGGCCTTATTCGCTTTCGTCCAGCGGTCTATCTCAATCAGGGCGATAGCCGGACGTCGTGGCTCAGGATCAACGACGCGTGTGCGGCCAGCGCCGCCTGCGTCGGCGTGTTTCCCGCGCGCTATATCCGCCAAAATCCGGACGACAAGGCGTCGCCGCCGCCGCCCTCCAGCGCACTCACGTGGAATGACCACGATCGCATGCCCAGTCCCAATCCGATCACGCACGGCCATGCCAACGCGAACATCCCCGTCATCGCCTGGCAGTACTACGGCGACTATCCCAAGCATTGGCCGCCGGGCCACCATGACCCGGTCCACGATGAGCCGATCGGAGGCGACATCGACTTCGATATGGTGAACCCCGCGCATGAGAACCTCGTGCTGTCCGGCCTCGTGCCGCCGCCGGCAGCTGCGCCATGAGGGCGTCGGCTCTCGGCCGAACTGTATGTGGATGGCCCATCGCGTCGGTTCGCTGCGGCGCGGCGATCCGGCTTGAATCGCGGGCAATGTCGACATGCTAAAGCGCGATGAGGTTAGGAGGAATCGTCATCGCGCTTTAGTTATTGTTTGAGCATGATCTCTTCGGAAAACCGCTGCGCACTTTTCCGGATCATGCTTTAGGAAATCGATCAACCGACGCGAATGACCGAAGCCGGCCTTGGCGCGAACGCGCGAAACCGGACATGATCGCCGTCATGACTGACAATTGTGGACAGTAGCCGTGCCCGAGACGGCCCACTGCCTAAAGATCTGGCGCGTCTCGTCGTTCATGGGGAAGAAGGACTCGATGCGCATCTCCTGCAGAGTGGCGTCTTGTGGCATGCCGAGCATCGTCAGGGTCGTGAACAATTCGAGCGAGATCCGGCCTTTCGCGAACCGCATCGGCAGAATGGGCGCAGCCACGGTCTCGGCGGACGGCGTTGCGAAACTTTCCTGCACGCCGGGGTAGCTCAGCAAACGGTCGCGCAGGGCCGCCGTCTCCTTGGTTGCGTCGGCAGCGGCGTCCGCCTCGACGCTTCGCACAAAGTAAGCGACGACCTCCTGCCAATTCGTCAGGTAACGCCGCAGCACGTCGGGCGCGACCAGTGCGTCGGCGAGATTGACTGCGACGCCCGGGGTGAGCGGGCCGACCAGAAAATCCACCATCGCGACAGCGCCCCTGTTGGCTTGAAGTAGATTCCAGCGGCGATCCACGACAACGGCAGGGTACGGCTCCTGCTGCTCCAGCATAAAATCGAGCGCCTGCCGGATCGGAGCAAGCGTCTCGGCATCAAAGGGAGTGTCCGACCAGATCGGCGCAAAGCCCGCGGCCAGAAGCAGGTCGTTCGATTGCCGAAACGAGAGGCCGAGCGCCACCGACAGGCGTCGCATCATCTCGCGGCTGGGCTGCGTCCGCCCCAGTTCAAGGAAGCTGATATGGCGCTGAGAGCAATTCGCCGCCGAGGCAAGCTGCAGCTGCGACAAGCCGCGCCATTTCCGAAGACTGGCGAGCCGCGCGGGGAAGCTCGATTTCTTGTCCATGACTACCTGGCATGTAGTTGATTGCAATCACATGTGCCGCGATAGTGACTCGCGGGAATCGTCACGACAAGTGTCACCGGCGAGAGGATCGAACATTGAAAGCCGCGTTCGCCGGATCGTTCGCCCAGCGCTTGATCGATCCCGTTCGCAAGCGGCTGACGATTACCTGCGAGATCGTCTCAGGCGACGAGGCCAGCATCCTCGATCAACTCGGCGACGCTGACGTTCTCGTTTCAATGGCCTTCACAAAGGAAATGGCAGCAGCCGGCAACAGGCTGCGCCTCGTGCAGGTACCGGGAGCCGGCCTGGACCGTATCGACCGGCACCAGCTGCGCCCGGGCTTGGCGCTTGCCAATGCGTACGGCCACGAGGCAGGTATCGCCGAATATGTGATCGGCGCAATGATCGCGCTCACGCGCTCTTTCCAGCGCCTCGATGAGAAGCTCAGGGCAGGAGAATGGGAAAGCCAGTGGTCGGTCGCCACCCGCGCGCCCCCGCTATGGCCGGAACTGGCGGGAAAGACTCTCGGCATCTTGGGGTTTGGGCATATCGGCGAGTCGCTGGCGCAACGCGCCCATGCCTTCGACATGAAGGTCTGCGCGGTCCGGCGGCACGCCCAACCGGGTTCGCCGCACGGACTGATATTTGTCGGCGGACCGGAGCGGCTCGACGAACTGCTCACTCTGTCGGATTACCTTGCCATCACCCTGTCGCTTTCGGCCGAAACTCGCGGCCTGATCGACTGCCGTCGGCTCGGTCTCATGAAGCCGTCGGCTTATCTGATCAATGTGGCGCGCGCGGAGATCGTCGATGAGCATGCCCTCTACGATGTGCTTGCGAGCAAGCGTCTCGCCGGTGCCGCGCTCGATGTCTGGTATCGCTACCCGACCAGCGCCGGCAGTACAGAGCCCGCGACCGCGCCGTTCCATGAGTTGCGCAATGTGATCATGACGCCGCATGTGTCCGGGTGGACGGAGGGCATGCTCGAGGCGCGCGCCGGCGTGATCGCCGAAAATGTCGCGCGGACGGCGCGCGGCGAGAAGCCGCTCAACGCGATTGCGTCTGCTGATTGATCACCCTGATGGAGCAAACTTCAAAGCACTGGTCAGAGCGGCTGCCGTTCTATTATGGCTGGCTCATCGTGGCCATCGCATTCGTGACGATGGCCATCGGCGTGACGGGGCGCACGGCCTTTTCCCTGCTGATGCCGCCATTGATCGAAGAGTTCAGATGGGACCGCGGCCTTGCGGCAGGCGCCTTCTCTTTCGGCTTCCTTTTCTCGGCGGTCGTGAGCCCGTTCGTCGGGCGGGTGGTGGACGCCCGCGGCCCCCGGATCGTCATCTGGAGCGGCGTCGCCCTCATGTCGGCCGGCCTGCTGCTGGCACCTTATGTAAGAAGCCCATGGCAGCTTTATGCCACGCTCGGCGTCGCGGTCAGCGGCGGCGCCAACCTGATGACATACACCGTCCACTCGCAGTTCCTGCCGCATTGGTTCGTGCGCCGGCGCGCGCTCGCCATCAGCATCGCGTTCGCAGGCGCCGGCGTCGGGGCTGTTCTCCTGTTGCCCTGGCTGCAAACCATCATTCTCACCGAAGGCTGGCGTGCATCCTGTGTCGCGATGGGATGGCTCGTACTGTTCGGAATTGCGCCGCTCACGTTCTTCGTGAAGAAAAGCCCGGCTGACGTGGGGCAGAACCCGGATGGCGAGCGCGCCTCGCCGGACACGACGGCCAAAAGGCATGCGGCAGCGATCATCGATCCGGCCTGGGCGGCAACCGAATGGACACTTCGCCGGGCCGTACGCACCACCAGGTTCTGGTGGATCGCAGTCGGCTATTTCTTGGCTCTGATTGCATGGTACGCCGTGCAGGTGCATCAGACAAAATATCTCGTCGAGATCGGCTTCTCGCCGCTGGTCGCGGCTTGGGCGCTTGGCGCGGTCAGCATCGTCGCCATTCCCGGCCAGATTCTGCTCGGAGCGTTGTCGGACCGTATCGGTCGCGAGTGGATATGGACGGCGGGCTGTCTCGGTTTTGCAATGTCATACGCGACGCTGCTTGGCCTGGAATATTCGCAGTCAAGAGGACTGCTCTATTGCATGGTGCTTACGCAAGGATTTTTCGGGTATGCGCTGACCTCGGTCATGGGACCAATAGTGGCGGAGATCTTCGAGGGGCCGCATTACGGTTCGATCTTCGGCACCATCACCATCGGACTGATCGGCGGCGGTGCCGCGGGACCTTGGCTCGCGGGCGCAATTCATGATGCGACCGGTAGCTACCGACCGGCTTTTCTTCTCATCATCGGCTTTTGCCTGATGTCCGCCATAGCGATCTGGATTGCGGGGCCACGCACAATTCGGCCCGTTCTTGGGCGGATACCGAAGCGCTGATGCAGCTCGACGTGTCCGCTTCGGCTCGTGCTGCCGCCGGCAGCGGCGCCATGAGGGTGTCGGGTCTCGGCCAAACTGTATGTGGACACTGAGAGTTCATCGCGGCAAACGCCCGCCGTGTGGGTCTCAAAAGCAAGAATTGCCCGCGTCACGCGGGCCATTTTCGTCTCGGATCCGGCAAAATCCGAATTTGCTTGCGGGGAGGCGCAACCACCGATACCGACATTCGCTGATCGTTCCGATCTAGCCGGGTTAGGTACGCCGGCGCCGCTGCGCGCAATGTGCAAGCGTGACGCAGGCGGACATGGCCGCCGGACCTTGTCCGAGGCAACGGTAGCTACGCCGTTGGGGCGAAGAACATGATCCGGAGCAGATGAGTGTAGCCGGATTCGAACACCATGATCGCCACAAATACCAACACCAGCACCGGCGGAAGCAGGATCGCGTAGGCCAGAGCCAGCCGCTCCCATGCCATATGCATGAAGACAGCGACGATCAGACCGGCTTTGAGCACCATGAACAGCAGGATCAGCGACCAACGGAGATGGCCATGGATGCCCAAGTAGTCGACAAGATAGGAGCAGGTGCTGAGCACGAACAACCATCCCCAGACCACGAGGTAAAGCTTGATCGGATGCTGCTGGCCTGCCGCGTGCGTCGCCCCCGATGCGACGGCCTCGTGTGCATAAGCGTGTAGCGCATGCTGTGCTGCTTGCCCTTCCACATGTACCGCTGCGTTTGTCATGCGCCACCTTACCAGAGATAGAAGAAAGCAAAAATGAACACCCACACCAGATCAACGAAGTGCCAGTACAGGCCGGTGATCTCGACGATCTCGTAATAGCCCTTGCGGCTCGTGAAGAAGCCGCGTCGTTCGCGATCGAAATCCCCTCGCAAGACCTTCCGCGCAATCGCGATCAGGAAGATCACGCCGATCGTCACGTGGGTGCCGTGGAAACCGGTGATCATGAAAAAGCATGCGCCAAACTGCGGCGCACCCCAGGGGTTACCCCAGGGCCGCACGCCCTCCATGATCAGCTTGGTCCATTCGAAGGCCTGCATTCCGACGAAGGTTGCGCCGAATGCCGCGGTGGCCAGCATCAGGGCTGCCGTTCGGACGCGGTCGCGGCGGTAGCCGAAATTGACGGCCATCGCCATCGTCCCGCTGCTGCTGATCAGGACGAAGGTCATGATGGCGATCAGGATGAGCGGGATGTGCTTGCCGCCGAGATTGAGCGCAAAGACTTCGCTCGGATTGGGCCACGGCACGGTCGTCGAGCTTCGCGCCGTCATGTACGACAGCAGGAAACAGCTGAAGATGAAAGTGTCGCTCAGGAGGAAGATCCACATCATGGCCTTCCCCCAGGACACGTTCTTGAACGCGCGCTGGTCTGAGGCCCAGTCGGCCGCGATGCCGCGCAATCCGGGGATCGTCCCGGGCGCGGCCTCTGGATGCGTCAATGCCGTCTCTGCCATCGGTCCTGCCCTCGCTTAAGTGAGCAACTGGCGACAGATGTTCACGAAATTTTCGGTCCAGCCGGTCAGCAAACCGAGCAAGACCAGCCACACCAATAAAAGGAAATGCCAATAGATGGCGCAGAGCTCGACGCTCAGGCGCACCTGCATCATCGGCGCTCGGCGCCACACCTTGGCGCTCGTTCTGCCGAGGGCCACCAGACCGCCGATCAGATGCAGCCCGTGGAGCGCGGTGATCAGGTAGAAGAAGGAATTGGCCGGATTGGACGCCACGACATAGCCGGCGACGTTCAGCTGCTGCCATACCACCAGTTGCCCGGCCAGGAACGTCACGGCGGATGCTCCACCCACCAGCAGACCGACGAGCATGTCCTCATCATCGTTGCGGCGCGCGGCCATCAGCGACCATTGCAGCGCCGCGCTGCTGATGATCAGGACGCCGGTATTGAGCCATAACAGCCTCGGCAGCGGCAGCTCGCGCCAGTCCACCATGGTGTTGCGCATCGAATAGGCGCTGATCAGGAGTGCGAACAGCGAGCCAACAACCGCGAGAAACACGCCCAGCCCGATTTTCGCCGGCGGCACGGCCGATCCCCTCTCGCCGCGAAAATCGACGGCCACCCCCTCCTCCAGCCAGGGTTTGGCCGCAAGCCGCTGCTGCGAGAGCCACCATCCTGCGATGGCCGCAACCGCGGCAATGAACAGGACAATGGCACTCACGAATGGGCTCCCTGCGCCACCACGCCGGACGGCGGTTCATTTTGCGGCACGAAATCCCTGGCGGCACCGGGGACGCTGTAATCGTAGGCCCAGCGATAGACGATGGGGAGGTTCTTGCCCCAATTGCCATGCCCCGGCGGGGTCTCCGGCGTCTGCCATTCCAGCGAGGTGGCGCCCCAGGGATTGCCGCCGGCCTCCTTTCCCTTGAGCAGGCTCCAGACCAGATTGAACAGGAAGACGAGCTGGGCGAAGCCGACAATCAGGGCCGCCACGCTCATGAACGCATTGAGGTCATGGGCGGATGCCGGGACGAACGACGTCTCGCCAATGTCGTGATAGCGGCGGGGCATCCCGAGCAGGCCGAGATAGTGCATCGGGAAGAAGACCGCATAGGCCCCGATGAACGTCACCCAGAAGTGGAACTTGCCAAGCACATCATTGAGCATCCGTCCGGTCACTTTCGGATACCAGTGATAGATTCCGCCAAACACGGCCATGATCGGCGCGATGCCCATGACCATGTGGAAGTGGGCGACAACGAACATCGTGTCGGACAGCGGAACGTCCACGACCACGTTGCCGAGAAACAGCCCGGTCAGACCGCCATTGACAAAGGTGACGATGAACGCAAGCGCGAACAGCATCGGCACCGTAAGATGAATGTCGCCGCGCCACAGCGTCAGCACCCAGTTGTAGACCTTGATCGCGGTCGGAATGGCGATGATGAGCGTCGTGGTGGCGAAGAAGAACCCGAAATAGGGGTGCATGCCGCTAACATACATGTGGTGCGCCCACACCACAAAGCTGAGAGCGCCGATCGCGACGATGGCCCAGACCATCATGCGATAGCCGAAGATGTTCTTTCGCGCGTGGGTGCTGATCAGATCGGAGATGATGCCGAAGGCCGGCAAGGCGACGATGTAGACTTCGGGGTGGCCAAAGAACCAGAACAGATGCTGGAACAGGATCGGGCTGCCGCCGCCATACTTCGCCAGCTGCCCCATCTCGACGAGCGTCGGCATGAAGAAGCTGGTTCCCAGGAGACGGTCCAGGAGCAGCATCACCGAGGCGACGAACAGCGCCGGGAAGGCCAACAGCGCCATCACCGTCGCGGTAAAGATTCCCCAAACCGTCAGCGGCATGCGCATCAACGTCATGCCGCGCGTGCGAGCCTGCAACACCGTCACCACGTAATTGAGCCCGCCCATCGTAAAGCCGATGATGAACAGGATCAGCGAAGCCAGCATGAGAACGATACCCCAGTCCTGCCCGGGGGTACCGGAGAGGATCGCCTGGGGTGGATAGAGCGTCCAGCCGGCGCCGGTCGGCCCGCCAGGCACCAGGAATGTTGCGGCCAGCACCAGCACGGCGAGCAGATAGACCCAATAGCTCAGCATGTTCACATAGGGGAACACCATGTCCCGGGCGCCGACCATCAGCGGGATGAGATAGTTGCCGAAGCCGCCAAGGAACAATGCCGTGAGCAGGTAGATCACCATGATCATGCCGTGCATGGTGATGAACTGGAGATACTGGTTGGCATCGATGAAAGAGAATGTTCCTGGGAATCCCAGTTGCAGACGCATCATCCACGACAGCACCAGCGCCACCATTCCGATCGACATCGCAGTGATCGAGTATTGGACGGCGATCACCTTGGCGTCCTGCGAAAAGACGTACCTCGTCCACCAGCTCCGCGGATGATAAAGCTCCACCTCACCGACTTCGGCGGGCGGGATGCCTGCGACCTGATCAAGCGGGATATCGACCATCGGAATTCCCTCCTTGGTCTTCTGTTCAGCGACGAGTTCGCTTCACAATCTCCGGCACATCCTCGTCGGCCTGTTCATTTGCTACCTGTCTTGTACGCCGCCTTCGCGACGTCGCGCTGGCCCGACAACGCGGCGAACGTCCGCTGCTTCTCCAGCCAGGCGTGATATTCCTTCTCTTCCTCGACGATGACCCTGCTGCGCATCTGCGCGTGCGCCGCGCCGCAGAGTTCGGCGCAGAGAACGTCGAACGTTCCGGTGCGGGTGGGTGTGAGCCAGTAATACGTCACCGAGCCCGGTATCATGTCCATTTTCGCCCGGAACTCGGGAACGTAGAAATCATGCAGCACGTCGATCGAGCGCAGCAGTACCTTCACCGACTTGCCGACCGGCAGATGCAGATCCTCGTTTTGAACGACGACGTCGTCCTGTCCGTTCGGATCGTTGGGGTTCAATCCCAGAGGATTCTCGGAACTGACGAGGCGCGCATCCGAGGTGCCGAGCCGGCCGTCCTTGCCCGGCAGCCGATAGCTCCACATCCACTGCTGTCCGACGACCTCGACGTCGGTCGCATCGGCGGGAACCGTGACGAACTGGTGCCAGACGACGAGGCCCGGCGCCAGCATGGCGACGACGCCGATTGCGGTGCCGACGCTGAGCCACCATTCGAGCTTCTTGTTTTCGGGATTATAAGCGGCCTGCCGTCCCTCCTTGTGGTGGAAGCGGAAGACGCAGTAGGCCATGAACGCGATAACCGCGCAGAACACCACCCCGGTGATCCAGAATGTCAGGTTGATTGTGTCGTCGATGTAACGCCAGTTCGAGGCGATTGGCGTCCACCACCACGGGCTGTAGACGTGGAACAGCACCGAAGCGATCGCAACCAAGAGCAGTATGAGCGCTACAGCCATCCCTCCTCCTCCCAGCCTTGAAGGCTACGGAGACGAACGAAAGGGCGGAGCTCACGTCAAAGGGATGGTGTCACGTTCACCATCACCGCGCCTCTTGCCTCGCCCATTTTGCCGGTCGCGACGTCTGGACATGACTAAGGTTCAGCGTCACGACCGCAATCTCATCGGAGCTGGGGGCGTTCACGCATTTAAGATGGTCCCCGTCGAGCCCGGCGTCAATAGAGGAGTAGGTTGCGCGCCTTGTCCGGCGCGCGTTGGGGCGGATGCGCTTGCGCGTCGGCGAGCGCCTTTCGGCACGACCAGGCGATGGTGCGTCGCAAAATCGACCGATGCGAAGCCATGATTTCGCGGACCGCATCGTTCTCTTGCTTCTCCCGCGCATCGGACTAACTTGACTGTACCGGTTGCGATAAAAGTCGTCCGGCAAGCTCCTTCTCGTTGAACCTGATTTGCCGGACTCAGTCGCGATTTTCGCGCATGAGGCGGTTGCGTGCGTCTTGAGGACGCTCCGCTCTGCGGCCACGAGCAAGGAGACCGGAGCTATGACCACAGTCTTCGCAAGACCCAAACTGCAATTGTTTGGCGTCTCTACCGTCTTTGTCGTTCGCAAGATCAGCCTTTCCGATTTGGGCAATGCGCTGCGCCTGGGCTGGGAAGACTTCAAGGCCATCCCGACCCACGCCATCGTCCTGTGCGTGATGTATCCCGTCCTCGGATTTTTCCTGTTCAGACTTGTCATCGGCTACTCGGTGCTGCCGCTGCTGTTTCCGCTCGCGGCCGGCTTTGCCCTGATCGGTCCGTTCGCTGCACTCGGCCTCTACGAACTGAGCCGCCGCCGCGAGCGCGGCGAGGAGCCAGGCGCCTGGGATGCAATCCAGGTGCTGCGCGCGCCGTCGTTCGGTGCGATGCTCGAGCTTGGCGTCCTCCTGTTCGTCCTGTTCGGAGTCTGGATTGCCGCCGCGGACGCGATCTACACCGCAACCTTCGGCTATGCGCCGGCTGCGAGCATCCCCGATTTCGCGCAACGGGTGCTGACGACGCCCGAGGGCTGGACCCTCATCATCGTCGGATGCGGCGTCGGTTTCCTGTTTGCGGTGGTAGCCTTGTGCATCAGCGTTGTCTCGTTCCCACTGATGCTGGACCAGCATGCGACAGCGATCGACGCAATCCGAACCTCGATACGCGCGGTGAAGACGAATCCAGTTGAGATGGCCGTATGGGGACTGGTCGTCGCGGTTTTGCTGGCAGTGGGCTCGGTGCCTGTCTTCATCGGTCTCTGCGTCGTTATGCCGGTGCTCGGTCATGCCAGCTGGCATCTTTACCGGAAGGTGGTGGAGCCCGACCGGAATCCTCCGCAAGAGGAGCCTCGCTCGCCGATCGGTCACCGCTACGCGGCAGATTTCCCGGCCTCTCTCTTCCCATGGAGTCGCGAGCGCTAAAGGAGCAGCTACGAACGGTCGCAGCATCATTGTGTTCGGCGGAACCGGCTTTCTCGGCAGCCGGATCGTCCGCCATCTGCTCGATCACGAATTTGCCGTCCGGATCGCGTCACGGCATCCGGACGCGGGGCTGGGCCAACCCGATCCCGACAATCCACGACTTCAATCCTTCGAGGCCGACATTCACGACGAGCGATCCGTCGCGAAAGCGCTGGTCGGCATCTCCGGAGTCGTCAATGCGGTCAGCCTTTATCGCGAGCGCGGAGCGGAGACTTTCTACTCCGTTCACGTCGAGGCGGCTCGGCGATTGGCAGCCCAGGCCCACCGGGCGGGAGTCGAACGGTTTGTTCAGGTTTCGGGGATCGGTGCCGATGCCGCCTCGCCATCCCGCTACATCCGAATGCGCGGCGAAGGCGAACAGGCGGTCCGCGCGGAATTCGCCGGTGCATGTCTCGTCCGTCCGGCTGCGATGTTCGGACCGGACGACGCGTTTCTCAGCACCATCCTCAAGCTGCTTCGTCGGCTTCCAATCTATCCGATGTTCGGCCGCGGCCGGACCAGATTGCAACCCGCCTATGTGGAAGACGTTGCGGAAGCGGTCGCCCGGATCATGGAGCGAGCCGAGCGCCAGCCTGCGGTCTTCGAGCTCGGTGGCCCGACCGTCTATTCTTACGAGCAACTGCTGAGGGCGATTGCGCATCAGGCAGGCCTCGCGCCGCTCCTGATCCCAGTCCCTTTTGCCGCTTGGCACGCGCTGGCATGGGCCTCCGAGATCCTTCCTGGCCTCCCCCTTACCCGTAATCAGGTGGAGCTTATGCAGATCGACACTGTGTCGTCACCGCGGATGGCTGGATTTGCCGAGCTTGGCATTGTGCCACATTCGATCGAAGAACTGCTCCCTCGGATGCTATCGAATCGAGGATGAAAGGGGCCCGCCGTTGGTCCCGCTTGAGTGGCTGACGCCTTGCCGGCGACGTTGCCAGTCGGGTCAGATCAGAGACCAAAAAAGCCCCGGCGATCAATGATCGCCGGGGCTTTTGATCAACTTGGTTGCGGGGATAGGATTTGAACCTATGACCTTCAGGTTATGAGCCTGACGAGCTACCGGGCTGCTCCACCCCGCGTTAAACACTTGCGCGCCTTCGGTCAGATCCCGGGGACGGTGGGTTGAGGCCGGCGCTGTTCGCGTGGCTTGTCTCGTCCGTCCCAAAGGCTTCCTTGGAAGGCAACCCCGGGGCAAAGCCCGTCGGGTGCGGGGCGTATGTATCAAGGCGGGCTGGCTTTGGAAAGGGCTGCGGGAACGTTTTTTTCGACTTTGTGACAGGGCAAGCGACCAATTTCCGCTGCGTTTCCTGCGCTCTTGCCAGAAGTTCCACAAAGGGCCAGCTTGCGGCAACAACATTAAGGCTGAAACGCGCCCTTGAGGGAGGAACGCCGTGGACAAATCCCTGACGAGCGCCCCGGTCGGAGCGCTGGAGGAGGCCTTCCACGCCATGGTCGCGCGGTCGCGGGACGAGCCGGCAGCGAGCCTTGCCGAGCGGCTCGACCGGCTGGCGCGGCTGCGAAGCGTCGTCGCCGACAACGAGGAGCGTTTCCGGCAGGCGATCTCCGCCGATTTCGGCCACCGCTCGGCGGTCGAGACCAATATCGCCGAGACCATGCTGGTGTTCTCCGAGATCCGGCATGCCACCAAACACCTGAAGGGCTGGATGGCGCCGCAGCGGGTCGCCACCGCGCTGCAATTCCTCCCCGCCCGCAACCGGCTGATGCCGCAGCCGCTCGGCGTCGTCGGCATCATCGCGCCGTGGAATTATCCGCTCCAGCTCACGCTCGCGCCTGCGATCGGTGCGCTCGCCGCCGGCAACCGCGTCCTCATCAAGCCGAGCGAGCTGACGCCGCATTTCGCAGGCCTGCTGAAGGAGACGGTCGGGCAAAGGTTCGATGCGACCGAGTTGCTCGTCACCGGCATCGAGGGCGAGATCGCGGAGGCCTTTGCGCGCCTGCCGTTCGATCACCTCGTGTTCACCGGCTCGACCCGGGTCGGGCGGCTGGTCGCGGAGGCCGCGGGGCGCAACCTGACGCCGGTCACGCTCGAGCTCGGCGGCAAGTCGCCTGCGATCATCGACGCCTCGGCCGACCTCGATGAAGCGGCCGAGCGCATCGCCTACGCCAAGCTGCTCAATGCCGGGCAGACCTGCATCGCGCCGGACTATGTGCTGGTGCCGGAGCAATCCTTGCAGGCCTTTGCCGAGAAGGTGCGCGCCCAGATGCGGCGGATGTTCGGCACCGATCCTTCCAACAAGGACTACACCTCGATCATCTCGGACCGGCATTATGCGCGGCTCGAAGGCCTGGTCGCCGATGCGGCGCAGCACGGCGCAAAAATCCTGCAGCCGGCGAAGGCGGACGATCCGAACTGGAAGGCGCACCGCAAATTCCCGCCGACGCTGATCGTCGGCGCGAGCGAAGCGATGGCGGCGATGCAGGAGGAGATTTTTGGCCCGGTGCTCCCCGTTTTGGCCTATCGCGATCCCACAGATGCCATCGCCTTCATCAACCGTCGCGACCGGCCGCTGGCACTTTACTGGTTCGGCAAGGACGGTGCCGCGCGCGACAGCGTGCTGGCGCGCACCATCTCCGGCGGCGTCACGATCAACGACTGCCTGTTTCACTTCACGCAAATCAACCAGCCGATGGGCGGCGTCGGCGCATCCGGCACCGGCGCCTATCACGGCGAATGGGGCTTTCGCACGTTCAGCAAGCTGAAGCCGGTTTTCTATCGTTCCAAGTTCAACCGCCTCGCCGACCTCTATCCGCCCTATGGCGGCAGGATCGCGCGGCTGGAGAAATTGATGCGGTTCATGTCGTAGATCGTCGAACGCCGTCATTGCGAGCGCAGCGAAGCAATCCAGAAACCCTCCGCGGTGACGGTCTGGATTGCCTCGCTACGCTCGCAATCACGAAAAAGAAAATGCAGGGGGGAAACAACATTGACCAACACATTCGATTTCATCGTCGTGGGCGCGGGCTCGGGCGGCTGCACCGTTGCGGGGCGGCTGTCGGAGGATGCGGGGACATCCGTCGCGCTGCTCGATGCGGGCGGACGCAACGACAGCTGGCGGATCACCACGCCATTTGGGCTTGCCCTGCCCTACAAGACGGCCAACTGGGCCTTCGATACCGTGCCGCAAAAGGGATTGAACGGCCGCATCGGCTATCAACCGCGCGGCAAGGGCCTCGGCGGCTCCTCGGCAATCAACGCCATGGTCTACATCCGCGGCCACAAATGGGACTACGACCACTGGGCCTCGCTCGGTAACGCCGGCTGGTCGTACGCGGACGTGCTGCCCTATTTCAAGCGCTCGGAGAACAACGCCGATTTCGACGGCGCGTACCATGGCAAGGGCGGCCCGCTGCATGTCAACAGGCTGCGAACGGACAATCCGATCCATGACGTCTTCCATCAGGCTGCGCGCGAGGCGCAATTTCGCATCCGTGAGGACTTCAATGGCGAGGACCATGAAGGGCTCGGCAGCTACCAGGCGACGCAGCACAATGGCGAACGCTGGAGCGCGGCGCGCGCTTATGTGCAGCCCCACATGGACAAGCGCGCGAATCTGCGCGTCGAGACGGGCGCGCACGCGACGAAAATCCTGTTCGAAGGTAGCCGCGCGGTCGGCATCGAATATGTGCAGGGCAAGCAGAAAAAGCAGCTGCGCGCTCGCCGCGAGGTGATCCTCGCCTCCGGCGCCTTCCAGTCGCCGCAATTGCTGATGCTGTCGGGTATCGGCGACGGCGATGCGCTTGCAGCGCACGGCATTGGCATCGTGCATCATCTGCCGGGTGTCGGGCGCAATCTGCAGGACCATCCGGACTTCGTGTTCGTCTACGCCTCCGACTATCCGCACTTCGTTCACGCCTCGCTCGGCCGGCTGCCGTCCCTGCTCCGCGCCATCCGGCAATACCGCCGCGAACGGCGTGGCCTGATGACCACCAATTTCGCCGAGTGCGGCGGCTTTCTGAAAACCCGGCCCGACCTCGACGTACCGGACATCCAGTTGCACTTCATCATCGCGATGCTCGACGACCACGGCCGCAAAAAGCACAAGGAGGCGGGCTTCTCATGCCATGTCTGCCTGCTCAGGCCGAAGAGCCGCGGCAGCGTATGGCTGAAAAGCGCCGATCCGCTTGCTGCTCCGATGATCGATCCGAATTTCCTCGGCGAGGCAGAGGATGTCGAGACCATGGTCGCGGGTTTCAAGACCACGCGACGGCTGATGGAGACGCCTGCGATGCGCGCGCTGCAGAAGAAGGACATGTTCACGTCTGACGTCCGAACCGACGACGACATCCGCGCCATCCTGCGCGAGCGCGTCGACACCGTCTATCACCCCGTCGGTACCTGCAAGATGGGGACGGACGCGATGGCCGTGGTCGATCCGGCGCTGAAGGTGCATGGCGTCGAGCGATTGCGCGTCGTCGACGCCTCGATCATGCCGACGCTGATCGGCGGCAACACCAACGCGCCGACGATCATGATCGGAGAGAAGGCGGCGGATATGATCAGGGGAGAGATGCGGGCGGGTTAGCGACGCTGGCGCGTCATTCTCCGCTGCGTGGGAGAGTGGAGCCGCCGCACTCTCCGCTGTCGTCCCGGACAAGCGCAAGCGCGGATCCGGGACGACAACGGAGTTAAGTTCGCTTGCCGAGCAATACTGCGGCTCAATTCAGCAGGAAACCACTGTCGACGGTGATGACGCTCCCGGTCATGTAACGCGACGCCTGCGACGCCAGCGCACCCCTGGCGTTTTGCAGCCATCAATACAGACGATTTTAGCGATCTGAAACCGGAATGATCGGACTTGCGTTCACTTGCTCCATCAAGGCAAGGTTGTGCTCATGAACAGTTTCGATCTCGCCGTCTATGCCGCGCTCGCCGTCGCAATCGGCTTCGGTTTCAGGACCGGCCTATTGCGCAGCGCCATGACCATTCTTGCCTATCTCCTCGCCGCGCCGATTGCGGTCGCACTGATGCCGCTGATTGCGCCGCAAGTGACAGGCAACCCGAACTCACCGCTGCTGCAGAACTGGATCTGGTTCTTCTGTATCTTCGTCGTGGTCGGCATGCTGTTCGGGCATATCGGCCGCATCGCGCTGAACGACACCATCGGCGAAGCCGGCTTCGGCGACCGGCTCGGCGGCGCCGCGCTCGGCGCCATCAGGGTCGGCCTCGTCGCCACCACGCTGGTCCTGGTGTTCGACAAGATCGTGCCGGCCAATCACCAGCCGCCATTTCTTGCCGGCTCGCATCTGCGGCCGCTGTTCTCGATGGCGGGACAGATGGGCTTCAAGTCGCTGCCGCCGGAAGCGGCCTCCGCGATCGACCGCCTCAAGCAGGAACGACGGATCTAGAGCGCATTTGCATCGCTAGCGCCGGGCGCCATGCATTTTGGTGCGAGCCCGTGCCTTATCAGCGGCGCCACGATTGGCTAAAGTGACCGCTATCCAAAACCTGCCTACTATTTTCGGGAGTGAAACAGTGGATCTTGGGATCAAAGGTCGCCGCGCCATCGTCTGCGCATCCAGCAAGGGCCTCGGGCGCGCATGCGCCATTTCGCTGGCGGAGGCGGGCGTCGACGTCACGCTGACCGCGCGCGGTGCGGAAGGCTTGAAGAAGACGGCGGACGAGATCCGGAAAGCCTATCCGAGCGTGAAGGTCACCGAGATCGTCGGCGACATCACGACGCCGGCGGGCCGCGAGGCCGTGCTCAAGGCATGCCCCGAGCCCGACATCCTGATCAACAATGCCGGCGGCCCGCCACCTGGCGATTTCCGCAACTGGACCCGCGACGACTGGATCAAGGCGATCGACGCCAACATGCTCACCCCGATCGAACTGATCAAGGCGACCGTGGACGGCATGATGGCGCGCAAGTTCGGCCGCATCGTCAACATCACCTCGGCCGCGGTGAAGGCGCCGATCGACATCCTCGGCCTTTCCAACGGTGCGCGCGCCGGCCTTACCGGCTTCATCGCCGGGCTGTCGCGCAAGACCGTGATCAACAACGTCACCATCAACGGCCTCTTGCCGGGCCCGTTCGAGACCGACCGCCTGACCGGCACCGCAAAGGCCGAGGCCGACAAGCGCGGCGTCTCGGCGGAGCAGATCCTCGCCGAGCGCGCCAAGCTCAATCCCGCCGGCCGCTTCGGCCAGCCCGACGAGTTCGGCTATGCCTGCGCTTTCCTGTGCGGCGCCAAGGCCGGCTTCATCACCGGGCAGAACATTCTGCTGGATGGCGGTGCGTTCCCGGGCACGCTGTAGCCATCAGCGCATCCGCAACTGCGCAATCCAGGGAAGATCGTCATGGCCGGGTCAAGCCTGGCCATAACGATGTGGAGGTGTCGGGTGCCCCTCACCGCTGCTTGGTCGGCTCGTCTTCGTCCTGCTGACTTGGTGCGGACGAGTCGGCGGTCGTGCGCTCGTCGCTCCAGTCGATGCCGAATGCGTCGAGCCCGTCGGCGAGCAGATCGCCGAGCATGGGCTCGCCGAGCAGGTAGTGCACGGTTTCGCGGCGCGGGCTGCGATATTCGGTGCGCGCCTCCGCCGCACGCGCGCGCAGATCGTCCCAATCATCGATCGTGCCATCGCCGCGACCAAGCCAGGTCAGCGCGACGAGATCGACCTGCTCGTCCTCGTTCAAGGCGATCATGAAGCTGCCAAGTTCTTGCACGACAGGATCGGAGCCGTCGTCCTCGAGGACATCGAGCGCATCGTCATCGCTCGGGTTCGAGCCGGAATCCGGATCGGAATCGCCCTCCTTGACGTCGAATTCACGCGCCTTCTCGATGATGAAGGCGACCTTTTCAGCGGAAATCGCAAGCTCTGGCATGGCTCCTCCTCCGGTTCCCGCGATAACGCCGTATCGCGCCAGATGATCCATTGCGCATCATGGCGGAAACGGCGCAT
The DNA here is from genome assembly GCF_006658635.1 of Bradyrhizobium sp. UNPA324. Taxonomy (NCBI): domain Bacteria; kingdom Pseudomonadati; phylum Pseudomonadota; class Alphaproteobacteria; order Hyphomicrobiales; family Nitrobacteraceae; genus Bradyrhizobium; species Bradyrhizobium sp. UNPA324. Next base: position 266,756 of record NZ_LFJD01000004.1, read on the forward strand.
GTTTCGCCACCAAAACAAGAACATGGGAAGGCGCCGGATGCAGTGGAAGGTCGGTCGGGTCAAAATCACGAAAGTGGTGGAGTTGGAAACGGTCGGCTCGACCCGCTTCATCCTGCCGCTGGCGGGCCACGCAGAGATCCAGAAGTTGCCCTGGCTGATCCCGCATTTCGCCACCGAAGAGGGCCGGCTGAAGATGTCGATCCATTCGCTGGTGGTGGAGACGCCGACGCGCCGCATCGTGGTCGACACCGGCCTTGGCAACGATAAGCAGGGCCGCAACGTCCCGACTTGGAACAATCGCAGCACGCCATTCCTGGAGACCATGACTGCGGCCGGCTTTGCGCCCGAGAGCATCGACAGCGTGCTGTGCACGCACCTTCACGTCGATCATGTCGGCTGGAATACGAAGCTCGTCGAGGGCCAATGGGTGCCGACATTTCCGAAAGCGCGCTACGTCTTCGGCAAGACCGAATACGAGCATTGGCGCGACCACTCGACCGAGCCGGACAAGGCGGCGGTGTTCAAAGATTCCGTGCGGCCGATCGTCGATGCCGGCAGGGCCGATCTGATCCCGAGCGACCACCGGCTTTGCGAGGAGATCAGCATGATCCCGACCCCGGGCCACAGCCCCGGCCATATGAGCATCCTGATCCAATCGGATGGCGAGCAGGGTCTGCTCACCGGCGACGTCGCCCATCACCCCTGCCAGATGGCGCATCTCGACTGGTCCTCCACCGCAGATTCCGACCAGAGCCAATCGGCCAAGACACGGCGCGAATTGTTCGGCCGCTTTGCCGACACGCCGACGCTGGTGATCGGCGGCCATTTCTCGGCCGGGCATATCAAGCGGGATGGAGACGCGTTCCGGTTTGTGGCGCTGGGGTGATCCGGTGTCCCGGACGCGGTGCAGCGCGCAACGCTGCTCCGCAGAGCCGGGACCCAGAACGCCGCGACATGGGCCCCGGCTCAGCAGCGCACCGCTTCGCGCTGCGCAGCGTCCGGGGCACGAGACCTCGCCCCGCCCATCGAATCCGGAAGCCTGCAATGCACCGCTTTTCCGCGGTTGAATTTCCCGCCGCCCTGTTCCATGAAGCTATTAACCGATCGGTCCAATCTTTCAGGGAGAAACGAGAATGAAGCTTGTTCGTTACGGCGAGAAGGGTGCGGAAAAGCCCGGCCTGATCGACAAATCCGGCCAGTTGCGCGACCTGTCGGCGCATGTGAAGGACCTCACCGGCGAGGCCTATTCGCCGGAGAGCCTGAAGAAGCTGGCAGGCCTCGATCCCGCCTCGCTCCCTGCGGTCTCCGGCAAGCCGCGGTTCGGCGCCCCGGTCACGGGCATCTCGAAATTCGTCGCGATCGGCCTCAACTATTCCGACCATGCCAAGGAGACCGGCGCCGATATCCCGAGCGAGCCGATCATCTTCATGAAGGCCAACACGTCGCTATCAGGGCCGAACGATCCGGTCGAGAAGCCGCGCGGCTCGACCAAGCTCGACTGGGAGGTCGAGATCGCCGCGATCATCGGCACCCGTGCGAAATACGTCTCGGAAGCCGACGCGCTGAACCATGTCGCCGGCTATTGCGTCTGCAACGACGTCTCCGAGCGCGCCTTCCAGATCGAGCGCCTGGGACAGTGGACCAAGGGCAAGTCGCACGACACGTTCGGCCCGCTCGGACCGTGGCTCGCCACCAAGGACGAGATCAAGGACGTGCAGAACCTGTCGATGTGGCTGGACGTCAACGGCCAGCGCCGCCAGACCGGTTCGACCAAGACCATGATCTTCTCCATGGCCAAGTGCATTTCCTACGTGTCGCAGTTCATGACGCTGCTGCCCGGCGACGTCATCACCACAGGCACCCCGCCCGGCGTCGGCCTCGGCATGAAACCGCCGACCTTCCTCAATGTCGGCGACGTCGTCACGCTCGGCATCGAGGGCCTCGGCGAACAGCGCCAGGAGATCATCGCGGCGTAAGCCTCCGCCCTCATCCTGAGGAGCGCGCAACGCGCGCGTCTCGAAGGATGCGCCACAAGCACAGTCGCCCGACGTTCGCGCCGGGTGACGAGAGACCATCCCTCGTTGTCCATCCTTCGAGACGCGCGCCAAGAGGGGCGCTCCTCAGGATGAGGACTGTGTGTCTGGATAGAGGTTATTTCCAATGAAACTCTCCTTCTCCCCCGCCTCGCCCTTTGCCCGCAAGGTGCGCATCGCCGCGATCGAGCTCGGGCTGATCGACAAGATCGAGCTCACGCCCGCAACCGTGGCGCCGGGCACGGTCAACGAGGACTATTCGAAGATCACGCCGCTGAAGAAGCTGCCGGTGCTGATCACCAACGACGGCGACGTCATCCTGGATTCCTACGTCATCGTCGAATATCTCAACGAGATGGCCGGCGGCAGCCTGATCCCGGACTACGGCCCGCGCCGCTGGAAGGCCAAGACCAATCACTCCCTGATCAACGGCATGCTCGATTCCATGCTGCTGTGCCGCTACGAGAAGATGGTGCGGCCGCAGGGCCTGCAATGGCAGGCATGGTCGGACGACCATTGGAACAGGGCGTGGACCGGCATGGCCCGCTTCGAGAACATGCCTGAGGTTTTGAACGGTCCGTTCGACATCTCGCAGATCGGTCTCGTCTGCGTGCTCGGTTATGCCGACTTCCGCTTCGCCGATTGCGGCTGGCGCAAGGCCTATCCGAAGCTCGACGCCTTCCACGAGAAGATGCTGGAGCGGCCCTCGGTGAAGATCTCGGTGCCGCCGGCCGCATAATTGTTGGAGTTCTCATGAGCCTGAAGTTCTCGGTCGGCGATCTCACCATCCATCGCATCATCGAGCAGGAAACTTCGTTCGTCCCGGCGCTGGAGATGCTGCCGGGACTGACGGCGGAAGTGCTGGCCGAAAACCGGGCGTGGATGCGCGAAGCGAAGGCGCTGGACGAGCAGGATGTTCTGCTGCTGTGCTTCCAGTCCTACGTGGTGAAGACGCCGCACCACACCATCCTGGTCGACAGCTGCATCGGCAACGACAAGCCGCGACCGCAGCGGCCGAAATGGAACATGAAGACGGACGACACCTATCTGCGTGCTCTGGGTGCCGCGGGCTTCTCAGTCGACGACATCGACTTCGTGATGTGCACGCATCTGCATGTCGACCATGTCGGCTGGAATACGCGGCTGGAGAACGGCCGCTGGGTGCCGACCTTCCCGAAGGCTCGCTACGTCTTTGCCAGGCAGGAATTCGACCATTGGTCCGCGCAGAACGCGAAGGCGGAAATCCCGCCTTTCGCCGATAGCGTGCTACCGGTGGTGGAGGCGGGACGCCACGAGCTCGTCGGCAATGACCATCAGATCGGCGATCACGTCCGCATCCTGCCGACCCCCGGCCACACGCCGGGCCATATCGCCATCACGATGGGCCGCGGCAAGGACGACGCGGTGTTCTCCGGCGATCTCATGCACTCGCCGCTGCAGACGCTTTATCCGGAGCTGTCGATCAAGTTCGACGTCGATCCTGCCAGGGCGGCGACGACGCGCCGCGGCTTTCTCGAACGCTATTGTGACACGGATACGCTGTGCTGCACCGCGCATTTCCCCTCGCCGTCGGTCGGGAAGATCCGGCGCAAGGGCAGCGCGTTCGTGTGTGAGGCGGTGTAGCGGAACGCTGCAATCGTAAGACCGCCCATTCTTGTCGTCATGCCCGGGCTTGTCCCGGGCATCCACGTTCTTACAATTATCGACAATGAAGACCGTGGATGGCCGGGACAAGCCCGGCCCTGACGAGGAGATACCATGCCTGATCTTCTGCCAATCCCTCTCCCCGCCGGCATCCGCTCGCGCTACGTCGACGGCGTCAACGGCTTGCGCATGCATGTGCTCGAGGCCGGCTTCGAGACCAAGGGGCGGCGCTGTATTCTCTTGCTGCACGGTTTTCCGGAGCTGGCCTTCTCCTGGCGCAAGGTGATGCCGGCACTCGCCGCGGCCGGCTATCACGTGATCGCGCCGGACCAGCGCGGCTATGGCCGCACCACAGGATGGAGCGCGGACTATGACGGCGATCTGGCGCCGTTCTCGCTCCTCAACCTGGTGCGCGATGCGCTCGCCCTGGTGTCGGCGTTCGGCTACAGGCAGATCGATGTCGTCGGACATGATTTCGGCAGCCCGGTTGCGGCCTGGTGCGCGCTGATCAGGCCCGACGTGTTTCGCTCGGTGACGATGATGAGCGCACCGTTCGGCGGACCGCCGCCGCTGCCATTCAACACGATCGACACACCGGCGAGGGCGCCGATCGAAGACCCCGTGCATCGCGAACTCGCCGCGCTGCCGCGTCCGCGCAAGCACTATCAATGGTACTATTCGACGCGTGAGGCGAACACCGACATGCACCACGCGCCGCAGGGCGTGCATGATTTCCTGCGCGCCTATTATCATCACAAGAGCGCCGACTGGACCGACAACAACCCTTATCCGCTGGCGTCGTGGTCTGCGAGCGAGCTCGCGAAGCTGCCAACCTATTATGTGATGGATCTCAACGAGACCATGGCGGAGACGGTTGCGAAAGAAATGCCGCCTGCGGCCGCGATCGCCGCCAACCCATGGCTGCCGGACAGCGAGCTCGCCTATTATGCCGCCGAATATCGCCGCACCGGCTTCCGGGGCGGGCTGCAATGGTATCGCTACGGCACCTCGGGCGCGTTTAATAGCGAACTGCAACTGTTCTCGGGACGCAGCATCGACGTGCCCTCCTGCTTCATCTCGGGCAAGCAGGATTGGGGCACTTACCAGCGTCCTGGCGTGTTCGAGGCGATGCAGACGCGCGCCTGCACGAAGATGCTCGGCTGCCATCTCGTCGATGGCGCCGGCCATTGGGTGCAGCAGGAGCAGCCGGCCGAGGTCGGCCGCCTGCTGCTCGACTTCCTCGCGAAGACCGGCAGCGCCTGATTTGACCCCGGAACCACGGCCGCTTATATAGTTTAGAATAGTTCTAAACTATCCAAACGGGACTGCCGTGAAGACTTTTGCCGAACTCACCGAACGCGAGGTGCTTGCGGTTGCGATTTCCTCCGAAGAGGAAGACAGCCGCATCTACATGACCTTCGCCGAGGATTTGAAGGAACGCTATCCGGACTCGGCGAAGCTATTCGAGCAGATGGCCGAGGAAGAGCGCGGCCATCGCCACATGCTGCTGGAATTGTACGAGCAGCGCTTCGGCCCGCATCTGCCGCCGATCCGTCGTGAGGATGTCAAAGGCTTCCTGCGCCGCCGCCCAGTCTGGTTGACCAAGAACCTGTCGCTCGACGCCATCCGCAGGGAGGTCGAGACCATGGAGATGCAGGCGGAGCGCTTCTACGTGAAGGCCGCCGAACAGGCCCAGGACGTCGGCGTGCGCCGCCTGCTCGGCGATCTCGCCGAAGCCGAGAAAGGTCACGAGCAGACCGCCGCAAAGCTGACGGGCGAGATCCTGAGTACCGACGCACGTGCGGAGGAAGATCGCACCAACCGCCGCATGTTCGTGCTGCAATATGTGCAGCCGGGTCTCGCCGGCCTGATGGACGGCTCGGTGTCAACCCTGGCGCCGCTGTTTGCGGCCGCCTTCGCCACCCACCACAACTGGCAGACGTTTCTCGTCGGCCTTGCCGCCTCGATCGGCGCCGGCATCAGCATGGGCTTTGCGGAAGCACTGTCCGACGATGGCTCGCTGACCGGGCGCGGCTCGCCCTGGCTGCGCGGCGTCACCTGCGGCGCGATGACGACGCTCGGCGGGCTCGGCCACACCGCGCCCTATCTCGTGCCCGACAGTTGGGCCAACGCGTTCTGGATCGCGACGGGAATCGCCTGCGTCGTCGTGTTCTTCGAATTGTGGGCGATCGCCTTCATCCGCTCGCGCTATATGGACACCCCGTTCCTCCAGGCCGTGTTCCAGATCGTGCTCGGCGGCGCGATCGTTCTGGCGGTGGGAATCTTGATCGGGGCGGCGTAGCTGCCTCACCCATGGTGTCATCGCCCGGCTAGTACGCCGCGCCTGATATGGTGAGAGCGAGTTCTCCAACACGAGCCTCTGGAATACTGGATCGCCCGGTCAAGCCGGGCGATGACCGCGAATCTTCGATTTCGTCCATTCCATCCCGCCCGCACATCAATTCCCCTCAAACAGCCGTTGCAGCATTCGGCCAAACTGCGCATCATCCTCCGACAATAAGAACGGGAGACGCGCCGTGGCCAAATCAGAATGGAGTTTCAAGAGCGCGGTCGAGCTGTCGGCCGCATTGAGCGCGAAGAAGATCTCCGCGGTCGAGCTCACTAAGGACGCGATCGACCGCGTCGAGCGGCACGACGGCAAGGTCAATGCGATCTGCGTCCGGGATTTCGACCGCGCGCTCGGTGCCGCGCGTGAGGCGGACGCCGCCTTAGGCCGCGGCGAGCGCAAGCCGCTGCTCGGCCTGCCCGCGACGGTGAAGGAATCCTTCAACGTCGCCGGTCTGCCGACGACCTGGGGTTGGACCCCGCAGAAGGATTTCAGGCCGGCGGAGGATGCGCTTTCGATCAGCCGGGTTAAGAACGCCGGCGGCGTCATTCTGGGCAAGACCAACGTTCCCGTGGGGTTGGGAGACTGGCAGAGCTACAACGACATCTACGGCACGACGAACAACCCGTATGATCTCGGCCGCACGCCCGGCGGCTCATCGGGCGGCTCGTCGGCAGCGCTTGCGGCCGGCTACGGACCGCTCTCGCTCGGATCCGACATTGGCGGCTCGTTGCGCGTTCCGGCGTTCCATTGCGGAGTCTATGCGCACAAGCCGACCTACAATCTCTGTCCCACGCGCGGCCATACGCCACCACCGTTTCCGGCGATCCCGATGGAACGCGATATGGCGGTCATCGGTCCGATGGCCCGTAGCGCAGCCGATCTGACGCTGCTGCTGGACGTGATGGCCGGCCCCGATCCGCTCGACCTCGGCATCGGATACAAGCTCGCGCTGCCGGAGGCACGCCACGCCGGACTGAAGGATTTCCGCCTGCTGGTGATCGACAGCCATCCGCTGCTGCCCGCGAATGCCGACGTTCGCGGCGCGATCGAGCAGCTGGCCGGACGATTGACGAGCGCCTGCGCGCACGTCGCGCGCGAAAGCCCCCTGTTTCCGGACTTCCGCGAGGCCTCGCGCCTTTACATGCGCATGCTGATGAGCTTTCTCGGCGCGTTCTTTCCGCCCGACATTCTCGCCGGCGCACGCGCCGGCGCGGCGCAGCTCTCACCCGACGACACGAGCCTTGCGGCCGAGCGGCTGCGCGGCATGACCTCTAGCCATCAGGCCTGGGTGTTCGACGAGGGCGCCCGCGCGGGCTTACGCGCGCAATGGCGGCAATTGTTCAGGACGTTCGATGCGGTGATCTGCCCGATCATGCCGACGCCGGCCTATCCGCACGATCATTCGCCGGAGCAGGAGAAGCGGCGGATCAATATCGACGGCAAGGATCACGTCTATCCGGACCAGCTTGCCTGGCCCGGGATCGCCACGCTGACGGGACTGCCGGCCACGGCCGTTCCACTCGGCCTGTCGAAGGACGGCCTGCCGGTCGGCGTCCAGATCATCGGCCCGTTTCTCGAAGACCGCACGCCGCTGAAACTCGCCGAGCTGATCGAGCGCGAATTCGGCGGATTCTTGCCGCCGCCATCATTCGATGATTGACGTTCTCGTCGTTGCGAGGAGCAGGACAATGTCGAGATTCCGGGTTCGCGCGTCGCGCGCCCCGGAATGACAGAGAGCGAAACGCAATGAGCAACGACCTCGAACAGCTCACCGCACTCAACCGCGACTACGTCGCCTCCGTGCAGAATCGCGACGTCAAACGCTTCGATGAGATCCTCGCGCCCGGGGTAGCTTTCCTGCTCCTAATCATTTCCGATGATCGCCAGTTCACCTAAAGCATTCGCTAACCAAACAATACTTTCTCGAGCCTTCAGACGATTGCGCAACCGATATTTACACAACTCGAAATGAATACTCGTATAGGTAGACAAGATATGACACTCCAACGTCTTGTCTTGCCATGGATCGAAGCTCTGAGCGCCTCTGTGTTCCAGAGGGCAGCAAGAACCAACCACGTTCTGAATACCGATATCCATCTCCTCCCGATTGCGCGGACCCCACCTGTGATCATCGATGGTCGCGCACAAGTTCTGCAAAGAGTGATGGCGCAACAAACATCACCATCGAGGTCGGTACGCCGCGCGAGGTCGACCGCAGCATCCATCCAGACGAGGTGTTGCGCACCAGGCCGCTGGCGATCGCCCTCGCGCTGGTATGCGGGCTCATTGGCCTTGTGCTCAGGTACCTTGTCCGGGAATACGCCAACAGCGACGCCTTTCAGTTCCTGATCCCGTGGTATGCTTTTGCTCGGGATCACGGTCTTGGCGGGCTGGCCGAGGCTTTCACCAACTACACGCCGTTCTACAGCTACCTCCTGCTGATCGCGGCCCCTTTTGATTGGCTCGGCCAGCCACTTTCGCTGGTGAAGACGATCTCGGCCATATTCGAGCTCGGCTGCGCGACCGTCGTGGCCCAGATGGTCTGGCGATCTACAAAGGTGCCGTTGCGCGCGTCCCTCGCCTTCTGCGCGATATGGCTTGCGCCGACGGTGCTCTTCAACGGCCCAATGTGGGGGCAGGCCGACTCGATCTGGACCTTCTTCGTGCTGGTTTCCGTGGCGACGTTCATGCGGAACCGAAACGGCGTTTTACCATTCGCAGCGGCCTGCTCGGTGAAAGCCCAAGGCGTCTTCCTGGGGCCGTTCGTGCTGGGCATGCTTCTGCGCCGCAAGATTCACCCGGCATGGCTTGCCGCCATTCCGGGAGTCTATGCGATCCTCGCCATTCCGGTCCTCGTTGCGGGCCGATCTCTGGTCTCCGTGCTCGGCATCTATCTCGGCCAGGCCAACACATATCATCAGCTGAACATGAATGCAGCGAACGCCTGGGTTTTAGCGGGTGGAACGCCGTACTCCGCCGGAGTTGCCATTGGCCTCGTGCTCGCGACAGCGAGCGGGCTCGCCCTATCGATCTTCATCGCACAGTCCAAGCGGACGGGGCCCGAGTTCATTCTGCTCGTCGCGTGCGCATCGCTCATCCTCATGCCGTACTTGCTCCCGAAGATGCACGAGCGCTATTTCTATGGGTTCGAACTTGCGTCCATTGGCCTGGCCTGCATCAATCTACGCTATCTGCCGTTCGCGGTGATTGCCCAAGTCGACGGCGTGCTGTCCTATCTCGCTTTTGATCGCGGGATCACCATGGGTCTGCTGCCGGCGGCGCTCTGCAACACCGCTCTCGTGTTCTACCTCGTGCTCGATCTCCGTCACGGCGAAAGTGCATCTCGCCAACCGAGCCTGGCCTGGCTTGGCTTCATCGCGTCGATGACGGGATTGTTCTCCTACCTGCTGTTCGCAGGTGAAAGCTTGAACGTATCCCCTGCCTATTTGCTCGCCGCAAGTCTCTCCGCGGCCATGACGCTGCTGCTCCTGAAGGAGTCGCGTCGCGTCTCAGCCGACGGCGCGACCTCGTCGCGTTGAGCTTGATTTTCGGAGCAAGGCACGCGCGTCTCGGGCGGGACCGTTCAAGAATCCCAGCTCCTCGAGCAGAATGCCGGGCATGTACCTGACCGGGCGACGCCAGCATCAGCTGTGCTAGCTGTCGAACACGATCACGCTACGCAAGGTCTTGCCGGCCTTCATGTTGGCAAAGCCTTCGTTGATCTCGTTGAGCTTCAATTTCGCCGAGATCCAGTCCTCCAGGTGCAGCCGGCCGCGCAAATAGAAATCGACCAGGCGCGGCATGTCGACGCGAAAATGGTTCGAGCCCATCGACGAGCCCTGGATCCTGCGCTCGCGCAGGAAATCGAAGCCGTGTAGCTCGATCTTCTGACCGAACGGGATCATACCGACGATGGTGGCGGTGCCGCCGGAGGCGAGCATGGCGAAGGCCTGCTCGGCGGTCTCCTTGCGGCCGAGCACTTCGAAGGAATGATGCACGCCGCCATTGGTGAGATCGCGCACTTGCTTCACGACGTCGCCGTCGGCGGGGTTGATGATATCGGTCGCGCCCAGCTTGGTGGCGAGCTGGAGTTTTGCGGGATTGGTGTCGATTGCGATGATGCGGCCGGCGCCGGCGATCTGCGCGCCGTTGATCGCGGCCATGCCGACGCCGCCGCAGCCGATCACGGCGACAGTCTCGCCCGCAGTCACCTTCGCCGTGTTCACCACCGCGCCGTAGCCCGTGATGACGCCGCAGCCGATCAGGGCGGCGAGATCGAGCGGCATTTCTCTGCGGATTTTGACGATGGCGTTCTCGTGCACCAGCATCTGCTCGGCAAAGGAGGATAGATTGAGGAACTGGTGCAGCTTTTCGGGCTTCGACCACTGCATTCGGTTGGAAACGCCGGGCAGCATCTTCACCGTTGTGTCGGTGCAGAGCACCGTGCGGCCGGTGGTGCAATTGTCGCAGGTGCCGCAGAACACCGACAGGCAGGTGACGACGTGGTCGCCCGGCTTGACGTAAGTGACATCGGACCCGACTTGCTCGACCACGCCGGCGGATTCGTGCCCGAGCACCGCGGGCAGCGGATGCGGATAGAGGCCTTCCATGAAGTGCAGATCGGAATGGCAGAGACCGGCGACCGCCGTGCGGATCAGCACCTCGCGCGGGCCGGGCTTGGGCAGGCTGACATCCTCGATGACGAGCGGCTGGTTGACTTCATAGAGGACGGCGGCCTTCATCGAGCACTCCCTATCGCTTTTCTTTGGTTGGATGGCGAGCAGCCTACGCTGTCAGAACCAGTTCGCCAACCTCGCTCATGCCGGCATCGCGACCCCCAAGCAGCAGCTCCGCAATCCTCGCCTGCGCGGCATTTTCCGTCAGCCGGAACGGATCGCTCGGCAATACGCGATGGTCGACCACGAGACGCGACAACAGCAGCCGGCGTGCATCGCCGCGCATGTCGTGGATGCGGTGCGCTTCCCAGGCGAGCGCCACCGCGCTGGCGACATGATAGAGCAGGCTTGTCGCACGGCGCGCATCGGCCTCGTTCTCGGATTTCCCCGCGACCTCGCGCGCGAACCCCACGGCGCGGTCAACGAGACCGCGCAGCGTGTCGCGCCAGGCCTGCGGCACGGACGCGCTGTCATCGAGCCGCGCATGCAGATCGGCTGATAGTGCGGATTCCGTACCATGGCGGCCGACCGCGCGCCGCAGCGCATCGATGGCAACGATGTTGCCGGTGCCTTCCCAGACCGAGCCGAGATGCGCATCGCGCAAGAGCCGCGCGGTGGCGAATTCCTCGATATAGCCGATGCCGCCACGCATCTCGAGCGCGTCGCCGCAGACCTTTCGGGCATCGCGGGTGGCGCGGAATTTCAAAGTTGGGGTGAGGATGCGCAGCAACGCCGCTGCGTCCTGGCTACCGGCTTCGGCGCGATCGAGCGCTTCCGCCGTGAGAAAGCTCATCGACAGCGCCTGCTCGACTGGCAGCATGATCTTCAGCATCTGCCGGCGGCCGAGCGGCAGGTCGATGATGCGGCTGCCGAACACGACGCGGTTCTTCGCCACCGTCATGGCGTCATGATAGGCGCGGCGCATCAGCGCGGTGGATTTGACGCCGTTGGAAAGCCGCGAGGCGTTCACCATCTCGGCCATCTGCACGAAGCCGCGGTCGAGCTTGCCGACCGCATAGGCGATCGCGCCTTCCAGCTTGATCTCGCCCGAGGCCATCGAGCGCGTGCCGAGCTTGTCCTTCAAACGCACGATCCGGTAGTGGTTCTGCGAGCCGTCATCGAGGAAGCGCGGCATCAGGAACAGGCCGACACCGCGCGTGCCGGGGCCGGCGCCTTCGGGGCGCGCCAAGAGCATCACGACCTTGGCGTCGGCATTCGAGCAGAACCATTTTTCGCCGTAGAGCCGCCAATGGTCGCCGTCCTGCACCGCGCGCGTGGTCAGCGTGCCGACGTCGGAGCCGCCCTCTTTCTCGGTCATGAACTGGCCTCCTTGCGTCAGCTTGCTCATGTCGATCGAGGTCAGGCCGTCAAGATATTTCGCCTTCAGCGCCTCGTTACCGAAATTTGCGAGCAGCTTGGCGCAGCCGTCGGTGACGTTGATCGGGCAGCCCATGCCGAATTCGGCTTGGTTGAACAGGAAGGTGAAGGCGTGCTTGGCCACCACAGGATATTTGTCCGGCCAGCCCATGATGCCCTTGCGGATCGAGAGCGCATGAATGCCGAACTCGCCGAACGCGGCGTTCTCCAATTCACGATAGGCCGGATGATACTCGATCGACTGCACGTCGCGACCGAACTTGTCGCGCTGGTGCAGCACCGGCGTATGCCGGTCGGCAAGCCGGGCGCATTCGTCGAGCCGGCCGCCGGCAAGCTCGCCGAGCCGGTCGAGATGCGGCTCGATGTGGCGAAACAGCCTTTCAGGCAGATAGATGCGCAAGAGATCCGTCAGCGCGGGATCGGCGCGGTAGAAGTTCATGCCAGTGGTATCGGGCGCCAGCAGGCCGCCGGATGGCTCGGCCGCGACGTTGTTCGGCTGTGCTGTGGCCGGCTTGTGCATGATCGTCCTCTTCGTTTCAGCCTTGCGGACATTCTGCGCTGATTTGGCGCTTGCCGCTTGGGATGATGTCGATCATGCTCCAGCCGCGGAGAGCGATAAAGCCGCAAATTGTCAGGGAGGCATGATCGCAATGATGGAGCAATTCGCTCTGCGGAATTGTGATCGCGCCGGCTGGTTGTTCGCGCGACCCATGCATAGATCAACGGCTCCCAGCCCTGAGAGATCACGCCATGGAACATCCGAAATACAAGATCGCCCTCATCGTCGGCGCCGGCGAAGGCCTGAGCGCGTCGCTGGCGCGGCTGTTGGCCGCCCAGAATATTCGCGTTGCGCTGGCCGCACGAAAAATCGAGAAGCTTGGCGCGCTCTGCAGCGAGACCGGCGCGAAAGCCTATGCCTGCAACGCTGCGGAGCCGGAGGAGGTCGAGCGGCTGTTCGGCCTGGTCGAGCGCGAGATCGGCACGCCCGATCTCGTGGTCTACAATGCCAGCGGCCGCACGCGCGGGCCGTTCGTCGAGCTCGTCCCAGTCGATGTCGCCAATGCGATCGCGGTCAGCGCCTATGGCGGTTTTCTGGTGGCGCAACAGGCCGCAAAACGCATGCTACCGAACAAGCACGGCGCGATCCTGTTCACCGGCGCCTCGGCCAGCGTCAAGGGCTATGCGCAGTCGGCCTCCTTCGCGATGGGTAAGTTCGCGTTGCGAGGCCTCGCCCAGAGCCTGGCGCGCGAGCTGTCGCCGCAGGGCATTCATGTCGCGCATTTTGTCATCGACGGCGGCATCCGTAGCGCGGCGCGCACGGAAGCCGCGGACAAGCCGGATTCGATGCTCGATCCCGATGCAATCGCGCAGAGCTATTGGAGCGTGCTGCAGCAACCGCGCAGCGCCTGGAGCTGGGAGCTCGAGCTGCGGCCCTGGGTGGAGACGTTTTGAAGCGAGCGGCCGTAGGGTGGGTTAGCCGAAGGCGTAATCCACCTCTTTATTCACCGCGTGTCCGAGAGGCGGTGGGTTATGCCGAGCAGATGCGCTTCGCGCATCCGCAGGGCTGACCCACCCTACGAGAGCGATACAAGAACAGGGAGGTGACATGACCACCGAAACCAAAATCGACACCGGTACCAACGAGCTCCTCTGCGTGATCCGCGACCGCGTCGCTGTCATCACGCTGAACCGGCCGGAGGCGCGCAATTCGCTGTCGGACGCGCTGACGCCGGCGCTGCGCACGATGATCCGGACCTGTGGCGAGGATCGCGACGTCGGCGCGTTGCTGCTCACCGGCGCAGGCGACGCCTTCTGCGCCGGCGGCAACGTCAAGGGCATGGGTGCGCATCGCGACCCCAAGAAGCTGGACATGTCGCTCGAGGAGCGGATCGCCGATCTGCAGGAGCGGCAGCGGCTGCTCACCGGCGCACTGGTGTCGGTACGCAAGCCGACCATCGCCGCCCTGCCCGGCCCCGCGGTCGGCGCCGGGCTCGCCATCGCCATGGCCTGCGACATCCGCATCGCCGCGCAATCCGCCTTCGTTGCGACCGGCTATGCCCGCATCGCGCTCTCTGGCGATTACGGCATCGCTTGGCTGCTCACGCGGCTGGTCGGCACCGCGCGGGCGCGCGAATTGATGTTCACCGGCGACCGCGTCGATGCGGCGCGCTGCGAGGCGATCGGCCTCGTCAACCGCGTCGTGCCCGACGACAAATTGCAGACTGAGGCTTTCGCGCTGGCCAAATCGCTCGCCGAAGGCCCGCGCCTGGCCCTGCGCTACATGAAGGACAATCTCGACGAGGCCGTGCTGTTCGACTTCGAGACCGCGCGCGACCACGAGGCCGAGCGGCTGGTCCGCCTGACCACGACCGCCGATCACAAGGAGGCGGTGCAGGCGTTCATCGAGAAGCGGAAAGCGGTGTTCACGGGGAAGTAGGCGGCATCCGAAATCTATCAACCGTCACCCTGAGGCGACCGCTTCTTCAGCGGCCCTCGAAGGGCGACGGTCCGACTGTTGCTGTGGGAACTGCTTGGAAACAGCGGAGCCGTTCATCCTTCGAGGCTCGTTCTGCGAAAGGGCGCAGAACGAGCGCCTCAGGATGACGGATTAGGAGATCAAAAAAAAGCCCGGCTGGTCTTCACCACGCCGGGCTCTCAGTCGTGTCAGGCCGAGGCTGAGGGGCGTTCGGCCTGACGGGAAAGGGCGGCGAGACGCCAGCTCGCGCAGGGAATCTCTTTCGGCGCGATCGTGATCTCCTTGTCGAAGCGCACCAGCTTCCAGTCGTCGGGGTGATTGACGAACCTGAAGCCCGATTTGCGGGCGAGCGAGACCATGGTCTCGTTGGAGCGCAGCGTCTCGCCGAACATGTGCTCGGCGCCGAGCGCGGCGGCGCGGCATTCGAGATTCTTCATCAGCGCGGTGGCGATGCCGTGGCCCTGCCAGCGGTCGCCGACCGAGAGGCCGAATTCGAGCATCGCGGTTTCGGCGTGCAGCGCGTAGCGCGCCTCGGCGACGATGGTCTCGAAGCCGTCGACCATCATGGTCGCAACGATCGTGAAGCGCTCGCGATCGCCGATCTGGAGAAAATCGTGCAGCAACCCGTTCGGCAGCTCGCTGATGGCCCCGAAGAAGCGGTTGTAGCGGGAGCGGGTCGAGAGCGAACGGAAATAGTGCTGGAGCTCGTCGGTGTCGCGCGGCTCGACAAAGCGCACGTTGAGCGCCGTGCCATATCGGGTGCGCAGCGTGTCGGAATATTGCTTCAGGTCGGCGCCCCTGTGTTCAGGCGGCGCCGGCCTGGCGGCCAATCAGGCCCGCCAGAAGGGTTTGTCGGCCTCAAAGGCGATGTCGCTCCAGGACAGTCCGACGTCCTGGAGGTCACGCGCGGTCCATTGGGTGAGCTCGCGCCTGTTGCGATAGCGCTCGTGCCACAGATGAAGGGTCTCACTGACCTGCTGGATCAGGCCGGGCACATGATGATTTGTCATCGAGTTGTGGGTCAAGGTAGACATCTTCAGCTCCTAGAGCTAACTTGGCAGCTAAAATATGCCTTATATTGCACTGCGACAAACGACAATTTGTACTCTTTCGCATGAAATAACGTCATGTATCCTGCTGCCAAATGACTGCCAGATTGCCGTCCCTGAACGGATTGCGGGCGTTTGAGGCCGCCGCACGCCATCTCAGCTTCACGCTGGCGGCCGCCGAGCTGAACGTGACGCAGACTGCGATCAGCCATCAAATCCGAAGGCTCGAGGAGGAGCTCGGCATCCGCCTGTTCATCCGGCAGAACCGCGCGCTCGCCCTGACACCGGAAGCGCGCGACTATTTGCCGGGCGTCCGTGCCGCCTTCAACGACCTCCGGCTTGCGACCGACCGGTTGCTGCGCAAGGACGACGACAAGGTGCTGACGGTGTCGACGCTGGCCTCGCTCGCGGCAAAATGGCTGCTGCCGCGCCTGACGGATTTCCAGGAGCAGCATCCCGGCTTCGACGTGCGCATCACCACCTCGACCAGCCTCGTCGACTTCCAGCGTGACAATGTCGATGCCGCGATCCGCTACGGCCGCGGCCAGTGGCCGGGCCTGCGTGCCGATTGGCTGATGGCGGATGAGCTGTTTCCGGTGTGCAGTCCTTCGCTGCTTCGCGGCGACAAGTCGCTGCGCCGGCCAGAAGATCTGCGTAACCACGCATTGCTGCACACCTCGAACACCAACAGCGACGACTGGCGGCTATGGCTGACCGCAGCGGGCCTGCCGGCCGACATCGCGAGGCACCCCGGCATCACCTTCGACATGATCTTCATGACCATCCAGGCCGCAATCGACGGCATTGGCGTCGCGATGGGACGGACCTCCTATGTCCGGGATGACATTGCCAAGGGCCGGCTGGTGGTTCCCTTCAGGATTGCGCTGCCGACCGATGCCGGGTTCTACCTGGTCGCGCCGGAAGGCCGCCGGGAGGCGCCCAAGCTGACCGCGTTCCGCCAATGGCTGATTGCTGCAACGCAAAATAGGGCCTGAAAAATCAGCAGCTTCCTCCGCAAAACGGATTGACTCGCCAGGTCTTGCGCGGGAAGGGGTAGGGCAGATTGTCGCAGTCTGTCGCCTTACCGTGAGATGATTTCCCGGTCCGGCCACCCCTTTCCCAGGAGAGCAAACGCCATGGCTGGACCAGCCACCTCGACCAATCCGCCCGCGATCAAGTCGCGCATCGGCGCCATCCTGCGCGCAACGAGCGGCAATTTCCTCGAGCAGTTCGACTTCTTCCTGTTCGGCTTCTATGCCGCCGCGATCGGCAAGGCGTTCTTCCCCTCCACCAACGAGACGGCGTCCCTGCTCAACACTTTCGGCGTGTTCTGGCTGGGTGCCTTGATGCGGCCGGTCGGTGCGATCGTGCTCGGGGCCTATATCGACCGGATCGGCCGTCGCCAGGGCCTGATCGTCACGCTCGGCATCATGGCCATCGGCACCGTCGTGATCGCGTTCTGCCCGAGCTATGCGACCGTCGGCATCGCAGCGCCAGTCATCGTGCTGATCGGCCGCCTGTTGCAGGGCTTCTCCGCCGGCGTCGAGCTCGGCGGCGTATCGGTATATCTCGCCGAGATCTCCACGCCCGGCAATCGCGGCTTCTACACCTCGTTCCAGTCGTCGAGCCAGCAGGTCGCGATCTTCGTGGCCTCGATCCTCGGCTATCTCCTCTCCGAGGTGATGCCGGCCGACACCGTCGCCGCCTGGGGCTGGCGCATTCCCTTCTTCGTCGGCTGCCTGATCATTCCCCTGATCTTTGTCCTGCGGCGGACGCTGGAGGAGACGCCGGCCTTCCTCGCCATGAAGAAGCACCCGACCGCGAGCGAGGTATTCGCCTCCGCGCTCGCCAACTGGCGCATCGTCATCCTCGGCATGATGATCGCGATCCTGACCACGACGACGTTCTACTTCGTCACTGTGTACACGCCGACCTTCGGCAAGACCGTGCTGAAGCTGTCGACGCAGGACGCGCTGCTGGTCACGCTGCTCGTCGCCGTCACCAACTTCTTCTGGAATCCGGTCGGCGGCGCGCTCTCCGACCGCATCGGCCGCAAGCCGGTGCTGATCGTGATCGCCTGCCTGTCGCTGGCGACCGCCTACCCGGCGCTGCACTGGCTGGTGGCGGCGCCGACCTTCGGCAAGCTGCTCGCGGTCGAGATGATGTTCTCGTTCTATTTCGGCGTCTACAGCGGCACCATGTTGGGTGCGCTGGTCGAGATCGTGCCGGCGCATGTGCGCACGACCTGCTTCTCGCTCGCCTTTGCGCTCGCCGCCGCCCTGTTCGGCACCTTCACGCCGTTCGCCTCGACCTGGTTGATCGAGCGCACCGGCGACAAGGCCTCACCCGGCTTCTGGCTGATGTTCGCCGCGCTGCTCGGCATCATCGCGGCGTCGACGGTGTATCGCGGCGGAGGCAAGGCGGTGCCGACTTATGATGCGGTGGCGGAGCCGGCTGCGGGGCATTAGCTGGATGTCGTTCCGGGGCGCCTCGCAGAGGCGAGCCCGGAATCCATTTCTCCCAACATTCCTATTGCACGATTGATTCCGGGCTCGGTCCTTCGAACCGCCCCGGAATGACAGGGGAGGCTACAGCTCCACCACCACGTAGTCGCTCTCGACGCTCACCGGAATCGTCTCAGCGACATACGGCCCCTTCACCACGCTGGCGCCCGGCTCGATATGCGCCGGATAGGCCTTCACGCGGAAACGGCGGGGATCGCAATAGGACTGGCCGGTGCGGATGTCGAACTCCCAGCCGTGCCAGGGGCAGCGGATGATCTCCCCTTGCTTGGTGTATTCGATCTCACCGGGGTCCTTTGACTGCGCGAGCCCGATCAGCGGGCCCTCGCACAGCGCCGCGCCCTGATGCGGGCAACGGTTCATCAGGCCGAAATATTCGCCCTTGATGTTGAAGACCGCGATCGGCCGTCCGTCGATCTCGAGGAATTTTCGCGTGCCCGGCGGAAGCTCCTCGACCGCGGCAATCACATGACGCGCCATCAAGCTATTCCATAGAGCTTGCGCGCATTGCCGAGGTAAAACGCCTCGCGATTGGCCTCGCTGACGCCGGCCGGCAAGACGCGGGACGGCTCGTCATAGTCCCAATGCGGATAGTCGGTGGCGAACAGGAGCCGGTCCCAGCCGATCCAGTTGATGACGTCGAACAGATCCTCGCGTCGCTCCGGATCCTCCATCGGCTGCGTCGTCCACCACACCTGCTCGCGGATATATTCCGACGGCGGCCGCTTCACATGCGGTACCTCGCTGCGCAGCCGTTGCCAGACCTTGTCGAGCCGCCAAGCCAGCGACGGCGCCCAGCCGAAGCCGGCCTCGATCATCACCATCTTCAATTTCGGGAAGCGCTCGAACACGCCTTCGAGCACGAGGCTCGCCAGCGCCGATTGCTGGCACTGCGAATGTCCGACCATCTCCTCGATGTAGTAGCTCGGCCAGCCTGACGGCGTGATCGGGTTGCCGCCGAAGCCGAAGGCATGGACGCCGACCGGAAGGCCGGCTTCTTCCGCGGCCTGGTAGATCGGCCAATAGCGGCGCTGGCCGAGCGGCTCGACATTGCGGCTGAGCAGCAGCACCTGCACGAAGTTCTTGTCGCCGGCGCGCTCGCGGATCTCGGCGGCGGCCGACAGGCCGTCCTCATTGCCGACGACGATCGAGGCTTTCAGGCGCTTGTCCTTGCTGGTCCATTTATCGATCTGCCAGTCGTTGATCGCCGAGCACAAAGCCGCGGAGAGCTCGTGATTGCGGATGCCCTGCCCGGTGCCCAGCGGATTGAGCACGCCCAATTGCACGTTGTTGGGATCGAGCAGCTGCTTCTGCATGAACGACAGCGAGGAGCCTTGCGGCCCGCCCTCCGGCGGATAGGCATCGCGGCGCGAAGCGTTGGGCTGCGCCTTTGGGTAAGGCGGACCTTCCATCATGCCCTGATAGGCATGGACGCCGTAGACTTCGAGATGATGCTGCCAGCGTTTGGCGAGGTAGGGATAGAGCTCAGTGCGGGTGGCGCGCGCCGGATGGATGTCGCAGTCCGCGATCGCGGTTTTGACGGTCAGTGGGGAAGCGGCTTCTTGGTTCTCGCGGAACTGGATATTCATCGCCTTGCCTCCTCTGGCAGCGGCTTACGTCAGGCGGGGATAGGTTGCATGCGGATTGTCGATCATGATCTTGCGCACGAGATCGGGGGACAGACCTTCGGGCAGCGCGTCCGGGCCATCGAACTGCCAGTGCGGATAGTCCGTGGAGAATAGGACCAATTCGTCAGACTGCATATGCTCAAACAGGCGATTTAATGTCGCCTCATCTGGCGGTGCATCAAATGGCTGTAACGAGAAGCGGATGTTGCTGCGCACAATGTCCAGCGGCGCGCGATCGACCCACGGCGTTTCCATCCGCACCCCGCGCCAGAACTTGTGCAGCCGCCAGAGATAGGGCGAGATCCAGGAGACGCCCGACTCCAGCATCACCATTTTCAGGCGCGGATATTTGACGAACACGCCCTCGACGATCAGGCTGGTAAGCTGCGTCTGGAACGCTTGGGCCTGACCGACATAATCCTCGATGTGATAGGAACCCCACCCCACGGCGGTCGGCGGATTGTGATAGGCGGAACCCGCGTGGATTCCGACGGGTAGTTCCAGCCGTTCCGCGGCTTCGTAGATCGGCCACAGCGCGCGCTTGCCCAGCGGCGTGTCACCCATGACCAGCATCAGCACCTGAACGAAGCGCTCGTCCTGCGCACAGCGCTCGATCTCAGCGACGGCCTTCTCGACGCTTTGGGTGGGAATCACGATCGAGCCGCGCAGCCGCGGATCGCGATCGAGCCATTCCTTCACGAGCCAGTCGTTCAGCCCACGGCAGAAGGCCGCCTGCATGTCCTCGGAGAACACCATCTGCACGCCGTAGAGCGGATTGCAGATGGCATGCTTGAGCTGGAAGGGATCGAGCACATGACGCTGCATGGCCTCCAGACTCTCGCCGGGTTTTCCCGTTTCGAGGCGCCAGTCCGGGCGGGCGGTGATCGGCGAATTTTGAGGATAGGATTGCGAGACGAGGTCGACCATGCCGCGCGTCGTCACCTGATCGCGCCAATAATCGTTCAGGTAGGGCAGCAGGCTGGTCAGATGCGGCACGGCCGGATGCACATCGCAATCGATGCCACCGGCGATCAGGGACGCCATGACGTCTCCCTTGTCACGTTTCCTCGCATGTCTTTTCTCGTACCATCATTCAAGCAGGCCTGCCCGGCGCCCGCAACTCGGCCAGGGCTTCTGGCATATGCTAGGAAGGCGCAGCTCGGTTGCGGGAAATGGGAGGTTCAGGGAATGAAAGAGCTCGTCGGCATTGCGGAACAGGTCGCCGCCAAACTGATCGCGCGCAAGCAGACCATTGCAGTGGCGGAGTCCTCCGCCGGCGGCCTGATCGCCGCCAGCCTGCTCGCAGTGCCCGGCGCGTCCGCCTATTTCCTCGGCGGCGCGGTGGTCTATACCCGCGATGCCAGGCGCCTGTTGATGGATATTTCGGACGAAGGAATGAAGGGCTTTCGCTCCTCCTCGGAGCCCTACGCGCAACTGCTGGCCGAGCAGATGCGAACGCGCTTCAACAGCGACTGGGGCCTGTCCGAGACCGGCGCTGCCGGCCCCACCGGCAACCGTTACGGCGATGCCGCCGGCCATAGCTGCATGGCGGTGGCGGGGCCTGCGTCAGAGGTGATGACGCTGGAGACGGGCAACAATGACCGGCTCGGCAACATGCAAGTGTTCGCGGCGGAGGCGATGAGGCTGCTGCTGAGGAAGCTGGAAGGGTGAGCGGCTACTGCTGTGAGTGTGTCGGATAGTCTCGCCACCAACACCACTGTCATCGCCCGGCTCGACCGGGCGATCCAGTACTCCGAGGCAGTTGTAATCGAGTCGATCGGCCGCGGCGTACTGGATGCCCCGGTCAAGCCGGGGCATGACAGCGGAGATCGAGCCGCAACAGCGGAGTATGTGAGCCTACCGCCCCAAATGCCGCATGAAAATCCGCACCACGTAGCCCGGCACCCGCGGCGCCTCGTCATAAATCTCCGACGCGATCCGCTCGATCGTCTCGCGCAGCGACAGGAACTGCGCCTGCCGCGCGCTGCTTTCGGTGCCCTGCATGCCCGCGAGCTCGTCCATCGCGGCGTCGCTGATCTGGCACTGCACGACCTCGCCCTCGTTCAGCATGGTGAAGCGAAAGGCCAGCCGTTCGAGGTCATGGCCGATGATCCTGTCGCGCGTCAGCGGCATCCAATTGTCCCGTTCCCCCCCGAACGGGACAATGCTGAAAATCTGACGCCTTGTCACTATCCGCGCAAGGACATGGGTTCGTCCGAAGCCCGACAGCAGCGCGGCTCGATGAACCGGCTGCTCCTCAGCTTCAGTAGACGAGCGCCGTGCCAGTCGGCTTGTCGAGTGCCGCGGCCAGCGATCGATATTCCTCGCAATTCGTCCCGCAAATGGCTGCAATGCGGCCGAGGTGATAGAGCGCCTGCTCGCGATTGCCCCGCTCGAGCTGCCACAGCCCGTAATATTGCCACGTCAGCACGTGGTTCGGATCTGCCTTCAATGCGCGCTCATACCAGACCTGCGATTGCTCGTAGTCGCCGAGCTTGCGATAGGAGTAACCGATGAGGTTGGCGACGTTCGGATGGTCGTCATGGCCGAGCGACTTCAATTGCGCGATCGCCGCCGCATAGTCGTTGCGCCCGTAGATGGTGTCATAGGCCATGCGATAGCCGGCCGCGAATGTGGGATCGTCGATACTGGACTGGTTGTTCGGCTTCTTGCCCTTCTGGGTTGCCTTGGCGCCCGGGCGCTTCGGATAGGTCGGTTGCGGCTTCTGGTCTGAATAGGCTCCGGCGTAGGGATCCGTGGAGCTGACGCCGCCCCCGCCTCCGCCACCGCCGCCTCCGCCCGCTGCAAATGCCGGCGAGCTCAACAGGGCTGCCGCGAACGTACCCAACGCGACCAGTCTGATCATCGCTGCGATCATGTCTGTCTCCTGTACTGTTTCAAGCGGCCCCGGACGAATTGATAACCCTGCCTTGGCGGCAATATTCCGGGGCGCTGCGCTCACGGAGACGTCAGCGTTCGTACGGCAGTTCCGGTGTCCTTTACTGGAAGGCCACCTCGGCGAAACTGCGGAGCTTGCGCGAATGTAGCCGCTCCGATTCCTGCTGCTTGAGCCGCTCCAGCGCCTTCAGGCCGATCTCGAGGTGTTGGCCGACGCGGCGGTGGTAGAACTCGCTGGCCATGCCGGCAAGCTTGATCTCGCCGTGCAGCGGCTTGTCGGACACGCACAGCAGCGTGCCGTAGGGCACGCGGAAGCGGTAGCCGTTGGCGGCGATCGCGGCCGATTCCATGTCGAGTGCCACGGCACGCGACTGCGACAGGCGGCGGATCACCTCAGGTCCGGAGATCTCCCAATTGCGGTTATCGACGCTCGCCACCGTTCCGGTGCGCATCAGGCGCTTGAGCTCGAAACCTTCCAGACCGGTGACGTCCTCGACGGCCTCCTCGAGCGCGACCTGCATCTCGGCCAGCGCCGGGATCGGGACCCAGAGCGGCAGCTCGCGGTCGAGCACATGATCCTCGCGCACATAGCCGTGCGCGAGCACGTAGTCGCCGAGCCGCTGCGTGTTGCGCAGGCCTGCGCAATGGCCGAGCATCAGCCAGGCATGCGGGCGCAGCACGGCGACGTGGTCGGTGACGTTGCGCGCGTTGGACGGGCCGGTGCCGATGTTGATCAGGCTGATGCCGCGATAGCCCGATACGACCAGATGGAAGGCCGGCATCTGCGGCGCACGAGACGGCGCGGTGCCGCTGATCGCGCCGCCGCTCTGCGTGATGACGTTGCCTGGCGCGACAAAGGCATCGAGGCCGGCCTCACCCGACTGAAGCCGCTGCTGACAGGCTTGCGCGAATGCATCGACGTAGAACTGGTAGTTGGTAAAGATCACGAAGTTCTGGAAATATTCGGGATCGGTGCCGGTGTAGTGATAGAGCCGGCGCAGCGAGTAATCGACGCGGGCGGCGCGGAACAGCGACAGTGGCTCGGGCGCACCGGGTCGGAGCTCAAACGTGCCGTCGGCGATGGAATCGTCCATGGTGGCGAGATCAGGCACGTCGAACGCATCGCGCAGCGATCGCGCGACGGACGAATTCTCGCTGGTGGTGATGGCGGCCTCGATATTGATGTCGCGGCGATAGGCGAAATGGATCGGGATCGGCTCGGCCGATTCGCCGATCTCGACGGGCACGCCGTGATTCTGGATCAGCAATCCGATCTGCTCGACGAGATAGCTGCGGAACAGATCCGGCCGCGTCACGCTGGTTTCATGCACGCCGGGCCCGGCGACGAAGCCGTAGGCGAGACGCGAATCCAGCCGCGCATGCGTCGCGGTGGTGATACGGACAAAAGGATAGTAGGCCCGCACCCGCGTCGCGATCCCCTCGCCGCCGACATAGGCCTCGAACCGGTCGCGCAGGAACTTGGTGTTGCGCTCGTAGATCTCCTCGAGGCGGGCGACGGCGAGGGACGCGTCGGAGAAGGATTCGGTGGCGATGGGGGGTGGAGATTGCATGGTCGACCGCCGGATTTGCTGTGCTGGAGTCGAACTATAGCAAAGACGATGGCAATCGTCAGCGAAGGACGGATTGCACGCCACACCCACAACTGTCGTGCCCCGGCTCGACCGGGGCATCCAGTACGCCGCGGCCTCTCGGCTCAATCACCGCTGTCTCTGGGATACTGGATCGCCCGGTCGAGCCGGGCGATGACAGCGAGTGTGCCGATCGAGATCCCGAATGCGCGCCAAGCGCGCTCCGGGATGACGCGCTTTCGCGCGTCACTTCTCCCTGAACGCGCGCATCAACTGGTCGTGCAGCGGTTTCAACAGATAGGACAGCATGGTGCGGTCGCCGGTCTGGACGAAGGCTTCCACCGGCATGCCGGGAATCAGCTTGACGTCGCCGAGGCGGGCGATCTCCTCGGCCGGCATCGAGACGCGGATAGTGTAATAGCTCTGGCCGGTGCGCTGGTCGGTGGTGACGTCGGGCGAGACGCGGCTGACGAGGCCGTTGAGCTCGGGCGTGGTGCGCTGGTTGAACGCGGAGAGGCGCAGCAGCGTCTTCTGGCCGATCTGGAGCTTGTCGATGTCGACCGGATTGACCTTGGCCTCGACCTGGAGGTCGTCGGCCTGCGGCACGATCAGCATGAGAGCGTCGCCGGCGGTGACGACGCCGCCGACCGTGTGCACATTGGATTGCAGCACCATGCCGTCCTGCGGCGCGCGGATGTCGATGCGGCGAAGCTGGTCTTCGGCGGCAACTTTACGCTCGATCAGCTCTCCGATCTTGTCGTTGGTCTCGCGCAGGTCCTTGGAGACTTCGCTCACCACGTCCTTGTCGACCTGGATGATCTGCAGCTCGGTCTCGGTGATCTTGCCCTTGGCCTGGGCGCGTGAAGCGATGTACTGCGCGCGCTCGCCGTTGAGGCGCGCCGAGTCGCGTTCGAGCTGGGTCAGGCGCGAGAGCTGCACCAGACGCTTGTCGTAGAGATCGCGCACGCCGGTGAGCTCGTTCTGCACCAGCGCGATCTCCTGGTCCTTGGCCTTCTCCTGGGCGCTGAGACCCGCGATCTCCTCGTTGAGCTGCGTGATGCGCTCGCGCAGCTGCGCCTTCTGTCCGGCGCGGCCGTTGACGCGGACGTCGAACAGCTTGGTTTCGGCGGAGAGCAGCAGCTTCACGTCGGGATCGTCAGCGCGTTCGAGCAAACTTTGCGGAAATTCGATTTTGTCGACACCGCGCTGCTCGGCCTGAAGGCGCGCCGCGCGCGCCTGCGCGGCGTCCAGATTCTTGGTGACGATGGCAAGGTTGGCCTTGGTGACGGTATCGTCGAGCCGCACAACGATGTCGCCGGCCTTGACCAGGTCACCGTCGCGGGCGCGCACCTCGCCGACTACGCCGCCGGTCGGATGTTGCACTTTCTTGACGTTGGATTCGACCACGATCTGGCCCGGCGCGATCAGCGCGCCCGAGATCAGCACGGTCGAGGCCCAGCCGCCGAGGCCGACGATCAGCACCAGCACGATGCCAAGTCCGAGCAAGAGGTGAAACTTGATCGAGTCCCGAACGGTCTTCTTCGCGGCAGGCTTCGGGCCGCCGATGGCCATCGTGCTCATGGCTTGGCCACTCCGCCTTCACTGACGATCTTGATCGGCGCCGGCGGCGTCGCGCGCGGCTGCAGCACCTGGGCGAGCACTTGTTCCTTCGGGCCGAACGCCTGCATGCGGCCGTCGCGCAGCACCAGGACCTGGTCGACCGCCTCGACGCCGATCGGACGGTGCGCCACCACGACGACGATGGCGCCGCGCTCGCGCGCGGCGCGGACGGCGCGAGTCAGCGCCTCATCGCCTTCGGTATCGAGGTTGGAGTTGGGCTCGTCGAGCACGATCAGGAACGGATTGCCGTAGAGCGCGCGCGCCAGCGCCACGCGCTGCGCCTGGCCTGCCGAGAGCGCGGTGCCCTGCTCGCCGACTTGCGTGTTGTAACCCTCGCGCATCTTGATGATCATCTCGTGCACGCCGGCTTCTTTAGCCGCCGCGATGATGGCCTCGGACGTCGCCTCGGGATCGAACCGGCTGATGTTCTGGGCGATGGTGCCGCCGAACAATTCGACGTCCTGCGGCAGATAACCGATGTGCCGGCCGAGCATGTCGGACGACCATTGATCGAGCGCCGCGCCGTCGAGCCGCACCTTGCCGCGAACCGGCTGCCAGACCCCGACCAGCGCGCGGATCAACGACGACTTGCCGGAGCCGCTCGGGCCGATCACGCCGAGGCCGTTGCCCGCGGCGAGCGTGAAGGTGATGTCCTGCACGATGAGGCGCTGGTCGCCAGGCGGCACCATGGCGACGCCTTCGACCGAGAGCCGGCTGGTGGGCGCCTGCAACTGGGTCGGCATCGTCTGCGCCGGCATCTGCTCCAACAGGCGGGTGAGACGATGCCAGCTCTGGCGCGCGGCGACGAAGGATTTCCAGTGCGCAATGGCGAGATCGACGGGCGCCAGCGCGCGGGCGGAGAGGATTGAACCTGCGATGATGATGCCGGCGGTCGCCTCCTGGTGGATGACGAGATAGGCGCCGACCGCGAGCACGGCCGATTGCAGCATCATGCGCAGCACCTTTGCGACCGCGCCGAGACCGCCGGCGACGTCGCTCGCGCGCTGATTGCCGGCGAGATATCTTTCGTTGGCCTCGCTCCAGCGCTGGTTCATCCGGCCGGCCATGCCCATCGACACCATGACTTCGGCGTTGCGGCGGCTGGCCTGGGCGAGATCGTTGCGCTGGGCGGCAAGGCCCATCGCCTCCTTCGCCGGCTGGCGGGACATGAACTCGGTGACCAGCGTCAGGCTGACCAGGATGATGGCGCCGATCAATGCGGTGACGCCGATCATGACGTGGAAGGCGAAGCAGATGGCGAGATAGAGCGGCAGCCAGGGCAGATCGAAGAACGCGCTCGGGCCCATGCCGCCGAGGAAGGAGCGGACATTGTCGAGGTCACGCAGCGGCTGGAGACCTTCGTTGCGACTGCCGACCAGGAGCGGCAGGCGCACAATGGTGTCGAACACGCGCTTGTTGAGCGCCTCGTCCAGCGCGGTGCCGATCCGGCCCAGGATCCGGTTGCGGATCATGTCGAGCACGCCCTGCGCCATGTAGAGGAAGCCGGCGAGCATGATCAGGCCGACCAGGGTCGGAATGCTGCGGCTCGGCAGCACCCGGTCGTAGACCTCCAGCATGAAGATCGACCCGGTCAGATAGAGCAGGTTGATCATGCAGCTCATCAAGCCGACGCCGAGGAACGCCGTGCGACACGCGCGTAAGGCGTCACCGAGCTCCGAACGGCGGACGCCAGGACCGGCTGCCATCAATCTGATCTCTTTCAGGTGGGGGGCCGAAGCCCCTGATTCACGGGCAATTCAGGGTACGCGCCCCGAATTAACATCATGTTGGCGCTGCGTCCAACACGAGCCGGGTTCATTCAGAACCCCGATGCGCCACATCTACTCCCGACAGCCTGGCACGCAAGTCCGGTATTTCACAGTCTTTGCGGCTTTTTGGTGCTGAGCCGCCCCTCCCCAGGTCTGGAGAGGCGGCAAGTTCCGATTGATCGAACCGGGCGGCTGCTAGAGCCGGCCGCCACCCCGCACCAGCCGCACCACCAGCAGCAGGATGACCGCGCCGATGGCGGAATAGACGATCTCGGAGACCAGGCCCGTGCCGAGCCGGATGCCGAGCTTTGGAAAGAGAAGACTCGCCACCAGCGCACCGCAGATGCCGATCACGATGTCGCCGATAATGCCGAACCCGGCGCCCCGCACGATCTTCCCGGCCAGCCAGCCGGCGACCAGGCCGACGAACAGGATGACAAGCAAGCCTTCGTTGGAAATGTACATCGGTGGGATCCCTCTCCTTCAATGCCCGGCATGGAACGGGAACCGGGATGAATGGAGTGTGAATGGCATGATGAGGCTCGCGTTGCCGCGAGCTTGGTTCATCTCGTCCGAAACTATGACACCGCAGTGACCGGCTCCGCCAGCACGCACCGCGCCACTCGGCCCGACCCGACCTCCACATTGGCAGGCAGTTGCTCCAGGCAGCGCGGCCCGGCGAGTTTGCAGCGGGGGGCGAAGGAGCAGTTGTGGGGCTTTTCGGCCAACGAGGGCGGCGTGCCGGGGATGGTTTCAAGGCGCTGGCCGCGCTTCGCACCGTGAACGGTCGAAGCAAGCAGGCCCTTGGCGTAGGGATGCACGGGGGTGCGAACGATGTCGCGCAAGCTGCCCTGCTCCACGATCTGGCCGGCATACATCACCGCGACACGGTCGCAGATCTCGATGGCGACGCCGATGTCGTGGGTGACGAAGATCACGGACATGCCGAACTCGCGCTGCAGCTCGCGGAGCAGAAGCAGGATCTGGATCTGCACGGTGGCATCGAGCGCCGTGGTCGGCTCGTCCGCCAGCAGGATTCTTGGCCGGCAGGCGAGCGCCAGCGCGATCATGGCGCGCTGGCGCATGCCGCCGGACATCTCGTGCGGATAGACATCCAGCCGCCGTTTCGCCGAGGGGATGCGCACGACCTCGAGCATCTCCAATGCCCGGGCGCGCCCTTCCGCAAAACTCTTGCCTTCGTGGCGCACGACGCTTTCGGCGATCTGCGCGCCGATCGTGTAGACCGGATCGAGCGCGAGCGCAGGCTCCTGGAAGATCATCGAGACGGTCTGGCCGCGGAACGACGACAGCTGCTCGTCGTTCATCGCGAGCACGTCCTGCCCCATGACGCTGACCTTGCCGGAAATCAGTGCGCGCTTCTTCGGCAACAGCCGCATCAGCGCGCGCAGCGTCACGCTCTTGCCCGAACCGGACTCGCCGAGCAGGCCCAGCACCTCGCTATTCCCCAGCGACAGGCTGAGGTCGTTCACGGCATAGACCGTGCGCTCACCGGTGAAGCGGATGTTGAGCCCTGAGATCTCGACGAGCTTGGTCATGACGGCAGTTTCGGCAATCGATCGTGATAGTCGGTGACACGCTGGAAGGCGGCGCCGATGGTGAGCAGGGTCGCTTCATCGAAGGAGCGGCCGATTAGCTGCATGCCGACAGGCAGGCCGCTTTTGGTGAAGCCGGAGGGCACCGTGAGCGACGGCAGACCGAGGAAGTTCACCGGGCGGGTGAACAGCGTCAGCCGCTGCAGCAGCGCCGGGGCGTTGGGGCCGCCGCCGACATCGCTCTCCTCGATCGTCGGCGCTGGCACCGGCGAGGCCGGCGCGATCACCGCATTGACGCCGGCAGTGGCGGCGTTGTGCGCAGCCAGTGCCGGACCGCGCCAGCGCATGGCCTCCAGATAGGTGATGGCGGGAACGGCGAGGCCGTTCTGAAGCCGCATCAGGACCTGCGGGCCATAATCCTGCGGACGCTCGATCATCCAGCGCTTGTGGAAGGCGGCAGCTTCCGCGGCGAGCACGAGCTGGCTCGCCGAGGACAATTGCCGTTGATCCGGCAGCTCGACCTTGACGATGTCGGCACCCTCGCGCTTGAGCACCGCGATGGTCTCGTCCAGCACCCGCGCGACCTCAACGTCGAGATCGTCGACATAGAACGAGGCGGGTACGCCGATCTTCAGGCCCTTCAACGAGCCCTTAGTCGCCGCAACGTAATCCGACAGCGGCTCGTGGCTGCACGTCGAATCGGCGGGATCTGGGCCGGCCATCAGCGCTAGCAACAGCGCGCAATCCTCGGCGGTGCGGGCCAGCGGACCGACCGTGTCGAGCGATTGCGACAGCGGCATTGCGCCGGCGCGGCTGACGCGGCCGACCGTGGTCTTGAGGCCGGTGACGCCGCAGAAATGCGCGGGCATGCGGATCGAGCCGCCGGTGTCCGAGCCGAGCGCCGCATAAGTCAGCCGCGCCGCAACCGCCGAACCTGAGCCCGAGGACGAGCCGCCGGTGATATGGGCGACGTTCCAGGGATTGCTCACGGGGCCGTAATGGGCGTTGTGGCCGGTCGGGCCATAGGCGAATTCGGCCAGATGCAGCGTGCCGAGCCGGACCTGCCCGGCATCCTTCAGCCGCTGCAAGGCGGTGGAGGTCACGGTCGGCACGAAGTCGCGGCGGATCAGCGAACCGCAGGTCGTAACCTTGCCGGCGTCGTAATACATGTCCTTGTGCGCGAGCGGCACGCCATGCAAGGGGCCAAGGACATCGCCCTTAGCGAGCTCGGCGTCAGCGGCCTCGGCCGCCTTCAGCGCGGACTCTTCCTCAATCGACATGAAGGCATTGAGATGCGGCTGCCACTGCGCGATGCGATGCAGCAAGGCGCGCGTCACCTCATGCGAGGAGACCTGCTTCATCGCGATCGCGCGCGCGACCTCGGTCAGCGTCATTAATGCCGGCTCGGTGCTCATTTCGACACCTTCTGCGTCTGCGCGATCGGATACAGCGCCGGCTCGAGGTCGAACGGCAGCGTGCCGGCAATGGCGGCAAAGCCTTCGAAGGCAGGTCCGATGGAATTGGAGATGCGGGTCGCGATCTCGTCATCCACGGGCACGCCGGCGATCTGCGCGATCGGCTTGATCTCTTTCGGTGTCGGTCTCGTCATGCGGTTGTCTCCCTGGGCGCGCGGCTATGGCCTGAACCCGGTATCGCCATGTAGCACGCGGCCTCGTGCCCCATCTTATCGAGCGCTGTGAGCTTTGGTGTCGCATTTGCGCAGAGCGGCTCCGCAAACGGACAACGGGTGTGGAAGCGGCAGCCGGACGGCGGGTCGATCGGGTTGGGCGGATCGCCCGTGATCGGCGGCGTCTCGGTGCGCCTGTCAGGGTCGGAGGACGGCATCGCAGCAAGCAGTGCGCGCGTGTAGGGATGGGCAGGATGATCCCAGACCTGATCGACCGGACCGAGCTCGACGACCTCGCCGAGATACATCACCAGCACGCGATCACTGATGTAGCGGACGACGTTAAGATCGTGGCTGATGAAGAGATAGGTGAGGCCGAACTCGCGCTTGAGATCCGCCAGCAGGTTCAGCACCTGCGCCTCGACGGATTTGTCGAGCGCGGAGACGGCTTCATCCAGGATCACCAGACGCGGGGACAACGCAAGCGCCCGTGCGATGTTGACCCGCTGGCGCTGGCCGCCGGATATCTCGTGCGGATAACGGTTGGCGAAGTTTTCCGGGCGCAGGCCGACCTTGCCGAGCAGCTCACGCGCGAGCGTGCGCGCCGCGCCAGCGGCCATGCCGTGAACTTTTGGACCGAAGGCGATGGACTCTTCGATCGTCAGACGCGGGTTGAGCGAGGCATAGGAATCCTGGAACACCATCTGCATGCCGCGGCGCAGCTCGCGCAAGCTCAGCGATTGTCCCACGGTCATGCCGTCATAGATGATGTCGCCGGTATCGCGCGGCATCAGATGCATCAACAGCCGCGCGGTGGTCGACTTGCCGCAACCGGATTCACCGACGATGCCGACGGTCTCGCCCTTGGTCACAGTGAAGGAGACGTTGTCGACGGCGCGCACGGTGCGCTTGACGGCGAACAGCCCGCCGCGCACCGGGAAGTGTTTGGTCAGCCCGTTGACCTGCAGCAGCGGCTGCGCGACGCCGCCGCGGTCTTCGACCGGCTCGAGCATTTCGACGGATGTGTTGCTCTCGCTCATGGCTAGTTCCTGATGTCCATGGCGCTGCGCAGGCCGTCCGAGAGCAGGTTGAAGCAGATCGAGACCGCGAAGATCATCGCGCCTGGCAGCGCTGCGACCCAGGGATTGACGTAGATCGCGGTGCGGAGCGTGTTGAGCATCAATCCCCATTCCGGCTCCGGCGGTTTTGTGCCGAGGCCGAGGAAGGAGAGACCGGCGGCCAGGATCATCGAGACCGAAATGAGACTGGTGGCGTAGACGAAGATCGCGCCGAGCACGTTGCCGAGGATGTGCACACGCATGATGGTGAAGGGCCCCGCGCCGGAGGCGCGCGCGGCCTCGACGAAATCCATGTTGCGCACGCCCGTGGTGACGCTTTCGGCGACGCGGGTGATCTGCGGCACGAACACGACCGTGAGCGATACGATGGAATTGAGGATGCCGGCCCCCAGCGCGCCGGAGATCGCGATGGCGAGCAGCACCGAGGGGAAAGCGTAGAACACGTCAATCGTGCGCATGATCGCCGTGTTGAGCTTGCCGCCGACATAACCGGCAACGAGGCCGAGCGAGGTGCCGATGCCGAAGGCGAGGATCACGGGCAGGATGCCAATCACCAGCGACAGCCGTCCGCCATAGACCAGCCGCGCGAGCATGTCGCGGCCGAGCTCGTCGGTGCCGAGCGGATAGCCTGATGTGCCGATGTGGCGCAGCCGGCGGATCATCGAGCCCTTGTAGGGGTCATCGAGGCCCAGCCATGGTGCGAGGATCGCCGAGAGGAAGATCAGTAGCAGCACCAGCGCGCAGGCCATGCTGACCTTGTCGCGCCGGATGCGGCGTCCGACCGTCGCCCAATAGCCACGCGCCTTGGTCGCGGGCGCGGCCTGCAGCGCGGCGTCGGCGGTGGCGGATAGCGGAAGCTCGCTCATCGGCTGGCTCCCGGCAGAGATTGATTTGATAGATGTAAGCCAAGAAGGCAGTGCACCTCTCCCGCTTGCGGGAGAGGTCGGCGCGAAGCGGCGGGTGAGGGCTCGCTCCTCTGGGGGGTTCTCGAATGAGGAGACACCCTCGCCCCACCCCTCCCCCGCAGGCGGGGGAGGGAGCGCAGCGTTTGCGTGGTCACGGCTGCGCTCATCGTCAGCCCCGCTTGATGCGCGGGTCGATCGCGGCTTGTGCGATGTCGACCAGGAGATTGAGGAAGACGAAGAACAGCGCCAGGATCAGGATCGTGCCCTGCAACAGCGGCAGGTCGCGCTGGAAGATCGCAGAGTTGAGCAGGAAGCCCGAGCCCGGCCAGGAAAACACGGTCTCGATCAGGATCGAGCCGCCGAGCATGTAGCCGAGCTGAAGCCCCATGACCGCGAGCGCCGTGGGCGCGGCGTTCTTGACGACGTGGCGGAACACGCCGCGCTCGTGCAGCCCCTTGGCGCGCAAGGCCTCGACGAAATCCTGGCTGAGGATGTCGCCGGTCAGCGCGCGCACGGTGCGGGTGACGATACCCATCGGAATCACCGACGTCGTGATCGCCGGCAGCACCAGATATTTCAGATGCGCCCAGTCCCAGGCCCAGGAGTTCGAGCCGTTGGGACCGGCGCCGACCGCGGGCAGCCAGTTCAGCTGCACGGAGAAGATGATGACGAGCAGCATGCCGAGCCAGTAATGCGGCACCGACACGCCGGCGATGGCGAAGGAGGTCGCGACCTTGTCGATCCAGGTCTCGCGAAAATAGCCGGCGATCAGGCCGAGCAGGATGCCCATGGTGAAACCGATGATGGCTGCGGCGATCGCCAGCGTGACGGTGTTACCGACCGCGCGCAAGACCTCGGCCAGCACGGGACGGCCGGTGGCGATGGAATTGCCGAGATCGCCATGCAGGGCTCGAAGCAGCCAAAGCCCGAACTGCACCGGCAGCGGGCGATCGAAGCCGTAGGCGGCGCGCAGCTGCGCGGCGAGCTCCTGCGACGCGTCGGCCGGCAGCACGGCGACGAGCGGATCGCCCGGCGTGATGTGCACGAGCAGGAAACACACCAGCGCGACGCTGATGACGATCGGGACGACATAGACGATGCGTCTGGCGATATAGGCGAGCACGTTAGGCTACTCAATTTGGAGCGAAATTATCCCAGCCGTCATGGCCGGGTTTGACCCGGCCATCCACGTCTTTCCGCCAGCAAGGTCACTCCAGAGCGCCCGCAGGGAGAACCCGGAATAACAGAGCTAGCAGAACGACGTGGATGCCCGGGTCAAGCCCGGGCATGACGCGCTGATAGAGCGAAGGCCGCCTCACTGCGCGATCGACACCAGCGAGAAGTCGATGAACCAGCTCTTCGGCTGCACGACGCCTGTGACCTTCGGGCTCATCGCGCGCGGGCCGACGTCGTGGGCGACGTAGAGGAAGGCGGCATCGTCGACGGAGGCCGCGTGCAGCTCGGCGAGCGCGGCGTCGCGTGCGGCGGGATCGAAGGTCTGACGCGCCTTCTTCACCAGCTCGTCGAACTTGGGATTGTTGATGAAGCCCCAATTGTTCGAGACCGGCGGTGCCATGCCCGATTGCAGGAATCGCACCAGCGCGAAGAACGGATCCATCGCGGCATAGGTGACGTTGGTGGCGTTCGAGCCGTTTGCGCTGGGATCCTTGGCACCGCGGCGCCAATTGGTGAACAGCGTGTTCCACTCGATGACGTCAAGCTTCACGTCGAAATAGCATTCGGCGAGTGCCTGCTGCAGATATTCGTTCATCGCCAGCGGCTGCATCTGACCGGAGCCGGAGGCCGAGGTCTGCGTCTTCACCGTCAGCTTCTTGCTGGGACCGAAGCCTGCTTCCTGCATCAGCTTCTGGGCGGCGGCCTTGTCATATTTGATCTCGAACGTCGGCTTGCCGCGCCAGGGATGGCCGGGCTCGAAGGTGCCGGTCGCCGGCACCATCAGTCCGGCAAGCAGGCCGTCCCTGAGGCCTTCGCGATCGACGCAGAGGTTCGCCGCCTTGCGCACGCGGATGTCGTTCCAGGGCGAGCCCTCGACCCGCGAGAATTGCCAGGGCCAGACATGCGGCTGCTCATTGGCGTAGAGCTTGAAACCGCGCTGCTTGAGCTCGGGCAGCGCATCCGGTGCGGGCGCCTCGACCCAATCGACCTGCCCGGAGAGCAGCGCCGCGGTGCGCGCGTTCGCTTCGGGCATCGGCAGCAGCACCATCCTGTCGACCTTGGGCACGCGCGCTTTGTCCCAATAGCTCGCGTTCTTCACCAGCTCGAGCCGCTCGCGCGGCGTGAAGCTCGCCATTTTCCACGGACCGGTGCCCGCGGCGTCCTTCGCAAACGCAGTCCAGGCGGCCTG
Source organism: Bradyrhizobium sp. UNPA324 (assembly GCF_006658635.1). NCBI lineage: Bacteria > Pseudomonadati > Pseudomonadota > Alphaproteobacteria > Hyphomicrobiales > Nitrobacteraceae > Bradyrhizobium > Bradyrhizobium sp. UNPA324. The sequence goes on from NZ_LFJD01000004.1 coordinate 301,916, forward strand.
CGACTTCGCCTTGGCATCGGCGCCTTCCGCCTTGTCGTAGAAGTGCTGCCACTTCGCCGGGCTCGCCATGAACAAATTGGTGAGATTGATCGGCAGAAAACTGTCGGGCTCCTTGGTGGTAAGCTCGACCGTCATGTCGTCGATCTTCTTCGCCGAGGCCAGCGTCGGCATGCGCGAGGCCGTAACGCCGACCTGGCTGGCGTCGAATTGCGGCGCATCCTGCTTCAGCACCTTCTCGACGTTCCACACCACCGCGTCCGCGTTGAACGGCGAGCCATCGTGGAAGGTCACGCCGGGGCGCAGCTTGAAGACCCACTTGGTCTTGTCGGCATCATCGACCTTCCACTCGGTCGCAAGGCCAGGGATCACCACGCTCGCCTTGTCCGCAGAGGACAGGTCCCAACCGGTCAGCGCGTCGTACATGGTAAGGCCGGTGAAGCGATTGCCTTCAAAGCCCTGATCGGGCTGGCCCAGCGTGCGCGGAATATCGGCAGCGGTCATGCCGATGCGCAACACGGTCTCCGCGCTGACCGCACGCGGCCAGGCAGCCGCCGTCGTTAGAGCGAGCACCGCGATCAATGCCGCGCGCGTGTTCTTCTTCGTAAGCATCGCCTCAATCCTTTTCCGGCTTCGATGACTATTTTTGATGCAATCGTATGCAATGGCTATGCCAAAGAGAAACTTATTCTGCAATTTAGGCCTGCGACGACAAGTCCTTGTGGCTCGCAGGCGGGTTCACGCGCCGCGCTGCCTATTCTGGCATCAAGATTGCAGGTTCGCTCTCGAAATCCCTGGGAGCGCTAAGCCATGCGTATTCGTCTATCGATTTGTCTCGCCGTGCTTGCGCTGGCGTCGTCCGCAATCTCGGCGCGCGCAGAAACCGTGGTGCGCTACGGCATCTCGATGGCGGACATTCCGCTGACCACGGGTCAACCCGATCGCGGCGCCGGCGCCTATCAGTTCACGGCGTACACGATCTACGATCCGTTGGTGGCCTGGGAGATGGACGTCGCCGACCGCCCCGGCAAGCTGGTGCCGGGGCTTGCGACCGAGTGGAAGGTGGACGACGCCGACAAGACGAAGTGGCGCTTCACGCTGCGCAAGGGCGTGACCTTTCACGACGGCAGCGCGTTCAATGCCGATGCGGTGATCTGGAATCTGGACAAGGTGCTCAACGACAAGGCGCCGCAATTCGACAAACGGCAGAGCGCGCAGGTGAAGACCCGCCTGCCCTCCGTCGCCAGCTACGCCAGGATCGACGACTTCACGGTGGAGATCACCACCAAGACCGTCGATTCGTTCTTCCCTTATCAGATGCTGTGGTTTCTGGTGTCGAGCCCGGCACAGTATGACAAGCTCGGCAAGGATTGGGACAAGTTCGCCAGCCAGCCCTCCGGCACCGGCCCGTTCAAGCTGACCAAACTGGTGCCGCGCGAGCTCGCCGAGCTCAGCAAAAATCCGGACTATTGGAACAAGAAGCGCATTCCCAAGGCCGACAAGATCGTGCTGGTGCCGATGCCGGAAGCGCTGACGCGCACCAATGCGCTGCTTGCGGGGCAAGTCGATCTGATCGAGACGCCGGCACCCGATGCCGTGCCGCAGCTCAAGGCCGCCGGCATGAAGCTCGTCGACAACGTCACGCCGCATGTCTGGAATTATCACCTGTCCGTGCTGCCGGGCTCGCCCTGGACCGATATTCGCCTGCGCAAGGCGCTGAACCTCGCGATCGATCGCGACGCGGTGGTCGGCTTGATGAATGGCCTCGCGAAACCCGCCAAGGGCCAGGTCGATCCGTCGAGCCCATGGTTCGGCAAGCCGAGCTTCGAGCTGAAATACGATCTCGCTGCGGCGAAGAAGCTGGTCGAGGAGGCCGGCTACTCCAAGGCGAAACCGCTGAAGGCCACCTTCATCATCGCGCAAGGCGGCACCGGCCAGATGCTGTCGCTCCCGATGAACGAATTCCTGCAGCAGAGCTTCAAGGAGATCGGCATCGACATCGACTTCAAGGTCGTCGAGCTCGAGACGCTCTATACGCACTGGCGCAAGGGCGCGGCCGACGAGATGAACGCCGGCATCACCGCCAACAACATCGCCTATGTCACCTCCGACCCGCTCTATGCCATCGTCCGCTTCTTCCATTCGGGTCAGATCGCGCCCGTGGGCGTCAACTGGGGCGGCTACAAGAACCCTAAAGTCGACGCGCTGATCGACGAGGCCAAGCAGACCTTCGATTCCGTCAAACAGGACGAGCTGCTGGCGCAGGCGCACGCCCTGATCGTCGATGATGCCACGCTGGTCTGGGTCGTCCACGACACCAACCCACACGCTCTGTCGCCGAAGGTGAAGCAGTTCGTGCAGGCCCAGCACTGGTTTCAGGATCTGACGACGATCGGGATGGAGTGAGGGCAGTCTACCGCGTCAAACACAGCTGTTGTCCCGGGCAAGTATCAGCGCAGACGCGGGCCCCATAACCACAGGGAGCGGTTTGGCGAAGACCTGCAGTTTCCGATCTCGCGCCACAACTCCTCCCTGGGGTATGGGTCCCGGATCGGCGCGCGCTTTAGGCGCGCTTGTCCGGGACGACAGCGAGTGTGTGATCTCTACTTCGTCAACAGCGCGTACGCCCCGGTCCAGTTCTCCGGCGGCGGGTTGAGCTGGAAATTCTCGATCCTCGCCTCGTAGAGCTTGAACAGCTTCTCCAGCGTGTCGGCGTCCTCGCTTCGACGGCCGCGCTCAATCGCGTCCAGCGCGCCCTGCCAGTCGCGGCCGCGGTAGCAGGCGAGCATCTCGATGCTGATGTTGCGCAGGCGCTGGAAGGCAGCCGAATGCATCACGTCCTCGCGGCCGGCGATGGCGTAGATCACCTCCGGCTCGGTCTTGCCTTTGACCATGATGAAGTCGAGCTCGAGGATCGCGAACTTATCCTTGGCGGCGAGAGCCGTGCGGGAACCGACGATGATGGGAAAGCCGTATTCCTTCGACTGACCCTCGAGGCGCGAGGCGAGGTTCACGCTGTCGCCGAGCACCGAATAGTTCTTCTTCAGGTCGGAGCCCATGTTGCCGACCACGCCAATGCCGGTGTTGAGACCGATGCCGACATTGAGCGGGATGTAGACGTGGCCGCCTTCGGCGGCTTCCCGCTCGCGCTCCCTGTTGACCGCGTCGATCTGCTCCAGCATCTGGATCGCGGCCTCGCAGGCGTTGACCTCGTGCTCGGCATCGTCGAGCGGCGCGTTCCAGAACGCCATGATGGCGTCGCCCATGTATTTGTCGATGTAGCCCTTCCGCTCGATGATGACGTCGGTCAGCGGCGTCAGGAAGCGGTTCATCAGCGCGATCAGACCTTGCGGGTCGTGCTTGTAGCTCTCCGAGATCGTGGTGAACCCGCGCACGTCGGAGAACATGATCGTCATTTCGCGCTCCTCGCCGCCGAGCACGAGCTTTTCCGGCGACTGCGCCAGCTGCTCGACCAGGACCGGCGACATGTATTGCGCGAACTGCCCGCGGATCTGCACACGCTGGCGCTGCTCGCGGACGAAGCTGGCGAAGATCAGCGTCAGATAAACCGCCGTGGTCGAGAGCAGCGGATAGGTGAAATCGATGAGGTAGCGGTACTGCGCGTAGAAGAACCAGGACACGCCGACCAGGATGGCGGCGAAGGCCGCCCCCGCGAGCACGAGGCGCACGGGACCGAGATTGGGCGTGAAGATGATGACGAGCAGGCCGATGATCATCGCGGCGAGCAATTCGACCCCGAGCGCATAGTTCGGCTGCGAGATCACCGCGCCGCTCAGCACGCTTTCGAGCACCTGGGCGTGGATCTCGACCCCGGGCATGGTCGCGGAGACCGGCGTGGTCTTGATGTCGTTGAGTCCGGCCGCAGAGGTTCCGACCAGCACCAGCTTGCCGGCGAACCTGCTCGGCGATTCGGTGTTGTCGAGCACGTCGGCCGCCGAGACGTAGATCGAGGGATCCCGGCGCGCGTAGTGCACCCAGAACTGGCCGTTCTTGTCGGTGGGGATCTCGACACCCTTGAGGCGGATCGATCTGATACCGGTCTTGTCGGTCCGGACCAATAGCGTCGGCGTGCCCGTGACGACGCGCAGGATCTCGAGGCTGAGCGAGGGCATGATGTTGCCCTGTGCGCGCATGATCATCGGCACGCGGCGGATGAACCCGTCCCGCTCGTTCCTGATTGAAAACAGGCCGCGGCCGGCTGCAACGTTCTCGATGATCGGCACGTTGCGCAGCAAGCCTGGAAATTCGAACAGGAAACGTTCGGCCCCCTCCTCCCCGACCGTCGCCACCCCCGTAAACGGAAGCGATCTGTCCAGCTCGGACAAGACGGACGGAAGCCCGGTCTCGCCCAGGACCACACGCGAGCGCTCGATCGCCTCGGCGAGAATCTGGTCGTTGGTTGGCAACTCACGCAGCTTGGCACGCGTGGCGTCGTCGAGATAGCGCATCTGGCCCGCAACCAGATCCGGATTGAGCCGGTCGGGTTCGGAGAACATCACGTCGAAGCCGATCGCCACCGCACCGCTATTGGTGAGGTTCAGGATCAGGTCGGCAATCCGCGTGCGCGGCCACGGCCACTGGCCGAGCTTAGCCAGGCTCTTGTCGTCGATGTCGACGATGACGACCGGCCGCGCCGCCTTGTGGCGGGGATCGATCAGCTGGAACATGTCGAAGGTGCGCAGCCGCAATTCCTGGATCGGCGGCGGATCCCACAGGCGGGCGCCGGCAAACAGCACCAGCAGCGCAAGGCACGTCAGGCGCGCAAAGCCCAGCTTCCGCGCAAACCACCGCCGCAGGATCTTGAGACGCTTCATTTCGATCGGACTTCCTGCCCCGGACCGCGCCGGGCGCGCCAATCATGGAGCGTCGGCGCGCGATTGGCTATTCCCTGGATGCGGAGAATTATGACTTTTTTGTTCGGGTCAAAACTGCGAGCCGATCGACGGAGAGCGAACCGCTCTCCTGCATCTGACGTTCATCAGGTGACGTGGAAGATGAAATCGCTGGTCTTGAGATTTGCAGTGACATTCTTCAGGAGAATTGACTCGTGCTCCACGATCGGATCGCCTTCGGGCTGGCTGACTTCCTGAGTCCACGAGACCAATATGCCCTCGGATTGCGGCGCGAAGGTCAGATCGTTGATGGAGGCAACGTCCGAGAACTGCCGCAGGTCGATCTTGTCCACGTCCGCCTGGAAATCGGTGATGGTGTGCGTGAAGTCGGTGACCGGATGCCCCTGGCCGTCGTACATCCAGCCCGGCGTGAACACGAACTGGTCCTTGGCGCCGCCGCCGGTCAGCGTGTCGTTGGTATCGGTCGCGAATATGACGTCCTTGCCGCTGGTGCCTTCCAGAGTGATGCCCTCGCCGGCGTCGCCGGCTTCGTTGAAGATGAAGTTGACGGTATCGAACAGTCCGGTGGTCTTGTCCGTAACTGTCAGCGTGACCCGATCGGTGTCCGGCGGCGTCTCACCCGGATCGTAGGTGACGCCATCCGCGAGGGCGGTATTGATGTCGTCGAGATTACCGCACGCCTCTTCCGGAGAGACAGTGCTGTCCGGATCATGGGCGGTCACGGCCGTGACCTTGAAGTCATCCGTCGCGGCGTCGGGATCGGTGTCCACCACCGAGAGACCAGTGATGGTATCGATGTTGATCTCGTGGTCGTGCCAGACCTGGAAGTTCGTCGTGTCGATGACCGGGCCGCCGGCATCGTTCGCACCGGTCACGTCGACGGTAAGCGTAGCCGTGCCGGTCGCACCGTGCACGTCCGTGGTCTGGACCGCAAACGTATCGGTGTAGGGGCCTTCCGGCAGCGCATTGATCGCTGCTGCATTGGCAACGTAGCTGTAGCTGCCGTCGGAGTTGACCGTCAGCGAGCCGTAGAGTCCCGCAACCGTCGTCGCCGCGTGGTGATCCGCATCGAGGACCGCATAGGTCAAGGTCGCCGTCTCGCCGGTATCGGCATCGTTCCCCGTCAGCGTCCCGGTCAGGTCGGAGAAGGTGTCGGCGGCCGCCGTATCCGAGAGGGGGCCGATGTGGAGATCGGCGAGCGTCGGCGCGTCGTTCGTGCCGACGATGTTGACCGTGACGACCGCGCCCGCGCCCGCACCGTGCCCGTCATCCGGAACGATCGTGTATTGCAGCGACAGCGTCTGGCCGGCGGCGAGGAAATCGAACGCCTGGCTTCCCGAATTGAACTGCCACGTGAACTGGGCGTGGGTGGCAGTGCCGTCGAGGATGTCGCCGGACGGGACGGAGAGATAGTTCAGCAGGTCCGTCTGCGACAGCCCGCCGATGCTACCGGTTTGCGTTACGCCGTCGAGGGTAACATGCATCTCGCTGACCGACACCGTGACGTGATCGGCGGCATCGACGTCGGAGACCGCGACGGCGCCATGCGCAAGCTGGCCGGCATTGGTTTCCACGAGGTCGGCAACGGCGCCGCCCGGTCCGGTGGTGCTGCTTGCCCAGTCCGCATCGCCATCGATGGTAAGGCTCTTGGCGGGATCGACCGCATTGGAAGCCGTGGTCCCGCTGCCGTCCCCGAGTTGGTAATACGCGGCAAGATTCGCCTCGTTGCCGGTGAGCGCGGTGAAATCGATCGACTGGATCTGCGCGTGCGTGAGCGCGTCGGTCCAGACGCTGACATCGGCGATCGAACCGAAGAAGCCTTCCGCGCCAAAGCCCGCCGCGCCTGACTCGCTCGCGGCGCCGATCATCATGTAGGAGTGCGACGGATTCGACGGACTGCCGTCGATCTGATTGACTGACCACGTCTGCGAATATTCGAGATTGCCGTCGAGATAGAGCGTGAAAGTGCCGTTGTCGTGGGTCAGCGCGACGTTATGCCATTGCGACGCGGTGAGCGCCACGCCGGTATCGGCGATCTGGACGCCGCCTGCGAGGATCTGCAGCTCCATCGTGCCATCGGCATTGACCGTGCCGAGCAGACCGAACCCGGTGGTCGAGGTGTTGCCGTTGTAGAACAGGATCTGGCCGTGGCCGGTCTCGGCGCCCCCGCTCCAGTTCACCCAGCCGTCCAGCGTCACGTCATCAGTGGCGACCGTCGGCACGTCGCCGACCGCGATGGTCTGGCCGTCGAAGTTCATGTGGTCCGACGTCACATAGGAAACCGTCGGCGCATCGTTGGTGCCGGTGATGGTGACGGTGACGTCCTGCTTCACGGTCGCATTATGGTCGTCGGTGAAGGTGACGGTGTAGACCTGGGTGATGGTCTGCCCTTGCGCCAGCGACTGCAGCACCGGATCGCTGTTGTCGAGCGTGAAGTGCCAGCCGAGCGTCGCGCCATTGCTGGTGTCGCTGCCGGATTCGGACACCGACGAATCGATCGAGAACGTGCCGATATGCGAACTGGATCCGAAGCCCGGCAGGTCCGAGCTGACGGACGAGGATTTGAACGACCATTCCGCCGTGTGGGTGTCGGTCAGATCGACATCCTGAATCGCAAGCGTGCCGCCGGTCGTGAGCGAGGAGCCCCCATCCTCGATCACCGCGCCCATCGCCGCGGCGGCGTCGCTGGTGATGGTCGGCGCGTCGTTGGCGCCGTTGATCGTGACGGTCACGTCCTGCGAGACGTATGCGCCGTGATCGTCGGTGAAGGTGACCGTGTAGACCTGGGTGATGGTCTGGCCCTGTGCCAACGATTGCAGCACCGCATCGCTGTTGTCGAGACTGAAGTGCCAGCCCAGCGTCGCACCGTTGCCGGTGTCGATGGGCGACTCCAGCACTGACGGATCGATCGTGAAGGTGCCGAGCGGCGTATCGTCGGCAAAGCCAGGCAGATGCACGCTCGACGTCGACGATTTGAACACGGCCTCCGCGGTGTGGGTGTCGATCAGATCGAGATCCTGGATCGCCAGCGTGCCGTCGATCGACAGCGTCACGCTGGCGTCGTCCTCGGTCACCTCTCCGGCGGCGTCCGCGGCGCTGCTGGTCATCGTCGGCGCGTCATTGGCGCCGTTGATCGTGACGGTCACATCCTGCGAGACGTGCGCGCCGTGATCGTCGGTGAAGGTGACCGTGTAGACCTGGGTGATGGTCTGGCCCTGCGCCAGCGATTGCAGCACCGCATCGTTGTTGTCGAGGCTGAAGTGCCAGCCCAGCGTCGCGGCATTGTCGGTGTCGTCATTGAATTCGGCGACGGCGGAATCGATCGTGAAGCTGCCGAGGGGCGTGCCGTCGGCAAAGCCCGGCAGATGCGCGCTCGACGTCGACGACTTGAACACCGCCTGCGCCGTATGCGCATCGATAAGATCGAGATCCTGGATCGCCAATGTGCCGTCGATCGACAGCGTCACGCTGGCGTCGTCCTCGGTCACCTCTCCGGCGGCGTCCGCGGCACTGCTGGTCACCGTCGGTGCGTCGTTGGTGCCGGTGATGGTGACGGTCACGTCCTGCGAGACCTGTGCACCGTGATCGTCGGTGAAGGTGACGGTATAGACCTGCGTGATGGTCTGTCCCTCGGCCAGCGACTGGACCATCGGGTCGTTGTTGTTGACCGCGAAATGCCAGCCCAGCGTGGCGCCGTTGCTGGTGTCGCTGCTCGACTCCGTCACCGACGGATCGATCGTGAACGTTCCTAGTGGCGTGTCGTCGTCGAAGCCCGGCAGATGTGCGCTCGAGGTCGACGACTTGAACACCGCCTGCGCGGTGTGAGTATCGATCAGGTCGAGATCCTGGATCGCCAGCGTACCGCCGGTCGACAGCGTCGGCGTGACGGCATCCTCGATGACGCCCCCTGTTGCCGCGCCTGCATCGCTCGTAATGGTCGGCGCGTCGTTCTTGCCGGTGATGACCACCGTCACGTCCTGGGTAACCGTTCCACCGTGATGATCGTCGACCTTGACCGTATAAACCTGGGTGATGGTCTGGCCTTCCGCCAGCGACTGGAGCACCGGATCGCTATCGTCGAGCGTGAAGGTCCACTTCACCGAGCCACGGGAGCTGACGCCCGGACTTTCAACGACTGGATCAAGCGCGAAGGTGCCGATATGCGACGTGCCGTCGCTGAAGCCGGGTAGATGCACGCTCGAAATCGTCGACTTCAGCAAGAAACTCGCGGTATGCGTATCGGTGAGATCAGGGTCGTTGAACGCAACGGTGCCGCTCGCGGCGAGCGTGGCCGCACTATCCTCCGTCACCGCACCCGTCGGGGTGGTCGAATCATCGACGATCGTCGGCACGTCGTTGGTGCCCTCGACATTGACGTCCGCTCCGTTGATGGACACGGTGATCGGCGTACTGACGACGCCGCCGTGCCCGTCATCGACCTGCACGACATAGTTGAGGGTCAGCGTCTCGCCTTCGGCGAGGAAATCGAAGAGATGGTCGGAAACGCTGTAGGTCCAGATGGCCGAGCCGTTGTTGCCGTTCCCCGCACCCTGCAGCACGGTGAGCGGCACCTCGACGGCGGCGATCGCCGCGAGCTGCTGCGGCGTCAGCGTCCCGCTGATATCGTGGCCCTGCGCATCGAGATATTTGAAGGGTTGGGTGGACGAGAGCGCGGCGCTCACGATGGGCCGGTCCGTCAGATCGACGTCTGTGAAGGTGACCGTTCCCGTGATGGTGTCGAGAGCCTCGTTGCCGGTGCCGATCTTCTCGATGACGGTTCCGCCCGACGTCGCGACGGTGGGCGTGTCGTTGGTCCCCGTGATCGTGATGGTGATCGGGATGACCTTCGACTCGGGGTTGACCACGAAATTGGTATCGACGCGGACCATGTAGGTCAGCGTCAGGGTTTCGCCGGCGGCGAGGAAGTCGAAGACGTGGTCCGGGATCGTGTAGGTCCAGACCGCCGAGCCGTTGTTGTCGTTGCCGGCGTCGGGGACGACGCTGATCTGGATCTGCGTCGCCGCAATGTCCTGCTTCTGAAGAGCGGTCAGCAACCCGGTGACGTCGTGCTGTCCGGCGTCCTTGTAGACAAAGTTCGGCGCTTCGGCGAGGCTGACGCTCACCGTGGGCCGGTCGCCGAGATTTTGATCGACGAACCTGATCAGGCCGATGACTTTGTCGGGCGTCGTATCGCCCGTGGTGCCGGCACGCTCGGTCAACGCGAACGCCGTCTTCAGAATTCCGCTGGCGTCAAAGCTCTGCGCAATCGGTTGGCCAGGAATACGCTCGGGGGTCGGCGTGGACGTGGTGGGTCCCGCCGATCCCTGCGTATTGAGGTTGACGAAGGTCGCGGTCACGATGGGGCCGGACGCAGACTTGAATACGACGTCCAGGCTCGTCGGCGTGAGCGTGTCGGTGAAGTTCGTGGTCAGCTTGGTGTTGGTGTTGTTGTCGGTGAACTTCAGCGTGAACACGTCCGTGATCAGCTTCTGCACGTCCGGCGACATCAATGCATTGGAGATCGAGACGTTGCCGCCGCTGATCTGGATCATCTGGCCGGCCTGATTGACCGTCGCGATCGGCAGCAGCGTGACCTTGTCGAACAGGATGTAAGAGCCCGTGGTGCCGTTCGGCTCGACCAGCACCTGGAAGTTCGCCTGCGGCTGCGGATCGCCGCCGCCGGCGGGAACGACGAAGTTGATCTGGGTAAGCACGGCGGTGCCGCGGATGCCCATGGTGGCGACCGGGGTGTCGATCTTCATGTCGCCGTGCTTGGCGGTCTCGCCGGCGACGAAGGTGATGGTGCCGGCGACGAGGCTCAGCAACGAGGAATTGCTCGACCCGTTGGGGTCGTAGATCATTTCGTTCAGCACCATCCGCGCATTGGAGGACAGGCCGAACACGGTGCCGTCGATGAAGGTGACGCCGAGGGTCGAATCCGCCCCCGTCGAGACGACGTCCCCCTTCTCGACGTTGTCGCCGTTGTTCAGGATGACCGAGACGCCGTTGCGGATCGCGGTGGCACTGCCCACGAGCTTGGTGACGTGGCCGATGACTTGGGCCACGGCGGCAGCGCCGGGTGCGGCCTGCGCAACCTGGACATAGCCGGTGAGCGCGCTGACGATTTCGCCGGTGAGGTGGGCGCCGTCGGACGAGGCGAGCGCGGAGCGCTTGTCACCCCGGAAATAATCGTGAACGACGAACTCGTGCCCCTCGTGGGACAAGACGAGGTCGAGGCCTGCGCGCTTGAACTCGCCGCTGAAGATCAGGTTGGGGTCGGGAACAACGAACGCGCCGTCAGGCACGTGACCGTGCGCTTTCGCCGTAAAGGAATCGACATGGGCATTGCCGGGCGAGCGGGAACCCTGGCCGTCCAAGGAAATCGCGCCGTCAAATTGGCCAGCGTAATTCAACGGGGCACCGTAAAAAGGGTTAAAATTTAAGTAAGTATCGACTGCCTAAGCTTGCATAGCATTAGCAAGTCCTTAGCGATACCATCTATTGCTTGTGTGATTTCGCATCACTTGGCTTCAGAAGTCCGATGGGTCGGAACCCCGTGGGAGAAGCTGAAGTAATTCCTCAAATATTCTGAAGTCGAATCCGGCCTTTTTACACGCATTTCCAGTCATCCAAAGTAATCTGACGTATAGTTGTGGCGCAGATACTTGCGTCATCTTTCCTTCGCGAAGTCCCGCCACATCCTGCGGCAAATACGGAGTTAAATCTGTGACCCAACTAACAGAACCCCATGAAATAGGGGGGCGTTAGCCATCGCGCGCAGATCCGGCACTCCCGTAACCTCTGTCTGCAATTGGCTCCGTTTTGGCGGCAGCAGCATACCTGCTAGCGGCGAATCGTAAAATTTTACGCAATCTAGGCAGATCCATTTCAGCCTGTTCCCCGGTTTTGCAACCCCAGCCGGGCGCGTTAAGCAGAACAAAACGGCCCGTCTCGCACTATCTCCCCGAAAGCAACAAAGCCCGGCACGTCGAGGTCGAGGGGGACCCGGCTAAGCCAGGGAAGGGGATGTCAGATGGAGACCGCTGCTCGCTCGCGCGCCTGGCGCGCAATCCTTGTCCTGTGCGGATTGATCCTTCTCGGATCGGCCGCCGAGCTTCGCGCCGGCTCATTGCTGTCGCCGGGCGCCGGCCTTCTCGTGCGCAAATCCGCCGAGCCGTTCGGCGTGTTCGCCTTCGCCATTTCGTCCGGCAGCCTGCGGCAGAAATGGCTTGCGCTGAAGGACAGGCTCGACGACGACATGGTGCAGCTTGCGCTGTGCGACGGCGACCGGGACAATTGCGCATCGCCTGCGGCCCTGAAGCTGCTCGCCGTCGTCGACCAGGCCCGCGCGCGCGACGGCCGCGCGCGGCTCGGCGAGACCAACCGCGCCATCAACCTCGCCATCCGGGCCGCCAATGACGGCATTGACGACGTCTGGAGCTCCCCGCTTGCGACCTTCGCGAACGGCACCGGCGATTGCGAGGACTATGCCATCGCCAAGCTGGCCGCGCTGCGGCTGGCAGGAATTGCCGCCGAAGACCTCCGCATCGTCGTGGTGCGCGACGTCAGGGCCGGCGAAGAACATGCGGTTGCCGCGGCAAAGCTCGACGGCCACTGGCTGATGCTCGACAACCGCCGCATGGCAATGGTCGAGGACGACGCTGCGCGGAGCTATCAGCCCCTGTTCGCACTCTACCAGTCGGCCGTGCTGAAATATGTCGACGAGCCGGTGCGGTTCTCGATGGCGGCAGACGCGCGCTGATTGCTTGTAGCCCCGGATGGAGCCACCGGGCTACGGACCAGACCTTCCCACACAACCCCATTCCACCGCGCGATCCCAAACGCTAGCATGGCGCCTTCCATGCGGGGGCGTCGGGAATGCGGTTCATCGTGCTGTCTGTGCTTGCGCTGCTGGCGCTCGCCGCGCCTGGGTCCGCGCAGTCCGACCGCTCCATTGCCGACAGACTGCCGCTGTTCGCCCAGAACAACTGCCAGCAGATTCGCGATCCCGGCAACCAATTGTTCTGCGGTGATGCCACGCTTGCGGCCGCAGCCGAGAAGCTGAGCACGGCGATCGAGGCGCGGCTCGCCCGCCTGCCCGATCGCCTGCCTGCGATCGAGGAGAACGCGATCTGGGTCCGCCAGCGCAATCTCAGCTGCGGCATCGTCGGACAGACCGCGATCCGCCCCGACGATTTCGACCGGGTGAAAGCGTGCCTGCTCAAGGTCACCGAGGAGCGCGCCGCGATCGTGCGCGATCCCGACTTCGACTGCCTGGCAGCCAACACCGCGGCGGGCGCGCTGATCTGTGCGGACCCATCGCTGGCGCTGGCCGAAACGGAGCTCAATGGCCAGGTGCTCGGCCTGATCGGCAAGCTGGACCCGACCGCAGCACGCTTTGCCTTCGCCGAATATGGCAGGTGGACCCGCGAGCGCGACCGCAAATGCAATCTCGTCGGTAAGGAGAACGTGCCGCTCCAGGATCTCGAATCAGCGGAGGACTGCCTTGCGGACCATTTGAAGCGCAAGACTGACGAGATCCGCGCGGCGAAGGAAGACCCCAAGAAGGTGTTCGGCCGGCAGGTGGCGGCCCGCATCCCCGACACCGACGCGGTCGACTTCTGCGCGGCGCGGATCCATGCGGCCAATTCCTGCGGCAACTTTCTGCGCATCAACCGCGTCTACGCGCTCGACAGCCAGGTGACCGAGCAGGAGGCGCAGGTCACGGGCGAAATCGAGATGGCCGTGCTGGCGCCCTTCACGATGTGCAGCAAGGTCGCGACCACCTGCACCGGCACCTGCTGGGACGCCAGGACGGGCCGTCCGCAGCCAGGCGCCGCCAACAACGGGCGCTCAGCGGAAGCCTTCAACGTGACGCGCCGGCTGCGGATCCAGCGGACCTTTGCGTTCGTCAAAACCGCCGACGGCTGGCGTTGCCGGGAGGACGAGCTGACGCCGGTGAATTCGGGAACAGCGGGCGGGGGATCGTAGGCCTTTCTCGCCGCGCCTGGCTCTTTCTTCCTTCTCCCCTTGCGGGAGAAGGTGGCGCGAAGCGCCAGATGAGGTTCTTTCCACTCGCAAGATCGTTTGTGGGGAGAGAACCCCTCACCCGGCTTCGCTTTCGCGAAGCCACCCTCTACCACGAGGGGAGAGGGTGCACCGTCAATGCCGCAACAGCATCAGAACATCAGATTGTCCTTCACCAGCACCCAGCGGCCGCCCTTGACCTGCTGCACCTGGGTGATGGTGTTGGCGAGGTGGTCGGTCTTGGAGAACTTGGTCGGCGGCGAGTTGAAGATGTCGAGGAATTTCTCGCCCGACTCCAGCGCATCAAGCATCTTCTGACCCGTGAGATCCTTGCCCGCCTTGTTCGCGTAGAACGCAAACGTCATCATCGCGTTGTAGCCGATGATCGCCTGCGTGTTGGCGTCTGAGTTGAACATCTTCTTATAGTTGACGAGCCAATCCTTCACCTTGCCCTTGGCGGTGTCCTCATAGGGAATCTCGAAACCGCTGGCGGCATAGAGCCCCTCGACGGCATCCTTGCCCAGCGCCGGAACCTCCATCACATTGGTGGGGGTGGCACCGAGGAAGGTGACGTCCCAGCCGAGCTTCTTGGCTTCGGTCATTGCTCCTATGGTTTCGCGGAGCACGGTGCCGAGCACGACGAGGTCGCAGCCATCGGACTTCATCTTGGCGATCTGCGCGCTGAAATCGGAGGCGCCGCGCTTGTAGCTCGTGATGGAAGCCGGCTGCGCCTTCATGGCGGTGAGCTGCTGATTGAAGCCGTCGAGCACGTTCTTACCGTACTCGTCATCCTGATGCATGATGCAGGGCTTCTTGAAGCCCTTCCACTCCATCATGTATTTCAGCGCGGCACGCGTGCTCTCGACGTACGGCAGCAAATTGTTGAACTTCAATCGCTCCTGCGGCTTGGCCGGATCGAACTTGAAGGTGAACTCGGCCGCCGTCAGCGGGAAGAGCTGCAGCACGCCGGCGTCGAACAGGATGTCCTGCGCGGCGAGCACTGTCGGCGATCCCATCGGGCCCACCATCGCGAAGATCTTGTCGCGTTCGATCAGCTTTTGCGACGCCAGCACGGCCTTTTTCGGATCATAGCCGCTGTCCTCGATAACCAGACGAATCTTGCGGCCGTTGACGCCGCCGGACGCATTGATCTCCTCGGTCGCCATCTTCATGCCGTTTGCGACCGGGACACCCCACCCCTTGATCGGACCCGACAGATCCTGGTGGGTGCCGACGACGATCTCGCTTGCCGAGATGCCCTCGTTGGTGACCTTGGTCTGCGCCGCGGCCGGCAGACAGGTGAGCACCACGGCACTCACAGCAAGGCCGAACGCGCTGAACGATTTCGACATTGACGTCTCCTCTCCTAAAGGCCCGTGTTACGCGGAGGGCGGGGGCCGTCGCTCCTTCGCTTTCTCAAATGCAACTTCTCTTCTTTGCGCATGCCCCTTCTCGGAAAACCGGTTCCCACTTTTCCGGGCCATGCGCATGCGTCACGCCACGGCGCGCTGGCGATACATCGCTTCGATCTCGGCAGCGTAGCGCTTGTTCACGAAGCCGCGTTTCAGCTTCATGGTTGGCGTCAGTTCTTCGTCCTCCGGCGTGAGCTGGCGCTCGATCAGGTAGAACTTCTTGATTGTCTCGACGCGGGCAAAATTGCCGTTGACCTGCTCGATCTCTCGCCAGATCAGGTCCTGGATCTCCACGGCCCGGCAAAGGCTGGCATAATTGGTGAACGGAATGTCGTGGTCCTGGGCGAACTTCTCGACATTCTCCTGGTCGATCATCACGAGGCAGGTGAGATACGGCCGCTTGTCGCCGATCACGACGGCGTCGGAAATGTAGGGCGAGAATTTGAGCTGGTTCTCGATCTCAGACGGCGTGATGTTCTTGCCGCCGGAGGTGATGATGATGTCCTTCATCCGGTCGGTGATCCGGACGAAGCCCTCATTGTCGATGGTGCCGACGTCGCCGGTGTGCAGCCAGCCGCGGGAATCGATGGTCTCGGCGGTCTTCTCTGGCTGGTTCAAATAGCCCATGAACAGGAAGTCGCCCTTGATCAGGATCTCGCCCTCCGGCGACAGCGCGACCTCGCCCCAGGGCACGGCGGTGCCGACCGAGCCGAGCTTGATGTGCGTCGCCGGCATCATGGTGGCGACGCCGCAATTCTCGGTCTGCCCGTAGACTTCGTGCATGTCGATACCGAGCGCGAGATACCAGCGGATCAGCTCCGGCGCGATCGGCGCCGCGCCGGTGAAGGCGATGCGGCAGCGGTCGAGCCCGATCATGCGGCGGATGTTGCGGAACGCGGCCCGGTAGGCGAGACGATTGGCGATACGCAGCGACAACGGCGGCGCCTTGCCCTCGAGCCTGTAGTCGACCATGCGGTAGCCGATGCCGATGGCGCGGCGATAGACCCATTGCTGCAGCGGGGTCGCATCCTTCAGTGCGATCGTGATGGCGGAATAGAACTTTTCCCAGATGCGCGGCACCGCGAGGAAGACGGTCGGCTGCACCTCGCGCAGATTGTCCGGCACGGTCTCGGGGCTCTCGGCGAAATTCATCACCGAGCCGAGCGCGACCGAGATGTAGTAACCGCCGATGCGCTCGGCGACGTGGCAGAGCGGCAGGAAGATCAGCCTGTCCTCGTCCTCTCGCGCCGGGATGAAATCATTGGCGTGGCGCATCTGGTGCGTGACGCTGCGGTTGGCATGCATCGCGCCCTTGGGCGGGCCGGTCGTGCCGGACGTATAGACCAGGATCGCGAGATCGCCGGCGCTGCGGCTGTCGATCATCTCCTGCCACAGCGCCTCGCGGCCGACCATGTGATTGCGGCCGAGCGCGCGAAACTCGTCGAGTGACATCACCATGTCGTCGGAGAAGCCGCTGAGCCCTTCCATGTCGAACACGATGATCTTCTGCAGGCTCGCACAACGCGCACGGCAGGCGAGGATCTTGTCGAGCTGCTCCTCGTCCTCGGCGAAAATCACCTTGGTTCTGGAATCGTTGACGAGATATTCGACCTGGGACGATGCGTCGGTCGGGTAGATGCCCGACGAGACGCCGCCGGCGCACAAGATGCCCATGTCGGCATGGACCCATTCCGGGATGGCGTTGGCAATGATGGAGGCGACGTCGCCGGGCATGAAGCCGGTCGCATGAAGCGCGTAGGCGATCTCTTTCGATGTCGCGAGCCATTCGCGCCAGCTGGTCGGCTGCCAGATCCCGAATTTCTTCTCGCGGATAGCCGGCCGATCGCCCCGCGTCTCCGCAGCGCGCAGAAAGCTCCTTGCGATCGTATCAGCGACCGTCAGCATCGCCGGTCGGGCCATGCGCGTCTCCTCCTTGTCGCTCTCCCCTCCGCTGCCTGCCTTGCCGGCGGTCTTTGCTTGCGGATGGGCAATCCATCTTACTGCCAGCTCTTCCTCACCGCCACGTCTTCTTCTTTTTCCAGCGCCGCTCGCCGCGCGCGCCCGCTTCCTTGGCGCCAAGGTAGAACTCCTGGATGTCCTGGGAATGCATCAAGCGGTCGCAGCTGTCGTTCATCACGATCCGGCCGATCTCCAGCACATAGCCATAATGCGCCGTCTCCAGCGCCACCTTGGCGTTCTGCTCGACCAGCAGGATCGACATGCCCTGCTCCTCGTTGACGCGGCGGATGATGGTGAAGATCTCCCTCACCAGCAGCGGCGACAGGCCGAGCGAGGGCTCGTCGAGCAGCAGCAGCGTCGGCCGGTTCATCAGGGCGCGTCCGATCGCGAGCATCTGCTGCTCGCCGCCGGAGAGCTGGCCGGCCGGCTGGTTGATGCGCTCCCTCAGACGCGGGAAATAGCCGTAGACCCGCTCCAGATCCTCCGCGACGCCGTCGCGGTCCTTGCGCGGATAGGCGCCCATCATCAGGTTCTCGCGCACCGACAGGAACGGGAACACCTCGCGCCCCTCCGGCACATGGCTGAGGCCGAGCCGCACGATCCGGTCGGCCTCCATGCGCTGGATCGGCCTGCCCAGGAATTCGATCGAGCCCTTCTGCGGGTCGAGAATGCCGGAGATGGTCTTCAGCACCGTGGTCTTGCCGGCGCCATTTGCCCCCAGCAGCGTGACGATGCGCCCGCGCGGCACTTCCAGCGAGATGCCGCGGATCGCCATGATCGGCCCGTAATAGCTCTCGATGTTGGAGAGTTTCAGGATGATATCGGGTGTCACCGCGGCATCCATGCGTCAGGCTCCCAGATACGCGGCGACGACGTCGGGGTGCTGCTGAACTTCAGTCGGCGAGCCCATCGCCAGCACCCTTCCGTAGTTCAGCGCGATGACCCGGTCGGAGACGCGATTGACCAGCGACATGTCGTGCTCGACCATCAGCACGGTGATGCCGAGCTCGCTCTTCATGTCGCGGATCCAGAACGACATGTCGTCGGTCTCCTCGACATTGAGGCCTGATGACGGCTCGTCGAGCAGGATCAGCTTCGGCTCCGAGCACAGGGCGCGTGCCAGCTCGATCACCTTGCGCACGCCGTAGGGCAGGCCGGAGATCAGCTTGTCGCGGTAGGGTTCGAGATCGAGGAATTCGATGACCTGCTCGACCCTGCGGCGGTGCATCTTCTCGTTGGCCCGCACGCTCGGCAGGAATAGCAGTTCCTGCCAGAGCTGCGTGGTCGAATGCCGATGGCGGCCGACCAGCAAGTTGGAGAGTACGGTCGCATTCTCGAACAGCTCGATGTTCTGGAAGGTGCGGGCGATGCCGAGTTTGGCGATGTCGTAGGGCGGCTCTTCCGTGATGTCCTGGTCCTCGAAGAAGATGCGGCCCGAGGTCGGCCGGTAGATCCGCGAGATCAAATTGAAGATCGAGCTCTTGCCCGCACCGTTGGGGCCGATGATCGACAGGATCTCGCCCTTCTCGACCGCGAAGGACACCGCATCGACGGCCTTGAGGCCCCCGAAATGCAGCGACAGGTTCTCGGCGCGGAAATAGCTCATCGGTTCCGCTCCGACTTCACGTAGATCTTCTGCCGCTTGAAGGTGGCGCGCTTGTAGAGCGGAAACAGCTGGAAGAAGAGCTTGATCTTCAGCCAACGGCCGTAGAGCCCGAGCGGCTCGAACAGTACGAACAGCACGATGATGATGCCGTAGATCGCGCCCTTCAGGCCGTTGAGCGAGGCGAAGGCCGCAACGTTCGACTGGATGCTCCCCGCGGTCGCCTTGCCGGCGCCGAATGCCGCCGCGATCCCGGCGATCATGCCGGGCACGTCGTCTTTCAGATAGGTCAGGAACGGATCAATCATCACGATGAAGATCGCGCCCAGCACCGCGCCGTGCAGGCTGAAGGCGCCGCCGATCAGGATCACGATGATGAACTCGATCGAGAGCTGCAGCGTGAACATCTCCGGCGAGATGAAGGAGAGCTTGTGGGCGAACAGCACGCCGGCAAAGCCGGTGATCGCCGCCGAGATCGCAAAGGACTTCACCTTGTAGAGCGCGACATTGACGCCCATGCTGCGCGCCGCCGTTTCACTGTCGCGGATCGCGACGAAGGCGCGGCCGGTCGGCGAACGCAGCAGATTGAGTGTGCCGACGATGGTCAGCACCAGCACGGCAAGGCACAGATAATAGAAAGTCGGACTGTCGCGCGGCACCGTGACGCCGAGCAGCGACAGCGTCTTGACCCGCATGCCCTCGTTGCCGTTGGTGACGCTCTCCCAGCGCGCCAGTATCTCCTCGACGATCAGGGCAAAGGAGATGGTGGCGATGACGAGGTAGATGCCGGTCAGGCGCAGCGCGGGAAAGCCGACCATTGCGCCGATGATGCCGGTCAAGGCGCCGGCGGCGAAGAAGTAGACCGGGAACGGCACGTTGTATTTCTGCAAGTAGGCGGCGGTGTAGGCGCCGATGGCGAGGAACGCGGCATGCCCGAGCGAGGCCTGGCCGGTGAAGCCGGTGAGGATCAGGAGCGCCACGCCGACGGTCGCATAGATGCAGACGAAGACCAGCTGGCTCATCAGATAGCTGGAGAGCACATAGGGCGCGATCAGCAGCAGCGCGAGCAGGATGCCGTACGAGACCCAATAGCCCGAATGCGGGAACAGCTTGATGTCGTCCTCATAGTCGGTCTTGAACAGAAAGCGCATGGCGTTCAGACCTTCTTGCGGACGTGGTGGCCAAACAGACCTTCGGGCTTCAAGAGCAGCACGGCAAGCAGCACGAGATAGGGCGCGACATCCTTCCAGCCCTCGGGCAGGTAGAAGCCGGCCATGCTCTCGATCACGCCGATCAGGACGCCGCCGACCACCGCACCCGGGATCGAGCCGAAGCCGCCGAGCACCGCGGCCGGAAACGCCTTCAGGCCGAGCACGAGGCCGACATTGGAATGGATGAAGGTGATCGGCGCCAGCAGCACGCCGGCGCAGGTCGCGACCGCCGCGCTGATCGCCCAGACGATCGACACCACGCGCTTGACCGGAATGCCCATATAGTAGGCCGCGAGCATGTTCTCGGAGCTGGCGCGCATCGCTGTGCCGAGCGTGGTCTTGTTGAAGAACAGCCACAGCAGCGTGCACAGGATCATCGTCGCGGCGATCACCGACAGCTTGTCGTAGGCGAGCACCAGCGAGCCGATCCGCAGCACGCCCTGGCTGAACGGCGTCTCGATCTTCAGATCGTCGGTGCCCCAGATCATGCCGGCGATCGAGCGCAGGAAATAGCCGAGGCCGATGGTCGCCATGATGATGGAGAATTGCGGATAGCCGAGGATCGGCCGCACCACCACGCGCTCCGCCAGCATGCCGAACAGCGCCATCGCGGCCACCGCACCGGCAAAGCCGACCCAGTAGTTCAGACCCATCATGCCGATGAAGGTGAAGGCGAAGAAGCCGCCCAGCATCATCAGATCGCCCTGGGCGAAATTGACGACCTCGGTGGCCTTGTAGACGAGCACGAAGCCGAGCGCGATCAGGCCGTAGACGCAGCCGAGCGCAACACCGCTGACCAGCTGCTGAACGAAATCCAGCATCGCCGCGCTTCCTCCCGATGCAACCGGCGGCTCTTTTGGCCGCCTTGCCGCATCTTGTGTCCAGTCGCTACGCAGTCGTTTCGCCGCGTCAGCGCCATTTGTCCGGAACCAATTCAGCCTGAACCGCTCAGCGCTGTCAACAAACGGTGACTTGCCATTAGTCCAATCCGGATGACGGAATTTGCCGCCACGCGATTCACCGCGCCGAAACATCTTCGGGTCATGGTCGCGGGGCGATGCAAAACCGGATGGTGTGACCGTCATGAAGCCGGACAGCTCGGCGCTGGAAGTGGTGGGGTTAACGAAGCGTTTTGACCGTCTGGCGGTCGATAGCCTCGATCTCACCATCCACGCCGGCGAATTCTACGCGCTGGTCGGCCCCAACGGCGCCGGCAAGACCACGACTTTGCGCATGGTGGCGGGCCTGCTGCGCCCCGATGCCGGCGCGGTCTCGATCTTCGGCATCGATGCGCTCCAAGACCCCGTCGCCGCCAAGCAGGTGACGGCGTGGGTCTCCGACGAGCCAATGATCTACGACAAGCTGACCCCGCTCGAATATCTCGAATTCGTCGCCGGCCTCTGGGGCATCGCGCCGTCGGTCTCGGAGCCCGTCGCGCAGGACCTGCTCGATTCGCTCGGCCTTGCCCCGCACCGGCACGAGCGCTGCGAGGGCTTTTCCAAGGGCATGCGCCAGAAGGTGGCGCTGGCCGGCGCGCTGGTGCACGATCCCCGCCTCATCATCCTCGACGAGCCGCTGACCGGGCTCGATGCCGTCTCGGCCCGCCATGTGAAGGGGCTGCTCAGCGAGCGCGTCCGCGCCGGCTGCACCGTGATCATGACCACGCATATTCTCGAGGTGGCCGAGCGCATGGCCGACCGCATCGGCGTGATTGCCTCGGGCCGTCTGGTCGCCGAAGGCACGCTGACCGAACTGCGCCAGCAGAACGGCCATGCCGACACCAGCCTGGAGGATCTCTTCATCGCGCTGGTGACGCTTCCGGAAGCCGCATGAGCTCGGCGACCGCGCTCTCCTGGTTTGCCCGCCACGAGCTCCGGCTCGCCTGGCGCGAATGGTTCGCCATGATGACCGGCGGGCGGCGCAAGCGGACGCGCGCCGCCATCATCGGCCTCGTCTGCTTCGCCGCGCTGCTGCACCTGCCGGCCTGGGCGGTGATCGGCCGTTTCGCCAATCTGCAACTGCCGCTCGACAAATCCTCGCTGATCGTGATCACGGCGACGATTTTTCTCGCCTGGACCTTGATGCTGTCGCAGGCAATCGAATCGGTGACGCGGGTGTTCTACGCTCGCGCAGATCTCGACCTGATCATGTCCTCGCCGGCGCGGCTGGCCAATCTGTTCTCGGTCCGCATCGCCGCGATCGCGCTGACCGTCACCGTGATGGCGCTGCTGTTCTCGACGCCCTTCATCGACGTGCTCGTGATCGGCGGCGGCGCGCGCTGGCTCGCTTCATTCGGGGTCGTCGTCGCCATGGGCCTGTCGGCCGCGGCGATCGCGATCGCCGTCACCATCCTGCTGTTTCGTCTGATCGGCCCGGCGCGGACGCGCCTGATTGCCCAGATCCTCGCCGCGATCATCGGCGCCGGCTTCGTCATCGCGCTCCAGGTCGCCGCGATCATGTCCTACGGCACCCTGTCACGCTTCACCATTTTGACCTCAGGCACCATGGCGGCCTACGCGCCCGATGTCGACAGCATCTGGTGGTGGCCGGCGCGGGCGGTAATGGGCGACAACGAGGCGTTGCTGCTGCTCCTGGCGCTCGCTCTGATGCTGCTCGGAAGCGTCATGGCGATCTTCTCTCACTGCTTTGCCGACACGGCGATCGATGCCGTAGCCTACGGTGCGTCCGGCGGCAGGCGCGCGAAGGAGCGCCCGTTCCGCGCCGGCTCGCGGCAACAAGCGCTGCGGCACAAGGAGTTTTCGCTGCTCTGGCGCGATCCCTGGCTGATCTCGCAGACCCTGATGCAGTTGCTCTATCTGGTGCCGCCGGCACTGCTGCTCTGGCGCAATTTTGCCGATAGCGCCGCGGCGCTGACGCTGATCACGCCTGTCATCGTGATGGCGGCCGGACAGCTTGCCGGTGGACTTGCCTGGCTGACGATCTCGGGCGAAGACGCTCCCGATTTGGTCGCGACGGCGCCGCTGACGCCCTCCAGCGTCATCCGCGCCAAGATCGAGGTGGTGCTGATCGCGATCGCCGTCATCTTCTGCCCGCTGGTCGCGGCACTGGCTTTCGCCTCGCCTTACCAGGCAGCGATCAGCGCCGGAGCAATCATCATCAGCGCGGCCTCCGCGACTGCGATCCAGCTCTGGTTCCGAGTGCAGGCCCGCCGCAGCCAATTCCGACGCCGCCAGACCTCGTCGCGGCTGGCGACCATTGCCGAAGCCTTCTCCTCGATCGGCTGGGCCGCGAGTGCTGCGCTGCTGCTCGCTTTGCCTCTGGCAGGCTTGATCAGCGCTCTGATCACGACGAGCCTCGTCGCCATCACCTGGAAGTTCAGCCCAAAACGGGAGTGAGGTGCCAGTGCTCATTTGTCCCTTTGAGGCCGACTTATTCTGCCTCATTGAGAGACATGCGAACGTTCAAGGTAGCCGCTGAGGGGCAAGTCACGCTGACGGCCGAGTTGCTGGAGCACCTTGGTGTGCAGCCGGGCGATAGGCTTGTCGCAAATACACTTCCCAACGGAAGCATCGAATTGAGAGCGGCCCCGAAGGGCAAGATTTCAGATACTTTTGGTCTCCTGCACGCGAAGCGAAAGGGCCCTCCGCTCTCGATCGAGGAGATGAATGAAATCATAGATGCGGCATGGGCAGGCGAGCGGTAGACCTGCGACATTGACGCGCTGTTGATCGTGATCTGTTGGCGATGCGCGGCGTTGCACGCTAGACTTTCCCCGTGACATCATCGGGAACGGACTTATGCGGCGACTGGTTTCGGCGGCTCTGGCGCTGTTCGGCGTATCCCTCGCCCCTGCCCTCGCCCAGCAGCCACCTCAACGCAGCGAATGCCTGGCGATGGCCAACGCGACCCCGCGCATCCTGCCGGTCGCGTTCCGGCAGGCCGCCGGCACCGCCGAGGTCGAGATCACCTATGCCGGCCATTCCACCTATTTCATCGACACGCCCGGCGGCTTGCGCATCGCGACCGATTATAGCGGCGCCTATCAGGTGGGGCGGCTGCCCGACGTCGTGACCATGAACCGGGCCCACAGCACGCACTACACTCTTTTTCCGGACAAGCGCATTCCCCACGTGCTGCATGGTTGGGGCGAGGACGGCAAGCCGGCCATCGTGTCGGAACGCATCGGCGATACCTTCATCCGCAACGTCACGACCGACATCCGCCGCTATTTCGGCGACGATGCCGGTGCCGACATGATCCGCGACGGCAATTCGATCTTCATCTTCGAGGTCGCCGGCCTCTGCATCGGCCATCTCGGCCACCTCCACCACAAGCTCGACGACAGCCATTTCGCCCAGATCGGACGGCTCGATATCGTGATGGTGCCGATCGACGGCACCTACACCATGTCGCTGGACGGCATCTCCGAAATCACCAAGCGGCTGCGCGCCTCGGTGGTGCTGCCGATGCACCGCTTCGCCACCCCGCTCGACGACTTCATGCGCCGGATCGGCCAGCAGTTCGAAATCGACCGGCGCTCCGAGCGGTCGTTCCGGATGTCGCGGGATGCCCTGCCGCCGAAGCCGACGGTGATCATCCTCGACGGGGTCTGAGCCGCAATTTTCTCCAAGCTGCCCGCCGGCCGGCCGTGTTGATCTCGTTGCGACAGGAGACCGACATGACTGATTTTGCCAGACTTTTGCACGCGAACGGACCGAACCCCGAGCATGCGGCGGCGCTTCAGCTCTATGGCCGCTTCGTCGGCGACTGGGACGCCGAGATCACCGCCCATGGATCCGATGGCACGAAACACACGGCCCCTGGCGAGATCCATTTCGGCTGGGTGCTGGAGGGCCGTGCCGTCCAGGACGTCTGGATCGTTCCCCGCCCCGCAGGCTCTCAGGCCTTTCCGATCGCCGGCAATTGGTACGGCACGACGCTGCGCGTTTACGATCCGACCATCGATGCGTGGCGGATTTCCTGGTTCGATCCGGGCCGCAGCGTCTTCCGCCAGCAAATCGGCCGTGCGCGCGGGCAGGACATCGTGCAGGAAGGCACGACCGAAGCCGGCGAACTGACGCGCTGGAGCTTTACGGAGATCACCAGGGACGCCTTCCATTGGCTCGGGGAAGTGAGGCCGGCCGCCGTATCCGATTGGCGGCTCATCGTCGACGTGAGGGCCAAGCGACGCAAGAGCTGACGACAGCGCCGCTTTGCCGGCGGCGACGGGTGCGGTTGCGCAACGCGCGCTGCTGCGTGACGAGACGAGATGATAGGCTCCCGGTACAAGAACATGAGGGAGTAAACGCCGATGGCTGCAAGCGGTGTGCCCGCCAACACGAGCGGGCTATTCGTCGAGCCGCGCGAGGACTGGCTTGCGCTGCACCAGGAGGAGATCATCGATCCCGCGCGGCCGATCGTCGATCCCCATCACCATCTCTGGAATCGAGGACACCGCTATCTGATCGAGGAGATGGCCGCCGACATCGCTTCCGGCCACAACATCGTCGCCACCGTCTATGTCGATTGCCGCTCGATGTATCGCGCGCATGGACCGGAAGCATTCCGGCCCGTCGGCGAAGTCGAGTTCGCCAACGGCGTCGCCGCCATGAGCGCGAGCGGGGCCTACGGCAAGGCCGCGATCTGCGCCGGCATCGTCAGCCACGTCAATCTGCTGCTCGGCGACGCCGCAAGGCCCGTGCTGGAAGCCGAGATCGCGGCCGGCAATGGCCGCTTCCGTGGCATCCGGCATTCCTCCGCCTGGGACGAAGACCCTGTCGTTGCCGGCATGTATGCGAACCGGCCGAAGGGATTGTTGCAGGATCCGGCCTTCCGCAAGGGATTTGCTTGTCTTGCGCCCCTGAACCTCAGCTTCGATGCCTGGCTATTCCATCCGCAGCTCGGTGAGCTCACCGAGCTTGCGCGCGCCTTCCCTGACACCAGGATCGTGCTCGACCATTGCGGCGGCCCGGCCGGGATAGGCCGCTTCGCAGGACGGCGCGAGGAGGTGTTTGCGCAATGGCGCGCGTCGATCCGGGAGATCGCGACATGCGAGAACGTGGCGGTGAAGCTCGGCGGCCTCGCGATGTGCCTGCTCGGCTACGACTTCCATTTGCGCGAGAGGCCGCCGACATCCGAAGAGCTCGCCGCGGCCTGGCGGCCCTATGTCGAGACCTGCATCGAGGCGTTCGGCGTGAAGCGCGCGATGTTCGAGAGCAATTTCCCGCCGGACAAGGGCCAGTGCAGCTACCAGGTGATCTTCAACGCTTTCAAGCGTATCGCATCGCCGCTAAGCGAGGTCGAGAAGACGGCACTGTTCTCGCAGACCGCAACCGATGTCTACCGGCTCGCGCTGCCGTCATGACGAGAAGAGGGGCCGGGATGTTGAATCCCGACCCCTCTTCGTCGTGGCCGCTGGGAAGCGTCCTTGAAACGTTGTTGTGAGCTCTAGCCTGCCCCCATCAGCGAGGCCGGCCGGCGCTCGCCGGTGGCGGTGAAGATCTTCTTTAGCTTGTTCACGACCCGGATCAGGAAGCCGATCATCACGGGATTGGTCTTGCGGCAGAAGGCGATCTTTTTGACGTAGCCCTCGACATGCCATTTGGCATGCGCGCCGTCGCGGAAGAAGATGACGTCGCCGGGGCCGTAGCGCTTCGGCGGGAGCCCATCGCTTTCGAGCACGATCGATCCTTCCATGATCATGATCGTTTCATCGATGTCGTAGTACCAGTTGAATCGTCCTTCGGTGCAGTGCCAGATGATGGTCGAGGCGGTGCCGTCGGCGCTGGTAGACAGGATGTGCGAGCGCGACACCGGGTTGCCTTCGATGATCCAGGACGGCTCGATCGGCCGCAGCTCGAGGTCGACGTTACAACTACCGATTTCAATCAATGAGCGCGACATCTTCTTCCCCAGGGGATATAATAAGTATGGCCGGGTCTCGGCCCGGATTGTTTCGAAAGATGTCGGGAACGCTAGTCATCCGCTTTTAATTCTTTCTTACGCAGGCCTCGAAAATCAGCCGGAAGTTGCAGGCGCGAAACGGTTAACGTCGCGATTCCCCTGCAAATTCGCGCACATGAATCCATCCTTTTTGGGGTGCGACAAAGTGCGCGGAAGCACCAAAACGGAGCCACTCGGATGCCCCTCACGCCCGAGGTTGTGACAGCCAATCGCGCGGTCGTCGGCCGGCTCGCCAGCCTCGACGTCTCCTTCGTGCCGGACGAGGAGCCCTGGTTCACCGTCGACGGCGTCGAAACCCCCCGGCAGATCGGCAGTGACGGCTCCGGCGGCGCGTTGGTGCTGCTGCCGTCGCTGAATGTGCTCTACGTGTCATCGGAGGGCCGCGCGGGAATTATCGCTGGCACTTTCGAGGCCTTCGTCCGGCTCGTCGTCGCCCGCCCTTATTGGCTCGACATCCTCAAATTTTCCGGCGGCGGCGACCTTCAGGAGATGCGGCGCGCGGCAGAGGCCCTGGAGGCGACACTCGACGACGAGGACGAGATCAACGAGGCCCGCGAGGAGATCCGCAAGAGCCTCGACCTTCGCGAGGCGGATGATCCCGTCGGCGCGCTCTACGAGGCGATCGCTGCTTCCGACGCCATCGTGCGGGCCACCGACGGCAGCCCGTTCACGACATTGTTCAACCGTTTCAGCATCGACAACAATCCGATGCTGCGCAATGCAGCGGCGTGAGCCTAGCGCGACAAATGCCTGGTGCCGCTCCGCTGTCCACCTCCCCAGCCGGGAGAGGTGAAGCGGCCTACTTCGCCCACTCGCCCTTGCGGAACACCGGTACCTTGCTGCCATCGGGCAAGATGCCGTCGATATCGGTCTCGGCCGAGCCGATCATCCAGTCGATATGGATCAGGCTCTGGTTGCCGCCTTGCGCCGCGATCTGCTGCGGGGTGAGCTGCGCGCCGTTGACGAAGCACTTCGAATAGCACTGGCCGAGCGCGATATGAGACGCTGCGTTCTCGTCGAACAGCGTGTTGTAGAACAACAGCCCGCTCTGCGAGATCGGCGAGGAATGCGGCACCAGCGCCACTTCGCCGAGGCGCCGGGCACCCTCGTCGGTGTCGAGCACCTTGTTCAGCACCTCCGCGCCGCGCGAGGCCTTTGCGTCGACGATCTTGCCGTCCTCGAAGCGCACCGCGATGTTGTCGATCAGCGTGCCCTGATAGGACAGCGGCTTCGAGCTCACGACATGGCCGTAAACCCGACGGCAATGCGGCGTGGTGAAGACCTCTTCGGTCGGGATGTTGGCGTTGCAGCTGATGCCGTTCTTGGAGAGCGAGGCACCGCCCTCCCATTCATGCCCGTCGGCAAGGCCGATGGTGAGGTCGATGCCCGGTCCCGAATATTGCAAGGCGCGAAAGCGCTGGCCGTTGAGCCAGTTGGTCCGCTCGCGCAGCACCGCATTGTGGCTCGCCCAATTGCCCATCGCGTCCTCACGATCGACGCGGGCCGCCGCGAAAATCGCATCCGCGAGCTTGCCGACCGCGACGTCCTCGGGATCATCGGGGAAGACCTGCCTGGCCCAGGACGGGCTCGGATAGGCGATGATGTTCCAGTTGGTGTCGAAATTGACGATTTTCTCCAGGGCGGGCTGATAGGCCATCGAGTTCGCCTTGCTGGCGCGCGCCACCTTGGAAGGATCCTCGCCCGACAGCAGCATCGGATTGTCGCCGACGATGGCCAGCCGCGCGGTGTTGTCCGAGAACGCCTTGGCCATGCCCTCGTAGAGCCAGCCGGCGGCACGATCGAAACTGCTGTCGTGGCCGTGGCGGTAGCGCGCCAGCGTCATCTCCTCGTCCGACAGGATCGGCGTCACGATACCGGCGCCGGCCTTGTAGGCATGCACGGCGATCCGCCTGACCAGCGGCAGCGCGATCGCGGGCGCCGTCAGAAGCAGATCCTGCCCCGGCCGCAAGCCCAAGCCCACCTTCACCGCCACCTCGGCCAGCCGGTCGAGCTTCACGGGATCAATGGGAGCGGTGGAATTGCGGTGATCAGTCATGCGGGGCCCTCTGCCGAAAGTCTCTCGTTCAATCTAAGTCTAGCATCGCGAGGCGCAAGTGCGCGAGCACCTTGCGGCACGGAGAGATACGCAGTTTCACGCATATTGGTTTTCAACGCGTTGCCGATTTCAGCACTCGGTCAACCATGTCAGGCGCGAGCCCGAGGTAATTTTTCGGTGAGGTGAGCGCCTCGATTGTGGCGCGATCGATGCGGCTCGAGACGCGGGAGTCCGAGGAGAGCGCGTCCGCCAGGCTCAAGCCTTTGTCATTAGCGAGCCGGCAGGCGTCATAAACCACGTCATGGGCCTCCTGCCGGCCGAGCTGCGGCGCGAGCCCCATCATGACCGCTTCGGCCACGATCAGGCCGCGGCTGATGGCGAGATTGTCGTTCATCTTCGCCTCGTCCACGATCAGACCCGCGAGCGCGAACTTCGCCTGATGCAGCGCGCCGGCGGTCAGCACGAAGCTTTCGGGGATGGCCATCCATTCGGCGTGCCAGGGACCCGTGGCGCGCTCAAAATCCTGCACCATGGCGTCGAGCATCAGGCCGGCGTGCTGGCGCACCGCCTTGGACGCCGCCAGCATCAGTTCCGACGAGATCGGGTTGCGCTTCTGCGGCATGGTCGAGGAGGCGCCGCGCCCCTTGACGAAAGGCTCGTAAACCTCGGCGAACTCGGTCGAGGCCATGATCATGAGGTCGAGCGCAATCTTGCCGAGCGAGCCGGTGACAAGCGCAACGAAGTTCACGGCTTCCGCAAAGCCGTCGCGCGCGACGTGCCAGGTCGAGGCGGGAATGCCGAGCTTCAGCTCGGCGCAAAGTGCCTCCTGCACCTCGAAACCCTTGTCGCCGAGCGAGGCCAGTGTACCGGCCGCGCCGGCGAACTGGCCGACCAGCACGCGCGGCTTCAGCTGCGCCAGCCGCTCGGCATGGCGATCGAACATCGCGAGCCAGATCGCAGTCTTGTAGCCGAACGTCACCGGCAGCGCCTGCTGCAAGTGGGTGCGACCGGCCATCGGCGTGTCGCGATGGCGTCTCGAGAGGTTCGCCAGGATGCCGCGAAGCTCGTCGATGTCGCGCGCAACGATCTCCAGCGCAGCACGGAGCTGCAGCACCACGGCGGTGTCCATGATGTCCTGCGTCGTCGCGCCCCAATGCACGTAGCGGCCGGCCTCGCCGCACTGCTTCACCATCTGGTGCACCAAGGGGAGGATGGGGTAGCCGACGATGTCGGTCTCCTGCCGCAACAATTCGAAATCGAGCGCGGCGACGTTGGTCCGCGCCGCGATCGCCTCGGCCGCCTCTCGCGGGATCACGCCGCACTTCGCCTCCGCCCTCGCCAGGGCCACCTCGACCTCGGCATAGCGGGCGACTGTCGCGACGTCGGAAAACACCACGCGCATCTCGGGCGTGCCGAAGGCGTCGCGGAACAGCATGGAATCGAGCACGGTGGTGGATGCGCTAAAGGCGGGCATGGGCGTTTCTTCGTGGTGGTTTTATGTGGAACGCAGCTTACGCAGGCTGCGCTGTTCGGCAATGGACAAAGCCCGATACCCCCGTCATTCCGGGCTCGCGCCGAGGGACGCGCCCCGGAATGTCGACGCCCGGCAAGTCGGCCAAAATCGTCAAATCCCGTTTATTCCGATCCGCAACAGCATGGCTGCCATCACGCGATCGTGGTGAACCTGGCAGACCTTTCAGCGGACTCACAGACGTCTAGTGAAAATTCATTTTTGATTTGATCATTGCCTGATGTCGTTGTGAGGCCTGAGTTTTCGACGTGCAGTTTCTGTTCCGGGACCACCTTCTCGATACCGACTTGCGCGAGCTGAGCCGCGCGCAGGTTCCAATTGCCGTGGAGCCGCAGGTCTTCGATCTCGTCGTCCACCTCATGCAGAACCGCGACCGGGTGGTCAGCAAGGACGAGTTGATCGACAAGATCTGGCACGGGCGCAGCGTCTCCGAATCCACCCTGACCAGCCGGATCAACGCCGCCCGCAAGGCGATCGGCGACAGCGGCGCGAGCCAGGCGCTGATCCGCACCATCGCCCGCAAGGGCTTTCGCTTCGTCGGCGATGTCGAGGCCAAGAATGGCGCGGTGGGTGGCGCGATCGCGCCGGAGCCTGGCCGCACCGCCTTTATGCCGCGCGCTGCGCTGGCGCTACCCGAGCGGCCCGCGATCGCCGTGCTGCCCTTCACCAATATGAGCGGCGAGGCCGGACAGGATTATTTCTCCGACGGCATCAGCGAGGACATCATCACCGCGCTGTCGAAGCTGCGCTGGTTCTTCGTGGTCGCAAGGAACTCGTCCTTCGTCTACAAGGGCCGGGCCGTGCACATCCGCGAGGTCGCGCGCGAGCTCGGAGTGCGCTACGTGGTCGAAGGCAGCGTGCGGCGGAGCGGCGAGCGGGTGCGCATCTCGGCCCAGCTCAACGACGTCTCGACCGGCAGCCATCTCTGGGCCGAGCGCTACGATCGCGAGCTGGCCGACATCTTCGCCGTGCAGGATGAGATCACCGAGGCGATCGTCGCCGCGATCGAACCGCAGCTCTATGCCGCCGAAAACTTTCGCGCCCAGCAGAAACCGCCGGGCAGTCTCGATGCCTGGGACCTCGTGATGCGCGCGCTGTCGCATCATTGGCGTATCACTCGCGAAGACAACGCCGCCGCGCAAAGGCTGCTCGAACAGGCCGTCGCGATCGATCCCGCCTATGGCAAGGCGCTGGGCCTGCTCGCGACCAGCCACATCTTCGGCGCGCATATGGGTTGGGCCGACATGGAAGCAACGGTACCGATTGCCGAACGCGCGGCGCTCGCGGCGGTGGCGGCCGATCGCGAGGACGCCTTCGCTCATCACGGCCTTGCCTATGCCTACCTGTTCCGCCGCCGCTTCGACGACGCGCTGGCGGAGTTCGAGCTGGCGCTGCAGCTCAATCCGAACTTCGCAATGGCGCATGCCTTCTACGGCGTGACGCTGTGCTACGCCGGTCGATGGCAGGACGGCGACGCCGCCGCGCGCCGCGCGCTGCGGCTCAGCCCGCGCGATCCGCTCGCGGCGATCTATTGCGGGGTTGCGGCCTATGCCCGGTTCGTCGGCCGCGACTACCAGGGAGCCGTGCAGATGGCGCGGGAATCAATGCGACAGCGCGGCGATTTCGTCGGCGCGCACCGCGTGCTGACGGCAGCGGCCGGGATGTCAGGAGATCCGGCGCTCGCTGCTTCCGCGCTGGAAGGTCTGCGCCGCGCTCAGCCCGAGGTCTCGCTCGATTGGATCACGCGCGAGCTGCCGATGCTGCGGGATGAGGATCGTGCGCATTATCTGGAAGGATTGCGGCGCGCTGGAATGAAGTGATAACGGCGCGACAATGAGCGCTCATCGTCTCCCATTGTCGCCGCAGTCGCAGGCGAAGCGCTAATCGTCGTCGGGCCCGAACAGCTTGATCTGCGGGAAGCCGCCGCGCGGCCGGCCGGCGTAATCGCGCGCATCGGAATCCTCGCGGATGTTGCGTGCGACGTCGTCCCAATCGGTGCGGTCGCGCAGGCCGCGCTGCTCACGGCCCTCGTAGTAATGGCGGCGCTCGGCCCAGCGCTCGCGGCGCTCGATCCGGCGCCGCTCGGACGCGGCGCGCTTCACGTCGGAATCTTTCGCCTTGGCATAGGCGTTGTCAGGTGAAGAGGCTGGATCGACCGATGCTTGCTGCTCGCCGGGTTTTGCGGCTTTCGGTGACGACGCAACTGTCGGCTTGGACTGTTCCTTGGGTGGCTCAAGCGCGGCCGCCTGTGAAGGCGGCGGCGCCGGTGGTTCGGCATTCGCCTGAGCGGGCTGCGGGTCAGGCCTTGTGGCGTCAGGTTTGGCGGCTTCAGGTCTGGCGGCTTCAGGCTTGGCTTCGGCCTGCGCCGGAGCGGCGATCATCGCGCCAAAGGCTTGCGAGCCGGTGAGATAAGTGACGCGCTCCGAGGGTGCGTTTGTCGCCGCCGGCGCGCCGGCGGATTCTGCGCGCTGCGCCATCCTGCTGGTGTCCGGGCCCTGTTTGGACGTGACCGGATTCATGATGTTGCCGGCAACGATCCCGCCGCCCAAACCAATGGCGATGGCTGCGACAATGGTTCCGGCACCGACGAAATAGGCTGTCGAGGCGCGCATTGATCCACTCCCTCTTTGGGGCGAGCAACGCGCGTTGATTGCGGGATGTTCCTGGTGTGGAAGCAGTTCCTGAAGGAACTTAAGCGTCAGATCTGCTGCGCGACCTTTTCGAGGCCGATGATGCGGGCGAGCTTGCGCACTTCCTCTTTCTGGTCGTCACGCAGCTGGAACAGCAGCGGCATTGCCGCCGACTTCAGCTGCTGGACCTCGTCGCAATTCGGATCGATCGGCACGCCCGGCGCATGCGGATTGGAAAGCTTGTTCGCCGAGATCTTGCGGACGACATTGCGCAGCGCGGTCTCGACCGAGGGCCAATAATATTCCTGCGACGACGATAATTTCAGGCGGTCCCTGATGCCTGCGATCTGCACGTCGGACAGCAGCGTATAGTTCTTTTGCGGCTGCGGCTTGGCCACCACCTTCGGCTTGGCCGGAACCTCGACCGTGGGCACCTCCGCCGCAGCGGGCGCTTCAGACAGGCCCGGCGACGCCTTGGGCATCGGGAAATCGGTGGGCGTGGCGGCGGCAAAGGCCTGGCGCAGCGGCTCGGCCAGCACGGGCGCCTGCGAAAGCCTGTCGGCCGGCACCTGGACCGGCTCGATCGCGGCCGAAGCCAGGGCGAGGGTCGGGACCAGACGGTCGGCCTTGGCGGCGCGGTTGGTTGCGAGCGGCTTGGGCGGAGGCGTTTGCGCGATCATGTCCTCGCTGACGCTGGGGACGCTGTCGCGGCCAAGGATGGCGGTGGTGGCGGCGCCCAGGACGAGGAAGCAGGTCAGCACAACGATGGTGATGGCTTTGGACAAACGTCTCTCCGGAACGGACGCTTCACGAGTTTGTTAACGATGGTCGGGAAAAGGGCACGAATTATGGCTTGAGTGTGCCTTGGTTGCGACAATCAGCATGTCTGCAGCGACATTCGGCGCAAAAGGCAAAGGAAATCAGGCAGCTGCGGCCAGATCGTAGGCGTCTTGGATGTCCGCGACGATCTCCGAGGCCTCCCAGACCGCGCGCGGCTCGACCGATTGCAGCGCCACCGTCCAGTTGCCGCCCCGGCGGGTGCGGGGGACGCTGACGATGTCGAAGCGAACGTTGCGGCACAGCGGGTGGCGGGCCAGGGCATGAGCGACGCGAACGCGGATTTCGTCCAGCGAAGCCGCAATCTTGGTGTTGAGATAATCGAAATCCATCGCCTGTCCCTCTCGGTCCTGATTGGCGGCCATGAGAGGATTCTTGGCGGGCGATGGTTAATCTGCCGTTAAGTGAGCGGGGCGGAACAGCGCGGGATTAACCGTGATCGGGACGGGCAGACCCTGCCCTTTCCGCAATCCTACGGGCAGCAGCGCGCCCTCGCCTCACGATATTCGACCAGTGTCCGCGCAACGAGATCGTCGACAGGGAGCACGTCGGTGACACCCGAGGTGGAATGTCCCCCGCTCCAGATATCGCGCCAGCGCTTCGGCCGGCTCTCGCGCTTGGCGACGTCGATATCCTCTGCGATGTCGATCGCCCCGCGCGCCGGCAGATCGTCGGGATCAAGCCCGGCGGCCACGATCGACGGTCTCAGCATGCTGGTCTGCAGGCCCGTGAACGCGGTGGTGAGCAGGATGTCGTCGGCGCTGCTGTCGACCAGCATCCGCTTGTGGCGGTCGTCCGCCATGCTCTCGCGCGTCGCGATGAACTTGGTGCCCATGTAAGCGAGATCGCAGCCGAGCACTTCGGCCGCATGCAGCGCATGGCCGTCGCTGACGCCGCCCGCGAGCACGATGACGCCGTCATAGAACGCGCGCACCGCGCGAACGAAGGCGAACGGGTTGAGCCAGCCGGTCTGGCCGCCGGCGCCCGCGGTGAGCAGCACCAGCCCGTCGGCACCTGCTTCCGCCGCGCGTTCGGCATGACGGATGGAAGCAACGTCCGCCAGCACCAGCGCACCGGCATCGTGCAGCGGCTTCACCACGGCTGCGGGCGAGCCGACCGACGTGATGACGATCTCCGGCCTGTGCCGCAGCAGCACGGCGAGATCCTGCTCCAGCCGCGCATTGGAGCGATGCACGATCAGGTTCGGGCAGAGCGGCGCTGCCTTGCGGCCGGTTTGAGCTTCGTGCTGGCGCAGCCGCGTCTCGATCACGGTCAGCCATTCATCGAGTTGGTCCGTGCTGCGGCAATTCGCGGTGGGGAAGCTGCCGATCACCCCGCTCTGGCAGGCCGCGACCATGAGCTCGATGCCCGACACCAGGAACATCGGAGCTGCGATCAAAGGCAGAGCGAGACGATCGCCGAAGCGTTGCAGTCGATCTGAGCGCACGCCAATCTCCTTGTCGCTGTTGCCTCGCCCCTGCGGGCTTTGTCGTTTCCTCCCGCAGTCTCTGTGCTAGCGTCATCGGCAACATTGGCACGTCAGAAGCCGGTGACAAAGCAACGAGGAAACATATGTCCGATTCGCTCCACGCATCGTCCCCGACTTGTGCGCAGACGCTACGGGCGCTGTCGCGCTATTCCGGCCGCACCGCCTTCGCCTGGCCCGGCGGATCGTTGAGCTATCAAGGCACCGTCGACCTCATCGGGCGCATCCAGGGCGTGTTCATGCGGCTCGGCTTGCAGGCCGGCGCGCGCGTCGCCTTCCTCACCGCGAACCGCGCCGACACCTGGTGCGCCGGCGTCGCCTCGCAATTGTCGCGGCTCTGCATCACCTGGCTGCATCCGCTGGGATCGCTGGAGGACCAGCTGTTCCAGCTCGAGGATTCCGAGGCCGAAATGCTGGTGGTCGATGCGGCCGCCTTCCGCGATCGCGGTGGCGAGCTTGCGGCGAGAGCGCCCCGGCTGAAAGCGATCTTCACCATGGGGCCGGCCGGATACGGTGTCGATCTGCTGGCGGCGGTCGAGAGCGCAGGACACGCCAGCGCGCAGAACCTCGCCGGCCTCGACGATCTCTCCACGCTGAACTACACCGGCGGCACCACCGGAAAATCCAAGGGCGCGCTGCGCTATCACCGCGAGAATGCCGGAGCCGCGGCTGCGATCCTCGCCGATTTCGAGATCCCCGACGCGGCACGCTACCTCACCGTCGCCCCGATCAGTCATGTCGCCGGCACGAAAGTGCTGCCGACCTTGATGCGCGGCGGCACCGTGCACATGCTGAAAGGATTCGATCCCGAGGCGGTGCTGACGACGATCGCACGCGAACGCATCAATTTCACGCTGTTCGTGCCGACCATGATCTACGTGCTGCTCGATCATCCCGCGCTTGATAAGACCGATCTCTCCTCGCTGGAGCTGGTGCTCTACGGGGCATCGGCGATGTCGCCGAGCCGGCTCCTCGAGGGCATCGAGCGCATCGGACCGGTGTTCTCGCAGCTCTACGGCCAGACCGAATGCTATCCGGTCTCGGTGCTGCGCAAGGCGGATCACGATCCCAAGACGCCGGAGCTGTTTTTGTCCTGCGGCTTCCCGATCGCAGCCTGCGAGGTCAGGATCCTCGACGACAACGACCACGAGGTGAAGGCGGGCGAGGCCGGCGAGATCTGCGTGCGCGCCCCGCATGTCATGGCGGAGTACTGGAAGCGGCCCGACATCACCGCCGAGACGCTGAAGAACGGCTGGGTCCACACCGGCGACATCGCGCGCCAGGACGAACGCGGCTACATGTTCATCCTCGACCGCAAGAAGGACATGATCGTGTCCGGCGGCTTCAACATCTTCCCGCGCGAGGTCGAGGACGTGCTGTCGCAACATTCCGATGTCGCCATGGTCGCGGTGGTCGGCATACCCGACGAGAAATGGGGCGAAGCCGTCACCGCCATCGTCGTGCCGCGCGAGGGCGCAAGGCCTGATCCGGACGAGCTGATCAACCTGGTCAAGACGCGAAAAGGCTCGGCCCATGCGCCCAAGCAGATCCAGTTCGTCAAGCAATTGCCGATGACCGGCGTCGGCAAGGTCGACAAGAAGGTGCTGCGCGCGGGCTTTTGGAGCGGCCGGGACCGGATGGTGGGATAAATCCCCGGGATTCTACGGTGTCATTGTGGCCCGGACACCACAGAGCGCAACGGAGTGTGCGCGCGCAGTGCCCGCGCAATTGCCGGCGAATCGGGGAATCACCTAGACCGCTGACGGGGCTGGGAAGCGGAGTAAGAGATGAGAGTCGCTTCCCTGGAAAGTGCAGTCGCCGCGGTCACATTGATCACGGCTATCATTGTGGTGCTGTGGGAGATCAAGATCTTCTACGGAATGTGAACTGGCAGGATGCCCTGGTCGAACACGACCATGCATCCCTTCCGCGGCGGCGGAAGCCTGCCGTTCAATTGGGCAATGCGCGACATGGCGCTCACGCAGTTGGTGGCATCGCCCGGCCCCGACCGGGCGATCCAGCATTCCAGAGACAGTCGTTATTGAATCGAGAGGCCGCGGCGTACTGGATGCCCCCGCGTTCGCGGAGCATGACAGTGAGAACGAGGCGCGGGCGTCGTGCCTTCGCCGCTCACCGCTTCTCGATCACCAGGCTCTGGACCGCGCGGCCGAAATAGCCCCGGCGGTCGGCGAGGCGCGACATTGCGAGGCCACAGCCATCAGGGCCGATCCAGGATTCACCGTCGAGCAAAATCCACTCGCCGACCGGCTGACGCGCGAAGCTCACGGTGAGGTCGGCATTGATGTAGGTCCAGGCGCGGAAGTCGAGCGTCGAGGCGGTGCCGTTGGAGAAATCGGCGGCGACCACGGCGCGCATGGCCTGCGAGATCGCTTCGCCTTCGATCAGCGGATGATCGACGCGAAACCAGATCGCGCCGGCACCGGCCTGGCCGAAGCGGCCGCGTGCAGCACGCATCGAGACCAAACGCACGAACGGGCTGGTGGCGGCGTGGCCGTCTTCGATCAGCGAATCCTCCGGCGACGGCAGCGTGACCGGCAGGTCCTCGACGTCGTCGGGCAGGTTCAGCGCCTGGCGCCTGATCTTGAGCACGGTGGCGCCGACGACCTGGACGCCGTCGGCCAGCAGCTTGATATTGCAGAGCTGGATCTTGCGGCCCTCGCGCAAGACCTCGGTCACGATCGTGAGCGGCGCCACCGGCACCGGTCGCATCAGGTCGATGGTGACGCGCGCGATGTCCATCGGAGCAGGCGTCGGGATGCGCTCGGCCGCCCATGTCACCAGCGAGGCCGGCGCCGAGCCGTGCTGCATGCGCCGGTCCCAGGGACCGGCGGCATCCGGGCTGGTGACGACGCTGTTGCCGTCGACGCGGTAGATGGCGGTCATCGTTTCAATCAGTCTCGGTTGGCGTTCCCCGGACGCTGCGCAGCGCGTAGCGGTGCGCTGCTGAGCCGGGGTCCATGCATCGCGGCGATGGGTCCCGGCTCTGCGGAGCAATGCTGCGCATAGCACCGCGTCCGGGACACGAGACCTACAACGGCGGATCGATCGCTTCGTCGTATTCCTTCTTGAAGCGCGCGATCATTTCGGCCGCGGGCACGATGCCGTCGATGCTGCCGATGCCCTGGCCCGAGCCCCAGATTTCCTTCCAGGCCTTCGGCTTGGCGCGCTCGCCGGAGGCGTCGGTGCCGAAATTCATCTTGGAGGGATCGGAGGTCGGAAGGTTCTCCGGATCCATGCCGGCGGCGAGGATCGAGGGCTTCAGGTAGTTGCCGTGCACCCCGGTGAAGAGGTTGGAATAGACGATGTCGTCGGCGCTGGATCCCGCGATCATCTCCTTGTATTTCTCGACCGCGTTGGCTTCCTTGGTGGCGATGAAGGCCGAGCCGATATAGGCGAAGTCAGCGCCGAGGATGCGCGCGGCGCGGATCGCCTTGCCGTTGCCGATCGCGCCCGACAGCGCGATCGGGCCGTCGAACCACTTTCGCGTCTCGGCAACGAAGGCGAGCGGAGAGATGGTGCCGGCATGGCCGCCGGCGCCGGCCGCGACCAGGATCAGGCCGTCGGCGCCCTTCTCGATCGCCTTGTGGGCGAATTTCTGATTGATCACGTCGTGGAAGACGATGCCGCCCCAGCCGTGAACCGCCTGGTTCAGCTCCTCGCGGGCGCCGAGCGAGGAGATGATCATCGGCACCTTGTACTTGGCGCAGAGCTGCATGTCGTGGTCGAGCCGGTTGTTCGACTTGTGCACGATCTGGTTGACCGCGAACGGCGCCGACGGCCGTTCCGGATGCGCGCGGTCATAGGCCGCGAGCTCCTCGGTGATCCGTGCCAGCCATTCGTCGAGCAGCTCCGGCGGCCGCGCGTTCAGCGCCGGAAACGAACCGACCACCCCCGCCTTGCACTGCGCGATCACGAGATCTGGCACCGAGATGATGAAGAGCGGCGAGCCGATCACGGGGATCGACAGTCGCCCCTTGAACAAGGCAGGCATGGACATTGCGAAACGATCCTCTGTTGGTCGGTCAATGGAAGATTGGCCGCCATACCAACAAGGCAATCTTTCCACTGTCAAGTATTGCGTTTTGCCGCCGGGAGGATGCGGCGGCCGCAATTCCAAGCAGCGGAATTCTAGCCCATCCGTCTCCTCCGTCATTGCGAGCGCAGCGAAGCAATCCTGATCTTCCCCCAAAAAAGTGGACAGGGTTCAAGCCGATTTTAGCTCCATCTCGACCGGGCTGATAT
>NZ_LFJD01000004.1:341735-424101 GCF_006658635.1 Bradyrhizobium sp. UNPA324
AAACTCGAACCCGTTCATGTCGGGCATCTCGATGTCGGTCAGTACCACGTCGAAGGTTTGGGCGCGCAGCGCGGCGAGGCCCTCCTGCGCGGTCGGCGCGGTGCGGACGCGGTAGCCGGCGGCCTTGAGCACGGGCGCCAGCATGTTGCGGAAGAACGCGCTATCGTCGACCAGCAGCACCGACTGCGAGTGCAGCGACGGCTTCATCTCCTTGCGGGTGAACCAGTCGGCGAACGCCATCGGCAGGAAGTGGCCGACGTCGATCACCTCGGTGGCCTGGCCCTTGATCACGGCCGAGCCGAGAATGCCGGAGGAGGAGCCGCCGACCTCGATGTTGAGCCGTTCCTCGACGATGTCGATGATCTCGTCGACGACGAGGCCCATGGAGCGGCCGTCGTCGGCGAACACCAGGATCGGCTGGGCGCCTTGGCTGGCGATGGTGACGCCTTCCATGGCCACCAGCGGCATCAGCTGCTCGCGGTATTGCACCATGTAGCGGCCGTTACTGAACTCGATCTTGTCGGCCGGCAGCTCTTCGAGGCGCGTGACGAGCCCGAGCGGGACCGCCTTGGGCTGCGACGAGCCGGCGCGGAACACCAGCAGCGAGGTGGTCTGCTCGCCCGAGCCGATGTGATGGGCGCCGTTCTCGTCGCCCATGTCATGGGCCGAGGAGCCGGCGGCGCCGAGCGCCTTGGCAATGCCGTTGGGGTCGATGATCATGATGACGGCGCCATCGCCCAAAATGGTGTTGCCGGAGAACATGTCGATGTGACGCAGCTTGGTCGACATCGGCTTGACCACGATTTCTTCGGTGTGGAACACGCCGTCGACGACGATGCCGAAGGTCTGGCTGCCCACTTGCGTGACCACGATGAAGCCGTTCTCGGGATCGCTGGCCGCGCCGTCGTCGATCTTCAAGAGCTTCTTCAGATGGATCAGCGGCAGCAGCTTGTTGCGCAGCCTGAGCACCGCGGTATCCTTGATGCGCTCGATGCGGTGCTCGGAATTGGCGCGGGCCCGCACCAGCTCGACCACCGAGAGCTGCGGGATCGCGAAGCGGTCGCCGGCAGCTTCCACGATCAGCGCGGAGACGATGGCCAGCGTCAGCGGGATCTTGATGGTGACCGAAGATCCTTCGCCGGCCACCGACTTGATGTCGATGGTGCCGCCGATCTGATCGATATTGGTGCGCACCACGTCCATGCCGACGCCGCGGCCGGAGACCGAGGTGATGGCGGCCGCGGTCGAGAAGCCCGGCGCGAAGATGAACTTGTGGATCTGGGCTTCGCTCATCTTCTCGAGCTCGGCCTCGGTGACGAGGCCGGACGAGATCGCCTTGGCCTTGATCTTCTCGGTGTTGAGGCCTCTGCCGTTGTCGGCGATGCAGATGATGATGTGGCCGCCCTCGTGATAGGCGGACAGGCGGATGGTGCCCTGCTCGCCCTTGCCGCTCGCGAGACGCTCGGCGGGGGTCTCAAGGCCATGATCGGCGGAGTTGCGCACCATGTGGGTGAGCGGATCCTTGATCAGATCGAGCACCTGGCGGTCGAGCTCGGTGTCGGCGCCGTGCATCTCCAGCTCGATCTGCTTGCCGAGTTCGCTCGAGAGGTCGCGGACGATGCGGGGCAGCTTCTGCCAGGCATTGCCGATCGGCTGCATGCGCGTCTTCATGACGCCTTCCTGCAGCTCGGCGGTGACGTTGGACAGGCGCTGCAACGGCACCTTGAACTCGGTGTCCTCGTTGCGGCGGGAGATCTCCAGCAGCTGGTTGCGGGTCAGGACCAGCTCGGAGACCATGGTCATCAGATGCTCCAGCGTATCCACGTTGACGCGGATCGACTGGTTGGCGACGCGGTCGCCCTCGCTCGCCACCTCGTCGGCCATCGACTTCTTCGGCGCGACCTTCTCCTTGGCGGCGGGTTTTGCGGCTTCCTTCGCAACAGGGGCTTCGGCGGCCGGCGCGGGTACAGCCTCAACCTTGGCAACGGGCGCAGGCACCGGCGCTTCGATCGCGGTCTCGCGGAAGGCACGCTCGAGCTCGTCGAGCGAGACTTCGCCGGGACGCAACGGGCGCTCCAGGGTCTGGTCGATCAGCGAGCCCGAGGTCATCTCCTTGGCGGGTGCGGCAGCCGGGGCTTCCGGCGCCAGAGGCGGGGCGTCAGTAACGGGAGCAGAACCTGCCGCCGGCATCGGCTGCGCCGAGCCTGACGCGATCGGCGAGGCCGACGCTGACATTGCCGCCATGCCCTGCTCGACCATCGCTTCCAGCTTGTCGATGAGGTCGCGGTCGGTGCCCTCGGGCTCGGCCTCGGTCGCTTCCAGGCCGGCCAGAATCTCCTTGATGCGGTCGATCGAGGACAGGATCACCGTCACCGCTTCGGCCGTCACCGGCATGCCGTCACGGAATTTGCCCATCAGCGTCTCGCCGGCATGCGCCAGCGCTTCAAGCCTGGGCAGGCCGAGGAAGCCGCACGTGCCCTTGATGGTGTGGACCAGGCGGAAGATGTTATCCAGGATCTTGGCGTTGTTCGGCTCCTGCTCGAACTTCACCAATTGATTGTCCACGGTGTCCAGGCTCTCGCTGGTCTCCGTCAGAAACTCCCGCAACAGATCATCCATGAACTACGCCTTACTGACCTGAACCCGGACCTCGACGCCTGAGCCACCCTTGGCACGGACGGAAGCCCTCCTCTGGATCGTTAGACATCCCCTTTCACAGTCCCGTTAATTTCATCCTCCGTGCTAATACGGATATTGAAGAGAAGTTTGGGGTTCGGCGGCATGCCGCGGCGCTTTTCGGCAAATCCGGCTGCGCCGCAGCGGCGGGATGGCGCGCGGTAAACAGACCGACAACAGCTGGGCGAAGCGCGCGGGAAAGTCCTGCTCGTGAAAGACCATAGGGCCAGAGTCCGGAACGTTGGACCGAGCCGCCCGCAAGCGCGGATGCGTTCGCGCTCCTCGTTTCGCGTAGTTGCCGCCGACTGCAGGATCCGCGCTTGCGGTAAACGAACGGTTACCTCGTCGTCATCGTGGCCTGCGCTGCGCTAACCCATCCGCGCGGCCGAGGCCATGCCGCCGTCGGGACGATGCTCGGCCAGGCAGTCGTTGATGGCGGCGAGCAGCGCGTGCGGCGTGAACGGCTTGCGCAGACAGCGTGCGGCACCGAGTTCCAGCGCCATCCGGAGGAAATCGGGTGCAGGCGAATTCAGATTGGCGAAGGCGTAGCCGGACATCGCGATCAG
The DNA here is from genome assembly GCF_006658635.1 of Bradyrhizobium sp. UNPA324. Classification (NCBI taxonomy): domain Bacteria; kingdom Pseudomonadati; phylum Pseudomonadota; class Alphaproteobacteria; order Hyphomicrobiales; family Nitrobacteraceae; genus Bradyrhizobium; species Bradyrhizobium sp. UNPA324. The sequence goes on from NZ_LFJD01000004.1 coordinate 344,978, forward strand.
CGGAACGACCGACGCGCGCTCGTGGAAGATCCGGATCGATTCGAACCCGCGCATATGCGGCATGAAGATGTCGACGATCATCAGGTCGAACTGTCCATGTTCGAGGGCGCGCAGTCCGGCTTCACCTCCATCGGCAATCGTCACTCGAGAATTGTTGCGCTGAAGATAGACCTCGATGGCCATGCACACCATCGGGTCGTCGTCGACGACGAGAATATGGCGTTGGCACTCGGTTCTCTCGTGAGCTTCCGGTTTCGGCGATTCAATCATCGGACCGTGGGACACGCCTTCCTCCTTTGCTTTCAATCAAGAGAGGGATGGTCGCAAACGTCATTGGCGAGCCGAGAAGAACGGAGACGAGATTTGCGGCATCGGGCGCCAAGGCCCAAGGCAATGTTGGAGAATCGTAATCACTCGCCCGACGGACGAGGCGGCGCGGGTCAACCGGTGTCCGATCGGCAGCACGGATGCAATGCTTCCGGCTCATGAAGCCCCCTTACCGCTTTTTCCTGCATGCCCATGCAGCAGACGCGCCCCGCTCACGAGCGAATCAACGCCCTTCTTATTTCGGCCGCAAATCAGACGGCCTGTCTGCCCTCTAACGAGTATATGGACGCCGCTACAACCTTTACAATAGTATTTATTCACCGTGCAACTGAACGACGAACGGCAGAATTGGCCCCATCGAACCCGCCGGATTGACTTGCATGACCGCGAGCGGACCCCCGCCCAATCAGCTGCTGCAATTGCTCGACGCGCCGGCTTTCGATCTGCTGCGTCCGCATCTCGCAACGGTCGAAATGGTCAGGAAGTCTGTCTTGGGCGAGGCCGGGACTGCGCTGAGATACGTCTACTTTCCCCATAGCGGATCGGTTTCGATCACAGTGGGCCTGTCCGAAGGACAGATGATCGAGGTTGCGATGCTGGGCCGCGACAGCGTGGTGGGCAGCGGCGCCGCCCTGGCCGACGGTATCGCGCTGTCGGACGCGACCGTGCTGTTCCCCGGCACCGCTTCCGCGCTGGAAATCGCGGCCTTCCGAGCCGTCGCCGCCGCAAGCGCGTCGTTTCGCCAGCTGATGGTCCGCCACGAGCAGACCTTGCTCGCGCATGCGCAGCAGTCGCTGCTCTGCAACACGTTGCACCCGGTCGAGGCCCGGCTCGCGCGCTGGCTCTTGCGCGCCCGCGACCTGTCCCATGGTGAAATGCTGCCGCTGACCCAGGAAGCGCTGGCGCAGATGATCGGCGTCCGGCGAAATGCCATCTCGCTGGTCGCACACGACCTCCAGCGCGCCGGCGTCATCCACTACAGCCGGGGCCACATCCGGATCCTCGATCTGCGGGCGCTGCAGACGACGTCCTGCGACTGCTATGCGGCGGTGAAGGCCCACCATTTGCGCCTGGTGGAGCCATGCCGTGACGACGGCTGGGGCCATCATGGTGTGCCGGCGTGAATGCAGCCTCACGGGAACGATCATCGGGGCGGACATCTTGTCCCAATTGCCAATATATCCCGACGGAAACATGATGGAACCTACTCGCGCAGGACGTGATTTCGCGTATCGCGATACGATCATGCGGGAAACGGGGAGGCAGCTTTGGAAACGATGGTGCGTTCGTCCAATGGTTTCCTGTCCGCGCTGCTGGCAGACGATTATGAATTGATCCGCCCGCATCTGCGAACAGTTGATCTGCCCCATGACGCCGTGCTGGTCGAGACCGGCGAGACGCTGACGCGCGCCTATTTTCCCCACCGCGGCGTCATCTCGCTGGTGGTGAAACTCGCCAGGGGCGAGCATGTGCAGGTCGCCATGATCGGCCGCGACAGCCTGCTCGGGACGCTCTCAACCATGGGCGATGCGCGCGCGTTGAACACGGCCATCGTGCTGGTTCCAGGCCTTGCGTCGGTGATGGATCTCGACCGGCTGCGGATCGCCGCCGATCAGAGCAGCACCTTGCGCACCTTGCTGACTCGCCACGGGCTAGCGGTTTACGCCCAGGTCCAGCAGACCGCGGGCTGCAATGCCGCCCATCCGGTGGAGGCGCGGCTGTCGCGCTGCCTGTTGCACACGCACGACCTGTCCGGCGATTACCGGCTGCTGCTGACCCAGGAGGCCATGGCGCAGATGATCGGGGCGCGGCGCAACAGCGTGTCGCTGGTCGCCAATACGTTGCAGCAGGCCAATTTCATCCATTACAGCCGCGGACACATCCAGATCGTCAACCTCGACGGCCTGCGCCAGACGACCTGCGAATGCTACGCCACCGTGAAGGCCCAGTACGACCGGCTGCTCGGCGCGCGCTGACCGCGGCTCGCATGGTGAACCGCCGGCTAATGCCGGCCCGCAAACACCTCATGTCCTGCTACCGGAACTGAAATTCGAATGCCGTAGACACGGGGTGTGCCCTCGCGCCGGGACGTGCCGCGCGACCAATGACCCGTGATCAAGGCAGCAAGACCATGTTTGACGTCACCGTCGCGCCCGCGCAGAAGGCGCTCGATTCCGAGCCCCCGCGCGAGCCTCGCGCATACGAAGCGCTGGTGCGCGAGATCGGCGAGGACGGTGCCCGTGAAGTGCGCGAGGTGTTCTGGAGCGAGACCTGCGCGCGCCTGCAACTGTTCCGGACGCTTTCGCTCGCGCAGCACCAGGCCAGGATCGCGCGCGAAGCGCATTCGCTGAAGAGCGCGGCCGGAACGTTCGGCTATGTCAGGCTCGCGGCGCTGGCGCTCGCGTTGGAGAAGACCGCGGAGAGGCTCAGCGACGTCGAATTCCGCGATCTCCTGGACCTGATGGATGCCGCCTATGCCGCCGCGCGCGCACAGGAGCCGCCGCGCTGACCACTCGCGCGTGCATTCCCGCCGTACTTCTACGGCGTGGGATTTTTAGAGATGGCTAATCATAGGTGGCGATAGTCCCGGAAAACCAGGAGGGTTTCCATGTTCACCTACGAGACCGCGGACCAGAAAGAAGTTCGGCGCTTCCGCATCGCCCAGTTCAACGGCCGGATGGCGACGGTGAAGGCTGGCGAGTCGACGGTCACCGGCTTTGTGCGTTCGGTGCTGGAGCAGGAATCGAGCATGCCGCCCCGCTGGATCATCACGATCATCCCGAACGGCCCCAAAGAAGAGATCAAGCCGCTGCGCCCCGCCTCGCGCGCGCGTCCCTTCGCCGAAGACTATTTCTGAGCGCGATCCGGCTTCCAGACTTCTCGAGAAAACATCTCGGGCCTTGTCCGCACCGCCTGCCGGCGATGCAACACGCCAGCCTCAGTCGATTGAATGCAGCAGCGCCGCACGGACGAGGTCCGCGGTGTTGCGCGCACCGAGCTTGCGCATCGCCTCGGCACGATGGCTCTCGAAGGTGCGCGGACTGATCTGCATCCGAAGCGCGCCCTGCTTGTTCGAGTAACCTTCGCTGATCAGCCTCAGCACCTCGCGCTCGCGCTTGGTCAGGCGCTTCTGGCCCGACGGGCCGAGGAGTTCGGCACTCGGCACGCGCTGGGCTTGCTGGGCGCGCATGGCCTTCGTGTCGGTGTCCTCGACGCCGGACGGGGTCGGCAAGCCGGCCTTGTCGGGGCCGGCAAGCTGCTTGACCAGGCCGCAAACGCGCTCGGTTTGTGCCAGCGCATTCTCGACCACCCGCTGCAAATAGGCACGGTCGCCGGCAATCGGTGCGAGCTGATCGCTGTGATGCTTGATCTCGCCCATGTAGAGCAGCAGCGCAGTCAGGGGACCGTTGAGCTCTCGGGCGATGGCGGCAGCCATTTCGTCGGCCGCCTTGGCCCGGGCAGCGCTCAGGCGGACGAAATCGAGCTCTTCAGTTGGAGCAGCGCTGCTTTCGTCCCATTCCGACGGCCGCGAATCGATGGCCGTATCATTCTGTGACCCCATGTCACTCATTTAGCGGAACCCGGGGCGGTCTGTGGTTAACTTTTTGCTCCGTAAGACTACGGTGATTTTGGCAGTTTTGCGCTAAAATGGCGGCGCAGGCACAATTTGTGCTTGCGTCCGTCCGCGAGCGCCCGCGCGAAGGTTGAATTTTCAACCGAAATCAGGGGCAAACGGGCCCTAATCGCCCGCGCCCGACGTCGGCCCCCCGGTTTTTACGGAATAATTAACGGCGACTTGCTTCTCTAGCGAGGTTGAGAGCGCGCAAATGCCTCCACGCATTGGGCCCGCACGCGCGCGGGAAACGCTGCGAAAGATTGCGTGCCATGAATGAGATCGATCGGCTGTCGGAATTCTTGCAGAGGCTGACGCCGCTGTCGCGCAGCTGTCTGCTCAGCGAACTCGAGCGGCTCGAGCTGTGCGGCATCGACATGCCGGGTTCGGCCGAGATCCAGTCCCGCTTGCGCGCCGAATTTCGCAAGGATGGATCGACCCAGGCGCGCGCCACCAGTCCTTCGCGCTACTTCTTCGCGCCGCTCGAGCTGCTGCTGATCGACGGCGCGCCCGAGCACGCCAATATGGGGCGGATCTCGCGTAACACGCTCACTCCGATCTGGGAGTGGATCTGCCGCGATCTGCTGCCGACCATGGCACGCGACTACATCAAGGCGATCAGCGACCAGGTCACCGCCAACAACCAGAAGGAGGTCCTGAAGATCGCGTCGACCTTCCAGACCAAGGTCGTCAAGGTTCTAGAGAGCACCTTCGCTTCCGCGGACAGCGCCGAATTCGCGCGCGGCAAGCTCGCGCAATACACCGCGTCACGCAGCGCCTTCGACGACGTCAAGAAGATACTGCATGTGCTGCGCGCCGGCTATGCGCTGCCGAAATTCAACGAAAAACTGCCCGAGAAGATCGCGAAATTCGACGACGGTCAGGTTGTTCGGACCACCGCGCAACTCGACGCCTTCAAGAAGGCCCATCCCGAAGCACTGCCCTACGCGCTGACGCTGGTGGCGAGGCGCCTGACGACGTCCTGGCAATTGGTGCGTCTCGCCACCAAAGCGGCCGCGAGCAAGAGCGCGGCCGACGTTGCCGCCACGCCCTATGCCTGCGTCGTTCCCATGGTGCTCGACCGGCTCGACGACAAGCGCCTCGCGCTTCGTGTCGCGCTCCGGCACAACCGGGTGCTGGTCGCCCGCGACCTGCTCGCCGAGATCTACGACACCGAATATGCGCTCAAGGTGCGCATCGACGGCATCGAGCATTGCGAATGGGGCGTCCGCCTTCAACAATTGATGGACGCGATCGCGACCCTGGTCTCGGCCGAGGTAAGCCGCTTCCCCGACAATGTCGGCCATATTCTCGGGTCACGCCGGCTGCGCAGCCACGACACGATCAGTGGCAAGCTGACTTATCTGGCCTGGAAGGGACGCGACGCCGTGCAGGACGGCGCGGCGGCGTTTCGCAAATTGATCGGGCAGAGCTGATATCGCGCAAGGCGCCTAATGCGCGCGCGGCAGGCACAGGAAGCGATCGAGAAATCGCCCTGACATCACAACCCTGAACCACCAGTAAATCATCCGCCGCGTCGTCATTGTCGTAATCCTCGACAGCCCACCACCGGCTGCCCGGAGCAATAGCGCATGTGCAACAATACGCGTGTGATGCGCTTCACATTCGTGGCCGCAGGTCCGGCCGCGTCGTCGCAGAACCATCGCGAGCGCCAATGAAACATGCCCGCATCGCGCGAAGGCGGGCGCTTGCAAAGCCAGTGTCGCTCGCTCGTGAAAGACGCGTCTGCGCGACGCAGACACGCTCACCACGGGCGACGCCAACCTGTTCACCGCCGTCGGCGCGCACGACGGGCCGCGCATCCCGAAAAAGCCGCCAGCAATTAATCCTTCACGGTCTCGCCGGTGCTTCGAAAGGACACACCACTGCATCGCTCGCCTGCGCCCGTTGGCCGACAACACGCTTCTATGCCGCGCGAGAGAAATTCTCATGCGCTGGCAGTCGTTGCGCGTGCGGTGCTGGGGTATGCGGATTCTTTTCGAACAGACTGTCGAAAAATTAGCTCGAGTTGCAGGGTTTAACGTTACTCAAATAATTCAACAACGATGTGAAGCTCTCCTTATTTGAACCCACGCTCGCCGTTTAAGAAACCGTCACGGAACGGGAGTGGTGTAGGATGAACGATGGGATGGTTGAACTCGTCGGACGAAGGCCTGTGACCTTCGGGCGGCGAAAGGTGACGCCGCGGGCCTGCGTGGCCGACAGCAAGCGTCACTTGCGCGCCTTCCTCAGCGAAGTGCTGGAGGATCTTGGCTTCGTCACCAGCGAATGCGCCAGCGCGGACGAGTTGCGGACCGTGCTGGCCACCGAATTGCCGGATCTGATCCTGCTCGGCGTCGCCACCGACGGCATCGAGCCGGGACGGTTTCTGGAGATATTGGTGCGTGAGGCCTTCGCCGGGAAAGTTCTGGCGGTCGGCGCCCGCGAATCGATCATCGTCAAGGCGGTGCGGCAGGTCGGCGAGGAATATGGCCTTGCCATGCTGCCGCCGCTGACCACGCCCTTCGCCGCGGAGACGCTGCGCGAGCGTGTCGCGACGCTGCTGCCGGAGGAACCGGCGCCGAGCCCGGCCGTCCATGTCGGCGAAGCCTTGCATGCCGGCTGGTTGGAGCTTTGGTACCAGCCAAAGATCGAAGCGCGCACGCTGGTCCGCAGCGGCGCCGAGGCGCTGGTGCGAATGCGGCATCCGACCTGGGGCGTCGTGCCGCCGGCCTATTTCATTCCGGAGCCGCACGATCCGCATTTGCGCGATCTGTCGGAGTTCGTGATCGATCGCGCCATGCAGGACTGGCACTATCTGCTGGAACAGCAAAGCCCGGTCGACCTGTCGATCAATCTTCCCGCTTCCTATCTCAGAGAGCCGCAAGCGGTGCGCGACCTCTGCCGCCGCGTGCCGACGCATCCGGCCTTCGGCGGGCTGACGGTCGAGATCGACAGCGAGGAGGCGATCCGCGACCTCGATCTCCTGACCGAGGTCGCGCGCGAGGTCGGCCTGCACAATATCGGCCTGTCGATCGACAATCTCGGCGTCAACTGGCCGGCGCTGATGGAGCTGGACAGGATTCCCTTCGTCAAACTGAAGGCCGACCGGCAATTCGTCACCGGTAGCGGCAATGACCGGCTCAAGCGCACGGTGTGCCGCCACATCGTCGAGCTCGCGCAGGGTTATGGCGCGCGCGCGGTGGCGCAGGGAGTCGAGAGCCGCGCCGACCTCGTCATGGCCAACGAGCTCGGCTTCGACCTCGTGCAGGGCTTCCTGTTCGGCAAGCCGATGCCGCTGAAGAAGTTCGCGCGCTCGACGCTGACGAAAACTGTGATGGAGTGAGCTCGTTCGCGGCTCCTACGTCGATGCACGCGCGCGCGAATCGTCAATCTCGCGCGCGTCGGCCGGCCTGCCTGGACAGTCCCTGCACGCGCGCTGTCGCGGCGCGGACATCGGTGGGCGACGACCCGGCGCCAGACTCCCCGGGCGGGATATTCGCCTCGGCACGCACGAGGTGAATCGCGAAGCCGCTCGCCTCGGAAGCCTCGAGCCCGACGCGGAGCTGCATGCTCGGAATCAGGTAGTCGCCGCCGTTTTGGCGCCGATAGGGAATGGGCGAGGCCGTCGCAAGCGTCCTCATCCTCTCCCGCAAACGTTCGGCGGTCGCTTCGAAGCCGGCTTCGTCGAGCTTGTCGGCCTTATAGACGACGAACGGTGGAAGGACCTCATATCCCGGATAATAGAGAATGCCGTGATGGATCGGAAACAGCAGGTCGTCGATCGGCCCGTTGATCCCGCGAGCCGAGTAATGCTCCTGCCAGCCGCCGGCCGTCACGATCAGCATCGCGCGTCTGCCGGCTAATTTGCCCTGGCCGTAGCGGTCGCCCCATCGCTTGTCGCTGTGCTCGCCGACGCCATACGCGAAGCCGTAGGCGAACACACGATCGACCCACCCCTTCAGGATCGCCGGCATGCTGAACCACCACAGCGGGAATTGCAGGATCAGCATGTCGGCCCACAGCAGCTTCTCGATCTCGCCCTTGACATCAGGGGTGAGCGTGCCGGTCTCGAAAGCCTGCTTGGACGCAGCGGCGGGCGCAAGCCGCGCGTCCACCGGCAGCGTCGCGAAGTCGGCGCGGCCGACGGCCGACGTCCAGCCCTGGGCATAAAGGTCCGACACTTGCACGTCGTGGCCCTGGGCCTCGAGCTCCCTGACCGCAACATCCCGCAGCGAGCCGTTGAGCGAACGCTGCTCGGGATGCGCAAACACAACCAACACCTTCATGATCGGCACCATTCGTTGAGGATGTCACGCAGCTAGCGCGGCGGAAAGCAATCCGGTAGATGTCGGAAATGAATAGGATTATGCCGAAAAATGGATAGATCGGAGGTCAGCCTCGAGCGAATGCGAAGCTTCGTGAGGGTCGCCGAGCGGGGAAACCTGTCGGCCGTCGCACGCGAGCTTGGGGTTGGGCAGCCCACCGTGACACGGCACATAAGGGAGCTGGAGCAGGCCGTGGGCGTACCGCTGCTCACGCGGACCACGCGCAGCGTGACGATGACGGAGGAGGGGCGCCGCTATTATGCCGATTGCGTGCAGATCCTGCGCCTGGTCGAACACGCCGGCGACGAGGCGCGCAGCGCCCGAGGCGCGCCCGCCGGAACGATACGGATATCCTGCACCGCGGCGTTCGGCGTGCTCCACGTCAGCCGCCTCATCTTCGCTTTCCAGAACCGTTATCCTGATGTGTCGGCGGATCTCAGCCTGACCGACGAACGGGTCGACCTCGTGAGGGAAGGTGTCGATGTCGCGCTCCGCTTGGGGCCGCTCGCCGAGAGTTCGATGAAGCTGAGATCGCTGGGGCAGTCGCGGCGCGTGCTCGTCGCCGCGCCCGGCTATCTTGCCGAGCACGGCAGGCCCGCGCGCCCGCGAGACCTCGCAAGCCACCAGGGCATCAGAATGTCCAACGTCGCCGGCAGTGATGTGCTCGTGCTGCAAGGACGCCGCGGCGGACGCCATGAGGTCCCATTCGCAGGGCGATTGCGCGTGGATCACGGACTTGCGGCGCGAGAGGCGCTCGCGGCCGGTCGCGGTATCGGACCCACACATCTTTGGCTCATCCACGACCTTCTCGCGACCGGCAAACTCGAGCGCGTGCTTGCGCACTATTCGCCGCCTCCCGTTCCGCTGAACATGCTGATCGTGCCGGAGCGATCCGGCGTCGCACGGGTGCGGTTGCTGGTCGATTTCCTCGCCGGGCAAATCGCGCGAATCCCCGGGATCGAACAGGTCCAATCGGGCAGAAGACGGAGCTAACGGGGGTTGTCGTCACGCAAATCGCCGCGCGAAGAAGACGCAGACGACCACGAGCATTGTCGCGGCGATCATGCTCCAGGCGACGGGCTCGTGCAGCAGAAGTCCTGCGAGCGCGAGGCCGAAGAACGGCTGGAGCTGCTGCAGCTGGCCGACCCGCGCGATGCCGCCGAGCGCGAGGCCGCGGTACCAGAAGATGAAGCCGACGAACATGCTGAAGATCGAGACGTAAGCGAGCCCGATCCAGGCAAGCGCGCTAACACCGCTCCAGGCGGACGGCCAGGTCAGGATCGCGAGCGGCACCATCAGCGGCAGCGCGAGCAGGAGCGCCCAGGAGATCACCTGCCAGCCGCCGAGCCGGCGCGACAGCGCCGCGCCTTCGGCGTAGCCGAGCCCGCACAGCACGATCGCGGCGACCATCAGGAGATCGCCGGTGATTGAGGCCGAGCCGTCGCCCGACAAGGCAAAGCCGGCCACCGTGGCACTGCCGAGACCAGCAAACAGCCAGAACAGCGGCTGCGGCCGCTCGCCGCCGCGCAGCACGGCGAAGATCGCCGTCGACAATGGCAAAAGGCCGATGAAGACGATCGAATGCGCGGACGTGATGTGCTGGAGCGCAAGCGCCGTCAGCAGGGGAAAGCCGACCACGACGCCGACGGCGACGATGGTGAGGGAAGCGAGATCCTTGCGCTGCGGCCGGGCCTGATAGAGCAGGCCGAGCACCGCAAGACCAATCAGCGCGGCGATGACCGCGCGCGCGGACGTCAGGAACAGCGCCGAGAAGCCGCCGACCGCCACGCGCGTCGCCGGCAACGAGCCGCTGAAGATGATGACGCCGAGAAGTCCGTTGCCCCAGCCGCTGCCCGCAGATTGCATGTCCGTCCCATCCTTTCGGGCCGCGACACTCGGCCTTCGGCGGTGGCGAGACCAGTGACAATCCAGTACAATCTGGCCAAACTGTATGGATATGGAAGGTCATACACTTGGCCAGCGAGATGCAAAGCGGAGGTCGCAGCGGCACGCGGACCCTCGACGTGATGAGCGCGATCCGCGCCAAGGTCGCGTGCCGCGCGCTCGGCGCCGGCGACCGCCTGCCGTCGATCCGCAGCCTCGCCGCAGCGATGGGCGTCTCGCCCTCCACCGTGGTGGAAGCCTATGACCGCCTGGCCGCCGAGGGCCTGATCCGGGCCCGTCGCGGCTCGGGCTTCTATGTCTCGCCGACGATCATGCCGCCGCTGGCGCTGACCGAAGTCGAGCCGCGGCGCGACCGGGAAGTCGATCCGTTCTGGGTCTCCAGGCAATCGCTCGATGCCGACGCTGCCGTCCCCAAGCCCGGCTGTGGCTGGCTGCCGGCGAGCTGGATGCCGGAGGCGGGCTTGCGCCGCGCTATTCGTGCACTGGCGCGGACCGAGGCGGATCTGTTGACCGATTATGGCAGCACCCGCGGCGGACTTGTGCTGCGCCGGCTGCTGCTCGCGCGCCTTGCCGAGGATGCGATTGCCGCATCTGTCGATCAGCTCATGCTGACGGGCTCGGGGACGCAGGCAACCGACCTCGTCTGCCGCTTCCTGCTCCGTCCCGCAGATACGGTACTGGTCGACGATCCCTGCTACTTCAATTTCCGCGCGCTGCTGCGGGCGCATCAGGCCAGGATCGTCGGCGTGCCCACTACGCCGACGGGCCCCGATGTCGCGCGCTTCGAGCAGATCCTCAGGACCGAGCGGCCGCGGCTCTACATCACCAATTCGGCCCTGCACAACCCGACCGGCGCGACGCTGTCGCTTGCGACCGCGCACCGGCTTTTGACCGCCGCCGCCGCGCACGACCTCATCATCATCGAGGACGACATTTTCGGCGACCTCGAGCCGGAGCGCTCGCCGCGGCTTGCCGCGCTCGACGGGCTCAATCGCGTGATCCGCATCGGCAGCTTCTCCAAGACGCTGTCGGCCTCGGTACGCTCAGGCTACATCGCCGCGCGGGCCGACTGGATCGAGCATCTCATCGACCTCCAGGTCGCAACCAGTTTCGGCGGCTCCAGTCCGGTCGCGACCGAGATCATCGCAAAGGTGCTGGCCGGCGGCGGCTATCGCAAGCACATGGAGGAGCTCCGGCAAAAGCTGACGCGGACGCGCCGCGATGTGGCGCGAAAACTTCAGGCGATCGGCATCGAGCCCTGGCTGATGCCGCGCGGCGGATTCTTCCTGTGGTGCCGCCTCACCGGCGGGCAGGACGCCACCCAGGTCGCGCGCGCGGCGCTCGAGGACAATGTGGTGCTGGCGCCCGGCAACGTGTTCAGCGTGTCGCAGACCGCCTCGCACTTCATGCGCTTCAACGTGACGCAGATGAACGATCCCCTCGTGTGGGACGTGCTGCGGCGGGTGCTGAAGGCGACGCCAAAGTAATCGTCGGTCAGTATAGCGGCTCCTCGTACACCGGCACACCGTCGAGCAGCAGCCGCTTGATGGCGGCGCGGCCCGAGGGTAGCACGGCGGCGACGATCCGCAGCTTCTGCTGGTTGCGGGCCTGCTCGAGCTTGCCGCCCTCGCCTTCCGGCACGAAATAGCTTTCGAGACCGTACTTGACCGTCAGCCTGTCGCAGAAGGTGCGGACGGTTGATCCGCAGGAAGAGCTGACGCGGCCGCGGATCAGCACCTCGGGCGCCGTCACCGGCAGAGGCTCGGCATGCACCGAGACGGCGGCGTAAAGGCCGTCGGCATTGGGCGCGAGCCTGACGAATACGACCGGATTGCGCGCGTCAGTCGGCTTGCCGGCGAGCGCGCCGGCCGGCACTTGCGAGATGTCGTAGCGCAGTACGACATAGTCGCCGCGCAGGAAATCGCGCGGATCGACCGGCTGCGTCTGCAAGGTCACCTCCGTGCCTTCGCGCAGGATCTGCATGCGGTCGGCGACCATCAGGACCAGCAGCACGCATTGAACAAGGACGGCGACACCGAACAGCACGGCTTTCGGGATGCGCTGCCAGAATGTTGCGATGGACAAGATCATCGTTCTGCCCTCGGCAGCGCGCGATTGAGCGCCGTTGCAAACACGACGGCGACGATGCCGGCCGCCGCCAGGAATGCCGAGCGGCCGAGCAGCGAGCCCTTCACCGCCCAGGTGATGCCGGCGATGACGCCTGCAATGCCGAGCCAGCCGGCGACGATGCGCGGGCGCACGTCATCGAGCACGCCTGAGACGACGAGGCAGAGCATGGCGCACAGCAGCACGGCATAAGCGAGCCAGGGCTCGCCGGCGGTCGAGACCGGCCAGAGCGGCGCGGCGAGCAGCACGAGGGCGATCGCGCAGGCGCTGAGGATGTCGCCCGGGCGCCTGGTGAGCGTGGCGGAGACGAGGGTGAGGATCACCCCGGCGACCCCGCACAGGATCGCCCACAGCGGCTGGCCGGACATTGTGCTGCTCCGAACGCGAAAGATGTCGTCGACCGTGGTCACCTCGAGCGCCGCGACAGCGGCCAGCGCGAACGCGCCGTAGATCGACAGAACGCTGCCAAGTCGCATCGCCCGCGGCGAGGGCATAGCCGCGATCGCGAGCCCGGCGCCGAACAGCAAGGCCGCACCGTTCGCGAGCACGAAGGACGGCTGGGACCCGTCGAACTCGAAGCGAAGCGACGTCGCGATCCACCACGGCAGCACCGCGACCGCGACGAGGTGGGCGGCGACGCGGGAATTCCACGCAAAAGCGAGACCAGCAGCGATCAGCCAGACCGCCACGAACGGAAGATGCAGCACATCAGGCGCGTCGTAAGTCCGCATGCAGGTCCAGATGCTGGCGGCGACGAGGCCGACCGCGAGCGCCCCGCGCGAGGCGGTCAGGAATGCGGCGGCGAACGCGCCGATCGACCACAGCAGCATGCCACCGGCAAAATCCTCGCCGAGATGATACATCTGGCCGACCAGCGCGATGCCCGCCCCGAAGATGATCGCACCGACGCTGGCGCAGAGATCGGCAAGAACATTGCGGCCGCTCGCGGCGAACCAGGCCCCGAGGGCATAGGTAGCGACCATGCCGGCGAGCAGGATCGCGAACCGCGCCAGCCGCGCGATCTCGGTCCAGTGCGCCGCCACGAAGGCGAGGAACGCGGCCGCGATCAGCAAACCGCCGACGATGCCGACGACCACGGCGATGTTGATGCCCGGCGCTAGCTGCGGCAGCGCATTGCGGATGGAAGCGGCCGCCGCCGGCGCAATCACGCCATCGGCCTCCCATCGCGCAAGATCGGCGTTGAGGCGGTCGCGGTAGGACTTTTCGAACATTGTCGTGGATCACCTCGGCCCCGGCCGGCGGGCGGGGCACTGCTAGGTCGGGGCGTGGAGGCGGCAGGTTCAAGCTATCGTCGCCGGCTGCGGGAATACCGAGTTGTCGGTTACTGCGCAACGCCTCAGCCAACCAGGCAATCGGGTGACGTCTAGTTCGCCTTGATACCGGCCTCGCTGATGAGCTTGCGCCATTTCGTGCTTTCGTCCTGAATGAAACGGGCGAACTGTTCGGGTGACATCGGCGCAGGCTCCGCGCCAAGCGTCCTGATCTTCTCGACCACCGACGGGTCCTTCAGCGCTTTCGTGAACGCCTCATTCAACCTGCCGATGACATCTGCAGGCGTGCCTGAGGGAGCAACGAGCCCGAACCAACCGACGGATTCGAAGCCCGCAACGCCACTCTCGGCGAGGGTCGGCACATCGGGCAAGGACGCAAGGCGGCGCGCCGAGGAAACGCCGATCGCGTTGAGCTTGCGCTCCAGGATCAATTGCCGCGATGACGGGATATCCAGCACCGCGAAGGGGACGTGGCCCGCGAGGACGTCGACCGTCGCCGGTGCGGTGCCGCGATAAGGGACCAACTCCATCGTAATCCCGGTCTTCTGCGTGAACAGCGCGGCGGTCAAATGCATCGCAGTCGAGTTGCCGCCATGGCCGATCGAAAGCGTGCCCGGTTTGGCCTTGGCGAGCGCGATCGTTTCGGCCGTATTGTGCGCAGGAATGTCGGCGGACGCGACGAGCACGAAGGGGATTTCCGCGAGCAGGGTAATGGGTGCGAGATCCTTCAGTTCGAACGGCAGCGACGAGTTGAGATGCGGATTCACCGTCAGCGCACCTGCCGGCGCCACGCCGAGCGTATAGCCGTCCGGCTTCGCCTGTGCGACCGCCCCCATGCCGATATTGCCCCCTGCCCCGGCGCGGTTCTCGATCACCAGTCCCTGCTTGAGTTCTGCGGTGACCAGTGGTTCGAGCGCGCGGATGACGGTGTCGGCACTGCCGCCGGGTGGGAAGGTCACGATGATCTTGATCAATTGCTCCGGATAGGCCGCCTCAACCGCCTCCAGCGGCAGCGCGGCGAAAGTCGCGGCCGTCAGCACGGCCAGGATGCGGCGCCTTGCAACGTGAAACACGTTCTCCTCCTCGATGCGTCTTCTTGTGATCACCAGGCCGGCCGCCGCCAGACAGGCGGCTTGATATTCGTATTACGCCGCCGCGCCGGTGAGTTGTGCCAACAAGCCCACCGGATCCTCGGGTGCGACCTGCCCGCGCCAGGCGATGTGCTGGTCGGGCCGGACCAGCACCAGCTTTTCGGCATAAGCCCCGTTCGCCTCGTCCGGCGCAACGTCGACCAGCGCCAGCGGCATACCACGTGTCTCTGCTGCGGAGGTCAGCGGCGCCACATCGATGGCCGAGTCGAACCGCAGCAACGTGTAGCCGACCCCGAAGGCATCGTAGAGCGATCGCCCGTCGCGCAGGAACAGATGTGGGGCGCGAGCGCCCGGCACCGTGGAGGGGGTGAAGCTGCCCATCGCATAGGCCGGAGGCGTCTCGCCGTCATAGACGATGATCGGCGAGGCATCGTAGTAATAGCCGAAGTTCAATCCGGCGCAGCAATATTGCTGCACGTTGAGGTCATAGGCCGCCCTGGCCAGCGCCGCGCGCGCCGCATGGCCACGCGGCGTGTCGTCCTCGATCTCCGCCGAGACGCCGCCGCGCTGCGCCATCATCTTCATCGCGTGGTCCATCGCAAAACGCGACACTTGTTCAGTGATGGGCTGACGCTCCGCCTCGTAAGCATCGAGGATCGATACCGGCGCCCATCCGTTCAGATGCGCCGCCAATTGCCAGCAGAGGTCGACGGCGTCGGCGATGCCCGCATTCATGCCGTAGCCCGCATAGGGCATCCACAAATGCGCGGCGTCGCCACAGATGAAGACCCTGCGGTCGCGGAAGCGATCGGCCACCAGCCGGCGCCCGACCCAGTCCTCCTTGCTGAGCACCCGATATTCAAAGCGCTCGTCAACGCCGAGAATGGCGCGGATGGACCAATCGCGATCGACCGAGTCGAATTCGGGCTCATCGGGCTTCAGGTGATTGTGGATCAGCCAGCGATCGCGACCATCGATCGCAACCGTGGTGCCCGCGCGTCGCGGGTTGAGCGAGAGCACCATCCAGGCTGGCTTGTGCGTGCCCATCAGCTCTTTGAGTTGCGGCGCTTCAATGAAGGTCGATTGCACGCGCTGGATCACGGGCGTGCCGGACAGGTTGGCGCCGATCGATTTGCGAACAAGCGAGCGGCTGCCATCGCAGCCGATCACGAAGCTGGCTTCGATACGAAGCGAATTTCCGCTGTCGAGGTCGCGCGCCAGCGCGACCACATGGTCGTCATCCTGCTCGATGGACACGACTTCCGTGCGCGCCAGAATGGTGATGCGCGACTGCGCGGCGGCATGACTGAACAGGATCGGTTCGAGATAGACCTGGTTGATCCGGTGCGGCGGCTCTGGCGTCGGGGTGAGATTCGCCGGTATCAGGCTGATTCTGAGGAGGTTTCTCGGCGCGGTTTTCAATTATGGCGGAGAGGGAGGGATTCGAACCCCCGATAGGCTTGCACCTATGCCGCATTTCGAGTGCGGTGCATTCAACCACTCTGCCACCTCTCCTGAAGGCGCCATATAGGAGCTGCGGCCCCTGTGGTTGGGGGCGTTAATAGGCGAGGATGGCGGGCCAGACAAGGCGCGAAAGGGGAAAATCCGCTGCCTCTTTCACCCCGCACCTCACCTCGGAGGAACCCCCATGGAGCATCTGACGATCGAGGCCAACGGCGCCAATTTCCACCTGGTCCGCACTGGAGCGGGCAAACCGCTGCTTTTGCTGCATGGTTGGCCGGAATTCTGGCTGACCTGGGAGCCGGTCATGGCACGGCTGGCCGACCGTTTCATGCTGATCGCACCCGATCTGCGCGGCTTCGGCGATAGCGACAAGCCTGACGGGCCTTACGGGCCGGATGGCCATGCCACCGATATGCTGGCGCTGATGGATCGGCTCGGCATCGACCGATTCGGGGTGGTCGGCCACGATGTCGGCGGCGCCGTGATGCAGCCGCTGGCGCGGCAGGCATCGGGGCGGCTGGCCGGATTGTTTTTCTTCGATTTCGTCTATCCCGGGATCGGGCCGCGGATGGGCGCGCCGGACCGGCTCAACCACATCTGGTACCAGTCCTTTCATCAGATGGAGATGGCGCCAGCGCTGGTCGGTGCGAGCCGGGAGAGCTGCCAGCTCTATATCATCCACTTCCTCAAGGGTTGGGCGCATCGGAAAGATGCCTTCGACGACGTGCTCGAGGCGTTCGCCGACAACTTCTTTAGGGACGGCAATCTCGCCGGCGGCTTTGCGCATTATCGTGCCTCGCATGCCGGGCGTCTTGCGATGATGAAGGGCGAAGCGCCGCTGCTGCCGCCGATCAGCGTGCCGGCCTGCGTCCGCTGGGCCGAGCACGATCCGCTGTTTCCCTATGCGTGGACCGACCGGCTGGGGGAGACTTTCAGCGAGCTCGATCTTGCGATGTTTCCGGATGTCGGCCACTTCCCGCATCGGGAAGATCCGGATCACGCGGCGATGGAGATCGCAGCGTTCTTTCAGCGCATCGGCTGGAGTTGAGGTCGACCGATCCGAAAACGGGGTGGGACCGCCAGACGCGGTAAACACTGGCGGTCCCGGTGCCGCTCATTGAAATACTGGCTGGGAAGGGCGGCTTCGCCGGCCAGCTGGAAGCGACGATTCGACCCTAGCGTGCGGCGGGCGCGCCGCAACGCAATCCGGTCCTTAACCTAACCGGTCAAGGTTACTCCTTGTCCGACTTGCTCTTTTTCTTCCCATTCTCCGTGGAATCCCGGTCTTTGTCCTTGCCGTTGTCCTTGCGGCGGTTGGTGAAGCGGGCATTGCCGAGCCCGGTGCCGATCGTGAGCACGCCCCAGCGCTCGACGTCCTGCATGAACGGCACTTCGGAGAGGCCCTGCACCACGCCGTCATTGTGCATCAGGACCGCCGTGTCGTGCTCGCCGATGACAGGGATGGCCTCGACCAGGCTCGCCGGCAGGTTGAACTTGCTGCTCTCCCAATTGCCGGGGAGGTTCTGCGCGCCCTTTTCGATGGAGCCGTCCGCGTTGATCACGCCGGGACAGGCGATGCCGATGAAGGGTGCGAGCTTGAAGCCTTCGGCCTCGGCGTCCTCGATCAGGCCTTGAAGCATCTTGACCAGCCGCTTGACCGCAGCCTCGCGGCTCGGCTCGTCATCAGCGTGGCGCCACAGATCGGATTTGAAGACGACCGCCTTGGACAGATCGGGCGCCTTCTTCCAGCGCGTCTCGACGATGCCGCAGCGGATGTTGGTTCCGCCGATGTCGACCGCCAGGATGCTGTCATAGGCCTCGAAAATCCAGGACGGCGCAAGGTGCAGGGCCCCGATCAAGCCGGCATCATCCGGATCGAAGCGGATCGGCACCAGGTCGACCTTGAAGCCTTCCGATTTCAGGATGATCTCGGCCCGGGCAATGGCAATTTCGCCGAGCCGGCTGGCACGAAAGCCGCCGCCGACCACGATGCATTCGGTCTTGGCCCAGGCCTTGGTCTTGAGAAACCGCCGCGTGACGTAAGCCAGCTCCTGCGCGAAATCCTCGATCGCACTGTGCACGACGGCGGTGGCCTCGGTATCGTCGCCGATCAGAACGGCATCGAGGGCCTTCTTGCTGATCTTGTCGGACGGCTCGTCGCCAAAGGGATCCTCGCCGGACTTGCGCAGCGGCTTGCGCCACTCTTCGAGGATCTCGCGAAACGCCCCCTTGCTGGCGCGGTCGCCGAGAAAGCCGTCGTCGTCCTTGATCTCGATGTTGAAACTGTCGACGTCGACCGACGGCAGCCGGCCTGCCCCGTGCTGGGCGATGCCCGTCGTCTTGACCAGTTCGTCCGTTGCCATGAGAGCCCTTGCCCGCGTGTCTGATTTGCGAGGACACAACGGGGAGGGAACCCGTTGGTTGCAAACCGGCCGCAGATTCGGCCGACGCGCCGGGATGGGCCCAAATCCTTCAAATCCGGGCGCTTTTCGGCAGTTTTCCTTGACTCCCAGCGCGCGGCGGCTATAAGTCCCACAGCCGGCGCGGGGCGTTTCTCGCGCCGCTTGTTTTTGCGTGGGTTTTCAAAGGGATAAGCCCCGCCCGCACAAAACTCGCATGAACCCTTAGCGACTGACAAAAAGCCGGCCCCTGACAATCCGTCGTGAGGCCGGGATTGAACACGGAGAAAGAACGATGTTCGCAGTCATCAAAACCGGCGGCAAGCAATACCGCGTCGTGCCGGATGATGTTCTCGAAGTAGGCAAGATCGAAGGCGAAGTCGGCTCGATCGTGCAGTTGAATGAAGTTCTGGTGGTCGGCGGCGACACGCCGGTGCTGGGCGTTCCGACGGTCGCAGGCGCGTCCGTTGCGGTCGAGGTGCTCGACCACAAGCGCGGCCCCAAGGTCATCGCGTTCAAGAAGCGCCGCCGCAAGAACTCGCGCCGCAAGCGCGGCTATCGCGACGAGATCACGGTTCTGCGCGTCAGCGAGATCCTGACGGACAACGCCAAGCCCACCAAGGGCCCGCGTCCGAAGAAGGAAAAGGTGGCGAAAGAGCCGGCAGCGGAAGCCGCCGAATAACTGGAATTGATCACGCCAATTCACGAATTGATGCGTGAGAAATTTTGAAATGATTCCGTCAAGGAATTGACCTAGAACTACGCAGGATTTCGGAGACGAGCCATGGCTCACAAAAAAGCAGGCGGTTCATCGCGTAACGGACGCGATTCCAAGGGCAAGCGCCTCGGTATCAAGGCGTTCGGCGGGGAGGTCGTCACTCCCGGCAACATCATTGCGCGTCAGCGCGGCACCACCTGGCACCCCGGCCTTAATGTCGGCATGGGCACGGACCATACTCTGTTCGCCAAGATCGAGGGTCGTGTTGCGTTCCAGGCCAAAGCCAACGGCCGCACCTTCGTATCGGTACTCCCGATCGCAGAGGCTGCTGAATAGACGGTGGATCAAATTGGAGTCCGCCGGTCCCGACTGAACCGGCGGAGTCCAGATCATAGCGATCGAAGGCTCCAAGGGGAGGCGGGAAACCGGCCTCCCCTTTTCTTTTGACTTGCTCACTTTGACTTAGTGACTTTCACGGAGCCGGACATGTTGCAGGATTTCTCGAGCGTGACCTTGGCTGAGGCGAGACCCAGCGTCGTCGCCACCGAACGGCTGACGTTGCGGCGGCCGACGCTTGCCGACGTCAGGACCATCGCCCGGCTCGCCAACGACCGCCGCGTCGCGGAAAACACCCGCCGGCTGCCGCATCCCTATTCGCAGGACGACGCCGTCGCATTCATCCGCGCCACCGCCGCGCTCGGCAGCGAGACCGTGTTCCTGATCGAGCACGATACCGGGCCGGTCGGCATGGTCGGCATCGACTGCTCCACGCCTGGCAATGCCGAGCTCGGCTACTGGCTCGGCGTCGAGCATTGGGGCCGGGGCTTTGCCACCGAGGCGGCACGCGGCGCGATCGACTTCTTCTTCGAGGAGTTCGAGGACGATCATCTCTATGCCGGCGCGCGCGTCACCAATCCGGCCTCGCGCAAGGTGCTGGAGAAGTGCGGCTTCCAGTGGAGCGGCGTCCAGCTGCACCGATTTTTGGCGCTGGGCTCGTCGACGCCGGTCGACTGCTTCCGCCTGTCGCGCGGCGTGTGGGCCTCGCTGAAGAGCTGGAGCAGCGCGAGGCGGATGAGGTAGGGGCGCACCACATACGCGACTGTCGTCCCGGATCGGCGCGCGCTTCAGGCGCGCTTGTCCGGGACGACAGCGGAGTTGTTCGGCTGCGTTCAAGCCGGCGGATTCACCTCGGCGCTGTCGCGGCCGAGATCACGCTCGCGCAAGTAAATGTAGAATCCGGCGCCGATGATGATGGCGGCGCCGATGAGCGTGGCGATCGACGGCACGTCGCCGAACACGACGAAGCCGAAGATCACCGCCCAGACGATCATCGAATATTGGTAAGGCACCACGACGCTGGCCGGTGCAAGCTTGAGCGAGCGGTTGACGCAGAACAGCGCGGTGACCGAAATTACGCCGGCCAGCGCGAAGAACACGAGGCTGCCAGCGGTCGGCGGCACCCAGTGAAACGCCGACAGCACCGCGCCCAGCGAGAACGTGCCGACGAACTGCGAGGACGCCATCACGATGTCGGGCGTCTTGCGCAGGCTGCGCGTGATCAGCATCAGGGTCGCGAATGACAGGCTGCCGCCGAGCGCGATCAGCGCCGGCAGGCTGACGGTCTGCGCCGACGGCCGCAGCGCGATCAAGACGCCGCAGAAGCCGATCAGGATCGCGGTCCAGCGGCGCCAGCCGACCTTCTCGCCCAGGAAGATCGCCGACATCGCGGTGACGAAGATCGGGCCGGCGAGATAATAGGTGATGACGTCGGCGAGCGGCAGATAGACCGTCGCAAGGAAGAAGGCGGCGACCTCGAGCGTCGAGAGCACCACGCGGAACAGCTGCAGGCCCGGCCGCTCCAGATGCAGGAACTGGTGACGCTGCTTCCAGATCAGCGGCGACAGCAACAGCAGCGCGGCGCAGGCGCGCAGGAACAACAGCTGCCCCACCGAATAAGTCCCGACCAGGAACTTGCCCATGGCATCGCCGAACGAGAACATGAAGATCGACAGCACCATGAGTGCAATGCCGGCGAGGCGCGCCGAGCGATCATCATAGGCGGAGAGGTTCTTGAAGAGGGGCATTGCTGTCGCGTGTGGGAGCCGTCATTGCGAGGAGCTCTTGCGACGAAGCAATCCAGTCTGCTTCCGCAGAGACAGACTGGATTGCTTCGCTTCGCTCGCAATGACGAGCGGAGAGAGCGCGGAAATCCGGCGAATAGAGTCGCTTGCGGTCGTTTTAATGACGTGAGCCGCCGCGACAAGCCCGCGCAAGCCGAATTGACCGGATTGTCGCACCGTTAGCATCGCGGTAGCGATAAGCCGATCACGAGCAGAGAGCACTGACATGACCGATTTCGACCCGACCCGGCATCGCATGATCCCCACGCAACGCTGGTTTGAGGATTTCGTCGTCGGCGAACGCTTCGTGCTGCCGAGCCGCACCCAGACCTCGGCCATCTTCGCGGCGTTCCAGACCGCGAGCGGCGACACCCATCCCGTGCACTACGACGTGGAATATTGCCGCAGCCGCGGCATGCCGCATCTGCTCGCCCACGGTTTCCAGACCCTGATCCACACCGCGCCCGGCGCCGGCCTGTTTCCGTTCATGGTCGAGGAGTCCCTGGTCGGTTTCCTCGAGCAGTCGAGCCGGTTTCTCAAACCGGTGTTCGCCGACGACACGATCTATCCGGCGCTCGAGGTCACCGAGCTGGTGCCGGGACGCACGACCGGCGCGGTGAAGCTACGCAGCACTGTATTCAACCAGCGCAAGGAGCTGGTGCTGGAGGGAATGCAAAAATTCCTGGTCCGGAAGCGACCCATCTGACGTCATCCCCGTGAACGCGGGGATCCATAACTACAGGCCCACGTCGTTTCACCGAATAGCATTGACCAGTCTTCGCCAAACCGCTCCCTGTGGCTATCGCGACGAGCGCGAGCGCTCGCGCGGGGGTCCCGGATCTGCGCTTCGCTTGTCCGGGACGACGAGCAGGAATGGCCGCCGGCTGGTTAAGCAAGGGTCGCAATTCGCGGAATTTCGGCCGATTTGCGGGTCTATCCGGGTTGCCGCGCGGGACTGGCTGGCCTACCTATGGCCCATGAAATTCCTCGACGAAGCAAAGGTCTACATCCGCTCCGGTGACGGCGGAAACGGCTGCGTGGCGTTCCGCCGCGAGAAGTTCATCGAATTCGGCGGCCCCTCCGGCGGCAATGGCGGCCGCGGCGGCAACGTCATCATCGAGGTCGCCGACGGCCTCAACACGCTGATCGACTACCGCTACCAGCAGCACTTCAAGGCCCAGAAGGGCGAGAACGGCTCGGGCTCGGACCGTCACGGCGCCAACGGCAAGAACATCGTGCTCAAGGTGCCGATGGGCACGCAAATCTTCGACGAGGACCGCGAGACGCTGATCCACGACTTCACCAAGGTCGGCGAGAAGTTCGTGCTGGCCGAGGGCGGCAACGGCGGCTTCGGCAATGCGCATTTCAAGTCGTCGACCAACCGCGCGCCGCGCAACGCCAATCCCGGCCAGCCGGGCGAGGAACGCTGGATCTGGCTCCGTCTGAAGCTGATCGCCGATGCCGGTCTCGTCGGCCTGCCCAATGCCGGCAAGTCGACCTTCCTTTCCAAGGTCAGCGCGGCAAAGCCGAAGATCGCCGACTATCCCTTCACCACGCTGCATCCGCAGCTCGGCGTCGTGAACGCCGACGGCCGCGAATTCGTGCTGGCCGACATTCCCGGCCTGATCGAGGGCGCGCACGAAGGCGCCGGCCTCGGCGACCGCTTCCTCGGCCATGTCGAGCGCTGCCGCGTGCTGCTGCACCTGATCGATGCCACCTGCGAGCATGCCGGCAAGGCCTACAAGACGGTGCGCAAGGAGCTCGACGCCTATGCCGGCCAGCTCACCGACAAGATCGAGATCGTGGCACTGAACAAGATCGACGCGGTCGAGCCGGACGAGCTCAAGAAGCAGAAGGACCGGCTGAAGCGCGCCGCCAAGAAGACGCCGCTGCTGCTCTCCGGCGCCACCGGCCAGGGCGTGAAGGAAGCCTTGCGCGCGCTCGCGGATGTGATCGGCGAAAGCCCGGTGTCAGCCAAGGCCAAGAGCGCGGCCGAAGCGGAGCCGTGGTCGGCGTGATTCGGACAGTGTGAGATCGCAGCCCCGATCTGACACCTCTCCCCATGGGGAGAGGTCGGCGCGTAGCGCCGGGTGAGGGGCTCTGCCTCTTGTGGCACCCCCCACCCGATTTGCTGCGCAAATCAACCTCTCCCTTCGGGAGAGGTTGTCATCGCGGCTCCTATATCGCAGCATCGAACGACGAATGTGCGGAAAGGGCAAAGCATGGCGCGCGCGAAGAACGTTCTCTGGATCATGTGTGACCAGCTTCGCTATGACTATCTCGGCTGCACCGGCCATCCCACGCTAAAGACGCCGAACATCAACGCCATGGCCAAGCGCGGCGTACTGTTCAGCAAGGCCTATGTGCAATCGCCGATCTGCGGCCCGTCGCGGATGTCGTTCTACACCGGTCGCTACATGCGCTCGCATGGCTCGCACTGGAACGGCTGGCCGCTGCGTGTCGGCGAGCCCACGCTCGGCGACCACCTGAAGAAGATCGGCGTGCGCAACGTGCTGGTCGGCAAGACCCACATGGCGCCCGACCTCGAAGGCATGAAGGCGCTCGGCATCCCGCCGGAATCAATGATCGGCGTGCATGTCGCCGAATGCGGTTTTGAACCCTATGAACGTGATGACGGCCTGCATCCGACCGGTCGGCCGCGTCCCAAATATGACGAGTACCTGCGCCAGCAAGGTTTCGAGGCCACCAATCCCTGGGAGCATTGGGCCAACTCAGGCGCGTCGGAAGACGGCAGCTTGCAGAACGGCTGGCTGCTGGTGCACGCCGACAAGGCCGCGCGCGTGCCCGACGAGCATTCCGAGACGCCCTACATGACGCGCCGCGCGATGGACTTCATCCGCGAGGCCGAGACCGACGGCCGGCCGTGGTGCCTGCACCTCTCCTACATCAAGCCGCACTGGCCCTATATCGCGCCAGAGCCCTATGCCAGCATGTATTCGACCGACGACATGATCCCGGCGATCCGCTCGATGCGCGAGCGGCAGAATCCGCATCCGGTGTTCGGCGCCTACATGGATATGCGCTACTCCCGCAACATGGCACGCGACGATGCCCGCGAGAAGGTGATCCCGACCTATATGGGCCTGATCACCCAGATCGACGACCAGATGGGCGTGCTGATGAAGTTTCTGGAGGAGCGCGATCTCCTGGACACCACCATGATCGTGTTCACCTCCGATCACGGCGATTATCTCGGCGATCACTGGATGGGCGAGAAGGATCTGTTCCACGAACAATCGGCGAAGATTCCCTTGATCATCATCGATCCCTCGCAGGAAGCCGACGCCACGCGCGGCACGCGCAGCGATGCGCTGGTGGAAGGCATCGACCTTGCGCCGACATTCGTCGATTATTTCGGCGGCAAGGTGCCGAGCCACATTCTCGAAGGGCGTTCGCTGCTGTCGCTGCTGCGCGGCCCCACGCCGAGCGATTGGCGCAAGGTGGCGTTCTCCGAATACGACTACGCCATGCAGGACGTGCGGCTGAAGCTGAACCAGCCGATCGAACGCTGTCGCCTGTTCATGGTGTTCGATGGCCGCTGGAAATACATCCACGCCTCCGGCTTCCGCCCGATGCTGTACGACCTCGAAACCGATCCGGAAGAGTATTTGGACCGCGGCGACGATCCTGAATGTGCCGGCATCATCGCGCGGCTGCAGGCCGAGCTGTTCGACTGGGCCCTGCATCCGAACGACCACATCACCACGCCGCGCGAAAAGATCGCGGCCTATGCGGACAATCAGCTGCAGGTGAAAGGCGGGGTCTTGATCGGCATCTGGGATGAGGCAGAGCTCGCGGCGATCAAGGACGGCATCGCGCAGCGCGCGAAGATGTGAAGACCCTCATGGTGAGGAGGCGTGCAAGCGCCGTCTCGAACCATGCAGGCCCCGCTGCGACAGCCGGGCCTTTCATCCTTCGAGACGCGCGCAAAAGCGCGCTCCTCAGGATGAGGGGATAGAGCGCGCGGCTAGCTAGCGATCAACCACGCGCCCTTCAAATTCAGGCTTACCTGGCACCAGAAAGAGCCGATGCCATTCAATGTCCCTTCGCTCGGCAATTTCGGCATCCGAGAGTTTCCCGGTTTCACCCAGGCTCGACTGATCGATCCCGAGATTTTGCGCCGCCGCGTAGACGGCATAGTCGCCCCGCTCGATATCCGCAGAAATTGGCGGATCGCTATCGATCACCGACATGACGTGGATCCGCCCGCTTCCGGAATGGAAATGCACGCAGGTGATCCGCTGCCATTCATCCGATGAAGGGGGCCGGTCGCACGACACCAGCTCAACCCAGTGGTCGTTGAGATCAGCTTCCGTGCCAATCATCCGAAACGCCGGCACGCCAGCAAAACCTCGTTTTGTTTTCTCCGCGTCCCAGTTCTGCTCGTCATCGAGGGGCGTGAATGGATCGTCGCACACGACGATCTGATAATTGCTCGCAAATACGCGCGCTGCGCCGAGTAACCGCTGTGTCATGAGCCCGCAAACCAGATTCAATTCTCGATCTTGTAGCCCGTCGCCTTCACGATCGGCTGCCACAGCGCGATGTTCGCGGCGAGCTCCTTCGTCAATCCTTCCGGGGTGGATCCGACCGGAATCAGCCCGATCGCCGTCAGCTTCTCCTTCACCTCGGGCTTGGCGAGCGCCGCGCTCGCGGCGGCGCCCAGCTTGCTCGCAAACTCCGGCGGGCTGCCGGCGGGAAGCCACATGCCGTACCAGGCGTCGGCAACGAGATCGATGCTGCTCTCCTTCAACGTGGGAACCTCGGGCGCGAAGGGCGAGCGTTCCGCACTCGACACCGCAATGATCTTCACGCCCTTGGCGCGGTGCTGCGGCAGCGCATCCGCCAACGTGGTGATCCCAAAAGAAATGTGGCCTCCGACGAGATCATTGAGGATCGGCGCGCTGCCGCGATAGGGCACGCGGGTCAGGGGAATGCCGAGATCCTTTTCGAGCTTGGAGCCCATGAAGTGCGGAATGGTGCCATTACTGGGCACGCCGAACGACGTCCTGTCCGGATGCGCCTTCAGCCATGTCACAAAGCTCTTGAAATCGGTGGCCTCGACCGCCGGATTGA
Source organism: Bradyrhizobium sp. UNPA324 (assembly GCF_006658635.1). Lineage (NCBI taxonomy): Bacteria > Pseudomonadati > Pseudomonadota > Alphaproteobacteria > Hyphomicrobiales > Nitrobacteraceae > Bradyrhizobium > Bradyrhizobium sp. UNPA324. The sequence continues at coordinate 371,459 of NZ_LFJD01000004.1, forward strand.
TCACCAGCGCGAATTCGAACCGCGCCAGCAGCGACACCGGCACGAAATCCTTGGCGGTGTCGAAGCTCGGCGTCGTCTCGACCATCGGCAGCAGGTACATGGTGGGGCCCGTCGTCACCAGCACCATGCTGCCGTCGGGGCTCGCGCCCTTCACCGCCTTGATGCCGATCAGGCCGTCGCCGCCGGTGCGGTTCTCGACCACGATGGTCCGCTGCAGCACCGGCGCCATCTCCTGCGCGATCAGCCGGCACAGCGTGTCGCCGCCCGCGCCGGCCGCGAATGGGAAGATGATTTTTGTCAGCCCGGCCTGCGCTTGCGCCCCGCCCGTTTGCGCCAGCAGCGGCAGGCCGAGATATCCCCCAAGAGATCCTCCAAGAGATCCTCCGAGACATCCGGCCATGAATGTGCGGCGATCCATGCGTTTCCCCTTTGACCCCATTTTGGTTGGCATCAGTTAGGACCAGAGACGCGTCGCGGACAAGGCCGACATTTGCCGTTTACCATCCTGGCCGCCTTGCGCCGGCCATCGTCCTGCTGCAAAAGCGGGCCTATCGGCGCCGCTCTCTCGCTCCGCCGTTTCCAACGCAGAGCAGATCGTCCAGGCGCATCATGGCCAGCCCCGAACTCAGTCAATTCCGCCGCATCGTGGTCAAGGTCGGCTCAGCGCTGCTGGTCGATTCCGACAAGGGCGAGGTGCGGGCGTCCTGGCTGGCCGCGCTCGCCGATGACATGGCCAGGCTGCACAAGGACGGGCGCGACGTCCTCGTCGTCTCCTCCGGCTCGATCGCGCTTGGCCGCAGCCGGCTCAAATTGCCGCGCGGTCCGCTGAAGCTGGAAGAAAGCCAGGCCGCCGCCGCCGTCGGCCAGATCGCGCTGGCGCGGATCTGGTCGGAGGTGCTTGGGGCCCACGGCATCGGCGCCGGCCAGATCCTGGTGACGCTGCAGGACACCGAGGAGCGCCGTCGCTATCTCAACGCGCGCTCCACCATCGGCAAGCTCTTGGAATGGCGCGCGATCCCCGTGATCAACGAGAACGACACTGTGGCGACCAACGAGATCCGCTACGGCGACAACGACCGCCTTGCCGCGCGCGTCGCCACCATGGCGAGCGCCGACTTGCTGGTGCTGCTGTCCGACATCGACGGCCTCTACGACGCCCCGCCGAAGAACAATCCGAACGCAAGACTGATTCCGGTGGTCGAGAGCATCTCCTCGGAGATCGAGGCGGTGGCTGGAGACGCCGAGTCCGAGCTGTCGCGCGGCGGCATGCGCACCAAGGTCGAAGCGGCCAAGATCGCCACCACCGGCGGCACGCATATGCTGATTGCCTCCGGTAAGATCGAGCACCCCCTGCAGGCGATCGCCGATGGCGGCCGCTGCACCTGGTTCCTGACGCCGGCCAACCCCATCACCTCGCGCAAGCGCTGGATCGCGGGCACGCTGGAGCCGAAGGGCACGCTGACGATCGATGCCGGCGCGGTGACGGCGCTGCGTGCCGGCGCCAGCTTGCTGCCGGCCGGCGTGATCAAGGTCGAGGGCCAGTTCGCCCGCGGCGATGCCGTGATCGTGCGCGGCCCTGATACCAGCGAGGTCGGCCGCGGCCTGATCGCCTATGACGCCGATGAGGCCGAGCGGATCAGGGGCCGCTCGTCCCCTGATGTGATGACCATCCTCGGCATCAGCGGCCGCGCGGAGATGATCCATCGCGACGATCTGGTTGTGGGCGGGTAGCACGAAGCCGGCCTGCAACCGTCATGCCCGGGCCTGTCCCGGGCATCCACGTTCTTCGCGCCGAAAAGCCGTGGATGGCCGGGTCAAGCCCGGCCATGACGTCGAGGTTGGCCAATGGCCTAGTTGCACTAACGTGACGGGAGACCTGCCATACCCTCCCCGCCCTTCGCAAAAGCGGGATTTCCGTGCTAGGACACCGCCTTAGCAGAAGGTTTTGACCCCCATGGCCGCCCCCCTCAAAGCTGTCGACGGCAATGCCGATCTTCAGGCCCTGATGTCCGATCTCGGGAGCCGGGCCCGCGCTGCGGCGCGCGTGCTGGCGCTGGCGCCGCCGGAGCAGAAGAACCGGGCGCTGGAGGCCATGGTGCGGGCGATCCGTCAGCAAGCTGCGGCGATCCTCGCGGCCAATGCCGAGGACGTCGCCGAAGCCCGCGCCTCCGGCAACGCCACCTCGTCCTTCATCGACCGCCTGACGCTGACGCCGGCGCGCATCGAGGGCATGGCCGAGGGCATCGGCATCGTGCGCGGTATCGCCGATCCCGTCGGCATCGTCACTGAGAGCTGGCAGCGGCCGAACGGCATGACCATCGAGCGCGTGCGCGTGCCGCTCGGCGTCGTCGGCGTCATCTTCGAGAGCCGGCCGAACGTCGCCGCGGACGCCGGCGTGCTGTGCCTGAAATCCGGCAATGCCGTGATCCTGCGCGGCGGCTCGGACAGTTTCCGTTCGTGCCGGGCGATCCATGCATGCCTGGTGCAGGGCCTGCGCGAAGCCGGCCTGCCCGAGGCTGCGATCACGCTGGTGCCGACGCGCGACCGCGCCGCGGTCGGCATGATGCTGTCAGGATTGAATGGCGCGATCGACGTGATCGTGCCTCGCGGAGGAAAAAGCCTCGTCGCGCGCATCGAGCAAGAAGCGCGCGTGCCTGTCTTCGCGCATCTCGAAGGCGTCAATCACGTCTATGTCGATGCCAGCGCCGATCTCGCCATGGCGAAGTCGATCGTGCTCAACGCAAAAATGCGCCGCACCGGCGTCTGCGGCGCGGCCGAGACGCTGCTGGTCGATCGCGCGGCTGTTGCGAAGAATCTGAAACCGCTGGTCGAGATGCTGTTAGATGCCGGCTGCGAAGTGCGCGGCGACGACGCGGTACAGAAAACGGACCCGCGCGTAAGACCCGCCAGCGAAGACGATTGGGACACCGAATATCTCGACGCGATCATCGCGGCGAAGGTGGTGGACGGCGTCGACGGCGCGATCGCGCACATCCAGAACCACGGCTCGCATCACACCGATGCGATCGTGAGCGCCGATGAGGCTGCCGCGAAGAAATTCCTCAGCGAGGTCGATTCCGCAATCGTGCTGCACAACGCCTCGACGCAGTTCGCCGATGGCGGCGAGTTCGGCTTCGGTGCCGAGATCGGCATCGCCACCGGCCGATTCCATGCCCGCGGGCCTGTCGGCGCCGAGCAATTGACGAGCTTCAAATATCGCGTCCACGGCACCGGGCAGACCCGGCCGTAAACGTCGCGAGGCGCGGGGCATTGAGCAACAATTTCGTCTTGCCGCGTTCCGTGGCGCAAGCGGCTCCGCCCCACACGGAGGGCATGCGCATCGGCCTGCTCGGCGGCTCGTTCAATCCGCCGCATCAGGCGCATCGCGCCATCAGCCAGTTCGCGCTCAAGCGATTGCAGCTCGATCGGGTCTGGTGGCTGGTCACCCCCGGCAATCCGCTGAAGGAGAACGGCACGCTGCATGAGCTCGGCGCGCGCATGCGGGCCGCGCGCGAGGTCGCGAACGATCCGCGCATCGAGGTCAGCTGTCTCGAATCCGTCATCCGTACGCGCTACACTATCGACACGATCAACACCTTGCGCCGCCGCTTCTCGGGCCTGCGCTTTGTCTGGATCATGGGCGCTGACAATCTCGCTCAATTCCACCTTTGGCAGGACTGGCGGCGCATCGCCGCCCAGGTGCCGGTCGCAGTCATCGACCGTCCGCCGCAGAGCTTTCGCGCCCTCGCCTCCCCCGCAGCCCAGGCGTTATCGCGCTACCGTCTGCCCGAGGATAAGGCGGCCCTGCTTGCGGATCGGCCAGCGCCGGCCTGGGTATTTCTGACCGGATTGAAGCTGAATCTGTCCTCGACGGGCCTGCGGAACCCGGACGGGAGCTGGAAGGGAACGACGTGAGACGGAGGGGACGAAGGTGGTGTGGACTTCCGCCTCTCTGGCATATTGAAACCCTTAACCCCACATGATGTAGTGTAGCCGGTGGGCGCCGGATTCGGCGTTCGCGATACAGTGAAAGGAATGGTCCCTGACCACATCTGTATTGTCCAAGTCTGTTTTACCCAAGGTTGCCAAGCCGACGCGTAAAACATCGACCAAAGCTGCGGCCTTGAAGGCGCAACCCGACGCCGACAAGACGCTGAGCCTGATCCTCTCCCGCCTCGAGGACATGAAGGCGGAAGAGACGGTCACCATCGACCTTCGCGGCAAATCGGCGTACTCCGACTACATGATCGTCACCACGGGCCGGGCCAACCGGCACGTCGGCGCGATCGCGGAAAACGTCACCAAGAGCCTGAAGGAAAACGGTATCAAGAACATCCATGTCGAGGGCTTGCCCAATTGCGACTGGGTGCTGATCGATTCCGGCGACGTGATCGTGCACGTATTCAGACCCGAAGTCCGCGAGTTCTACAATCTCGAGCGATTGTACACTCAGGGCCCAGGGGCGGCGAAGGCGATCTAGGCTCATCGGGCCGATTTCGAATCGGCTGACGCGCATGCTAGCGTCGTGCGCGCGCATCATGCGCGCGGTGTTGAAAACGCGACCCTGAAGAGATCATGCGTGTTGCTGTCATTGCGGTGGGCCGGCTGAAGCAGGGCCCCGAACGGGAGCTTGCCGACCGCTATTTCGAGCGCTTCGAGGAGGCCGGCCGCAGGCTCGGATTCCGCGAGCTCAGCATCCACGAAATCCCCGAGAGCCGCGCGCGCGACACTGCGACGCGGATGAGCGAAGAGGCCGCGGCGATCGCCGCGCATATTCCGGAAAAATCGATCCTGGTGGCGCTGGACGAGCGCGGCCAGAATCTCGATTCCACCGTATTCGCACGGCATCTTGCGCGCTGGCGGGACGAAGGCGCCGGACATACTATCTTCGTGATCGGAGGGGCGGACGGACTTTCGCCCGAATTGCGCCGTAAGGCCAAGCTCGCGATCGCGTTCGGCTCTGCGACCTGGCCGCACCAAATGGTCCGCGTCATGCTTCTGGAACAGCTTTACCGGGCCGCCACCATTCTGGCCGGCCACCCCTATCACCGCGCGTGATGCGCGCCACAACGAGCACCTTTGCCGACACGATGCGAGCGCCGCTCCTCAACCTGTTGCTGATCACAAGCGTTGCCGGCACAAGCCTCGCGCAAGCTCAGACGGCGACCCCGGCGCCCCAGACCGCAGCCGTCTCGCCCGATGCCATCAAGCAGCGCGAGCAGGAGCTGGAAGCCGCCCGCGCCAGGCAGAAGAGCGCGGAGGAAGCACAGGCCAAGCTCAAGGCCGAGATCACCGCGCTCGGCCAGGACCGCACCCAGCTCAATCAGCAGCTGATCGACACCGCCGCCAATGTGCGCGCCGTGGAGACCAAGATCGACGATACGGAGGCGCGGCTGCGAAACCTGAACGGCCGCGAGCAGGAGATGCGCGCGTCGCTGGATTCGCGCCGCGCCGACATCGTCGAGGTGCTGGCGGCATTGCAGCGGGCCGGACGGCGAACGCCGCCGGCGCTGCTGGTGCGGCCCGAAGATGCGCTGCAATCCTTACGCACGGCGATGCTGCTCGGCGCCGTGGTGCCGGAATTGCGCGGCCGCGCCGAAAAGATCGCAAGCGAGCTCGGCGAACTCGTTGCCTTGCGCAAGACCATCGCCACCGAGCGCGACCAGCTCGCCTCGGACCGCGACCGGGTCCGCAGCGACCAGACCCGGCTCACGGCCTTGGTCGACGAGCGGCAGCGCCAGCAGGCGGCGCGCGAAAAAGATCTCAACGCCGAAAACTCGCGCGCGATCATGCTTTCAAAGCAGGTCGGCGATCTCCAGGGCCTGATCACCAAGATGGAGCAGGATCTGCAAAGCGCCGCCAAGGCCGCTGAGAAGGCCGCCGAGGCCGCAAAGCAGGCCGAGGCCAAGGCGGCCGCCAGCGCCAAGTCAGGTCCGGGCGCATTCAAGGACCGGTCCCGGACCACCCCCGCGATCGCCTTTGCCTCGGCTAGGGGTCTCCTGCCGCTTCCGGTTAATGGTAACAAGATCAGGGATTTTGGCGGTTCCGACGGGGTCGGCGGGGTCCAGAAAGGCATTTCGCTGGCAACCAAGCCAGGCTCCCAGGTCACAACGCCGTGTGACGGCTGGGTGGTCTATTCCGGCCCGTTCCGCAGCTATGGACAACTCTTGATCCTCAATGCCGGGGGCGGGTATCATGTCCTGATCGCCGGTATGGAGCGTATTTCGGTCAACATCGGACAGTTTGTGCTCACGGGGGAGCCGGTCGCGACCATGGGGTCGACATCTCAAGTCGCCTCCATTCTCGCGACGAACGCGAGTCAACCTGTGCTGTATGTCGAGTTCCGTAAGGACGGCACTCCAATCGATCCAGGCCCATGGTGGGCCGCAAATGAAGGCGAGAAGGTTCGCGGATGATGCGCAAGACTTCAGTAATCCTCCTCAGCGCAGCCACCGGTGCGGCGCTGACGCTGTTCGTGACCCAGCCCCGCGCGGTGTTCATGGGCTCCAGCGCGCGAGCGGCCACTGCGGACACCTATCGCCAGCTCAATCTGTTCGGCGACGTCTTCGAGCGCGTGCGCTCCGACTATGTCGAGAAGCCCGACGACACCAAGCTGATCGAATCCGCCATCAGCGGCATGCTCACTGGCCTCGATCCGCATTCGAGCTACATGGACGCCAAGAGCTTCCGCGACATGCAGGTGCAGACGCGCGGTGAGTTCGGCGGCCTCGGCATCGAAGTCACGATGGAAGACGGCCTCATCAAAGTGGTCTCGCCGATCGACGACACGCCGGCCTCGCGCGCCGGCGTCATGGCCAACGACATCATCACCAATCTCGACGACGAGGCGGTGCAGGGCCTGACCCTGAACCAGGCGGTCGAGAAGATGCGCGGCCCGGTCAACACCAAGATCAAGCTCAAGATCATCCGCAAGGGTCAGGACAATCCGATCGACGTCACCCTGGTGCGCGACAACATCCGCGTCCGCTCGGTGCGCGCGCGCGTCGAGCAGGACGACATCGCCTATATCCGCATCACCACCTTCAACGAGCAGACCACCGAAGGCCTGAAGCGCGAGGTCACCAACCTCTCGAATCAGATCGGCGACAAGCTCAAGGGCTACATCATCGACCTGCGCAACAATCCGGGCGGCCTGCTCGAGGAAGCGGTCACCGTCTCCGACTCCTTCCTGGAGAAGGGCGAGATCGTCTCGACCCGCGGCCGCAATGCCGAGGAGACCCAGCGCCGCACCGCGCATGCGGGCGACCTCACCAAGGGCAAGCCGGTCATCGTGCTGGTCAATGGCGGCTCGGCCTCGGCGTCGGAGATCGTCGCCGGCGCGCTGCAGGACCACAAGCGCGCGACCATCGTCGGCACCCGCTCGTTCGGCAAGGGCTCGGTGCAGACCATCATTCCGCTCGGCTCGGGCAACGGCGCGCTGCGGCTGACCACGGCGCGCTATTACACGCCGTCCGGCAAATCGATCCAGGCCAAGGGCATCGTTCCCGACATCGAAGTGCTGCAGGACGTGCCGGACGAGCTGAAGGCGCGCACCGACACCAAGGGCGAGGCTTCGCTGCGCGGCCATCTCAAGAACGACGGCGACGAGAAGACCGGCTCGCAGTCCTACGTCCCGCCGGACGCCAAGGACGACAAGGCGCTCAAGCTCGCCGGCGACCTGCTCCACGGCATCAAGAACAGCGCCTCGGCGGCGCCCACGCCTGGCGGCGACACCAAGGCCACGACCGACAAGCCCAAAGCGGCGAACTAGGTCGGCGTCTCACGCGATCCCAACGCAAAGGGCGGCTCCCGGAGCCGCCCTTTTTGCTTGGGAACTCCTGGCATCCCCGGCCTATCCCGGCCTGCCGCCGCTTGACCTCGGCGTGGTATCGTCATTCGCAGTGATTCGGGATCGCGCATGACTGAAACGGCCGATGATCTGAGCGCCCCGCTCGGACAGGACAAGCCGCGCCGGAAACGCCGGCTGCGGCTGCCGTTCACGGCCATGCAGCTGCTCGCCGTCCTGCTCGGCCTGTTCCTGGTCACCTTTGCCGGCTTCGCCATCTTCAACAAGGATCCGCTCGGCGGCGAGCCGATGACACGGATTGCGATCAAGCCGATCGACAAGGCAGCGGACGAGAAGCCGGCCGCCGCTCAGGACAGCAAGCACAAGACCAAGGAAGCGCCGAAGCAGGCCGCTCCCGGCGAGCAGAAGACCGTCACCATGATCGACGGCTCCACAGGCGCCCGCCACGACGTGGTGATCGGTGCCGGCGAAGCCGCCGATAAGGGCGATGCCGCAGCGTCAGCCCCGCCGGCGGTCATGGCCGGGATCGACCAGAAGCTGCTGGAGAAGTCCCGCTACGGCATGATCCCCATGGTCGCCGGCGATCTGAAGCCGTTCAATGTCTATGCGGCGGAGGCTGATCGCGCCAAGGCCGCCAAGATGCCGGTGGTCGCCATCGTGATTGGCGGCCTCGGCGTCGGCGCCGCCAAGACCACCGACGCCATCATGAAGCTGCCGGGGGCGGTGACGCTGGCCTTCACGCCCTATGGCGCCGATCCCGGCAAGCTCGCCGAACGGGCCCGCGCGCAGCGCCACGAGATCTTCCTGCAGATCCCGATGGAGCCCTACGATTTTCCCGACAACGACCCGGGTCCGCAGACGCTGCTGACCTCGCTCAGCGCCGACCAGAACATGGACCGCCTGTACTGGCATCTGAGCCGGATGCAGGGCTATGCCGGCATCGCCAATTTCATGGGTGCGCGCTTCATCGCGACCGAGCCGGCGATGCAGCCGATCATCCGCGAGGCCGCCAAGCGGGGCCTCGGCTTCTTCGACGACGGCTCCTCACCCCGCAGCATCGCAGCCCAGGCGGCAGCGAACCAGGCCATGCCGTTCGGCAAGGGCGACATCGCGATCGACGTGGTGCCGACGGCGACCGAGATCGACCGCGCCCTGAACAAGCTCGAATCGGCGGCACGCGAGCGCGGCATCGCCGTCGGCACGGCCTCCGCCCTCCCGGTCTCGATCGACCGCATCGCCGCCTGGACCAAGACATTGGGCGACCGGGGTATTCTTTTGGTGCCATTGACAACCGCGATGCTGAAATCAAAATCCAGCTAAATCAACAAATTGGTACGGCGCTTGTCCTGGCGGGGGCGGGTCAAGCCGTACCGGCAGCATGCGAGAGGTCTGGCGGAATGGCGCGTTACGAGGATCTGCCCTACCGGACCTGTGTCGGCGTGATGCTGATCAACACAAAGGGACTGGTGTTCATCGGCCGCCGCGCCGGCGGCATCGAACATGTCGACGACACCCATGTCTGGCAGATGCCGCAAGGCGGCGTCGATCCCGGCGAGGACACCTGGGAAGCCGCCAAGCGCGAGCTCTATGAGGAGACCAGCGTGCGCTCGGTCGAGCGGCTCGGCGAGGTCCCGGACTGGCTCACTTACGACATTCCGCGCACGGTCGCCGGACGCGCCTGGAAGGGCCGCTACCGCGGCCAGCGCCAGAAATGGTACGCGGTGCGCTTCACCGGCAAGGACAGCGAGATCAACGTCGAAAAGCCCGGCGGCGGCGGCCACAAGGCCGAATTCGTCAGCTGGCGCTGGGAGCCGATGAAGAATCTGACCGGGCTGATCATTCCGTTCAAGCGCCCGGTCTATGAGCGCGTGGTGCAGGAATTTTCCGCGCTGGCGGAGGATTAATTCAGATCGCCGTTCCGGGTTCGGTGCTAAGGCATCGCCTGGAAAGACGACGAGAGATGCGCGCGTGACTGATCAAAAACCCTACCGCCCCAACGTGGGCATCGCCCTCTTCAATGCCGACGGCCGCGTGCTGATCGGCCACCGCTTCAAGGGCGATGGCCCTGAGATCATCCTGCCCGGGCTCGACTGGCAGATGCCGCAGGGCGGCGTCGACGAGGGCGAGAACCTGCGTGATGCCGCGATGCGCGAGCTCTGGGAGGAGACCAGCGTCGTCAGCGCCGACTATCTCGGCGAGACCGATTGGTTCACTTACGAATTCCCGCCTTACGACGGCCCGCAGACGCATCGCCTGGCGAAATTCCGCGGCCAGCGGCAAAAATGGTTCGCGCTGCGCTTCACCGGCCGCGACGACGAGATCGACCCGCTGACGCCCCGCAACGGCCAGCCCGCAGAGTTCGACGCCTGGCGTTGGGAGCGCCTCGACCGTGTCGCCGATCTCGTGGTGCCGTTCCGGCGGGACGTTTACCGTGCTGTGGCCCAGCACTTCGCGCCCTTCGGAAACTAAAACCGCGAAACAACCCCATGCACAGTAGAACGGGGTTGAAATCGTTGAGATATTTTCGCCGGAAATTTGCGGTTGGAGAGAGCCCCACTCTCTCATTCCCTCCGCCGTCGCGGCGTCGGTCGAGGCTCGTCACATTGAGAGCTAATTCGCAGGTCCCACCGTGAATGGGCCGATCGCGATGACGTGGCAATCGCTGTCGCGCTTGGCGCAGTCGCCGAGGGCGGAATTGACGGCGGCCTGCTCGTCGGCGGCCTTGAGGCCGAGGCCGGGCCGGCCGGCGGTGCCGACGGCGACCGCATTCCAGCCCATGGCGTCGCCGAGCTTGCGCACCACCTCGCCGCGCGCATCGGCCAGGATCGAGGCGTTGGAGGCGGCATGGAAGAAGCCGGTGATCCTGAACAGGGTCGGGATCGGCACGACGAAATTGTCGTCGGCCGCGACGACCATGCACGCGACGCCGGCGATCGCGCCGCACGATTCCAGCGACCGCCGCGCCGCCTCCTCGGCGGATGAGGCGCCGAGCACCATGAAATATTGTCCGCCCGGGCCGAGCGCGACCGAGCGGGATTTCGCCGCCGGCACGAATATGTTCTCGATCCGCACTTTCTGCGGCTCGCGCACGATCGGAAAATCCTTAGACGCGAAGGCCCGCTCGGTCATCGCATCATGCCGGACGTAGGGCGGCGGCGGCATCGGCGGCTTGCCGTGGGTGTAGACGATCGTGTTGCCGACGGCATAGAGCTCGCAGCGCCGCGGCGATTGCGCGGCATCGGCGCGCTTCTGGCACTGCTCGAGCGCGGCGTTGCGCGCGGCCTCCTCGCTTGCCTGGTTCAGCGCCGAGCCGGTGAAGCCGCCGACATTGAGCGCGAAGGCCTTGTAATCGCCGGCAGTGGAATAGTCGCCGGCGAGGAAATTGCGCACGCGCTCGTTGATGAAGGGCACGCTATCCGCCGCAAGCTTGCCGGCCATCGGCGATGCCGATGGCGAGGGCACCGGCGTTGGTGCCGTCGGGGCGCCGGCATTGGGCGGTGCCATCGGCGCCTTGGCCAGCTGGGTCGGCGTTGGGCTCGACGCCGCGGCACTCGACGTCGGTGTTGCGCTGGGCGTCACGGCCGGCGCCGCTGCGACATTCGCGGTCTGCTTGAGCTTGGTGTTGTAGAGAGAGCCGGTGACACCGATGCCGACGATCGAGACCACCGCGACCGCCAGCGGCCACATCCACACCGGGGCGGCGGCGAGCTTGGAGGCCGGCTTCTTCAGCTGCGGCTTGCCATAGCTCCCGTCCTCGCGCCGCATCGCCACCATGTAGGCGTGCACCGGCGTCGGGATATTCTTCACCTCCTGCGCGCCGATATCGGCAAACTGTACCGAGAGCTTGTTGGCGACCTGCTCGTGCACCGCGCGCGAGACGCAGATGCCGCCGACCTCGGCGAGCCCTTCCAGCCTTGCCGCGATGTTGACGCCGTCGCCCAGCAGATCGCCGTCGCGCTCGACCACGTCGCCGATGGTGATGCCGATGCGGAACGACATCTGCCGGCTCGGCGGATAGGCCATGTTGCGGGTACGCAAGCTTTCCTGGATGTCGATCGCGCAGCGCACCGCATCGACGGCGCTGGGGAATTCCGCGAGCACGGCGTCGCCGGCCGTGTTGAAGATGCGCCCGCTGGCCCTGGCGATGAAATCGTCGACGACCTCGCGATAGGAGGCCAGGCGCCGCAGCGTCTCCTCCTCGTCTTCCGCGACCAGCCTCGAGTAACCGGCAATATCGGCTGCGAAGATCGCTGCGATCTTGCGTTTCATCTGCGCCCCGCCCCGGGAACAACATTCACAAGGAGAATGCCGCGATCGGTAGCACGGTGCAACAAAGTTTCAGCGCCCGCCACGGTCGGTGACGAGCGCTGAATCTATTCAGAAATTTCGAGCTTGGCCCCGGAGCGGTGCCCCGGGGCTTAGTGCATAGCCGTCGAGTTGAGCTGCTGCTGGATGCTCTTGAAGTGGTCGAGCCGCTCGATCGCGTGATCGAGTTCGCCGCCTTCGTGCTCCTTCAGCCCCTCTTCCATCTCCGCGATCGTCTCGGCGAACTGGGCGCGGTCGAGCTCGGCCAGCGACGTCGCGACGTCGGCGAGCACGGTCAGGCCCCTTTCGGAGACTTCGGCGAGGCCGCCGAGCACGATGACTTTCTCGTGGCGGCCAGCGGTGCTGATGGTGAGAATGCCGGGGCGGATCGCCGCGACGACCGGCGCATGCCCGGCCAGCACGCCGAAGTCACCCTCGACGCCGGGGATGTCGACCTGATCAACCTCGCCCGAGAAGGCGAGCTTTTCCGGAGACACGAGATCGAAATGGAAGGTGGCCATGGTGTACCTGCGAGTAGCGAATAGCGAATGGCGAGTGGCGAACCGAGGGGGAGCAGCGAATCTATTCGCTACTCCCTATTCGCCATTCGCCCTTAGGCCGCCTCAGCAGCCAGCTTCTTGCCCTTCTCGACGGCCTCTTCGATGGTGCCGACCATGTAGAAGGCGGCTTCCGGCAGGTGGTCGTACTTGCCTTCCACCAGGCCCTTGAAGCCCTTGATGGTGTCGGCGAGGTCGACGAACTTGCCCGGCGAGCCCGTGAAGATTTCGGCGACGTGGAACGGCTGCGACATGAAGCGCTCGACCTTGCGGGCGCGAGCCACGGTCAGCTTGTCCTCTTCCGAAAGCTCGTCCATGCCGAGAATGGCGATGATGTCCTGGAGCGCCTTGTAGCGCTGCAGCACCTGCTGGACCTGACGGGCGACCGTGTAATGCTCCTCGCCGACGACGTGCACCTGCAACATGCGCGAGGTCGAGTCGAGCGGGTCCACCGCCGGGTAGATGCCCTTTTCGGCGATCGAGCGCGACAGCGTGGTGGTCGCGTCAAGATGCGCGAACGAGGTCGCCGGCGCCGGGTCGGTCAAGTCGTCGGCCGGAACGTAGATGGCCTGCACCGAGGTGATCGAGCCCTTCTGCGTGGTGGTGATGCGCTCCTGCAGCGCGCCCATGTCGGTGGCGAGCGTCGGCTGATAACCCACCGCCGACGGAATACGGCCGAGCAGCGCCGACACTTCCGAGCCGGCCTGGGTGAAGCGGAAGATGTTGTCGACGAAGAACAGCACGTCCTGGCCCTGGTCGCGGAAGTCTTCCGCGATGGTGAGGCCGGTGAGCGCGACGCGGGCGCGGGCGCCGGGCGGCTCGTTCATCTGACCGAACACCAGCGCGCACTTCGACTTCACGCTCGGATCGGGGTTCTTCGGATCTGCGTTGACCTTGGACTCGATGAACTCGTGATAGAGGTCGTTGCCCTCGCGGGTGCGCTCGCCGACGCCGGCGAATACCGAGTAACCGCCGTGCGCCTTGGCGACGTTGTTGATCAGCTCCTGAATCAGCACGGTCTTGCCGACGCCGGCGCCGCCAAACAGGCCGATCTTGCCGCCCTTTGCATATGGAGCAAGAAGATCGACGACCTTGATGCCGGTGACGAGAATCTCAGCTTCAGTCGACTGGTCGGTGTAGGTCGGCGCTTCCTGGTGGATGGCGCGCAGGCCTTCGGTCTTGACGGGACCGGCTTCGTCGATCGGCTCGCCGATGACGTTGATGATGCGACCCAGCGTGCCTTCGCCGACGGGAACGCGGATCGGAGCGCCGGTGTCGGTCACTTCCTGGCCGCGGACCAGACCTTCGGTGGTGTCCATCGCGATCGTGCGGACCGTGGACTCGCCGAGATGCTGGGCGACTTCGAGCACCAGGCGGTTGCCGCCGTTCTTGGTCTCGAGCGAATTGAGAATGGCCGGGAGGTGGCCTTCGAATTGCACGTCGACGACGGCGCCGATGACCTGGGTGACGCGACCGACCTGGGCTGCCATTGAATGTCTCCTTCGATCCGAACTTCTAAGCCACGGTCTACGACCGGGATGTTGGGTTGAGTGGGTACTGAAGCGTCTTGATCAGACGGCCTCGGCGCCCGAGATGATTTCGATCAGTTCCTTGGTGATCTGCGCCTGACGCGTGCGGTTGTAGACCAGCGTCTGCTTGCGGATCATCTCACCGGCGTTGCGCGTCGCGTTGTCCATCGCGCTCATCTGCGCGCCGTAGAACGAGGCGTTGTTCTCGAGCAGCGCGCGGAAGATCTGGACCGCGAGATTGCGCGGCAGAAGACGGGCGAGGATCTCGTCCTCTTCCGGCTCGTATTCGTAAGACGTCGTGTTGGCGGCAGCGCCCTCCTCGACCACCAGCGGAATGATCTGCTGGGCGGTCGGGATCTGCGCGATCACCGAGCGGAAGCGCGAATAGAACAGCGTGCAGACGTCGAATTCACCGTTGTCGAAACGCGCCAGCACCTTCTTGGCGATGTCCTCGGCATTGACGAAGCCGAGCTGGCGGACGCTGCGCAGGTCGAGATGCTCGACGATCTGCTTGTCGAACTGGCGGCGCAGCTGCTCGTAACCCTTGCGGCCGACGCAGAAGAACTTCACGTCCTTGCCCTGCGCCATCAGCGCCAAAGCGCGCTCGCGGGCGAGGCGCACGATCGACGAGTTGAAGGCGCCGGACAGGCCGCGCTCGCCGGTGCAGACCAGCAGCAGGTGAACCTGGTCCCTGCCGGTGCCGGCCAGCAGCACCGGCGCGCCGGGTGAGCCCGCGGCGGCGCTGGCGATGTTGGAGATCACCGCGCTCATCTTGTCGGCATAGGGACGCGCAGCTTCGGCGGCGGTCTGCGCGCGGCGCAGCTTCGAGGCCGCGACCATCTGCATGGCCTTGGTGATCTTTTGCGTCGCCTTGGTGGAGGCGATGCGGACGCGCATGTCTTTAAGTGACGCCATTCTTCGTTCACCCCGGCGATTCGACTGAAGCGTCGGACCGCTAGCCTGTCCCTACCGCAATGCCCGGCCGGGCGCCGGGCACGCTTCTTATTGGTTCGCCTCTCGCGAAGCGGTCATGGCCGGACGGATCCGGCCATGCTTGCCGTTACGCGAAGCTCTTCGCAAAGCCTTCGACCACCGACTTCAGCTTGCCGGCGGTGTCGTCGGAGAGGTCGCGGCTGTCGCGGATCGCGTTGAGGATGTCGACGTGCTTGCCGCGCAGCAGCGACAGCAGACCGTCCTCGAACGCACGCACCTTGTTGACCGGAAGCGGATCGAGATAGCCGTTGGTGCCGGCCCAGATCACGCAGACCTGCTCTTCCATCTTCAGCGGCGAGAATTGCGGCTGCTTCAGGAGTTCGGTGAGGCGCGAGCCGCGGTTCAGCAGGCGCTGGGTCGAGGCGTCGAGGTCGGAGCCGAACTGCGCGAACGCCGCCATTTCGCGGTACTGCGCGAGCTCGCCCTTGATCTTGCCGGCAACCTTCTTGGTGGCCTTGGTCTGCGCCGACGAACCAACGCGCGACACCGACAGACCGACGTTCACCGCGGGACGGATGCCCTGGAAGAACAGGTCAGTCTCCAGAAAGATCTGGCCGTCGGTGATCGAGATGACGTTGGTCGGGATGTAGGCCGAGACGTCGTTGGCCTGGGTTTCGATGACCGGCAGCGCCGTCAGCGAGCCCGAGCCCTGGTCCTTGTTCAGCTTCGCCGCGCGCTCGAGCAGGCGGGAGTGCAGATAGAACACGTCGCCCGGATAGGCTTCGCGGCCCGGCGGGCGGCGCAGCAGCAGCGACATCTGGCGGTAGGCGACGGCCTGCTTGGACAGATCGTCATAGATGATGACGGCGTGCATGCCGTTGTCGCGGAAGTACTCGCCCATGGTGCAGCCGGTGAACGGCGCGATGTACTGCATCGGCGCCGGATCCGACGCCGTGGCGGCGACGACGATCGAATATTCGAGCGCGCCCTGCTCTTCCAGCACCTTCACGAACTGAGCAACGGTCGAACGCTTCTGGCCGACCGCGACGTAGACGCAGTACAGCTTGATGTTCTCGTCCGGCTGCGCGTTGAGCGGCTTCTGGTTCAGGATGGTGTCGAGCGCGATCGCGGTCTTGCCGGTCTGACGGTCGCCGATGATCAGCTCGCGCTGGCCACGGCCGATCGGGATCAGGGCATCGATCGCCTTGAGGCCGGTCGCCATCGGCTCGCTCACCGACTTGCGCGGGATGATGCCGGGCGCCTTGACGTCGACGCGCATACGCTTGTCGGCCTGGATCGGACCCTTGCCGTCGATGGGATTGCCGAGCGCGTCGACGACGCGGCCGAGCAGGCCCTTGCCGACCGGCGCGTCCACGATGGCGCGGGTGCGCTTGACGGTCTGGCCTTCCTTGATTTCACGGTCGGCACCGAAAATAACGACACCGACGTTGTCGGTTTCGAGGTTCAGCGCCATGCCGCGGGTGCCGTTCTCGAACTCGACCATTTCACCGGCCTGGACGTTGTCCAGACCGTAGACGCGGGCGATACCGTCGCCGACGGACAGCACCTGTCCGACTTCGGAAACTTCAGCTTCCTGGCCGAAATTCTTGATCTGGTCCTTGAGGATCGCGGAAATTTCCGCGGCGCGGATGTCCATCAGCCTGCCTCTTTCATCGCGTGCTTGATCGAATTGAGTTTGGTGCGAAGCGAACCATCGACCATGCGGCTGCCCAGCTTGACGACAAGGCCACCGATGATCGCGGGATCGACTTTCACGTTCAGCGCGACGTCCTTGCCGGTCACCGACTTCAGGGCAACCTTGAGGGCGTCGAGATTCTTGTCAGAGAGCGCTTCCGCCACGGTCACGTCGGCCGTCGTCTCGCCCTTGAACTTGGCAACGAGGACGCGGTAGGCGCGGATGACATCGGCCACCGCGAACAGGCGGCGGTTGGCGGTCAGCACTTTAAGGAAATTGGCGGAGATCCCGGCAATGCCGGCCTTGTCCAGCACGGCCGCGAGGGCCTTGGACTGGGCGTCGGCCGCGAACACCGGGCTGCGGACGAGGCGCTTGAGATCGGCGCTCTCGTTCAGCAGCGCCTCGAATTTCTCGAGATCGGCTTTGACCTCGTCGACCACTTTCTGGTCGCGGGCCAGTTCGAACAAGGCCGTTGCATAACGGCCGGACACACCGGAAACGGACGTATCTTCTGCAGCCACAGACGCGCTCTTTTTGCTGTCAAACTCGCAAGGGAAAAACCGTCGCCACGAAGCGGCGCCTAGCGATCCAAGCCCTTGGAATTCAAGCGGGACTTCGATTTTCGACCAGCACGGAACGTGCCGGGCTCGTTAAAATCGCGGCTTTGCTAACATAGCAGGCGCGCAGGTGCAACATGACGCCAAATTAAAGGCACGAGGTTCTGTCGCCAGTTCGTCGCACGCTGCACCAGGTCGATGACGGCCTGATCCGAAGATCGGATCAGGACTGACCAGGGACTCGGATGGCGACCTGCCGGGTCGCAAATTGGCGGGGCCTCTCGCCGCCCTCCCTCTCATTGGTTCCTGCCTCCAGCGCATAGCGGCCATGAACACAGATCGCTGAGGCGTGATTCCGGCGCCCTGAGTTCCACTCGCCGAATACTTACCCAATTCTAAATTCTGGAAGCGATGACTTCGTTTTACAGTATTTTGAAGTAATCAATAGGTTAATGAATCGTTAAAGGCGAAGATTACGGAACATCAGCTGAATATCGGCTTCGAGTAACAAGATGTTTCATGACGACACAGAATGGATTTACTGCCCAAATCACGCCGCATTGGGAATCGAAACGCCAAACCGCTCGCAAACTGATGGGGGCTCCACTAGCCACATATGTGGCAATACTAGCTTAGGGACCACTAAATGCTGTCTTTCAAGACGCTGGGCTTTGCGACCCGGCCGCGCACGGCGATCGCTTTCGTTGCCGCAACTCTCCTCATCGGTGGAACTGCCACCGAAGCTTCCGCCAAATCCCGGCATCACCGGCATCACCACCGCCACCAGGCTCAGGCCGATTCCAACGCGACTTCCGATTGGCGCAACGCCAATGCGTCGATGAATCCGACCTCGGGCACCGGCCACAGCTTCTCCGGCATGGCCTCCTATTACGGCAACGAGTCCGGCAGCCGCACGGCCTCGGGCCAGCGCTTCAACCAGAACGCCTTGACCGCGGCGCACCGCTCGCTGCCGTTCGGCACCAAGCTGCGCGTCACCCATCGCGGCTCGAGCGTCATCGTCACCATCAATGACCGCGGCCCGTTCGTTCGCGGCCGGGTTCTCGACCTCTCCACGGGCGCCGCCCGCGCCATCGGCCTCACCGGCGCCGGCGTCGGCCGCGTCACCGCGGAAGTCGTCTCCTAAGGCGCGATCAAGCGTCTGATCGAACGCGCAGTTTTCATCAGTTTGATGCGCGCACGAAACAAGCCCGCGGTCTTGGGGGACCGTGGGCTTTTTGTTTGGCCCGTCGTTGCCGAGCGTGTCCCGGACAAGCAGCAGCGCCGCCAGGCGTTGCGGCGCAGAGCCGGGACCCAGAGCAACACGGTACAGCGTAGCGACGTGGGCCCCGGCTCTGCAGCGCAGCGCTGAGGGGCGCTGCACTGCGTCCGGGGCACGAGAGGCGAGAGTGCGCACTGCTGTCTCGCCGTCATAGCGAGCGGAGCGACTTGTCCGCCGAAGCCTTGGCGAAGGCGGAAGCTTTCCGCGGAGGGATTCTGGATTGCTTGGTCGCAAGAGCTCCTCGCAATGACGGGGAGAGAGTGTGCGCCGCCTCTACAAAAAGCTCTGCGGATCGACGTCGACTTCGAGCTTCTGATTGCCCGTCGGCTTCGGGCAGACCGCGAGCCAGTTGCGCAAATAGTCCGACAGATCGAAATTGCGCGCCGATTTCACCAGGATGCGGAAGCGGTAGCGGCCCTTGATGACGGCGAGCGGCGCCTCCGCCGGGCCGAGCACGACGACGCGCTCGTCGCGCGGCGCAAGCGCAACAAGCTTGCGGCCCAGGCCTTCCGCGCTCGGGCGGTCGCCGGCGGAGATGATCAAGCTCGCGAGCCGGCCGAACGGCGGATACAGCGTCTTCTCGCGCAGCTCGATCTCGCTGTCGTAGAAGGCCTCGCGGTCGCAGGCGATCAGCGCCTTCATCACGGGATGGTCGGGCTGGTGCGTCTGCAAGTAGCCGACGCCGCGGCCCTGCTCGCGCCCGGCGCGGCCGATCACCTGGTTGAGCAATTGCCAGGTGCGCTCCGCCGCACGGGGATCGCCGTTGGACAGGCCGAGATCCGCGTCGACCACGCCGACCAGATTGAGGCGGGGAAAGTTGTGGCCCTTGGCCACGAGCTGGGTGCCGATGATGATGTCGACGCGGCCCTCCGCGATCTCGGCGAGCTCGATGCGCATCGTCTCGATCGAGGTGATGAGATCGCTCGACAGCACCATGGTGCGGGCTTGCGGGAACAACGCGGCCGCCTCCTCCTGCAAGCGCTCGACCCCGGGCCCGACCGCGACCAGCGATTCTTCGGCCGAACAGTTCGGACAGAGATGCGGGCGCGGCATCGAGAAGCCGCAATGGTGACAGACCAGGCGCTGGCGGAAGCGGTGATCGACCAGCCAGGCATCGCAGATGGTGCAGGCGAAGCGATGGCCGCAAGCACGGCACAGCGTCAGCGGCGCATAGCCGCGGCGATTGAGGAACAGCAGCGCCTGCTCGCGCTTTTCGATTGCGGTCCTGATCTCGCCGGCAAGCCGCGGCGAGATGAAGCGGCCGCGCGCGGGCGGCTCGCGGCGCAGGTCGATGGCCTCGATATGCGGCATGTGCTGGCCGCCGAAGCGCGAGGGCAGCGCGATGCGCTGATAGCGGTTCTTGCGCGCATTGACCTCGGATTCGACCGACGGCGTCGCCGAGGCCAGCACGACCGGGATCTTGGCGATATGCGCGCGCACCACCGCCATGTCGCGGGCGTGATAATGCACGCCCTCGTCTTGCTTGTAGGCCTGGTCGTGCTCCTCATCGACCACGATCAGGCCGAGATTGGCGTAGGGAAGAAACAGCGCCGAGCGCGCGCCGACCACGACCGGCGCGGTGCCTGAGGAGATCGCCGCCCAATTGCGCGCGCGGGTGCGCGGAGTGAGCTCGGAGTGCCACTCGATCGGGCGCACGCCGAAACGCTGCGCGAAGCGATCGAGAAACTGGCCGGTAAGCGCGATCTCCGGCATCAGGATCAGCGATTGCTTGCCGCGGCGGATGGTTTCCGCCACCGCCTCGAAATAGACCTCGGTCTTGCCCGAGCCGGTGACGCCGTCGAGCAGCGCGACGTGGAAGGTGCCGTTGGCCGCGAGCGCGCGCATCGCATCCACGCCGGCCCGCTGCAGCGGGGAAAAATCCGGCCGGCCGAACTCCGGATCGGGGACCGGCGGCGGCGCCGGCGGCGGCATCGGCTCGACCGTGAGCGTGCCCTCATCGACGAGGCCGTCGATCACGCCGGCCGAGACGCCCGCCT
Source organism: Bradyrhizobium sp. UNPA324 (assembly GCF_006658635.1). NCBI lineage: Bacteria > Pseudomonadati > Pseudomonadota > Alphaproteobacteria > Hyphomicrobiales > Nitrobacteraceae > Bradyrhizobium > Bradyrhizobium sp. UNPA324. The sequence continues at coordinate 392,119 of NZ_LFJD01000004.1, forward strand.
CCTTGGCCGCCTCGGACTTGCCATGCAGCAGCCGGTCCGACAGCACCTCGAGCACGCGCTGCCGCGCCGGCGTCAGCCGCTTCGGCGGATCGCCGACGAGGCGCACGCCGGGACGCAGCCGCTCGGGGCCGAGATTCTCGCCCATCCGCAGGCACATGCGCAGCACCATGCCGCGCGGGCTCAGCGTGTAATTGGCGACCCAGTCGACCACCTGGCGCAGCTCGGGCTTCAGCGGCGGGATGTCGAGCTTCTCGCTGACCTCCTTGAGGCGGTTGTGCAGGCGTGGATCCGGATTGGCGTTTTCGCCCCAGACCACCGCCAGCACCTCGCGCGGCCCGAGCGGCACGCCGATGAGATCGCCCGCCTTCAGCTCCATCCCGCGCGGCACCTTGTAGGAATAGGTCTGGTCGAGCGCGACCGGCACCAGCACGTCGACCATGCCGGTCGCGTTGGCGGGGGTGGTCGTGCGGCGCGACGAATGATCCATCAACTGGTCTTTGCAGGGAGAATCGGAACCCGGAGGCGTCAAGGTAGCGTCGGGGGCCCGCCTTAGCGAACGATAAACGAGTGTGATGCGATATACTGAGCGGAATCATTCCGTCCAGAGCGATGAGCAAAGCCGCCGCACCCCAAATCGAGCTCGCCAGCGCCGATCCCTCGATCGCGCAGGAGATGACGCGCTGGCTGTCGCATCTCGGCGCCGAGCGGCGGCTGTCGCCGAAGACGCTGGAGGCCTATGGCCGCGACTTGCGGCAATGCCTGGATTTCCTTTGTGCCCATTGGGGCGAACGCGTCACGCTCAAGCGCTTCGCCGCGCTGGAAGCGACCGACGTGCGCGCCTTCATGGCGATGCGCAGGGCCGACGACATCGCTGGCCGCAGCCTGATGCGTGCGCTCGCAGGCTTGCGCTCGTTCGGGCGCTTCCTCGAACGCGAGGGCAAGGGCAAGGTCGGCGCACTCTCCGCCATTCGCGCGCCGAAGGTGGCGAAGAGCCTGCCGAAACCATTGCCGATGGCCTCGGCTAAACGTCTTGCGGATGCCGACGAGCGCGCCGGCGAGGATCGCGAAACCTGGATCCTGGCGCGCGACGCCGCGGTGATGGCGCTTCTGTACGGCTCCGGCCTGCGCATCTCCGAGGCACTCGGCCTGAAGCGCCGCGAGGTGCCGAAGGCAGGCGAAGGCGACGTGCTCGTCGTCACCGGCAAGGGCAACAAGACCCGCATGGTGCCGGTGCTGCAGAACGTGCTCGAGCTGGTGCAGGAATACGTTGCGATGTGCCCGTATCCGCTGCCGGCGGAGGGCCCGATCTTCGTCGGCGCGCGCGGCGGTCACCTGAGTCCGCGCATCATCCAGCTCGCGATGGAGCGGCTGCGCGGCGCGCTCGGCCTTCCCGACAGCGCCACGCCGCACGCGCTGCGTCATTCCTTTGCCACCCATCTGCTCTCGCGCGGCGGCGACTTGCGCGCCATCCAGGAATTGCTCGGCCATTCCTCGCTCTCGACCACCCAGGTCTATACCGGCATCGATTCCGAGCGGCTGCTGGAGGTCTATGCCAGCGCGCATCCGCGGCGGTGACACTTGGCGAGCTCTCGTGCCCCGGACGCAGCGCAGCGCTGCTGAGCCGGGGCCCATCCCAGCGCGTGATCGCCTGTAGCTTCTGGGTCCAGGCTCAGCGTCGCAGCGTTACACGCTGCGCCGCGTCCGGGACACGAGAGCCGCTGACATACTGACGTCATAGCGCTCAGGCCTCTTGCGCACGCCGCGCGGTTCGGTCAATCGTTGCGGAACCGAGGCAGGAGGGACTTATGAGCGCACATGAAAGCATGGAGCATGCCGAGCACGCCGAACACGCGTCCGGCTCGAACAAGAAGATCGCGCTCCTGATCGCCGTGCTGGCGCTGTTCCTGGCGGTCTCGGAGACGCTCGGCAAGGGCGCCCAGACCGAATCGATCAGCAAGAACGTCGAAGCCGCCAACCTCTGGGCGTTCTTCCAGGCCAAGAGCATCCGCCGCACCGTGGTGGCGACCGCGGCCGAACAGGGCAAGCTCACGCTCGCCGCCGCGGACGAGGCGCAGAAGCCCGCCGTGCAGAAGCAGGTCGACGACTGGACCAAGACGGCGCAGCGCTACCGCTCCGAGCCCGAGACCGGCGAAGGCACCGAGCAGCTCGCCGAGAAGGCCAAGCATGCCGAGCACGACCGCGACGAGGCGACCGCGAAATACCATCACTTCGAGCTGGCCTCGGCCGCCTTCCAGATCGGCATCGTGCTGGCCTCGGCCACCATCATCACCGGCATGTTCGCGCTGGCCTATGTCAGCGGCTTCCTGACGCTCGCCGGCCTGTTCATGACCGCGCTCGGCCTGTGGTGGCCGCATCTGTTGCATCTGCATTAGGGTGTTGAGGCGCGCGGTTTGACGCCACACAGACAGTGTCATGCCCCGGCTTGACCGGGGCATCCAGTACACCGCGGCTTCTCGGTTCTAATCTCTCTGTCTCTGGAATACTGGATCGCCCGGTTAAGCCGGGCGATGACAGCGAGTGTGTGGCGAACACCGAATATGTGGCCGGCAGCTCACCGCGCCTGGTGCACGCTCTTCCTGAAGCGCTGGATCAGGCGGAGCGTCCGTGACGACCAGCCCTCGCCGTTGCCGGCGATCAGCTCGCGGATGCGCTGCTTGATCGGGTCGACCAGCTCGGCGGCCTTGGCGCGCAGCCTCAGCACCAGCTCGTAGATCCGCTCGAACCAGTGCATCTCCAGAAGCTTGTCGCGCGTCACGTCGAACACGAAGGCGGTGACGCCGACGCCGAGCAGCTTTGCGAACAGGATCGTGAAGACCGCGCTGGTCCAGTACTCATGCGTGAGCAGCCACAGGCCGACCAGCTTGAGCGGAAACAGCGGGATGACAGGCACGGCGAACACGATCAGTGTCATGGCCGGCGACAGCGCATCGACGCGCTCCGTCAGCCATTGCTTGAAGCGCGCCAGCGGAATGGCTGCGACGACCTTCGCAACGATCGGCTCGAGATGGTCCCATAGCCAGGCTTCGATCAGGAAGACGATCGCAAGCAGGACCCAGACCGGTTGAAGGAGGCGGCGCAGCATGTGTTTCCCGCCCGATTCGGTGCTGGGCGCGTTGTTACATATGGATGGCCCGCTTGCCGACTGCAAGCGCGGCCTCCTTGATGGCCTCCGAGCGGGTCGGATGCGCGTGACAGGTGCGCGCGAGATCTTCCGCACTGCCGCGAAACTCCATGAGAACGGCCGCCTCGTGGATCATTTCGCCGGCTTCGCGGCCGATAATGTGCACGCCGAGCACGCGATCGGTCTTCGCATCTGCGAGAATCTTCACAAAGCCGTCGGTGGTCTGGTTGACCTTGGAGCGGCCGTTGGCGGTGAAGGGAAACTTTCCGACGGTATAAGCGGTGCCGGCCTGCTTCAGCTCCTCCTCGGTCTTGCCGACGGAGGACACTTCCGGCGTGGTATACACGACGCCCGGGATCACATCGTAATTCACATGGCCGGCCTGGCCGGCGATGATCTCGGCCACCGCAACGCCCTCATCCTCGGCCTTGTGCGCAAGCATCGGACCTGCAACGACGTCGCCGATGGCATAGACGCCCTTGAGGCTGGTGGCAAAATGCGGATCGATCTGGACGCGGCCGCGCGCGTCCAGCGCGACGCCGGCTTCCTTCAGGCCCAGCCCGTCGGTGTACGGCACGCGGCCGATGCAGACGAGAACGACGTCGGCCTCGATGGTCTCGGCCGCGCCACCCGCAGCCGGTTCGATTTTCGCAAGCAGTGCCTTGCTGTTCACTTCGACGCCGGTGACCTTCGAACCGAGCTTGAATGCAAATCCCTGCTTTTCCAGGATGCGCTGGAATTGCTTGGCGATCTCGCCGTCCATGCCAGGCAGGATTCGATCGAGGAATTCGACGACCATGACTTCGGACCCGAGTCGGCGCCACACCGAGCCGAGTTCGAGCCCGATCACACCGGCGCCGATGACCAGTATTCTGCCCGGCACCTTCTCCAGCGACAGCGCGCCGGTCGAGGACACGATGCGCTTTTCGTCGATCTCGATGCCCTTGAGGCGCGCGATGTCCGAGCCGGTGGCGATGACGATGGCCTTGGTCTCGACCACCTGCGACTTGCCGTCGGCGGCAACCTCGACCTTGCCGGTGCCCAAGATCTTGCCGGTGCCCTTCAGCACGTCGATCTTGTTCTTCTTCATCAGGAATTCGACGCCCTTGACGTTGCCGTCGATGCCCTGCTGCTTGAAGTTCATCATCGCCGGAAGATCGAGCTTCGGCGCGGACACGCTGACGCCCATCTTGGCGAAGGAATGGCTGGCTTCCTCGAACATCTCGGAGGCGTGCAGCAGCGCCTTCGACGGCATGCAGCCGACATTGAGGCAGGTGCCGCCGAGCGTGGCGTTCTTTTCGACCACGGCGACCTTCATGCCGAGCTGGCTGGCGCGCACCGCGCAGACATAACCGCCCGGTCCGGTGCCGATGACGACGAGATCGTAGGTAGCCATGAGAGAAAGTCCCGTAAGTTTAGCGTGATGAGGATGTGTCAGCGTCCGCCGGCGCGTCAGCGTCCGCCGGACACATCGAGAATGGCTGAGGTGACGTAGGAGGCCTCGTCCGACATCAGCCAGACGATGGCGTTGGCGATTTCATCTGATGTGCCGACGCGCTTCATCGGCACCATATGGGCCAGACGATGGGCCCGGTCGGGCTCGCCGCCGGCAGCGTGGATCTCGGTGTCGATCAGGCCGGGACGGATCGCGGCGACGCGGATGCCTTCGGCCGCGACCTCATAGCCGAGACCGATGGTGAAGGAATCGACCGCGCCCTTGGACGCGGCGTAATCGACATAGGTGTTGGGGGCGCCGAGCTTGGCGGCGACCGACGACAGATTGACGATGACGCCGCCCTTGCCGCCGTGCCTGGTCGACATCCGCTTCACCGCCTCGCGCGCGCAGAGGATGGAGCCGGTGACGTTGACCGCCATCACGCGCTGGATGCGCTCGGCCGACATCTCATCGACGCGCACGCCGCTCTGGCCGACGATGCCGCCATTGTTGACGAGCGCCCCGAGGGTGCCGAACTTGTCCGCCGCCTTGAACAATTCGAGGATATCGCTTTCCTCGGCGACGTCGCATTTCACCGCGATGGCCTTGCCGTTGCTGGCCTCGATCTGCGCCACCACCTCGTCGGCGGCCTTCTTGTTGCTGGCATAGCCGACCACGACGCGGAAGCCGCGCGCGGCGACTGCAAGAGCAGTCGCGCGACCGATTCCGCGGCTGCCGCCGGTGATGACAACGACTTTATCCGTCACGCGCGCCTCCATGGTTCGACACGCGCCGTCGCGAAGGGCGACGGCGCTCGCAGAGCATCAGGGATCAGAGATCGAGCACCAGGCGCGCCGGATCTTCCAGGCTCTCCTTGACCCGAACCAGGAAGGTGACGGCTTCCTTGCCGTCGATGACGCGGTGATCGTAGGACAGCGCCAGATACATCATCGGGCGGACCTCGATCTTGCCGCCGACGACCATCGGCCGCTCCTGGATCTTGTGCATGCCGAGGATACCGGACTGCGGCGCGTTCAGGATCGGGGTCGACATCAGCGAGCCGTAGATGCCGCCATTGGTGATGGTGAAGGTGCCGCCCTGCATCTCGTCGATCTTGAGCTGGCCGTCACGGGCGCGGCGGCCGAAATCGGCGATGCTCTTCTCGATGTCGGAGATCGACTTGTGGTCGCAGTCGCGCACCACGGGCACGACGAGGCCCTTGTCGGTGCCGACGGCGACGCCGATGTGATAATAGTTCTTGTAGATCAGGTCGGTGCCGTCGATCTCGGCGTTGACGGCCGGGATGTCCTTGAGCGCCTGCACGACGGCCTTGGTGAAGAAGCCCATGAAGCCGAGCTTGGCGCCGTGCTTCTTCTCGAACGCATCCTTGTAGTGGGCCCGCAGCGCCATGACGTTGGTCATGTCGACCTCGTTGAAGGTCGTCAGCATGGCCGCGGTGTTCTGCACGTCCTTGAGGCGGCGCGCGATGGTCTGGCGCAGCCGGGTCATCTTGACGCGCTCTTCGCGGGCCGCGTCATCGGCCGGTGACGGCGCGCGGACCTGTACGGCGGCGGCGGGCTGGTTGACCGGGGTCGGCGCCGAGGCCGCGCGCTCGATCGCAGCGAGCATGTCGCCCTTGGTGACGCGGCCGTCCTTGCCGGAGCCCGGAACGGTGGAAGCATCGATGCCGGTCTCGGCGGAGAGTTTTCGCACCGAAGGCGCCAGCGGGGCATCGGCCGGCGCAGCCTTGGCTGCCGGAGCTGGCGCAGCAGCGGCGGGCGCCGGAGCTGCGGCGGGCTTGGCGGGTGCCGCGGCGGGTTTCGCTGCGCCGACACCATCGGTGATCTGACCGAGCAGCGCACCCACGGCAACGGTTGCGCCATCGGCAGCGACGATCTCGCTCAGCGTGCCGGCGGAGGGCGCGGGGACTTCGATGGTGACCTTGTCGGTCTCGAGCTCCACCAAGGGCTCGTCGACGGCGACGGGATCGCCGGCCTTCTTGAACCAGCGGCCGATGGTGGCCTCGGTGACGGATTCGCCGAGCGTCGGCACACGGATTTCAGTCATGGTCTTTTCCTTAAGGAGATCGCGGTCTTGAATTCATGTGTCAGCGCCCGCCTTGTGCGCGCTTGCATACTGGGGCGGGGCGATCCGGTGCGCCGTGACGTCGATGATGAGATCGAATGCCGCGGAGTACTGGATGCCCCGCCTTGGCGGGGCATGACCTCAGTTTGAAATTGCCTAGCTCAGTGCTTCGTCCAGGAATGCCTTCAGCTGCGCCTGATGCTTCGACATCAGACCCGTGGCGGTCGCGGCGGAAGCGGCGCGGCCGACATAACGCGGACGCCGGCTCGCGCCGTTCACCTGGTTCAGCACCCATTCCAGATAGGGCTCGATGAAGTGCCAGGCACCCATGTTGCGGGGCTCTTCCTGGCACCACACCACTTCGGCCTTCTTGAAGCGCGACAGCTCGGCCACCAGCGCCTTCAGCGGCACCGGATAGAGCTGCTCGACGCGCATCAGATAGATGTCGTCGATGCCGCGCTTCTCGCGCTCCTCGTAGAGGTCGTAATAGACCTTGCCGGAGCACAGCACGATGCGGCGGACCTTGTCGTCGGGGACGAGCTTGACCGCCTCGTTCGGCAGCATCTGGGCGTCATCATAGAGGATGCGGTGGAAGGTCGTATCCTTGGCCAGCTCCTCGAGACGCGACACCGCCCGCTTGTGACGCAGCAGCGACTTCGGCGTCATCATGATCAGCGGCTTGCGGATCTCGCGGTGCAGCTGACGGCGCAGGGCGTGGAAGTAGTTCGCCGGTGTGGTCGGGTAGACCACCTGCATGTTGTCTTCGGCGCACATCTGCAGGTAACGCTCCAGGCGCGCCGAGGAGTGCTCCGGTCCCTGGCCCTCATAGCCGTGCGGCAGCAGGCAGACGAGACCGGACATGCGCAGCCATTTGCGTTCGCCCGAGGAGATGAACTGGTCGAACACGACCTGCGCGCCGTTGGCGAAGTCGCCGAACTGGGCTTCCCACAGCGTCAGCGTGTTCGGCTCGGCGAGCGAATAGCCGTATTCGAAGCCGAGCACGGCCTCTTCCGACAGCAGCGAGTTGATGACCTCGTAATGGCCCTGCTCGTGGCCGAGATGGTTGAACGGCGTGTAGCGGCTCTCGTCCTCCTGGTCGATCAGGACCGAGTGGCGCTGCGAGAAGGTGCCGCGCTCGGAATCCTGTCCGGACAGACGGACATGGTGGTTTTCCTGGAGCAATGTGCAGAACGCCAGCGCCTCGCCGGTCGCCCAGTCGATGCCGGCACCGGTGTCGATCGCCTTGGCGCGGTTGTCGAGGAAGCGCTGGATGGTGCGGTGAACGCGAAAACCGTCCGGCACCTTGGTGATCTTGCGGCCGATGTCCTTCAGGACCGGAAGGTCGACCCCGGTGACGCCGCGACGCGCGTCCTCTTCCTGATCGGCGATCTTGAAGCCGGACCACTTGCCGTCGAGCCAGTCGGCCTTGTTCGGCTTGTAGGAGGTGCCGGCCTCGAACTCGGCATCGAGCCGGGCGCGCCAGTCAGCCTTCAGCTTGTCGACCTCACCCTCGGTGACCACGCCTTCGGCGATCAGGCGCTTGGCATAGAGCGTGAGGGTCGAGGGATGGGCCGCGATCCGCTTGTACATCACCGGCTGGGTGAAAGCCGGCTCGTCGCCCTCGTTGTGGCCGTAGCGACGATAGCACCACATGTCGATGACGACAGGCTTGTGGAACTTCTGCCGGAATTCGGTCGCGACCTTGGCCGCGAACACGACGGCTTCCGGATCATCGCCATTCACATGGAAGATCGGCGCGTCGATCATCTTCGCCACATCCGACGGATAGGGCGAGGAGCGCGAGTAACGCGGATAGGTGGTGAAGCCGATCTGGTTGTTGACGATGAAGTGCACGGAGCCGCCGGTGCGGTAGCCCTTCAGGTCGGACAGGCCGAAGCACTCCGCGACCACGCCCTGGCCAGCGAACGCGGCGTCACCGTGCATCAGAAGCGGCATCACCGAGATGCGCATGTCAGGCGGATCGCCATGCTGGTCCTGCTTGGCGCGGACCTTGCCGAGCACGACGGGATCGACGATCTCGAGATGCGAGGGGTTGGCGGTCAGCGACAGATGGATGCGGTTGCCGTCGAACTCGCGGTCCGAGGAGGCGCCGAGGTGATACTTCACGTCGCCGGAGCCTTCGACCGCGTCGGGGTTGGCCGAACCACCCTTGAACTCGTGGAACAGGGCGCGGTGCGCCTTGGCCATCACCTGGGTCAGCACGTTGAGGCGGCCGCGATGCGGCATGCCCAGCACGATCTCCTTCACGCCGAGATTGCCGCCGCGCTTGATGATCTGCTCGAGCGCCGGGATCAGCGCTTCACCACCGTCGAGGCCGAAGCGCTTGGTGCCGGTAAACTTGGTGTCGCAGAATTTTTCGAAGCCTTCGGCCTCGACCAGCTTCATCAGGATCGCCCTGCGGCCTTCGCGGGTGAACGATATCTCCTTATCAGGTCCCTCGATGCGCTCCTGGATCCAGGCCTTCTGCGCGGCGTTGCTGATATGCATGAACTCGACGCCGAGCGTCTGGCAATAGGTGCGCTCGCAGATCGCGGTGATCTCGCGCAAGCTGCCGTATTCGAGACCGAGCACGTGATCGAGGAAGATCTTGCGGTCGAAATCGGCTTCGCTGAAGCCGTAGGTGCGCGGGTCGAGCTCCTCGCGGTTGCGCTGGGCTTCGATGCCGAGCGGATCGAGCTTGGCGTGGAAGTGGCCGCGCATGCGGTAGGAGCGGATCAGCATCAGGGCGCGGACGGAATCGCGCGTCGCCTGGAGCAGGTCGGCGGAGGAGAGAGCAGCACCCTTCGCCTGCGCCTTGGCGGCGATCTTGCCGCCGACCGCCTTCTCGACTTCGGCCCAATTGCCGTCGAGGGCGGAGGTCAGGTCATCCTGCGGGGTGAGCGGCCAGTTGTCGCGCTCCCAGGACGGCCCTTCCGCGTTCTTGCTGATGTCAGCAGGAGCGTCGTTCAGGCTCTTGAAGAAGTCCTGCCACTCGGCGTCGACCGAGGATGGGTCCTTCTGGTAGCGGGCGTAGATTTCGTCGATGTAGGTGGCATTGGTGCCCTGCAAAAACGATGACAAGGCAAAGGCTGCGTTCGCGTCCTGGCGAGACATACTGGAGTTCCTGGCGATTTCGGTTCGCGCATAACAAACGGCGCTGGCACCGAGCTCCCCGGCAGAGGCTCGGCGCGACAGGCACCCTTTACCCTATTTGCTGCGAAACTTCGCCCGGAAAAGTACGAAGAAGTGAATTAGCCTTTCAACTTTTCGGCAAGCGTGTGGCCGAGGCGGGCGGGTGACGGAGACACTGTAATCCCTGCCGATTTCATCGCTTCGGTCTTGGAACCGGCGTCGCCCTTGCCGCCCGAAATGATCGCGCCGGCATGGCCCATGCGGCGGCCGGGAGGGGCGGTGACGCCGGCGATGAAGCCGACCATCGGCTTCTTGCGGCCGCGCTTGGCCTCGTCCTTGAGGAACTGGGCCGCGTCCTCCTCGGCGGAGCCGCCGATCTCGCCGATCATGATGATCGATTCGGTCTTGGGGTCGGCCAGCAGCATCTCCAGCACGTCGATGAACTCGGTGCCCTTGACCGGGTCGCCGCCGATGCCGACCGCGGTGGTCTGGCCGAGGCCTTCCTGGGAAGTCTGGAACACGGCTTCATAGGTCAGCGTGCCTGAACGGGAAACGATGCCGACGCTGCCGGTCTTGAAGATGTTGGCGGGCATGATGCCGATCTTGCACTCGCCGGCGGTCATGACGCCCGGGCAGTTCGGCCCGATCAGGCGCGACTTGGAGCCGATCAGCGAGCGCTTGACCCGCACCATGTCGATAACAGGAATGCCTTCGGTGATGCAGACGATCAACGGGATCTCGGCGTCGATGGCTTCGCAGATCGCATCCGCCGCGCCCGGCGGCGGCACGTAGATCACCGACGCATCGGCGCCGGTCTTCTCACGCGCCTCGCGCACGGTGTCGAACACCGGCAGGCCCAGATGCGTCCCGCCGCCTTTGCCCGGCGAGGTGCCACCGACCATCTTGGTGCCGTAGGCAATCGCGGCCTCGGAATGGAAGGTGCCGTTCTTGCCGGTAAAACCCTGGCAGATGACCTTGGTGTTCTTGTCGATCAGGATGGACATGAGGTCTGCTTTCGCGAACTAACGAGTGAGAGGTCAGTGGATGCGGCGGTAGACGCCGGTGAGCACGTCGGCCCAGCCTTCCGCGTCCGGCGAGAACTGGATCTTCAACGAATAGGAATTGTCGTCGATGATCTCGTAGACGTGGCGCGCATTGCCGCGGAGCGAGCCGCGCACCAGCGTCAGGGTCTTGCCGACCCACCCGCCGGAAGCGGGCGAGGGCGGCGTGTAGCCGAGCGAGTCGTACCAGAACAGTTTGTAGGTCCGGTCGTCGCGGTCGTAGGTGAAGAGGCCGTGGGTGGCGAAGACCTGCTTGCCGTCGCGCATCTGGACACCGTCCTGGATCAGGTAGAATCCATTGAGGTCCATGCGCGCGACAACGCGAGAGGTGGCCGGCCCGCCCGCCGTCCAGCGCGACGGGAAGACCATCTCTTCGCCATCCCATTCGCCGGCGAACGCGGCGAGACGCGCATGCTCGGGAAGCGGAGATGATGCGGCGAGATGGTCCTGGGCCATGGCCTTAGCCTCCCTTGACGGCCTTCACGATCTTCTGCGCGGCGTCGTCGAGATTGTCGGCCGGCACCACGTTCAGTCCGGATTCACGGATGATCTTCTTGCCGAGTTCGACATTGGTGCCTTCGAGGCGGACCACCAGCGGAACGCTGAGGCCGACTTCGCGCACGGCGGCCGTGACGCCTTCGGCGATCACGTCGCACTTCATGATGCCGCCGAAGATGTTGACCAGGATGCCCTTCACGTTAGGATCGGCGGTGATGATCTTGAACGCGGCCGCGACCTTCTCCTTGCTGGCGCTGCCGCCGACGTCGAGGAAGTTCGCCGGCGCCATGCCGTAGAGCTTGATGATGTCCATCGTCGCCATGGCGAGACCGGCGCCGTTGACCATGCAGCCGATATTGCCGTCGAGGGTGACGTAGTTGAGGTCGTACTTGGACGCCTCGATCTCCTTGGCGTCTTCTTCGGTCTCGTCGCGCAGCGCCAGCACCTCGGGGTGACGGAACAGCGCGTTGTCGTCGAACGACACTTTGGCGTCGAGCACGCGGAGCTGGCCCTGCTTGGTCACGACCAGCGGGTTGATCTCCAGCATCGACATGTCCTTAGCGACGAAGGCCGCATAGAGCTGCGCGGTGAGCTTTTCCGCCTGCTTGGCGAGATCACCGGACAGGTTCAGCGCCTTCGCGACCGTGCGGCCGTGATGGCCCATGATTCCGGTGGCGGGATCGACCGAGAAGGTCACGATCTTCTCAGGACTGTTGTGCGCGACGTCCTCGATGTTGACGCCGCCTTCGGTCGACACCACGAACGAGACGCGCGAGGTCTCGCGGTCGACCAGGATCGACAGATAGAATTCCTTGTCGATGTCGGAGCCGTCCTCGATGTAGAGGCGGTTGACCTGCTTGCCGGCGGGGCCAGTCTGCACGGTCACCAGGGTGGCGCCCAGCATCTGCTTGGCGAATTCGGAGACTTCGGCGGCCGACTTGGCGATGCGCACGCCGCCCTTGTCGCCGGCGCTGGCTTCCTTGAACTTGCCCTTGCCGCGGCCGCCGGCGTGGATCTGGCTCTTCACCACCCAAACCGGACCAGGCAGCGCCTTGGCGGCAGCGTCCGCGTCCGCGGCTTTAAGGACCGGCACGCCCTTGGAGATCGGCACGCCGAACTCGTTCAGCAGCGCTTTGGCCTGATATTCATGGATATTCATATGGTCGCTCCCTGAACCCGCGGGCGGTGACCTCTAGGGCCCACCTCAGTCTTGTGGCTGGCATACCATATACCACAGGAACTGCAACCCGGATTCTTTGACATCGATCTCTGGACTGCCGAACCCGGAGCCGGCCGGCTCCGGACCCCGGAAATGAAACCGCCGAAGACCGGGTTTTCGGTCTTCGGCGGGGATTGGTTGCGCCTTAGCGGCCGAGAAGATCGGGGGCGATCTTCTTGCAGGCATCGACCAGGCCCTGGACGGCACCGACCGACTTGTCGAAGGCCTCGCGGTCCTTGCCGGCGAGCTCGATCTCGACGACGCGCTCGACGCCCTTGGAACCGATCACGACGGGCACGCCGACATACATGTCCTTCACGCTGTATTCGCCGTTCAGGTAGGCGGCGCAGGGCAGCACGCGCTTCTTGTCACGCAGATAGCTCTCGGCCATCGCGATCGCGGACGCGGCCGGCGCGTAGAAGGCCGAGCCGGTCTTGAGCAGGTTGACGATCTCGGCGCCGCCGTTGCGGGTGCGGTCGACGATCTCGTCGAGGCGCGCCTGCGAGGTCCAGCCCATCTTGACGAGGTCGGGCAGCGGAATGCCGGCAACGGTGGAGTACTTCACCAGCGGCACCATGGTGTCGCCATGGCCGCCGAGCACGAATGCGGTGACGTCCTCGACCGAGACGTTGAATTCGTCGGCCAGGAAGTAGCGGAAGCGGGCCGAATCCAGCACGCCGGCCATGCCGACGACCTTCTTGTGCGGCAGGCCGGAAGCCTTCTGCAGCGCCCAGACCATGGCGTCGAGCGGGTTGGTGATGCAGATGACGAAGGCGTCGGGGGCGTACTTCTTGATGCCGGCGCCGACCTGCTCCATGACCTTGAGGTTGATGGAGAGGAGGTCGTCGCGGCTCATGCCGGGCTTGCGCGGCACGCCGGCGGTGACGATGCAGACCTTGGCGTTGCCGAGCGCCTCGTAGGAGTTGGCGCCGCTGTAATGCGCGTCGAAGCCGTCGACCGGCGAGGACTGCGCGATGTCGAGCGCCTTGCCCTGCGGCACGCCCTCGGCGATGTCGAACATCACCACGTCGCCCAGCTCTTTCAGGCCGATGAGATGAGCCAGCGTTCCGCCGATCTGACCGGAACCAATCAAAGCAATCTTGTCGCGCGCCATGTGAGCCTGTCCTTTAGACACGTAAGGAGGGGAAAACTGAGACGGGTGGTTATCCCTTTCGCCTGCCCCGTTCAAGTCGCCCAATGCCCAATTGTCGGGCTTGGCGCGGCCTCGGGCACGCAGCCCGGTCATTCCGGGGCGCGCGGAGCACGAACTATGGTGCGAAATTGCGCACCTGAGAATCTCGCATGACAATCTCGGGATTTCGGGCTCGCGCTGGCCCGCGCCCCGAATGACAGCGCTGGCAAATAGGACTTAAGTCTCCACCAGACCCTTGGTGGAGCCGCTGGCGGTGGAATCCTTGCGGCCGTGAGCCAGCGCCAGATACGATTCCGAGCTCATTTCGATCAGGCGCGAGGTCGTCCGCTTGAACTCCATGGCCTCAACGCCCTCGTCGGCAAGGTAGAGCGAAATCGGATTGGCGTCGGCCGAGGCCATCAGCTTCACCGCATTGTCGTAGAGCGTATCGATCAGCGTGATGAAGCGTTTGGCGGCGTTGCGCTGGGAGAAATCCATCACTGGAATATGGTCGACCAGGATGGTGTGATAGTCGTGCGCCAGCCTGAGGTAATCCGATGCGCCGAGCGGCTTCTCGCAGAGGTCGGCGAACGAAAACCGCGCCACGCCGTGGGCCGAGCACGGCACGTGCAGGATGCGGCCCTTGATCAAAATGTCGCGCGAGCGGCGTTTGGCGCTGCCCGACATCCGCGACCAGGCGCGGTCGAGGGCTGCGTTCGCATCGGCGTCCGCCGGCGTCAGCCACATCGGCACGCCCTGCAATTTCTCCAGCCGGAAATCGGTGCGCGCATCGAGCCGCGCGACGTCCATATGGTCGGTGATCTGTTTGATGAAGGGCAGGAACAGAGAACGGTTCAGGCCGCCCTTGTAGAGATCGTCGGGGGCGACGTTGGAGGTCGCGACCACGACGGTGCCGAGCTCGAACAATTTGGCGAACAGACGCCCCAGGATCATCGCGTCCGCGATGTCGGTGACGTGGAATTCGTCGAAGCAGAGCAGCCAGCTCTCCTCGAAGATCGCATTCGCGGTCAGCGCGATGACGTCGCCGTCGGCGATCTCGCCGCGCGCGATGCTCTGGCGATAGTCGTAGATGCGCTCATGCACGTCGGCCATGAATTCGTGGAAATGCGCGCGTCGCTTGTGCTCGACGGATGAGTGCTGGAAGAACAGATCCATCAGCATGGTCTTGCCGCGGCCGACTTCGCCATGGATGTAGAGCCCGCGTGGCGCCTCGTCCTTGTCGCTGCTGAACAGGCGGCTGAGCAGGCCCTGCTTGCGCGTGGGCTTGTAGGTCGCGAGCCGTAGATCCAGTGCGGCATAGGCCTCGGCGACCTCGGCCTGCGCGGCATCGGGCTCGATCGCGCCGGAGGCGATCTGGGCCTGATATGCGTCACTGAAGGGGGAACTGGGGGTGGTGAGCATGGCCCTTTACCGCCAGAGACCGCGGCAAATTGCAAGCCGTGAATTGGTGCGGGGCGCTATGCGCTGGTGCGCCGGCCGCAGAGCCGGGACCCGCTGTTTCGTTCATCGCCAAATTTCGTTCATCGCGCAGCGCTGGGCCCCGGCTCTACGGCCGGGGCACGAGAGCTTCGCTACGCACACAGCTCGTAGGCGTCCTCGACCACATACGGGCCGCCGCCGGTGGAGGCGCGGGACGAGAACAGAACAAAGCGCTCCGCCATGAACGCCTTGCTCGGGAAATAGCCGCGTAGCGAGAGATAGTCGGCGACGTCGCGGTCGGAGGCGTCGTGCAGCCGGGCCAGCGTCACATGCGGGATGTATTTGCGCCCCTCCGGATTGAGGCCGATCCGCTGCATCATCCGTTCGAGCTCGGCCTGCAATTCCATCAGCGGCTTGCTCGGCGCGATCGTCGCAACGACTGCGCGCGGCTTGCGGCCGCCGAAACTGGTGAGGCCCTGCACCTTCACCTCGAAGGGTTTGCGGTCGACGCGAAACAGCATCGAGGCGATCTCGTTGGCCGAGACGCCGTCGATATCGCCGATGAAGCGCAAGGTGACGTGATAATTTTCGGGATCGATCCAGCGGGCGCCGGGAAGGCCACCCCTCAAGTTGGAAAGCGCCTGGCCGATCTCGGCCGGAATTTCCAGCCCCGTGAACAAACGCGGCATCGTTTCGCACTCCCGATGCTTGGGTACGATCCCTGAGCAGGATCATATCCAAATTAGAGCCGGCGACGAATCACCGGTACCCTGATTCCTATCGCAGTTGTGTGACTCTGCGAAGCGTAGGCAGCCTCACCCCGGTAAAACCCTGGGAATTACGGTGAGCGCTGCCTGCTTTCAACGCCGTTGCTCAGCGATCGTGCCAAGGAATGCCTCCACGGCGGGCATGAGGTTGCCGACGATGATGTCGACGCCGGCCGCGGTCGGATGAATGCCGTCGGCCTGGTTGAGCTTGGCGTCGGCCGCCACTCCTTCAAGAAAGAAAGGGTAGAGGGGCACGTCGAATTTTTTCGCCAGATCCGGATAAATCGAATTGAAGCGCGTGGCATATTCGGCGCCGTAATTCGGCGGCGCCAGCATGCCGCACAGCATCACCGCGATCCTGCGCGCCTTGAGCCGCTGGACGATGTCGGTGAGCGCGGCGCGCGCCAGATCGGGATCGATGCCGCGCAAGGCGTCGTTGGCGCCGAGCTCGACGATGACGCCGTCGGTTCCGTCGGGGACCGACCAGTCGAGCCGGTCGCGGCCCCCCGAGGTGGTGTCGCCGGATACGCCGGCGTTGGTAATGTCGACATCTATGCCTTTGTCTTGCAAGGATTTTTTCAGCTTGGCCGGAAACGCATCCTGAGCCGGCAGGCCGAGACCGGCGCTCAAGGAATCGCCGAGAACGACAAGCTTGATCGATTTTGTCGCGTCCGCCCAAGCCGGGTTCGCTATTGTCATGAAGGCGAGCATCAACACGGCTATGTGCATGAACAATCCGTAACGCCTCTCGACCGCGCTATCGGAGTTGCCATATGACCGGACCATGGACACTCGCATCGATCCCTCTTCGCTCGCCGTCAATTCGGCGGACACCATCGCCATCTCCAACGTCAATCTCTCATTGGGTACGGGCGCGGCACGCGTTCATATTCTCAAGGATATCAGCTTGCGAGTCGGCCGTAGCGATACGATCGGCCTGATCGGCCCGTCAGGCTCGGGCAAATCCACGCTGCTGATGGTGATGGCGGGGCTGGAGCGTCCTGATAGCGGAGAGGTGGTGGTGAATGGCACGCCTTTCAATGCCCTCGACGAGGACGCGCTGGCGCGCTTTCGCGGCCGCCAGGTCGGCATCGTCTTCCAGTCCTTTCATTTGATCCCGACCATGACCGCGCTCGAGAACGTCGCGGTGCCGCTCGAGCTTGCCGGCAATCCCGACGCAGCAAAGCGCGCGGCAGAGGAGCTGCAATCGGTCGGGCTCGGCGACCGCCTGCATCATTATCCGACGCAGCTCTCCGGCGGCGAGCAGCAGCGCGTTGCGCTGGCGCGCGCGCTGGCGCCCGATCCCGCGATCCTCGTTGCCGACGAGCCGACCGGCAATCTCGATGAAGCCACCGGACAACAGATCGTCGATCTCCTGTTCAGCAAGCACGCCGAGCGCGGCATGACGTTGGTGCTGGTGACGCACGATTCCTCGCTCGCGCATCGCTGCGATCGCGTGATCCGTCTGCGCTCGGGCCGCATCGACACGCAGTCTGCGCCGGCATGAGCACGGCGGCAGAACCCTTCGCCAAACCGGGCGGCGTCGCGCTGTCGCTGCGTTATGCGCTGCGCGAATTGCGCGGCGGCCTGCGCGGCTTCTACGTCTTCATCGCCTGCATCGCGCTCGGCGTGATGGCGATCGCCGGCGTCGGCTCGGTGTCGGCGAGCCTCTCCGACGGCCTAGCCCGCGAAGGCCGCACGCTGCTCGGCGGCGACGTCTCCTTCGTGCTGTTCCAGCGCGAGGCAAAACCTGAAGAGCTCGCCTTCCTGCGCTCGCGCGGCACGGTGTCGACCGCCGCCACCCTGCGCGGCATGGCGCGCGCGGCCGATGGCCAGCTTGCGCTGGTCGAGATGAAAGCGGTCGATAGCACCTATCCGATGCTGGGCCAGCTGACGCTCGCACCGCCACTGCCGATGTCCGAGATCCTCGCGGAGCGCGACGGCGCGTTCGGCGCCGCCGCCGATCCGACGCTGCTGGCGCGGCTGTCGCTGAAGACCGGCGACCGTGTCACCATCGGCTCCGCGACCTTTCAGATCCGCAGCACCGTCGAAGCCGAGCCCGACAAGCTCGCCGGCGGCATCGGCTTCGGCCCGCGCTTCCTGATCAGCGAAGCGGGCCTGCGTGCCACCGGCCTGATCCAGCCCGGCAGCCTGGTGCGCTGGGTGTACCGGGTGAAGCTGCCCGATCTCGCCAACAACGAGCGCGCCACCGAAGCCTTCATCGCGGATGCGCGGAGCGCGGCGCCGCAGGCCGGCTGGGAGATCCGCAGCCGTTCCAACGCTTCGCCGCAGCTGGAACGCAACATCAACCGCTTCACCCAGTTCCTGACGCTGGTCGGTCTCGCCGCATTGCTGGTCGGCGGTGTCGGCGTCGCCAATGCCGTGAAGAGCCATATCGACCGCCGCCTCGAGGTGATCGCGGCCCTCAAGGCCGTCGGCGCCACCGGTCGCGACGTGTTCGGCATCTATCTGGCGCAGGTTCTGGTGCTCGCGGGCGTCGGCTCGGTGATCGGCCTTGCGCTCGGCGCAGCCATGCCCTTCGCCATCGTCGGCCTGTTCGGCAAGCTGCTGCCGCTGCCGGTGGTGCCGGCCGTGCACGCCGACGAGCTCGCGCTGTCCTTCGTCTACGGCCTCTTGACCGCGCTGGCCTTCGGCCTGTGGCCGCTCGGACGCGTCCACGACGTGCCGGTGGCCGCGCTGTTCCGCGACACCATCAGCCCGGAATGGCACCGGCCACGCACGGGCTATCTCGTGTTCATGGGCGTGGTGATCGCGCTGCTGATCAGCGTGGTGATCGGGCTCTCCTTCGACAAGCGCATCGCCGCGGTGTTCGTCGCGTCCTCGCTCGTCGTGTTCGCCCTGCTGCGCGGCATCGCCGCCCTGCTGATGGGAATCGCGCGGCGGCTGCCGCGGACGCGGCTGCCGATGCTGCGGCTTGCGATCGCCAACATCCACCGGCCGGGCGCACTGACGCCCTCGGTCGTGCTGTCGCTGGGGCTCGGGCTCGCCGTGCTCGTCACCATCACCCAGATCGACGGCAATCTGCGGCGGCAGTTCCTCGCGGCCCTCCCCGATCAGGCGCCGTCGTTCTTCTTCATCGACATTCCGAGCGCGCAGGCCGCGCAGTTCGACCTCTATCTGCGCCAGATCGCGCCCGGCGCGAAGGTCGAGGACGTGCCGATGCTGCGCGGACGCATCGTCGCCGCGCGCGGGCTGCGTGCCGAAGAGCTCAAGCCCACCACCGATTCCGAATGGGTGCTGCAGAGCGACCGCGGCCTGACCTATACCGGCGAGCTGCCGAAAGGATCCAAGGTGGTCGAGGGCGAGTGGTGGAGCGCCGATTATTCCGGCCCGACACTGGTGTCGATGGAAAAGAAGATCGCCGACGGACTAGGCCTCAAGCTCGGCGACGAGATCGTGGTCAACGTGCTCGGCCGCGACATTCCGGCCAAAATCGGCAATCTGCGCACCATCGACTGGCAGGGCCTCGGCATCAACTTCGTTCTCGTGTTCTCGCCGAACGCCTTCAAGGGCGCGCCGCACACCCATATCGCGACGCTGACGGAAACGGGCGGAACTGCGGCCGGCGACGGCAAGATCATCAAGGAGGTCGCCGACGCCTATCCGATGGTGACGAGCGTGCGCGTGCGCGAGGTGATGGAGACGGTCGGCTCGGTGGTGACCAATCTGGCGCTGGCGATTCGCGGCGCCAGCGCCGTGACGCTGATCTCGGCGATCCTGGTGCTGGGCGGGGCGCTTGCCGCCGGTCATCGCCACCGGGTCTACGATGCCGTGATCCTGAAGACGCTGGGCGCGACGCGGCTGCGGCTGTTGGGCGCCTATGCGCTCGAATACCTCCTGATCGGGCTCGCCACCGCATTGTTCGGCGTGATCGCCGGCAGCATCGCGGCCTGGATGATCGTGACGCGGCTGATGACGCTCAGCTTCGTCTGGCAGGCCGGCAGCGCGGCCGGGGTTGTCGCCGCCGCGCTCGTCGTCACCGTCGGGCTGGGGCTCGCGGGCACGCTGCTGGCGTTGAACAAAAAGCCCGCCACGGTGTTGCGGAATTTGTGACAAAATGTAGCGGATGGCCGCACCGATGCGGAATCGCACGATTCCTGCGATTAACCACGACTGCCCGTCAGGTTCACGTCAGAATTGCAGCCGAGGGCGACATTCAGCCGCGCGTGGCAGGTTGCAGCGAATGTGTTAGTTTCCCACATATCGGATGGGTTCGGAGCCCCGATTGTTAGCCAAAATTTAGTCGGCTGGTGTCGGTATCCGAGATAGAGTTTGACGAACCGGCGGCATGGCGACCCTCATGCCGGACCGGACCAACCAACGGGAATTCGACCATGTCGGACCTAGACCGTAACTACGCTTCTCCTTTCGGCAGGGCCGCCGGGCGTGTTGACGCCGCGACGGTCGATGCCGGCCTGCGCGCGTATATGCTGCGCATCTACAATTACATGAGCATCGGCCTCGCCATCACCGGCCTTGCCGCGCTCGGCGTCTACATGGCCGCCGTGACCGACGTTCCGACCCCGGAAGCCGTCCGCGTCGGCAAGCTGTTCCTGACCCCGTTCGGCTACGCGATGTTCGTCAGCCCTCTGAAATGGCTGTTCATGCTCGCGCCGCTCGCCATGGTGTTCGTGATTTCGGCAGGCATCAACCGTCTCGCCCCCTCGACCGCTCAGATCCTGTTCTGGGTGTTCTCGGCGCTGATGGGCATCTCGCTGTCCTCGATCTTCCTGGTGTTCACGCACACCTCGATCGTGCGAGTGTTCTTCATCACCGCGGCCACGTTCGGTGCGCTGAGCCTCTACGGCTACACCACCAAGCGTGATATGAGCGGAATGGGCTCGTTCCTGTTCATGGGCCTGATCGGCATCATCATTGCGAGCCTGGTGAACCTGTTCCTGGCGAGCTCGATGCTGCAGTTCATCGTGTCGGTGGTCGGCGTGCTGGTGTTCGCGGGCCTCACCGCCTGGGACACCCAGCGGCTCAAGAACGACTACATCTACGGCTACGCCTCGGCCGGCGGTGACATCGCAGAGCGTGCGGCCATCACCGGCGCGCTGTCGCTGTACCTGAACTTCATCAACCTGTTCACGCTGCTGCTGCAGCTGCTCGGCCAGCGCGACTAAGCGACGGACCAGAGCGAACGACACGAACCCCGGCCGAAAGGCCGGGGTTTTTGTTTGCCTGCGGCCTCGTCATTGCGAGGAGCCCTTGCGACGAAGCAATCCAGAGTCCTTCCACGGATGCATTTCTGGATTGCTTCGCTGCGCTCGCAATGACGGGGGCGGAGGCTGCCGGGCCCCTTCCAGCGCCCGCGCGAAGGCTCTAATCTTCCCCCATGTCCGCACCTGAAATCAGGCCCACGACCGAGGCCGACCTTCCCGCCATCACCGCCATCTATCAGCAGGCTGTCCGCGAGGGCACGGCGACGTTCGAGCTGGAGCCGCCCGATCTCGCGGAGATGACGCGGCGCTATCGCGCGCTCATCGACGGCGGCTATCCCTATTTCGTCGCCATCCTCGAGGGACGCGTCGCCGGCTACGCCTATGCCGGCGCCTACCGCCCGCGCCCGGCCTACCGCTTCACGGTCGAGAACTCGATCTACCTCGATCCCTCCTTCCACCGCCGCGGCGTCGGCTCATTGCTGCTGGAGCGGCTGGTCGTTGAATGCGAGGCGCGCGGCTTCCGCCAGATGATCGCGGTGATCGGCGATTCCGCCAACGCCGGCTCGATCGGCGTGCACACCAGGGGTGGCTTCAAGATGATCGGCACGCATCCCAATGTCGGGCTGAAATTCGGCCGCTGGCTGGACACCGTGATGATGCAGCGCGACCTCGGCGAAGGCGCGACCACGGTGCCGGGGAAGTAGGTTTTGTAGCTCGGGTGAGCGAAGCGATACCCCGGAACGTCGCAAGCAAAGCCCCGGATGTCGCTTCGCTCATCCGGGCTAGGAAGTCTCGCTACATCACCGCTGCCGTCACACCACCGCCAGTTTGCGATCAATCACCAGCAGCACGCGCTCCAGCTCGTGGCCGCGGCGCAGGATCAGGCCCGTCGCCGAAATCACGCTGTACATGCCCTGCTTGCGCGCCAGGCGCGGGTCCTTCTCGATGCGGTAGATCGGCACTTCCGAGGCGCGGCGATAGACCGAGAAAACAGCGCGGTCCTTCAGGAAGTCGATGGCGTAGTCGCGCCACTCGCCATCGGCGACCATGCGGCCGTAGAGATTGAGAATACGGTGCAGCTCGAGCCGGTTGAACGTCACTCTGCTCTGTTGCGCATTCGCGGCGGCGGGGCGCGCCGCCGCGCGCTGCTCGCTCGGATCGGCATCCTCCGACATCAGACTCATGGAGAGCCTCCTCATCGCACGACTTTAAACCCCGGTCCGCGAACCGTCCCCGGAACCGGATCATGACAACGGCATGATCGCGCCAACCGCTCCTCGCCGCAAGGTTCTTGATGGAACTCGATGGAACTCGGCCGCCTGCTTTCAACCGATCGAATCAGATGCGACTCCACGCACACGCAAAGGTGGAACTCTGTCGCGGCAAACCGTCACGGGATCGTTAGCAGGAATCATAGTCTCGCCGCTTTTCCGCCTAGCGACTGCCGCCCTGCACTGCGAAAAGATGGACGTGCGTTGACCCGGTCCTTTCGGTTCCGGATTCCTCAGCCCCCAGCCCCCCGGGGTCGAACAGGATCGGGTCTGTACGCGCGACAAGGAGGGCCAACGCAAGTTGGTCCTTTTTTGTTGGTATCGAGATGTTTCTGCCGACGTGCGACCGTCTCTCCAAACATCCGAGGAAAGACTCTCTCCCTTCATCCTGAGGGCCGCGCGCTTCGCGCGGCGTCTCGAAGGATGCAAGGCTGAGCTGCATCAGCGGGGGGCCTTTCATGGTTCTCGCGGCGATGCGCAGCATCGTCCGCCGCGCGCGCAAGGGCGCGCTCCTCACCATGAGGAGTGAATACGGCGCGCGATGCTAGCGAAAAATTCGAATCAGTGCAGCGACGTGTACGCCGCGCCGAGCATCGGGCCGGGCTTTTCGCGGCTGCCGTCCTGGACATAGACCACCGCGCCGTCGACGCCGTCGCGCGTCAGGTTCTCGATCGGCACCGTCCAGCTTTCCGGACGCCCGGTCCAGTCACCGACCTTGAGCAGATTGCGCACCACGTTGTGATAGGTGATCTGCTGCCCGCGATTCTCGCCGCGGGTGATTGCGATCGGGACCGACCTGGCGATCGAGCAGATCCAGACCTCGCCATGCGAGACCGCCGGCTCGTTGCTCGCGGCAACCGAGACGTTGATCTGCTTGCCCGCGAGCGACATCGTCACCGGCACGCTCATCACGCCCGCACCCTTGTCGGTCTTGCCGATCGCATTCTCGATGCCGGCACGGTCGCTGCCGATGACATGGGCGGAGCCGTTGACCACGACCTGCGGGGTGTAAACCTCGCGGTCGCCGCGCACGCGCGAATAGGCGCGCTGCCGTGCAGAGAAGCGTGAATCCGCCAGCGTGTCCTTCCAGCCGAGATAGTCCCAATAATCGATCGGCATGCTGAGCGCGATGATCGACGGATCTTTGGAGAGATCGCCGATGATCTGGTCGGCGGGCGGACAGGAGGAGCAGCCTTGCGAGGTAAACAATTCGACAACGGCGCGGGGATCGGCTTCGGCAGGGCGGATGACGGCGACGATCGCACAGATGCCGAGAGCGCCCGACCAAAAGGCGCTGGACCAACGCGAAACCAGATGAGAAGCCGTCATTGTTGTCATGTCGAACGCCGCACACCATTGCTCGTGGGAAGGGAAATCTTATCGCCGGATGGTCACCGTAGTCTTACGGGCGCAGCACACCGACCGTCCGGGCGAACCGTCCAAAGGGAGGTTTTCCGCCGGGCGGGCCCATCTAGAGCATGCCGCAAACGCATGAAGGCGGCCTTGTGATAGGCCGCCTTCATCTAACCTTCTACTCACTTCGCAGTGAGCCACCGTTCACAAATCCGCGCTTAGGCCGCGAGCTTGCGCAGCACATAGTGCAGGATACCGCCGTTGCGGTAGTAGTCGAGCTCGTCCAGCGTATCGATGCGGCAGAGCAGCGAAACGCGCTGCAGCGAACCGTCGCCCGAGACGATCTCCGCGGTCAGCTTCTGGCGCGGCTTGAGGTCGCCGACGAGGCCGCGCAGCGTGACCTTCTCGTCGCCCTTCAGGCCGAGCGACGACCAGGAGGTACCTTCCTCGAAGGTCAGCGGCAGCACGCCCATACCGACCAGGTTGGAGCGATGGATGCGCTCGAAGCTCTGGCAGATCACCGCGCGCACGCCGAGCAGACGGGTGCCCTTGGCAGCCCAGTCGCGCGAGGAGCCGTTGCCGTATTCGGCACCGGCGAACACCACCAGCGGCACCTTCTCTTCCTGGTACTTCATCGCGGCGTCGTAGATCGACATCTGCTCGCCGTCGGGCCAGTGCTTGGTGAGGCCGCCTTCCGGAATGTTGCCGTCGGCACCCTTCAGCATGAAGTTCTTGATGCGAATGTTGGCGAAGGTGCCGCGCATCATCACTTCGTGGTTGCCGCGGCGCGTGCCGTACTGGTTGAAGTCGGCGGGACGTACCTGATGCTCGCTGAGATACTTGCCCGCGGGCGAGGTGAGCTTGATCGAACCGGCCGGCGAGATGTGGTCGGTGGTGATCTTGTCGCCGAACATGGCGAGGATGCGCGCCTCGACGATGTCGGTGACAGGCTCCGGCTCCTTCTTCATGCCGTCGAAATAGGGCGGGTTCTGCACGTAGGTCGAAGACATGTTCCAGCGATAGGTCTCGCTCTCGACCGTCTTGATCTTGCGCCAGTTGGTGTCGCCCTTGAACACGTCGGCATACTTCTTCTTGAAGATCGACGCGGTCACGAACTTCTTCATGAAAGCGTTGATCTCCTTCGTCGTCGGCCAGATGTCCTTCAGGTACACCGGCTTGCCGTCCTTGCCCTCGCCGAGCGGCTCGACGGCAAGGTTCTTGGTGACGCTGCCCGCGAGCGCGTGGGCGACGACCAGCGGCGGCGAGGCCAGATAGTTCGCCTGCACGTCAGGCGAGACCCGGCCTTCGAAGTTGCGGTTGCCGGATAGCACGGCCGCCGCGACGATGCCGTTGTCGTTGATCGACTTCGAGATCTCCTCGGGCAGCGGACCGGAATTGCCGATGCAAGTGGTGCAGCCGAAGCCGACCAGGTTGAAGCCGACCTTGTCGAGATCCTTCTGCAGGCCGGAATCGGCGAGATAGCCTGCGACGACCTGGCTGCCCGGGGCGAGCGAGGTCTTCACCCACGGCTTGGCCTTGAGGCCCTTCGCCGCGGCGTTGCGCGCCAAGAGGCCCGCGCCGATCAGCACGCTCGGATTCGAGGTGTTGGTGCAGGAGGTGATGGCGGCGATCACGACGTCGCCGTGGCCAATCTCGAAGTCCTTGCCCTCGACGGCGAAGCGCTTCGTGGGCTCCTCGGCCTTCTTGTATTCAGTGCCGAGCGCGAGCGAAAAACCTTCGGCGACCGACGGCAGCGCGATGCGGCCTTCGGGGCGCTTCGGACCGGCCATCGACGGCACGACGTCGGCAAGATCGAGCGTCAGCGTTTCAGTGAACACCGGATCGGGCGACTTGGCCGTGCGGAACAGCCCTTGCGCCTTGGCATAGGCCTGCACCAGCGCGACGCGCGGCGCCGCGCGGCCGGAGGTCTTGAGATAGTCGATCGCGGCGGCATCGACCGGGAAGAAGCCGCAGGTCGCGCCATATTCGGGCGCCATGTTGGCGATCGTCGCCTTGTCGGCGACCGAGAGATTGTCGAGACCGGGGCCGAAGAACTCGACGAACTTGCCGACCACGCCGAGCTTACGCAGCATCTGCGTGACCGTCAGCACGAGGTCGGTCGCGGTGACGCCCTCCTTCATCGCGCCCTTCAGCTTGAAGCCGACGACGTTGGGCAGCAACATCGACAGCGGCTGGCCGAGCATGCAGGCTTCCGCCTCGATGCCGCCGACGCCCCAGCCGAGCACAGCGAGCCCGTTGACCATGGTGGTGTGGGAATCGGTGCCGACGAGCGAATCGGGATAGGCGACCTCGAAAGTGCCGGTCTTCTTGCCGACCGTCATTTTCTCCTTCTTGGTCCACACCGTCTGGGAGAGATATTCGAGATTGACCTGGTGGCAGATGCCGGTGCCGGGCGGCACGACGGAGAAGTTCGAGAACGCCTTTTGGCCCCACTTCAGGAACTCGTAGCGCTCCTGGTTCTGCTTGTATTCCTCGGTGACGTTCTTGCCGAAAGCCTTGTTGTCGCCGAAGAAGTTCACGATCACGGAATGGTCGATGACGAGGTCGACCGGCACCAGCGGATTGATCTTCTCGGCGTCGCCGCCGAGCTTCTGCATCGCGTTGCGCATCGCGGCGAGATCGACCACCGCCGGCACGCCGGTGAAGTCCTGCATCAGCACGCGCGCAGGGCGGAACGCGATCTCATGCTCCAGCGACTTCTTGCGCAGCCATTTGGAGACGGCGACGATGTCCTCTTTCTTGACCGAACGGCCGTCCTCGTTGCGCAGCAGGTTCTCGAGCAGGACCTTCATCGAATAGGGAAGTTTGGAAATTCCCTTCAGACCATTCTTCTCGGCCGTGGGCAGGCTGTAATAGACATAGGTCTTGGCGCCGACCTTGAGGGTCTTTTTGCATTTGAAGCTGTCGAGCGAGGTCATGTAGGAAATCCCAATCGTTAGTTATACCCGGCAGGGTATCTTAACACCGTCAGCACATCTAGGCTGGGCCGCTTGCGGGGGCAGGTTGAGTTGCTGCATCAAGTAGTTCCGGGCTTATAGAAGCTTTCTAACCGCGCCGCCACAGCCACAATCGTGCCGCAGCAATCGCGAGCCAAAAATTCCCATGCGCTACCCCAAGTTTTCCTGAGGCCCGGCTTTGAGTGAGTTGAAACACGGCAAGATGCAGCTCTCCGGACACGCCGTCGCCTGCGTGCGCGGCGGCCGCCAGGTGTTTGCCGGGCTCGATTTCGCGGCGGTCTCAGGCGAGGCCGTGGCGGTCGTCGGCCGCAACGGATCGGGCAAGACCTCGCTGCTGCGGCTGATCGCGGGCCTGCTGGTGCCGGCGGGCGGCAAGATCGCGCTCTCGGGCGGCGATACCGAGCTGACGCTGCCCGAGCAGTGCCATTATCTCGGCCATCGCGATGCCCTGAAGCCGGCGCTCAGCGTGGCGGAGAATCTGACTTTTTGGGCCGAATTTCTCGGCGGCGAGCGTTTTGACTTCGCCGAGAGCCTCGCCATTGTGGGCCTCGCGCACGCCACCCACCTGCCCGCGGGCTTCCTGTCGGCCGGCCAGCGCCGCCGCCTCTCGCTGGCCCGCCTGCTGACCGTCCGCCGCCCGGTCTGGCTGCTGGACGAGCCGACCAATGCGCTGGATGTGACGGGACAGGACATGTTCGGCGGCCTGATGCGCGAGCACCTTTCGCGCGGCGGCATGATTGTCGCGGCGACCCACGCGCCACTCGGGATCGAATCGCGGGAGCTGCGGATCGGGGGTGAGGTGTGATTCCGACCGACCCTCAGCTTTCCAAGCGGCTTTGTCCTGCTCTCGCCGTTCCTTCCGCCCGTGGTCCAGCAATCCATCTGTCATTCGGGAAGGCGGCGTTGCCGCGGGCTCCCACGCCTCTCCCGTTTGCGGGAGAGGCCGGCATAGGCGGCCCTTGGCCGCCGTCCCTTAAAAACGCCGATGCTTTGCATCGGCTATGGCGCCGGGTGAGGGTTCTCTCCTCTGGGGGAATCTTCGTTGTCGAGACACCCTCTCCCCAGCCCTCCCCCGCAAGCCGGGAAGGGAGCGCACCGCCCTCGGGGCGAGTTGGAGCCACCCCATGACCGCCCTGTCCGCCCTCATTCGCCGGGACATCCGGATCGCGCTCCGCGTCGGCGGCGGGGCACTGATCGGGGTGCTGTTCTTTCTGACCGTGGTGGTGCTGATGCCGTTCGCGGTGGGGCCGGATCTGGCGCTGCTGTCGCGGCTGGGGCCGGCCATTCTCTGGCTCGGCGCGCTCTTGGCGAGCCTGCTCACCCTGGACCGGCTGTTCATGGCCGACCACGAGGACGGCTCGCTCGACCTGATCACGATGAGCCGGACGCCGCTGGAACTCGCCTGCGCCGCCAAGGCGCTGGCGCATTGGCTGGCCGCTGGCCTGCCGCTGATTGTCGCAACCCCCGTGCTGGGCCTCCTGCTCAACCTCGACATGGTCGCGACCGGCGCGGTGGCGCTGACGCTGCTGGCGGGCACCCCGGCGCTGACGTTTACCGGCATGATCGGCGCGGCGCTGGCGGTGACGCTGCACCGCGGCGGGCTGCTGATGGCTGTGCTGGTGCTGCCGCTGTCGATTCCGGTCCTGATTTTCGGGGTTGCGGCCTCGCAGGCGGTGATCGTCGGGCCGATGACGTTCGGCGCGCCGTTCTCGATCCTGTGCGCGCTGTCCCTGGTCAGCCTTGTGATCGGCCCCTTCGCGGCCGCAGCGAGCCTGCGGCACGGGCTCGATTGAGATGCGCCCGATTGACCTTGACCCCGATCAACTTTTGTCCCTCGCTTTCGTGCTGATTGCCTGAGCGGCCATCGATGATTATCAGGGTGCCATGACACTGATCGACCTCGCCAACCCCACGCGGTTCCTCGCGCTGACAGCGCGGGTCCTGCCGTGGCTTGCGGCCGCGACCGTCCTGCTGCTCGCGATCGGTCTCTATCAAACCGCGCTGGCGCCCGACGACTACCAGCAGGGCGCCACGGTGAAGATCATGTTCATCCATGTGCCCAATGCCTGGCTGTCGATGTTCGTCTGGGGCGTGATGAGCATCGCCTCGCTGGGCACGCTGGTGTGGCGTCATCCGCTCGCCGACGTCGCGGCCAAGGCGGCCGCGCCGATCGGCGCCGCCTTCACCTTTCTCGCGCTGCTCACCGGCTCGCTGTGGGGCCGGCCGATGTGGGGCACCTATTGGGAATGGGATGCGCGGCTGACCTCGGTGCTGATCCTCTTCCTGATGTATCTAGGCCTGATGGCGCTGTGGCGCGCGGTCGACGATCCCTCGCGCGCCGCACGGGCCGCCGCCGTGCTGACCCTGGTCGGTGCGCTCAACCTGCCGATCATCAAGTTCTCGGTCGACTGGTGGAACACGCTGCACCAGCCGGCCTCAGTGATGCGCATGGGCGGATCGGCCCTCGACAAATCGTTCCTGATTCCGCTCCTGGTGATGGCGGTCGCCTTCACGCTGCTTTTCGTCACGCTGCATCTGGCTGCGATGCGCAACGAAATCCTGCGCCGCCGAGTCCGCTCCCTGCAAATGATGCAGGCGAGCCGTGTCGCGTTCTCGAGCGAGATGGGCGCCGGCTCGCGCGGACAAGGTGCGTCGAAAGAAGCTGGGGCCGCATGATCATGTCGCTTGGTCCCTACGCATCCTTCATCGTGACGTCCTATGCCGCAGCGGCCCTCGTGGTCGCGCTCCTGATCGGCTGGATCGCGCTCGACTATCGCAATCAGACCCAGCGCCTGCGCGAGCTGGAGGAGCGCGGTATCACGCGCCGGTCCGGTCGCAGCGCGACGGACCTGTGATGAGCGATCAACCTGCCTCCGCAGCGCCGCAGCGCCGCACCTTCCTGATGGTGCTGCCGCTGATCGCCTTCATCGGCCTTGCACTGCTGTTCTGGTTCCGGCTCGGCAGCGGCGATCCCTCGCGGATTCCCTCCGCGCTGATCGGCCGGCCCGCGCCGCAGACCGCGCTGCCGCCGCTCG
Organism: Bradyrhizobium sp. UNPA324; assembly: GCF_006658635.1. Taxonomy (NCBI): domain Bacteria; kingdom Pseudomonadati; phylum Pseudomonadota; class Alphaproteobacteria; order Hyphomicrobiales; family Nitrobacteraceae; genus Bradyrhizobium; species Bradyrhizobium sp. UNPA324. The sequence goes on from NZ_LFJD01000004.1 coordinate 421,853, forward strand.
AGGGATTGCAGGCTGACAATGCGCAAGTGCCCGGCCTCGACCCCGCCGCGTTCAAGGGCAAGGTCAGCCTGGTCAACGTCTGGGCGTCCTGGTGCGTGCCTTGTCATGACGAAGCACCGCTCCTGACCGAACTGGCCAAAGACAGGCGCTTCCAGCTGGTCGGCATCAATTACAAGGACGCATCCGACAATGCGCGCCGCTTCCTCGGCCGCTACGGCAACCCGTTCGGCCGCGTCGGCGTGGACGCCAACGGCCGCGCCTCGATCGAATGGGGCGTCTACGGCGTGCCGGAAACCTTCGTCGTCGGCCGCGAGGGCACCATCGTCTACAAGCTGGTCGGCCCGATCACGCCGGACAATCTGCAGAAGGTGCTGTTGCCGCAGATGGAGAACGCGCTGAAGGCTGGGTCTTAGGGCATCGCGTGCCCCGGACGCAGCGCAGCGATCCTTCATCGATGCGCTGCAGAGCCGGGGCCCATGTCACCACGATGTCACCACGACGTCACTTCTGGAGAGGGACTGGATCCCGGCTCGCGCTTCGCGCGTCCGGGACACGAGACCGTCAACCCTTGCTCACATCCCCCGCCTCGGCCTCGCTGGCCTCCAGCGACACCGGCTCGAGGTGGTAGCGCTTTGTCAGCGGCAACTGCGCGACGGCGAAGATCATGGTCAGCGGGGTGACGCCGAATACCTTGAAGTTCACCCAGAAGTCGGTGCTTTGCGTGCGCCAGATGATCTCGTTCAGCACCGCCAGGCCGGCGAAGAACAGCGCCCAGCGCAGCGTGAGGATGCGCCAGCCCTGCGGCGTCAAGTTGAACATCTGGTCGAACATGACGGCGATGAAGGAGCGGCCGAACAACAGGCCGCCGCCGAGGATCGCGGCGAACAGGCCGTAAATGATGGTCGGCTTGATCTTGATGAAGGTCTCGTCGTGCAGCACCAGGGTCAGCGTGCCGAACACCAGCACGATCACGCCCGTCACGATCGCCATGATCGGAATGTGACGCGTCACGACGTAGGACGCGATCATTGCCGCCACGATCGCCACCATGAAGGCGCCGGTTGCGGCGAACAGATTGAACTTCGCATTGACGAAGAAGAACACGAGCAGCGGACCGAGTTCGGTCGCCAGCTTGAACAGCGGATGCGGCTGGGTCTTGTCCATTCTCTCTTCCGTCTCTCCCATCCTTCGAGACGACCGCTTCGCGGTCTCCTCAGGATGAGGACCTCTTATGTGGCACGACCTCATCCTGAGGAGCCGCGCAAGCGGCGTCTCGAAGGATGACGCTATTCGATTCCAGCGATGGCGCGGGCGAAGTCGCGCGCGGTGAACGGCGCGAGATCGTCGACGCCTTCGCCGACGCCGATGAAATGCACCGGCAGTTTGAACTTCTCGGCCAGCGCCACCAGAATGCCGCCGCGCGCGGTGCCGTCGAGTTTCGTCATCACGAGGCCGGTGACCCCGGCGGTGCGATGGAAGGCCTCGACCTGCGACAACGCGTTCTGGCCGACGGTGGCGTCCAGCACCAGCAGCACCGCATGAGGCGCCGTCGCATCCACCTTGCGGATCACGCGCACGACCTTTTCGAGCTCGTTCATCAGCTCGGCCTTGTTCTGCAGACGTCCGGCGGTGTCGATCAGCAGCACATCGACATTCTGCTCCTTGGCCGCATTGAGCGCGTTGAAGGCGAGGCTCGCGGAGTCCGAGCCTTGCGCCCCTGATATGACGGGCGTCTTGGTGCGCTCGCCCCACACCTTGAGCTGCTCGATCGCTGCCGCGCGAAACGTGTCGCCGGCGGCCAGCATCACCTTGCGGCCTTCGGACGCGAATTTCTGCGAGAGTTTTCCGATCGTGGTGGTCTTGCCGGAACCATTGACGCCGACCACAAGGATGACGAACGGCTTCCTGGCCGTATCGATCTCGAGCGGCTTTGCCACCGGCGCCAGCACCTTCTCGACCTCGGTCGCGACGACGTCCTTGACCTCGTCCGCCGAGATCGCCTTGTCGTAGCGGCCGGTGCCGACCGCGTCCGCGATTCGGACCGCGACGGAGGTGCCGAGGTCGGCGCGCAGCAGCACGTCCTCGATGTCGTCGAGCATGGCGCGATCGAGCTTGCGCTTGGTGACGAGGTCGGCGACCGCGGTCCCGAGCGAAGACGAGGTGCGCTTCAACCCGTTGGACAGGCGGCGCCACCAGCTCAGCTTGGGGGGATCTGACGTGGTATCGTTCATGGCGGGGGGGGGGTTGGC
>NZ_LFJD01000004.1:424111-644402 GCF_006658635.1 Bradyrhizobium sp. UNPA324
GCTTCACGCGCTCGACCGTCTCTTGCACGGCTGGCATTCTATCCTCCGCTCGCGGTTTCAAGGACCGCGGTGGATCAAACTCGGACGAGTATTACGATGTTTCTGGGCGGAAAGCACGGCTTAGAACCGTTCAACCCGTGTTTCGTCGCTTAGTGCTTAAGTAGGCTATTACCGAGCTTTCGCCAAGCCTCTAACGCCCTGTTGATGTCCTCCGGTTCCGTGGACCAGCCCAGACTGAGACGCACCGCTCCCTGGGCCACGGTCGGGTCATAACCCATGGCCGAAAGGACGTGGGAGGGCTGGACCTTGCCCGAGGAACAGGCCGAGCCGGAGGAGACGGCGACGCCTTCGAGGTCGAAGCCAATCACCGCGGTCTCGGCCTTGAGACCCGGCGCCGTGAACAGGACGGTATTTGGCAACCGCTTCACGTCATCCGAGAAGATCGTTGCGTCCGCAATCGCTCGGATGCCATTTTCCAAGCAAGCTCTGAGGGTTGTCATGCGCTCCGCATCCTCCGGCAGAGCCTGAAGCGCAGCCTTCACAGCCGCGCCGAAGCCGGCGATCCCGGCGACATTCTCGGTTCCGGCGCGGCGGCTCTGCTCCTGTCCCCCGCCCCGCAGCACCGGCTCCAGTCCGGCGATCCCCTCGGCCACCACCAGTGCGCCAATCCCCTTTGGCCCGCCGATCTTGTGCGCAGAAAAGGTCGCAAGGTCGGCGCCTACAGCCTTGATGTCGAAGGGAGTTTTCCCCAGGGCCTGCATCGCGTCGACGTGCAGGAGGCCTCCGGCCTCGTGAACGATCCGTGCCGCCTCGGCGACCGGCTGGAGCGCGCCCGTCTCGTTATTTGCGGCCATGATCGAAACCAGCGCTGGCGGGCCGTCCGTAAGCCGTGCCTTCAGATGCTCAAGGTCGACCACGCCGGAGCGCGCCACGTGGATCAGATCGATAGCGGCACCCTGGAACCGGCCACCTGCCAGCACCGAAGCGTGCTCGACTGCCGAGACCAGCAGCCGCTCGACAGGGCCGCTGGCCGGTCCCCGCAAACCCGGCGACAGGGCCAGCGCATTGGCCTCGGTTCCCGCCGAGGTGAAGACCACGTTCCGCGGCAACGCGCCGACTGCCGTCGCAAGCACGGCACGGGCCTCCTCGACCAATCGCCGCGCCTCCCGCCCCTCAGCATGAACCGACGACGGATTGCCGATCAGCTCAAAGGCCGCAACCATCGCCGCCCGGGCCTCGGGGCGCAGCGGCGTGGTCGCGTTCCAATCGAGATAGACACGGGTCGGCATCTCGCCCTCTTAGCATCTTTTGCCATCCGGCCAATCGGACCGCGGCCCGCGTCAGGCGGGCTGCTGCTGCTCCATTATGGCAGCCGGCCGCGGCGCCGCCCGCAATCCGAACAGCGGACGCAGCCAAGCGATGCGCCGGACGACTTCATAGGTCGCCACACATGTGAGCGCGGTCCCGATGATGACAAGAGAGGCTTCGATCCCAACCGGGATATTGCTGTCGTGCAACGCATGCGCGATCACGATGACCGCGGTCTGATGCACGATGTAGTACGGGAAGATCGCGTCAGTCAGATAGCGCCGCACGGGACTGTCGGCCGTGAGGTGGCGCCGCGCAAAGCCCAGCACGGCGGCGATCGCGAGCCATTGGTAGCAACCGTAGGCCGAGGCGGCGGCCCATTTCAGCGCGGGCGACGGCGCAAACAGACCGGTGCGAACCAGGATGAAGGCCGAGAAGCAGGCGACTGCAGCCGCCAGAGCCGCCCAGCGCTGGCGCTCGACATTGCGCCAAATCCCCTCCTGCTTCGCCAGCAGGAAGCCGGTCAGGAAGGCCGTCGCGTGGTCGGCGTGGTTGAACCAGTCGCCGAACAGCGCATGCGTCGAGGGGAAAGCCGGGAACAACACCAGGCGCCAGGCAACAAACAGCAGGCAAACGACGATCAACAGCCATGGCCCGTCGAGGATAACAGCCAGCTTCCGGCCGAGCCGGTCAGCGCCAGCCGGCCACAGCACAAGCACGCCGATCAAGGCCATCGTGTAGACCCACAGATAGACCACGAACCAGAGATGATTCCAGGTCGGCAACACGATGCAGGGGTTCGGACAGAACTGCGCGCCGAAGGCAAAGTAGTGCCTGGCGTAGAAATCGAAGAAGCCCGCGGAATAGCCGAGGCTCTCGACGATCTGGAGATAGGATTGCGGCGGGACGATCGCGAGCATGCCGAAGCCCAGTGGGATCAAGAGCCGCGCCGAGCGCGCGCGGGCAAGCGCGGTAAAGGTCGACTTGTCGAGCATGAAGCGGGTCGCGACCCCGGACACCAGAAACAGCAGCGACAGCCGCCACGGGTTGAGGAACAGCATCACCGGTTCCAGCCAGGTCAGCCGGTGCGCACTCTTGATGTGAAAGCCCCAGGACACGTAGAGCATGCCGACGTGGTAGAAGATCAAGAGCGCGAAGGCTAAAATCCGCACCCAGTCCAGATCGATACGCCTTTGCGAGCTTTGCAATTGCTGTGGTGTTGTCATGGTTTTCTGTTCCTTGAGGGGACGACAAGCGCGGTTTTCGGGCCATGGCTGACACAGGAAATGCCTCGCCGACGGAGCGCGTCGAGCCGGTTTGGGATCAGAATCGGACGCGAGGGGATGAGCCGCCGGCGGCTGGGACGAATAGCGGGCCTTTTGGGATCAGTGGCGGCGACCGGATGATGTTCGCTGCGATCGCGGCGGTCACGCTTGCGATCGGAATCGTCAATGCGTTTTCGGGCGCTCAGGACGCCGCCTGGCGCGGCGACAGCTACGACATCGGCCGGCGGCTGTTCTGGGAGATGTCGAGCATCTCCGTCATCCTGCTGTTGCTGCCGATACTGGTGCTGGCGGTCCGCCGCATGCGCCGGGCATCCGGCCTCGCCGCCCGCGCAGGCCTCGGGGCGATCACCCTGCTCGGCTTCTCCGCCCTCCACATCACCGGCATGGCCTGGGTGCGGAAGCTCGCGCTCTGGCTCGCCGGCGGCGCCTACGACTTCCGTTTCTCGCTCGCGACGGTCCTGTACGAATTTCGCAAGGACGCCGTGGCCGTTGTCCTGATCGCCAGCACGGTCTGGTTGCTCGAAAGCCGGCGTGAGCTGAAGAGCGCCGCAGTCGCTCCACCGGCGCCACCGGCCCCGCTCCAGCCGTCACCGCCCGACGTGATCTGGCTGCGCGACGGCACGAGCCGCATTCGCGTGCTGCCGCGCGAGATCCTGTGGGTCGCGTCCGCCGGCAATTACATCGAATACAGCCTCGCCGACGGCACCCAGCACCTGATCCGGGGCACGCTGGCGGCGGCGGAAAGCGAGCTGGCGCGCTTTGCCATCGTTCGCGTTCATCGGACCAGGCTCGCCAATCTCGACCGGGTGCGCGGCGTGGACCTCAAGCCATCAGGAGATTTCGAGCTCGCCTTCGACAACGGCCAGTCGCTCGGCGGCAGCCGGCGTTACCGGCCGGCGGTCGCCGCGCTGGGGAGCCGAACCGCCCCGGCGGGAATCGCCAGGGCCGATCAACCGGTGATCCATAAACGGTCGTGATTCCAATTAGTTGAGCGCTGCCTCCGGCGAAGCGGACGGCTCCTGCCTCGGCCCGGTTGAATTCCGGCAGTCGCGGTCATGGGAAGCTGGCCGGAGATAACGCTGACATGACCGGCTAAGCTCTTGAGTCGATTGAGAGATGTCGAAGAAGCTTGCTTTTTGACCCTTGCCTCGTGTTAGAAGCGCGCGTCAGTTCACCCGCGCGCCACTCGCGCATCATCCGAGGGCGCGCTCTCCACCTTTCATCCGTGCTCTCGTCGGCGGCCACGCAGTGAGAGCCCCAATCGGACGATTGCGCAGGGATCACCTCCAAGGGACTCAATCAGAGACATCCATGCCTGAAGTCATTTTCACCGGCCCTGCCGGCCGCCTCGAAGGCCGCTATCACCCGGCCAAGCAGAAGAACGCGCCGATCGCGATGATCCTGCATCCGCATCCGCAGTTTCACGGCACGATGAACCATCAGATCGTGTATCAGTGCTACTACGCCTTCGCGCATCGCGGTTTCTCGGTGCTCCGTTTCAACTTCCGCGGCGTCGGCCGCAGCCAGGGCTCGTTCGACCACGGCACCGGCGAATTGTCGGATGCCGCCGCAGCGCTGGACTGGGCGCAGACCATCAATCCCGAAGCGCGCGCCTGCTGGGTCGCCGGCTTCTCGTTCGGCGCCTGGATCGGCATGCAGCTGTTGATGCGTCGCCCCGAGGTCGAGGGCTTCATCTCGATCGCGCCGCCGGCCAATCTCTACGACTTCTCGTTCCTTGCGCCCTGCCCGTCGTCGGGCCTGATCGTGCATGGCGAGAAGGACGCGGTGGTGCCGCCCAAGGACGTCAACACGCTGGTCGAGAAGCTGAAGACCCAGAAGGGAATCGTGATCGACCAGCAGATCATCCCCGGCGCCAACCACTTCTTCGACGCCAAGCTCGAGCCGCTGATGGAGACCATCACGGCGTATCTCGACATGCGTCTGGCGAACGTGCGCTGAGGCTTTTTGTCGCCCGGATCGAGCGAAGCGAAATCCGGGAGGGCCCATCCGCAGACGCAGGGCCCCGGATTGCGCTGCGCTCCATCCGGGCTAGGTAAGCAACATGCTCAGCTCAGGCCGCAAGCTTGAGCAGATGCGCGTCGTGACGCACGAGGAAGGCGCGCAGCAATTGCGGATAGTCTTCACCAACAGCAGTGCGCACGCTCGGACGCTTCGCCAGCTCCGCTCGCCAGGCCCGCACCTTCGGCACGTCGCGGAAGATGCCGTGCTCGGTCAGTTCGTCGAACAGGTCGAAATAGCGGAAGACGGGCGCGAACACGGCGTCGACCAAACTGAACTGCGAGCCGGCGAAGAACGGGCCTGCGCCAAGCGCGACTTCAACACGCGCGAACTTCGACACCAGCGCCTGACGCTTGGTCTCGAACGTCGCCGGATCCGTCGTCGTCTCCAGGCCCCAGAGATCGCCGAGGATCGCCGAGCCGAACTCCATCCAGGCGCGGTGGCCGGCGCGCTTCAAAGCATCCGCCGGGTGCAGCCTCGCGCCGCCTTGGGTCTCCTCGATGTACTCGCAGATCACATTGCTCTCGAAGAGGACGAACTCACCCTGCTCCGTCGTCACCACCAGCACCGGCACCTTGCCGAGCGGCGACAGCTTCAAGAACCAGTCCGGCTTGTTGGCGAGATCGATATCGACCCGCTCGAACGGCACGCCCTTCTCCTTCAGCGCGATCACGGCGCGCTGCACGTAGGGGCAAAGCTTGTGGCTGATCAGTTTCAGTGACGCGGTCATGGCATTCCTCGCAATAGATGCAATTACATGAACTTTTCATGCGATTGCATCTATGTCAAGGATTCCAGCAAGCGTCCCTGATGGCCGGACCGTCACTTCATCGGCGCCGTATCGCCGTCGATCAGATCGGCTACACTGTCGTGCAACGGCTTGTTGTCGATCACAAAAAACAAGCCGCCGCGACCGTTCTGGCTGCTATCGCAGCCCGGCGGGTTCAATGCTCCCTGCTGATTCAGATCGCCAAAGATAACGTAGCTGTGACCGCCCGCGCTCGAGACCCCGATCTTCGCGTGGTTGGACGGCGCATTCAGTTTGATCGGCTGGTCTTTCCATGCGCCCGTCAACGCGATGGCTACCGGCCCAGGTTTCTTGTCCAATTCGAACGGCTCCAGGCACTTCACCTTCGAATTCTTGTTGGTGGAAGGAATTTTGGGTTTGGTCCACCACGTCGCGCTTCGCTCTGCGGTGCCGCTGAGGATGGCCGATACGACCTCCCATGGAGGTGCGGTAAGACTCGCCGTCTTGGCAATCAGGATGACTTTGGTCGACAGATCCCGGCGCGTGAAGAAATCTCCCGTCGCGGTGGTGCTCGGCTTTTTCTTCTTCGGAAGTTCACCGAGTTCGCCGACCAGTTCCTGAACATCATCAGGACCGCCGTTTCGAACGATCTGCTTTTTGGTCGGATCGGTTGCCACGCCCGCCGCCTTCAGGCCCTTGAGAACCTCGACCAAATCGTCCTTGGTCAGCTTGAGCGCAAAGAAATGCTGGCTGGCCAGCAGATTGTTGTTGCTGCTGATGCATCCAAGAGTGTTGCCGGCCTTCCGAACGATCCGGTTGCTGCCCGAGCCCGGCCATGACGGCGTCGAGACCTGCATGACAAAGCCCTCGCCTGCATCGTTCCAGGCGAGCAACCCCTTGGAATGGCCCCATGGTGAGTTGGCCGATTTGATCGGGTCGCCGTAGAACTGATCGTTCCAGATCAGGTAGAAGAAATTGCCGTTGTAGACCTGATCGAAGGTGGCGCCGACCGGATCGGTGGTCGTGGCGCCGACGCAGCCCTTGCCCTGGCTCAATTTGCTTGCGCTGCTGCTCGCAAACGCGAATTGCTGTCCGAAGCGATCCTTTGCCCGTACTTTGCCCCCGAAGATACAGGCACGCGGTCCCTCGACGGGACCACAACCAGCGAACGACTTCTGAGCATTGAATTTGAAGGTGAACCACCAATCAACTGGTTGACCACCTTTTTCGAGCAACGGACGCGGCACGTCCTCGACGCACCACGCCGAACCGCCGGCGACTGTGAGCGCAAGGCCCAGTAGAAGCTTGATCACCCGGAGCCGCAACGGCCGCCAAGCCCCCGCAGCACGCGCTTCAGCCGGCCTCATTTTTCTGCGTCCCGGCCGTCGCTCCGCCCATCCTCCCTGCAGTGGAATTCGAGCCCTTCCTGCTTCTCGGACGTCTGGGCTCGGCATGGGCTCAGTTTTCCTCTTCGGGCTTTTTATTCCCTTCGTCAGGCGACCCATCGCGGTCCTGATTCTTCGGGAGCGCGGCTTTTCTTCCAACTTGCTGCTTGGGGTTCAGATCGGAGTTGTCCCTTGGGAATATCGCGGCCACGATGCGCTCGATCGTGTTGAACAAGAAGTCGGTGCTGTAGCCTGCAACGAAACCGAGCGCCGCCGAGCTCAAATGCAGAGTATCGCCGCTATCACTGTCGACGAGATAGTCGACAAACAGGATGATCGCGCCGCCAGAGATGGCGCCCAACAGCACGCGATTGAAGTATTCCGGCTTGCGTCGCAAGTCGAAGCAACGCTGATAGATGAAATAATGCGCCGATCGCAGCAGATAGGCGCAGGAGCCGAGGGCGCCGTACCCCCAGGGCAGAAGTATCTGCGCCAGGTTCCGCTCCCAGGCATATCGCGTGGTGTCTGGATCAAGACCCCAGTAATAAACGAGGCATTCCCCGGTCAAGATCGCTACCGCGATGACAATCGTTACGAAGGAAAACCGCCGCGTAAAGCGCAGCGCCGGAGAATTGCCGATCAGGCGATTCCACCACGTCTCCGATTCGTCCGAGATCGAGGTGATGGCGCGCGTCGCATCTAGCGTCTCCGCCGTCACCGGACTCGCAAAAACCGCGAGCCGGTAATAGGCGCGCTCCAAATCGTTCCAGTCGGCCGCCGAAATGCTGCGCCCGGGTTGCGGCGCTGTTCCATCGCCTGTGGCCAATATCCCGAGCTTGACGGCGGTCCCCTGGATGACTTCAACCGCATCGAGCGGCACTGTCTCTCCGCTCGCAGATTGGAAACCAGTGCTCAGCACATATTCGGACAGCGCCAATGCACCGTCGATTTGGCCGCGCGTGTAGCTGCTTTCGAGCGTGACGACGCCTTGGGACTGAATAGCGCCCTGCGCCGGCGAATTCACTTCCGCCATGGGAAATCTCCGCCACCCAATAATGCACTTTTGAAATTCCTCAATCCTAAATTGAAAATTTCTACAAGTCTAGCGAGTATTCCTCTTTCCCGAGCCCATTAGGCCCGTTGCGCGGTCATCTGCAGAAATAGCCCGAGTGCGCCCGCTCGTTCAGGGCCTTGCGATCACCCCGCCGGTCATCGGCATCGGCACGCCCGTGGTAGCGGGATAGGACAACGGCAGGCCCTTCAGGCCGCGGACGGCGAGGAAGCCGAAGGCCTGGGCCTCGATGGCGTCGGAAGCCCATCCCAGGGTCTCGGCGGCCTCGACGGTCGCCGAGCCCACGCGCTCCCGCAGCATCCGCAGCATGGTGAGGTTGCGGGCGCCGCCGCCGCAGACGATCCAGCTCCGCGGCCGCCGCGGCAACAGTGGAATGACGCGGGCGATCGCCGCCGCGGTGAAGGCGGTCAGCGTCGCGGCGCCGTCGGCCGGCGCGACGTCGCCGAGCTTGAGCGCAGCGAAGTCGTTGCGGTCGAGCGATTTCGGCGGAGGCAACGCAAAGAACGGCAGCTCCAGCGCGCGTGCGATCCAGGCCTCGTCGACCTTCCCGAGCGCTGCGAACTTTCCTTCCGCATCGAACGCCTGGTTCATGGTGCGGTACATGAAATCGTCCAGCAGCGCGTTGCCGGGGCCGGTGTCGCAGGCGATCAGCGTGTCGCTGTCGATATAGGTGATGTTGGAGACGCCGCCGATATTGACCACAACGATCGGCCCCTCGCGGTCCAGCGACTGCGCCAGCGCGCGGTGGTAGACCGGTACGAAGGGCGCGCCCTGCCCGCCCGCCTCGACATCGGCGGCGCGGAAATCATGCATCACGGGAATATGGATCGCTTTTGCCAGCGCTGGCGCGTCGCCGATCTGCACCGTCAGCCGCTTTTCGGGCCGGTGCAGCACCGTCTGGCCGTGGAATCCGACGATGTCGATGTCCTCCGGCCTCATGCGGTTCTGGGCAAGGAAGGTGGCCACCGCCTCCGCATGGGCCCGCGTCACCACGCGCTCGGCCTCGGCCAGAACGCCCGGCCGCGCATCGCGTTGGGTCAAATGCACGGCTTCGCTCAGGGCCTGACGCAGCAGATTGCGCTCCGCAGCATGATAGGCCCGGTAGCCGGTCGGCCCGAATGCCTTCACTTGTTTTCCATCGGTTTCGATCAGCGCGACATCCGCCCCGTCCAGCGAGGTGCCGCTCATCAAACCGAGTGCCGTCAACATCATGGATCAGCGTCCTCAAGACCCGTTCCGGCATGCCGATCTTGTGCCAGAGGGACACATCTTATAATGCCACAGCGCCAAGTGGCGGGCAGCAATCGGGTTCCCACGCCAGACCCTAAAATTGCTCCCAAAACAGTAAACCAAGAATTGTTGGGCATGCCGACAGATGACTGCATTTAAATCGGATTTCCTCAATATCCTGCAGGAACGTGGCTTCATCCACCAGTGCTCCGATTTCGAGGGGCTGGACGCGCTCGCCGCCAAGGGCGAAGCGACCGCCTATGTCGGCTACGATTGCACCGCCCGCTCGCTGCACATCGGCAACTACCTGACCATGATGATGCTGCACTGGCTGCAAGAGTCCGGCAACAAGCCGATCACGCTGATGGGCGGAGGCACCACCATGGTGGGCGATCCCTCCGGCAAGGACGAGACGCGCGCGATGCGCACCGTCGCCGAGATCGAGGACAACAAGGCCTCGATCCGCGGCGTGTTCGCCAAGGTGCTGCGCTATGGCGAGGGCAAGAGCGACGCCATCATGCTGGACAATGCGGAGTGGCTGACCAAGCTGAACTGGATCGAGATGCTGCGCGACGTCGGCCGTCACTTCTCGGTCAACCGCATGCTGACCATGGACTCCGTGCGGTTGCGCCTCGAGCGCGAGCAGGAGATGAGCTTCATCGAGTTCAACTACATGGTCTGCCAGGCCTACGACTTCGTCGAGCTCGCCAAGCGCACCGGCTGCAAACTGCAGATGGGCGGCTCGGACCAATGGGGCAACATCATCATGGGCGTCGATCTCGGCCGCCGCATGGGCACGCACCAATTGTTCGCGCTAACGACGCCGCTTCTAACCACGGCCTCGGGCGCCAAGATGGGCAAGACCGCGCAAGGCGCGGTGTGGCTGAATGCCGACCAGTTCAGCCCCTATGATTTCTGGCAGTACTGGCGCAACACCGAGGACGCCGACGTCGGCAAATTCCTGAAGCTGTTCACGACGCTGCCGATCGCCGAGATCACGAAGCTCGAGGCGCTCGGCGGCTCGGAGATCAACGAAGCCAAGAAGGTGCTCGCAACCGAGGCGACCGCCCTGCTGCACGGGCGCGACGCAGCAAATGAAGCAGCGGAGACCGCGCGCCGCACCTTCGAGGAAGGCGCACTCGCCGAGAGCCTGCCGACGGTGGAAATTCCGCGCGGCGAGCTCGACGCCGGGCTCGGCGTGCTCACCGCCTTCGTCAAGGCCGGCCTCGTCGCCTCGAACGGCGAAGCGCGGCGGCAGATCAAGGGCGGCGGCCTGCGTGTGAACGACGCGTCCGTCACCGACGAGAAGATGGCGCTCTCGGCGGCCAATCTGACGCCGGAAGGCGTGATCAAGCTGTCCTTCGGCAAGAAGAAGCACATCCTGATCAAGCCTGCATAGGCGTATGAGCTTTTCGCTGCTTGTCAGGGCGCGAAGATGCGCGCTCCCTGACCGGCAATGGATCAGAACACGCCCAAGGAAACGTCGAAGGAAACGTCGAAGCAAGCGTCGAGGGAACACGCTCGCAGCACTGGGCGAGGCGCTGTGCGCACCGCGCTCGTCGTGCTCGCGCTGTGCTTCACGCTGGCGGTCCTGGGCCGGGGCTTAAGCGAGAGCTTCACCGTCTTCCTCAAGCCGATCTCCGAAAGCTTCGGCTGGGACCGCGCGCAGGTCGTCTCGATTTATTCGCTGACTTGGCTGATCAGCGGACTGACCGCGCCGCTGGTCGGACGGCTGTTCGACCACTCCGGACCCCGCGTTGTCTACGCGCTCGGACTGTTCCTGCTCGGCTCGGCCTTCCTGATCGCAAGCCAAGCGCACGCGCTCTGGCAATTCCAGCTTTCGATCGGCCTCTGTGTCGGCATTGGCGTTGCCTTCATCGGCAATGTGCCGAACTCGATCCTGCTCGGCCGCTGGTTCGGCCCCAAGCTGCCGACCGCCATGGCGGTGGTCTATTCGGCGATGGGCGGCGGCGTGCTGGCCCTGCTGCCGGCCTCTCAGCTTCTGATCGATCATCTTGGCTGGCGCGAGACCTACCAGGTCTATGGCCTCGCTGCGCTCGCGCTGCTGGTGCCGCTGCTGCTCCTGCCCTGGCGCATGTTCGCGGCCGGCTCGCCACACGTCACCAAGAAGAGCGATCCGGATTTCGTCGACAGCGGCTGGACGCTTGTGAGCGCGATGCGTCACCATGCCTTCTGGGCCCTGTTCTCGACCTTCTTCTTCACCGCCGTCGGCATGTATGCGATCGCTGCGCAGATCGTGGCCTACCTGATCGACGCCGGCTTCCCGCCGCTCCAGGCTGCGACGGCCTGGGGTTTTTCCGGCGTCGTGCTGGTGTTCGGCATGTTGGGAGTGTCTGCCCTCGACGGGATGATCGGGCGCCGGCCCTCGGTGCTGCTCAGCTACGCGATCTCGATTCTGGGCATCGTCCTGCTCTGGCTGCTTCAGTATTATCCTGATGTCATCCTGCTCACCGGATTCGTCGTCTGTTTCGGCAGCATGATGGGCTCGCGCGGCCCGCTGATCACGGCAACCGCAATGAAGATCTTCCGCGGCAAGCGCGTCGGCACCATCTATGGCACCATCTCGATCGGCAGCGGGCTGGGCTCGGCCTTCGGCTCCTGGAGCGGCGGCCTGATCCACGACGCCACCCACGGCTACAATGCGCTGCTGGTCTTCGCACTTGCGAGCGTCGTGCTCGGGATGATCCCGTTCCTGATCGTGCCCGCCTTGCGGCGCTAGGTTTCCCAGAGGTAACTAGAGTTCATTCGTGTCACCGGGGAACTACGGGCGGACGCGACGCGTATACGCTCAAGAATGCGGATGACACGAAAATGTCAGTATGGAATTGATCCCAAGTGTCTTGCGAGGCGGAACTGAATGAAGTCCAAGTCGCAGCATTGGATGGAGGCAAACCAATGAACTTTCCCTATCTCGCTCGCTATCAACCGGTTCTCCTGAGCCTGTTCCGCTTCATCACCGGCCTCTTGCTGTTCCAGTACGGCGTCGCCAAGCTTTTCAAGTTTCCGGTGCTGCCCTACTTCGCCGACATCCCGCCGCTGATCTACGCGGCCGGTGCGCTCGAGCTTGTGCTCGGCGCGACGCTGATGCTCGGCCTGTTCACCCGGTTCTCAGCATTCATACTGGCGGGCGAAATGGCCTTCGCGTACTTCATGGGCCACATGCTTAAGACCGGGACGCCGGTGTTCCTGCCGCTGCTCAATGGCGGCACCGCAGCGATCCTGTTCTGCTTCGCCTGCCTCTATCTCACCGCAGCCGGCGGTGGCTCGGTCAGCGTCGATGCGTTGACGGGCAAGGAGAGCGATGCGTCGGGCGGCGCCTATGCGCGGCGCTGACGCGCTTACAGGTTAACCTGCAAGCAGGACGGCACCGGCAAATCTGCCGGTGCCGATTCAGCGCGCCCCCAGCACGTTCCAGATGAGGACGAGGGCCGCCACGAGCAGCACGGACATGACGATGCGGTGAGCGAATCGGTTCACTGCCGATCCAGCTGGGCTCGACCACCACCAAATTCCGACATCATTTATCTCCGCGATTTGACGCGCCACGCGCAAGCGAGGCACGTTCGGCCTGCATGTTTGCGCACGCGGCTGCGGATGCCGCACGCGGCGGCACGTCGCATGCGTCCATTCATGATTAGTAAGAACTTCATGCTACCGACGCGAGCAATGACAACCATTCCACCGAGGCTGCGATGAAGCTGCTGAGTCACCTCAAGATCCGCACCAAGCTTGCCAGCATGGTCTGTCTCGCCGCGCTCACGGTTGCAGCCATCATCGGGGTATCGTCCGTCCTCAGCAAGAGCCGCATGATGGAGGACCGCGTCCAGCAGATGCGGACCGCCGTTGAGCTGCTCTACAATTATGCGCAATCGCTGCAGGAAGAAGTTACCGCCGGCAAGCTGACATTGGCCGACGCCAAGGCCCAGTTCCACCAGCGCGGCCGCCGCATGAACTTCAACGGCAACCAGGGCTACCCCGTCGTCTACAATCCCGACACGTCGATCCTGGTGAACGGCGCCAATCAGCAGCTCGAGGGTAAGATCACCGGGGCCAAGGACTCCAACGGCGTCCTGATCGCCGACGCCATCATCAAGGCCGGCAGCGAAACCGCGCAGGGTGGGGTGACCTCCTATCTCTACCCCCGCCCCGGTCAGACCGAACCTGTCCGCAAGACCGTCTTCGCGCGCAAGTTCGCGCCTTGGAATGCGACCATCAGCTACGGTCTCTATGTCGATGACATCGACGCCGACGTGCGCGCACTGACGCTGGAACTCGCGGCGATCGGCATCGGCCTGATGCTGCTGATGGCGGCACTGTCCTGGCTGATCGCCCGCGACGTGCTCAGCGCGCTCGACCGCCAGAAGAACCGCATGCAGAAGATTTCCGAAGGCGCGATCGACAAGCCGGTCGAGGAAACCGACCGCGGCGACGAGATCGGCCGCATGGCCGAGACCCTCGAAGTGCTCAGGCAGACGGCGTTGACGGCGCGCGCGCTGGAAGCCGAACAGGCCGCCACCAAGACGCGGACCGAGCAGGAGAAGCGCGACGCCCTGATCGCGCTTGCCGACCGCTTCGATGCCTCCGTCGGCCAGCTCGTCGGCCTGATGGCCTCCGGCTCCGGCGAGCTCGAGCATACCGCCAAGTCGATGTCCTCGACCGCCGAAGGCACCAACCGCCGCGCCGCATTGGTCGGTTCGGCCGCCACCGAAGCCAGTCAGCGTGTCCAGACCGTCGCGGCGGCCGCCGAGGAGCTCTCCTCCTCCATCACCGAGATCAGCCGCCAGGTCGCCCAGTCCGCAGAGGTCACGGGCCGCGCGGTCGATAGCGCGCGCCGCACCGACACGATCGTGCGTGCACTCTCGGACGGTGCCCAGCAGATCGAGCACGTCGCCGAGCTGATTTCCAACATCGCCGCCCAGACCAATCTGCTCGCGCTCAATGCCACCATCGAAGCCGCGCGTGCCGGCGAAGCCGGCCGCGGCTTTGCCGTCGTCGCCTCCGAGGTGAAGTCGCTCGCGAGCCAGACCGCGGAAGCGACGCGTGAAATCGGCGACAAGATCGCGCAGATCCAGGGCGCGACCAAGGAGGCCGTGGACGCCATTGGCGGCATCACCGCCACCATCGAGGAGGTCAGCCGCATCGCCACCTCCATCGGGGCCGCGATCGAGGAGCAAGGCGCCGCCACCGCCGAGATCGCCCGCAGCGTCTCGCAGACCGCGGAGGCGACCAAGGAAGTCACCACCAATATCGACGGCGTCTCGACCGCCGCCAACGAGACCGGCAATGCCGCCGGCATGGTGCTCGCCGCGGCCAGCAACCTCTCCAAGCAGGCCGAACAGCTCTCCGGCGAAGTCGGGACGTTCCTGGCAGGCGTGCGCGCGGCGTAGGCGGCGCAACACACTCCCGGCGCTTGCTGTCATGCCCGGGTTTGTCCCGCACGCGGGACAAGCCCGGGCATGACGCCGGAGACAGCCGCGCCCGCTTCTACCGCCGCGTAAGGCTGCAGCCGCTCGATAGCTGACGCGTCGATCCGGTCGAACCGTCATTCGACTGCGACGGAAATTCCTCGAACGGCGAGTTCTGCTTGCCGGTGTTGAACTCGAAGATCTTGCGGAACACGCCCGGCACCATGGCCGAGACCGGATTGACGCGCATCACGGGCGCGGCCGGCGTGCCGACAACCTCGTAGGTCACGCCGATCAGTCCCTCTTTATCGCCACCACCCAGGAACAGCCCGAGGACCGGAATCTGTCCGAACATGTTGTTCAACCCGTACATCGGCACGAAGGTGCCGCTCATGCAGACCTGGTTGCCGGGATAGTCGATCGAGCCCTCGATGGTGGCGCCGATCATGGGCCCCTTGACGACACCGTCGCGGATCGTCAGCGCGCCGTTCTGGCGGGTGAACTCGGCGCGCAGCGCGCTGAAGGAGACGCCGTTGCCGGTGCCGTTGGGCGCGCCGGCGGCAACGCGTTCGAGCTGCGCCTCGCCCTTCACCGTGAAGTCACGGACGTTGATGAGGCCCTCGCGCGAAGTGGTCGGCTCCGACGTCGGCGGCTCCATCGCCACCACCATCTGGCCGCCGACCGCCTTGGTGTAGGTGTCGGTGAAGCGCAGCAGCGCGCCGGCATCGTTGGTCTGGAGGTAGATCACCTCGCGGCTGCCCTGCGCACGCCCGCCACGCAGATCGGCCGCCACGGGCGTATCGCGACCGATCTTGCCGCTCAGGCTGAAGGCCTTGATGGCGCCGTTGCGCTTCGACATCTTGGCATCGACGCTGCGCATCGCCTCGCCGTTGAAACCCGCGACGGCACCGAGCTTCACGTCGATGTCGAAATCGACGTTCTTCATCTTGTTCTTGGAATCGTCCTTCGAATTGCCTGAAATCGCCGACTTCAGGAAGCCGCGGCCATCGAACACGTCGCCGCGCATGGTGCCCCTGATGACGCCGTCCTGACCACGCTCAGCCCTCAATGAGGTCTTGTCGCCGTCAGACGGCGAATAGGTCGGAAAGTTCACGTTCATGAGGTCGCCATTCGCGTCGACCTCGAGCGAGCCCTTGATCGAGGCGCCGCCGCCTTCGATGACGATGTCCTCCAGGCGCGTCGTTTGCGCCGTCGGTACCACCTTGAAGCTGGCCTTGCCCGACTTGCCCGGAAGCTTGACCCAGCCAGGCAGGACGTTGTCGAGCCTCACCGCCGTCAGGTCTGCCTCGACGCCGAGCTTCGTCGTCTGGTCGGGACCGCCGGCGATCTTGCCCGAGAGCTTGATCGGCAACGATCCGCTGACGGCGTTGCCAAGATCGAATCCCAATCGCGCCCGGCTCGCATCGTCCAGCGTCGCCTGCAGCCTGACGTCGGCATCGCCTTCGGTCGGCTTGCGATAGTCGAGCGAGGCCGCCTGCCCGTTGATCTTGACGTCGCCCTTGACCTGATAGCCCTGGTTATTGGCGACGATCTTGAGATTGTTGGCTTCCAGCTTCTGGTTCATCACCAGCTTGTCGGCGGCAAAGCCGTTGAGGTCGGCGGTGACGGCATAGAGGGTGTCAGCCTTGGTCAGCTCGCCCTTGACCGGCAGGCCGAGCTGGATGTTGGCGGTGAACGTCCCCTTGCTGGTGTTGGGATCGACGACGGTCGACGATAGATCGCTCAGGCGATCATTGGCCAGCATTTCAGCCGCCGCGGGCACTGGTCCCTCGACGCGAAACTTCGTGCGCGACGGCGACGGTTTGGGCGCCATATCCGGCACCTCGAAGGTGAAGTCGGAGATCGCGATCTTGCGACCGGCAGGCGTATCGGCGATGCCCTGGCCGATCGTCACGGTCGCGGTGCGGCCGGTCACGCGCGCCTTCAGATCGGCATCGTGCACGGCAGGCATGCCGTCCACGGGACGGACCACGACACCGCTCGCCACGATGTTGACCGACAGGCCGTCGTCGGGAATCGGCGGGCCCTTGCGCGGCAGGTTCTTGGTCGGCGAATTGATGCCGATCTCGATGCGCTGGAGCGTACCGCGCTCGATCCGCTCGATCACCCATTCGCGCAACTCGGGAACGACGAGCGTCGGCCACATCCGCTTCAGTGCGGAGGCCGACATCGGCGTTCCGGCAAAGCCCAGCGTCAGGCGCGGCTCGCCCGAATAGTCGATCGCACCGGTGCCGGCGACGCCGATCTCGCCATTGCTGATGTCGGCCTGCGTCAGCAGGAAGCGCTTGTGGTCGGTGTCGAAGCGGAAACCGATCGCGATGCGGTTGAAGACGAGCGGCGGCTCGTTGTCGATGCCGCCGAGCAGGATCGACCCGCCGCTGAAGCCGAGCTGCCAGTCGTTGACGGTGCCGTTGGGCGGCTCGAGATGGGCCAGAAGCGTCAGCCGGTTCGCTCCCGACAGGATCTTGAACGGCGCGACCAGCACCCGCCGGTTGGCGTCCCACTCGACATTGATCTCGGCCTGGTCGATCGCCATTGGATAGTCGGGCGTGTCCGTGTCGATGATATTACCCGCGCCGACCACGATCTTACCGCGGAAGAAGGTCGGCACGCCGTCGCGTCCGAGCTCGCCCGTGAGCTCGCCAGTCAGCGGCAAATCGGCGGTATAGGTGAGGTCCTTGACCCGCAGTGCCAACAGGATGTTGGAGGTCGAGACCTTGTCGGCCTTGATGTCGATCGAGCGCACGCCGTTCTCGGTCGGACCGATCGTGGCCCGTAGCATCCAGGGGTGCGCGCCCTCCTCGCCGAGGCTGAGTGTGACGCCGCCGCGACTCGGCCGGCGCAGGCTGAGCGTGATGTTCTCAAACGACCATTTGCTGCCGCGCTGCTGATCGTCGACGATCAGATTGCCGTTCTTCAGACCGATCTCGTTGAGGTTCTGGCCGTCCAGGCCGGTCATGCTCAGGCTGTCGAGCCAGTCGAGCCCCTGAAGAATGCCGCTCTGCGGGGGCGCCTGGGGCGCGGCCTGGGAGGTGGCTTGTGATGGATCCTGGCTCGCCGGCGCCGTGGCGAATGGCGGCGGCGGGACGCCGTTGCGCGGGAATGTCGGCGGCAAGCCCGCATCCTTCTTCGAGGCGACGCCGGTCGCAAGCGGCTTTGCGGTGTCGCCGGCGGACACGGTGACAGTGCCGTCGGGCGCGATGCGGATCGCGAGCTCGGCATCGACGAGATTGAGGCTTTCGGCGCGCAGGTGCCCCATCAGCAGGCCCGCCCCCGACAGCTTCACCTCAGCCTTCGGCGCGCTGGCGACGACGGCGTGATCGCGATCGCGGACGACGATGTCACGGATACGGACGGCGATGCGGATCCGCCCGGCCCGCTCGATCTGGGTGCCCCCGATCTCAACCGTGTTGCCGTGACCAATATTGTCCTCGATCGCGGCCGCCAGCCACGGCGTTGCGATGTCGAGATTGATGGGACCGGCGCCGAGTCGCCACCACAGCGCAGCGAAACAGCCGGCGAAGATGACGGCGAGAGTCCCGACGACAAGGACGAGACGCTTCAGCCAACGATCGGCGGCCAGCCAACGGCGCAGCGCGCCGAACCCGTCGCCAAAACGATGAAGGCCCGAGCTGGAACGCGACAACAGCCGGCGCGCGCGATGGCCCGCGGCCGCCTCCTGATCCGGATCCCAATCGGCGTCGTCCCATTCCTGCGGCTGTTGCTGACCGCCGCGCCGATCGAAGTCCCGATTGTAATCCTGGGGCGACTTATTCCTTGCCATTGCCTCTCGATACAAGCGCCCGTCATGAGATTGAGCGCCGCCGGGACCGCAGCCGTCCACGGGAAGCGGAGCTCCCTGCGCCGGCATTGCAGCCAAACCTCGAATATTCCTGCTGTTCGTCATTTCGCCCCGGGAGCGCGTTCAACGAGCAGTCGGGTGGTGCGTGGAATTCCTTGTAACCATACTCCGGCGTCGTCAGACTTGCCCAGCCGAGGGCGCGATTCCGGGACGCCGGACGAGAGCTGCAATACCGTTTCGGTTGACCCGCCGAAAGCGTCGAAAGGAAGGCGTATGTCCAAGAAATCCCAAAAGAAATCGCCCAAATCGCCCTCCGGCAGTCCGACCGCTAAAAAGAAGACCCTGAAAACGCGGGCACCGACTCGAACAACGCCCGCAAAGACGCCGCGGGCGCCGGCGAGCAAATCAACCGGGACTCTAGCAAAAGCAGGATCACATAGGGCCGCATCGAAACAGTTAAATTCCTCCAAATCGGCGTCCTCGCCCACGGCGGCGAAGTCCGGCCTGGCCGAAGGCCGCAAGGCCCCCGCCTTTCGCCTGCCCCGTGACGGCGGCAAGGAGGTCACCTTGGCGGACTATGCCGGCCAAAAGCTCGTCCTGTTCTTTTACCCCCGCGCCGACACGCCCGGCTGCACCCGCGAGGCGATCGACTTCACCCGCCTCGCCAGCGCCTTCGCGGCCGCCGGCACCGCCGTGCTCGGGGTTTCCGCCGATCCGTTAAAGGCCCAGGAGAAGTTCCGCGACAAGCACGGCCTCGGTGTCCCCCTCATCTCGGACGAGCAGCACAAGATGCTGGAAGCCTATGGTGCCTGGGGCGAAAAGTCCATGTATGGCAAGACCTTCCTCGGAATTCTTCGCACCACGGTGCTGGTCGGGGCTGATGGCGAAGTGGCCAGGATCTGGCGCAATGTCCGGGTCGACGGTCATGCCGACGCGGTGCTGGAAGCGGCAAGAAGCCTTTAACCAGTCCTTTAAATTCGCCCGTTCCCGTTTCCGGAAAATTAACCATGACCGGCCCAGATTGCTGCGGCAATTAAGGCCGTACGGACTCATCCGACCGGCGCGGGAGTGCCGATGTCGAAAAGTTCTGCCCAATATTCGCAGTACCCCCAACATCATGCTCACGACCACGGCCGGGCCTTCCAACGCCGCCCCGCGGTTGCGGCAGCTGTAGCAATCCCCCTTCCCGCGACCGACGACGCCTACACCATCGTCCATGCCGGCAAGCAGGTCCGCTTCGGGCCCGTGGTGTTCTGGATCGTGGTCGGAACGGTGGTGTTGCTCGGTCTCTGGTCGGCGGCGACCGCCACCTATTTTGCTTTCCGTGACGATGTTCTGACCCGGCTGATCGCCCGCCAGGCCGAGATGCAATACGCCTATGAGGACCGCATCGCTGAGCTGCGCGCCAAGGTCGATCGCACCACCAGCCGGCAGTTGCTCGACCAGGAACAGTTCGACCAGAAGCTCGACCAGATCATGAAGCGCCAGACGGCGCTGGAGTCCCGGGCCACGGCGCTCGGGGCCATGCCTGACGTGACCGGCTCGATTCCCCGCGCGACTCCGCAGCGCGGCGATGCGAGCCAGATCACGCCAAAACCCTCGCCGATCAGCGATACCGTCATCTTCGTGGCGCCGCCGGACCGCGAGGCGCGGCTCGAATCGCGCGCGCCGGCCGTTGCGGCACCGCCGACCTACCAATTCGCGAAGCACCAGGGCTTCGACAATGTCCTGGTCCGACTCACCACCTCGCTCGATCAGGTCGAACGCCGTCAGATGGCGGCGCTCAGTGCGGTCGAGGAAAGCATGGATTCACGCATGCGCCGGATGCGCGGCGTGGTCAGCGATCTCGGTCTCAGTCTTGCCAATCTCGAAGCCGCCGTGCCGCGCAACGCAATGGGCGGGCCGTTCGTTCCCGTCAAGCTGACGGCCAATGCCGGGCCGTTCGAGAAGCAGCTCTTTCGCATCAACGTCACCCGCGCCGAGATGGACCGTCTCAACCGCACGCTAGCGCTGGTGCCCTACCGCAAGCCCGTCATCGGCGAGGTCGAGTTCACCTCCGGCTTTGGCGTCCGCAGCGATCCCTTCCTCGGCCGGCCCGCGATGCATACGGGGCTAGACTTCCGCGCCACCACCGGCGATCCGGTTCGCGTCACCGCCAATGGCAAGGTCGTTTCCGCCGGCTGGTCCGGCGGTTACGGCCGCATGGTCGAGGTCGATCACGGCAACGGGCTTTCGACCCGCTACGGCCATCTCTCCGAGATCAATGTCAGGGTCGGCGAGACCGTGAAGATCGGCCAGGTCGTCGGTCTGGTTGGGTCGACCGGTCGCTCCACTGGACCGCATCTGCATTACGAGACCCGGATCGAGGGCGAAGCCGTGGATCCGCAGAAATTCCTGCGCGCTGGCGTGCGCCTCAGCGCGGGCTAGGCCCGCATTCCTCAGGTTCGGCGCGCGCAGCTCTTAACGTCGCCCGCCACCCATTCCGCCTCCGGGCCCGCCGAATCCGCCACCACCCATTCCACCGCCCGGCCCCATCGGTCCGCCGGGTGATCCCATTCCGCCTGGGCCTGACGGACCACCAGGTCCCGTAGGCGCAGAACCTGGCGTTGCCCCGGATGGCGATCCCGGCGCGGGCGCGCCGGGCTGACCGCCCGGATTGGGCGTGGTGCGATTCGGATGCAGGATCGAGCCGCCGGGCGACCGGTTGGGATTGCCGCCGCCGGATGGAGCTGCGCCAGGTGCCTGACCGATGGCCTGCGCCGACTCCACCTGGAAGCCGCGAGAACGGTCGAACGCGCCGTTGACCACCATGCGCGCTTCGCCGGCGGTCGGCCCGAAACGCGAGCCGTCGCGGGCCACGAAGCCGGAGCCGAGCTGGAGGTTGGCGCCTGCGCGCTGCACATAGGCTTCGACCGACAGCCGGCTTGCGCCGACGAGATCCGAGAAATCATCGATCCGCGTGCGCGCCGCCTGCATCGCGCCCTGGCTCACGCTGCCTTCGATCTGGACGCGCTGGCCGACCAGCAGCGGATCGACATTGTTCAGTTTGAGCCCGCCAATTCGCAGGCCGTCGGGCCCGCGCTCGACCAGGCCGGTCACACGCTCGGTCGCCGCGCGTCGCGGCTCGACCAGGCTTGCGACGACCACGCCGTCGCTCCGGCGCAGACCATAGACGGCCACGTGCGTGCCCGGGCGAAGCTTGCTCTCCTTGTCGCCCGCGACGATTTTCTGACCGAGCACCATCAGTTCGTTGCCTTTCACCTGCTCGATCCGACCGGCAACCTCGCTCGCGATCGTGATATTGCGCGTGACGAGCGTGCCGTCGGCCTGACGGACCGCGACCACGCGCGCAAGCTGGCCGATGCGTAGCGCCTTGGCGCTCGCCGCCTCGCCGTCGATCCGCACCGGCACGTCGCTGGCATAAGCGATCCGCTCGCCGTTGACGTAGATGCTGCCGAAGCGCTGTATGACGCCGACGATGCCGGTACCGCCGATGCCATGATCATCGCCGCGCGTGATCCCGGTGCCGCCGATGCCCTGGTCGGTGCCGCGCTTGACCTGCGCCCGGGCCATCGCGGTGCCGGCGAGCCAAAATCCTGTCAGCAGCAAACGGCGGGAGATCAGCGGCGGCCGGCTCACGAAGCACCACCTTCTTTGCCGGCTTCTTTGGCCTCGCGCTCCTCGTCAGCGTCCTCGCTGTAGATGTAGATGCCGAAATTCCAGCGGGCGTCGCCGCCCTTGTCCTTGGCGAGCGCGCGATTGGCCTCGCGGTTGGCGGTCTTCAGCGCGTCCATGGCGAGCTCGCGCGAGCGCGCCTCGAGCTTCCGTGCGAGCTTCGCCGAGATGTTGTTGTAGTGTACCGCGCGTTCGAGGAAGCGCGGCCCATCGGAGACGTTCTGCGCGGCGGCCGCGATGTGGTCGTGCAGATTGCGGCCGAGATAGTGCCACTTGCTGTCGTCCTCGCCTGAGGGGACGAAGGCGGCCTCGACCAGCTCGATCTCGTCGGCTTCGTTGATGGTGACGAGCTTGCGGTCGATCCATTCGTCGAGCACCGCGCGCGGCCGCACGTCCTTGGTGACGGAGGCGACCAGCTGCTCGAACGACGGCCCATCGCCTTCCGCCGTACGCGGCAGCGCCAGCGGCTCGCCCTTGGCGTCGGTGAACTCGGGCGCGGCCAGCCAGCGCGCGATCACCGCGCTGGTCAGCGACACAGCCGCCGGCGCCTCGTGCACCGGCGCCCCCGCGCCGCGCAGCCGCGCCACCTCCTTGCGATGGATGCCGGTGAGCAGACTGACGCGACTGTCGGTCTGCTCTTTCCCCTCCAGCGCGAAATCGTGCTCGGCGACGTTGACGAAGAGCTCGCGAAGCAATTGCGCCAATGCCGGGAAGGTCATGCCGCTGCGGATGCAGAGCCGCACCAGCGGGCGCAGCAGCCGCGCCAGCGGCGCGTGCAGCTTTGCGGCGGCATTCGGCTGCGGAGCCGCTGCTTTGGACCCGGGTTTGGCATTCATGTCTGAATTGTACCATGCCTTATGTGGGACACAATCCCACATTTTTTCGCTCGATGATTGACGTGGTAAATTTTCCCACATATACGAGACGCCACTGAGGGCGCGACGTAAAGGGACACGACACCCATGGCTGACCGCTTGGTCCGCATTTCCAGTTCACCGCGTGCTGTGCCGGCTTCCGACTGGGAGCGCGGCGCGATCGAACCGATGCTGCCCGCGCTGTTGCGCGGCGTGATCTTCATCTCGGTGCTGGCTGCACCGTTCGTCGCAGCCCTTCTGGCAGGCTGACCGCCATCATGCATCACACCAGCGACAATCCGCGCCGCCCGTCGGTGCTGCACATCTTCAAGATCTATTATCCCGACCTGTTCGGCGGCACGCTCACGGTGATCCGTGACATCTGCGCGAGCCTGAAGGACGCCTTCGCCTCCGCCGTGCTGGTCTGCTCGCAATCGCCCGAAAAGCGCGAGATCGTCGTCGACGACGTGCCGGTCGAGCGCGTCCGCTCGTTCGGCAATCTGTTGTCGCTGCCCGCCGCCCCCACCTATCCCTGGCGTCTCTGGCGGAAGATCGCCGCGCACGATCTGCTCGCGCTCCACGCGCCCTTCCCGCTCGCCGATCTCGTCTTCGCGTTCGGTTTCGGCCGCAAGCGGCCGCTCGTGGTGCATTGGCACGCCGACATCGTCACCCATGCCGGCCTGCGCTGGTTCGTCGAACCCTTGATGCGGCGGACTTTGCAGCGCGCCAAGGCGATCGTCGTCTCGGACCACGTGCTGGTCGACAACACGCCGCTCCTGCGCGAATTCGAGGACAAATGCCACGTGGTGCCGTTTGGCATCGACACCTCGGGTTACGACTGGCCGAAGATCGAGCCGCACCACGTCAATGATCGCGGCCGGCTGGTGCTCGCCTGCGGCCGGCTCGTGCCCTACAAGGGGTTCGACGTGCTGGTCCGTGCCGCAGCCGCACACAATTTCGAAGTCTGGATCATCGGCGAGGGCACCGAGCGACCGCGCCTGGTGCAACTGATCGAGGAGCTCGGGCTCGCAGAGCGCGTCCGTCTGCTCGGCTCGGTCAATGATTGCGAGCGCATCAAGCTGATGTGCCTCGCCGACGTCTTCGTGATGCCATCCGTCACCAATGCCGAGACGTTCGGCCTTGTTCAGCTGGAGGCCATGGCCGCAGGCCGCCCGGTCGTGAACACGGCGCTCGACACGGCGGTGCCGCGGGTCGCCCGCCACGGCATGGAGGCAATCACCGTGCCGCCTGGCGACGCTGAAATGCTCGGCGAAGCCATCGACATGCTGATCCGCGATCCCGAACGCCGCCGCCGCATGGGACTTGCGGCGCGCAATCGCGCCCTCACCCGATATTCGGCCACGGCTTTCAAGCAAGGCATGGAGACCGTCTACCGCGACGCCGTTGCCGCGCCATGTGAGCAGCGTTCGGCGAGCGCCGAGCGGCCGCAGGCCCCCGGCTGGCTGGACAGCGTCCGGATCGCGGCGACGCTAGCTTGGTCGGACATGCGCCACCGCTACGTGCGCTCACTGCTCGGCCCGTTCTGGATGTCGCTCCAGATGGCGATCGTGGTCGCGGTGCTCGGCTCGGTGATCGGGCAGATGTCGAATGCCGACGTGCTGTCGCGTCTGCCCATGCTCGCGCTCTCGATGACGGCCTGGACCTTTCTCAACAGCGTGGTGCTCGATGCGACCACGGCGCTGCAGAACTCTGCGAGCCTGATCCGTGACCGTGCGCTGCCGCCGGTCATCTTCCTCCTGCAATGCACGTTCCGCCAGGGACTGTTCGCGCTTCATAACGCCTGCGTGCCGCTGGTGCTGTGGCTCATCCTGTCGCCCCACGACCTCTCTCACGCGCTGGCGGCACTCCCCGGCCTGCTGCTGTTCGTGGTTTGCACTTTCGCCCTGAGCCTTGTTCTCGGCGCGATGGCAACGCGCTATCGCGACCTCAAGCCGATCATCGAATCGACGCTGATGCTCGCCTTTCTCGCCTCGCCCGTGATCTGGTCGTCGGACATGATCAACCACCGCTCGACGGTGATGCGGCTCAATCCGCTGACACATCTGTTCGCGGTGTGGCGCGAGCCGCTGGTGGGCGGCCAGGTCGATCCCGTGAGTATTGTCTACGTTCTCGTCGCGCTGGTATTGCTGGTCATTGCGAGCATGCTGACGCTGGTCCACCTGCGCAAAGCCGCATTCTGGATCTGACGCATGGTCTCGATCAGCCTCCACAACGTCGGTCTCGATTATCCGCTCTACGGCGCCTACGATTATTCGCTGAAACGACGGCTGCTCGGCCATCTCATCCGCGACCCGGGCGAGATGCGGATCATCCGCGCCGTGGACAACGTCACCATCGAGGCCGAAACCGGTGCCCGCATCGGGCTTGCCGGACCGAACGGCTCCGGCAAATCGACGCTGTTGCGATTGATCGCTGGCGTCTATCCGCCGAGCAGCGGCAGCATCGCGGTCCGGGGCAATGTCGTGCCCCTGCTCGGCCTCAACGCCGGCGTCAACCTCGACTTCGTCGCGGAGGACAACATCGCCCTGCTGCTGCGGATCAGCGGCCGCAAGCCGACCCGGGCGATGATCGAGGAGATCTGGGCCTTCACCGAGCTCGAGGCGCGCATGCAGCGAGTGCCGCTGCGGATGTTCTCCTCGGGCATGCTGATGCGGGTGCTGTTTGCGACCGCCACGGCTTTTCCGGCCGACATCCTCCTGCTCGACGAATGGCTCAGCGTGGTCGACGAGAATTTTGCCGAAAAGGCCCAGGAGCGGCTCCTGAACCTCGTGTCGCAGGCGGCGATCGTGATCATCGCCTCGCACGACCAGCCACTGCTGCGCCGGACCTGCACCCGCATCATCAACCTCGATCATGGCCGCATTGCCTCGACCGTCACGGTCACCTCGCCGGCCGCACACGCCCTCGAGCTCCGCGAGAAACGCGCATGAAGCAGAACATCCTCGTCATATCCGAAGCGCTGGGCGAGCCCAACCACAAGCGTGGCATCTTCCATTTCACCCGCGAGCTGATGCGCTCGCTCGCCGCCGAGGGGCATGCGCTGACGCTGCTGGTGGAGACCACGCGGCGCTATCGGAAGCTGCAGCGGCGCGAGCGGCGGACCAAGCTGTTTCCAGCAGAGGCGCGCAACATCGAGCTGCTTGCCCTTTATCGCTTCCTCGACGAGGTCAACATGGCCGAGCCGGTCGTGCGTGGCGGCCTGCGCCGCACGCTCGACTGGATCCGCCACAAGGCCACCATGTCCGTGTCGTGGGACTACATCGTCTGCTTCCTGCGCGCGATCGGGCTGCGGGCCTTGCGCGCCCGGTTGATCGAGAACAGGACGGCTGCGCTCGAATACGTTCCGCCCGACCTGCGTCATCTCGAGTTGTTCCGCGATTTTCAGCTCGAATCCGGCTTCTACAGCTACCAGGACTCCTCGGCCTTCTTCCTGCTGCCGCCGCCGCGGGTCGATGCACGAGGCTACGACGTCATCGTCGTGGACACCCCGACCCGGGTGGCGATCACGCGCAAGCCCGGCGCCAAGGTGATCTGCGTCGTGCACGATTTGTTGCCGCTCACCGACCTCAAGCTCAGCGACGTCGCAACGCGGCTGTTCCTGTCGCGCCTCTTGACGAGCCTGCGTCAGGCCGACGAGCTCGCCTTCGTTTCGAACTACAGCATGATGCGGTTCAGGGAATTGCTGCCGCAATTTGCGCACCTGCCGGCGCGGGTCGTGTATCCCCGCACCCGGTTCGATGCCCCGGATGTCCTGCACCTCCCAGCCCCGTCGGGGCGTCCGGGGCGGCCGAGCTTCGTCGTCATCGTCTCGAACGAGCCGCGCAAGAACGTCGCCACCGTCGTCCGCGCGTTCCGCAGCGTGTCCCAGGCCGATCTCGTCGTGATCGGCTATGCCGGCGAGATCAGCCGGATGCGCAATCTGCCGCCGAATGTCCGCTTCGCCGGCTATGTCGACGAGCACGAAAAGGCCGCCCTGATTGCGGAGGCGCACGGCCTGATCATGCCGAGTTTCGCCGAAGGTTTCGGCGTGCCGATCATCGAGGCCCTCGCTGCGAACACGCCGGTGCTGTGCTCCGACATCGCCGTGTTTCGCGAGGTCGCGGGCGAACTCGCCGACTATTTCGACCCGTTCTCGACCGACTCGGTCGCCGCCTCCATCACCCGCGTGCTGACCCGGCAGGAGGAGTGCCGCGGCAGGATCCGGGCGCGGCGGCACGAGCTCGCCGAGCGCTTCGGCTACGAGACCCAGGCCCGCGATTTCCTCGGGCATCATGCGCCCACGGAAAGCCTTGTCGGCGAGCAACTCGCTTCATACGGATGACCGCCGAATCCGCGTTGTGGCCCGGTCCTGCCGATCAGGAAGGCAGGAACGGCCGATGGAAGAGTTGGCGCAGCGCGGCCACGCTGGTCCGGGCCGCAGACGTCCTCGCCGTCCTGATCGCGGCCTCGCTGCCGTGGTCGACCACGGCGCCCTCGATCTTGGTCGGGCTCTTTCTGCTCGCGGTGACGCCGACCATCGACTGGCGCGACTATTCGGGCAGGCTCGCGCAGCCTGCCTACGCCCTGCCCTTCGCAATCCTGCTGCTCGCGCTCATGGGCATGCTGTGGTCGGACGGGGCTTGGGCGGATCGGCTGCACGCGATCAAGCCGGTGGCAAAGCTCGTGCTGATTCCGCCGCTGCTCTACCATTTCAGCCGGTTGGAGCGCGGTCTTTGGGTTGGCCTCGCTTTTCTCGCCTCCTGTGCCTTGCTTGCCGTCCTCTCCTGGATCGTGCTGCTCGACCCTGCCTGGAAGATCACAGCGACGGCGTCGGCTGGCGTGCCCGTCAAGAACTACATCGACCAGAGCCAGGAGTTCACCCTCTGTGCATTCGCGCTTGCGCTCCCCGCGCTGACCTTCTGGCGCAGCGGAAACGTGGTCGCGACGGCGGCCTGTCTGGCGCTGATCCTGCTGTTCGCCGCCAACATGGTGTTCGTCGCCTCCGCTCGCACGGCGCTGCTCTGCATTGCGGTCCTGCTGGCCTTGTTCGCCTGGAAGCATCTCAACCGGCGCGCAACGCTGGTCCTGCTCGCAGGCACGGTCGCCGTAACCGCGCTAGCCTGGACGACGTCGCCCTATCTGCGCCAGCGGATCACCGACATTGCCGTCGAATATCGCCACGGCCATGAGGACATCAGCCGTGCCTCGACCGCGCAGCGGCTGACCTATTGGCGCAAGGCGATCCATAGCTTTGCCGAGGCGCCCTTGATCGGCCACGGCACCGGCGCGATCAAGCGCCAGTTCGAGCGCGCAGCAACGGGTGAGAGCAGCCTCGATGCGGAGGTCGTCAACAATCCGCACAACCAGACCCTCAACGTCGCGGTGCAATGGGGCCTGCTCGGCGTCGTCCTGCTCTACGCTCTTTGGATCGTCCATCTCCGCCTATTCCTCAGCGAAGGCCTCGCCGCCTGGATCGGGCTCGTGGTCGTCGTCCAGAACGTCGCGAGTTCGCTGTTGAACTCGCATCTGTTCGATTTCCACGAGGGCTGGATGTATGTGCTCGGTGTCGGGGTCGCCGGCGGCATGGTGCTGAAGACAAAAGCCGACAGCGTTGCCAGCCACCGGCTGTAACTACTGGCTGCGCTCGTGGCCGACCTCGCCGGTAATGACCTCGCCGAACAGCTCCCAGGCCTGCCCGTTGAAGCGCATCAGCTGCATCTGCTCGATCGGGAAATAATCGTCCGGGGAGGTGTTGACCATGATGCCCGGCAGCATCAGGTCGGTGTGGAAATCCTTCAGGTTGGCCGCCTGCTTCATGACGTTCTCGCGCGTGAGGTTGTCGCCGCACTGCTTCAGCACCTGCGCCATCGCCTCGGCCTGCACATAGCCGTAGATGTTGTTGGCGTTGGCCTTGTCGCCGTCAGGGTAATATTTGTCCATGAACTCCCGCCATTTCACCACGGCCGGATCCTTGTCCCAGGTCGGATCGGTCGGATC
Organism: Bradyrhizobium sp. UNPA324; assembly: GCF_006658635.1. Taxonomy (NCBI): domain Bacteria; kingdom Pseudomonadati; phylum Pseudomonadota; class Alphaproteobacteria; order Hyphomicrobiales; family Nitrobacteraceae; genus Bradyrhizobium; species Bradyrhizobium sp. UNPA324. The sequence goes on from NZ_LFJD01000004.1 coordinate 452,935, forward strand.
CTTCAGATACGCGGTCGAGATGATGTCCTTGGAATATTCGAGCCCGGCGGGCTTCAGCACCGAAGCGACCGAGGTCGCGGTGTTGGCTAGGAAGAACTTCGGCTTCCAGCCGAGCTCGCCCACTTTCCGGATCGCCTGCGCCGATCCCTTCGGCGCGGCCCATGAGAAGAAGATGTCGGCACCGGAATCGTGCAAGGCCACGATCTGCGAGTCGATCGAGGGATCGCTGACCTCATAGGACTTGTCGGCGATGATCATGCTGGCCTTGTCGCCGAGCCCGTCCTTCAACCCCTTGAACTGGTCCTTGCCTGCGTCGTCGTTCTGCCAGAACACGGCGATCTTGCTGTCGGGGAAATGATCGCGAATGTACTTTGCGTAGATCCGTCCCTCGCTCTGGTAGTTGGGCTGGAAACCCATGGTCCACGGGAAGTTCCTGGGGTCACCAAACTTGGTGCCGCCGGAGGCGACGAACAGCTGCGGCACCTTCTTGGCGTTCATGTATTTCATGATCGCGGAATTCGAGGGCGTGCCGAGCGACTGGAAGATCAAGAGCACCTCGTCGCTCTCCACCAGCTTGCGCGCCTGCTCGATCGCCTTCGGCGGCGAATAGGCGTCGTCATAGCTGATGAAATTGATCTTGCGCCCGTTGATGCCGCTCTGCTCGTTGATCATCTTGAAGAAGGCGGCCTCGGTCTTGCCGATCACCCCATAGGACGACGCCGGCCCGCTATAGGGCATGATGTTGCCGATCCTGATTTCGGTGTCGCTGGCGCCGGGGTCGTATTTCTTCTGCGCCAAAGCCGGTGCCGTGACGAGCACGCCGGCAACAAGCATGGCGAGGGCAGCAAGATTCTTGCGACGACCCGGCATTGGTCTCTCCCCTGTGTTTTGTAGTCTTGTTTTGCAGGGAGTGTCGCAAGGCGGACGGTGGCTGGCAAGCGCCGCGATTTTCCGCAAGATGAAACGGCAGATATGGAACTACACCCTGCGCCGCAGCAGGTGTAAAGCGCGCCCATCGATCGCCAGCAACGCGCTGCCGATCACGATGGCGCCCGCGATCTCGCGCGCGGAGATCGGCTCCCCCAGCATCAGCCAACCTAAAAGGATGGCGGTGACGGGAATGAGCAGCGTCACCAGCATGACGTTGCTCGCGCCCGATCGGCGCACGATCTGAAAGAAGACGATGTAGGCGAGCGCCGTCGACAGAGCGGCAAGGCCAAGCACCGCGGACCACGTCGCAACGCCTGGCATTGCGAGCCGCCATGGCTGCTCCACCACGCCGGCGACAATCGCCATCATCATCGTCGACACCATCAGCTGAAACGTCGCCGTGCCCAGCGGCGGTGAGTCCTTGAGCAATCGCCGCGCTGCCAGTGCGGCGAATCCATAGCTGAGGGCCCCGCCCAGGCAGAGCAGGATGCCGAGCCCCTGCCCCGATCTCGCCTCGATGCCCCACCCGCGCAGGATGACCACACCGATAAGGCCCAGCGCCACGCCGGCCACGCGGCGGATATGCAAGGTCTCCTCGCCTGCCGCCGCCATCACGACCACCGTGAACAGCGGCGTGGTCGCATTCAGGATCGATGCCAGCCCGCTCGGGATGAAAGTCTGGCCGATCACGATCAACGAGAACGGGATGGCATTGTTAAGCAGCCCGATCGCAACGAACGGCGTCCAACCCGTCATGCCCTTGGGCCAGCCGATCCCCTGCAGGCGCAGCAGCGGCAGCAGAATAGCCGCACCGAGCGCGACGCGCAGGAACACCAGCGTCAGCGGCGGCAATTCCCGCAAAGCCGCGCCGTTGAAGAAGAACGAGCCGCCCCAGAGGATTGAGAGCACGGCGAGCAGCGACCAGTCTCGCGCGTCGATCCTGTCGTCGTTCGGGGGCATTTGTTTCACCTCGGCGCAACTGCTCGCCTAGGCCGAGGCAGGGATTCTCGCCACCCGATTTCCGACAAGGCGCCGGCACTTCGCAACAAGACGGCTCACGCCTCCTGGCGTTTCCTTGCATCCCCGACGATATCGGCAATCACCGCTCCGATCACCAGCGCTCCTCCGATGAGCGCATGCACGGCCGGCACCTCGCGGAAAGCCACCCAGATCCAGAATGCCATCAGCGGCGTCTCCAGAGTGGCGATGAGAGAGGCCTGCCCCGAAGGCAGCAGGCGTGAGCCGAGCATGTAGAACGTCAGGCCGAGCGCGACCTGGAAACAGCCGAACATCGCGAGGATCGCAAGGCCGTTGCCGCCGACATGGGCGATATCGTGGGCAAACGGCAGGCTGACGAGGCTTCCCAGGAAGTTCGACAGCGCTGCCGCTGCAACCATCGAGGTCTCTCTATGGCGTCGAACGACGACCGTCATGGCCGAGATGGCGACCACCATCAGGCAGCTCAGCGCCACGCCGCGGACATCGGCGCCGGCTTCGACACCGCCAACGGTAATGGTCACGCCGGCAAACGCGACGAGACTTGCGATCACCGTGCGCCATGTCGCGGCCTCTCCGAGCCACAACCACGCCAGCGCAGCCGCGACGAACGGCTGCGTGGCGATGAGCACCGCGACATTCATCACCTCGGTCATCTGAAGCGCGGGAATGAACGAGACCATGCCGATCGTGGACAGGGATGCGACGAGCAGGCCGCCCCTCCCGGGCACAACCAATTGCCACAGAGCGGCCCGGCCCTGCATCACCATGAGAAACACGCTAATCAAGCAGCCGGCGAACAGGCCGCGCCAGAACAGAATGGTCCAGGGATCGAACGGCAACAACCGGGTGAAGAACGGCGCCGTGCTCCAGGCAATCGCGGCAGCGACGACGAGGGCAATGCCGAGACCGCGTTCCGATCGAGGCTGCCCCATATGGATGCGCCCGGCTTAAGACGGCTTCTTCGGCCGCGACACCAGCTCGATCATCTTGCCTTCGTCGTCATCCGGCATCGCGGCCTTGGCCTGCGCGTAGGCTTCGACCGCGGCGCGGGCGACCAGAGGCTTGCCGGCCAAGAGGCTCTCCGCCAGCTTCACGGCGTAGGCGGCATCCTTGTGCCGCAACGCCGCCGTGAAGGTCGCGCCGCTGAAGTCGCGGGCGACCATGCGCTTGGAATGGCGCGCGACCTGCGGGCTTGCCGCAACGCCCGCCTGGATCGACTCCAGCACCAGGTTCATGTCGAGCCCGGCCTGCTCGGCGATCGCAAGCCCCTCGGCGAGGCCGGCGATCTGGATCGCGCCCATCAGATTGTTGATGAGCTTGTAGACGGTGCCGGAGCCGACCGCGCCGAAATGGCGGATGGTCGCGCCGATCGGTTCGAGATAAGGCCGCGCACGTTCGAGATCGGCGGCATCTGCGCCGACCAGCAGCGTCAGTTTCCCGGCGGCCGCCGCGTCCGGCAATCCCGTGACGGGGCAATCGATGTAGATCAGCCCGCGCGCGTTCAGCTCGCGGCCCATCTCGCGGGCGTGGTCATAGGAGACGGTGGAGCATTCGATCGCGATCGTGCCGGCCTTGGCGGTCTTGGCGGCGCCCTTCGGCCCGAGCCAGACCGCGCGCGAGGCTTCGTCATCGGCGACCATGGTCACGACGGCATCGGCATCGATCGCCGCATCCTCCGGCGAGGTCGCCCAATGCGCGCCGCGCGCGATCAGGTCCTCCGCCTTGGCCTTGCTGCGATTCCACAGCGTCACCGTGAAGCCGGCATCGAGATAGCGGCCGGCCATGCCGTGGCCCATCCGCCCCAATCCGATGAAGGCGACGCGGGGCATGATCAATCCACGTCCTCGATGTCGGCACCAGTGGTGCCGAAGGCGCGCTGCGCCAGAGTCGCGGCCATGAAGTCGTCGAGCTCGCCGTTGAGCACGCCCGACGTGTCGGAGGTTTGCACGCCCGTGCGCAAATCCTTCACCATCTGGTAGGGCTGCAGCACATAGGAGCGGATCTGGTGGCCCCAGCCGATATCGGTCTTGGCGGCCTGGTCGGCGGCGGCCTTCTCCTCGCGCTTCTTCAGCTCGATCTCGTAGAGCCGCGCACGCAGCATGTCCCAGGCCTGGGCCCGGTTCTTGTGCTGGGAACGGCCGGCCTGGCAGACCACCGCGACACCGGTCGGGATATGCGTGAGGCGCACCGCGGATTCGGTCTTGTTGACGTGCTGGCCGCCGGCGCCACCCGACCGCATCGTATCGACGCGAACGTCGGATTCCTTGATGTCGATCTTGATGCTGTCGTCGATGACCGGAAAAACCTGCACGCTCGAAAACGAAGTGTGCCGCCGCGCGTTGGAATCGAACGGCGAGATGCGGACGAGGCGATGCACGCCGGCTTCGGTCTTCAGCCAGCCATAGGCGTTGTGGCCGGAGACCTGGATCGTCGCCGACTTGATGCCGGCCTCTTCGCCCTCGGACTCTTCGAGATACTCGACCTTGAAGCCGTGCGTCTCGGCCCAGCGCGTGTACATGCGCAGCAGCATCTGCGCCCAGTCCTGGCTCTCGGTGCCGCCGGCGCCGGCATGGACTTCGAGATAGGAATCGAAGCGATCGGCCTCGCCCGACAGCAGCGCTTCGAGCTCGCGCCGCGCCACTTCCTTCTTGAGGTTCTTCAGCGCAGCTTCGGCCTCGGCGACGACGCCGTCATCGCCCTCGGCTTCGCCGAGCTCGATCATGCCGATATCGTCTTCGAGCTCTTGCTCGACCTTGCCGATGCCCGAGAGCGAATCCTCAAGCGAGGTCCGCTCCTGCATCAGCTTCTGGGCCTTCTGGGGGTCATTCCAGAGATTGGGATCTTCTGCGAGCTTGTTCAGCTCAGCGAGGCGCGCCGTCGATTTCTCGACGTCAAAGATGCCTCCTCAGCAGCCCGACCGACTGCTTGATCTCTTCTACCAACCGTTCGATTTCGGCGCGCATGTCGTTCTCTGATGTCGCGGAATGGGTCCGCGTTCGATTGCAACGGGATGTAACGGCGGCGGCTGCAAAGCGCAACCGCCGGAACCGCGATCGTCTGTGTTATCCGGCCTTAGTAGAGCCCGCCGGTGCCGGGCCGCATGAAGAAGCCGGAATCCGGCTGCTGTTGCTGCGAGGCCGGCATGCGACCGTCGGCGTCGGCCACGCCGATGACCGAATAATTGTCCGGCGGCGCCGTACCCGGCTTGAAGGCTTCGAGGATGGTGCCGCCGGTCTCGCCGGGACCTGCGCGCATGCCCGTCTTGGAGACGACGCGCACAAGCTTGATGCCGGCAGGCACCTTGAACGGAACCGCGGGCTTGTCGGCGAGCGCGAGCTTGAGGAAATCGCGCGCGATCGGAGCCGCAAGATGGCCGCCGGTTGCGGCATTGCCTTTACCCAGCGGACGCGGCTTGTCGTAGCCCATATAGATGGCGACGGCGACGTCGGGCGAGAAGCCGACAAACCATGCATCCTTGGCCTCGTTGGTGGTACCGGTCTTGCCGGCGACCGGCTTGCCGACCTCCTTGACCACGGTCGCGGTACCAGCCTGGACCACGCCCTCCATCAGCTCGGTGATCTGGTAGGCGGTCATGGAGTCCAGCACCTGCTCGCGACGGTCGATCAACTGCGGCTCGGCCTGGTTCTTCCAGCCGCCCGGCGCGTCGCAGCCGCGGCATTCGCGCTGGTCGTGCTTGAAGATGGTGCGGCCGTAACGGTCCTGGATACGGTCGATCAGCGTCGGCTTCACCCGGCGGCCGCCATTGGCGAGCATCGAGTACGCCGTGACCATGCGCATCGCCGTCGTTTCGCCGGCGCCGAGCGCGTAGGACAGGTAATTCGGCAGCTCGTCATAGACACCGAAGCGGCGGGCATATTCGCCGATCAGCGGCATGCCGATGTCCTGCGCAAGGCGCACCGTGACCGTGTTGAGCGATTGCCGCAGCGCGTTACGCAGCGTCACCGGTCCCTGGAATTTGCCCGAGGAGAAGTTTTCCGGCCGCCATACGCCAGCGCCCTGCCCCTGATCGATTTCGATGGGCGCGTCGAGCACGACGGTCGAGGGCGTATAGCCGTTGTCGAGCGCAGCCGAATACACGATCGGCTTGAACGACGATCCCGGCTGCCGATAGGCCTGCGTAGCGCGGTTGAACTGGCTCTGGTCGAACGAGAAGCCGCCGACCATTGCGAGCACGCGGCCGGTCCAGGGATCCATCACCACCATTGCGCCGGACACTTCGGGGATCTGGCGCAGCCGGTACTGGCCTTCGACCGGTTGTCCCTCCTTGCTGTAAAGCGGATCGGCATAGATCACGTCGCCTGGCTGCAGCACCTGCGCCACGGAGGTCGGCGTCTTGCCCTTGGTATTGCCCTGAGCCGCTCGTGCCCAGCGCACGCCATCGAGTGTGACGAGGCCGGTCTCGCGCTGCTTGCTGACGGCGCCGCCAAGCTCGCGGCTCGGCTGGAAGCCGATGCGCGCCGACTGGTCGCTGGTCTCCAGCACCACCGCCATGCGCCACGGCGAGATGTCGGACAGCGATTTGATCTCGGCGAGCTTCACGCCCCAGTCGCCCGACGTATCGAGCTTGCTCATGGCGCCGCGATAGCCCTGCTGCTCGTCATAGTTCACGAGGCCGGCGACCATGGTTTTCCGCGCCATGACCTGAATCTTCGGATCAAGCGTGGTGCGGACCGAGAGACCGCCCTCGTACAGCTTCTTCTCGCCATAGCGCTCGAAGATGTCGCGACGGACTTCCTCGGCAAAATATTCGCCGGCGAAGGTGTGAGCGCCGTTGGACCGGCTGGTGACGGCCAGCGGCTCCTTGCGCGCCTTCTCGGCGTCGGCCTGCTTGATCCAGCCGTTCTCCTGGAGGCGGTCGATCACGTAGTTGCGGCGTTCGACAGCGCGGTCGCGGTTACGGACGGGATGCAGTGTCGCCGGCATCTTCGGCAGCGCAGCCAGATAGGACGCTTCTGCGACGGTCAACTCGTTCACCGACTTGTCGAAATAGACCAGCGAAGCGGCTGCGATGCCGTAGGCGCCCAGACCGAGATAGATCTCGTTCAGATACAGCTCGAGGATCTTGTCCTTCGAATAGGTCTTCTCGATCCGCATCGCCAGCAAGGCTTCCTTGATCTTGCGGGCGAACGAGACCTCGTTGGTCAACAGGAAGTTCTTGGCGACCTGCTGGGTGATGGTGGAGGCGCCCTGCGGACGCCGGTTCGAGCCGTAGTTCTGGATGTAGACGAGACCCGCGCGCGCCATGCCGGTGTAGTCGATGCCGCCATGCTCGTAGAAGTTCTTGTCTTCGGCCGCCAGGAACGCATTGATCACGAGCTTGGGGACCGCCTGGATCGGCAGATAGAGCCGCCGCTCCTTGGCGTATTCGCCGAGCAGCGAGCCATCGACTGCGTGCACCCGGGTCATCACCGGCGGCTCGTAATCCTGAAGCTGAGAGTAGTCCGGCAAGTCCTTGGAGAAATGCCAGATCAAGCCTGCTACGGCCCCGACACCGACAAGGAACACCACCGTTCCCGCGGCGAACAGGAAGCCCATGAACCGCACCAGCAAGCGCATTATCTGTTTATCCGTTCAAAGTCTGGATCAGCCCAGTACCAGTATCAGCCCAGTATCGGTCCCTTGGCACCCCAAACTGGCGCCAACCTCACGTCGCGAATTCCGCCGGCCTACGCAATACCGTCAGTGCCGGACTTAAGACGCTTGCCGAACAGGATTCTCGCCGATTCCGGAACCCCCTGCGGCATTTTTATAAAGCGCCCGCTGTGGCCAAACTAGGGCCTTTGCGACGGGACGGAAAACCCCTTCAGTTCGAAGATCCCCGGGGGGCGTCATTTGACGATCCCCCCGGGGTCGTCAATTTGACGATCCCCGGGTCGTCAATTTGACGATCCCGCCGTGGCCATCCGTTTGGTCAAAAACCCGTCGATTGCCTGCGCCATCGAGCCTACGGCCTTGGACCGCCAGCCCTCGGAGACCAGATGCTCAAGGTCGCCCTTGTTGGAGACGTAACCGATCTCGACCAGCACCGACGGCACGTCGGGCGCCTTCAGGACCCGGAAGCCGGCCGACTTCAGCGGATGCTTGTGCATCCGCACCGTCGACTTCATTTCACCCATCAAGAGGTGGGCGAAACGGTTTGAAAAGGTGCGGGTTTCTCGCTGCGTGAGGTCGATCAGGATGTCGGCGACGTCGGTCGGCTCCTCCGCGAGGTTGAAACCGGCGATCGCATCTGCCCGGTTTTCCGCATCCGCCAGCCGCTGGGCCTCGGCGTCGGACGCCTTGTCGGACAGCGTATAGATGGTCGCGCCCTGCGCATCGCCCTCGGCACGCGGCAGCGCATCGGCGTGAATCGAGACGAACAAGGCCGCCTTGAGATTGCGGGCGATCTTGGTCCGGTCATTGAGCGGAATGAAGGTGTCGTCGTCCCGCGTCATGACCGCACGGTACTTGCCGGCCTTCTCGAGCTTGTCGCGGAGCGCCAACCCAAAGGCCAGCACCAGGTTCTTCTCGCTTTCGCCGCTCGACTGCGTGCCATTGTCGATGCCGCCATGGCCGGGATCGATCACGACCACCGGTCGGCCATCGGCCTTCTGCTGCGCCGTGTCCGGGGCGGTGGACGCGGGAGCCGTTACAGGGGGCGCCTCGGCGATGGTGGGCCGCAGTTCGGGGCGGTTTTCGGGCGCAAGCGCCTGCACGAAGGCGGCACGGTCGACCTCCTCCAGCTCCAGCACGAGCCGGGCCGGCTGGCCGTTGGCCGCCTCGACCACGTAGGACTTGGCGATCTTGGCCGGTCCGGTCAGGTCGAACACGATTCGCGAGCCGCCGGGCATGACGAGCCCGTAGCGGAACGCCTTGACCAGTCCGCGCCCCCCGGCCCCCGTGCCTGCGGGCAGCTGAAAATTCACCTGCGGCACATCGACGACGATCCGGTACGGGTCGGCCAGCGTGAGGGCGCGGAAGGTGATGGCCTGGTCGATGTCGAGAATGAAGCGCGTCTGCTTGCCGTCGCCGGCCAGCCGGGCAGCCGAGGCGATCGGAAAATTCGCCGCCGCAACAGCGGGTTGCTGCTGGCTTTCCGCTGCCCTCAGGCGCGAGGAATCGGCACATGGCAACGCTGCGGCGCACAGCAGCGCGCATCCCAGCAAAACCCGTTGATTTGTGCGGCTCGCCACCGATTCCGTGCCTCCGAGCGGCCCTTTTAACGCAATAGAACCACAGGGTTAATCCATCCTTAATGACAGAAGCGCGAAACTCGCCGACTGTGACCGCCGTGCGACGCTCCCTTGCACGGATGGCTCATTCCTCGTATGTACGGAATGCTGACGGCCGATATTTCAGGTTGTGTCGCATTCAGCCTCCCGGTGCAGCGCCGGAACTCTCAAGGTTTGGGAATTCCAGCGTTTTCCGTTTCCCTCTAAGACCAGCGCGGTGCGCGGCAGCGAGTGGAACGGGTCAAGCGTCGGCGGCGGAACGGTCCCGGGTTACCACTCACGTTGCCGGGACGGTTCTGACAGCGACGTAACTCATTACCCGGTCCCTTGATCCCAAGGGAGCGGTTCGTGACCCCCAAGGCGAGCGCGCTCGCGCCATGCCTGGCCAGCAGCAACTGATTGAAGGGCGGCCTCGCCGCCCAATGCTTCATACGGGCCGACGCTTGATGCGCCAGACTGTGCCGACGAATTCTGAAGGATCATTCGCGACGCTGCGGAGTGAAAATCCCGCGCGCCGCAATGGTCCTGAAGCTTCCGGTCCGGCAAGGCGCGAGAGACGGCGTTTCGGCCTTCCCCTCACCCCCGAATCAGGTGGACCGTCGCGTCACCCGGCGGCGCGATACGCGCCCACGGTGAATCGCGCCCGCCGCCGCCAAGAGTTAAGACATGCCCAACAAGATGTTGATCGATGCCACCCACCCGGAAGAGACCCGGGTCGTCGTGGTCCGCGGCAATCGCGTCGAAGAGTTTGATTTCGAGACCGCGCAACGCAAGCAACTGCGCGGGAATATCTACCTCGCCAAGGTCACAAGGGTCGAACCCTCGCTCCAGGCCGCCTTCGTCGAATATGGCGGCAACCGCCACGGCTTCCTCGCCTTCAGCGAAATCCATCCCGACTATTACCAGATCCCGGTCGCCGACCGGCAGGCGCTGATCGAGGCCGAGGAACAGGCTCATCGCGAAGCCGAGGAAGAGAGCGAGAACCGCTCGCACGGCCGCCGCCGCTCGCGCCACCGCAACGCCCGCCGCCGTGGTCATGGCGAGCGCGTGCGCAGCGACATCGTCGAGGGTCTCGACGCCGGTGCCGATCCCACCGCCCAGCCGGTCGAGGGCGCGCCCCTGCCGGAGTACACCGAAGGCGCGCCGCTCGAAGGCGAGCATCTGCACACCGAGGCGGAGCAGCACGGCGAGCACGATCACCACGAGCACGATCACGACGACCACGGGCACGACGACCATCATCACGCCCATGACGATGATCACCATCACGATCATGATGACCATGGTCATGACGACGAACACGATCATCACGACCACGATCATGCCGACGAGGCGCCCGCGCCCGTCGCCGCGGTTGGCGCAGAACCCGTCGTGGCCAGCGAGCCCGTTGTCGAGCCGCAAGAGGCCGAAACCGTCGGAGCAGACGCCTCCGAAGCGCACGCCGAGGCTCTCGCCGAAGCCGTGACGTCAGCCGCCGAGCCGGCCGATGCCGTCTACGCCGCCGGCGAAAGCATTGAAGCGCCGCATGCCGATGCCGGCCAAGCCGGTGAAGAAGACGACGATGACGAGGACGGCGAGGAAGCCGAAGAGGAAGTCGTCGAATCCGTCGGCGGCGACGACGTGCTGGAGGAAGTGCCGGAGCGCACCTTCCGCCCGCGCCGCCAGTACAAGATCCAGGAAGTCATCAAGCGCCGCCAGGTGATGCTGGTGCAGGTCGTCAAGGAAGAGCGTGGCAACAAGGGCGCCGCACTGACGACCTATCTGTCGCTCGCCGGCCGCTATGCCGTGTTGATGCCGAACACCGCGCGCGGCGGCGGCATCAGCCGCAAGATCACCAGCGCCCAGGATCGTTCCCGCCTGAAGGAAGTGGTGCAGGATCTCGACGTGCCCGAGGGCATGGGCATCATCTTGCGCACAGCCGGCGCCGCCCGGACCAAGCCCGAGATCAAACGCGACTTCGAATATCTGATCCGGATGTGGGAGACGGTGCGCGACCTGACGCTGAAGTCGCAGGCCCCGACCCTGGTCTACGAGGAAGGCTCGCTGATCAAGCGCTCGCTGCGCGACCTCTACAACAAGGAGATCGACGAGATTCAGGTCGCCGGCGAGTCCGGCTACCGTGAAGCGCGCGACTTCATGAAGATGCTGATGCCCGCCAATGTCAGCGCGGTGAAGCAATATCGTGACGGTCAGCCGTTGTTCTCGCGCATGGGCGTCGAGAGCCAGCTCGACGCGATGTTCTCGCCGACCGTGCAACTGCGCTCCGGCGGCTACATCGTGATCAATCAGACCGAGGCGCTGGTCTCGATCGACGTCAATTCCGGACGATCGACGCGCGAGCACCATATCGAGGACACCGCGCTCAAGACCAACCTGGAGGCGGCCGAAGAGGTCGCCCGCCAGCTCCGCTTGCGCGACCTCGCCGGCCTGATCGTCATCGACTTCATCGACATGGACGAGAAGCGCAACAACCGTGCGGTCGAGCGCAAGCTGTCCGACTGCCTCAGGCAGGATCGCGCGCGCATCCAGGTCGGACGCATCTCGCATTTCGGCCTGCTCGAAATGTCGCGCCAGCGCATCCGCGCCAGCGTGCTCGAGAGCTCGACCGATCCGTGCCCGCATTGCGGTGGCACCGGCCATGTCCGCTCGGTGTCCTCGGTGGCGCTCCAACTGCTGCGCGGCCTCGAAGAGATCCTGATGAAGGGCGCGACCCACAATCTGGTGGTCCGCACCCGCACCGACGTCGCGCTCTATGTGCTGAACCACAAGCGCGGCCATCTGCGCGATCTCGAGAACGGCTTCAAGGTCACGCTGTCGGTCATTGCCGATCAATCTGTCAGCGGCCCCCAGGCTTACGTGATCGACCGCGGTGAGCAGGTGCATACGCTGGAAGCCGCCAAGGCGCTGCTTGCGGCGCAGGCAGCTGCGAGCCCGCCGCCTCTGGCCGAAGAGGCCTACGACGATGAGGACGGCTTCGACATCGAGACCGAATCCGAGGTCGAGACCGAAGAGAGCGAAGGTCTCGCCGAGGAGCAGGCATCCGGCGAGGCCACGCCCGATCAGGACGGCCAGCGCCGCAAGCGCCGCCGCCGTCGGCGCGGCCGCGGTGGCCCGCGCGAGGGCGAGTTGCGCGAGGATAGCGCCCCCACCCTTCCCGAGGCGGCCGTAGCGGCCGGCGAAGGTGAGGACGATGCCGAGTCCGAGCAGGACGGCGAGGAAGGCGAGGAACAAGCAGTCCGTGGCGAGCAGCAGGGCAGCGGTGAGCGCCGGCGCCGGCGCGGTCGCCGCGGCGGACGCCGCCGTCGCGGTGGCGGCGAGGAAGGTCTTGCCGGCTCGATCGGCGACGAGCTCGGCACCAATCAGCCATCGGAAGCTGCCGACGCGGTTGCCGATTTCGACAGCTTCGGCAATGAGGCTGCGCCCCCGATTGCGCAGGCCGAGCACGGCGCTGAGCCGCAAGTCTCGCAGCCGGAGCCGCGCGCCGAGGTGCAGACCGAGGTGCCTACCCAGCCCGAACCCGTTGCCGCGGAGGAAGAGCCCACCGAGGACAAGGCCGCACGCCGCCGCTCCACGGTGCGCGAGAAGGTGAGCTTCCTGTCAAGCAGCCCGAGCGAGCCGGCAACGCCGGTTACGCAGGCGGCCGAGCCGGTCGCCCCGCCCGCACCGGCACCTGAACCCGCGCCCCAAGCGGCAACCGAAACGCCCGCCGCCCCGCGCCGCGCCGGCTGGTGGTCCCGCCGCTTCGGCGGCGGCGAATAAAGCGGAACATCCAGACGCAAAACGCCCGGCACCCGCCGGGCGTTTTTGTTTCGTCATTGTCCCGATGTGCTAAGCCGTTTTCGCAATCTGAAAGGGGACCGGCATTGTCAGAGCTTTGCGATTCCAGCGCCGTCGAGCTGCGCCGCCTGTTGGCCGCCCGGGCGATCTCACCTGTCGAGTTGCTCGACGCCTGTCTGTCCCGCATCGCCGCCATCAATCCCGCCGTCAACGCCGTCGTGACGCAGGACGAGCCGGGCGCACGTGCGGCGGCCAAAGCGGCGGAAGCTGCCATCTTCCGTGGCGAGGACCGCGGCGCCTTGCACGGGCTCCCCGTTCTGATCAAGGACACCCAGGACACCGCCGGGATGCGCTCCACCTATGGCAGCCCGCTGCTGAAGGATAACGTCCCGGCGGCCGATCAGGGCTCGGTCGCGCGCCTGCGCGCCGCCGGCGCCGTCATCTTCGGCAAGACCAACACGCCGGAATGGGCGGCGGGCGGCAACACCCGCAATCCCGTGTTCGGCGCGACCGGCAATCCCTTCGATCCCATGCGCTCGGCGGCCGGCTCCTCCGGCGGCTCGGCGGTGGCCCTTGCCTGCGGCATGGCCCCGCTCGCCTCGGGCTCCGACACCGGCGGCTCCTTGCGCAATCCGGCAGGCTTTTGCGGCATCGTCGGCATGCGCCCCTCCTACGGCCTCGTGGCCAGCGAAAAGCGTGCGTTCGGCTGGTCCAATTTGTCGACCGACGGGCCGATGGCGCGCAACGTCGCCGACACCGCGCTGATGCTGTCGGTGATGGCGAGCGATGATGCCCGCGATCCGCTTGCCTATACGCTGCCCGGTGAGGTGGTGCGCGCTCGCGCCGAACGCTGGGCCGCCCCGCGCCCCGCAGAGCTCGGCAAGCTGCGCCTCGCCTTCACCGAGGATTTTGGCTTCGCCCCGACCGAGCAGGCGATCCGGCGCGTGTTCCGCGCCCGCGTGAAAAAGCTCGCGCCGCTGTTCGCAGAATCCCGCGAAGCAGCCCCGGATTGCTCCGGCGCCGACGATGCCTTTGCCGTGCTGCGCGCAGGCATGTTCCTGGCGACCCACGGCAAGAACTACAAAGAACGTCCCGAGATGCTCGGCCCCAATGTCCGCGCCAATGTCGAGGAAGGGCTCGGCTACACGCTCGAAGACCACGCGCGGGCCTCGACGACGCAGACGCGGATCTATCGCGCCTATCAAAGCTTCTTCGAAACCTGCGACGTGCTGATCAGCCCGACCATCACGCTCAGCCCGCGGCCGTGGTCGGAGCCTCATCCTGCGGAGATCGACGGCGCGCCGACCAGATCCTACTTCCACTGGCTCGCGCTCGCCTACGCCGTCACGCTTGCAGGTCATCCCGCCATCAGCATTCCGCTCGGCATCGATGAAGCCGGACTGCCGTTCGGCCTCCAGATCGTCGGTCCGCGCGGCGGCGATGCCATCGTGCTCTCGGTTGCCGCGGGCATTGAGGCCGCGTTCGCGGGCGATGCGAAATTGTGCCGGCCGGTCCCCGACCTGGCGCGGCTTGCCGCAGCGCCCCCGCTGTCGGCCGCCGCCGGCTTCCTCACTTGGGAATAACGTTGGGAACGCCCCGGCCCGACAGGAGAAGTCTTCCGATGCAAAGCGCAATCGTTCTCGGCGGCGGCATGATCGGTGTCAGCGCCGCACTGCACCTCCGGCAGCGCGGCTGGGCCGTCACGCTCGTCGATCGCAGGGAACCGGGTCGCGAGACCAGTTACGGCAATGCCGGGATGATCCAGGCCGAAGCGGTCCGCCCCTATCCGATGCCGCGCGACCTCGCGACGCTCCTGAAGATCGCGACAGGCCGCACCAACGACGTGCGCTACAGCCTGTCGTCGCTTCATCGCCATATCGAGCCTCTGCTCCGCTACTGGTGGCACTCGGCGCCGAAACGGCATCGCGAGGCCATCGACGCGTGGGCGCGACTGATCGCCTATGCGACTTCGGAACACGACATCCTCATTCGCGAAGCTCATGCCGACAATCTCATCCGCCGCGCCGGTTATCGTATGCTTCATCGCGATGCCGCTTCATTCGATCTGGCGATCAAGACTGCGGAGGAAGATCGACGCGAATTCGGCGTGAATTTTCGTGTGCTCTCCGGCAGTGAGCTTGCCAAAGCCGAGCCGATCCTGCGCGACGATCTTCCCGGCGCGATCCATTGGCTCGATACCTGGACCGTCTCCGATCCCGGCGCGCTGGTCACGGCCTATGCCGAGCTGTTCGAGCGCCTCGGCGGCACTATCGTGCTCGGCGATGCGCAGTCGCTGCAACAGACCACAACCGGCTGGTCGGTCGACACGGACCAGGGCCGCCTCGATGCCGCCCACGCCGTCGTGACGCTCGGGCCGTGGTCGCCCGACCTTCTCCATAAATTCGGCTATCGGATTCCGCTGGTGCGCAAGCGCGGCTACCACATGCATTACAGTGGCGGCGCATCGCTGGACTTGCCCCTCGTCGACAAGGGCGGCGGCTACGCCATGGGTCCGATGGCGAAGGGAATCCGCATCACCACCGGCGCGGAATTGACCGGCATGGACGCGCTCGCCACGCCGGTCCAGCTCGCCAGCGCAGAAGCCTCCGCGCGCGAGCTGATTGACCTCGGCAAGCGCGCCGAGCCGGATCCGTGGTTCGGCACCCGCCCCTGCACGCCCGACATGCTGCCGGTGCTCGGGCAAGCTCCGCGTCATCCCGGCCTCTGGATGAATTTCGGCCACGGCCACCAGGGATTTACCCTGGGACCCGCGACCGGCCGCCTGCTCGCCGAGATCATGAGCGGCGAGACGCCGGCGATTGATCCGCTGCCATATCGGCCGGAGCGGTTCTAGGCCCAAAGCAAAAGGGCTGATCGAATCTCGATCAGCCCTCTTATCTCGAAGCCTGTCGGATGCAGCCTGCAGCTCAGTCCGTCGTGATCGCCGTCTCCATGTCGGTCGGATCGATCCGCTTGGCGAGGTTGGCGTTCAGCTTGTCGCGGTCGAGCTCACCCTCCCACCAGGCGACGATCACGCAGGCGACGCCGTTGCCGCACAGATTGGTCAGCGCGCGGCACTCGCTCATGAACTTGTCGATGCCGAGCACGATCGCCATGCCCGGCACGAGGCGCGGATCGACGACGGCAAGCGTCGCCGCCAGCGTAATGAAGCCCGCGCCGGTGATGCCGGAGGCGCCCTTCGACGTCAGCATCGCCACGACCAGAATGGTCAATTGCTGGGTGAAGCTGAGATCGTAGCCGAGCGCCTGTGCGATGAAGAGCGTCGCCAGCGTCATGTAGATGTTGGTGCCGTCGAGATTGAACGAGTAACCGGTAGGCACCACGAGGCCGACCACCGACTTGGAGCAGCCGAGCCGCTCCAGCTTCTCCATCAGGGACGGCAGCGCACTTTCCGAGGACGAGGTGCCGAGCACGATCAGCAGCTCGTCCTTGATGTAGGCCAGGAACTTGAAGATCGAGAACCCTGCCAGGCGCGCGATGATGCCGAGCACGACGAAGATGAACAGCGCCGCGGTGACGTAGAACGTGGCGATCAGTCCCATCAGATTAAGAATCGCGCCGGTGCCGAACTTTCCGATCGTATAGGCCATCGCGCCGAACGCGCCGATCGGTGCTGCACGCATCACGATGGAGATGACGCCGAACACGGCGTGGGCGGCGTCGTCGATGAAGCTGCGGATGGTGTGGCCGCGCTCGCCGAGGCTCATGATCGCGAAGCCGAACAGCACCGAGAACAGCAGCACCTGGAGGATTTCGCCTTGCGCGAAGGCCCCGACAACCGTGTCGGGAATGATGTGCAGCACGAAGTCGACGGACTTCTGACCGGCGGCCTGCTTGGCGTAATTGGCAACGGCCGCCTCGTTGGCCGCCCCACTGCCGAAGCCCGCGCCCGGCTTCACCAGATTGCCGATGATCAGTCCGATCACCAGGGCGAAGGTCGAGACGATCTCGAAATACACCAGCGCCTTGACGCCGATGCGGCCGACCTTCTTGGCATCCTGGATGTGAGCGATTCCGGAGACGACGGTGCAGAAGATGATCGGGGCGATCACCATCTTGATCAGCTTGATGAAGCCGTCGCCGAGTGCCTTGATCCATTCGTTGGTGGCGATTGTCGGCCAGAGCCAGCCGACAATGGCGCCGAGCACGATGGCGATCAGCACCTGGACATAGAGAACCTTGTACCACGGCTTTGCTGCGGGCCGCGCGATCGGCGCCCCCGCCATCGTTGTCGTCGTCATCGTTTCACTCCCCCTCAAACGCCAGGCCAGCCAAGATCAACTTGGCCGGCCCTGTCAATTGGAACCGCGAACTCTTTGCGCGTTTTACCGGCGGCGTTCGATCAGTCTTCGGGCTGCCGGCATCAACGTCGCGCCAAGCGCGTTCTTGACCAGCGAAGCCGCAACGAACGGCACGATGCCGACCTGCCAGGCCTTCGCAACGCCCAGCCCGAGGCCGAACGCCAGCCAGCCGAACCCGGCGGCCAGAATGACGACATGGCCAACAGCCATTGCTGCAAACAGCAGCGCCACACTGCGATCCCAGCCGCGCTCGGCGAGCCAGCCGGTCACGAAAGCGGCCGCGATGAAACCGAACAGATAGCCCGCGGTCGGGCCAATCAGCGGAGCAATTCCACCCACCGGTCCGGCAAATACCGGCGCGCCAAGTGCGCCCTCGGCGAGGTAGGCGATCATGGTTGCGCTGCCAAGACGCCAGCCATAGGCCGCGCCGATCATCAGCACCACCAACGTCTGCAACGTCATGGGCACATAGCGCAGCGGCAGGCTGACCTTGGCTGATAGCGCCATCAACGCGGTGCCCAGCGCAATCAGCACGACGGCACGCACTGCGCCGACGGCTTCGCCCGGCCGGGTCGGCCACATCAATGCGGCGAGAGAAAAATGTGGCACAGCAGCGGTCGGGGCAGATCGGTGGTCAGACAAGATGAACTCCGGAGGTGGTCGAAAACTGGCGGCTATTTAAGCCAGTGAGCGATCCGGTCAACTGCCTCGCGCATCTCCCCGGGCGAACGTGCATAGGAAAGACGAATGAACGACCGGCCGTGAACGGGATCGAAATCGAGGCCGGGCGTAGCCGCAACGCGTGCCTGTTCCAGCATCTGCTTGGCGAACTCGAAACTGTCGGAGGTGAAGTCCGAGACGTCGGCATAGAGATAAAATGCACCATCGGCCGGCAGGAACTTGGCTAGGCCGGCTTTCGGCAATCCCTCGATCAAAATCCGCCGGTTTTCCTGATAGCCGTGCTTGATCGCCTCCATCTCGGCAGCGCCGTTGAAGGCGGCCTCAGCCGCGATCTGCGACAGCGACGGCACCGAGATCGACAGGTTCTGCTGCAGCCGCTCGATGGGGCGCACCAGGATTTCGGGTACGACCATCCAGCCGACGCGCCAGCCCGTCATGCAAAAATATTTGGAGAACGAGTTGATCACGAGTGCGTGCCCGGAGAGCGCGGCCGCGGTGACGGCCGGAAACGCATAATCGAGCCCATGATAGATTTCGTCCGAGATGAAGCGGATGCCCGCGTCTTCGGCGGCCGCAATCAGGCCGGCGAGCGCTTCGCGTGACATCATCGTCCCCGTCGGATTGGCGGGGCTGCCGACCAGTACGCCCTTCAGCGGCGCCTTGCGATGGGCCGCGAGCAACGCCTCGCCAGTGAGTGCATGGCGTGTCTCGTTCGTGGTCTCGATCAGCACCGGCTCGCAACCGAGCGCGGTGAGGATATGACGGTAGGGCGGATAACCCGGCACCGTCACGGCGACGCGGTCGCCAAGCTCGAACATCGACAGGAAGGCCAGGATGAACCCGCCGGAAGAGCCGGTCGTCACCACGATGCGCTCAGGGCTGACGTCGCAGCCATAGGCATCGCGATAATGGCGCGCGATGCGCGCGCGCAGGGAGGGGATGCCCAGCGCGGAGGTATAATCGATCCGCCCGACCTCGAGCGCGGTGTGGGCGGCGGCAATCGCGGTCCTGGGCGCCGCGGCCGCGGGCTGGCCAACCTCCATATGGATGACATGCCCCCCGGCGGCCTCGATTCGAGCCGCCGCGGCCATGACGTCCATCACCATGAAGGGGGGAACATCGCTGCGGCGGGAGGGCGCGAGCCACTGCCCCAACCGGTTCCTTAAAGTCGCATCGTGCATCGATTTCTGCTATTTCGCTGGCGGGCCGGTGCATCCGGTCCGGGAAACGGGGCACTTGCGCCCCAGACTGGCCGCATTGTACGGCTCATAAGGGGAACGGCTCATTAGGGCATATCGCGTATCCGGTCCGCCGCCAATCGCCAAAACCAATCACGAAACTGCTGTCCAGACCGTTTGACCAAGACCGTTTGATGTCGCTCCAGATCGCATTGCGCAAGAAGGCTTTCGCCCTCACCGCCCTTGTCACGGCTGCGGCGATCGCGCTGACGCCGTTCCCCGCCGCGCACGCGCAAGCCAAAGGGCCGCCGGTCCTGCGCGACACCGAGACCGAGCAGTTGCTGCGCGAATACACGCGCCCGATCCTGCGCGCTGCGGGTCTGGAGAAGCAGAACATCCAGATGGTGATCCTCAACGACAGCTCGTTCAACGCGTTCGTCGCCGATGGCCGCCGCATCTTCGTCAATTACGGCGCGATCCTTCAATCGGAGACGCCGAACCAGATCATCGGCGTGCT
The DNA here is from genome assembly GCF_006658635.1 of Bradyrhizobium sp. UNPA324. Lineage (NCBI taxonomy): Bacteria > Pseudomonadati > Pseudomonadota > Alphaproteobacteria > Hyphomicrobiales > Nitrobacteraceae > Bradyrhizobium > Bradyrhizobium sp. UNPA324. The sequence goes on from NZ_LFJD01000004.1 coordinate 472,571, forward strand.
CGCGCACGAGACCGGACACCTGGCCGGCGGCCATCTGTCCAAGCTGCGCGAGCAACTCGCCGCCGCCCAGACCCAGATGATCATCGCAATGCTGCTCGGAGCCGGCGCGATCGCCGCGGGCAGCACCCAGCGCAGCAGTGCAGGCAACAACGGGCTCGCCAATGCCGGCGCCGCCGCGATCTCGGCTCCGCAGGAGGTGATCCGCCGGTCGCTGCTGTCCTATCAGCGCCAGCAGGAGGAGAACGCCGACCGCGCCGGTGTGAAATTCCTGACCGCGACCCAGCAATCGCCGAAGGGCATGTACGAGACTTTCAAGCGCTTCACCAGCGAAAGCCTGTTCGCCGCGCGCGGCGCCGATCCCTATCTCCAGTCGCATCCGATGCCGGCCGAGCGCGTTGCCGCGCTCCAGGACTTCGCAAGCTCGAGCCCCTACTGGAACAAGAAGGACGATCCCGCGCTCCAGCTTCGCCACGACATGGTTCGCGCCAAAATATCCGCCTTCATGGAGCGGCCCGAGACGGTGTATCGCCGCTATCCGCTGTCGAACGACAGCATGCCGGCGCGCTATGCCCGCGCCATCAGCACCTATCTGCACGGCGACTTGCGCAGCGCCCTCACCCAGATCGACGCGCTGATCCAGGTTCAGCCGAACAACCCGTACTTTTACGAGGTGCGTGGCCAGGCCCTGCTGGAAAGCGGCAAGCCGGCCGAGGCGATCCCTGCCCTGCGTAAGGCTGTCGCACTCTCGAACAATTCACCCCTCATCGAGATGTTACTTGGGCAGGCTCTGGTTGGAACCGATAATAAGGCCTACACGGACGACGCCGTTCGGATTCTCCGCGCCGCGGTGGCGCGGGAGCCCGAGGCCGTCCTTGGTTATAGCCAGCTCGCGATGGCCTATGGCCGGAAGGGAGATTATGCCGAGGCGGATCTCGCATCGGCACAGGCCGCTTACTTGCGCGGCGACAACAAGACCGCCCGCGAGCTCGCCACGCGCGCGAAAACCCGTTTTGCCGTCGGCACGCCCGGATGGGTCAAGGCCGACGACATCGTGGCGGCCAAGCCGCCGCGCAACTAGAGCATGATCCGGAAAAGTGCGAAGCGGTTCTCCGATAAGATCATGCCTTAAACGAAGACCTCGAGTGCGCCGATGATTCAATGGAATCTCATCGCACTTTAGCGAAAAAACAAGAACGACGCCTGACACCACGACGTCACGACACCGAGCTTTGAGTCCGCCGGGACGTATTCGAAACCTGCTTTGGATAAGAGGATTTGCCTATGCCTTCGCTGCGCCTGCTTGCTCCTGCGTTGTTTGCGCTCGCCATGTTCGGCGCAGCCGTGCCTGCGTCGGCCGACAGCTTCTCCGATACCCAGCGCACCGACATCGAGACGATCATCAAGAACTACCTCGTCAGCCATCCCGAGGTGCTCGAGGAAGCCATGGCCGAGCTCAGCAAGCGCCAGGCCGCGGCTGAAGCGCAGAAGCACGAGGCCAGCGTTGCGCAAAACGCCGATGCGATCTTCAACTCGCCGCATCAGGTCGTGCTCGGCAACAAGGAGGGCGACGTCACCTTCGTCGAGTTCTTCGACTACAATTGCGGCTACTGCAAGCGCGCGATGGACGACATGCTCAGCCTCATGAAGAGCGATCCGAAGCTGAAGGTCGTGCTGAAGGAGTTTCCGGTGCTGAGCCAGGGCTCGGTCGAAGCGGCGCAGGTCGCGGTCGCCGTGCGCATGCAGGATCCTACCGGCAAGAAATATCTCGACTTCCATCAGAAGCTGCTGGGTGGCCGCGGCGCCGCCGACAAGGCGCGCGCGCTTCAAGCGGCCAAGGAAGCCGGCCTCGACACCGCGAAGATCGAGAAGGACATCGCCAGCGCCGAGGTGCGCGCCACCATCGAGGAGAACTTCAAGCTCGCCGAAGCGATGGGAATGAACGGCACGCCGAGCTATGTGATCGGCAAGCAGATCGTGGTCGGCGCCGTCGGCGTCGAAGGCCTCCGGGAGAAGATCGGCATTGCCCGCTGCGGCAAGGCGACTTGTTGAAAAAGGCGATTTGTTCAGAAAGGCGACCTGCTGATCAGGGATTTTACAACTCACGCATGCGTTGAGGCCGGCTGAAAAGCCGGCCTTTTTCGTGGAACGAAACCTTGCACGAAACCCGGCACAAATCCGACGCGCGCATTCATCTTGCGTTTAACAAACAAAAGCCGCGGAACCGCGCATGTTCAGGAACAACTCAAATCTCCTTTCGTTGTCGGCGCGGGCAATGACGCAAAGAAACACGTGAGGAGAATTCGATGTTGAACCGCTTTATGATCTCGGTCGCCGCAATCGCCCTCGTCGCGGGCGCCGGTCTGGCGAACGCACAAGACAAGGGCCGCGACAGCGGCGCCGGCTCGCAGCAGATGCAGCATTCGCAGCAGTCGGGCGGCGCCTCCGAGCGCGGCTCGATGGGCCGCGATTCCATGAGCCATGAGAAGGGCACCGTTGGCCAGGCCGGCGGCTCCAGCAGCATGAAGTCCGATCGGGCGTCCGAAGACAAGTCAGGCGCGATGAAGGACGAGCACTCGGGCGGCGCAATGAACAAGAACGCGGCCGAGGACAAGGCTGGTGCGACCAAGGGCCAGCGCACCGACGAACGCGCGCAGGGTCAGATGGACAAGTCCCAGCAGGACAAGTCCAAGAGCATGAGCCAGGACACCAGCAAGTCCGGCGCGAAGGACCAGAAGGACATGAAGGCTGAGGGCAGCAAGAGCGGCACCTCGACCAACAACGCCGAGAACCAGAAGGGCACCGGCACGAGCACCAACAAGAACGCTCAGGGCCAGACCGGGACGAGCACCAACCAGAACGCCCAGGGCCAGACCGGCACGAGCAGCACCCAGAACGCGCAGGGTAGCACCTCGTCCTCGACCACGGTCGGCCAGGCCGGCGCGGCCGCAAAGCTCTCGACCGAGCAGCGGACCCAGATCACGTCCGTGATCCGAGAGGAGCACGTGCGGCCTGTGACCAACGTGAACTTCTCGATTTCGGTCGGCACCCGCATTCCGCGTGAGGGCATCGAGCTGCATGCCCTGCCGTCGCGGGTCGTGACGATCTATCCGGAGTGGCGCACGTACAAGTACGTCCTGGTCAAGGAAGAGATCGTGATCATCAATCCGGACACCTACGAAATCGTGGCTGTCCTGAACGTTTAAGGCCGGACACCGGCAAGTTGAGGGGGCGGGCAGCAATGCCCGCCCCTTTGCGGTTGGCCGGCAGCCATGGTTCGGACTGGTTAACAAGCAATTTCCGTGGTTTCCACACAGCTTTTTGCGCACTGGATGAGGTCCTTGAACCCGCCCCTGAGGCCTTCAAGGCTTCCCCTGACGCGCTTTGTTACCTATAACCCCGCCCACCCGAAGCCCCTCTTTGCGGGATTGGAATGGCCGAACCAGCAACCGACACGATCCTCGTCCTGAACGGGCCGAACCTCAACATGTTGGGGACGCGCGAGCCGGAGAAGTATGGCCATGCGACCTTGGCCGACGTCGAGGCGCTGTGCCGGGAGACCGCGGCGACCTTCGGTCTCAGGGCCGATTGCCGGCAGTCCAACCGCGAGGGCGAGCTGATCGACTTCATTCACGAGGCGCATCGCCGCAAGATGAAGGGCATCATCATCAATGCCGGCGGCTATTCGCACACTTCGATCGCGCTGCACGACGCGCTGCTTGCGGTTCAGATCCCGACGGTCGAGGTGCATGTGACCAACATCCACGCCCGCGAGAGCTTTCGTCACCACTCCTACACCGCACGCGCGGCCTTCGCCTCGCTCTGCGGTTTCGGCATCGAGGGCTACCGCCTCGCCATCCAGGGCCTTGCCGCCAAGCTTGCCATCAAGCCCAAAGCCTGAATCTCCTCATCAAACAGAACATTCGGATCAAACAACATGGCGCGCCAGCCAGACGACAAAGCAGCCGCAAAGTTTTCCAGCGAGGATTCCGCGCTCGTCCGCGAGCTCGCTTTGCTGCTCGATGAGACCAGTCTCAGCGAGATCGAGATCGAACGTGCGGGCCTGCGCCTGCGCGTCGCCCGCAATATCAGCGTTGCTGCGACCATGCCGATGCCGATGGCCGCTACTCCCGCCGCCCTGCCGGTCGCCCCCGTCGCAGCGGCCGGGCCCGACCTGTCGAAGCATCCTGGCGCGGTCAGCTCGCCGATGGTCGGCACCGTCTATTGGGCGCCGGAGCCCGGCGCCAAGCCGTTCATCGAGGTCGGAGCCAAGGTCTCGGTCGGACAGACGCTGCTGATCATCGAAGCCATGAAGACCATGAACCAGATCCCCTCGCCGCGCGCCGGCACGGTGACGCAGATCTTGGTCGAGGACGGCCAGCCGGTCGAGTACGGTGAGCCGCTCGTCATCATTGAGTGAGGGATTGGCGAATAGCGGGTAGCGAATAGTTACTCTTCTCCATTCGCCATTCGTTATTCCCCACTCGCCCCCCGAGGCACCATGTTCGACAAGATCCTCATAGCCAATCGCGGCGAGATCGCCCTTCGCATCCTCAGAGCGTGCAAGGAGCTCGGGATCGCCACCGTCGCCGTGCACTCCACGGCTGACGCCGACGCCATGCATGTGCGCCTGTCGGACGAGAGCGTTTGCATCGGACCGCCGGCGTCCAAGGACAGCTATCTCAACGTGCCCGCGCTGCTCGCGGCCTGTGAGATCACCGGCGCCGACGCCGTGCACCCCGGCTACGGCTTCCTGTCGGAGAATGCGCGCTTCGCGGAAATCCTGTCCGAGCACAATCTGCATTTCATCGGCCCCAAGGCCGAGCACATCCGCCTGATGGGCGACAAGATCGAAGCCAAGAAGACCGCCAAGAAGCTCGGCATCCCCGTGGTGCCCGGCTCCGACGGCGCGGTCGGCCCCGACGACGATGCCCTGGCAATCGCAAGGAAGATCGGCTTTCCCGTGCTGGTGAAGGCGGCGGCCGGCGGCGGCGGCCGCGGCATGAAGGTCGCCCACAGCGAGGCTGATCTCCAGTTGGCGCTGTCGACGGCGGCCAACGAGGCCAAATCCGCCTTTGGCGATGCCTCCGTCTATCTGGAAAAATACCTCCAGAAGCCGCGCCACATCGAAATCCAGATTCTCGGCGACGGCCGCGGCGGCGCGATCCATCTCGGCGAGCGCGACTGCTCGCTGCAACGCCGCCACCAGAAGGTCTGGGAGGAAGGTCCCTCGCCCGTGCTCGCCGCAGCCGCGCGGGCCAAGATCGGCGAGACCTGCGCGAAGGCGATGCGCGAGATGAAATATCTCGGCGTCGGCACCATCGAATTCCTGTTCGAGGACGGCGAATTCTACTTCATCGAGATGAACACCCGCATCCAGGTCGAACACCCCGTCACCGAGAGCATTACCGACATCGACCTCGTGCTGGAGCAGATCCGCATCGCCGCCGGCGGTGACCTGCCGGCCAAGCAGGAAGAGGTCCAGGTCATCGGCCACGCGATCGAGTGCCGCATCAACGCCGAGAATCCCCAGACCTTCCGCCCCTCGCCCGGGCGCATACTGCAATACCATCCGCCCGGTGGACTCGGGGTGCGCATCGATTCCGCCGTCTACCAGGGCTACACGATCCCGCCCTATTATGATTCCCTGGTCGGCAAGCTGATCGTGCACGGCAAGACCCGCGCCGAATGCCTGATGCGGCTCCGCCGGGCGCTGGACGAGATGGTGGTGGAAGGGATCGAGACCACGCTGCCGCTGTTCCGCGCCTTGGTGCGCGAGGACGATATCATCAACGGCGACTACCATATCCACTGGCTGGAACAGTACTTAGCCGGCAAGATGGAGCCTGCCCCGCGATAAATCCACTTGGCCGTGGAACCCTTTGGGCCCCATTACGTTCTGGACGCGGGGATAGTTCCAAGGGGGCGTCTTGACTTCCGTTAGATGTGACAAAGAGAGGCCGTCGTGACGGCCAAGGCCCAACGACGGCGGGCATTTTGGCAGATCCTGCTGATTGCGGCGGGACTTCTGGTGCTGACCGTGATCAGCGCCGGCTCGGTCTATCTCGTCAACAAGGCGCGGGAAGACGGCAAATGGGTGATCCATACCATCGAGGCGGAGAGCCAGATCAACGCCTTGCTGCTCGAGATCCGTCGTGCGGAGAGCAGCGCTCGCGGCTTTCTCCTGACGCGGGGACCGGATTTCCAATCGGATCATGACAAAGCCGTCGCGGCGATCATTCCGGCGCTCGACAAGCTCACGCGCCAGATTGGTGACAATCCGGCGCAACGCGACAGCATCGAGAAGCTGAGCGCGGCAATCGAGACCCGGCTCGACCAGTTCTCGCGCGAGATGACGTTCGTGAAGGAGGGCCAACCCGACAACGCCACGGCGCTGATCCGCGAGGCCGCGGCTGGTAATACCACGACCACGATCAGCAACCTGGCCAATGCGATGATCCGCGAGGAGGAGCGGCTGTTCCGGGTCCGAACGGCAAATTCCGACCAGAGTCAGACCCTCGCTGCATCGATGACCGGCATCGGCTCCGGACTCGTCGTGCTGCTGGCCATGATCTCGACTTGGCTGGTGCGGCGCTCGGCCCGCGCCCGTGACGAGGCCGAAGCGCGCCTGCGCGATGCCAACGTCAATCTGGAATCCGTCGTCGATGAACGCACGGCGGACCTGCGCGAGGCCAACGACGAGATCCAGCGCTTTGCCTATATCGTCAGCCACGATCTGCGCTCGCCGCTCGTCAACATCATGGGCTTCACCAGCGAGCTCGATGAGCTCGGCGGCGACATCTTCCGCCGCATCGGCAGCCTCGCCCGTGTCCCTGCGGACGGTGCATCGCTGGCCCCCGCCGGGCCCGGCGAGATCGAGCTCGAAGGTCCGGACAAGCAGCTCCAGGAGGACTTCTCCGAAGCGCTCGGCTTCATCAAGACGTCGATCGCCAAGATGGACCGGCTGATCTCGGCGATCCTCAACCTCACCCGCGAGGGCCGGCGTGAATTCCAGCCGGTCAAGGTCGACACAACGGAGCTGATCGAGGCCATCGTGTCGACGCTGGCGCACCAGGCGGCCGAGGCACAGGCCGAGATCCACCTCGAGCCCCTGCCAAATGTCGTGAGCGACCGACTCGCGCTCGAGCAGATCTTCTCCAACCTGATCGACAATGCGATCAAATATCTGAAGCGCGGCGTGCCCGGAGAGATCAGAATCCGCGGGCGGACCAAGCTCGGTTACGCTATCTTCGAGATCAGCGACAACGGCCGGGGGATCGATCCGAAAGATCATCAGCGGATCTTCGAGCTGTTCCGCCGCGCCGGAACCCAGGACAAGCCCGGCCAGGGCATTGGTCTTGCGCATGTGCGTGCACTTGTGCGTCGCCTCGGCGGCACCATGTCGGTATCGTCGGAACTGAACGCGGGCAGCACCTTCACGATCACGCTGCCGATCGCCTGGAACGTGAGCAACCGGAACAGAGATCGATGACCCAGCCTGTCACCATCATCATGATCGAGGACGACGAGGGCCACGCCCGCCTGATCGAGCGCAACATCCGCCGCTCGGGAGTCAACAACGAGATCGTCTCGTTCGCCAACGGCACCGATGCGATGCAGCACCTGTTCGGCGCCGACGGCAGCGGCCTCGTGCAGAAGGGCAATGCGCTTCTGATCCTGCTCGACCTCAACCTGCCCGACATGACCGGGATCGACATCCTGAGGCAGATCAAGGAAAACAAATATCTGAAGGCTTCGCCCGTGGTGGTGTTGACCACCACCGACGATTCCCAGGAAATCAAGCGCTGCTACGAGCTCGGCTGCAACGTCTACATCACCAAGCCCGTCAACTACGAGAATTTCGCCAATGCCATCCGGCAGCTCGGCCTGTTCTTCTCGGTCATCCAGGTTCCGCCCGCCGCACCATGAACCAGCGCACGCCAACCCTGCTCTACATCGACGACGACGGCGCGCTGGCGCGCCTGGTCGAACGCGGCCTGACGCGGCGCGGCTACAGGGTCATCCATGCCGCGAGCGGCGAGGAAGGTCTGGAGCGCATCCGCCGCGCGGGTGCCGAGGGCGGCATCGACGTGGTGGCGCTCGACCAGTACATGCCCGGCCTCGACGGGCTGGAGACGCTCGAGCAGATCATGGCGATCCCCGACGCGCCGCCGGTCGTGTTCGTCACGGCCTCGCAGGATTCCAACATCGCCGTCACCGCACTGAAGGCCGGTGCGGCCGATTATCTCGTCAAGGACGTCACGGGCGATTTCATCCCCCTGCTCCACGTCGCAACCGAGAGCGCGCTGCGCCAGGCCGAATTGCAGAAAGCGCGCGAGGACGCCGAAGCCGAGATTCATGCCTCGCGCGACCGCTACGCGGCTCTTGCCGCCGAACGCGAGCTGCTGCTGCGCGAGGTCAATCACCGCGTCGGCAATTCGCTCCAGATCATCGCCTCTCTGCTGCACCTTCAGGCAAGCTCGGCTGTACAGGACGAGGTCAAGGCGGCGCTGACCAATGCGATGGGCCGGGTCGCCGCGGTCGCGCAAGTGCACCGACGCCTCTACACCTCGCAGGACCTGAAGAGCGTGGTCCTGAACCAGTATCTGGATTCTCTTCTCGAGGATCTCCGCCGCTCGGCCGAAGGCAACCGGATGTCGCGCCTGACGCTGAAGGCCGAGCCGATCGAGATCGATCCGGACCGCGCGGTCGCCGTCGGCATCATCGTCAACGAGCTGGTGATGAACGCAGTGAAATACGCCTATCCCGACGGCGCCGGCCCGATCCATGTCGAGCTGACCTCGCATGGCGACGATCTCCTGCTGTCGATCACCGACAACGGCGTCGGCGACGCCGTCAAGGCCGATCCGCGCTCCACCGGCATGGGCCAGCGCATCGTCGCCGCCATGGCCGCCAAGCTCGACGCCTCGGTCGAGCGCGATCCCACCCATTCCGGAACCCGGATCGTGCTGAAGTTCGGTCGCGTGCCCGCAAGCCCGGGCAAGACCAGCACCGCTGCCGCCGGCTGACCTCGCGCTGCGCACCCATCGCAACCGCATCGCGATCCTGCTATGATCGCGAACCATGACTTCGCGCGACTCCGCTCCATCTGAAATCACCCCGGCCGTGCTGCTGCGCGCCTATGCCTGCGGCATCTTTCCGATGGCGGAAAGCGCCGACGATCCGACCCTGTTCTGGGTCGAGCCGGAATTTCGCGGCGTCATCCCCCTCGACGGATTTCGCGTCGCCTCGCGGCTTGCGCGCACGGTGCGCTCGGACGTGTTTCGCGTCACCGTCAACACCGCGTTCAAGGCGACGATCGCAGGCTGCGCCGCGCCGCAGACCGGGCGCGAGGACACCTGGATCAACAAGCGCATCCGTGACCTCTATGGCGGCCTGTACCAACTCGGCCATTGCCATAGCGTCGAGGCATGGCAGGGCGACGATCTCGTCGGCGGGCTGTACGGCGTCAGCTTAGGGCGCGCCTTTTTCGGCGAGAGCATGTTCCACACTGCGCGCGATGCCTCGAAGGTCGCGCTGGTGCATCTGGTCGCGCGGCTCATTTACGGCGGGTTCGAGCTGCTCGACACGCAATATGTCACCGAGCATTTGAAGAGCTTTGGCGCTGTCGAGATCTCGCGGCGGCGCTACACCGCGCTGCTAGACAAGGCGCTGGCCGGCGAGCCCGGCGATTTCCTGAGACTCTCCCCCGGCGAGGCCATCCCGGGCTCACGCGCGCTCGAGATCATCGCCTCGCGGCGATAGTCGATCGCCGGCTTAGCGGCCGAAGCCGGGGATTTGGCCTAGCGGCCAAACCCAGGGATACCGAACAGACCCGGCCGCTGCTCCGGCGGCGGAGGCGGCGGTGGTGCCGGTTGCTGCTGCTGGATCGGCGGCAGAGGCTGCGGCGGACGCTGCTGCACCTGCTTCGGTGCGGCCTTCTTCTGCGCAGGCGGCGGCGGAGGCGGCGGCTTGGTCGCGGGATCCGGCGCTGCGGTCGCAACGGTCTGCTGCGGCTCTTTGCAGTCGGTCAGCCAGATGTCGTAGATCGGGTGCTCGACGCCGTGCAGGCCCGGGCTTGCCGCGTACATCCAGCCCGAAAAGATGCGCTTCACCTCGCCCTGCAAGGTGATCTCGTCGACCTCGACGAAGGCGTCGGTATTGGTGGCCTCCGTCGCCGGCCGCGTGTAGCAGGCGTCGGTCTTGACCCTGAGCGCGCCGAACTGGACGGTCTCGCCGATCTCCTCGTCGAAATTGATGATGCGTCCGGTGATCTTGTCGAGGCCGGAGAAGGTCGCCTTCTTGTTCACGATCTTCTGGGCCGGCGGCTCGGTGACGACCTCGTCGCCCGGCTGCAGGCTTGCCGGGGTCTGCGGCACGGCGCCCGGAGCGCCCTTCTGCTGCGGCTGACGACCGGGTGCGCCCGGCTGGGCGCCGCCTGGCGGCGCGACCGCGACGGGCGGCTGGTTCGGCGGCGCGACGGTGGAGCCCGGCGGCGGCGCCAGCGGCTGGGTCTCGACCGGTCCCGGCATCACATTGCCCTGGCGGCCCGGGGGCGGAGGCATCGGGCGCGACGGCAGCACGCGGCCCTGCGGCGGCAGCTCCGGCACCTCTTCGTCATCGTCCGGGATCTGCTGCGGCTGCGGTTGGCCGCGCGGAATATTGCCGGGCGGCCGCAGCGGCGGCGGATCGGAAAAGATCGTGCCGATTTGCGCCTGAGCCGGCATCGCAACCGTCAGCGCGGTGGCGGCCAAAAGCGCCGCAAGACCTGTCAGGGTAATGGTTCGAAACATCTCGCGCGGCTTCAACAGCGAATCGGGCTTGTTGGACATTTTACAGGGGTTACCGCCGCTCGCAGGCCATCCGGTTAACACGGCGAATACGGCGGGGGAAGGGCGGCATCCCTGCCCTTCCCGGCCCCATCTGGCCAGACCGGCGCCCGAATGGGATAGTCAAACACCCCCGCCCGGGGGCGCCGAGGCGGGCATCCCCCCGGAAATGACGTCCAACTCTGACCGGAAACCCCGAGGTCGCTCCCCATGCCCGTTGTGCTCGATCCCGATGCCGCCGCCGTCTACAAGGCCTTCCAGGACGCCGGCCGTCCCGCCTATGAGACCCTGACCGCACCAGAGGCCCGCGCCTATTATTCGCAGGCGCGCTTTGCCACCAATCCTGACGCGCCCGAGCTTGCCCGCGTAGCTTCGCTCTCGATCCCGGCCCCGCACGGCACGATCCCCGCCCGCCTCTACGTGCCCAAGGAGCCGCGCCAGCACGACGGCCTGTCGCCCGCCCTGGTGTTCTTCCATGGCGGCGGCTGGGTAATCGGCGATCTCGACTCCCACGACGTCGTCTGCCGTCAGCTCGCGGTCGAAGGCGCGCTGATCGTGATTTCGGTCGATTACCGCCTCGCGCCCGAGCACAAATTTCCCGCCGCCACCGAGGACGCGGTGGCCGCGACTAGATGGGTTGCCGCCAACGCGCGCAAGCTCGGCATCGACGCTTCGCGCCTGTCGATCGGGGGCGATAGCGCCGGCGGCAATCTCAGCGCCGTCGTGGCGCTCGCCGCGCGCGATGCCGGCGGTCCCGCGCTCGCGGGCCAGGTGCTGATCTATCCCGCCACCGATTTCGCCATGACGCACGGCTCCCACAGCGAGCCCGAGACCAGCGTGCTACTGACCCATTCGGTCATCCGGTGGTTCCGCGACCATTATTTGAACGGAGCCGCCGACATCCACGACTGGCGCGCCTCGCCGGCGCGCGCGCAAGATCTGGCCCGCCTGCCGCCAGCCTACGTGCTGACCGCCGGCGCCGATCCGCTGCGTGACGAAGGCAACGAATATGCCGCGCGGCTCAGCCAGGCCGGCGTGCCCGTCACGACCAAGCACTATCCCGGCCAATTCCATGGCTTCTTCACAATGGGCAAACTGTTGCGAGAGGCCAATGTCGCGGTGAGCGAGATCGGCGCATGGTTGAAGGGATTGGGCTGAGCGCCGTTCCGCATGGCTTCCCCGCTCCAATCGATCGCCGCCGTCCCGCTGCGCGTCCTGACATGGCTCGGCAGCCAGGGCACCCGCGCGGTCGCCGCTGTCGTGTTCATCGCGGCCGCGGTGCCACCGCTCGGCGCATTGCTTCGCCCCTATCTCACCGAGGCCATCCTGTGCCTGCTCTGCATCTCCTTCATGCGGGTCGATCTGGCCGCCCTCTACAGCCATTTGCGCCGGCCCGCGCTGGTTGCGACCGCCACGGCCTGGACCACGATCGGCGTGCCGCTGATCATCGGATTGATCGCGCACGCAACCGGCCTCACGGTCCGCGCGCCCGGGCTTTCGCTTGCACTGATGCTCCAAAGCATGGCCTCGCCGATGATGGCCTCCCCGGCCCTGGCGGCGCTGATGGGTCTCGATGCCACGCTCGTGCTGATCACGCTGGTGACCTCGACCGCGCTGGTGCCGTTCACGGCCTCGATGTTCGCAGGCCTCTTCCTCGGCGACATGCTGAGCATCACGCCGCTGACACTGGGCCTGAAGCTGCTCGGCATCCTCGCCGCATCGCTGCTGGCTGCCACGGTCATCCGACGGATCTTCGGCGCCAAGGCGATCCAGCGTCACAAGACGCCGATCGACGGTCTCAACATCATTATCCTCTTCATCTTCGCTACCGCGATCATGGGCGATGTCGTGAGCGACCTCCTCGCACAGCCGCTTTTCACCGTCAGCCTCGCAGCCCTGTCCTTCGCGATTTACTTCACCCTGCTCGCAATCACCACGCTGCTGTTTCGCCGCATCGGCACCGAGCGCGCGCTGGCACTGGGGCTGATGGTGTCACAGCGCAATCTCGGCCTGATGCTGGCGGCAACGGCCGGCGCCTTGCCGCCCACCACCTGGCTCTACTTCGCGATGACGCAGTTTCCGATTCATCTTGCGCCCTACTTGCTGATGCCGATCGCGCGGCGGCTGACGGGGCCCGATACGTCCAGCACCGCCCCCGCAGGCCGCGTCAGCTAGCCGGCCTGCACTGCGCGTCCGTCCCAGTGCCATGGTCATTCCCCGAGGGCGCGAGACGCCGTCCCGATATGCCGGTCAGCTCTTGTGCCGCTTCATCTTCTTGCATTCCGCCAATATCCAGTCCCGGAATGCCTGCATCGCGTTCGTATGCCGCTTCGATTTCAGGGACGTGAGCCAGTACGATCCGAGATAGACCCTGATATCGTAAGGACAGACCAGCTGCTTGCGCGACACATCCTCTGAAAACAACGCGACTGGCAACAGCGCAACCCCGCCCCCTTGAGCCGCGGCATGCGCCATGGAGACCGACGAGTCGAAGGTCGGACCCGTCATCCGAGGCTGCCTGCATTTCGCGGCATCGAACCACTGTGCCCATTCGCCTGACCGATACGAACGCAACAGCACCTCTTCGTGGAGATCCATTGGAGCTCTGAGACGCTTCGCAACGGACGGCGCGCACATCGGTGCGAAAAGAGCGTCGACCAGACGCTCTGCGTTGGTCCCGTGCCACGCGCCGTCGCCAAATCGAATGGCGTAGTCCAGACCTTCGGCGCCGAGGTCGACGCGATTGTTATTCGCAAAGATCCTTATGTCGACCTGCGGGTGACTTGACGTGAAGCTCTTGAGGCGAGGAACGAGCCAGCCCGACGCGAACGTTCCGACGACGCCAATCATCAGGGTCTCGCGCATGCGACCATTCTCGAACCGGTCCAGCACCTGGTTGATGCGACCGAACGCGTCGGAAATGGCAGGCAACAGTGCCTCGCCTTCCTCTGTCAGAGCCAGCCCGCGAGTTAGTCGCCTGAACAGTTCCACGCGCAGGCTGCGTTCGAGCGTCCGCACCTGCTGGCTCACGGCGGCCTGCGACACACGAAGTTCCAAGCCGGCCTTGGTGAAGCTCAGATGACGCGCGGCAGCCTCGAAGGCGCGGAGCGCGTTCAATGGAAGGCTGGAAACGCTGAGAGGACGGCGGGCCACATCTGATCCAAGTTTTGCTTATGGATGGCCTTACGAACCATCGTTTGTCAATCGCAAGAGCGCGCAGCAAGAAACGCCTACGCTCAATGGGAGTTCACGATGCTAACGCGACGTCAGTTGGGCACATCCACACTTGCGCTCGCAGGAAGCCTTTTCCTGTCGAAAGCCTCGGGCGCTTCAACAGTCGAAGCAACACGACTGTTCGATGCCGTTCAACAACTTGAGATCAAGAGCGGCGGTCGGCTCGGCGTCGCCGTGCTCGATACCAAGACCGGAGCGTCGGTTCATCACAAGGGAGATGAAAGATTTCCCATGTGCAGCACCTTCAAGGTGCTTGCTTCCGCAGCAATACTGAAGGGCGCAGGCGACAAGCTGGACCAGCTCGATCGACGGATCCGGATCGAACAAGCCGACATCGTCGAGAACTCGCCAGTCACCCGTGAGCATGTCGGGCCAGACGGCATGTCGCTCCGCGAGCTCTGCGAGGCCGCGATGACGAGGAGCGACAACACCGCGGGCAACCTGCTTCTGAAGAACATGGGCGGCACCGCCGGCCTCACCGCCTTTGCGCGCAGTCTTGGTGACAACGTGACGCGATTGGACCGGACCGAGACCGAATTGAACGAAGCCGCGCCAGGAGATCCCCGCGACACCACGACTCCGAACGCAATGGCAGAGAATTTCAGGCGTTTGCTGTTCGGCAACGAGCTCATGCCCGAATCTCGCGACCAGCTCGCAAAATGGCTGATCGCAAACAAGACGGGCGATAAACGATTGCGCGCCGGTCTTCCACAAAACTGGCGCGTGGGCGACAAGACCGGAGCCGGCGAATACGGCACCACCAACGACGTTGCGGTGGTCTGGCCGCCGCTGCGTTCGCCGCTCATCATCGCCGTCTACCTCACGGGAGCCTCGCTCGATATGAACGGGCAAAACGAGGTGATCGCTTCCGCGGGACGCGAGGTCGCGAGAGAGTTCGGCTGACTGGTCGCTCACACCGAGGTCCGGCACAGACGATCCCAGAGCGGAACGCTTGTGCCTGGCGCCCTACCCCGCCCGCGCCGCGCGCCGCAGCGCCTGCGGCGGCTGACCGAAGGCGCGGATGAAGGCGCGCCGCATACGCTCGGGGTCGCCGAAGCCGGTCGCCTCCGCGACGAGCTCGATGCCCTCGCGCGAGGACTGCACGCGCTCGCGCGCGACCTCGAGCCGAAGCCGCTCGATCGCCTTCGACGGCGTCGTACCGGTCTCGGCGGCGAAGGCGCGGGCGAAATGCCGCGCGCTCATGCCGGCGCGATCGGCGAGATCTTCCACCGTCAGCGGCGCGTCGAGATTTTCGCGCGCCCAGGACAACAGCGCGCCGAAGCGGCCGTTCGGCGCCTTCAGCTCCAGCAGCGAGGAAAACTGCGACTGGCCGCCGCTGCGGCGATGATAGAGCACGAGCTGCCGCGCGGCCGCCTGCGCGACCTCCTCGCCATAGTCTTCGGTGACCATCGCAAGGGCCAGATCGATGCCTGCGGAGATGCCCGCCGATGTCCACACGTTGCCGTCGCGGGTGAAGATCCGGTCCGGCTCGAACTTGACCTTCGGATAACGCACGACGAATTCGCGCGTCCGGCTCCAATGCGTGGTGGCGCGGCGACCGTCGAGCAGGCCTGCTTCTGCCAGCACGTAGGCGCCCGAGCAGACGCTCGCGACGCGCACGCGGCGCCGCGCCAACCGCTGCACGAAGGCGCGCGTAACCTCGCAGCGCGCGGCCTCCGCAACGCCGACACCACCCGCGATCACCAGCGTGGTGATGGCATTCGCCGACTTGAAATCGCGCGCCATCATCTCGACGCCCGAGGAGCTGCGCACCGGCCCCGCATTCAGCGCCAGCACCCGCAGCGCCAGCGGCTTGCCGGCGCAGCGTGCCGCGACCTCGAATACCGAGATCGGGCCGGCCGCATCGAGCAGCTGGAAATCCGGGAAGACCAAGATGCCGATCATAGCCTATGTCCGAAATAGTGGGAATTATGCCATTTCAGACACATAGGCAGCATGCCAATCTTCGCCCGTCAAGCTCATCTTTGGAAGGAACCCGCCGATGTCGTCACCGCTGCAGATCGGTCTTCTGATATTTCCGCGCGTCACCCAGCTCGACTTCACCGGTCCCTTGCAGGTGTTCGCCATGGTGCCCGGCGCGAAGCTGCATCTGATCTGGAAGCGGATCGAGCCGGTGCCGAGCGATTCCGTGCTGACGCTGACGCCGACCACGACATTCGCCGACTGCCCGCAACTCGACGTGATCTGCGTGCCCGGCGGCGGCGGCACCAATGACCTGCTGGGCGATGACGAGGTGCTCGACTTCCTGCGCAGGCAGGCCGCGGGCGCAAAATACGTCACCTCCGTCTGCACGGGATCGCTGGCGCTCGGCGCCGCAGGCCTGCTGAAGGGCTACCGCGCCGCGACCCATTGGAGCGCGATGGAGATGCTCAGCCAATTCGGCGCGACGCCGACAAAGACGCGCGTCTGCATCGACCGCAATCGTATCACCGGCGGCGGCGTCACCGCTGGAATCGATTTCGCGCTGACGCTGGTGTCGATCCTGGTCGATCGCACTACTGCGGAAGCGATCCAGCTCCAGATGGAATACAATCCGGCACCGCCGTTCAATTCGGGCTCGCCCGAGACAGCGCCGGCCGAAGTGATGGCCCTGCTCCGCCAGCGCGGCGCGCAAAACCAGGCGCTACGTCTGGAGGCGGTGAAGCGCGCGGCCGAGCGGGTGGCGTAACGCGCGTCGATGCTCTCGTGTCCCGGACGCGATGCAGCGCGTAGCGGTGCGGCGCAGAGCCGGGACCCAGGAGCCACACGGGTCGCAGCAGCATGGGCCCCGGCTCCGTAGCGCACCCCTTCGTGCTGCGCAGCGTCCGGGGCACAAGACGTCGCACACGTCCACAACAGAAAAAGGCCGCTTGGTTTCCCAAGCGGCCTTTCCTGTCTTACGGCGGCTGCACATTCACATCGGGCGATTTGGGAGCTTCCAGACCGGGGGCCTATCTCCCGATCGAGTCCTTCCTCGGCGGCCGCTGCATCTCGGGACAGTCGCGAACTGTTGCCCGAACCGAACGCGATGGTCTCCCATCTCCGCAAGATGGGATCATTGAGCCGCATCGCTTGCGTGGCTGCAACGTCCGCGCAGGCGCCATCCCCGCTATTCCCGTAGTCCACAGCGGCTCGGATGCGGATGCGGATGCGGATGCATCCAATCGGGCGATGATGATTCTTGGGCCGAAGTCTTGGGCCGAAGTCTGGGGCCGAAGTCTTGAGCCGAAAGCCTAGCCAGGCGTCCAGGGCTGATAGTCGCCGGTCGCCTTCGGACGCTTGCCGCTGGCGAGGGTCGATCCCGAGGGACGATAGGCCTTCGCCGTGCCGGTCAGATTCGGCTGGTGCGGCTTCTCCCACTCGCGCGGCTGATAATTGGCCTCGGTCGGTGGCACATCGACGACGTGATGGATCCAGCCGTGCCAGGACGGCGGGATCCGGCTCGCTTCGGCGTAACCGTTATAGATCACCCAGCGCCGCTCGAAGCCCAGGGTCGGATCGACCGCTCCGCCCCGGGTGCGATAGTAGAGATTGCCCTGCTCGTCCTGGCCGACCAGCTCCCCGTACCGCTTGGTCCAGAGTTGGGTGCCAAAAGTCTGGCCATTCCACCAGGTGAAGAACTTGAGGAAGAATTGTTTCATGCGCCAAGGGCCCTGCTTCGTCGGGCCCTGATGCCATCCAGGCGGCGAAATGTCCAGTTCGGCGGGGGGCGCTGCCCGCCGCGACACAGGCGCTGCCGCAAATCGGACGTGATCCGTTCATGCCGGGTACAGCAGACGCGAGCAAAGCTCCCATTCACGCGCAAACCGGCGTGATCCCGGGAACCCCAGCCCTTTCATAGGGTTTGCTTCCGGGAAAGGAGTTTACCATGAACAGTCTGAGAGTTTTGAGTGCCGCCGCAGCGCTGGCGCTCGTTTTACCCGTGACCTCACCCAGCTTCGCGCAGAACCCCGCCCCCCGGAGTGTCGGCGGCATCTCAGCCCCCGGCGGCGGTGGTGGCGGCGCGCGTATGGGAGGCGGCGGCGCCGCTTTCCACGGAGGGGGCGGCAATTTTGCAGCCGGCGCAATGGCGCGTCCAAGCGGCGGCAATTTCATAGCCAGCCCGGCGCCCCGCACCGCCGTCTCGCCATCGTTCAGCGGCAGCCGCAGCGTCGCAACGGCGGGCAGCTGGCAAGGCGGAAGCAACTGGCAAGGCGGTAGCAATTGGAGCGGTCGCCAATGGCACCATCATCGCGGCGGCTTCTGGCCCGGCTTCGCGGCGGGGGCTGCGATCGGCGGCCTCGGCTCGTACGCCTATTACGGCGGCGGCTATTACGATGATCCCTACTATTATGGCGACAGCTACTATGACGAGCCATCAGTGGCCGTGGTCCCCGATAGCGGCGATGACTCCGCAGCCTATTGCGCACAGCGTTACAGATCGTATGACCCGGCTTCGGGCACCTATCTTGGTTATGATGGCCAACGGCATCCCTGCCCGTAACCACCCCGGTCACGCGTGAAGGAAGGCGTCGCAGCGCTGCGACGCCTTTTTCGCGCATCACGTGCATATCGCTGACGTAACCCACATCGAGCCAGCCGCCCGCGATGACGCGTACAAATCGAGATAAACGGACCCGTATTCACTGCACCGTGCATATCTCCCTTGATCCAATCCAAAATTGACCCGACACACGATTCGCGGATATCACCAATCTCAGTGGGGACTTCGATCTGCTGGGAAGTGTCATGCCGCGTATTCTCGTGGTTGATGACGATCCGATGGTCGGCGCGACCATCGAGGTCCTCCTCCAACGTCAGGGCTTCGACGTCACGCTGGCCGACGGTGGTGAAGCAGGACTGGCTGCGCTCGAGTCGCAAGCCTTCGACGTGATGCTGGTTGACATCTTCATGCCGCACATGCGCGGCTTCGAGTCGATCCGCATCTTTCACGAGCGCGCACCGGCTACTCCGCTGATCGCGATGTCCGGCTACGCCTTCGCATCATCCGCCTCGCCCTCTCCCGATTTCCTCCGCATGGCGCTGGAGCTCGGCGCAGCGCGCTGCTTGCGCAAGCCGTTCACACCGGAAGCGTTGCTGACCACGATCCGGGAATGCCTCGCAAGCGATAGCGCACAGCCGAAGGACAAGAAAGAAGCCCCTTGATCCCAACGCAGCGCGTCATTCTCGGTGCCGGACTTGCCATCCTCCTGATCATCACCGCGGCCTCGATCGCCCTCGACGTCAAATCGCGGTCCGACGCGACGTGGCTCAACCATACGGTTCAGGTGCAGAAGAAGATCTCCGATCTGCGCGTGCTGCTGCGCCGCGCCGAGAGCGCCGCGCGCGGCTACGAGCTCTACCGCAGCGAGACGTTTGCCGACGAATTCCAGGCGGTGCATGCCCAGATCGCGCCGGCGTTGGCCGATCTCAAGCGCGGGGTGCGCGACAATCCCGACCAGGTCGCGCTGCTGGAAGGCACTGAGCCGCTGGCGCTGCGCCGGATCGAGATCGCGGCCGAAGCGATGCGCCTGCGCGCCGCGAACGACCAGGCTGGCATTGCCGCGCTCAATGGCAAGGCCGAGGGCCGCGGCCTCATGGACACGGTGATGGGCAACCTCGACCATCTGAGCGCGGAAGAAGAGCGCGTGCTCAGCGCGCGCTCCCAGGATTCGCGCCGCACCGGCATCGTGTTGGTCGGAATCGACGTCGCCGGCGCGATGGTAATCCTGCTGCTGGTCGTGATGGTGATGCGTGAAAGCCGGCGCGCTACGGTGCAGCTCCAGACCTCGCTCGAGCAGACACAAGCCGCCAAGCAGGCGCTCGAAGCGGCGGTGGCCGATCGCACGCAGCGCCTGGTGAACGCGCATGACGAGCTGCGCCTGTCCGTCAACGTGCTCCAGAGCACCTTCCACAGCATGGCGGAGGCGGTGCTGGTGATCGACGCCGAGGGCAACGTGCTGCTGTCCAATCCGGCCGCGGAGCGCATGCTGCTGCATCGCGCTGGCATGAACCTGCGCAATCTGCGCGCGCTGTCGGATGTGTTTCACGGCGACGGCGTCACGCCGATGAAGGCCGACGAACTGCCCTCGGTGCGCGTGCTGCGCGGCGAGAAGTTCGAGGATCTGGAGATGATCGTCCGCCCGCACAGCGGCAATCCTCCGCGTCATCTCATGATCAGCGGCCGGCCGATGCTTGACGGGCAAGGCGAGATTTCCGGCGCGGTGCTGGTCTATCACGACGCGACCATGTCGCGCGAGACCGAGCGGCAGCTGTACCAGTCGCAGAAGCTGGACGCGATCGGCAAGCTGACCGGCGGCGTCGCGCACGACTTCAACAACATGCTGACCGTGATCTCCGGCAACACCGAGACGCTGGTGGAAAGCCTGAAGCAGCAGCCCGAGCTGCAGCGCGTGGCGCGGCTGATCGACGATGCCGCCGAGCGCTGCGCCGAGCTGATCCAGCATCTGCTCGCCTTTGCGCGCCGGCAGCCGCTGCAGCCCCGCAACGTCGAGATCAACGCCGCGATATCAGACATCGCAAAGCTGCTGCGCCCCACCCTCGGCGAGCAGATCCAGATCGAGACCGTGCTGGAACAGGGGCCGATGACCGCGCATATCGATCCGTCCCGGCTCACCAACGCCGTGCTCAACATGGCGATCAACGCGCGCGACGCCATGCCGAACGGCGGCAAGCTGCTGCTGGAGACCCACCGCGTCGTGCTGGATGAGGCCTATGCGCTGGCCCATGTGGACGTGACGGCCGGCCCCTACATCATGCTCGCGGTCAGCGACACCGGCACCGGCATGTCGGTGGAGACCCAGCAGAAGGCGTTCGAGCCGTTCTTCACCACCAAGGAGGTCGGCAGGGGATCGGGCCTCGGCCTCTCCATGGTCTACGGCTTCGTCAAGCAATCCGGCGGCCACATCAAGATCTACAGCGAGGAAGCCCACGGCACCACGATCAAGCTCTATCTGCCGCCGGGCGAAGGCATGACGGAGATCGCACCCGCCGCCGCGCCGCCAGCCGAAGGCGGCGCCGAGACCATCTTCGTCGTCGAAGACGACAATCTCGTGCGCAATTTCGTCACGGCACAGCTCCAGAGCCTCGGCTACAAGACGATCGCCGCGCCCGACGGCAAGTCCGCGCTGGACTTGATCGTGGCCGGCCAGAAGTTCGATCTCCTCTTCACCGACGTCGTCATCCCCGGCGGCATGAGCGGGCGCGAGCTCGCCGACGAGGTGGCCAAGCTGCGGCCGGGTGTGAAGGTGCTCTACACCTCCGGTTACACCGACAACGCCATCGTCCATCACGGCAAGCTAGACGACGGCGTGCTGCTGCTGACCAAGCCCTACCGGAGAAACCAGCTCGCGGAGATGATCCGGAAGGCGCTGGGGACTAGCGCGTCGCCAGCACCACCGCGGCCAGCGTAAAGATCAGCGCGGCGATCTGCCCCAGCCCCAGCGGCTCGCCCAGCGCGATCGCGGAGGCGACGACGCCGATCACCGGCACCGCCATGGTGCCGATCGCGGCGACTGAGGCCGGCAGCCGAGCCAGCGCTGCGAACCAGCTGACATAGGCGATGCAGAACTGCACCACGGTGGAATAGATCAAGAGCCACCAGCCGAGCGGCGTCACCTTGGAGAGATGCGTAGTCTCGACCAAAAGGCCGATGATCGAGATCGGCAGGCAGCCGATCCCGATCTGCCAGGCTGCGGCCGCGATCGGCGGCAGCTGGATCGGGTACTTCTTGGAGAACACCGTGCCGACGGCAAAGCCGAGCGCGCCCGCGAGCGCCATGATGATACCCGGCAGCTTCTCCACGCTGGCGGCGATGCCGTTGCCGCCCATGATCGAGGCGAGGCCGACGAAGGCCATCACCAGTCCCAGCGTGCGCAGCAGCGTCGGCCGCTCGCCCAGCACCGGCCAGGCGATGATCGAGGCCCAGACCGGCATCGTATAGGCGATCAGCGCCGCCTCGCTCGCCGGCAGCCAGAGCAGCGCCAGCCCCATCAGCACCATCCAGCCGGTGACGTTGAGCACGGCGGCGGTGAGCAGGCGCGGCCAGATCGCAGCGTCCACCTGCAGGCTCTGCCGGCGCATCACCGCCAGCGCCGCCAGCAGAAGCGCGCCCAGCACCCCCGTCACCCCGCGCAGGGTCAAAGGCGGCAGCTCGGCGAGCAGGAATTTCGTCACCGGCCAGTTGAAGCCCCAGCCGATCGAGGTGATGGCGAGGAACATCAGGCCAGCCGGAGCGATGCGCGGTCGCGACACCGGCCGAGTCGAATCAAGCATGAGGGGGTATCCGGCAAAATCGAGCGTCAGCTTGACGCGGATTCGCGACGCGAACCACCACCGCGGCGGGCATGCCTGCCCTCACCTTCCGTAGGGCTACGTGAGTCCTGCTGACGCAATCCCATCGGCCAAAAAAATACCTGCCCTGTGAACAGCGGGATGAAGCATCCGCAGCATCGCCGAATGCAAATTTTTTCAGTTGGGAATCCCTGAGGACTCACTGATACTTGCCCCCACAACAGGCGCGGCATCGCCCCCTGTTATCCCCCACAATCCACCATATTTAGTATTTGATTCAGGAACTCGCACTAGTTCTTGACGGGCGCAACGGAGAGTCCTAGCTTTCGGTCCGTTCGGCGCGAGTGAGTTTGCGTCCCGCCGGCACTCCCCCAAAGGGTCTCGCAAATCGGCACTCCGCCAAGCCAGCCAAAGGCAGCGGATGAGGGCTTGTCTGCCCGCGAAAGGCGGACTCTTCGGGCGCCAGAACGGGCCGACAACAGGCTCGGATGGCAAGGATAGACGTTGTGACGGTGGGGCGTTGAACGCGTGTCGGGCTCATCCCCTTGGGGGCGGATGTAGCAAGGCATGCCGGCGGGATGATCGATGCACGCATCGAAAAATCGCGTCGGGAGAACAAGGGCCGGGTCCACCGGCTGAACTGCGGAGCCCCAAGGCCAAAACGGCTGACGGCGCCGCGAAACGAAATGTCGACCGGCACGCCTGAACGGAGGCGGGACCGGTCAAAACTTAAGGACGGGGCAAGACGATGCGGATTGAGCGGCGCCACACCACTTCGGGACAGTCACCTTACGCTGGAATCGATTTCCGGCTGACCACGTCGGAGATCAGAAATCCCGACGGCTCGGTCGTGTTCAAGCTCGACAATGTCGAGGTTCCTACCGAGTGGTCGCAGGTCGCCTCCGACGTGCTGGCTCAGAAGTATTTCCGCAAGGCCGGCGTTGCCGCGCGCCTGAAGAAGGTCGAGGAGGAAGCCGTCCCCTCCTTCCTGTGGCGCTCCGTGCCCGACACCGACGCGCTCGCAGCTCTGCCTGAGAAGGAGCGCTATGTCAGCGAGCTCAGCGCCAAACAGGTGTTCGACCGCCTCGCCGGCTGCTGGACCTATTGGGGCTGGAAGGGCAAGTATTTCTCGACCGACGAGGACGCCCAGGCCTTCTACGACGAGCTCCGCTACATGCTCGCCATGCAGATGGTCGCGCCGAACTCGCCGCAATGGTTCAACACCGGGCTGCATTGGGCCTATGGCATCGACGGTCCCGGCCAGGGCCATTATTACGTCGACCCCTTCACCGGCAAGCTGACCAAGTCCAAGTCTGCCTACGAGCACCCGCAGCCGCACGCCTGCTTCATCCAGGGCGTCGGTGACGACCTCGTCAACGAAGGCGGCATCATGGATCTCTGGGTCCGCGAGGCCCGCTTGTTCAAATACGGCTCTGGCACCGGTTCCAACTTCTCGCGCCTGCGCGGCGAAGGCGAGAAGCTTTCCGGCGGCGGCCGCTCGTCCGGCCTGATGAGCTTCCTCAAGATCGGCGACCGCGCCGCCGGCGCGATCAAGTCGGGCGGCACCACCCGCCGCGCCGCCAAGATGGTCGTAGTCGACGTCGATCACCCCGACATCGAGACCTATATCGACTGGAAGGTGAAGGAGGAGCAGAAGGTCGCCGCCCTCGTCACGGGATCGAAGATCAACCAGAAGCACCTCAAGGCGGTGTTGAAGGCCTGCGTCAACTGCGAAGGCTCGGGCGACGACTGCTTCGACCCCGAGAAGAACCCGGCGCTCCGCCGCGAGATCAAGCTCGCACGCCGCAGCCTCGTGCCCGACAATTACATCAAGCGCGTCATCCAGTTTGCCAAGCAAGGCTACAAGGACATCCAGTTCGACACCTACGACACCGACTGGGATAGCGAAGCCTACCTCACGGTTTCAGGCCAGAACTCCAACAATTCGGTCTCGCTGAAGGACGATTTCCTGCGCGCCGTCGAGACTGACGGTGACTGGAATCTGAACGCCCGCACCTCCAAGAAGGTGACCAAGACGCTGAAGGCGCGCGACCTCTGGGAAAAGATCGGCTACGCCGCCTGGGCCTCGGCCGATCCCGGCCTGCACTTCAACACCACCATGAACGACTGGCACACCTGCAAGGCGTCCGGCGACATCCGCGCGTCCAATCCGTGCTCGGAATACATGTTCCTGGACGACACGGCGTGCAATCTCGCCTCGGCGAACCTGCTGACGTTCTACAACACCGAGACCAAGCGCTTCGACGTCGAAGGCTATGAGCATCTCTGCCGGCTCTGGACCATCGTGCTCGAAATCTCCGTGATGATGGCGCAGTTCCCGTCGAAGGCGATCGCCGAGCTCTCCTACGAGTTCCGCACGCTCGGCCTCGGCTACGCCAATATCGGCGGCCTGCTAATGACCATGGGCCTGCCCTACGACAGCAAGGAAGGTCGTGCGCTCTGCGGCGCGCTGACCGCTGTCATGACCGGCATCACCTACAAGACCTCGGCGGAGATCGCCGCCGAGCTCGGCACCTTCCCCGGCTACAAGAAGAACGCGGCGCACATGCTGCGCGTCATCCGCAACCACCGCCGCGCCGCCCACGGCCAGTCGAACGGCTATGAGGCGCTCAGCGTCAACCCGGTGCCGCTCGACCTCGTCTCCTGCCCGCAAGCGGACCTCGTCAGCCACGCCCAGGCGGCCTGGGATGCGGCGCTCGAGCTCGGCGAGCAGCACGGCTATCGCAACGCCCAGACCACGGTGATCGCGCCGACCGGCACGATCGGCCTCGTGATGGATTGCGACACCACCGGCATCGAGCCCGACTTCGCCCTGGTGAAGTTCAAGAAGCTCGCCGGCGGCGGCTACTTCAAGATCATCAACCGCGCGGTCCCCGCCGCGCTGCGCGCGCTCGGCTATCGCGAGAGCGAGATCGCGGAGATCGAAGCCTATGCCGTCGGCCACGGCTCGCTTTCCAACGCGCCCGGCATCAACGCCTCGACCCTCAAGGCCAAAGGCTTCACCGATGAAGCCATCGCCAAGGTCGAGAAGGCCCTGCCGACCGCCTTCGACATCAAGTTCGCCTTCAACAAGTGGACCTTTGGCGAGGATTTCATCCGCGACCAGCTCGGCATCGGTGCCGAGGCGATCGCGGCCCCCGGCTTCGACCTGCTCCAGGCCGTCGGCTTCACCAAGCGCGAGATCGAGGCGGCCAACGTCCACATCTGCGGCGCCATGACGGTGGAAGGTGCCCCGCACCTCAAGGCCGAGCACTATCCGGTGTTCGACTGCGCCAATCCCTGCGGCAAGATCGGCAAGCGTTATCTGTCGGTCGAGAGCCACATCCGCATGATGGCGGCCGCGCAGCCCTTCATCTCGGGTGCGATCTCCAAGACCATCAACATGCCGAACGACGCCACCGTGGAGGACTGCAAGTCCGCCTACATGCTGTCGTGGAAGCTCGCTTTGAAAGCCAACGCGCTCTATCGCGACGGCTCCAAGCTCTCCCAGCCGCTCAACTCGCAGCTCATCTCTGACGATGACGATGAGGACGATGCGGTCGAGCAGCTCTATGAGAAGCCGCTTGCCGCGCGGACCGCCCAGGTCTCCGAGAAGATCGTCGAGAAGCTGGTCGAGCGCATCATCGTGATGCGCGAGCGCGAGAAGATGCCGGATCGCCGCAAGGGCTACACCCAAAAGGCCGTCGTCGGCGGCCACAAGGTCTACTTGCGCACCGGTGAATATGACGACGGCCGTCTCGGCGAGATCTTCATCGACATGCACAAGGAAGGCGCGGCGCTCCGCTCCTTCATCAACAACTTCGCCATCGCGGTGTCGCTCGGCTTGCAATACGGCGTGCCGCTCGACGAATATGTCGACGCCTTCACCTTCACCCGCTTCGAGCCGGCGGGCCCCGTGCAGGGCAACGACAGCATCAAGTACGCGACTTCGATCCTCGACTACGTCTTCCGCGAGCTGGCGGTGAGCTACATGTCGC
Source organism: Bradyrhizobium sp. UNPA324 (assembly GCF_006658635.1). Taxonomy (NCBI): domain Bacteria; kingdom Pseudomonadati; phylum Pseudomonadota; class Alphaproteobacteria; order Hyphomicrobiales; family Nitrobacteraceae; genus Bradyrhizobium; species Bradyrhizobium sp. UNPA324. The sequence continues at coordinate 498,921 of NZ_LFJD01000004.1, forward strand.
GGTTCGACCTCGCCCACGTCGATCCCAACGAGACCGGCTTCGACGCGCTCGGCAAGGGCGTCGAGGAGGGCAAGGAGCCGGATGACGAGAGCAACCACCACGCGACCCGCCTGGTCTCGCGCGGCCTCACCCGCTCCCGCACCGACAACCTCGTCGTGATGCGCGGCGGCTCGACCATCGCCGAGCTCGGAAAGACCTCGGACGGACCGCGGATGGCATTTTCTTCTCCCGAGGCAAGGGCTGAAGGAATGGTAGAAGGTGCAGTCGCACTAAAACAGGGCGCCCAAACAGACCTTTCTCCAACCGACAAGCTTGAGCAACTGCAGTGGAGTAAAGCCGGCAGCGCCACGACCGCCGTCCCCTCCAAGGCCGAGCGCCGGGCGGAAGCGAAGGCGAAGGGCTACGAGGGTGAGATGTGCTCAGAGTGTGGGAACTTTACCTTGGTCCGGAACGGAACCTGCATGAAGTGTGACACATGCGGCTCCACTACTGGATGTTCGTAATGGAGTGACAAATGGCTCGGGACTACCGCGTCCGGATACGTTCGCGAGAAGACATCGCCGAGATTGCGATGGCGTGGTGGTCCCTTGCCCGCTCGGGTCAGCACTCATTCAACATCTGCAAATTCGTACTTAATGTTTTGCCCGACTACATAAAGGGCAAAGGCAAGTTAGTCGTCGAGTTCTATGATCAAAGTCTCGGCGATAGCCAAGCCTATGTCACATTCGGCCCGCTAACGCTTCACGTCGACCGTAAGATCTGGAATGCGGCGGACCGCGGCGAGCCGTATGCTCGCTACATCGTCGCTCATGAAGTCGGCCATCTTGTACTGCACGACCAGCACGCGGTCGCCTTCTCTGAAGAGGAGGCTGCCCTCCTAAACTACGTTCAAAACGAAGAATCGGCCGAGTGGCAGGCGCACGTATTTGCTGCTCTCTTCCTGGTACCTGATCACATCGCCCTAAGATTGAACGATGCGGATCTAATTGCTGGTCTTTGTGTGGTGACCGACAGATTGGCAGCTAGCTGCCTCGACGACGCTAAGAACGCCAAACTGATTGCCACTCCTCGCTACGAAGGCGAGATGTGCTCCGGCTGCGGCAACTTCACCCTCTTGCGAGATGGGATCGGCATGAAGTGCGATACCTGCGGCTCTAAGACAGGCTATTCGTGACATGTAGGACGCGCCACGGTAACTGACGCTTGGCTAGAAGCGCTAAATCGTGGGACATGCCGAGGAGGTACCCCCTGGGTTGGCTTACTTGCAACAATACTCGTTTTACGAGATCTTCTGACTGTTCGTCGCACGAAGAGCGGCTGTTAATCCGACGTGCAAGCAAGATTCAGATGGCCACCAGCTAGTCGCTAATCTTAGTAGCGCATCTGCCTGACACTAACGCCTTTAAGGCAACTCGGTCGATCAAATCACCGGACGGACGATTACCCGAATGAACGAACCCAATATCAACGAAATTGCCGCAACAGTCATTCAAGGGCAGATTAGCAATGCCCTCTCTGCCGTCTCAAAGACCTTTAAGTCCGCGGTAGCCAAGGTACTAGAGATAATCACAAAAGATCTAACAAGATATACTGCGTCAAAAATCAAGAAGTGCTCGCACGTTAAGACCCCAATCATCAATCGCGACCACTCGGTCTACATATTCGACATCTACGTTCAGACACGACTGAAGACGAGAGAACACATCGTCAGAGACGACAGCTTCATCGAGACGCTCGCCAACAATGACAGCGTTGTCATATCGGGCAGCGCAGGTAGCGGAAAATCGATGTTTATGCGCTACCTATTTTTGAAGCTGTGCAACGAGAAGCGCTCCAAAATTCCGCTCTTCTTTGAGCTGCGAGACATCAACGTCTCCGACAAAAAAGATCTACAGAAATTTCTCTATTACAATCTGATCGGATCGAGCGCGACCATCTCAGAAAGCCAGTTTTTAGATAGCCTTAAGGCCGGCGTCTTTTCTTTAATCCTCGATGGTTTTGACGAAATCAACCACACGGACCGCAAAGAGATCGAGTCACAGATTCGCAAACTGCGCGAGCAATGTCCCGACCTACAGATCATCGTCTCAAGCCGCCCCGACAGCGATCAACGAACTGAGAGTTGGCAAACTTTTCGCACGGTATATGTGCAACCGATGGAGGAGTATCAATTCACCGAATTGATCGAAAAACTGCGATATGACGCAAAGATCAAGGAAAAATTCCTAAGAGACGCAAAAGGAGTTCTTTTTCAAACACACAAGACATTTCTATCGAATCCACTGCTCTGCATAATGATGCTCGTTACCTTCGCACAGACTGGACATATTCCGACCAAGCGACACGTATTTTATGAGCGCGCCTTCGACGCGCTTTTCGCCCTCCATGATACAGCCAAAGAAGGTGTCTATAAGCGAAAGACCTATTCGGATCTCTCAATTGACGACTTTCGAAATTGCTTATCTGCCTTCTGCATCATTACGTATTTGAAGGAGCAACTGGTCTTTTCGCGCACCGCCCTTCGAGAAGCTTTGCGTCAAGCCCTTGAACTCGAAAAGCTGAAAGTTAACATCGACGACGTCATCAACGATATGGTCGAGTCGACCTGCCTCATCCAAGTTGAAGGTACGGATTTCGTATTCACCCATCGTTCTTTCCAAGAATACTTTGCAGCTGTATTCATCTCGCGCAGTCCCGCAGCCGGGGTTGGCACCCTGCTAGATCTGGCGAGCCGGCGACGAACCGACGACGTGGTCAATTTGGCGTTTTCGATCAATCGCGGACTGATAGAACGCGAGTGGATAATACCGACATTGGACCAGCTGCTTGGCTCGTCTACGGCTCGCGTGGCTGGGAACGCTCCGATTCGATTTCTCAAAGAACACATCGGCGGAGTAATCCTCGGCACCAACAGCCAGGCTGGCGCTAGCATTGGCATCTTCTTTGCGATGCACGGCACTAAATTCTTGAGCATCGCAAATCTCTACCGCAATTCAGTTCCGGGCATAGCATCCCTAGTTTTCGAAGCCGGCGCTCCGGATCGAGAAAGAGCGAATGCTGCATACGTTAACATGGTGAGGACTAGAGATCATAGGCTCCTCAAGAGCACCAGAGTTTCCGACATTAACGTTCGTAGCAGAAGCTCAATCCGCGCATCAAACGTATTTGAATTAACGGAGGCTGACGGTGATTGGATTATGGAGACTTCAATTCCAACTCGGGTCACGCAATTTCTAACGGCCGCACAGGAGGTTCTTGACCAATGCAAAGCCGAGGCCCAGACCCAAGTAGATGTTCTTCGCATGCTTACGCCACGAGGCTATTGATTCCGAGGCATGGAGGCAAGATGGACAACCGTCGAGCAAGTAGGATGCTTTTTTGGGAAAATGAGTGCTGTTAGCGCTAGCCGCATGCAAATATATCCTCCATGATTGCTGTCATAGGTTTCGCTTAGCTGCGACCATTCTACACACAGGAACATAGCCGCCCTCCGCCGATCGTGGCCACCTCTGCCCGATCAGCCCGCTTGCATCACGCCGCCTTCGCCTGCTCCGGCGATGCCATGTCCATCGCGCATGTAGAGGTCGAGCAGACTTTCGCGCTTCTCGCGCTCGTTCTTGTCTTGCTTGCGCAGCTTGATGACCTCCTTGAGGCAATTACAGGGATAGTGCATTACATTCACTCGCCCGATCCCCACCACCGAAATTGCCCTTGCGGTCGAGCCCTTCCCTCCTAAACTCCGACCACCGCCGGCATGGGTTCCGACGGGCCCGGTAGCAGCGGAGTGAAGTCATGCCCAAACCGGAAAGCTTCCCGATCGAGAAGATCTTCGTTCCCACGAAACTGAAGAAGGCCATCAAGCCCGAGATCGTCGGGGAGATCGCGGAAAGTATTCTGGACATCGGACAACAGGCCCCCATTTCCGTTCGGCGCGACGGAGACCGCCTCGTTCTGGTCGAGGGACTGCATCGGTTAGAGGCCTGTAAGGCGCTCGGCGAGACAACCATTCTCGGCGTCCTAGTCCCGGCCGAGCTTGCTCAGCACAAGCCGCTGCTATCCGAACGCCCCGAAGTCGAGGCCGAGCGCATCAAGATGGCGCGATTGAAACAGTTGCGCCTCGAGAAGGAAGCCGCGGAGGCATCGACGGCTGCCCTGAAGCGCGTCAGTGCAACGGAAGCGCCGCGCGCCCGTCCGGCGAAAGGCGTCCGCGACAATCCGAAGGCATCACCGGGCCGGGCTGCGAAATTGCCACCGAAATCATTGTCGGACTGGATCACGCAGCAAAAGGGCAGCGGCGGCCGCTATTGATGTCGGCGCCAGAATTTCGATGCCGGCGCGCCACGGCCGTCCCGCGGGTATCTGGATCGGCGGCTTCTTGCCGGATGCGTCGAAGATGCAGCGGCAAAATCTCACCACATGGCCGCCACGCAAGCGACAGCCCACAATCGCGATTTCAGCGCAAACGCGACGGAGGCTCGCGGCTTCATCGATATTCAGGAGCCATTTGCAATGTTGAGTGCGGTGGAAAACAAGCCAGCGGGAAAATCCGGCCGGCGCGGCGGGAAGAAGAAGTCGGGGCAACGGACCGGGGCCGGCGAGCAACGCGCAAGTGCAGCGCATCAATTGCCGGATGCCTCGGCGGAGAACAGGCAAGAGATCCAGCTGGGGACCGAGCAAGAGTCGAGCCGACAGATCAGTGCGGAGATACCTTCGGCTGCAGCCTTGCCGGACGAGGCTTCCGGGATGGAGATCGCTGCAAGCCGCCCGTCGCACCGGTCGAACCCTTCCGGGCCAGCACGCAGGCGATTGCCGACGCCTATAGCGGCTACATCAGGACGTCGCTTGAGCAAGCCTGGAGCTTCCTGGGAAAGCTCGCGACGGCGCGTTCACCCGTCGAGGCCTTTGAGATTCAGATGGAGTACACGAAACAGGCGTGCGATTCGTTTGTCGCCGAATCCCAGAAGATCGCCGAGTTGCATGAACAATTGACCAGACAAAGGGTCATGCATTTTGAGGGATTCGTGGCCAGGCTCACCCAGACGACGCTCGAAATCCGCGCGATACGTCACTAACGACAGCGAAGCGCGGTCCGCCGGCGTAACGCACCACCTTTCCGCGCGCCGAGATGAAGGAGGTGGGTTACGCCGAGCGATTGCGCTTTGCGCCGTCGCGGAGCTAACCCACCCTACCGCGCTTAACGACCGCCTGGAGTTCAGTACCCTGACTTCGAGCCGGTGGTCGGCCTCGTGCTCGCGCCGGTGGTTTGACCTGGAGCGTAGCTCGACGCCCCGGGGGTGGTCTTCGAGGCCTTCGCGTGGCGCATCGCGTGATGCTTCTTATGTCCAGGAGCGTAGCTGGAAGCGCCCTTGGAACCCGTCTGCTGCATCTCCTGACCCGGCGTCTTGCTCGATACACCCTGAGCAAACACGGCCGGCGCTGCAGCCATGACAACGGCAGCAGAGAGCGCGATGATCAGTGCTTTCATATCGTCCTCCTCCCAACAAGCCCCTCAATGGAACGAAATGAACCACCGCCCGTTCCTCTGAACGTTCATAATGGGTTTGGACTTTCCAGGCTGGGCGCGCGCCTTCGATGACCTGGCCACCGCCTCGGCTAGCCGGTTTTCTTGCTCCGCAGCGCTTCGTGCGGGTGGCGGCGATCGCCACGTCGATTCGACTTGCGAACGTAGGTGACGAGCGCCTCGGGGTTCTCGAGCTTGATCTTGAGCGCCGCGACCAACGCGTCCTCGGCATCGATCGTGAGCGCCTTGGCGCGCGACCCGAGCTTCAACCCGACCGTATACGACGTCATGGCCGACTCCACAAATCCAAGCTTCCACACTAGCGCAACCGGCGTCCCTCCGAAACGTGTAACCTCCCTGCACGAGGTCGAAAGGCAAGACCGATCACGACTGTTCGATCAGGATCGGTGAACCGAGCTCTTCGAACCGAAAGAGCTGAAACACCCGCTGGCCATTGAAGTCGAGCACTCTCAAATCATCGGTCTCGTGCAGGTTGCTTTCAACCGCCTGAAAGTGCCCGCCGTAGCGCTCCCTGGCGAGCGACAAGGGAACCTCGAACGCAACGAACTTGCCGATACCTTTTTGCCTGAGCACCCCAAGAAGTTTCAGGTCGTTCAGGGACTCATGCGAGGTGAGAACAAGCAGCGGACCGCTCGCCGTAAGCAGCAAAAGCGATTTCATCGGATCCTCCTTTGCACCCTACCTGACTTTCGCCAGGCACTCCTTCAGGCGCTCCAGCTCCGTACGAACCTGGGCCTCCATGGCGTCTTGCAATGCGAGGATGCCCCTGCTGGACAATTCTGCAGAGGCCTTTCTGTCCAGATTCTGCTTCCAATCCCGGATGCCTTGCTTGGTGGCCCGTTGGGCCTCCGACGTAGTCTTCGCGTATTCCTTCATGCAGGCGTCGGCCATTGCGCATGTCTGGCACTCCTGGGCGGCGGCCGGACTTGAAAGAAGCAGGGCGAGTATCGCGGTAGGGATCCTCATTGCGATTCCTGCCCCGATAGCATAGCACGTCGCAGGGATGCCTGGGGATGCAGCCCCCGGCTGTTTCAGCGCCAGAAGATTCAAAGCGATCGCGCGACAACGCCATGTCGCGCATCGTGTGCCGCGCCCGCCATAATTCTTCCTTGGCACACGCGTTGTGTCTGATAGCGGCGAGACTTATCCTTCCAGCGATCGGACTGCCTCCCATTGACGCCCGACCGGATGGAGAGCGCATCGGTGCCTGAAACGAACGACCCAAAACCTGAGACCGCCAAGCCTGATACCGCCAAACCTGAAACCGCCAAACCTGAAACCGCAAAGCCGGACAAGGCGCGCGCCGACGGCGGGCTGGCGCGGGCCTATGGCCAGATCAAGAGCGCAGAGGAAGACCTTGCGCGGCTGGACCGGCTGGTTTCCGGAATGGAACGCGACAGCGAAGGCCCGCGGGCCTCGCACGCAAGCCTTGGTACGACGGCAGCTCCCGGAAACAAGGCGCCGACGCCGGATGCCAGGGTTCCGAACGCCAAGCTTCCCAACGCCAAGCTTCGCGATCAAGGCTTGAAGGGAGATCGGACCATGGTGCGCGCTTTGGTCGGCCTCGTGCTGGCGATCGGCCTTCTCGGTGCCGCCTTCGCGTCGCAATATCGCGATGAGGCCAAATCGATCGGCAAGTCGATCATGGCACGATGGGCTCCGTCGGCCGCGAACACGTCCCCGCAAGCGTCCACGGCGGAGAGTCCGGCGCAGCCGCCGGCCGTGCTGCTGGCTGCTGCGGATGAGCCGAGCCCGGTGCCCGCGCCGCCGCTGCCTAAGGAAACCGACAGCGCCCCAAAGCCTGGCGCCACGGCGCCAGAGGCGTCATCGTCCGAGCTCGCACAATCGCTCAAGGCCATCACGAGCGAGCTTGCGAGCATCAACGGCAAGCTCGAGCAACTGAAAAGCCGCAACGAGCAGACCCTGTGCGAGCAGGCCGACACCATTCAACAGCTCAAGACAGCGCAAGAGAAGGATGCGGCGGACAATGCGCGCCTCGGCGCCCAGGTCCAGGCGCTGCAAACGCAACTGACCGCGTCATCAGCGTCATCCGCCTCTGCAGCCGCCAAGCCCGTCGTGCGCAGCGTGGTGAGCAACGATGCTGCTGCGCGTGCCCGGGCGCACGTACCAGACGCCGCGCCACGGCGGCCCCGGCCGCCCCCGCGAGGCCCCTGGATGCCGCCGCCCTACGACCCTTATTACGGCGATCCGGATTGGTGAGCGCGCCAGGCGCGGACTCGTTCCTCGCACGCGAGGGCGGATGACGACGATTATCAAACGAGCGTAGCCGGACGAGCGACTTGTCCGGCCGTAGCTCGAAGCGCGAAGGCGGAAGCGACACCCGGGGGGAATGCTTCGGCAGCAAAGCCCCGCCTATATCGCTCCGCTCAGCTACGTTCTACGCTCGCCTCACCGTATCTCGCTCATCGTCACCTTGGCCGCGATCCCCGTCAGCTCGGGCTCTTGCGGCGCAAGCTCCTCATCGGAAGACGGGCCAAACGAGACTTCAGTCATTCTGCGTTTGACCTGTTCGCAGGTCTTGCGCACGTCTTCGGTGAACAGCGCGCATTCTTCGATGCGCTTGAAGATCTTCCGTCCCTCCTCACGATACCCCGCCGCCGTTTCTCGCATGAAGGCGATCGCATCATGAACCTGGGCCGTCAGCGCCTCGCATTTTTGCGCCGCGTCGATCAACTCGGTGCCCATGGCCTCGATCTCTTTTGCAGCGGACTCATAGTCGCGAACGACCGCCTCTGCACTGAGCGCACCGACGCGCGACACGCCCGCGGTGTGCTCGACGTAATCGGGCAGATTAATTGAAGTAATGGAGCTCCCCGACCGGATCGAAGTGATGTCGGCTTCGAGCTGGACCAAGTTCACTCCCTCTCGTCTGTGCAATTGTTCAACATTTGCCACGACAAATCCTCCCGATACACCCAGAACCCCAAACAGCATTGGGTTTATTACGGGGATAAATGTCGTTCTACCTCGATGTGTCCTTGACAGTCTCCACTTTGCCGTTTTTTCCCAATCGCCAACTCTACACGCAGAGATGACGAGCCATCAAACTGCAACTTGTCCGCGCTCCAGATGGAGGAGATGTCGTTTGCTCAAGCGCCCGACTGTCCAAAAGACAAATGAACCGGCGCGAATTGCTGAACGAGCCGGGCCCGGATCGAGCGTGACGGAATCGAGGGCTGCCGCACGCGCAGAACCTGTCATCGGCCGCGTCTCACGCCAACAGCGAGTATTCACCTCTGCGTCCGCGCCGGCCGATCACATGCTCAGAATTTGATCGCGCTTCACCACCAATACGGCCACCGCCATCCCTCATAGCGAACATAGGACGGCACCAGCGGCGGGCCGTAGGGATCGACCCGGTCGTCTTCAGGACGATAGCGATAGCGCGGAACGATGTTGTAATCCCACGGCGTCGGCCTCAGCACGGGCGCCGTGACGATGAGCCGCTCTTGGGGCGCGCGAACGACGACGGCCTTGCGCGTCCGCGCCTCGGCGCCTGATGTTGCAAGGCTGCACAACACCAGGGCGGTTCCGAGCGCGCAGGCGGCGGTCATTTTTGTCATGCGTTGGTCTCCTTCGCAGCGAAGAGTGCAAAAGGATGCCAGGCAAGGCAAGCAAATTTCGCGTGTGATTTTCTTCCGCGGCCATCCTTCGAGACGCCCGCTTTGAGGGGGCTCCTCAGGATGAGGGCGGAGTGCGCGGCACCAGCTTCAGCAGGCCACGATCCCGCTTAGCCTCATCCTGAGGAGACCGCGTAGCGGTCGTCTCGAAGGACGAGGCGCGCGCTCAGGCGTTTCAACGAGCGTAGCCCTACACCCCATCGACCTCCTCGGGCACCGGCCCCGCCACGAGCCCGTCGAGACCGACCATCAACAAATCAGCGATGTGCATCAGCTGGTACAGCGGAATGTCCCCCTCGCCCTGCTCGGCCGATGCCACGAAGGCGGGCGTGACACTGAGGCGCTCGGCGAGCTGGCCTTCCGTGTAGCCGCGCAGCTCGCGCGCGGCCTTGACGCGCGCACCGATGCCGAGCCGGTGCCGGGACTGTTCGTCCGCGGTCATCATGGCGGCCTGCTCGTCCGCGCTGGCATAGCCGTCCGCGAACGCGCCGCCGATCAGCCGCTCCTTGCGCCAGGCGAGCCGGCAGTCCTTGCGCAGGCCGCTTCCAAAGGTCAGCGAAAATTGCTCCGCGACCCAGGCCGAGCTGTTGAGTTGCAGCCGCGCGCCGGTGGCGGAGACATCGCGGATCGTGCAGGGCACGCTTACGATGCTGCCGCTGCCATTGTCGAATTCGACAAGACCGGTGCGCAAGGTGTGATGCCTGACGGCGGCGCGATGATCGCTCATGACTGCTCCGTAAAAGCTCGCGGGCGGCGCCGGCATATCCGATGCAGCCGAGATCGGGACGACGATAGCGCAGAATTTTCCTGCAACTCCTAACCGCTCGGCGGTTCGGCCGGGACTGGACGGCATGGTAAAGGAATTGCTCACGGGCAATCCCGTGGGCGGAGCGATCGTGGCCTTGGATGAAATCCGGGAAAATGAGCCGCCCACACCAGTCCCGGATGTCGCTTCGCTCATCCCTACTCCCGCGCGCGGCGCAGGGCCTCCTGCAGCGTCTTCCGCTGCTTATCCCAGCGGGTCTGTTCGGCTTCAGTGCGTTCGTCGAGCGCGGCGCGCGCGGCTTCGATCTCCTCCGTCCGCGCCTCGTGCTCCCGCCTTGCTTTGTCCAGTGCCGCCTCGGCCGCGGCGACCGCCTTGTCGCGCCGCGCGCGCGCCTTGGCGCGGGCGGCCTCCTCCTTGCGGCGTTCGGCCTCGCGCCGCCGCTCCTCCTTTTCGAACGCAGCGGCGGCCTTGCGGGCCGCCTGATCGTCGAGCTTGCGGGGCGGCGTCTTGGCGGTCTTCTTTGCGCTCTTGGCCGGATGCTTGCCGGGTTTGCGTTTGGGCCTGGCATCGTCCTCGGCGAGATCGGCGGGCAGCTCGGCGCTTTCGGTGAAGGGCCCGTCCGATCCGACCGGGCGCCTGAGCACGATCCCCGGCCTCGCCAGCGTCGCCGCGACGATGTCGGGGTCGTCAGTCTCCTTCGCTACGCCCTGATGGAACAGATTGGAGCTGGCGCCCCAGGCCTCAAGCGCCGCCTTCATCGAGGGCGCGGCGATGGCCTGGTCGTAGAAGCCGAGCGAGGTCTGGTAGGTCTTCAGTTTCCGTGTCGGTTTGCTTTTCGCTCGTTTTGGCATGTCGCCCCGATCTTGGCTTCGCTGTCCGCTCGCAGCCCGGATTACGAACTCCCGAGCAACGCATCGTATCCCTTCTCGCTGAACGCCAGCAGACAAAAGCCGTGCCCGAACGGATCGGCCAGCATCGCGATCCGGCCATAGGGCGCATCGCGCGCCGGCACCTCCAGGATCGCGCCGGCGCGCAGCGCGCGTTCGACGGCGGCATCGACATCCGCGACGACGACGTCGATATGCACCGGCGTCCAGTGCCGCGCGTAGCGGCGGCGATCGCCGCCGGCGCCCACCGTGCCGGCCTGCTTGGTCAGGAGATAGACCGGCGCCGGCCAGCCGAGCAGCTCGACGAAATCGGTGCCGAAGCGGCGGCCGACTTCGAGGCCGAAGGCTTCGGTGTAGAACGTCGTGGCTTGCGCCACGTTGGGGACGTCGATGTTGAGAAGGAAGGTCATGGCGGGCTCGTCGCGAACTGCACCGCAAACGTAGCCAGGATGGAGCGCAGCGCAATCCGGGCTGATGCCGCATGCTGGCCGGCGGATTTCGCTGACACGCCATCCGGGCTGCGCAGGCTCGCCTCATCACCGGACAAGCGGCACGATTGCAGTATGCCCCTGTTTTGCCCGACGCCTCGAAAAATATTCGGCACAACCGAAAACACGAGCCTTATCAAGGCCCCGTCTACTGTGCATGGGGTTGTTTTCGCAAAATCGTGTTGGCGAGGTGCTTACCTGCCTCTGAGGCTGAGGATATAGGCCGACAGCACATCCGCCTGCTCCGGCGAGATCACGAGGTTCGGCATGTTCTGGTGGCTGGTCCGCCAGAACACCTTGAGCGACAGCGCGGTGGTGCCGCTCCTGTCGGCGACGGCCTGGAAGCTCGGGGCCTGGTCAAAGAATCCCGCCATGCCCGGCTCGACCGCGTGACAGGTCTGGCACCATTCCTGCGCCAGACGATGCCCCTCGGCGACCGCGCGGGGACCGGACCGCGGGGCGCCGGCGGCGGTGTGGACGACGCTGAACAGGAACAGCAGCGATAACGCGATCAGGATCGCGAGGCCGAGATAGATTCGAACGCTGTGCGACATCGCCCAACCTCACCGTGATTGAATCATCGAACCAGCCTAGATTTGCAAGGCAAGGCCAAGTTGATCTGCGTCAAGCAAGGAGCCGATGAGGGACTCTCGTCTTCGCAGGAACAGCCGCCCGCTTCCTCAGCACGCCACAAGATCGGTGTGGCCGAATCCCTTGGAATAATCGAGCAGCGAGATCACCGTCGGCGTGAGACGGATCAACCGCACCTCGGAAGGCTTCGGCGCGGAAAGGCCGGCGGCCTTCTGCTCGGGATAGCGTGCCATCAACAGCGCGATCGCCTTCTCGGCTTCGACCGGGTCGGTCACGGCCACCGCCCGCGCCGCCATCGACAGGCCGGTGATCTCCATCACCTGCGCGGGGTCGTCATCGATCGCCAGCGACACGCGGTCGTCGCGCGACAGGTTTTGTGCTTTCTGGCTATCGATGCCGCAGAGAAAGTAGATGGTGAAACCTTCGTTGGCGTAGCCCACTGTCGTCACTTGCGGCCAGCCGTCCGGGCGAACGGTTGCGATCCGCATCGTGCGGTGGTGGTCCAGCAGGGCCTGAATCTTTCGTCTGTGAGTGTCGTCCATCGCACTGCCTCCGGTCGTCATTGCCCAAAGAAGATACGGCGCTTGCGCGCAATGCCGTTGACGCAGCTCAACCCGCGCGGGCGGCATTGCGTCATTGATCACGTCGCTCGCCAGGATCCCGCCAAGATCAAGGCGAGTGCACAAGGTCGCTGCTCACGCGACGTCAGGAGGCATCACTATGAACGGCAACCGCTATTACGGCGTTCGCGTCGAGGGGGCGAAATACGGCGTTGGCTTCGGCTCGGCGCTCGCCATCGCGATCTCCTACGCCGACAACCATTCGATCCTGTGGGCGATCATCCACGGCATCCTGGGTTGGCTCTACGTGATCTTCGTTGCGCTGTTTCGGTGATATCGCACCTTCAGCCGAGGGGCCGGCCGAGCCCTCGGCAGCTTTCCCTTGCTTTCCTGTTCCCGGCCCCTACGGTCGCGCCGCGAACCAAGCATGAGACAAAGGGTTAGACGAGACTTGCCATGACCGACACGATGAAATGCCCCGCCTGCAGCTCCGAGCACGCCTATCAGGACCGCGATCTCTGGGTCTGCCCGGAATGCGGCCACGAATGGAGCGGTGCGGCTGAGGCGGCCGCGGAGACCGCGCAGGAGTCCGGCGTGCGCGATGCCAACGGCAATTTGCTCGCTGACGGCGACAGCGTCATCGTGATCAAGGACCTCAAGATCAAGGGCTCCTCCTCGGTGGTCAAGGGCGGCACCAAGGTGCGCAACATCCGCCTGCAGGACGCCAGCGACGGTCACAACATCGCCTGCAAGATCGACGGCATCGGCGCGATGAACTTGAAGTCGGAGTTCGTGAGGAAGGCGTAGCCGCGAACATGGGGCGCGCCTGCGCGTCGCAGGCCCTGGGTTTGCGGGTTCCGGCGCGGGAACACACAAGGTTCTTATCCCTGTCGCAAATCCGTGTAAGCTAGTGGGCGCCGGGGCAGGCGTTTGAAGCGCGTATCGATTTTTTCAACCCGGGGCTGGCTTGCAGGGTTTTACCTGTTCGATTGCATCGCGTCTTCAGACTTGAGCGGCCGCCCCCTGGGCGGCCTTCCTGTTTGTGCTACCGCTGCCGCTGCGCCAGATAAAATCCGCACAGCACCGTCACGAGGCCCGCGGTCTGCAACATCGTCGGCGGCTCGCCGAGCAGCAGGGCGCCGGTGAGCAGCGTCAGCGCCGGCACGCAGGCCGGAAACACGGCGGCGCGGGCAACGCCGAGGCGCTGCACCGAGACGGCGAACAGATAGAGCGCCGCAGGGCCGGCCAGCACGCCCTGCGTCAGCGCCTGGATGGCGTTTTCGGTGACGCCGATCGCCGCAACATGAGCAAGCCCGACGGTCGCGACGTAGACCGGCAGCAGGAGCAGCGACAGCACGTTGATGACCAGCGCGGCCGAGACGGCGGAGACGCGCCAGTGCCGCAAAGCTGCGCCGAAGCCGGCGAACATCAATCCCGTCAGCACGAAGATCAGATCGCCCTGCACGCCGTCGGCGCCGATATGGCCGATCGATTCCGCGCCGATCACGCCAAGACCGCCGACGATGACGAGGGCGCCCACAAGACGCGAGGCGGTGATCCTCTCTTTCAGGACCAGGGCCGCGAGCAAGAGGCCACCGAGCGTGGCGCAGGAGGGCTGGATCACGCTGCCATGGCCGAGCGGCACGAACAGGAAGCCGGTGTAGGAGATCAGCGACATCACGGGGCCGCCGAGCACCATCAGCACGAGGCCCCTTCCCCAGCCGATTCCGCAGAGATCCTTGATGCCGGCGCGCAGCACAAGCGGCAGGAATGCGATGCCTGACCAGACGTAGCGATGCACCAGCAGATCGACCGGCGTGAAGCCGACCTTGAGGCCGTGGCGCGTGCCGGCAAAGCCGAGCGCCCAGAACAGCGCTGCGGCAAGGCCGCAAGTTACGCCGAGCAGGGCCGGCGCTGCATCGTTCTTCTGAGAAAGAGCGCCAGCGCCGCTCGTCCGCTGATCCATGGATCAAGCCTTATGTCAGCGCGGCTATCGGCTCAACCCACATGGCCGCAGGGCTGGCACGCGGTGCGCCTGCTGTATCCCGGATCGTCACGCCTCCTCTCCGAATACCATCCGCCACCCCTTGCGCGTATCCATGTATTCCCGCACTTGCCTGATCCGGTCGCCCGCCACCGTGAACACGAAGCAATAGTCGTTCTCGTAGGGCTTGCCGCCGGGCAGCATGGCGCGCATCCGTTCCTCCACGATCACGACATCGCCGTCGGCATAGACGCCGCGGAACGCGATATCGATGCTCGAGAACATCTTGTGCATCTCCTGCGCGATGAAGCGCGCGATCTGGTGCGGTCCTGCCATGTGGTCGGTGTGATCGAGCGCGACGGCCGTAGCATTGCCCTTCGGCGCGATCCATTCGGCGTCGTCCGTGAACAACGCAGCGATTCGCTCGGCATCGCGCGACGAAAAGATCTTCCACGCGTTCAGAACGATATCTCTTGGGCTGGACATGATGCGCTCCCTCGTTGTCGTTGAGGGCCGCTTCTAGGCCGCGATGCGCCTTGCGGCTCGCCACAATCGGACTCGGTCATCCCGCAACCCTTCCGCCCCCACCGTCATGCGCTATGATCCGAGCCATGCTGAGCTTCGAGATCTGCAACGCCGCGCGCCTGCGCCGCGATCCCCGTTACGACGGCCGCTTCTTCACGGCGGTGAAGACCACGGCCATCTATTGCCGCCCGGTCTGTCCGGCCAAGCAGCCGCTGACCCGCAACGTGGTCTATTATCCGACGGCGGCCGCGGCCGAGGCCGCCGGCTTTCGGCCCTGCCTGCGCTGCCGTCCCGAGACGGCCCCGTTCTGCCCGGCCTGGAATGGCACGCGCTCCACGGTGGCGCGTGCCATGAAACTGATCGATGGCGGCGCGCTCGACGATGGCTCGGTGGTCGATCTCGCGATGCGGCTCGGCATCTCGTCGCGTCATCTGGCGCGCCTGTTCGAGCGCCATATCGGCGCCACGCCGCAGCAACTCGCCAAGACGCTGCGCGTCCAGCGCGCCAAGCGCCTGCTCGATGCTGGCGACGACAGCATGACCGAGATCGCATTCCAGGCCGGCTTCAGCAGCCTGCGCAGATTCAACGCCGCCTTCGCCGAGCTCTACGGCCGGTCGCCGTCAAGCCTGCGCGCGGTGCGCGCGCGGCGAGCTTAGCGCGCGGCGCAGGATAGCTCAGAAAAATCCCGGGCTGAGATCGAGGCCGTAGGTCAGGCTCAATACGAATACGAACAAGACGGCGGCGGCGAACAAAGCGGCGTGCTTGAGAATGAATGCACGCGGCGACGTGGGGGCAGCAACGACTTTCTGCGCAACCGGCATGATGGCCCTCCATTATGATTTGCAAAAATTGGCCGCGACGATGCGGCCGCCGCATCAAGCAATGCGCTCTGCAAAACAAATGTTAAGAGGATCACGCCCGTTATGAACGGGGATACATAACCGGCACATTCACGCGAACTTGTTCGCGGCCGGAGTCTCAGTCAGCGCATCGGTATCAATTCATCGCGCCGAGACATTGCGCAATGCGCGCTGGCGCGAGATCGCGCACAGGACAATTTCAACGATCGCTGCACGCGCGATACGCAAGCAGCGTCGATGCTGAAGACGTCAGGTGAGGCATGTGGATCCCGCCTCTCCGCGGAACCCACCTGCTTCACGCGATGTCGCTCAGCGGGCTGCGCCCGTGGTGACGTCCGCGGTCTTCAGCTTGCGGGCGCTGAGCAGTCTCGTCTGGTGGACCGAGGCGACGGTGGTCGGCGCAGCAACTTGCTGCTCGACATGTGCGGCGCCGAGGACGCGAACCTGCAAGGGCGAGACCGGAAATCCGTTGGCCTCGTAAGTCGGCAGTTCGGCGGCGAAAGCCGCAGTGCTGCCCGCGATCGTCAGGATGGCGGCGGCGATCGACAAAGTCTTCTTGTTCATTGGTGATGCTCCGGAAGTGGAAGAGTCGGAGCATATTTAGGCCTGCTTTGCTGCATTGCGACATGCTTTGTTGCATTGCAACAACGCGTGCGACGCATGGCAATATATTTAACATGTCCAATGTCTTGGCCGAATCACGCCGGCCGCGACACGGCGCATTTGCGGACAGCGCTCAGCCGCCGAGCACGTTGCCCCAGCCGTCAAACAGATAGGTCTTCCAGGCCACGGTTCCATCGCCACTCGGTCGGCTGGTCCGCCGATAGTCGTCGGCCTGGTCAGCAGTCCATGTGATGATCGTGTCCGTGAGGCGATCGTGCAGGATGGCGGGTTCGGTGGGATCGAAGGCGTCCATGGGACGAAGCGAGGCATGCGTCATGGGCGACCAAACGTGCCAACCGCAACAAAGTTGCCGCGACGCGGCGATCGAGACACTTTCGTGGAACCCGCGTTGCACTTGCGCAACAGTGCTGCGAAAAGCCCACTTTTGCCGATTCGCGCCATTGCGCTGCCACACGGTCCTCCGAACAATCGACGCGCTGCGTGCCTTTCCGTGCAAGACCGTTTGCGTCAGACTGTTTGCATCATGACTGTCCGGACAAGACGGGTTCGGGCAGAACCGTTTGGAGGCAGGGATCATGAACGATCGGCAGTCTCTTCTGGTGGCGGTCACATGCCCTTCGGCCGTGCTCGCCGGCTGGCTGGCGCTCTCCCTCTCCGCCTATGCCCCTGCCCTCATCGAGAACAGCGGCGCCAATGCGGCTGCCGTCTCGCGCGCCAAAGATCACGCCAAGGATCTCGGCCGGCTCGACCTCGCCGACGTGCCGCGCGCTGCGACGATCGAGGACGGCATCGCCTTGACCGCCGACATCGCGGCTGCCGTGGCCACGGCACCGGCCCCGACAATCACTGAAGCGGCGCCCGAGACACCCGCTCCCGCAATCAGGCTCGCCTCGGCCGATCCGGCGCTGATCCTGCCGGTGGAGGCGCCGCCCGCGCCGCAGACATCCCCTGAACCGCAGCCCGCCACCAGCGAGGCCACTCCCGTCGCGGCGCCAGAGCCTGTCCAGCTGGCATCTGTCGATCCCACCGAGATCGTGACGACGGATGCGCTGTCCCCCGCGGCGATCGCGAGCGGCCCGGTCACGCCTGAGAGCAAGGCATCGCCACCGGCCGACACCGTCGCCGTGCTCGACGAGTGCTTCGTCATGGATGCGTGCATCGACCGCTATCTCTGGACGCTCTATCAGCGCACCGCAAAGGAAGACTCGATCAAGGTCGAAGAGCGCCGCGCCGTCGCCATCAAGCGCAAGGGCAAGACGGTCACGGTGATGCGCAGTTTCACGAAGCTGGTCGATGAGGATTTCGGCTGGAAGGATCCGAAGGCCGCCGAGCACGCCGGCATGTCGATGATGGATTATGTCATCGGCGGCATGGACAAGAGCTTCAAGCAGAAGCTGTTCCGTACGCTGCTCGCCGCGGAAGCCGCCGGCCTCTCGCCCGGCATCACCAGCGCGTTCCGCGACGACTATCGCCAGTCGATCGCGAGCGGCCTGAAGGCGGCCTCCAACCGGTCCTATCATGGCGGCAGCTCGCGTGGCGGCTACGGTCACGGCATGGCGGCCGACATCGTCAGCACGCAAGGGAATAACCGCGCGCAGCGCTGGGTCTCAACCGAAATCCTGTGGAAGTGGGTCGACGCCAACGGCAAGGCCTACGGCATCGGCCGCCCCTATCTCGGCCGTGATCCGCCGCATGTCGGCCCGATCGACGGCCCGGAATACATCTCTCGCCGCGGCACGGGCGACGGCAAGCAAGTCGCCAGCGTGAAGTCCAAGAAGGCGGTGCGCGCCGCAGCCCATGCCAAGCCGCCAAAGGCCCAGGCCTCACGCGAGCAGAGGGGCACGGCGAAGCCACAGAAATCGGCGCAATCGGGCGCGAAACGCGCGACCTGACGTCGTTACGCCTTACGCATCGGCGTCGGCAGCGGCACCAGCCGCATCTCGGCCGTACCGCCCTCCTGCGTGCGCACCAGCACCGCAAAGACGGTGTCGACCGCAAGCCGCACCGCAACCTCAGTCGCTTGGCCCTTGGCCAAGTGTGCTGCGATCAGGCCGGTGAGGAGATCGCCGGTGCCGTAAGGGCGGATCGGCAGGCGCAGCGTTGCAAAGCGCGACAACTGCCCGTCGGCGCACAAGATCGTCTCCACCTGCCCTGCAGCCGTGTCCGCGAGCGTGCAGCCGGTAGCGACGACGTCGATGCGGCGCGTCCCCGCCAGCGCCGCACACGCCGCGCGCAGGCCTTCCGCATCCGCGATCGTGAGGCCCGAGAGCAGCTCGAGCTCGAACTGGTTCGGCGTCGTCAGGTTCGCCGCCGGCAGCAGCCGGTGCCGGACCACGTCCAAAATGCCGTCGGCGACATAGACGCGGCCGTCATCGCCGATCACGGGGTCGCAGAGATAGACGAGCTTCGCATTCCGCGTAAGCGCCCGCTCGACGAAATCGGCGATCACTGCGGCATTGCCCGGGGAGCCGAGATAGCCGGTCACGAGCACGGCCGCCTCGTCGACGAGCCCGCGCTCCTCGACACCCTTCAGGAGATCGGCGACAAGCTCGGTCTCCAGCACCCGCCCGCGCAGGCTCGGATAGCGCGGATGGTTGGACAGCAGCGTCGTCGGCACCGCCGCAACGTTCACCCCCTCCGCCTGCATGGCATAGGCGGCCGCGCTGTTGCCGACATGGCCGTGGACCACCTGGCTTTGAATGGAGATGACGAGCATGAAAGAGGTCCGTACGGACAAACGTCTGGCGATGCAAGAGTAGCGCGGATCTCACGTTTCAGCGCCGTGCCAATTCCCCAAGATAAGCACAGAACATGTCGGCCAGCCCGTCGGCATGACGCGCGATCTCGGCCTCGCTGCGCGGCGTCTCCGAAAACCGCTTGCCGACCTCACTCAGCGTCGTCTTGATCAATTCGCCGGCAAGCGCGCGTTTCGCAGCGGTGGCCTTCGGCAGCGCTTCCCGCATGAACGCAGCGATGATCCCCTCACCGGCGGCTCGCGCGTCGTGCGCCTCGGGCGCGTCGCGATAGAGCGGCGCGGCATCGCTGAGCGCGACGCGGATTGCAGCTTCCTCGCACTCGGAGCGGATGAAGGCATGGACCAGCGCGCGTAGACGCGCCGGCGGCGGCTTGATCCGGTCCGCGAGGATGCCGCGAAGCAGCTCGCTGGTGCGCCGCCACTCATCGCTCTGGAGACGGAACAGGATCGCGGCCTTGTTGGGAAAATACTGATAGAGCGACCCAACGCTCACTCCGGCCCGCTCCGCCACCCGCGCCGTGGTGAAACGCTGCGCGCCCTCCTTCGCCAGGACCTGAACAGCGGCATCGAGAATGGCCGTTACCAAGCCGGCCGAGCGGGCCTGTTGCGGCTGTTTTCGTGAGGAAATTGAACGGCTTCGACGATCGGCCATGGCGCGCCCGGTGAATGCGAATAGGAAATGCGACGAATTAGTCGTATTTCACTCGGCGCGCAAGCACGCGCTCTTCGCCATCTCTGGAGACCCGAATGACCACCCCAACCATCACATCGCTTGCGCCGCTATTGGACCGCCTGTTCGACGAGGCCGAGGCGGCAAGTGGCGCAACCCAAGCCGCCGTCGCCGATTTGTCCGATGCAGACCGGACGCGGATGATGCGGAGCAAGACCGATTACCGCGACCTCTACGGACGCCTGAAGGAGGCGCCGCTCGCGGTCTCGCGCGAGACCGGAACACTGCTCTACATGCTGGCACGCAGCTCCGGCGCGAGGACGATCGTCGAGTTCGGCACATCGTTCGGCATCTCGACGCTGCACCTTGCCGCCGGCCTGCGTGACAACGGCGGCGGCCGCCTCATCACCAGCGAGTTCGAGCCGTCCAAAGCGGCGCGGGCGCGAGAATACCTTTCGGCGGCCGGCTTGATCGATCTCGTCGAAATCCGTGAAGGCGACGCGCTGAATACGCTTCAAGCCGATCTGCCCGATACGATCGACCTCGTGCTGCTCGATGGTGCCAAGGCGCTCTACCCGGAGATCCTCGATCTGCTCGAAGACCATCTCGGACCGGGTGCGATCATCGTCGCCGACAATGCCGACGACAGCCCGGACTATCTGGCGCGCGTACGCAGGCCCGGAAGAGGCTACATGTCGATACCCTTCGCCGAAGACGTCGAACTCTCCGTGCGGATCAGCTAGCGCTGGATCGAATCACCGCAGAATCTAAAGCCGCCGCACGGTTTATCGCGCGGCGGCATCCTATTGCCTCGACACAGATCGTCGGGGCCACGTTCGCATTTCAATCGGTGTCGCAGGTTCGTCACTCACACATGATATCTGCTCGCGGCAAAAAAGCCGTCCATAGGGTTAAGCTTGCCCCGCGGTATCTCTCTCACGCCGAGAGGCTCATGACCTCCTCTCTCAATGCTTACGCGGCTCTCGCCCTCGCCATCGTGTTCGAGGTCACCGCCTCGGCGCTCCTGCAGCAGTCCGCGCAGTTCACCCGCCCCTGGCCGACGCTGGCAATGGTGATCTTCTACATCGCCTCGTTCTATGCGCTGTCGGTCGCAATCCGGGTCATTCCGTTGAGCATCGCCTATGCGATCTGGGGCGGGGTCGGCATCATCCTGACCACCACCGTCTCCTTCGTGCTGTTCCGCCAGATACTGGACTCCGCAGCCTTCGTCGGTATCGCCCTGATCGTGTCCGGGGTCGTGATCATCAACCTGTTCTCGGAGAGCGCGGTGCGTTGATCCCGGAAAGCTCCGGCACGCAGAGCTACTGGCTCTGCACCGGCTTGGCCTGAGGCGGCGTGGATCGCGGGGCCTTCTTCGCGGGCTTGGCCGCAGGGCGCGGCGGCGGCTCGTCGACCGACTCCAGATAGGCGGCGAGCACCTTGGCCGAGTCCGAGCTGGTTGCGTAATGGTCCTTCAGGAACCAGGACAGCGTCAGGGTGAAGCGACCCTTGGCAAGGCCGCGCGGATTGCGATGGCAGGTTGCACAGCCGTCAGCGAAGAGCTTGGCGGGCGACTTGTCGGCATCGAGATTTTGCGCGGCAGCAACCGTCGCCGTCAAAACGGCGGCGGCCGCAAGACTCATCAAGGGCACGATCCGCGCGCGCCCCGGTCCAAACAGCGATGTCAAATTCCGTCCCCCAGAGCGTTTTCGAGCGAAATGGACAACCGGCTCGCGGAAAGAAAACGCGTCCAAATGTAGAGTCCCATCCGCCGGTCAGGCTGCCGACAGCTGATCGAATTCGGGCGGCGCATAGGCCTTGCCGTCCTGGTCGGTGATGACGACCCGCCACCCTTCGCTCGCCCACACCTTTGCCTTCGCCACGATGAGCAGCCGGCTCTCACGGGCGAAACTGTACTTCTCGTTGTCGCGTTCTGCGATCATCTTGTAGGCCAATTCGCGTCCCCTTGCGTCGCCCTGCACCCGGGCCTCCTCGTGGCAGCGGGCTTTGGCGGCAATTCGCCGGGAGCGTGGCAATTTGGTGCCATCCGCAGGCATGGCGCCGACGGCCGGCATCGAGCGTGCCCGCGGGAGCGCGAGTCCACCGGTCGCAGGCTTGCCCGCCTGCGACGGCACGGCGCCGTCTTCATGCGCTGAATCGGCCGCCGGGAGCCGGCCCGTCACATCAGCAAAGGGACCGATCGTCCCATGTCCGAGCTCCGCTAATGCATGCGGATGATGTGGGGACGGCCGAGATCGATCAGGCCCTGAACTGCCGAGAGGCGGTCGTCGAGGGCTGCGATGGTGAGCAGCAGATTGTTACGGCGCTCGTCGAGCATGCCCATCTCGGCGCCGGTGAGCTTCGCGCTCGCCCGCTCCTTGTGGATCCCTTCGAGGGATTCGCGCAGTCCGGCAATCAGACCGGCCAGTTGCTTGGCCTCTTTGGTCATAGACCGCTTCGCGACATTTTGGCGGCGCGTCTCCGCCTGGCTCTGTCTCATCGTCATCCTCCCGTGCCCCGCTGCCCCGAGTGGATGCTTGCATCTTTGGGTACACATCTTACGATCGATGAAATCTGCCCGCGAAGAACTTTCTTAAATTGTACGCGCAGGGAACCCGCATCAATCCAGCAGAAAGCCCGGCGCGAGGGCCGGGCTTTCCTTAGGGCATGCTAGTGCTTCTGGTGATCGCCGCCGGGGCCGCTGGCCGGGGCACCGCCGCCACGGGGTGCGGCATTGACGTGCGGAGCGCCACCGCCGCCGTGCGGCATTGCAGGCGCAGCGGCACGGGGCGCCGGCATCTGCGCATGGGCATTCATCGGCGGGCCGTGGCTCACATTCGGCTGCGCGACATGCGGCATTGCGGGTCGCGCGGCGGGTGCGGCGGACACACGCGGCGCTTCATGCGCGCGGGCCATCGGCTGGGCACGTATCGCAGCAGGGCTCGCGGCCCGTTCGTGCATCATGCGGGCCTGGGCATCGCGCGGATTGCGAGTCTGCACATTGGTCCGCTCATGCGCGATGCGCTCGCTCCGTCCGGCACGCGTCCGGTCGGCGGCAATAGTGGCATCACGTTTCGCAGCGTCGCGTTTTGCGATCGCAGCGTCGCGCTTGGCGATCGCGGCGTCGGGCCGCGCGTTCGCGGCGTTACGTCCGGAAATCGCGGCGGCGCCCTTGCCCCGCACGCCTTCCCGTTCCAAAGCAACCGCCGCATCGCGCGTCGCCGCGCGGCCGATCCGGGCCGCACGCTGATCAAGCGTCATCCGCATCGCGATACTCTGGTGCGAACTCCAGTAGCTATTCCAATAGGCGTGGCGATGGTACCAGGGACGTCCCGAATAGTAGCTCGACCAATACGATGTCAGCACGAACGGGACGACAGGCACGTCGATCTCATCGACGTAATCGGGCAGATAGACGTAGTGGTTGCGATAGAGATATTCGAGATATTGCGACGACACCCAGCCGCGATCGTCGGAGAAGCTGACGTCGCACCAGGCATTGCCGCGCAGGCAGCCATGGATGTTGACGCGGGCGCCCTCGGGGATGCGATCGACCAGGGGAAAGCCTGCGCCCGGGCCGGCGCGCAAGCCGGTCGAGACGGTGACGATGCCCGGCGCGGCCAGTGCGGCCGTTGGCGCGAGCAGCAATGCGGCAATCAAAACGCTCCTGAATTTCATGGCGTGTTCCTCCTCTTCCGAGTCGGAACGCGCTAGCGGAACGAGCGTTCCGTGCGCGAGGGTCGCATCCGTCGAAAGATTGAAACGCAGACGGCGCGCGGTTCAATATTCATTCGCCGTTCATCGGCGCGAAGCGCAAGCGGCGCTACCGGACCGTCAGTCGACCTGCAACATGAACGCGTCGAAGTACGATGCGAGCCCGGCAAAGTCGTCGAGCGGCAGCACGTGCGCGACATATTGGTCCGGCCGCACCACGACCATGCAGCCGGCTTTCCGATCGATGCCGCGCATGGCGAAGACGTCGTGGCCGCTCTTGAGGTCCGGGCAGAACATCTTCTCGTAGTCGAGCAAGCTGTAACGGCCTTTATGCGGGAGGAGCAGCGGCGGCATCGCCTCGATAGCGAGCTCGCGGTGGCCTTGCTGGAACACCGCGCGCAGATCGATCACGCTGTCGACGTCGGCGCCCACAGGCGTGTATCGCCGGATCGGCGACTCCCGGGCTTCGGTGAGGAAATTGCAGAGCGCGCGAATGGCCGAGCCTGCAGCGGCAGGATCTTCCGCGGGCGAAAACGCGTAGATGCGGAAGCGACCATCAGCCTGCCCGGCATGACCGAGATGCACGGGCTTCGCGTCCGCCAGCCGGATCACCGGAGCGGAATGGAAGCGCTTGCCGATGACAAGGCCTTGCGCGAGGTGCTGATGCGACGCAGCGCCGGTGAGAAGCGACGGCCTGTAGTGCGTCGCCGTGCCCGCGGTGTAGCGGCCGTGCCGGACGAAATAGTCCTGGGTCCTGGCGGCATCGGCGCCGCCGGCCTTGGCGGCGGAGGCGAGAATGCCCGCCCATTCGCGGTCGAAGTCGATCAGCTCCTTGGCAACCGCCTGTCGCTCCGCCGAATAAGAATGCAACAGGTCTGGGGCACACTGCTTCCGCATGACGGCGGCGAGCTTCCAGCCGAGATTGAAGGCGTCCTGCATCGAGACGTTCATGCCCTGCCCCGCCTTCGGACTGTGGGTATGGCATGCATCGCCGGCGATGAAGATGCGCGGCAGGCGCGCTGCGATCTCCGCGTTCGGAACGTCGTCGAACTTATCGGTCAGACGCTGACCGATCTCGTAGACCGACCACCAGGCGATCTCTTTCACCTCGAGCGTATGCGGCTTCAGGATCCGCTGCGCCTTGGCGATCACGTCGCCGGCGGTGATGTTGCGGTTGGCGACGCGTTCGCCGACCTCGAGCTTGGCGAGCTCGACATAGATGCGGACCATGTAGCCGCCTTCGCGCGGAATGATCAGCAGGCTGCCGTCTTTCTCCGACTGGATGAGCGACTTGAAGCGGATGTCCGGAAAGTCCGTCACCGCCAGCACGTCCATCACACCCCAGGCGTGGTTGGCGGAATCGCCGTGCAGCTCGCGCCCGATCGACCTGCGCACCGTGCTGCGCGCCCCGTCGCAGCCGACGACATAGCGCGCCTTGACCGTCTCGACCTTGCCCTCGTTCGCGGCATCGACGCGTTCGAGCCGCACCGTCACGGCATGGTCGCCAGGACCCGCAGCCGGATCGACCTGGAGGTCGAGAAGACGGCGGCTGTAATGGGGTTCGAGCTTGGCCGGCGATTTGCGCATGATGTCGAGGAAGCCGTCATGGATGCGCGCCTGGTTGAGGATGACGTGAGGGAATTCGGACAACCCGTCCTCGACGTCCTGCACCCGGCCGCTGCGGATGATAGTCTCGGGCGAGCGTTCGTCAGGCTTCCAGAACGTGGTCTCATTGACCCAATAGGCCTCCTTCAGCACGCGCTCGCTGAAGCCGTAGGCATGAAACATCTCCATGGTGCGGCAGGCGATGCCGTCGGCCTGCCCGACCAGCAAGCGGTCCGGCTTCTGCTCGACGATACAGGTCTTGATATCGGGGAATTGCGCGAGCTGGGCGGCGAGCGTAAGCCCGGCCGGCCCGCAGCCAACGATGAGGACATCGACCTCGCCAGGCACGGCGCCCGCTGCACCGGAGGCCTGAATACGCGCGGCGGGATCGGCAATCTCGGGATCGCCCGGCTGAAATCCATTGAGATGGAATTGCATGAGCACCTCTCCCGGCAACGCTCTGTTTGGATATTGATCAGTATGCTGACTATCAGTATACTTGTCAACGATCCCGCGGTCTCGATCCCAGGAGAAGAATTCGGTGAAAGACAACAACGACATGCCCGGGCATCTGGCGCGCCGGTTCCAGCAGATTGCGGTCGCCGTGTTCCTGGCCGAGGTCGAGGATGCCGGCTTCGACCTGACGCCGGTGCAATACGCCGCGCTCGCGACCATCAAGGCCAATCCAGGGCTCGACCAGGTGACGCTCGCAGGATTGATCGCCTATGACCGCACCACCATCACCGGCGTGATCGACCGTCTCGTGCAGAAGGGCCTTGCCGAGCGCCGCGCCTCCAGCCGCGACCGCCGCGCCCGCGAGCTCGAGGTCACCGACGAGGGCCGGCGCACGCTGCGCAAGATCACACCGGCCGTGGAATCAGCGCAGCGCATCATGCTGCGCGGCCTCAGCGCGAAAGAGGGCGAGGAGTTGATGCGGCTGCTGCGCAAGGCGATTGCAGCCGGCAACGATTTGAGCCGCGCACCGCTGCGCGATGCTCCGGTATGATACGGTATGCTTATCCGCAATTGTCGCGGGCCTGCGAAACCTGGAACTAACCTTCGGCTGTTACGGTCCGCACCATTCTGCGCTTAACGCGCGATTAACTTTGCGGCTCGGGGGTTTTGGATGTTCAGGTGTCTCATCGCGGCCGCGGCCGTCGCGCTCTCGGCCGGCCATGCGCTCGCGAACGGCCATGGCGGAGGCGATGCCCCTCCTCCGCCGAAGCCCGAGGCGACGACCGCGCCGGCGAAAGTGGTCATCACCAAGCACGGTCCCAAGCTCGTCGATCTCAAGGGCATGACGCTCTACACTTACGAGCGCGACACCACCGGGAAGACATCGAACTGCAACGGCAAGTGCACCGAGAGCTGGGTGCCGCTGCCGGCAACGGCGGACGCCAAGGCGGTCGGCGACTTCACCGTGATCAGCCGCAACGACGGCAGCCGGATGTGGGCGTACCGTTATCGTCCGCTCTACACCTCGCCCGCCGACAAGGCGCCGGGCGAGGCCAACGGCAACGCCACGACGCTGCAATGGCGGATCGCGCGGCCTGAAAACTAGCGCGAGACCGGCCCGCGCAGGTGAGCCCCGGAGCGCACGCCAGAGCCTTCCTTACCCCCGCCAGCTTCCGCCCGTCTCGGCCCGCGCGCTCTGTCCGGGCGGCAGCACCACGACCGTCGAATTGAGCTTCACCCGGTCGTACAGATCGATCACGTCCTCGTTGCGCATCCGGATGCAGCCGGACGAGATCGCCTGCCCGATATATTCGGGCTGGTTGGTGCCGTGGATGCGATAAAGCGTGTCCTTGTTGCCGACATAGAGATAGATGCCCCGCGCGCCCAACGGATTGGCGGGACCGCCGGGAACGCGCGCCGGATACGGTCCGAGCCGCGCCTGGATATCTGCCGTCGGAACCCAGTCCGGCCATTCCGCCAGGCGGCCGACCCGCGCGACGCCGGAGAACGCCATGGCTTCCTCGCCCACTGCAACGCCGTAACGGATCGCCTTGCCGTCAGGCAGCACGTAATAGAGATAGCGTGCGTCGGTATCGACCAGGATGGTACCCGGTTGCTCCTTGCGCGGGTAATCGACGACGTGACGCAGATATTGCTCGGGCACGTTCGCCTGCGCGTAAGGCGTATGCGCGAGCAGCTGCCGGTCGCGCGGCGTCATGCTCGCGTCGGTCGACGGCGAAAGCGTCGTCTGCATGCAGCCGCCCAGCGGCAGCAAGGCAACAGCAAACAAAGCGATGATAAATCTTGGCACCGCCGGCCCCCGATAGCGGATAAGCAGCGCCCCCAGCGTCCCCAGATGCTGCCCAAATCGTGCTGAAAACAAGGCAATGCGGAACACGTGCACGTGTTCGACAAATTGGGTTCCATCACCACAAACGGCGGAAGAGCGTCGCATCATCTCCATCCCCTCGCCTTGCTTTGGTCAAACCCGGCTGGACTCGTGCGTCATCGGGCCGGGCTCATCCGATCTGGGTGGGCTCCCCTCAACAGATCGGCTCGCGCCAATGCGAGCGACCAGGACTTTAACACCCGGGCTTCAACGCCTGGGCTTCAAAGGAGCTGCGATGCTCGCGACGCTGAACCCCAAGCAAATCGTCGATGAGATCGTGAAGGACACGGTCAAGGACAACGATCCGCACGACGCGATTCAGATCTCGCCCGACATTGTGCTGGCCTCGCGCCCGATCAGCGTTGCGCCGGCGTTGGCGCCCGAAATTGCGACCCGTCCGGAGCCGAAATTCGCGCCGCCGCCCAAACTCTCTCTGGAGCCCAGATTCGCTCCTGTCTCGGAGCCGCAGACGGCGGCACCGCCCTCGGTCGACACAGCCGTGCGCGCCGCAGCGAGCGATGACCATGTCCGGCCGAAGCGATCCGCAGTGCGCAAGTGGCTGCGCGGTGCGTTCGTCACGTTTCTGTTTGCGGGAGGAAGCGCCGCCGCCACCGTCGCGTGGGAGCAGCACGGCGATACCGCCAAACAGATGCTCGCCGAATGGACCCCTGCATTAGCGTCGCTAACGTCGCTGCTGCCCTCCACGTCGCAGACCGCGCCGGTCGCCCCCGCGCAGGCCGCGCCGCCTACGGATCAAGCTGTGCCGGCCGCAGCACAAGCGGCGGCCGATCAAACGACCGATCAATCGGCCGCGCCGCCCGTGGCGCAGGTTGCAACAGCGACGCCTGCGGCAACGTCGTCCGATGCAGCGCAGTCGGTGCAATCGATGACGCGCGACCTCGCCGCGATGGCGCAGCAGATCGAGCAGCTCAAGGCCAACATCGCCGAGTTGAAGGCCGGACAGGAGCAGATGGCGCGCGAGATGGCGAAGCCGCCCGCGCCGAAACCGGTGGCTGAGGCCAAGCCGGTCGATCCGCGCGTACGCGCTGCTGCGCTCCCAGCGCGGGCTCCGTCACCGCCGCCGGTTCGCAAGCCGAAACCGGTCGTGTCGCACACCTACATGCCGGCTTATTCGCCCGCGCCGCTCACACCTCCGCCGCCGCCATCGCAGGCCGCAGCCGTCCCGCCGCCACCGGTCGCCACGACCCAGGCCGTTGCCGACGACGACGGACCGGTCGTGCGTCCGCCGATGCCGTTGCGCTGACGCGCGCAACAGCAACAGCGCGGCCGCTGCGACAACACGCACGCTGTCCGAGTCGATGTGATGCGTTGAGTCCGGGCAATTACGGAAAAGCGATGTTTTCCGCTCATGAGAAAAGGCCGTCGGGATCTATGCCGGCGGCCTTCTCTTGCAGCTGCCGGTTCCCGGAGCCCGGTTCTGCTGCAATTCCATGCCTTATGATTGCGCCACGTATTTAATAAATTCTTAATGACCCTGCATGCTGCACATCATTTCTGCGCCATAAGCACAGAGATTGCGCGGCCTGTTCATTCGATAGATATCGACTCAGTGGTACCATCCCGGATGTGTCGAGATTTCCATTGAAGACTTGTTTTCAGAGCTGGGTCGTCACACCGGGGAATTCGGATGCCTTACTACTCCTTCGATCTTGTGGTTGGTGAAGAGTTCAGGAACCAGGGCGGGATCATTCTCGAAGATATCGAGGTTGCCTCCGATCGCGCCGATCAACTGGCATGCGAGCTGTCGCAGGTGAAGCCGGAGCTGCAGCAGAAGGGTTGCGCGGTGCGCGTCACCGATCGCGATCACAATGAGCTTTATCGAACGCCGCTCGATCCGGTGCCGGCCTGGCGCCGCTGACTATTCGTCGAGCGCCGGCGGCTCGAACCAGTTCGTCAGCGACAATCCGCCGTCGACGACAAAGGCCGCGCCGGTGACGTAACCGGAGAGCTTGTTCGACAGCACCGTGAGCGCCATCGGTGCGAGGTCGTTGGCCTCGCCGAGACGCCCGAGCGGAATGTGCCGCGCCAGCGCGGGATCCGCAACGAACCCGCCGGCCGCGATCGCGCCGGGCACCAGGGCGTTGACGCGGATGCCGTGGCGGCCAAACGTCTTGGCCAGCTCCTTCACCAGCATCGCCATGGCCGCCTTCGCCGTCGAATAATGCGGCAAATTGCGCGGCGTGCCCGCATGCAGCGAGGTGAGAAACAGGAACGAGCCGGGCCGCTTCGCCGCGATCAGCCGCTTGGCGAGGTTGCGCGCCAGGTGAAAGCCGGCATCGAGATTGACGGCATGCATCTGCTGCCAGATCCTGCGATCGACCGCGAGCGCATGATCGGCCTCCCGCCGCGGCGGCGATGCGCTGTGGACGAAATGCGTGATCTCGCCCAATGCTGCGTGCGCCGTCGCAAGCAGTGCGTCGCACGCCTCCAGCTCGGCGAGATCGCCGACCCAGGGCACCGCCAGTTCGGGCCTCGGGCTGGCGCTGATCGCAGCAGTCACCCGCTCGGCGTTGACATCGGCGAACACGGTCCGGACGCCCTCGCCGACCAAGGCCTGCGCGATCGCGCGGCCGATGCCGTTGCCCGCGCCGGTCACGAGCGCCGTGTCACGGGTAGGATCGAACGGCGTGCTGAACAGGCTCATTTCGCTCTCCGAAGCCGGGATGCGGTGCCACGATAGCGCACCGCAGAGGGAAGCGACAAATTCGCACCTGGCACCATTGCGGAGCAGCCCGCCGGACGCTAGCCTCCTGAAAAAGACAGAGGAGATACCAAGGATGCGCTACGGTTTCCTGATGGCTGGCCTGTTGCTGATCGCAGCTCCCGCCCAAGCCGAGGACCACCCACGCTCGACCTATGTGACGATGGTCCTGCAGGCCTTCGCCGCCAAGGTGGAATGCCCGGGCACGGACGTCGTCTATCAGGACCTCGTGCAGAAGGCGCAGCAGATGCAGCTGCCTGACGGCACCACGGAGAAGGTGCGCAAGGCGATCGCCTGGATGCACACCGGCGGCAAGATGGGCGAGAAGCAGGACGACGATCTGATGGCCGAGGTTGCGGTGGCGACCCAGGCGACGGACCTGAACCAGCGCCGTCTCGGCATGCCGACCTGGTGCGAGGCCCAGAAGACCAACCTCGCCGGCCTGATCCGCGCCAAGGGCGGTTAGCAGGGGCGGCTAGCAGGCCGGTTTTCGCGGCGTTAAGCACGTCGCCGGGAGATCCTGCGCCGGCCAACAATTGTCACAATTCTGGAAAGCATGCGGGGCCTCTTCGAATTCGAACAGGAACCTCTCATGCGGATGATCCATTTCGTTTTCGCCGGCACGCTCGCGGCCGCCACGGTGCTGGCCGGCCCTGTGCTGGCGAAGAATTCAGACAGCCAAAAAGCCGAGGGCAATTCGCCCTCCTCGACCTGCAGCGCGTATCAGCAGACACCCGATGGGACTTGGGAGCCGCTTCCGTGCAAGGAGACGGGAGACCGCGGCCAGTCGCAAACCCGGCGATCCTCATCGCAGGGAACCGAGCGCGACGGCGACGGCCGTTGAGGCGGTTTGCTGCTCCGGTGGTCAGCTCTGGTGCGGCCCACGGATGATCTTCATGGCGTCGGCGATGTGACGCCACTCCCTGGCCTCATCGGCCTCGCCGCGGCCCTCGCAAGCCTGGGCCTGCTCGGCGGCCTTCGCGATCGCAGCAAAACCGTGCTGTTCGAGCATCTGCCGCGCAACAGTATGGACCTGGACCTCGGACATCATGGGCGCTCTCCGTCTGACGAAACCGCGGAGCCCGGCTCGGCATTCCGCGGTCTACGATAACGATTGCGCCGCAGATCCCGTTCCGCCCGTCGTCGATCACATCGACAGGCCCCGGGAGCGTGAGTGATGCGAACGACAAAGGCGGCCCGCCATGCCCAGCGGACCGCCTTCTCACCCACCCCAAAATGGCTCGTCGTCGGCCGCGGTCCCTACGCGACCGCCACGCGCTTGCGCTCGATATCGTTGGGCACCTCGATATCGACCTCCAGGGTCGATACCTCGTCGCCGCGCTCGAGCCGGACGATGACCTTGGTCGGGTCCAGCGTGACGTGCTTGGAGACGACGGCGAGAATTTCCTCACGCAGCACACCGAGCAGATCGGGCTGGCCACGCATTCCGCGTTCATGGGCAAGCAGGATCTGCAACCGTTCGCGAGCGACGGGTGCAGTGGCTTTCTTGCCGCGGAGAAGTCGAAGCAGACCCATGCTCATGCAGCCCTCCGTCGCAGCAGGCGGTCCATCAGACCTCTGCGCTCGGCGGGAACGTGCATCGTCACGTTCTCGCCGCAGAGGCGCTTGGCCGCGTCCATATAGGCCCGCGCCGGCGCTCCATCCGCGTTCGACAGCGTCACCGGCGTGCCGACGTTGGAGGCCTTCAACACGTCCTGGCTCTCGGGGATGATGCCGAGCAAGGGCGTTGCGAGGATTTCCAGGATATCGTCGATCGTCAGCATCTCGCCGCGCGCGGCGCGGGAGGGATCGTAGCGGGTGATGAGAATGTGCTTCTCGACCCGCTCGCCCTTCTCGGCCCGCACCGTCTTGGAATCGAGCATGCCGATGATGCGGTCGGAATCGCGCACCGAGGACACTTCCGGATTGGTGACGATCACAGCCTCGTCGGCAAAGCGCATGGCCATGGAGGCGCCGCGCTCGATGCCGGCCGGGCTGTCGCAGATCACCCAGTCGAAACGGGCGCGCAGTTCGTCGATGACCTTGCCGACGCCCTCTTCCGTGAGCGCGTCCTTATCGCGCGTCTGCGAAGCCGGCAGCAGCCAGAGGTTTTCCAGCCGCTTGTCCTTGATCAGCGCCTGCGGGAGTTTCGCAACGCCCTGCACCACGTTGATGAGGTCGAACACGACCCGGCGCTCGGCCCCCATCACCAGGTCGAGGTTGCGCAGGCCGACGTCGAAGTCGACGACGACGACCTTGTCGCCGCGCTGCGCCAGCGCAGCTCCCAGGGCGGCGGTCGTCGTGGTCTTGCCGACCCCGCCCTTGCCTGATGTCACGACCAGTACCTTGGCCATTTCTGAAATCTCCTTCTGGTCAGTTCAGCGCGGTAATTCGCATGGTGTTGCCCTGCAGCCAGGCCTGGGCCGGCCTGCCGCGAAGCGCGGCGTCGATATCGTCGGCAGTCTGATAAAACCCATCGATCGCAAGCAGTTCGGCTTCGATCTTCTGGCAATAGATGCGCGCGCTGGTGCGGCCGTTGACGCCCGCCATGGCGCGGCCGCGCAGCGCCCCGTAGACGTGAATCGATCCGCCGGCGACGACTTCCGCGCCGGAGCCGACCGAACCCAGGATGGTCACGTCGCCTTCCGGGAAGATCACGGTCTGACCCGAGCGCACGGGGTTTTCGAGCAAAAGCGAGGTCGGCTTGGTCTCGGTCTTCGTCTCTGGCTTCTTCGGCGCGCTTGGCTCGACCATACAGCTGCGTCCGCCCGAGAGCAGCGGCGGCATCATCGGGGTCAGCCTTGCCTCCTCCACGCCCTCGATGCCGAGCACGCGAATGTTGCGGTCCTGCAGGCTGGTGAGCAGATGACCGATGCCGGACTGGCTGAGATCGACCGAGGACAAGTCGATCACCACCGGCCGGCCGGCAAAGAAGCCCGGCGAGCGCGCGATGGTGGCGTCGATCTCGTGCAGCCAGTCCTGAACCGGAACCGTCGGCGTGAACACGAAGGCCACATAGGAGCGCCCGCGCAGGCGCACCATTTGGCGTTGAGGTTTGACTGCAGCCTCCATCACGGCCGACTCGTTCCCTGTTATTGAATGGTTAACGATGCGGCGGATATGGTTAACGGCCGGTTAATTCTCCGTGGGATTACGTGGGGGATGGGGTGCGCTGATCTCGCGATCGGCTGGGGCAAGCGTTGAACGGGCGCTCTCGCCCAGCACACGATGTCATCGTCCGGCTTGACCGGGCGATCCGGTACTGCGTGAAGGCGTTGAGTCGCCCGACGGGCCGCGGCGGACTGGATGCCCCGGTCGAGCCGGGCATGACACCGGTGAGTAGGTGAGCGCGCCGACTGCCCCCCTACTTCCTCACCTTGCTCGCATCCATCTTGATGCTCGGATCCAGCATCTTGGTCGTGAACGCCGTCGTCACGTCGAACGGCTTCTCCATGCCGAGATAGGTCTGGACCAGCTCGTAATCCTTCTTCATCCGCTCGCCGTCGATCCAGCCGAGCCCCTTGGTGGTGGTGAACTCGTCCGTCATCAGGAACTTGATGCGCTCCCACTGGCGCTCCTGGTTCTCCTTGTCGAGGCCGGAGACCTGGTCGAGCAGCGCCTTCAGGCAGGGCGCGACGTCGGCAACGCAGGCCACAAAGGCCTTCTGCGTGACGCGCACGAAGTCTTCGACCACCTTCGGGTTCTTCTGCAGGTACGCGCCGTTGACGATCAGCGAGTTGCCGTAAGGATTGAGCCCGATCTCCTTCCAGTTGACGTAGCCGAGGTCCTGGCCGAACTCGATCACCTTCAGATCATGCTCGTTGTAGAAGTCGCTGATGATGTCGACGGTATGGCTTTTCAGCGCCGCGATCTTCGCGGTCGGCCCGACATTGACGAAGCCGACCGAGTCCGGTGCAAGCCCTGCGGCTTTCGCAAAGGCCGGCCACATCACGCGCGAGGCATCGCCCGGCGGATTGCCGATCTTGTGGCCGGCGAAATCCTTCACCCCGTTCACGCCGTAGCTCTTCAGCCAGTAGAAGGTCTGCCCGGTATTGGCGTAGACGCTCATCACGGCAACGGTGTCGGCGCCCTTGCCCTTGGCCACCAGCATGGTGGCAAGGTCGGCGACGCCGAAGGGCGAGCCGCCCGAGCCGACCTTGGCAGCGGAGACGCCGGAGCCCTTGCCGGTCTCGATCGTGAGGTCGATGCCGGCCTTCTCGTACCAGCCCTGCGCCTTGGCGTAGTAGTACGGCGAGTGATCGGCCGTCGGCGTCCAGTTGAGGATCAGGTTCACCGCTTCACCCGCGCTCGCCGGCACCGCCGGCAAACCGAGCATCAGGGCCACGACAGCCACCTGCAAACGCTTCATCGCATCTCTCCTCATGCCAGCGACCCGGCTTGTCGCTCTCCCCGTGTGAGGATACCAATGCAACAAGCCCGCCCTCAACTTGTCAACTGTTTGGTTGGAAATGCCCGCAAAACGATCTGGCGACACCGTGCCGCAGCGCCGCGACCCCGTCGCCACCCGCAACAAGCTGCTCACCGCGGCGCGCCTGGAATTCGCCCGGCACGGCTTTGCGGGCGCCCGCGTCGACGAGATCGCCGAGCGCGCGGGCGTCAACAAGCAGCTCGTCTACCACTATTTCGGCGACAAGGACGCGCTCTACCTCGCCGTCCTCGAATGGGTCTATGAGGACATCCGCGAGCAGGAGCGCAAGCTCAATCTCGAAGGCCTGCCGCCGGAGAAGGCGATCCGCAAGCTGATCGAGGCCTCGTTCGACCATCTGGCCGCACACCCCGATTTCATCGTGCTTTTGAACGACGAGAACCGCGGCGGCGCCCGCCACGTCCGCGGCTCGACGCGGCTGGAAGCGATGCATTCCCCCCTGGTGAAGAGTGTTTCGCACATCCTCAATGAAGGGGTGCGCGCGGGCGTGTTCCGCAAGGGGATCGACCCGGTCCAACTCTATATCTCCATTGCCGGCCTCAGCTATTTCTTCTTCTCCAACACGCCGACGCTGTCGGCGATCTTCGGCAAGGACCTGTCGAGCCGCAGCGCACGCCGCGCCCGCCGCCGCCACGTCGCCGATCTGGTGCTGCAGTCGCTCCGGCCCTAATCAACCAATTGGTTGAAACTTTCCCCGGGGACGGTTAGGCTGGCGACCTGCGGCATCGCCGCCGCGCCAACAGGGAGCAATCGGTGGCAGGAGACGGCGCACACGCCTCGCGCAGCTTTGCGGTCATCCTGGTCGTGCACCTCGCCGTGCTCGTGCTCTGGCAGGTCGCGGTCGATGCCTTCCACGTGCCGAAATTCATCCTGCCCTCGCCGCTCGCCACCGTTCAGACGCTGGGAACCACAGGCTACGCCTGGGGTTCCAACACGCTGGTCACGGCGCTCGAGATCCTCGGCGGCTTCGCGCTTGGCGCTCTCGTCGGCGTCGCGCTCGCGGTGATCTTCAGCTGGGCGCCGCTGCTCAGCCTCGTGCTGCTGCCGCTGTTCGTGACGCTGAACATGATCCCGAAGGTCGCGCTCGGCCCGCTCTTCATCGTCTGGTTCTCCTACGGCATCGTGCCGAACATCCTGATCGCGTTCAGCATCTGCTTCTTCCCGATCCTGCTCACCACCGCACGCGGCTTGCGCGAGGTCGAGCCGGATCTGCTCGATCTCGTGAAGTCGCTGCGCGGCTCGCGCTGGACGCTGTTCCGCAAGATCCAGCTGCCGGGATCGCTGCCTTACATCTTCTCCGGCATGAAGGTCGGCGCCATCCTGGCGGTCGCCGGCGCCATCGTCGGCGAGTTCATCGCCTCCGAGCGCGGGCTCGGCTACCTCATGATCCAGGTGCAGTCTTCGCTCGACACGCCCGCGATGGTGATGGCGGTCGTGCTGCTGACGCTGCTCGGGGTCGCTCTCTATGGCCTCGTGCTCGCCCTCGAACGCATGTTCGTCGTCGGCGACGCAAGACAGACTTAGGAACGGCAGACTTGAAGGACAGAATCATGCTGCTCACCCGCCAGACGCTGCCGAAGACCATCCCCGATATTGCGGCCCTCGACGAGCTGCTGTGCCGGCCGACCCAGGCCCTGATCGACGACCTTAGGAAGGTCGAGGGCGACATCATGATCCTCGGCGTGGCCGGCAAGATGGGCCCGACGCTGGCGGGCCTTGCGAAGGCCGCAGCTCCCGATCGCCGGATCATCGGCGTGGCCCGCTTCAGCGACGCCGGCGTGAAGGACTGGCTGCACGCGCGCGGTGTCGAAACGATCAACTGCGACCTGATGGACGAGACGGCGATTGCGGCGCTGCCGAAGGCGCCGAACATCGTCTTCATGGCTGGCCGCAAGTTCGGCGCCGAGGGCGATCTGGCGCTGACCTGGGCGATGAACGCGCATGTGCCCGCCCTGGTGGCACAGGCCTTCCCCTCCTCGCGCATCGTGGCGTTCTCGACCGGCTGCATCTATCCGTTCGTCCCGGTCGACGGCAAAGGCTCGACCGAGGACATGGCGCCGAACCCGCCCGGCGAATATGCGCAGTCCTGCGTCGGTCGCGAACGGATGTTCGAGTATTTCTCGCACAAATTCGCGACCCCGGGCCGGCTATTCCGCCTCAACTACGCGATCGACATGCGCTACGGCGTGCTGCACGACATCGCGACCAAGGTGCTTATGGGCACGCCGATCGACGTCAGCCTGGGCCATGTCAATTTCATCTGGCAGGGCGATGCGTCTGCCCAGGCGCTGCGCTGCCTCGCGCACTGCACCACGCCGACCTCGCCGCTCAATGTCAGCGGCCACGAGATCTTGGCGGTGCGCGATCTCGCCCAAAAATTCGGCGCAAGGTTCGGCCGCGCGCCGGTGCTGACGGGCAAGGAAGAGCCCACAGCATGGCTGACCGACACGTCAAAGGCAGTCGCACTGTTCGGCCTTCCCGTCGTCGACACCGAACAGCTGATCGCCTGGACCGCCGACTGGGTCTCGCGCGCCATGCCGAGCCTCGGCAAGCCCACCAAATACGAGGTGCGCGATGGACGCTACTGACGGCCCGTCCATCCTGACGCTCGGCGTGCAGGACGCGATCGCGGGGCTGGCGCTCTCGACGGAAGCGCACTGGAATCAGACCGAGGAGGACTGGCGCATCTTCCTGCGCGACGGCATCGTGTTCGGCATCCGTGACGGCGCGCGGCTGGTCGCGACCGCGGCACTGCTGCCCTATTCCGGGAACAACGCCTGGCTCAGCATGGTGCTGGTCTCAGGCACCCATCGCCGGCGCGGCCTTGCCACCCGTCTTGTCGACGTTTGCCTGGAAACGGCGCGAAAGAACGGCCTGACCAGCTGGCTCGACGCTACGCCCGACGGCGCTGCCGTCTACGGACCGCTGGGGTTCATGCCGACGCTGCAATTGCGTCGCCTGAAGCTGGTGAAGCCTGCGCGAGCCGAGACGCCGCCACCATCATCCGCCACGCTCGATGCGCTTGCCATGCGGGATCGGCGCGCGACTGGTTTCGACCGGATCGCCCTCCTCTCTGCCTTCGCCCAGCGTCCCGGCTCGCGCATCGTCGCCGCGAATGGCGCCATCGCGCTGGTGCGCGATGGCCGGACCGCCCGCCATATCGGCCCGTTGTTTGCCGATAATGCCGCGGCAGCTCTGGCTCTGGTTGACGGGATCGTGCGCTCCGAGACCAGCCCGCTGCTGCTCGACGTTGTCGCCTCGCAAGCCGCGTTCCTGGAAGGCTTGACCGCCGCTAGCTGGACCGTCGAGCGCCCGTTCCAGCGCATGCGGTTCGGCCCCGCCACCTCTACGGGCGAGGAAACCCCATTCGCCGTCGCCGGCCCCGAATTCGGATAGGACATCATGCACCACAGCCAGATCAACAGCGACATCCGCAAGCTGATTGCCGACGGCACCGTGCTGCCGGCGCACCCCCTCGCGCTCACCGCCGAACGTCAGCTCGACAAGACGCATCAGCGCGCGCTGACGCGCTATTACATCGACGCCGGCTCAGGCGGCCTTGCGGTCGGCGTGCACACGACGCAGTTCGCGATCCGCGATGTCGGCCTCTACCGCCCGGTGCTCGAGCTCGCCGCCGAGACCGCGGCCGATTGGACCAAGCGTCCGCTGGCGATGGTCGCGGGCCTCGCGGGTCCGACGAGGCAGGCGGTCACCGAGGCCCGCACCGCGCGCGACATCGGCTACCACGCCGGGCTGCTCAGCCTCGCCGCGATGAAGAGCGCCTCCGAGGACGAGATCATCGCGCACTGCACGGCGGTCGCGGCGGAAATCCCGCTGGTCGGCTTCTATCTCCAGCCAGCCGTCGGCGGCCTCGTCCTGTCGAGCCGCTTCTGGCAGCGCTTTGCCTCGATCGACAACGTCATCGCGATCAAGGTCGCGCCGTTCAACCGCTATCGGACGCTCGATGTGCTGCGCGGTGTCGCGGCGGCCGGCGCGCTCGACCGCGTCGCGCTCTACACCGGCAATGACGATCACATCCTGCTCGATCTCACCTTGCCCTTCGATCTGCGCGACAACGGCGTCACGACCCGCACCTACTTCAGAGGCGGCCTGCTCGGCCATTGGTCGGTGTGGACCGCGAGCGCGATCAAGCAGTTCGAGCGCTGCAAGGCGGCGCGGCACAAGGACATCGTACCCGCGGATCTGCTCGCGCTCGATGCCCGTGTCACCGACTGCAACAGCGCCTTCTTCGATGTCGCCAACAATTTTCACGGCTGCATCGCCGGCTGCCACGAGGTCTTGCGCCGCCAGGGCCTGATGCAGGGCCTGTGGTGCCTCGATCCGAACGAGGGCCTCAGCTCCGGCCAGAAAGAGGAGATCGACCGCGTCACGCGCGAGCACGCCGACCTCAGCGACGATGCCTTCGTCGCCGCGAACCTGAACAAATGGCTGGCATGAGCCCAGACCCCTTCATCAGCCTGCAGGGCGTCCGCAAGGTCTATCGCAGCGGCGGCGCCGAATTCCTGGCGGTCTCCGACGTCACGATGGACGTGCAGGAAGGCGAACTCGTCTCGCTGGTCGGCCCGTCCGGCTGCGGCAAGACG
Source organism: Bradyrhizobium sp. UNPA324 (assembly GCF_006658635.1). NCBI lineage: Bacteria > Pseudomonadati > Pseudomonadota > Alphaproteobacteria > Hyphomicrobiales > Nitrobacteraceae > Bradyrhizobium > Bradyrhizobium sp. UNPA324. The sequence goes on from NZ_LFJD01000004.1 coordinate 538,250, forward strand.
ACGGTGATGAAGATTCTGGCCGGCCTGCACGGCGCCGACGGCGGCACCGTCAGGATCGGCAACGCCCACAGCCCGTTCGATCCGACCCGCGACATCGGCATGGTGTTCCAGCAGGCGCTGCTCCTAAAGTGGCGCACCATCCTGGACAACGTGCTGCTGCCGGCCGAGATCGTCGGCCTGCCGATCAAGGCCGCGCGCGAGCGGGCGCGCGACCTGCTCAATCTCGTGGGGCTCGCCGGCTACGAGCAGAAATATCCGCAGCAGCTGTCCGGCGGCATGCAGCAACGCACCGCGATCGCACGCGCCTTCATCCACGATCCCAAATTGATCCTGATGGACGAGCCGTTCGGCGCGCTGGATGCGCTGACGCGCGAGCAGATGAACCTGGAGATGCTGCGTATCTGGCGCGAGAGCGGCAAGACCATCATCTTCGTCACCCATTCGATCCAGGAAGCGGTTTTCCTGTCGTCGCACTGCGCCGTGCTGACGGCGGGACCTGCGAAGATGGCCGACTATTTCCCGATCGACCTGCCCTTCCCGCGGGATCTTCCGCTGAAGACGACGGATGCGTTCGGCGCTTATGCCCGAAGGATCTACGCGAAGCTCGGACTAGGGGCGGCGTAGGAAGCTAGCTCAGGTCTTCCCGGCGGATCATCGTCGCGCATGGTGGGCACGCTTCGCTTTGCCACCCCTGCGGTACTGTGCCGCTATACCGCGCGCGCGTCATAAACGTACATGAAATCCATGCTCCTCGATCCCAGCGGCAGCAGCCATTTCAGCATCTGATTTCTCATCCACGCGCCGGTGGCGCTGAATTCGCGCTTGCTGTTGCCGTTGCGGCGCGCCATCGCGACGATCTTCTCGGTACGCGGGCGACGCTCGGCCTCGAAGGCCTGGAAAGTGGCGCCGAGCTCCTGGCCCTCCTGCATCAAGCGCGCGAGCCGCATCGCATCCTCAAGTGCCAGCGAAGCGCCCTGACCGGCATGGGGGCTGGTCGCGTGCGCGGCGTCCCCAATCAGCAGCGAGCGCTTGCGCGACCAGGCCGGCAAGGTCGCGACGTCGAGCGTGTCGGTGACCACGATATTCTCGGCGGCCTCGATGATATCAGGGATCGGATCGTGCCAGCCGCGATGGAAGCCCCGCAGATGCTGCTTCAGTGTCGCCTGGTCGAGCGCACGAAACATCGCCGCGTCCATGCCGTGCGCAGGCTGCGTGCTCCACCACATCACGCCATCGTTCGGATCCGGGCTGCAATAGCCGTAGCCGAAGAAGCCGCTCTGGCCGAACGTCGTCTCGACGTGCCGGCCGATCGATCTGCCGTCGAGGACTGCGTGCGGCACGAAGCCGCCGAAGCCGATCAGTCCAGTGTCGAAAGGTTGCGGGCCGTCCGGCACCACCTGGCGTCGCGTCACGGAGTGGATGCCGTCGGCCCCGATCAGGAAGTCGCCCTCGGCCGTGGTGCCGTCGGCGAAATAGGCAATGACCGGCTGGTCGCCGCGGTCCTCGATCTTGATCAGGCGCTTCTCGAAATAGAGCGAGACGCAGGCGCACCAGGCCTTGTCGATGAGGATTTCGTTCAGTGTGGCACGGCAGACGTTGACAGCCGGCTGGCCGAAGCGCCCTACCATGTCGCGGTTGATCGACCCGAGCATCGTGCCGCCTTGCGAATAGAAGTCGAACGACTCCGCGACCGAGCCGCGGCTGATCAACTCGTTCGCCAGCCCGATCTCGTCCATCACATGCATACCGTTCGGCGCGATCTGAAGGCCGCCGCCGATGCCCTTCGAATAGGGCCAGGCCTCGTAGATCGCGGACTCGATGCCGGCGCGGCGCAGCAGGATCGCGGCCACCGGACCGGCGATGCCGGCGCCGATGATCAGGGCCTTGCGGGGACGATAAGGCATGGCTTGCTCCCGACGTTTCCGTGGTGCTAGGAGAAATTACGGCTGCTAAATCTCTTAGCAGCTAAGATATATACCGCCTAAGATATGAGGTCAGCCTTGTCAAGGACGAAGGCGCGCACTGCGCTGTTGCAGGAGCTTGAAGAGGCGATGCGCAGGTCGTCGGCGCAAGGCGTGCTCTATGGGCAAACCGTTGCCAACGTTGCCGGAATTGCCAATTCCGACCTCGAATGCATGGACATCCTGTATCTCGAGGGCCGTGTCACCGCAGGGAGGCTCGCCGAGGTCACGGGCCTCACGACCGGCGCGATCACCGGCGTGGTCGACCGGCTCGAAAAGGCCGGCCTGGTGCGCCGCGAGCGCGACGAGAAGGACCGCCGCAAGGTCTTCATCGCCGTCGTGCCGGAGGCGGCGATGAAGATCGGCCAGTTCTACGTGCCGATGCAGCAGGCGATGGAGAAGGTGTTAGGTGGTTATTCCGACGAGGAATTGCGTCTGCTGCTGCGGTTCGCCAACGAGGGCTACAAGGGTGTGCTCGCGGCGACGGAGGCCCTGAAGGGCCTGCTCGACACGCCACCGGAGAAGCGGCCGGCTCTCAAGCTGAAGACGCGTCCTCGCCAGCCCTGATCTTGTAGATCTGCGCGGCTGCGATCATGCCCCACATCGCGCCCAGCATCATCCAGAAGTGCCGCCAGTGGTCGGTGTCGATCACGAAGCTTTCGCCGACGGTGCCGACGAAGGCGGAGAACACGGCCAGATAAGCGCGCTGCCACGGCACGGGGACGAAGATGTGGCGGAAGCCTGTGATCACGGTGGTGAAGACCAGCGCCGGATAGCACACGCCGGACAGCCAGCCGCCGGACATGAAGGCGTTGAGGTAGGAGTTGTGGGTGTCCTCGGGGAAGAAGCGGTGGAATTGTAAGGGGCCGATGCCGAACGGCAGGTCGAGCGCCATCTCGGCACCCAGGATGTGGCGGCCGAACCGGCCGAAGCGACCCTCGTCGTAGCTCTGGTCGAAGCTCGCGCGCTGCTTGAACATCTCTGCGGTGGAATCGAACGACAGCAGCACAGCGATCAATGCGAGGCCCAGCACGGCGGCCACGATCGCCATGACGATGATGCGCGAACGCTGCGCGTTGGTGCGGCCGGTCAGCACCATCAGCGCCAGCATGAAGGCGGAAGTCAGCACCAGCCCGCCCCAGGCGGCGCGCGAGAAGGCGAGCAGGATCGCGAGCGACATGATGCCGACGGCGATGACGTTGCGGAACGCCTTGGCCAGCTTGTCCGAAACCACGCTCTGGAGCGCAAACAGCGCCGGCAGGATCAGAAAAGCGCCGAGCACGTTCGGGTCCTTGAACGTGCCACGCGCGCGTCCGTAGAGCGTGAGCAGGTCGTTGCCTCCGGGCACGAGGTGAAAGTAGCCGGCGACCGCCAGGAGCGAAGCGACCATCGCGCCGACAACGAGCCCGCGGCGGAGCATGTCGAGCCGGGCCGCGGTGTCCTCGGACATGACCATGGCAAAGAATACGACGGTCACCGCCATGTACCAGGAGGTCGCGATCCAGCTCACCACCTCGGACTGCTCGAACAGCGGGATCGCGCTGATCGTGTAGCCAACATTGAGCAGCACCAGCAGCACGACCAGCGGCATCAGCGCGAGCCGCAAGCGAAGACCGGTGGCGAAGAACGTGACCGCCGCGAGCAGCGTCATGATCTCGTAGGGGCTCGGCTCGATGAAGACGATTGCGCCGGAGGCGCCGACCAGCCACACCAGCGCGCGCTGCAGCGCCAGCACGCCGGGCGCAGCCGGTGCAGCCAATCTCACTCCATCGGCTGTCGCCGCATACGCCATCACATGCTCATACGCTTACGCAACTCTTACGCCACAAACACTGCTGTCATCGCCCGGCTTGACCGGGCGATCCAGCACTCCGTGGCGCCTGTTGTGGAAAACAGTTGGCGCCGCGGCGTACTGGATGCCCCGGTCGAGCCGGGGCATGACAGAGAACTCTCAACTCAGTACGCGTTCTCGTTCTTGGTCAGCAGCGAGATCGGCGTCTTCAGGAGAATGTAGAGGTCGAACAGCACCGACCAGTTCTCGATGTAATAGAGGTCGAACTCGACGCGCTTCTGGATCTTCTCTTCGTTGTCGATCTCGCCGCGCCAGCCGTTGATCTGGGCCCAGCCGGTGATGCCCGGCTTGACGCGGTGGCGGGCGAAATAGCCGTCGACGGCCTCGTCGAACAGCCGGCTCTGGAGCTTGCCCTGCACCGCGTGCGGGCGCGGGCCGACCAGGGACAGGTTGCCGGAGAAGACCACGTTGAAGAGCTGCGGCAGCTCGTCGAGGCTGGTCTTGCGGATGAAACGGCCGACGCGGGTGACGCGCGGATCGTTCTTGGTCACGACCTTCGAGGCCGTCGGATCGGCCTGGTGGTGATACATCGAGCGGAACTTGTAGACGTCGATGCGCTCGTTGTTGAAGCCGAAACGCTTCTGGCGGAACAGCACCGGTCCCGGGCTGTCGAGCTTCACCGCGAGCGCGACGAGGCCCATTACCGGCAGGGCTGCGAGCAGCGCGAGGCTGCCGACGACGCGGTCGAACAGCCATTTCATCACCAGGTCCCAGTCGGTGATCGGGGCCTCGAACACGTCGAGCGTCGGCACCTCGCCGAGATAGGAATAGGAGCGCGGCCGGAAGCGCAGCTTGTTGGTGTGAGCGGACAGACGGATGTCGACCGGCAGCACCCAGAGCTTCTTCAGCATCTCAAGGATGCGCGTCTCCGCCGAGATCGGCAATGCGAACAGCACGAGATCGACGCGGGTGCGGCGAGCGAATTCGACGATGTCGTCGACCTTGCCGAGCTTCTGCGCGCCGGCGCAGGTTTCGAGAGCGCGGCTGTCGTTGCGATCGTCGAACACGCCGAGCACGTGGATGTCGGAATCCTCCTGCCCCTCCAGCGCTTCGACCAGCTGCTCGCCGTTGCTGTCGGAGCCGACGATGATGGTGCGGCGGTCGAGCCGGCCCTGGCGCGCCCAGCCGCGCACCAGCGAGCGCAGCACCAGGCGCTCGGCGATCAGCGCGGCGAGCCCGAGAAAGTAGAAGGCGGCAAGCCACAGCCGCGAGATTTCGCTGCCGTATTTGGCGAAAAAGGATATGCCGATGAACAGCAGGAAGACGAACGACCAGGACGAGATCATCCGTGTCATCTGCCGCAGCTGCCCGCGGAACAGCTGCACCTGATAGATGTCGGCGGCCTGGAAGCAGACCACGGCGGCGACCGCGACGGCGACGACCTCCGCGGGATAGACCCAGTTGAAGCCCGAGAGCGGCATCACATAGCCGACATAGAGCGTGATGCCGACGAGGCTCAGCAGCGTGAAGTCGGCCAGGCGCACGAAGCCGGCGATCACGATCGGCGAATAAGCGCGGGCGACCTTCTGGTTGACGACTTCGAGCGCGGCGGGCGTCAGCCGGCGACGGCGCTCGACGAAGGGTTGGTCAGCGGGCTTCGCCGCAGCGCTGGTCGCGGCGTCGAGCATCGAGCGTGCGTTGAGCGGTTCCACGGGCGTCCACGTCCATTCCAAAGCCCGCGGCACGGCCTTGAGCGCCCGGGCGAGCATCCCCTGGCCCTTCGATTATCGAACAAATCGGAAGATTCTCTAAAGCGGGCCTAAGGATGGTTAATGATTGGCAAATGCGTCGCGATAGCCGGCGAGCACGCCGTCGACCATCGCGGCTTGCGAGAAATGCGCGGAGATGCGTTCGCGCAAGGTGGCCGCGCGCTGTGCCGTTACCTGGGAATCGTCGAGCGCTGCGGCGATCGCCTCGGCCATGGCCTCGGAATTGCTCGGCGCGAACAGGGCCGGACTCTCCGCCCCGAAGATTTCGGGGATGCCGCCGACTCTGGACGCGATCATCGGGATGCCGGCCGCGCCCGCCTCGATCACGACATAGGGCATGGAATCGCCGCGCGAAGGGACGACGAGCAGCCGCCCTTTGGAGAAGCCGTAGCGCGCCTTGACGTGGCCGATGAAGCGGATTGCGCCTGACAGGCCGAGCTTTTCGACCTGCGCCTTCAGGGCCGCCGTTTCCTCGCCGTCGCCGCCGAGCGTCAACGTGACCTTCTTGCCGCCCTCGTGCAGGCGCGCCACGGCCTCGACCAAGAGATCCGCACCCTTGATGTGCCTGAACTCGCCGACATAGCAGAGGTCGGTGGCATCGTCGGCGGTCACGACAGGCTCGAACTCCTCGGGCGTGACGCCATTGAAGACGCAGCGCACCACGCCCTTGGGTGTGCCGACGATGCGTTGATAGGTGTCGCGGGCGAATGCGCTCTCGAACAGGAACAGGTCGGTCGAATCCATCAGCGCGCGCTCCAGCCGCGCGTAGAACTCGCCCTTGAAGGTGTTGAGCGGATAGTGCAGCGAGCCGCCATGCGGCGTGTAGATGCGGATGGTGTCGCCGGAGCGTCGCCGCATCCGGATGAAGGCGCCGGCCTTGGCACCGTGGCCGTGCATGACGTCCGGCTTCAGCGTGGCGATCAGGCGCCGCATCCGCAGCCACACCAGGACATCGTCCGGCGAAGGTTCGCGGCGGATCGCGAGGCGGTGCACCCCGAGCTTCAGCCGCGGCGCGAGCTCGGCAAGCGCCTTGTCGGCGCGTTCGCCGCCGGTGAGGCTGTCGGCGAGGATGCCGACATGATGGCCGCGGTCGACCTGTCCATTGGCGACGTCGAGGATGTGGCGGAAGATACCGCCGACCGGAGCGCGCACGGCGTGCAGGATGCGAAGCGGCCGGTCAGGAGAGAGTGGCATGAATCAAAACCAGCGCTCGACGACGTGTGCCGAACAATTCCTTGGAAATATCGAGACGGATTAAGAGCCCTCGTGGTTAACAAACGGTGACCGGTACGACCGCAACGATCGCCGGATGCTGCGATTAACCCAGCGGCAACCTTAATGGAGTGTAATCGCCCCGGTTGAGTTAGCTTGGTGGCATTGCCCCTGCGGGAGTGTTCGATGCGTTTAGCGTTCTGGCGTGCCGGCAAGGACAAGGCGGTGGTTGCGCGGGCCGTGTCAAAGCCCAGAGCCGAAGTCGCGCCCAAAGCTGAAGTCAAGGCTGAAAGGGCTGAAGTCAAGGTCGAGCCCAGGATTGAAGCGAGGCCTGCGCCGATCGTCACGAAGCAGACGCAAGTCGAATCCGGCGATATCGACCTGCACGCGCTCGGTGCCGCATTGGCACGCAAGCGCGGCTGGATCGTCGTGCCGACGGTGCTGGCGCTCGTCGCCTCGATTGCCGCCGTCAATCTGGTCACGCCGCGCTACAAGTCCGAATCGCGCATCCTGATCGATGGCCGCGAGAACGTGTTCCTGCGCCCGAACAGCGACCGCACCGAGGAGCGGCAGGCGCTCGACGCCGAGGCCGTCACCAGCCAGGTGCAGCTCGTGCTGTCGCGCGATCTCGCACGCGAGATCATCAAGAAGAACAAGCTCGCCGAACGTCCCGAATTCGATCCGGTGCTGCAAGGCGTCTCGCCGCTGAAGTCGCTGGCCGCGATGATCGGTATCGGCCGCGATCCGTTCTCGATGACGCCGGAAGAGCGCGTGCTCGATGCCTATTACGAGCGCCTTCAGGCCTATGCCGTCGACAAGTCGCGCGTGATCGTGGTCGAATTCCAATCCGCCGATCCCGAGCTTGCGGCCCGCGTCGCCAATTCGATCGCCGACGGCTATCTCGTGCTCCAGCAGGGCGCGCGCCAGGAGCAGGCCAAGAACGCGAGCCTGTGGCTCGCCGGGGAAATTGAGAATCTGCGCAAGAAGGTCTCCGACGCCGAGGCCAGGGTCGAGGATTTCCGTTCCAAGTCGAGCCTGTTCGTCGGCACCAACAATACCACCCTGTCGAACCAGCAGATGGGCGAGGTGAACACCCAGCTCAATAATGCGCGCTCGATGAAGGCGGACGCCGAATCCAAGGCGCGGCTGATCAAGGAGATGCTCCAGAGCGGCAAGCCGATCGAGGCGTCGGAGGTGCTGAACTCCGAGCTGGTGCGGCGGTTGTCGGAGCAGCGCGTCACGCTGCGTGCCCAGCTTGCCGAGCAGTCCTCGACGTTGCTCGGCAACCATCCGCGCATCAAGGAATTGAAAGCCCAATTGGGCGATCTCGATACCCAGATCCGCGACGAGGCGGCCAAGATCTCCCGCTCGCTCGAAAACGACGCGCGCATTGCCGAAGGCCGGGTCAACGGCCTGACCGTGAGCCTGGAGCAGCTCAAGAAGCAGGCGGCCTCGACCAACGGTCAGGACGTCCAGCTTCGCGCGCTCGAGCGCGAAGCCAAGGCGCAGCGCGATCTGCTCGAGACTTACCTGGCCAAGTACCGCGAGGCCAACACCCGCGAGACCATCGACACCGCGCCAACCGATGGCCGCATCATTTCGCGCGCCATCGTCTCGAACACGCCGGCCTATCCGAAGAAGCTGCCGATCGTGCTGATCGCGACGATCGCGACGCTGCTGCTATCGTCCGGCGTCGTCGTCACCGGGGAGTTGTTGCGCCAGACCGCACCGCGCGCGGTGGCGGCGGTTTTCCCGGCACAGGCGCCGGTGCGCCAGGAGGCGGCAGTCCAGCCGGTCGTCGAACCGACCGCCGAGCCCCGCATCGATCCCGATTTGGAAGAGCCCGTACCGCTGCAGCCGGAGATGACGACCGATGCGGACGTCACCGAATTCGCCGAGATCGAGCAACTGGCCGACCGCCTGCGCGCCGCCGGCGCTGCAGCGAAGAAGGTCACCGTGCTCGGCACTGCCTCAGGCGAAGCCATCACGCTGTCGACACTGACGCTGGCCCGGCATCTGGCGCGCGAGGCGCGCGTCGTCGTGGTCGATCTCGCCGCGTCCTCGCCGACGATTGCCGCGGTGTGCGTCGACGCTTCGGCGCCCGGCCTTGCCGAGCTGATGCAAGGAGAGGCGTCGTTCGCGCAAGTTATCACCCGGGACAAGCTGTCGCGGCTGCATCTGGTGATGGCCGGCCGTCCCGGCTTCGATCGCAGCCTGCTGCAATCGCCGCGGGTGACGCTCGCCATCGACGCACTGCTGCGCGCCTATGATCACGTCCTGATCGACGCCGGCAGCGCCTCGGACCTTCCGGCCGAACTGCTGACGGCGCATGCCCGCGCCGTCGTGGTGCCCGATACCGCGATGGCGCCCGACGCGCGCAACCTGATGTGCGAGCAGCTGAGAGAGGTCGGCTTCAGCGAGGTGACCATGCTGAGCAAGCCGGTGCAGGCCTCGAATGCGACGGAAGCGCCGCGCGTGGTGGCGGCGTAGGTCTTACCCGCTCCCCTTGTAAGGGCTTTGCACAAAGTCGGGGGGAGCTTTAGAGGCGCCTAATTTGCAGACGTCTTTTGGCCCGGGGGCCCACCCAACAATGCCGAGCTACGTCTCAACCTCAAACGTCACCCCCGCATTGTCCCGCAGCCGCTTGATGAGCTTGTGCTGCATCGCTGCGCCCGGCGTCCAGAGACCGGCCGGAACATCCGGCGTGTCGCGCAACAGACAGATGGCGCATTCGGAGATCATCTTCGCCGTTGAGGCATAGCCGGGATCGAGATCGCCTTTCACCGCCACACGAACCTGACGGCCGTCGGGCGCGATCGCGACATAGAGCACGTCGTAGTGACCGTTGTCGCGCTCTTTCTTCGACGGCCCCTCGCCCGGCTTGAGCGCTGTGGGGCCGGTCTTTTCGCTGTTGGCGGCCATGACCAGCTTCGCGTTGGCCTGCCCTTCGTCCCCTGTCCCCGTCAGCACCATCTCGTCGTAGACAAAATCCCGGCCATACGGGAATCCCATCAGCATGTTGGAGCGATGGACGTTGCGCGTGTTCAGCGTCGCCATCGCAAACGGCGCGGACCAGGATTGCAGGTCTTCCTCGAAAACAGGCTTGTTGCCGCGCGGCTGTTTCGGTCCCTCGAAGCCGGGCGTGAACGCGAAGGGGTCCTTGAGGATCGACACCAGGCTGAGATCCCGCGCAACTGCTTCGAAGGTGACCCTCGCGCTTGCCGAGGTGCCGCCGGAGAACTTCCAGCTGAGGTCGCGGACGCGCCCCTTGACGCGAGATACAGGCGCTCCGAACACGCGCCTGGCTTCCTCCTGCACGAAGAACGCACCGAGTTCGAACGGAATGGAATCGAAGCCGCACGAGAACATGATGCGCGCGCCGCTCGCCTTGGCGGCCGCCTCATGCATATCGATCATCTGCTTTAGCCAGATCGGCTCGCCGCAGAGGTCCATATAGTCGGTGCCCGACGCGGCGCAGGCGGCGAGCAGATCGGAACCATAAAGCTGGTACGGACCGACGGTGGTGACGACGAGCTTCGCCTGATCCACCATCGCCTGCAGCGATGCGGGATCGGCTGCGTCGGCAACGATGAGCGGCGTGTCCTTAGGTGCGCCGATCGCGTCGCGAACTGACGTGAGCTTGTCTCTGCTGCGTCCTGCCATCGCCCATGTCGGCGCCCCGTCCCCGACGTAGTGCGCGGCGAGGTACTCGGCAACGAGCTGGCCGGTATATCCGGTAGCGCCGTAGACGACGATGTCGAACTTCGCTGACATGGATCGCGCGGTCCTCGGAGGCGTGGACGTTATGCTTCCACAGCGAACGTCAGCCCCGTATTGTCCCGCAGCCGCTTGATCAGCTTGTGCTGCATCGCCGCGCCCGGTGTCCAGAAGCCGGCCGGAACGTCCGTCGCGTCGCGCAGCAGGCAGATGGCGCATTCGGAGATCATCTTCGAGGTCGAGCCGTAGCCGGGATCGCGGTCGCCGGTGACGCCGGCGCGGACCATGCGGCCGTCGGGGGCAATCGCGACATAGAGAAGGTCGAAACGGCCGTTCTCCCGCTCCTCTTTCGACGGCCCCTCGCCCGGCTTCGGCGCGTTCGGGCCGGTCTTCTCGGCGTTCGCCGCCATCACGCGCTTGGCGTTAGCCTCGCCCTGCTCGCCGGGGCCGGTCAAAACCATCTCGTCGTAGACGAAGTCCTGGCCATACGGGAAACCCATCAGCATGTTGGAGCGATGGACGTTGCGCGTGTTGATCAGCGCCATCATGAACGGCGCGGCCCAGGATTGCAGATCCTCCTCAAGCACCGGCCTGTTGCCCTTCGGCTGCTTCGGGCCGGTGAAACCCGGCGTCAACGCGAACGGATCGTTCAGGATCGCGATCAGACTGATGTCCTTGGCGACCGCGTCGAAGGTTGCCTTCGCGCTTGCCGCGGTGCCGCCCGACAGCGTGCCGCGCATGTCGCGCACACGGCCCTTCACGCGCGCGGCGGGCGCGCCGAACACGCGTTTGGCCTCTTCCTGCACGAAGAAAGTCCCAAGCTCGAACGGCACGGAATCGAAGCCGCAGGAGAACACGATGCGCGCGCCGCTCTCTTTCGCAGCCGCCTCGTACTTGTCGATCATCTGCCGCATCCAGATCGGCTCACCGCAGAGATCGAAATAATCCGTGCCGGTCGCAACGCAGGCCGCGAGCAATTCCTCGCCATAGAGCTGATACGGACCGACCGTCGTGATCACCGACATCGTCTGCTCCGCCATCGCCCTCAGCGAGGCCGCGTCCGACGCATCCGCAACGATCAGCGGCGTATTCCCGGGCGCGCCGATCGCATCGCGTACCGATTTCAGCTTGCCGAGGCTGCGGCCGGCCATCGCCCATTTCAGCGAATTGTCAGTTTTGTATTGCCTCGTCAGATACTCGGCGACGAGCTGGCCGGTGAAACCGGTTGCGCCGTAGACGACGATGTCGAATTTCGCAGAGCTCATGGTCGTCCCTTACTTTTTCGCGTAACTCACGCCCATGCCGGCACGGACGTCGCTTTGAATGCCATAGGGCGGGATCGGATAGCGCAGGCCGTTCCGGGCCAGCGCCTTCATGCCCTCGATTGCCTTGGCGAGATGCGCGGGCTTCAAGGCCATCAGCATCTCCTCGTCCGGCACGCCGCCATAGCGCCGTTCGGCATAGCATGGCAAGGACAGGCTGGGCTCCCCGGTCTTGAGCGCCCGCCCCCAGGAATCGGCGCAAGCGGTCTCGCCGACCACGCCCCATTCGAACTTCTTGTAGCCGGTATATTGCAGCCCGTTGATCAGGATGATCATCTGCCCGGGCGTCGCATAGACGAGGCAGATGTCGGGCGGATCGAGCCGCCCGCTCGCGAGCGGACTGACGGCGAGCGCCTGATATTGTCCGAACGGAACAACGTCCAGCGCCTCCTGCCGCTTGCGCGCGTCCTCCGCCGTGCCGTGCCAGATCCCGACATAATTTTCACCGGCGCGCCATTTGTCGTCCTGTGGCGCAAGGCCGATCACCGCGCGGCACTGCGCGCCGACGAGATCGTCGGCGGTGATGCCGACAGTCCAGCCCAGCCGCGCGGCCATGCTGACGATCTGGTCGGTGGTGTGGATCGCGTTCGGCCGCCGGATTTTTGGGATCGCCTCCATCTCCGCCGGTTGCGCGAACAACTTCATGCCGATCACATTCGTCTTCAACCGCAGCAGGCTGTTGAGATCGGCGACGAGGCCGGCAAGATCGATGCTGTCTGCACTGTGCTGTTGCATGGCTTCCTCCGGACGCAGCGATCGTGCGCCGCGTATTCTTGTTTTGCGGTTCTCGTTCTAGTCCTTGCCGGGTCCCGGAAGCAACTCGCCGGTCCTGCCCATCAGGCGGTAAGCCACGAGCCCGATCCACTCGCGCACCGCAACTTCGGTTCGGCCTAGTCCGTCCGCGCCGATATTGGTGAAAGACAAGAGATCGTCACGTCCGCCCATCCGCCAGTCCACCGGATAGGCCTCGACGTCAAATCCGGCCTTGCGGAAGATTCCCATCGAGCGCGGCATGTGGAAGGCCGACGTCACCAGCAGCCAGCGCTCGCCCGGCTTCGGCGTCACCAGCTGTTTGGTGAAAATCGCATTCTCCCAGGTGTTGCGCGAATTGCGCTCGAGGATCAGACGCTCTTTCGGGATGCCGAGATTCTCCAGGATCGGCGCGGAATAGTCGGCCTCCTTCGCCTCGGTCGAAACCAGGTTCGCGTTCCCCCCGGTGAACACGATGCGCGCGTTCGGATAGCGGCGCGCGAGCTCGGCCGGCGCGAACAGACGATCGGCTGCGTGCGCGACGACGGGCGTGCGATGCGCCGCCGAAAGATCGGTGTCGACCGAGCCGCCGAGCACGATGATGCCGTCGGGCGCGCCGCGCGAGGCGTCCCACGCGGGAAAGCGCGATTCCAGCGGATAGATCAAGAGATTGCCGAGCGGCGAGAACGCCGCCAGCGCCAGCAACACCAGCGTGGTCACGGCAAGCTTGCGGCCGAGCGCGGCAAAGCGCGTCGCCATCAGCACCAGCGCGACGATGCCGAGCTCGACCAGAAGGTTGATCGGCAGCAGCGCAGTGCCGAGGGTCTTGGACAGGACGAAAAACAGGGGAGCCTCGCGGGAATGACCTTGCCAGTCTGCGCGGGGCTTGACCTGCCCGGCGATCTTCAGACAGCTTCTTGAAAGAGGATCGAGCGCCGGGTCAAGCCTGGCCTGATGAAAGCGACCGGACGCGGCAAATGACCCATCACCACCTGCATTCCAGTCCCAAAACCTGCCATTGGGGCTTCTTCGAAGCCGCGCTGAAGCCCGTCCTCACCATCGCCAGCGGCGATGAGGTGACGGTCGACACCATCAGCGGCGGGCCTGACATGCTGCCCGACCGCGACAAGTTTCACATTCCCCCCGAGATGCTCGAGGTTCATGCCAGCAACGAGCGCATGCTGCCCGGCCACATTCTGACCGGCCCGATCGCCGTCGAGGGCGCCGAGCCCGGCGACGTACTCGCGGTCGAGATCCTCGACGTTCAGCTCCGGCAGGATTGGGGCTGGAACATGATCAAGCCGCTGTCCGGCACCCTGCCCGACGATTTTCACGAGACCCGCATCCTCAACATCCCGCTCGACCGTACCAAGATGACCGGCCGCATGCCGTGGGGCCTCGACCTGCCGCTCAAGCCGTTCTTCGGCGTGATGGGCGTGTCGCCGCCACCGGCCTGGGGCCGCATCTCCTCGCTGGTGCCGCGCGCGATGGGCGGCAATCTCGACAACAAGGAGCTCGGCGCCGGCGCGACGCTCTATTTGCCGGTGTTCGTGCCGGGGGCGATGTTCTCCTGCGGCGACGGCCACGGCGTCCAAGGCGACGGCGAGGTCTGCGTCACCGCGATCGAGACCGCGCTGCAGGGCCGCTTCCGCCTGGCGCTGCGCAAGGACCTGAAGCTCGACTATCCCCGCGCCGAGACGGCGACCCACTACATCACCATGGCGATGGACCCCGACCTCGACCAATGCGTGGTGCGCGCGCTGCGCGACATGATCGCGCTGCTCGGCGAGACGCGAAACCTGTCGCGCGAGGACGCCTACACGCTGTGCAGCCTGGCCGCCGATCTCAGGGTCACCCAGACCGTCAACGGCGCCAAAGGCATCCATTGCATGATCGAAAAGGCGATCGTGCACGGCTGAGCTCGGACGCCGTTTCCGTAACCTGTTGACGCCACACCGCCGCCCGTACTCCGCGCGGCGCGCTCGGTCGCGACTAATTTCCCGTGCGATTCCAACACGCTGAGCGTCAAGCTCAGCCTGCATTTGACTTCCGCCCCTGAACCTAAATAGAGTCTTAATCGTTACTTTTATGTACCCGAGTAAGAGGCTAGCGTTCGGGCCATGGCCACCGAAAAAGCCGAGACTGACCGCATTCCCGTAACCCTGGCGCTCTCGACCATCACCTACCTGGAGAAGCTGGTGAGACAGGGCACCCACGGCACCAGCGTTCCCGGCGTCGCACGTACCTTGATCGAGGAAGGCATCCGTCTCGCCATCAAGGACGGGCTCTTGTCGATCCGCGACAATGGCAGGACGTGAGCGCGCGCCGAACGTGAGGCGGACGGATCTCGAGGCGGATGGCCGACATCTGCAACCTGGGACCGTTACCAATGCCTGTTCTCTCACCGACCTGGACCGACGAACGAATTGAGCTCCTGAAGCGGCATTTCGAGGCCGGCCTCTCCTGCCGCGAGATCGCCGCCGACATCGGCGTCAGCCGCAACGCCGTGATCGGCAAGCTCTCCCGCCTCAACCTGACGCGTGGCCGGACCAACGACGATCGCAAGGTTCAGGATCGGGGCCCGGCGCGGGCGCAGAGGGCCGTGCCGCGGCTGCAATATGAGATGCTCGCCACGATCTATGGCGACACCGACGCCCCCGTGGCGACGGGGCCGATCGACGACGCCAATCGCTGCTCGCTGCTGGAGCTTGCCGAGAACCGCTGCCGCTGGCCGATCTCGACTCCGGGCGCCGAGGACTTCTGCTTCTGCGGCAATTCCGCGCCCGACGGCCAGCCCTATTGCGCCGGCCACAGCCGCCTCGCCTACCGGCCGAACGCCCGTGCGCGCGTGATGCGGGGCTGAAGTCCAGGCCGAAAATAAAAACCTCCGGCGGGGCATCGCCGGAGGTTTCTGGAGGCTTAGCGTGAAGCTAAGAGCCGCAACTTTCGTATCTGGCTAGGAGCTATATAGCTTAGTAACTCATGTAAGTAAATTAATCTGGCGCGATTGAATCGCATAGCTCGTCTTCGTCCGCCGCACGGACGACGAGAAGTGCCGAACGTGCGCAAAAAAAGCCCCGGCGGTGTCCCGCCGGGGCTGTGTCGGATCGAAGGACCCAGAAGCTTACCAGTTGCGCTGGGCGCGCAGGAGCAGGCTGTAGGTGTCCTGGTCCTTCAGCTCGTAGGTCGCCGCCGGCTTGGCGACGCCGGTCAGCGCTGCGGTCGTGATCGCGCCCGAGTACTTCTGATCGAGGTGGCTGTAGGTGAAGTCAGCCGAGAAGGTCAGGTTCTTCACCGGCGTCCAGCGGGTGATGACACCGACCTGGCCGATGTTGAAGTCCGGGTTGCAGGTGCCGGTCAGGGTGGCGAACGCGGCGCTGCCGCAGATCAGGCCCTTGGCCGTGCCGCTGTAGTTGACCGCAGCCCACGCGCCGTAGAGCGCCGTGTTCCAGTACGGGCTCCAGTTGTGGGTGTAGGCGCCCCGGAAGCCGTAGGTCTTGGTCAGCTCGAGCTGGCCGCCCGGAGCAAACACCGCGTCAGACACGCCGGCGAAGCCGATGCTCTGATAGGCCGCGTTCGAGCTGCCGAACATCGAGTAGCTGGTCGCGGCCAGCTCCTGGAAGTTGTAGCGGCTCGCGCCCTCGGTGTAGACGCCCGAGATGTTGATCACGTCGCCGGCACCGGTCGGGATGTTCTTGATGCCCAACGCGAGCTGAACGGCCCAGCCCCACTTGTCTTCCGGATGACCGGTGACTTCGCTGGCGCCGTAATAGGCGACATGGTTGTCGTGAGCCGCGACCGAGGCCTGGAACAGGCCCCAGGCCTGATCGACGCGAACCATCGCGACGAGGTCCGGCGAGCGGCTGCCGCCGATGTCGTTCGAGCCGTAGGCACCGCCGAGCACGCCCGTGGTCGACATGCCGGCCGTGTTCCAGAGGCTGGTCTGGTAGACCTGCGTCTGGTCCTGCGCCGAGAACGCAGCGGTGACGCCCTGGCCGAAGTCGGCCGTGTAGGTGAACTGCGCCACGCCGTTGGTGGTGCCGCTGCCGCCGACGAGCTGGTCGAAGTTGTTGCCGGGATAGTTGATCCAGGGCGCGTCGAACTGCGACACCGCCTTACCCATGGTGAAGCCGGCGAACTGGATGAAGGCGTAGTAGACGCCGAGCGCGCCGCCCGAGATGTTGCCGTCGGTGCCGTTGATGCTGCCGCCGCCCGAACCGGTGAGGCCGGTGCCGGCCGCGTTGAGACCGATCGTGCCGCTGTACTGGGTCGCGCCCGTGGCCGAACCGGTCCCGCCGTAATTGCCGGTCGTCCAGGTGAAGACCGCGTCGAAATAGGTGCGGACGACGCCGTATTCCGTCGCGGTGCGCGTGTCGATGTTGAGATCTTCACGAGCGCGCATCGAGTAGTAGTTGTTCAGGCGGTTGTTGGCCGCGAACACGCCGTTGTACTGGGCGCTGTAATTGCCGCCGGCGTTGAGCGCCACTTCGGCACGCACGTAGCCGCCCAGCTTGATGCAGGTGTCGGTGCCCGGGATGTAGTAGTAGCCCGCGCCGTACAGCGAGCAGATCTTCACGTACTCGACCGCCTTGGCCTTGACCGGAAGATCGGCCGCCTGGGCTCCACCGACGGCGATCAGACCCGCCGCAGTGCCGAGCAAAAGGCTCTTCACCACTTTCATTTAAAACCTCCAAGTTGCTCATTTTGCGGAGACGGACCGTGAGGCCCCCCAAGATCCCCGCCTCTCAAATCCGCTCGGCCGCTTTCGGACACTCCCGCTTTCGACGCGAGGAACGTGAGCGAACCACCTGCAACGGGACGATCGAGTACCCCCCACCGTCGAAGATCAATATGCCTGCGTCGTTCGGTAATCAAAATAGTTTATTAGGTCAGCTTTTCGGTTTTGCTAAACCTGTGCCCCGCGCGCAACACCGTGGCCTGCGGGGGCAATCACTGAGCTGATCATCTTTGTAGTTTTAGTGACGAAATTACCCTGCCCTGCACTTGCGTCAGAGCAGGCTTGCGTGGACTATGGCCTTCCACGAACACCGGCCTGAACAAATCGGTTCACGGGAGTGACGCTGTGTCCGCGACGAGGAAAGAAGGAGCGCGCCTGCGCTCGATCGGCAATCTGGATATCATCAGGCGCTTCACCTGGGAGATATCGTCGATCAACATGTATCTTGAGGAGCTGCGTCAGTTCTGGGCGAAGACGCTCGGCATCAGCGGCCCGCAATGGCTGATCCTGATGGCCATCTCCGACCTCGACAAGGACGACGGTATCCCGGTCAACGTCGTCTCCAAGCTGCTCCACGTCGATCCGTCCTTCGTCACCACCCAGTCCAAGCTGCTCGAGAAGAAGGCGCTGTTGCGCCGCCGCCCCTCGCCGACCGACGCCCGCGTGGTGCGGTTGTCGCTGACCGACAAGACGCAGAAGCACATCGCGAGCCTCCACGAGCAATACAAGACGATTCGCGAGTTCGTCTTCCAGGAGTTCGACGAGGACGAGCTGACGGAATTCACCACCAAGCTCGCGACGCTGAAGAACCGCCTCGAGAAGGCCTGCGTCCGGATCTCGCTCGACTTCTAGGCCTGAGGGCGGTGCTCAGATCCGCCGGGCGGCGGCACCGAGCCGCGATTCGAGCCAGTCGAAGATGTATTCGTTGGCAAGGCTCGGATTGTCAGCATGGGCCTGCGCCGCGCCGGTCTCGGACGCAGTGAACACCTTCAACATGACATCCGAACTGCCGAGCCGGGAGCTCTGGACGATCTGACGGGCCCGGTCGGCCTTGAGCCAGCCGTCCTCGCCGAGCGTGATCAGCACCGGACAGTCGGCGCTGGAGGCCATCAGCGGCGCATGCGGCACCGGCACGATGCTGACGTCGCTCAGCGCGAACCGGCTGGCGAAGAAGGCCCGCTCGTGCAGGTCCCACAAGCCGCCGTCGCAGACGGCGGCGGCAAGCCGCGGCTCCTGCAGCACGGCGCGCGCCACGAAGGAGGAGCCCCAGCCATCGGCAATGATCCCGACGCGCGCGAAATCGACGTCGCTGCGCATCTCCAGATAGTCCATGACGCAAGGAATCGCGCTCTCGAGATCGCGCCGCCGCAACAGCGCGTCGATGAAATCGTCGCGCTGGTCGCCGAACAGGTCGAGCGCCAGCAGCGAGAACCCACGCTCGCGCGCATGCGGCACGAGCTTGAATAGGAACTCCTCCTTGCGGTGGCCGGGCTCGCCGATGCAGATCACGGTCGGCGCTCGCGCGCTGCCCGACGGCGCAGGGAGGAAGTAGCCCTGCAGCGCATGGCCGTCGAGCCATGGGATCGTCACGACCTCGCCCGCCGGGCTGCGCGCCGAAAGGTAGCGGCGCGCGCATTCCTGCATCGCGAGCACGGCAACCCAGCGGCGCTCGTCGTCCTGCTCCAGCGGCATCGCCGCCGCGCTATAATAGTTCATAGCGCGAAGCCAGTTGCGCTGCGCGCTCGCCATGTGGCCTTCCGCGAACGCAGCCTCGGCGCGCTGCCGGTTGGCTTGCGCCAGCCGCTTCCACTCGCGATGCCAGGAGCGGTCGTCGCCCCGCTTCAGCTGCCGCGCGATCATCAGGCATTCGGCGATCGTGGCGCCGCCCTCCTGGGCCGCGGTCAGCAGGCGCGTGAATTCAGCGGAGATGTCCTCCCGCTCCGGGCAAAGGATCCAGTCGTCGGAGAGGCATGCGGGTATCATCGGGAGCTACGCTCTGTCATCGCGTTACCCCTGATTGACTAAACCATTTCAGGTGCCCGACCAAGACGCCGCGCGCGGCATTCCAAGCGTTCGAGATCAACATCGCTTGAACGACGATCCATGACGCATGCATGACATGCCAATCCGACATAGGGAGCCGGCGATTGGCAAGAGGTGTCACGCGATATCACGCGCGCACCTCTTGACATGATGATTATCATACCTACATGCGCGCGCGTTCGACGACGATCTCCGCCGCAAGCTCAACCGAGTCGCCAGCCGACCTCCTGCGTGAAACTTTCGTAGAAGGCGCGGTCATAGGCTTGCTCCGGCGTGGCGCGCACGCGTTCGTCGAGACGCTTGGCGTCCTCGCCGACGAGAATGCGCCAGCGCTCGGCCTTGACCCCGTCGAGAATGATCTTCGCCGCTTGAACGGCTGTCGTCGGCGCGTCCTCCAGGAAGCTGCGGGCGCGTTCGGCGAACGCCGCCTGGATGTCCTCGTCCGACATCTTGTCGGCATCCGGCATGCCGGCCGCGACCATGCGCTTGCGGGTCAGCGCGACCTCGTCGGCATTGAGCCGCTCCGATCCATCGGCGCTCTGCACCTTGCGCGAATTGGAGACGATCGAGGTGCCGATGTGGCCGGGCATCACCACCGAGCATTTGACGTGCGGCGCGTGCAGGCGGAGGTCGTTGATCAGCGCTTCGGTGAATCCCTTCACCGCGAACTTCGCCGAGCTGTAGGCGGTGTGCGCCTGGTTCATGCCGATCGAGGCCCAGAAGCCGTTGACGCTCGCGGTGTTGACGATGTGGGCCTCGTCCGCGGCCACCAGCAGCGGCAGGAAGGTGCGCACGCCGAGATAGACGCCGCCCCAGCAGATGTTGAAGGTGCGCTCCCATTGCTCGCGCGTGTTGGTGAACAGGCTGCTGCCGCCGCCGATGCCGGCGTTGTTGAACAGCAGATGGATCTTCTCGGTCTTCTGCTGCACGGCGAGCTCGTCGCGAAAACGCTTCAGCTGATCCTCGATCGCGACGTCGGCGACATGCGTCGTGACGCGCAGGCCTTGCGGAAGCTTTTCGGTCTCGCACAGCCGCTTGGTCTCGGCCATCGCGGCCTCCGAGACGTCGCATATCGCGACGTTGCAGCCCTCGGCCACCAATTGCCGCGCGAGCTCGCGCCCCATTCCCGTGCCGCCGCCGGTGATGACCGCGATCTTTCCTGCAAAATCCTTCATGGGACTTTCGGCCCCTCCCTTGTCGGTATGTTTCTTCGTCACCGCGCCGCCTGCCGGCGCGCGCAAAATGTAGCAGCGCTGCATGCGCAGGTAAAAGCGGATCGGCGATAGCGATCTTCGGCGTCAGTTATTTCGGCGCGCGGACTATTGATCGTTCCAGTGCGGTCACTCGCGTGGTCCGCACATGGGAGGCAGCCACGCCCGCGGCGTATCCTTCGAGACGCCCGCCATTGGGGGGCCCTCAGGATGAGGGCGGAGTCCGTTGCGCTAGTTTCAACAAGCACCGATGCCCGTCAGCCTCATCCTGACGAGACCGCTGAGAGCGGTCGTCTCGAAGGACGAGGCGCTTGCTCCGTCGTCGCCGTGAAACACCGTTAGCGCGGCGCTGGTGCCACAGTCGGGCATAAGTGCCCGGTTCCCGTATTTGTCCGGCTTCGGTTGAGGGGCAATTTTTTTACAATCCGAATCGTCAAATGGACTCCGGACACTGGGTCGAGTCGACCAGGCCAGCGTGTTGTTTGCGTGTCACAGGCTCTGGCACTCCGCTTGCATCCTCTTCGTGGTCCAAAACGACCGATGAGGTGACAGGAATGTTCGTGACCGTCGTAGCCGTGCTCTGCCGGCTTAGCGCAGCTAGCTCAGGCAGTTGCGTCGAGGAAATCGTGACCGACAGCAACATGACGCCCGAGATTTCGATGATGCAGTGCGCGGTCGGCGCACAGGCACCATTAGCGAAATGGATGGGCGAGCATCCGATCTATCACGCCAACTGGCGCCTCGAGCGCTTCAAATGCGTCCCGGGTCACTACGAGATCAAAAGCCACGCGTAGACCCGTAGAACTACGAGCATCGAGGAAACGCCCCGGAGACGCGCTCCCTTCCCTCCGTATGGGCTCGATAGCGCCGCTCTCATTGAGTCGCTGCGCTCTGTGACAACGATCACACCTTCCCTTCACGCCACCGCCCGCAAGATCATCGCCCGCGCGCGCCGCCCCTCCGGCGTCGGCATCAGCGCATAATTGTGCGGCTGGTCACGTAGCAGATGCAGCTCGACCGGCACGCCCACCGCCCTCGCCCGCGCCGCCAGATCGATACTGTCGGGGTAAAGCAGATCGCGCGTCCCTGCGAAGATCGTCATCGGCGCCAGCGCGCGGAAGGCGCCGTTGAGCGGGCTGACGAAGGGATGGCCGACATCGAGCTCGCCGGCATAGAGCCGCCCGGCCTCGACGATGCCCGGAATGTCCTGGATCGGATCGCGCTTCGCGATCTCGATTTGCTCCGGACGGCTGACCGAGGCATCGGCGGCGGGTGAGATCAGCACCATCTGGTTCGGCTGCCGATGCCCGTGATCGCGCAGCCATTGGCAGGCGGCGAGCGCGAGTCCCGCGCCGGCCGAGTTGCCGACCAGCGTGACCTTTGCGGGCCCCGCGTCTTCCAGCAACATCCGCAGCAGCTCCGCCGTCGCCGGCACCACGTCCTTCGCGGTGGCGCGCGGCGCCAGCGGATAGATCGGCACGACGCAGACGACGCCGGCCTTGCGCGTCATCTGGCCGACGAAGCGCCAATGCGCCGGCACGATCTCGTTGATGTAGCCGCCGCCATGCAGGAACATGACGAAGTTGCAGCCTTCATGGCCCGACGATGGCGCGGTGTAATAGACCGGCCAGCCGCCCATCTTGGTCAGCGTCGCCTCGACGCCGCGGCCCAGCCCCGTCGGCTCGAACGAGGCCGGCTGCAAGGCGAGCTTCTGCACATGCGCCTGCACGGCTTCGGCGGACGCGAGCTGCTGCTTGTAGGGGAGCTGCCGCAGCATGGCGTTGAACAAGCGGCTCTGCAAACTCGGCGCGGGATCGCGACTGCGCGGTGCGCACATAACAGGACAAAACTGCAAGGCTGACACAAGTCTTGCGACGCTCATGGTCCGTTCTCCGCCAGGCCGGGAGTCCATATAGCGACCAAGAAGCTTGCGAGAAGGCCGCCATGGGTCGATATAATGCGAGCATTCGCTCGCTTTTCCTACTCGCATTCGGATCGCAAAGCCATGGCGCGCACGCCGCCGACAAGACCCCGGAAAAATGCCCTGCAGGCGCGATCGCGCGCCACCGTCGACGCGCTGATCGAGGCGACTGCTCGCATTCTGGTCCACGACGGTTTCGAGAAAGCGAACACCAACCGCATCGCGGAGATCGCCGGCGTCAGCGTCGGTTCGCTCTACCAGTACTTTCCGAGCAAGGAAGCCCTCGTCGCTGCCGTGATCGAACGTCACAACGAGGAGATCATGGGCATCGTCCGCACCGCGCTGACCGAAGTCGCCGAGCTGCCGATCGACAAGGCCGTACGAAGACTCGTCACCGTCGCGATCGAAGCCCACCGCATCAACCCGAAGCTGCATCGCGTGCTCGCCGAACAGATCCCGCGCACCGGCCAGCTCAAGGACATCGAAGCCTTCAACCGCGAGGTCCAAACCCTCGTGCGCACCTATCTCGAAAGCCGCCGCAAGGAGATGCGGAAGGTAGACCTCGATGTCGCAACCTTCATCTGCGTCAGCGCGATCGAAGCGGTGGCGCACAACACTGTGCTGCACGGGGCCGAGATGCTGTCGGAGAAGACGGTGCGGACGCTGGTGGACGAGACGACGCGGTTGGTGGTGGGGTATTTGAGGTAACGGATCGCGAACTAACAGGGGGCTCGTGTTCAAAATGATTAAATCACAGCTTGATCGCATCCATACGATCGTCGGAAGAATTGCGACAGAGTTCAGCGAAGTGGAAATGCTATGGTACCTCATTTTCACTTGTTTGCTAGCTGCCGACCGGAAGGTGGTGGAGCAATAGTCACAAGACTGGAGCTCAACAGCGGCAGTTGATCTTGGACGTTCCTGCAGCCGCGCTTGGGATAGAGTCACCGCTCCACGTTCTTATTAAACGCCGTGTCGAGGAAACGAAGGCGCTCGCCGGAAGACGCAACGACATCATTCATAGTATTATTCATGTCTTCCAAGCTGCACGTCCTCCCAGTATCGCCGCAGGCGGCGCCTCAAGACCCTCTCGCTTGGGACAGAAAGAAATTGCTCTAGAAGTTGCGCACACCTATCGTGAAATCGTTGTTCATCAACTTGACGTGCACGAATTACGACTCGCCGCCATTCGACATTCCAACCCAGCGGCCAATCTACGTCACGAAGAGCGCCAGCTGTCGCGCGCGCGGCAGACAGAATTGGACAAGATCGATCTAGATCCTATTGTTCTGGCACTGCTCGCGACGCAGAGAAAGTCCTCACGAAGAGGCGGGAGAGGTCCTGACGCTCGCCTCCGAGATTTCGCAAACAAGCGCTGATGGCTGTTTCACGGTCCGGTAGGATGAACATCGTACCCCCTCCCGGCTCGTGAAATTGATTCGGAAAGACAGCATCTCTCCACCAGCTTGGCTACTGTGCATGGGGTCGTTTTCGGCATTTTAGTTGCCGACCATCCACGGCCACGCGCTGGCCGTCGCCGCGGGTGGGAGCCCCCAACACGACGATCAACCCACAGACAGATGTTTTGGAAAAAATGGTCGGAGCGAGAGGATTTGAACCTCCGACCCCTAGTCTCCCAGACTAGTGCGCTAACCGGGCTGCGCCACGCTCCGAACGTCGTTCCATTAGCTAGGATCGGCGCGATGCGCAAGGCGAGGCACGCACCATTTTGGTGCCCTTACCCTAAGTCCCCGGAACCGCCCGCAAAGCCGGCCGAAGATCGCCCTAGCCGTCCTTCAGCGCCTGATCCAGCATCTCCTTAGCTGCGACGAGGTCGGCGAGCGCCCGCCCCAAGCGCTCCCGATCGAGCGCGCTGGGGCCGGGGGGCGCGGCGGCAGCGCCGCCCTTGCGGAAGGTGGTGAGGATCTCCTCGTCGTCGACCTCCGTGAAGCGGAAGTCGATGCCTTCCGCCTCGTCGCCCTGGTAGTCGTCATCGTCGGTGTCGGTGACGCCCTTGATCGGCGCCTCCTCGTCCTCGGGCTCCATCAGGCTTGCGCCGATGGCGTCCTCGATGGCGCCGAACGAGACCGCGGCGGCGCTGTCGGCGAGGCCCTGCACCGATTTGACGCCGTGCTCTTTCAGGATCCGCTGGACCCCGCGGATGGTGTAGCCCTCGCCGTAAAGCAGGCGGCGGATGCCCTTGAGCAGATCGACGTCGTCGGGGCGGTAATAGCGGCGGCCGCCGCTGCGCTTCATCGGCTTGATCTGCGAGAAGCGGGTCTCCCAGAACCGCAGCACGTGCTGCGGGATGTCGAGCTCCTGCGCTACTTCGCTGATGGTTCGGAACGCATCCGGCGCCTTGTCCAAATGCCAAATCCTTTGCGGAAGGCGTTACGCCTCTTGTGCCGCCTTGCTGGTGGCGTCGCCGTTGGCGCGGTGCTGGCCGTTGATCCGCTGCTTCAGGATCGCCGACGGCTTGAACACCATGACGCGGCGCGGCGAGATCGGCACCTCAGTGCCGGTCTTCGGGTTACGGCCGATGCGCTGACCCTTCTTGCGCACCATGAAGGACCCGAACGAGGACAGCTTCACCGTCTCGCCCTTCTCCAGGCAGTCGGTGATCTCCTTCAGCACGAGTTCCACGAAGGCGGACGATTCCGTGCGCGACAGGCCCACCTTCTGGTAGACGGCTTCGCACAGATCGACACGCGTTACGGTTTTACTTTGATCGGTCATCGCCCTGCCCCACATCACGGCGAACAATTGTTGTCTGAAATTATGAGGTTACGATACGCCGGTCAACAGCGCTCATCAATGCAGGCGCATCGATATCGCGGCGGATTCCGGCTAAATTTTATCGAGTGTGGCTCTACCAGCGCACCAGCGCGGAGCCCCAGGTGAAGCCCCCGCCCATCGCTTCCAGCAGAACGAGGTCGCCCTTCTTGATGCGGCCGTCCTTGCGGGCCACCGACAGCGCCAGCGGGATCGAGGCCGCCGAGGTGTTGCCGTGACGGTCCACCGTCAGCACCACCTTTTCGGGGGCGATATGGAGCTTGTGGGCGGAAGCGTCGATGATTCGCTTGTTGGCCTGGTGCGGCACGAACCAGTCGATGCTGTCGGCATTGAGCCCGGTGGCCTGGAAGGCATCGACGATGACGTCGGTGATCATGCCGACCGCATGCTTGAAGACCTCGCGGCCCTCCATGCGCAGATGGCCGACGGTCTGGGTCGAGGACGGGCCGCCGTCGACGAACAGCTTTGCCTTGTGGCGGCCGTCGGAGCGCAAGTGCGTGGTCACGACGCCGCGATCGGTTGCGGCCTTGCCCGGCTGCTCCTGCGCCTCGAGCACGACCGCGCCGGCACCGTCGCCGAACAGGACGCAGGTGCCGCGGTCGTTCCAGTCGAGGATGCGCGAGAAGGTCTCGGCGCCGATCACCAGCGCGCGCTTGAAGGCGCCGGTGCGCAGGAAATTGTCGGCAGTGGCGAGCGCGAACACGAAGCCCGAACAGACCGCCTGCAGGTCGAAGGCCGCGCCGTGGTTGATGCCGAGCGCGTTCTGCACGGCGACGGCGGTCGCGGGAAAGGTGTTGTCCGGCGTCGAGGTCGCCAGCACGATGAGGTCGATCGACTGCGCATCCATGCCGGCGTCAGTGAGCGCGGCCTGGGCTGCTCTGATCGCCAGATGCGAGGTGAACTCGCCCTCGGCCGCGATGTGCCGCTCGCGAATGCCGGTGCGCTGCACGATCCACTCGTCGGAGGTATCGATGCGCGCCGCCAATTGGGCGTTGGTCACCACCTGCTCCGGCAGATAGGAGCCGCAGCCGAGCACGACCGAACGAATTTGAGTCACGAAACAGCCTCCTGCGCGGCCTGCACCGAATTGAGTGCACCACCCTCGCGGTTGAGCATCTGATTGATCTTGTTCAGGAGATCGTAGTGAGCCATCTCATAGCCAACATCGATTGCATAGGCAAAGCCTTCGGCACTGATTCCGCCATGGCTCTTGACCACGATCCCGTTCAATCCCAGGAACACGCCGCCATTGGACTTGTTCGGGTCCATCTTGTCGCGCAGGGCCTGGAAGGCGCTGCGGGCAAAGAGATAGCCGAGCTTGGACAACCAGCTCCGTTTCATCTCGTTGCGGAGCAATTCCGCCATCTGCCTGGCGGTTCCCTCGGCGGCTTTCAGCGCAATGTTGCCGCTGTAGCCTTCGGTCACAATGACGTCCGCCACCCCCTTGCCGATGCCGTCGCCCTCGACGAAGCCGAGATAGTCGAGCTCCGGCAAGATCCTGGCGCGCAGGATTTCGCCGGCCTCGCGGATCTCCTCGTGCCCCTTGATCTCCTCGGTCCCGATATTGAGCAGGCCGAGCGTGGGCCGGGGCTTGTCGAACAGCACGCTCGCCATCGCGGCGCCCATGACGGCGAGTAACACCAGGTGGTGTGCGTCGCCGCCGATGGTGGCACCGAGGTCGAGCACGACGGATTCTCCGCGCCTGGTCGGCCATATCCCCGCAATCGCCGGGCGGTCGATTCCCTTCAGCGTGCGCAGATGGAAGCGCGACATCGCCATCAGCGCGCCGGTATTGCCGGCGGAGACCGCGACATCCGCCTCTCCCTTCTTCACCGCGTCGATCGCAAGCCACATCGAGGACGTCTTGCGGCCGCGCCGCAGCGCCTGGCTCGGCTTGTCCGAACCACTGACGGCAACGTCGGTATGGATGATCTTCGAGGCGGCCTTGAGCTGGGGGTGCCGGTCGAGCTCGGGCTCGATCTTGGCGCGGTCCCCGACCAGCAGGAACTCGATCTCGCGGTGCCTGCCAAGCGAGATGGCAGCGCCCGGAATGACCACGGCGGCGCCGGCGTCGCCCCCCATGGCGTCAAGCGCAATGCGAACCTTGCTTGGCATAAAAGTCCTGGAAAACCTGGTCTGGTGCGGTCTTGAACGAGCGGAGCCGCAGAATGGGTCCGCCATGGACATGGCGACCGGTCAGGCGCCACGCCGCGCCCGGACCGGGGCGCGACAATAGCGTTTTGTTATCCCGAAACAACCTCTTGCCCCCAGCCTTTTGCTTTTGGGGTGATCCGGCCGCGAATCCCGGAATTTGCAGGAAATACATTGAAATCAGTTAGATAAGGGCTTCTTTGAAACCGTCCCGGCAGATGCTTCGCGCGCCCTTGCAGGCGATCCGGCGTGGAACGGCCCGGCTACTGGCCCTTCTTGTTGTCCTGCAGCGCCTTCAACGCGGCGAAGGGATGGTCCTCCGGATCGGGCGCGGTGACCTCCGCCTCGAAAACGGCCCCCTCCTTGCGCGGATAGGGATCGATCGCCAGGAACAGGGCATCGGTGGCGATCCGGCCGAGGTCGATGATGCCACCCACGATCGCTTCCGGTGGATCTGCGACCTCAGGCGTCTCCGCATCGTCCTGCCCCTCCTCGATCAGGTCGGCGAGGCGCCGCGCCTCGGCCTCGGGGGCGAACATCAGGTCCACCTCCTCCTCGATCTCACTCTCGATCGGATCCAGCGTGACCACGCAGGTCTGGCCGATTCGGGCCCGGACGATGCCGGTCACCTGAACCCGGCCGCCGCTCCTGGGCATGACGTCGAGGTCGGCCCGGGCGGACAGGACCTCCCGTACGCCGCCGACCTCAGCGATGGCCTTCCGCTCGGCGGCCGAGGCCTCGAGCTTGCGATGCAGGCCGGTGTCGGGGATCTGGGCGACGATGACAGGCGCCCGCCAGGGATCGGGCACGGATCCGGTCGTTGGTCGGCTCATGGCGTGACATCCTCATGGAGCGCTGGAGGAAACCGAAACGAGGCCCGCAGCAGCGCGGCCTCGCCGGCCTGGCCGAGAGCGGCCTCGCTGGCCCGGGCGTAGGCCGCCAGCCGCTTCGCCTGGTCCAGGCCGGTCCCATTCAAGATATTCTTGCAGATCGCCTCTGCCAGGGCCTCACCGCCGGCCTCCATGGCCTGATCATAGGCCTGGACGCGGCCGTAAAAGGCCTCGCCGAAGGCCCGCATCCGCTTCGGCACGGTCTGGTCGCCGACCCCCATCTCGCGCAGATTGTCGTCCATATCCTCGCAGAATCGGTCGAACAGCGCCTGCGACAGCTCGGTGGCGCTTTGAACCGTGCGCAGGCGTCGCAGCAACAGCCACAGATGCAGCAGCAACAGGTCGAAACGCCCGTTAACGGTATCAGGCACGCCCAAGTCCCGGTAAAATATGGGTTCTCGCGCCTGCGTCACGATCATGCCATAGATGGCTTCAATGGTGCCGCTCGGGGTTCGCCGGGGTTTCCTGAAGTGATTGAACGGCCAAAGCATTGTGGTTTCCGCAAGCGGGCGCGCGCGAGTTGCATTCAGACGCCCTGCCCGGTACTTCAGCGCCTCGCGCGACGCAAGGGGACGGAATCAGTTCCGCTATGACCACAACGATTGAGACCAGCCTGCGCGCAGGTAAGCGGCGCGGCCTTCATGCACGCTGGCGCGGCTTGCGCATGCTCGCGGCCGTCACCCTGATCGGCGCTGCGCTTGCGGGCTGCACCGGCGAGCAATTCCAGAAGGGTTACATCCTGCCACCCGGCGCGCTGGAGCAGATTCCGATCGGCGCGAGCCAGGATCAGGTGCTGATCGTGATGGGCACCCCCTCCACCGTCGCCACCCTTGATGGCGAAGTGTTCTATTACATCTCGCAGCGCTCGGAGCGCATGGTCGCTTTCATGAATCAGAAGGTGGTCGACCAGCGCGTGATCGCGATCTATTTCGACAAGAACCGGCGCGTGCGGCGGCTGGCGAATTACGGCCTGCAGGACGGCAAGATCTTTGACTTCATCAGCCGCACCACGCCGACGTCGGGTCAGGAGATGAGCTACCTCGCGCCGCTGTTCAAGCTGCTCAGCTTCAACTGAGCCTCCAAAAGCGTTTTCGAGCGACGCCAATTCCGCCGGAAGGCAAATGGCTGTCGCCTGCGGCGTCGTGCCGCCCTCCGCGCGGCCTTTGCCGTGGCGTGCGACTTGCCGCCGCAAGCCGCGTTCCCTAGGCTCCCTGCAAAGCAAGAAGCTGGGAGCGGATTCGTGTCCAAGAAACTTCAGAATACCTTGTTGTCCCGCCGTCGCGTGCTCACCGCCGCTGCCGGCCTTTCGGCCGCAGCGATCCTGCCGCGATCAAGCCTCGCCGACTGGAAGCCGACCGAAAACGTCCGTCTCGTCGTGCCGGCCGCAGCCGGCGGCTCGACCGACGTGATGGGCCGGCTTCTGGCCGCACATCTGCAAACCGCATGGGGCCAGTCGGCCGTCGTGGAAAACCGCTCCGGCGGCGGCGGCACCATCGGCACCGCCGAGGTGGTCCGCGCCAAACCTGATGGCCATACCATCCTGGTCGGCAATCCGGGCCCGAACGCGATCGCCTACAGCATCTTCAAGAATCTCACCTACAAGCCGGACCAGCTTCAGCCTGTGACCAACATGATCCGGATCCCGAACATCGTGTCGGCGCATCCGAAGACCGGCATCAAGTCGGTTGCTGAGCTGATCGCCTATCTCAAGGCCAATCCGGACAAGCTCAGCTACGCCTCCTCCGGCGTCGGCCAGAGCCCTCACCTCACCGGCGCCTGGTTCCTGCAGCTCACGGGCCTGAAGATGACGCACATCCCGTTCCGCGGCGCCGGCCCCGCGCTCCAGGCCGCGCTCGCCGGCGACATCCAGATCCTGTTCGACAACCTCTACCCGAGCCTGCCCCAGGTGCAGAACGGCACGCTCAACGGTCTCTGCGTCACCACGACCGAGCGCAGCGAGCTCGCGCCGAACTTGCCGACCATGCGCGAGAGCGCGCCGGAGCTCGCGAATTTCGACGTCTCGTCGTGGTTCTCGGTGTTCCTGCCGAAGGGCGTCTCGCCCGAGGTGCTGAACGCGCTCAATCTCCAGGTCAAGGCGATGCTGGAGCGCGACGACATCAAGAAGCAGATCGCCGCCATGGGCGCCCGCGCCGACTACGGCACGCCGCAGCAATTCGCCGCCTTCGTGGACGCCGAGACGAAGAAGTTCGCCGCCATCATCCAGAAGGAAGGCTTGCAGATGGACGTGCAGTAGGGTTCGCAAGAACGCCCGCCACCGTCTCCGTCATTGCGAGTGAAGCGAAGCAATCCAGCCCGTCTCCGCGCAGAGACCCTGGATTGCTTCGTCGCAAGAGCTCCTCGCAATGACGCGGTAAGAGCTCGTATTCCGTCAAATAAAAAACCCCGCGGCTCACGCCGCGGGGTTTTGTCTTTCACGTCGGCGCCGCCTAGTGCGCCAGGATCGCCAGCAGCAGCAAGGCCACGATGTTCGTGATCTTGATCATCGGATTCACCGCGGGGCCGGCCGTATCCTTGTAGGGATCGCCGACGGTGTCGCCGGTCACCGCCGACTTGTGGGCATCCGAGCCCTTGCCGCCGAAATGACCGTCCTCGATGTACTTCTTGGCGTTGTCCCAGGCGCCGCCGCCCGAGGTCATGGAGATCGCGACGAACAGGCCCGTCACGATGACGCCGAGCAGCATGGCGCCGACCGCGGAGAACGCCGCCGACTTGCCGGCCGCACCGCCGCCCGCGATCGCGTAGATCAGGAAGTAGACGACGATCGGCGACAGCACCGGAAGCAGCGAGGGGATGATCATCTCCTTGATCGCCGCCTTCGTCA
Source organism: Bradyrhizobium sp. UNPA324 (assembly GCF_006658635.1). NCBI lineage: Bacteria > Pseudomonadati > Pseudomonadota > Alphaproteobacteria > Hyphomicrobiales > Nitrobacteraceae > Bradyrhizobium > Bradyrhizobium sp. UNPA324. Next base: position 569,362 of record NZ_LFJD01000004.1, read on the forward strand.
GCAGGTCGACCGCCTTGCCGTAATCAGGCTTGTCGGTGCCCTGCATGATGCCAGGCTTCTCGCGGAACTGACGCCGCACCTCCTCGACGATCGCGCTCGCCGCACGGCCCACCGCCGTCATGCCCATCGCGCCGAACAAGTACGGCAACAGGCCGCCGAACAACAGGCCCACCACGACGTAGGGGTTGTTGAGCGAGAAGTCCGGATTGACGCCGGCGAAGTACGGATGCTGCGCGCTGTCCGCGACGAAGAACTTGAGGTCCTGGTTGTAGGCCGCAAACAGCACGAGGGCACCGAGACCGGCGGAGCCGATTGCGTAGCCCTTGGTCACCGCCTTGGTGGTGTTGCCGACCGCGTCGAGCGCGTCGGTCGACTTGCGCACCTCCTTGGGCAGGCCCGCCATCTCGGCGATGCCGCCGGCGTTGTCCGTCACCGGGCCGAAGGCGTCGAGCGCAACGACCATGCCGGCCAGCGCCAGCATGGTGGCGGTCGCGATCGCGATGCCAAACAGGCCGGCGAGGCTGTAAGTAACCAGGATGCCGGCGATGATCACGATCGCAGGCAGCGCGGTCGCTTCCATCGAGACGGCAAGGCCCTGGATCACGTTGGTGCCATGGCCGGTCACCGAGGCCTGGGCGATCGACTTCACCGGACGATAGTCCGTGCCGGTGTAGTATTCGGTGATCCAGATGATCAGCGCCGTGACGACGAGGCCGACCACGCCGCATTCGAACAGCGCCATGCCGGTGTACTCGACGCCCTCGAGCTTGCCGAAGCCGATCAGGTAGTAGATCACCAGCGCGATGCCGATCAGCGACAGGATGCCGGTTGCGATCAGGCCCTTGTAGAGCGCGCCCATGATCGACTGGCTCGGCCCGAGCTTGACGAAGAAGGTGCCGATGATCGAGGTGATGATGCAGATGCCGCCGATCGCGAGCGGCAGCGTCATCATGTTGGCGAGGATCGGCGTCTTGGCGAAGAAGATCGCAGCCAGCACCATGGTGGCGACCGCGGTCACCGCATAGGTCTCGAACAGGTCGGCGGCCATGCCGGCGCAATCGCCGACATTGTCACCGACATTGTCGGCGATGGTTGCGGGATTGCGCGGATCGTCCTCGGGAATGCCGGCCTCGACCTTGCCGACGAGATCGCCGCCGACGTCCGCACCCTTGGTGAAGATGCCGCCGCCGAGGCGGGCGAAGATCGAGATCAGCGAAGCGCCAAAGCCGAGCGCCACCATGGCGTCGACCACCGTGCGGCTGTCGGGCGCGAGCTTGAGCGAATGGACCAGGAAGCCGAAATAGAGGGTCACACCTAACAGCGCGAGACCCGCCACCAGCATGCCGGTGATCGCGCCCGCCTTGAAGGCGAGCTCGAGGCCGCCGGCGAGCGACGTCGTCGCGGCCTGGGCAGTGCGCACATTGGCGCGGACCGAGACGTTCATGCCGATGAAGCCAGCAGCGCCGGACAGGATGGCGCCGATGGCGAAACCGATCGCGACATAGAGACCGAGGAAATAGGCAAGCAGCACGAAGATGACGATGCCGACGATACCGATCGTGGTGTACTGGCGCCGCAGATAGGCCTGCGCGCCTTCACGCACCGCCCCTGCGATCTCCTGCATGCGCGGCGACCCCGCATCCGCGCTTAACACCGAAGACGTCGCCCAAATCGCGTAGACGACGGAAAGCACTCCGCAGAGCACTATCAACCATAATGCTGTCATGTGATGTTTGCCTCAGATCCTTGATGTACCCCCGGCGCCTTATTGTCCGTTGTGCGGTGCGGCGCCTTGATTTCGAACAAAGCCGCCCCTTGCCCAAAAGGGGCGGCCTTAGTCAGCCGCGAGCTTGCCAAAATCAAATTGAGGGTGCAACGCCGGATAAGGCCGAAAACGCCGATCTCGGCAGGTATTTAGAACCAAGTGCTGAGAACTAACATGCCGGTTTGGAGCGATTCCTAGAAGTGGCTGTAGGACAGCCGCGTCAAAGCCAGTTCCTGGCCGTGTCCGTCCAGGAAGCGCGGCCTCTCCTTCCCCGGCACGATCGTGCCGATCGCCGTGACGGCAAGGCCGGCCGCCCGCCCCGCGGCAATCAGCGCATCGGCTTGCGCCGGCGGGACGGTGCACAGCACCTCGTAATCGTCGCCCCCCGCAAGCAGCGTCTCGACGCCAACGACGTTGCGGGCGACCAGGCTTGCTGCCGCGGCCGAGAGCGGCACGCTCGCCACGTCGACACTGGCCGAGACCCCCGACGCCGCGCAGAGCTTCGCCAGATCGCCGGCAAGCCCGTCGGAGACATCCATCGCCGCGGTCGCATGATCGCGCACGGCCCGCGCCAGCACATTGCGCGGCTGCGGCTCGCGATAGCGCGAGACCAGGGCGTCCTTTGCAGCGGGACTGCTCGCGAGCGCGGCCGCAGCAGCGCCGCCCTTGAGCACGTCGAGGCCGAGCGCAGCATCGCCGATCGTGCCCGTCACCAGAATGCGATCGCCCGGCTTCGCGCCGGTCCGGCCGACCATCCGCCCCTTCGGCACGCGGCCGAAGGCGGTGATCGAGATCATCTGCGGACCCGGCGTCGAGACCGTGTCGCCGCCGAGCAGAGGACAAGCGAACTGTCTTGCGTCTTCGCCGAGCGCGTCCGCAAAGGGCCGCAGCCAGGCGTCCTCCTTGCTGCGCAGCGCCAGCGTCAGCACGAAGCCGGCCGGCACCGCGCCCTTGGCGGCGAGATCCGACAGGTTCACCCGCAACGCCTTGCGCGCGATGGTGTCAGGCGGATCGCTGGCAAGATAGTGCACGCCCTCGACGACGGCGTCGGTGGTGACGACGATGTCGTCGCCGGACGACGACAGCACCGCGGCGTCGTCGACCAGCCCGAACGCACCGCGATCGGTCGCCAGCGGCTTGAAATAGCGCGCGATGAGAGAGTCTTCGGCGGAGAGGGGTTTCGGGTCTGCCACCGGCTTAACCCCACAAACAGGTGTCATCGCCCGGCTCGACCGGGCGATCCAGTATTCCACAGACGGCTGCGAACAATCGATAGGCCGCGGCGTACTGGATCACCCGCCTTCGCGGGTGATGACAGTGGAGAATGGGGCTGGCGTATTGCTTCAATGCGACGCCCCTCAGCACGACTACCGCCCGAACTCGTCGCCGCGAAACTGGCGGCCGATCTGGTCGAGCACGGCGTTCACCATGCCGGTCTCCTCGCGGTCGACAAACGCGTTGGCGACGTCGACATATTCGGAGACGACGACGCGGCCCGGCACGTCCTTGCGATGCTCCAATTCGTAGGCCCCCGCCCGCAGCACCGCACGCAGGATCGCCTCGATCCGCTTCAAGGGCCAGCCCTTCGACAGCGCCTCGTCGATCAGGGGATCCAGCTTCTTCTGGTCGCGCACGACGCCCGAGACGACGTCGCGGAAGAACGCAGCTTCCGCCGGCAGATACGTGTCGCCCTCGACCTCGTTGCCGAGCCAATGGCTCTCGAACTCGGCAAAGATGTCGTTGATGCCGGCGCCCGCGATATCCATCTGGTACAGCGCCTGCACGGCCGCGAGCCGCGCCGCACCGCGCCGGTTCGCCTTTTTCTCCGCAAGCCCCGCCGGCTTTTTGTTGCTGTTGTCAGCCATGGCTTCAGGCCCGCGCCAGGCGGCGTTTGATGCGCAGCATCGCAAGCGCGGCGCGCGCGGCATCGCCGCCCTTGTTGAGCTCGCTGGCGCGCGCCCGCGCCCAGGCTTGGTCCTCATTGTTGACGGTGAGGATGCCGTTGCCGAGCGGCAGCTTGCGCGAAACCGCGAGGTCCATCAGGGCCCGCGAGGATTCCTGCGAGACGATCTCGAAATGAATGGTGTCGCCACGGATCACGCAGCCGAGCGCGATCACGGCGTCATAGGGCTTGCCGTTCGCCGCCGCGGCATCCACCGCAATGGCCACCGCGGCCGGAATCTCCAGCGCGCCAGGAACCGTGAGGACATCATGGGTCAGGCCGGCTGCCTTCAGCTCGGTCACCGCGCCGTCCAGAAGCGCATCCTGGAGATCGTCATAGAACCGCGCCTCGACAATCAGCGCGCGCGCGCCGGAAATGTCGGTTTGGTCCTTCAGGGGTGCGCGCCGCGCGTCTGCCATCGTTAAGATCCGTTCTAGAGGTTGGCGCGTTATGTAGTCGCCACAGGCTGGTAAGCCAAGTTCAAAGACACTGTCATTCCGGGGCGCGAAGCGAACCCGGAATCTCGAGATTCTCAGGTGCGCAATTGCGCACCGTAGTTCGGCTCTTCGAGCCGCCCCGGAATGACGGCTTCGCCGTCACTTCATTTCCGTCAGCCGCGCCGCATAGCGGGCCATCAGATCGACTTCGATATTGACCTCACTGCCCGCCTTCCAGCCGCCGATTGTCGTGACCGTCAGCGTGTGCGGGATGATCAGCACCGAAAAGGTCACATCCTTCACCGTATTGACCGTCAGCGAGACGCCGTCGAGCGTGATCGAGCCCTTGGTGGCGATGAACCGTGCCAGCTCCCGCGTGGTCGAGAGCTCGAACCGCGCCATATCAGGCAGGTCCTCGCGGCTCAGGAGGGTCGCGATGCCGTCGGCATGGCCTGCGACGATGTGGCCGCCGAGCTCATCGCCGATCTTGAGGGCGCGCTCGAGATTGAGCTTGGTTCCGACCTTCCAGTGTTTTGCGGTGGTCAGCGCCAGCGTCTCGGCCGCGGTATCGACATCGAACCAGGTCTTTTGAGAAGAATCCCTGCCGTCGGCAACGCCGGAGGCGACGACCGTCAGGCAGACGCCGTTGCAGGCGATCGAGGCGCCGTCGGCAATGGTGATCTGATCATAGCGGCAGGCGATGCGCAGGCGGTGCAACTGCCCCTGCGCCACAGGCGTGAAGCTGACGACCTCGCCGATATCGGTGACAATGCCGGTGAACATTACGCGCGCTCGTAGATGGTGAGAGTATCTTTGTCGAACGTTTCGCTAGCATGAACCTTGTAGGCCTGCGACTGCGTGATTTTCGACAGGGGCAATGCATCGAGTGCATCGACGCCGCCTCTGCCCACCGCTTCCGCGCCGCGGAACAGCCAGATCTCGTCGACGAGGTCGGCCGCGACGAACGAGGACGCCACCCGGCTACCGCCCTCGACCATCAGGCGGGTGATGCCCTTTCCGGCCAGCGCATGCAGCACGGCCGGCAAATCGAGCCCGGAGGCGCTTGCCGGCGGGACGCGGATCACTTGCGCGCCGGTCGCACCAAGCCGCGTCGCTGCTACGGCTTCCGCAAGCTCAGAACCCATCACCCAGAGCGGCGTCTCGCGCGCGGAGCCTATCAGCCTGCTCCGGCCGGGAATCCGCAGGCTCTGATCGAGCACCACGCGCACCGGCGAGCGCGCCGCCATGCCCGGCAGGCGGCAGGTGAGAAGCGGATCGTCGGCCAGCACCGTGCCGATGCCGACCAGGATCGCATCGCTTTGCGCACGCAGGAGATGCACCCGATTGCGCACAGCCTCCCCCGTGATCGCGACCGGCTTGCCGCCGGCCGCACCGATCTTGCCGTCGGGGGAAACCGCGAGTTTCAGGATCACATGCGGACGGTGATCCCTGATACGGCGGAAATGCCCGGCATGGTCGAAGGCGGCCTCCGCCGCGCACAGGCCGACGTCCACATTGATGCCGGCGGCGCGCAGGCGCGCATGCCCCTGGCCTGCCACCTCAGGATTGGGATCCTCGATCGCCGCCACCACTCGTTTGATGCCGGCGGCAATCACCGCGTCGGCACAAGGCGGCGATTTGCCGAAATGCGAGCAGGGCTCCAACGTGACGTAGAGCGTGGCACCGCGAGCAGCTTCGCCGGCCCGGAGCAAGGCTTCGGGCTCGGCATGCGGACGCCCGCCTGCTTGCGTCCAGCCGCGTCCGACGATCACGCCATCCCTGACGACGACGGCACCGACGGCCGGATTGGGCCAGGCGCGTCCCTGCCCGCGCTTGCCCAGCGCCAGCGCAAGCTGCATGAAGCGGATATCGGCGTCCTTGGCCTCGCGGGCCTTCTGCGCGAACTGATCTTCCAGGATACGGAAGATCATTTGCGGATCGCGGCGAGCCGCGCTTCCTCCTCACCGGAGAGCTCGCCGAGCACCTCGGCGAAATCCTTGGCCTCGCGGAAATTGCGGTAGACCGAGGCGAAGCGCACATAGGCGACGTCGTCGAGGGTGCGCAGATGCTCCATCACGGTCTCGCCGATCACCTCGGACGAGATCTCGGCCTCGCCCCCGGTCTCGAGCTCGCGCACGATGGTGGAGACCATCTTCTCCACGCGCTCCGGCTCGACCTGCCGCTTGCGCAACGAGATCTGCACCGAGCGCATCAGCTTGTCGCGATCGAACGGCACGCGGCGGCCGTTGCGCTTGATCACCGTGAGCTCGCGCAGCTGCACGCGCTCGAAGGTGGTAAAGCGGAAATTGCAGGCGACGCATACGCGCCGCCTGCGGATCACGGACGAGTCCTCGGTCGGACGCGAGTCCTTTACCTGCGTATCGAGACTGTTGCAGTTCGGACAGCGCATCCGCTTGAGGCCTTACTGATAGATCGGGAACCGATCGGTGAGTGCCTTGACCCGTTCCTTGATCGCGGCTTCCACCAGCGGCGCCTTGCCGTCGGCGGACTGCGCGATCGCATTGAGGACCTCGGCGATCATGCCGCCGACCTGCTGGAATTCGGCGACGCCGAACCCGCGGCTGGTCGCGGCCGGCGTGCCGAGCCGAATGCCTGACGTGACGAAGGGCGACTCCGGGTCGAACGGAATGCCGTTCTTGTTGCAGGTGATGGCCGCGCGGACCAGCGCCTTCTCCGAGACATTGCCCTTCAGGCCCTTCGGCCAGAGATCGACCAGCATCAGATGATTGTCCGTGCCGCCGGAGACGATATCGAGACCATGGCCCTTCAAGGTCTCAGCCAGCGCCTTGGCGTTCTCGACGACGTTCTTGGCATAGACCTTGAAGTCCGGACGCAGGGCCTCGCCGAAGGCAACCGCCTTCGCCGCGATCACGTGCATCAGGGGACCGCCCTGCAGGCCCGGGAAGATCGCCGAGTTGAGCTTCTTGGTCAGCGTCTCGTCATTCCACAGCATGAGGCCGCCGCGCGGACCGCGCAGCGACTTGTGCGTCGTGGTGGTGGTGACGTGCGCGTACGGCACCGGCGAGGCATGCACGCCGCCGGCGACGAGCCCGGCAAAGTGCGCCATGTCCACCAGGAGGTAGGCGCCGACGCTGTCCGCAATCTCGCGGAAGCGCTTGAAGTCCCACGCTCGCGAATAGGCCGAGCCACCGGCGATGATCAGCTTCGGCTTGACCTGCTCGGCCTGCCTGGCCACCGCATCCATGTCGATGATCTGGTCTTCGCGGCGCACGGTGTAGTGCGCGGCCTTGAACCACTTGCCGCTCATGTTGACGGGCGAGCCGTGGGTGAGATGGCCGCCGGCGGCGAGGTCGAGGCCCATGAAGGTGTCGCCGGGCTGCAGCAGCGCCAGAAACACTGCCTGGTTCATCTGGCTGCCGGAGTTCGGCTGCACGTTGGCGAAACCGGCGCCGAACAGCTTCTTGGCGCGATCGATCGCGAGGTTCTCGGCGACGTCGACCCACTCACAACCGCCGTAATAGCGCGCGCCCGGATAACCCTCTGCGTACTTGTTGGTCATCACCGAACCCTGCGCTTCCAGCACGGCCCGGCTGACGATGTTCTCGGAGGCGATCAGCTCGACCTCATGGCGCTGCCGGCCGAGCTCGCCCCTAATGGCGGCGGCGATTTCGGGGTCGGCCTGCTCAAGCGAGGCGGTGAAAAACGAATCGGGCGCGGAGGCGGTCTTGGGTGCGGTCATCTTGCGAATATCTCCACCGCCGCAGCCTTTTGGCGGGCTGCGGGCGGGTCTGGTGTGGCGGTCGGAAGCACGCGCGATCTACCACATCGCCCGCAACAGGCCAAGCATTTGCGGGTCGGGCCTGATATTTATGCAAGATATGGTGGAGAGTGGAGGTTTTCGGGGATCGGGCCGGTTGGAGGGAACCGCCCGTTCGCCTCATCCGGAATGGGGCCGCTTCGGGCCTTAACTGCTCATGCCTGGAGCTGCCGGCTGCGGCAGAAGTCGCATCACAACCCCGTATACCCCGCCTTCACCGGGTCCACGCTGCCATCGAGCTGGCGCAAATAGGTCAGGCCGCACACGGTCAACCTGTGCGGGTCCTTCTCGCCGGCCTCCATCAATGTGTTGAGATAGTTCGTGACCTTGGCCCTCGCCTCCTCGCTGGCCGCGGCGGTGCGGTTGGCGAGCAGGTCATAGGTCTGCATGATGCGGTCGATGGCGGCTTCCATGGCACCCTCTGGTTGGTCGACGTATTGGGATTGTTGATCAGGCAACCGCGCGGGCCTCGGACTGGGTCTCGAACCACGTGATCGCCTTGTTGGCGAGCCTGATCTTGTTGAATTCGCCTTGCTGGAGCAGCTTGATGATGACCCCGAGCAGGCGTTCGTCGGTGACGAGCGTATCGGGGATCGCGCCGGAACGGCGAAGGTAGTTCGCGGCGATGGCGTAGGCCTCGCTCACGAGTTCCACGTTCATCGCCTGAAGCCCGCGCTCGACCAGCATCGCCCTGTCTCCAATCCGAAGGAGATAAGCGTCGAGCCGGGAACTGGTTCCTCGCATCCGCGAATTTTTTCGCAGGTGCAAAAAATGTAAACGCACCGGCCCGGGGGCAACTCCGGGCCGGCGCGCTTGGGGAAGTCAGGCACGTTCGGGCAGGCTTGCCGGTCTTGTTGCGGGCCGGCTTGGCCTTATCCCCTAGAAATCAGAGCCGATACAGGATCTGGTCGGTCCAGAACCGCTCGAGGCGATGCAGCGACTTGTTGAGGGTCGAGAATTCCTCGCCCGAGATGCCGCCGACCTGCTCCACCGTCTTGACGTGCTTCTGGTAGAGCGCATCGACGATGCGGCGGACTTCCTGACCCTGCGGGGTCAGGCGGATGCGCACCGAGCGGCGATCGACGCGCGAGCGCTGATGATCGAGGAAGCCGAGCTCGACGAGCTTCTTCAGATTGTAGGAGACGTTGGAGCCGAGATAGTAACCGCGCGTGCGCAGCTCGCCCGCGGTCAGCTCCTTGTCGCCGATGTTGTAGAGCAGGAGCGCCTGCACCGAGTTGATGTCCGCACGGCCGCGGCGATCGAATTCGTCCTTGATCACGTCGAGGAGCCGGCGATGCAGCCGCTCCACCAGAGTCAAAGCTTCCAGATAGAGCGACTGCACCGAACCCTGCTGGCCGGAGACGCGCTCTGCGGTATCTGCCGCAGTTGCGACGGCTTTCATCATGACACTTCCCCTGTTGTCGTTTTTATCGACACTTATTCGACGAAACTTGTGTCCCGCCTGATAGGTGCAACTTAAGGGGCTCGTTTGAAGATCGGCTTAAATAAGAGAATAAAGAGATCATGAATTTAAGACAGTGAATTGCGGATTAAGCCTGTGCCACAAGCACTTTTCGAAAGCCTCTGTTGACCTTCGCAAGGTCTTGTTCACCCTCCGTCCGCCCCTGTTGTCGCATTCCAGAACAGGCCCGCTTCGTTTCGAAACGGGCGCGTAAGAGCTGTGGCGAAACCGGCTGGTCAACGAAAACTTACCGCAAATTTTAGGCAACCAGCGGTCAACCAAGACCAAACACTCTCGTGTCCCGGACCAGCGCCGCGAAGCGGAGCGCCGGGACCCAGATGTTTCAAAGCCAGATTTCGGAGACATGGGCCCCGGCTCGGCAGCGCACCGCAGCGGACAATGCTTCGCATCGCCGGCAGCGCTGCGCTGCGTCCGGGGGCCCGAGAATATCGTAGACCGCGACGTTGTCGCTACGGCGGCCGTTCGCGCGCGGCCATCCAGGCAAGCGCGAGATAGGCGGCGAGCATGAAGGCCTCGACGCCGACGACGATCAGGCTGCCGCCGTAGATGCCCGGGAACATCAGCTCGATCACCGCCATCGACACCACGGTCGTCAGCCACACCACTGCGCCCCACGGCGTTGCCAGCCACAGGCCGACCGCGGCGACGAGCTCGATCACGGCAAAGTAGACGGTCGCCGCCTGCCAGGCCATGGACTGGTTCTCGAACGCCTCGTCCTCGCCGCCGACAAAGCCCGTCACCTGCGCCCAGTGATAGAGACCTTTCAGTATCGAGAGCAGCGCCATCACCCGCAGGAACAGCACCAGGCGGCGCGTCCAGACATTGTCGTCGGACGCTTCCCGCTCCGACGAGATCGCGGCGACGGATATCGCACCGTCTCTGGCAGTGTCCCTGGCGCTGTCGCGGGCCGCATCGCGGGTGGAGATCTCGGACATGGGCCCCTTGTGGCTGCTTCGCCCTGCAAAATCAATCGGCTGCCCGTCCCTTGCGGCAGGTCAAGCCGCGGTGACGGGAACCGTGCGAGCTGGTATAAGAATAATCCAGCCGGAGGAAGAGTGATGGCGATCAAATACGGACGTCCGATCGAATTGCGCGAGGTCTCGCGCCGCGAGGGCACCGCAGTGCCTCATACCCTCGATCTGACCGTCCGCCCGCGCCGCAACCGCAAGGCCGAATGGGCCCGGCGCATGGTGCGGGAGAACGTGCTCACCACCGACGATTTGATCTGGCCGCTGTTTCTGATCGACGGCAACAACAAGCGCGAGCAGGTCGCCTCGATGCCCGGCGTCGAGCGCCTCAGTGTCGACCAGGCCGTGCGCGAGGCCGAGCGCGCCATGAAGCTCACCATCCCCTGCATCGCGCTGTTTCCCTACACCGAGCCGTCCTTGCGCGACGAGGAAGGCTCTGAAGCGACCAACCCGAACAACCTGGTCTGCCAGGCCGTGCGCGCGATCAAGAAGGAGTTTCCGGAGATCGGCGTGCTCTGCGACGTCGCGCTCGATCCCTTCACCAGCCACGGCCATGACGGCCTGATCTCGGACGGCAAAATTCTGAACGACGAGACGGTGGCCGTGCTGGTGCGCCAGGCCCTGGTGCAGGCCGAAGCCGGCTGCGACATCATCGCGCCCTCCGACATGATGGACGGTCGCGTCGCCGCGATCCGCGAGGGGCTGGATCGCTCCGGCCTGCTCGACGTGCAAATCATGGCCTATGCGGCCAAATACGCCTCAGCCTTCTACGGCCCGTTCCGCGACGCCATCGGCTCGGCCAAGACACTCACCGGCGACAAGCGCACTTATCAGATGGACAGCGCCAACACCGACGAGGCGCTGCGCGAGGTCGAGCTCGACATCGCTGAGGGCGCCGACATGGTGATGGTGAAGCCCGGGATGCCCTATCTCGACGTGGTCCGCCGCGTGAAGGACACCTTCGCGATGCCGACCTTTGCCTACCAGGTCTCGGGCGAATACGCGATGATCGCGGCCGCCGCGAACAACGGCTGGCTCGACGGCGAGCGCGCGATGATGGAAAGCCTCCTGGCGTTCAAGCGCGCCGGCGCGGACGGCGTGTTGAGCTACTTTGCGCCGAAGGCGGCGGAGAAGCTGCGAAGCCAGGGGTAAGGTGCCGTAGGGTGGGCAAAGCGAAGCGTGCCCACCAATCCATCGTGCAGAACGGCGCGCAATGCTGGGCACGGCGCTACGCGCCTTTGCCCACCCTACGGCAGCTGCGTGAACGGCTGCCTCCGCCCCCGAATCGCCGGAATATTTCGGCTTGTTAATGCCGCGCGCCCTTGGCACGGGCCTGGCCTGTTCCCATGTCCTGCCACGGGGTTTTCCTCTTGGGAGGACGGACGATGTCGTACGATTCGGATAATTCAGGCGCCTGGCGCAATGACGGCGGGGTGCAGCCGCACGCCTACGACCCCTATCTGCATCCGGAGCTATTCCGGGGCGTTGCGACGCGGCGGGTGTTCGCCTTCCTGATCGACATGGTCGTGATCTCGGTGCCGGTCATCCTCGGCTACCTCTTCATCGCATTGTTCGGCGTGGTCACGCTCGGCCTCGGCTGGGCGCTATTCTGGCTGGCCTGGCCAGCCTCTGTCATCTGGGCCATCGTCTATTACGGCGCCTGCATCGGCGGCCCGTCTTCCGCGACCATCGGCATGCGGATCATGGATCTGGAGCTGCGCACCTGGTACGGCGCGCCTGGCTATTTCGTGCTTGGCGCCACCCATGCCGTGCTGTTCTGGGTGACGGTTTCGTTCCTGTCGCCCTTCGTGGTCCTGGTCGGCCTGTTCAACGGACGCCGGCGGCTGCTGCACGATTTCGTGCTGGGGACGGTCGTGATCAACAATTCCGTGCGCGCGCCGGTGCCGCAGGGCGCCAGAAGCTGGTGATCAAGGATTCTCAACCAGGACCGACTACGCTGCCTGATCTGACCCGCCCAGCAGACCGATTGACCAGCGGCTTCCGTAGCGCGATGCTGACATTGATTTCGGAGGCCCACGACGTCCCTTGACCCAGCACTCGCGCGACACCCCACAGTTTTACCTTACGGCGCCCTCCCCGTGCCCCTATCTGCCGGGCCGGCACGAGCGGAAGGTGTTCACACATCTGGTCGGGGACCGGGCCGGCGACCTCAATGACCTCCTGACCCATGGCGGCTTCCGCCGCAGCCAGTCGATCGCCTACCGGCCGGCCTGCGACCAGTGCCGCGCCTGCGTCTCGGTCCGGGTCATCGCCAACGAGTTCCGCCCCTCCCGCAACTTCCGGAAGGTGATGGCGCGCAATGCCGACATCATCGGCGAGCAGCGCAGCGCGGTGCCGACCTCCGAGCAATATTCCGTATTCCGGGCCTATCTCGACGCCCGCCATCGCCACGGCGGCATGGCCGACATGACCGTGCTCGACTACGCCATGATGGTCGAGGACAGCCACGTCGAGACCCGCATCATCGAATACCGCAAGCGCGGCCCCGACAGCGGTCTCACCGGCCGCGGCGAGGAGCTGATCGCGGTGGCGCTGACTGATGTGCTCAGCGACGGCCTGTCGATGGTCTATTCGTTCTTCGAGCCGAGCCAGGTCAGCCGCTCGATGGGCACCTTCATGATCCTCGACCACATTGCCCGCGCCCGCCGGCAAGGGCTGCCTTACGTCTATCTCGGCTACTGGATCGAGGGCTCCAAGAAGATGGACTACAAGGCCCGCTTCCTGCCGCAGCAGCGCCTCGCGCCCTCGGGCTGGCTGCGCATCGACGCGCAGGGCGATGCAGCGTCCGAGCCGCAGGACTAAGACCTTCCGGAATCGTGCCTTTCAGGAGGCGGCCGCCTCAAGGCGGTGCATTGGGCCGAGCTTCGCGCCGGCGCGACCTTCGGCGATGAATTTGAGCGCCGCGATCCCGGGCAGGAAGAAGTAGCCGCCTCCACGCGCGCCTGTAAACGAAGCCAGTGTGACCTCGCTGCCGCTCGGCGATCCCGGAACGGTGAAGGTCCTGCCGCTGGGCTGTGACCCCACGATCGGATCGTCCTGCTTGTCGAGAGCGCCGAAACGAGGGTTTTGCAGCCAGCGCTGGTGGATGAATTCGAACTGGCGCTCGAGATCGGCATTGCACGCGATGAAGAATATGCCTTCGCGATCTCCTGCCTCGGTCTTCTCGCGATAAGGCCGCCCGCGGCGGAGCAGCCTGTGCAGCTTCGATGATTTGATGCTCGATTGCACATCGATCCCCAAGGAGTCGCGCGGGTTGGATCGGCGGATATGCGCGCCCTTCGGACAGACGAAGCCATTTGCGTCCTCGACGCGATAACGGAAGGCGTCCGCCGCCGAATTCGACCCCAGAGGACCTTGCCATCCGAGCGGCATGCCGTCCTTCCGACGTCCCATCAGTCTTTCGCAGGTCTGTTGGTCATTTGCGGCTTCGAACTGCCTGAACGCATCGACATACTGCTCGATCTGCCGCACCGCCAAGTAGCTCCCGTTCAGCGTGAAGCGGTCTCCCGATTGCGGCCACTCATTCACGTTGGGGCAGTAGGTGAGTTCGTCATACTCGTTGCGATAGCCCAGAATGAATTCTCCGGGCTCGACGACACGATCCTCATAGAACTGACCGGCGTCCTTTCGCGCCTGACGCAGCGCGGCTCCCTCCTCTTCCCTGAGATCGCGGATCACCGGCTGCGCGAGGCCGTCGCGGAAGCCGAACGGCTCACGCAATCCGCCGTCCTTATCTGCAAACGAGCAGGGATTGTTCTCGACGGTCCTGACGACGAACACGGCCGGATCCGGCTCCTCCATTCGCGCGGTTGCGCCGAGCACCCACCATTGCGCAACGAGAATGTGAACAGTCTGGCGGCCGTCGGCGCCCTCGACATCCGACCAGCGCCATTCATCCCGCGGAGCGTCTCTCAACAGATCTTGGCGCAATGCGCTCCCCATGCCGCTGCTGAAAGCCGTCGGAAACGGATGCGTTTCGGCCTCGGTGCAGCCGAGTTTCTTGAGCCCTGCGAAGCTGAAAGCGACCGACACGGCTTCTTCGATCGACGCTTCCGGCTTGGTCTTGCCCTTCGCGATGCATTTGGCACTGACGACCAGCTTGCTTTCGACCAGACGCGAGAGCCAGGCTCGCGCCTGGTCCTCGCAGCCGTCGCGGATCGTCAGCAGCCAGAAATGGCTGGATTTGAGCCAGCCGAAGCCGCTCTTCAACATGCCCTGGACGTCGTGACTTTGCTCGGAGAGTCGCGGAGCGTGCTTCATGTCTCGATGGCCCTCATGATCAGATCGTCGTTCTTCTCGTTGCGCTCGCCGAACAAGGCGTCACGCAGCCCCGTGGCGAGGTTGATCTGGTCGACCGTCCGGTTGCAGGCGTCGAAACGGTAGAGATGCGGCAGCATGCTGTCGCGCGCATAGGATTTGAATCTCAGCTCGCACTTCACGCCGCGGAAGATGACAAAGCGCGTCGGCGGAAAACTACGGGCCTTTGCAATGCCGGGCTGTCCCTCCAGGGCCGGGGCGCGCGGATGAAGCTCGGTCCAGCGCCAGGCCAGCGTGGTGCCGACGGCCGCGCCGTTGATGAAGTCGTCGAGATAGCCGCCGAAATTGCCGTCATAGTTCGAGCAGAACAGAAAGCGGCGACCGTTGTCGATGATGTGCCAATGGCCGAAATGGATGCCCGGCGCATTGCCGAGCCAGCCTTGCGTGAAGAACACCCGCCCGGCAAAGGTCACGATGCGCAGCGCCTGTCGGATGCACCACGCGCTCCACCATTGCGGACCGCGCAGCTCGGTGAGGCTGAACATGTGCTGGGTGCCACCGACCAGGTCGGCCTCGCATCGTTCGACCGACGGATGAATCTGCTGGGCCCGCGGGACGTCCTCTTCGAGCGGATGAAAGAACTTTTTGCTCAGCCCCGTGAAATAGCGATTGAGCCAGTAGAACAGCGTGCCGATGCCAAGCACCGCGGCGATCGCGACGACCGCGATCCCCGTGATCTGCAATCCGGTCAGCTTTGGCAGCTTCGGTTCGATCACAGTGTGCATATAATCCGGAGCCAGCGCATAGGCCAACGGAGCGAAAGTGTAGGCGATGGCGCACGCGGCTATGGCCAGGAGCAGCGGCACGCCGATGATCCAGCCGCCCGCATAGGTGGCCAGCGACGAGAGCGTGTCGGTCGGCCGATCGAGCTCTTGCTGAACGCTGTTGAGCCAGCGCCTCCAGGACACGAATTGCGCGGGCAGCGGCACCAGGAACAGCCAGACAAGGAATGCAATGACCGCGAACGCCAGCAACCCGTGCCAGCTGATCGTCAGCAGGCATTCGCTCGTTTTGGTGACGGCGTCTTCGATGGCCCGCCCCACGTGCCCCGGTTCGCCGAAGAACCAGTTATAGGCGCGCGGAAGTGTCCAGACGATCCCGAGTACGACGAACCACAGCACGATCGCCGCCACGGGATAAGCGAGCTTCGCACCGATGCTCGCCCCCTTCCCGCGCCAATAGGATCGCGGCGCAGGCGTGGCCGCCCATCCGAAGCGGGGATTGGTATAAGCCCAACGTGCCAGCGCCAGCGCGAAGGCGGTGCGGTCGTTGCCGTATTTCGGCTTCAGCTTCCGCGCTTCGATGCGCGTCTGCTCCAGCAGGTCGCTCTCCATCTTGATCTGCCGGACCGACCGGTCCCGGGCGCCGACGAAGCCGCCGTCGGCGATGCTGTGCCAGCTCATCAATTGGCTCAGCAATTGCTGCTTGTCCTTGGCCGTGGGCACGGCGACGCCCGGAGCGACCATGGAGCCGAACAGCGCCCACATCGCGCCGTCGTGATGGTAGACGAGGCGATACAACAGGTCGTAAGGGCGGAAGCCCTCCTCCACCGCGAGCTCGAGCACGAGCACCGGCTGCTTGTTCGGCGCACCAGCCAAGGCCGGGAGCAGCCCGATCGAGGCGAAGTGCACCATTGCGACGTCGTCCAGCAGGGCATCCAAGGCATCGTGAAGTTGCTTTGAAACCTCAGTGCCGCCGGTCCAGCCTGGCGCAACGATGCAGATCATCTGCTGCCGGACGATCTCGAGCATGGCCGTGTTCTCCGCTCGCTCAAGTGGTACGCATGCGCATGCACAGCATCAGCGGCCCGTCATACGCGATGGCCTTGCCTTCACCGCGCGCCAGTTGCAGCCGCGGCAAGGTAAGCAGGCCGATCAGGGCGCTTGTCAGGATCTCCACCGCGTAATCCCGCGCCGGACATTGGCGGTAGCCATATCCGAACATGAGATACCGCAAGGCATCTTCGTTGCCCCAATCGCGGTCCGGGCAATAGCGCCCGCTCTGTGGAACCACGCGGGAATCGAACAGAGCAGCGATCGACAGCAGCGAAACCTTGCCGCCGCCCGGACATCCGGCGTTTTGTCGCGCCCCGGTCGTCATTTCCGTGTCGCGCGGCACGTCGCGCGCCAGCAGCGGAAAGATCGGCCGGAAGCGCATCAGTTCGAGCACATGGTTGCGCACGATCTTGCGGAACTCGGGATCGGCCCAGACGGCGGGCTCGCCGAGTTTGTCGGCCAGCGACCACAATTCGTCATAGACCTTCTGTCGTCCCAACAGCTCCTGGACGACGAGGGCCCCCGACTGGACGGTGACCGGATGCGAGATCCAGGCAAGGCCGACAGCGTTCCGTTCAATGTCCGCCGAGGAGCTCTTGACACCCCACGCGGCGCCGATGGTGCCGGTTACACGATCGATCCGCGCCTGCAGCGCATCCCCGCAGGCCTCGGCTCGCCGGCGAAGATCGAGTGTCGCGAGGCTGCCGGCCAGGAGCTGCCCTGCGACATAGCGGATCTCGAGCATGTACTGTCGTTGCAAATCTTCGTCGACATCGCCCTTTGAAGCGTCGGTCACTGACCCCGCCACCACCGCCCCCGTTGCCGCGCCGAACAGCGGCCGCATGGCGCGGAATACGACCCACATCAGGTACTCGTCGATCAGATCGAATCCGGCCGCTCCGCGCCCGCGCAGAGCCTTGATGCGCCGCTGCGCCTCGGCGTCGGAATCGGCGGGGACGTCCAGAGCCGCCAACCGCGCATGGACCAGATCCCGATCAGCTGAATAGGTCGGGCCCGGATCCATCCCGATGAGGTAGTCTCCCGAGACCATGTTGGCCGCATGCGCGGTATTGGAAAAGCTGCGCGTGCGCATCAGCACATCCTTCACCGCGCTGGCGCGTGCCACCAAGCCGAACCGGCCGCCTATAGCGGGCCAGCGCCGAAGCAGCGCACCGAGCGCGCGCAACACCGTAATGTGACGGTTGAGCCAGCAGAACACACCGTAGGAGAGACTGCGCGCTCCCGGCGGCAACGCGTCGGGTTCATAGGTCGAGAGTTTCATGCTGCATACCCGTCCTTCCGCCAATCCGCGAGGGCCGCGGCGACCCGTCCTTGATAGTGAGGCATGCCCAGACGCTCCGCGGCCTCGGCCGCTCGCTTGAAATGCGCTTCGGCGCCTGCCAGATCGCCGGCACGCCGCAAGGTTTCCGCAAGCTCGTACAGGGCTTCGGTCTGGTGGCCGTATTCTTCGGCGGCGTCCTCGACGGCCTTGCGACCGACCGCGATCGCATCGTCGAGCCGATCGAGCTTGCGATAGGCGACGCCCAGGCTCACGCGCATGAACGTCCTGCCGTAGGGTCCGGCCGCCTCGTAGATGCGATCGGCGAATCCTTTCTCCAGCATCGCCGCCGCCTCGGCGGCCTTGCCGTTGTGCGCGAGCGCGCTGCCCAGAACGCCGGTGCAAACCGAAAGCATGGTCGGAACGTTGTGCGTCATGCATTGCTGCACGCCCGTGCGCATCAAGGTCTCGGCACGATCGAGCTCCCCGCTCTCGATCCAGATCTGCGACTGGACGGTGTCGATCAGCAGACGGGAATAAGGATGGTTGATGTTCGATAAGATCTGATAGGCCTTGGCACAGAACGCGTGTGCGGTTGCACCGTCGCCCAGCCGCCAGAGCGTGCTGGCATGAAACGCATAGAGATTGATGATGGGGATCGCGGCCCATCCGGGTTGCACGACATGCGCCGACAGCTCCGGTCCGTAGTCGGAGAGCAGAACCTGGCCTTCCACCGCGGCCTCTGCATATCGACCGAGCGCGTGGAGGTTCATCAGGCGGGTCTGATGCGCCGCCATCATCATGTGGCGGCGCTGCGCGAGGCAGGCCGCCTCGAGACCCCGTGAAGCATAACGCAGCCCTTGCTCGAAGCGTCCGCGCATCCACAGGAACACCGCCGTCTCGGTCGACACCGCCGCTCGTGCGCGCTGATCGTTCAGCTGCACCGCGATGGCTTCCGCACGCTCCATATTGCTGAAGATCTCGTCGATCTGCCCGAGAGCCAGCATCGCCCCGATGGCTTCCAGGCGAAGCGCAAGCTCCAAGGTCTGCGCGACCGAGGCGTCATCCACACGGCGGGCTGCCTGAAGACCCCTCTCGAACAGCTGCAGGGCTTCCTGGTTGGCCGAGCGCGAGATGGCCCGGGCCATCGACTTGACGGTGAATCTCGCCGCCTGCTCCCATTCCTCTCCCTTGAAAGCATGGTGCGCCAGCGCCGGCGCGACATCCGCCTCGACCGCCCCTGGCCGCGCATGCAGGGCCAGGAAGGCCTGTCGATGCAGCGCCTTGAGCCGTGCGCGCGTGAGCGCGCCGAGCACGACATCGCGCACCAATGCGTGGCGAAACGCGAACGTGTGCTGCTCGAGCGGACCGCGCGCCTGATCCGGCCCCGTCAACAATCCGGATGCAACGCACAGACCCAGCAATTCTTCCGCACGCCCAAGGTCCACGGCCTGCATCGCCGCGATCAGTTCGCGCGTGATGGGATCGCCGAGGATTGCCGCGGCCTCGAGCGCGGACTTGGCAGCTTCGGGCAGCCTGTCGACGCGCGCGCCGATCACCGCGGCGATCGAGCCCGGCACGCGCAGCTCTCCGAGCGGCCTCTGCAGGCGGTACGCACCCGGCGTTCCTTCGAGCGATCCCTCGTCGATCAGCGTAATGACCAGTTGCTCCAGGAAGAAGGGATTGCCGTCGGCGCGCGCGACCAATTCGCTCATGACGCCGAGCACGGACAGATCATCCCCCAGCAAGGCACGCGCGAGCCTGAGCATCTCGCCGTCGCGGAGAGGCTCGATCACACGCTCCGCAAACCAGGAGGCCTGGCGCCACTGATGGTCGAAATCGGGTCGATAGCTGACACAAACGAGGATCGGTAGTCCCTGAAGCTTTGGAAGCAGAGCCTCGAACAACCGCCGGCTCTCGCGGTCAGCCAGGAAAACGTCCTCGAGCACGAGCACGAACGGGCCCGCTTGGGCGCGCCTGCGCACGAGCCACAGCAATGCGTCGCCAATTCGGCGCCGCCGCTGGACCGGGTTGAGCTCCAGCCAAGCCTGGTCCGGCGCCGCCAGACCCAACAAGTCATTGATCGCCGCAAGATGCGCGGCGCCCTCGGCGGCCCATTCGGCGACCAGGGACTGCCTGACGGATTGCGCATCCGTCACGCTTGCTTGCGGCAACCCGGCCAGGCTTGCGATCAGGTCCGCGGCGGTGCTGTAGGCGCGCGCGCTCGCATAACCTCTCGCCTGCGAAAGGCAGACCTCCATGCCCTGACTTGCAAGCGCGGCGATCCAGTCGGCGATCAAGCGTGACTTCCCGATCCCGGCATCGCCGCACAGACCGATCGTCCGCATCGCACCGGTTCGAACGATGTCGAGATCCCCGGCCAGGATCCGCAAGGAATCTTCGCGGCCGACCAGGGGCGCCCAGCGTTGCTTGCGCGTCAGCGGCGCCGCAGCTGAACTTTCGGTGGCGACCATGACCTCATGGAGTTCGACCGGATCATCCAGCCCTCGTATCGATCGGGTCCCGACCGGCCGCGTGTCGATCTGCTGCGCGACGAGGCGCTGCGTCGCGGCACTGATCAGAATGCCGCCGGGCGGAGCCATCTTTTCGAGCCGCGATGCAAGGTGAATCGTCTTGCCGTCCGCACCGTAGTGCGACCAGCCGTATTGTCCGACGACGCCGACCAGGACTTCGCCCGAATTGATGCCGATGCGCAGCGTCGGGCTGGCCACGCCCTGAACCGCGTGGCCGGGAATGCTTGCTCGCTGCATCTTGAGAGCGGCAAGGCACGCCCGCAGGGCGTGATCCTCCTGCGCCACGGGCGCGCCGAACAAGGCGACGAGCCCGTCGCCGAGCAACTGGCTCACCGTGCCGCCATAGGTCCCGACCGCTTCGGCCAAGTGGTTCAGCGCCTTGCCGAGATAGTTGCGGGATTCCTCGGGGTCGGAGTGCTGGAGCAGTGATGTGGAGTCGCAGACGTCGACAAAGAGAACGCTGACCTGCTTGTTTTCGGTCAACATCTGTGACCGAACCGTCGCATGATCGTGCAGCGGAACAACCCGCGCCTCGCGGTCGATTGGGCTGGCAATCGATGAAGCGGAGAGTTGCTCCACGGCGTGATCGAGGCGCGCGCCGCACTGAGAGCAGAAGCGATGCTCGCGAGCAACACGGGCTGAACATGCGGGACACTTGGTCACGGCAGGACACGCTCATCAATGATTTCAACGCAGCAATCAACGCTTTCTGGCTTGATCATCGTCCCCTCCCGGACGTGAACCCGCGCAGTTCAAAATCAATCCATCAAGCCAACGGTCTCACCACTGGCTCCGCGCGCCGACGTCGCGCACAACTCATAGACGTATCCGGAGAAAATGCGATCGGCGCACTTAATCCGGCGCGGGACCGCCGATTATCCCGCCGGGAGAAAAACCAATCCTGAAAAACGCACTGTCATAACAGGGCCTATTTGCAATATGCGGCCTATCAGCAATTGAAGGTAGTATACCCTCTTCGCACCAATTGAAAAGCCGTAGTTCATGGGTTCCGACGAAAGCCGTCGCCCCGAATGGCGCGGATTTCCGAAAGGACCGAACAGGGTTCGCGCGAAACTTGTACGGCCGGGCTTGCGCAGGACCAATCGGTCGCAGGGTGCTCGGTACAGACAGAGCGGCAGCCGCTCATCCAAACAATGTATCGGACAACAGCTTCACGTTCAGGATCACGATCACGCCAGCGACGATCCACGCGATCGCGGCGACGTAGGCGGGAATCGCAAACTTTCCCATCTTGCGGCGGTCGGAGACGAAGCGGACCAGCGGGATGACGGCGAAGGGCAACTGCATCGACAGCACGACCTGGCTGAACACCAGCAAATCCGCCGTGCCGCGCTCGCCATAGATCGCGGTGACGACGATCACGGGGACGATGGCGATGCCGCGCGTGAGCAGGCGGCGCGCCCAGCTCGGCAGGCGCAGATCGAGAAAGCCCTCCATCACGATCTGGCCGGCGAGCGTCGCCGTCACCGTCGAGTTCAGGCCGGAGGCGAGCAGCGCCACCGCGAACAGCGTCGAGGCGATGCCGAGGCCCAGGAGCGGCGACAACAGCTCGAACGCTTGCCCGATCTCGGCGACATCCGAATGGCCGCTCTTGTGGAATGTCGCCGCGGCGACGACGAGGATGGCAGCGTTGATGAACAACGCCAGCATCAGCGCGATGGTCGAGTCAGTCGTCGCCCATTTGATTGCTTCGCGCCGGCCTTCATCGTTGCGCTCATAGGCGCGCGTCTGCACGATCGACGAGTGCAGATAGAGATTATGCGGCATCACGGTCGCGCCGATGATGCCGATCGCGATGTAGAGCATCTCGGGGTTGGTGAAGATCTCGGCCTTCGGCATGAAGCCGTGCACGACCTCCGCGACCGGCGGCGCGGCGGCCACGATCTGGACCGCAAAGCAGACCGCGATCACGGCCAGCAGCGCGATGACGAAGGCTTCGAGGAAACGGAAGCCGCGGTTCATCAGGAGCAGCAGCAGGAAGGCATCGAGCGCGGCGAGCAGCGCGCCTCCGATCAGGGGAATGCCGAACAGGAGTTTCAGTGCGATCGCGGTGCCAATGACTTCGGCGAGATCGCAGGCGATGATCGCCGCCTCGCAGGCGAGCCACAACAGGAAGTTCACCGCCGGCGAATAGGTGGCGCGGCAGGCCTGCGCGAGATCGCGGTCGGTGACGATGCCGAGCCGTGCCGCCAGCGATTGCAGCAGGATCGCCATCAAATTCGAGAGCAGGATGACCGAGAGCAGCGTGTAGCCGAACTTCGAACCGCCGGCGAGGTCGGTCGCCCAGTTGCCGGGGTCCATATAGCCGACGGAGACGAGATAGCCCGGGCCGACGAAAGCGAGCATCCGGCGCCACCAGCGGCCCGCGGCCGGAATGGCGACCGTGGCGTTGACCTCGGGGAGGCTCTTGGTGGCGGGCGCGTCAGTGCGCCAGCCAGCGGTGTCGGGGGTCAAATCAGGCGATCGGGCATCCATACGACGAGAATACCGATGTCGAGGCTTATTGCAACTCATTTGCAACTGCATCTAGTGGCATGGGTTCCCGCCCGGGCCGTTGTTCGCCGCCCTGTCGGGAAGCGGGTGGGTTTGGCGCCCCTCGGCGCCGAATATTGGCGCCAACCCGACTTTGCAGGAAATGCGCCATGTCAAACCCGCCTCGCCTTCCCGACACCTTTAGCCGCCTTGCCTGGTCCAACCTCGCAGCGCAGTCGGCCGAACAGATCGCATTGGCGGCGGCCCCCATCGTCGCGGTGCTCACCCTCGGGGTCGCGGAAGGCCAGACCGGCCTGTTGCAGACCGCACTGACCCTGCCCTTCGTGCTGTTCGCGATTCCGGCCGGCCTGCTCGCCGACCGCATCTCGCGCCGCTCGCTGATGGCAGGGGCCGAGGCGCTGCGGGCCGCGGCGCTCGCCGCCATCGTGCTACTGCTCGCGCTCGGCGCGCTCAACCTGCCGCTGCTGGCGCTGCTCGGCTTCGCTGCGGTGTGCGGCACCGTCGTCTACAGCGTGGCCGCGCCGGCCCTGGTGCCCTCGCTGGTGAGCGCGGAGCTGTTGCCGGCGGCGAATGCGCGGATCGAGCTTGCGCGCACCATCGCCTTTGCCAGCGGACCTGCGCTCGGCGGCGCGCTGGTGGGCTGGTGGGGCGCAAGCCCGGCCTTCGGCTTCGCCGCGGCGCTCTCGGCGATTGCGGTGGTGCTGCTGGCCGGCATCTTTGAACCCGCCCGCGCGCCAGCGCCCCGCCGCCATCCGTTGCAGGACATTCGCGAAGGCGCGGCTTTCGTGTTTCACCATCCGCTGCTGCGGCCGGTGTTCATCACCCAGTTCATCTTCAACACCGGCTGGTTCCTGCAGATCGCCGTGTTCGTGCCCTACGCCGTGCGCCATCTCGGCCTCACCGCCGCGGGCGTCGGCACGGTGCTGACGATGTACGGCGTCGGCATGGTGATCGGCGCGCTGCTCGCCACCCGCGTGATGCAGCGCATCAGCTTCGGCACGGTGGTCGGCCTCGGCCCGGTCACCGGCTTCATCGCCGCACTGGTCATGGCGCTGACGGTGCTGGTCCCCTCGCCGTGGCTCGCGGCCTTGAGTTTCTTCCTGCTCGGCGTCGGGCCGATCCTGTGGGTGATTTCGACCACGACGCTGCGCCAGTCGGTGACGCCGCCACGCCTGTTGGGACGCGTCTCCGCCATCAACATCATGAGCTACGGCGCGCGCCCGCTCGGCTCTGCGCTGGGCGCGGTGGTCGGCGGGCTCTGGAGCGCGGAAGCGTGCCTGTACCTGGCGACCGCCGTGTTCGGCCTGCAGGCCCTGGTGATCTGGCTGTCACCGGCCGTGGCGCTGGACCGGCAGCCGGACATGGTGGGGGACGAAGTGCCGGCGCGGTGCTAGCCACAACCGTCCGTCGGGACCCAGACGCCGCGCGTTCCTCTCCGACATGGGCCCCGGCTCTGCAGTGCAGCGCTGAAGGGCGCTGCAGTGCGTCCGGGGCACGAGGAGAGAGTACGCGCTGCTCCCACACCGTTGAAACAGCGGAAGCTAATTCGCCAGGTACCGCTCGTAGCTCCCTGTCACGGGCTCGCTCGCGTCGACATCAGGATCGAGCGTGTAGAGATCCTGCGCACGGCCGATGCCGCGCAGCGCGTAGCGGCCGGTGGAGACGAGATAACGGCGCCCGGTGGCATCGAGGCCCTTGTAGAACTCGGATGACGCCAGCAATTCGCGGTCGACCGAGCGGCTCATCGAGGCGATACGGCTGACCTCGTTCACGGTCGGACCGACCACGGTGAAGTCGAGCCGGTCCTCGCTGCCGATATTGCCGTAGAAAACCTGCCCGACATGCAGGCCGATATAGGCTGACGTCGTCGGCCGCCCCTCCGCCGCCCGGCGGGCATTCAGCGCCGCGATATTCTTGCGGAACAGGTGCTCGGCGCGTAGCGCCGCGCGCCGCGCATCCGCCATGTCCTCGCCCCAGAACATCGCAAGCACGCCGTCGCCGATCAGCTTGAGCACATCGCCGCCGGCCTCGTGAATCGCGTCGATCACGGCTTGCGCATAATCATTGAGGAACGGGATGATCTCGTCGGGGCCGATGCTTTCGCTGATCCCGGTCGAGCCGCGCAGATCCGAGTACCAGAGCACGGCGTTGATGCGCTCGGTGACGCCGCGCGAGATCCGCCCGCGCAGCACCTGCTCGGAGGCGTCGCGGCCGAGATAGACGCGGCCGAGCGTGCGCACGATGTCGACCTGCTGGGCCGACTTGATCGCAAGACCCAGCACCGGCACGAGATCGCGCAGCGCGGCAAGTTCGGCTTCGGTAAAGCCATCGTCCCGCCGCGTCGTCCAATAGGAGTAGAGGCAGTCCATCTGCCCGAGCGCTCCGCTCTCGCCGAAGCGGTGCACGAAAGCCAGGAAATGCCGGTGGCCATGTTCGGCGAGGTCGCCGATCTGCGAGAAATCGAGCGACGGCGCATCGGCGAGATCGATCACCATCTCGTCGTGGCCATGCTCGAGCAAATGATAGAACACCGAGCGGCGCCAGTTCTTGGCCGCATCGCCCTCTGCCGTCGAGCCGTACTCGACGACGTCGCTCTCGTTGCTCGGCGTATCGCTCCAGCGGAACGCGCGGCCCTCATAGATCGGATGCAGCGTGTCGATGACGACGAGGCCGCGCGACAATGCGAGCCCCTCGGCGCGGCATCGCTCGCAGAAGCCGCGCAGCAGCTCGGGTTCGGGCAGGCCCGTAAGGCCCTGGCTGGCGAGCCAGTTCGTCAATGAAAGGCGCGAAGTTATTTGCATGCGCCATTATGGCGCGCATTCGTGACGAACGAAAGGCCGCGCGGACATGGCAACCAAGGCTCCCGCCCGCAGCAGATCGAATATGCCGCAGGCGCTGTTGACGCGCTCTCGCTGCAGGGGGCAAATGCAATCGATGATACAGACGACCAGAAATACGGTGATATGAGCCAGCGCCAGCTTCCGATCATCCTGGCACTCGGCACCACGCAGACGCTGGCCTGGGCTTCGAGCTATTATTTGCCGGCGCTGCTCGCCGATCCCATGGCGCGCGAGCTCGGCGTCTCCTCCAACTGGATTTTCGGCGCGTTCTCGGCCTCGCTGGTGATCTCGGCGATGCTCGGCCCGCGCATCGGGCGGCAGATCGACCTCGTCGGAGGCCGGCAGGTGCTGTCGGCCTCGAACCTGACCATTGCCGGCGGCCTTGCGCTGCTTGGCTTCGCACACTCCATCCCAGTGATGGTGCTCGCCTGGCTCGTGCTCGGCATCGGCATGGCGATGGGACTCTACGACGCCGCCTTCGCTGCGCTGGGGCGCATCTACGGCACCGAGGCGCGCAGACCCATCACCGGCATCACGCTGATGGCGGGCTTTGCCTCCACCGTCGGCTGGCCGCTCACCGCCTGGGGCCTCGCCCATATCGGCTGGCGCGAGACCTGCTTTGCCTGGGCGGCCGCCAATATCCTGATCGGCCTGCCTCTCAACTTCTTCATGCTGCCGGTGATCAAGGGCGCCAAGCAGGCGGCGGCCGCGGCCGAGAAGCCGCATCTCCCTCTTGACCGCACCATGCTGCTGCTCGCCTTCATCTTCGCGGCGGTCTGGACCGTCACCGGCGCAATGGCCGCCCATTTCCCGCGTATCCTGGAGACGACGGGCGCGACGCCTGCCGAAGCGATCGCGGCCGGCGCCCTGATCGGCCCGGCGCAAGTCGGCGCACGCATGCTCGAGGCCGGCTTCCTCAGCCGCTTCCATCCGCTGTGGTCGACGCGGCCTGCCTGCCTCACCCATCCGATCGGGGCGGTGATCGTGGCGATCTTCGGCGGCGCCGCGGCGAGCGCGTTCGCGCTGTTCCACGGCTCGGGCAACGGCATCCTGACGATCGCGCGCGGCACGCTGCCGCTGTCGATCTTCGGTCCGAAGGATTTCGGCTACCGTCTCGGCATCATCGGCGCCCCCGCACGCATGGCGCAGGCGGTGGCGCCGCTGGCCTTCGGCCTGCTGATCGACCTCATGGGTGCCAAGGTGCTGATCGTCTCCTCCGCGCTCAGCCTCTCGGCGCTGGCGGCGCTGTTCCTGATCCGCACCAAGCCGCGGCCGGATTGACCGCGCTGCCGCTTTCGCGCACAAGCGGGCCATGACCGACGACCACAGCCCGCCCCGCACCTTCAAAGGCCTGCTGCGCTGGGCGACCACGCCGCCGCAGGCCTGGGGCGTCTATCTCCTCGCCGTCCTCCTGGTCTGGCTGCTCTCGTTCTATGCCGGCACGTTCAAGCCGAAGAAGACGCCGGAAGCGAGCCCGCCTGCCGCGAGCGTACCGAAAAGCTGATCCGCCTTCAGTCGTAAAACTCCGGCGCCAACTTCTGGCTGTCGCGCTGGGCCTTGTCGTGGTTGATCCAGAGCTGCGCCTTCTCCTTGGCGAGGATGTCGGCGATCTTCTGCATCGAGGCCGCGGTCTGGTCCTTGTCGACATTCATGCTGGGCACGCGGCGATGGTCCCAATTGTCTTTGAAGTGCACGGCATCGCCTGACAGCACCACCGCCCCGGTCTTCGGCAATTTCACCAGGAGCGACTGGTGCCCGGGCGTGTGGCCGGGCGTCGACAGGATGGTCATGCTGCCGTCGCCGAAAATATCCTTGTCGCCATTGAGCGGCTCGGCCGGATGCGAGGGCTTGAACCGCGGCGCGTTGTTGGCGCCGGGCCAGTCATATTCGGCCTTCTGCACATAGAGCACCGACTGCGGGAACAGTTCGACATTGCCGATATGGTCCGGATGCGTGTGCGAGACCGCCATCGCCTTGATGTCGTCGGGCTTGACGCCGAGCTGCTCGAGCTGGGCGGCCAGCGTCTTCGGCCGGCGCCAGGTAACCGCCTTGGGATCGGCGGGCGCGAGACCGTTCGGCATCGCCGCGACGGCATCGGGGATGCCGGTGTCCCACAGGAACCAGCCCTTGGCGTGCTTGATCAGATAGCAGGTGTCGACGAAATCCATCGTCTTGCCTTCATTCACCCCGGGCGACCAGCGCGAGATATCGCCCGCGGTGCCCTCCCCGCAATTGAGCACGTAGAGCTTTTCGACGCCGGTCTTGTCCGATTGCGCGTGCGCCGCAAAACCGGACAGAGCGAGTGCTGCGATGGCGAACGCGAGCTTGATCCTGGGCATCATGTTGTTCTCCCGTACAGCCATGCAGGCCGTGACCGAGGATCAACCCCGGCCCGTTCACAGAATTCCGCAAGGCCCCGCGTCAATGCGGGCAGGTCTCGACCTCCACCGTGACATGGCTGAGGCCCTTCAGTCCGGCGAGCCGCCGCTTGTAGACCGCCGGCTGCCTCGGCTTGTCCGACACCACCGAGAGCAGCACGGCACAATGGCCGGGGCCGACCTGCCACAGATGCAGATCAGTGACGCGGTCGTCGCCGACCTCCATGCGCGCCCGGATCACCCGCTCCAGCTTCTCGTCGGCACGCACGTCGAGCAGCACCGCGCCTGATGACTTGACCAGGCCGAACGCCCAGCTCGCGATCACCACGCTGCCGATCAGGCCGACCGCGGGATCGGCCCAGACCCATCCCGAATACATCGCCACCGCGAGCGCGGCGATCGCCAGCACCGAGGTCGCGGCATCGGTCATGACATGGACATAGGCCGCGCGCAGATTGTTGTCGTGATGATGGTGGTGATGGCCGGGGTGGTCGTGGTCATGATCGTCGTCATCATGCGCATGGCTGTGGCCGTGCTCATGGCCGTGATGGTGATCATGGCTGTCGCGCAGCAGCCACGCGCTAAGGAGGTTGACGCCGAGGCCGAGGACGGCGACCGCCATGGCTTCGCCATAGACGATCGACACCGGATTGATCAGCCGCAGCACGCTCTCATAGGCGATCTCGACCGCGATCAGGCCCAGGATGATCGCGCTGGCGAAGGCCGCGAGATCGCCGAACTTGCCGGTGCCGAAGGTGAAATGCGCGTTCCCCAGATGCCGGCGCGCGAAGCGGTAGGCGAAGGCGGCGATGCCGAGCGCGGCCGCATGGGTGCCCATGTGCCAGCCGTCGGCGAGCAGCGCCATCGAACCGAACAGCGAGCCGGCGACGATCTCACCGACCATCATGACCAGCGTCAGCACGACCACGAGCCAGGTGCGCCGCTCGTTCTCGTCGTGTTTCTCGCCCAGGAAGGCGTGGTCGTGGGTCCATTGTTCGATGGAATCGGAATGCATCGAATTCTCCAGGGGATTCAGGTCTGTTGGGGCTCAGTATAGACCGGCGGGCTGCACTTTTCGAAGGCTCAATCGTCCCTTCGGATTGACAGTGCTTCTTAGTTTCGGTGTAATCTGAGCCATGGGGATTTGAGCGATCTCCCCACGAGGCGACAAGCCCAAGCATCGCGTCCCGTTCGGTTCTTGCGAGGACGCATCATGTCTACATTCACGACCATATCATCTGACAAATTGGCACGGCTGATCGGCACGGCGAACGGCCCAGTCCTGATCGACGTGCGCACCGAGGAGGATTTTGCCGCCGACCGACGGCTGATCCCCGGCTCCATCAAGCTCAGCCACGAGAATGTGACGGAATGGGGCGGCGACTTCGCCGGCCGCAGGGCCGTCGTCTCGTGCTTCCGCGGTGAGAAGCTTGCCCAGGGCACCGCGGCCTGGCTTCGCCAGCTCGGCGTGGAGGCCGAAACGCTGGAGGGCGGCTTCGAGGGCTGGAAGGCGGCCAAGCTGCCGCTGGTCGACGCCCGCAAGCTGCCGCCACGCGATGCCAAGGGGCGCACCGTCTGGGTCACGCGGGCGCGACCGAAGGTCGATCGCATCGCCTGCCCCTGGCTGATCCGCCGCTTCGTCGATCCCAAGGCGGTGTTCCTGTATGTAGCGCCGTCCGAGGTGGTCGCCGTCGGCGAGCGCTTTGGCGCCGCACCTTTCGACATCGAGAACGTGTTCTGGAGCCACCGCGGTGAGCTCTGCACCTTCGACGTCATGATCGAGGAGTTCGGCATTGCCACCCCGGCCCTGCTCCGGCTTGCGACGCTGGTGCGCGGTGCCGACACTGCGCGGCCGGATCTCGCGCCGGAGGCGCCAGGCCTGCTCGCGGCCTCGCTCGGGCTGTCGCGCATGTATGACGACGACCTCGAACAGCTCGAGGCCGGCATGTTGCTGTACGATGCCTTCTATCGTTGGTGTCGCGATGCCACGGCCGAGACCCACAACTGGCCGACCAACAAGGTGAAGGCGTAATGGATAGCCGTAACGTTCAAGCAGGAGCTGATGCCGGTCACGGCATCAGCTTCAACGAAGCCTTCCGCGTCTGGCTTCGCGTCGCCTGTCTGAGCTTCGGCGGGCCCGCGGGCCAGATCGCGGTGATGCACCGCATCCTGGTCGAGGAGAAGAAGTGGATCTCCGAAGGCCGCTTCCTGCATGCGCTGAACTATTGCATGCTGTTGCCGGGCCCGGAGGCGCAGCAGCTCGCCACCTATGTCGGCTGGCTGATGCACCGCACCGCCGGCGGGCTGATGGCGGGCGGCCTGTTCATCCTGCCCGGCATCATCGCCATCATGGGCCTCAGCTACGTCTACGCGGCTTTCGGCAATGTCAGCTTCGTCGAGGCGCTGTTCTTCGGCCTCAAGGCCGCGGTGCTCGCCATCGTGGTCGAGGCCGTGGTGCGCGTCGGCAAGCGCGCGCTGAAGAATCGCATCATGATCGCGCTCGCGGCCATCGCCTTCGTCGCGATCTTCTTCTTCGCGGTGCCCTTCCCGATCATCATCATCGCCGCCGGCCTCATTGGCTATGCCGGCGCACGCAGCGGCCGCGCCGAATTCGCCCCGGCCGGTCACGGCCATGGCGGCAGCGGCGCCGCGATCGACAGCATGCTCGGCGAAGCCGTGCCCGAACACGTCAAACCCAACACCGCGCGCACGATCCGCGTCGGCGCGTTGTGGCTCGCGCTCTGGCTGGTGCCGGTGATCGTGTTGTTGCTCGCGCTTGGGCAAGACAACGTGTTCAGCCAGATCGCGCTGTTCTTCTCGAAAATGTCCCTCGTCACCTTCGGCGGCGCCTATGCGGTGCTGGCCTACGTTGCCCAGCAGGCGGTCGAGCACTATCACTGGCTGAAGCCGCACGAAATGCTGGACGGTCTCGGCATGGCCGAGACAACGCCGGGCCCGCTGATCATGGTGCTGCAGTTCGTGGGCTTCATGGCGGCGTATCGCGACCCGAGTGGGCTGTCGCCGATGCTGGCTGCCACGCTCGGCGGATTGCTCGCGACCTGGGTCACCTTCACGCCCTGCTTCCTCTGGATCTTCGTCGGCGCCCCCTATATCGAGCGCCTGCGCGGCAACACCGGCCTTGCCGGCGCGCTCAGCACGATCACCGCCGCCGTGGTCGGCGTGATCCTCAACCTCTCGATCTGGTTCGCCCTGCACACGCTGTTCCGAGAGACGGTGCCGGTGCATGCGTTTGCGCTGAACTTCGACATGCCGGTGCTGACCAGCGTAGACATCCCCGCGCTGGTGCTGTCGATCGCGGCGGCGACTGCGATCTTCCGGTTCAAGCTGGGGATGCTGACGGTGCTGGGGGCAAGCTGTGCCGCGGGCGTGGTGCTAAGGCTGGCGGGGGTGATTTAGGGCATATCGTTCGCCACGTCCGGTTTGCCATCGAAGGCGGCGATGAAATTCATGGCGCTTCAGGGCAGCTTTGGGCCAGCAGCGACATCGTAATAAATGCCCACGGCCTCAGGCCATCACTATGAGCCGACGGTCAACAACGTTGAATGATAAAAATCAATGCGGATTAGACAATTCGTGTTTTTGCTCCGCGTCGTATGTCGATGGCCTATTGACGAAATGCAGCGTCACAGGAGCAGCCTATGAGGAAGCCTCTTCACATGTTTGTATCCTCGGTCTGCCTTCTGGCAATCGCGGGCATCAGCACACTTGCTGGAGCCCAAACTTCCGCTCCTGGAGTAATGGCGCTCGCGCCGTCCGAAATGAAATGGATGCCGCAAGGTGGCTTGGTACTTCCAGGAATGGAGCAAACAAACCTGGTGGGCGATCCAACCAAGCCCGGACCCTACACGGTCCGTTTAAAGTTTCCCGCCGGGTACAAGCTTGCCCCACATACGCACCCGGATTCCCGGGAAGTGACGATTCTGTCGGGAACTTGGTATACTGGTTACGGTGAAAAGTTCGATCCGGTATCGCTGAAAGAACTTCCCGCTGGAAGCTTTTACACCGAGCCCGCAAACGTCGCCCACTTCGTCGAAGTACGCGAGGCTGTGTTGATCCAAGTCAGTGGCACAGGACCGAGTGGACGCAAGTTCGTCAATCCGGCCGGCATTCCGAAATAGTCTTGGGCGGGCCGGCTTTGGTCGTAAGCGCCAGATCGATCCGCAGCCATGCGCTTCCGGTCTACCCCAATGAGCCGACAATCTGGGGCGCCCGCCCGGACTTCGTGTTCGGGCCATAAGCGATCATTCCGGCTTCTCGCCAATGACAGGGACGTTGCCGCGCGGCAGGGTAATGATGACCTCAGTAAATACCCCGGGTTCGGTCTCCACGTCGATCCTGCCGCCATGCTGCTTGACGATGATATCATGCGTCATCGAGAGGCCGAGGCCCGTCCCTTCCCCGCTCGGTTTGGTGGTAAAGAAGGGATTGAACATCTTTTCCTTCACTTCAGGCGGGATGCCGGTGCCGTTATCGCGAATCCGGATTTCGACAGCATCGCCGAGGTCCCTCGTGGCGGCACTGAGGAGAGGCTCAAAGCTGTCGTCGTTTAGTTCGATCTTTCGTCGCGTCGCCGCATAAAACCCATTCGAGATGAGGTTTAATAGCGCCCGGGTGATTTCCTGCGGATACAGGTCGAGCGCGCCTGCGTTGAGATCGAGGTCGTGCCTGAGAGTTATTGTAAAGCCGGGCTTCTCGGCGCGTGCACCATGAAAGGCGAGGCTAAGACTCTCCTCGACCAGCCTGTTGATCTCGGCCGACCGACGTTCGCCAGAGCCCTCGCGCGAGTGAAGCAGCATATTCCTGACGATGGAGTCAGCGCGTTTGCCGTGCTGCACGACCTTGCCGAGATTGTCCTTCAACAGGCCGGTGATCTCGTCAACGTCGGCACGAAGCGTCTGGTCCAGCGCGGCAGGCTCGAGTGCACCCTTCAGTTCTTCCGTCAGCTCGACCGAAAGGGCGGCAAAATTATTGACGAAGTTGAGCGGGTTCTTGATCTCGTGCGCGATGCCCGCGGTGAGCTGGCCGAGCGAGGCAAGCTTTTCGGTCTGCACCAGGCGGTCCTGTGCGGTGCGGAGGTCGTCGAGGGATTGCGAGAGATCGTCGGTTCGCTGCCGCAGCTCCTTGAGCAATCGTGTGTTTTCGATGGCGATCACCGCTTGTGCCGCAAAATTTTCCAGCAACTCGACCTGCTTGTCGCTGAACTCTTGCACTTCCTTGCGGTAGACAGCAAAGCCACCGACAAGCTCGCTCTCCTTGAGCATCGGCACAATCAGAATGGTGCGGGCTCCGGCGACCTTGTAGATCAGATCGTCGGGATGCTCTGTGGCGATATCGGCAATGTGAACCAGCGCCTTGGTCTCGACGAGGCGCCCCAGCGAAGGCGCCCCATCAAACGGCGCGATGAAGTGTGGCGGCGTTTCCTGGTCGGGCGCGTACAATTGCGGCACGTTTTGCGCGGCCATTCGCGCCACCCGCCGCAACCTGTCGCCCTCGTATAGGAGCAGCGTCCCAAAACTGGCACGGCAGATGCGCACTGCATTTTCCAGCATGGCCTCGAACACCGGCCCAAGTCCGCCAGGCGAACTGGATATGACTTGTAGCACTTCCGACGTCGCGGTTTGCCGCTCCAGCGCTTCCCTCGTTTCATTGAACAGCCGCGCGTTCTCGATGGCGATCACCGCCTGGTCTGCAAAAGTCTCGACCAACTCGATTTGTTTCGCGGTGAAGGAGCTTCGCCCAAGCAGACTTAATACTCCAAAAACCCGACCTTCTCGTATGAGAGGAACACCGAGCGCCGCCCGGAAGCCCATCAGCCTTTGCGCTGCCAACCGGGTAAATTCAGGATCAACAAGGACGTCAGGGATATGGACAGTACGCCCTTCGACAATCGTTCGCCCAAAAATCGTGCCTCGGTCCGGTTTGGGCGATTGGCGCGCTAAATGGTCGCGCCACTCAGGAGTACAGCCATAGTCCGCGGCAAGACGGTAGGTTGAGCCATCTTGATATCGGACAGTTCCGATATCGGCTTCGCATAAGCGACATGCCGACGAGAGCAACGTGTTAAGCACGGGTTGCAAGTCAAACGTCGAGCGGCTGATCACCTTCAGCACATCGGCGGTCGCGGTCTGCTGTTGCAAGGACGTCTCCAGGTCGCGGGTTCTGGCCTGCACCTCGTCGAAAAGCCGCGCATTCTCGATCGCGATCACGGCCTGGTCGGCGAATGTTTGCAAGAGTCGAATTTGCTGCTCTGAAAATGCCGTCGGCTCCGCTTTGCCGACCGTTATGGCCCCGACAGATTTTCCCTCGTGAAGCAGAGGAACCGCGAGCACCGCCCGCCATCCTCCGGCCAGCGCGAACTCCCGCGAATACTCGGGATCCGCAAGCACGTCGGGGATCTGGACGATCGCACGGTCGAGGATGGCGCGCCCGCCGACGAAGGAACGATTGATCTGCCTGAGGTCCTGACGCTCCTTAATTTGATTTAAGGCCGTGGCGGAAAAATTCTTCGTAGCGGCGAAGCGAAGACGATCGTTGTCGTGTAAATATACAACGCTGAATATGGCACCGCAGAGACGCGCAGCGCTCTCAACGATCGCCTCGAATACAGGTTGGGCATCCACCGGCGACTTGCGAATGATGCTCAGCACTTCGCTGGTGGCAGCCTGTTGCTGAAGTGCCTCGTTGAGTTCTCTGGTCCTTTGGCGAAGTCGATGATTTAGAGCGTCGTTAGATAGGACCGACGCCGGCAACTTGCCAGCCTTGCTTCTCTGCTGACGTCGCCCCTTCCCAGGTCGAACCTTGTCACCGCGTTGCCGCATGGTCGCACTCTACCGTTCCACCGATATTCAATTCTAGGCGAAAAGCTGGCTTTCACGCCATGGGGGCATCGTCCGCTTTGGGCTCACAAGCGGCCATCCCACCGCTGTCGGATCCTGGCTCGGTCACCGCCCGTAAGCCGACATTCAGGCGCTTGAGATAAAGGGCAATTCTGGGCCCGGATCAGCTAATTCAGAGAGGCCGTTGCCCGTCGGGCAAAATAGCCCGGTCAGTTTGACCACACCGCCTGTCAAGCCCAGTCCGACAAAATATTCCACTTTACCGAAATTCGGATTTATCGTACACACGAAACACCCTGGCCCGTCACAAGAGGCGGATCGCGATCGTCACGAACCGCGGGCTGGGCAGCGATGGACGCGACGGCGCCGGCGCGACAGGCATTGCAGGGCGGGACACCGTGAGCAATGGCTTTCGCGTGAACGACACGGCGCTGACAGCGTCTTCGCATGGCTTCGGGGGCGAGCACACGCCACCCCCCGGATTCCCAGCGAGGACGCGCGCGGACGGAGAAGTCGTGTGGTCCCGACGCCCGGGGTTCTGGCGTCAAGCCTTTGCGGTGATGCGGCGGCCAACCGGTGCGCGCATCAACCCGCCGCAAGGCGACGGGGGCAATTGTGCAACGCTCCCCGAGGAGAGCACGAAGGACACCGTTAAAACCATTCGCGCAGGGAAGGCCGGGCGACCGGCATCACCTGTGGTCCACCCCGTGTGCATCTTTCACAGCGCACGGATCTCGGGTGCCGCCGGCGCCCGGCCTTCCCTGCGCCCTCGTCATTTTCGAGGGCGAACGAGAAGCAAAACTCGGGCGAGCCGCGCCGCGAGAAGGCGATGCTGTGTCTGCTGTTTGAGATGTGTATCGGAGCTACGACCCGTCCAGCCTCACTCTCGGTGTCATCGCCCGGCTTGACCGGGCGATCCAGTACTCCGAGACGGTCGTGATTGAAAAGAGAGGCCGCGGCGTACTGGATGCCCCGGTCAAGCCGGGGCATGACACCACCGTTATGGTAACAGCGCGTCCAGCTGCCCTACCCGATCACCCTGCCGAACTTGTTCGACTTCGGGAAACCCTTCGGCGGCAGGCGGCCGGCGTCGGCGCGGGTGCCTTGCCATTCGCTGAGCTCCTTCATGGTCGCGGAGAATTCGCGGCCCGCGGAGTCCTTCCAGATCAGGCCGGCCTTGGCCTCGAACACGGCGACGTCCGAGAGGCCGCCGTCCTTGTACTTCTGCAAGCGCACGCCGCGGCCACGGGCCATCTCCGGCACCTGGTCGAGCGGGAAGACCAGCATTTTGCGGTTCTCGCCGATGACGGCGACGGTATCGCCCATCACCTCGGTGATCGCGCGCGCCTCGTTCGGCATGTCGACATTGAGGACCTGCTTGCCCTTCTTGGTGGTGCCGACGCAATCGTCCTCGTTGACGACGAAACCCTGGCCCTCATGGCTCGCGACCAGGAATTTGCGTCCGCCCTTGTTGACGAACAGCGCGACGGGCGCCGCCTCCTGCTCGAGGTCGATGAACAGGCGGATCGGCTCGCCATGTCCGCGCCCGCCCGGGAGCTTGGCGACATCCAGCGTGTAGAACTTGCCGTTGGTGGCGAACAGCAGGAGCTTCGAGGTCGTCTCGGCGAAGAAGGCGAAGCCGAGCTTGTCGTCCTGCTTGAAGGCGAGCCCCGAGAGGTCCTCGACATGGCCCTTCATGGTGCGGATCCAGCCCTTGTCGGACACAACGACCGTCACCGGCTCGCGCTCGACGAGGGCTTCCTCCATCGCGGCGAGATCGTGCTCGGGCGCGTCGGCGAAGGTGGTGCGGCGCTTGCCGAGCGGCGTCTTCGGCCCGAACATGTCGCGGACCTTGCCGACCTGCTCGCCGACCTTCTTCCACTGCTCGGCTTCGGAGGCGAGCACGCCCTCGATGCCCTTCAGCTCCTTGCGCAGATCCCTGTCTTCATTCCGGATCTCCATTTCCTCGAGCCTGCGCAGATTGCGCAAACGCATGTTGAGGATGGCTTCGGCCTGGACCTCGGTGAGCTTGAATGCCTTGATCAAGGCCGGCTTCGGCTCGTCCTCGGTGCGGATGATCTTGATCACCTTGTCGAGGTTCAGATAGGCGACCAGATGGCCGCCGAGCACTTCCAGCCGGTGCTCGATCTGCGCCTTGCGGTAATTGCTGCGGCGGATCAGGACGTCGCGCAGATGGTCGAGCCATTCGCGCAGGCACTCCGCGAGCCCCACCACCTTGGGGACACGGCCCTTGATCAGGACGTTGAGGTTCAGCGGAATCTTGTTCTCGAGCTCGGTGAGCCTGAACAGCGATTCCATCATCAGCGCGGGATCGACGTTCTTCGATTTCGGCTCGATCACGATGCGGACGTCTTCGGCCGACTCGTCCCTGATGTCGCCGACCAGCGGCAGCTTCTTCTGGTCCAGCAGCTCGGCGACCTTCTCGATCAGCCGCGACTTCTGCACCAGGAACGGGATCTCGGTGACGACGACGACCCAGGTGCCGCGCGCGCCCTCCTCCTGCGTCCACCGCGCACGGACGCGGAACGAGCCGCGGCCGGTGGTGTAGGCTTCAGCGATGGCCTGCTTGGAATCCACGCAGATGCCGCCGGTCGGGAAGTCCGGCCCCTTCACCCATTTCAGCAGGGCCTTGGATTTCGCGTCGGGCTTCTCGATCAGGTGCAGCGCCGCGTCGCAAAGCTCGGCGGCGTTGTGCGGCGGGATCGAGGTCGCCATGCCGACGGCGATGCCCTGTGCGCCGTTGGCGAGCAGGTTCGGGAAGCCGCCGGGCAGCACGACCGGCTCCTTCGACTGGCCGTCGTAATTGGCGCGAAATTCGACGCCATCCTCATCGATGCCGTCGAGCAGAAGCCGCGCGACGTCGGTCATGCGCGCTTCGGTGTAGCGGTAGGCGGCGGGGTTATCGCCGTCGATATTGCCAAAATTGCCCTGGCCGTCGACCAGCGGGTAGCGCGAGGAGAAATCCTGCGCCAGGCGCACCATGGCGTCGTAGATCGCCTGGTCGCCGTGCGGATGGAACGAGCCCATCACGTCGCCGACGATCTTGGCGGACTTTTTGAAAGCGGTGCCGGGGTCGAGCCTGAGCAGGCGCATGCCGTAGAGGATGCGGCGGTGGACCGGCTTCAGGCCGTCGCGCGCGTCGGGCAGCGCGCGGTGCATGATGGTGGAGAGCGCATAGGCGAGATAGCGCTCTTCCAGCGCTTCCTGCAGCCGGACCTCGTGAATTTCAGCCGGTTCTTCCGGCGGAACGATTCGTTTTCCCATGCCGCCCGGTTAAACCGTGGAAGGGAATCGGGCAAGGATGGATTGGTTCCCTGTGGGCGGCTACTGCCCTGCCCAGCCGGCGGTCACGGTCGGAGTGGTGGCCTGGGCCGGCGCCGGCACATTGGTCAGGCAACGCCGGGCAGCCTCGATTTCGGCCTCCGTCGCACCCTTCGACCGCGCCCATGTCTCTGCAGCGGCAGCGGAATATTTGGCTACGTAGTACCGGACGACGGTGCAGGAGGCGCGCCGAAACACGCCCGGCTGCGGCTCGCCGGCCATGGCATCGGGCGCGAACGCGAGCAGCGCCGCGGACAAGGCGAATCCCCTGATCAACATTTAGGCTGTCCCCCGTTGTGGAACCCAGCGAGGCCAATTCAACCGCCCCGATTTCGTTCCCGGGAACTCCATGTTGGAGGACAAGGCAGAGTCCCGTTTCGCTCATGGCGCGGGAATCGCGGCCCTCGCCTGTTGCCGGATCAGAGCGTTGATGAAGCCCGCGCGTGCGTCGGAATGGCCCTGCCCGCGCGGCTCCAGCACGTGACGCAGCAGGAACAGGCCGGTGAGCCGAAAGCCATCCTGAAGGTCCTGTTCGGAAAGTTCGCTGGCGGCTTCGCCGTGTCGCAGAAACGGCGGCAGCCGCAGCAGCCGGTCGCGCCACGGCTCGCCAGCATTGCGCGACACCGCCCCGCCGGACTTCGGCGAGACGTAGATCAGGTCGGTGGTCTCGCCGGTGACGGCGCAATTCTCCAGCGCCAGCCCGAAGCCGAGCTCGGCCAGCATCGCCAGCTCGAAATGGATGAGGTGCACGGCGGCGCTGCCGATGTCGTCGAAATCGTCGAGCGAATGCTCGAGCCGCGCAAAGATATCCTCGTGCGGATCACGCTCCGGCAGCAGCCGCGCAATCGAGGCGAGATGAGTGACCCCGTAAACGCCGTGGGACGATCCCAGCAAGGTGGCCGCGCGCAGCTTCAGCCCCTCGATCGCATAGGTGCCGAGATGCTCGTCGAGCCTTGCCCGCCACACCGCGCTGACGCTGTTGCCAGGCTGCAGCAGCGGCCGCATCCGCGAGCCGGCTCCACCGCGGACAAGGCCGAGATGCCGGCCGTGCGCGCGCGTCAGGAGCTCGACAATGGCGCTGGATTCGCCATGCCGCCGCACGCCCAAGACGATGCCTTCGTCGGTCCATTCCATGGGGTGAAGTGTAGCCCATTTCGCGCTGTCGTAGGGTGGGCAAAGCGAAGCGTGCCCACGGATTTGATCGACGTGGTGGGCACACGGCGCGCAAGGTGCGCGCCTTTGCCCACCCTACGGCACCGTGCAAGACGCTACGCGTTGAACCAACCCTGCGCGTCGCCGGTGAAGGAGAAGTACAGGCCCATTGTCGTCAGCACGCAGGAGACGATCTCGATGGCGCTGTCGAGCTCCAGGCCCTTCTCGCCGATGATCTGGCCGAGCGAGATCACCGACAGCACGAGCGCCGCCGCCAGCACCCAACGCGGCCAATTCTTGCGATGATGTGCGGCCAGCCTAACGAAATAAACGAGGAGCAGGATCATGCCGCCGGCGAGCAAGGTCCCCGCCATGATCATCTGTTCGGTCGTCTCGGCGCTCGGCGTGCGGTCCTGTACGGCAACGGACAAGGCGTCCAGCATCAACGATGCATAGAGCAGCGCTTCGAAGCGCCGGACGTTACTGGGCACGCTCATCGGATACCGATCGTTTCTTGGTTATTCCCTGGGGAAGTCCAGACCCATCTCGCGATAGCGATCGGGATCGTCGCCCCAGTTTTCGCGCACCTTGACGAACAGGAACAGATGCACCGGCACGTCCAGGATCTGCATCAATTCTTTCCGCGAGTCCGCGCCGATCGACTTGATGGTGGCGCCGCCCTTGCCGAGCACGATCTTGCGCTGGCTTTCGCGCTCGACGAAGATCGTCTGCTCGATCCGCACCGACTTGTCCTTGCGCTCCTCCCACTTGTCGGTCTCGACAGTGGACTGGTAGGGCAGCTCCTGGTGCAGCTTCTGATAGATCTTCTCGCGCGTGATCTCGGCCGCCAGCTGCCGCATCGGCGCGTCCGACATCTGATCCTCAGGGTAGAGGTACGGGCCCGGCGGCACCATTTCCGCAAGCGTCCTGCGGATGTCGTCGACGCCGTCGCCGGAGATCGCCGAGATCATGAAGGTCCGCGCGAACTTCATGCGCTCGTTGGCAGCCTGCGCCAGGGCGAGCAGCTTCTCGCGCTGGACCAGGTCGACCTTGTTGATGACGAGGATCTTGTCGTGATTGACGCTGGCAGCCTTGGTGAGGATTGCCTCGGCTTCCTCGTCGATCCCGGTCTTGGCGTCGAGCAGCACGCAGACGAGATCGGCGTCATGCGCCCCGCTCCAGGCGGTCGAGACCATGGCACGGTCGAGCCGCCGCTTCGGCAGGAAGATGCCGGGCGTGTCGACCAGGATGATCTGCGCGTTATTCTCGATCACGATGCCGCGGATCAGCGCACGCGTGGTCTGCACCTTGCGCGAGACGATCGTGACCTTGGCCCCGACCAGCGCATTGACCAGCGTGGACTTGCCGACATTCGGCGCGCCGATCAGCGCAACGAAGCCGCAACGCGTCGCGGTAGGCATCTCGCCACTTGCTTCAGCCGTCATTGCCGCCGCCGACGCCTTCGCGTTCGATCATCACCGATGCTGCTACCTTCTCTGCCGCGCGCTTGCTGCCGCCGATGCCCTCGGCCGGCGCCAGCCCCGGCAGGTCGACGGCGACGCGGAACTGCGGATCGTGATGCGGGCCGGTGCGCTCGACCTCGCGGTAAACCGGCGTCGGCAGCCCCTTTCCTTGCGCCCATTCCTGCAGCACGGTCTTGGGATCGCGCAAGGGACGGCGCGGCTTGTGCATGCGCTCGGTCCAGTTACGTTTGACGAATTCGGACGCCGCTGCGTAGCCGCCGTCGAGGAAGACGGCGCCGATCACGGCCTCGCAGATGTCGCCGAGGATGGACTTGCGCAGGCGGGCATCGGCGCTGGAGCCGACCGAGCCGAGCTTGATGTCGTCGAGCAGGCCGAGCGACTTGGCGACGTCGGCGCAGCTTTCCTTGCGCACGAGCTCGGCAAGACGCTTGGAGAGCTCGCCCTCATCGGCGTTGGGGAAGGCGTGATAGAGCATATCGGAGACGACGAGCCCGAGCACGTGGTCGCCGAGGAATTCCAGCCGCTGATAGCTGTCGCCCCGCTTGCGCCCGGACTTCAGCGCCGAGACATGCGTGATCGCCTGCATCAGCATATTTGGGTCGGCGAAGCTGTGGCCGATGCGCGCCTCGAGCGCCGCGTTGGCATCGGTGCCCTTGGCCTTGCTGCTCCGCGCCCGCTTCTTCTTGGCAGGCGTCTTCGGTGCAGCTTCGCTCTCAGGAGCGGCTTGCGCCTCGTTCGGTTGGATCGCGATGTCCTTGGCTTCGTCTTTCATCGGACGATTTTGAAGAAGCGATTCCAGCGCACCGCCCACGGCCAGCGCCAGAACATCCAGGCATGCTCGCCTTCGGCGATGGAGAAGAAGATCATCTGGGCGCGGCCGATCAGATTCTCCTTCGGCACGTAGCCGACCTGGCCGAGAAAGCGGCTATCGGTGGAGTTGTCGCGGTTGTCGCCCATCATGAAGAAATGGCCTGATGGGACGGTGTAGACGTTGGTGTTGTCGACGTAGCCGTTGTCGGCGCAGTCGAGCGTCTCATAGGAGACGCCGTTCGGCAGTGTCTCCTTCCAGCGCTTCACCCGGGAGATGCCGCCGCCTTCCGAGCCGCAGGGCTCCTCGCCGACATATTCGCTCATCCGCTGCCGCTCGACCGGCGTGTCGTTGATGTAGAGCAGCCCATCCCGCATCTGGATGCGGTCGCCGGGAAGGCCGATCACGCGCTTGATGTAGTCGGTGGAATCGTCCTTCGGCAGGCGAAACACGACGATGTCGCCGCGGGCCGGGTC
The DNA here is from genome assembly GCF_006658635.1 of Bradyrhizobium sp. UNPA324. NCBI lineage: Bacteria > Pseudomonadati > Pseudomonadota > Alphaproteobacteria > Hyphomicrobiales > Nitrobacteraceae > Bradyrhizobium > Bradyrhizobium sp. UNPA324. Next base: position 611,533 of record NZ_LFJD01000004.1, read on the forward strand.
CGAGCCCCAGATCCGCCCGGAGAACAGCGGCGGCGAGAACGGGATCGAATAGTGGCTGTAGCCGTAAGAATATTTCGAGACAAACAGATAGTCGCCGACCAGCAGCGTCGCCTTCATCGAGCCGGACGGGATATTGAAGGGCTGGAACAGGAATGTGCGGATCACCAGCGCGATCAGGAGAGCGTGGATCACAACCCGGATCGTTTCGCCGACGCCGCTCTCAGTTTTCGTTCCCGAAGTCACGCTCATTGCTCTCTCAATTCCGGCCGGCGGTCACAGAGCGCCCTCCTCCCGCGAAGAGCCCACCGGTTCGCGGCGCAAGGAGATTGTCCTGATTCTGATAGTGAGGGCCAATTCCGGCGTAAAGCCGAATTCGCCCAGGCTGATTTGCGTCCGCGGACTTTTAGACGGTTGTCGGAGGCCACGCAATCAAGGATCGCATCGAAACTGAGTAAGACATTGATTTTAAATAAGAATTATAAAGCGATCACGGTGAGGATCAGGACTTGGCCAGCGGGACGGCGGAAATGATGACGAAGGCCTGCGCCAGCGGCCAGTCATCGGTGATCGACACGTCGATCCGGGCCTCGAATCCTTCCGGCGTCAGGGCCTGAAGCCGGGCCAGGGCGCCGCCGGTCAGCTGCATGGTCGGCCGGCCGCCCGGAAGATTGACCACCCCCATATCGCGCCACCACACGCCGCGCCGAATCCCGGTGCCGAGCGCCTTGGAGCAGGCCTCCTTGGCGGCGAAGCGCTTGGCGTAGGTCGCCACCACCATCTTCTCGTTCTTGGCGCGGCGCTCCGCCTTGGCCCGCTCCGCCACGGTGAAGATGCGGTCGAGGAAGCGCTCGCCATGGCGCTCGATCACCTTGGCGACGCGGGTGATGTCGATGAGGTCGGAGCCAATGCCGATGATCACGCCCGGCTCCGGCCGCGGTCCATCGCCGCGCGCATGCTGCGCACCGTCTCGGCAAGACCGACGAACAGCGCTTCGCCGATCATGTAGTAGCCGATGTTGAGCTCCATGATGTCAGGCAGAGCCGCGATCGTCTCCGCCGTCGTATAGTCAAGCCCGTGCCCGGCATGGACCTCCAGCCCGGCGGCCGTAGCCAGCTTCACGCCCGCAACGATCCGCTGCCATTCGGTCTCGGCCTTGGCGGTGTGGCCGTCGACCACGGCGTCGCACCAGGCGCCGGTGTGGATCTCGATCACGGGCGCGTGCAGCCGCGCCGCCATCTCGATCTGGGCGGGATCGGCGGCGATGAACAGGGAGACCCGAATGCCGGCGTCGGTCAGCCGCGCGATATAGGGCGCGAGCGCGTCATGCTGGCCGACCACGTCCAGCCCGCCTTCGGTGGTCACCTCCTGCCGGCGCTCCGGCACCAGGCACACCGCGTGCGGCTTGGTGGCGAGCGAGATCCGCATCATGTCGTCGGTCGCCGCCATCTCGAAATTGAGCGGCTTGGAGATCTCGGCCTTCAGCCTCGCCATGTCCTCGTCGCGGATGTGGCGGCGATCCTCGCGCAAATGGGCGGTGATGCCGTCGGCGCCCGCCTCGATCGCCAGCAGCGCCGCCCGCACCGGATCCGGATGGCGGCCGCCGCGCGCGTTACGCACGGTTGCGACGTGATCGATATTGACGCCGAGGCGGAGCTTCGAAGCGGGCATTTCAGGACTCGCAGAATCAGAGGGACCGGCGCATGCGAGATGCACCTATCCATTAACACGTTCGACTTTGGCGACGACCGCCTTCGCGCGCAGCTGGGCCAGAATCGCGCTCAAATGCTTCAGATCGTAGACTTCGAGATCGATCGTCGTTTCCGTGAAGTCCGGTGAGCGGCGCTGCATGCTGATGTTGTCGATGTTGCCGTCATGCTCGGCGATCACGGTCGCGATCTGTGCCAGCGCGCCGGGCTCGTTGACGTTCTCGACCTTGATGCGGGCCGGGAAGCGCTGCGGTGCGGAGTCCTCGATGTCCCAGCGGACGTCGAGCCAGCGCTCGGGCTCCTCCTCGAAATCCTTCAGGGCCGGCGCCTGGATCGGGTAGATCGTAATGCCCTCGCCCGGCGTGACGATGCCGACGATGCGATCGCCCGGCACGGCGCCGCCGTTCGGCGCGAACTTGATCGGCAGGTCGGAATTGATGCCGCGGATCGGAATCGCGACCGGGCTGCGCGGCTGCTCCGACGACTTTTCCTTGAGCTTGGCAGCAAGCCCTTTCTTGACGCCGTAGCGCGCGATGCGCTCCTCTTTGTAGTCGGGGTACATCGCACGTGCGACGTGGGAGGCCTTGATCTCGCCGCGCCCCACGGCTGCCATCACGTCGTCGATCGAGGTCCGTGCGAGTCGCGGCAGCGCGCCCTTGAGCTTGTCGTCGGCATATTCGATCTTGGCGCGCTCGAACAGGCGCTCCACGATGCGCCGGCCGAGACCGGCATATTGATCGCGCACCGCGGTTCGCGTGGCGCGGCGGATCGCGGCGCGTGCCTTGCCGGTGACCGCAAGCGTTTCCCAGGCCGAGGGCGGCGCCGATTGCGCTTCCGAGGTCAGCACCTCGACCTCGTCGCCGTTCTGGAGCTCCGAGGACAGCGGCGCGAACTGGCCGTTGATCTTGCAGCCGACCGCGCTGTTACCGACGTCGGTGTGCACGGCATAGGCGAAGTCGATCACGTTGGCATGGCGCGGCAGCGCGATCAGCTTGCCCTTCGGGGTGAAGCAGAACACCTGGTCGTGGAACAGTTCGAGCTTGGTGTGCTCGAGGAATTCCTCCGGATTGGCGCTCTCCGAGAGGATGCCAATGGTGTGGCGCAGCCAGGCGAACGCAGTCGACTCGCGCTTGAGGAATTCGGTCGGCGAACCGACGTCTTCCTTGTAGAAGACGTGCGCGGCGATACCCCGCTCGGCGATCTGGTCCATCGCCTCGGTGCGGATCTGCAGCTCGACGCGCTGGTTGCCTGGGCCGATCACCGTGGTGTGGATCGAGCGGTAGTCGTTCTGCTTCGGCGTCGAGATGTAGTCCTTGAAGCGCCCCGGCACGACCGGCCAGGTGGTGTGGACGATGCCGAGTGCGCGATAGCAGGCCTCGATGTCGTTGACGACGAGCCGGAAGCCGAAGATGTCGGACAATTGCTCGAAGCCGACCGACTTGCGCTCCATCTTGGTCCAGATCGAGAACGGCTTCTTGCGGCGGCCATAGACCCGCGCCCCCAAGCCCCTGTGACGCAAATTATTGGACAGTTGGTCCTCGATCTCGCCGATCAGATTGCGGTTGCGTTCGGCGAGCGCGTCCAGGCGCTGCATCACCACCGAATAGGCTTCGGGATCGAGGGTGCGGAAGGACAAATCCTCCAGCTCCTCGCGCATTTCCTGCATGCCCATGCGCCCCGCGAGCGGCGCATAGATGTCGAGCGTCTCCTCCGCGATGCGCCTGCGCGATTCCGTCGGCACGAAGTCCAGCGTACGCATGTTGTGCAGACGGTCGGCGAGCTTGACCAGAAGCACGCGGACATCGTCGGCAATGGCCAGCAACAATTTGCGCAGGTTCTCGGCCTGCTTGGCCTCCCGCGACACCAGTTCCAGCCGCTTCAGCTTGGTCAGGCCCTCGACCAGCGCGCCGATCTCCGGCCCGAAAATCTGATCGATCTCGGCCCGCGTCGCCTCGGTGTCCTCGATCGTGTCGTGGAGCAGCGCGGCCACGATGGTGGCGTCGTCGAGCTTCAGGTCGGTGAGAATCGCCGCCACTTCGAGCGGGTGCGAGAAATACGGATCGCCCGAGGCGCGGGTCTGCGAGCCATGCGCCTTCATGGCGTAGACATAGGCGCGGTTCAGCAGGTCTTCGTTGGTGTTGGGATTGTAGGACCTGACGCGCTCGACGAGGTCATATTGACGCATCATGCGCGCGCGCGGCTTGGCCGGGCGCGCGACCGGCGCAGTCGGGGCCACGGCAACCGATTCGGTTGCGGCCTGCATCTGCGTGGATCTGCGGCGCCGATATACCATCCGTCCTGCCTTCAAACGAGCCTGGGCCTGCCCGTTGTATACATCTTAGCTCCGATCGCGCTTGTGTCCGATCAATTCAGTGACAGGACGCATCGCCAACCACAACGCTATGGTAACCACGAAAACGTCAGCAAAAGCAAAGGCCCGAACAACGGTTCGGGCCTTTGATAAGATCACAAGAAGTCGACGATCGCGACGGACGATTTACTCGTCTTCCTCGGGCTGCTCCTCGGGCGGCGCGAGGCCTTCGAGACCCTTCAGGAGCTCCTCTTCGGTCATGCGCTCGACGGCGACCTCGGTATCGTCCGCATCGACGCTCGCGCCCGCGGAACCGATCAGCGGCACCGTATCCGGCTCGGGCTCGTCGACCTCGACGAACTTCTGGAGCGAGTGCACCAGCTCCTCGCGGAGGTCCTCCGGCGAAATCGTCGTGTCGGCAATTTCGCGCAACGACACAACAGGGTTCTTGTCGTTATCGCGGTCAACCGTTAGTTGTGAACCGGACGAAATCATGCGGGCTCGGTGGGCGGCCAGCAGGACCAAGTCAAACCGGTTGTCGACCTTGTCGATACAATCTTCTACGGTGACGCGAGCCATGGACTGTCGCTCCGTTGTGGGTGGGACGAAATATGTGGATGATTGGGGCTAGTTATAGGGACGGGGCCGGTTTCGCAAGGCCAATTTGTGATTTGGCCTCGCCAAACGGCTCTGCTACCCCCACATTGGGGCTGGGATGGGTGGTTTCCCGGGCTGCCATCGAGGGCAGCGCCGGATCTTTGCAAGTCGGCCATAACTATACCTTGATTGCCCCGACTTCTCCGGATTTGCGGTTTCGACGGGTCTCAGCGGCACTCTAGAGAAATGCGCGGCCAGCTGCCGCCGCGCCAACAATAAAACGATCAATCACGAACACTACGCGAGCAAACTGAATGTCACCTTCTCCTACCAACAAGATCGCGCTCTTCATCGATGGGGCCAATCTCTACGCGACGGCGAAAACTCTGGGCTTCGACATCGATTACAAGCGCCTGCTGAAGGAGTTTCAGGGCCGCGGGACGCTGCTCCGGGCGTTCTACTACACCGCCATCATCGAGGATCAGGAATACTCCTCGATCCGCCCGCTGATCGACTGGCTGGACTACAATGGCTACACCGTCGTCACCAAGGCGACCAAGGAGTTCATCGACGCCTCCGGCCGCCGCAAGGTCAAGGGCAACATGGACATCGAGCTCGCCGTGGACGCGATGGAGCTCGCCGAGCACATCGACCAGATGGTGCTGTTCTCCGGCGACGGCGACTTCCGCTCCCTGGTCGAGGCCGTGCAGCGCCGCGGCGTGCGGGTCACGGTGATCTCCACCATCGCCAGCCAGCCGCCCATGATCGCCGACGAGTTGCGCCGCCAGGCCGACGTCTTCACCGACCTCGTCGAGCTGCAGTCCAAGCTTGGCCGTGATCCGTCCGAACGCCCCGCCCCGCGCGACCGCGGCGAGCGCGAGGCCCGCCACCACGCCCCGCAATTCCTCCAGCGCGCAACCACGATGGCGCCGAGGGGCGATGACGACTTCGAGGAGTGAGGCGGTTCGGTCCAGCCGCCAGCTCCCCACCGTCGTTCCCGACCGCGATTGTCCGCTCTGTCCGCGCCTGGTGGCCTTTCGCGAGGCTAACCGCGCACGCGAGCCCCTGTGGCACAATGCCCCGGTCGCGCCCTTCGGCGACATCAAGGCGCGCCTTTTGATCGTCGGCCTCGCGCCGGGGATGCAGGGCGCCAACCGCACGGGACGGCCGTTCACCGGCGATTATGCCGGCGATCTGCTCTACGCCACGCTGCTCGAATACGGATTTGCCAAAGGCACCTATCAGGCGCGTCCCGATGATGGCCTGAAGCTGATCGACTGCCGGATCGCCAATGCCGTGCATTGCGTGCCGCCGCAGAACAAGCCGCTACCGGTCGAGATCAACACCTGCCGGCGGTTTCTGGTCGCGAATCTCGAGACGATGCCGAAGCTGCGCGCGATCATCGCGCTCGGGCGAATTGCGCACGACAGCGTGCTCAAGCCGCTGAAGCTGAAGGCCTCTCAGGCCCCCTTCGGCCATGGCGTCGTGCATCAGGCCGGCGCGTTCAAGCTCTACGACAGCTACCACTGCTCGCGCTACAACACGAACACCGGCGTGCTGACGCCGGACATGTTCCGGTCGGTGTTCGCGAAGGTGAAGGCGGACCTCGATTAGCGCTCTGGTTCAGGCCTTGGCCGGATTGGCCTTCAGCCAGTCCAGGACGTCGCCGGCGTTCCGGTCGGGCGGAAACACCGGATAGAACACATGCGTGATGCTGGCGTCGTCGATGATCAGCGCGAGGCGCTTGATCAGCGTCAGGCCCGCGACCGCCATGGTCGGCAGCTTCAACGCGTGCGTCAGCGCCAGCTTGTCGTCCGACAGCACCGGGAACGGCAGATGCAGCCGTGAGGCCATCTCGGTCTGGTAGTCGTTGCTCTGGGTCGAGAGGCCGAACACGTGGGCGGCGCCGGCGGCCTTCAGCTCGGCGAACAGATCGCGATACGCACATGTCTGCGGCGTGCAACCCCGCGCGCCCGGGATCATGTCCCAATCGTCCACCAGCGAGATCTTGCCGGGCTCGCCCGTGCGCGGATAGGCGAACACCACGGTCCGGCCGCGCAGCGCCGACAGCGTCACCGAGGTGTCGTTGGTCGCGAGCAGGCCGATCGGGGGCAGCTTCATGCCCGTCAGATGCGCCGCACCGCCATCATCGGCGGGCGCCGGAATCTGGCTCCAGTCGACCTCGAGCAGGTTCTTCTGAGACATCGCGCTATCCCCTCGCCCGCATCAGGCGGCCCTTCTCGCGACTCCAGTCGCGCTTCTTCTCGGTCTCGCGCTTGTCGTGCAGCTTCTTGCCCTTTGCAACCGCCAGCTGCAATTTGGCTCGACCGCGCTCGTTGAAATAGAGCTTGAGCGGGATCAGCGTCATCCCCTCGCGATCGACGGCGCCCATCAGCTTGTTGATCTGCCGGCGATGGAGCAGCAGTTTCCGCGGCCGCTTGGGCTCGTGATTGAAGCGATTGCCCTGGAGATATTCGGGAATGGTGGCGTTGATCAGCCAGATCTCGCCGTCCTTGGAATCGGCGTAGGATTCCGCGATCGTGCTCTTGCCGTTACGGATCGACTTGACCTCGGTGCCGGTCAGCGCGATGCCCGCCTCGATCGTGTCCTCGATCGCATAGTTGAAGCGGGCCTTGCGATTCTCTGCCATGACCTTGATTGGACGTTCGTTTTTATCGGCCATGAGAAGCAAACCCGATCGAGATGCGCAGCAAAGCTAACAGTTCGGATGAAGCGCGCGCGTCACTTCTTGAGGAGGTCGCGAATTTCGGTCAGCAGCTCGACCTCGGCCGATGGCTTCGGCGGCGCGACAGGTGCCGCCTCCTCCTTGCGCTTCAGCGCATTCATGGCGCGGATCACCAGGAACAGCACGAAGGCGACGATGACGAAGTTGATCGTCAGCGTCAGGAAGCTGCCGTAAGCAAGGACGGCGCCTTGCTTTTTCGCATCCGCTAAGTTGGTGGCGGTAACCGCCTTCGACAAGGGGATGAAGTGGTTCGAGAAGTCGAGACCACCGGTGACGGCGCCGATGATCGGCATGATGACGTCGCCGACCAGCGACGTGACGATGGCGCCGAAAGCCGCACCGATGATGACGCCGACCGCGAGATCGACGACATTGCCCTTCATGGCGAACTCACGGAACTCCCTGAGCATCAGTCTACCCTTGTCGTCGACGCTCATGAACGGACTCCCGATAAGCTGGCGCCTCAGTTGATCAGGCCAGCGTGGACCATGGCGCTGCGCACCGCAACGCGGGTCGGCTCGGAAACCGGCACCATCGGCAGCCGCAGCGTCTCGTCCAGCTTGCCGAGCAGCGACATCGCATACTTGATCGGCGCCGGATTGCTCTCGATGAAGAGGTTGTTGTGCAGCGGCATCAGCTTGTCGTGCAGCTTCAAGGCGGTGGCGTGGTCGCCCTTCTGCCAGGCGATGTGGAACTCCGAGCACAGACGCGGCGCGACGTTCGAGGTGACGGAGATGCAGCCGTGGCCGCCATGAGCCATGTAGCCGAGAATGGTGGCGTCCTCACCGGAGAGCTGATTGAACTCCTCGCCCATCGCTGCGCGCTGCTGCGACACGCGCACCATGCTGGCGGTGGCGTCCTTGACGCCGGCGATGTTCTTCAGCTCCCACAGCCGCTTCATGGTATCGACCGACATGTCGATCACCGAGCGCGGCGGGATGTTGTAGATGATGATCGGAATCCCGATCGCGTCGTTGATCGCCTTGAAGTGCTGGTACATGCCTTCCTGGGTCGGCTTGTTGTAATAGGGCGTCACCACCAGCACGGCATCAGCGCCCGCCTTCTCGGCGTGCTGGGAGAGCTCGATCGCCTCCTTGGTCGAGTTGGAGCCGGCCCCCGCGATAACAGGCACGCGGCCCTTGGCTTCAGCGATGCACCATTCGACCACCTTCTTGTGCTCGTCATGGCTCAGCGTCGGGCTCTCGCCGGTGGTGCCGACCGGGACAAGGCCGTTGGTGCCCTCGGAAATCTGCCAGTTGACCAGCGAGCGGAAGGCGGCCTCGTCCAGCGAGCCGTTCTTGAACGGCGTGACCAAGGCGGTGAACGACCCCCGGAATTTCGTCTTGGCTGCCATGGACTTCCTCCGTGCGCGGCTATCTCTTGAGCAAGCGCCATTCATATCGGGTCTATCCCGCCGGTAAAAGACCCGCAGCCCGGTGACACACCGTTTAGGCCGCGATTTTGCCGTGGTGATGGTGCAAATGGGCCCGAAGTAAGCGGCTGTTGGTATTTTGTCCGCATATTCAATCAAATACAGCTAGATCTTGAGCCACTTGACTGATTCGGGGCGACGAAACCCGTGACCTCAATCCCTCGCACCGTTTGGCGATCCTCCGGCCTGGTCCTGTGCCTGATGGCAGGGCTGTCGGTCGGCAGCGCCACCCTGGCCAAGTCCAATGAGACGCCTGCGGAAACCGCCAAGGACACGGCGAAGGACACCGCAAAGCCGGCGGCCAGGGATGCAGCGAAGGCCTCATCCAAGGGAACCGGCAAAGGACCTGGCAAGGACACCGCGAAGGATACAGCCAAGGAGACAGCCAAGGGCGCGAGCAAGGGCGCAGCTGCCGCCCCGGCCAAGGACGCTGCGAAGAAGCCGGCCAAGGATATTGGCAAGGACACTGGCAGGAACGCTGGCAAGAGCATCGACAAGAGCGCCGGCAAAGACGCCGCGAAGGACAAGCCCAAGCCTGCCGCAGCGGCGCCAGCGCCGAAATCACATCCGGCGGCCAGCGGTTCGCCTCCGAAAGCGGCCCCCGCGCCGGCCGTGACGGCCACCGTCAAACCTTCCGCCCCTCCCCCGCGCGCTGCCGCAGCTCCCGTGCTGGCGCCGGCGACCCGCCAGCATGCCGCGCCGCGCAAGCCGGTCGTGCCGGCCGCGGTCGCAGCGACGTCGTCGACCTCGCAGGGCGACAAGGAGACCCTGGAGAGCGTCATCGAGCTGGTGCGGAAGCGCAAGGCGGGTGACGCCACCAATGCCGCGGCCGGCATCTCGGATCCGGTCGCGCGAAAACTCGCGGAATGGATCATCCTGCGCAGCGAGGACAACGGCGCGAGCGTGGAGCGCTACCGCGCCTTCCTTTCCGCCAATCCGAGCTGGCCGTCGCAGACTTTCCTGCGCCGGCGTCTCGAAGCTGCAATGTGGGACGACAGGCGCGACGATTCCGTGGCGTGGTCGTGGTTCGAGAACGAATCTCCGATCTCCGCCAAGGGCCGCTTCACGCTCGCCAAGGCGATGCTGGCGCGCGGCGACCGCGCCAACGCCGAGCGGCTGGTGCGCGAAGCCTGGCGCAGCGATCCGATGTCCGAGGAGACCGAGAACAACGCGCTCGACCAGTTCGGCGCCCTGCTGACGCCGGGCGATCAGAAGGCGCGGATGGACACCCTGCTCTACGGCAGCGAGAACGAGGCCGCGCTGCGCGCCGCAAGGCGCCTCGGCGCCGGCTATGTCGCACTCGCCAGGGCCCGCATCGCCGCCGTCAAGAAAGCGCCGAACGCGCGCGCGCTGCTCGATGCGGTGCCGCACGAGCTGCACAGTGATCCCGGCTTCATCTTCAGCAAGATCCAGCTGTTGCGCCGCGAGGAGAAATTTGCCGAGGCGGCCCAGCTCATGCTGTCGGCGCCGAAGGACCCGGGCCGGCTCCACAATCTCGATGAATGGTGGATCGAGCGGCGTCTGCTGGCGCGCAAGATGATCGACACCGAGGAGTTCCGCAGCGCCTATCTGATCGCGCGCGACGCCGCGCTGCCCTCGCGTGACATCTACAAGACCGAGCAGGAATTCACCGCCGGGTGGATCGCGCTCCGCTTCCTCAACGATCCCGCCACGGCCGCGCAGCATTTTGCCCGCATCGGGGTCGGCAGCGTCAATCCGACCACGCTGGCGCGTGCCGGCTATTGGCAGGGCCGCGCTGCGGAGGCGATGGGCCGCCAGCAGGAGGCGCGCAATGCCTATGCGCGCGCGGCCGAGCAATCGACCAGCTATTATGGCCAGCTCGCCCGCGCCAAGCTCGGCCTGCCGCAGATCGAGCTCAATAGCCAGCCGCGCGGGCGTGGCGCCGAACGGCTGGAGATCGTGCGCGCTGCGCACCTGCTCTACGAGCTCGACGAGCACGAGATGGCCGTGCCTGTTCTCGCCGACATGGGCGAGAACGGCGATCCCGAGGCGCTTGCCGGCCTCGGCGAGCTCGCCCAGCGCTACAACGATGCCCGCGGCATGCTGCTGGTCGGCAAGGCCGCGCTCAATCGCGGCTTGCCGTTCGACTTCTACGCCTACCCCGTCAACGGCATTCCGCAATTCGCGCCGATCGGTCCCGAGGTCGAGCGCAGCATCGTCTACGCCATCGCGCGGCAGGAAAGCGCGTTCAACCCCCGTGTGGTTTCCCCGGCGCAGGCCTACGGGCTGATGCAGGTGACGCCGGACGCCGCGCGCTATGTCTGCAAGCGGCACGGCGCGACTTACGATCTGGGCCGGCTGAAGAACGATTCGGTCTACAACGCTACGCTGGGCTCAGCCGAGCTCGGCGGACTGCTCGAGGATTACCGCGGCTCCTACATCATGACCTTTGCCGCCTACAATGCCGGCCGCGGCAGCGTGAAGAAGTGGATCGACCGCTACGGCGATCCGCGCGACCCGAAGGTGGATGCGATCGATTGGGTCGAGCTGATTCCGTTCTCCGAAACGCGCAATTACGTGCAGCGGATCATGGAGAACCTTCAGGTCTACCGCGCCCGCTTCGGCGGCGGCACCCGCTTGCAGATCGAGGCCGATCTGCGCCGCGGCACCGCAGTCCCGAACTAGCGGCGTTTATGCTGGCTGTATCCCCACGAATGCTCGTATCAGGCGACGCACTGAAGTCGAGCGCACGATCAAAGATAGTACTTTCGATTTCTCAAGCCAGAAAATGTCTGACGACCCCGGCATCGTGCGGTTTCGTAAGAAGGCGGGCGCGGGTGGACCTTGGACGGTCGAGGTGTTTGGTGAGGTCAAGAAGTTATGACTGTTTGGCTCGTGCCAGCTTGTTGAGTGGTAGCAATGCCGAAGCAGTCAGCTGATTTGTCGTTGTTTTTCAGCGCTTTCACGAAGTACCCTTCGTCTCCGCTAGGGAGCGCCCCCCTCACCTATACCAAACCAGTCAGTGCAATCTTCCGCTGATGTCCAACAGTTCAGCGTGACCTGCGAGCGCAGTGTCGTATTCAGCGTATTGACGATGCCGGGTGACCTCGCCCTCAGAGCAAAACATAGTTTCGAACAGAAGCGGCGCCTGATGCATGGCAGCGGACCAGCCGGTATCATCGAAGCCTCGAAACCTGGTGAGCAGCTGGGCTCCACCAATCATGTCCGAGCGCAAATGACCGCTATTGTTCGCGTCCAGCCATGTCATCATGGCCTCGCGCGCTTCTAAGTCGTTGCCCAAGTGGATGGGCCGCTTACCATTTAGCAGATAGAACCCATAGGGAAAGATGATCATGGAAATCGTCAGAGCTGCTGTTTAGTCCGCGATCTGCAACCTAGCACGACAACGAGCCAAGGAGCGCTCAAGCTGCTGCAGCAGCTCTATCGTGTGCAACGTCGTCGCCTCGCCCATCTCCTTCTTTATTGCGGCGCACACCGAGTCCCTACTCTCTTGTAATCGAGCAAGCTCCTTGAGAGCCTTCGGCGTAGCGGAAAGATACACCACTCGTTTATCGGTGTTCGAGCTTTTCCTTCGGATCAGGCCGAGGTCTTCCAACGGTCTCGATTGTCTGACAATGAACGAGGCGTTTACTCGCAGGGTCTCAGCAACGGATTTGACTTGGAGACCGCTGCGTTCGTGGGCTTCTGCGATAATAACCAACATGTTCCATTGCGAAACAGTAAGCCCCATGGCGCTTGCCCATCCGGTTTGAACCTCCGAAATCAGAAAATCAACGGATCGTACCGCTCTGACTATTTGTTCGACCAGCTCGGGGGCCCTCGCCCACGCCTCATTGGAAGCCATGACGTCCACCATCACTCAAGCCATCCAGCATCACTCAAGCAAAGAGAAAACCCCCGGCAGTTTCCTGCCGAGGGCTCTTGAAGATCAGTTCGTTGAACCGAGCTTACCAGTTGCGCTGAGCGCGGAGGAGCAGTGTGATGCTGTCCTGATCCTTCAGCTCGTACACAGCGGTCGGCTTGGCCGTGGTAGCGGCCGGGCTGAGAACTGCAGTACCGGCATACTTCTGGTCCAGATGGGTCCAGTTCACGTCGGCCGAGAACGTCAGGTTCTTGACGGGGGTCCAGCGGGTGATCAGGCCGATCTGGGCGACCGCGAAGTCAGGGTTACAACCCGTGACGCCCGCCAGGCCACCGAACACGCCGCCGGTGCCAGTCGCGCCGCAGAGCGTGGTCTTGGCAAGCGTGCCAAACTGCGCCTGAGCGTAAGCACCGTACAGCGCGGAGTTCCAGTAGGGATCCCAGTTATGGGTGTAGGCACCACGGAAGCCCCAGGTCTTGACGCTTTCCTGACCGCCGGTCGTGAACACGGTGTCCGGAGCATTGGCGAAGCCGACGCTCTGGTAGGCAATGCCCGAGCTGCCGTACATCTGGTACGAGCTGCCCGCCAGGTTCTGGAAGTTGTAGCGGGTCGCGCCGTCGGTGTAGACGCCCTGGATGTTGATCGTGTCACCCGCACCAGTCGGGATGTTCTTGATCGACAGAGCGAGCTGAACAGCCCAACCCCACTTGTCGTCGGGGTGGCCGGTCGTCTCGGTGGCGCCGTAATAGGCAACGTGGTTGTCATGCGCAGCAATCGACGCCTGGAACAGACCCCAGGCCTGGTCGACGCGGACCATACCGACGAGGTTCGGCGAACGCGAACCGCCGATGGCGTTGGAGCCATACGAACCGCCAACCATGGTAGCGGCAGTGGCGCCGAGCAGGTTGAGGTTACCGGCCTGATAGTAGGCCGTCGCGTCCTCCGCCGAGAACGCCGCCGTCACGCCCTGACCGAAGTCAGCGGTGTAGGTGAACTGGTTAACACCGGTGACCGTGCCGGAACCGCCGACGAGGCTGTCGATGTTGTTGCCGGGATAGTTGGTCCAGGGCGCGTCGAACTGCGACACGGCCTTACCCATGGTGAAGCCAGCGAACTGGATGAAGGCGTAGTACACGCCGAGCGAACCGCCCGAGGTGTTGCCGTCGGTGCCGTTGATCGACGAACCAACGAGCGCCGGCGTGGCGCCGGAGGTGTTGAGGCCGAGGTTGCCGGTATAGACCGTGCCGCCCGTCGCGGAGCCGGAGCCCTGATAGCCGCCGGTGGTCCAGGTGAACACGCCGTCGAAGAAGGTACGGACGACGCCGTATTCGGTCGCGGTGCGCGTGTCGATGTTGAGATCTTCACGAGCGCGCATCTGGTAGTAGTTGCTGAGGCGGTTGTGCGCACCGGCCGGAGAGCCGTTCGAGATGCCGTAGTTGCTGTTGGTGTTGAACGCGACTTCGGCGCGCAGATAACCACCCAGCTTGATGCAGGTGTCGGTGCCCGGGATGTAGTAGAAACCGGCGCCGTACAGCGAGCAGATCTTCACGTATTCGACCGCCTTGGCCTTCACGGGAAGATCGGCTGCGAACGCCCCGGAGACGGCCATCAGGCCGGCAGCCGAGCCGAGAAAGAGCGACTTCGTCAACTTCATTAGGTAAACCTCCAGGTCGATTCAGGGGGCTCGGCTTCCTCGGAGGACACCGCTTCACCCTCATAATTTCCGTTCAATTCAGATCCGCACTGAAGGTCCGGACTGAAACGACAGTGAGGTGCCCCCCTCCGTCGTTCCTCACGTATAGTTTATAAAAACAATCGCCTCAATTTATTGATTTAGTGAATTGTAAGTTCGGCGAGAGATGTTGCCCGAGAGCAACAGAACCTGTCGGAATGCGAACTAACATGCTGAATAAAAAGTAAAAAGCCCTCAGGGGGCATCCCGAGGGCTTTCTTGGAGGTCTCACATCGCCGTCCGTCGACAGGGTCAAGAGCAGCAAAGATTGAGTGCGACGAGACATAATTTAATTAATTGCTTTTTGCAAGCATCAAATGGTCGGACGGTTTCGGCCTCATCACGACGGAAATCTGAGACGCCCTCGGAATATGCCGTTAAAAGACTGATTCAAGAGCAATAAGAAGGGATCAACGCCGAAGCGGGGGGCAAAGCCACATGATCGAGAAAAAACTCGACAGGGCGATCACGGACTTCATCTGGAACGTCGTCGAAATTCACGCGCAGCTGGAGGACATCCACGCAAGTTGGGCCGGACTGCTGGGCATTACCCAGCCGCAATGGCTGATCATGATGGCCATCACCGAGCTGGACGAGGGGCGCGGCGTCGCCGGCATCGAGATCGCGAACAAGTTGCGGGTCCATCCGGCTTTCGTCACCAACCAGACCAAGACCCTGGAAAAGAGCGGCTTGCTATCGCGACGGCCGGCAGCGGACGACGCCCGCTTCGTTCTGATGTCGCTGACGGCGAAGGCGAAGACGGAGATCGAGAAACTATCCAAGAGAAGGCTCGCCTTGAATTCGACCATGTTCAACGAGCTCGACGAGAAGACTTTAGCTGAACTGAATGGCGCGCTCGCTACGATCGCCAGGAACGCCCGGCTGGCGGCTCGATTGCTGGCGATCGACGCGTCGTAATCCGCAAATGTCCGGGACAGACTGAGTGCCCGAGCCGAACGCTGACGTCGTCGCGCCGCGTCAGGATAGCGCGCCGCTTATGCCCTGACCGGCTAGAGGTACGTCACGGGTTCATGCGGACGGGCCGCACCAAGCTTGCTGTCGAGCCATTCGAGAACGAAGTCGTCGAGGGCGATGAAATTCTCGACCTCGCCGAGTGGGTGCGACACGTTGTTGGGGACGACGACCGAGCAATCCGCTCCGGTCTGCCGATAATCGGCCTGCAGCTCGAGAGCGTCCTGCTCCCATATCATGGAGCGACTCCCGACGATCATGAGCAGCGGGCACGGCAGCCGACGCGACGGCAGCAACGAACCCGTCGAGGCGCCGTCAGGGGCGGCCTGTCCGAAGCCGCTGATCCAGCGTAGCGAGGCGCGACGCATGCGCGGCGTCAACAGGCCGCCGTCGCACACCGCGGCCGCGATCCTGCGATCCGAGAGGGCAAGGCGGGACGCATGACAGGCGCCCGTCCCTTCGCCGTAGATCGCGATCCGCCGCGGGTCGACATCGGGGCGCCCCTGCAGATAGTCCAACCAGCACTGAAGCCTGTGCACCGGCTTGAAGGCGCGATGAACCGTCGAATTGCCGGCATCGACGAGCAGCAGCGACATGGTCCCGCAGAGCGAGGCCGGCAACAGCCGGCTCATCATCGAGCCCAAACTGATGTCCTCGTCACTGACGCAGATCACCGCCGGCGCGGAAGGCCCATGACGGAGCGCCGGCAGAAAGAAGCCAGCCAGCACCCCTTGATCGAAGCAGTCGATCTTGACGCGCTCGATCGCCAGACCAGCCTCTGCCTCGAAGCCCCTCAGGCTGATGCCGACCTCGTCAGCGAGGTCGGCACTTGCGACATCACCCGGGCAGGACAGACGTCTGACGACTTCGAGGGCCGTCAGCGAACATAGCCACGCTTCCCGCGCAATCTGAGCGGAGCCGGTGTCGTGCGCGGATTCGGCCAATGCCCGGTAGTCGTCTGCGACCCTCAGCCAGTCCGAAATCCACAATTGCCGGTCCGTCTCACGCCCGAGCTCCGCGACGGACAGGCTTGCGAAAAATTGTGACGCGCGATCCCGCAAGCGAGCCAGGCTTTGCCCGGCGCCGTCGCACGAGCCGTAAGGCCAATGATCACCTTCCATGTCAGCCCCCGAACGGCGCCGTCAACGATTGCCCGGACTTGCGTCCAGATCCGCCGGCCTCACGTTCTGTGCAGCGCCTCGAGGCGACGAGACCCACCCCGACAATCGCTACATCCTCGCTTCGCGCGGCGGAGGCTCTGCGCGGGACCGCCGGTATTCCAAACGAGCCGACCCGAGGCTGGCTCAACTCAATCGTCACGTCCCAGCTCCATCGCTGACACATAGTTGTTTGCCCGCGTAGACCGCCACGCTTGCGATTCGGGCCCGGTCGTTTCTTGTTGCGATCGGCGAATAGAAATGACTTCACTTCGCCGACCGAAGAGACATGCCTGCCTAGGCCGTCATTGTGAAACCACGATATGGTGAGCGATGCGGCGGATTGTCGCTTCGTCAATGCGCGCTGCGGACGTGACAAGACGATGACGGCGATACCGGCCAACGTGCCGATCATTGGCACGCGAAGCGTGACGACGTGTGATCGCACCTCACGGTGAGCCGGGACGAGCGCGACATCAGACAGATCGGAATTCGGTAAAGCCGTACAGCATTGGCGAGCGGACTGACGGCGGCAGGTACCGAGGCTTATCGGTCGGGCGAGAAACGAGCGCCCATGGCCGGATCGAGTGCCGCGCAAGGCGGGAGTCCCTGCCGGCGGACGTAATGATCGTCGAATCTTTCTTCGCTCCATCCAGGCGAGGCCGATTTCGGCGCCGCCTTGTATGCATTATCCCAGTTGCCATCCTCGCGGACTTCGCTTTACATGCCGGCAACTCGCCCGCCGGATGACGGCCGGGGCTCAAAAATCGCACAAATTGTCAAAGGGACGGAGCATGGCGCGCAACATATTGATTCTCGGGGCTTCTTACGGCTCCCTGCTGGGCACGAAGCTGCTGATGGCCGGGCACAACGTGACCCTGGTCTGCCGCGCCAAGACCGCGGAGCTGATCAACCGAGAAGGTACCGAGGTACGCATCAAGCTGCGGGACGAGGCGGTGCACCGGGCGATCTTCTCGCGCGATCTGCCCGGCAAGCTCGACGCCGTGACCCCGGCCAATGTCGATCTCTCCCGCTACGATATGGTTGGCCTTGCGATGCAGGAGCCGCAATACACCAACCACACGGTGCGCGTTCTCATGGTGAAGATCGCCGCGGCGAAGCTGCCGTGCCTGTCGATCATGAACATGCCGCCGCTGCCCTATCTGAAACGGATTCCGGCGCTCGCCGACATGGATCTGGAAGAGGCCTACACCAATGCGCAGGTGTGGGAGCGGTTCGAGCCGGGGCTGGTGACGCTGTGCTCGCCCGACCCGCAGGCGTTCCGTCCGCCGGAAGAAGCCGCGAACGTGCTGCATGTCGGCCTGCCCACCAACTTCAAGGCGTCGGTGTTCGCCGACGAGAAGCACAACAAGGTGCTGCGCGAGTTGGAGGCCGACATCGATGCTGTGACGCTCGACGGCCACGATGTGCCGGTGAAGCTGAAAGTTTTCGATTCCCTGTTCGTGCCGCTGGCGAAATGGTCGATGCTGCTGACCGGCAATTACCGCTGCATCACGCCGCACGAGCCGCAATCGATCCGCGATGCCGTGCACGGCGATCTCAAGCGCTCGCAGACGATCTACGACCATGTCGATGCGATCGCGCGCCGCCTCGGCGCCGATCCGCAGGACCAGGTGCCCTTCGCGAAATACGCCAAGGCCGCCGAGAGCCTGCTCAAGCCGTCATCGGCCGCGCGTGCCGTCGCAAGTGGCGCGCCCTTCATCGAGCGCGTCGACCTCCTGGTGAAGCTGATCTCGCATCAGCTCGGCGTGCCCAATTCCGAGATCGACCGCACGGTCGACACTGTGGACCAGAAGCTGAACGAGAAGATCGTGCAGGGCGGATCCGGCGCGCAGTAGGCGCGCCGGTACGTGTGACCGGATCGGGATGCGCGGGCAATGTGCTGGGTTCCGGCGAGGGACCCCACTTCCGTCATCCGGCAATGACGCCGCGGATTGCATTCATCGGCAACGACGCGCTCAATCCGACGATTGAGCTGGGACCGTTCCCTGTGTGACGCAAATTTGGCGGATGCGATCACTCCGGTCCGAGCGTGAGCAACATAGCCTTGTGAGCAACATAGCCTTGTAAAACCGCCTGTGTTACACGGCGCTTTCCGGCATGGATGGGCCGTGCCTGCATCGGGATCCAGGACAGACAGAGAAGCAGAAGTAATGGATCAGACGATGCTGAGCGTCGTCCGCGCGGTCGAGGCAGGCGCGACGACCATGAAGGGCGTGATCGACGCCACCGGGCTGTCCCGTCTCAAGATCGAGCGCGCGTTGAACGCGCTGGAGAAGCAGAAACTGCTCGTGCGCGACGGCCAGGGCTTCAAGGCGGCCGGCGTGCCGAAGACGACGCCGCTGGCCCGGCAATGCGGGTCGTGCAACGCCTGCTGCGATATCCTCGAAGTGGCCGCCGTCGACAAGCCGGTGAACCAGCTCTGCAAGCACTGGCAGACCGGCACCGGCTGCACCATCTACGACCGCCGCCCCCAGATGTGCCGCTCCTTCGTCTGCGCCTGGCTGCAAGGGCATCTCGACGATGACTGGTTCCCGGCGAAGTCGGGCATCATCGTGCATTTCAGCCAGGATGCCGTGAACGTCACGGTCGACGACCATTGCCCCGATCGCTGGCGCGAGGAGCCTTATTTCAGCAAGCTCGCCGAATGGTCGCTGAACGGGATCAGGCGGATCGGAAACCGGGGCTATGCGACCCTCGTCGTCTCCGGCGCCGACCGCTTCCTGCTGCTCGGACGCACCATCGTTCCCGAGCCGACGCTGTTCGGCACGGCTTTCGTGCCGCTCACGGCCGACACGTTCCGGTTCTGGCGGGCAACATCGCCGGAGCATTTGCAGCGACTGCACGAACGCATCGCCGAGATGGAGCGGATCAGGCAGGAATTCGGCTCCTGCCTCATCCCCGCAAACGAGGACGACGATCCGCAACCGCCCTATCGGCCCGCACTTCTACGGCAATCGAGCCACGCCTGAACGCCGCCGTGGGCAACGCGGCATGATCGACCCGTGCCGCTCGACGCGCGGCGGCGGGATTGATAAGCCGCTGTCCGCGAATGACGGGACTTGAGTCGGGGACATGACGGTTGCAATCGAGATGGG
Organism: Bradyrhizobium sp. UNPA324; assembly: GCF_006658635.1. NCBI lineage: Bacteria > Pseudomonadati > Pseudomonadota > Alphaproteobacteria > Hyphomicrobiales > Nitrobacteraceae > Bradyrhizobium > Bradyrhizobium sp. UNPA324. Next base: position 631,149 of record NZ_LFJD01000004.1, read on the forward strand.
GCAGACCACGGCAGGCGCCGCGGCCGCCATGGACCTCGAGGAACTGCTGGCGACCCGCCTCCTGGTGCAGGGCAATTCGGGCTCCGGCAAATCGCATTTGTTGCGGCGGCTGCTGGAACAGAGCGCGCCCTGGGTGCAGCAGGCCATCATCGACCCCGAAGGCGATTTCGTCACACTGGCCGAGCGCTTCGGCCATCTGGTGATCGCAGCCGAGGATCACACCGAGCGCGGTCTTCAGGTCGCCGGCGAGCGCGCGCGGCTGCATCGCGTCTCCACCGTGCTCAATCTCGAGGGCCTCGACGCCGAGAACCAGATGCGACGCGCCGCCGCGTTTCTCGGGGGGATGTTCGACGTCGACCGCGACCATTGGTATCCGATGCTCGTGGTCGTCGACGAGGCGCAGCTGTTCGCGCCGGCCGTGGCGGGCGAAGTCTCGGACGAAGCGCGAAAGCTCTCGCTCGGCGCCATGACCAATTTGATGTGCCGCGGCCGCAAGCGTGGCCTCGCCGGCATCATCGCGACCCAGCGGCTGGCGAAGCTCGCCAAGAACGTCGCGGCAGAAGCCTCCAACTTCCTGATGGGCCGGACCTTCCTCGACATCGACATGGCGCGCGCCGCCGATCTGCTCGGCATGGAACGGCGGCAGGCCGAAGCCTTTCGCGACCTCGAGCGCGGACAATTCATGGCGCTGGGGCCTGCGCTGTCGCGCCGTCCGCTACGCCTGAACATCGGCCCGACCGACACCTCTCCGCGCAATTCGACGCCGCGGCTGATGCCGCTGCCGGAGGCGACCACTGAAGATATGCGCGCCGTGATCCTGGCCGCGCCGCCGCCCGATGCCAGCCGGCCGCAGCGCCGGCCGGCGCCGGATCTGCTGGAGCAGCTTCGCGCCGCGAAGGCCGCCGCCCCGGTGATCCAACCGGCAGCGGTCGAGGTGCCGGTCAGTGCCGAGGAGCTCGCCGAGCGGCGCGAGCGCGTGGACCGTACGCTGCGTGCCGTGCTCGCCGCGCCCGACGCCGGCTTCCGCGCCATCGGCGTGCTCTATCAGGAGTTCGTGGTTCGCTGCCGCATCGAGGGCCTCGGCACGGCGGTGCCCGATCTCAACGAATTCCGCCGCATGCTGACCCATGCGCGCGCCGGGCTCGGCGCTGATCTCACTGAAGATGACGCCTGGCAGGATGTCTCGCTGCGAGCGTCCATTTTGCCGGACGACATGCAAGGCGTATTCATGATGATCGCGCGCGCGGCCAAGGAAGGCTGGCCCTGCCCCGGCGACGCCGCGATCGCCCGCGCCTACGGCTCGCATTCGTTGCGCCGGGCGCAGCGGCTGCTCGGCTATATGGAGGAGCAGGGCCTGATCGTGGTCCAGCTCGATGGTGGTGGACGCAGGATCGTGACGCTGGTCGAGCTGGCCTGGGCCACGGCCCCCGGCGATCCCAATGGCGATGACCTGCCGGCCGAGCAAATCGCGAGCGCGGCGTCGGCCTGAGTGCGGGACCTGAGCGCACGCCTCGTCCTTCGAGACGACCGCTTCTCGGTCTCCTCAGGATGAGGCTAAGTAGCATTGCTGCCCGTTGAAACCAGTGCCGCGCCCCCGGTCCTCATCCTGAGGGCCCGCCAACGGCGGGCGTCTCGAAGGATGGCCACAGGCGAACAATCTCCAAATTCGATCGCCCTGACGCAAGCGGGAGAGGTTCAGACCTCTACGCCGCCTCGGAGCCGCCGAGATAGGCATCGCGCACGCGCGGATCGTCCTTCAACGCGCGCGCCGGGCCTGACAGCACGATCTTTCCGGTCTGCAGCACATAGGCTTCGTGCGCGATCTCCAGCGCGAGGCTGGCGTTCTGCTCGACCATGAATACCGAGACGCCCTCCTGGTTGATGGTCCGGATCAGCTCCAGCACGCGATCGACATAGAGCGGCGACAGGCCCATGGTCGGCTCGTCCATCACGATCATCCTGGGACGGCTCATCAGCGCGCGCGCCATCGCAACCATCTGCTGCTCGCCGCCCGACAAGGAGCCGGCGCGCTGCGACAGCCGCTGGCCGAGCTTCGGAAACAGGGTGAGCATCCTGTCGAGATCCTGCGCGATCGCCTCACGATCGTTACGCACGAAGGCACCCATCAGGATGTTCTCGCGCACGCTCATCTCCGCAAACAGCCGCCGCGCCTCCGGCACCGAGGCGATGCCGCGGCGGACGATCTGCGGCGTCGTCAGTCCGACGAGCGAGGCGCCGTCGAACGTCACCTCGCCCGAGCGCGGTTTCACGAGGCCAAGGATGATCTTCATCGTCGTCGACTTGCCGCTGGCGTTGCCGCCGAGTAGGCAGACGATGTGGCCGCGCGCGACCGATATCGACAGGTCGAAATGCACCTGGGCCTGGCCGTAGAACGTGTTGACGTTGGAGAGCGCCAGCAGCGCCTCGGGCGACGCGTTCGTCATGCCGCGCTCTCCTGCTCCGCCGTCCCTGACAGCCCGTGGCCGAGATAGGCCTCGATCACCTTGGGATCGCTCCGCACCTGTTCGCCCAGTCCTTCTGCGATCTTCTTGCCTTCGTCCATGACGATGACGCGGTCGGAGAGGCGCATCACCATCTCCAGCTTGTGCTCGATCAGCAGGATGGTGAGCCCTTCGGCCTTCAGCTCGGCGACGAGCGCTTGCATCTCCGCGGTCTCGGTCGGGTTCATGCCGGCGGTCGGCTCGTCGAGCAGCAACAGGCGCGGCTTCAGCGCGAGCGCGCGCGCGATCTCGACGCGGCGGCGGTTGGCGTAGGACAGGCTATAGGCGGGCTGGTCGACCCGGGGCAGCAGCCGCTCGCCGAAGTGGGCGAGGATGGCCTTGACCTCTTCGCGCAGCCGCTCTTCCTCCGCCTTGACGCTCGCTGGCCGCAGCAGCGCCAGTCCCAGTTCAAGCAGCGGGCCGATCACCGGGACCGCCGGCTTCACAGCACGCAGCCGCGTATGCGCACCGATCAGGACGTTGTCCATCACGCTGAGATTGCCGAAGACGCGGCCGAACTGGAACGTGCGCGCGATGCCTTCGGCCGCGAGCCGCTCCGGTGATAGGCCGGTGATGTCCTGGCCTTCGAACTGAACCGCACCCGCGTCGGGCCGATCGAGCCCTGTGACCAGATTGAACAGCGTCGTCTTGCCGGCGCCGTTCGGGCCGATGATGCTGACGAGCTCGCCTTTGGCGAGATCGAGATTGATGGCGTCGACGGCGGTGAGGCCGCCGAAGCGGCGCGTCAGCCCGCGCAGGGACAGCATGGGAGACTGCTCCGCCATCAGATCGTCCCCAGCAGGCCCTGCGGCCTGAACCGCACCAGCAGCAGCAGCACGATGCCGTAGATCAGGATGCGATACTCCGCCGCGATCCGGAACATCTCGGGCAGTCCGACCAGCGCCACCGATCCGAGAATAGCGCCGACGACATTGCCGAGACCGCCGAGGATGACGACGGTCAGCGCCAGGATGGATTGCTGCGTGTTGAAGGTCTCATGGTTGATGTAGGAATACAGATGCGCCGCGATGCCGCCGCTGATGCCGGCGGCAAAGCCGCCGAAGATGAAGGCCAGCGATTTGTAGCGATTCAGGCTGAGGCCGTAGGCGCGCGCGGCGATGTCGTCGTCACGGATGGCGCGGAAGCTGCGGCCGAGATGCGAGGTGAGCAGCCGCCCCTGCAGCAGCGCCAGCACGACCATCACCGCGAGACTGAACCAGTAGATCGAGGTCGGGCTGATCAAATCATAGCCGAACAACGACAGCGGCGGGATGCCGGAGATGCCGATCGGGCCGCGCGTGACGCTTTCCCAGTTCAGGATCACCAGCGAGACGATCTCGCCGATGGCAAGCGTCGCGATCGACACATAATGCCCGCGCAGGCGGAACGAGGGTGAAATCAATGTGGTGCCGAGTGCAGCACTCATCAGCCCGCCGCCGATGATGGCGAGGCCGACTGGGACGGCGAAGGTCAGCGAGAGCAGCGCTGACGTATAGGCGCCGATCGCGAGCAGCGCGGCGTGTCCGAGCGAGACCTGGCCGATCGTGCCCGCGACCAGCGTCAGGCTGAGCGCGAGCATGCCGAGCAGCCAGGCGTTGATCAGGGTCTGGAGCACGTAGAACGACACCGGGAACAAGGGCAGGATGGCAAAGATCGCCGCCGCAACAGCCAAGGCCCAGCGCGGAATGCGCACGGGACGGCTCGGCGCGATGAAGGTGCCGGTGAGCGGCTCGGGCGGGGCCTGCCGCGCGCTGGCGAACAGGCCGTTCGGCCGCAGCACGAGCACGACGACGAGCAGCAGGAACGCGAACAGATTGCGGTAGCTGGTGCCGAACACGGCGACGCCATAGCTTTCCACCAGTCCCAGCAGCAGGCTGCCGACGACAGCACCGGGCACATTGCCGGCGCCGCCGACGACTTCGGCGACGACGCCCTTGAGCGTCGCCTGCAGGCTCATCGCGGTGTCGATCTGGTTGTAGTACATGCCGACCAGCATGCCGGAGACGCCGCCGAGCGCGGCAGCGATGCCGAACACCGCCTGATTGACGCGGTTGACGTCGACGCCCATCTGCATCGCGGCGTCGCGGTCCTGCGAGGCCGCGCGCACCGCCCAGCCGAGCTTGGAGTAGCGCAGGAACACGAACAGCAGCAGCGCGCTGGTGATGCCGACGCCGGCGATCAAGAGGTCGAGCGGGCCGATCGTGCCACCACCGACCTGGAAGCGCACGTCCGGCAACTGGCTCGGCAGCGCCCGCGGATTGGGCGAGAAGGTCAGCATCACCAGTTGATCGAGCACGAAGCTGATGCCGATGGTCGCGAGCAGTGGTGCGATCCGCACCGAGTTCTGCAGCGGCCGCAGGCCGAACCGCTCGATGATCAGCCCGACGAGTGCGGCAGCCGCAGCCACCACGATGATGGTGAGCGGCAGCGGTGTATGCAGCTTCACCACCGCGACCCAGCCGATATAGGCGCCGACCAGATAGATCGAGCCTTGCGCGAAGTTGATCAGCCGGCTGACGCCGAAGATCAGCGCCAGCCCGACCGCAACCAGGGCGTAGACATTGCCGACGATCAGCCCGTTGATGGTGTAGTCGAGCCAGGAAGACACGCAGCGTTCCTACTGAGGGGAGAACGGGCCGAAGCGGATGCTCAGGCCATCAGGTCAGGTCGGCTTGCCGTCCCAGAGCTCGAACTGGCCCTTGCGGACGACGAGCTCGGCATTCATGGCGCCCTTGACGCGGCGGCTCTCGACGTCGAACGTAGCTTGGCCGAAGATAACGCTGGAGACGTCCTTCACTTTCGCGAAGGCATCGCGGATCGCGCGGCGGTCGGTGCCGCCGATCTTGACGACCGCGGCGGCCATGTTCATCGCATCATAGGAATAGGCGTTGAAGGCATCGGGCTCCTGCCCGCCATACTTGGCCTTGAAGCCCGCGATGAACTTCTTCACCTCGGGTCTGGGATCCTGGGGGAAATAGCGCGTGCCGAGATGAACATCCTCGACCGCCTCGCCGCCGAGCTCGATGAATTTCGGCGAGTAGACCGAGCTCGCGGCGCAGATCACCTGCTTGAGGCCGACTTGCCGCGCCTGACGCGCGATCAGCGCACCGTCGGAATAATAGGAGATCAGGATCAGCCCGTCCGGATTGGCATCGCGCACGCGCACCAGCGTGGAGCGGAAGTCGCGCTCCTCCGCGATATAGCCCTCGGTCACCGCGACCTCGGCGCCGTATTCCTTCGCCGCCTTGACGAAATAGTCGCGGCTGGTGCGGCCCCAATCGGTGTTGAGGTGCAGCACTGCGAGCTTCTTGAGGCCGAGACGCCTCACCGCATAGGCCGCCAGCAGCGGCTGCTCGTCGGCCTGGCTGACGGACGTGCTCCACATGAAGTCGCCGCCTTTGGTAAAATCGGGGTGCGAGTTGGTGAAGCCGAATTGCACGAGGCCGCCGCGCTGGTAGATCGGCGAGGCCGCCATCGAGGCGGGGCTGGAGAAATCGCCAAGCTCCATGACGATGCGGGGATCGGACACGAATTTCTGGGCGATCGCCACCGATTGGCGTGGATCGCTCTGGCTGTCCTCGAACTGGTAGGCGAGCTTGCGCCCGTTGATGCCGCCCGCGGCCATGATCGCGTCGAGCGCGAGATCAAAGCCCTGCTTCCACTGCGTGCCATATTGCGCGTTCGGTCCCGTCAGGGGACCGCTGACGCCGAGCAGGATCGGTTCGGACGATTGTGCGAAGGCACCGCGCGAGAAGGCGGTGCCCGCCATCATGGCGGCAAGCGAGCCCTTCACCAGGCTACGACGATCGATGTTGCTCATGCACGGCTCCATCCACTCAGGTGTTGAAACGCCAGTTTAATAAGGCAGCAATTCTTGTGCCGGCGAGATCGGCTATTTCGAGGGCTCTCCGAACGACAGCATCAGCCGGTTGGCCCAGTTGAAGAACGAGGCGCCGTTGATGACATCGACGATCTCGGCATCGTCGAGACCGGCGCGGCGCAGCTCCGCGATGTTGTCGGGCCCAAACGCGATCGGCGTCGCCGCCAGCGCGACCGAGGCTTTCACGATGGCGTTCCAGCGCTCGCCGAGATCGGCCCCGACGCCCTCGTCGAGCAGACGCTGCACGTCCTCGCGGCGCTTGGAATAGGTGCTGGCGAAGCGCGCATGCACGGAGGCGCAATAGATGCAGCCGTTGTAGCGCGAGGTCGCGGCAGCGGAGAGCTCACGCTCGGCACGCGGCAGGCCGTCGGCGACGTTGTAGAAGATGTCCTTGTCGGTCTTGGTGCGGGCTTCCAGCACTTCGGGATCGCGCACCAGGAGACGGAAATAGTCCGACTTGGCGCGGGCGCGATCGACCAGGCCGGCGTAGTGTCGCTCGGTCAGCTCGGCCTCGGGCAGCGGATCGATCCAGGAGACCCAACCGAGCTCGTCCTGGGTGAAGACGACAGGGGGATTGACGGCGGCGCTCATGATTGCGGCCTCCTCTTATGCGTTCACGGCTGCGAGCGTGCGCAGGCCGCTGACGACGCGCAGCTGAAACGACAGGAACGCGATGAGCTGGGAGAGGGTGACGATGCCGGTGGTCGACCAGCCGGCGTCCAGCAGCGCCTTCATGTCGGCGGACGCGGCGTCGCGGGGCCGAAACACCAGGAGATGGGCATGCTCGAGGGCCGCGACAAGCCGCGGACCGAGCGTGGCCTTGCGCTCCGCACTCACGCGAAAAATCAGGCCGGCCTTGTTCTCGATCGACAACGGGCCGGCCGGATACGCGCCATAGGGTCCTGAAGTCTTGCCCCGCTCGATCTCGACCTCGATCGCCTCGACGAGCGCTGCGGCTTCCGCGTTCGCTGCAAGCTTCTCGCGATAGAAGGCAGCGACGGGGGATTCGCCATGGAGCCCGGTCACGAAGGCTGCGACCGCGGCGCGTTCGACCAGCGAGAAATCGCTCGCGTCGATCGGCTCGAACAGCGAGAGATAGCTCGCTTGCGCATTCTCGCGCGCTTGCAGGCGGCGGGCGCGGATGACGTCGAGCGCCGAGCCCGGCTTGATCCCTGCGAGCGTGTCGATGATATCTGTTGTCGCCATCATTCAGCCTCGTGCAACGCGATCGCGTTCATAGCGGTTAACCTGCCAGCGCCACTTCGGGTGCCGTCCGGGTCCAGCCGAGCGCCGGCGCGACCTTCTCCGCGACCAGCTCGATCGAGCGCAGGACATGGGGATGCGGCGCATCGATTGAATGCACCTGGAACACGAGATCGGTTACCCGCTCCAGCGTGGCGTCGGCACGTAGCGAGGCGACGACGTGGTCGGCATCGCCGACATGGGTGTCGAATGCCGTGATCATCTCCTCCAGAGTCTCGCCCGGCTTGGCGTGGCCGCCCTTGAGGAATTGCGGCAGCGCTCGCCGCAGCCCGATATCGGCAAAGCGCATCGCTTCATGATGATCGTCGGCGACGAAGACGCTGCGTGAGGCCATGATGCGGGGCTCGGCTCCCTTGGGCAGCGCCTCCAGATATGCGTCGATCACCGGATTCTGGATCTCGGCAAGGGTGGCTGTCGGCGCCTCCCTGGTCCGCGGCTGGGTGCGCGACAGCAACAGGCCATCGCCCGCCTTGCCGGCACGGGCGCCGCCGGCCACCGAGAACGTGGCCTGCCAGATGCGCTTGTCCAGTTGCGGCCGCTGCGGATAGATCGTGTCGCCGCCATCGAGCGGCTTGCCGACCAAGGCGGTGCGGACGACCTCGAGGTTGCGGGCAAAGATCTCGTTGCGCTGGGCGCTGTCGAGGCCGAAGGCGGCGAAGGCCGACGGATTGCCGCCGGTGCCGACGCCGAGCTCGAAGCGGCCGTTGCAAAGCAGATCCAGCACCGCGGCGTCCTCTGCCACCCGTACCGCATTCTCGAGCGGCAGCGTAACGATGCCGGTGCCGAGACGGATGCGCGAGGTCTGGGCTGCGACGTAGCCGAGCAAGATGAAGGGCGACGGCAGGCCACCCTCACGTTCGTGGAAATGATGCTGCGCGATCCACGCGGAATCGAGGCCCGCTTTTTCGGCGCGCACGATCTGCTCGACCGCGAAGCGGTAGCGGTCCGCCGGAGGGGCCTCGTCGAGCAGCCGCGTGAAGAACCCCAGGCGTTTCAGGTTTGCAAAGCGTTTCATACGACCCCTGTCGGACGAGAATGGCGAGGCCCCCGATGATGTCGGTTACTGCTGCGCCAGACAAGCGGGCATTGCGCAAGGCTCATGCGCGGGGCTGTCCGCCGGGATCGCCCTGCGCTGGGCTTTGAATGGGCAGACTGCCTACCAGCTCGGCAGCACCGCGCCCTTGAACTTGGTGAGGACGAACTCCTTCACCTCAGGCGTGTGGTAGCTGTCGACGAGGATCTTGACCCAGGGCTTGTCCTTGTCCGCCGTGCGCACCGCGATCAGGTTGACATAGGGGCCCTTGGGGTCTTCGCGCAGGATCGGATCCTTGACCGGATCGAGCCCGGCCTGGGTTGCGTAATTGGTGTTGATCGCGGCGGCATCGACGTCGTCGAGCGCGCGCGGCGCCTGCGCCGCGTCGACCTCGATGAATTTCAGCTTCTTGGGATTCTCGGCGATGTCGAGCACCGTCGGCTTGAAGCCGACACCGTCCTTGAGCTTGATCACGCCCTTGTCGCGCAGCAGCAGCAGCACGCGGCCGCCATTGGTCGGATCGTTCGGGATCGAGACCTTGCCGCCCTCGGGAATGTCGGCGAAGGCCTTGTGCTTCTTCGAGTAGACGCCGATCGGGAAGTTCACGGTCAGGCCGACGGCCTCGATCTTGTAGCCGCGATCGGCCTTCTGGTTGTCCAGGTACGGCTGGTTCTGGAACGAATTGGCCTGTATCTCGCCGGCATCGAGCGCGGCGTTCGGCACGACGTAATCGGAGAATTCGATGAGCTGGATGTCGAGGCCCTGCTTGGCCGCGATCGGCTTCACCGCCTCGAGGATCTGCGCATGCGGCCCCGGCGTCACGCCGATCTTGATGGTCTCGGCGGAGGCCGAGGCCGACCAGACGGCGAGCACGGTTGCGAGGATCAGGGGAAGGCGAAACGACATCTTGGTCTCCATGGCGCGGCGAGAATAATTGGAACCGTATTCGCTTCTCCGTAGGCCGAAATCAATGAAATGGAAATCCATATTGAGTGCTTGTGGCGGGCCCGCGTTCTCCATTCGGCGGCAAACGCGAAACGAATGGACGGCGGCCGCGAAGCGTGAGGCGATCATGGCGACTCGACGCGCGGCGCGCGAGACTGGCGGCGCGACCCCAGCTGTTGAGTAAAGGCACTGCTGCTGTCGGCCGCGGCGATCGGCGTGGCCAGCGTCCGGTCGATGCCGGCTCCCCAAGGGCTCATGTGTGGCGATGGCGTGGCGGTTGCAATGAATCTCCGGGCGCTGCAACATCACGAAACTTGATGCGCCAGGAGCGATCGCGTTAGCGTTCCGGCGCGGCCTTAGAACTTCCCCAAGTTCACTTAAGTTCGCGCTGGATCGCCGCCTGGGTTTCTCAGGCGGCGATCCGGGTTCTTGGCCCGCACGGGCTCTCCACGTCGTCATTTCGTCGCAGGGCAGCCTTGCCGGCATTGCCGCCTCGCGCATGATGCAACATGATGACCGCCAGGGACGATTGTCTTCGAGGTGGAGGGTCATCTGATGAACGAGAACGAAATCCGGGGTCTGGTCGGACAGGTGAAGCAAGGCACGCTGTCGCGACGCTCGTTCATCCACAAGGTGGCCGCGGTCGGGATCGCGGCCCCGATCGCGAGCCAGATCCTGGTCTGGCACGACGTGGCGATGGCGGATGCCACGCTCCCGTACAAGCCGACCAAGGCCGGCGGCGGCGGTCCGCTGAAGCTGCTGTTCTGGCAGGCCCCGACCCTGCTCAATCCGCATTTCGCGATCGGCACCAAGGACCAGATGGCCTCGCGCGTGTTCTTCGAGCCGCTCGCCGGCTGGGACAAGGAGGGCAATTTGATCCCCTGCCTCGCCGCCGAGGTCCCGACCAAGCAGAACGGCGGCCTCTCGGCCGACGGCATGAGCGTGATTTGGAAGCTGAAGCAGGGCGTCAAATGGCATGACGGCAAGCCCTTCACCGCCGACGACGTCGTCTTCACCTGGGTTTACGCCGCGGATCTCGCGACGGCGGCCTACAGCACCGGGTCCTACAAGGACATCAAGGTCGAGAAGATCGACGACCATACGGTCAAGGTGATCTTCAAGGCGCCGACGCCGTTCTGGGCCGACCCGTTCGTCGGCTCGGTCGGCCAGATCCTGCCAAAACATCATTTCGGCGACTATGCCGGCGCCAAGTCGCGCGAGGCACCGGCCAACCTGAAGCCGGTCGGCACCGGCCCGTACAAATTCGTCGAGTTCAAGCCGGGAGACCTGATCCGGGCCGAACGCAATGCCGACTATCACATCAAGAACCAGCCGCATTTCGACACGCTCGAGATCAAGGGCGGCGGCGATGCGGTGTCGGCGGCGCGCGCCGTGCTGCAGACCGGCGAGTATGATTTCGCCTGGAACATGCAGGTGGAGGAGGAGGTGCTCAAGCGCATGGAGGCGGGCGGCAAGGGCAAGCTCGACATCACGCCCTCCGGCAATGTCGAGTTCATCATCCTCAACACCACCGATCCGTGGACCGAGGTCGACGGCGAGCGTTCGAACGCCAAGACCAAGCATCCGACGCTGTCCGATCCGGCCGTGCGCCGGGCGATCAATCTGTTGATCGATCGCGATGCGATCCAGAAATTCATCTACGGCCGCGGCGGCATCGCCACCGCGAGCTTCGTCAACGCGCCGAAGCAGTTCAAGTCGCCCAAGCTGAAATACGAGTTCAGCATCGACAAGGCCAACAAGCTCCTCGACGAGGCCGGCTGGAAGAAAGGCGCGGACGGCATCCGCGAGAAGGACGGCAAGAAGCTCAAATACGTGTTCCAGACCTCGACCAACGCGCCGCGCCAGAAGACGCAGGCCATCATCAAGCAGGCCTGCGAGAAGGCCGGCATCGAGATCGAGATCAAGGCGGTCACCGCCTCGGTGTTCTTCTCCTCCGACGTCGGCAACCCCGACACCTATTCGAAATTCTATGCCGACATGGAAATGTACAACACCACGCAGCCGCAGCCCGACCCGGAGCGCTTCCTGAACCAGTGCGTCTCCTGGGAGATCGCCACCAAGGAGAACAAATGGCTCGGCCGCAACATCTCGCGCTGGTCCGATCCCGAAGCCGACAAGGCCTACAAGGCCGCGCAGAACGAGCTCGACCCCGCCAAGCGCGCCGCGCTGCTGATCAAGGTCGACGAGACCTTTTGCGAGGCCAACATCTTCCTGCCGCTGCTCTCCCGCAACGTCGTCAACGCCCACGTCAACAACCTCATGGTCGACATGTCGGGCTGGGACGTCACGACGTGGAATCTGGCGGCATGGTATCGGGTCTGAGCGGGCCGGATGGACGTGCGTGTCCCGGACCAGCCGCAACGCATTGAGCGTTGCGGCGCAGAGCCGGGACCCAGGAGGAGGCACGTTGCGATGCCGCGACATAGGCCCCGGCTCTGCAGCGCACCGCCGAAGAAGCGTTGCGCTGCGTCCGGAGCATGAGAGCGGAGTGGGACGCACTGCTCTGTCCACACCGTCATTGCGAGCGTAGCGAAGCAATCCAGAATCCCTCCGCGGAAAGACTCTGGATTGCTTCGTCGCCAGCGCAAATTGCTTCGCAATTTTGTCGCGAGCTCCTCGCAGACGGCGTTTGAGGCGGCAGCTTGCTTCTCCAAATGACGCTGTCATTCCCCGCCTTCGCCGCGAAAGCGGGGAATCCAGTACGCCGCGGCCTCTCGGTTCGATCACTGCCGTCTCGGAGTGCTGGATCGCCCGCCTTCGCGGGCGATGACACTGTGTGCGTGGTGGCAGACGCGGCTTCGCAGCCTCGCGGCGCGTTTCGCCCGAGCTTTGCTTGGGTCTCCACCCTCTCAAAGCCAAGAAGGCGCAGGGAAGGCCGGGTGCCAGCGCGCACCCGCGGTCCGCTGCGCGAAAATGCACACGCAGGAAGAACCGCACAGCAGCATACAGGTGGTGCCGATCACTCGGCCTTCCCTGCGCGATGGTCGGACGGCTTATGCCGTGATCTCCCGGGAGCCGAACTTTCCTTCTGGCCTCCCTCGCCCCGCGAATTGGATGATGCAGTCCGCCCGGTTGGGCTCGCTCGCATCTTCGCAAGGCTTGACCGTAGCAACGACGGCCAGGACCACACGTCTATATTTTGGCATTCGGTGAGACCGGCTGAAACTAACAAAACCCTTTAAAACAAGCCCTTTTCGTCTAGCCTGTTGCAGGGCGCTTCGGCGGGTTTCGTCAAATCTAGGGCCCGGCCCTAAGGCTTTCAGCGTCCGCACGACAAACTGAAAGCCCAAAAGCCGAGCCCTTTGGTCCCAACCCTTAGGAGCCGAAACCGAAATGGATACTACCATCACCCCTGCCCCCGCTGGCAAGCGCGCCCGCAACGGCAGCATCATCCTGACCGACCGCCTCTGCCAGAAGCGCGTTGCCAAGCGGGTCAAATTCTACGATCGCAAATGCCCCGGCCTCTATGTCAGCATCACCACGGCTGGCGTGGCGACCTTCTCGTTCAAGTTCACCGATCGGGCGACCGGCAAGCAGCGAACCGGGTGGCTCGGCCTCTATAACCCCGAGACCTTCACCGTCGAGGACGCCCGGAGCAAGGTCTATGGCCT
>NZ_LFJD01000004.1:644412-1188140 GCF_006658635.1 Bradyrhizobium sp. UNPA324
TCGGTCGGCTGATTGCTGACCCTGGCGGTGCGCTGCGGCGCTCCATGCATCATTTGAACAAACTGGACACCAAGATGGCTTTGCTTGAAGTGAAAGACCTGAAGGTTCGTGTCGAGGAGCGTGAGATCCTCCACGGGCTGACGCTGACCGTGAACGAAGGCGAGATCCACGCCATCATGGGGCCGAACGGCTCCGGCAAATCGACGCTCTCCCACGTCATCGCCGGCAAGCCCGGCTATGAGGTTACTGACGGCCAGATTCTGTTCAAGGGTGAAGACCTCCTGGAGATGGAGCCGAACGAGCGCGCCGCCAAGGGCGTGTTCCTGGCGTTCCAGTACCCGGTCGAGATTCCCGGCGTAGCCACCATGAATTTTCTGCGCACGGCGTTGAACGCCCAGCGCAAGGCACGCGGCGAAGATGAATACTCGACCCCGGACTTCCTCAAGAAGGTCCGCGAGGTCTCGAAGTCGCTGAACATCCCGCAGGACATGCTCAAGCGCGGCGTCAATGTCGGCTTCTCCGGCGGCGAGAAGAAGCGCAACGAGGTGCTGCAGATGGCGCTGTTCGAGCCGAGCCTGTGCATCCTCGACGAGATGGATTCGGGCCTCGACATCGACGCGCTGCGCATTGCGGCCGACGGCGTCAACGCGCTGCGCTCGCCCAAGCGTTCGATGGTCGTCATTACCCACTATCAGCGGCTCCTCAACTACATCGTGCCCGACGTCGTGCACGTGATGTCGAAGGGCCGTGTCGTGAAGAGCGGCGGCAAGGAGCTGGCGCTGGAACTGGAAGCGTCCGGCTACGCCCAGTTCGAGGATGCCGCGTAAGGATTGTTTGCGATGAACGTTGCTGTGGCAAAGACCGGAAAGGGCCGCGCGGTGAGCGATCTCTTCACCAGCGCCGAAGGCCGGCTGCCGGGTTCGCCCGCGGTCACCGCGGTGCGCCGCGAGGCGTTCGAGACCTATGAGCGTCTCGGCCTGCCGCACCGCCGGCTCGAGGAATGGAAATACACTGACCTGCGTGCACTGGTCGGCGAGGTGCTGCCGCTGGCAGCCAGCCCCGATGCGGCCACGTTGAAGCGCGCCGCGGACGCGGTGAAGGTGCATGCGATCGACGGCGCCCGCAAGCTGGTGCTGGTCGACGGCGTGTTCGCGGCCGATCTGTCCGACGTGAAGGCGCTTGTCGCCGAGGCGGGCTTCAAGACCCTGCGGGAGACCTTGGACAAGGACGCCGGTCTGCTGAAGACCGCGTCCATCGATGCAATGATCGCGCTGAACGCGGCGATGGCGACCGACGGCGTCGTGTTGTCGATCGCCGATGGCGCCAAGCTGTCCGCGCCGATCCAGATCATTCACATCGCGACCGCCGCGTCGGCGTCGGCGTTCACCCGCTCGCAGGTCGCGGTCGGGAAGGGCGCTCGCGCCACCATCGTCGAGACCTTTGTCGCGGCGGGTGCCAAGGCCTACCAGGTCAATGACGCCGTCCTCGTGTCGGTTGGTGACGATTCCGACGTCGCCCACATCCGTCTGATGGACGATGCGCCTGACGCGGTGAACGTGACCTCGCAGTTCGTCACCATCGGCGCCAATGTGAAGTTCAATTTCTTCAACATGACCACCGGCGCTGCGGTGAGTCGTCTTCAGGGCTTCATTGCGCTGGCGGGTGAGGGCAGCGAGCTCTCGGCCAACGGCGTCAACCTGTTGAAGAAGACCGAGCATGGCGACACCACGCTGGTGGTCGATCACGCCGTGCCGAACTGCGTCAGCCGCGAGATCTTCCGCGCCGTGGTCGACGACCGTGGCCACTCGGTGTTCCAGGGCCGCATCATCGTCCGTCCCGACGCGCAGAAGACCGACGGCAAGATGATGACGCGCGCGCTGCTGCTCTCGGACGAGGCCGAAGCCGACAACAAGCCGGAGCTCGAGATTTTTGCCGACGACGTCTCCTGCGGCCACGGCGCCACCGCCGGCGCGCTCGACGACAGCCTGCTGTTCTATCTGAAGGCGCGCGGCCTGCCGGAGAAGCAGGCCCAGGCCCTGCTGATCCAGGCCTTCGTCGGCGAGGCGATCGAGCAGATCGCCGATGACGGTTTGCGCGAGCACGTGATCGGCGTCGCCGAGCGCTGGCTGGAGCGGCGCCAATGAGCACGCATCCGGCCGTCAAGAACGGGACTTACGACGTCGGCCGCGTCCGCCAGGACTTTCCGGCGCTTGCCATGCAAGTCTACGGCAAGAAGCTGGTCTATCTGGACAACGCCGCCTCGGCGCAGAAGCCGAGCGCCGTACTCGATCGCATGACGCAGGCCTATACGTCCGAATACGCCAACGTGCATCGCGGCCTGCATTACCTCGCCAACGCGGCGACCGAAGCCTATGAGGGCGGCCGCGCCAAGGTCGCGCAATTCATAAATGCTTCGCGCACTGAGGAAGTGATCTTCACCCGCAACGCGACGGAGGCGATCAATCTGGTCGCGTCTTCGTGGGGCGGGCCGAACATCGGGGAAGGCGACGAGATCGTCATCTCGATCATGGAGCACCACTCCAACATCGTGCCCTGGCATTTCCTGCGGGAGCGCCAGGGTGCCGTCATCAAATGGGCGCCGGTCGACGATGAAGGCAACTTCCTCATCGACGAGTTCGAGAAGCTGCTCACGGCCAAGACCAAGCTGGTCGCGATCACCCAGATGTCGAACGCGCTCGGCACCATCGTGCCGGTCAAGGAGGTCGTCAGAATCGCGCATGCCCGCGGCATTCCGGTGTTAGTCGACGGCAGCCAGGGCGCGGTGCATCTGCCGGTCGACGTCCAGGACATCGGCTGCGACTTCTACGTCTTCACCGGCCACAAGGTGTATGGGCCAACCGGCATCGGCGCGCTCTGGGCCAAATACGACCACCTGGTCGCAATGCGTCCCTTCAACGGCGGCGGCGAGATGATCCGCGAAGTCTCGCGCGAGGTCGTCACCTATGGCGATCCCCCGCACAAGTTCGAGGCGGGCACGCCGGCGATCGTCGAGGCGGTTGGGCTTGGCGCCGCCATCGACTACGTCAATTCGATCGGCAAGGAGCGCATCGCCGCTCACGAGCACGATCTCACCACCTATGCCCAGGATCGCCTGCGCGAGATCAACTCGCTGCGGCTGATCGGCACGGCGCGGGGCAAGGGCCCGGTGATCTCGTTCGAGCTTGGGGGGGCGCACGCCCACGATGTCGCCACCGTCATCGACCGCCAGGGCATCGCGGTGCGCGCCGGCACCCATTGCGTGATGCCGCTTTTAGAGCGGTTCAACGTGACGGCCACCTGCCGGGCCTCGTTCGGCATGTATAATACGCGGGAAGAAGTCGATCATCTGGCACAGGCGCTCTTGAAGGCGCGGGATTTGTTCGCATGAGTGACACGGCCGAAATCAAAGCCAATCCGATGGAGACCCATTCGGCGCTGCCGCCGGAGGAGACCGAGCGCCTGACCCGCGAGATCATCGCCGGGCTCAAGACAGTGTTCGATCCGGAAATTCCCGCCGACATTTACGAGCTCGGCCTGATCTACAAGGTCGAGATCAAGGACGATCGCTCGGTCGACGTCCAGATGACGCTGACGACGCCGAACTGCCCGGCCGCGGGCGAGCTGCCGACCATGGTCGAGAACGCGGTCGCCAGCGTTCCCGGGGTCGGCGTGGTCGACGTCAAGGTCGTTTGGGAGCCGCCGTGGTCGCCCGAGCGCATGAGCGACGAGGCGCGCCTCGTCCTCAACATGTGGTGACATAAACCCGGTATTGAATTCGTTCCGCAACGGACCAGATAAACAAGATGACCCAGGCGACCCCAGCATCCACTCCGAAGCCGCGGCGTCCGCGCCCGCAGGTGATGCGGCTGACGGATGCGGCCGCCCAGCGCATCACCGAGCTGACCCAGCGCGCCGATTCCGAGATCGTCGGTTTGCGCGTCGGCGTGAAGAACGGCGGCTGCGCCGGCCAGTCCTACACGGTCGAATACGCCCACGATGTCCGGCCGACCGACGAGGTCGTCGAGGACAAGGGCGTCAAGATCCTGGTCGACCCCAAGGCCGTGCTGTTCCTGCTTGGCACCGAGATGGACTACAAGGCCGACAAGATGCAGGCCCAGTTCGTCTTCAATAACCCCAACCAGATCTCCGCCTGCGGCTGCGGCGAGTCGGTCGAGCTGCGGCCGGCGAAGATCGACGGGTAATCAGCCCAACGCATCGCTCTCGTGTCCTGGACGCGCTGCAGCGCTCTTGCGCTGCTGCGCAGAGCCGGGACCCACGCTATACTTCCTGTCGCAGAGGGCCTGGGCCCCGGCTCAGCAGCGCACCGTTTCACGGCGCGCTGCGTCCGGGGCACGAGAGAGCGTGAGCATGGACCGCGAATTCCTGACTGACCTGTTCGCCGATTTCGGCCCCGTTACCATCCGCAAGATGTTCTCCGGCCACGGCATCTCCGTCGACGGCGTCAACTTTGCGCTCGCCTTGCGCGCCGGCCTGTTCTTCCGCGCCGACGAAGTGACCATCCCGGACTTCGAGGCCGAGGGCTCAAAGCCGTTCCAATATTCGACCCGCGCCAAGACCGTGCTGGTGAATTCCTACTGGGAGCTGCCGGCACGTCTGTTCGACGATTCCGAGGAATTGGCGCAATGGGCCAGGGCGGCCCTCGCCGCCGCCCAGCGCGCCAAGGTGAAGAAGCGGCCGAAGGGGAAGAAGGCGGTCACGAAGAAGACCGAGCCAAAGAAGCCTGCTGCCAAGAAGAGGGCGGCCAAGAAGGCAGTCAAGAAGACGGTGCGTAGGGTGGGCAAAGCGACTCGCCCGCCGTAGCTCGCAGAGCGAAGGCGGAAGCGTGCCCACCGTTCGAAATAGTTATGCAGAGATCGTGGGCACGGCGCTTGCGCGCCTTTGCCCACCCTACGAGAGATCAATCGACGGCCTTGGTCAGGCCGACACGCATGTCCTTGGCTGTGAACACACAGACGCCGTCGGCGAGCACGCGCCCGTCGGCAATTCCGAGCACCAGCTTGCCTCGCCGGACCATGCGCATCGCGACCTCGTAGCGAACGCTCTTTGTGTCGGGCGTGACGGTGCCGGTGCATTCCACTTCGCCGACGCCGATGGCGCGGCCCTTGCCCGGTGAGCCGGACCAGCCGAGCCAATAGCCGATCATCTGCCACATGGCGTCGAGGCCCAGAGTTGGCGGCATCATCGCGTCGCCGCGATAGTGGCAATCGAAGAACCAGTGGTGAGGCGCGAGATCGAGCTCGCCGACGATATGGCCTTTGCCGAACGCGCCACCATTCGTGCTGATCTCCGTGATGCGATCCATCATCAGCATCGGCGGTGCCGGCAATTGCGCATTGCCCGGGCCGAAATAGCCGCCTTCGCTCGATCTCAGCAGCTCGTCACTGGTGTAGGATGGTTGCGGCGTGTGGAAATCGTGAGGGTTGGGCACGGCGGTCAGTCCTCGATGCTCGCGGTCGGTGTCGCGGCAGCGAGGAAGATGTCGGTCGGCAAGTTGGAATGTCAAGCGCGGCGGTGTTTCGGCGCGTCGCGTCGCCTCGCGCCACCCGCTTGCGTATCCCGATCGGGGAATTCCGCATTCGCCTCGCAGATCACGCGGTGGCGATCGCTACTTCCTGGTGCGCGGCTTGAAATCTCGGCGGTTCGAAGCTGTCCGAACTTGTGGGCGCGCCAGCTCGACCCTCGCCATGCTCGGCGGGCGCCGCACGATGGTGTCGGCCGGACCGAGAACGCGTCCGTCCCGAGCTCGTAGCTCGAGCCTGCGCACGGGAAGCCCCGACTTCTTGTCGGCCAGCAGCACGTGGGCCTCGTCGGGCGCGAAGAAGAAGTCCTCGCCCCACTGCCTGAGCGCTGCAAGAACCAGAAACAGTCCGCGTCCTTTCTCCGTCAGCTCGTACTCCTGATAGGGGCCGCCCTCTGCTGCGGGCACAATGTCCACGATGCCGTGTGCCACGAGATTGCGCAGCCGGGCCGAGAGGATGTTCTTGGCGAGGCCGAGACTCTTCTGAAACTCACCGAACCGGCGCAAGCCATCGAAGGCGTCGCGCACGATCAAAAGCGACCACCAGTCACCGATCGCGTCCAGCGGACGTGCCACGCCGCACAACGAATCCTTGTGGCTAATTCTCTTGCCCATTCCTGACGTCCATCTCCGCCGTGTCGTTCGAGTGCAGCGAACTTCCATATATCGGTTGCAAACTGAAACCTCAAGCGGTATGCCGATATCGGTTTCAAATTGAAACCGTGCAGAAAGGAATACCCATGATCAGACCCGAGGCCACGTTCGGTGGCAGCTTTGCCTTTGCACCGCATTTCAACGACGCGTCGCATTTCAAGATGCACTTCGTCGACGAGGGACCTCGCGATGGCGAGGTCGTGCTGTGCCTGCATGGCGAGCCGACCTGGGGCTATCTGTTCCGGAACCTGATCCCGGTGTTGAGCGCGACACACCGCGTCGTCGTCCCGGATCACATGGGATTTGGAAAGAGCGAGACGCCGGCCACGCGCAGCTATTGGCTGCAGGACCACATCGACAACCTGGAAAAATTCGTACTCGCGCTCGACCTGACGGACATCACGCTCGTGATGCATGATTTCGGCGGTCCGGTCGGCATGGGGATCGCAGCCCGGCATCCGCACCGCATCCGCCGGCTCATCTCGACCAATGGCCCGACACCGTTCGGTCAGGTCGACCTGCTGGAGCGCGTGAGCGCAAATGCAGCTGCTTCACGGTGGTTTCGCTGGATCGGGCAAGCGGAGGCAGATGGAAATCTCGACGCGGTGCTCGGCCAGCTCAACTTCAACATCTTGAGCACGCTGAAGCTGAACGGTTTCGAGAACAACGCAATCATCTCCGATGACTGGCTTGCGGCCTATGGCGCGCCGTTTGCCAATCCGGCCGAATGCCTCGGGGCGATCGGCTGGGCGAAGGGTTTTGCGATCGGCGCGCACCGGTTCGAGATGCCCGATGCCGCCGCAGACCGCATGATCCGGGACAGGCCGGCGCTCGCGATCTGGGGCGACGCGGATCGTACGCTCCACGCTTCGCATTTCTTGCCGCTCTTCACATCGGTTTTCCCGACTGCGAGCGTCCATCGTCTCCCGGGAGCCGGCCACTACTGCCTCGAGGATGCGCCCGAGGCCGTCAATCGTCTCATCGCGGAATTCATCAGCCAGACCTGACCTCGCCGAGAAACGCAGGCCCGGGACATTGAGCCCAGCCCGGAGGTTTCAGTTTGAAACGAGGTTTGCAGGGAGCGGCGGTGATTACGCCACGCGGCTGTGCGATTCGACGGCGTATTCCGGATCGGCTTCGCAGATCACGCGGTTGCGGCCGTTGCGCTTGGCGGCGTAGAGGCAGGCATCGGCGCGCTCGATCAGCGCGTCGGTGTCGTCGCCGGGCTTGAGCATGGAGACGCCGACGGAGATGGTGACGCGGCCGAGGATCTCGCCGGTGGACTTCTTCTTCAATTCCTTCGCCATCACCGCGCGGCGGATGTGGTCGGCCACCGTGAGCGCCTGGCGCAGCGCGGTGTTGGGCAGCACGACTGCGAATTCCTCGCCGCCGTAGCGCGCGGTGATGTCCTGGCCCTTGATGGTCTGCTTCAGCGAAAGGCCGACGAGCCGCAGCACCTGGTCGCCGGTGAGATGGCCGTAGGAATCGTTGAACGACTTGAAGTGATCGATATCGAACAGCAGCAGCGACAGCGACTCGCCCGATGCGAGCGCGCTCTGCACGGCCATGTCGATCATGCGGTCGAAATATTTGCGATTGCCGAGGCCCGTGAGCGGATCGGTCAAGCTCTCGGCACGGATCGCCTCCAGGCTGTGCTGGAGATTGCTGATTTCGTTCTTCGACAGCGTCAGGCGGTCTTCCAGCGCCTTGTTGGTCTCGCGCATCTCGCTGGTCGAGCGCAGCAGCGTTTCGACGATTGCCTTGATCTGGTCGCGGCTCTTGGCCGACGCCAGTTTCGCGGTCGCGCTCGACAGGGTGGTATCGTAGGAGCCGGTCATGCCGAGCGCGTCGCTCAGGACACTCATGACGTCGTCGATCTCGCCGATAACTCGCGCGCCGACCTTGTCGATGCGGTCGGTGGTCTTGATGTGGGAGAGATAGGTCTCGTAGATCTGCTCGAGATCGGCTTCGGTCAGCTTGCCGCTGCGCGCCA
This sequence comes from Bradyrhizobium sp. UNPA324, assembly GCF_006658635.1. NCBI lineage: Bacteria > Pseudomonadati > Pseudomonadota > Alphaproteobacteria > Hyphomicrobiales > Nitrobacteraceae > Bradyrhizobium > Bradyrhizobium sp. UNPA324. The sequence continues at coordinate 652,599 of NZ_LFJD01000004.1, forward strand.
GCGTCTCGTTGATGATCTTATTCAGCGGTGCGTTGTAGCCGGTGGCGTAGACGTACCAGATCTCGTAATTGCGGGGAATCGCCGTCTGCCGAAGCGATCGGATCTGACCGAGCGCCACTTCGGCGAACGCCATCGTGCGTTCGTGTTCGTCGAGCACCTTGACCACGGAACATACCCCACAGCGGTCGGAGCGCCGACGACCGCAGCAATGCTTAAATTATGTTCGTAGGCTAACGGACGATCGTGAACGCCCCGTAAATATACGTTCACGAAATGTCTAAAAACGTGTGCTTCCTATTTCCGCAACCGAAACCTGGAGCGCGCTCTCGCGCTTCAGGCGCCGGCGGGAGAGCGGACCGGCCGCAGCAGGAATGCCGGAAGATGCGAGTGATCGCCCGGCTCGGTGTCGATCTCGCGTTGGCGGCGCGGCTCGGGGCGGCCGATCGACGGCACATGCGAATTATTGGCCTGCTGGCGCGCGTCGTGACGCGGCTCTGCCCTGCGCTTGTCGTCGGACCGAGGCCTTGCTTCGGACGGCTGTCTTGTTTCCGAGGAGGGCCTTGCTTCCGAACCATGCCTTGCTTCCGAAGCATGCCTTGGCTCCGAAGTATGCCTTGCCTCGCCACGCGCCTCGCGCGGCTCGTGGCTTCGCTCACGGCCGCGCTGCGGCTTGCCGCGTCCGCCGCGTGAACGTTCGCGGCCACGCGCCTCGCGCGGACGCTCGGTCCCGTCGGAGGATTCAGCCTGGATTTCGTAATCGCCTTCGGCGCGCGGAATGCTCTGGCCGATCAGCTTTTCGATGGCCACCATCGACTTCTGGTCGAGCGGCGTCACGATTGAGATCGCGGTGCCGGTGCGGCCGGCGCGGCCGGTGCGGCCGATGCGGTGGACGTAATCGTCGGCGTGATGGGGGACGTCGAAATTGAAGACGTGGCTGACCTCGGGAATGTCGAGGCCACGCGCGGCGACGTCGGAGGCGACGAGCAGCGGTAGCTCGCCCTTGCGGAATTGCTCGAGTGCGGCCGTGCGGGCGGACTGGTCCATGTCGCCGTGCAGGGCGCCGACGCTGAAGCCGTGCTTCTGGAGCGATTTATGAACGACCGCGACCTCGCGTTTGCGATTGCAGAAGATGATCGCGTTCTTGAGATCCTTGGCCTCGCGCAGCAGGCGGCGCAGCAGCTCGCGCTTCTCGTGCGCCTCGCGCCCGGCAGGCACCTGGACCTGCGTGACGGTGACGGCGGTGGTGGCGGGCTTGGAGACCTCCACCTTCTGCGGATTGTGCAGGAAGGCTTCGGTGATGCGCCGGATCTCCGGCGGCATGGTCGCGGTGAAGAACAGGGTCTGGCGTGTGAACGGGACGAGCTTGCAGACGCGCTCGATGTCGGGAATGAAGCCCATGTCCAGCATGCGGTCGGCTTCGTCGATGACGAGCAGCTCGACGCCGGTGAGCAAGAGGCCGCCGCGCTCGGTGTGGTCGAGCAGGCGGCCGGGGGTTGCGATCAGCACGTCGACGCCGCGCGTCAGCTTGGCATCCTGGTCGCCGAAGGAGACGCCGCCGATCAGGAGGGCGACGTTGAGTTTCTGGCCGGCGCCGTAGCGGTCGAAGTTCTCCTTGACCTGGGCCGCGAGCTCGCGGGTCGGCTCGAGGATCAGCGTGCGCGGCATGCGTGCGCGGGCGCGCCCTTTTTCGAGGATGGTGAGCATCGGCAGCACGAAGGCCGCGGTCTTGCCGGTGCCGGTCTGGGCGATGCCGAGCACATCCTTGCGTGCGAGGACGTGGGGGATCGCCTGTTCCTGGATGGGGGTGGGGGTGGTGTAACCGGTGGCCGCCACTGCGGCGAGGACTTTTTCGGACAGTCCGAGATGTGAAAAGGACATTGAGCCTCTGGTCGAAACCGCCGTTCGGAATCGAGGGTAATTAAGGCTGGTCGCGTTCCACCCCGAAACGGCGCGCTCTCAAAGAAGCTGGGGGTGCTGACACACGCGAACAAAGCGCAAGGCTCAGGAATCGCTCTTCGATCTGAGCCGCGTCGCCCCGGAACATAGGCGGGAATCGGCCAAAGTCAATGGAGCGGGCGCGGGAAGGCCCTAAAAAACCTGAGGTTTTTGCCCAAATCACGGGCGCGACTGAGGTTTTCCGCCCAGTCCCGCACTCCGGCCCAAGGCGTCAAAACGGCGGCTAGCACGCCTGCGAGCCCTGGGCCCGGAAATCGCCGGGGGCCATGCCATAGGCGGCGTTGAAGACCCGGTAATAGGTCGCCAGGCTCTCGAAGCCGCAGGCAGCCGCGATATCGGCGATCAGCCGCTCGGGCGCCTCGCGCATCAGGCGGCGGCTCTGTTTCAGCCGTTCGTCCGTTACGGTCTGCGAGAAGCTCTTTGCCGCGGTCTCGAACAGCATGTGCAGGTGGCGCACGGACACGCCGAGCAGGTCAGCCACCATGATCGGCGCGAGATTGGGATCTTGCAGGTGGCGCGCGATCAGGCGGCGGGCCTGCGAGAGGCGGGCGGTCCGCAGCGCGGCCTGTCCACGCCGGCTGCCGGGTCTGACGATGCCGCGCTCGATCAGCGCCAGATGGGCCAAGGCCTGAACCAGGGAGGTCGTATCGTCGGCGTCTTGATCCGTGGAGGCTTCGCCGAGTTCGGCAAAGCAGGCTCCGAGCAGCGGAGCCAAGGCGGGATCGTCGAACGTCCGGGGCGCAAGCTCGCGCATGCGCCTGTCCTGCGCCGGGATGGTGCTGAGCGGGATCTTCAGGATCCGCAGGTGGAAGCCCTCGGCGCCCAGCGGCGCGGTGCGGTAGGGCAGGTCGGTATGGCTGGTCGCGAAGCTGCCGTTGGCGATCGCAAAGTCGCTTCCGCGCAGGCCGCCGAACCAGCTGCCGTTGCCGAGCTGCTGATAGACGCAGATCGCGTCCCCGGGCGCGTAGGCGATGTCGGAGCTGCTGCGTTCGACCGCGTAGGGGGAGGCCTTCAGCTCGACGAGGCCGGCGCCGCCCAACTGGCGTAGCGAGAATTCGCCGAAGAAGTCCGCGCGCCGTTCGCGCGCGAGCTCGGCAGTGACGCCGAACAATCCCTTGGAGCGCACCTCGCGCCAATAGTCGAACCGCTCATGCGGCTCGACCTCATCAGTACACCAGCGATACACGGCAGCCCCCGCTTGCAGCGCAATTGTCCTAGAAAGAGCAGATTCCGCGGGAATCTGCCATAGCCAGATCGTGGATCCGGAGGCCCAGGTCCCTTGAACCGTCGTTACGTCTGGGCCGACTATCACACAGCGGCAGGGGGTCCAACGAACTGCCGTTCGAAGGAAGCGGCCTCTCCGCCGTTCTGCAACGGGAAACTTGCGATGACGCGTCGGCTTTTCAGAACTCTGGCGGCCCTTGGCCTGGCAGCAAGCCTCGGCGGCTTTGCGCTTCCCGCCCATGCCGAGAAGCGCGTTGCGCTCGTCGTCGGCAACAACGACTACAGGAACGTTCCAAAGCTGCTCAAGGCCGTCAACGACGCCCGCACCATGGGCGACACGCTGAAGCAGCTCGGCTTCTCGGTGATGGTCGCAGAGAACCAGAACCGGCAGCAATTCTCCGAGACGCTGCTCGCCTTCGACAAGGCGATCGAGCCCGGCGATACCGCGTTCTTCTTCTACGCCGGCCACGGCTTCGAGATCGCGGGCCAGAACTATCTGCTGCCGACCGACGTACCGGCGGCGACGGAAGGGCAGGAAGAGCTGGTGCGCGACGCCTCGATCCTCGCCGATCGCATTATCGAGCGTCTGCAGAACAAGAAGGCGCGAACCTCGATCCTGGTGTTCGACGCCTGCCGCAACAATCCGTTCGAGCGCAAGGGCACCCGCGCGGTCGCCGGTGCCGGCGGGCTCGCGCCGATGACGCAGCTGCCCGAAGGCGTGTTTTCGGTGTTCTCGGCAGGTCCCCGCCAGACCGCGCTCGATCGTCTGTCCAATGACGACACCAATCCCAATTCGGTGTTCACGCGCACCTTCGCCAAGGAGCTGCTTGAGCCCGGCGAGAACCTCGTGCAGGTGGCGCAGCGCACCCGCCGCGCCGTCAGCGAGATGGCCGATACCGTGAAGCACAGGCAGGTGCCGGTCTATTTCGACCAGATGGTCGACGACGTCTTTCTCAGCGGCATGGCGAAGGATGCCGCCGCGCGGCCGGCCGATCCGCCGCCGCAGAAGCTCGCCGCGCTGCCGCCGATGTCGGTGCCGCAACTGCCGAAAGAGGAGGCCATCAACGCGCCGATCGCGAGCTTCTCGCGGCACAATGGCGGCTGGAGCGTGGTGTTCTCCTTTGCCGACCCGACGCTCGGCATTTCCTGGCGCATGGCGGGCAAGGGCGATTTCCGCGAGACCGGCTTCATCGACACGCTCGATCCGCGCACGCGCAAGCGGATGCCGAACCCGTCGATCGAATTGCCGCCGGATGCGCAGGCCGGCACCATCGAGGTCCGCTACGTCGATCAGTCCGGTGACATGCAGGGGCCGTTCCCGATCAGGTTCGATCCCGAGGCCGCGCTGATCCGCGACCAGCGGAAGATCCTCGACATGACCGCTACGAGCTGGCTGTCGTTCCGCGAGTTCAACGGACTCTTGGTCTACTACACGCACCTCGTGTCCTATCGCTGCGCCATTCGCGAGGTGCGTATCGGCATCGACACCGCCGTGCCCAACCAGGTGCTGAAGATGCCGCCTTGCGACATGCGCGATCCCAGCGCGATCACCGCCGGCATGCCGCTCTACATGAAGCTCGCACCAGCGACGCAGTCCGTCTCGGTGGAGCTGACCTATCGCGACGGCAGCGTCTCCGAGATCAAGAGTTTTCGCAGCGCGAACCGGCAGTAACAATTGAGACCATTGTGCTCGGCGGCGGCGCGGCCCTGAGAGCAGGGCGCGCGCGGGAGTACACGACGCGGCTGATGCCCATCAGCGGCGGCGCCGCCCTATAGCGCTCGGGCTCGGTCGGGTTCTAGCTCGTACAGTCAAACGACCGAAGCCACTCGGCTGCGCGTTATGCGGATGATACCAAGCCATGTCGTGGACTTGGATGCGCCCCCTATGGTCTGAAGGAGTGGACGAAATTTACGCTATTTAATTTATTTATTGTCGTTTAAAATTTAATGCGCATATAATGGCGCAAAGTCGGAGTACCCGTCCGATGTGCGCTTGGATTGTAGGAATGCTTCTCGCCGGATCATCCTTGGCTCTCGTTGGCCTGCTGGTCGTCTATCCGTCGCTTACCTGGTGGGTAGACGAATAAGACGCCGCACTAGCCAGCCGCGGAGGGTCGTTATGAACGCACATCCGCAAGCCTTCGAACAACTCGGTCACGCATTCGGCCGGATCATTCGATCGGCCGTGGCGTGTCTGTAGGACTCGAACACGATCGTCGCGTCGGTAGCCGCAAGAACTGCCGCACCTCATCTCATAGAGCTAGAGCGAGCTATGAAAGCTCGCGTTCGCGGGCGCCAGCCAGAAGTCCGAAAGCGTTGCCTGCCGCTTGCCACCCAACCATCCGGGACGGCGACGAGGCCGGCACGCGGGCGACAAAGGCGATGTAGTCGGAATAACGGGCGTCGTTGATGCTGGCGTTCGCTCTCCCAAGGGGCGCGGACTGACACGGAACTGTTCTTCAAAAGGCATCTTAAATCCACCTTGGAGTCACCATGCCGCCACAACGGTCCGGCATCCACGCGAGGGGGCTGTGGCGCCGGGAGACTCCATGGAAGAGATCGCAATTGCATTTGTCGTCGTCATCTTCCTCGCCCTTGCAGCGTTTGCGGTCGTCGTCCACCCATCACTGAGCTTCTGGCAAAACGACGAAAGCTAACGCCTTCGGCGTGCGGCGACTGGGGCTTAAGAAGTTCGGCAAAGGAACAACTCTACGGATCCCCGGATTGTCCACCAAACCAGGGAGACCATCCATGATCCGCAAGACCATCCTCATCGCCTTCGCATGCGCTGCGCTTTCGACGACCGCTTTTGCTCAGGGAGGCGGGGGTGCTGGCGGAGGAGGCAGTGGTGGTGCGGGTGGCGGTGCCAGTGCTGCAGCCGGTACGGGAACTGGCGGCGGAAGCGCTGGATCTGCGGCCAGCTCGGGGGCCGGAATGGGCACCTCATCCAGCAGCGCCAATTCGGGGCCGTCGGCTCCTTCAGGGATGGGGATTCATGGCACCACCACCGGGGCCAACATCAACACCAATACCGGGCAGACCAACCCGAACGTTCAGCCCCCGACTGCAAACGGCACCTCGCCGTCGGCCGCGCAAGCTGAACGGAACGCAGGTGTCGGTCATGCGCCGAACGGGTTGCCGATCGGCAGTCCGGGCACCGGGACCAGCAATGAAGATCAGAAATAGTCCAGTTCCCGTCCAGGAGAGGCCCGCGCGGCGCTGGCCTATCTGTTACCTCGCAAGTGGCGACCTGCGGCCCTGACGCGAACTGCTGTCGCAGGCGCGGCGCTCGCCGTCAGCAACGTTAGACCCGCGGCTCGCTCTCTTCCGCATCGCGGCTCCGGCGCGTGCGCAGATAGACGAGCGCGACGTTGATGACCAGCCAGGCTGCCACGCCTGCAAGCAACCATGCCACGTTGAACGTTCCCTCTGATGCCCTGTTGGGTCTTATCTCCCATTAACATCGGGGGACGCGGCTTATTCCCGGGATCGGACGGGCCGGCGTGATCCGAGCTGCCGGCCAACGCTGGCACCGCGCATCCAGATTCAAGCTCCGCTCGACCGGAATCGGCGTTACATTGCCCACCATATCTTGATCGATACTCACGTCGCGGATCGTGGTTGCAATGACATCCGGCCAACAATCAAACCGGACGAAAAGAGTCCGCTGCTGCATCGTTGGCGGAGGACCGGCCGGCATGATGCTCGGCTATCTCCTGGGACGGGCCGGCATCGAGGTCGTGGTGCTGGAAAAGCACGCGGATTTCTTCCGCGACTTCCGCGGCGACACCGTGCATCCCTCGACGCTTCAGGTGATGGACGAGCTCTGCCTGATCGACGGCTTCCTGAAGCTGCCGCATCAGCGGCTGCAGAAGATGGACGGCCTGTTCGGCGGCACGCCGGTGCGCATCGCCGATCTTTCCCGACTCCACACCAAATACCCCTTCATCGCCTTCATGCCGCAATGGGATTTCCTGAATTTCCTACGCGAGGCCGGCCGGCGCTTTGCTTCGCTCGAGGTCATGATGAGCACCGAGGCGGTCGATCTGATCCGTCGTGGCGAGACCATCGCCGGCGTGCGGGCGAAAACGCCTGACGGCCTTATCGGTATCGAAGCCGATCTCACCATCGCCTGCGACGGCCGGCATTCGACGGTGCGCCAGCGCGCGGGCCTGGCCGTCGAGGAGATCGGCGCACCGATGGACGTGCTGTGGTTTCGCGCCGGTCGCAAGGCCGACGAGACCGAAAACGTGTTCGCGCGCGTCGAGCCCGGCAAGATGATGATCACCTTCGATCGCGGCGATTATTGGCAATGCGCCTACGTCATCGGCAAGGGACAGTACGAGGCGGTGAAGGCGAGGGGACTGCAGGCGTTGCTCGACGACGTCGTGCGCATGGCACCGATCCTTAAGGCAGGCATTGCCGACGTGAAGAGCTTCGACGACATCAGGCTGCTGACCGTCGCGATCAACCGCCTGCCGCGCTGGACGCGGCCGGGCCTGCTTTGCATTGGCGATGCCGCGCATGCGATGTCGCCGGTGGGCGGCGTCGGCGTCAATCTCGCCGTACAGGATGCGGTCGCGACCGCCAATCTTTTGGCGGGCAAGCTGCAGCACGGCCGCCCGTCCGAGAGCGAGCTCGATGCCGTGAGGCGTCGCCGCGAGTTCCCGGTGAAGATGACGCAGCGCATGCAGGTGGTGGTGCAGAACAACATCATCAGCGGCGCTCTGCAGAGCGGCGACCGGCCGCTGAAGGTGCCGCTGATCGTGCGCCTCATCACCGCGCTGCCATGGCTCCAGGGCATTCCGGCGCGCCTGCTTGCGCTCGGCGTGCGGCCCGAGCACGTGCATTCGAAGGTCGCGTCGGAATCGTAGCGCAGGACATCGGTAGGGATAACGTCGCGTTAAATCGGGACAACGGCGTTGCGGGTATGCAACAGCGCGGGCGCATTTGCGGACCCGCGCGTGCCGATGCGCCGCGTTAACTCTGTTGATTCGAATTTTAGTAACACCCGTCTGTGACCGTGCACCCATCAAAGGACACGGGGTGTACCATGCATAATAAATTGATTGCCGCCTTCGCCTGCACGACCGCTTTGGTTACGGCCGGCGCTGCCTCCGCCGCCGATCTCGGCGCGCGCTACACCAAGGCGCCTGCTTATGTCGAGCCGCTGTTCAACTGGACCGGTTTCTATGTCGGCGGCCACATCGGTGGCGCATGGACCAACGAGCAGTTCATCAACAACGGCAACGGTGGCGGCTTCGGCGATTTGTTGCCAGGAGAGGGCTATCGCCAGCGCAATTCGGGCGTCATGGGCGGCGCCCAGATCGGCTACAATTGGCAGGCCAACAATTACGTGTTCGGCATGGAAGGCACGATCTCCGGCCTCGACAACAAGGGCTCTTTTACCAACACCGCCTTCCCCCCGGCGAACGACGTGTTCTCCTGGCGTGCCAACGTGCTGGCGACTGTCGTCGGTCGTGCCGGATTCGCCGTGCAGAACAACCTGTTCTACATCAAGGGCGGCTACGCGGGGGTCAACAACCGGCTTTCGGTCACCGATCCGTTTGTGACGGGTACGGGCGGACAAACTCATTGGCACAACGGCTGGACCGTCGGCGCCGGCTGGGAATACGGCATCACCCGCAACTGGATCGTGGGCCTCGAATACAACTACGCGGCTTTCGGCAGCCAGACCTATCAGCTCGGCGGCACCGCGGCTAATTACACCTTCGACGCCAAGCCGCGCGACATCCAATGGGCCGTCGTGCGCGCGAGCTACAAGTTCGACGCCCCGACCATCGCACGTTACTGAGCACGTCGACGCAACGCGACCAACGATCAAGAAAAGCACTGCCAAATTCAAAAGCCCCGGCTTGGTCCGGGGCTTCTTTTTTGCGTTGCCGGATTGCGAAGGCAGGTATGCCCTCAGGCCATCACTGAGAAGCCGCCATCGACGGGAATCGCGGTGCCCGTGACGAAGTTCGACGCGGGCGATGCCAGGAACACGGCGATGCCGGCAAAGTCGTCGATGTCGCCCCAGCGTCCCGCCGGCGTGCGCGCCAGCACCCGCTCGTGCAATCCCGACACCTGCTGCCGCGCGCCGCGGGTGAGGTCGGTATCGATCCAGCCCGGCAGGATGGCGTTGACCTGGATGTTGTCGGGCGCCCAGGCATTGGCGCAGGCGCGGGTGTACTGCACGATGCCGCCCTTGCTCGCCGCATAGGCGGTGGCGAAGCTCGCGCCGAAGATCGACATCATCGAGCCGATGTTGATCACCTTGCCGTTGCCGCACGCCTTCAACGCCGGATAGGCGAGCTTCGAGCACAGGAAGGCGCTGGTGAGGTTGGTGTCGATCACCTTGTTCCACTCGTCGAGCTCGAGCTCGTGCGGCGGCTTGCGGATGCTCATGCCGGCATTGTTGACGAGGATGTCGATGCGGCCGAGATCCTTCACCACGCGGGCAATCATGGCTTCGATCGCGGCCCTGTCGGTGACATCGGTCGGAACAGCGATCGCCTTGACGCCGCGCTGCCGGAGATCTTCGACGGCTGCTTTGGACTTCGCCTCGTTGCGTCCGACCACGGCGATGTCGGCGCCTGCATCGGCAAGTCCGCGCGCCATGCCGAGGCCGATGCCGCCATTGCCTCCCGTGACGATCGCGACCTTGCCGCGGAGATCGAACCGGCTGGATGTCATGCTTGTATTCCCTGGTTTCTTCTATTGGTTGCTCTGCCAGATCAGCACCAGCCCGAAGCCGGCCATGGCGGCGCCATAGCCGGCCCATTGCAGCTGGTTGACCATGAAGCTCGATCGCGGCCAGGGAACGGTGCCCGTGCCCTGTCCGATCCAGAGCAGCCCGACGGCAGTCGCAAACAGGCCTGCGACCAGCAGAAATCTGCGCATGCGTTCCTCCCATCGGTCCGCTTCTGACGCGACTCGCGGCATGAAGGATCTGCTGCGGCCTCGAAAGCTTGGGCGCACAGTAACCGTAGCTCTGGTTCGGATACAATGGCGGTGCCGGCACAAGCCGTCGCGGGCGCATGTCGCAAGCACAGGGCGGCGCGATCACCGATGTTGCATGGATGGCGATCGAGGCCCAGCAGCGCTGTGTGCCGTCGCTGAAGGCGAGCATCGGCCGTCGACAAGCCCCTAACGAAAAAGCCCCGGACGATGCCGGGGCTTTGACGTTTGATCGTGAGATCGGATCAGTACTTCGCGACGACCGGACCGGTCCAGTTGAAGCGATAGACCAGCGAGGTGCTGATGGTCTGCACCCAGGGCTTGAAGCTGATGGAGTCGGTGGTCGCGACGTTGCCGACGTCGGTGCGGACGGCAATGTCCTTACGATCGTAGTAGGCAGCGCGATATTCGGTCTTCATGAACCAACCCGGCGCCGAGATGCCGAAGATGTTCAGATTGTTCTCGACGCCACCGCCGACGAACCAGCCATTGCGGTTGAACGAGTCGGTGTGGAAGCCCGAGGCCGTCCCGGCGAGATTCGTCAAGCCGGTGCCCGACCAGTGCGATCCGCTGTAACCGGCATTGACGTAGGAGAGAACGTTCGGAGCAACCAGATAGCCGAGGCGAACACCTGCAGCCCAGGCGTCCTGCATCTTGATGCGGCCGGTCAGCGCAGCGAACTCATCGTTGAGGCTGCCGCGCAAGCTACCGAACTGACCATCGGCGAACACGCCAGCGACCCAAGTCCCGCTGAACTGCCAGTCGTAGCCGGCGCCGACCGTGCCGAACCAGCCGTCGCCGCCGACGCGCTGATCGATCGTGACGGGAACGCCAACGAAGTTGGTGTGGGAGTCCGCATCCCAGATGCCGCCGCCGGCGCCACCGAAGATGTAGAAGCCGGTCCAGTTGGCGACGGGCGCCGCCATCGGCGCCTTCACGTAGGGACGGGCAGCGAGATCGGCCGCCGAGGCCGAACCGGTCATCGCGGCAACCGCGGTCAGAGCGAGCAAAACCTTCTTCATGTCAAAATCCCCAACCTTGGTCTGTCGTAGCAGGCGCGAGCGCACTGAAGTTCGTGTCATCTGATGACCCGGACTATAGACGTTTCCCGCCGAAATGCTGTTGCCGGGCAGGCACAGTCGCCGGAAAACGCCGGTGAGTGCGCATTCGGGGCCAGAGCGCCGGGATCAGAAATAATGGCTTTAATTCAAAGGCTTGTTCAGATTTCCGAGCCTCAAATTCGCGTAGGGTTTCGTTAGGAAATTCGGCCTTCTCGGAAATGGAGGCCATCCTGCCACGGTCCGAGCACCGTGAGTCGGTGGCCGAGTCGCGGCGACGGTGCCGGGAATCGCCCGACGCGAGGCGGACGGTAGGCAGGTATTATCCGGCAAACGGTGGCCCCCGCAGAAAAAAGAGAGCCCCGGCTTCGTGCCGGGGGCTCTTGAACGGAGTGCGGCGGTGCTGAGGCTCAGACGTCCAGCAACTCTTCGCTGGCAAACTCAGCCTTGTCCGAGATGAAGGCAAAGCGCGCCTCGGCCTTGGTACCCATCAACCGCTCCACCGAATCGGCGGTGGTGTCACGGTCGTCGGGCAGCAGGACCACCTTGAGCAGGGTCCGCTTGGCCGGATCCATGGTGGTCTCCTTGAGCTGCGCCGGCATCATCTCGCCGAGACCTTTGAAGCGGTTCACCTCGACCTTGGCGTTGGCATTGAACGCGCTCTTGATCAGCTCTTCCTTGTGCTTGTCGTCGCGCGCGTAGACCGACTTCGTGCCGTGGGTCAGCTTGTAGAGCGGCGGCACCGCGAGGAAGAGATGTCCTTCGTCGATCAGCTTCGGCATCTGCCGGTAGAAGAAGGTGATCAAGAGCGAAGCGATGTGGGCACCATCGACGTCGGCGTCGGTCATGATGATGATGCGCTGGTAACGCAGATCTTCTTCGCGATATTGCAGGAGCTGGCCGCAGCCGATCGCCTGCACGAGATCGGAGAGCTGCGCGTTCGCCGTCAGCTTGTCCTTGCCGGCGGAAGCGACGTTGAGGATCTTGCCACGCAGCGGCAGCACGGCCTGCGTCTTGCGGTCGCGCGCCTGCTTGGCGCTGCCACCGGCCGAGTCACCTTCGACGATGAAGAGCTCGGAGCCTTCGGTGCCGGCGTCGGTGCAGTCGGCGAGCTTGCCGGGCAGGCGCAGCTTCTTGCCGGCGGTCTTGCGCGCAGTTTCCTTCTCCTGGCGGCGGCGCAGCCGCTCCTCGGCGCGGTCGATCACGAAGTCGAGCAGCCGGTTGGCCATGTTCGGATTGCCCGACAGCCAGTGGTCGAACGGATCCTTCATCGCCTGCTCGACGATGCGCTGTGCTTCGGCGGTGGCGAGACGGTCCTTGGTCTGGCCCTGGAATTCGGGCTCGCGCACGAACACGGACAGCATCACGGCCGCGCCCACCATCACGTCTTCCGAGGTGATGGACGAGGCGCGCTTGCCCTGACCGACGCGCTCGGCGTGATCCTTCAGGCCGCGGAGCAGCGCGCTGCGCAGGCCGGATTCGTGCGTGCCGCCATCGGGCGTGGGGACGGTGTTGGTGTACGAAGAGAGGAAGCCGTCCGCATCCGCGGTCCAGGCCACGGCCCATTCGCAGGCGCCATGCGCGCCGTTGCGGCCGGACTTGCCGGAGAAGATGTCGGGATGCACCAGCGTGTCGGCGTGGATCGCCGCCGCCAGATAGTCCTTGAGGCCGCCGGGGAAGTGGAACGTGGCCTCCGCCGGCACGTCCTCGATGCCCTTGAGCAGCTCGGGCGCGCAGTTCCAGCGGATCTCGACGCCGCCGAACAGATAGGCCTTCGAGCGCGTCATCTTGAACAGGCGCTGCGGCTTGAACGCGGCCTTAGGTCCGAAGATGTCGGTGTCGGGCTTGAAGCGCACGCGCGTGCCGCGACGGTTGTTGACCTTGCCGAGGTCCTCGAGCTTGCCCTTGGGGTGGCCGCGCTCGAACGACATGCGGTAGAGCTTCTGGCTGCGCGCGACCTCGACCTCGAGCCGCGAGGAGAGGGCGTTCACGACGGAGATGCCGACGCCGTGCAGACCGCCGGAGGTCTCGTAGACCTTGGAGTCGAACTTGCCGCCCGAATGCAGCGTGCACATGATGACTTCGAGCGCTGATTTCTTCGGGAACTTCGGATGCGGATCGATCGGAATGCCGCGGCCGTTGTCGGTGACGGTCAGGAACCCATCCGCACTCAGCTCGACGCCGATGAAGGTCGCATGTCCGGCCAGCGCCTCGTCCATCGAATTGTCGATGACTTCGGCAAACAGATGATGCAACGCCTTCTCATCGGTGCCGCCGATATACATGCCCGGCCGGCGCCGCACCGGTTCCAGGCCTTCGAGCACCTCGATGTCGGCTGCGGTGTAGTCGGCTTCCCCGCCGCTTCCGCGCGGCGCGGCCCTGGCGGAGCGCGGTTTCGGCTCGTCGCCGCCGAAAAAGTCGTCTTTTGCTTTGGGTTTCAACTGCTTGGACATATATCTTGATGCGTTTTGAGGGCCGCATGAGCGGCGAATCGATTACGCCGACTATGCCACTTCTGACTTGGAAAGGTTACCGCAGGGCGGACCGGGCGGTGTGGTTGGGAGTCAATCCCGGCAATTTGACGTCCACGCCCGGCCTGTGCCGGGTTTTGTGACTTGATGTCACACAAGTCCTTGGCTTACCAGTCCTTTTCATCGAGCAGCACCTTGAGACGGGGCGGGAAGGCTATTTTTGATGGAGCAGTTTGCGCACGCCCTGGCCGATTTCGTGCGCGTTCACCAGGCTTGGGCGGCCCCGATCGTGTTCCTGCTCGCTTTCGGGGAGTCGCTTGCCTTCATCTCCCTGCTGATCCCGGCCTGGGGCGCGCTGGTCGCGATCGGTGCGCTGATCGGGGTGAGCGGCATCAGCTTCTATCCGGTCTGGATCGCCGGCGGCCTCGGAGCGGCCCTGGGCGATTGGGTATCTTACTGGTTTGGCTATCGCTACAAGGAGAAGGTCGCCGAGATGTGGCCGCTCTCGCGCTATCCGGGACTTCTGCCCAGAGGCGAGGCTTTCGTGCGCAGCTGGGGTATCCCCAGCATCTTCATCGGCCGGTTCTTCGGCCCCTTGCGCGCCTCGGTGCCGCTCGCGGCCGGCATCTTCGAGATGCCCTATTGGAGCTTCCAGGCCGCCAATTTCGTCTCCGCCCTGGTCTGGTCGGCCGTGCTCCTGCTGTTCGGCGACGTGCTCGCCAAGATCATGGAATGGATCTGGCGGGTGATCTGACGCCCGAACCTTGACGGGAACCGGATCTCGCTCTATAGCCCCGCGCCATGATCAACGCCGCGACCATCCTGTTCGCCCGTCGCCGTCGCCGCTCTTTAGCGGTTTGGGCGGTCGATCGCGTTTGAGATCATCGTCTTTGCCGCTGGATCCGATCCGCGGCATTCTCTCTCCTGTCAGCGCGATCTGATCCGGCGGCTCCCACAAGGAGGCCCAGCAGGAGACCACGATGTACACGCCACCCTTTTTCAAGCAGGACCGCGCCGCAAGCCTGAAGTTCGCCGAAGCGCGCGGCTTCGGCACCATGTGTGCTTTTGACGGCAAGAAGCCGATCGCCTCGCCGTTGCCGTTCTATCTGACTTACGCCGCGGACGGCACGCCGCAGGCTGCCTTTCATGTCGCCCGTCACAATCCGCTGCTAAAGCTTGCGGGCGGCGATGCGTCCTGGCTGCTCGCGGTCAACGGCCCCGATGCCTATGTATCGCCGGATTGGTACGTCTCGCCGGATCAGGTGCCGACCTGGCTCTACCAGTCGGTGCATCTGAGCGGGCCGGTGCGGCTCCTGACGGACGACGAATTGTCGGTGCAGATCGACACGCTCAGCGACAAGTTCGAGACTTGGCTGCTGCCGAAGAAGCCGTGGACGTCGGGCAAGATGACGGCGGGCCGGCTCGAGACGATGAAGAAGGCGATCGTGGGTCTGGTCATGAATGTTGAAGAGGTCGAAGGCAGCTTCAAGCTCAACCAGCACAAATCGGACGCCGACTATGCGGCGATCGCCAATGCGCTCAGTGCCGGCGATGCCGACGCCAAGCAGATCTCAGATTTGATGCGGCAGGCAAGGCCGCAGGTTTTCGCAGACGAGACGACCATGCTCGAAGGGAGCGCGCCATGAGCCTTTCCGAAACCGGCCTCGCTGACACCACCAAAGCTCCGATCACCAGTGCGGCCGACAAGCCCGCCACCGTCTTCGTCGACGGCGGCTCCGGCACCACCGGGCTCGGCATCAACGAGCGGCTGAAGCTCCAGAACGACGTCGTCGTGAAGGCGCTTCCCGACGACAAGCGCAAGGACCCCGCGGCCAAGAAGGCGCTGATGGAGGAGGTGGACCTCGTCATCCTCTGCCTGCCCGACGACGCCGCCAAGGAAACGGTGGCGCTCGTCGACAGCATGGGGGCTCGAGGCCCGAAGGTGCTGGACGCCTCGACCGCCTACCGTGTTGCGCCGGACTGGGCTTACGGCTTTCCCGAGCTGACGCCTGACCAGGCCGCGAAGATCAAGGCCGCCAAGAAGGTCTCCAATCCCGGCTGCTATCCGACCGGCGCGATCGCGCTGCTGCGGCCCATCGTCGATGCCGGGCTGCTGCCGCCGGACTACCCCGTCACGGTCAACGCGGTGAGTGGCTATTCCGGCGGGGGCAAGTCGATGATCGCGAGCTTCGAGGACGGCAGCGCGCCGTCGTTCGAGCTCTATGGCCTCGGCTTCGAGCACAAGCATCTGCCCGAGATGCAGCTCTATTCCAACCTGACGCGGCGGCCGATCTTCATTCCCTCGGTCGGTAATTACCGACAGGGCATGCTGGTCTCGGTGCCGCTCCAGCTCGACACGCTGCCGGGCAAGCCCAGCGGAGCCGACCTGCAAGCCGCGCTGGCCAAGCGGTATGCCGGTTCAAAGTACGTCAAGGTGATGTCGCTGCAGAACGAGGCGACCAAGGGCGGCCGGCTCGAGCCGGAGGCGCTCAACGAGACCAACATGCTCGAGCTCTACGTCTTCGCCAGCGACAAATATCACCAGGCGGTGCTGGTCGCCCGGCTCGACAATCTCGGCAAGGGCGCTTCAGGCGCAGCCGTGCAGAACATGCGGCTGATGCTCGGCCTGCCGGAGGAGTAGGAGAGGGCGTTCCTTCGTTCTCCGTCATTGCGAGCGAAGCGAAGCAATCCAGAAATATGTCCGCGGAAACAGCCCGGATTGCTTCGTCGCTTCGCTCCTCGCAATGACGAGGGAGAGAGCCTCAAAACACCTTGAAGATCGCCAGCGCCAGCACGGCCTGCGCCAGGAAGCCGACGGTGAAGGCGAGCGTGCGGAATACCGGGATGCCGAGCGCGTAGACGATCAGATGCGCGACGCGGGACCAGAAATAGACCGCGCAGGCGAGCACGGTCCATTTGGTGGAATAGTCGATCGCATTGAGGATCAGCACCAGCGGCGCAAAGAGGACGAGGTTCTCGACCGCGTTGTCATGCGCGAACATCAACCGGTTGGCCCATTCGGCTTGCGGCTTGTCGCCGCGCGAGGGATTGGCCATCGCGCCACTGAGGCCGCGGACCTGGCACCGGTTGATCGTGTAGGGAATCCAGAGGATCCCGGTCAGGATCACTGTCAGTGTCAGCCAGAACAATTCGCGCGTCATGGTTCGATCCCCTCTGTCGTCGCAGCTGTGTTGAGAGCGAGTCTATACAAGAGCGCGTCAGAGTCCGCTATGCGCGAACCCTGACATAGCTGCCGGGCGCGTCCTCGATCGGCGGGAATGCTTCGTTTCCCGGTGCGCGCGCGCGAACCTGCTCCGGATCGAGCTCGCCCAGCCATTGCCGCCAGTCCGGCCACCACGAGCCCTTGTGCTCCACGGCGTCCTTCATCCACTGCGCGACGTTGACGTCCTTGATGTTGTCGTTGGTCCAGTACTGATACTTGTTCGAAGCCGGCGGATTGACGACGCCTGCGATATGGCCCGACCCCGACAGCACATATTTCACCGGACCACCGAAGAATTGCGAGCCGTACAGCACCGATTCCGCCGGCGCGATATGGTCCTCGCGGGTGGCGAGGTTGTAGACGGGCACCCGGACCTTGGAGAGGTCGAGCAGCGTGTTGTCGAGCACCATCGTGCCGGTGGAGAGCCGGTTCTCCAGATAGCAGTTGCGCAAATAATAGGAATGGTTCGACGCTGTCATGCGGGTTGCGTCGGAATTCCAGTGCAACAGGTCGAACGCGCTGGGCTGCTGGCCTTTCAGGTAGTTGCTGACGACGTAGGACCAGATCAGATCGTTGGAGCGCAGCATGTTGAAGGCCATCGCCATCTTCGAGCCTTCGAGCACGCCGGCCGCCTTCATGTCCTTTTCCAGCGCTGAGATCTGCTCCTCGTCGACGAACACCAGGAGGTCGCCGGCATGGGTGAAGTCGACCTGCGCCGCGAAGAACGTCGCCGACGAGACGCGCTGGCGGCGCTTCTCGGCGAGCCAGGCCAGCGTGGTCGCGAGCATGGTGCCGCCGACGCAATAGCCGGCGGTGTGCACCTTCATCTCGCCGGTGACCTTCTCGATCACGTCCATCGCCGTGAGCGGGCCTTCCTTCATGTAGTCTTCCCAGCTCTTGTTGCCGAGCCGCTTGTCGGGATTGACCCATGAGATCACGAACACGGTGATGCCCTGGTCGACGCACCACTTGATGTAGGATTTCTCCGGCTTGAGATCGAGGATGTAGAACTTGTTGATCCAGGGCGGCACGATCAGGAGCGGGGTGCGCAGCACCGTCTCCGTGGTCGGCGAATACTGGATCAGCTGCATCATCTCGTTCTGATAGATCACCTTGCCCGGCGTCGTCGCCATGTTGACGCCGACGACGAGGTTGTCCGGGTTGGACTGGCGAATCTTCAGCATGCCCTTGCCGGCCGCGATGTCCTCCGCCAGCATCGTCAGGCCACGCGCGAGGTTCTCGCCGCTGCTCGCCACGGTCTCGCGCAGCACTTCCGGATTGGTCAGCACGAAGTTGGACGGCGACAGCGCGTTGGTGACCTGCTGGACGTAGAACTCCGCCTTGCGGCGGGTCTGCGGATCGAGCCCTTCGGCATCGCGCACCAGCTCCTGCGCCCATTTGGTCGTGAGCAGATAGAGCTGCATGACGAAATCGAAGAACTGGTTCGACTTCCATTCCGGATCGGCAAAGCGCTTGTCGCGCGGCGAGGGCGCGATCGCGGGCGGTGCGTCCTGGCCGGCCATGCGGCGCACAGCCGAGCCCCAGAGGTCGAGGTAATCCTTGGCGAGTTTGGTCTGCAGATCGGAGGAGCGGGACGTGTCCGACAACCAATATTCGGCAACCGAAGTGAAGGTCTTGACCACCTCGGCAAGCTCGGCCGGCGGGCGATCCTGCACCTCGCCGCTCTCGCGCGGCTTGAGATAGGCCGCGAGCGCCTTGCCGCCGCTCTCCATCGCCCGCGCGACATTCATCGCGAAGGCTTCCGCATCGAACTTCGTCTCGGGTTTAGGCGTATCGGTCGTGGCCATACTCATAGGCAGAACAGTAACGAGTCATTCCGTATTCGTCACCGCGAAGCTCGCATGTTTGACGTTAAACACCCTCCAAGATGTGCTGCACTGCGACAAAGTTTCTTGGTTTTGTCACAATCGCGGTGCAACCCTCTGATCGTGGGCCTTAGATGTTTTCTCGCTCGTTCCATTTGTGGGCAGCAATGGTTTGAGCTTGGGCAGGTTGCCGGGTTAGTGTGCGGCAGCTTGCATTGGGACGAGTAGGGGATTTCCCAAGTGTTGGCGTTGTGGGTCCGACAAAGGTCGCTGCTGATCGGTGGCGCGCTGTTGAGCGTGGCATTTGCGCTGGGCGGCTGTTCGAGTCAGTTCGCGGATATGGCGCCCGCGGATGCGCAGGCGCATCCGAAGGAGTCCGGGGCCTATCTGCCGGTGCACGACCTGCCGCCGGATCGCGATCAAGCGATCATCCCGCCGGAACAGCGCGCCAAGATCGAGGCCGAGCTCGCCGCCGCGCGCGATCGCCAGGCCGCTGCCGGCAAGGATGCGAAGTGAGACGCTGCAAGGTAATCGCTGGCGCCCCCGCCTTGCCGTGCTAAAAGACCTCAGTTCAGCCAACAGTCAGGGCGAACGACTTCAGTCCTCGTTGTCGATGATTGCTCTAAGTATTTGATTTTGAGTAATTTTTGCGACGAGGCTGAGCCCCTTTCCGTAAAACCGTCCTGTCCTGTCGATTCTGTCCTGACCGGTTGCCCGGAGCCCAGAGAGCCATGGAAGAATTTTACCGCATCCGACGCCTACCGCCTTACGTGTTCGAGCAGGTCAACCGGGCCAAGGCGGCCGCGCGGAATGCCGGCGCCGACATCATCGACCTCGGGATGGGTAACCCGGATCTGCCGGCCCCGGCGCATGTGCTGGAGAAACTGAAGGAGACGCTGGGCAAGCCGCGGACCGACCGCTATTCGGCCTCCCGCGGCATCCCCGGACTGCGCCGGGCCCAGGCCGGCTACTACGCCCGCCGGTTCGGCGTGAAGCTCAACCCCGACACCCAGATCGTGGCGACGCTCGGCTCGAAGGAGGGCTTTGCCAACGTGGCGCAGGCGATCACGGCGCCCGGCGACGTCATCCTCTGTCCGAACCCGAGCTATCCGATTCACGCCTTCGGCTTTTTGATGGCGGGCGGCGTGATCCGTTCGGTGCCCTCCGAGCCGACGCCGCAGTTCTTCGAGGCGGTGGAGCGGGCGATCGTGCATTCGATCCCGAAGCCGCTCGCGATCGTCGTCTGCTATCCGTCGAACCCGACTGCCTATGTCGCGAGCCTCGATTTCTACAAGGACCTCGTCGCATTTGCGAAGAAGCACGAGATCCTGATCCTGTCCGATCTCGCCTATGCCGAGGTCTATTTCGACGAGAACAACCCGCCGCCCTCCGTGCTCCAGGTGCCGGGCGCAATGGATGTCACCGTCGAGTTCACCTCGATGTCGAAGACCTATTCGATGGCCGGCTGGCGCATGGGCTTTGCGGTCGGCAATGAGCGCGTGATCGCCGCGCTCGCCCGCGTCAAATCCTATCTCGATTACGGCGCCTTCACTCCCGTTCAGGTCGCGGCGACCGCCGCGCTGAACGGTCCGGATGATTGCATCAAGGAGATGCGCGATACCTATCGCAAGCGCCGCGATGCGCTGGTGGAATCGTTCGGCCGTGCCGGCTGGGAGATCCCGCCGCCGGAGGCCTCGATGTTCGCCTGGGTGCCGCTGCCGGAGGCCTTCCGCAGCGTCGGCAGCATGCAGTTCGCGACCCTGATGGTGGAGAAATCCGGCGTTGCGGTCTCGCCCGGCGTCGGCTTCGGCGAGCATGGTGAAGGATATGTCCGCATCGCCATGGTGGAAAACGAGCAACGGATCAGGCAGGCCGCGCGCGGCGTGCGACGCTTCCTTGAAAGCGGCATCGAAACGTTGCACAACGTCGTTCCGCTCGCCAATCGGCGTTGAGTTCTCTTCGGCAGGTTTTCTAAGACATCATGGTTGCACCCCTGAAAGTGGGCATAGCGGGGCTCGGCACCGTGGGCGCCGAAGTGGTCCGTTTGATTGAAACCCAGGCCCGCGTGCTCGCGGGCCGCAGCGGCCGCGGCATCCGCGTCGTCGCCGTGACCGCGCGCTCGAAAGCGAAGAAGCGCGACGTCGATCTGCGCGGCGTCGAATGGGCCAGGGATCCGATGGCGCTGGCCACGCATCCAGGCATCGATTGCTTCGTCGAGCTGATGGGCGGCGCGAGCGATCCCGCGCTGTCGGCGGTGGAGGCCGCACTCAACGCCGGCAAGTCGGTCGTCACCGCCAACAAGGCGTTGCTGGCCAAGCACGGCATCAAGCTCGCCAAATCGGCCGAAAAGCACGGCGGCGCGCTGAATTTCGAGGCAGCCGTCGGCGCCGCGATCCCCGTCATCAAGACGTTGCGTGAGGGGCTCGCCGGCACCGGCGTCAATCGCGTCTACGGCATCCTCAACGGCACCTGCAATTACATCCTGACCCGGATGGAGCAGGAGGGGCTGTCCTTCGCCGAATGCCTCAAGGACGCGCAGCGGCTCGGTTATGCCGAGGCCAACCCGTCGTTCGATGTGGATGGTCACGATACCGCGCAAAAGCTCGCGATCCTCGCCAGCCTCGCTTTCGGCACGAAAGTTGCTCAAAGCGCGGTGTATGTCGAAGGCATCTCATCCATTGCGCCGGAAGATCTGCGCGCGGCGTCCGATCTCGGCTACCGCGTCAAGCTGCTCGGCGTTGCGGTGCGCACCGCCAAGGGCATCGAGCAGCGCGTGCATCCGACCATGGTGCCAAAATCCTCCTCGATCGCGCAGGTGATGGGTGTCACCAATGCGGTCACGATCGACGGCGAGGGCATTCCGCCTATCACGCTGGTCGGCCCCGGCGCCGGCGGCGCCGCGACGGCATCCGCCGTGGTCGCCGACATCGCCGATGTCGCGCGCGGCATCCGTGCCAATCCGTTCGGCCGGCCCATTGCGCAATTGCGCGACACCAAGAAGGCGCCAATGGAGCGCCACGAGGGCGGCTACTACATCCGCCTCCTGGCGCGCGATTTCCCCGGCACCGCGGCTGCGATCGCGACGCGGCTTGCCGAACAGAAGATTTCGATCGAGTCGATCGTGCAGCGTCATCCCAATGGCGGCGTTGCACCCGCAAACGGCAAAGCGGTCCCCGTGCCTGTCATCCTGATCACCTACGCGACGCACGAGGACGCCGTGCGCCGCGCGCTCGCCGCCGTGCAAAAGGACAAGGTGATCAGCGGACGGCCGCAGGTGATCCGGATCGAGAAGAACTGAGGCGGTTCGTTCGATCGAACGAACCGCGGGCGTTGTGAGTTGATGTGGACGGAGATTTCCGTCCCAAACCGTTTCGAAGGAGTTAGCCGATGTCGACCCATATTTCAGTCCCGCCGCAGGCGTTGCTTGAGCGCATCCTGACGCTGGAGATCGTGCGGGTGACGGAGCGGGCGGCTGTGTCGTCGGCGCGGCTGCGCGGGCACGGCAACGAGAAGGCGGCTGACCAGGCCGCCGTCGATGCCATGCGGCGTGAGCTCAACAAGCTGCCGATCCAGGGCACCGTCGTGATCGGGGAAGGTGAGCGCGACGAGGCGCCGATGCTTTATATCGGCGAGCAGGTCGGTCTCAAGGCTGGCCCCGAGGTCGACATCGCCGTCGATCCGCTCGAAGGCACCACGCTGTGCGCCAAGAACATGCCGGGCTCGATCGCCACCATGGCGATGGCCGATGGCGGCACGCTGCTGCACGCCCCCGACGTCTACATGCAGAAGCTCGCGATCGGCCCCGGCTACGACAAGGGCGTCGTCGATCTCGATGCGAGCCCGGCCGACAACGTCCGCCGCCTCGCCAAAGCCAAGGGCGTCAAGCCGGAGGGCATCACCGTTCTCGTGCTCGACCGTCCGCGCCATGCCGACATCATCTCGAGCGTGCGTTCGACCGGCGCCGCCGTGCGCCTGATCACCGACGGCGACGTCGCCGGCGTGATCCACTGCGCCGACCCTGATAACACCGGCGTCGACATGTATCTGGGCACGGGCGGCGCGCCGGAAGGCGTGCTGGCCGCCGTAGCGCTGCGTTGCATCGGCGGCCAGATGCAGTGCCGCCTGATCCTCGATTCCGACGAAAAGCGCGAGCGTGCCGCCAAGATGGGCGTCAACGATCCCAAGATGATCTACGGGATCGAGGACATGGCGCGCGGCGACTGCCTGTTCGCCGCCACCGGCGTCACCACGGGCTCGCTGCTCTCAGGGGTCAAATTCCGCAAGGACGGCGTGATCGAGACCGAGACCGTCGTGATGCGCTCCGTCACCGGCACCGTGCGCTACATCAAGGCCGAGCATCGCGAGCTGGCGAAGTTTCATCTGGACTAAGTCACGACACGCGACCCTCATTCCGGGCCTGCGCTTCGCAGCGCATCCCGGAATGATCAAGAACAAGCAACATTCAGGGAAGCGCACATGTCGGATCTCTCCGCCGTCAAAGCCCTCGTTTTCGACGTGTTCGGCACGGTCGTGGACTGGCGCACCAGCCTCATCACCGACTTCATGTGGTGGAGCAAGCAGCGCGGCATCAGCGCCGACTGGACCGCCTTGGTCGACGGCTGGCGCGGCATGTACATGGCCTCGATGGACGACGTGCGCCAACATCCCGAGCGCGGCTACGTCATGCTCGATGATCTGCACCGCCGCTCGCTGGAGAAGCTGGTCGAGAAATTCGACATCAAAGGGCTGACCGAAGCCGATCTCGATTATCTCACCAAGGGCTGGCACCGCCTCAATCCCTGGCCGGACAGCGTCGCCGGCCTGACGCGGCTCAAGTCGAAATTCGTGATCTCGCCACTCTCCAACGGCAACGTCGCGCTACTCACCAACATGGCGAAGTTCGCCGGCCTGCCGTGGGATCTCATCATGTCGGCCGAGCTGTTCGAGCACTACAAGCCCGATCCCGAAACCTATCTCGGCGCCGCACGCCTGCTCTGTCTCAAGCCGGAAGAGGTGATGATGGTCGCCGCCCACAACGGCGATCTGGCGGCCGCGCAGAAGAACGGACTGAAGACCGCGTTCGTTGCCCGGCCGACGGAGTACGGTCCGCTGCAGAAGGTCGACTTCGAGGCCACCGGCCATTGGGACATCGTCGCCAAGGATTTTGGCGGGATTGCCGACAAGCTCTGGTGCTAGCGGTGTCCTTGGTCCGGGCAGCCCATGCGCCGCCCGGACCTGGTGTGACGAGCTACAGCGTCATCTTCATCGGTTCCGCATAATAGTGGAATCCCTCACCGACCTTGGCGACATGGCCGTAGCCCGGCCAGGCGAAGTGATACGACATCACGGGGGTCTTGTTCGCCGCAAGCATCGTCAGCAGTTTCACCCGCGACTCCGCCGCCTGCTTCGGATCGGTGTCGTAGGAGAACTCCATCCGCGGCCGCTCCAGCAGCAGCACCGAATGGTGCGAGAGATCGCCGAGGAAGGCGAAGGATTTCCCCGCCGACGACACCATGAAGATGGTGTGGCCGACAGTGTGGCCGGGCGCCGAGATCGCCTGCACGCCGGGCAGGAATTCCTCACCGTCCTTGAAGAACTTGATCCGCTCGCGAACCGGCAGCAGGTTCTTGCGGGCGTGAATGACGAAGTCCTTGGCCGGGCTACCGAGCTTGCCCTCGTCGGTCCAGAAGTCGAAATCGGTCTGGGAGATGTAGATCTGGGCGTTCGGGAACAGCGGCTTGTCGTTGGCATCCACGATGCCGCCGATGTGGTCGATATGGGCATGCGAGCAGACCACGGCATCGATGTCCTCAGGCTTGATGCCGGCCTCCATCATGCTCCTCTGCTGCCGGCCGGTGCTGGCGCCGAACATCTTCGACGAGCCCATGCCGGTATCGAACAGGATCAGCTTGTCGCCGGTGTTCACGATCGGCGAGTTCTGTTCGAGCACGACGTTGTCCGGCGACAGGAAATTGTCGGCCAGCATCTTCTTGACCTCTTCCTTGGGAACGCCGGTGAAGGTCCCGGAGGGATCGCCGAGCGGCAGCGGTCCATCGGACACGACGGTCACCTCGGCATCGCCGAGAACAAAGCGGTGCCAGTATGGCGTCTGGGTGCCAAGCTTGGGCGCCCGCGCCAACGCGCTGCTGCCGAGCATCGCGCTGGCACCAAGGCCTGCTCCGAGTGCAAGTAAGGATCGACGTGAGACATCGATTGTCATGCATTTCCTCCGCTTTTGTCTTCTATTTGCGCGATTGTTCGCGCGTTAGGGCCGGCCTGATCGGCTTCGCGGGCCGCAAGTCGGCAGACAAGTATGCTGCGCCCGCCGCGACAAGCTAGCAAGTAGAATTAGTGCGCGGATTCACGCGGAGCTAGAACGAGCTGCCGAGCGGGAAGGCCACGTGTGGACACGCTGTCCGCTGTCCAGGACAACATGAATTGCGCCTTACGCAATTCTCAGCGTGAGATCGTTCCCTTCCGTCTCGGCAAAGCCTGCCTGCAAACACCTCCTCGCGCTTGTGGCGAAGATGCGCGCGCAGGATGTGGGAGAGGCCGGTGCCGTCGCGCCTCTGCAGCGCGTTCAGAATCGCCTCATGCTCCTTCACGGCGAGCGCCCAGCGCTGCGGCGTCATGGGTGTGACGTAGCGCGCCCGCCGGATGCGTGCTGTCACCGACGTGTAAAGCCCCGCGAGCACAGGGTTTCCGGCAGCGTTCACGATGGCTTCGTGAATGGCGCGATTGCCGCGGTAGTACTGGATCAGATCGCCGTCACGATAATGCTGCACCATGGCTGCATGCGCGGCGGCGATCTCGTCGATCTCGGCGTCCGTGATGCGCTCGCAGGCGAGTTCGCCGGCGAGGGCCTCCAGGCCCTGGCAGACTTCGAACAGGTCGCGCATGTCCTTGTCGGTCAGTTTTGCTGCGCGCGAGCCGCGATGCGGCAAGAGCTGCACGAGGCCTTCGGCGGCGAGCACCTTGAGCGCCTCACGCAGCGGCGTGCGCGAGATCCCGAGCCGCTCACACAGCTCGCGCTCGGGAATCCGGGCGCCCGGCGGGATCTCGCCGTCGAGCAGGATCGTACGGATGCGGCCGACGACATCCTCGTGAAGCATGGGACCAGCGCTCCAATTTGAATGCAAAATTGTAGGAATTTCCCGAAACCTCGAAGTTCCTGCTTGCTAATCGCAATTTTTGCATTCAAAAATGTAAAAAACAAGAGGAACTGAGGAAATGGACCTGGCTGCGGAGGCGGACGACCTCGTTTTTGAATGCAACGACGGCATCGGGCGGATCACCTTCAACCGCCCGCAGGCCCGCAACGCCTTCACCTTCGCCATGTATGAGCGGCTCGCCGCGATCTGCGAGGCGGCCAATAGCGACCGGTCGATCAAGGTGCTGGTGCTGCGCGGGGCCGGCGACAAGGCGTTCGCCTCGGGCACCGACATCAACCAGTTCCGCGAGTTCAGGACACCGCAGGACGCGATCGACTACGAGAACCGCATCGATCGGGTTCTGACCACGCTGGAGCAGTGCCGCGTGCCGACCATCGCGGCGATCAACGGATTCTGCACGGGCGGCGGGGCGGGGATTGCCGCGGCTTGCGACCTGCGCATCGGCACTGCAAGCGCGAAGATCGGCTTCCCGATCGCGCGGACGCTCGGCAATTGCTTGTCGATGTCCAATGTCAGTCGTCTGACCGCCCTCATTGGCGCCGCGCGCGTCAAGGACCTGATCTTCACCGCGCGTCTGGTCGATGCCGCGGAGGCCGCGAGCGGCGGGCTGCTCGGCGAGGTGGTCGAGGATCTTGCCGCGCTGGACAAGCGGGCCGACGAGGTCGCCCGGCTCGTCGCCAGCCACGCGCCGCTGACGCTGAACGCGACCAAGCAGGCGGTGGCGCGTCTGCAAATGCGGCTGACGCGGGACGAGGGCGAGGACCTCATCCTGATGTGCTACACGAGCCAGGATTTTCGCGAAGGGCTCGATGCTTTCCTCAACAAGCGCGCGCCGCAATGGCGCGGCCAATAGGACGCCCTGATGCAAAGCTCGCAATCCACCTCTCCCCGTTCGGGCCCGCTCGCCGGCCTCAAGGTCGTCGATCTCACCCATGTCATGGCTGGGCCGACCTGCACCCTGATGCTCGCCGACATGGGCGCCGACGTCATCAAGATCGAGAAATCGCCGAACGGCGACGACACCCGCCATTCGGTGCCGCCAAAGATCGGCGATGAGGCGGCCTCCTTCCTGATGATGAACCGCAACAAGCGCGGCATCGTGCTGGACCTCAAGACCGAGGGTGGCAAAGAGGTGCTGCGGCGCCTGATCGCGGACGCCGACGTGCTGGTCGAGAATTTTGCGCCGGGCGCGATGGAGCGTCTCGGCTTCGGTTACGAAGAGCTGCACAAGCACTATCCCTCGCTGATCTACTGCTCGCTGTCGGGCTTTGGCCGCACCGGTCCCTACAAGCACCGTCGTGGTTTCGATCTCGTCGCGCAGGCCATGAGCGGCATCATGAGCTTTACCGGTGAACGTCCCGACGGGCCGCCCGTCAAATGCGGCCCACCACTGTCGGACATCACCGCCGGCCTGCTCGCGAGCATGGGCATCCTCGCGGCCTACACGCACCGTCTCAAGACCGGCGAGGGGCAGTGGGTCGAGACCTCGCTCTACGAGGCCGCGCTGGTGCAGACCTATTGGCAGTCCACCATCGCACTCGCCGCGGGCACCGCGCCGCGCGCGATGGGCTCGGCCCATCCGCTCAACGCGCCGTATCAGGCCTTCGAAGCCTCGGACGGCTGGCTCGTGGTCGGCGGCGCCAACAAGAAGCACTGGCTGTTGATGCTGGAAGCGCTCGGCGCGAGTGAGCTCGCCGCCGATCCGCGCTTCGTTAACGGGGCCGACCGCATGGCGAATCTTAGGGAGCTCGAAGCGGTCTTGAGCGAGCGCTTCCGCACCAAATCGCGGGCGCATTGGCTCGCGGCGCTGGACGAGAAGGGCGTGCCGTGCGGCCCCGTGCACGACATGCTGGAAGCCCTCAGTGACCCGCAGACGTTGGCCCGCGAGATGGTCGTCGAGGTCGAGCATTCCACGCTCGGTCCGGTGAAGACGATCGGCCTTCCGGTCAAGTTCTCGGAGACCCCGGGCAAGGTGCGATCAGGCGCTCCCGTCTATGGCGAGCACACGCGCGAGGTGCTGGCCGAGCACGGGTTCGACCAGAAGCAGATCGAAGCGCTCGCAAAAGAAGGCGCAATCGTCCTGGGCTCGGCAAGATGCGAGGAACGCGTCGCCTGACCGGACGTCGATACGACAAGACCAAAATACAAAAGACAAAAAATCAGCTGGAGGAAATCATGGGTCGGACGTTAACATCTCTGCTCTCCGCAGCCGCGATCGTGCTCGCCGGCACGGTGCCGGCGCTCAGTGCCTGGCAACCGCAAAAGCCGATCGAGTTCGTGGCGACCGCCGGGCCGGGCGGTGGGACCGACAATCTCGCTCGCGCGGTGCAGAACATCATCACCAAGCACAAACTGACGGACCAGCCGATCGTCGTCGTCAACAAGGGCGGCGGCAGCGGCGCCGAAGGCTACGTCTACGGCAAGGCGTCGGCCGGCGATCCCTACAAGGTGATCTTCGGCACCTCGAACGCCTGGCAGCAGCCGCTCGTCTCCAAGGTCGCCTTCAATTACACCGATCTCACCCCGATCGCGGCGATGGCGCAAGACGAGTTCCTGCTCTGGGTCAAGCAGGACGCGCCCTACAAGAATGCGGGGGATTATCTGAAGGCGGCCGCATCGGGCGAATTCAAGATGGGTGGCGCGCAGTCAAAGGACACCGACGAGGTCTTGACGCGCATGATCGAGAAGGCCGGCAAGGTCAAGCTGACCTACATCCCCTTCAAGAGCGGCGCCGAGACCGCCGTGCAGCTTGCCGGCGGACATCTCGACTCCCACGTCAACAATCCCAGCGAAAGCCTCGGGCAATGGCGCGGCGGCACGCAGCGTCCGCTCTGCGTGTTCAGCCCGAAGCGGTTGCCGCAGGGGCCGAAGGTCACCGCGACCGAAGGCTGGGGCGACGTTCCGACCTGTGTCGAGCAGGGCCTCGATATCAAGCAATATGAGCAGCCGCGCACCGTCTGGCTGCCCGGAAAGGTGACGCCGGACCAGGCCGCGTTCTACGTCGACCTGATGAAGAAGGTGCAGGCGACGCCCGAGTGGAAGGATTACATCGAGAAGACCTCCCAGGTCGACACGTTCCTGACCGGCGCCGAGTTCGACAAGTTCATCAAGGAGGACCTTGAACACGTCAAGCAGGTCGCGGGCGAGCAGGGCTGGCTGGTCAAGTGAGGCGTCTATCGTGCCACAATCTCCACTGTCGTCCCTGCGAACGCAGGGACCCATACCGCGTGATCTAACGAGGAGCGTTGGGTGGTGATACAGACTTGGCTACCAGTCCTCATCAAACTCCACCCTGGGGTTATGGGTCCCTGCGTTCGCAGGGACGACCCCGAGCGCTGGGAAAGTGCTTGGGTCATAACTGGCCACGGTCCGTAGCCTGAGCGGAGCCTCCCATGATCTCACGCCGCGCCCTCGAACTCGCAACCGCCGTTCTCACCGGCGGCTTCGGTGTGGCCGTCGTCGTCTCCAGCCTCGACAACGGCATCGGCTGGTCGAGCGCGGGCGTCGACGCCGGGACGTTTCCGTTCCTGACCGGCATCATCATCGTGCTCGGAAGCCTCTACAATCTGGTGCGGGGCGTGCTGCCGGTGGCGTCCCTGGCCAATGTTCCGATCGCGATCACACAGGTCGAACTGCGCCGTCTTGCCGGCCTGTTCGTGCCGGCCGCGATCTTCGTTGCTGCGATTCCCCTGGTCGGGATGTACGTCGCCTCCGCATTCTATGTCTTCGCCGTGCTGGCGATCCCCCGGCACCAATCCGTGCCCCGTGCGCTGGCCATGGCGGGGGCAACGGCGCTCGCGCTCTATGTCGTGTTTGAGCGCATGTTCCAGGTCAGCCTGCCGCACGGCGCGCTCGCCGCCGCGCTCGGGCTCTGACGGAGAAGCCGATGGATAATCTCGCAGAGCTCCTGCACGGCTTCACCATCGCGGTCACCGCGCCGCATCTGGCCCTGATGGCCGTCGGCGTGCTGCTCGGCATTCTCGTTGGCGTGTTGCCGGGGCTGGGCGCGCCGAACGGCGTGTCGCTGCTGTTGCCGCTGACCTTCGGCATGCAGCCGGTGTCGGCGATCATCCTGCTCTCCAGCATGTATTGGGGCGCGCTGTTCGGCGGCTCCGTGACCTCGATCCTGTTCAATATTCCGGGAGAGCCCTCGTCGGTCGCGACCACCTTCGACGGCTATCCGATGGCGCGTGACGGCCGGCCGACCACGGCGCTCGCGACGGCCTTCGGTTCGGCGGCGTTCGGCGCCCTGGTTGGTGTCATCCTGATCACGTTCCTCGCGTCCTGGGTGGCGCAGGTCGCGCTCGCTTTCGGCCCGGCGGAATATTTTGCGGTCTATTTCCTGGCCTTTGCGAGCTTTGTCGGCATGGGCGGTGCAGCGCCGATCAAGACGGTCGTGGCGCTCGCGATCGGCTTTGCCATCGCCGCGATCGGCATCGACACCGTCTCCGGCAGCGTCCGGCTCACCATGGGCATCGATGAGCTCGTCAAGGGCGTCAGCTTCGTCGTCGCGGTGATGGGCCTGTTCGGCATCGGCGAGCTCCTGGTCGCGGTCGAGGAGGAGTTTCACGCCCGCGCCGTGTCCTCCAAGATCGATTGGCGCGAGGTGTTCCGCGCGGTCGGCCGCCTGCCGCGGCATGGTGTGGCACTGCTGCGCAGTGCCGCGATCGGCTGTTGGATGGGGATCACGCCGGGCGGCCCGACCGCGGCGTCGTTCATGAGCTACGGCATCGCCCGCCGCTTCTCGCGCCGCGGCCGATATTTTGGCACAGGAGAGGTCGAAGGCATCATCTCGCCGGAGACCGCCGATCATGCCGCCGGCACCAGCGCGCTCTTGCCGATGCTCTCGCTCGGCATTCCCGGCTCGGCGACGGCGGCGGTGATGATGGGCGGGCTGATGATCTGGGGCCTCAATCCCGGACCGATGCTGTTCGTCGATAGCAAGGATTTCGTCTGGGGCCTGATCGCCTCGATGTATGTCGGCAACATCGTCGCCGTCGCGCTGGTGCTGCTCACCGTTCCGGTGTTCGCCGCCTTGATGCGGATTCCCTTCGTGGTGATCGCGCCGCTGATCGTGATCATCTGCGTCGTCGGCGCCTATTCCGTCTCGAACTCCTATCTCGACGTGGTCATGATGCTCGGCTTCGGCGTCATCGGCTATCTCTTCAAGAAGCTGTTCTATCCGCTGGCGCCGCTCGTGCTCGCCATCGTCATCGGCGACAAGGCCGAGGACGCATTCCGGCAGTCGATGCTGATGTCCAAGGGATCCCTCGGCATCTTCTTCGCCAACAAGCTGGTGACATGCCTGATCGTGGCCGGCATCGCGCTTCTGCTGCTACCGCTTGTGCTGCAGCTCGCGCGCTTCTGGCGCAAACCCGCATCCCCCGCCGCCGGCGCGACAAGCCAGGAGAAAGTGATCATATGACCGCAAAGCCGCTGATTGCGCTGGCCATGGGAGATCCCGCCGGCATCAGCCCCGAGCTGACGGCAAAGCTGGCAGCACAGGACGACATCCGCGCCCAAAGCCGGCTCGTCGTCATCGGTGACCGCCGCATCTTCGACGAGGGTGCGCGCATTGCCGGCCTCAAGCCGGTGCTGACGACGGTGGAGCAGGGCACCGACCTCCGCGCGGCAGAGGGCGAGGCGCTGTTTGTCGACCTCGGCCATCTCGATCCCCGGGAGGTCGAGCCGAGGACCGCTACCTTCGCCGGCGGAAAATTCGCGCTGACCAATTACAAGCACGCGCTCGAACTTGGTCGCGACGGCCGCGTCGACGCGGTCTGCTTCACCCCCTTCAACAAGCAGGCGATGCGGCTTGCGCGCGCCGAGTACGACGACGAGATCGCATTCTCCGCGGAGGTGGTCGGCCTCACAACGCCTGCCAGCGAGTTCAACGTCCTGGACAGGCTCTGGAATGCACGCGTGACCTCCCATATCCCACTGAAGGACGTCGCTGCAAAGCTGTCCAGCGAGCGCATCCATCGTGCGCTCGAGCTGACCGATGCCTGCATGCGAAAGGCCGGCTTCGCGCGGCCGCGCATTGCGGTCGCCGGTCTCAATCCACATGCCGGCGACGGCGGCAATTTCGGCCGCGAGGAGATCGACGTTATCGCGCCCGTGGTCGGAGCCGGCCAGCGCGAGGGCATTGCCGCCGAAGGGCCGTTTCCGGCCGACACGGTATTCCTGCGCGCCAAGGCCGGCGCCTTCGATGCGGTGCTGACGATGTATCACGACCAGGGCCAGATCGCGATGAAGCTGATGGGCTTCGATCGCGGAGTCACCTTGCTCGGCGGCTTTCCATTCCCGATCTGCACACCGGCGCACGGGACCGCCTACGACATCGCAGGGCAGGGCATCGCCTCGATCGGCGCCAGCCGCGCCGCGTTGCTGCTCGCCGCGGAGATGGCGGCGCGCCGCGCCGGTTGATTGCACGCCGGTCCGCTACTTCGCGATCGGCGTCGTCAGCTCTTTGTCGGGGCCGAGCTGCGATCCCTAAGGATCTGCACAGCTTCCTCCCGCCTGCCGCTGTCCGGCACTGTTCACACTGCACGCACGCCTTTGTGAGCGGCGGGTCGGCAGGTGACCGTAACGCCGGAGTGAGCCGTCCGTAGAGAGCGATGGCGAGGGCTGGTTCAATCAACGTCAAGGGAAGAAGTGCCTCACATGAGCGTATCGTTCAATGTTGCCGAGAAGGGAAGTGGCTCCTACCGGCCGCTTGCCATCCTACGCTGGGTCATGGTCGTCATTTTCGTCTCGTTCGGCATGCAAAAATTCACATTGCAGTCGGCGCAGGGGATCGCCCAGTTCATCACCAACTCTCCGTTCGTGTCGTGGCTGTCGCTCTTTGGCCTCAGAGGTGAGGCCTATGTTCTCGGCGTCGTCGAGTTTGTGATTGCGGCACTGCTTGCGGCCGGTGCTTTCAGCCCGATTTTGTCGGCGCTCGGCTCGCTCATGGGCATCGCCACCTTTGCGGTGACGTGGTCGTTCTTCTTTACGACGCCGGGCGTGGTCAAATGGAGCATTTCGACCGATCCCATGGCGTGGAATCTGGCAGGCGAGTTCTTGTTCAAGGACATCGTCCTGCTTTGCGTCTGCGTCGTTCTGTTCCTGGCCTCGCTGCCTCGCCAGAGTGCGCAAACCCCGGTGGCTTAGCCGTCGGGAGCTATCCTCGCGCGCAGCGGAACATTCCCTGAAATCGAGGGATCAATGTCCGCTGAGCACCAGTGTCTTGACCGGCAACAGCAGCGCTTGAATGCGCAGCAGAAGGGCATGAACGAGCCCCGTGGCATCGACGACATGCAGGGCAAATCCCTTCAGCGCGCCGGTCTTGGGGTCCGCGATCGCGTCGTGGTTGCTGGTGTAGGCGTTGACGATGCAGGTCGAGCCTGGCGTGACGCCCTCGAGCCCGCCCTTATACAGCGGTTCCAGAAACGCCAGGATTGTGCCCGGCTGGCGCAGATTTTGCGGATCGACGAGCTGTTCGCCCGATCGAAATTGACCGGCGGCGATGTAGTCCTGAACGCCTGTGACGACGAGCGGAATGATGACCCAGGGCTTCGAGATGCAAGTCGCTTCCGCAAGCATGCCGGGTCGCATGACCTGGGCTTCAATCTGGCCGAAGCCAGCCTGCAACGCCCGCCGGCCCGCGCCTTCCGGGATCAAGACACCGGCCGGCCGCATAATCTGATTGACGACATCGCCGGTGCGCAGAAGGAATTGCTCCACTCGTCCGTCGACGCCCGCCCGAATGGAGGTCTTGTCGAGGTCCACTTGCGCCTCTGCCATCGCGGCTTCGGCGCTCGCCTTCTCGGCCGGGAGAAGTGTTGAGACCCGGAGAGCCGAAGCCTCCCGGGCGGCGCTGGCGGCATCGATGGCCGCCTGCCGCTGATCGACGGTGACCTGGAGCTTTTCGATATCGCGCTGCGGCACGATCCCGGGATTGCGCCGCTGCAATTCGCTCTTGGTGTCGAGCTCATCCTTCGCTTGCTGCCAGGCCGCCTTGACTTCTCCGATCTGGGCTTCCGCCTTCACCACGTCGGCCCGCGCGCTGATCAGCGAGGCGTCGATCTCGGCGACCTTTCGTTTCGCCGTCTCGAGCGCGGCCTGCTGCTTGGCATTGTCCAGCCGGAAGAGGACGTCGCCCTTCTTCACAGGCGCGCTGTAATCGATGTTGACCTCCGCGACGCGGCCGGCGACTTCGGGCAGAATGGGCACGGTGCGGAAGTAGAGCACAGCCGAATTGGTCGAGGGATGATAGTAGAAGATCATGGTGATCAGCGCGACGGTCAGCATCAGGCAGCCGGTGATGCCCCACCTCAGCTCGTACCAAACCGAGAAGAGCGTGATCTCCTTGCCGAACCGCTTGTTCTGCCGATAGCGGCGATAGAGGTAGTCCGGAAGGATTGTCACGAGCGAGCAGAGCAGAAGTTCAAGCATGCCCTTGAACTCCCTCGTTCGACGCATTCTTGGTGCCGGAATTTCCGGTCGGCTCGGCTTCGGATGCTGATTGCGGCGTCTGCGGTGTTGCATGGGCGATCCGCTCTACCGAGCCAGCCATGGAGCGCAGCGGCGTGGAGAAGTCCGGCAGGTCGATCATCGCGAGCAGCAGGCCCGCGATCCAGAAGATGTGCATGTGCGTGAACAGCGAGATGAGGCCGAGCACGGCGACGATCTCGAATTGCAGCTTTTGCGATTTGTGCGCCATGCGCTCCGGAAGGCTGTGCAGCTTCCAATAGAGCGTTCCCACCCACAACACGACGGCGATGAGGAAGATCGCCATGACGATCATCAGGCCGTCCGAGCCGTCAGGCCCAGGTACGAAGAACGGCAGATGATGAGGCGCTGCCGGATGCATTTGTTCGCTCAAGCTCGTTCTCCTTGGCCAGAAGAAGCCTGAGAGCCCATACTGAGGCTCGCACATTGTCGGGCATTGTTCCCCAACACCGGACCTGCAGCAAGGATTGGATCGAGCCTGCGGTTGCGTCGATTGCTGCTGTTCTGCGGGCTTGGCGCGTTGCAAAAAATAACCAGAGAAAACAACCCCTTGGCTACTGTGCATGGGGTTGTTTTCGCAGTTTTGAGGTCGGCCTGCGACCTCAAGCCCCGCAGATGATCATGCCGTACCAGCCGAGCCCGCGATAGGTCTCGTAGCCCGGCGTCGCATGGAAGGCGACCAGCGAACCGTTGCGGTCGTGATAGAAGCCGGAGCGCTGGCCGTTCAGCGAGAGCGAGATGCGCTCGCTGAGGATGCCCTGGCCGTCGGACGCCGCGATCACGCGCAAATTCGAATCGACGAGCAGCACGCGGGCCTTGTCGCTGTCGCCGACTCGCACGCCCTGGACGATGGCGCGGGCCTGCGGCTCCCAGTCGAAATGGATGGCGAGCACGCCGATCGGGGCGCCGCTCGCCTGGCCGCCGGCGCGGACGCTGGCGCAATAGGTCGCCACCTGAGCGTTGCCGAGCAGCGGCTGGTTCTCGACGTCACCCGCGACGTAATCGTCGCCGGAGCGCAAGCCGCGCGCCTCGCGAAACCATTTGGTGTGGGCGACGTTCTGGCCGACGACGCGGAAGCGGTCGGCCCGGCCATTGGCGATGACGTTGCCGTCGAGGTCGCAGAGCCAGAGGTCGAGATAGACGGTGTAGGCCCCGAGGATCACGCCCAGGCGCTGCGAGGCATGGGAAACCGCCGCGGCGTTCGGCGAGGCCGCGCAATCGACCAGGGCGGAATCGGTCGCCCACCAGCGCACGTCGCAGGTGCGTTCATAGAGGTTGCGGTCGATCAGCTCGATGGCGTTCAGCGACAAGTCCGTCATGCGCTCGCCGCGCGATCGCTGGCTCATGCGCTCGATCGAGGAGACGAGGTCGCCGGTCCGCTTTGTGAGCTGGGTCTCGAGCTCGCGTGCAATGGTCTCGACCTGCTGGCCGACGCCGCGCACCTCCTGCGCCACCACGGCAAAGCCCGCGCCTTGCGCGCCGGCGCGCGAGCTCTCGATCAGCGCGTTCAGCGCCAGCATCTTCATCTGGTTGGTGATCTGCTGGATCGACTTGGTCTTGTCGACCGCGATCTGGTTGACCTCCGCTGTCAGGCGGTTGATCAGCGCGGAAATGTCGGAATCATCGTCAGCGGGTTCGGTGGCGATCGGCTTGGCTTTCAGACCCAGCGCAGCAGACATCGGGGATTTCCCTTGGCAATGAGGTCTGATCTGCAATGAACCCGGAACTAAAAATTACAGATCGAATATGATTCTTTTTCGAGGATTCCGCCTAACGCCTGCTTAATTTGCTGTTCCGCGGATTGCCCAAATGATAGTCACTCGGCGCAGCAAATCGGCAATCCACCGCTTTGTGCGGCGCGGAGATTGCAAATCCCTGGGAATTCCGGGTCAATCGTTCTGCAAGCCGGACCGACGCGATCTCGTCGGCTGCGGGCCCTCAAACCAAATGCGACTCATGACGCCGCCTGCCACCGCCTTACCCGTCGAAGCGCCGCAGGCGTTCCTGGGTGTGGCGCGCTCGCTCACCGACAAGCTCTGGCGCGATCGGCTGGACGCCCGCGGCGCGGCCAAGGCGCTTGCCATCGTGCAGCAGCACCAGCTTCCGGAGCTGCTGGCGCGGGTGCTGGCCGGCCGCGGGGTCGATATCGACGCTGTGACCGACTTCCTCGATCCGACCATCCGCAAGCTTTTGCCGGATCCGTTCACGGTGACGCAGATGGAGGCCGCCGCCAAGCGGATCGCGGATGCCGCCGTGAAGGGCGAGAAGGTCGCGATCTTCGGCGACTACGACGTCGACGGTGCGACCTCGGCGGCGCTGCTGGCCTGGCACCTGCGCCATTGCGGGCTCGATCCGCTGATCCACATTCCCGACCGGATCTTCGAAGGCTACGGCCCCAACGTCGAGGCCGTGCGCGGGCTGGCGGCGAAGGGCGCCACGCTGCTCGTCACCGTCGATTGCGGCACCACCAGCATCGAGCCGCTCGCCGAGGCCAAGCGCCTCGGCATGTCCGTGGTCGTGATCGACCACCACCAATGCGGCCTCGATCTCCCTGAGGTCGATGCCCTGGTCAATCCGAACCGCCCCGATGATCTCTCCGGCCTTGGCCATCTCGCCGCGGTCGGCCTCGTGCTGGTGACGCTGGTCGCGGTCAATCGCGAGCTGCGCCAGCGCGGCTTCTGGAGCGCAGAGCTGCCCGAGCCGGATCTGCTCGGCATGCTGCATCACGTCGCGCTCGGCACGGTCGCGGATGTGGCGCCGCTGATCGGCCTCAACCGCGCCTTCGTCGCCAAGGGCCTGATCGCGATGCGGCGCCGCGATCATGTCGGCCATACCGCATTGATGGACGTGGCGCGGCTCAATGGCCCGCCGGAGGCCTGGCATCTCGGCTTCATGCTGGGGCCGCGCATCAATGCCGGCGGCCGGATCGGCCGCGCGGATCTCGGCGTGCAGCTGCTGCTGGAGGGCGACAGTGTCGAGGCCGCGCGGATCGCCGCCGAGCTCGACCGCCTCAACAGCGAGCGCCGCGTCATCGAGCAGGCGGCGGAAGCCCAGGCCGAAGCCGAGGCGCTGGCCTCGATCGGGCTGGAGGACAAGCTCGGCGTCATCGTCACGGCCTCCGAAGGCTGGCACCCCGGCGTGGTTGGCCTTGTTGCCTCCCGCCTGAAGGAGAAGTTCTCGCGACCCGCGTTCGCCATAGCCCTGGAGCCTGGCGGCATCGGCACCGGCTCGGGCCGCTCGATCGCCGGCGTCGATCTCGGCAAGGCGGTGCGGCAGGCGGTCGCCGATGGCATCCTGCTCAAGGGCGGCGGGCACGCGATGGCCGCGGGCGTGACGCTGCGGAAGGAGAAACTCGCCGAGTTTCGCGCCTACCTCGAAAACGCGCTGGCGCAGGACGTCGCCGAGGCACGCCACGTCAGCGAAATCTATATCGACGGCGCGGTCTCCGCGCGCGCCGTGACGACGGAGCTGGCGACGACGCTCAACCGCGCGGGTCCCTTCGGCAGCGGCAATCCGGAGCCCGTGCTGGCGCTGCCGGCGCACCAGCTCGTCTTTGCCGACGAAGTCGGCCAGGCTCACTTGAGGCTGCGGTTCAAGTCGGGCGACGGCGCCATCGTCAACGGCATCGCGTTCCGCTCGGTCGGCCAGAAGCTCGGTAATGCGCTGCTTGCCAATCGCGGCCAGCAATTGCATGTCGCGGGTTCGCTCTCGGTCGATCGTTACCAGGGCGTCGAGCGAGTGCAATTCCGCGTCGTCGATGTCGCGCTACCGGACCAGGGGCCATCCGTGATTAGATGACGCATGATCCGGACCCGAAGGGCCGCGCTAGCGCAAAGTGCGAAGCGGTTTTCCGAAAAGATCATGCGTAAAAGATAGCGGCCTCAAACAACAAAAAAGGGAGTGAACATGGCAGGGCAGGTTGAGGGCAAAGTCGCGCTGGTAACGGGCGGCGCCTCGGGCATCGGCGAGGCCATCGTCGAGCTGTTCGCACGCGAGGGCGCCACCGTCGTCATCACCGACATCGACGAACTGCGCGGGCCCGAGCTCGCCAAGCGCGTGACAAACGCCGGCGGCAAGGCGATCTTCCTGGAGCAGGACGTCACCAGCGAGGAGAGCTGGATCGAGATCGTCACTGAGGTCGCCAAGCGCTACGGCCGGCTCGATATCATGGTCTCCAATGCCGGCATCGGCATCGCCGTGCCCTCGATCGTTGACATGACGCTCGCTGACTGGCGCAAGCAGAACGCGATCAATCTCGACGGTGTCTTTCTGTCGGTCAAGCATTGCCTCCCCCTGATGCGCAAGCATGGCGGCGGCTCGATCGTCATGATGTCCTCGCTGGCAGGCCTGCGTGGCGCGCCCGGCCTGTCGGCCTATTCGGCGACCAAGGGCGGCGTGCGGCTGTTCGCCAAGTCGATCGCGATGGAATGCGCTGCCGCCGGCGACGGCATCCGCGTCAACTCGGTTCATCCCGGCATCATCGACACGCCGATCTGGGGCAAGATTCCGACGGGGGCGACCGGCGCCGGCCAGAACGCGCCGATCGACCCGGAGGAGCGGGCCAAGGTCGCAACCCCGCTCGGCCGCGCCGGGCAGGCCGCGGAGATCGCCTCCGGCGTGCTGTATCTGGCCTCCGATGCCTCGCGCTACGTCACCGGCAGCGAGCTCGTGATCGACGGCGGCATGAACGCCGGCGGCGTGCCGCGGCGGGCCTGAGCCGCGCAAGGCAGGGTGGCACGCGCAGGGGCTGACGCGCAGGCCCGGCCCCTGTACAACGCGAATAGCTCCCGACCGATAGAGGTGTCCTTCGCTATGGCGCACAGCCTTCACGCTTCCTCACCCGCGCCAGCGCCATTCCGCTCGAACCGGCCGGACCTTGCCACCGATGCAATCCGCACCGCGCGCGAGGATCTGGCTGCCTGCTTCCGCATGGCCGCGCGCAACGGTTTTGAGGAAGGCATCTGCAACCACTTCTCGTCCGTCGTACCTGGTCATGACGATCTGTTTCTCGTCAACCCCTATGGCTACGCGTTTCGCGAGTTGACCGCGTCGAAGCTGCTGGTTTGCGATTTCCACGGCAACGTGCTCGATGGCGAGGGCGTGCCCGAGGCGACCGCGTTCTACATCCATGCCGAGATGCATCGGTTGCTGCCGCGCGCCAAGGTCGCCTTCCACACGCATATGCCTTATGCGACGGCCTTGTCCATGACCGAGGGCGAGCCGCTGATTTGGGCCGGCCAGACCGCGCTGAAATTCTATGGCCGGACAGCAGTGGACCGCGACTACAACGGCCTCGCGCTCGACAACCGCGAAGGCGCGCGGATCGCCTCGGCCGTGGGTGACGCGGACATCGTTTTCATGAAACATCACGGCGTGATGGTGCTGGCCCCGACCATCGCAGAGGCCTGGGACGACCTCTACTACCTTGAACGCGCCGCCGAGGTGCAGGTGCTGGCGATGTCGACGGGACGGAAAGTGCTGCCGGTCGATCCCGCCATCGCGGCCGAAACTTACCGGCAAATGCGCGAGGGCGATTCCGAATCCGCGCGGCTGCATCTCGCCGCGATCCGGCGGCAGCTGGACGCGGAGGAGCCTCAGTACCGGCATTGACCCCAGCGTCATTCCGGGGCGCGCCGCTTGGCGCGAGCCCGGAATTCATTTTTCCGCGTCGGTTGCTGCCCAATGGATTCCGGGTTCTCGCTCCGCGAGCCCCGGAATGACGGGGTGCTTACGATCCCTGTCGCAGCTTCGCCAGCACCTTCAGCCCGCCATAGCCGTCCGCCGGCGTGATGCCGGCGCGCTGCTGAAAATCTTTGATCGCCTTCATGGTGTCGTTGCCGACGCGGCCGTCGGTGCCGCCGGTGTCGAAGCCGGCTTTCGTCAGACGCGTTTGCATCTCCTGCACCTCGGCGAGCGTCAGTGCGCGCTCGGAGCCGGGGAAGGGCTGAATAAAAGGCGGCGCGCCGAGGCAGCGGTCGCCGAGATGGCAGATCGCCAGCGCATAGTTCATGGAAGGGTTGTAGCTCTTCACCGAGTAGAAATTCGGCCCCAGCAAGAACGTCGGTCCGCCCGCGACCGGCGTCCACATCTGCGCGGATGCGTTCGGCTGCGGGAAGGGCTGGCCGTCGGCGCGGGTGACGCCGGCCGCCTGCCAGGCCGCATAGGTGCGGCTGCCGCTCATATTGCCGGCCGTGCGAACCTCATAGCCCCAATGTTCGCCGCGATGCCATTTGCCGCGATTGACCAGATATTTCGCGGTCGATCCCAGCGCGTCGTCGGGCTTGCCGAACGGCGACACCTTGCCGTCGCCATCATAGTCGATGCCGACATTGAGCCAGACCTCCGGCATCCATTGCGAATGCCCCATCGCGCCGGCCCAGGAGCCCATCATCTCCTCCGGCGTGCTCCAGCCTCTGTCGACGATGCGCAGCGCGTTGATCAGCTCGGTTTCCCAATAGGTCTTGCGGCGCGGCTCGTTCCAGGCGAGCGCGGCGAGCGAGGGAAACACCGGCGTCATGTGGTTCTGCTGCACCAGGGGATCGCCATAGGCGGACTCGACGCCCCATAGCGCCAGCAACGTGCCGCGTTCGACGCCGAAATCGCGCTCGATGCGCGCGAGCAGTGCCTCGTTGTTCTTCAGCGCGATCTTGCCGTTGATGATGCGCCAATCGGAGACGCGGCGATTGATGTATTGCCAGGCCTGCTCGTGGAATTCGGGCTGGTTGCGCATTTGCTTGAACACGCTCATGTCCGGCTCGACCCGCGCCATTGCGCGTTGCCACGTCGCGGCCGAGATCCCCTTGGTCATCGCCCGTGCGCGAAAGCTCTCGCGCCATTCCTCAAAGCCCGGAGGCGTAGCGCGAACGCCCTGGGGCAACGCGAGCAGGGCGGTCGCGCCCAGCGTGGATTTCAGCAGCGCGCGGCGCGTTTGACGGGGCGAGGAATCAGCGTGTTTCATTGGCACATTCTAGCCGGAAACATGGCCCGTGCGAGGCGGTTCCTGGAACGGCTCCGTTCCACGACTTGGTGTCGGCTCGATAGCCCGTTTCGCCGGAACAACTGTCGCAGTCCCGCATTCCCTCCGCACGAGATGAGGAGATGAATATGAGGAAATTTCTGTTTGCCGCCACCATGGTTACCGCCATCGCGGCTCCCGCATTCGCTGATGAAGTCGGCGTGCACGTCGGTCCGGTTGGCGCTGGCGTGACGGTCGGTCAATCCCACGAGTATCGCGAGCGAGACCGCGATCGCGACCGCACCACCGTTATCAAGGAGCGCGAGCCCTCTGATCGCACCACGGTGATCAAGAAGGAAGATGAATTCGGCAATCGCGAAAAGACCGTGATTCATCACGACAACGACTGACGGAACGGGGCCCCGGCTCGATGCCGGGGCCTTCCTTTGCGCGATCGGCAAATCGAATCGGGGTGGAATGAAGATACAAGCCCATGCGGAAAGTCATGTCGTCGAGCTCGATGACGGATCTCGCTGGCAGATCTTTCCCGGCGATCTCGCGACCACGCTGAGCTGGAAGCCCGAAACCGATCTGCACCTGGAGCC
Organism: Bradyrhizobium sp. UNPA324; assembly: GCF_006658635.1. NCBI lineage: Bacteria > Pseudomonadati > Pseudomonadota > Alphaproteobacteria > Hyphomicrobiales > Nitrobacteraceae > Bradyrhizobium > Bradyrhizobium sp. UNPA324. Next base: position 694,545 of record NZ_LFJD01000004.1, read on the forward strand.
GAGCCGCGACCGGGTGAGTTCGCATGTGCTGATTAATGCTGCCGATAGAACCCGCGTGCGGGTGATCGCCGCAGGCGAAGCCTGGCCCGACGGCGAGGTTAAGGATGCGCTGAAGGGCGGGTAGAGTCCTGCGGGTCGCAAGAGGCGGGAACAAGGGCGCCTAATCCTCTTGTAGCTCGGTCGCGATGCCGGTGAGCCAGCGCCGGATTGCGGCCTCCGTCTTCATGTCCAGGCCCCGAGCAAGGCGCTTCTCCAATTCGATCACCCGTTCCCTGCATGCCTTCAAGAGCGCTGCGCCGCGCGGCGTCAGCGTCCATTGCTGGATACGGCCGTGAACGGGATGGGGCGTCATCAGAATCGCGCCGTCACGTTCGAGATTACGGATGATGACGCCGACGGTCTGAGGCGTCAGGAAGGTGAGGCGGGCAACGTCGGCACCCGACAGGCCCGGATAGGCGTTCAGCATCGTCAACACCGCGAATTGCGGCGAGGTCACGCCGAGATCGGCGAGGGTCCGCTCCATCGTCAGCCGAACCGCGGCGTGGGCCTGGCGCAGCAGATAGCCGAGATAGCCTTGCTCGCCGCGCTTGCCTTCGCCGGGCGCGGGCACACGCACTGTGCCGTCGTCGGCAGGTTCGGGCACCTTGCGGGCAGTTTTCGATCTTGTGATGGCAGCGGCCTTGCGCGACATATCAGAGCTCTTATAAGATATAAGCACACTTACAATAAGACCAGGTGAACCGCAATGTCCCATGCCCGCAGCGAATACGAGGATTTCAAGAAGGTCGCGCCTGACGTCTATGATCTGGTGCTGGCGCTCGGTCAGCTTGCGGGCAAGGCCGGCCTCGACAAGCAGCTGATCGAGCTCGTCAAGCTGCGCGCCTCGCAGATCAACGGCTGTGCCTTCTGCGTGCAGCACCATGTCCTGCTGTCGGAACGGATCGGCGTTCCCGTCGACAAGCTTCATCTGGTCGCCGTCTGGCGCGAGGCGCCGATCTTCTCCGCGCGCGAGCGCGCCGCGCTGGCCTGCGCCGAGGCGCTGACCTTGCTGCCCGATGGCGTCAGCGAGGAGGTTTACGCCGAAGCCGCCCGTGAGTTCTCACAGACCGAGCTGATGTACCTGACCTCGGCCGTCGCCTCGATCAACGTCTGGAACCGTTTTGGTGCTGCATTTCGTTGGACGCCGACGTCGCGGCCGGTGGCCGCGAATGCTGCGGCATCCTGATCGGCACGCGAGGAGGTCGCGATGACAGCAATGAGTTCTTCTGCCGTGCAACGCCCCGCGCCGTCGCATTCGACGGCGTTCGCCGTCGTCGCAGGGCTCGCCTGTGCGCTGGCAATTAGCAAAGCGCTTCCGATGACGATGGACACTGTCTCGGGCGCACTGGCGCCGCTCTGCGCCAACGCTGCGGATGGTTCGCCGCTCGACAAGGTCGAGCCGATCGGCTCCTACGCGCTGCCCAACGTCCCGGGCAAGCGCGTCACCATCGTGCGCGTGTCCTACGGTCCCGGCGGGTTTTCGCGGCCGCATCGACACGCAGGCTCGGTGACCGCCACCATCACCAAGGGCGAGATCCGCTCCCAACTCGGCGGTGGCCCGGTCGAGACGTTCGGCGTCGGCCAGTCCTTCTTCGAGCCGCCGGGCTCGACGCATCTGGTTTCGGCCAACGCCAGCGCGACCGAGCCGGCGGAGTTGATCGCGGTGTTCGTGGCGGATGAGGGCGCGCAGCTCACGACGTTCCTGGAGTAGCTCGCACGCATCGTTCGGATGCAGCTAAGACGCTCGATCCCGCGATCGCCTCAACCGTTCCCAGACCGGTGAGAGACCGTATTGGACTGCCGGAATCGCAAGTGCGCCGACAAGCAGTCCAAGCACGCCTGAAATGGCGGCTTCGAGCGACCATTCGATGATTCCGGCAACCGATGGAAGGGCATGCGCGGCAGCCTCGGTTGCGGCATGAACCGTGCGGCCGACCACGGGCGGGCCGTATTTCTCGATGCCGTGCAGGATGATGCCGCCGCCGACCCAGATCATGGCGGCAGTGCCGATGGTGCTCAGCACCGCCAGGAAGGTGGGCATACCGCGGACGAGCGCGCGTCCAAGCAGGCGGATCGCGCCGCCAATGAATGAGGCGCCGTCGTAGCGCGCAAGGGCCAGCCCGGCATCGTCCGCCTTCACGATCAAGGCCACCACGCCGTAGACGCCGACCGTGATGCCGAAGCCGACCAGCGCCAGCACTAGCGCCTGCGTCCAGATGCTGCCTGCGGGGATCGCCGCCAGCGTGATCGCCATGATCTCCGCCGACAGAATGAAATCCGTCTTGATGGCGCTCGCGACCTTCTCGTCCTCGATCGACCGGGCATCCAACGCGATCGGTTGGAGTTGAGCTTCGTGGTGGTGCGCCTGATGCGGCATCAGGGCTTCGAGCACCTTCTCGGCACCCTCGTAGCAGAGGAAGGCGCCGCCCAGCATGAGCAGCGGCGTGACCGCGGCGGGAAGGAAATAACCAAGCAGCAGGGCGATGGGCAGCAGGATCAGCAGTTTGTTGCGTAGCGATCCGATCGCGATCTTGCCGACGATCGGCAGTTCGCGTTTTGAGGCAAAACCGATGACGTAGTTCGGCGTGACGGCCGCGTCATCGATGACCACGCCAGCCGCTTTCGTGCCTGCTTTGGCGGCCTGGCCCGCCACATCGTCGAGCGAGGCTACCGCTACCTTTGCAATCGCCGCGATGTCGTCGAGAAGACCGATCAGTCCGACACTCATCGACCCTGTCCTTTGTTCGTTCGAGCCGGCGATGTGCGCGGCAACAGCTCTTGCGCTGCCCGGCCTTGAGCGGGGCAAGCCGTCAGTTGTCCTCGCCGCTCGATCCTTCGCGCTGGTCGGGCTTGATCACGTCGTCCGGCAGCGCATGGGCGACCGGCTGTGCCGTGACCGCGATCTCCGGTCCAACCTCGCGGCCGCGGGCGTGGATCAGGCGTTCATAGGCGGAGACCAGGGTGACGTAGGGGCTGACCCAGATCCAGCCGTCGCGGGTGAACACCTGCACGTCGAAATGCAGGTGCAGCGACGTTCCGGCGGGATGGTCGAGATAGTTCGAGATCACACCGATCTTCTCGCCTTCGGTGACGATGCGGCCATCGAGCACGCCGTCGGCGTTCATCGCATGCGGGTTCATGTGCATGTAGCGGAAGCGGATGTGCTCGGTACGGCTGTTGACCTGAAGCGTCGCGGCCTGGTCCTTGGCCCCGCGGATCACGATGGCGTCGCGCACGGCGACGACGCCGCGCTGCTTGGGATCGCAGGGCTCGCGGCCTTCGCCGGGGGGCGGGCAGTCGGCGGCGCGGATGTCCTCACCTTGGTGGCCATAGCCTCCGTCACATTGCCCCACCTCGAAACTGCGCGACTCGCAGAAATTGTCGCGCCAGGCATAGGCGGTCGGACCATCGTTCTTGTCGCGCTTGCCGTAGGATTGCGAGCGCACGAAGGCGGGTGCCTTTTCGAGGGGAAAGCGGATCTGGGCATAGGCCATCACGTCGGGATGGCCGCCTTGCTTGCGGTAACCGGTGTTCGGGATGATGTCGCCGCTCGGCCGGTAGCCGAAGTCCACTGAACGCTCCGCCGGACGATCGAGGATGTTGGAGGCAATGTCCGTCGATGGCCGCATGCGCTGGCCTCCGGCGACACGCAGGGCCTTCAGGAAGCGTTCGGCGACCGGATAGGCTTCCTTGCAGGCGAGCCGCCGCGGCTTGGCGACGCTGTCGAGGCATTGGATCGACACCACATAGGCAACGCCGAAGCGCGTGAAGGCGTAGCGGACATAGCCCTCGCGGATGAATCTTCGCAGGTCCGGATAGAGCGTCGCGAGCTGTTTGACCGGCTCGCCTTTGCCACCTGAGGGATCGGCGATGTCATAGATGAGCGCCGAGCCCGTGATCTGCACTTCGACCGGCCGTGCGAACACGCGAGCCGGCATGCCGTCACCGGCGCCGGGCTCGAGCGAGAAGGTCGCGCTATAGCCGGCCGGACCGGCATCGAACATGTCGACGGGATTGAAGTCCGCCTGGTAGCGCGAGAGGGCGAGCGTCGCCGGCGCGCCGCTGCGCTGGGCCTCGAGGTAGGCGGCGGCGTCGAACGGCAGCAGCACGGGCACGGGACTGCGGGTGATGCCGGTGAAGAAGCGCGAGGAGACCGCGTTGAGCTGCACCAGCGCGGGCGTCGCGCGCGGATCGTAGCGCGGCACCAAATGGCGAGGTGCGAAGCTGAAGTCGTCCGCGACCCGGGGGCGGCTGTTGATCTCGGTGCGAAGCTGGTCCAGCGCTGCGCGCCAATCGACGCGCAGAGCCGTGAGCGAGGGACTGCGGAATTCATCCGCAGCGAGCGGCGAGGCAATGAGGAGCGAAAGCGACACGAGAAGGTGCGAGACGAAGCGGAAAACCTTCCTAACCACTGTCTCGCCCCCCGGCGCCACCTGTTGCGACCGCTCTGTTCCCCGTCAGTCCTTGGCGCGCTCGGAATAGGAGCCGTCTTCGGTCATCACCACGATGCGGGTGCCGACCGAGATGTGCGGCGGCACGGTGGTGCGCACGCCGTTGGAGAGCACCGCGGGCTTGTAGGACGAGGAGGCGGTCTGGCCCTTGGTCACCGGCTCGGTCTCGACCACTTCCAGCGTCACGCGCTGCGGCAGCGCGAGCGAGACCACGTTGACGTCGTGGGTCGACAGCTTGACGGACATGTCCGGCTGAAGATACGCGGCCGCATCGCCGACGACGTCCTTGGAGACCTGGACCTGGTCATAGGTTTCCGGGTTCATGAAGTGGAAGCCGTCGCCATCTTCATACAGGAACGTGTAATTGCGCTCTTCGATGGTGGCCTTTTCGACCTGATCGGTGGTCTTGTAGCGCTCGGAGATCTTTACCCCGTCCGAGATTCGGCGCATTTCGATCTGGCTGACCGGGGTGCCCTTGCCGGGGTGGATGTTTTCGGCGCTCACGACGACATAGAGCTTGCCGTCTTGCTCGATCACGTTGCCTTTGCGAATAGAACTGGCGATGACTCTCAAAGCTATATTTCCTGCTTGCTTGGCCCGGCACCGGCCAGGACATGATCAGATCGATGGGGGACTTGGGGCCTCAAATCGGACCTCGGCGCCCGTTTCGGGCCGCAACATACTGATTTTGCCGTTAGATGCCAGCGTTTTGCTCGCGGCTGGGGCGGTCGGTTAATGGCTGGGGACAAGCCCATCTCGCCGTTCTGGTCGCCCGACCGCCACCTCGACCGGCGGCCCTTCCTGAGGGCAAGGGGGGCCATTACCGGAGCAATACGGGGCTTTTTCGCCGAGCAGGGCTTCGTCGAGGTCGAAACCTCCGTTCTCCAGGTCTCCCCCGGCAATGAGACCCATTTGCACGCCCCCCGGACCGAGCTGATGCGCCCGGACGGCAGCCGCGCCAGCCGTTACTTGCGGACGTCGCCCGAATTCGCCTGCAAGAAGCTGCTGGCGGCCGGCGAGACGCGGATCTTCGAGCTCGCCCGGGTGTTCCGGGACCGCGAGCGCGGCGACCTGCATCTGCCCGAGTTCACCATGCTGGAATGGTATCGGGCAGGCGCCCCCTATGACGCCATCATGGCCGACACCGTGGTGGTCATCGCCCGGGCCGCGCAGGCGACTGGGATCGGGACCTTCTCGTTCCGGGGCCGGACCGCCGATCCCTTCGCCGAGCCGGAGCTTCTGACGGTCGCAGGGGCCTTCGAGCGGTTCGCCGGCATCGACCTGCTGTCGACAATCTCGGCCAGCGAGGGTAACCGTGCCGCGCTCGCCGGAGCGGCCGACGGAAAAGTTCGAATAGCCGAGGACGACACCTGGTCCGACATCTTCAGCAAGGTCCTGGTCGAGCATGTCGAGCCGCATCTGGGGCAGGGGCGTTTGACCATCCTGTTCGAATACCCATCTCCAGAGGCGGCGCTGGCGCGGGTGAAGACTGGGGATCCCAGGGTTGCCGAGCGCTTCGAGGTTTATGCGTGCGGCGTCGAGCTCGCCAACGGCTTTGGGGAACTGACCGATGCCGAGGAGCAACGCAAACGCTTCACGGAATCGATGATTGAGAAGCAGCGCCGCTACGGCGAAGCCTATCCGCTGGACGAGGATTTTCTGGCCGCTGTTGCGGCAATGCCGGAGGCGAGCGGCGTTGCGCTCGGCTTCGACCGGCTGGTGATGCTGGCGAGCGGTGCATCGCGAATTGACCAGGTGGTGTGGACACCGCCTGCAAATGAAACGTCAAGTGAGACATGACGAAGACGACCAATCTTGCACGTACCTTGCGTGAGCCGGCCGAGCTTGTGGCCGAGCATCTTGCTCCGGCCGCAGCGCTGCCCGCGCTCGAGCGCGTGGCCGCGCGCTATGCGGTCGCGATCACGCCGGCGCTGATCGACCTGATCGACACGTCCGATCCGGACGATCCTATAGCCCGGCAGTTCGTTCCGACGGCCGCGGAGCTGGAGATGCAGCCGGGCGAGAGCGCCGATCCGATCGGCGATCATCCGCGCTCACCGGTTCCCGGCATCGTGCATCGCTATCCCGATCGCGTCTTGTTCAAGCTCGTTCACGTCTGCGCCGTCTATTGCCGCTTCTGCTTCCGCCGCGAGATGGTGGGGCCCGGCAAGGAGAGCGCGCTGTCGGACAGTGCCTATCGCGCGGCGATCGATTACATCCGTTCGCATCACGAGATCTGGGAAGTGATCCTGACCGGCGGCGATCCCCTGATGCTGTCGCCGCGACGGATGGGCGAGATCATGGCCGACCTCGCGGCCATCGAACACGTCAAGGTCATCCGGCTCCACACCCGCGTGCCCGTGGCCGAGCCCGCCCGCATCAGCGACGAGTTGGTTGCGGCGCTCAAGGTCGAGGGCGCGACCACCTGGGTGGCCGTGCATGCCAATCATGCGCGCGAATTGGCGGGGCCGGCGCGTGCCGCCTGCGCGCGGCTCGTCGATTCCGGAATTCCATTGGTGAGCCAGTCCGTGCTTTTGCGCGGGGTCAATGACAACATCGCCGCTCTGTCGGATTTGATGCGAGCTTTCGTCGAATGCCGGATCAAGCCCTATTATCTGCATCACGGCGATCTCGCGCCGGGCACTGCGCATTTGCGAACGACGCTGGCGGAGGGGCAGGACTTGATGCGGCAGCTGCGCGGACGCGTGTCAGGACTGTGTCAGCCAGACTATGTCATCGACATTCCGGGCGGCGCCGGCAAGTCGCCGGTGGGGCCGAGCTATATATCGGCGCCGCAAAATACCGCACCCGATGCGGGTGAAGCGGCAGCCGAAACACGCTATCGTATCGTGGACTATTGCGGCGACGTTCATCTCTATCCGCCTGAGCGGTGAGAAGCGCCGGTTAGAGAATGGAGGATCGGACATGAAGAAGATCATGCTGGCAGCATCGCTCGTGGTCTTGCTGGGCGGCGCGGCGATTGCGCAGACCGGGACCAAGGGATCGACATCGGGCGGTGCCAGCCCCGGCTCTCTGCCGCAGGCTCCCGTGGGCCATCGCCAGCCGCGCGCCTCGGACGTGCCGAGCGAGAAGAATGTGAGCGATCCGAACGATCCGCTCAGCAAGGAAAATCAGGCGCTCGACAAGAAGATCAAGAGCATCTGCCGCGGCTGCTGATCCATGACAGTTGCGGGCAGGGCGCCACGACTCGCCCCGCCCGCATTTGCTTGGGCCTTATGCCGACCGCTCGTGCAGACCGGCACGGCGGGTGTTGCGGCGGACCTCGACCGCGTCGGCGAGCTGTTCGAGCACGGTCGCCGTGGTCGGCCAATCGATGCAGCCATCGGTGATGCTCTGGCCGTAGACGAGCGGCTTGCCCGGCACCACGTCCTGGCGGCCGGCAACGAGATTGCTCTCGACCATCACGCCCATGATGCGGTTTTCGCCGCCGGCGATCTGACCGGCGATGTCGGCCGCGACCTGCGGCTGGTTCTCCGGCTTCTTGCTCGAATTGGCGTGGCTTGCATCGACCATCACGAGCGGCGCGACGCCGGATTTGGTCAACTCGTTGCAGGCGGCCGCGACGCTTGCCGCGTCATAGTTCGGCTTGCTGCCGCCGCGCAGGATGATGTGGCAGTCCTCGTTGCCAGCGGTCGAGGCGATCGCCGAGCGGCCGAGTTTTGTGACCGCCATGAAATGATGCGGATGCGAGGCTGATTTCACCGCGTCCGCTGCGATCCGCACATTGCCGTCCGTGCCGTTCTTGAAGCCGACCGGACACGACAGCCCGGAAGCCAGCTCGCGGTGGATCTGGCTTTCGGTGGTGCGCGCGCCGATCGCGGCCCAGGACACGAGGTCGGCGATGTATTGCGGCGTCGTCATGTCGAGGAATTCCGTCCCGGCGGGCAGGCCGAGATTGTTCACCGCCGACAGCACGTTGCGCGCCAGCCGCAGACCCTTGTTGATGTCGAAGCTACCGTCGAGATCGGGATCGTTGATCAGGCCCTTCCAGCCGACCGTGGTGCGCGGCTTCTCGAAATAGACCCGCATCACGATCTCGAGCTGATCGGCGAGGTCTTCACGCATCTTCGTGAGGCGCTCGGCGTAGTCGAGCGCGGCCCTGGGATCATGCACCGAGCAGGGGCCGACGACGACGAGAAGACGATCGTCCTGGCTGCTCAGGATGGCATGGATGGCGTTGCGCGCGGCCATGACCACGCGCGTGGCGGTGAGCGTGCGCGGGACCTCCCGCATCACCTCTTCCGGGCTGCTCAGCTCTTTCAGTTCGCGGATACGAAGATCGTCGGTCGTGCTCAGCACGGCGGGCTCCTGTCTGTTTCGAACCTGCCGGCCAACAAAAAAGCCGCCAGGTCTGGCGGCTTGTTCGGACGTTTGCTTCAATATTCAGATTGAGCGCGATCCTCCTGCCGCCAGCGAGCTGTCGTAGCTAAAGTACCAAAAATAGCTGGTGGCGACGGTGATCATGGCAGGCCATATAGCGCGCCATTGGCGGCTTGTCACCCCCCAATCGGCGCAGAGGGCGACGAGGCGCCTCAGGTGTTGCTGTTGCGCGCTGCCATCGCCATGCCGATCAGGCTGGCGCCGCCGAACAGCAGATTGATACCGACGAGGATGCCGATGGCCCATTCCGCGGAGCTCGGCAGCCCCGTGATCACCATGAACGAGATCGCGATGTCGACGAGGCCCGAGATCAGCAGCCACGACCAGCGGCTGCCTGGCTCGCGGCGGTGCTCCAGTGCGTACATGATGGTGGCGACGCCTTCGGCGAGGAAGTAGGCGCCGAGCACGATGGTGAGCGTCAGCACAGCCTGGATCGGCCGGGCCAGCAGCAGCATGCCGGTGAGCACGGCGAGCGCAGCCGAGATCAGCGACCACCAGAAGCCTGGCGTGTTGCGCGCCCAATAGGTCGCGATCAGCCCGCCGATGCCGCTGATCAGGAACATCCAGCCGAGGAAGATCGCGATCGCAAGGCTTGCGAGCGGCGGCAGGATCAGCGCCGCGACGCCGAGAACGGCGAGCAGGATGCCTTCGAACAGGAAGGCCTTCCAATGCGCCTTGACGGTCTGGTTCATGGCGGATTGCAGCCGTGAAAAATCCTCGGGCGATGTCATCGGCAGACTCCAGATCGAAAGGTCAGCACTCAATCTAGTACGCGCGCGGCGCGCTTGCCATGCGGTGGATCAACCGCCCCCGGGCGCCGAGGAAAAACCTTCCGCGCTGGTGCGGATGCGGTTGCGGCCGAGAATGTAGATCGCGGTTGTGACAACCAGAAGAGCGAGGCCGAGCAGGATCGAAACGAAGCCGATCGGGATCAGGGCCAGCGTCAGGTTGCGCTCGGGGTTGATCAGCCAGTGATGGATCGAGGTCAGCACAAAGGCGAGGCCGAGAAAGCCGACGCCGCCGCCGGCGAGCAGCAGCGCCCACATCCGGCGAAGCTGGCTGAGCCGCTCCCGTGCGACATCGGTCCGGGGTGCGTGGTGGCGGGCGACGCGCCGGACCAGGCGGATCGCAAAGGCGATCGAGCTGAAGCCGACCAGCAGGCTTGCAGCCCCCAGCCACATCCGCAGCGTCGGATCGAGGTCGGGCATTTTTTGCAAGGTCAGCAGCGGAAAGTCGAAGGCCGAATGCAGCGCGAGCGGGCCGGCCAGCATCAGGAGGCGGCTGGAGAGGCGAGCCCAGTCGCGATGGTGGCGGTTCGCGCCCAGTGCCGTCCCGGCGCGCGCGATCGTCAGGTAGGCGCCCGCGATGATGCCGAGCGCGCCGTGGAACGGCACGGTCAGCACGCTGCGCAAGGCGGCCAGCGAGCGCCACATCTCGGCGTGCTGAACCAGATAAGCCAGGTTCTCGTAAGCGGCGAAGCCGAGGCCGACCGCGGCGCCATAGACCACGGTGTCCATCGGGTTGGCAAAGGTCCGCCGCTTGGTCGAGGACACCACCACGATGGCGATCACCTTGACGGCTTCCTCAGGCAGCGCGACGCCGAAGATCGAATGCATGGCCAGCGCCGCCCAGGGGTCGTCGGGAGCTGCGACCATCTTGGCGAAGGGGGCCCGGGCGAGGCCCAGCAGCGAGATGCTGGCCGCACCTAACAGGAATGCGGTCCAGACCTGGGCCGGCGGGCCGGGGCGCTCTTCAGCAGCGATGACGAGCCACAGCACCAGCAGCGCCGGGGCGATGGCAGCAGTTCCGATGACGGTGGGCAACGCTTCGATCAGGTACATCGGCGCCGAAAATAGGTTCCCTTGGTCCGCTTATCTACATTCACCGATGCGACCATGTGTCATGCGCCCGCTGTCGGCTCACTTAACGAGCGCGACAGCTTCCGTTCATCCGCCGTCGCCCGCTCCGGTCTGTAGAATACAAGCGTAATCAATTGCATCACAGAACGAGTTCGTCAGCCATGGCAACGGCCGCGCCGGCCGAGATCGGAGCACGATTGGTAAGCTAGATCAACGATATGCGCAGGTTTCTTTGATTCGCCGCGTAGCTCCCGCCAAGCCCGGTGGAGCGCCCAAGGCGGGACAGATCCTGAAGCGGGAATGGCCGGGCAGGCCAGCTAGTTGCGTCTTGAGTCCCCGGGGCGCGGTGAGGCGATCCGGCGCGTCCGCGCCTGTTCCAGCTCCCAGAAGGCGCGCACGAGGCACGTACCGAGGCAGAACACGATGAGCAACAGCAGGAGGGCCTGGTCGACGGCGGGGATGTGCATCATGGCGATGATAAAGCAACGCCCATGCCATGCGTTCCCGCGACGGCCGGCGCTTTCCGCTGTCAGTGGGTGGTGAACGGCGGCGCGCCGGGGGCGACGTCGAAGGTGCCGAGATGGAATTCTTCGCCAAGAGATGCGTCCGGGCCACCCGGTTGCGCCAGCAGCGTGAACGCGGCCTGTGGGTAGAGTTTCCAGATCTCCAGATCGCCGGCGGTGATGGTAAGCCAGCCGAAGGTGTACATGTAGCGTCCGGGCTCGGTGACCCGACCGACCCTGTCCCACGTGACCTTATCAACCGTGGTCTTATCAAGCGTGATCTTGTCGACTGCCATCCGGTCCCCCGATCGCAAGTCTGCACATGACGTCCGGCGTGAGGCACGGACCGACAAAAGCTGATCCCGCAATGGGGCCGCGATAGGGCGGCGATGCGGAGGCAGGACGGCCGGACGCGCGGCCGCCTGCCGATTTAATCGAAATTTAGGGGCGGTCGGCCCGGCTCAGGCCGACTGCTGCAGCGGCGAGCGCACAATGAGGCGGACCAAATCGTCCCGCGACTGCCTTTCGGCGAATTTGACCGCGAAGCCGTTGTCGAATTTGCGGATGACCCGTCCCACGCAGGCGCCGACGGCAAGCGCCGTTCCCACCGGCGGGTCGTACTCGCACGAGATCGCGACGCCGGCCGTGGAGACGTCGATGATGAAGCAGGGATGGATGCTGCCGTCGGCGAGGGTCAGGAAGGTGTGCGAGACCTGGGGAACGAAACGGGCGTCCCGCCGCAACTCCTGGACGCTGTCGTCCCTCTGCTTTTTCTCCAGCCATGTCAGCTTTTCCGACATCCAGGCGCGCCGCGCCCGCGTCATGTCGAGCTCCATCAGGAAGCCCGACTTCAGCGTCGCGCTGATCGTGCATTGGAATTCGCCGAAATCCTGGAAATAGGACGTGAGGCGCTCGCCGACCTTGCCGACGACAGGCACGTCCACGATCATGCGGAACGGTGAGACGCGCTTGGTCCGGCAAGCGAAGCTGCGCAGCTTGCCCTCGCAATCATACCAGCGCGGCAGCGAGTAGCTGCCGTTCACGCTGACGTCCACTGCGCGCTGCCTGAGGAACTCTGCGACGGACATGGGGGACCAATGATGTTCGGGATCGATTCCGTAATTCCACGGTAGCGGTCAAATTCTAAGTAAATGATACCAACGCACAAAAGCGGGGGTAAATTTCTGGTAAACGCGCGCCTCGATGGCGCAGAGAAAGGCGCGACATAAGGACCCGCTTTGCTACAGGCTTTCTCACAACCTCGTCATTGCGGGCGTGGTGGAGCAATCGCGTTGCGCGACGCCTAGGGAAATCCGAACAGCACCAGCAAGGCCAATGCGCCAACGGCCATGGCGAACTGGATCGTCGTCCATGTCAGGCCGTCCGGGCTGATCTGCAATCCCAATTGCGGCAATGCGCGCCGCAACGCGAGCGCCGTGAATGCTTCGACGATGGCGAGCAAGAGAGCGATCCCGGCGAGGAAAGACCATGACTCCGTCGGAGGCATCCACGGCGCGAGCCAGGCAGGGACGGAGCCTTTCAAGGCGGCGAGCAACGCGAACCATCCGAACCAGAATGCGGAGCGCTTGACGATGTCTGGGCCGATCGTTGCGGGCTCGAAGCGGATACCGATCCCTGCCAGGGCGCTTTCAATGCGCTCGCCGTCGGTCAGGAAGATGAACGCTCCCAAATAGAGAGGGATGCGCGACTGGAAGAGCAGGGCGACGACACCGAACAGGATGACGCGGCCGATGATATCGCCGAGGACGTCCCGGGCGATCCGGCCTGGCGGCACGGGCGCGGCCGGCGCAAGATCTGCATGGAGCTGCGGAGGCGATCTCGTGCGTGCCATGTGCTCCAGCATCCTGGCGCGCCGGTCCGATGGATGCGGGCGAGAATGGCCCAGCCATGGCGGAAGGTCCGGCGTCATTGCGGACGCGCCGGACGAAGCTTCAATTTCGGGGTAGCGCTGCGCATGGCCAGGACCGGTTCCAACTGACATTGGTCGGCGGCGAGCGGTGGGGAGGTTCATGCGGAAGCAGCGGAAATTGCCGTTCGGCTGCCGTGCCAGCTCTCATCCGGCGCGTTCATCGCCTGCGCACTGGCGCTCCCTAGCGGAATCGAACCGCTCTCTCCACCGTGAAAGAGATAAGAACGGGTCCATAGCAGTCCACCTCCATCCAAATAGCCAAATTTAATCAACAGATACTGCCACATAGGACCATGCCAGTCCATTGACGTCCAGTCATGGATATTGGACAAGTGTTGGACACGACGCTCTCTCAACCTTCCCAAGGTGGCGACATGGCCCGCACAGTGCGCGACGCAAATCTGGAAAAGCGAGAAGCCCGCAGGCGCTTGGATGCGCGCGGCAAGCCGTATTACCGGGTGATGGAGGAGGGGGTTCATCTCGGCTATCGGCGGCTCAAGTCCGGCGCCGGCAACTGGGTGGTGCGCAGCTATGTGGGTGATCAGAAGTACGAGGTCGAGACGATCGGCCCAGCCGACGATCTGTCCGACGCCGACGGCGTGAAGATCCTGAGCTTCTCCCAGGCACAGGCGAAGGCGCGAGAGCTGATGGTCGACCGCGCGCACAAGGCGGCAGGCAAGTCCGGCCCGCTGACAGTGAAAGCCGCCGTCGACGCCTACATTGAATTCTTGGAAGCCAAGCGCAAGTCGGCGAAGTTCAGCCGGTACGCCGCCGACGCCTTCATCCTGCCCGTCCTCGGAGAGACCGAGGTCAAGGATCTGACAAAGGAAAAGATCGAGAAATGGCACCATGATCTCGCGAAGGCCGGCGCACGCATTCGGGTGAAGAAGGGCGACGAACAGAGGTTCAAGGAGATCGAAGACCCCGAGGAGCATCAGCGCCGCCGACGATCGACTGCAAACCGCATCCTGACGGTTCTGAAGGCCGCGCTGAACCGGACCTGGCGGGAGCAGAAGGTTCCCAGCGATGCCGCCTGGCGCGCTGTTGAGCCGTTTAAGGGCGTGGACGCGGCCCGCGTGCGGTACCTCGAGCTCGCCGAAGTGACGCGGCTGCTCAAGGGCTCAGACCTCGACTTCCGCCGGTTGGCCCGCGGTGCGGTCGAAACCGGCGCGCGGTATGGCGAGCTGACGCGTCTGAAGGTGGTCGACTTCAGCCACAACTCGGGCACGGTAGCCATTCGCAAGTCGAAGTCCAGCAAGGCGCGCCACATCCACCTCACCGAGGACGGAGTCGCATTCTTCCGGTCGATCACCGCCGGCCGCGCCGGCACCGCCTTTCTATTCCTCAAGGAGAACGGGGAACCGTGGAAAAAGGATCACCAAAAGGATCCGATGCGCGAGGCCTGCGAACGGGCGAAGATCGACCCGCCGATGGGCTTTCACGGATTGCGCCATACTTGGGCGAGCCACGCGGTCATGGCCGGGGTGCCATTGATCGTTGTGGCAAAGAACTTGGGGCACAGCGACACGCGCATGGTCGAAAAGCACTATGGGCATCTGGCGCCCAGCTACATTGCGGACGCCATCAGGGCGGGGGCCCCCCGGTTCGGTGCTGTTGAAGATGAAAACGTGGCTGCGCTGCAAGCGAGTTGAGCAATGAGAAAGGATGCCGGTACCGGCTCGCATCGGCGGAGAGGGATTCCCGCGCCCAGCTATTCTGCGAGCGTAACATTCACTATGAGCGACGGTATGTGGGCGAGGCTAAGAGCTCACCTCCCTCACCAGATCAGCCCCCAAGTGGCGGCAAAGCTCCGCGCTGACATAGATCGCTGCTGCGGGACATTCCTGTCCCGTTGTCGAGAACTGCGGGACGGCGCGGTTACGGCGGAAGCTTTGAGATCTCCGGGCAAGCGGCAACCTTCCTCACTCGAGAAGTTGGCTAAGGGATTGCGTATGGCGGCCGATGCATGGACTGAGATGGGCGGCAATTCAGCGTCGGACTACGCAAGCAGGACCGTTGGCAAGCTGATTGACGATCGCCTCGGCTTGCTTAGTGATCTCGGCCCGCAGCTCGATACAATAGCGCGCGATGCAGCCCGACGGCTGAATGCACTTCGCGGAGTTGGTGAGCTCAGTACGATGACTGCGCGCCCAGAGTTGGTGCGCGCCGTGAAACAGTCCCTCCACAAGGCCGGGCTCGACCCAGCGGCAACTGGCCGCGTCTATGCCAGCTCAGATGAAAGCGGCAAGCCCACTTGGTTTCAGAGGTTCATGGGCGAGCTGAACGACAGTGCGCTCGGAATAGATGGGTGGGGACCGGCCGGATCCTACAGCCTGCCAGCCTTCTACACGGAGATCGCCAAAGCACTGTAACGCGCGGTGACGCAAACCCGGGCAAAGCCCGAAATGATATCACCGGACTGCAATCCGCAATGCCGTGCATTCCTCCTATGGACGACAGCAGCCATAGGAGAAGTTCAGTGGATATCGACCCGCACACCCTGACGAGGCGTTCCTTTCGAATTGTGGAATTCGCGCGCCGCAACGGGATCAGCCGTGCGCAGGTGTACGTCGAGCTCAAGGAAGGCCGCCTCAACGCGCGCAAGGTCGGCAGCGCGACGCTGATCACCATCGAGGACGAAAGTGCCTGGCTGGCATCCCTGCCGCAGACGAAGTCGCTGGCCGACAATCAAGCCGCCTGAAACGAGAAACGCCGCCCCTGGCCGGGCGGCGCTCGCTTTTGTTCAACAGCAGATCGATCACACCCATGCATGTAGCGCAACAGGCCTCTCTCCGCAACATTGCGGCTCCCGCTGACCCCATTGAAGTCTTCCGAGCCCGCGCTTGGGCGATCGCCAAGCTTCTCGAAAACCACATGATTGCTGACAAGCCGTCGGCTGTAGACGGCCTGTGGAGATTCGCCACTACCAGCGGCGTGATCCGGAAGATCGGCATCGATGCCACTCAGGCTATCCTGTCGGAGGCCTTCAAGTGAGCGAGGAGTGGCACAAAAAACTGATTTCGACGCCGGCAGGACCGAAGCCGCTTTTGGCAAACGTTGTCACCGCGCTGCGCACCTGTCCGCAATGGCACTCAGTGCTCGCCTATGACGCATTCGGAATGCAGACGATTGCCGACCTTGCGCCACCTTGGGGTGGAGATGGCAACCGGATCTGGACGCCGGATGATGACGTTCTCGCCACGGACTGGATGCAGCGTCATGGAATCGGCGTCAATGTGGCCACAACCGAAAAGGCTGTCGAGACCGTGGCGCGCGATCGCAGTTTTCATCCGGTGATCGACTACTTGGATCAATTGAGGCACGACGGCAAAGGACGCGTTGGCAATTGGCTGAGTGCGTATCTCGGCGCCGCCGAGAACGCCTACCACCAGCATGTGGGCCGTGCGATGCTAGTTGGTGCGGTCGCGCGCATCTACAAGCCGGGCTGCAAAAACGACACGATGCCGATCTTCGAAGGTGTCCAAGGTGCGCTCAAGTCGACGGCAATCCGCACCTTGTTCGAGCCGTGGTTTACGGACGAGCTGGCCGACTTCGGCTCCAAGGATTCCGCCATGCAGATGCGCGGTGCTTGGGGCATCGAGGTGAGCGAGCTCGACGCGATGTCCAAAAGCGAAGTCAGCCGCATCAAGGCGTTCATCAGCCGTACCACCGACCGGTTCCGGCCGCCGTACGGCAGCCGCATCATCGAGAGCCCGCGGTCGTGCGTATTCTGGGGCTCGACGAACAGCGACCGATATTTGAAGGACGAAACCGGCGGCCGGCGCTTCTGGCCGGTGAAGGTGGGAAAGATCGACATTGCCGGGTTGACCGAAGCGCGCGAGCAGCTTTGGGCCGAGGCCGTCACGCTCTTCCGCGCTGATTACCCGTGGTGGATCATCAAGCCGGATATCCTGCGCCAGGTCGAGGACGAGCAGCGCCAGCGCTATGTCGGCGACGTGTGGGACGCCGCGGTAGAGCGTTACGTCCAAGGCGAAACGCAAGTCAGTCTGGAGAAGGTCATGCGAGATGGCGTCGGACTCGACCTCGCGCGCTGTGGCCAGCCCGAACAGAACCGCGTGGTCGCTTGCCTTAAGTCGCTCGGCTTCCAGCGCACTCAGGTTCGGAGTGGTGACAAACGCCACTGGGTTTATCGCCGAGTGGTGACAAACGACCCGAATTCACCCTCCAGCGAGGTTGTCACCACTCTCAAGGTGGTGACACCAGCCAAAGTGGTGACACGCTAGATGCTGCAAAATAAGGGGTTGTCACCACTGTCACCACTGTCACCACATGTTGGTGTAATACACATGAGGGAGCATGATGGTAGAAGTTTTGACGATAGAGTGGTGACTGGTGACAATGGGGGCGAAATTGATCTCCGCAGGCGGCCACTTGCATTGATCTCCGCAATCTCGATCGCGGCCTGGTTGTTGGGTGATGCGACCCATTGCGCCCGATCTGACAGCGCGCCCTTTCTCATCGCATGTTGCGCTGAAAATCAATCCTCCACTTCGACAAGGTGGAGTTGCGGAGCGAAAAAAGCCGCAAACACCGCATGTTTGCCGGCTGATGTCCAACGCACGGCCAATATGCATCGTCCGATCGCGAGAGGAGGGGACTATAAATACGCACGCAGTGAAACGAGTCTATCAGGGGAAGGATGCGCGAGCGCCCGCAGCACGAACGAACCGGCTGAGCTCGCCGAGATGCCTGGCTTTCGACCCAAGAAGACCCGTGTAGGGCATGCCGGCCCCGGAAAATCAGCATCGCCATTAAATTTCGACGTCCGCTCAATCTCTGGCGGCGACCTTCCCGAAAAAGTTGGTTGTCGCGGATGACGCAGATTTCCAACAGAGTTATTGCGGCGCCATCAGACTGGGCAACCTTGTTCAGGATCCGCGCGCGAGAGCTCGGATTGACACATCGTGAAGTCGACGGGTTGGCCAATCTGACCGACGGTTACTTCTCAAAAATCTGTGCCGGCAAGAAGGTCCCCGGCGGGGAGATCATCGTCCGTATCTGCGCGGCGCTCCAGGTCGAGTTGCGGCCCATGGAAAAAATGCCGAGCTAGTTCAAATACTGCACTTAAGTGCGGTGACGATTTCTTCGAACGCGCCGATGATCTTGTCAACGCAGGAGACAGCCATGGCAAGGTCGGAGAAACCGTTGAAGCCCCTGATTTCGTTTCGGCCCAAGCCGGAGGTCGACGAGGAGCTGAAGGCGCGCGCTGTTAAGGAGCGCCGACCGCTGAGCCACGTTGTGGCGATCATCGTCGAAGATGCACTGGCTGCTGAACGGCAGTCCAGGACCCAGCGGAGCGCGGCATGAGCAGCAACGACGGTTCGGGGGCGCCCACGACGGGCGAGATGCTATTTGCGAATGACCAGGCGGCCCTGGCGGCTGCCTCCGTGGCGGTGTCGAAGCCTGCGGCGCCGGATCTGGTTATCCCGACGCTGCCGAGCGACGCGGCCGCCCGGCTAAACGAGCTGCGCGGTGATCCCACCTGGCTGAACGAATATTTCGGCGGCTCCGTGCGGCACGCGAAGGAAATGCGCGACCTGCGAGCTGTGATCGACAAGGGCGGCAATCCAGAGGTCGACCGAGCCATCGCGGGCGTTCTGGACGACGCACCGATCCAGACCTCGAAGCGGATGACGATGATCGGCACTGCCGCGATGTTGCGCGAAGGTGGCATCAGCGACACGGGAGTGATCCGTCAGGTCCTGGCGGGTGATTCCGTGACACCGCAAGAGCACGCCGCGGCGTCTGAAACCAAGGCGCGGCTCATGAACGATCAGGCGTTTGTCGCTCGCTACACTGCTGGCGACGGTGAGGCCAAGCGGCAGATGACGCTTTTGAACGTGATCATTTCGAGCAGCATCAAGGTGGCGGCCGCATGATGTCGGTGCTTGGCCAGATGTCGCCGGCCGGTAGCGCCGCACTCGGCGCGGGGTATGGGGGCAGTGCGCTGCAGGATCAGGCGCGCGGTGAGATTGAGGAAGTTCGTCGCAAGCGAATGCAGGCCGCTAAGGACGCTGGCTACAGCCCCGCCGGTCAGGCGCTCGCGATCGACTTCGGCGCGATGAGCGTGCCGGGTGCAGTTGCGTAAGGCGTACGGTCCCCGCAAGGGCAAGACCGCTTTGGACTGACGGGTCCCCACAAGGGCAAGACCCCAACACCGGCCCCCGCCAAGGACAAGGCCACGAAGATACGGATCAGAGCGGGTGAGGGCGTTCAACGTTGCTTTTGCCGCTGAGAAGTCATGTCTGGATTTGGAAAAGATGGCGCAGATTGAGGCGATCAGCACCGAGGGGCCCGCGATGGCCGCGCTGAACGAGCGGCAGAAGCGGTTCGTGCACGCCCTTTTCCTGGCGCCGAAGTCGCACGGCTCCCGCACGTTCGCCGCCCGGGCCGCCGGCTACGGCACGCCGACGAGCTCGCGCCAGTCGCTGTCGCAGATCGGGCATCAGCTCTCGACCGATCCGAAGGTCCAGGCTGCAATCTCGGAAGTGTCTGCGACCTATTTGACGACGCTGGGCCCGCCGGCGGTTCGCGCTCTGCGCAGGCTGCTCGACGATCCAAAGCACAAGGATCACGGCCGCGCGCTGGGCATCATCATGGATCGCGTCACGCCGGTGCAATCGACCGCCGTGCTGAAGGTAGAAGGTGAGGTGAAGGTCTCGGCTGCGGATGCCGCTGTTGTGATGAAGCGCATCGAGGAGTTGACGGCCAAGTTCATGGTTGCGTTGCCGGCACCGAAGATCATCGAGCACGAGAGGGCGGGCTAGTGTCCTATGGTCACAAATACACCCTTGTTTGTGCAAGCCTCGCGAAGCATGCGCTGACGGCCGAGGACATGCCGCCCGCGATGCGGCTGCAGTTTCTGACCTACCTCGAAAGGATGGTCGATCAGTGGTTGACCCCAGAGGTCATCGCGATGGTCGAGCCGATGGATGACAAAGGGCTCGAACTATCCAAGGAGGCGGGCAAGCTTGGTTACAAGGGGCGGCCCAGCGCCCTCGATGTCTACGCGGAGAAGTTCGACGTCTTCGCCGCTCTCAATCCCAGTTTGCAGCGAGCCTATAAGGCGGCATTTGAAAGGTACGGAGCACGATGATTGTCACCCACGATAATAGGAATCACGCAGCGGCCTGTGTCGCTGCGGAGGGCACCAGGCAGCAGGAGGTTTCGGCGGCTATCGTTGCCGGTGGCGGAAGCGCAACCGTCGCGGCGGCGGTGCGCGCTGCAGAGATCAAGTTTTATCGCGCACTCCGCGACAGCGCGATGGCTAACGGGCAGCAGTCAGCTCAGTTTTATCAGGCGCTGCGCGATCTCGGCACCGGTGGCGCGTGAACTTGTGAGAGCTCCAGGGGCTGCGGAGCCCTTTCATCCAGGCTTGGCGGTTCGCCTGGGGAGACTGAACCGCCATCAAATTTGCAAGGCAAAAATGGGCGACAGAGAGACAGCGATCATCGGACTGAAGCGCGAGATCAAGACGGTTCGCGCAACGGCGCGCGAACTGAAGGATCAGAATGCGAGCTGGCGCAAGGTGTGCGTGATGTTGCGCGGTCTCGCCGGTCTTGACGACGGGCAGTTTCGCAATCTGCTCAAGGCAGAGTCTCTTCCTACCGAGTAGGTAGCGCGCACAAAGCGCGTTTCGGAGTGGGCTTTCCGCAACGAGCCTCGCCACGGTCAACGGCGCAAACGACCTCCGGCGGCTCACCGATCTGAGCCGATCCATCGAGGTCGGTCCATGTTCGTTTACCGGTGTGCCTTTCTCGCAGTTGCCGCGTCTCTATGGACCGCGCCTGCGGTTGCGCAAAGCATCTATCAAATCCCCTGGCGCAACATCCCCGCAAGCCGCTGCACGATCATGGTCGAGCCCGCGTTCGACGGCGGCCGCTCGATCACGCTCCGGTGCAAGCGTCGCTTTGACGTTCTGCTGACGCTCTGTTCTGCGGATCGGTGCACGCCATGAGGAAGCACCTTCGCGCGGTCCTCTTGCTTGCGCTGATCTTCGCACCGATCCAGGCATTTGCGCAGCAATTCCCCACTGTGCCCTCCGGCACCGTCATCGGCCGGACGCTCTCCGGCACCGGTCCCGCGCAGGCTGTCCCGTTCTCGCAGCTCCTCAGCACGATGCTGGCGAGCTCGCCCACTATCCCGACCCTCAACACGTCGTCCATTGTGTTCGCTGGCTCGACCAGCGGCACGGCGACACTCAGCGCTCAGGCCGTGGCCGGAACGCCGACGCTGAAACTGCCGAACACGTCCGGTACGCTGGCGAGCAATGCCACATTGCCGGTCGTGCTTAACGCGACCACCGGCAACATCAGTTGCCCGACCTGTTTGACGTCGACTGCGGTAATCCAATCGCGAGCTACAGCCACCGCGCTGGATCTGTCCGCCTATACGTCCGTGGTGACGCTTGGCTATACGACCGCCGGAGATGGCGGTGGAGCGACATTCCAGAAGATCGCGGGCAACTTCAAAGACACCCGAATCTTGGCTGGGTCGCAGACGACGAACGGCACGTCAGGTTGCACGAACGGAACATATTACGGCGTCGCCTACGACGGTGGTTCGGGCCGCGGAGCTATTGGCGTTGTCGGTGTGGCCGGTGGCGTCGTCACTCAAATGATCCCTGGATTGCCGTCGACAGCCGGGTATGCGGTTGGAGATGTTCTGAGCATTGGCAGCACAGTTCCTGGGTGCTCTGGATCCAAGACTTACACGGTCACCAGCGTGAGCACGCCGACCGGATCCTTTACCGATAGCGCCGGCAACAAGTGGCAAATCGTTTTCCCGGCTGCTGGCCTTGATGTTCGATCTATGGGCGTCAAATTCGATTGGGACGGGAACGACGGATCTGCCACAGACAACTACACCACACTGCAAAATGCTCTGAGCTTCGCGTACTATAAGACCGCCACCGGCAGCGACCTCGGCGGCGCCCTCGGCGGTCAAGTCTTGCTCACGAAGGGCACCGCAATGGTTGGATGCGGCGCCACGTCGCCGATCGTCTCGCCGTACGGCGTGAAGGTAAAGGGGCAAGGCAACTACACCAGCGTGATCAAGTTCTGTGACACATTCTCGACCGGCGTCAATCAATGGGAGCTTTGTGACAGTCTTACGCACCTTGCTTGCTTTGGCACGCTGCTCGAGGATTTCCAGATCTTCAATGTCGTCGGCATCAACGGCTCGTCTTCGCGCTCCGTCGTCTATACGAACAACGCCCAGCACGAGTCCGGGATGCGTCGCATGGCGATCTATCCCGGCGGATGCGGCCGCGGCGCGACCTACGAAACCGGCTATGGTGGCGCCACCTACATTCTGCTGGACAGCGTCGAGTTCAAGGGCGGGAAGTCTGATGCAAATTGCGGCGGGGCCAACGGCGCAGAGGTCTACATCAACTATGGTACGACGCAGGTCATCATCAACAACCTGAACCTTTCCGGCTTCTCGTCTGGCTCCGGCGGACCGCGGGCCAACGGACTCGCGATCGATGGCGGCTTCGTCGACATCGTCGGCATTCATGCTGAGCAGGTTGTGAACCCTGTCGTAATTCACATCACCGGAGGTTTGTCGGCCGGTCAGATCCGGGCCCGCTCTGTCGTCGGCGGCGTCGACTGCGTCGGCATGTTCACGCTTGCCAGCGGCAACACGGCGGGCAATTTCATGCTCAGTCCGCCGAACGCGGTCAACGGTTGCACTCGGCTCGTGACCAATGGTCAAGGCGGGTCGAACCTGACCGGTCCTGTGGTTAGCGACACGATCTTCAATCCGTGAGGTTGACGAGGCGGCAGACGCAATCGACCCTGGGAGGGCTCACTGCCGCCTTGGCAGCCGCACCATGGATGACTGCTCGATCCGCCTCCAGCTCGAGCACTTGTGGAACGCTGACAAGTGTCCGGCGCTGAGCCGAGAGCAACGGGTGGAGAGGATTAGGGAGTTGAGGTGGGCGCTGGGCTATTCTTCCTCGTCCACGACAGGAAGCGGCGCCTCCTGAAGCGCCTTGCGAAAAATCAATTTGTCGATGGAGTCTGAAATCTCATCAAAAAGCTCAAGACCTCGCTTGTAGAAAGCGTCTTGCGGATCTCCAATCCAATTCGACAGATTGCGACATTTGGCTGCGATGTGCTCTTGCGAGAAGTATACGTATTGGGTGGTGTGCGCGAAAGCATTGCGCACGTCCTTTATGATCAGCAGATCCTTGAACGCTGGTTCGTCGATCAGTTCGAACAGGTAGGCTACCTCGATCTTCCCGGCGAGGGAGCTCAGCGGTCCCATTCCTGCGAAGATGCGTTTTGCCACCTTGTTTGGAATCTCCCGGCCGGCCACGAGCAGTAACTTTTCAAGATTGTCTTCAATCTTGCCAGCGAGAACAAGTACGTTGGCCGCCTCGATATGCTT
Source organism: Bradyrhizobium sp. UNPA324 (assembly GCF_006658635.1). Taxonomy (NCBI): domain Bacteria; kingdom Pseudomonadati; phylum Pseudomonadota; class Alphaproteobacteria; order Hyphomicrobiales; family Nitrobacteraceae; genus Bradyrhizobium; species Bradyrhizobium sp. UNPA324. Next base: position 718,141 of record NZ_LFJD01000004.1, read on the forward strand.
CGAAAGGGTTTCAGACAAATTCGTCATGAAGCGCCTATGGATCAAGAGAAAATTCGGCGCCACAGGAACCGCAGCGGAAGATGTCCTGACGAGTCGTTGAGGGAATGGGTCGCAAGAGGCTGTTTCGGCAGTGCTGCACCCAGCACCGGGGACACAGGTAATCTATGCCGGATTTAGGCCGAAATTCCTCAGCCCGTTTACTGCTTTGAGAGGCGGTCTCAATCTTCTTTTGCAGTTCGAGCTTTTGGCGCTCTATGTCCTGAAGCTGCGATCGGAGAACGTTCAATCGCATGGCGGTGTCGGTCGCCATCGCGAGCGCCAGCTGTTTAAGTTGCACTTCGATGCTCATGCGCACCTCCCCATCCATCCAAGCGCAACCGGAGAGCGAGCGCAAGGAAGCCCGATGTGCCGCCCTATTGCTTAACCGGCTCTTCATGCGACGGCGGTGTAGTGGGAGCCACTGCCGCCTGTACTCGAGGCTTTGACTTCGCGCGGGGTTTGGGTTGGGCGGTCGGCGGCAGTGTCTCGGGCTCAGCCCCGGCGGTCTCGCCATCAGGTTTGCCCTGGAATTGAATGTTGCACTTTTTGGCGATCGAGGCTTGCTCGACCGCTACCATCTGGCCCTTCATCTGAGCGAGTTCAGCGGCCGTTTGCTTATCCCCGCCGACGAAAAAAGCCGCCGGCCAGAAGATGACGATCGCGGCCGCGGTGGCGACGCCATCTTTCGTACGCTGGCTGTCCTGGGCGCCTGATAATGTTGCCGCTCGCGTCGAGATTGATTGAGCCTCGAGGGCGAGCTGCTGGCAGGTGTAGGATTGATATTGGACCGGGGAGACGTACGCCGGCGTGATGTCGGCCGCCGAAGAAGCGCAGCCCGCCAACGCGGCGCTTAGCGCCACGATTCCCAAATTCGGCATAAAACAGCCCCCCGGCCAATTCTCAAAAAAGGCATCCAAGCGCAACCATCACGCGAGATCAATAGGCGGCTCGCTGCCCTCGTAAAAATACGGAGGTCGAGCAGCAGGCTCGCTGCCTGATTCCCGGATATTTCATGACGCCCGCTGACATCCAGTCGCCGCGACTCAGGCGCCGGCTTCGTGGGCAGCAATCACACGCAACGGAGGCGACGCGCTACCGAATGGCCCATGTTCGACCGAGCGAACGCGATTGCCTTACTTGTCCACCGCCATCGGGTAGTCCGTAGTGTTGATCAAAATAGGCGACGATCGCTGGCCAGTATCGCCGATCACCCCAGAGCTTCTGTTTGCGCGGGAATCCGCTCGTCGGATCGCGATCAAGCATTCGCAGCGCCGCGCGCGCGATCTTCTCTGGCACACCGAGCCGACGAATCATCTCGGCGTCCGACACCCACAGCTTGGCTTGCTCGCGTTCAAGAGTTTCAGGCGCGGGAGCGGTCATGCTTCGATTTGCGCTGCGGCTTGGCGGCGCCACTCGTCCTTCCCGGCGGCAGTGATCCGATAGAACGGCATGCGATCCTTCTGCGGAATGGACGACTTTTCCGTCAGCCCACGGATCTCGAGCCTTTCATTGGTGTCGATCCCTCCGCTGCAGAAGTTTGGCGCACCGTCCGCATCGAAGTACGCTTTGAGGGAAGCGATCTCCCGCTTTCTGAGCGGCTTTGCGCGCACGATAGCCTCCCACTCGCCATCAGCATAAACGCGCATGCCGTTTGGATAGCGACCAGGCGGCAGCTGGTCCATCTTGATCTCGCCTCGTTCCCATCGGGCGAATGCCAGCGCCAATGGATCATCGGAATTGGTGTTTGCGCGCTCTGCAAGACGCTCGCCAAAACGACGGCGTGGCGGGTTCACATCGTCCCACTTCGACGCGAGCTCGCCGCGTCCTAGCCGTTCTTCCGCGGGAGGGCTTGGGTCAATACAGATCGAGCCATCGGGCAGGATTCGCACCAGTCCTGCACCCGTTTGCTGGGCCGCCCGGATCGCCTGGCGAATTGCAGCTTGCGTCACTCGTGCACGGCGGCTCATGAGCGACATGCCAGCACGCCTCTTCGCGCATCGATAGACTCAAGCTGAGCAAATGCCCGCAATCCACTGCGCGGGTATACGCCGAGGCGTCCCCGGAAGGGGATGTTCCTTATGGATTTCTCAACGCAAATCAGGTCTGATGCTCGGCGGAGCGTGAGAACTCCCGCCAAAGACCCTTGCCGGGGCCCGTTTGGCACCAGGGCGATGGCAGGGCGATCCTTGCCGGGATCAACTGTCGCCATCGATTAGGACGCGCTGGTTAGCCGCCAGCGTGAACGGCACCACTATGCCGGGAGAGCGGCGGCTATACAAGACCCGAAAGGGAAAGGCCGTCGCGCATCGTCTCTGGCGATGTTCTCACCCTCCCGGCGCCAGTGCTGACCGCTGGCACCCGGCCGTGAGAAGCCGGTTTTGATCCAGAGCACCACCATGTCCAACGTCATCGACCTGTCCGCGCGGCGAGCAGCACGCGCTCTGCCGCCCGAAAACATCCGCTCCCTCGACCTCCTCGTAACCGGCCGCCAGCGCGCCAGCCGCAGCCGCAATCCGTTACGGTACCATTACAATCAGGCCGCGATGGCCGTGGTGGTAGCAGGCAAGTTGCATCGGGGAGAACCGCTCCGGGTCGACGACGGCTGGCTCGACGAGATTAAGTGCCTTCGCAAGGGCGCCCAGGCCGCGCGTTTCTTAGCAGATGAATTGGCGCGGATCGTTGAGGAGGAGTGCTGAGCCATGAGCAACGCCATCAGCTTCCCGGGCTCCGACGCTGGACGCATGGAAAAGATCGAACGCGACCGACGAGATGCAAGGGCCTACCGCGAGTTGGAGAGTGATCTACGTGACGTGGTCAACATGGGCCGCATCGCTGCAAATCTCGCCCACGATGCGGACGGCGAACCTCCGCTCTGCGAGAAGCGAAACTTGGCTTTGTTCGCCGTGTACCATCTCTTAGAAATGCTGCAGTGCTTTGAGATGAAATACGAAGATGATGGTTGGCACGTCAGCCAGGAGGCGTCATGAAGCGCCGACGCCGAACCCACAAGACCATCGCCAGCGGCTGGCGGTGCACGCCCGCCGGCTGAGGCGGTGAAGCCAGGGCGCGGGGCTTCGGTCCCGCGCCTATATTGAAGGGCCGACGGACCCGCAGGGCTCATGGGTTTTTTTGAGCACGTGCCCGTGCCAAGTTTGGAAAATGTACCCGTTCCGACATTCACGGTGCTTTTGGGCGAAGCCAATCAAGGCCAGGACAATCAAAGCCGCTGCGACGCATCCGGCTACAACGTTCTTCATCATGGCGGCCACTCCAGCTAAACTGTGACTGGCTACTCGGCCAAGTATAGGCCACCCGACCTCCGAAGTCCGCTTCGGCAGCGCAGTGTGGCTAGGCTGCGATGAACATCTCGCAGCGGAATCACCCCAAGCGTCTGACATGACTCGCTAATTTTCGCGAATGTCGACGCTTGAGCACCACTCCTGCGCGGCCCGCCGGTTCACGCTGGCGGGCCTTCCCACTTCTCTGTTTGTTCGCATGCGCCACAACCTAGCAGTTTAAATGCGGTTGTGCAGGAACAGAAGTAGATCGCCCCGGGCGGCCCATCATTTAGGAACAAGTGGCAATGCGGCGGACTTGGTCGTGCTCTGGCCTTCAGCCCCCCGTCTGCAGGCCAGAGTTACGGCCCCAGTCACCGCCAAATGGCTGGGGCCGCCTTTCTTACTGCCTTCGATCGCCCACGATTGCCATCTGCGGATTACCCCGTTCAAAGTCGGGCCTGACGTCGGCGCCGCGGCTTCCGCAGGCCGCGCAGACGAACAGGGGCTCGATGTCGGACAGTCTGACGTCGTCAGACCAGCGATCGGCCCTCAGAGCCACGTGATGGCCGCAATGGCAGTAGACCAGGACACCGCGCAAGCCCATCTCGCGCATCTGGCCGAAAGTGATCTTCATCGGCCGGCCGTCGGGGTGGGTGGGCGTGTGGCGGCGGACGGGGCGGGGCATGGCGCTATCGAAGTGCGGCGCCGGCGAGAGTCAAATTGTCGATTACTGGTGGCCCGGAACGGTCGAGAGCTACTGAACGTCGTAGGTCGAACCACGCTGCGGCTTTTCTCGTTGCTCGGCGCAGAGAGACGGCCCCGGCTGCAGGGGGGCTTTTGAGGTAGGCCGGGGCCGCTCTGCCGGCTCTAACGGCGAGCTGGCAGACTCCAAATTGTCATCAGGGCTCTCAGTTCCTTTCATAGCTCCCTTCCCATCGCTCTGTGCAAAAGTGGACCGTAATAAAATTCAGAACGGGTCTAGGCTGGCGGCGCTGGCCCCAAGGCCAGCAACCTTCAACGGCCTCGGCATTTAGGGTTGTGCTGGGGCCGTTTCTACTTCTGCCCTTGATGCGCGTCATGTTTAACGATGCACTCTTTGATGAGTTGAGGCAGCTGGAGCGCGATGTCGTCGAAGCTGAGCGGCGACTGGCCGAGCAGGAGGCGATGATTGTCGACCTGAAACGGCAACACCAGGATGTCAGCAGCGCGCAGGCCGAACTGGAAATAATGCGCGAGAACCAGCGGCAGCGTCAGCAAGACCGACAGCGGCTTCTATCGATGCTGCAACGCTAATGAAACTTCTGATATCTATGCGGCAGCTCGATTCCTAGCGGCTCGGAACGCGCGCGCTACTGCGCGTCGTGGGTGTGGCAGGAATCCTTTTTTGCAGCCCCGCGGCTGGACGGATCCAATCATCACTTTGCCTGCGGGATTGCGCGCTTCATATATTGGTCGAAGAGGGGCACAGTGAAGGCGGTATCGCCATGCGAAGGCGAATAGATCATGCCCTTCTTGATGAGACTACTACGCGTCGGAGCGACACTGGCGGTTTTGACTTTTAGCAGCTGGGCGATGTCGCCCGATCTCTGAATTCCGCTGCCGAGCTCTGCGAGAGCTCGCATATATTTCCGTTCCGACGGAGTGCAGCGGTCAAAGCGTACCTTGAAGAACCCCTCATCAAGAACGGCGATTGCATTGTTGTGGGCTTGCAAGACGTCTCTTGCCCGGATGTGGTTTCCCTCAGCTACATTCCATGCTTCGTGAGCCCATTGCTGCAGAAAGTAGGGATATCGCTCGGTAAGGCTTAGGATCTGATTGACCGCCGCGGGTTCGATCTCGACGCCCTCTTCGCGCGCCGGATTAACGATTGCGTTCACGGCATCTCTCTCGTCAAGAGCTCCGATCACGGGAAATCTAAAGAGGCGCTCTGCATAAGACTTTGAAGTTCCCGCGAGACCGAGAATTTGCGGCAAGCCGGCGCCTACGAGAATGACTGGCAGGCTGCGCTGATTGAGCTTGTGTATCGACATGATGAGAGCGCTAAATTCGCTCTCGGAGAGATATTGCAACTCATCGATGAGGAGAGCTACCGGCCTGTTGGCTGCTTTGGCAGCCTGACCAATGGCGAGCATGAGATCTGGGAGATCGGCCTCGATGTCCCCAGAATCGGCCGTCCCAACCTCAGGAGAAATTGTAAGCCCCACCTCGACGTCAGCAACGTTGATCTTCACGGAGTTCAAGAAGCTCCGAAACACGCGAAGGCCGCGACGGCCGAGTTCTTTCGCAGACTCTACGGTGCTTAAGGACAACAGGGCTTTTCGAAGCCCGGGAGCCAACAACTCGGGAAGGGTCTTTCCCTCATGGGCTTCCACTGAGATCGCGTGAAATCCTTCCTTCTCCGCCATCTCGTTCATCTTGACGAGAAGGACCGTCTTTCCCACACCCCGCAGCCCTACCAAGATGGGACTTTGCGTAGGGCGGCCAGCCTGCGTCCTGCGAAGCGCAACCGTGGCTTCGTTAATCAGTTCGGATCGTCCAGCAAGTTCTGGCGGCGGCGTACCGGCACCGGGGGCAAAAGGGTTCCGAACTGGATCCATAGCAAAGTTATCCGAATCTAGTGATTTTCTTATATAAACGACTAACTACGCTATCAGTCAACGAACGCGCTTTTTTTGCCAACAGGAAGTTCCGGCCTTGCCTGCCTTCGCCATGGGGAAAGATCAGCACGACATCGACGAGCTCGCGCGCATCGAGCGCGTCCGCCGGGTCTGGCCGGCGCGGCGGCTATGCCGGACAGAGCGGACAGGGCTCAAGATCATGGCCGGCAATATTGGGCCGCAATCCTGGGAAGGCATCGCTCACCTTGGGCGCACATAACAGCCTCGCGCAACTGACCCGCCAATCGAATAGCACGGCGGGGGGTCTGCGTTGGGCGGCGCGTCTGGTGCTCGGTTCGCTGCGCCCCACAGCACTGCCAGGGCGGCGATAGCGCCAAGGAGCGCAAGAGCGGCTTTGTCGAGCGCTCGCGTCTGCGTCCACACCGGTTTATTGGCCATGTGTTGGACATGGCGGCAAGGAATGGCGCTAAGTGATTGATTTCGTTGGCGCTCCCTAGCGGAATCGAACCGCTCTCTCCACCGTGAAAGGGTGGCGTCCTAACCGATAGACGAAGGGAGCAAACGCAGGGCCTTGCCGTTGTTCCCGGCACGGCCGCTGGCCGACCGAACAGGGCCCGGCGGCTTGCAGCGGGCGAACGTATAGTGGCCTTTCTGCCTCCGGGCAAGCCGTTCGGGGCCGGTCTTTTGGCCCCGGTGGACAGCGCCGATCCCGGGATGATCAGAAGGCGATTTCAACGGTTTCTTAGGGTTCCCTGAGTAGCGCTGGAGCGGGAGATCTCTCGCCAATGCCACCGCCGAAGAAGCGCGCAGCCCGCAAGCTGCTGTCGCAGCACGCCTGGATCACGCTCGACGGCGGCTTCGCCGCGCGGCATTGCCTGGTCCAGGACATCTCGGATTCGGGCGCCAAGATCACGATGGACGAGGACGCGAGCCAGCTCCCGGGCGTGATCCGGATCGCCTTCGCACGCGATGCGCGCACCGGGCGGAGCTGCCAAGTGGTCTGGCGCCGCGGCAAATCGGCCGGCATCAAGTTCATCTGATCGCGACTGCGGCCGCCCCGATGGCGCGCCGCGCCCGTCCGGGCTAGAACGCCGCCATGCGCAGGCCGCTCCTCGTCCTGATCTCGTTGTTCGTCACATCCGCCGCCGCGGCGGAGGACCTGCGTCTGCCGCCTGCCGAGCGGCCCCAGGCGGGCACGACTAATGTGCCGCTGAAGGGCACGGCCGCCAAGGCAAGGCCGGGCTCCTGCGCCTCCTATGGCCCGCGCTTCGTCATGGTCGAGGGCACCGGGACCTGCGTGAAGATCGGCGGCTCGATCAGCATCGACACCACCGTGAGGCGCTAAGATCCATGCCGGCGGATCTACTGCGCCTCGACCTCATCGTTCCCATCGTGATGTATTGCGCGCTGCTGTGGTGGGTCGGCCGAGGTCTGAGCTGGGCGGCGCGGCTGGCGACCGCGGCGGTGACCTTGGTGCTGATCATCTGCGTGCTGCTGGTCGAGCGCGGCTGGCTCTAGGCCAAAGACAAAAACGCGAAAACAACCCCATGCACAGTAGCCGTCAAGTGCCGAGTTGACGCTTGTCGCCTGCGCCGAAACGCGGATTTGTCGCGCTCCCACCGCAGCTTACGCCGCGCCGCCGGCTCACGACATCGGCGGTGCGACATGTTGTGCAAATCCGGGCCGTTTGCCGAGCTCGGCGAGCCAGCGCGTTAGATGCGGCTGCGCCGGCCGGCTGATGCCCTCGACCCCGAGCCAGCGCCGCGCATAGCAGCCGAGTGCGATGTCGGCGAGCGTGAAGGCATCGCCTTCCATGAACCGGCGCGAAGAGAGCAGGCGGTCGGCGATGGCCCAGACCTCGGCGGCGGCATCGGCATCGCGCTGCACCTGGATCATGTCGCGCTCGGCGGGTGCCGTGCGCACGATGGCCCAGAACACCGGGCGGTCGACCGGCTGCACCGTCGACAGCGTCCCGTCGAGCCAGCGATCGATCGAGGCGCGCTGCTTCGGCGCTTCGGGATAGATCGGCGTGCCGCTTGCGTGCGCGAGGCAGAGATAGCGCATGATCGAATTGGATTCCCACAGCACGAAGTCGCCCTCGACCAGCGTCGGGATCCGCGCGTTGGGGTTCATCGCCAGATACTCGGCCTCGCGCGTCCTGCCGTAACTCATGCCGGCATCGATGCGCTCGTAGGCGAGGCCGAGCTCGGTCAGGCACCACAGCACTTTCTGCACGTTGACCGAATTGGCGCGGCCCCAGATCGTCGGCTTGGTGTCAGGCATCAGGCGTCTCCCGCGGCGTTATCGCTTTGCGCGGGTGATAGCGGAATTTCCAGAAGCGCGCGATACGATTGCAGCGCGCCTCTCATGCAAAAAGCTCCGCACGCGGCGGAGCTTCCATTGCAACGTCGAACCTGTCGCTCAGCGGCCGAAGAACAGCCACAACAGAATGATCACCGGAATCGGCACGCCCAGCAGCCACAGCAGAATTCCGCGTCCCATGGTTTCCTCCTCCAATCGCATTGTCGGAGGGTGAACGCTGGGGCTAAGCGCTTGTTCCTGTCCCGCGACCCTACCAATGCCCGGTGTTGGGCATCGACGCCCAGGGCTCCTGCGGCGGCTTCGGCTCGCCCTTCTGCAGGAGCTCGATCGAGTGCAGGTCCGGCGAGCGGACGAAGGCCATGCTGCCATCGCGCGGCGGCCGGTTGATGGTGACGCCGGCCTTCATCAGCTTCTCGCAAGTGGCGTAGATGTCGTCGACCTCATAGGCGAGATGGCCGAAGAAGCGATCCTCGCCGTACTTCTCCTCGTCCCAATTATAAGTGAGCTCGACCAGCGGCGCGCCGCGCGTCTGCGGCTGCTTCTTCAGTCCCTCGAGATCGTCCGCCGAGCACAGGAAGACAAGCGTGAACCGTCCCTTGTCATTCTCGATCCGCCGTACCTCCTTCAGGCCCAGCGCATCCTGGTAAAACTTCAGCGCGACATCGAGATTGCGCACGCGCAGCATGGTGTGGAGATATCGCATGTTTCTTATCCTTGTCAGAACGTTGGTATTTCCGCCCATTTCGGCACGACGGGCAACAAATAGCAGTAAATTCCGGAGCGGTGCAGGGGTGTTGCGTGACAATTACGTGCCACCTCGTGCCCTTTGCGTGGGGGCTTTCTCATCTCCGAAGGCCATACAGCTCCTCAGCGCGAGCCTTAGAACGAGATCGAACGTGTCAGCGCAACAGCAAATGCAAGCCGCTTAGAACGTGCCGCCGAGCCGGAGCGCGCTTCGGAATCAGGAAAAGTCAGAACGCGAACCGCGCCAGCACCTCAATGACGGGGAGAATGGCCACGCCGAAAAGCACCAGCGGTGCGGGTTCGTTGCCTGTGCGGTCACTCATGACAGCCCCCTAAATGCAAGGCTCGCAGCAGCGGCGCCACGGGGCTGTCAGCGCCGACATGCAGGGGAGAATGCCGGCCCCGCTCGATCCGTGAATTCAGGTTCGCCGGACTTGTTCCCAGCGGCGCGGCGTCGAGACCCGCTTATTGCAGATGCAAGAGTCGCGCGTCGTTCTAAGACCAGGCTCTCACCAAGCCCATCGGGAAGCCGAAGGCGACTTGGGTCGAGCCGAAATACTACGCTGACGTTGAGTATCGCGACATCACCTCCGAAGGTTGTTGCGCGCAAGCTCGTTCAACGGATTGAGCAAAGGAACGCGCCGTTCCTGATCGCGTTCTGCTTCACAGAATGAGTGGAGTGCCGGCATGCCGGATCGTGTGAGAGAAGCCGTCGAACAGGCCCGAGCCATTCTCGCAAGTTACGTCGAGCCTGGATCGGGCGACTGCAACAAGGCGATCAACAATCTGCTGAATGTTCTCGATGACGAAGAGCTCATCGAGGCCATGGAGAGGGAAGATGCGAAAGGCGCTGGCCGAACTCAGTGAGGACGAACGTCACGCGTTGCTTTACCTGGCCGACCTCGGTACCGCGGCATGTCTCTCCGGCCTGATCGTCAGCATCATCAAGTTTGTCGGCGACCTGTTTTGACCAAACCTGAATGCCCGATCTGCTTCGGCGTCGGCTTCGTCTGTGAAAACCATCCCGATCGCGCCTGGAGTGAACAGCTGGGGTGTCAGTGCGGGGCGGGGGCGCCGTGCGCCTACAACCGCTCAGACCGGGTCGACGAAGGCGTCAAGGGCTGAGGAGAGCCGGCGCAGCCGAATACGGATGTGAGGAAACGCCGAGGCCGGGTCTCACTCTGCTTCGGCTTCGCCGTCACCATTCTCAAGCTGGGCTCGTTATTCCTCCGCAGCCTTCAACAGTGCTTCTCTGATTTCGCCATCCGCAGTTTGCGCGGCGAGAGCTTCGGCGCGGTCGGCCTGCTGCTTGAGGGAGTCCTTGGTCATACCTGGCCAACTCGGCCGACAGCGCCCCAGTTCCTCAGGCAGCCTTCTCAACACCCTTCGCGATGATCTCGACTTCGAAATAGCCCATGTCACGGAGCTCGGCGGCCTTCTTCTCAGCCGCTTCCCTGGTGTCCCGCTTCAGGATGATCTGGCCCGCTCCATCGCGGGCACAAACGAAATAAGGCATTTTTGATTCCCAATTTCGTTTGCATACACACGGCCGTGGGCTCCCGCAATTGAACGGGTCAGTCCTCCAGCCCGGCCTTTTGCCGCATCTTGTCGATCAGCTCGGAGGCCTCGGCCTTGGTCAGGTCGTCCTCGGGCGGGCTCGCGTGCGCCTGCTCGGCGAGGGTCTTGAGATAGGATTGCTGGGCTCCGGTCATCGGGGCGTCTCCGGAGGTCCAGTCCTTCGGGTCCTTCTGCGTGTTGTCGGCCATCGCACGTCTCCTTTTCCGTGTCCTTACAACGTCGGACTCGACTCTGCGTTCCGTTTTTGTTCTCATGCGTATTATCTAGAATTCGCGAGGCGGAACAATGCCGGACCTGGACTACGTCAGGCGGGGGATCGAACGGATGCGTATCCAGATGGGCAGGCAGAGGAAGGAGATCCTTCAGCTGCAGCGGGCCGGCATCGGGACGGCCTCGGCCGAAGCGCTGCTGTCGCGGATGGAGGCGAAGGTCGATGCTCTTTGCGCCGAGCGGGACGCGCTGAAGGCGGCAGAGCCACGCGAGGCCAAGGGCAGGGTGCTCGGCGGGAGAACATGGTGAGCAGGCGATGGTTCGACGACGAGAGAGACCTGTCGCCTTTCCTGACCGCGCTCGAGGACGTTCGCCGACGGGCGACGCGGGAAGGGTGGTGCTATGCCCACGTCCAGGCCATCATCGTGGCGATCGACCAGTACGCGGAAGCCGCGACCGGCAACCGCGAGTATTTCCTGAACAAGCCGGTCTCGATTGGTGGCAGCCGGAAGACGGGAGACATTCCATAGAGAGTTGTGGCGAAGAGCGTGATAAATTCGATGCATGCCAAAGCAAAAGCGACAGACTGGAAAGACCGCCAAGGGGCGGCTTCGCGGTTGGCCGCGCCGGCTTTGCGAAGATCAGCGCTGTTGAAGGCATTCGTTTGAAGCCGGCGATTGCAAAACGGACTGCCGAAGCGGACGCCAAGGGCCTCTCCGCGGAAGAGTATCGTCGCTCGATCTTGCGCAGGTACCGCAACGGGTGAGCGAAGGCTGCTCACGTCCTTGCTGAATTGAATGTCATCCACGCATTCGCGAGGGAAACGGGCGGCCGGCCTCGTCACCGTCTAGCGCGGGGCGCTATCGCATATGGCACTTTGCGCGACCTGAGCCGCGCGCGTCGTCCTTCGAGACGACCGCTTCGCGGTCTCATCAGGATGAGGCTAAGTAGCATTGGTACTCGTTGAAACTGGTGCCGCTAGGCTGCAATCCGTTGTTCGGCCGGGGCCGTCAGCAGCTTGAGCGCTTGGGCATGTTGCAGGTCGGGGACCGCGATCGCCGTGTGGCTGTAGATCGCATGGCTTCCTGATTTTGCAATCCTGTCCAGGATCTCGCTGCCCTTGATGACATGGAGGCCCATGCCCTCGTCGGTGGGGAAGATCGCCAGCACCACGTCATAGGCCGCGATGACGGCTCTGAGCGCCTCGGCCTTGTCTTCGGCGAGCTCGACAAAGACACGAACATCGGCCGCGAGTTCACGCAGCTCGTTAAAATCCAGCACGGTGAGGATACTCCAACGCAACGATACTGAATGAAGCTTGGCCGCGTTGGGTTACTGAAGTGTCAACAAGGTGAGCCGAGCCACAAGTTTCACGACGAGGTGACTTCAGGCCCTAGCGCTCCTTGCGAAGCCGGGCCTCCGCGGCCTCGTCCACCAGGTTCAAGGCGAGGCCGTCATAGCTCAACTTGAGCCCGCGCCCGACGATCCATGTCCATCCCTCGCGGTCCTTGATCGCTTGCGCGTTGAACTGCTCGGAGATCGATTTGACGGCGGCGTCCGGCGCCCCGGGATTGTTCAACGTCGCATTGACGCGCCAGATCGGGTGGCTGGCGTCGGCCTCGTCGCTGTCAACCGTGACCTTGGCCCCGTTGATCTCGCATTCGAGGGTGTGCGAGTTGCGGCCCTGGCGGCAGAGATAATGGCGTTGACTGACGAGCTTGCTGGTCTCGTCGAATGTCATCCCGGGCGAGAAGCCGAAGATGTCGGACTTCTTCACGAGGGCGAGGGACGCAGGCTTCAGGAAGCTCGGCTGGATCGCGACGAGGGCTGCGACAACGACAACGATCAAACCTGCGATGACGATAGCGAACTTCATGAGCACCCCACGGGAAACCCTCGGGCCATTATAACAACCGGGGACGTTCTGCCAGGCACGCAAAAGCGAAAACCCCGCCTGGGGGAAGCGGGGCTCTCTGGTGGGTGAAGCTTAGGGACTTCAATGATATGACGCGCCAGCCGCAAAATGGTTCAAAAAGAAGGTGACGCGTCCTGCGGCATCGTTGACGGGAAGTAGGGAACCCCGCAGAACCCCTGCTTGCGTTTTCGGCCTCGATGGGTTCTAAGCCCCGTCACTTCATGACCTCTGGCATGAAATCAGCAGCGCGCCCCCGCGCTTCAGGCCGCGTCCACGCTCGCGCGCACAAAAGGAATTCAGACATGGCGAAGATGACGAAGACTCAATTGATTGATGCAATTGCCGAGGGCACGCAGCTTTCGAAGAACGACGTGAAGTCCGTGATCGAGTACATGGCGACGGTCGGCTACAAGGAGCTCAACGAGTCCGGCGAGTTCGTCATTCCCGGCTTCGTCAAGATGTCGGTGGTGAACAAGCCTGCGACCGAAGCCCGCATGGGCGTCAATCCTTTCACCAAGGAGCCGATGCAGTTTGCGGCCAAGCCGGCGAGCAAGTCGGTCAAGGCCTCGCCGCTGAAGGTGGCCAAGGACGCCGTCTAAGGCGCTGGCGACATCGTTGCGGCGCTCCTTCGCGAGACGGCGCAGCGATCAAGGGCTGAAGAAAAGGTGGTGCTCGGCGACCGCGACGCCGAACATCACCACGAGGATCAGGACAAACCACAGAGAGCGCCGGTGGGCCTGTCCGGTTGCGCTCTGCGGCTTCCCGCAAGCCGGACAGACCGCAAGTCCGATCGGGATGTCGGTCTCACAGAACTCGCAGATCATCGGCGCCTCGAGAGCGAAGGGCGCGGTGCGGACTCTCAGCAGCTACGCTGTCTCGCGCGACGGGCAGCACCGCTTCGTTAGGCCGGTCAATGCGAAAGACGGAAAATTCGTTCCCGTTGCTGCGGCCTGCTGCGCGGCCATCGGTCACGACTTCAGAAGAAAACCCCGCGCTTTCGCACGGGGCTCTTCTGGCTGACGACGTGGGATTTCAGCGCCTGGCCGTCAGCCATAGCTCTAACTTAAAGTTGACAATCCAGAAAGCAACAGCGCCGCGGTGACGGAATATATTCGTCAGGCGGCGCTGCCGTATGACTGGGCGCTGAAATCCCCAGCTTCCATGGGTCCGCGCTGCGCCGAAAAGGTTCAACGCGACATGCCGGGGAAAATCGCGCGAGGGGCTGGACTTTTTGTTCTCTTTTTGTTCTAGTGAGGCGCCTTAGGTAGACCACTGGGAGGTGAATCATGACCGTCGAAAAACAGCGAGAAGTGATCAGGCTCTGGAACGAGCTCAGGAGGCTCGAGGGCCCGGCGGCAGAAGAACTCCGCATTCAGATCCTGGAATGCTTCTCGGGGAAGGGCAAAGCGAAGCGAGCGGCTTGATCTGCGCCGGCGGGCAGAAGCGAACAGGCGGGAACGGCGGTGCAGGAACGAACATGTGCCGTCAGCGTTCGGCCTGCATGACATGCCCGCGATGTGCCAAGCCGATGACGGCGATTTCCGCCAACAGCTTCCGATGCGAGCCATGCCGCGAGATCGTCATCGTGTTTGCGGTTGTCTCGAAATTCTTGCCGCCGAAGATCTTGCCGCCGAAGATCTTGCCGTCGAAGATCGTGCCGACGACGAGTCCCGCCGCAGAAGACGTCGCGCCGTGCGCTTTCATCGATCGTTAGGAATCGCTTCGCGCTGATGTTTCCGACTCCGATTCGTTCTTTGAGAACGAAATGGAGTCGGATGCAGAACAAGTTGCGCCTGTCGCAGCGATGCGGCCACGCGTATCGGAACGAGACAATGTGAAGCCTCGCGCAGTCCATCCGCGTCTCCTCCGCAACGAGTGAAGCGAGGGAGGGCGACATGAATGCGGGCTGGTTTCTCGTCGAGATCGCAAAGTTGTTCTGCCATGACCGGCACCCGCGCTCGGCGCCGCAAGTGCCGCCGCCGACGTCGGCATCTTTCTGATGCGCCGTGCGCCGATGCACCCTGATCGGATCGTCGTGCACGCGATCCGCACATTTTGTTAAGACCTGCTCGCCCCGATTTCTTCGATTCCGATTCGTTCTTCGAGAACAAAGGGTGTCGAAGCTGGAACAAAGCCGGTCGGCAAGCCCGCGCGCGGTCGCAACGCCGGCTTCGCAATATGGAAGGCGGCTCTCTGCGATCGGAGGCGCATCCCGCAAATTCCTAACGATCATTTGCGCCGAAGCCGATAACCCTATTCGGTTAGGTTAAAAGCCCAATCGCGTTGCGCTTGCCGCTGCTTGAGGTAGGTGTCTGGCCAAGACAAGCAAGAAACGACTTTGCCAAGAAGCACTTTTGTCATGACACCTTTTTCACAGCCTTCCTTTTACCAAGGCGATCGGCACACCTACCGGCGCGTCGCCATCGTCGGCACGCTGTTCTGTCTCGCTTTCGTGGTGGTCAGCTTTTCGCTGCGGCCGCAGCTCGAGGACACGCGCGTTGCGGTCAAGGCGGACCGGCTGGTGCGCACGGCGGGCCAGGCGGCGCATGCCAATTAGAGTGTGCACGCCAACCAGAGTGGCCCACGCCAATTAGCGCTTGTCGCTGTAGCTGCGATTGTCGGCCGGCGCCCGCGGACACGCGGTGCCGCGCGAGGCGAGCGCCACGAAGCCGGCATAGCCAGATAGGTTGAGCAAGACTTCGAGCCACGCGGGCATGTCGGCCTCTTCCGCTCTGCGTGAGGAAGGACTCAACGTCCGCGCGCAATCCTGGTTCCATGCTCCCGCCGGGAAAACTCAGAGCAAGCTCACACCGGAGAGGAGGGGTCGAGGCGGCGGCCGAGGGTTGCAACGGATTCGCTCGACGGCTGCTCTTTCAGGAACTCGGCGATGGCCCGCGCCAATTCGTGGTCGCTCATAGGCGTCGGCGGCGGGTGCAGTGTGCCGACACCGAAGTTACGCACGATCTCGTCGTAATGCCGATCGTCGGATCTGGGAACCAATCTACGAATACGGGCCAGCAAAGCGGATAACGGCAAATCTTCCTCCTCGATCATCCGCCCCGCTGGCAGCCATTGTCGTGTGCTGCCATTTGTTCCCGTGAAACTGAAAAACCCCGCCAGCATCGCGGAGATGCCGACGGGGTCTTCGTGCTGTTGCCTCAACCCGGATGGCGGAGGCTCCCGCACTTGAAGAGGCAATGCGCGCCCGGCGATTTCGTTCCGGTGCCGTCGGCTTTTTTTGCAGCAGCCGGTTCCCCGCGGTGCGCGCAACTATCGCAGGCGCACGTCGTTATCTCGACAAGACCGCGAAGGAGGAGAGCATGAAGAAGACACTGGCAGTTCTGGCCACCGTCGCAGCCGTCGGCCTGACCGCGGTTGCGGCTCCTGCGCCTGCCGAGGCACGCGGGCGCGGCATCGGCCCGGGCCTCGCATTCGGCCTCGCCGCCGGCGCGATCACCGCGGGCGCGGTCGCAGCGTCCCATCCGTACGGCTATTACGGCCCCCGCTACGGCTATTATGACGGCCCAGACTATTATTACGAGCCTGGCCCCTACGCCTATTACGGTGGCGGACCGTACTACCGGCACCATCACTACTGGCGCCATTGGTAGCGACCAATAAGCGAAAAGCCCGGAGCGATGCTCCGGGCTTTTTTCATGCGCATTGATCAGACGCGTCTTACGGCCACAACGAGGGCCGTTCGACCTTGCGGGCATTCTCCAGCGTCGACACGAAATACTGTTCACGCTCGCGCTTGAATTTTTCCTGCGTGGCACGGAAGGCGGCGACACGGGCGGCGATCTCATCGCGCTCACGGGCTTTGCGTTCTTCGTCTTCGGTCATGGCCATCCCCTCGGGTTTATTACTGAACTCAAGCACTGCCGCCGCATCATCTTGAGTCGCATTCACACATCCATTGATGCTCCCGAATGGGGCGTCAATGGGGAGGAGGCATTGCAGGATTGTGATATGCGAAGGCCGGAAGAAATTGCCGAGCGCATCGTGTTAGCGCTTGATAAGAGCGTCAACAATCTTGCCGCTTGGACATGTTGCTGCCAGGGCAAAACGAATCGGGAGGCCGTGATTGATTGCATCGGATCTTCAGAGCGGCGTTGAACACCTCGGCGACATGATCGCCGAGGCAAGGGTCATCGTGCCGTTCACCGGCGCCGGCATCTCGACCGAATGCGGTATTCCCGACTTCCGCTCGCCAGGCGGAATTTGGACGCGCAACCGTCCGATCCCATTCGACGAATTCGTCGCAAGCCGACAGGCGCGGGACGAATCCTGGCGTCGCCGTTTTGCGATGGAGGAGGTGTTTGCGGCGGCGAAGCCCGGCCGCGGCCATCGCGCGCTGGCCTCGCTCTACCGCGCCGGCAAAGTTCCCGCCGTCATTACCCAGAACATCGACAACCTGCACCAGGCCTCCGGCTTCGCCGCCGAGCACGTGATTGAACTTCACGGAAATACAACTTATGCGCGCTGCATTGGGTGCGGGCAGGCCTATCAGCTCGACTGGGTGAAGCGTCGCTTCGACGAGGAGGGCGCCGCGCCCAACTGCACCGCCTGCGACGAGCCGGTGAAGACCGCCACGATCTCCTTCGGGCAGATGATGCCGGATGATGAAATGCAGCGCGCGACCGCGCTGTCGCAAGCCTGCGACCTCTTCATCGCGATCGGTTCCTCGCTCGTGGTCTGGCCGGCGGCGGGCTTTCCGATGATGGCGAAGAATGCCGGTGCACGTTTGGTGATCATCAATCGCGAGCCGACCGAGCAAGACGACATCGCCGACCTCGTCATCCATCACGACATCGGCGAAACGCTCGGGCCCTTTGTCCGCAATTGAGGCATCAATTTGATTCGCGGCTGTGCAAGCTGTTCATAGGTTCCGGCGAATCTCTTTTTTGTCTATGCCTCGCAACCGGGAGTGTTATCTTTTGAGTCGAAAGATTCGCGTCGCGTCCAGTTGAGAAGGTTCTCGAAAGACGCGTGATTCGACGCCGCTGCTGAGGCGGGTCGCATGACAGTGTGGGGTCCGGGGTTATGGGGTCGTCGGACGGATTTGAGTCCAAGAAGCTCGGGGTTCCCGGGCAGGGAGCATCGCCGGGGCGGATCACGCCGGGTGAACACGGCGGTGCCGGTCGCGAGAGCGGTCTCAATCCCTTCAGCGGGTTGGGTGAAGCCAGCGCCAACCTCGTCGAAGTCCACGGCGTCATCAAATGGTTCGATGCCTCCAAAGGCTACGGCTTCATCGTCCCCGACAATGGCTGGCCGGATGTGCTCCTGCACGTTACCGTGCTTAGGCGCGACGGCTTCCAGACCGCCTATGAGGGCGCCCGCATCGTCGTCGAGTGCATTCAGCGCGCCAAGGGTTACCAGGCGTTCCGCGTTGTCTCGATGGACGAGTCGACCGCGATCCATCCGGCGCAGATGCTGCCGCCGCGTACCCATGTCACGGTCACCCCGACCAGCGGGCTGGAACGGGCCCAGGTCAAATGGTTCAATCGGCTGCGCGGCTTCGGTTTCCTGACCTGCGGCGAGGGTACGCCCGATATCTTCGTGCACATGGAGACGCTGCGC
Organism: Bradyrhizobium sp. UNPA324; assembly: GCF_006658635.1. Classification (NCBI taxonomy): domain Bacteria; kingdom Pseudomonadati; phylum Pseudomonadota; class Alphaproteobacteria; order Hyphomicrobiales; family Nitrobacteraceae; genus Bradyrhizobium; species Bradyrhizobium sp. UNPA324. Next base: position 736,425 of record NZ_LFJD01000004.1, read on the forward strand.
CGCTTCGGCATGACCGAGCTCAGGCCCGGCCAGTATGTCCTGGTCCGCTTCGGGCCCGGCTCCAAGGGCATGATGGCGGCCGAGATTCATCCCGAGACCGGATCGCCGGGATTGCAGTCGCACTAGAGCGCGATCAGACTCGAGCGCTGGCTTCAGAGTCCCGCGAACTGCCATCTGCTGTTAGCTTCGAAGCGCTGCCAGCTTTCAAGTCCCGCAATCGTGAGCAGAGGCGCGCTGGCCGGCCGGCGCGCCTCTGGCTTTTCCGGCGACCGCCGCGTAAGCACTGGCTCCAGTCCCACGCCTCGAGTGTCTCCCATGAATTTTGATCGAAAGGCTGTCTGGTCCGCTCTGAAGGGCTGGCTTGCCGCCATCCTCGTCGTCGCCGGCTGTTCGGTCGCCAGCGCGCCCGCCGGCGCCGCCACCTTCCAGCCGCTGGAGATTGTCACCAGGAACGGCGTGCAGGTGTTCTCCGTCGAGATGGCGACGACTGAGGAGGAGAAGCAGACCGGCCTGATGTACCGCAAGGAGCTGGCGGACGGCAAAGGCATGCTGTTCGACTTCAGTCCCGAGCAGGAAGTGTCGATGTGGATGAAGAACACCTATGTCTCGCTCGACATGATCTTCATCGGCGCCAACGGGCGCATCCTGCGCATCGCCGAGAATACCGAGCCGTTGTCGACCAAGATCATCTCGTCCCGGGGGCCCGCCCGGGCCGTGCTGGAGGTGGTGGCGGGAACGGCGCAGAAATACGGCATCCGCCCTGGCGACCGCGTCGGTCACCCGCTGTTCGGCAGCAAATAGGCGGGCCGGCGAAGAGCCTCGCCAGCCTTGCTGGCGCGCCTGGAAGCGTGTATCGACGGGGCTCGCCGGACATTCGGGGTATAGCGCAGCCTGGTAGCGCGGCAGTTTTGGGTACTGCAGGTCGTTGGTTCGAATCCAGCTGCCCCGACCAGTCCCGAGGTCGAATCCCTTCATTTTCCTCGCGATTTTGACCTCCGCCAGCGTTCCGCTGCGACCAAGGATGGTCCGGGCGCCGGATCCATCCCTGCAAAATGTGCCCGCCGAGCAGCCCTGCGTCAGGCGAGGGCGACCGAGGGACGCAGATCGAGCGCCTGCTTTGCCCGCTCGCCGCGTTGAAGGAGAGGGCGCGCAACCGGCGTCCGATATTCCCTTCAGGCGAGGTCTTCATGTCGATCAGTGCGATAGCATCGGCCAGTGCGACGGTGACGGCGTCCCCGTCGACTGCCACAACGCAGGCTTCTACGGCATCCCCGACGTCGGCGGCATCCTCGACGTCAGCGACGTCGGAGTCATCGTCCTCGCAAGCGGCGGGCGCCAGCGCGGGATCGGGCGGCGGCGGCTCGGCCAAGACCATCGTCAGCGAGGTCTCGATCACCCTCGACGGCGTCACCACGACGACGATTACCTATTCCGACGGCAGCACCGAGGTGCAGACCTCGGCAAGCGCGCAAGGCAGCCAGGGCAATCAGGCGGGACAGACCTACACCGCGCAAGGCGGGCTTCAAGCCAATGGCCAGGCGGCGTCAAGCGCCGGAGTCTGAGGGACGCCGGTCAGAATGACCAAAGCGTCGTCGAACCTTCCTGCTGTCGCCATAGACATATGCGTGTTGGGGATTTCAGCGCCCAATGTCTAAACGGACGCCGCCAAGCGATGATATTCGGCTTGCGCGGCGTTGCGCTTTTCAGATGGCATTCTTGTCAACTCTGGCCGGTCAGCCCGAGGCGTACCAGCCGGCGGGAAACGGCACGAAGGGCCAGATCATCTGGTTGTCGTTGGCGGCCTTCGGCGGCTCCGGGGCAGCAGTCTTCGCGACCTGCGCAGACCGCACCGAGCGCAGCACGACGCGCAAATATGCATATTGTAAATTCATCGTGGTCGCCCCAGCCCGTCAATGATCTTCAAACTTCGAACCCGTTTCAAGGCTCGACGTCAGCTCAAAAATTCACTTGGCGCGTAAGGCCCGCGCCCGTTCTCAAATCGCGTGCATTCTAGAAGAGCCGGTTCCGGCATTCAACCGATCGCGCAGCTTCATCCCAAGAAGTAAGGTTGATCGGTTAGGTTAAAGGCGAGCGGTTGTTGCGCGCATTTTGCTGGATGCTATCAGATCGAACCCGGCTCGCGATGAGCTGTCTTCCACCCGTGCTACGGAGATCACGGGCTCGTCGCGGCGCGCGCATCAGTTGAGTTCTGCGCCAACGAGTTCTATGCCATGTCTTTCGACCGCAATCTCCGAACCGCCGGTCCGCAGTCGAGCTGGAGCGAGGTCTGGCACCTCTGGACCGTGATTGTGCCCCGCCGCTCGATCAACGGGCAGCTCGTGTACGGCAAGGTCTGGCGCCGCCATGACGGCCGCGAATGGATCTACAAGAAGTTCACCGAGTTCGACGGCGAGGAAGCGGCCTGAAGCGCGATGAGCCTGGAATGACCCCTCATCGCGCCCGGGGTTAGGGCTGAGGCGTTCGGTCCGATTGCCGCTCGCCTGCAGCCTATCCCCGTGCCTGCACGCGCGGCAGCGGCAGTTTGAAGTGACGTTTTGCAAAGGCGACGATTTCGGCGTCCGAGGGATGATCTGCCGCTTCTACCGCGGCAATCCGCTTGGCGATATCGGGTGCGTTCGCGCGAATGTAGCCGGCAAGCTCCGTCTTCGCGCTCGCCGGGCCGATGATGAGGATCTCACCGGCATCGGCGAGGGCTTTGCTCACTTCAGCATAGAACGTCTTGTCAGGGGCGGCGTGGCCGCTGCCGATCGCGTTGGCCTTGTGATGAAGGTGACGTGTCGCCAGTTGCGGATGCAACGTGATTTCGTCGGAGCCGCTCAGGCCGAGATGGAAGATCCTGGCCTGCGAATGGTCGATCCATACCACGGCGTGAAAATGAGAGGGCATGTGCTCTTAGCCTTGTCCGAGAGGGGGCCGCCGACATCGCTGCGGCGGCGCGTGTCGGCACGACATTATGCCGGCCGGCGCCGCTCCCGTTGACCCAGGTCAATCGATCTTCAATCGATCGCGGCCTAAGCCGCCAGCGCGGCAGTGCGTGCGCGAACGGCGCGCCCCAAATGGCAAGGCGTTCCCGGCTCAGGCCCCCTTCGCCACGGTTGTCGCCGGCTTGGGCGGCGGCGGCTTCAGCGGCTTGTCCTGCTTCTTCGACCACGAGATGTAATAGGCCACCGTCGTCATGATCGCGATGCCGGCGATGCTGACGAAAATCTGCGCGAGCAGCGAGCCCGAGCTCATCGACAGCTCGAAATGGCCGACGAAGGACAGGAACACGCCGACGCAGAATACCGCGAGCGACTGCTGGCCGCAGACGATCAGGGGATCGAACACCTTCCATTCGAGCCCCGGCCATTCCTTCGGCACGAAGCGGATCACCAGGATCACGATGACGACGAAATGGATGAAGCGGTAGGGCGCGAGGTTGGTCTTGTCGTTCGGGTTGAAGGCCGAGAACAGCCATTCCGGGAACATGCCGCCCAACGCGGGGAAGCGGCCCGCCATGGTCATGATCAGCGCGAACAAGAGATAGCCGAGACAGAGATAGAGCGTGATCGGCGCGTTGATCAGCGTCATCGAGCGCCGCGCGCCGCCCATCGCACACCAGGCGCCGAACACGAACAGCACCTGCCAGCAATAGGGGTTGAAGTACCATTGGCCGGCCGGATAGGCGTTCAGATTCCAGCCGAAGTGGCGCGCGGTCAGCCACAGGATGATGGAAAGCACCATCGTCAAATCGGGCTTGCGCAGCATGAACCACAGCACCGGCGGAAACAGGCCCATCAGCACGATGTAGAGCGGCAGCACGTCGAGATTGAGCGGCTTGAAGCGCAGGAACAGGCCCTGGCGCAGCGTCTCGGTGGCGTTGTCGACGAGGCCGGCGACGTTGAACTCGTTGATCATCTCGGAATCGCCGAAGCGTAGCGCCAGATAGCTGATCGAGGCGATGTAGATCACGAACAGGATGATGTGGGCGACGTAGAGCTGCCAGACCCGCTTGGTCAGCCGCGTGGCGCCGACGAGGAAGCCGCGCTCCAGCATCATGCGCGCATAGACGAAGGAGGCCGTGTAGCCGGAGATGAAGACGAACAGGTCAGCGGCGTCGGAAAAGCCGTAATTGCGCGTCGTGATCCAGTTCACCACGTTGTCGGGGATGTGGTCGAGGAAGATCGCCCAGTTCGCGACGCCGCGAAACAGGTCGAGCCTGAGGTCGCGGCCTTTGTCGGGGAGCGTGGCGTTGATGTTCAGGAAGGCCATGCGAGGGGAGCTCTCGAAGGGGGCGCTGAGGTCGGGGAGGCAGTGCCGCCGGGCGGGATCCCGGCACGGAAGGCGGGTACGCAATTGTCACGGTGCAGCATAATGACTATACCGTCGCAGAGACCACGGGGGCCGGAATCACCAAACAGTTCCCAACCGGTGTCTCTATACTATCCCTGAGGTTTGCACCAACTGCCACCCTGACGCATCGAAATCGAACGAAAGACGAAAACGAGGCCCGGATCACCCATGACCGCACGCATTTTCAAGCCCGCCAAGAACGCGATGCAATCCGGCCGGTCCAAGACCAAGGAATGGCAGCTCGACTACGAGCCGGAGCAGCCGCGCTCGGTCGAGCCGCTGATGGGTTGGACCTCTTCGGGTGACATGAAACAGCAGATCACGCTGCGCTTCCACAGCAAGGAAGAGGCCATCGCCTATTGCGAGCGCAAGGGCATCGCCTACCAGGTCATCGGGCCCCAGGATTCGATCCGCCGCCCGGTCGCTTACGCCGACAATTTCTCGTTCCGGCGCGGCGAGCCGTGGACGCATTGAGGGGCCATTCTCATCTGAAGTAACGTCGTTCGAGACGCCCGCTTTGGCGGGCTCCTCACCATGAGGGTTTGATATCCCGCCGCGAAACGCGACCTCATCCTGAGGGCCTGCCGAAGGCGGGCGTCTCGAAGGATGTGCCGCAGGCGCGATTTCCGCCACGCTTTTCGAGCCCAGAGCAGCCCAAGGAGGTTGGCACCAATTCCCCCGCGTGCTTCGCTGGCGGCCGTGACAGGCTCATGACGAGGGCAGGGTATGGTGGGGCGTGAGCAGCTCGACGGCGTCGATCTGAAAATACTATCCGAGCTGCAGCAGGACGGACGGGTGCGCAACAACGAGCTGGCGCTGCGCGTCGGCGTGTCCGCGCCGAACTGCTTGCGGCGGCTGAAATCGCTGTTCAGCCGCGGCGTGATCCGAGCGGTGCGGGCCGTCATCGACGAGCGGCGGCTCGGCTATGAGGTGGTCTCGTTCGTCTCGATCCAGCTCGGCAGCCAGGCGCAGCCCGTGCTGGAGGCGTTCGAGAGCTCGATCGCCGCGATCCCGCGCATCCAGCAATGCTGGCGGATTTCGGGCGACACCGATTATCTCCTGAAATGCGTGGCGCCGAGCGTGGAGAGCATGCGCCGGCAGCTGCTGCATTTTGCGGCCATGCCCGACGTGAAGAACGTCCGCAGCTTCCCGGTGCTGGGCGTTGCCAAGGACGTGCCGCTGCCGCTACAGGACGTCGCGGAAGCCTCCGTGGGTTAGCAGGTCACGCCGCCGGCGGCCTGCATTTGGATCAATTGCGAAGAGGTTGGAAACGGCGGTCGCGGCCGAGCTGCGAAGGCACGTCGGGTCGGCACTATATTGCTGATTAAATCACCTAACTTAGAAATGTGATTATCACAACCCTGCAATGCGCTGAACCGTGATTGATGGTTCCATTCGTTGGCCTACATGCGGGGGATGAGCCTCAGCGCGCATCGCTCGTCGGGAGCTCTATGTGGGACTCCTTAAGCAGGAAAAGACAACATGACCTCGGTTTCGAAAACGTTCGCAGTTTCCGCCGCGACGCTGTTTGCGTCTGCGTTTCTTGTGCTGACGGCGCCGACTGCGAAAGCGGAAGATTATTGCATCACGAACGGCGCCCAGGCCGCTCACGGCTGCGGCTATCCGACGATGGAGACCTGCCGCGCCGCTGCCGGCGGTATCGGTGGAGTGTGTGCGCAGAGCGGCGGCGCGAAGACCAACGACGCGCTCGCCTTCCAACCGAAGCAGACGAAGCATCCCAAGCTTCGGTCCGGCGCCCAGACCAACTCGAACTGATCGGGCGTTGAGACTGGTGGTTTCGACCTTTACGGCCTTCGGGATGATCCCGGAGGCCGTAAACGTCTGAGGGGCAGGACGCTATGATCTCTTAGCGATACCGGCCGCGAAACTCGCGTGGGCTTGCGCCGGTCCAGGTGCGGAAGGCGCGGGAAAAACTCTTCTCGTTGCGGAAGCCCGCGATCTCGGCGATCCGCTTGATCGGCGTGCGGCCGCGCATCAGCTCCTGCTTGGCGAGTTCAAACTTTGCCTCTTCCTTGAGATCGCGCAGCGAGGTTGCTTCCTCGCGCAGGCGGCGATGCATGGTGCGGGTGGAGAGCGCGAGCTCGCGTGCGACGTCCTCGGCCCCGAGACTGCGTCCGCGCGCATTGCGGAGCACGCGGCGGACACGCTCGACCAGCAAACGGTCGCGCCGATAGGGCAGCACGGTCAGCCTGAGCGCGCCCTTGAGCATGTTGTCGAGATCGACAGCGCTGCGCGTCAACGGCAGCGAGAGATAATGCTTGTCGAAGACGATGCGGGCGCGGTCGGCATCGAAACGGATGTTTCGGCAAAAGATGGTCGGATAGACCGAGACATGGCCCGGCTCGGCGTGCGGGAATTCCGCCGCGCGCAGCGCGATCTTGGAGTCGACCGCCCAGCAGGAAAAGCCGAGCACGTAGCGCAGCAGCGTGACCAGGCAGAATTCGCGTAGTGACCCGAGGTCGCGCAGCTCCCTGATCGAGACCATCGCGGTCTCCTCGCCGATCTCGAGATCGAGCAGAACGTCCTCGGTGATCAGGCGGTGATGCCGGCACCAGCGCTTGAGTGCGACCTCCAGCGTCGGCGCCGTGATCGAGGCGCGGCACAGCATGCCGTAGGTGCCGAAGGGCAGGCGGCGCGAGAACCAGCCGAGCGCCTCGTCGTCGAGCTCGCGCATGGCATGGCCCGCCAGGGCCTCGAACTGGGCGGCCGTGATCCGCCCGTCCGGAGAATTGACAAGGTCTGGCGGTACCTGAGCCCGCTGCAACGCTTCAGCCGGGTCCAGTCCGTAGCGCGCATAGGCAGCAACTACGCCACGGACAAAGGCGGCGGGCGTGACGGCGCGGCGCGGGATCGCGGTTGCGGCTTGAAAAGGCATCAGAATTCCTTCCGGAAAATCCTCGCCAAGTTTGGCGGAAAATGCAACCTTTTCGACTGCAGAAGGGCTCTGACCCCGCTAGGTTTGGTCCCCAAAATACGGAGGAATCGCCTTGAACATCCCGAGCATCGATTTCGATCTGGGCGAAGACATCAGCCTGCTGCGCGACACGCTGCGCGCCTTCGTGGAGGCGGAGATCGCCCCGCGCGCCGCAGAGATCGAGAAGGCCAATTTGTTCCCGGCCGACCTGTGGAAGCGCTTTGGCGACCTCGGTCTGCTCGGCATGACCGCGCCGGAGCAATATGGTGGCTCCAGCATGGGCTATCTCGCCCACATCGTCGCGATGGAAGAGATTTCGCGCGGCTCGGCTGCCGTGGGCCTGTCCTACGGCGCCCATTCCAACCTCTGCGTCAACCAGATCCGCCGCAACGGCAACGACGCGCAGCGCCAGCGCTATCTGCCGAAGCTGATCTCCGGCGAATATATCGGCGCGCTCGCGATGTCCGAGCCCGGCGCCGGCTCCGACGTGGTCTCGATGAAGCTGCGCGCCGAGAAGCGCGGCGACCGCTATGTGCTCAACGGCTCGAAGATGTGGATCACCAATGGCGGCGACGCCGACGTGCTGGTGGTCTACGCCAAGACCGATCCGGAGGCTGGCCCGCGCGGCATGACGGCCTTCCTCGTCGAGAAGGGATTTAAAGGCTTCACCCACGGCCAGCATCTCGACAAGCTCGGCATGCGCGGCTCCAACACCTATCCGCTGTTCTTCGACGATTGCGAGGTGCCGGAGGAGAACGTGATGGGCAAGGTGGGCGAGGGCGTCAAGGTGCTGATGTCCGGCCTCGACTATGAGCGCGCGGTGCTGTCGGGCGGCCCGCTCGGCATCATGGCGGCGTGCATGGACGCGGTCGTGCCCTACATGCACGAGCGCAAGCAGTTCGGGCAGCCGATCGGCGATTTCCAGTTGATGCAGGGCAAGCTCGCCGACATGTATGCGACCTGGCAGGCCACGCGCGCCTATGTCTATGCGGTGGGACGCGCCTGCGACCGCGCCGATCACGCGCGCAGCTTACGCAAGGATGCCGCGGCCGCGATCCTCTATTCAGCCGAGAAGGCGACCTGGATGGCCGGCGAGGCGATCCAGGCGCTGGGCGGGGTCGGCTACACCAGTGAATTCCCCGTCGGGCGTCTGTGGCGCGACGCAAAACTCTACGAGATCGGCGCGGGAACGTCCGAAGTCCGCCGCATGCTGATCGGCCGTGAGCTGATGGCCGAGACGGCTTAAGACCTCTACACAATCGGAATCACCATGCCGCTCCATTCCAGCATCGATCCGTCTTCGTCAGATTTCGCGCGCAATGCCGAGGCCATGCGCGCCCTCGTCGCCGACTTGCGCGAGAAGCTGAGCCAGGTTGCCGGCGGCGGCGGCGAGGTCTCGCGCAACCGCCACACCGCGCGCGGCAAGATGCTGGCGCGCCAGCGCGTCGATTTGCTGGTCGATCCCGGCACCTCGTTCCTGGAGCTGTCGCCGCTGGCGGCCTACGGGCTCTATGGCGGCGACGTGCATTCGGCGAGCGTCGTGACGGGGGTCGGGCGCATCTCGGGCCGCGAATGCGTCATCGTCGCCAACGACGCCACCATCAAGGGCGGCACATATTATCCCATGACCGTGAAGAAGCATCTGCGCGCGCAGGACATCGCGCGGCAGAACAATCTTCCCTGCGTCTACATGGTCGATTCCGGCGGCGCCTTCCTGCCGCTGCAGGACGAGATCTTTCCGGACGAGCGGCATTTCGGCCGCATCTTCTACAACCAGGCGCAGATGTCCTCGCAGGGCATCCCGCAGATCGCGATCGTGATGGGCTCCTGCACCGCCGGCGGCGCCTATGTGCCGGCGATGTCCGACGAGAGCATCATCGTGCGTAATCAAGGCACCATCTTCCTCGGCGGTCCGCCACTGGTGAAGGCCGCGACCGGTGAAGTGGTCAGCGCGGAAGAGCTCGGCGGCGCCGACGTGCATTCGCGCCAGTCGGGCGTGACCGATCACTACGCCCAGAACGATGCCCATGCGATCGGCATCGCCCGCCGCATCGTCGGCACGCTGAAACCGTCGGTGCGTCCGAACCTCAACATGCACAAGCCGCGCGATCCGCTGTTCGCGGCGGAGGAGATTTACGGCGTAGTGCCGGTCGACGGCCGCAAGCCGTTCGACGTGCGCGACATCATCGCACGCGTCGTGGACGGCTCGGAGTTCGACGAATTCAAGAAGCTCTACGGCACGACGCTGGTCTGCGGCTTCGCCCATATCTGGGGCTATCCGATCGGCATCATCGCCAACAACGGCATCCTCTTCAGTGAAAGCTCGCTGAAGGGGGCGCATTTCATCGAGCTGTGCTGCCAGCGCGGCATTCCGCTGGTGTTTTTGCAGAACATCACCGGCTTCATGGTCGGCAAGAAATACGAGGCCGGCGGCATCGCGCGCGACGGCGCCAAGCTGGTGACGGCGGTTGCGACCGCCTCGGTGCCGAAATTCACCGTCGTGATCGGCGGCTCCTACGGCGCCGGCAATTACGGCATGTGCGGCCGCGCCTACTCACCGCGCTTCCTGTGGATGTGGCCGAATGCGCGCATCTCGGTGATGGGCGGCGAGCAGGCCTCGATGGTGCTGAGCCAGGTCCGCCGCGACAATATCGAGGCCAAGGGCGACAGCTGGTCCAGGGAAGAGGAAGATAAATTCCGCGAGCCCATCCGCGCGCAATATGAGAGCCAGGGGCACCCCTATTACGCGACGGCGCGCCTTTGGGACGACGGCGTGATCGACCCCGCCGACACCCGGCTCGTGCTCGGCCTGGGACTTTCGGCTTCGTCGAATGCGCCGATCGAGCCGACGAAATTCGGCCTGTTCAGGATGTGATGCGATGGACCGTACAAAGCTTTACCGGCGATTTCGCACGCTCCTGATCGCCAATCGCGGCGAGATCGCCTGCCGCGTCATCCGCACCGCGCGCGCCATGGGCCTGCGCACCGTCGCGGTCTATTCCGAAGCGGACCGCGACGCGATGCATGTCGCGCTCGCCGATGAAGCCGTGCTGCTCGGGCCCGCACGTGCCCGCGACAGCTATCTCAACGTCGAGCGGCTGATCGAGGCGGCGCGCAAGACCGGCGCCGAGGCCGTGCACCCCGGCTACGGCTTCCTGTCGGAAAATGCCGAATTCGCGCGGGCTTGCTTCGATGCGGACCTTGTCTTCGTCGGCCCGACCGCGGGGATGATGAATGCGATGGGCTCGAAATCGGGCTCCAAGGAGCTGATGGAAAAGGCCGGCGTGCCGCTGGTGCCGGGCTATCACGGCGAGGCCCAGGACGAGGCGACGCTTGCAAAGGCCGCGGACAAGATCGGCTTCCCCATTCTGGTGAAGGCGTCCGCCGGCGGCGGCGGTCGCGGTATGCGCATCGTGCGTTCGGCTGGCGAGCTTGCGCCTGCGATCGTCAGCGCCAAGCGCGAGGCCAAGGCCGCGTTCGGTGACGATCGCATGCTGATCGAAAAGTATGTCGACAATCCCCGGCATATCGAAGTGCAGGTGATCGGCGACAGCCACGGCAATCTGTTATCGCTGTTCGAGCGCGAATGCACCTTGCAGCGCCGGCATCAGAAGGTGATCGAGGAGGCGCCATCGCCGACGCTCAATCCCGCTCAGCGTGAGACGGTCTGTGCCGCCGCGCGGAAAGCGGCGGGTGCGGTGAACTATGTCGGCGCCGGCACGATCGAGTTCGTCTCCGACGGCAAGGACGTGTTCTTCATCGAGATGAACACCCGCCTCCAGGTCGAGCATCCCGTGACCGAGCTGATCACCGGCATCGACCTCGTCGAATGGCAGCTGCGCGTCGCTTTCGGCGAGGCGCTGCCCTTGAAGCAGAACGAGATCCGGCTCAACGGCCACGCGGTCGAGGCGCGCGTCTACGCGGAAAACCCGACCAAGAACTTCATGCCGTCGGTCGGCAGGATCTCGACCTGGCGCCTGCCGGGGGAGGCCGGCGGCTTGCGTATCGATGCCGGCTATCGCGAGGGCGATAGCGTCTCGCCGTATTATGACGCCATGCTCGCCAAAATGATCGCATGGGCGCCGACACGGGATGTCGCGATCGAACGACTGAACCGCGGGTTGGAGGAGACCGACGTTCGCGGCATCGTTACGAACATTCCGTTCCTCTCGGCACTGATGACGCATCCGAAGGTACGGACCAATGCGATCGACACCGGCTTCATCGAGCGCGAGCTGACTGTTCTGACACAGGCCGCCCCGGCGCCGGGCGAGCTCGAGCTGTGCGCCGCGGTGGCCGCTGTCATCAACGACGAGCAGCAGGCTGCACGGGCCCAGGCGAATTCGCCGTGGCAGACGTTCGGCTGGCAGCCGGTCGGCCGTCGTCAGCGCAGCTTTGCCTTCCGCGTTGGTCACGGACCGGAACAGAAGATCATCCTGAACTATGGCAGCGGGCCGTCGACATTGCTGATCGGCGATCGCGAGCTGGCGTTCGCGATTGCGCCACGTGACGGCGGCTTCGATCTGACGCTCGACGGCGTCAAATCGTCGGTCGCGGCCGTGATCGACGGTCACGAGCTGTATTTGCGCACCCGCAACGGTCGCTTCGACCTGCATTGGGTCGATCCGTTCGGTGGCGAGAGCGAGGAGCAGACCGGTGAGGACAAGATCGCGGCACCCTTGCCGGGAACGGTCGTCGCGGTGCTGGCCGAGGAGGGCGCCACGCTCGAGAAGGGCGCGCCGATCCTCACGCTCGAAGTCATGAAGATGGAGCAGACGCTGCGGGCGCCCTATGCCGGCGTGCTGAAGTCCATCAAGTGCAGGGTTGGCGACATCGTGCAGGAAGGCGTCGAGCTCGCGGTGGTCGAGCCGTCCGGAGAGTGACATGAGCGATCAGGTTCGCATCATCGAGATGGGGCCGCGCGACGGGCTCCAGAATGAGAAGGTTCCTGTCAGCGTCGAGGCCCGCATCGCCTTTATCGAGGCGCTGGTCGCGGCTGGCCTCGATACGGTCGAGGTCGGCGCCTTCGTCTCGCCCAAGGCGATCCCGCAGATGGCAAGCTCGGACGCCGTGCTGCGCGGCGTTGCGCATGTGAAGGACGCCGAATTCCACGTACTGGTGCCGAACGAGAAAGGCTACGACGCCGCGCGTGCCGCCGGCGCGAAAGTCGTGTCCGTGTTCGCGGCGGCCTCCGAGGGTTTTTCGCGCGCCAACATCAACTGCACGGTCGCGGAGTCCATCGAGCGCTTCAAGCCGGTGCTGGCGCGCGCCAAGGCGGACGGCATACCGGTGCGCGGCTATATCTCCTGCGTGCTCGGCTGTCCGTTCGAGGGCGAGATCAAGCCGAAGGCCGTGGCCGATCTCGCGAGCACGTTATGGGATCTCGGCTGCTACGAGATCTCGCTCGGCGACACCATCGGGGTCGGCACGCCAACCAAGGCCAAGGCAATGCTGCGCGCGGTCGCCGCCAACATTCCCCCCGCCAAGCTCGCGATGCATTTCCACGATACTTACGGCCAGGCGCTTGCCAATCTCTATGCCGGGTTGGAGGAAGGCGTGCACGTCATCGATGCCGCGGCCGGCGGGCTCGGCGGCTGTCCCTATGCACCGGGCGCGACCGGAAACGTCGCGACCGAGGACGTCGTCTACATGCTCGAAGGCATGGGCATCAGGACCGGCGTCGACATGGAGAAACTGCTCGCGGCCACCAACGCGATGGGCGGCATGCTGGGCAAGGCACCGGTGAGCCGCGTGGCGTCGGCGCTGAACGCGAAGAGGAAGCGAGCGGCGACTTCAGCTTCGTAACCCACCGCTGTTTGTCTCTCGGAAGCAGAAGAGGTGGGTTGCGCCCTCCGGACCGCGCTTTGCGCGACCGCAGGTCCAACCCACCCTACGGCACCCGTGACGCCGTCACCTGCTCCCGTCCGGCCCCATCACCAGATCCGGCAGGCCGGTTGAGATCTCCGGTACGAGGCACAGCAGCAGCACTGCGAACATCATCAGCAGCACGAAGGGCAGGGTGCCCCAGATCACCTCGCGAAGCGGAATGTCCGGCGCGACGTTGCGGATGACGAAGATGTTGAGCCCGACCGGCGGGTGGATCAGCCCCATCTCCATCACGATGGTCATGACCACGCCGAACCAGATGATGTCGAAGTTCGCGGCACGCAGCGGCGGCAGGATGATCGGCGCCGTCATCAGGATGATCGAGACCGGCGGCAGGAAGAAGCCGAGCACGACGACCATGACCAGGATCGCGAACAGCAGCTCCCAGCGCGGCAGGTGCATCGCGACGATGGATTCGGCGACCGACTGCGAGATGTGCAGATAGCTCATCACGTAGGAATAGAGCAGCGACATGCCGATGATCATCATCAGCATGGTCGATTCCCGGATGGTTGATCTCATGATGGGTGCGAGATCGCTCGGCCGCCACACGCTGTAGATCGCCGCAATCAGCGCCAGCGCAAGCAGGCCGCCGAGGCCTGCGGTTTCCGACGGCGTGGCGTAGCCGCCATAGAGCGCGATCATGACGCCGGTGAGCAGCAGCACGAAGGGGATCACGCGTGGCAGGACACTGAAACGTTCGGCCAGCGTGTATTCGTCGCGGGCGAGGATCGGAGCCTCCGGACCGCCTTTCTTGTAGATCGCTTCGGCGGCCGCATATTCCCGGCGGAAGCGGATCACGGCGTAGGTGCCGAACAGCGAGACCAGTAGCAGGCCGGGGCCGATGCCGGCGAGAAACAGCCGCCCGAGCGACTTTTCGGCTGCGACCGCGAACAGGATCATGGTGATCGAGGGCGGCAGCAGGATGCCGAGCGTGCCGCCGGCAGCGATGATGCCGGCCGCAAAGCCGCCGGAATAGCCGCGCTTGCGCATCTCGGGGATGCCGGCCGAGCCGATCGCCGAGCAGGTGGCGGGCGAGGAGCCCGCCATCGCCGCGAACAATGCGCAGGCGAACACGTTGGCAACGCCGAGGCCGCCGGGCACGCGGTGCAGCCAGGCATGCAGGGCCGAATAGAGGTCCTGGCCGGCGCGCGACTTGCCGATCGCGGCGCCCTTCAGGATGAAGAGCGGGATCGACAAGAGCGTGATCGAGGCCATCTCCTCATAGACGTTCTGCGTCACCGTATCGAGAGAGGCTGAGGGCATGTAGATGCCCATGAACACGACTGCGACCGCGCCGAGCGCGAACGCAATCGGCATCCCCGAAAACATCACGAGCAGCGTCGCAACCCCGTAGGCGAGGCCGATACCGAATACGCTCATGAACGCTTGGCTCCGGTGAAGGGCAGCGCAAGCTGCACGAGGATCTGGATGCAGAGCAGGCTCATCCCGAGCGCCATCAGCGAATATGGAATGGCGAGCGGCGGCGACCACATCGAGTTCGAGACCTGGCCGTCGACATAGGCTTCATGGGCCAGCGTCCAGGACTTCCAGGTGAAGAAGGCGCAGAACAGGAACGTGGCGGCGTCGACCAGCCAGAGCCGGATCTTGTTCGCCAGCGGCGACAATAAGCCGACGAAGGCCTCAATGCCGATATGGCCGCGGTTCTGCTGCACGTACGCAGCCGTCATGAAGGTCGCGCCGACCAGCAGGAACACCGCGGCTTCGTCCTGCCAGTAATTGGCGGCCTTGAACAGCGCACGGCTGAGCACGCTGTAGCTCAGGATCACGCAAGCAGCGACCAGCGCCACCGCTGCGAACACCACGATGACGGTGTTGAGGATGGCAAGACCGCGATCGACCGTTGCCGCAAGGCCTGTCCTTGCGACAGCGTTGGCCGTGTCGTCCCGATCCGGAAGCGGACCGTGGCTCATGCCGCGACGTCGACGGCGAGCTTGAGCAGGTTAGCCGCGGTCGCAGTCTTGGCGCTGTAATCCTTCCACGCGGTGTCGCGGGCGATGTCGCGCCACTTGCCGACGGTCGCTGCATCGAGCGCCGAGACCTTGGCGCCGGCCTTCTCGTAGACCTTGGTGACCTCGACGTCGTCATCCTGCGCACCCTTGCGGCCGAAGGCTTCGAGCTCGGTGCCCACCGTGAGCAGGATGTCCTGGTGGTTCTTCGGCAGCTTGTCGAAGATGGCCTTCGACATCATCAGCGGCTCGAGCATGAACCAGTAGGAGGCGCCGGCGCCCGAGGTCAGGGATTTGGCGACCTCTTCCAGCCGGAACGAGATCAGGCTGGTCGAGGAGGTGATGCCGGCATCGCAGGCGCCGGTCTGCATCGCCGCGTAGATTTCGTTCGAGGGCACCGAAAGCACCGAAGCGCCGGCGGTCTGGAGCACCATGTCCATCTCGCGCGAGCCGCCGCGCACCTTCATGCCCTTGGCGTCTTCCGGTGCGACGATCGGCTTGGAGCGGCTGGCGACGCCGCCAGCCTGCCACACCCAGGTGAGCAGGATGATGCCCTTGTCGGCGAGGAAGTCGGTCAGCGCCTTGCCGACCGGCTCCTTCTTCCAGCGCAAGCCCTGGTCGTAGGTGGTCACGAGGCCGGGCATCAGGCCGATATTGGTCTCCGGCAGCTCGCCTCCGGCGTAGGGCATCGGATAGAGCGAGATGTCGAGCGCGCCCTTGCGCATCGCCGAGAACTGCGCGTTGGTCTTGATCAGCGAGGAGTTCGGATAGATCTCGGCAGCCATGTCGCCATTGCTGCGCTTGGCAACTTCGGCAGCGAACATGCGGCAGAGCCGGTCCCGGAAGTCACCCTTGTCGATGGTGCCCCCTGGGAACTGGTGCGAGATCTTCAGCGTGGTCGCGGCCTGCGCGGTGCCGGTGCCAAGGCGGAGGATGGCGGGTGCGGCGACGGCTGTCGCTATCAGATGGCGGCGCGTGAGCATGGTGTGATCCCTTTGAACGTTTCTTTGAACGATTCTTGTTTGGCGTGATTGGGCGGGTCATGTGTGACCGGTGCGTAGGCCCATCCTAGCCGGTCTTTCACCCGATATTCTCTCATCTGATAGTTCGAGACCGAATGCCGCGGCAAGTGTCGGCTGTGCTGCGCTGCACACATCCGGTCGCCGCGGCAGGCTCCGGGCTCCTTCGAACGGCGGATCGCAGGCGGCACGCCAAAATTTATCGGCGGCGGCGTAACAACGCAGATCGTTCATCCGTCGAGACTGAATAGCGGCGTCCGTCGCTGACAAACACCACCTCGAAGGGAAGATGATCCATGACCATTCGCACCCGCATCGTGCTCGGCGTCTCGGCTGCCGCTCTCTCGCTTGGCCTCGCGCTGTCGCCGGCCGCTTTTGCCCAGGACAAGATGGGCAAGGATGACGGCATGATGAAAAAGGACACGATGTCCAAGGACGGCATGATGAAGAAGGACACCATGTCCAAGGACGACGGCATGAAGAAGGATCACATGACGAAGGACGGGATGAAGAAAGACGACGGGATGATGAAGAAGAACTGATCTTCGCCCCTTCGCGATCGAGGCGTTTGGCAAACAGCAAACGCGCGCTCGAATGTCTGGGGCGGTCAGCTGGACCGCCCCAAATCATGTCTTGCTTCAATTTGAATTGAACGTGACCTGCGAAGGTCACGCGTCAAATTACTTGCGCTTGGCCTTGCGGGCTGCGTAACGCGCGTCGCGCTTGGCCTTCTGCTCGGCTTCGAGCGCAGCGGCTCTCTCGGCAGCTTCCTGGGCCTCGCGCGCGACCCGCGCAGCTTCGGCGGCCTTGGCCTCTTCCTCCAGACGCTTCTGCTCGGCCTTTTCGGCCTCGCGCGCAGCCTTCGCCTCGGCGCGCTTGGCCGCCAATGCTTCACGCTCGGCACGCTTCGCCGCCACCGCGGGATCATCGGGCCCCGGTTGGGATTTGAATTTGTTCAAAAGATTCTTGCGGGCTTCCTGCGCCGCCTTTTGCCGGTCTGTGAAGCCGGGTTCCCTGAATCCACTCATCGACGAGCCTTGTCTTCCTCGCTTTCGATCCTACATCACTGCCTGTTGGTACGTCGGCTGGGCATAGCAGGCGCCGCGCGACACAGAAGCGTGTACATCGCTGCGCGTCGCGAAGCCACCCATAATCGCAGCCGATCAGGTCAACGAAAATCGCCATCCCCGACGATCTCTCGTAGCCCGGAAAAACTGCCGAATTGTGATGTCCCTCATAAGGGATCACGAGGGCGGCGCCTAGCGTCCGCCCCGATACGGAGCACGGGCATGCCGATCTCAAGATTAACCCTGAAGACGCTCTCGATTGCCCTCGTCCTGGTCGCCGTGGCCGGTGCCATGCTGCTGCTCGCGCGTCCGCAGCCCATCGAGAGCGCCGTTCTGGGTACCGGCTGGGAATGCACCCAGATCGCGTTCGTGCTCACGACCTGCGCACCGCGGATCGAGCAGGCGACCCCGGCGGTCGAAACCTCCCGCAAGGATGCGATTCGGGCGACCCGAGGCTGAACTTGACCCGAGGCGGCTGATCGGCATGTGACGGCACGTCGCAGAGGTGATAAGCTGGCGTGCCCGCACGATCAGGTCGCCATGTCCAAGCCCGAACGGGGCGAGAAGCCGAAATCCAGACCTCCATCTGGCGACAACCGCCGCGGGGCGATCGCCGGCCTGATCATTGCGATGGTGATCCTCGGCATCGGTTGGTGGCTCGCCCGGGACCTCACCGCAGCCAGCAAGATGCAGGATTGCCTGATGTCCGGGCGAAGCAACTGCAACGTGATCGAGCCGGCCCGCTAGAAGCCTCCAGCGTGGCTCTTCGCAGCCCGTTGGGGCCGAAAAATTGCCCTGATCTTAATCATTTGTAACGAGACTTCGCCGACCAAAGCAGGTCAGCTATGTCAGCCGGCATCAAGCCCGGCGCGGTCCGAATCGTCTATCGCGCCAGGCACCACGGCAATTGCGAGAGCAATCGAAAGAGCAGGGGGCAAGCACGCATGAGTGCGTCCAGCCGCATCAAGATCATTTTTCCCTTGGTTTCGGCCATGTCTTTGCTTGCGCTTTCGGCGCAGGCCCAGGACGCCAGGCCGTCGAGGGAGGTCGGCCAGGCTCCGGCCGGCCCTGCCGCCGGCGCGCCGGCTGCGAACAACCCGAACATGCGCAAGAGCCCGCCGCCACCGCAGCAGGCGGCCCGGCCCGCGCCGCAGCCGGATAGTCGGCCTCATTCCGGTCCCGGTCCGCATAACGCGGGCGGCCCGCCGTCCGTGCGTAATTACGCCAGGGGCCCCGCACCGACGCGCGATTGGGACGGACATGCCTATCGCGGCAACCGCGCTTGGGATGGCGGGCGCTGGCGCCACGAGGTTCACAACGGCCGCTCGGGCTGGTGGTGGGACGTTGGCGGCGTCTGGTATTATTATCCGCAGCGAATGGCTGGCCCGCCCGCCTACATCTCGGAAGAGTACTATGACGACGTGCCGGTGGCCTATGCTCCGCCGCCGCCTCCGGTCGCCTATGAGCCGCCACCTCCGCCGCCGCCACCGGCTGATCCCGGCGCGAGCGCGCTTGGCGGCGCCATCGTCGGCGGTGTGCTGGGCGGACTGATCTCAGGCAATGCGACAGGGGCCGCCGCCGGCGCGGTTCTCGGCGGCGCAACCGGCGCTATCACGGGCGCCGCCGCCGCTTCGCAGCCCGGCTATTACTGGGCGGAGGGCAATTGCTACTACCGCTACCCGGATGGTCAGTACGTGGCGGCCGATCCACGGGCGTGTCGTTGAGGCACGGGGGCGTGTCCTGATCTGAGAGGGGCGGGCGAAGGCCCGCCTCTTTCATTTGGGCGCGACCAACCAGTATTTTGAACACTTGTCGACGAGGTGTTCGGCGGCGCACAACAACTTCCTCAAAATAGCACTGGCTCCCGCGGCCGCTTCACGCGATTCTCAAAAGAAAAAAATGGGGCGGAGATCGATTCGCGGGGACGTGGGGCATGCTGGATGCAATCCAGATCAGCTTGGCGCTTTGGGCTATGATCGTTTGCGGCGGAATCAAGCTGGGGCAGATGATGCACTGCCTTTTCTAGCTCACCATCCCGTCGACGAGCCTTGGTCGGGTCAGAGCCTTACCTGGGAAGAAGACCTGCCTGGGAAGAAGGCATGTCGCCGTAGATCAAGCCACGAGCCAGTTGAAGAACGCCATCGCGCCCCATACCAGGCCGGCGATCCAGGCCAGCATCACGATGGCGATGGTCCCGAGATAGGCGATGCCGAGCAGGTCGCCCCTTTGTCGTTGCGTCGGGGCGTTGGCTGAGGCTGCTGCTTCTTGTGTCATGACGGAAAACACCATCGCTGCCTTCGCGCGCTCCTGGAGCGTCGGGACATTGTTAACCGAGATACCGGCCCAAGACTGTGACGCCGTTCACAGATCGTCTGAATGAAGCTCAACCTGATGGCTTCGCAATCAGCGCAAGCAATGCGGCGAGGTCGCCGGGGCGCTCGCCCCGTCCGGCAAACGACGTCACCCCGCAATCATACGGATGAAATTGCCATGCGCTTGTCCAGATGGCGAGCTACGGTCGGCCGCATGTGTACCAAGTACGACCCACAGCGTGAGGCGGAGGCCGCAATGAAGCGGGCCGCGGCGTCGGAAGGCGCCGACCGGCAACGCCTGATTCAGCTCGCTTTGGCCTGGCACGAGCTCGCGCGCGAGCGGCGCGACGAGCGGGCGGACTGAGGACATTCCATGAGGAAATTGGCGGGACAGGCCGAGGTCGATCAGCCGCTCGATCCCGCATGAGAAAGCCCCGTGCTCGGGGGACAAGCACGGGGCCCTTCAAAGCCGATCGGGGCTGGCAGATCGGCACCACTTGATTTCATGGCGTCAACGAGCTGGTCGTGATCTCGTTCCGCGCGGCCTTCACATTTTACCATTCGGCCGTGGTTCGATGCGCCTGGCGTTGCCCGGGGCGGCCCGCTTGGCTCGCGCTCGAACAGGAACATCCGTTCCTTGCGGACGTTGGCCAGTTATGACCGACCCCGAGCTGCGCGCACAGTCTTTTGAGATTGCCTGGACATACCTCGACCGATCCGGCCTGCTCACGGGAGAGCACCGGGAGTCAGCCCGCTTCATCCTAAACAGGATCGACCGCATGATGCTGCGAGGAGAGCGGCGCAGGCTGCTGCTGTCGAATGCCGCGATCGACGCATACCGTTTGCGGCCGGGTACTCGCGAGGCTGAATGCGTGAACAAGTTGGTTGGATGAAACGCGACATTAAGAAATGCGCCGCGCTGATTTTTCCGGTTGCGATTCGTGCTTTGGGAACGAAGCGGAGTCGGATCGTGAACAAACAAAAGGCCCCCGAAGGGGCCAAGTGCCTTAGAGCCAAGTGCCTTAGAAGATACCAGGCGTCTTTAGGCGGCTTCCGTCTTCGGGACTGCGTCGGCATTCACTGAAAGCTTGACGACATCGCCTTCGACGGCACCGACATATTTCGTGTCGATGTAGTGATGATGGTCCTTGTGACCTTCCGGGCTGTCCTTCTTGGTCAGCTTGATCCGGTTGCCCTCGACGCGGTCGACGGTGCCGACATGTGCGCCGTCCTTGCCGATGATTTTCATGTGCTCTCTGATGTCAGCCATGTGATCCTCCTTGGCTTAGGTCTCAACTGCGAACATCGACGTTCGTTGCAGCAGGCGCGCGTTGGACCCGGGAGGCTTTCCGCACGTTGAAAGGCGATCGGATCTATCAAGACGCGCATGGAGACCATTCAGGCCTATCTCGAACGGAAGCATGAGGAACTCGGGCTGTTGAACGACTGCCTGAGACGTCGGCTCGATTTGGCGCGTCCGCGATCGGTCGACGAGGTCGTCAGGTTCAAATTCCAGCTCACGGCGGCGCTGAGGGCGGAGTACGAGCTGCACGAGTGGAAGGCGACGGAGACGGCCTGGTCGCAGACGACCGATCCCGCGAGCGGGCCTTTCGAATTCAGTTACGATTACCAGCGGGCCGATCTGACGGTGCGCGGTCCTTCATTCTATGAGCTCGACAGCGGCTGCGCGAGCACGGCGATCTACACTGCCTCGGGCATGGCCGCGATCTCCGCCGTGCTGCTCGCCTCCGCGCAAATCGTCGAGGAGGCTGATATCCTGGTGCTTCCGGGCTCGTACGGCGAGACACTGGAGCTGATCCGGGGCTTTATTCCTCATTTGCGGCTCGAGGTTTTGAGCCTGCCGCTGGGCGATGCGCTTGCTCCGGCGGATTCGCCGCGGATTCTTCTGTTAGATTCCTGCTCCGTCGCCGGCGCTTTCGAGGCGGTGCTACGCTGTGACGGCTCCGTCCTTGATCTTCTGATCTGCGACACGACCTGCTTTGCGGGCAGGTCGGGCCGGATCCGGCGCATCCTGAGGTGGGCCCGGCGATACGCAATTCCGCTGGTGCTGGTGCGAAGTCACAACAAGCTCGATTCGCTCGGAGCGGAATATGGCCGGCTCGGCTCGGCGGTTTTCGTGGATGACAATGAGCACGAGCCACGGGCGGAGCATCGTTGGAGGCGTCTTTCGGCCGAAACGCGCAACGCGGTGCGACTTTTCGGCGGCGCGGCGTTGCCGGCGCACTTCCCGCCCTTTGTGGGCAGCGCGGCCTATTGGGGCCTCACGAAGCGGCGTGTTGCAGCGATCTTGCGCAACGGCCGAAACATGGCTTGCCATTTTGCTGCGAAGCTCCCGGAGCTTTCAGCCGAACTCCATTTCGCCCACGGTCTCTACGTCACCCTCCGGGGCAGGCGCCCCCTCGACGAAACGAGCGCGCGGCAGGCGGCCGAGGACATGAGCAACGAACTCCGTGGAGAAGGCTTTCCGATCCGCCACGCCGGCAGCTTCGGTTTCGACTTCGCCGCGACCGAGTGGTTTCACGACGCGACCACGGACCAGTACAGCGTTCGGGTAGCGGTCCCCGACTTGCCGACGGATTTGTGGGACGATCTCACCGCGGCGGTTGCGCGGTGGTGGCGGGACCATCAGTCGGCAGGCTGATTGCATTTGACGTCGTCATGCCCGGGCTTGTCCCGGGCATCCACGTTCTTTTTGCTGCGGCCACGGCGTGGATGGCCGGGACAGGGCCGGCCATGACGATGCGGAGACTATCGTGCCCAGAAACGGTCCGGCTCATACAGAGGGGCCCTGCATCAGTCGGCGGGCGGTGAAGAATGAATGTTTCGCCGATAGCCCAGGAGGGCGCCTCAATCAGTCGATCGCCAGGCAATGCTCCAGCTGCGGCTTCTCGTGGCCGCGACGCGCCCACTCCTGAACGGCGAAGGCAAGCTGATGCTGCCCCATCGCGGCGCCGACGACGGAGGCCTGAGCCATCTCGATGGGCTTTGTGACCACATTGGTGTTCACCACACCTGCGTCAATTGCCAAATACGACATCGCGACGATTGCCACCGCAGATGCGATCGCCATTCTCGTCCACTCGGATTGCTGCATTCAAAAAACCTGTCGGGCGTATCTCGCCCGGCGGATAGATAGGGCTGATCCACGCCGCGCAAAGGCCGGCGTATGGTTACCCACGCGTTCGTGAAGAACGGTTGATCGGCAAATGAGACTGGCGATCCCGGCAGGAATGGCAACAACACGAAGAATCAATCGATTAACGGTCGCGGTTAGCCGGCTTGTTTTACGCCCGTTCTCGAACGCTAGCCAATCGGCCTTCCTTTCGCGCTGACGCTCGTCTATTAGGCTGCCATGCGTAGAACTGACCCTGCCGCCGCATCAGCCGCCAGGCTGATGCTGCAATTCCGGATCGAGCGAATGGCGAAATGGGTCGGCAGGATCAGCGCTATGCTGGTTCCGCTAGCCACGATCGTCGCGCTCATTTTCTGGCGCCGACCGTGACACTCGGAGCGGTCATCGCCAGCGGGTCTGCGTTTCGACTTTGCGCCCGAGCACCGCACTCACTTTGGCGAAGATTCTGAAGCCTCTTACGTGCAGTCGGGTGTACGGAATCGTGCCTGGCTGCGGCTGAAAGCGCCGGCCATTTTTCTCCTTCCAGCGTTGCAGCTGCCACTGCATGTAGCGCTTGTGGGCGATCCGGTAGTAGTGGCCGAAGGCGGGGTGCATCGTGGCGATGGGAATCGCGTGGACGCGCAGGCACTCCGACAGTGCGATCTGCTCGATGGTGAGCTGCCGCGCGCCATGAAAGAGCACGGCGTCGATCCAGGCGATAGCGTCCTGCACCACGGGAAGATGCCGCTCTGGATCAACCGCGGTGAGCCCGCTGTTGTATTCAACGGCAAGATTTGGATCGTAGCGATAGGGGCCGACGTTCGGCAGATCGGTCGTGAACCCGGCGAGTTGGGGCATAGGATTGCGACCGTGGCGGCGATCGACGGCAACCGCGCCGGAGCTTAGCGCCGGCAACAGCCGCTCGAAGAAGCCCTCGCGGAAGAAGGTGTCAGTGTCGGCCATAACGCAGTAGTTCGAGCTCGTCGTCATCTCCTTCAGGAGGACGCATGGCTTAATGCGGTGATGGTAAAGCCCGCCGCGGGAAAACTCCGAAATCTCGCCCGAGATGTCCACCAGCCGGATCGGCAAATCGGCGTAGCGCGCCGGCTTGTCGGTGTAGACAACGACATCCAAAGGGAACGGTCGACCCCAATAGAGCAAAGTCGAGAGACTATATCGCAGCTCAAGTTGGAGCCGTTCCATGTCGCCGTATTCGACATAGATAAATGTGAGCCCCCGGGCCATCATCGATGCAGTTCCAATAGATCGATGCTGCAACCAGTAGCCGAGTTTTCGAACAGGAACAATCGCAGTCTTTTCCTGGCGGGCGGCCCGTGATCTGGGCTGGCGAATCGGGCTGGACAACAATGAGGCTGGCGATCCCGGCAGGACTCGAACCTGCAACCCGCGGAGTAGAAATCCGCTACTCTATCCAGTTGAGCTACGGGACCGTCTGGAGCCCCTCCGGTTTGGGGGCTGGCTGTTCATCTACCATGCCATTATGAAAAATATCGTCTTTCGCCAAGCCTGAACCGAACCGTTTTCCTCAATGCCGCGACAAAGCGAGACGGTGGCATGTCAGGGTGCCGGGGTGAGCGGCAGCGGACTGGACGATGGATCACATCGCCGGGAACGCTGGCCAGCTTCCGGGATAGGGTCGCCGGACGACGGGTCAGGTATTGCTGCGCCATCAGGACGGCGTGCGCGGCGGTATTTTGATCGGTCTCCTCTGGGCTTGCCTTTCCATGGCGAATGCGACGATTTGCACCTTTGGTTCCATCGCCTTGAGTCCGTCACCTTTCCGCGCATCTCATGCTGCCTGCGGGCGGCTGTCCGCGATTTCCGGGAGTCCATCATGATCGGTCTTGTTCGCGCCGTCACATTCTGCGCCGCGCTGGCGCTCGGCCTTTGCGCGGCGCACGCTGCCGACAAGGCGTTCAAGCGCGACGACCTCGCCGATTCCGCGATCAAGCTGGAGGCCCAGATCAAGAGCGAGGCGGGGCCGGTCGCCAAGACCAGCGCGACGCTGAAGACGGACGCCGACGCCGCTTTCCGGCGCAACGATTATCGCACCGGGCTGTCGGTGCTCGGCCAGATCGCGGCAACCGCACCGGAAGACACCGGCAACTGGCTGCGGCTCGCCAAGGTGATCTTCCAGATCTCGCCGAAGAGCTCGAGCGAGCAGACTTTCCTGCTGGAGCGCGCCTCGACCGCGGCCTACATCGCCTACCAGCGCGCCGGCAATCCGGGCGAGGAGGCCGACGCGCTCGCCGTGCTCGGCAAGTCGCTGGCCGAACGCAAGCTGTGGCGGCCGGCGCTGGATGCGCTGCGGCTGTCGCTCGACATGCGCGAGGTCGCCGACGTCCGCGGCCAATATGAGAAAATGCGCGACGAGCACGGCTTCAGGCTGCTCGACTATACCGTGGACTCGGACTCGGCGAGCCCGCGCGCCTGCTTCCAGTTCTCCGAGGAACTGGCCAAGCGCACCGACTTCGCGCCGTTCCTGGCGCTGGCGGGCCAGGACAAGCCGGCGCTGTCTGCCGAGGGCAAGCAGCTCTGCGTCGACGGGCTGAAGCACGGCGAGCGCTACAACATCAATTTGCGCGCCGGCCTGCCGTCCACGGTGAAGGAAGGCCTGCCGAAATCGGCCGAGTTCAACATCTATGTGCGCGACCGCAAGCCGTTCGTGCGCTTCACCAGCCGGGCCTATGTGCTGCCGAGGACCGGGCAGCGCGGCATTCCCGTGGTCAGCGTCAACACGCCCGCGGTCAACATCAACGTGTTCCGGATCGGTGACCGCAACCTGATCAACACGGTGGTTGACAGCGACCTCCAGAAGACGCTGTCCAAGTATCAGCTCAGCGATCTCGGCGACGAGCGCGGGGTCAAGGTCTGGACCGGCGAACTCGCGACCGCGATGACGCTGAACCAGGACGTCACCACGGCATTCCCGGTCGACCAGGCGCTCGGCGAGCTTCAGCCCGGCGTCTACGTGATGACGGCCGCGGCCAAGGGCCCGGGCTCGGACGACGATTATCAGCTAGCAACGCAATGGTTCATCGTTTCCGATCTCGGCGTGTCGGCCTATTCCGGCAATGACGGCATCCACGTGTTCGTCAACTCGCTGGCCTCGACCGATCCGGTCGGTAAGGCCGAGGTGCGGCTGGTTGCCCGCAACAACGAAATCCTGGCGACCCGCAAGACCGACGACAGCGGCCATGTGCTGTTCGAGGCCGGCCTTGCACGCGGCGAGGGCGGCCTGTCGCCGGCGATGCTGACGGTCACCGGCGAGAAGGCCGATTATGCCTTCCTCAGCCTGAAGTCCTCCGCCTTCGACCTGTCCGACCGCGGCGTCTCCGGCCGCGTGGTGCCTGCAGGCGCCGATGCCTTCGTCTATGCCGAGCGCGGCGTCTACCGTTCCAGCGAGACCGTCTATCTCACCGCGCTCTTGCGCGACGGGCAGGGCAATGCCGTCGCCGGCGGCCCGCTGACGCTGGTGATCGAACGCCCCGACGGCGTCGAATTCCGCCGTGCCCTGCTGGCCGACCAGGGTGCCGGCGGCCGGACGCTGGCCGTGCCGCTCAATTCGGCCGTGCCGACCGGGACGTGGCGGGTGCGCGCCTTCACTGACCCGAAGGGTTCTTCGGTCGGCGAGACCACCTTCATGGTCGAGGATTACGTCCCTGACAGGATCGAATTCGACTTGTCGGCCAAGGACAAGCTGATCAAGGCTAACGCTCCAGTGGAGCTTAAGGCGGACGGCCATTTCCTCTATGGCGCGCCTGCCTCGGGGCTTGCACTCGAAGGCGATATGCTGGTCGCGCCTGCGGCCGAGCGTCCGGGCTTTGCCGGCTACCAGTTCGGCGTCGCCGACGAGGAGACCAATTCGAACGAGCGCACGCCGCTGGAGAACCTGCCCGAGGCCGACGCCAATGGCGTTGCGACCTTCCCGGTGACGCTGGACAAGCAGCCGGTCTCGACCCGGCCGCAGGAGGCGCAGATCTTCGTCCGCATGGTCGAGACCGGCGGCCGTGCCGTCGAGCGCAAGATCGTGCTGCCGGTCGCGCCCTCCGCGGCGCAGATCGGCGTCAAGCCGCTGTTCGGCGACAAGAACGTCGCCGAGGGCGACAAGGCCGAGTTCGACGTCGTGTTCGTCTCGCCCGAGGGCGAGAAGCTGCGCCGCGACGGCCTGCGCTACGAGCTCCTGAAGATGGAGTCGCGCTACCAATGGTATCGCCAGAACAATTACTGGGAGTACGAGCCGGTCAAGTCGACCTCGCGCGTCGCCGACGGTGACGTCACCGTTGCGGCCGACAAGCCGGCGCGGATTTCGCTCAGCCCCCAGCCGGGCCGCTACCGGCTCGATGTGAAGTCGAGCGACGCCGATGGCCCAGTGACCTCGGTGCAGTTCGACGTCGGCTGGTATTCCGACGGCAGCGCCGACACGCCGGACCTGCTGGAGACCTCGATCGATAAGCCGCAATATTCCTCCGGCGACACCATGACGGTGTCGGTCAACGTCCGCAGCGCCGGCAAGCTGACCATCAACGTGCTCGGCGACCGCCTGCTGACGACCCAGACCATCGACGTCAAGGAAGGCACCGCGCAAGTGAAGCTCCCGGTCGGCAAGGACTGGGGCACGGGCGCCTACGTGGTGGCGACGCTGCGTCGTCCGCTCGATGCCGCTGCCCAGCGCATGCCGGGCCGTGCGATCGGGCTGAAATGGTTCGGCATCGACAAGCAGACCCGCACCTTGCAGGTGAAGGTGTCGCCGCCGGCGCTGGTCCGGCCGAATTCGACGCTGAAGATCCCGGTCAAGCTCGACGGGCTCAATCCGGGCGAGGACGCCAAGATCGTCATCGCTGCGGTCGACGTCGGCATCCTCAACCTCACCAATTACAAGCCGCCGGCTCCGGACGATTACTATCTCGGCCAGCGTCGCCTGAGTGCCGAGATCCGCGATCTCTATGGGCAATTGATCGACGGCATGTCCGGCACGCGCGGCCAGATCAAGTCCGGCGGCGATGCGGGTGCGGGCGAGCTCCAGGGCTCGCCGCCCACGCAAAAGCCGCTCGCGCTCTATTCCGGCATCGTGACCGTCGCCGCTGACGGCACCGCGGAAGTCAGCTTCGACATTCCCGAGTTCGCCGGCACCGCGCGCGTGATGGCAGTGGCGTGGACCGCGACCAAGCTCGGCCGCACCAACACCGACGTCGTGATCCGCGACCCTGTTGTGCTGACCACGACCCTGCCGCGCTTCCTCCTCAATGGCGACCACGGCACGGTCAACCTCGAGATCGACAATGTCGAGGGCCAGGCCGGCGACTACGTCATCAACGTCAAGACCGGCGGGCCGCTGAAGATGACCGGCAATCCCGCGACCACGGTCAAGCTCGCCGCCAAGCAGCGCAATTCCTTCTCGCTCGCGGTCGACGCAACCGCGGCGGGGCAGGCGACGCTCGACGTCGATATCAAGGGGCCGAACGGCCTGACGCTGGCGCGCCATTACGCGCTCGACGTCAAGGCGGCGACGCAGGTGCTGGCACGGCGCTCGATCCGGACCCTTGCGAAGGGCGAGAGCCTGACGCTGACCTCGGACATGTTCTCCGACCTCGTGCCGGGCACCGGCAGCGTCTCGGTATCGGCGAGCCTGTCGACCGCGCTCGACGCCGCGACGATCCTCAAAGCGCTCGACCGCTACCCCTATGGCTGCTCGGAGCAGATCACGAGCCGCGCCATGCCGCTGCTCTATGTCAACGACCTTGCGGCCGGCGCGCATCTCGCCATGGACACCGAAGTCGACCAGCGCATCCGCGATGCGATCGAGCGGCTCTTGGCGCGCCAGGGCTCGAACGGCTCGTTCGGTCTGTGGTCGGCGGGCGGCGACGATGCCTGGCTCGACGCCTACGTGACGGACTTCCTGACCCGTGCCCGTGAAAAGGGCTTTGCGGTGCCGGACGTGCTGTTCAAGAACGCGCTCGACCGCATCCGCAACTCGGTCGTTAACGCGAACGAGCCGGAGAAGGACGGCGGCCGCGATCTCGCTTACGGCCTCTACGTGCTCGCGCGCAACGGCGCTGCGCCAATCGGCGACCTTCGCTATCTCGCCGACACCAAGCTGAGCAACCTCGCGACGCCGATCGCGAAGTCGCAGCTCGCGGCGGCACTCGCTCTGGTCGGCGACCGCAACCGTGCGGAGCGGGTCTATGGCGCCGCGCTCGACAGCCTCGCGCCGAAGCCGGTGCTGGAGTTCGGACGCACCGACTACGGCTCGCAGCTGCGCGATGCCGCAGCTTTGGTGTCGCTTGCCAGCGAAGGCAACGCGCCGAAGGCGACGCTGACGCAAGCGGTGTCGCGGGTCGAGACCGCGCGCGGGCTGACGCCCTACACCTCGACGCAGGAGAATGCGTGGCTGGTGCTGGCGGCGCGGGCGCTCGCCAAGGAGAACCTGTCCATGGAAGTGGACGGTCAGCCCGTGAAGACTGCGCTGTACCGCAGCTACAAGGCGGATACGCTGAGCGGCAAGCCGCTGAAGATCTCCAACACCGGCGATGCGCCGGTGCAGGCGGTCGTCTCGGTGTCGGGTTCGCCGGTGACGCCGGAGCCGGCGGCGTCGAACGGCTTCAAGATCGAGCGCAATTACTTCACGCTCGACGGCAAGCCGGCCGACATCAGCAAGGTCAAGCAGAACCAGCGCTTCGCGGTGGTGCTGAAAATCACCGAGGCCAAGCCCGAGTACGG
Organism: Bradyrhizobium sp. UNPA324; assembly: GCF_006658635.1. NCBI lineage: Bacteria > Pseudomonadati > Pseudomonadota > Alphaproteobacteria > Hyphomicrobiales > Nitrobacteraceae > Bradyrhizobium > Bradyrhizobium sp. UNPA324. The sequence continues at coordinate 765,841 of NZ_LFJD01000004.1, forward strand.
CCATATCATGGTGTCCGACTATCTGCCGGCCGGCCTCGAGATCGACAATCCGCAGTTGGTCTCGTCCGGCGACAGCGGCACGCTGGACTGGATCGAAGACGGCGAGGAGCCCGAAAACACCGAATTCCGCGACGACCGCTTCACCGCGGCGGTCGATCGGGCCTCGGATTCCAAATCGGTCTTCACCGTCGCCTATGTCGTGCGCGCGGTGTCGCCGGGCAAATACGTGCTGCCGCAGGCCTATGTCGAGGACATGTACAATCCCTCGCGCTATGGCCGCACCGGCACGGGGACGGTTGAGGTGCGGGCGGCGAAGTGAGTGGCGATTGAATGAGCGCAACGGAGCCGCATACACAGTCGTCATGCCCGGGCAAGAGCGCGAAGCGCGTCTTCGCGCAGATGTCCCGGGCATCCACGACCTGCGGCACGGCCGGCAAGAACGTGGATGGCCGGGACAAGCCCGGCCATGACGGAGCACGGGGCAGAGGGCTTCGCATCCTCTCAGCCGCCGCTCTCACCTTCATCCTCGCCATCATCGGCTTCGTCGCATGGGTCTACTCGCTCGGCCCGCTGCCGCTCGACGAGGCGCGTCAGGTCTCCACCACCATTGTCGACCGCAACGGCAAGCTGCTACGGGCCTATGCGATGGCAGATGGCCGCTGGCGGCTGCCGGTCGATGCCAGGTCCAACGTCGACCCGACCTATCTCAAACTGCTCTTCGCCTATGAAGACCAGCGCTTCTACGCCCATGACGGCATCGACCCGCTGGCGTTGGGGCGGGCTGCGCTACAGCTCACGACGCGCGGCCACATCGTCTCGGGCGGCTCGACGATCACCATGCAGCTCGCGCGGCTGATGGAGCCCAGACGTCAGCGCTCGCTCCATGCCAAGCTGCGGCAGATGGTGCGCGCGATCGAGATCGAGCGCAGCATGAGCAAGGAGCGGATTCTCGACCTCTATCTCGCGCTGGCGCCTTATGGCGGCAATCTCGAAGGCATCCGCGCCGCCTCGATCGGGTATCTCGGCAAGGAGCCGAAGCGCCTGTCGCTGGCCGAGGCCGCGCTGCTGGTCGCGCTGCCGCAATCGCCGGAGACGCGCAGGCTCGATCGCCATCCGGAGGCCGCGCGCAAGGCGCGCGACCGCGTGCTCGATCGCATGGTCGAGGAGCAAGTCGTCAGCGCAGACGACGCACGGCAGGCCAAGGCCGTGCCCGTGCCAAAACTGCGCAAGCCGATGCCGATCCTGGCGCCGCATGCGTCGGATACCGCGTTGGCCACCGTCAAGGACAAGCCGGTCATCAAGCTGACGTTGGACGCGAACCTGCAGAAGGTGCTGGAGCCGCTGGCGCGCGACCGCGCCATTGCGCTCGGGCCGAACATCTCGGTCGGCATCATCGTGGTCGACAATGAGAGCGGAGACGTGCTCGCCCGCGTCGGTTCGGCCGATTATTTCGACGAGAGCCGGGCAGGGCAGGTCGACATGACCCGCGCGATCCGTTCGCCGGGCTCGACGCTAAAACCCTTCATCTACGGGCTCGCCTTCGAAGACGGCTTCGTTCATCCGGAAAGCCTGATCGACGATCGTCCCGCCCGCTTCGGCTCCTATGCGCCGGAAAATTTCGACATGACCTTCCAGGGCACGGTGCCGGTGAAGAAGGCGCTGCAATTGTCGCTCAACGTCCCGGCGATCGTGCTGCTCGACCGCGTCGGCTCCAGCCGGCTCGCGTCGCGGCTGCGCCAGGCCGGCGGCAATCTGGTGCTGCCCAAAGATGAAGCGCCGGGGCTCGCGATGGGGCTCGGTGGCGTCGGCGTGACGCTGCAGGATATCGCCCAGCTCTATGCGGGCTTCGCCCGTCTCGGCACCACCAAGCCGCTGCGCGAGGTCATGGCTGACAAGGACGACCGCGAGCCGCTCCGGTTACTGGATCAGGTCGCGGCCTGGCAGGTCGGCAACGTGCTCTTGGGAACGCCGCCGCCGGAGAATGCCGCTCACAACCGTATCGCCTTCAAGACCGGGACCTCCTACGGCTATCGCGACGCCTGGTCGGTCGGGTTCGACGGCCGGATGACCATCGGCGTCTGGGTTGGCCGGCCCGACGGCGCGCCGGTTCCGGGCCTGATCGGGCGGGTCGCCGCTGCACCGATTCTGTTCGATGCCTTTGCCCGCACCGGCAAGACGCTGGCCCCATTGCCGAAGCCGCCAAGGGGAACTCTGCTTGCCAGCAACACCAAGCTGCCGTTGCCGCTGAAGCGGTTCCGTCCCGTGGGGGAGCTGGTGCGGACCGGCCGCGAGCAGTCGCTTCACATCCAGTTTCCGCTGAACGGCTCGCGGATCGATGTCGATCGTTCCGGGGGGCAGGAGAGCGCAGCAATGCCGGTCAAGGTCGCCGGCGGCGTTCTGCCGATGACCGTCATGGTTAACGGCACGGCGCTTGGGGAGATCGACGGCCGCCGCCAGCGCCTGATCGATCCACCTGGTCCCGGCTTTGCGCGGCTCACCGTGATCGATGCCACTGGCGCCGCGGACACAGTCGTCATTCGAATTCAATGAAGCTGGCTCAAGCGGTTGTGGCGATGGCGGTTTCAGCGTAAGCGGAACCAATGGCCGAGACCTACCCATCCCCCCGTTTTGGAGCACCCCGCGAGCCGAAATCGCCGGCAAATCCGGGCAGCGGGCTCGTGCGCATGCTCGATGTGGTCACGGCCAGCCACGCCCGCGCCATCGCCTTCCTGCTGCTGTGCGCGCTGCTGTTGTTCCTGCCGGGCTTCTTCACGATCCCCCCGATCGATCGCGACGAGGCGCGGTTTGCCCAGGCCACCAAGCAGATGGTCGAGAGCGGCGACTACGTCGATATCCGCTTCCAGGAGGACGTCCGCTACAAGAAGCCGGTCGGCATCTACTGGTTGCAATCGGCGACGGTGGAAGCGGCCTCGATGCTCAAGCTGCCGAAAGCCGAGTTGCGGATCTGGGTCTACCGGCTGCCGTCGCTGTTCGGGGCGATCGGCGCCGTGCTCATGACCTATTGGGCCGCGCTCGGCTTCGTCACACGGCGCGCCGCGGTGCTGGCGGCGCTGATGATGTGCGCTTCGGTGCTGCTCGGCGTCGAGGCGCGGCTCGCCAAGACCGACGCGATGCTGCTGTTCTGCGTGGTCGCCGCGATGGGGGCGATGGCGCGGGCCTATCTGTCCTGGCAGCGCGCCGAGGACGAGACCCATCCGCCCTGGAGTTGGCCCGCGATCTTCTGGACCGCGCTTGCGGTGGGCATCCTGATCAAGGGCCCGCTGATCTTGATGTTCGCAGGCCTGACCATCGTTGCGCTCGCGATCCAGGACCGCGATGCCTCCTGGCTGTGGAAGCTGCGTCCGGTCTGGGGCCTGATGTGGATGCTGGTGCTGGTGCTGCCCTGGTTCGTCGCGATCTTCTGGCGCGCGGGCGATGCCTTTTTCGCCGATTCCGTCGGCGGCGACATGCTGAGCAAGATAGGGGCTCAGGAATCCCATGGCGCCCCGCCCGGACTTTACCTGGCGCTGTTCTGGATCACGTTCTGGCCCGGCGCGCCGCTGGCGGCGATGGCGGCGCCCGCGGTGTGGCGGGCGCGGCGCGAGCCCGGCGCGCAGTTTCTGCTGGCCTGGCTGATCCCGTCCTGGATCGTGTTCGAGGCGGTGCTGACCAAGCTGCCGCACTACGTGCTGCCGCTCTATCCGGCGATCGCCATCCTCACCGCCGGTGCGGTGGAGCGGCGCGTGCTGTCGCGCTCCTGGCTGATGCGCGGTTCGGCCTGGTGGTTCGCGATTCCCGCAGCCGCCTCGATCATCGCGGTGGTCGGCGCGGTGATGCTGACGCGGCAGCCGGCCTTCGTGGCCTGGCCGTTCATCGCGGCGTCGCTGATCTTCGGCCTGTTCGCCTGGTGGCTCTACGACAACAATCGCGCCGAGCGCTCGCTGCTCAACGCGCTGGTTGCGGCCCTGATGCTGGCGGTGACGGTGTACGGCATCGTGCTGCCGTCGCTGGCGCCGCTGTTTCCGAGCATCGAAGTCGCCCGCGCGCTCCGCAACGTCACCTGCGTCGGGCCGAAGGCGGCGGCTGCCGGCTATCACGAGCCGAGCCTCGTCTTTCTGACGGGCACCCAGACGGTGCTCACCGACGGGTCGGGCGCGGCGGATTTCCTGCGGCAAGGAAGCTGCCGATTTGCGCTGATCGAGCAGCGCTCGGAGCGCAGCTTCGCGCAGCGCGCCGAGGCGATCGGGCTGCGCTATAAGGTCGGCATCCGCATCGACGGCTACAATTTCTCGCAAGGCCGCGCGATCTCGATCGCGATCTTCCGCTCGGAAGGCACCGAATAGGATGCCGGCCTCGACCAGCACTGCGCCACGTCCGGGCTATCCCGCGCAATTGTTCGCCGTGTCGCGGCGGGCGCTGGCGCAGCTCGTTCGCACGCCCTCGCATTCACGCCGCGCGGAGGCCGCGCGAAAACTGGCGCGGCATTCGCTGTGGCTCAGTGCGGCGGGCGCCGCCCTCGTCATCGTGCTGATGGTCGCGTTCGACCAGGCCGAGATCCAGCTGATGCCCGCGCGCGGCACGCCCGGCCTGTGGCCGATCCGCATCCTCACCGATTTCGGCAAGGACGAGTATCTGCTCGCGGCGCTCGGGGCCGCGCTGGTGGTATTGGCGCTCGTTGCGGCAGGGCATCACGGAACTCGCCGCGCGCTGCTGCTCGGCCTCGGCACGCGGCTGCAATTTCTGTTTCTGTCGATTGCTGTGTCGGCATTCGTTGCCGAGATCCTGAAATATGTCGTCGGCCGCGGACGTCCATTTGTCGGCGGCAGGGCCAATCCGTTCAACTTCATGCCGTTCGACGGGACGGGGGCTTATGCCAGCCTGCCGTCAGGTCATGCCGTGGCAGCATTCGCCCTGGCGTTCGCGGTATCGGCATTGTGGCCGCGCCTGCGCGTGTTCATGTTCACTTACGCAATCGTGATCTTGTTGACGCGGCTGGTGCTGGTCGCGCATCACCCGAGCGACGTGGTGGCCGGCGCCCTGGTCGGCACGGTCGGCGCCATGGCAGTCCGTTACTGGTTCGCGGCCCGCAGGCTGGGCTTTGCCATCCGTGCCGATGGCACCATCGTGCCTCTCGCGGGGGCAATCTCGGGCCGCCTCAAAAGGGTTGCCCACGGGGCATCCGCCCCATAAAAGCGGCTGCCTGCCGGGGCCGTCGGTTCCTCGGGTCGCAAGCCAATGCCAACCACGAGCTATGATTTGTCGACGTCCCAGCCTTCGGTTTCTCAGCCTTCGGTTTCCATCGTCGTCCCCGTGCGCAACGAAGCCGACAACATCGCGCCGCTGATCGCGGAGATCGGTGCGGCGCTCGATGAGCGCTGGGCCTATGAGATCATCTATGTCAACGACGGCTCGACCGATGCGACCGGCGAACGGCTCGCGGCGATCATGGCGCAGCGGAGCAATCTGCGTCAGCTCCGCCATGCCAGATCAGGCGGCCAATCCGCGGCCGTGCGCAGCGGCGTACGCGCCGCGCGCGGCATGATCGTGGCGACACTCGACGGTGACGGCCAGAACAATCCGGCCTTCCTGCCCGACCTGATCTCGGCGGTCGAGAAGGGCGCAGGGCGCGTCGGACTCGCCGCCGGGCAACGGGTCGGACGCAAGGATACCGGCTTCAAGAAATTCCAGTCGCGCGTGGCGAACGGGATCCGCAACGCCATCCTGAAGGACGGCACGCGGGATACCGGCTGCGGGCTGAAGGCGTTCCGGCGCGACGTCTTCCTGATGCTGCCCTATTTCGACGGGCTGCACCGCTTCCTGCCGGCGCTGGTTCGCCGCGAAGGCTACGATATCGCCTATGTCGACGTGATCGACCGGCCGCGCCATTCCGGCGTGTCGAACTACGGCTTCTTCGATCGGCTGTGGATCGGCATCATGGATCTCGCCGGTGTATGGTGGCTGATCCGCCGCAAGAAGCCGACACCAGAAGTGACTGAGGTGAACGCATGATCATCCAATACGGTCAGGCGCTGAGCAATTATCTCTACGACGTCTTCGTCGCCAAGTTCGATTTCTGGCTGGCATTCGGCCTCGTCGCGCAGCTGTTCTTCACCGCGCGCTTCCTGGTGCAGTGGATCGCGAGCGAACGCGCCGGCAACAGCGTGGTGCCGATGGCGTTCTGGTTCTGCTCGATGGGCGGCGGCCTGATGACGCTGGTCTACGGCGTCGTGAAGCGCGAGCCGGTCATCATCCTCGGACAGGCGCTGGCGACCATCATCTATATCCGCAACATCATGCTGATCATCAAGAACCGCGGCAGCGCCTCGAAGACGCTGGATCGGTGAGGCTCCTGCAACGACAATGTGAAGCGCGATGAGTATCTATCCTCATCGCATCGCGCTTCAGCGCGGCACCGCCGAGGCCGTGCCCGACGCGGGCAGGGCGGCTGTCTCCGCCTCGGTCCTGCGATAGGGCACGCCGGCCGCGTCCAGCACGGGGTAGGCGACCGAGCAGATATGCGAGTGGATGCGCCTGAGGTCGCGCAGCACGTCGAGATGCAGCGACGTCGTCTCGATGGTTTCGGGGCGACCCTCGCGCAGGCGGTCGAGATGCCGCTCGACCGCGGCAAGCTCGGTGTTGCGCAGCGCCGTCTTCTCCACCAGCAGCTTGCGCGCCTCGTTGGCGTCACCCGACATGAAGACACCGAAGGCGATCCGCAGCGAGTCCATCGTGCGCTTGTGGAAGGCGGCGAGCTCGTCGGCCCCTTCCGCCGAGAACTGGAAACGCCGCTTGATCTTCTTGGTCGCGAGCTCGCTCAGGCTCTTGTCGATGATGTCGCCGATATGCTCGAGGTTGATGGCGAAGGAGATGATCTCCATCGCGCGCCGCCCCTCGCTTTCGTCGAGGCTACCCCGCATCAGCTTGGTCACGTAGAGCTTGATGGCTTCGTCGAGACCGTCGACGAAATTGTCCATCTTGGAGACCTGGTCGACCAGCGCACGGTCGCCCGTCATCATCGCGGCCATCACCTTGCGCAGCATGACCTCGACGAGATCGCCCATGCGCAACGTCTCGCGAGCGGCGTCGGCGAGTGCCAGCGACGGCGTCTCCAGCGCGGTCTCGTCGAGATAGCGCGGCCGGGCCGGGTCGGCCTCCTGCACGCGATCCGGCAAGAGACGGATGAGCAGGCGCGACATGGCGTCGAGCAGGCCGATGAAGACGAGGGCCGTGCCGAGGTTGAAGGCGATGTGGAAGGCCGCCGTCATCTTGGCGAGATCGGGCTGCCAGGCGTGCATATGCTCGGCGATCGTGCCCAGGAAGGGCAGGACGAGGGCAATGCCGATCACGCGGTTGACGAGATTGCCGACCGGCAGGCGATAGCTCGCGGCATCGTCGCGCTTGGCGCCCTCGAACACCGGATTGATGGCACTGCCGAGATTGGCCCCGAGCACAAGCGCCAGCGCGGCGTAGGGCGTGATGAACTGCGAATAGGCCAGCGACATGATCAAGAGCACGCTGGCGACGCTCGAATGCACCACCCAGGTGACGAGGGCGGCGATGACGACGCACAGAATGGGATCACCCGTGATGGCCGACATCACGACGCGAACGCCGGGCGCGTTCTCGGCCGGCGCCAGCGTGTCGAGCAGGATATGCAGCGAGAGCAGCATCAGGCCGAGGCCGATGCAGACGCGGCCGACGTCCTTGATCCGTGAGCGCGGGCCGGAGCGGAAGGCGACGAGGCCGAGCACGAACAGGACCGGCGCAACGGCTGCGATATTGAACGACAGCACCTGCACGATCAGCGTGGTGCCGACATTGGCCCCGAGCATGATGGCGAGCGCCGCCGCGAGGCTGACGAGCCCCTCGGCCGCGAACGAACTGGTGATCAAGGCGGTCGCCGTGCTGCTCTGGAGCAGGGCGGTGAGCCCGAGGCCGGCGGCGAAGGCGCTGGCGCGGTTGCTCAGTGCCTTGCCGAGCAGGCGCCGCAGGTCAGGGCCGAAGGCGCGCAAAATCCCGCTGTGGACCATATGCAGGCCCCACAGCAACAGCGCCACGCCGCCCATAAGATCGAGCAGAACCAACGTTCCCATGCTCCGTGTCCGGATTGGAGTCGATTGGTGAGGCTAGCGCCAAATGCTTGAGGTTCAAACCATTTGTTGGCGCGTCAGCGTTAACGTTTACGACACGTGCACGCTCCCGCGGCGCACCTCGTGCGTCCGCCGCGGCGCACCTCGTGCGTCCGCCGCGGCGCTATGCCGTGTCTTCGCGCACGATGCCCTGTGAGCAGGCTCACATTGCCGCCTTGAGGGCAGCGAAGCCGCGATCGAGATCGGCCTTGAGATCGTCGACGCTCTCGAGCCCGATGTGGAGGCGCAGTGTGGGGCCGCCCGGCGACCACTTGGTCGCGGTGCGATAGGCGTCGCAATCGAAGGGAATCGCAAGGCTCTCGAAGCCGCCCCAGGAAAAGCCCATGCCGAACAGCTTGAGCGTGTTGAGCATGGTGTCGACCGCCTTCTGCGGCACGGGCTTCAGCACGATGCTGAACAGCCCTGAGGCGCCGGTGAAGTCGCGCTTCCAGATGGCGTGACCGGGATCGGTCTCCAGGCCCGGATGCAGCACGCTAGCGACCTCGGGACGGCCGGCCAGCCAGCGCGCCATGTCGAGACCGGAGCGATGATGCTGCGCCAGGCGCACCGACAGCGTGCGCAGGCCGCGCAGCGCGAGGAAGACATCGTCGGGACCGGCGCAGACGCCGAGCAGGCGGATGCCTTCGGCGACCATCGGCCAAGCCTTGGCGTTGGCCGATATCGTGCCGAACATGATGTCGGAATGGCCGCCGATATATTTGGTGGCGGCCTGCATGCTGACGTCGACGCCCTGGTCGAGCGAGCGGTGATAGAGCGGCGTCGCCCAGGTGTTGTCGTCGATGACGAGCGCGCCGCGCGCATGGGCCACCTCGGCGATGGCGCGAATGTCCGGCATCTCGAACGATTGCGAGCCCGGCGCCTCCACCAGCACCGCACGGGTGTTCGGCTTGAACAGCTTGTCGATGCCGGCACCGATCAGCGGGTCAAAGTAGGTGGTCTCGACGCCGTAGCGGGCCAGCATGCCGTTGCAGAAATTGCGCGAGGGCCGGTAGACGTTGTCGACGACCAGAATGTGGTCGCCGGTCTTCAGCACCGAGAGCAGGGTGGTGGAGATCGCCGACAGCCCCGATGGCACGATGCCGACGCCGGCGCATTGCGGCCCCTCCAGCGCCATCAGCGTCTCCTGGAACGCCTTGGTCGTGGGGGAACCGTGCCGGCCATAGGTGAACTCGCCGCGATGGGCGTGCAGGTCCTCGGCGGTCGGATAGAGCACGGTCGAGCCGTGGAAAACCGGCGGATTGACGAACCCCTTCTGCGCCTTGGTGTCGCGGCCGGAGGTGACCAGCCGGGTCTCGGCCTGCTGCTCTTGGGGGTGCGAGGAATCCATGCGTCTGCTTTCAAAACCGCGTTTCCGCTCGGGCGTGGCGCCTGACGGGCTGGCCGAAAGGCCGCTATCGTTAATAACAGAACACAGAAGAGTCCCGTCAACCCCTTGACCCGGCACGCCAGTCGTTCTGTGATGCGGAGGTGCTATTCAGTCGCCGCATGTTGAGGGGCCTGCCGCGACCTTCGATCCATCGTCTGACCGAACCTTGCGCCACAGCTAAACAAAAGGGCGGGCGCCAGCGGCGGGGATTAAGGTATGGCCTCCCGGGATCGGCGAGTGTTCGGCAAGGTTTTCCAGCATGACTCTTGCAGGGCCGGTTTTGATACGCCCGGCGCGGCAGGGATGATCCTGAGACAACGTTCCTTGAGACGACTTTGAAAGGCCCAAAGCCCATGAAACGCGTAACCCTGGCTCTCACCCTTGCTCTCGCCGCCGGCCTCTCCGCGCAAGCCGCCGATGCACAAACGCTCAAGACCATCAAGGACCGGGGCATGCTGTCCTGCGGCGTCAGCCAGGGCCTGCCGGGTTTCTCCTCGCCCGACGACAAGGGCAACTGGACCGGCCTCGACGTCGACGTCTGCAAGGCGATCGCCGGGGCGATCTTCAACGATGCGAGCAAGGTCAAGTACGTGCCGCTGTCCGCCAAGGACCGCTTCACCGCGCTGCAATCCGGCGAGATCGACGTGCTCTCGCGCAACACCACCTGGACCATCTCGCGCGACACCTCGCTCGGCGCCAACTTTACCGGCGTGACCTATTATGACGGGCAGGGCTTCATGGTGAAGAAGTCGCTCAAGGTGAACTCGGCGCTCGAGCTCAACAGCGCCTCGGTCTGCGTGCAGACCGGCACCACCACCGAGCAGAATCTCGCCGACTACTTCAAGGCCAACAACATGAAGTATGAGGTGATCGCGTTCGGCACCAACGACGAAACCGTCAAGGCCTACGAGGCCGGTCGCTGCGACGTCTTCACCACCGACCAGTCGGGCCTCTACGCCAACCGCCTGAAGCTCGCCAATCCCAATGACCACATGGTGCTCCCCGAGATCATCTCGAAGGAGCCGCTCGGCCCGATGGTGCGCCACGGCGACGACCAATGGTTCGACATCGTGAAGTGGACCCTGTTCGCGATGCTCACCGCCGAAGAGCTCGGCGTGACCTCGAAGAACGTCGACGAGAAAGCCAAGCTGGAAAATCCCGAGTTGAAGCGCGTGCTCGGCACCGACGGCAATTTCGGCGAACAGCTCGGCCTGACCAAGGACTGGGTGGTGCGGATCGTGAAGGCGGTCGGCAATTACGGCGAAGTGTTCGATCGCAATGTCGGCGCAGGCTCGCCGCTCGGCATCAATCGCGGTCTCAACAATCTCTGGAACAAGGGCGGTCTTCAGTACGCGCCGCCGATCCGCTGATCGCCCCCCGCTGGCAGCGGCAGCATGAGCACCGAGGCCCGAAAACCGCCGCCCCAGATCGCGCTGAAGATCAGGCGCCTTCTGGGCGGCAAGGCAGGCTGGAACGGCGTCGCCGTCCAGTTTGCCTTCGCGGCAATCCTGGGCTGGATCGGCTATGAGATCGTCTCCAATGCCCGCGCCAACCTCGAAAACCAGCACATTGCCGCCGGTTTCGGCTTCTTGCGGAACAATGCCGGTTTCGACGTCAACCAGACCCTGATCTCCTATACCGGCTCGGACACGTTCCTGCGGGTGTTCGTGGTCGGGCTCCTGAACACGCTCATCGTCTCGGTGGTGGGCATCGTCTTCGCCACATTGATCGGTTTCATCGTTGCGCTGTGCCGGCTCTCGCCCAACTGGCTGTTGTCGCGCGTCGGCGAGATCTATGTCGAAACCATCCGCAATCTGCCGCTGCTGTTCCAGATCCTGTTCTGGTATCTCGCGGTGCTGGCAGCCCTGCCCAATCCGCGGCAGAGCATTTCGCTGCTCGGCATCGCCTTCATCAGCAATCGCGGCCTTGTCATTCCGAGCCCGGTCGGCGGAAGCGGCTTGGAGCCGTTCCTGGCGATGCTGGCGCTCGGCATCGTCGCGTCACTGGCCTTGCGCTTCTATGCCCGGCGCGCGTTGTTTCAGGAAGGGCGGATGATCCGGATCTGGCCCTATGTGCTGGGTCTGCTGTTCGGGCTGCCGCTCGCGACCATTCTGGTCACGGGATTGCCCTTCACCTTCGAGCTGCCGCAGCTTAAGGGCTTCAATTTCGCCGGCGGCTCGCGGATCATTCCCGAGTTCGTGGCGCTGGCGCTGGCGCTGTCGACCTATACCGCCGCCTTCATCGCCGAGATCGTGCGCGCCGGCATTCTGTCGGTGCACAAGGGGCAAATGGAGGCGGGATCGTCTCTGGGCCTCAGCCGCGGCACCACGCTCCGGCTGATCGTCGTGCCGCAGGCCATGCGCGTCATCGTGCCGCCGCTGACCAACCAATACCTCAATCTCACCAAGAACTCGTCGCTGGCAGTCGCGATCGGCTATCCTGACCTCGTCTCGGTGTTCGCCGGCACATCGCTGAGCCAGACCGGGCAGGCGATCGAGATCATCGCGATGACGATGGGCATCTATCTCCTGATCTCGCTGCTCACCAGCGCGATCATGAGCGTCTACGGTTGGCGCGTCAGCCGGAGTTTGGGCGCATGAGCGATATCGCCTCGAGCAGCTTCGTCCGCCAGGACCTGCTCACCGAGCGTCCCGCGCCGGTGAAGACCACGGGCTTCGTCGGGCTGATGCGCACGCGCCTGTTCAACTCGCCGACCAACATCCTACTCACCATCGTGGGCGCGCTGCTGCTATGGTTCACCATCGTTCCCTCGGTCAGGTTCCTGATGGTCGATGCGGTCTGGAGCGGTAAGGACCGCGCGGCATGCCTCACGGAGAACGCCGGCTTTGCGGTCGGGGCGTGCTGGCCCTACATCCAGGCCAAGCTGCCGCAATTGATCTATGGTTTCTATCCCGAGGCGGAACGCTGGCGGGTGAACCTCACATTCGTTCTTGCGGTGGTCCTGCTGGTGCCGCTGCTCGTGCCGCGCCTGCCGGCGAAAGGGCTCAACGCCAGCCTGTTCTTCGTCGCCTTTCCGGTTGTCGCGTTCTTCCTGCTGCACGGTGGCGGCATCAAGGGCTTTGGCCTCAGCTGGACGGCGGGCTTGCTGGAATTGTTCGACGACAGCATCATCGGCGCCGGGCAGGCCCTGCTCAGTTCCAGCAAGACGTCGGCAGTCGGGCCGCTGTTGTGGCTGGTCGGGAATTTCATTGTGCTGGTCGGCACCGCGATCCATTGGCTGATCCTGCCGCTGACCTGGCTGCGCGACCAGATCCAGGGAGCGGGACAGTCGGTCTGGACTGATTTCGCCGTCACGGCCGCGGTCGTCTGCCTGATCGCCTTCGGCCTCGGCGGCGGCTTGCGCGCCGGTGGGCGCGCTCTGGCCTCGAGCATCTTCGCTTTCGTCGCCATCGCCGCCGTGATCAAGCTGATGGGGCTCGATCGCGGTGGCCTGCCGGTCGTGGCGACGAATTTGTGGGGCGGCCTGCTGGTGACGCTGGTGGTCTCCGTCACCGGCATCGTCACCTCGCTGCCGATCGGCGTCGCGCTGGCGCTCGGCCGGCGTTCCACCATTCCGCTGATCCGGATCTTCTCGATCGCCTTCATCGAGTTCTGGCGCGGCGTGCCGCTGATCACCGTGCTGTTCTTCGCCACCTACATGCTCCCGCTGTTCCTGCCGGGCAATTTCAGCGTCGACGGTCTCGTCCGCGCGCTGATCGGTATTGCGCTGTTCACGGGCGCCTACCAGGCCGAGAACGTCCGCGGCGGGCTCGCTGCGATCCCGCGCGGGCAGGGCGAGGCCGCGGCAGCCCTCGGCCTGTCCTGGTGGAAGACGACCTCGCTGATCGTGCTGCCGCAGGCGCTGCGTCACGTCATTCCGAACCTCGTCAACAGCTTCATCTCGCTGTTCAAGGACACCTCGCTGGTTTCGATCGTCGCGCTGTTCGACCTGTTGGGCTCGCTCAGGGCATCGTTTTCGGATCCGAAATGGTCGACGCCTTCGACCGCGTTCACCGGCTTCGCCTTCGCCGGGGTCATCTACTTCATCTTTTGCTTTGGAATGTCGCGCTACTCGCTGTTCGTCGAGCATCGTCTCAACGCCCACCGTCGCAACTGATCGAGGTCCCCCATGTCAGACCCCATCGTCAAGATTTCCGGCCTCAACAAATGGTACGGCGACTTTCACGTCCTGCGCGACATCGACCTCGATGTCCGCAAGGGCGAGCGCATCGTGATCTGCGGACCCTCGGGCTCCGGCAAGTCGACGTTGATCCGCTGCATCAACGCGCTCGAGGAATTCCAGGAGGGTGAGATCGTCGTCGACGGCATCGAGCTCGGGCCCAACCTCAAGCACATCGATGCCGTGCGCCGCGAAGTCGGCATGGTGTTTCAGAGCTTCAATCTATTCCCACACCTCACGGTGCTCGACAATTGCACGCTGGCACCGATCTGGGTGCGCAACATCCCGAAGAGGGACGCCGAGGCGACCGCGATGAAGTTCCTGGAGCGAGTCAAGATCCCGCATCAGGCCAACAAGTTTCCGGGACAGATGTCCGGCGGCCAGCAGCAGCGCGTCGCCATCGCCCGCGCCCTGACGATGAATCCGAAGGTCATGCTGTTCGACGAGCCGACCTCGGCGCTCGACCCTGAAATGGTCAAGGAGGTGCTGGACACCATGGTTGATCTCGCCGGGGAGGGCATGACCATGCTGGTCGTCACCCACGAGATGGGTTTTGCCCGCGAGGTAGCCAACCGCGTGGTGTTCATGGATGCGGGCCAGATCATCGAGGCCAACACCCCGAACGAGTTCTTTGCGGCGCCTCAGCACGCCCGCACAAAGCTGTTCCTGAGCCAGATCTTGCGCTGAACGCCCTGCATTCCGTGGCCTCGCCGGTCTAGCCGCCCCGCCAGCCTGGCACCATCCGAATCAGCTTTGCCTCCTTTCGGGCATCCCGGAGAGAGACCTTGCAGAGCAGTGTCGGCGCGCGCGCCTACCAGAATGCGCGATTGCAGAAGAAGTTGAGGAAGCAGGCGGATGCCGTCATGTCCTTGGCGATCGAGGCACTCGGGCAGGGCAGATTTGCCGAGGCCGAGACACTCTGCCGCGAGATCGTGAAGGAGTTGCCGGATCATTTCCATGCCACGCATCTGCTCGGCCTGCGCGCCTATGAGGGCGGGCGGCTTGAGGAGGCGCAAGAGCTGTTCGAGCGCGCGATAGCGCTCGATCCGCGCTCGCCCGATGCCCACGGCAATCTCGGGACCGTGTATTTCGCGCTCGAGAAATTCGAGAACGCCCGCGCCTGCCAGGAGAAGGCCATTGCGCTGAAGCCGAATTGTCCGATCACCCTGACCAATCTCGGCAATACGCTGCTGAACCTCGGCCTCGGCGAACAGGCGATCGGATTGCACGAACGCGCGATCAGGCTGCGACCGGACTATGCCGATGCATTTTGCAACCGTGGCATGGCGGAGCTGATGATCGGCCGGTTCGAGCGCGCCAATGAGAGTTTCGATCGCGCTCTGTTGTTTCAGCCGCGTCATGCGGAGGCGATCGCCGGCAGGGGCATGGTGTGCATCGAGCTGCGGCACTATGCGGAGGCCGAAGCCGCCCTCGCAGCTGGCCTCGCGATCAAGCCGGGTTCACCGCGGATATTGGCGCAGCGCGGACGGCTGAACTTCGATCTGTACCGGCTGGAGCAGGCGGCGGCGGACTTCGATGCGGCGCTGGCGCGATCGCCGCGGCTCGAGCTCGCGCTGCGCGGGAAGGCGCAGGTCAACCTTCTGTTGGGCAACACGACGCAGGCGATTGCGGCCGTCAAGACCCTGCTCGAGGACAATCCGCGGTCCGATTACGCAATCGTGCTTCTCGGCGCCTGCTATGCGAACCAGGGAGACGTCGCCACCGCGCTCGAGCATCTCGATGCGGCGCTCGAGATCTCGCCGGATTATGCCGACGCCATTGCACGCAAGATCTTCATCCTGGATTATCTGCCGGAGGCGGATTTCGCGGTCCAGCAGGCGGTGCGGAAATCCTGGTGGGATGCGATCGGCGCCAGACTGCCGCAAAGGGCATTGCCGCCGCGGCAGCCCGATCCGGACAGGCGGATCGTCGTCGGATATGTCGCCTCGGAATTCAGGAACCACTCGGCGGCGTTTGCGCTGTTGCCGGTGCTGCGCCATCATGATCACACGAGGTTCGAGATCGTCTGCTATTCCTGTTGGCCGTTACAGGACGAGATCACCGAGAGGTTCAAGCCTCTCGCAGACGTCTGGGTCGACGCGGCGCAGCTCTCGGACGACGAACTGGCCGATCGCATACAGGCGGACAAGATCGACATTCTGATCGACGTGTCGGGACATACGGCCGGCAACAGACTCCCCGTGTTCGCCCGCAAGCCGGCCCCGATCCAGGTCACGGGCTTCGGCCACGCGACAGGCACGGGTCTTCAGACCATGGACTACGTGCTCGCGGATCCAATCTTCATTCCGCAATCGGCCCGCCATCTGCTGGCCGAGAAGGTCCATGATCTGCCGTGCCTGATCACGATCGATCCCATCCTGGATCTGCCGCCGTCGGAGCTTCCCATGCTCCGCAACGGCCATGTGACCTTCGGCGTGTTCAACCGCATCTACAAGATCTCCGATGAGGCGATCCGGGTGTGGTCGAAAGTGATGCGTGAGGTGGCGGGTTCGAAGATCATCATCAAGCACGGGCTGCTCGACGATCCCTTGCTGCGCGACGGCCTGATCGCGCGGTTCGTGGCCCACGGCATTGCCGAAGAGAATATCACCTGTCTGGGCTCGACCTCGCGCCACGAGCATCTGCTGGCCTTTGCGAATGTCGACATCTCCCTCGATCCGTTCCCGCAAAATGGCGGCATCAGCACCTGGGAATCCCTCTATGCGGGTGTTCCGGTCGTCGCCAGGCTCGGCAAGGGCGCCTCGTCGCGCGCCGGCGGCTCGATCGTCGCGGCCGTGGGCCTCGAGGACTGGATGGCCGAGGATGACGACGGCTATGCCGCGATCGCGTGCAGATATGCGGCGCAGCCCGCTCATCTGGCGAAGTTGCGCGCCGATCTGCCGGCTCGGATCGCAGCCTCGGCCGCCGGCAACGTCGAACGTTACACCTTGGAGGTCGAGGCGGCCTATCGCCGGTTCTGGCGAGATCATTGTGCCGGCGCCTCGGAGCGCGGCGAGATGGCATAGCCAGATCTTGCGTTGCGCCCCCGGAAAATCCCGGGGGCGATGCCGGTCCGCCGACCGGGCGGCGGGGCTTGCGAATCAGTTAGACTCTGCCCAGGGGATCCTCCGGAGAGACACCTTGCAGAACAGCGGCGGCGGCGCGCGCGCATTCCAGAACGCGCGACTGCAGAAGAAATTGATGAAGCAGGCCGATGCGGTCATCGCCGCTGCGGCGAACGCCTATGGTCAGGGCCGATATGCCGAGACCGAGGCACTGTGCCGTGAGATCCTGAAAGCCCTTCCGGATCATGTCGACGCCACGCATCTGCTCGGCATGTGCGCACATGACGGCCGGCGCCTCGAGGAGGCGCAAGAGCTGATCGAGCGCGTGATCGCGCTCGATCCGCGCCTCCACGATGCCCACAACAACCTCGCGACCGTGCATTTCGATCTCGGCAATTACGAAGAGGCGCGGCGGTGCCAGGAGAGGGCGATCGCGCTGAAGCCGAATTTCGCGGTCGCGCTGACCAATCTCGGCAATACGCTGATGCATATGGGGCAGTACGAGCAGGCGCTCGAGATGCACGAGCGCGCCATCAAGTTGAAACCGGATTATGCCGATGCGCTCTGCAACCGCGGCATGGTCGAGATCGTGCTTGGACAGATTATGCGCGCCAAGGAGAGTTTCGAGCGCGCCCTGCTGTTCCAGCCGCGTCACGCCGAGGCCATCGTCGGCAGCGGCATGGTCAGCATGGAGCTTCGGCACCACGAAGAGGCGGCCGCCAAATTCGCCACGGCGCTCGCGATCAAGCCCGGTGCGCCGAGGATTCTGGCCCAGCGCGGGCGGCTCAGTTACGAACTGCAGCGCCTGGAGCCCGCGCTTGCGGATTTCGAGGCGGCGCTTGCGATCTCGCCCAAGCTGGAGCTGGCGCTCCGGGGCAAGGCTCAGACCTGCCTCGTCATGGGAAAGACCGCGCAGGCGATGGCGGCCGCGACGACCTTGATCGAGCGAAATCCGCGCTCCGAGATGGGAATGGCGCTGATGGGCTTCGCTTATTCGAACCAGGGAGACATGGATACCGCGATCGAATACCTCGATCGCGCGCTGGCGCTCCGACCGGACTATGGGGACGCGATCAGGGGAAAGATCTTCCTGGAGGACTACCGCGCCGAGGCCGATTTCGTGGTCCAGCAGGCGGTGCGAAAATCCTGGTGGGATCAGATCGGCTCCAAGGTGCCGCGAAGCGAGCTGCCGAAGCGGCCACTTGATCCGGAAAAGCGGATCGTGGTCGGCTATGTCGCTGCCGAATTCCGCCAGCATTCGGCGGGGCTCACGCTGCTGCCGGTGCTGCGCCACCATGATCACGCCAAATTTGAAATCATCTGCTACTACTCCTGGCCGGGCGCGGACGAGTACACCGCCAAGTTCAAATCACTGGCGGACGTCTGGGTGGATGCCTGGGGGCTCTCGGACGATGAACTCGCCGATCGTATTCAGGCCGACAATGTCGACATCCTGATCGACGTTTCGGGCCACACGACCGGCAACAGGCTGCAATGCTTCGCGCGGAAGCCGGCGCCGATCCAGGCCACCGGCTTCGGTCATGCGACGGGCACGGGCATGCCGACCATGGACTACGTCCTCGCGGATCCCATCTTCATTCCGCCATCGGTCCGGCACTTGTTTCCCGAGAAGATCCACGATCTGCCGTGCTTGATCACGATGGAGCCCGTCACCAATCTGCAGCCGTCCGAGCTGCCGATGCTCCGCAACGGCCACGTCACGTTCGGCGTGTTCAACCGCATCTACAAGATCTCGGATGATGCGATCCGTGTGTGGTCGTGCATCATGCGGCAGGTGCCGGGATCGAAGATCATCCTCAAGCATGGTTTGCTCGACGATGCCCTGCTGCGCGATAGCCTGATCGCACGCTTCATCGCGCAGGGCATTGCGGAGGAGAACATCACCTGCCTCGGCACCACCTCGCGCGACGACCATCTGAAGGCCTTCGACCAGATCGATATTTCCCTCGACACGTTCCCGCAAAACGGCGGCATCAGCACCTGGGAATCCCTCTACAAGGGCGTTCCCGTCGTCGCCAAGCTCGGCATCGGCGCCTCCTCGCGTGCCGGCGCCTCCATCGTGGCGGCCGTCGGCCTCGGCGACTGGGTCGCGGAGGATGACGACGGCTATGTCGAGATCGCCCGCAAGTTTGCCTCGCAGCCCGAGCATCTGGCGAAGTTACGCGCCGGGCTGCCGGCCCAGATCGCAGCCTCGCCCGCCGGCAATGTCGAGATCTACACGCGCGAGCTCGAGGCGGGGTACCGCAAGTTCTGGCGCGACTATTGTGCCGCCGCCTCGGAAGGCGGCGACGCTGCTGTAAGCGGGGCGGACGCATCTCGCGGTTGCTGAGCAGGATCCGGTAGCGCCCCCGGGATAGCCCGGAAGGATTTCCCGCCCCGCCGGCCCGCCGCACGAATCAGCTAGACTCGCCGCCGGCCATCTTCCGGAGAGACACCTTGCAGAGCAGCGCTGGCGCGCGCGCATTCCAGAATGCGCGATTGCAGAAGAAGTTGAAGAAGCAGGCCGACGCCATCATCTCCGCCGCGGCGAGCGCTTATGGCCAGGGCAGATATGCGGAGACCGAGGCACTCTGCCGCCAGATCGTGCAAGCTGTTCCGGATCACTTCGACGCCACGCACCTGCTCGGCCTGAGCGTGCAACAGGGTGGGCGTCTGGAGGAGGCGCAACAGCTGCTCGAACGCGCAATTGCGATCGATCCGCGTTCGCACGAGGCCCATAACAATCTCGCTGCTGTGCACCTGGCTCTTCAGAAATTTGAGGCCGCTCGCGCCTGCCTGGAGAAGGCGATCGCGCTGAAGCCCAATTTTGCGCCGGCCCTGGCCGGCCTCGGCAACACCTTGCTTCAGATGAACCTGCCCGAGCAGGCCATCGAGATGTACGATCGCGCGATCAAGCTGAAGCCGGATCATGCCGATGCGCTCTGCAATCGTGGCCTCGCCGAGCTGGCGCTCGGCCGGTTCGACCGGGCCAGGCAGAGTTTCGAGCGCGCTTTGTTGTTTCAGCCGCGCCACGCCGAAGCGCTCGTCGGCAAAGGCGTGGTCAGCATCGAGCTCAAGCACTACGATGAGGCGGAAGCCGCCCTCGCAGCGGCGCTCGCGATCAGGCCCGGTTCGGCGAAGACGCTCGCGCATCGCGGGCGACTCAATTTTGCGCTGTCGCGACCACAGCAGGCGGCTGCGGATTTTGATGCCGCACTTGCGCTTTCGCCGAAGCTCGAAGTGGCCTTGCGGGGGAAGGCGGAAGTCTCGCTGAGCATGGGGAATAATGCGCAGGCGATGCTGGCCTGCACGGCGTTGCTCGAAGAAAATCCGCGCTCGGCGATTGCGCTCGCGCTGCTGAGTTCCTGTTTTGCGAACCAGGGAGACATCGCAGCCGCGATCGAACATCTCGACGCCGCGCTCGCCCTCGCGCCGGACCAGCCGGACCTGATCGCGCGGAAGATTTACTTTCTGGACTTCCTCTCCGAGGCCGATTTCGCGGTCCAGCAGGCGGCGCGCAAATCCTGGGGGGATGCGATCGGCGCCAGATTGCCACAGAGGAAGCTCGCGCCACGGCAGCTCGATCCTGACAGGCGGATCGTGGTCGGTTATGTCGCTGCCGAATTCTGGTACCACTCGGCGGCGTTCGGTCTGTTGCCGGTGCTTCGCCATCACGATCACGCCAGGTTCGAGATCGTCTGCTATTCGTGCTCGCCGACGCGAGACGAGATGACCGCCAAGTTCAAGTCGTTGGCGGACGTCTGGGTCGACGCCTGGCAGCTGTCCGATGACGAACTGGCCGACCGTATCGAGGCCGACAAGGTCGATATCCTGATCGACGTGTCCGGGCATACCACCGGCAACAGGCTCCCGGTATTCGCCCGCAAGCCGGCTCCGATCCAGGTCACGGGCTTCGGCCACGCCACGGGAACCGGCCTGCAGACCATGGACTACGTGCTCGCCGATCCGATCTTCATTGCGGAATCGGCCCGCCACCTGGTGGCCGAAAAGGTCTATGACCTGCCGTGCCTGATCACGACAGATCCGATCCTGGATGTGCCTGCTTCGGATCTGCCCATGCTCCGCAACGGCCACGTGACCTTTGGCGTCTTCAATCGCATCTCCAAGATCTCGGATCAGGCCATTCGTGTATGGTCGAAAGTGATGCGGGAGGTGGCCGGTTCGAAGATCATCATCAAGCACACTCTGCTCGACGATCCGTTGGTCCGCGACGGTCTGATCGCGCGCTTCGTCGCGCAGGGCATCGCCGAAGAGAACGTCATCTGCGTGGGCTCGACGCCGCGCCACCAGCACCTGCTGGCGTTCGCGCAAGTCGACATCTCGCTCGATACTTTCCCGCAAAACGGCGGCGTCAGCACCTGGGAGTCCCTCTATGCGGGCGTTCCGGTCGTCGCCAAGCTCGGCAACGGGGCTTCTTCGCGCGCCGGCGCTTCCATCGTGACCGCCGTCGGTCTCGGCGACTGGGTCGCCGCGGATGACGATGGCTATGTCGAAATCGCCCGCAGGTTTGCGGCGCAGCCTGAGCACCTGGCGAAGTTGCGCGCGGGTTTGCCGGCTCAGATCGCAGCCTCAGCCGCCGGCAATGTCGAGATCTACACGCGCAGGGTCGAGGAGGGCTACCGCCGGTTCTGGCGCGACTATTGTGCTGCCGCCTCGGAACGCGGCGAGGTCGCGTAACCCGGCCGAGGCGCCGAGCCTGTGGATGTGCGTTCTTCCCCGGGGCTCCGTGACGATCACACGAACGGCGGCTTGATGTTGCTGCGCTTCTCCAGCCACTCCGGCACCGGCAGGTTCTTCGCGCGCATGAAGTCCGCGTTGAACAGCTTCGACTGATAGCGGCTGCCGGAATCGCACAGCACGGTGACGATCGTCTTGCCGGGCCCGAGCTGTTTGGCAAGGCGCATCGCGCCCACGATGTTGATGCCGGTCGAGCCGCCGAGGCACAGGCCTTCGTGCTGGAGCAATTCGTAGATCGCAGTGACGGCTTCGGCATCGGGAATGAGGTAGGCGTCGTCGACCTTCGCGGTCTCGACGATCGCGGTCGCGCGGTTGAGGCCGATGCCTTCGGTGATCGAGCCGCCGGGCGTCGCCTTGGCATCGCCGGTCCTGAAATATTCGTACATGCCGGCGCCGTGCGGATCGGCGCAGGCGATTCGCACGTTCTCGTTCTTCTCCTTCAGATAACGGCTGATGCCGGCGAGCGTGCCGCCGCTGCCGACCGAGCAGACGAAGCCGTCGACCCTGCCGCCCGTCTGCTCCCAGATCTCGGGTCCGGTGGATTCGTAGTGCGCCTTGGCGTTGTCGAGGTTGTTCCACTGGTCTGCGAACAGCACGCCGTTCGGCTCGGTCTTGCGCAGCTCATCGGCAAGCCGCCGGCCGACGTGTTGATAGTTGTTTGGGTTGGCATAGGGCAGGGCCGGCACCTCGATCAGCTCGGCGCCGCACAGCTTCAGAAAGTCCTTCTTCTCCTGGCTCTGCGTTTCCGGGATCACGATCAGGGTTCGGTAGCCGCGTGCGCTGGCGACGACGGCGAGGCCGATGCCGGTGTTGCCGGCGGTCGCTTCCACCACGAG
The DNA here is from genome assembly GCF_006658635.1 of Bradyrhizobium sp. UNPA324. Taxonomy (NCBI): domain Bacteria; kingdom Pseudomonadati; phylum Pseudomonadota; class Alphaproteobacteria; order Hyphomicrobiales; family Nitrobacteraceae; genus Bradyrhizobium; species Bradyrhizobium sp. UNPA324. Next base: position 788,196 of record NZ_LFJD01000004.1, read on the forward strand.
ACCGCCGGGCTTGAGCTCGCCGCGCTTCTCGGCCTCCAGGATCATCCATTTGCCGGCGCGGTCCTTGACCGACTGGCCGGGGTTCATGAACTCGGCCTTACCGAGAATAGTGCAGCCGGTCAGTTCCGAGGCGCGCTTCAGCTTGATCAGCGGGGTGTTGCCGATCGCTTCGACAACGTCGTTTCGAATGCTCATGTCAGGTAAATCGCCACCAAGAGGATTGATCTGGTTGGCCAGAACCTAGTGCTTGGGGGGACAAAGGGGAAGGCTTTTGCGCTGCGGCGAAACCGTCTGAAACTCCTGTCCGAACAGCGATATTCTCCAACCGTGCGACCGCCGATGATGCGCGCGGCCACGCGGCCGGAGATCGGTAGGAGGAAATGACTGAGGTCCGCCAGAGCACGAAACGATAACGCCCATGGTGAGTGGTCTTGCGACCAATTTTTGCCACGGGCGAGCGGATCGCGGTCGAGGAGCGTGGACAGAGTGGGGGAAGGGTGAGGAAAAATCGGCATGAGGAAAGAGCTTCGCTTGCGGCAATTGACGGTGTTGTGAAGTGACCAGTGGGCGCGACTGAGCTGAAGCGGTGAGGGGTGCTCGGATTGAAGGGCTCAACGGACGGTGTGGCAGCAATATCACATGAAATCTTGGTAAGCTTGATCCCATTTCCAGTTGTTTCGCCATGAGAGAAGTGGCTGCAAGACAGGCACATTTCACAGTTTTGGCAGTTCGTGCCGGGCTCGTCGGCGTGGTCATCTCGCAACTGCCGGACTGTCCCGCCGTTCCGCGTCCGGCTAGTATGGATCTCAGGTTCCGCAGAAAGCATCACCCCTGTGAGCGAGTTGTCCAAAGCCCCCCGATTGTCCCGCCGCGAATCGGTTAATCCGGTCCCGCGGCGGCTCGATCTGCCCGGCGGGGGGTGGATGTGACACAGGATGTTCCGGCGATCGCCATGCGGCGGTACGAAGGGTCTGCATCCCGGACGCGGCGCGCGGCGCGCTGGGTTGCGGTGGTGTGCCTCGCCGCTGGGTCCGGTGCTTGCGTGCTGACTCAGGATCTCCCCGATCCCGCCCTCGACGTTCCCACGCAGTACAAATACGCCGGCAAGGGCGATGCGCCGCCGTCATTGGATTGGTGGCGTGGCTTCCGCTCGGCGGAGCTGACGCAGCTGATGGAAGAGGCGCAGACCGTCAACCTGGATATCGCCGCAGCCGTTTCACGCATCGTCCAGGCCGACGCCCAGGCGCGGCAGGCGGGCGCGGCGCTGCTGCCGAGCGTGTCGACGGGCGGATCGGAAACCTATTCGCGCACGTCGGGCGCAAGCTCCTCGGGCCTGTCCATTGGCGGCCGCGAAGTCGTCAACTATTCGGCCTCGCTCAGCGCGAGCTATCAGCTCGACTTCTGGGGCCAGAACCGCGATGCGCTGCAAACGGCCGAGGAGACCGCCAACGCCAATCGCTTCGATCGCGATACCGTCGCGCTGACGACGCTCGCAGCCGTCGCCAATGCCTATTTCCAGGTGCTGGCCTCGCAGGACCGGATCAGGACCTCACAGCGCAACATCGCGAGCGCGCAGCGCATCCTTGATGCGGTCAGGGAGCGGCGCAAGGCCGGCACCGGCACGGATCTCGATGTCGCCCAGCAGGAGAGCGTGCTCGCCAACCAGAAGGCCCTGGTGCCGCCGCTGCGCCAGACGCTGGACCAGAACGTCAACGCGCTCGCCGTGCTGGTCTCGCGCCCGCCCGAGAGCGTGCGCGTGCTCGGCAGCTCCCTGGACCGGGTCGCGATCCCGCGCGTGACGCCCGGCCTGCCGTCGGAGCTCCTGACGCAGCGGCCCGACATCCGCCGCCAGGAGGCGCAGCTTGCGTCTGCGACCGCCAACATCGGTAATGCTCGTGCCCAGTTCTTTCCGACCATCCAGCTCACAGGCAATGGCGGCTATCAGAGCTCGGCACTGGTCTCGCTGTTCCAGCCGCATGCGGCTTTCTTCCAGCTCGTCGGCAGCGCCACTCAGCCGATCTTCGACGGCGGCAAGATCCTCGGCAATTTCGAATTCGCCAAGGCAAGGCAGGACGAGCTGCTCCAGACCTACCGCAAGACCATCGTGCAGGCCTTTGCCGACGTCGATAACGCGCTGTTCTCGATCAAGCAGACCACGATCAAGCTGCAATTGCAGCGCGACGTGGTCGTCGCCTCGCGCCGTGCCTTCGATCTCTCCGAGCAGCAATTGCGCGCCGGCACCGCCGACATCGTGACCGTGCTCAACACTCAACTCACCCTGTTCCAGGCGGAAGACGCGCTGTCGCAGGCGCAACTGGCCCGCTTGCTCGCCATCGTCAGCCTGTATCAGGCGCTCGGCGGCGGCTGGGAGCCGCGAATGGAGAAACCGGTCAATGCTCTTTAAGCCGGATAGCAAGCAAGGCGTAGAGGAGGGAACGGCGAAAAGGTCGCGTGGCCGCGGCTTCGTCATGACCCTGATCACGCTCGCGATCCTCGGCGGCCTGTTCTATCTCGGCTGGAACGCCACGCATCAACAGCAGGCCAACAACCGCAACAACCAGCGGCTCGATCTGCCGGTGCCCGTGCTGGCGGCGAGCCCGCGAGTGCTGGACGTTCCGGTCTATCTCGACGGCGTCGGCGCGATCCGCGCGCTCAACACCGTAACCGTGCGCTCCCAGGTCGACGGCAAGCTGATCGCAGTCAACTTCACCGAGGGACAGGACGTCAAGAAGGGCGACGTGCTCGGCGAGATCGATCCGGCGATCTACCAGGCGCAGTACGACCAAGCAGTCGCCAAGAAGGCGCAGGACCAGGCCCAACTTGCCAACCAGCGCATCGACTTGACGCGCTACGAGCAGCTCGCCGCCTCCAATGCAGGCTCCAAGCAGCAGGCCGACACCCAGCGCGCGCTGGTGGCGCAGACCGAGGCGCTGGTCAAGGCCGATCAGGCCGCGATCGACAATGCGGCGGCGACGCTGAGCTACACCAAGATCGTGGCCCCGATCTCGGGCCGTGCCGGCCTGCGCCAGGTCGACCAGGGCAACATCATCCATGCCTCCGACACCACGGGTCTCGTGGTGATCACGCAATTGCAGCCGATCGCGGTGTGGTTCAGCCTGCCGCAGCAACAGATCATGCGCGTCAATGCGGCCGCGGCGAAGGGCACGCTCGCGGTCGACGTGTTCGGCAATGACGGCATCACGGTGATCGACACCGGCAAGCTGACCGGCATCGACAATCAGGTCGACCAGACCACCGGCACGCTCAAGCTCAAGGCGGCATTTCCCAACGCCAATTACCAGCTCTGGCCGGGCCAGTTCGTCAATGTCCGTCTCAAGGTCGAGACGCTGGTGCAGGCGCTGGTGATACCGACGTCGGCCGTGCAGCGCGGCCCGATCGGGACCTTCAGCTATGTCATCGGCGAGGACAACGTCGTCTCGGCCAAGCCCGTAGTGGTGACACAGCAGAACGAGCATGACGCCGTGATCGCCAGCGGCCTATCGGCGAGCGACAGGGTCGTCACCACGGGCTTCGCCAATCTGGCCGACGGCTCCAAGGTGATCGTCGGCCGCGACGACCAGACCCCGTCGGCCGATCTCGCTCCGCGCAAGCGCTCGCGCGGGCCGGACGCCCAGAAGAAGGATGGCGCCAAGGAAAGTCAGAAGGACGGTCCGAAGGACGGACAGGGCAAGGGCGGCGAATTCCGCGCCAAGCGCAACAGCAGCGAAGGCGACCAGAAGGGGCAGACCGGGCCGGCTCCTGGACCTGCACCTGGGCGGGGAGCATCGGGACCTGGAGCCAAGCAGCCATGATCCCGACAACAGCCGCTTGAAGCGGCAGGCAGATCCCATGGGTGTCTCCGAACCCTTCATCCGCCGGCCGATCGCGACCTCGCTGCTCGGCATCGCGCTTCTGATCGGCGGGCTGCTAGGCTATTTCGCGCTGCCGGTCTCGGCGCTGCCGCAGGTCGATTTCCCGACCGTGCAGGTGACGACGCAGCTTCCCGGCGCGAGCCCCGACGTGATCGCCTCGCTGATCACGGCGCCGCTGGAGCGGCAGCTCGGGCAGATCCCGTCGCTGTCGGCAATGAACTCGACGAGTTCGTTCGGCGTCAGCCAGATCTCGCTCCAGTTCGATCTCAATCGCGACATCGATGGCGCGACCCAGGACGTGCAGGCCGCGATCAACGCCGCGGCGGGCGTCTTGCCGAAGACCCTGCCTTATCCGCCGACCTACGCCAAGGTGAACCCGGCCGACGCGCCCGTCATGACGCTGGCGCTGCGCTCGGACACGACCTCGCTGCGGGTCATGAGCGACATTGCGGACACCATTCTGGCGCAGCGGCTGAGCCAGATTTCCGGCGTCGGACGGGTCTCGGTGCTCGGCGGGCTGAAACCGGCCGTGCGCATCCAGGCCGATCTGGCGCGGCTCGCCGCCTACGGCATCGCCATGGAAGATTTGCGCACCGCAATCGCCAACGCCAACGTCTCCGGGCCGAAGGGCTCGCTCGACGGCGCGCAGCAATCCTACATCATCGCGGCCAACGACCAGATCGCCGCGGCCGAAGCCTACAAGCCCGTCATCATCGCCTATCGCAACGGCTCGCCGGTCACCATTGCCGACGTCGCGCAGATCGTCGATGGCCTCGAGAACGACCGCACCGGCGGCTGGTACCAGGGCACGCCGGCCGTCATCATCGACATCCAGCGCCAGCCCGGCGCCAACGTGATCGAGGTCGTCAAGCAGATCCGGGCGGAAATCCCCAAAGTGCAGCGCGCGATCCCGGCCGGGGTGAACCTCACCATCGTGTCCGATCGCACCGTCACCATCCGCGCCTCGGTGCGCGATGTGCAGTTCACGCTGGTCCTTGCCGTCGTGCTGGTGACCCTGGTGGTGCTGCTGTTCCTGCGTTCGCTGCGCGCAACCTTGATCGCGGGCGTCGCGCTGCCGCTGTCGCTGATCACGAGCTTCGGCATCATGTATTTCGCCGGGTTCAGCCTCGACAATCTGTCGCTGATGGCGCTGACGATCGGCACCGGCTTCGTCGTCGACGACGCCATCGTCATGATCGAGAACATCGTGCGCCACATGGAGAACGGCGACGGCGCGATGGAGGCTTCGCTGAAGGGCGCCAGCGAAATCGGCTTCACCGTGATCTCGCTGACGGTGTCGCTGATCGCGGTCTTCATCCCGCTGCTGTTCATGTCGGGCCTCGTCGGACGCATGTTCCGCGAATTCGCACTGACCTTGACGATCGCGGTCGTGACCTCGGCCGTGGTCTCGCTGACGCTGACGCCGATGATGTGCTCACGCCTGCTCAAGCACGCCCATGAGGAACTGGCGGTGTCGGGATTGGCCGCGATCAGCCGCTTCATCGACCGCACCGTCGAGGCCTATCATCGGACGCTGCTCTGGGTGCTGGAACACCAGCGCGCCACGCTGGTCGTGACCTTCGCCACGCTGATCGCGACCCTGGTCCTCTATGTCGTCGCGCCAAAGGGCTTCCTGCCGCTGCAGGACACCGCCTCGATCACGGCCGTGACGGAGGCCGGACCCGACGTGTCGTTCGCGGAGATGCAGAAGCGGCAGTCCGAAGCTTCCGACGCCATCAAGGCGGATCCCGACGTGGTCGGCGTGGTCTCGGTGATCGGGGCGGGTTCGGTCAATCCGACCACCAATGTCGGCCGGCTCGTCATGAGCTTGAGGCCGCGCGGCGAGCGGCGCGACGATGTCGCGGCCGTCATAACCCGGCTGAAGCAGAGGGTCGCGGGCATCCCGGGCATGACCGTCTATTTCCAGCCGGTGCAGGACGTGCAGATCTCGACCCAGTCGAGCCGCTCGCAATACCAGTACACCCTGACCGGCACCGATGCGACGTTGGTGTCGGAATGGGCGCGCAAGCTGGTGACGGAGATGCGGCGCGATCCCTTGTTCCGCGACGTCTCCTCCGAAGCGCAGGAGGGCGGATTGCGGGCGCGGCTCGACGTCGACCGCACCCGCGCGGGCCAGCTCGGCGTCAGCCTCCAGGCCGTCACCGACACGCTCAACGACGCGTTCGCGCAGCGGCAGATCTCGACCATCTACGGCCAGGCCAACCAGTACCGCGTGGTGCTGGAAGCGCTGCCGATGTATCAGCGCGATCCCTCGATCCTGTCAAAACTCTATCTGCCGGGCGGTGCGAGCGCCACCGCCGGCGCGCCCAACGCCCAGGTGCCGCTGTCGGCGGTGGCGACGCTGAAACGCACCACCGCGCCGCTCGCGATCTCGCATCAGGCGCAATTCCCGTCGGTATCGCTCAGCTTCAACCTCGCGCCGGGCGCCGCGCTCGGCGATGCCGTCGAAGCCGTGAAAACCATCGAGACCCGGATCGGCATGCCGGGCAGCATCGTCGGCGTCTATGCTGGCGATGCGGCCGAATTCGCCAAGGCGCTCGCCGGCCAGCCCTGGTTGCTGCTCGCCGCCGTGATCACGATCTACATCGTGTTGGGGGTGCTCTACGAGAGCTATATCCACCCGATCACGATCCTGTCGACGCTGCCCTCGGCGGGCGTCGGCGCGATCCTGGCGCTGCTGCTGTGCGGGCAGGACCTGTCGGTCATCGGCCTGATCGGCATCATTCTCCTGATGGGCATCGTCAAGAAGAACGCGATCATGATGATCGACTTCGCGCTCGAGGCGGAGCGCGGGCAGGGCATGTCGCCGAACGAGGCGATCGTGCAAGCCTGCTTGTTGCGCTTCCGCCCGATCATGATGACGACGCTGGCGGCCCTGTTCGGCGCGCTGCCGCTGGCGATCGAGAGTGGCACCGGCGCCGAGTTGCGCTTTCCGCTCGGCATCTCCATCATCGGCGGACTGCTGCTCAGCCAGTTGCTGACGCTCTACACGACGCCCGTGATCTACCTCGCGCTCGACCGCATCAACCGCCGCCTCGAGCAGGCGCTGCCGCCGGCTGAATCCGGCGGCCCGCCGGTCGCGGGCGCGACCGAGGGGATGCAGTGATGGCATCGATCTCGGAGCCCTTCATCCGCCGCCCGGTCGCGACCACGCTGCTGTCGATCGGGTTGTTCCTGCTGGGTGCGGTCGCCTACGAGTTCCTTCCCGTCGCCTCGGTCCCGAACGTCGACTTCCCCGCCATCTTCGTCTCGGCCAATCGGCCGGGCGCCGACCCGGCCGTGATGGCCGCAACGGTGGCCTCACCATTGGAGCGGCGGCTGGGTGAGATCGCCGGCATCAACCAGATCACCTCGACCTCGACGCTCGGCAACACCAGCATTCAGCTCCAGTTCGACATCGGCCGCAGCATCGATAAGGCCGCCCGCGACGTGCAGGCGGCGATCAACGCCGCGATGGTCGACCTGCCGAGCGACCTGCCGACGCTGCCGCGCTTCCGCAAGGCCAACACGGCTGGCGCGCCCGTCTTCGTGCTGGCTCTGACCTCGAAGACGCTGTCAGCCAGCGCAATTTACGACGTCGCCGATACGGTCCTGGCGCAGCGCATCTCGCAGGTTCCGGGTGTCGGCAACGTGGCGATTAGCGGCGCTGATCAACCGGCGGTCCGCGTCCAGCTCAATCCGGTGGCACTTTCGAACGCAGGCATTGCCACCGACGACGTCCGCACCGCGATCATCAGCGCCAATCCGCTCGGTCCCGTCGGCATCTTCAACGGCGAACGCCAGAGCGAGACGCTGGCGCTCAACCGGCAGATGCGCACCGCCAAGGAATTCCGCGACATCGTCATCAAGAGCGTCAATGGCAATTTCGTGCGGCTGTCCGACGTCGCCGACATCGAGGATTCCGTCCGCAACGCGCGCTCGATCGCATGGTTCAACAAGCAGCCGGCCGTGCTGATCCAGATCACCAAGCAGGGCGATGCCAACGTCATCGACACCGTCGACAGGGTGAAGGCGCTGATCCCCGAGCTCAGGCAATGGATTCCGGCCGGCGTGGAGATTTCCACCCTGGTGGACCGCACCGGCACGATCCGCGCCAGCGTGCTCGACATGCAATGGACCTTGCTGGCGACCGCGATCCTGGTCATGGTCGTGGTGTTCGTATTCCTGCGGCGGCTGACGCCGACGATCGCGGCCGGCATCTCGGTGCCGCTGGCACTGGCCGGCACCTGCGCCGGCATGTGGGTCGCGGGCTTCTCGATCGACAATCTGTCGCTGATGGCGCTCGCGATCTCAGTCGGCTTTGTGGTCGACGACGCCATCGTCATGATCGAGAACATGTATCGCAATCTCGAGCACGGCATGCGGCCGTTCCGGGCGGCGCAGGAGGGCGCCAAGCAGATCGGCTTCACGGTGGTCTCGATCAGCCTGTCGCTGGTCGCGGCGTTCACGCCGCTGATCTTCATGGACGGCATCGTCGGCCGCCTGCTGCGCGAATTCTCGCTGACGCTGACCTTCGCCATCCTGGTCTCGACGCTGGTCTCGCTCACGGTCACGCCGATGATCTGCGCCCATTACATCCGCCACGCCACGTCCGGCACCGCGACACTGTTCGATCGCATCATCGAGGGCTCGCTGTCGCGCATCGTCGCCTTCTACGCTCGAACCTTGCGCACCGTGCTGGACTACCCGCTGGCGACGCTGCTGGTGTTCTTCGCCACCATCGGCCTCACCGTGACGCTCTACATCAAGGTCCCGAAGGGCTATTTTCCGACCGACGATTCCGGCTTCGTGATCGGAGCGACGCGCGCCTCGGCCGATATCTCGTTCCAGTCGATGCTCGGTCTGCAGCAGCGGCTCGCCGACATCGTGATGAAGGATCCGGCCGTGGCCGGTATTGGCTCGACCGTCGGCGCCGGAGGCGGACCGGGGGGAGCGACCTCGAACCGCGGCATCATGTACATCAGCCTGAAGCCGCCGGAGGAGCGCGACCACGTCTCGACGGAGGTCGTGATCGACCGTCTGAGGCGCGCGCTGTACCCCGTGGCCGGCATCCGCCTCTTCATGTTCGCCGCCCAGGACGTCCGTGCCGGCGGGCGGCAGAGCGATTCCGACTACCAGTACACGCTGACCAGCACCGACCTCAGTCTGCTGCAGAAGTGGGCGCCGATCGTAGCCAAGCGCATGGAGACCGTCGAAGGCATCACCGACATCTCCAGCGACCGCGACCCCGGCGGCCTTCAGCTCACGCTCGCGATCGATCGTCAAAAGGCCTCGGCGCTCGGCGTCAAGGTTCAGGACATCAACAACGCGCTGAACAACGCCTTCTCGCAGCGTCAAATCTCGATCATCTACACCCAGCGCAACCAATACATGACCGTGCTGGAGATCGATCCGAAATTCCAGGTCGATCCCTCCAACCTCGAACGCATCTATGTCGCGGGCGCGGGCGATGCGCAGGTGCCGCTGTCGGCCGTGGTGCATGCCACGCGCAGCCTCGCCGCGCTCGCGGTCTATCACTCGCAGTCGTTCCCCTCGACCACGGTGTCGTTCAACCTCGTGCCGAACGTGCAGCTTCAGGCGGCGACGCAGAACATCCAGCGCGCGGTCGAGGAACTGCACATGCCCGAAGGCATCCGCGGCAGCTTCGACGGCAATGCCGGCGACTTCGCCAAGACCAGCGGCCGCCAGCCGCTTCTGATCCTTGGTGCGCTGGTGGCGATGTATATCGTGTTAGGGGTGCTCTACGAGAGCCTCGCCCATCCGCTCACGATCATCTCGACGCTGCCCTCGGCAGGGCTCGGCGCACTGCTCGCCTTGCAGCTCACCAACACGCCGCTGACGGTGATCGCCTTCGTCGGCATCATCCTCTTGATCGGCATCGTCAAGAAGAACGGCATCATGATGGTGGATTTCGCGCTCGACGCCGAACGCCAGCGCGGCCTGTCGTCAGCGGAGGCGATCTTCGAGGCCTGCCAGGCGCGCTTCCGCCCGATCCTGATGACGACCATGGCGGCGCTGTTTGCCGGCATTCCGCTCGTGGTGGCGACCGGCCCCGGTACCGAGCTGCGCCGGCCGCTCGGCATCACCATCATCGGCGGCCTGTTCGTGTCGCAGATCCTGACGCTCTACACCACGCCCGTGATCTATCTGCTGATCGACCGCCTGCGGCGGCGGTCCGCGCCGCGCCCGCTGCCTGCGCCCGCGGAATGAGTTGTTGAGGCCCCGCTTCAAGCGTATAGCGGCGCTCATGTCGAACCCGCCTGATATCGCCGCCGCCGATCCGATCCCCGAGTGCCCGCATTGCCAGAAGCCGATGCCGCTGTGCATCTGCGACAGCGTCACGCCGATTGAAAATCGGCTGTCGCTTCTGATCCTGCAGCACCCGCAGGAGCAGGACAGGGCGCTCGGCACCGCGCGCCTGCTCGCGCGGCATTTCGCCGACGCCACGGTGCGGGTCGGCCTGTCCTGGCCGAGCCTGTCCAAGGCGCTGGGCCGGCCGGTCGAGAATGCCGCGCACTGGGCCGTGCTCTATCTCGGCTCGGCACGCGCCGCCGATCTCGACGCGGAAGGCGAGATCGTCGCGCTCAACCGCAAGGGCGAGGTTGCGGAGAATCAGCGCGCGATCCTCGGCAAGCTCGAAGGCGTGGTGCTGCTCGACGGTACCTGGAGCCAGGCCAAGGCGCTGTGGTGGCGCAATCCCTGGATGCTCAAGTGCCAGCGCGTGATCCTCAACCCTGCGCACCCCTCGCGCTATGGACGTCTGCGCAAGGAGCCGCGCCGCGACGGGCTCTCGACCATCGAAGCCGCGGCGACGATTCTCGCCGGCCTCGAGCGACGCCCCGACATCGCCGAGACGCTGCATGCGAGTTTTGAACGACTGCTGGCACGCTACCGCGAGGTCCAGGCCGAGATGCCGGAATTGGCGCCCAAGCCCGCCCCGAAGGGGCGGCGCGACTTCCGGCGGCGCAAACGAGCCTGACTTCGGCCCACATCATCGGTGGTGCCGGCAGGAAGAGGGCGGAGTGGCTGCGCAGGGCGCCAGCCGGGGTTGCCTCCGGTCAAAGCCGGATGAAGGCAGTTGCCTAAGCCATTGATCCCCTATATTGGTCCGCCCTTACGGGGCCACGTGGCGGAGTGGTTACGCAACGGTCTGCAAAACCGTGTACACCAGTTCAATTCTGGTCGTGGCCTCCATCAATGAGATCAATGGGTTAGTGCGAAATTCCTCCTAGCTTCGAGTGTGTACTTGCGACGCTTGGGGACCCAAGGGGGACCCGGGAGGCGGGGGAGCTTGAGTTCCGCTCGCAAGGTCCTTGGCGGCACGAATGGCGCTTAGCGCCGCCCTTTTGCGGGACTTTCTGGAGTTGCGCGTGATATCCCCGGACGGATCCGAACCGGTGGAGTTCCCGAATGCCAATCAGCAATGAGATGAAGCGTCTTAACGCCAAGTGGCTGACCAACACTGGTTGGCCGCGTCGGCTGGACTGGATTTCAATCGAAGGACTGCGCGGCTGGAGAAATCAGCGGTTCAATCTCAACTTTCCGATCATGGCCGTAGTCGGCGAGAACGGAGCGGGAAAAAGCACCATCCTGCAATGTGCCGCCTCGGTCTACCGCACGGCCGAACAACAGGTCCGATCGAGATACGCAACCAAGGCGGAGTACGCCTCCGACTTTTTCCCTGATACGGCTTGGGAGCAAATCAAGGACGCCGCGATCTCTTACTCGCTACGTGAAGGCGACGCCATATTTCAAAACAGTGTTCGGAAGCCCGGCGGGCGATGGCGCGGCAATCCTGATCGTCGCGAGCGCGCGATTGAGTATATTGACCTGAGCCGGATCGTGCCGGTCGGAGCGCGTCGTGGCTACGCTCGCATTGCAAAGCCGCAATACAAGGAAGCTTCGGCCGAGCCGTTTGACCAGTATCGACTAGCTCGCTTCAATCAAATCATGGGCCGTCAGTATGATCTGGCGAAGATGGCTGCCACCGATGCAGATCCCGATCGTGCGGTGTCTGTTCTGAGCGAGCACAGTGTTTCCTACTCGGGCTTTCATTCCGGCGCCGGCGAGACGACAGTCGCTGAATTTTTGCAGGCTGATTTGCCGAAGTATGGACTTATTCTGATCGACGAAATCGAGACGTCCCTCCATCCTCGCTCACAACGCCGGCTCATTCGAGATTTGGCTGAGCGGTGTCGCGAGCGAGAACTCCAGATCATTCTGACCACGCACTCACCCTACGTATTAGATGAGCTTCCTCTCCAAGCGAGGGCTCAAATTCTCAAGCGGTCCGACGGTCGCGAGATCGTATATGGTGTCAGTCCGGATTTCGCGATGTCGAAGATGGACGACCAACCACACTTCGAGTGTGACCTGTACGTCGAAGATCATAGAGCAGCAGTGATGCTGCAAGAGATACTGACCGCGCACGCACCTCAGCTAGTCCAGAGATGTCAAATCACATCGTACGGTGCATCTTCGGTAGGGCGTTCGCTCGGTATCATGGCAGCTCAGAAGCGATGGCCGCGACCCACAGTTGTTTTCTTGGATGCTGATGTTGAGCCTGCGCCGGGGTGCACAAACCTTCCTGGGGACAGTGCTCCTGAAATCGAAGTGTTCACGGCGATCTCGAAGATGGGGTGGAACGCTATAGCTGCTCGTACGGGACGCCCCTACGCTGACGTCGCTGACGCTTGCACTCAGGCAATGATTTTAGACGATCATCACGAGTGGGTCAGCTTCGCGGCGACAAAGCTGCTCCTCAGTGGTGATACGCTCTGGCAGGCGCTTTGTGCAGAATGGGCAGTTCATTGCTTACCACCACAAGAAGCCACGAAGATCAGGCTGCCTGTCGAAGATGCGCTCATCAACAAAGTCGCGATCGCGCCGGGAATATCGGTGCCTCACGCTCCGCCGACCACCGGCGCTCTGCCTGGGTAAAGAGCAAGCTCAGAACACGTTTGCGAGCCGGTCGAGCAGCTCTTCCCATTCGCCCGGCTCGTAGACGATCAGCTGGAAGTCGCCGGCCTTCGACCAACGAATGTCGAGCACCTTGCGACCGAGGTACCGGATCTCAATTCGCGAGAACTCATCAAGCCGCGTCGGTCTAAATGGCGTGAGGAGCGATCCGGACAAGCCGCTCCGCGCGAACTCCCGAAGCTGCTTCTGCTCGCCTTCGACGGTTATGTTGCCGATGAGGTCCTCGAACCTCAGCATGTCGTACGCCAGCCGCCCGAGCTCTTTGCCTCGCTTCAATCTTGTCTGGCGGTCGATCGCTCTCATCGTTAGGGCTCTCGTGGAGGAGGAGCGGCGGTTCGCACCGCCGCTCCATCGGCCTGATCTCCTTTTCGCGTGACGTCGTCAGTTAGAACCGTACTTGCGCTTGAGTTGTCCGTCGCCAGCTGGAACGACAAATTTCCAAGCGGACGGCAGATCGGCGCTGCGTTCCTCGAGCAAGATGAGCGCGTTGCGCAGCAGCCGCAGCACGCGCCGTTCAGCAGCTAAACGAATGTGCGGAGCATCGCTCCCGCGAGCGATTACATCAAGCTCCGACACCGCGCACGCAATCTGGAAGGTCGCGCCCGTGATGCTCTGAGGGGTGAGTTGATCGGCCGCGAGCACCATGTACCCGAGCTTCTGATAAGAGACGTCGCTTTCGCTGTCGAGCCACTGCTTCGCGACGAGGTCGTACCTCTGAGCAAGGGCAAGCACTGGGCAGTTCTGTTGCATGTCGTTCTCCTCTCGCGCTGATGCGCTGTTGATCGCGAGAGAAGCGTGACGGCGTCGCCTGTAGTTGCCAAGCGTAGAGTTGTGCGACGTGGATTTCTACGATCTGTAGTGAAATCGCAGCGACAGCCGAAAATCGCCTTTGATCCCAGTCGCGAGCGAGCACTCTACGAAATGTAGTCGGGCAACTACGCTTTGTGTTAGGCGATTTTTTTTCGGCGAGATCGCCCTTTCAGCGCGAAACGGTCGTCAAGCTGCTCGCTTGATCTGCTCGTCAATGAGCGCGAGCAGCTCGGCCGGCGCAGAGCGCAGCGATAGCGCGCCCTTCCATCGGACGAAGGGGAGCGGTCGGGGGTTGGCGAGGACGAACGCGAAGTGCTCGGGCGCGTACCAGCGGCTCGGATGCGGCCGGACGCAGTCGATGATGTCGACCATGCCGATAATGCCCCCGAGCTGCTGATCGCTGCTGAGACGCACGCCGAAGCGCCGCTCGATCTCCTCGGGCCGGACCGCGTCCGGACGCTTGCTCGCGTGGATCAGCACCGGACCGCGATAGGAGGTCGCCCAGGTCCTGTTCTCGACGTCTTTGAACGCGGTCGCGCCGGTCTGGACGTCGGTCCCGCCGCTGATGATGAGAGCCGCCCAGGGCTGGCGTATCGAGATTATCTTCATGCCCCGATCAGACTATCGGCTGACCCGGCAAAGCCAACGGCAAAGCCACCGTTCCAACAGCTAAACCAGCAACTTTGGAGCGTACCAGCCGGGCAAAACTCGCTCTGCTGGGGAGAGCCAGCAGCGTCGCAGACTAGGCGATACACCCTGCGCGACTGTAGTCGGTTCACCGTGTTCGAAGCTCTTCCTCTGTGATCTCATGCAGCTTCAAGCAAGCCCCTCCCGCCTTGCTATCTCGTCCTCTAGCTCTTTAATCAACTTGAGGAGTTCGGGACCGTCCATGTCCTCACGCGCGGCGCGCGCATAGCGCTCCACAATCGTCGGCTCAGTCGTTGAGAAATGCCTGGTCTCGTCTTTCATCGCCGTCTCCCGCTCCATCGAAGGCGGGAGCATTTCGGCTCTCAGTCACCGATCGAGGCCACGAACCGTGCGGTGATGCCGAACGTTAGCATGGCCCGAGTGACTTCGTCTTTGCGTTAGTTCAGCCCAGCTGCCCATAAAGGAGGCAGGTCTAGCATTTCCTCCCTTAGGGGGTGCTCATCCGCCTCGCCAGCGCCTCCAGCAGCGCCGCCTTCTTCGCCTCCATGAATGCTTCGTATCGAAGAGAGCTGTCCACCGCGCGGGCGGCTCTAAACGCTTGGTTCAGCTCCCGCAGCTCGCCCTTGGACTTCATCGCTGCGAGCCTCACATTCACCTCAGCGACTGCCGCGCGGGCCCGACCGATAGCCGTGGCGTGCGGCGTGATCCCCACGCCGCCCTCGTCGGCGAACTGCTCCAGCCGCTCAGCCATTGCCGCCTGGCTGGGCGGTCCGACGTGATCGTGGTCTTGTTTCCATAGCTGCAGACGGTAAGCGAGCACGAAGTTGGCCCCGCGCGGGCAGCAATAGGCGACGCGACCGTCCTCGAGCTGGAGACGCGCGGCATCCTCGGAGCCGATCAGCCCGTCGCGGTCGATCCAAACCGCGGCGACGCCGGCCGCCTTGAGGTAATATTCCGCGAGGAGATCGTCCCGATTTACGCCCATGCCCGGCAAGCACAGGCAATGATTTGGGCGTTGCTTTCAAGCCCGGTGGCGATCGGCCCGATGGTTGTTCGCAAGGCGCTCGATGTTGTCGAGCAGCCCGGCGAAGATCTCGTCCGCCACGAGGTCCGGCAGCTCGCCGGGTGCGCTGCCTGTTAGGCCGTCGAGGATCGACGCGCTGCCCGCCCGCAGGAGCCCCAGTATCCGGCGCTGGCTCTCCGGTGGCACGGTGCCCAGGATCAACCCGCAAAGCGCCACCAGTGTCGCATTGACGACGGGAGTGAGCCGCTCCAGTGCGGCTACGCGGTCCTCCAGCTCGGTCGGGGGCAGGGCGGTCATGGAAGGGGCATCCCGGTGTTGAAGCCAGTCGCCGGCGCGTTGGCGTCGGGACTGCTCTTGCCGGTCGAGCCGGCGCCGTTAGAGCTGACAGAGCCAAGCAGCTTGATACCCTGCTCCATCTTTGAGACCAGCGCCTTGAGGTAGTCGCCGGCCTCGACCTTGACGTTGATGTCGGCCTGACCTTCGAGCTTGCCCTCCACCGAAACCCGCTGCTCGGCACCTTCCAGCGTCTGCACCGGAGGAGCCTCGCCAAGGCCGGCAGGCCTTGCACGCGGCAGCGGTACGTTCGGGCCGATGTTGCCGTACTTGGACTGCCACTGTTTCAGCTCGGCTTCGGAATAGATCGGCGGCATCGAGGCGAACTGATCGTGTTGATAGAGCGCCTGTTCGAGGTTGAACATCCGTAGCCGACCCTTGCCTTCGTCGCCCAGGCCGTAATCGAGCATCTTCTGGGTGTCCGCAATGCGCGCCTTGATGCGGTCCCGATCCAGGTCGTTACTCGTCATCATGTTGCCGCCGGTGAGCAGCTTCTGAGCACCGCGGAGAATGCGTTGGTCATCTTCGGGCAGGAGACCGAGCCAATCACCGTTCTGGACCGCGGTCGCTCGCTTCGCGACCGCGTCGGTCAGTTCATTGAGCGTTTTTGTCGCCGTATCCATCACCGGCGCGAGTGCCGCGAAGTTGCGGAGCTGCGCTTGCAGGGCCTCAAAGGCGACGAACGGATCCTTACCCATCAGCGGGCCCGCTGCGCTCAGGCCCGGCGCGCGACCGTATTGCTCCGCCTTCGCCTGATACTGCTCCCGCTGAGTGATGAGCTTGCCGAACACGTCCTGAACGACGCGGTTGGAGAACAGCTTCGAGAGCGCCTCCGTGACCTTGACCTGATCGTTGACGTCAATGCCCTTCTTCTCAAGGGCGGGAATGATGCGCTCCCAGGCGTACTTGTCCGGGTCGCGCATAATCATGTCGGCGTCGAGGAAGCGACCTTGCCCGTCACGAAGCCCGAACGCCTGCTGAGCCGCCTTAGACGCCTTCGTGGCGCGCCCGCCGACGTTCTGCGAGAGCGAGGATGACAGCGCGGTACCGAGCTGCGGATCGCCCAGGTCGCGAGCAAGGCCAGGTGCGGTGGTCATGAGGAAGCGGTTCGAGAGAACGCCGCCGGCGGCGCGGGATTGCCGCGCCATCGCCAGCGCGCCGCCGAGGTCCATGTCCTCGCCTTCCACGCCGAGCGCCTTGATATAGCCGTCGAACAGCGAACGGACTTCCTTCGGGTCCACGTTCTTGCCGAGCACGTCGAGTGCAGCGAAGAACTTTCGCCCTTCCTCGATCGCCTTGTCCTTGCCCTTGAGGGACTGGAGGACGGTGGTGCCTTCGGCGATGGTGTCGGCCAGCTCGATCGCCTTGTCCGTGGAGCGCGTGCTCATGGCGGTGTCGCGCAGGCGCTCGTGCATGGTGGCAGCATCGACGGACCTGTATCGCGTCGAGGCACTCTGCGCCGCAGCTGCGAGGCGGTCGCTCTCGCTCGACGAGACCCCGGCCAGATAATCGCGGGCGCTCTCACGCTGAGCGATAGCTGCCGCCGAGAAGCCGGCGCGACCGATGTTACCAGCGGCGTAAGCGGCGCCGCCGACACCGCTTGCGAGCAGCGCGAAGCGACCAGCCCGCTTGAAAAACCTCTGGTGCGCCTTGTCGGTTTCATCGACCGCTGCCTTGACGTTGCGCCAGTGGTCGACGGTCTTGCCCTTCCACTCGTCGATCGCGCGAAAATAATTGCTGGCGCGGATTGGACCAGCCTTGAGCGTGTCGTGGAAGCGGTCGAACTCCTTGCGAACGCCGGCAAGTTCCTTCTCGCTGAGCTTGAGCCGCTCCAGCTCCTTGTAAAGATCGCCGGTGAACTTCGGCGCCTTGACGTTCTCCAGCGCCTTGCCCGCCTTCTCGACGCCCTTGAACTTCTTGGCGATCTGGTCGAGCACCGCGCCGGTCTTGTCGACGGCGGAAATTACAGCCTTCGCCTCGATGATCTTGCTCATTGTGCGTCCCTGTTGTTGTCGACGACGTGAATGGTCCTGCGCAAGCTCGCATGGTGAGCTTGCGCGATCGGATACCCGTCCAAGAACTGTGCGACGCTCTCAGCCGTTTCCTCAGGATCAAGCGCCCGAAGGATCGCGAGCCTCTCTAAGCCCGGGCGCGGAGTGACCTCGCTCAGAATGGAATGAAGCCTTTTTCGCTCAAGCTCGGCGCCGGCTCTGATTGCTCGTTCAACTGCGCCTTCAAGCGACCGATCACGATCGTCGAGCACCGCCTGGATCACCTTGGCGCGCATTTCAGCGAACGTCATGGTTCGAAACCTCCACAGAATTGAGCCGCCGCCGGGCAAAGCCAAGAAACTCCCCGGCGGCGGTGTCGACGACCACCCCGACTGCTGAAGGGTGCGTCGAAAACTTGGTTCATGGACCTCTCGTCCTCCGCGCCAGGTCATCAACGACCGACGCCCAACTGTCGCTGATGGCTTTTTGCCGAGCACGCTCGGCAGCTTCGGCTACGGCCTTCTGAGCCGCGGCAGCATGGGCGGCCGCGAGCGCAGCTTCAAACGGTGAGAGCTGCGGAGGTGCCGACTTCTGTGCGGCGGGCTGGACGCCGTGCAGACCATGTTCAGCGGCCGGCTTGGGCGCAGCCGCACGGACGTGCGCCAGCGCTTCCTCCATGCCGCCGATCTGATCAGCCAGCCCCGCGTCGATGGCTGCCTTCCCGATGAAGGTTGCGGCCTCGGTGCCTCGAATGGCGGCCGGCGTGAGCGACGGCCGGTTCAACGCGACGGTCTCCACGAACATCTCGTAAAACTTATCGACCTCTGCCTGGAGGTTCTTCTGAACACCCTCGGGCAGCGGCTGAAAGGGGTTTGCGTCGATTTTTCGAGCACCGGCGTGGATCAGCGTCGGTCGCACTCCAGCTTTGTCCAGCCGCGCGCTGTGGTCGAAGTGCGCGAGAACGACGCCGATTGAGCCCGCGACGCCGGACGGCGTGATGATTACCTTCGTGGCGGCAGAGGCGAGCGCGTACGCCGCGCTCGCCGCCATATCGTTGACGACGGCGACGACCGGCTTCGACGCGCGCAGCTCGCGAACCACCGCGGCGATCTCGAAAGCGCCGGAGGCCTGTCCGCCGGCGCTGTCGACGTCGAGGATCACGGACTTCACGTCCTCGTCCGCCGCCGCTTCGCGGAATTGACGCCGTAGGCCTTCATACGACGTGAGCCCGGAGTACGGACCCACCCACGCGCCACGGTTCACAAGCGTGCCGTGCACAGGGATCACCGCCGTTCCGGCCTCGATGGGATAGAGCTTGTCGCCCGAATTCGGGGAGCGGGGACGCGCTGGTCCGCGCATCGCGGCCCGCGCGCCTACCGGAAGCCTGTCGATCCGGACGTTGGCGCGTTCGATCTCGGCCGGGTCGAATGCGATGCCGGTGCGATCGGCGAGTACGTCGATCATCACGGCGATGCGGTCGGCGTCGACCAGGAGTGGCCGGTTGAACAGTTGCGATTTCAGATGCTCGAAGGTGATGCCGGTGCTGCTCATGTCCAGCTCCTCAATCCAGAGCCGGTGCAGGCATGGAGCTGGAGAGCCGCAATACTGCTCGCGGGTCGGTGTCCGCCGGTGGCATCAGTCCCGCCAACTCGCTGAACGTGACCACCTCACGCTCGGCCGCCAAGATGTCCGCGTCGATGATCGCGAGCTTGTCGGCTCTTTCCTGCGTCGAGAGGGCGATCTCGTCCTCGCCCATGATGTCTATCTCGCGGTCGATCGCTGCCTGCATCTGCTCCGGAAAGAGCCATGCGAGAGTGCCGATGACGTCGATCGTCACGAAGTCGAGCGATCCGCTGCCGAGCTTTTCAAGCACCCTGGTGGGAAAGATGGGGCCTTCGAGGTGTTCGAGCGCGCCCGATACGTCAGGCCGCGCCGCCTGCGCCCGAGCTGCAAGGTACTCGCCCGCCTTCCGCTTTGCGTCCGCTGTTGGATATGGCGCGATTTCGACCTCGCGCCGATCCATCTTGAGACCGCGCACGCGGCGCGCTGCGCGGTCGAGGCCCGCGAGCGTCTTCTCGCCGGCGCGCAACTGGGGCTCGTCGCCCTCGTAGAGCATGATGCGACCGGCGTTCGCCCGCGCATAGCTCAAGCACCTGTCCATGAGCTGCTTCGCTGAGGTCCAAAGAGGACCGAGCTTTTCGATGCGATCGATCAGCTTCGAGAGATCAGCTCGGCTATGCTGGATCTTGTTCCTGAGCTGGCTGATCTGCTGAGCGTTTGCGCCGCTCGACCCTTCGAGTTGCTGGACGACGGCCTCGTCCTTCTCGATTACGGCACGCAGGTCGCGCATTTCCGCAGATATGGATCGCAGAGCCGCATTTTGATTGGCCGCGGCATCCATGATGCCCTGCAGCTTCTCGGCTACTGCATACGGAACGCCTGCCGGCAAGTTGATGGTGTCGATCACATCTTCCTCCAAATCAATGAGGCAGACGGTGATCCTTCCGGTTGGTCAGTTCAACCTGACCAAGAATTTTCCTGATCGTCTCGGCACTTAACGAGCCGGGGCTCTCGACCTGCAGCGCCCACAACCAGGAACGGATGGTTCCGGCGTACTTGACCGGACAACTATCCAAGGACATCAGCCGATCGCGCGGCCAAGCGTCGGCGGCGTAGCGCCGCCACGCTGTGGCGATCTCCTGCGCGGCATCGTACGGACTGCGATCAGGAAAGAACTCCGCCCAGCAACCGATCAACAGCGCGTTGCGTATACGCTTCGCCCTTGATGCGGGATGGCCCGGCGGCGGTCTACCGGAGATGAGCGCCACCAATGTGCGTCGGTCCTCCTCGGATAGACCTGAGACCATGGCGAGGACGGCTGCGAGCTGATCAGACATCGAGCCGACCGATCCGCATCGGCGTCTGGCAGGACCAGGCGTACAGCCGCCGGCCGCGACGATGGCCGACGATGGTCGCGTTACCGTTCCTCAGCATTCTGCGGAGCGCTTTGCGAACGGTCGCGACCTGTACCGGCGAGCAGCGCGCTGGGCGCATCCGGTCGATACGGCCGCTGTAGGCATGGCCGGCGAGTTCCATAGCGGACGCGGCGTCGAGCTGCTTAAGGACTTCGAGCAGCCGGCGGCGCAATGCGAAGGGCCGGTGGGCGAACCCCGAATAAAGCGATCGCGCTGTCGTCATCCTGCTGGCGCTCCAAAACTCAAATAAAAGCCGGGTGAAATTTCATAGGTAGGAGAGAAGGGCCCGTCAGCGTCGCATGGCGGCGGCCCGGTGAAAGATACTTGACGATTTTCCCGCGATGCCGGGGTCGCAGTCGCGCTGCCGAGCTCGCTGGCGGCTCCCCGCCGCTCGATGGACGAAAAGAGCGGCTGAGAAATTGGACGCACCAGCACCGGGCGCAGGAGGGGCGCTGGCATTGATGCGAGCGGCGCTGGTGGCTCGACCGCCGGACCGCTGTCCCGCAGCTCGCGGCGCCGCCGAGCGGGCCAGCGCGTCCCGCGTGCTCACGCGCGCGCATACTCTCTCTCGTCTTGGCGTGCTGGTGGTGATGGTGGGCGGTGTTGCGGCGAGGGTCCTGTTCACGACCGCCGGTGCCAGGCGGGCGTCGCGTCAGCGATCGTCCCGCCCTTGTGGACGACGGTGCATAAGCCAGTTCTGTGCTCGGAAGCGGCCGGACGCGCTGGAGCGCGCCGGCCTCGCTGATCTGGTTAGAGGGCCGGCGGCGATCAGCCGACCGGCCCAGAGCGCAAGCACCATGATCGGTACCGCCCGGCAGTCCGCTATCAGTTATATAAGAATACTGCGGACGCACTTTTCCTATCGATAGGATTTTCGCGTCCGCAGTCTGAAATCCAGACTGCGGACAACTTTTTCCTATCGTGATCCTATCGATAGGATTTTGTGTCCGCAGTCTGGGAGGGCGGGCAGTTGGAACCGCACTCATCGGCGGCTCCGTCTAATCTCGGCAACCTGAAATTTCGGTCCAGGGACGACCCTCTTTTCCAGCCGACCTTGGGCGAGGCCGAGGTTCACGGCATCATGAACTGCGGCCGCTAAATGCTTCTTCCCGGGTTTGCCAGCGAAGTGAGTGGGGCTTTGTCGCTTGGCCTCAGCACCAGCGGTCTTGATGCTCACCCAGTCGGCCGGAAGGATCCTCACAATGGCCTCAAGCCGCTGAGCGACACGGCTCACCTTGGCCTTCGGGTATAATCGAGCTTCCTCCCGCTTTTTTTGTCTCCCGGCCGTGTTGCAGGCGGTCCTCCTGGCCTTCATGACGTCGTCGGTCATGCCGGCGGCGCGGAAGGTTAGAATGCGAGCCCGTCTGCGTTCTGCCTCGGTGACGTCCAAGTCGTTGCCCAATGCTTCGGCGGACCAGAGACGTTGATCGCGGAAAGCTGCCTCGATGGCGCTCTCGCGCTCGGAAGGCGTCATCCAGCGACAGTACAGGCTGAGGAAGTTCTCGGCTCGACGTCGTCCCTCGCTCCCGCTCAATGCGAGGGCATCCAGCATCCGATCCCGCAGGCGTAGGCCCGCTTCATCGGCGTGGATTTCGCGCCCGTATCGTATCGACATCAGGCGAAGGAGTTCCCGAGGTCGAAACCGAGCGACGTGATGGTCTGTTCGATGTGGAAGGGCGCGATCCTCCGCGACAGGGACGTGGCGGGCGGTGGCAGTGCTCATTGGTCACCACCTTGCAGGAGAACCCGACGCCAGAGCTCGGCGCGCACCGCGCCCTCGAAGCGACGAACCTCGCGTTCCGCTGCCGTCTGGTCGACACCGAGTTCATCAAGGGTTCGCCGGAGTGCCTTCAAATTTCGCTGAACGTGTTGCTCGCCTCGTTCGGCATCGAGGGTGAGCACAAAGTCAACGTGCCGCTCCACGTGCTCGGCGCCGCGAAAGCGGCCTGAAAGCGGGAGGACCTGCGCCTTCCACAGAGCGATCTCGACGTGAAGTCGAGGCGATGGTGGTGCTGGAGAGGGTCGGTAGCTTGCCGCGATGGCGCTAAACCGCTTCATGCGACACCCGCGTCAAGTTGAAGCTCTTGCCATCGCAGCCAAGCAGCCCGCGCCAACGAATGACACTCGTGGTCTATGTCTGCGTCGCCGACGCCGATGCTTTCGAGTTTGCCGGCAACGACCTCGAGGACGAAGGCGAGTTCGTCCTCGGCGGCGTCGATCGAGCCTTTGGTCGCCATTTGCTGCGCGATGCGCTCGACCATTCCTACATTGCGGGATCGGGGAAACACGACTAGGCGCATCGTCCTCTCCTTAAAAACATTCGTCATCTTCGGGCACGCGCTCAGCCGCGCGCGCTTTCGGCGCGCGGCTTGCTCCGAGCTGCTCAACCCAGCGAAGCGCCTCGGCGAGCTGGTGCTCCATCTGGAAGAGCTCGTCGTAAGTCATGCCGCCGGCCATCTCGCCGTGCTGGTGCTGTTCGCAAAAGCTGTGAAGGTCGCGCACGAGGCGGATCAACGTGCCGGCGCGTGCATAAGGGGAGGGAGAGCGTTCACTCATCTCGGATCCTCGATCTGGTGGAGGGATGCGCCCGCAGGCACCGGGGCTTGGGTCTGCGGGCGCTGTGCCGCCGGCGTCCATCCGGCCGGCGGCGGCTGCGCCGGCGCGGGAAACTGCCACCCGCGCGGCTGCAAGGGTCAACGGGGTAGTAATGGTTTCCCGAGCCAGGCGAGGTTTCGGTTGATGATCGTGAGATTGTCGTCGCCGCGCTCGAAGGCGACGAGGTAATTTGAGAACTTGTCACTGACCCCGATGCGAAACATGATTTCCCCGTCAGCGTGACGATGACCGGGGCTCTCCCGCTTGATCTGATCGAACGTCGATGCAGGGAGGCCCACGGTCACGGCTGCGACGTGTGAAGGGGTACCACCGTCCTTCTGGATCATCCTTGCGATCGCCTTCGCGATCCGCACGGCGCGGTCATAGGTGGGGGTCTCAGTCATCAGCGCACCTCCGCCTGGGGGCGGACGATCTGCGTGGCGAGCCACGCCGAGATCGCCGAGCGGCGATAGAAGATGCTGCGACCGATCTTGAGGTACTCGGGACCTCGACCATCGCACCGCCAATGAGCCAGCGTGTCAGGCTTCTGCCGCACCAACCTGGCCGCCTCAGTGGGATCGACCAACTCGTCGGGATCGACGCTCTTGACAACGGTGTCAGGACCGGCTCGGCGGCCTGTGACGTTCGCTTGGATTGTACTCATTTGCCTCCACCTGAACTTCGCTTCGTTCGGATGGATTGAGTGATAGTTGTTGTCGGCAACCCTGTGAGGATGGAGCTTTGAAATTTATTTGAGGACCTAAGACCCCCGCCGCAGCTTCTCTCGCTTCACGATGTCTGCGACCGCCCCCGGCCTCGGGGCGGAGGTGCCGAGGACCGGTGACACGGCGGCATCGAAAAAACGCCAGAGTGGACCGCGCACAATGTCGGATGCATTCTTGCTGATCTTGAGCTCGCCGCCGAGCAGGTCGGTCCATACAGCGAGCACCTGACCATAGTACGCCTCCCGACTTGGGTTTCGCGTTCCGCCATTCGCTTTGGAATGCGCGTCGAAGTCAACAGCATTGCCTCGGGCGTGAGCTGCCGTCTCGTCCGCAAAGCGCCTAGCGGTAGCGAGCCAGGCCGGATCATCATGGGTCGGATCAGGGCTCCACCAGACGGGCGGGAGCCCATGATCCGTTGCCATCAGCAGACGGTGCAATTCGCGTGCTGTCTGATCGACCTTGTTCCAGTGGTCTCTTTGCTCCGCGGCTTTCGTCATCAACTCAGCCGTGACACTCTGGTCGGTATACTCACGGGCGGCGGTCTCCAAGGCTTGACGCACCTGCATCAGATCGCCTGCACCTGCGCGAGGAAAGGCGGCTCCGATGCGCTCGAGCTCTACTTCATCGTAGCGACCGTCTCTCATTGGGCCGCCTTCGACTTGTCGATTGCGGCCTGCATCACCGAGCCGAGCTCGTCGTTGATCGAGGAAGCTACATCGCGGGCGAGGTGTGCATAGCGTTGCGTAGTCGCCGGCACCTTGTGACCGAGCAGCTTCCCGACGATGTAGAGCGAGATCCCGCGGCCGACTGCCAGTGAGGCGAAGCTGTGGCGGAGATCGTGTAACCTGACGTCCTGCAGACCGCCGTACTCGCGCGCGATGATCCAGGCGCGCGAGAGGTTTTGGTGCGGCTCATCTCTATACCTGCCTGCAACAATGTACGTGCCAGCGCGAGGCAACTCGCGCAGCACCGCGAGCGCGGCTTCACTCAGATGGATGGTGCGACCTTCGTTGAGCTTGCTGTCCGGCAGACGGATCAGTTTTCGCTGCCAGTCAACGTGCGACCACTTCGCGGCAGTGATCTCGCCGCTTCGTGCTCCGGTGAAAAGAGCGAGCCTCAGTCCGGCAGCAGCATGGGGGCCGATCTTGCCTTCCATCTCCGCCTTGGCGATCGCGTCGGCGGCTTTCCCGATTTCCTCTTCCGACAAGAACCGCTCGCGCACGCCCTGCCGGAACATCTTGAGCTTCTTCGCGGGGTTCGAGTGCGGAGGTCGCAAGCCCACGTCCTCGGCGAAGGTCATCAGGGCACGGAACGTTGCCACCGTGTAGTTCGCGCGGCGGGGAGTGTTTGCCATCGTGGCGTGAAACGAGATGACGTCGGCCTTGGTCACCGACGCAACGGGGAGGGCGCCGAGCCTGGGCTTGATCTTGTCCTCGAGGAGCCGCTCGTAGTCGGCGATCGTCCTCGCCTTCAACTTGATCCGGACGTACTCAGCGAGCCAGCGGTCCGCCAGCTCCGCAACGGTCGTGCGGCCGGCTTCAACGGCCGCGCGCCTGAGCGCCTTCTCTGCCCGCGGGTCTTTGCCCTCCCGGATGTCCTGCAACGCGGCGTGCGCCTCAGCGCGCGCCGCGGAGAGCTTCTTCTCGGGGTAGGTGCCCAACGTCAACTTGTGTCGGCCGGCCCCTGAGCGGGCCCGGGCGATCCAGAGCGGCTTGCCCTTAGCGGTGACGCGCAGTCCGAAGCCCGGCACCGAGCTGTCGAAGATGGTGCGCTCGACCTTCTCAGCGACCGCGTTCGCGACGAAGCTCTCGATCAGTTCGTTCGTCAGTTTGGGCACAAACCGTCTACCTCGTCCCGGGTCCCCAGGGTCAACTTTGGGGTCCAACTCGGTCCATGTAGACGGATCAAGATCAAAAATTCAACAGCAAAAACAACATAGAAACAGCTATATGGGGACCCCTCAACCCGGCCTGACGAGCCTGCAAAACCGTGTACTCCGGTTCAATTCCGGACGTGGCCTCCATCGCAACCCTCTGATCTCCCGTCACAATTTGATTCCTTGTCGGTTGCGCCGATGCTGCGCGCGGCGCTCCGCCGAGGAGCGCGGCGGCTCGATCACCGGGTTTGCCCGGAGCCTGCTGGAAACCCCTGATTCAGGCCGCTGGCATAGACTTCGCATCTGCGAAGGGATGCATCTCGCCATCCGAGCACTGGAGCCACAAATGGGCGACATCGTCCGATTTGTCTCGAAATCCGAGCTGGAGCGGGCTCGCCTCATCCGTGAGGCCCGCGCGATCTATGACAGCATCTTTCCATCGGCCGTACCCGACCAGGCGCCGCAGGATGGCGAGGATCGCGCCAAGACCTGATCGTTGCTGAGCCGGATTTCCGGCGCAGGCCCCATAGCAAAACGCCCGCGAGGCGGGCGGTTCGGCTTACGCTGAAAGCAGCGCTCAGCAGGCCGCGTACCAGCCGTCGGGAAACGGCAGGAGGGGCCAGGCGCCCTCATTGTCATTGGCGGCTTTGGGTGTCGCGTCGAAGCTCCACGAGCGGGGCACGAATTCCTTTTCTGGCGCGGGCGCGAAATCTTCAACGACCATGGCGTCCCGGACGGCATCCAGCATCAAGTTGAATTCGGCTTCGCTTCTCATCACACCCCTCGCAGAACGCGGATGGCGCAATGTCGCAAAGTCGGTTTGTCATCCGATTGAGCCGATTGCTCGCATTTTAACGATCCGGCGATCGCGGCTCGATTGGTTAGCGATTTCTAGAAAGTCCCGTCGGGAACCTACGTTCCGCCCGACGATCGCTCGTGTGAAAAAGATCACATCCTCCACGATTTATTTCTCCTACCCCTTGGCGCGACCCCCGCTGGCAAAGGCTGGAGGCGGGCAGGGCGGACAGGAGACTGGCCATGAAGGCGAGGTTCTTGCGATTTGCGGAGGTGAGGAGCCGGGCGCGCGGCGCGCCCCACGGTCGGGCTGTTCCTCACCCTGTTCGCTTCCGCTTGCCGAAGCGTGGCTGGTGGGTGAGCCACCTGTGGGTTGGTGCGCAGCAAGACGCGCAACCTGCTGACGAATCCCCAATATCGGCCCTGTGGATATGCTGCGGACAGGCTGTGGATCGACAGCTGCTCGCGTCGTCCGGCTGATCGTCGGGGGGACATCAGAGCCAAGTGCGCGGCACACGTCGTTGCCGGTCCCTCTCGGCATTTCGACTCAAATTACAACCCGCGCGTGCAAGAAGTCTTGATTGGCGGGTGACTTAGAGGTGAATGCGCGACTTGAACGCCGCGCTGGGGCACAACGACTAATCGATAGCGTGCATGAGGATCAGGGAAACGTGATCAGGCGTCCTCTTCCTAAAGCACCAAAATGGTGCTTTAGTGCTTTGTATGAGCCAGTCGCCCCGAAACGCGCCGTCCGCGCTGCGTTACAGGCTTGCCCCTGACCCGGCCGCCAAGGCCGCACTGGAGGCGACGTTCCAGGCCTATGACCGCATGATGGAAATCCTGGAGAAGGTCGCGCGGAGCCACAACGTCGGTTCCAACGTCGTGCTGCTGCATGCCCACGCCTATGAGCCGATCCGGAAAGCAACCGCGCTGCCGTCGCGTCTCGTGACGCTGGGGCTGCGCGACCGCACCGAATATCGCGCGGCGCAGGGCCGCCGTCTGCCGCTCGACGACAAGCTCGCCAAGATCAAAGGCCCGGCCACCATCTCGATTGCGACCGTGCAAGGGCGCTTCAGCGTGCCCTTCGACTATGCCGGCTATACCGAAGGCTGGGGGCAAAGCGTGCCCGCGCGCCTGGTTCGCACCGAGGACGGTTTCGAAGTCCACTACGGCGTCACGCCGAACACTCTGCCAGAGGAGGAGAACGCTATGGACACCATCGCTGCCGCCCCCGACAATTTCCTGTCCCGGGTCGGGCGCCTGATCGCCGGAATCGCCTATGACGCGATCGAGCAGGCGGAAGGCAAGAACAAGCTCAAGGTGGTCGGACAGGCCATCCGCGAGATCGAGCACGCCGAGAGCGAAGCGCGTGACGCGCTCGCCGCTGCGCGTGCCGAGGAATACCGCCTCAACGCGCGCCGCACCGAGATCGAGCGTGAGATGGCCGATCTCGCTCCCAAGATCGAAGGGGCGATCGCTGATAGCCGCGACGACCTCGCTCGTGCCGGCATCGCGCGGCAGATGGATCTGGAGGCGCAGTTCGACGTGCTCTCCCGCGCCATCGACGAGAACAACGAGAAGATCGAACAATGTGTCACCTCCCTGCGCGCGGTGCTGTCGGCACTCCAGGACGCCGAGCAGCGCCGCGCCGATCTCGAAAAGAGCGAGGCGGCCGCAGGTGAGCAGGGCTCGACGTCGTTCCGTAAGCAGGGCGGCACTTCCGCTGCAGCCAAGGCCTTGCGTGCAGGCAAGGCGGTGGCGCGGGCCACCGGCGTGCCCCAGGGTATCCCCTATTCGAGCGACATCGACGAGCTCAGCACGCTCCATCGCGACAAGGAAATTGCGGCGAGGCTGGCGCGGCTGAAGTCGCGCTCCTGAGTGCCGTGGCATGAGCGCTCTGCTCGAACACGTCATGGCGCCGGAGGTCAGGCCGTTCGCGATCGCGGCGGCCATGATCGTCATCGTCGGCTCGATCGAGGTGGTCTCGATGCTGGTCGGAGCCTCCTTGAGCGAGATGCTCGGCACCCACGTCGATTTCGGTCAACCCAGCGACAATGGCGTGATCAACGCCATCTCCTGGATCAATATCGGCGGCGTGCCGCTGTTGGTCTTCCTGCTGCTGCTGCTCGGCGCCTTCTCCATCACCGGCTTCCTGATCCAAGACGTCGCGCGGATGGTGGCCGGCCCCTTGCCGGCGACGCTTGCTTCGGTCGGAGCGGTCGTGGTCTCGGTTCCGCTGGTCCGCGCCGCCAGCAGGGCCATCGCGCGGGTCATTCCGAAAGATGAAAGCTATGTCGTCGGCCTCGGCGATCTTGTCGGCCGCATCGGTGAGGTCGTGATCGGCCCGCTCGACCAGGGCCCGCCCGGCAAGGTCAGCGTCGCCGATATCCACGGCAATCGCCATTTCGTCTGGGCAGTCGCCGCGCCGTCGTCCTCGCCGCTGCCGCAGGGAGCCATAGTGCTGCTGGTCGATCGCGATGGCACGCGCTTCGTCGCAGTGAAGGCCGACGATGAACTCAAGCCGTCCAAGTCACCTCTAAGCAGTAGCTAAGGTCATTCATTGGAGAAAGTCATGTTCGACATCGCAGTCCCGGCCATGATCGGCGTTGCGCTGATCATCGTCCTCGGGATCGTCTTCACCATCCTCTATAAGCGTGCCACACGCGACGAAGCTTTCGTGCGCACCGGCCTCGGCGGCAAGAAGGTCGTGCTCGACGGCGGCGCCATGATCCTGCCGATCTTCCACTCCTACGCCAGCGTCAATCTGAAGACGCTGCGGCTCACCGTGGAACGCAAGGAGCGGGAATCCCTGATCACCAAGGACCGCCTGCGCGTCGACATCGTCGCCGAGTTCTACGTCCGCGTCCGCCCGGATGAAGAGAGCATCGCGCTGGCAAGCCAGACGCTTGGCGCGCTGACCAACGACGCCGAGGCGCTGCGCAACCAGGTCGAGGCGAAATTCGTCGACGGCCTGCGCTCGGTCGCCGCGACCATGAGCATCCTGGAGCTTCAGGAGAAGCGCTCGGACTTCGTCAAGCACGTGCAGTCCACGGTCGAGTCCGACGTGAAATCGAACGGCCTCGAGCTTGAATCCGTGTCGCTGACCAAGCTTGACCAGACCGACGTCAAGTTCTTCAACCCCGAAAACTTCTTCGACGCCGAAGGTCTCACCCAATTGAAGACTGTCACCGAAACCCGCCGGCGCGACCGCAACGCCATCGTGCGGGACAACGAGGTGGCGATTGCGCAAAAGGACCTCGAGGCGCGGCAACAGACCCTCGGCATCGAGCGGACCAAGAAGGAAGCCGAGCTCTCGCAGGAGCGCGACATCGCCAACAAGACCGCGAGCACCCGCGCCGAGGTCGCAACCGCAACCCAGACCGCGCGCCTGACCGAGGAGAACGCCCGCATCGATACCGATAGGGCCGTTGCCGAGAAGGAGGCCGGTGCCAAGCAGGTCAAGGAAACCGCGGTGATCGAATCGGATCTGGCGATCAACAAGCGCAAGACCGATGCCCAGCGCGAGATCCAGATCGCCACCCAGGAGAACGAGATCCAGATCGCCGCCAAGAGCAAGCAGACCTCGGAAGCCGTCGCCGAAGCCAAGACCGCCGAGGCGCTCGCGGTGTCCGCGGAGGAAAAGGTCGTGACTGCGCGTGCGGTCGAGGTCGCCGATCGCACCCGTCTCACCCAGGTGCTGGCCGCGCGGACCGAGGCCGAACGCAAATCGACCGAGCTGATCGTCGCGGCCGAGGCCGAGAAGAAGGCCTCGCTCGATCGCGCCGAAGCCGTGAAGACGCTGGCCACCGCCGAAGCCGAGTCCAACAAGATCAAGGCTGTCGGCGTCCGCAACATCGGTGAGGCCGAGGCCGCCGTCATCACCATGAAGAACGAGGCGCAGAACAAGCTCGGCAGCAACGTCATCGAATTCGAGATCGCCAAGAAGCGGATCGAGACGATGCCGTCGGCGCTGGCCGAGATGGTCAAGCCGATCGCCAACCTCAAGGACGTCCGCATCCTGCACACCGGCGGCGCCTTCGGCGGCAACGGCGCAGGCGGAGGCAATGTCGGCTTCGGCGAGGGATTGGCCGGCGAGCTGCTCAAGGTGCACGCGCTGCGTCCGATGATCGACGAGATCCTGCGCCAGAGCGGTTTTGCGCCCGGCGATGATCCCGTGAAGGCGCTGGTCGGCGCGGTGACCGGGAAGAGCAACGGTGCCGCTGTGCCGGTAGCTGCTCCCGTGCCGGAGAAGACAAACACCGCCGATCTATGAATGCCCGTTCATTGCTGCGGAGAATTCGAAACGATAGAACAGGTCCTGCGCGTCTCGCGTCGCGCAACGTTCCGGAGTGCAGATCGACGGCGTGTTGAACCCTTCGATCGCACTCCGGGCATGTCTTGAGGCAACGCTTTTTGTTGCCGCGGCGCCTGCGCCGATCGATGCCGGGCGCCGAGGCCTGTTTCGATCGGAGGATTTTCATGAAGTATTTTCTGTCTGGATTGATCGCGATCGGCCTGTCGATCGCCGCCATGCCGTCGTTTGCGGCTGACGCCCGCAACGTCACCGTCGTCAACGAAACCGGCTATGCCATCAAGTTCCTGGGCTTCAACGCACCGGACGATGGCCTGGACGAGTGGGACAACGAACTCGAGAAGGTGTTGCAGAACCAGGCCAGCACCTATGTCGAGTTCGACGAGGACGACGAGGGCTGCGTCTGGAACATTCGCGTCGACTGGCAGAACTACGACGAGGCCGTGCTGTGGAAGAACGTCAACCTCTGCAAGATCACCGCGCTTCGGCTGCGCTACGATTCCGGCACCAAGAAAACCTCGTTTCTTGCGGAATAGCGATTGGCCGATATCGCCGGGAGGAGGGGCCCGCTCAGGCCCTTCCTCAAGGACGTTTCGGAGGATGACGAATTCGTCCTTTGCAAGCGCAAGCGGCTTTGTTATACGCAGCCGCGCGCGAACGACTGGTTCGCCTTTTCCTCGGTAGCTCAGCGGTAGAGCATCCGACTGTTAATCGGATGGTCGCTGGTTCGAATCCAGCCCGGGGAGCCAAAATTTTCCGCAAATTCAATGGCTTGTGGTCTCATCTTCGAGCGCCTCGCGATCTCGTTGCATTGATTTCTGAATAGCGCGTCCGCGATTTTTGGCTGGAATCGCATTCAAGCGGATGTGTGGACGGGCGTCGTCGCGCCATGGGGACGGCGCCAAATCGACTCAATTGAAATTGAGCTTCGACAGCTGCCGGATCTTTACGGAGCTGATTCCCATGCCAGACATCCAGGTCGACCGTTCTCATATGGCCCCCTCGATTCTGCCGGCGGACATTCCCGAACTCAGCGACGATGAATGCCTCGCCTGTCTGGCGCGTGCGGTTGAGACGCCCGATTCGGCGCGGCTGGATGAGGTCGCAGCTCTGATCGGCCGCCTCGCGGTGGCCATCGAATAATCCGTTCCGGCGCCCGATGCGGTAAGATACGGAAGCCCTGGCCCCGCAGGTGAACGGCCGTGTTGCGTTTTGGCCGTGCATGCTCCAAAGATGCCGCGAATTTCGTCCGCGGCATCGTCCGCATTGCAGGGTCCGCAAATGTCCGGTTTCTCGACCGCGCGCCTCAAAATGGTCGATGGCCAGGTGCGCACCAATGATGTCACCGACCGTCGTATTCTCGATGCCATGCTCACGGTTCCGCGCGAGGTCTTCGTGCCGGCCGCCCGGCAGGCCCTGGCTTATCTCGATCTCGACCTCGACGTGAGCGAGGGCACAGTCAAGCGCTTCCTCATCAAGCCTCAGCTGACCGGCAAGCTGCTTCAGGCCGCCGACATCGGCGAGGGCGACAATGTCCTGGTGGTCGGCTGCGCCACGGGATACCTCGCCGCGCTGACTGCGAAGCTGGCCCGCCAGGTCACCGCAACGGAATGCGACTCGGCCCTGGCCGCGAAGGCCAAGGATTCCCTCACGTCCCTGGGGCTTGCCAATGTCACCTGCAAGGCCGCAGCCTGCACCGAAGGCGATCCGTCCGCCGCTCCCTACGACGTGATCATCCTCAATGGCGCTGCCGAGGTGATGCCGGAGGCATTGCTCGGGCAACTGAAGGAGGGCGGGCGCCTGGTGGGAGTGTCCGCGGAATCACGGCCGCCGCGGGCCATGATCGTGACCCGTACCCACGGTGAATTCGGCCATCGAACCCTGTTCGACGCTGCTGCTCCGGTCCTTCCGGGGCTCGAACGGGCGGCCGCTTTCGTCTTCTGACGGTCCAAAGTCCCATTAAAATCCCGTTCTGAATCAGAAGTGTGGCCGGGATGCTGCACGTGAAGAGTTTCCACCGGGAACTACCCTCGGGTAGTTCCGTCGCGCCAATCCGCATCCTATGTTGCGGCGGGGCAACGACTCCACTCGATAGACGTAACCCAGCTCGCGGGCACGAGCCGGGCGTTAGAATGAACGGAATTTCAGGGATGCATGGGGTGAAGCTCTTCACCGGAGCTGCGGTTTCGGTCCTGTTGCTGGCGCTTGCCGGGCCGACGCCTGCCTTGGCGGATACGATCGAATCCGCGCTGGTGCGCGCCTATCAGGACAATCCGCAGCTCAACGCACAGCGTGCCCAGGTGCGCTCGACTGACGAGGGCGTGCCGCAGGCCTTGTCCGGCTACCGGCCCAAGGTCAATCTGACGGCGACCGGTGGCTATCAATATCAGGATTTGCAGAGTGGCGTAGGGAGTAACTCAGTCTTCGGAACCAGGACCCCCCGCAGCGTTGGCGTTACCGCGACGCAGACGCTCTACAACGGCAACATTACCGGCAACAAGACGCGGGCGGCGGAGAGTCAGGTTTCCGGCACCCGTGAAGCGCTGCGCGGTATGGATCAGAGCGTGCTGCTGAGCGCCGCAACGACCTACATGGACTATCTGCGGGATTCCGCCACGCTCGAGGTCCAGCGCAGCAACGTGCGCGTCCTCGAACAGACACTGAAGCAGACCCGTGATCGCTTCAATGTTGGCGAGGTGACACGCACGGACGTCGCGCAATCGGAAGCACAGCTGGCTGCCGGCAAGACCCAGGCCCTTACCGCGGAATCGAATCTCAACACGACCCGTGCCGCCTTCCGTCGGGTCATCGGCAACGATCCGACGAACCTTGCGCCGGGCTCACCGGTCGATCGATTTCTTCCCCCCACGCTTGCCTCGGCGATCGAACTCGGTCTGGTCGAGCATCCCGACGTGACGGCTGCCATGTATGGCATCGACGTCAATTATCTGCAGGTCAAAATCGCCGAAGGAGCGTTGCTGCCGACACTTACGGCTCAGGTAACGGCCCAGCGGGCCGACGAACAGTCCTTGATTCAGATGCGCTCGTACACCGCATCGGCGATCGCGCAGCTCCAGGTGCCGATTTATAATGGCGGTGGCGAATATTCGCTGATCCGCCAATCCAAGGAAAACCTGGCGCAGCAGCGCCTCAACCTCGAAAAGACCCGCGATCAGGTTCGTGCGACCATCGTGCAATGGTGGGGCTCGCTGCAGGCCGGCAAGGCGCAGGTGCAGTCGGCGCAGGCGCAGGTGACGGCGTCCGAGATCGCGCTGAACGGCGTGCGCGAGGAAGCCAAGGCCGGCCAGCGCACGACCCTCGACGTCCTCAACGCCCAGCAGGCGCTGGTCAATGCGCGCGTCGCGCTCGTGACCGCGCAGCACGACCGTGTCGTCGCATCGTACAACGTCCTCGCCGCGGTCGGCCGTCTGGCGCCGCAGGTCCTTGGCCTTGCGACCAATGTTTACGATCCCAGTGTTCACTACCATCAGGTCCGCGACAGCTGGGCCGGCGTGCGTACGCCTGACGGGCGCTGATACCCGTTGTCGTCCGGTCGGCCTCGCCAATAGCCGAGGCCGACCGGCGCTTTGCTTGCAATCATCAAAATCCCTGACATAGCCTTGCCAAGACAATGCGGATCGATTCGCTTCGCATTGATGCCGTGTGCGTAAAGCTTGAGTGCCGGGGGCAGGGGCGCACCGCCGCACGTTGAGCCGTGATCTGGGGACAAGTCGGGCTGCCGTGACGAAAATGACCGGCCATCGGTCCGGAACCGGCCAATCCTGCCGTGCTTGGTGTAAAACAACGCATGCGAGGGCGTTGATGATGTGGAGTCGGAGATGACGCAGCCTGCAAAGGTCACAGAACCCTCGATGGAGGAGATTCTGGCCTCGATCCGGCGCATCATTGCCGACGATGAGGCCAAGCCGCCGCCGGCTGAAACCGCCAAACCCGAGAAAGCCGCCGCGCCCGCCGCGCCGCCAAAGCCGCAGGCGATGAACGACATTCCACCCTCCAAGGTCGCAGCGGCCAAACCGACCGCCGAGAAGCCCGCTGCGCCCCCGGCCGCAAAGCCGGCACCGGCCTCAGCTCCCGCACCTGCGGCGGATGTATCGCCAAACAGCCAGGACGACATCGACGCGCTGCTGGCGGGGCTCGATGCAGCCACACCCGCGCCCGAGATGCGCGCGCCTGAGCCGGAGCCCGAGCCTGAACCCGACGTACTCGAATTGACCGACGAGATGGCGATGGATCCGACACCGGCTCCGCCGCCACCGAGCTTCCGCAAGGTCGAGCCGCGCGACGATCTGGAATTCGCCGAATCGCCGCCGCCGCCACCGTCTTACGCGCCGGTGGACTTCGATGCCCCGCCGCTGCCGCCGCAGCAGCCCATGCTCGCGCAGTCGACCGTCTCGGCGGTGGAATCCGCCTTCAATTCCCTGGCGCACACGGTGCTCAGCAGCAATGCGCGGACGCTTGAGGATCTGGTCAAGGAGATGCTGCGCCCGATGCTGAAATCCTGGCTCGACGACAATCTGCCGGGCCTCGTCGAACGCATCGTGAAGGCCGAAATCGAGCGGGTCTCGCGCGGCGGCCGCTGACACCGGCGGTGCGGCCCCGATAAAGCCCTGCTCCCAGGGCATATTCGGCCTGCGGACCGGGCAGGACGCCCTTTGCCGCTGAGCTTCCCGTTGACTTGACCCGCACACGCGGCTTTCTACAGCCCCATGATCGAGAAAAATTATCAGCCCGCCGATATCGAAGCCCGCATGTCCGTGGTGTGGGAGGACAGCCTTGCTTTCAAGGCCGGCCGCCCCGACCGCCGCGACGCTGTGCCGTTTACCATCGTGATCCCGCCGCCGAACGTGACGGGCTCGCTGCACATGGGCCACGCCCTCAACAACACGCTCCAGGACATCCTGTGCCGGTTCGAGCGCATGCGCGGCCGCGACGTGCTGTGGCAGCCCGGCACCGACCATGCCGGCATCGCCACCCAGATGGTGGTCGAGCGGCAGCTGATGGAGCGCCAGCAGCCCGGCCGCCGCGAGATGGGCCGCGCGAAATTCCTGGAGCGGGTCTGGCAGTGGAAAGCCGAGAGCGGCGACACCATTATCAACCAGCTCAAGCGGCTGGGCGCCTCGTGCGACTGGTCGCGCGAGCGCTTCACCATGGACGAGGGCCTGTCGAAAGCCGTCGTCAAGGTGTTCGTCGAGCTGCACCGCGAGGGGCTGATCTACAAGGACAAGCGGCTGGTGAACTGGGACACCAAGCTGCTCACCGCGATCTCGGATCTCGAAGTGCAGCAGACCGAGGTCAAGGGCCACCTCTGGTATCTGCGTTACCCGATCGAGGGCAAGACGTTCAGCCCTGAGGATCCCTCGACCTTCATCGTCGTCGCCACCACGCGCCCCGAAACCATGCTCGGTGATACCGGCGTGGCCGTGCATCCGGAGGACGAGCGCTACCAGAAGCTGGTCGGCAAAAACGTGATCCTGCCGCTGGTCGGCCGCAAGATCAAAATCGTCGCCGACGATTATTCCGATCCGGAAAAGGGCTCCGGCGCGGTCAAGGTGACGCCGGCTCACGACTTCAACGATTTCGAGGTCGGCAATCGCCACGGCCTGCGCCGCATCAGCGTGATCGACAGGGAAGGGTGTCTCGATCTCGTCGACAACGAGGACTATCTGCACGAGCTGCCGGAGGGCGCATCGCAATTCGCCGAGGAGTTCCACAAGGTCGACCGCTTCGCCGCGCGCAAGCGCATCGTCGAGCGGCTGGAGAGCTTCGGCTTCGTCGAGCGGATCGAGCCGCACACCCACATGGTGCCGCACGGCGATCGGTCCGGCACTGTGATCGAGCCGTACCTGACCGATCAATGGTATGTCGACGCCAAGACGCTGGCAAAGCCCGCGATCGCGGCGGTGCGCTCGGGCGAAACCTCGTTCGTGCCGAAAAACTGGGAAAAGACCTATTTCGACTGGATGGAGAACATCCAGCCCTGGTGCATCTCGCGCCAGCTGTGGTGGGGTCACCAGATCCCGGCCTGGTACGGGCCCGACGGCAAGGTGTTCGTCGCCGAGACCGAGGAGGAGGCGATCAGCCACGCGCTCGGCTATTACGTCGAGCAGGAGGTCATCACGGCCGAGCAGGGCCGCGAAATGGCGCTCGACCGTAACAAGCGCGAAGGCTTCATCACGCGCGACGAGGACGTGCTCGACACCTGGTTCTCCTCGGCGCTGTGGCCGTTCTCGACGCTCGGCTGGCCCGAAGATGCCCCCGAGGTGCAGCGCTATTATCCGACCAATGCGCTGGTGACCGGCTTCGACATCATCTTCTTCTGGGTCGCCCGCATGATGATGATGGGCCTTCACTTCATGAAGGAGGTGCCGTTCTCGACCGTCTACATCCACGCCCTCGTCCGCGACGAGAAGGGCGCCAAGATGTCGAAGTCGAAGGGCAACGTCATCGATCCGCTCAACCTGATCGACGAATATGGCGCGGACGCGCTGCGCTTCACGCTGGCGGCGATGGCGGCGCAGGGGCGCGACATCAAGCTCGCCACCAGCCGCGTCGAGGGCTACCGCAATTTCGCGACCAAGCTCTGGAATGCGTCGCGCTTTGCGGAAATGAACCACTGCGCCGTGCCCGACGGTTTCGAGCCGGCGAAGGCGAAGGAGACGCTGAACCGCTGGATCGCGCATGAGAGCGCGCACACCACGCGCGAGGTGACCGAGGCGATCGAGGCCTATCGCTTCAACGATGCGGCAGGCGCAATCTACCGCTTCGTCTGGAACGTCTATTGCGACTGGTATGTCGAGCTCGCCAAGCCCGTGCTGCTCGGTCCGGACAGTCCCGCCAAGGACGAGACCCGCGCCATGGTCGCCTGGGCGCGCGACGAGATCCTGAAGCTGCTGCACCCGTTCATGCCCTTCATCACCGAAGAGCTGTGGGAGGTGACGGCCAAGCGCGACGGCCTGCTCGCATTGGCGCCATGGCCGCTGAAGCGGGCCGAGCCGACGCCCGAGCAGCTTGCGATGCTGGCCGCCACGACAGGGACGACCGATCCGCTCGTCTCGCCGGCCTGGGTGATGCCGATCTTCGACCACGCCGACTTCACGGACCCTGCGGCCGAGGCCGAGATCGGCTGGGTGATCGACCTGGTCACGCAGATCCGTTCGGTGCGCGCCGAGATGAACATCCCGCCGGCGACGCTGACGGCGTTGGTGCTTGCCGGCGCCTCGGCCGAGACCAGGGAGCGCGCGCCCCGCTGGACTGACGTCATCAAGCGCATGGCGCGGCTGTCGGAGATCTCCTTCGCCGACCGTGCGCCGGACGGTGCGGTCCAGCTGCTCGTGCGCGGCGAGGTCGCCGCGCTGCCGCTCAAGGGCGTGATCGACGTGGCCGCCGAGCGCACGCGTCTCGACAAGGAGATCGGCAAGGCCGACGCCGACATCAAGCGCGCGGAGTCCAAGCTGGCGAACGAGAAATTCGTCGCCAACGCGGCCGAGGAGGTCGTCGAGGAGGAGCGCGAAAAGCGCGAGGCCGCGCTGGCGCGCAAGGCCAAGCTGCTCGAGGCCTTGGAGCGGCTGAAGCAGGCGTCGTGAGGACGCTACTTCGGAAACGGCTTGCTCAAAAACTTCGAGCCCCTGACGCCATAGCGCCAGGGCAGCTCGACCGCCTTGGTGATGCCGATCCGAATGCCGGTTGCGACCTCCAAATCCTCCGTTCGCGCATGCAGTGCGATCGGCGGCCGGTCCAGCGGCAGGGTGTTGTGTGCGATGGTGATCCCGAGCGCCTCGGTCAACTTGCCGGGGCCCGAGCACAGCGCATGTACGTCCTGGAGATGACGGCGGCGGCGCATGGTGGCGATGCCATGCGTCGGCTCTAGCGCGCGGATCAGCACGGCGCTGGCCGAGCCTTCCTCCTCGCAGACGAAGTTGATGCACCAGTGGATGCCGTAGGAGCGATAGACATAGGCATAGCCGGGTGGGCCGAACATCACCTGGTTCCGCGGCGTCGGCCCGTTGTAGGAGTGCGCCGCGGGGTCGGTATGATGATAGGCCTCGACCTCGACGATGATGCCACCGATTCCATCGACCAGCATCGTCGCGCCGATCAGCTCGGGCGCGACCTCGTGGACGCTGCGGTCGAAAAAGGCACGCTTCAACGGTTTGCCGAGCCGCGGGAGTGAGGCCTTCGAGTTTGGAGCCATTCGAGGTGAGAATCGCCAGAGGACAGAGCAGGATATTGCCCATATCTGCCATGTTCCCTGAAGCGGCGCGAGCCGGGTTGCGATGCCCCGCCAGACCGACTAGGTAGGACCTGAACAGACCGGACACCCCATGGTCGTAATCGTCGATACCATCTCGAACCCGCTGCGCCCGCGTCACCCCGAAAAGGTGAACCGGCCCGATTCCGCTTCCCCGCCGAAGCCGGACTGGATCCGCGTGCGCGCACCCAACACCCGCGGTTATGCCGACACCCGCAACATCGTGAAGTCCAACGGCCTGCACACGGTGTGCGAGGAAGCGGGCTGCCCGAACATCGGCGAGTGCTGGGACAAAAAGCACGCCACGTTCATGATCATGGGTGACACCTGCACCCGCGCCTGCGCCTTCTGCAACGTCAAGACCGGCCTGCCGAATGCGCTGGACGCAGCCGAGCCGCAGAACGTCGCCGAGGCGACCGCCAAGCTCGGCCTTGCCCATGTCGTAATCACCTCGGTCGACCGCGATGACCTCGCTGACGGCGGCGCCGAGCATTTTGCCCAGACCATCCGCGCGATCCGCGCCGCCTGTCCCTCGACCACGATCGAGATCCTGACACCGGACTTCCTGCGCAAGGAGGCGGCGCTCGAGGTCGTCGTTGCCGCCAGGCCCGACGTCTTCAACCACAATCTCGAGACCGTGCCGTCGCGCTATCTCACGGTGCGGCCCGGCGCGCGCTACTTCCATTCGATCCGGCTGTTGCAGCGGGTCAAGGAGCTCGATCCCACCATTTTCACCAAGTCCGGCATCATGGTCGGCCTCGGCGAGGAGCGCCACGAGGTGCAGCAGGTGATGGACGACTTGCGCTCTGCCGACGTCGATTTCCTGACCATCGGCCAGTATCTGCAGCCGACCCGCAAGCACCACGCCGTGATGCGCTACGTGCCGCCGGACGAGTTTTCGTCTTATGAAAAGGTCGCCTACACCAAGGGCTTCCTGATGGTGTCGGCGAGCCCGCTCACCCGCTCGTCGCATCATGCCGGAGAGGATTTCGCGAGACTGAAGGCTGCGCGGGCAGCTCACGCCCGCTGACGTATCATGCATCGAGTTTCGAGCAAGCACCGCGTCAACCACAGCGCGTCCGAGATGTTTGATCTGGTCGCCGACGTCGAGCGCTATCCGGAATTCGTGCCGCTGTGCAGCGCGCTGAAGGTGCGCCAGCGGATGGCGAAGCCCGACGGCACCGAGGTGCTGGTCGCCGACATGACGGTGTCGTTCAAGCTGGTCAAGGAATCCTTCACCAGCCGCGTGACGCTCGACCGCGCCAATCTGAAAATCCTGGTCGAATATCTGCAAGGTCCGTTCAGCAACCTCGAAAACCGCTGGACGTTCGAGCCCAAAGGTGAGGGCGTCTGCGACGTCGGTTTCTTCCTCGCCTACGAGTTCAAGAGCCGCATGCTGGCGATGCTGATGGGCTCGATGTTCGACGCCGCCTTCGCGCGGTTCTCGATGGCGTTCGAAAAACGGGCCGACGCGATCTACGGACGGCCGAAGCTGGCGCCGACGTAGCTGTTGCAGGCACCGCTCTCTCCACCGTCATTGCGAGGAGCTCTTGCGACGAAGCAATCCAGACTGTTTCCGCAGAGCAGTCTGGATTGCTTCGCTTCGCTCGCAATGACGGGGTGGGAGCAGTGCGTATTCTCTCCTTCTCGTGCCCCGGACGCAGTGCAGCGCCCTTCAGCGCTGCACTGCGTCCGGGACACGGACGGGAAGATTCTGGATTGCTTCGTCGCATCAGCGCAAAATTGCTTCGCAA
Organism: Bradyrhizobium sp. UNPA324; assembly: GCF_006658635.1. Classification (NCBI taxonomy): domain Bacteria; kingdom Pseudomonadati; phylum Pseudomonadota; class Alphaproteobacteria; order Hyphomicrobiales; family Nitrobacteraceae; genus Bradyrhizobium; species Bradyrhizobium sp. UNPA324. Next base: position 829,175 of record NZ_LFJD01000004.1, read on the forward strand.
TTTTGTCGCAAGAGCTCCTCGCAATGACGGCGGGGAGGCCGGTGCGCCAACTAATCAATCCACCGTCTTCACGACATCCGGCGGCTGCGAGGCATAATACGCAGCGGCTTGCTCGATTTCCTGCGCCGTCATTGCGCGCGCGATGTTGCGCATTTGCTGGCTGATGTCGTTGCGCCGCTCACCGGAGGCGAAGGCCTGGAGCTGCGCTTTCATATAGGCTTCCGACTGGCCTTCCAGCCATGGGCTGCCAGTCTTGTTGTCGAGGCTGCCATGGCAGGAGCCGCAGGGCGCGATGCCGCGCATCGGCGCGCCGTAGATGACGATGTTGGGTTTCGGCAGTTGCGGCGTCGGATGATAGGCCGGCAGCCGCGGCAGATAGGCGTAATAGTTGGAGAGATCGGCGATCTCCTGGTCGGTCAAATTGGTGGCGAACGGCGTCATCACCGCATTGCTGCGCGCGCCCGAGCGGAAGTCGAGCAGCTCCTTGTAGATCACGGCCGCATACTGGCCGGCGAGATTGGGCGAGTCCGCGCGGCTCACGCCGGTCGGGCCGTGGCAGATCGCGCAACGCTGCGCGAGCGTCGCGCCCCGGCCGATCGCCTCCTGGCTCGGGCGCGCTAGCGTGTTCGAGGTGAGCACGACCCCCGACAGGCGCCTGGTCTGCTCCGGCGCCGTCACGCTTGCCGCGCGCTGCGGCAGGCCGGCGGCGCTGCAGATCGCATCCCAGACATTGGCGAATTGCACCCAGGGCTGCGCGAAGGGCAGCACGATGAATCCGCCAATCGCGGTCACGATCAGGATCGCGGCGGTGAGGCCGACGCCGATCCTGAAATGGCTGTTACGGAGGGTGAAGAGGTCGCGCGTGCTCATCACTGCGCCCCCACGTAGACGGCCGGCACCGACGTGCCTTCGCTCAGCGCCAGGTTGAGGATCGGATAGCCGTAATTGGTCAGCGTCAGGCCGATCATCAGCGCCACCCACAGCGCGTGGGTATTGAGCGCGACCGGCACGGTTATCGGCTGGTGCACGGCCATCGCAAAGCGATAGGGACCGGCCTCGGCCTGAGGCGCACGCATGCCCCGCGCCAGGATGACGATGAAGATGATGCCCGAGGCCAGCAGGATGAAGCCGCCGATCACCGAGAACGTGACCGAGAGTGCCTGCGGCGCGATGGCGGGATCGCCGAAGTCGAAATAGGCCATGCGGCGCGGCATGCCTAGAATGCCGACCCAATGCCAGGGGAACGTCGTCACGATCATGCCGATGAGCCAGAGCCAGAGCTGGGTTCGGATCAGGCGGAGATTGGTCAACTCGCGCCCGGTCAGATGCGGCCACAGGTCGTAGGCGATCGCAAAATACATGATCACGATGGCGCCGCCGAAGATCAGGTGGAAATGGCCGGTGATCCACTGCGTGTTGTGAATGGAGGTATCAAGCTGGTAGCTCATGTTGATGAGCCCGCCGGCACCGCCGAAGCCGAGCATGACGAAGGAGAACGCCAGCGCCAGCATCATCGGATTGTCCCAGGGCAGGGCCCTGATCCAGCCGAACAGGCCGCGCCCACCACGCAACCGCGCCGCGATCTCGACCGAGGCGCAGATCGTGAACACGGTCAGCAGCGTCGGCAACGCCACCAGCGCGGTGAAGGCCGAATGGATGAACTTGAAGCCGGCGCCGACTTGCGGATCGGCGAAGGTGTGATGCATGCCGATCGGCATCGCCACCACCAGGAACAGGATGAAAGAGATCCGCGCCATGCTGTCGGAATAGACGCGGCCGCCGATCGCGCGCGGGACGATGGTGTAATAGGCGATGTAGGTCGGCATCAGCCAGAAATAGACGATGGCATGCAGCGTCCAGGAGAAGAACACGCGGGCAAGACCGGCATCGATCGTGGCTTTCAGGCCTGCCGCGACGGGAATGATCTGCAGCAGCAGCTCCAGCGCGGCGCCGACCGCGGTCCAGGCCCACAGATAGGAGCCCGCGACATTGGCGAACATCGCGAGCGGCACCGGCGCGCCAGGATGGGCCTTGCGCCAAACGCGCAAGTTAATCGACATCAGCGCGACCCAGATCCACGAGCCGACCACGACCAGCACGACGCCGAGGTAGTAGAAGACGTTGCCGATCAGCGGCGGATAGAAGGTGTAGAGCACCGAGGCGCGCCCCAGTGCGACCGGGATCACCGCCATGATGCTGCCGGTGACGATCAGCCAGAAGCCGGCCCAGGCCCAGCGCACGCCGACCAGGCGCTGCTCCAGCGCGGATTCGCTGATGGCATAGCCGAATCCCATCGCGACCAGCGTCGGGAACACGTAGCCCATCACCGTGCCGTGCGCGGTCAGCGAGCGGTAATAGAGCTCGGGATTGGACAGCCAGGTGCCGATCGGGCTGCGGATGAACATCTGCCAGGCGCCGAGCGTGAGCGCGATGCCGAACACGGCGAAGGCGAGCCAGAAATGGGCGAGGATGAGCTTCCTATTGGCCAACACAGCTCAACCTCCCGCCACCCTTCGCGCGACCTGCGAATTCGGTCTTGTCGATCACCTTGACCTTGCCCCACATGCCCTCGTGGCCGAAGGAGCAGAACTCCTGGCAGGGCATCAGATAGTCGCCGGTCTTCGCAAAGCGCATCAGCTGCTCGGAGATGTAGCCCGGCACCAGCATGGTGTTGACGTTGGTGCCCTGGATCAGGATGCCGTGGACGACGTCGGCGCTGGTGGCGCGCAGCGTGATCGGCGTGTCCGCGGGCACCAGGATGCAGGCCGGCGTGAAGGAATATTGCTGGCCGATCGCGCGCACGGTCACGTTGCCGTTGCTCTCGAGCACGCTGCCGAGATTGCTCTCGACGAATTCGCCGGTCAGATGCAGGCGCGAGGGGTCGGTGGTCTCGACGCGCGGCTGCGGCATGGTCGCGCGATGGATGCCGGCGAAGGCCGCCAGCAGCGCCATCATCACGATGATGATCACGGCAAGGGTGGCCCAGCGCCGCTCGACGCGGGCCGCGACCTCGGCGCTGGCGTGGGTGTCTTGTGCGCTCATTGCAGCGACCCGCGTGGCAGGAACACGAACAGATAGAAGGCGAGCCACATCGCGACAACGCAGGCCGTGGCGATGCCGGCAAGCACGATCGCGCCGGAGGGGCCTTGCGAAACGACCTCCTCGACGGCCTGGTCGGCGGCAGCTGGGCTGGTCGGCGGATCGGAATTGATCATGTGATGTCTCAGTTCAGCGGCGCGGAGCGCAGCTCGTTGGCCTCGCGCGCCGAGACCGGCGCGCCGCGATTGCCCCAGGCGGTGCGGATGTAGGAGACGACGGCGGCGATCTCGTTGTCGGACAAGAGCCCCGCGAACGGCGGCATGCCGTAGGGCATGGGATTGCCATTCGTGCCGGGCGGATAGCCGCCATTGAGCACCATGCGGATCGGATTGACCGCCGACTGCATCTCGATCGACTGGTTGTTGGCGAGCGGTGGCCAGTGCGGCGGCTTGCCTTCGCCCTGCGTGCCGTGACAGCTCGCGCAATGTTTGTCGTAGACAGTCTTGCCGAGGCTGATCAGCAGGCTGCTCTCGCTGGTCGGCAGCGTCGAGCTTGCCGGTGGCGAAGGCGAGGGCTCCGCAATGCCCTTGAGGTACACCGCCATGGCGCGCGTATCGTCGTCGTTGAGGTATTGCAGGCTGTTGTGAACCACTTCGGCCATCGGGCCATAGACGACGCCGCGCATGGAAACGCCGGTCTGAAGCAGGTCGGTGATGTCCTTGATGCTCCAGTCGCCGAGCCCGGCCTCGCGGTTTGACGTCAGCGAGGGCGCGTACCAGTTCTGCATCGGGATCAGGCCGCCCTTGAAGGCGTCCGATTGCGAGGTGCCGCCGAGCGCATTGATCGGCGAATGGCACATGCCGCAATGACCGAGGCCCTCGACAAGGTAGGCGCCGCGATTCCATTCGGCGGATTTGGTCGGGTCAGGTTTGAACTCGCCCTCTGAGAAATACAGCGTGCGCCAGCCGAGGATCAGCTGGCGGTTCGAATAGGGGAAGCGCAAATCGTGCTCGCGATTCCGCTGGTTCACGGGCGGGATTGATTTCAGATAAGCGAAGATCGCCTCCGTATCGGCTCGCGTGACCTTGGTGTAGGACGCGAACGGCATTGCCGGATACATCAATCCGCCGTCGGGAAAGCGGCCGTAGTGCATCGCCTTGTAGAAGTCTTCGGCAGTCCATTTGCCGATCCCGGTGTCTCGATCCGGCGTGATGTTGGAGGAATACAGGGTGCCGAACGGCGTCGGCATGGCGCGTCCGCCGGAGAAGGTGCGTCCCTCGGGAGCCGTGTGACAGGCGATGCAGTCGCCGGCACGCGCCAGATATTCGCCGCGCGCGACAACGCTATCGCCGTCAGGATCAGGCTTCCGCTGCGCTTCGGCGGACGAGCCGGCGAAGAGCAGCAGCCAGACCGCAAGGATTGGTGAACACGATCGCAATTCGGTCTCCTCAATCCGGTTCACTGCCGCAGGCGAACGGCAGCACGTACGTGCCCTTCGGTGCCGGCGCAACGGTCACGGGCGCTGGACGGCTTGCGAGCCACGCCGCGACCGCCGTCACGTCTTCCTCGGTCAGCCGGGCAGCAACCTGCTGCATGCAGTCCGGCGCTTTCGCGGTGCGCGTGCCATAACGCCACGCTCCCAACTGCGCGCTGATGTAGTTCGGGCGCAGTCCGAGCAGGCCGGGAATTCCCGGCTCCATTCCGGTCAGAGCCGGGCCATGGCAGCTTCCGCACGCCGGAACCTGTCGCTGTGGATCGCCCCGCGACACCAGCGACTGGCCGTGCTGCAGCACTTCCTTGCTTGCGTCGCTTGCCGCCACGGGAGGCAGAGGTGGATGCTGATCCGCAAAATAGTCGGCCATCTGCTGCAGGTAGGGATCAGGGAGGAATTCCAGCAGATAGTTCATCGGCGGGTATTTTCGCCGGCCGTTCTTGAAGGCAAGAAGCTGGTTGTAGAGATAGCCGGCCGGCTTGCCGGCAAGCCGCGGGAAATAGACGTCGCTCGTGCCTTCGCCTTGATTGCCGTGACAGGGCGTGCAGGCCTCGACCCGTGCCGCCATCGTGTCGGGCGGCTGGTTGACCGTTTGTGCGACCGCACCATCATACGCGGCCAAGTTGGCAATGGCGACGGCCAAAGCAATGGTGCGAGCGAACACTCTCGTCACCCTCCAAAGAACGGGACCGGTTGATTCCGGATCACCAGATAGCAAAGCATTATTGCGCCAATATGGTCCTGCGCAAGACCGCGCACACGTCACGACGTTTGGCCGCGGTCTTCGCATGTGCGATCCCGATCGAATTCGACACAACTTGCGTGCTCATTGAAAACTGGACATAACGCAGCAGTCTCGCGACAGTTCCTGCCCGAGTCTTGCGTGGTCATATCACCCTCTTTTGTCAGAGGGTGCAGGGAAGACCGGATGCCGGCTGGCACCCGCGGTCCACTGTGCGAAACCTGCGTGTTAAGAAGCTGCACAGCGGCATACAGGTGAAGCCAAACAGCCGGCCTTCCCTGCGCAATGGTTTGACGGCTTATGCCGAGCTCTCCCCGGGGAGCGATGCACTATTGCCCCCGTCGCCTTGCGGATGGCTGAGATTGCGGACCCGGTCGGGCCGCCACCTCACCGCAACACTTGACGCACAGACCCCGGGCGTCAGGACCACACGATTTTGCCGTACGCAGGCTGCACCGGTCGTGTGCGCGCTGGCTGTCGCTCACGGTTTTGCCGCCCTGCGATGCCCGTCGCGCCGGTGCTGCCAGCGTCCACCACGGCTCACCCCGCGTTTCGTGACGATCGCGATACGCCCCTCTGACTGGGATGAGGTGGCGGGAGAATGCGACAAAGCCGAAATTCTGTAAAGACGAATATTTTTGCGGACGCCGATTGACCGCCCCATTGTGTGTTTTGCCCGTCGGGCCACGCAAGATTTCGTAGGGTGGGTTCGTCGAAGGCGTAACCCACCGCTTCTTCCGCGGCGGCAAGAGAAGAGGTGGATTACGCTGCGCTAATCCACCCTACCAGTGTTTCGTGCCGAGTTCCCGCCTCGGCCAACGCCGGGATCATTTCGCATCGCAGTGCGTTCTCAACCGATTGTCCGGGTTGGAGCCGTCATGACCGTCAACTTCGACACGCTGAAAGCCTCGCTCATCCTGTATGGCCTGAACGCGATCTACGCGATTCTGCTGCTCGCGATCGGCTGGTATCTGTCCGGCGCCATGCAGCGCTTCGTCACACGCGTGTTGAGCGTCACGCACCGCGTCGACCCGCTCGTCACATTGTTCGTCGGCAGTCTTGTGCGCTACGGTGTGCTGGCCGTGGTCGGCATCGCCGGGCTTCAGCTCTTCGGCATCCAGACCGCGAGCCTCGTTGCCGTGCTGGGCGCCACGTCACTTGCCATCGGTCTCGCCTTGCAAGGCACGCTCTCCAATCTCGCCGCCGGCGTGATGCTGCTGTTGTTCCGGCCCTTTCACATTGGCGATGACGTCGAGGTGGCCGGCAAGGCGGGGAAGGTGAAGTCTTTGTCGCTGTTCATGACCGAGCTGGTCGCGCTCGACAACACGCAGATCCTGTTGCCGAACGGACAAGTGTGGGGCGCGGCCATCGTCAACCACAGCGCCTATCCCGGCGCCGGTGAGGTCAAGGTGGCGTTCCCGGTCAGGGCCGGATCGGCCAATGCGTTGGCCGACCGGATCCTCGAGCAGCTGCGCGAGGACCCTCGCATCGACGAGGGGGCCGCACCCACGGTCAATGTGTCCAAGGTCATCGCGGCCGATCCCGCAGCGCCGCTGGTGGAATTGACGGTCAGCGCCAAGGTCAAGCCGTCCGACGCCGATGCCGTCAAACAGCGCGTGCTTGACCATGCGAGCGCGCTGCTTGCGGTAGCGTGACGCGCCTTAAGCTCAAATCGCCAAAGGAAAGCTAAGGCCGCGATGGCCCTCGCGGCGAGGGCATCTGCCGGAGCGACACACCTGCCGACGCGCGAATTGGAACGAAACTAATTCCAAGCTGCGCGCTGTTTGTTCCAGCGCAATCAGATTCACAAGCCCAGCGCCGAGCTTCGCGGCCGATCGCGACGGCGTGCACCGTCGCGCGGACACCGGCGCGCGCTGCAAAGGCGATGGGCTGCAAGGAAATGGGGCTGCAGTGGGACGTAAGAACATCAACTTTTCATCCGGGCGAGGGCGGTCACGAGGCGCAAGCAGGATACCCGGCACGATGCGGCTGTCCCTGACGGCATCGGTCTTGTTGCTGCCGGAGCTTGCCGGAGAAGCCTGCCTCGCGCAATCGGCGACGCCGGGCACGGCCATCCAGCTCGATCCGGTGGTCGTGGCTCCGCCGAACAGCGCGGCGAAGCCGGCGGCGGTATCTCGCGAGCGGGTCGCGGCACGGCGCCGTGCCGCCAAGCCGCAGCCTCGCGGTGGTGACGCGCCCGGCGAAGAGGCGCCGTCTGCCGCTGCTGCGGCCGCATCGGTGCAAGAGCGTTTCGAGGCGCTCGCGGGCGGCGTCGCGCTGGTCCGGCGCGAAGATCTCTCGCCCACCGGCAATCCGACCGTGGCGCGCGCCTTGAGCGGCGTTCCCGGCGTCGTGGTGCAAAACTTCTTCGGCGGCAACGACCAGCCGCGCATTCAGATCCGCGGCTCCGGCCTGCAGCAGAATCCGGTCGAGCGCGGACTGCTGGTGCTCCAGAACGGCCTGCCCATCAACCGGGCCGACGGCTCCTACATTGTCGGCTTTGCCAATCCGCAGCAGGCGGAGGCCATCGAGGTCTATCGCGGCTATATGGCCAACCGCCTCGGCGCCACCGTGCTCGGTGGGGCCCTGAACTTTGTGTCGCCGACGGGATCGTCGTCGCCGGGCACGCAAGCCGCCGTCAGCGGCGGCAGCTTCGGGCAGATCAATGCCAGTGCGCAGACCGGCGGCAGGAAGGACAATGTCGATGCGCTGGTCCAGGCCGATTTCAGCCACCGTGACGGCTTTCGTGACTACAACAGCTCCGAGCGCAGCAGCTTCAACGCCAATGTCGGGGCCGTGCTGTCGGAGAATGTCAGCACACGCTTCTTCATCGGCTACACCGATCTCGGCTTCGACGTGGCTGGGCCGCTGACCAAGAGCGCGATGGAGGCCAATCCACGCCAGGTCTCCGCGGGACCAACCTTCATCCCGCCATCGACCTCGATCAATCCGGGGCCCAATGTCGTGCGCGACAGGCCACGCCGCGAGGCCGACCAGTTCGTGGCGGGCTCGCGGACCACCGCGACGTTCGATGCGCATCTGTTCGACGTGGCGCTTGGCTATACCCACACCGACGACATGTTCCGCTTTCCGATCTCCTCGGGCGTCCGCGCCACGCGAGGCGACGATGTGACGGGCGTGTTTCGCTACGCCTACAAGCCCGAAAGCGCGGCCGCGTTGCCGCTGCTGGAAACGACGGCGCAATATTCCGTGGGATCGGCGGATCGGGAGAACTTCATCAACCAGGCCGGGCAGACCGGCGCCAAGTTCGGCGAGAGTCGGCTCGATGCGAGCACGCTCGCGCTGCATACCGGCCTCAATTTGCCGATCTGGGACCGGGTCACCATGTCGCCGGCGATCGCCTATGGCTATGCCACGCGCGACAATGACGACATCTACCGGAGTGCGACACGGCCGACGATTGCCTACAATCCGGCAAACCCGACCATGCTGCTGCCGAACGGGGCGGTGCCGACGCAGAGCTCGAGCTATGCGCGCAGCTATTCGGCGTGGAGCCCCAGCCTCGGCGTGACCTTCCGCCCCGTGTCTGGCCAGACCATCTTTGCCGCGGTCAGTCGGAGCTTCGAGCCGCCGTCGCATGACGATCTGCTTGCAACGATCAACGGGACGCCGAACAGCAGTCCCGGGCGGCCGACGCCGGGCAATCCGGGCCTCGTCGCCGCGGTGTTCGCGACGCCCGACCTGAAGGCTCAAACCGCCACCACGGTCGAAGGCGGCTGGCGCGGCCGGGACGGCGTGCTGTCGTGGGACGCCGTCACCTACTATTCCTGGGTCGACAACGAGCTGCTCAGCCTGCGCGACTCGACCGGCGCGCTGATGGCGGCGTTCAATGCTGACCGCACCACCCATTTCGGTGTCGAGTTCGGCGTCGGGGTCAGGATCACGGAGCGGCTGACCGGCCGCGTCGCCTATACCTATCAGGACTTCCGCTTCGACAACGATCCGCTGCGCGGCAACAACCGTCTGGCCGGCGCGCCGCCGCATCTCGTCAACGCGGTCCTGCAATATCGGGCGACGGATGCCTGGAAGCTCGAGGGCGTGGTGCGCTGGAGTCCCGGTCACATGCCGATCGACAACATGAACACGCTGTTTGCCGATCCGTTCGTCGTCGCCGATCTGCGCACCGAATACCGGATCAGCGAGCGCTTCTCGGTGTTCGGCGAGATCACCAACCTGTTCAACGCGACCTATGCCGCATCGACCCTGATCGTCGATCAGGCGCGGCCGGACCAAGCCGCGTTCATTCCCGGCGACGGACGCGGATATTACGGCGGCCTTCGGGCGCGGTTCTAACTTGCAAAGGAGACTCCAATGATTGCGGACCACACGATGCCGCCGGTTGACCTGCCGGGCAGTGATCTCGACGTGGCGAAGATGCCGGGCCATTGGCTGCTGGCCCGGCTCGGCAAGCGCGTGCTGCGTCCCGGCGGCCTTGGCCTGACGCGCGCGCTGCTGCACGGCCTGGTGATCGGCATTGAAGACGACGTCGTCGAGTTTGCGCCTGGGCTTGGCGTCACCGCCCGCATGATCCTGGAGCGAGGCCCACGGCGCTATGTCGGCGTCGAGCGCGATGCGCAGGCGGCGGCGTGGACGAGCCGGCAGCTTCCCGCGAAGGGACATGTTTCGGTCGTCGTCGGGACGGCCGATCAGACCACCCTGCCGGCGGGCTTCGCGTCGGTCGTGATCGGCGAGGCCATGCTGAGCATGCACACCCAGGAACAGAAGCGCCGCATCGCGGCGGAAGCGTTCCGGCTGCTTCGCTCCGGCGGCCACTATGGCATCCACGAGCTCGCCGTGATTCCCGACGACATGCCGTTCGGCCAAAGGCAGCAGATCGATCGTGCGCTCTCCGGAGCCATCCATGTCGGCGCCCGTCCATTGTCCGGCGACGGCTGGCGAGGGCTGCTGGAGAGCGTCGGCTTTCAAATCGTGGCGGTTGAATTCGCGCCGATGCATCTGCTCCGGCCACGGCGCCTCGTGCAGGACGAGGGTCTGGTCGGTGCGTTGCGGCTCGCCAAGAACCTGTTGCTCGATCGGGCGGCGCGACGTCGGGTGCTGGCGATGCGGCGGGTGTTCGAGCAGCATCGCGCCAATCTGGCTGCGATCCGCGTGATCGCGCGCAAGCCGTAAGCGGAGCGATCAGCCCCGCGGCGACCGCGGCGTTCGGCGTTTAGCCGCATGCCGGCGCGGCGAGCGGGTGACGCGCGGGCGCAGGCGGGTTGCGGCGGCGCGCGGCTTGACCTGGGCTTGCGGGCCGCGGGCGAGATCCATCAGCATGCGCAGCGCCTCGACGACGGAGCGCTGACGCACGGCGGAGCGGCCGATCGCGCCGAAACGATGCTCGCGGTGGATGATCCGGCCATCGCGTGCCGCGGCGGCGAAGTGCACGAGACCGACCGGCTTGCCGGGCGTCGCGCCGCCGGGGCCGGCAATGCCGGTGATGGCGACGGCGAGATCGACGCCGGCCCGCTCCAGTGCGCCGACGGCCATCGCGGTTGCGGTTTCCTTGCTGACGGCGCCGAAATGGGCGAGCGTGCCGGCTTCGACGCCGAGCATCGCGCGCTTGGCGTCGTTGGAATAGGTGACGAAGCCGCGATCGATCACGTCGGACGAGCCGGGAATGTCGGTCAGCGCGCCGGCGACGAGGCCGCCGGTGCATGATTCAGCTGTCGCGATCGTCAGCTTGCGCATCCGGCACAGATCGAGCAGCGAGCGGGAGAGGGCGCGTGCGTCGCTGCCGCCCATGGCCTAGACGCTCCCGGTCTTTTCGTTAAATGGCAGACGGATGGTGGCGCTCGCGGTGGCCGCGATGCCTTCCTCGCGGCCGGTGAAGCCGAGCCGCTCGCTGGTGGTCGCCTTCACCGCGACGCGCGAGACGTCGACGCCGGATATCTCGGCGATGCGCGCGCGCATGGCATCGCGCAACGGGCCGATCTTGGGCCGCTCGCAGATCATGGTGACCTCGAGATTGGCTACGCGGCCGCCCCGCGCCGTGACGCGCTCGATGGCGTATTTCAGGAACTGGTCGGAGGAGGCGCCTTTCCACTTCGCATCGCTCGGCGGGAAGTGCGAGCCGATGTCGCCGTCGGCGAGCGCGCCGAGGATGGCGTCGACCAGCGCATGCAGGCCGACATCGCCGTCGGAATGGGCGAGAAAACCCCTGGTGTGCGGCACGCGCACGCCGCAGAGCATGAGGTGGTCGCCTTCGCCGAAGGCGTGCACGTCGTAGCCGGTGCCGGTCCTGATGTCGCCGAGCTGGGCCGCCAGGCGCGCTTCCTCGCGCACGAAATCCTCGGGAGTGGTGAGCTTCATGTTGGCAACATCGCCTTCAAAGGTTGCAACCGTCAATCCCGCCCATTCGGCAATCGCGGCATCGTCGGTGAAATCGCTGCGCCCGTCCTTCGCCGCGCGACGATGCGCCTCGAGGATGACATCGAAACGAAAGGATTGCGGCGTCTGCGCGATCCGCAGGCGCGCGCGGTCCGGCGTACCCTCGACATGGCCGGCATCGCCGGTGAGCTTGATGGTGTCGGTGACGGGGACGACGGGGATTGCGGCGCCGGTGCGGCTTGCGGCTTCGATCGCGCGCGAGATCAATCCTGCCGAGACGAACGGCCGGGCGGCGTCGTGAATCAGCACGATATCGGGCTTGTGCTTGACGAGCGCCTCGAGGCCGACAAGCACCGAAGCCTGCCGCGTCGCGCCGCCATTGGTCGTCGCCTCGTGCTTGAGCCCGGCGACGGCGGCCGTGAACATGGCGCTGTCATCGGGGTTCACCACCGGCTGCACCGCAAAGACATCGGCATGGCGGCTGAAGGCTTCCATGGCGCGATAGATCACGGGCACGCCACCGATCTCTCGATATTGCTTCGGCCCGCCGGCGCCTGCACGCAGTCCACGCCCGGCTGCGACGAGGACAACTGCGGTGCGCTGTGATTTCGCCATAGGACTCAAATACTCAGTTGGTGATGGAGAGTCGGGGAGTGGGGTGATTGCCGCATGCCTCTAGCACGGCAGGCCCGCAAAAAAAGGGGGTTTCCCCGGATTGTTGGAAACAGCAATTTGCTGCACTGCACTTGAAAGATTTGCAGAATTGTCTAAACTGTAGGCATGACGCTTGACTGCACAAGAATTGTGCGCAAGATATGTCATGGCAGGCGCGATGAGGCCCTGCCCAGTCGACGAGACCCCAGTGACCGGTTCGGCAGTATCCGGCTCTAAGCCGTTGAAAATAGGCGATATTGATGTCGCTACCCCGGTCTTCCTGGCGCCGATGTCGGGGGTGACTGACTCGCCCGTCCGCCGGCTGTCCGCGGAGCTCGGGGCCGGTCTCGTCGTGTCCGAAATGACCGCCAGCGATGAGCTCGCCAATGGCCATTGGATGTCCCGGTTGCGTTGCGAGGCCACGGGAATCGGCCCGCACGTGGTCCAGCTCGCCGGCTGCGAGGCGCATTGGATGGCCGAGGGCGCCCGGATCGCCGAAGCCGAAGGCGCCGATATCATCGACATCAACATGGGCTGTCCGGCCCGCCACGTCACCGGTGGCCAGTCCGGCTCGGCCTTGATGCGCGACCTCGACCATGCCGTCAGCCTGATCGATGCCACCATCGCGGCGGTGAAGGTGCCGGTGACGCTGAAGATGCGGCTCGGCTGGGACGACCGCAGCCGCAATGCGCCGGAACTGGCGCGGCGCGCGGAAGCCGCTGGCGTCAGGCTCGTCACGGTCCATGGCCGCACCCGCAGCCAGTTCTACAAGGGCGACGCCGATTGGGAGGCGATCCGCGCCGTGCGCGAGGCCATCGCCATTCCGCTCGTCGTCAACGGCGACATCACCTCCTACGAGAGGGCGCTCGCGGCGCTCGAGGCCTCGGGCGCCGATGCCGTGATGATCGGCCGCGGCGCGCAGGGCCAGCCCTGGCTGCCCGGCCAGATCGGCCGCCGGCTCAAGGGCGGGGCCGAGGAAGCTGTGCCCTCGCTCGAAACCCAGCTGCATTATGTCCGCACGCTCTATGAGGGCGTCTGCGCGCTCTATGGTCTTCGCGTCGGACTGAAGCATGCCCGCAAGCATCTGGGCTGGGCGCTCGACGTCGCGGCACAGGCGAGCCGTGCGCCGGCCGAGACGCTGAAATCCTGGCGCCGGAAGATCCTCACCTCGGAGGATCCGCGCCTCGTCCACCAGTCGCTGCAGGATGCGTTCGACGACTTCGCATGGAGCGCTGCTGCATGAGCTCAGCCGCTGAACATCGCGGTCCATCCGACAGCGACGCAATGCTGGATGCACTTCCCAATCCCGTGCTGATGATCGGGCCGGACGGCAAGATCGTCGCCGCCAATATCGCCACCGAAGCCTTCTTCGAGATCTCGACGCAGTTCCTGAAGCGGCAGTCGTTGAAAGAGCTGGTGCCGTTCGGCAGTCCCTTGCTGGCGCTGATCGACCAGGTGCGCTCGTCGAACTCGCCCGTCAACGAATACAAGGTCGATCTCGGCACGCCGCGGATGGGCGGCGACCGCCAGGTCGATCTGCATGTCGCCCCGCTCACCGAGCGGCCCGGCCATATCGTGGTGATGCTGCAGGAGCGCACCATTGCCGACAAGATGGACCGCCAGCTCACCCATCGCAGCGCGGCGCGCTCGGTGATCGCGCTGGCCGCGATGCTGGCGCACGAGATCAAGAATCCGCTCTCCGGCATCCGCGGCGCGGCGCAGCTCCTGGAGCAGCAGGCCTCGTCCGAGGATCGCATGCTGACGCGCCTGATCTGCGACGAGGCCGACCGCATTGTGACGCTGGTCGACCGCATGGAGGTGTTCGGCGACGAGCGTCCCGTGGTGCGTGGCCCCGTCAACATCCATTCGGTGCTCGACCACGTGAAGCGGCTGGCGCAGTCCGGCTTTGCCCGCAACATCCGCTTCATCGAGGATTACGATCCCTCGCTGCCGCCGGTGCTGGCGAACCAGGATCAGTTGATCCAGGTGTTCCTCAACCTCGTGAAGAACGCCGCCGAAGCCCTGATCGACGTGCCCGACGCCGAGATCCAGCTCACCACCGCGTTCCGCCCCGGCGTGCGCCTGTCAGTCCCCGGTCAAAAATCCCGGGTATCCTTGCCGCTCGAATTCTGCGTGAAGGACAACGGACCTGGCGTGCCGGACGATCTTCTGCCCAACCTGTTCGACCCCTTCGTGACCACCAAGCAGACCGGCTCGGGCCTGGGTCTTGCGCTGGTCGCCAAGATCGTCGGCGATCACGGGGGCATCATCGAATGCGAATCTCAGCCGCGCAAAACCACCTTCCGCGTGCTGATGCCGATGTATTCCACATCGGCGAAACATGCCGATCAAAGCAGTCGCGCCGACTCTGCCGGGAAGTCGTCGCCTGTGTCACAGGGGGCGAAATGAGGATTAACGATGCCCGCAGGTAGCATTCTCGTAGCTGATGACGACACCGCCATCCGCACCGTTCTCAATCAGGCACTGTCCCGGGCCGGGTATGAGGTCAGACTCACCGGCAATGCCGCAACGCTGTGGCGCTGGGTCAGCCAGGGCGAGGGCGATCTCGTCATCACCGACGTGGTGATGCCCGACGAAAACGCCTTCGACCTGCTGCCGCGGATCAAGAAGATGCGGCCGAATCTGCCGGTCATCGTCATGAGCGCGCAGAACACCTTCATGACAGCGATCCGCGCTTCCGAGCGCGGGGCCTACGAATATCTGCCAAAACCCTTCGACCTCAAGGAGCTGATCGCCATCGTCGGCCGCGCGCTCGCCGAGCCGAAGGAGCGCGTCTCGACGCCGGACGAGGACGCCGAGATGGAGGCGATCCCGCTGGTCGGCCGTTCGCCGGCGATGCAGGAAATCTACCGCGTGCTCGCGCGTCTGATGCAGACCGACCTCACCGTGATGATCACGGGCGAGTCCGGCACCGGCAAGGAGCTGGTGGCGCGCGCGCTGCATGATTACGGCAAGCGCCGCAACGGCCCGTTCGTCGCGGTGAACATGGCCGCGATTCCGCGCGACCTCATCGAATCCGAGCTGTTCGGCCATGAGCGCGGCGCCTTCACCGGCGCCAACACCCGCGCCTCCGGCCGGTTCGAGCAGGCCGAGGGCGGCACGCTGTTCCTGGACGAGATCGGCGACATGCCGATGGAGGCACAAACGCGATTGCTGCGCGTGCTGCAGCAGGGCGAATACACCACCGTCGGCGGCCGCACGCCGATCAAGACCGACGTGCGCATCGTCGCGGCCTCCAACAAGGATCTGCGCGTCCTGATCCAGCAGGGCCTGTTCCGGGAAGATCTGTTCTTCCGCCTCAACGTCGTGCCGCTGCGCCTGCCGCCGCTCCGCGAGCGCATCGAGGACCTGCCGGATCTGGTGCGGCACTTCTTCGCACTCGCCGAGAAGGACGGTCTGCCGCCCAAGAAGCTCGACGCGCTGGCGCTGGAGCGGCTGAAGCAGCACCGCTGGCCCGGCAACGTGCGCGAGCTGGAGAATCTCGCCCGGCGTCTCGCCGCGCTCTATCCGCAGGACGTCATCACGGCGTCCGTCATCGACGGCGAGCTTGCACCGCCCTCGGTCAGCCCGGGTGCTGCGGTCCAGCAGGGCGTCGATAATCTCGGCGGCGCCGTGGAAGCGTATTTGTCGTCGCACTTCCAGGGCTTTCCGAACGGCGTGCCGCCGCCCGGCCTCTATCACCGCATCCTCAAGGAGATCGAAGTGCCGCTGCTCACGGCCGCGCTGGCGGCCACCCGCGGCAACCAGATCCGCGCCGCCGACCTGCTCGGCCTCAACCGCAACACGCTGCGCAAGAAGATCCGGGATCTCGACATCCAGGTCTATCGGAGCGGGGGATAATCTGGCGGAACGAACGGTGGCTCAGCTCCCCCTACCAAGGCAGAGCTGAGCCTGTCCGGATCGCGCTGGCCGTAGTGGCTGACGCGGTGAGCAGAAGTCCGGATCGGGGCGAAATGTTCCGTCCGCACCTTCAAATTGGTCATTCGGCCGCAAGACGCGGCGTCGCACCTATCTGACGAGCCGGCCCGATGCCGGCATGACGCTGGCGACATTCACCAGCGGCTGCTGGAGACCCAGGCCGTTGACCAGGAGGTCGGCGGCCACAATGAGCAGCAAAACGGCCGACACCATCGTCGCGAGAAAATATCTATCCATGCCGGGTCAAGCCGGGATAGCGGGAATCCGTTCCCGTCGAACCGATGTGGTTGTGGATGGTGGGCGTCGGTCGCGGGGGAAGCGCCGCGGAATTGTCGCAATTCGGCAACAATGTGGTACGAATACATCAGTATCCGCGCGCCCGCGGACCCGTTTTCAGCACCACCATTGCCGGAATGACCAGCGCAGATACCTCGGCCGCACACTTTGACACGGCCCCAGCGGAAGAGCCCCGGCGTTGGTCGGCACGGCGCTGGCTGGCGCCGTTTGCCGTGGCGCTGGCGTTGCTGTCGGCCTTCCTGACCTTCGTGGTCCTGACCGGCCTCACCAATATTGAGCCGACGCCCGAGCTCGTCCGCTCGTTCTATCTGATCAATGCGGCCACGATCCTGCTGCTGGTCGGCATCATCGTCCGCGAGCTCTGGCAGCTGATCCTGGCGCGGCGGCGGGGCAGGGCGGCGGCACGCCTCCACGTCCAGATCGTCAGCCTGTTCTCGATCGTGGCGGTGCTGCCGGCGGTGCTGGTCGCCGTCGTCGCCAACGTCACCATCGAGCGTGGCCTCGACCGGCTGTTCTCCGGGCCGACCAGGGAGGTGATCCAGAACTCGCTGACGATCGCGCGGGCCTATATGCAGGACCATGCCCAGCTGATCCGCGGCGACATTCTCGGCATGGCGAACGACATCGCGCATGCCCGGCCGCTCTACGACCAGGATCGCCGCTCGTTCCGCGAGATGCTGACCACCAGCGCCGGCTCGCGCAATTTGCCGGGCGCGATGATCATCGACAAGAACACCAACATCCTGGAATCCGCCGACACTGGCATGCGGCTCGCCTATTCGCCGCCGGCGCCGGACTTTCTCAGCAACGTCAACGAGAACGAGCCCGAGATCGCGGTGCTCCCCGATGCGAGCTTCGTCGCCGCGGTGATCCGCCTGCGCGCCTTCAACGACACCTTCCTCTATGTCGCCCGGCCCCTTGATCCGAATGTCGTCAACCAGCTCAAGCAGACCGAGGTCAGCGTCGCCGAATATGCCCAGATCGAGTCGCGCCGGCTCGGTATCCAGGTCGCCTTCGCGCTGATGTTTGCCGTGATCGCGCTGACCATCCTGATGGCCTCGGTGCTGATCGGCCTCAACTTCGCCAACTCGCTGGTCTCGCCAATTCGGCGGCTGATGAATGCGGCCCATACCGTCTCGACCGGCGATCTCCATGTCCAGGTGCCGGTGCACCAGTCGGAAGGCGATCTGGCCCAGCTTGGCCAGACCTTCAACAAGATGACGCAGGAATTGCGCAGCCAGCGCGACGAGCTCGTCAACGCCAGCGACCTGATCGACAGTCGCCGCCGCTTCATCGAGGCCGTGCTGTCCTCGGCGAGCGCCGGCATCATCGGCGTCGATGCCTCCGGCAGCGTCGGCATTTTGAACCGCTCGGCCGAGAAGCTGATCGGGCACGCCGAATCCGAAACTCTCGGCCATCCGCTCTCCGAGGTGCTGCCCGAGCTCGACGAGATGATGAAGGCGGCCCGGGAAGGGACCCAGCGCCTGGTGCAGGGCCAGATCACGATCACCCGTGACGGGCAGGAACGCAATCTGTCAGTCCGCGTCAGCGCCGAGAAGAACCAGCCGCACGACAGCTACATCATCACGCTCGACGACATCACCGAGCTGGTCTCGGCGCAGCGCACCTCGGCTTGGGGCGACGTGGCGCGCCGCATCGCCCACGAGATCAAGAACCCCCTGACGCCGATCCAGCTCTCGGCCGAACGCATCCGCCGCAAGTTTGGCAAGGATATCACCGAGGCCAAGGACAAGCAGATCTTCGAACAATGCACCGACACCATCGTGCGCCAGGTCGACGACATCCGCCGCATGGTCGACGAGTTCTCGCGCTTTGCCCGCATGCCGAAACCGGTGATGGAGGGTGAGGACGTCGCCGACACCGTGCGGCAAGCGGTGTTCCTGATGAAGGTCGCCCATCCCGAGATCGATATCGAGGCCGAGTTCAAGCAGGATCCGCTCCGGGCCCAGTTCGACCGGCGGCTGATCTCCCAGGCGGTCACCAACATCGTCAAGAACGCCACCGAGGCGATCGAGCAGGTCCCGCCGGAAGAGCTCGGCAAAGGCCGTATCGACGTCGTGGTCTCCCGCGAAGGCGATGACGTACTGATCGACGTGATCGATAACGGCATCGGCCTGCCCAAGGTCGCGCGCTCGCGGCTGCTCGAACCCTACGTCACGACCCGTGCCAAGGGCACCGGCCTTGGCCTCGCGATCGTCGGCCGCGTGCTCGAAGACCATGGCGGACGCATCGAGCTGAAGGATGCCTCCGACTTCCGCGAGGGCCAGCGCGGTGCCTGGATGCGGATGCGCTTTGCGATCTCCGGGCAAGCCGCGAAGGCCGAGGTCGCCGAGCAGGCGCCGGTGGCTGCCGAAATCACCAAGGAAGCTGTGACGGAGCCGGCGAAAGACGCGGCGCCCGAAACAAAGGAGCAGGCGGCCGAAACCAAAGAGCCGGCTGAAAAGACCAATGATTCAACGAAGATCGAAGCCTCGACAGGCAGCTGACAAGACAGGCGTGACCCATGGCAAGTGAAATTCTGATTGTCGATGATGAGGCCGATATTCGAGATCTCGTTGCGGGCATTCTCGAGGACGAGGGCTTCGTGACCCGGACCGCACGCGACAGCGATACGGCACTCGCCGAGATCGCCAACCGCAGGCCGCATCTGGTGTTCCTCGACATCTGGCTGCAAGGCTCCAAGCTCGACGGCTTGCAGCTGCTGGAGCAGGTCAAGAAGGACAACGCCGACCTGCCGGTCGTGATGATCTCGGGCCACGGCAACATCGAGACCGCGGTCGCGGCGATCAAGCGCGGCGCTTACGACTTCATCGAGAAGCCGTTCAAGGCCGACCGTTTGATCCTGGTCGCGACCCGGGCGCTGGAGAACTCGCGGCTGAAGCGCGAGGTGAAGGAGCTGAAGCAGCTCGCGCCGAGCGCCAGCCAGCTCGTCGGCCGCTCGCCCAGCATGAACCAGCTGCGCCAGACCATCGAGCGCGCCGCCAAGGCCAACAGCCGCATCCTGATCGTCGGCCCTGCCGGCGCCGGCAAGGAATTGGCCGCACGTACCCTGCACACGGCCTCGGGCCGTGCCGACGGTCCCTTCGTCGTCATCAACGCCGCCGCGATCACGCCTGAGCGCATGGAGCACGAGCTGTTCGGTGTCGAACAGTCCAACGGCGAGCAGCCGCGCAAGGCCGGCGCGCTCGAGGAAGCCCATGGCGGCACGCTGTTCATCGACGAGATCGCGGACATGCCGCGCGAGACCCAGAACAAGATCCTGCGCGTGCTGGTGGAGCAGTCGTTCCAGCGCGTCGGCGGCACCGCCAAGGTGCAGGTCGACGTCCGCATCATCTCGTCGACCGCGCGCAATCTCGAAGAAGAGATCGCGGCCGGCCACTTCCGCGAGGACCTCTATCACCGGCTTTCGGTGGTGCCGATCCGCGTGCCCGCGCTCTCCGAACGGCGCGAGGACATCCCGGAATTGATCGACTACTTCATGGAGCAGATCTCGGCCGGCAGCGGCCTGCCCAAGCGGCAGATCGGGCAGGACGCGATGGCGGTGCTGCAGTCGCATGTCTGGCCGGGCAATGTGCGCCAGCTCCGCAATAATGTTGAGAGGGTCATGATTCTCGCGGCAGGCGGGCCGGAGGTCATCATCACGGCCGACATGTTGCCACAGGACGTCGGCTCCATGGTGCCGGCGATGCCGACCAGCAACAATGGCGAGCACATCATGGGCCTGCCGCTGCGTGAGGCGCGCGAAGTGTTCGAGCGCGACTATTTGATTGCACAGATCAGCCGTTTTTCAGGAAATATTTCTCGCACGGCCGAGTTCGTTGGCATGGAACGGTCGGCGCTGCATCGAAAGCTGAAGGCGCTCGGTGTCGGCTAGCGCGTTTCGCGCGAAGCGGCCACCGGCCCGCATAAGGAAAAAGACGTCGAAACAAGAATCTAGCACCGCGACATTGCGGCGGCACCTTAGGGATAAACCAGGAAAATCATCGATTTCCGTAGTTTTTCGGGGCAATAGGGCGGGGGCTGCCGCGTGAAGCGGCTTGCCTAATAGGCCTACCTGTCCTCTAATCGCACAGCTATTCCTTCCGAGGGGGATCTCATGAGGGAACGGCAACCGGGAGAGGCCCCGAACCTCACAAAGAGGGCCGCAACCGGCGCAATAAAAAGAAACTCAAAGCGAGAAAAAAACAATGGCGGCAGACCGCGCACAAAACCTACAGGACACCTTCCTCAATCACGTTCGCAAAACCAAGACGCCACTGACGATCTTTCTGGTCAACGGAGTGAAGCTCCAGGGCATCGTGACCTGGTTCGACAATTTCTGTTTGCTGCTTCGGCGCGACGGTCATTCGCAGCTCGTCTACAAGCATGCGATCTCGACCATCATGCCCGGTGCTCCGATCCAGCTGTTCGAAGGCGGCGAGGATCAGCCGGCTTGAGAGTGATCTGATTGGAACCCCGGAATTTCGACGGGGATGCCGACCGTCCGCGGTCGGCGGGGGCTAAGCAAACGGGGCGGGTGCTTGTCATCGGCCCCTACTTGCGTGTGCGCGCGGGCGGTGCCGACGCGCAATCGGAAAGCCATGTTCAGCGCGACGCCGAGGCCCGGCTCGACGAAGCCGCGGGCCTCGCGCGTGCGATCGATCTCGTTGTCGCCGACGCCATCATCGCGCCGATCAGCCAGATCCGCCCCGCCACCTATATCGGCAAGGGCAAGGTCGAGGAGATCGCCGGACTGATCAAGACCCTCGATGTCGAGCTCGTGGTGATGGATTGCGCGCTGGCGCCGATCCAGCAGCGCAATCTCGAGAAAGAGCTGCACGCGAAGGTGCTGGACCGCACCGGGCTGATCCTGGAAATCTTCGGCCGCCGCGCCAAGACCAAGGAGGGCTCGCTCCAGGTCGAGCTCGCGCATCTCAACTACCAGCGCTCGCGCCTGGTGCGCTCGTGGACCCATCTGGAGCGCCAGCGCGGCGGCTTCGGCTTCATGGGCGGTCCCGGCGAGACGCAGATCGAAGCCGACCGCCGCTTGATCCAGGAGCGCATCTCCAAGCTCGAGAGCGAGCTGAAGAAGGTGCAGGCGACGCGGCGGCTGCATCGTGCGGGACGTCGGCGCGTGCCGTATCGCGTCGTTGCGCTGGTGGGCTACACCAATGCCGGCAAGTCGACGCTGTTCAACCGCCTGACCCGCGCCGACGTGCAGGCCGCCGACATGCTGTTTGCGACGCTCGATCCGACCTTGCGCGCGCTCAGCCTGCCGCATGGCGGCAAGGCGATGCTGTCGGATACGGTCGGTTTCATCTCCAACCTGCCGACCCAGCTCGTCGCCGCCTTCCGTGCCACGCTGGAGGAGGTGCTCGAGGCCGACGTCATCCTCCATGTGCGCGACATCTCGCACGACGACGCCGAGGCCCAGCAGAGCGACGTCGATGCCGTGCTGCGCCAGCTCGGGATCAACCCGGACGATAGCGGCCGCATCATCGAGGTCTGGAACAAGATCGATCGCTACGACGCTGAACAGCGCGAAGAGCTTCTGAACATCGCAGCGCGCCGGCCCGAAGATCATCCAGCCATGCTGGTCTCCGCCGTGTCAGGCGAGGGCGTCGACGCATTGCTCGCCGCGATCGAGGAGCGGTTAGCGGCCAAGCGCACCACGCTCGATCTCTCGATCGATGCTGCAGACGGCGCCGGCATCAGCTGGCTGCACCGCAATTCCGAGGTGCTGGCCAAGGAGCTGCACGACGGTCGCTTCGACATGACGGTGCGGGTGGACGAGACCAAGCGGGATATCGTGGTGTCGAGGTTCGACGCGGTGCCACATCATGCGACATAGGCCCCCGCCGCGCGAGTTGCGCCAACTGCGGCCTCAACGGTGCTGTCGTCCCGGACAAGCGTAAACGCTGATCCGGGACCCATAGCCACAGGACGTCGTTTGACGGAAGGCCCGTGGTTATCAGATTGCCGATACGACCGCTCCCTGGGAGTATGGGTCCTGGATCTGCGCGCGCTTGAGGCGCGCTTGTCGGGACGACGGCGAAGTTAGCGGCGGGCTTGATTGCGCTCCTCTGGCGCGGTCTCCTCACCCTTCGCTGCATTCCACAGCGCGTCCATCTCCGCCAGCGAGGCCTGCTCCAGCGTCCGGCCCTGCGCTTCCAGCGCGCGTTCGATATAGGCAAAACGCCGCTCGAATTTTGCGTTGGTCGCACGCAGGGCGGCTTCCGGATCGGCATCGACGTGGCGGGCGAGGTTGACGAGGGCGAACATCAGGTCGCCGGTTTCCTCGGCCAGCTCCTGCTTGTTGCCACGATCGAGCGCCGCCTCGATCTCGTCGGCTTCCTCGCGGATCTTTGCCAGCACCGCGCGCGGGTCGTTCCAGTCGAATCCGACGGTGGAGGCCTTGCGCTGCAGCTCCATCGCGCGCGTCAGGGCGGGCTGGCCGGCCTTCACGCCTGACAGCAGCGATTTGTGCGTCGGCGCCTGTTCCGGCGGCCGACGCGCAGCGCGCTCGGCTTTCTCCTCGGCCTTGATGCGGTCCCACACTTCCTTGACGTGAGAGGAGGCGAGATTGCCGTCCTTGTCGGCAAAGACGTGCGGGTGACGCCGGATCATCTTTCGCGTGATGGCCTCGACGACGTCGCCGAATGCGAAAGCGTTCTGCTCGGACGCCATCTGGGCGTGGAACACGACCTGGAGCAGCAGGTCGCCGAGCTCCTCGCGCAAATCGTCGAGATCGCCGCGGGTGATGGCCTCCACCACCTCATAGGCCTCCTCGATCGTGTAGGGCGCGATCGTCGCAAAATTCTGCTCGAGGTCCCAGGGGCAGCCGGTCACCGGCGTGCGCAGCGCCGCCATGATCTCGATCAGGCGGGAAATGTCGCGGGAAGGGGTCATTGCGGGGCCATTCTCCTAGCTGCCAGCGTTATGCCAAAACCGGGCGGCCGTTCCCAGCGCGGGCGTGCGGAACGGGCCGATTTCCACCGATTGGCTGATGCGTTCCACAATGCTAAAGCGCGGGCCATGAGCGATACATTTTCATCGGAAACTGCGCTGGTGCTGTTTTCCGGCGGTCAGGATTCCACCACCTGCCTTGCCTGGGCGCTCAGCCGCTTTGCGCGCGTGGAGACGCTGGGGTTCGACTACGGCCAGCGCCACGCCATCGAGCTGGCCTGCCGCGAGCGGCTGTTCGACGGCGTCAAGGGCCTGCGCGCGGATTGGGCCGCAAAGCTCGGCGACAGCCATACCCTGTCGATCCCGACGCTGGCGGCGGTGTCAGAGACCGCGCTGACCCGCGACGTCGAGATTGCGATGGGCGCCGACGGCCTGCCGAACACCTTCGTGCCCGGCCGCAACCTCGTGTTCCTGACCTTTGCGGCGGCGCTGGCCTATCGGCGCGGCATCACCCACATCGTCGGCGGCATGTGCGAGACGGATTACTCCGGCTATCCCGATTGCCGCGACGAAACCATCCGCGCCATGCAGACGGCGCTCTCGCTCGGCATGGCGAGGAAGTTTGAGCTCCATACGCCCTTGATGTGGATCGACAAGGCCGCGACATGGAAGCTCGCGCAGGATCTCGGCGGCGAGGGGCTGGTCGACCTCATCCGTGAGCACTCCCACACCTGCTACCTCGGCGAACGCGGCGCGCAGCACGATTGGGGCTACGGCTGCGGCGAGTGCCCGGCGTGCAGCCTGCGGGCGAAGGGATGGCGGGAGTTCGTGGCGGGGCGAGGCCATACGTTCGGTGTCATCACCCGCGAAGGCGGGTGATCCAGTATCCCAGAGACCATGCTTGAGCCGAGAAGCCGCGGCGTACTGGGTCGCCCGGTCAAGCCGGGCGACGACGGAGGATAGAGCTCGTTCTCTCTCAACGCGTCGTTGCGAGGAGCTCTTGCGACGAAGCAATCCAGACTGCCGCCGCAGAGAGATTCTGGATTGCTTCGCTGCGCTCGCAATGACGGGTGGAGCGCGAGCTAGCCAAAATCCTCCGGCCGAAGCTCAATCGGCTTGCCGTGCGGGGTGCGATCCGCCGCGTGGTCCCAGGCATCGCGATAGCGGTGCAGCGTGTCCATCGAGGCGACGCCTTTGCGTGCGACCAAGCCTTCCAGCGTGGCGAGCCAGTGCAGATAGTAGGTCTCGCCCGTATCAGGATCGCCGGCGGCCTGCGCGCGCTTGATCTCGGAGGCCAGGCTTGCTGCCCATTCGGGCCAGGTGAACACGCCGCGCTCGTGCAGCGTCAACGCCATGGCGAACGCATGCGCTTCCCAGGGCGCGCGGAACACCGGGCCGTCGTCATCGCGTGGAATACTCGGAATGGCCGCCGTTGCGACCGCCGCTGCCGTGCTGCTCATCACGCCGGATCCAGATACGGCTCGAAGGCGTCGATCGAGACCTTCAGGGTCGGATCGCCGTCATCGCCCCAGAGGTCGCGGCCTTCGAACACGACGGTGTAAAGCCACTGCGGATGTTCGCCGCGCTCCATCGCCGCCGTGTCCGGAAACACGTGGCAGCCATGGTTGAGCTCGACGACACCGACATGGCCGCGCACGTAGCGCGGCAGCCTTGTATGCGTGGCCGGATGGATGTTCTTGGCGCGCACGCGGTCGCCGATCTTGAACCTGGCAGGCGCCGGGGCAGGGCGGGCGAACTTGCCGCGCACCATCACGCGCTCGACATTGGCGAGATCGAACTTGCCGTGCTTGAGCGCCTTTGCGGGCTGCATCGCATGGCCGGCGGCGACCTCCTCTCGCGTGAGGTAGCCCTTCTCGATCAGCATCTCCTCGAGCCCGAGAAACCATTTCTTGTAATAGGAGCTCGACAGATACACGTCTGGCGGCAACGTCTCGCGATAGTAGCGCGAGGTGTCGATATTGAAGGCGCCGGCCGCGCCCATCGCGCGTACCATCGCGAGCACACGCGACTCCCATTCCTCGTGGAACATCGGCTCGTTCGGCTCGGGCTCGACCTTGCCGAACCCGTCCATGCCGCCCATGTCGTGCACGCCGTTCATGACGGTGCTCCCGGCGTCTTGGGAAAGCCGGTGCCGATCATGGAATCGCGCGTGACGAGCTCGGCGAGCTGTTCCTCGCTCCATCCCTCGGTACCCGCAGGCCGCATTGGCAGCACCAGGAAGCGCGTTTCGGCGGTGGAATCCCATACCCGGATTTCCATCTCCTTGGGCAGGGTGACGTCGAAATCTGCGAGCACGCCGCGCGGATCTTTCACCGCACGCGAGCGGTAGGGTGCGGCCTTGTACCAGACCGGTGGCAGCCCCAGCATTTCCCAGGGGTAGCAGGAGCACAGCGTGCACACGACCATGTTGTGGCGCTCGGGTGTGTTCTCGACCACGACGAGATGGTCGCCGACGCGGCTGACATGGCCGAGCGTGCCGATCGCCTTGCTGCCATCCTCCAGCAGTGCCTTCTTGAAGGCCGGATCGCTCCAGGCCTTGGCGACGACGCACGCGCCGTTGTGCGGTCCGATCTTGGTCTCGTAGGCCTGGATGATGGCGTCGAGCGCGGCCGGTTCGACATAGCCCTTTTCCGTCAAAATCGTCTCGAGCGCGCGCACGCGCAGCTCGGTCTCCGACAGCTCGGAATGGTCGTGATCGTGGTCGTGATGATGCTCGCTCATGACGCGAAGATAGTCCCAGAATCCGGGCCTTGTCGAGGAAGACTCTGCTAAC
Organism: Bradyrhizobium sp. UNPA324; assembly: GCF_006658635.1. Lineage (NCBI taxonomy): Bacteria > Pseudomonadati > Pseudomonadota > Alphaproteobacteria > Hyphomicrobiales > Nitrobacteraceae > Bradyrhizobium > Bradyrhizobium sp. UNPA324. The sequence goes on from NZ_LFJD01000004.1 coordinate 855,389, forward strand.
ATCCAGCCATGGGCTGGGCTGCACGAACCGGAATAATTGTCGCAATTGCGGCTCTTGTGACATTCGCGGCGCGTGATGCGCGCGCTGCGAATGGCGCCTATGCGGTCGATGCCGCCGACATCTCCGAGGTCGGCTCCTGCAAGGTCGAGAGCTGGATGTCGACTGCTTCCAATACGGATTTCCTGGCGGTCGCCAATCCCTCCTGCGTGGTCGACCCCTTCCGGCCGATCGAGCTGAGCCTCCAGACCATCCGCGCCCGCAGCGATGGCGACTGGACCACGACGATAGCTCCCAAAGCCAAAACGAACTTCATCCCGACCGGGGTGGGGCGATGGGGATTGTCGGCTTATGGCGGGGGATCGTTCGACGTGGCGACCGGCGAGGCGCTGTCCGCCTTTGCGGTCATCCCCGCGACCTTTCGCCTGTCGGAGACGATGCGCATCAACGTGAACGGCGGCTGGCTCTGGGATCGCACCGTGGATCGCCATTACCTGACCTATGGCGTCGGGTTCGACTGGAAGTTCACCGACACGCTGCAATGGACCATCGAGGCCTATGGCCAGGCTGGCGCGTCCGAGGTCGCGAGCGTTGTGCAACCGCGCTTGCAGACCGGTGTACGCTACCGGCCGAACGAGATATTTTCCGTCGACGTGATCTACGGCCGCAACATCGGCGGCGAGAACGCCAACTGGATCACGATCGGGACGACGATCCGGTTTCCGGTTCGCGGCGGCGAGCCGGAGCACCGGCGCACTGGGCATTTGTGATCAAGAGCAACAAGAACAGGGGAGACTTCCGTTGGCCAATTACGTGGCGATCGAGAAAGGTCATGGGCCGGAAGGGCGGATCGCGATCGTGCGGTTCGACCGGGGCGATGGCATCAACGCGCTGTCGCCCGAGGCGCTGCGGCAGCTCACCGCGGCCGCGCGGAGCTTCGAAGACGATGCAGCGACTTCCGTCGTGGTTCTGACCGGCAGCACAAGCGCATTCAGCGCCGGCTTCGACTTGAAAGACGCCGAGGGCCGCTCGCGCAAGGAGATGGATCTCGGCACGCTGCGCCGGCATCTCAAGCTCGGGCCGCGCCTCACACACGCTTGGCAGGAGATGGAGCAGATCACGATCGGGGCGATCGAGGGGTTTTGCGTCGGCGGCGGTGTCGCGCTCGCCGTGGCACTCGACTTCCGCGTGATGGGGCACGATGCCCACTTGCGCGTGCCCGAGATCGGGCTCGGCATGAACATGAGCTGGCAGAGCATTCCGCGCATGCTGCACCTGATCGGACCCGCCCGCACCAAGCAGGCGGTGATCCTGGCCGATCAGCGCATCTCGGCGGATGAGGCCTATGAGTGGGGCCTGGTGGAACAGGTGACTGATCCCGGCCATGCCTTCGATGCCGCCATGGAGCTCGCCCGCAAGGTCGCCGCGCAGCCGCCGCTCTCGGTTGCGATGACGAAGCTCACCGTCAACCGGCTCGCGCATGCGCTGGACGATCTCGCCAGCCACATGGACGTCGACCAGTTCGCGCTCGCCAGTTTCAGCGAAGACCACAAGGAGGGCGTCGAAGCGTTCCTGGGGCGCCGCAAGCCGCGCTTCAAGGGGCGGTAGATTGATGCCAGGCCATTGATCGCAGCCCCGACAGTCCGTATACGCCGCACTGGGACAAAGCAGGCTCGGCCAACGAGCCGCATCATGCGACGACATTCGAGAGGAGGGCCCATGACCGCCAATTCGCAGGCGCCTGAGGCGAAAGGGTTTCGCTGGAAACTGGTGGCACCGCTGGCGGTGTGGCTGGTGATCTATCTGTGGCCGGCGCCCTCGGGGCTCAACGTCAATCAATGGCACTATTTCGCGGTGTTCGCGGCCGTCATCACCGGACTCATCCTGGAATCGATGCCGGTCGGCGCGGTCGGCTTCATCGGCCTGACGGTCGCCGGTATCAGCGGCTATATCGATCCCAATCCGACCAAGTCGCTGCGCTGGATGCTGGCAGGCTTTGCCGAAAGCACGGTCTGGTTGATCGTTGGCGCCTTCGTGTTCTCGATCGGCTATCGCAAGAGCCAGCTCGGCCGGCGCATCGCGCTGGTGCTGGTGAAGCGCCTTGGCCGCAACACGCTCGGCCTCGGCTATGCGGTGGCGATGTCGGACTTCCTGCTTGCGCCGGCAACGCCGTCGAACACCGCGCGCAGCGGCGGCATCGTCTATCCCATCATCAGCAACATCCCGCGCATCTACGGCTCCGAGCCGGGACCGACCGCCGGCAGGATCGGCACCTATGTGATGTGGACGGCCTTTGCCGCGACCGCCGTCACAAGCTCGCTGTTCTTCACGGCGCTCGCGCCCAACGCGGCGGCGCTGGCGATCGCCAGGAAGACGGTCGGGGTCGAGGTCAGCTGGGGCCAGTGGTTTCTCGGCTTCGCGCCGCTCGGCATCCTGCTGATGGTGCTCGTGCCGCTGCTCAGCTATCTGGTGTGCCGGCCCGAGGTGAAGCGCAGCCCGGAGATTTCCGACTGGGCGGCGAAAGAACTCCAGACGATGGGCCCGATGTCGCGCAACGAGTGGATCATGCTCGGCCTGATCGCGCTTGCGATGTTCCTGTGGATCGCGGGGTCGAGCCCGGACATTCATGTGCCCGTGCTCGGCTCGAACTTCGTCAACGCGACCACCGTTGTGTTCATCGTGATCTCCTTGATGCTGGTGACCGGCGTGATCGAGTTTGCCGATATCGTCAGCGAGAAGAGCGCCTGGGAGGTGTTCTTCTATTTCACCTCGCTGCTGACGCTGGCCTCTGGCCTCAACGAGATCGGCTTCATCAAATGGTTCGCGACCGAATACGCAAAGCCGCTCGCCGGGCTGTCCCCGTCGACCGCGATGCTGCTCCTGGTCGCGCTGTTCTTCTGGATCCATTATTTCTTCTCGAGCATTACCTCGCATGCCGCCGCGGTGCTGCCCGTCGTGCTCGCGGTCGGATCGGGCATCCCCGATCTGCCGGTCACGACCCTCGCCATGCTCTGCATGTACTCGCTCGGCCTGATGGGCGTGATCTCGCCTTACGCGACCGGACCCGCGCCGATGTATTTCGGCAGCGGCTATATCGGGAAGGGCCAGTTCTGGGGCTTTGGTCTGATCTTCGGGCTGCTCTACTTCGCCGGGCTTCTGCTGATCGTGTTGCCCTGGCTGCAGATGGGATGAGCCGGGCGGGAGGCTGATACGCCCTGGCGAAGGAATATTCTTCTCCGGGGAAGGATTGGGAAAACTTCGTCCAACTCCTCGCAAATATCTGACATTGCAAGACAGGCCCGAAAGGGCGATGGTGCGTGCTGCGGTGCAGTGCGTTCCATTCCGAGCCCTCACCGCTGTTCCACCCCCGTCGCTGGATGCGATCTGGTTCCCTTACGCCCGGGGCGTGCGGCAACCCAATTATTGTGCATGAAGGCCGTTTCCATGAATGCCCACCAATCGCTCGCGATCGGACAGCCGATCGAGAGGTTCGAAGCGATTTCGCGTGCTGCCGTCGAGTCGGAGGCGATGGTCCGTTTCGCCGGCATCTCGAAGACCTATCCGGCTTACCGCGGCAAGCCCGGGGTCAACGCGCTTGAGAATATCGATTTCGCGATACCACGCGGTTCCATCACTGGCGTGATCGGCCGCTCCGGCGCCGGCAAGTCGAGTCTGGTCCGGCTCATCAATGGGCTAGAGAAGCCGACCACCGGACATGTCATCGTGGATGGCCGCGATATCTCGGCGCTGGCGGGCCGCGAGTTGCGGCTGGCGCAACGCTCGATCGGCATGATCTTCCAGCATTTCAACCTGCTGTCCTCGCGCACCGCGGCCGACAACATTGCGCTGCCGCTGGAGATCGCCGGCTGGGCCAAGGCCGACATCAAGACGCGCGTGGCCGAACTGCTCGCGCTCGTCGGCATTGCCGACAAGCATGACCGCTATCCGTCGGAACTCTCCGGCGGTCAGAAGCAGCGCGTCGGCATCGTCCGCGCGCTGGCGACCCGGCCGAGCGTGCTCTTGTCGGACGAGGCGACCTCCGCGCTCGATCCGCAGACCACGCGCGCGATCCTCGATCTGCTCGCGAACATCAACCGCGAGCTCGGCGTGACCATCGTGCTGATCACCCACGAAATGTCCGTGGTGCGCCAGCTTGCCAAGGAAGTCGTCGTGCTCGATGCCGGCCGCGTCGTCGAGAGCGGCCATGTCGCCGACATCTTCACCCACCCGAAGCATCCGATCACGCAGTCCTTCCTGGCCGAGGTGATCGGCGACAGCTTGCCGGTCTCGCTGGCGAGCCGGATCGTGGCGGAGCCATCTGCCGGCGGGCAGGCCGTGATCCGCCTCCAGGTGCGCGGAGCGGGGGCCGGCGACACGCTGGTCGTCCGGCTCGCCCGCGAGCTCGGCCTCGACGTGTCGCTGCTGTCGGCCCGCATCGACGAGATCGGCGGCCAGCATGTCGGCTCGCTCGTTCTCGGCATTCCTCTCGGTAGTTCTGGCCGTGACGACGCGGCGACGCGGACGCTGGCCTTTCTGTCTCAACATCAATTCCCGGCGGAGCATCTCGGCTATGTCGCCTGAACTCATCAACCTGATCGTCCAGGCCACCTTCGAAACCCTGTACATGGTCGGCATCGCGGCGCTGCTCGGCACCGTCTTCGGCCTGCCGCTCGGTGTCTTCCTCGCCACCAGCCGGAAGGGGGAGCTGTTCGCGGCCCCGCTTGTCAACCGCGTGCTCGGGATCATCGTCAATGCGACGCGCTCCACCCCCTTCATCATCCTGGTCGTCGCCATCATCCCGTTCACGCGCCTCGTTGCCGGCACCTCGATCGGATCGACCGCGGCGATCGTACCGCTGACGATCGCGTCCGCGCCGTTCATCGCGCGCTTGGTCGAAGCTGCGATCCGCGAGGTCGATGGCGGCCTGATCGAGACCGCGTCTTCATTCGGGGCCTCGCCGCTTCAGATCGTGTTCAAGGTGCTGATCCCCGAGGCGCTGCCGGGACTTCTGCTGGCGCTGACGCTCGCAGTGGTCAGCCTGCTCGGCTATTCCGCGATGGTCGGCGCGGTCGGCGGCGGCGGCCTCGGCGATCTCGGCATCCGCTACGGCTACCAGCGCTTCATGCCGGAGATGATGCTGGCGGTTGTCGTCGTGCTGATTGCGCTGGTGCAACTCGTCCAGAGCGCGGGCGACTACCTGGCGCGGCGGGTCAACCGCCGGCTGCGGCAGCACTGAGCCGGATCACGCGGCACGCCTTGCCCGCCGCAGCGTCTCCGAGGGCTTTTCGGAGAAGTGGCGCTTGTAGTCGAGCGAGAATTGGCTGAAGTGCCAGAATCCGTGCTGCACGGCGATGTCGTAAACGGAGGAATCCGTGCCGCCGGCGCGCTTGAGGTCACGCCGCACGCGATTCAGCCGCATCGCGCGCCAATAATGCATCGGGCTCGTACCCAGAACCTCCTGGAAGCAATAGCCGAGCTTGCGCGGGCTCGCGCCCGCCGCCTTGCAGACCTCCAGCAGCGACAGCGAACGATCGCCGTTGCCGTGCATCAGCTCGCGCGCGCGATCGACGGTGCGTTTGCGCGCACTTGCGCTGCGACCGGGATCGCTGGGGCGTGCGGTCGGCAACATGTCCATGATCTCGACGAGGAGGGCGTCTTCCAGCGCCTGCCGGGCCACCGGATCATTGAACCCTTCGGGGGCGGTCGCGATCATCTCTTGAATCGCGGCAAGATGCGCGCGCAGCCGCGCGACCGGCGCTTCCGCCATCTCGATCACCCGCAATTGGTGCCAGACTGCACGCGGCAATTCGATATCGAGCCGGGCGGCAAGCTCCGCGATTAGCATCGTGCTGGCAACGATGCCACGCAGCTCGAACGCCCTCGGCGTGCACATGTCGATCTCGGCGTCGATGCTGGCGAGCACTCGCGCGCCGCTGGCTCTGGTCCCGTTGCAGCTGACCTCACCGTCGCCGTGCCAAGGCAGGCCGATGCCAAAGCTGTCAGCGCCCAGCTGCCCATATTGGCGGACCTGCTGGCTGGTGATTTCCCGGAACACCTCGAGGTGGGGCAGGGACAGTTGCGTAAAGCTGCCTCGAAACGCGCCGGCGCTGATCTGGTCATAGCTCAGTCGCCAGCGGCCGAGACCGGCGCAATGCTCATCGACATCCGTGCTGCTCGCCTGAAGCAGGCAGACAGCCGAGTCTTGAATCTGAGAATCTGCGCCTAAGACCATGACGATATGTCGAAATTGACCTGCCGAAACCCGCAAGAATTGCGCCAAGACTGGCACGCCCCGTGCCCGAGTCCAGCAAAATATTGCCGGATCTCGATAACGCCTGATGGCGCCGCGGTGCAGGCTTCGCTCCAGCCGTTCCGACCTCCGGTTGGAATGCTTGCGGAGGACCGAATGCGACCAACCGATGTGATGCGCGGCAGCCCGCCAGCGCCCGAGGCCCAGGTGACGCGCGCCAATTGGCGCAGCTTTCCCGCGATACGCTGGGGCTTCACCCATACCCGCGAAGTGCTGCCGACCGCGGAGATCCGACGTTCGTCACAGCCGACGCCCATACTGAATGCACCGCGCGAGCTGTCGAAGCTCGACTTTGCCGCGCCTGGCGGCAAGTCGACGACGATCGAGGCCACGCTGCGAGAGACCTTTGGCGATGCACTGCTGGTCATGCATCGGGGCACGCTGATCCACGAATGGTACGGCGACGGCATGAGCAGGACAACGCCGCATCTGATCTGCTCGATCAGCAAGGCGATCGCCGGCACGCTCGGCGGCGTGCTTACCGCGCGCGGATTGCTCGATCCCGAGGCGAGGGTGGTGCGCTACGTGCCGGAGCTCGAGAACTCCGCTTACGGCGGCTGCACCGTCCGCAATCTCCTCGACATGGCCGTCGCCATCAAGTTCGAGGAGGATTACGAGGCCCCCGCCGGCGACGTCGTGCGCTATCGCTTTTCCTCCGGCTGGGATGTGCCGCCCCCAGGCGTCGACCCCGGCCACCAGCGCGCCTATCTCACCACGTTGCGCGGCACCGGCAAGCCACACGGCAAGGTGTTCCACTACGTCTCGCCCAATACCGAAGTGCTCGGCTGGGTCTATGAGCGCGCCTGCGGCATGCCCTACCAGCGCATCCTCTCCGAATATCTCTGGCAGCCGATGGGCGCGGAGGAGGACGGCTCGCTGACACTCGACAGCCACGGCATGGGCCGCATCGCCGGCGGCCTTTCCTTCACGGCGCGCGATCTCATCCGCTTCGGCGAGATGATCCGTTGCCGCGGCGTCGTCCAGGGACGACAGGTGGTGCCGGGCTGGTGGATCGACGACATCCGCGAGAACGGCGATCCCCAGGCTTGGGCCGACGGCGACCTCGCCGAATTCTTCCCGGGCGCGCGCTACCGCAGCAAATGGTTCACGATCGATCCGTCGCGCAACGCGATGATCGCGATCGGCATCCACGGCCAGCATCTTTATGTCGATTGGGACTCCGACACCGTCATCGTCAAGCTCGCCACGCAGCCGAAGGCGATGGACGTGCCGATCGACAAGCGCTGGTTCGCCGCCTTCAACGCCATCACTGCGCATCTCACCCCGCGCTGAATTCTGGACTGCCTCATGCTCGATATCGTCACCTCCGAATCGTCAGCGCAAGTTGCCGCGCCGCATCCGCTCGATCCGCTGACAGCCGAAGAGATCGCCGCAGCCTGCACACTCGTGCGTGCCGCCGCAAGCTCGGTGGAGAACTGCCGCTTCCCGACGGTCCGCCTGGAGGAGCCGACCAAGCAGGAGCTGGCGGCCGGCGGAGCAGGGCGCCGCGCCTTCGTGCTGACGCTCGATGTGGCCACCGGCGAGGCGATCGAGCACATCGTCGATCTCGGCCGCAACGAGATCATCGCGCGCAAAATCATTCCGAACCGCGAAGCGCCCTATGGGCAGCCGCCGGTGATGCTGGAAGAGTTCTTCAAATGCGAGGCCGTGGTGAAGGCCGACCCCGGCTGGCGTGCGGCGATGATCCGGCGCGGGCTCTCCGACCAGGACATCGCGCTGGTCCAGGTCGATCCGTTCTCGTCGGGTTTCTTCGACAAGGAGTTCGAGCGCGGGGCCCGCATCGTGCGGGCCGTCAGTTATTTTCGCGAGCATCTTCAAGACAACGGCTATGCGCACCCGATCGAGGGTGTGGTCGCCGTGGTCGACCTGATCGGCGGCAAGGTCATTGATCTCACCGACGAGAGCCCAATCGTCCCGATCCCGCGCAAGAAGCGGAATTACGGCGCGCATGAGGTCGAAAACCCGCGCACCGACATCAAGCCGTTGCATATCGAGCAGCCGGAGGGGGCAAGCTTCAAGGTCGATGGCTGGAAGGTCGACTGGCAGAAATGGAGTTTTCGCGTTGGCTTCACCCCGCGCGAAGGGCTGGTGCTGCATCAGCTTGCTTATCAGGATGGCGTGCGCAAGCGCTCGCTGATCCATCGCGCCAGCGTCACCGAGATGGTGGTGCCTTACGCCGACCCGAACGCGAACCATTTCTGGAAGTCGGCGTTCGATGCCGGCGAATACGGCCTTGGCATGCTCGCCAATGCGCTCAAGCTCGGCTGCGACTGCCTCGGCAACATCCATTATTTCGACGTCCCGGCCGCCGACAGCAAGGGCGAGCCCTTCGTCATGCAGAACGCCATCTGCATGCATGAAGAAGACTATGGAATTGCCTGGAAGCACTACGAGTTCCGCAATGACCTGTTCGAGGTCCGAAGGTCGCGGCGGCTCGTGATCTCGTTCTTTGCGACCGTGGGTAACTACGACTACGGCTTCTACTGGTACCTCTACCAGGACGGCACGATCCAGTTGGAGACCAAGCTCACCGGCATCATCCAGACCGCCGCCGTGCAGCCGGGCGAGACTTACAAATGGGGCGGCATGGTCGAGGACAATCTGGGCGGCCCGACGCATCAGCATTTCTTCAACGTGCGCCTGCACATGGACCTCGACGGCGGCGGCAACACGGTGACGGAGCACGACTTCGTGCCGCGGCCCTGGGGCCACGACAATCCACACGGCAACGTCTTCGACGTCACCACGCGTGTGCTCTCGCGCGAGCGTGACGCAGCAGCGATCGCCAACGGGGAGACCGGCCGGTTCTGGAAGATCAGCAATCCCAACGAGACCAACTCGGTCGGCAATGCTCCCGCCTATAAGCTCGTGGTCAATCCGAGCCCGCTGATGCTGGCGCAGGAGGGCAGCTACGTACGCAGTCGCGGCGGCTTTGCCACGAAGCATGTCTGGGTGACCGCGTTCGACGCGAGCGAAAAATACGCCAGCGGTGACTATCCCAATGTCCATGCCGGCGGTGATGGCCTGCCGCGCTACGCCGCGCAGAACCGGAACATCGAGAATGCCGACATCGTGGTGTGGCACTCGTTCGGCCATACCCACGTCTGCAAGCCCGAGGACTTTCCGGTTATGCCGGTCGAATATGCCGGCTTCATGCTGAAGCCGACCGGATTCTTTGCGGCCAATGCGGCCGGAGACATTCCGCCGGATCGCAACAGTCGCAGCGTGCTGGCGGGAGAGAGCAATGCTCGCAACGAATCGTGCTGTCGCGCCGGGAAGACTTAAGGCCTCGCGGTAACAAGCCGATTATTTCCGAGCATTGCCCAAGAGTGAGGGAGTGTTTCTATCTGGAAGCATTCCAAATGCGGAAGCATCGAGATGGCCGTGACCGGTGCCTCTCATGCAAGTGCCGCGCGGCATCGTAGGGGCTCATTCGACATGAGCGCATTGGTCGCACCTGCTGCGCACATCTCTGGAGAAATTCTAACGTCGTTCCTATCGCACTCCGAAACCGCCTGAGTTACGGCGGGACATCAAGAACGATACCGGCAAAGCCGGCAGTGCGTGGGGCCTCGAAAGACGTGACCGACTTCCAACTTTGTTTGCGTGGCAACACGCGTTCTCGACACATCCAGATGCTTTTCCTCGGGGCGGTCGGCACGGTCTCCCTCGTTCCCTTGGGTCCCGTGGAGGCCCAGACGCAAATTCCCACTGTCACCGTCGATGCGCCAGTCCAGCGTGCCCGACCTGCGGCGACCGCTCCGTCGCGAAGTGCGGCGACGCGCACCTCGCGCGCCAATCGCCGCTCTCCGGCGCAGCAGGCCGCGCCAACCCAATCGGCATCATCGAATGGCGCGACGGCCGAACGCGCCAACGGTGCTGTGCGCGGTTTCGTGGCCACACGGAGCGGCACCGCCAGCAAGACGGATACGCCGCTGATCGAAACCCCGCAGTCGGTGTCCGTCGTCACCACCGACCAGGTCAGGAACCAGGGCGCGGTCTCGATCGGCGAGGCACTGCGCTACACCGCCGGTGTCAGCGGTGACGTCAATGGCGGTTCTGATACCCGCTTCGGCGCGCTCCAGATCCGCGGCTTTGACACGACCATGTCGGGCCTCTACATCGATGGCCTGCGGATCCCCTCGAGCAATTACGTGCATTTCAACGGCCTCGATCCCTATGGCGCCGAGCGCCTCGAGATTCTCAAGGGACCGTCATCGGCGATGTATGGCGGCAGCGGCACCGGCGGCATCCTCAACTACGTGACCAAGCTGCCGACCGCGCAGCAATTCGGCGAGGTCTCGATCTCCGGCGGCAGCTTCAACCGCTACCAAGGTCAGTTCGACATGGGTGGCCCCGCCAACAAGGAGGGCACGGTGCTGTGGCGCCTCACCGGCGTCGTGCGCGACGGCGAAACCCAGGTCGACTTCACCAAGGACAACCGCGTCTTCATTGCGCCTGCAGTTACCTTTAAGCCGAACGAGGACACCACCATCGCCCTGCTCGCCAACTACCAGCGCGATCGGGCAGGGTGGGGCCTGCAATTCCTGCCGGCCTCGGGCACGGTGTGGCCGAACAACGGCCGCACCATCCCGGTCTCGTTCTTCGCGGGCGTGCCGAGCTTCAATGCGTTCAACACCGAGATCGCAACCGCCGGTTATCAGTTGTCGCACACTTTCACCGACAACATCACGTTCCGGCAAAACCTGCGCTACGCCTATCAGCACAACGAGGAAAAGACCTTCTACGGCACCGGATACACCGACGAGGCGGCGGGGCAGCTGGGTCGTTTCGGCAGCTACAGCAACTCCTACATCAACTCCTTCGCGGTGGACAACCAGCTCCAGGGCAAGTTCGTAACCGGAATCCTCAGCCATACCACGCTGGTCGGGCTCGACTATCGCAACACCACGTTCCGCGACACCGCCTTTGCCGTCACGACGTCGTCGCCGGAGATCAACGTCTTCAATCCGGTCTACAGCTACGACTGGACTATGGGTGACATATACGACAACAAGGGCGTGAAGCAGTCGCAGCTCGGCCTTTACGCGCAGGATCAGATCAAGCTCGGCCGGCTCTCGTTCCAGCTCGCCGGCCGCCAGGACTTCGTGACGACGCAGGTCGATACTGATGTCGTCACCCCAACGTCGGTCACGAAGGATGCCTCGGCCTTCACCGGCCGCGCCGCGGTCATGTACAATTTCGACAACGGCATCGCCCCGTATTTCAGCTATTCGGAGTCGTTCCTGCCGGTGCTCGCGACCGGTCCGTCCGGGCAGTTGCTCAATCCTGAGACCGGCGTGCAGTATGAGGTGGGCGTCAAGTACCAGCCGCTCGGCTGGAACGCCCTGTTCACCTTCGCGGCCTTCGATCTCACGCGCGACAATGTCGTCGTCTATGTGCCCGCAACGACCTATTCCGAACAGACCGGGCAGGTGAAGTCGCGTGGCATCGAGCTCGAAGGCTCGATGTCGCTCGCCGACGGCTGGAACCTGCGGGCCGCCTATGCCTATGTCGATGCCATGGTCACGCAGGATCCGGTCAATGTCGGCAAGGCGCCGGTCACCGTGCCGCTCAACCGCGCGTCGCTGTGGAGCGACTACACGCTTCAGACCGGGCCAATGGCAGGCTTGCAGTTCGGCGGCGGCGTTCGCTATGTCGGCGCGACCTGGGGCGATGATGCCAACACGTTCAAGGTGGGATCGGCCACGGTGCTCGACGCGCTCCTTGCCTACACCAGGGACAATTGGCGTCTGTCGCTGAACGTCACCAACCTCGCCGACACGCGCTATGTCGCCGCCTGCTACGGCCTGTCGGGCTGCATGTATGCCGAGGGACGGAAAGCCATCGGCAAGCTGACGTACCGCTGGTGAATTCGAATACGGTTCGGCAATGGGGAGCCGGATCTACTGGATGAGAGTGGAAGACGATGAGGGCGATATTCGGCAGGCTGCATCGGTGGGCGGGATTGCTCACGGCCGGATTCCTGTTCTTCTCCGGCATCACAGGCGCGATCATCTCCTGGGATCACGAGATCGACGAGGTCCTGAACAACCATTTGTTCGACGTCACCAGCAAGGGCCCCGCGATTCCCTCGATCGAGCTCGCCAAGATGATCGAGCAGCGCGATCCCCGCGCGCGTGTGGTCTACCTCTTCATGACGCCGGAGGAGGGCCATTCGCTGTGGTTCTTCGTCATGCCGAGGATCGATCCGTCGACCGGCAAGCGTTACGCGCTCGACTTTAATCAGGTCTTTCTCGATCCGAACACCGGCGCGGAGCTTGGCCGGCGCTATTGGGGCGCGGTCTGGCCGGTGACGCGGGAGAATTTCGTCTCCTTTCTCTACAAGCTGCACTACACGATGCACATCCCGGAGTTCTGGGGCAGCGACCGCTGGGGCATGCGCGTGCTCGGCGTGATCGCCATCATCTGGACTATCGATTGCTTCGTCGGCTTCTATCTGACGTTGCCCTCGCGCAGGCGCGCCAAGGCGGCGCGGGCACCTGAAGTCACGCGTCAGCTCGCGCGTGGCTTCTGGGCGCGCTGGGCACCAGCCTGGATCATCAAGACCTCGGGCAGCGCCTACCGGATCAATTTCGACATTCATCGCGCCTTCAGCCTGTGGACCTGGGGCGTGCTCTTCGTGATCGCCTTCACGGCGTTTTCGCTGAACCTCTATTTCGAGGTGTTCTCGCCGCTGATGAAGATGGTGTCGAATTATACGCCGACGCCCTATGAGCAGCGGCCGTATCGCGATCTCGACGATCCCATCGAGCCCAAGATCAGCTTCGCCGAGATCGCCGCGCGCGCTTCGGCCGACGGCAAGGCGCGAGGCTGGACGATCCCGGTTGGCTCGATCAATTACGGCCCGGCTCATGGCGTCTATGCCGCCGCCTTCTTCCACCCTGGCGACGATCACGGCGCCGGCGGCGTCGGCCCGGCGCAGCTCTATTACGACAGCGAGGACGGACGCCCGATCGGTGAACGGCTGCCCTGGGTCGGCACCGCCGCCGATATCTTCGTCCAGGCACAGTTCCCGCTGCATTCGGGCCGCATCGTCGGACTGTTCGGCCGCATCCTGATCTCGATCATGGGGCTCGTGGTCGCCGCGCTCTCGGTCACCGGCATCGTGATCTGGTGGCGCAAGCGCCGTGCCCGGGTCCGCGTCCGCGAGACCGCGGCCGTGCGCCTGAGCCGGCAGCTCACGCCGGCGGAGTAGGGCGCTGGAACGCGGTCGTCGCGGATGAACCTTCCCGCCTCTCCGCGGCACAAAGATGGGAGATCGCGCCCCATTCCCCGGACATCGAATGAAATCGCTTGCCTTGCTCGGCCTGCTCGTCCTGGCGACGCCCATTCATGCGGCGACGCCGGAGCAGCACTATCTCGACCTGCGCGATCGCTACATCGCAAAATTCTCGACGGCCAAGGAGAGCGACGAGATCTACAAGCAGCATGACGCGGCACTGAACGAGCTGGCAGGCGTGCTGAGCGGCCTGGTCGGACCGGTCACGATCAAGGGGCTTCCCGTGGACGGCAAGTCGAACGCCGACACGCTGTTCAAGGGTGATTCAGGCTTCGGCCATCTCGACGGTCTCGGGTTCGCCTCCGAAGGCGACAGGAGGCAGGCCGTGGTGACCACAACGGGGCTGCTCAAGCACTGGCTCGGCGAGCACCGCGAGGACGGCATGCCGCAAGAGATCGCCGCGGCCTTCAAGTCCGACCGCTTCTACTATCAAGCGATCCAGGACTCGGCCTTCGCCAAATATGCGGAGCTGCCGATCATCAAGCCGGCATCTGCGAGGGCCGCGGCCGCGGTGCTGGGGGTGCGCGGCAACGGCGATCTGAAAGCGCCGCCGCATGAGATCGACGTCGTCGCGATAAAGGGCGACAAGGTCTTCTTCCTCGCCGACACCGACGCCGTGAAGACGGCAGAGATTCCGGCCTGCGAGAAAGTCTGGAAGCAGATGATGGTCCGGAAAACGCCGCAGGACGCCATGGCCAGGGAAGACCAGGCGATGGAGGCCTACACGAAGTGCTTCGCCAAGGAAGCGCCGAGCCAGAGCTGGTACGCAGCGGCCGTGAAGAAGGCGCAGAGCCAGCTGGAGCTGCTGCTGTCGCGATAGTGCGTCCCGAGCGCCTTATCCCGACTACGCCGACAATTCGACCGGCTTGCCGGCCTCATCGATCAGGTGCACGCGATCGACGTCGACACGCGGCAACAACGATCGAATCTCATCTTCCGGCATCAGGCTGAACGCCGTCGACAAGGCGTCCGCGGCGGTCGCGCTGCGGGACACGGTCGTCACGCTGCGATAGCGGAGCGCGCAGCCGCCCGATTTGGGATCGAACAGGTGGTTGAAGCGGGCCTTGGCGTCGAACTGGCAGCCGTAGCCGCCCGAGGTGGACACGGCGCGGTCGATGATCGGCAGCACGGTTTTCGTCTGGCCCACAATGTCGGGATCGGCGATGCCGACGTCCCAGGGGCGTCCGTCCGGACGCGCGCCGATCGCCCGGGCTTCGCCCATATCGACCAGGCTGTGAGAGACGCCGTGCGCCCGCAGCAGGTCGACCACCTTGTCCGTGACGTAGCCTTGCGCGATCCCGTTCAGGGTGATGACCATGCCCTTGGGCATCACGATGCGGTCGCGGCTGACCGACAGCCGGTGGCTGCCGACGCGCGCAACCGCAGCCCCGATCTCGGTTGCCACAGGACCGGCCGGATCGGCGTCATCGCGCGCGAAGTGGTTGGCATAGAGCTCCCACAGCGGCTGCACCGTGACGTCGAACAGGCCGCCCGTCAGCGTGGAATAGTGTTGCGAGGTCGAGAGCAGATCGACCATTTCGGCGGCGGGATCGATCAGGACACCCGTCCGGTTCAGCGCGACCAGCGCGGACTCGTCGAGGTAAAGACTGAACAGCCGCTCGAGCCGCCGCGCCTCGGCGCAGGCCAGCGCGATCAGCCGTTCCGCCCGGCTGCGATCCTCGCCGTGGATTTCCATCGTCGCGACCGCGCCCAGCATCGTGCCACGCCAGGTCACCGGCGCGACCTCCGCACGAACGGGATGTCCCGCGGACAGCGCGCCGAGGCTAGCGGCCGCCGCGCTGATACGGATGAAGCGTCGGCGCGTCAGGGTTCGCGTCATGGCGTCCTCCTCGGTCGTTCGCCCGGCGGGCCTTCCGCCGTCTCGTCAGCCGCAACAGCGTCGCCGGCATTCGCCGACGCCAGGACATAGTCCCGCGGCACCTCGTCGAAGCCGACGATCCTGCCGCCGTTCTCACCGGCGAACTTCTCCGCCGCCGCCCGGTCCGAGAACGGAACGGCCTCGTCTCCGCCCATGCCGCTCCTGACCCGGCTCTCGATCACGAACAGCGCCTTGCGGGCCTCGATCCAATTGTCGGCGCCGGGCTTGTCCCAGTCGGGCGCCTTGCCCATGTCGGACACGTAGATCGCCAAAATGTCTTTGGGTTCGTCCGGCAGCATGGTGAAGGCGATGGTGTCGCGTACCGACGAGAACCACACCGGCTCCATCAGGCTCGCGGCAAAGATGTGGCCCTTCGGTCCCGGATGCTCGAGCACGTTCATGCCGCAGTAATGACCGATGTCTTCGGCGGTCATCCGATGCGGCGGCGGGATCTTCGCGACCTGCTTGTCGTTGCAGCCGGCTAGCGCCAGCGGCACGAGCAAGGCGAGCAGGATCGTTCGGCGCCTCATAGCTCCCTCCGCGAGAAGGCGAGCGCGGCCAGCCCCAGCGGCAGCAGCGTCCAGCCGAGCAGGGCGGCCAGCAGGACCGGTATCGTCAGGGACGTGGTTTGGGCAAGGCCGGCCATACCGGCGAAGGTGCTGACATTGGCAAAGCCGGTCAGGTTGATCAGCCGGTAGGCGTCGGTCGGATTCGACAGCAGCATGGCGTTGAGCACGGCGGCCGAGATGCTGCGGCCCTGATCGAGCGCGAGCACGCCCAGCAGCGCCATGTCGTAGATCAGCACCAGCAGCAGCCACAATCCGATGCAAATGCCAGCTGCCGTCCCGCGGTCGCGCACGAGCGCGCTGACCAGATATCCAATCGCCACGAAAGCGGCGCCGAGCAGCACCGAGGAGCCCACCATCGCCGCGAACGCCAGCAGGCTATCGCTATCGATCTGGCTGCCCGTCGCCGCGAGCGCGCCGACCGCCGCGCCGTAGCCGAGGCAGGTCGCGAAGGCGAGGACGGCGAGGTGGCCGAGGAACTTGCCGAGCAGCACCTGCCATCGCGCGACCGGATAGCTCAGCAGCAACACCATCGTTCCCCGTTCCATCTCGCCGACGATGGCATCGTGCGAGATCAGAAGTGCGATGAGCGGAACGAGAAAGATCGTCAGGCTCGACAGGCTGACGACAACGACGTCCAGCGTGCGAACGCCCACGTTCCCGGTCGGCGCGCTGCCGAGAAAGGTCAGGGACAAAGCGAGCCCGGCTAGCAGGAGCGTTGCGGCAAGCACCCAGCGATTGCGAATGGCCTGGTGGATTTCCTTGGCAGCGATGATCAGGACGTTCATGGCGCCTGCTCCGATTGCCGAAGAAAGTGAGCGTAGAGCTCGTCGAGGGTCGGCGGAACCACGTCGACGTCCTCGACGGCATTGCCGGCGGCCGTGGCGCGATGCAGCAGCTCGATCTTCCGCTCCGGTGCGGCGTCGATCTCGACGATGTGGCCGTTCAAGCGGCGGCAGGTGGTGTCTTGCGGAGCCCAGCCGGGCATCTCGCTCGGAGCAAGGCCAGCCACCTTGAGACGGATCCTGGTGGGCAGCCGGGCGAGATGACGCAGCTCGTCGATCGATCCGTCCGCAACCTTGATACCGCGGTTCATGATGATGACCCGGCCGGCGCGCTCCTCAAGTTCGGTCAGCGCATGCGACGACAGCAGCACGGTCGCGCCGCCGGCGGCGAGCCGCGCGATGATGTCGTAGAAGGTCTGCCGGAGCTCCGGATCGAGGCCGGTGGTCGGTTCGTCCAGCAGCAGCACGCGGGGCTGGCCAAGCAGCGCCTGCGCGAGCCCCAGCCGCTGACGCATGCCCTTCGAATAGGTGCTGACCCGGCGGCGGCTCGCGGCGCCCAGCCCGACGGCATCGAGCAGCTCCAGCGCCTTGGCAACCGGCTCTCGCTTCAGCCTGGCGTAGAAGGCCTGCGTCTCGCGGCCGGTGAGGGCAGGGTCGAAGGAGACGTTTTCCGGCAGGTAGCCGAGCTGGCGTCGGCCCGCGAATTCGCCGGCGGCGGGATTGTCGCCGAGAACCTCGATGGCGCCCTTGCTGGGCCGGATCAGCCCCAGCATGAGCTTCATCAGCGTGGTCTTGCCGGCGCCGTTGTGGCCGATCAAGGCCACGAGCTCGCCCTGGCCAAGCGTGAACGAGGCATCGCGCACGGCCTCGACGCGGCCATAGGTCTTGGTGACATCACTGACGCATACCGTGCTGGTCATCGCGTCTCCTTCGGCGCAGGGCTCCGCGGCGGCGACACCAGGGGATGGCTGTCGACCACGCCGCCCGGCAGCAGCGCCGGAAACTGCGCCTGCGCCCAGCGGATCACCTGGACGGCAGGGCTGTTGATCAGGACCTTCGCGGCGGGCGCCGTCCACAGCACGCGGTCGATGAGGTCGTTCGGCCGGTACGCCGTGTCGGCAATTCCGTCGCCGTTCAGGTCGAATGCCGGATTATCGCTCCAGTAATTGCCGCGCCCGCCGATCGACCAGTCGAGGTGCCGGGTGCCGACATATTTCACCTGGTTGGCATTGCTGACGAAGGCATTGCCCGTGATTTCATTGCCTTCGGAGCCGGCCGTGAAGTGCACGCCGATGGCGCAGCGTTCGAACCAGTTGTTGCGGAATTTGTTGTGGTTGGTGTTGTAGATGAACACGCATTTCTCCGGGCCGCTCCTGAGAGCACTCTCCCGTTTCGGCTGCGGAAGCATGCCTTTCTCGTCGTCGGGGCTGTCTTCAGTGTTCTGTGTCGTCGGGGTCAGCGGGCCGCCCATAACGCGGTTTTCCTCGATCTGGGCATAGTTCGCGTAGTTGAAGAGAAAGCCATAATCTCGATCGTGATCGGACGAGTTGTGGCGGATCACGAGACGGTTTGAATACATGATGGCGTAACCGACATGGTTGCCGATCGAGACGTTGCCGCTGACTTCGCTGTCGTTGGTGTACATGTAGTGGACCGCGAAGCGAACCTGCTCGAAGCGATTGTCGACGAAGCGGTCCTTGCTGCTCGAGATCGAGAAGATGCCGTCGCGGCCGTAGCGGAACATGTTGTTGGCGATGGTGACGTCGGGCGCATTCCACAGCGAAACGCCGTTGCCCGCTTCGCTGAGACGTCCCCCGCGCAGTCCCTCGATCTCGTTGTGGACGACCCGTGAGCCCCTGGCGCCATGCACATAGACGCCGAACAGGTTTCCCACCAGCCGGTTGTCCTCGATCGTCGCGCGCTCGGCCGTCTTCTGCAGGAAGATCCCGGAATTCATCGCCTGCAGATCGTGGCCGGATGCCCGGATGGTCAAACCGCGGATGGTGACGTCGGGCGCGCTGACGGTGATGACGTTGCCGGAGTCGTCGCCGTCGAGCACTGCGACGCGACTCCCGACCAGCTGCAGGGGACGGTCGATCCGGATCGAACCGTGATAGTCCCCGGGGGCGAGCTCGATAACGTCGCCGGCACGCGCGCCATCCAGCACTGCTTGCAGCGACTGGCCAGGCGCAGCCGTCAACGTCTCCGCACTGGCGAAGCCGGGCAACCCGGCGGCGACCAGCGCCGCCGGAAACATGCGTAACAATGGACCCACGAGGTCGCTCCGATCAGACCGACTTCAAACCGACTTCAAACCGATTTGGGCTCGACGAACATCCGGCCCTTCATTTCCATGTGCATGGCGTGGCAGAACCAGGAACAATAGTACCAGTAGACGCCCGCTTTGTCGGCCTTGAAGGTCACGGACGCGGTGGCCATCGGCGCGACTTCCATCTGGATGCCGTAGTTCACGATACAGAAGCCGTGCGTCAAATCCTCGACGGCGTCGATATTCGTGATGAAGACGGTGACCTCGTCGCCTTGCTTGACCTGGAACTGTTCGAGGCCGAACGCCGGCGCGGTCGACGTCATGTAGACGCGCACCTTGTTGCCGTCGCGAATGACCTTTGAATCCGCCTCCAGATTGATGCCGTCGGCCTTGGCCTGCTTGACCGCATCGGCGAACATCGGATCCGCGCGGTCCCAGATCGAGATCGGGTTGATCTTGGAGCGGTGGACGATGGTCGCGTCATGCGGCTCGGCGAAGCTCGGGCCGTCATGCACCAGCTTCATCTGATCGCCCGAAATGTCGATCAGCTGATCGTTTTCGGGCTTGAGCGGCCCGACGTTCAGGAAGCGGTCCTTCGAGAACTTGTTCAGCGAGATGAGCCATTTTCCATCCGCCTCCTTGGTCTGTCCCATCGAGGAATGGTTGTGACCCGGCTGATAATGCACGTCGAGCTTTTGGATGATGGGGTTGACCTTCTCACCCTTGAAGGCCCGCTTGGCGAGGTCGATGTTCCATTTGCAGATCTGGCTGTCGAGGAACAGGGTCGTGTAGGCGTTGCCCTTGCCGTCATAGGCGGTGTGCAGCGGGCCAAGCCCGAGCTCGGGCTCCGCGACGACGACGTCGCGCGGCTTGATCTTGTCGTCGAACAGATCGTCGAATTTGCGGACGTCCATCACGGTCACGGTGGGCGAGAGCTTTCCGGCCGCCACGATGTGGATGCCGTCGGGAGCCGTGTTCATGCCGTGCGGGTTGTTCGAGACCGGAACGTAGCGGGTGTAGGCCGATCCCTTGCGGCCGTCGATCACGGGCACACCGTTCATTTCCTTGAAGTCGCCCTTCTTCACGGCCTCTTCGATCCGCTTGATGTTGAAGATGACGACCCAGTCCTGTTCGCTGGCGGTCATCTCCGCCAGAGTGACGCCTTCCTCACCGTTGTAGCAGGTCGAGAAAGCGTATTTGCCCTGGTAGTCAGCGTCGACGTTATCGAGATTGCCGCTGACGATCACCTGCCAGGCCACCTTCATCGTGTCGCCGTCGATCGCGCTGAGCATCGAACGGTATTGCTTGGGATCGTCGAGGACCTTGCCGTCGTTGGGCAGGGGAACCCCATCCTCGCCGTTGGCGAACACATAACCGGTGCGCGGATATTTCTGCACCCGCAAACCGTGGACGGTATGCTGGTTCGGCAGCTCGATGATCTTGTCGCACTTCATGACGTCGAGCCGCACCCGCGCCACGCGGGTGTTGGCCTTGTCGTTCATGAAGGCGTAGCGCCCGTCATAGGTGCCATCGGTAAAAGAGATATGCGGGTGGTGGAGATCGCCGTTCACGAACGTACCGCCGCGGTTCTTGAGGAACTCGCGCGTCGCAGGCTGCAGCCCCTCGGTCAGGACCTTGATGCTTTCGTTGGTCAGGCCCCAGCCGGTTGCGCTGCAACGGTTGAATACCGGAACACGCATCAATTCACGCATTGACGGCAGGCCGACGATCCGCATCTCACCAGTCTGGCCGCTCGAGAAGAACACGTAATATTCGTCGAGCTCGCCGGGCGCGACCTCGGTCTTCTGCACGGCCGGCCGTGCGGCCGGCGCCTTCGGTGCAGCATTCTTGGTCTGCGCGTCCGCCGTCGAGACGAAGCCGCCGTCCTTCATCGCCGCGCCGCCGGCCAGGCCCACGCCCGCCGCGGCCGCCGTCGTTCCCAGCACCGTTCGTCGGCTGACGCCCTTTGCCTTATCGTTCTCGCTCATGATTGCCTCCTCGGCTTCGGTTCAGTTAGGGGGTGGAGAGATGGTGGGTGAAGCGCCAACAGGTTTGCCGCCGGCGGTGATGACGGTCGCGGGACCCTTGCCTGAGCGCATCGTGGGCGAGGACATCGCCGCGAACTTCTCGCGCTTGAGCCGCACCTGGATCATGTGCGGGCAGCGGTGATCGTCGTAATAGAGTTCCTGGCAGTGCATGCAGTAGATGCACTCATTGACGTTGATGTGCCCCTCGGGATGGATCGACTGCACCGGGCATTCCTTGGCGCATCGCTGACAGGGCGAGCCGCATTCCTGCCAGCGCCGCAACCATTCGAAGGTGCGGATGCGGCCGGGGATCGCGAGTGCGGCACCGAGCGGGCACAAGTAGCGGCAGAAGAACCGTTCGATGAACAGGCCGATGACGAGCAGGGCGACAGCGTAGGCCACGAAGGGCCAACTCCGCGAAAACTTCAGGATGATGGCCGTCTTGAACGGTTCGACCTCGGCAAATCGCTCGGCCATATCGACGGAGTAAAGCGACAGGCCGAACAGGCCGAGGAAGATGATGTACTTGATCGGCCATAGCCGTTCGTGCAATCCCCACGGCACGGTTATCTGCGGGACCTTCAGCCATTTGGCGGCCGTGTTGGTCAGCTCCTGGAGCGCGCCAAAAGGACACAGCCAGCCGCAGAACGGGCCGCGGCCCCAGAACAGAAGCCCGCCGGCCGTCGCGGCCCATAGAATGAAGATCAGCGGTGCGGCGAGGAAGAACTCCCAGCGGAAGCCCGTCACCAGCGCATTGGTGAAGGTGACGACGTTGACGACGGAGAGCTGCGCGTTGGCGTACCAGCCAAGCCAAACCAGGACGAGGACGAGATAGCCCCGCCGCACCCAAGTGTACAATACCGGGCGGCGCACGAGCAGGTTCTGGAAGAAGAAGATGCCGGTGAGGGCGGCCAGCATGAATGCGGTGATGCCGATCGAGACAGTGCTCGACCGCCAGATCCGCATCCAAAGCGGCTCATCTGCCTCCGCGGGCGGTGCGGCCGCAGTCGTTGCCTGCGAAGCCGGTGGCGCCGCGTTCTCCGGCACTGTCACCGTGCGCTGCTCGCGGCGTATGTAGCTGTCGGGTAGGGCGTAGCCGAGGTCGAAGGTCAGGAATGCCTTGTCGCGGCCGCCGAGGCTGCGCTGCACCAGCAGCTGAAGCTGCCACGGCTGTGTCGGATCGAGAGTGAACTCGGGAGGGGTGACGAACAGGCCGATTTCTTTGAACTCGGGCGCGCCGACCGCGTCCAGTGCGCCAAGGCGAGTGTGGTTGCGGTCGCGGAAGCGAGTGCTGTTGCCTTCCTGCAGGATCTCGACGCGATCGAAGATGCCGCCGCGGACATAGGCCGAGCCCTTGAAGGAGTAGGCTCCGTTGCCGGCGACGACGATCGCCTGCTGCCCCGGCTTCAAACCGTCCTTCAGCCGTCGATAGCCGTCCTCGCCGAGCAGGCTGCGGCCGATCGTGGGCGCGCTCACGAGCGCGACGTAGAGGTCGATGAAGGTGTCGCCGGCCTCACCTGGCTCGGGATACTGGCTCGCCGCCGCGCTCCCGGATTTCGCAAAGGCATCGTTGATGTCGCCGATGCTGAGATGAAGCCGGCGTATCGACCCGTCGCCGACGAGACCCTCCCAGTCTCGGACTTCGCTGTGTTCGAGATCGAGCGTCTTGATGACGGGGGGCAGGGCTGCGGAAACCGCCGCGCCGTCGCCGCCACCAACGCGACCGCCTCGGATGATCTTGGACGCCGCGCGAACGATACTGTCGCCCATCACCAGCACGGTGACGGTTGCGCCGCTCACGATGTCGACCTGCGGCGGCCGCTCGGCACCGCTTGCGACCGGCTTCATGTCCTTGCCGATCAGCGAGTTCACGGCAGCCACGATACGGGCTTCCGGAATGCCTACCAGCACGATCGGCTCCTTGTGATCGACCAGCTTGATGCCGGTGATGACACCCTTCGGGTCGATCCCAGCCAACAGGTGGATCGGTTTGCCCGAGTAGCCGACAGAATTCGCGAAATCGGAGTTGAGGAAGACGAACCCCTGCAGCTGGTCGCCGCGGTACACTGGCGCGATCGGCGGATCGCCTTGCGGGGGGCCGAAGCGATCCGCTCCCGGGAAAAAGTCCGCGGGGGTGATCTTCGGCAGGTATGTCGGCAAGTCACCGGCGGCGCACGCGGGCGAAATATATGTCAGACAGATTAGCAGCAAGCCGGCGAGCGCTAACGTTGCACGCCTCGCGAAGGCGATATCGTTATCGGGTCGCTTCGACATGTCGATTCAAATGCCATCTGCGCGATCCAACCGGATCGCGTGTGTCTTGTGATTCTTCTTCGATGATTTGTCGCCGCTGACGTGCCACACTCGTCGCACACGTCGACATCTGTCAAGCTGGACCAAAATATTTGTTCCCTCGCGGAACCAGATCATACGTTTGCACCGGGAACCCTCGCCATGCCGCTCTTGCGCACTTCATTGCTCATTGCTGAGCCCGTCGGTGTACTGGAGTCACTCGACGAGCTCTTTGCGCTAGCTCATGCAATGGAGCAGGAAGCGGCCAAAAAATACGATTCTCTTGCTGAAGAGATGCGCGGGCAGGGCAAGGATGATCTGGCGGAGGTGTTCACGCGGCTCGCCGCCGCCGAGCGCGAGCACGTGGACAGTGTGACGCAATGGTCGCAATCGCGCCGCGGCAAGGTCCCGGATTCCGCCATGGTGCGCTGGGAGGCACCGGAAGCACTCGCTCCGGAAGCTGCGGCCGAGGTGAAGACGTCACGATTGATGACGCCGTACCGCGCGCTCGCCATGGCGGTCCGCAACGAGGAGCGCGCCTTCGCCTTCTGGTCCTATCTGGCAGCCTACTCGCATGATCCCGAGGTCAAGAAGGCGTCCGAGGCGATGGCCAAGGAGGAGCTCGGCCACGTCGCCACGCTGCGGAAGGAGAGGCGGCGCGCTTATCATCATGAGCACGACCGGAGCCGCGCCGAGGCACCGACTTCGCCCCGGCCGCCGCAAATCGATGCGCAGAGCCTGGAGCGTCGCCTGATTGCGCAACTCGGCGACATGGAACAACGCCTGAGCGGGCCGGCGGCGGTCCGGATCCGGGACATTCGCCAACAGGCGATCGAGATAGCCGATGCTGCCGCTGGCGTCGGGAGCTTTCCGGCATCCATGGAACGCAAAGGCCCACTCGAGATCGCCGAAGCGCTCGTCGACGGCTACCTCGATGGCGCCGAGCGGTCGACCGACGCCGCCGATCTCGAACGCCTGCAGCAGCTCGCCGAGCGGGCGATCTCAAGACTGGCCTGGCTGCGATCACTCGCGATGGATTAGAGGCAGCCCGCCGCTCACAGCGGGTTCAGCTGCGCCGTTTAGGCGGCGGCGTTCCGGCCCAAATTCCACCCGCGTCCACCTTCGCCGAAAATCTGGTAGCCGCTATCCGTCACGGCAACCGTATCCTCGAGCTTGATGAAGCCGCGCTTTGGATGCTTCATCGTGGTCTCGATTGAGATCACCATGCCGGTTTCGAGAGGGCGGCGGGCGTCGCCGTCGTCGTAGGGAACCGGACCCGTTGCGGTCAGGCGAGGGGCCTCGTGGCTGACGAGGCCCATGCCGTGGGCGAGGAAATCCGTGCAGTCGCGTTGGGTGATCTGCGCAAGCTGGCGCTCGGCCGCAACATAGATGTCGCCGCCCATCGCGCCCGGCCTGACCGCAGCAAAGGCGGCTCGCTGGACCGCCTCGATCTCGGCCAGATAGTCCTTCAACTCGGCATCCGGCTCGCCCAGGACCGCCATGCGCGCGACGTCGCCGATATAGCCGCGATAATTGCCACCGGAATCCAGCGACAACACCTCACCTTGCTCCCAGCGCTGCGATGACGGCGCCCGATTATGGCTGCTGCCGCAGGCAAGCAGGCAATACTCGAAGGTCAGGCCGCGGTTGGCTTCCGCAAGGCGCAACGCATCCGACAATTGCTGTTTGGTCGTACCCCGACCGTGACCACGGATCACTGCCAACATGGATGCAATGACGAGCTCGGACGCCGTCTTCAACTTCGCCAATTCCTCCGCCGATTTGACTGCTCGCAGCCGCTCCAGCACCACCACCGCGTCCTTGAGCTCGGCGCCGGGCAGGGCGTCGGCCAGCACCTTTCCTGCATCCATCGGCATGAACGGCATCTCGACCCCGACCCGCTTCGAGGGCACGCCTGCCTGACGGATCAGCTCTGCGGCGCGCTGGACGGCGTCCATTGAGCCATTCGATTCGGTCCGGACCAACGGCACCCAAGGCGGCGCGACGGTGCGCTGGTGGGTTTCCAGCCGGTGCCCGACATAGATCGACTTCTCCGGAGCGCCCTTGGCATAGACCAGCACCGGCAGATAGCGGCTGACACCCAAGGCATCCATGTAGTCGAAGAAGATCGCCCGTTCGGCCCCCAGCAAGTATTGGACGTTGTGCTTGGAAGTCGCGATCAGGACGTCGAGGCCAGCCGCCTCCATGAGACGGTCGAGCTTGGCGGTATCGAACGGAATGGCGCGCGAGGCGGCACGAGCAACAGTTTCCTGCATGACGGACCTCCGGGTCACCGCTGATTTGATCTTACCTGGACTCCTGTCCGCGACTCCGAGTTAACCGCCGGATGGTCGGTTAGCTCCAGATGTGGGCTGGAAGGAGGGTTCCTAATGGCTCAAGCGGCCGGCCGGCCGATCCACCTCACGCCTAATCCGTAATTCGCATAAGGTATATTATGGAATATATTTATCTACAATCAGATCAATTATTTAGGGAGAATTTCTGTCACAGCACCTTCGCTTAGGCCCGGTTGTCGGTTTGCGCCTCGACCGTCGGCCTGGCTCCTTACGGCTACTGCGCATGGGGTTGTTTTTCAGATTTTGAATCGGCTCGATGTCTCCGAAAGCCGATATTGCCGGGACCTTGTCCGGCTGCAATAAGCGAGGCCTCGCGAGATCGCAGATGACCTTCAGGCCTTCCGTCCGTATAGGTTTGCGTCTCAGAACAACAACAAACCTTCCGAGGAAGCAGACCCATGAGCTTTTCCCGACGCACGCTTCTCAAGGCCTCCGCCGCGACCGCGGTCCTGGGCGGCCTCAGTGCGCCCCATGTGGCCCGCGCAGAGAGCGCCGAGTTCATCTACAAGTACGCCAATAACCTGCCCGACACCCATCCGCTGAATGTGCGCGCCAAGGAGATGGCAGCTGCGATCAAGAGCGAGACCAACGGCAAGTTCGACCTCCAGATCTTCCCGAACAACCAGCTCGGGTCCGACACCGACATGCTGAGCCAGATCCGCTCCGGCGGCGTCGAGTTCTTCACGCTGTCGGGCCTGATCCTGTCGACCCTGGTGCCGGCCGCGTCCATCAACGGCATCGGCTTCGCATTCCCGGACTACGACACGGTCTGGAAGGCCATGGATGGCGACCTCGGCGGCTTCGTCCGCGGCGAGATCAAGAAGGCCGGCCTCGAGGTCATGGACAAGATCTGGGATAACGGCTTCCGCCAGACCACGTCGTCGACCAAGCCGATCACCGGCCCTGATGACCTCAAGGGTTTCAAGATCCGCGTGCCGGTGTCGCCGCTATGGACCTCGATGTTCAAGGCGTTCGACGCGGCGCCCGCCTCGATTAATTTCAGCGAGGTGTATTCCGCGCTGCAGACCAAGATCGTCGAAGGCCAGGAGAATCCGCTGGCGATCATCTCGACCGCCAAGCTCTACGAGGTGCAGAAATACTGCTCGCTGACCAACCACATGTGGGACGGCTTCTGGTTCCTGGCCAACCGCAGAGCCTGGGAAAAGCTGCCGCAGGATGTGCGCACAATCGTCGCCAAGAACATTAACGCCGCTGCGGTCAAGGAGCGTGAGGACACCGCCAAGCTCAATGCCAATTTGCAGCAAGAGCTCGCAGGCAAGGGTCTGACCTTCAATCAGCCGGCCGTGGCGCCGTTCCGCGACAAGCTGCGCACCGCCGGCTTCTATGCCGAGTGGAAGGGCAAGTATGGCGATCAGGCCTGGGACCTCCTGGAAAAGGCCGTCGGCAAGCTGTCGTAACGCGTTGGGGCCATCATGGCTCATGTCGAGGTCGAGGTGACCGGAGTGGTGGGCGAGGCGGCGTTGCAGTCCCCTCGCCGACCTTCGCTGCTGGCTTCGCTCGAGCGCGTGCTCGGTCTGGTCGTCGAAATCCCGGCGGCGATCCTGGTCGTCGCCGAGGTCGTGATCCTGTTTGCCGGCGTGGTCGCGCGCTACGGCTTGCACCGGCCGCTGATCTGGTCGGACGAGCTCGCCTCGATCCTGTTCCTGTGGCTCGCCATGCTGGGCGCGGCGGTCGCATTCCGCCGCTCCGAGCACATGCGCATGACCGCAATCGTCGCCAGCGCGCGGCCGGCCATGCGGGCCTATCTCGATCTGGTCGCGACCTGTGCGGCCCTGGCCTTTCTGGTCCTGATCGTCTGGCCCGCCTGCGACTACGCCTATGAGGAAAGTTACATCACGACGCCGGCGCTCCAGATCTCCAATTTGTGGCGCGCCGCCGCGCTGCCGGCCGGCATCGGCCTGATGGCGGCGTTTGCCTTGCTGCGGCTGCTGCGCGCGGCCGATTGGCGGATGGTGGCTGCCGCCGTCATCTCCGTTGCCGTTGTGATCGGCCTGTTCTGGCTGGCGGAGTCTTACTTGCGGCCGCTCGGCAATCTCAACCTGGTGATCTTCTTCGTCGGCGTCGCCGGCTTCTGCGTCTTCGCCGGCGTTCCCATTGCGTTCGGCTTTGGCCTTGCGATCTTCGGCTATCTCGCGCTGACCACGCGTACGCCCGTGATGGTGCTGGTCGGGCGGATGGACGAGGGCATGAGCCACCTCATCCTGCTCTCGGTGCCGCTGTTCGTGTTCCTGGGGCTGCTGATCGAGATGACCGGCATGGCGCGGGCCATGGTGGCGTTCCTGGCCAGCCTGCTCGGCCATGTCCGCGGCGGCCTGCACTACGTTCTGGTCGGCGCTATGTATCTGGTCTCCGGCATATCAGGCGCCAAGGCCGCCGACATGGCGGCGGTTGCCCCTGTGCTGTTTCCGGAGATGAAGCAGCGCGGCGCCAAGCCCGGCGACCTCGTCGCGCTTCTGGCGGCGACCGGCGCCCAAACCGAGACCATTCCGCCGAGCCTCGTGCTGATCACGATCGGCTCGGTGACGGGCGTGTCGATCGCTGCGCTGTTCACCGGCGGACTCTTGCCCGGCGTCGTGCTCGCGATCACGCTCTGCTTGCTGGTGTGGTGGCGCTACCGCCACGAGGACATGAGCCATGTCCGCCGCGCCACGGGCAGCGAGATCGGCAAAACGTTCATCGTCGCCCTGCCCGCGCTCGCGCTGCCGTTCGTGATCCGCTACGCTGTGGTCGAGGGCATCGCGACCGCAACCGAGGTCTCCACCATCGGCATCGTCTATGGCGCCCTGGTCGGCCTCCTGGTCTATCGCCGGTTCGACTGGCGACGGCTGCTTCCGATGCTGGTCGAGACCGCGGCGCTGTCGGGCGCCATCCTGCTGATCATCGGCACGGCGACCGGCATGGCCTGGGGCCTTACCCAATCAGGCTTCTCGCGCTCGCTGGCCGCGGCCATGACCGGATTGCCGGGGGGAGCTGCGACCTTCATCGCCGTCTCGATCCTGGCCTTCACCATCCTCGGCAGCGTGCTGGAAGGCATCCCGGCGATCGTGCTGTTCGGACCGCTGCTGTTTCCGATCGCCCGGGCCGTCGGCGTGCACGAGGTGCACTACGCTATGGTGATCATCCTCGCCATGGGGATCGGACTATTCGCACCGCCGTTCGGGGTCGGCTATTATGCCGCCTGCGCCATCGGACGCGTCGATCCGGCCGAGGGCATCCGGCCGATCTGGGGTTATCTGCTGGCGCTGCTGGTGGGATTGATCGTCGTCGCGATCTTCCCCTGGATTTCGATCGGATTCCTTTGAGGCGTTTTGAGGAGAGTGTCGATGAGTGAGCGGCAGAACCAGTACAATATCGGCCTCGACAAGACACCCGCCAACTACGTGCCGCTGAGCCCCTTGAGCTTCCTCGCGCGCAGCGCCGCGGTCTATCCCGATCACGTCAGCACGGTCTATGAGGGCCGCAGCTTCACCTGGGCTGAGACCTATGAGCGTTGCAGGCGTTTTGCGTCCTGGCTCGCGCGCAAGGGGATCGGCGTCGGCGACACCGTCGCTGCGATGCTGCCGAACATCCCGGCGATGAACGATGCGCATTTCGCCGTGCCCATGACCGGCGCCGTGCTCAACGCGCTGAACATCCGCCTCGATGCGCCATCGATCGCGTTCCAGCTCGACCACGGCGGCGCGAAGATCATCCTGGTCGATCCCGAGTTCTCGGGTGTGATCACCGACGCGCTTGCGCAGATGACGGGCCCCAGGCCGCTCGTGGTCGACGTCGACGACGCATCGTTCAAGGGCGGCAGCCGCATCGGCGAGATCGAGTATGAGGCGGCGGTCGCGCAAGGCGATCCTAACTTCGCGGCGATCACGCCGAGCGACGAATGGGACGCGATCGCGCTAAGCTACACCTCGGGCACGACAGGCAATCCCAAGGGCGTCGTCACCCATCATCGCGGCGCGTATCTGAACGCTGTCAGCAACATTCTCGCCGGCAATCTCGGCCAACATCCGGTCTATCTCTGGACGCTGCCGATGTTCCACTGCAACGGCTGGTGCTTCCCGTGGACCATCGCGGCCGCCGCCGGCATCAATGTCTGCCTGCGCAAGGTCGAGCCGACCAAAATCTTCGAGCTGATCAAGAGCCACGGCGTCACCCACATGTGCGGCGCGCCGATCGTCTACAACACGCTGATCAACGCGCCCGATGCGCCCAAAGGCAAAGCGGCCCGCCGCGTCGTCGGCCTGATCGCCGGCGCTGCGCCGCCGGTCACGGTGCTGGAAGGCGCCGAAAGCATCGGCATCAAGCTGACGCATGTCTACGGCCTGACCGAGGTCTACGGCCCCGCCTCGGTCTGCGCCGAGCAGCCCGGCTGGGACGAGCTGCCGCCTGCTGAACGCGCGCGCATGAAGCGCCGGCAGGGCGTGCCCTACCCCCTCGAGGAAAACGTCACCGTCATCAATCCGCAGACCATGCAGGAGGTGCCGCGCGACGGCGAGACCATCGGCGAGGTCATGTTCCGCGGCAACATCGTGATGAAGGGCTATCTCAAGAATGAGAAGGCGACCAAGGAAGCCTTCGAAGGCGGCTGGTTTCACACCGGCGATCTCGGCGTGCTCGACGAGCATGGCTACGTCATCATCAAGGATCGTTGCAAGGACATCATCATCTCCGGCGGCGAAAACATCTCTTCCGTCGAGGTCGAGGACATCCTCTACAAGCACCCGGCCGTGCTGTTCGCCGCCGTGGTCGCAAAGCCCGATCCGAAATGGGGCGAAGTGCCTTGCGCCTTCGTCGAGCTGAAGGACGGCGCAAGCGCCAGCGAAGCCGACATCATCGCGTTCTGCCGCAGCCACATGTCGGGCTTCAAGACGCCGAAGGCGGTGGTGTTCGGACCGATCCCGAAGACCTCGACCGGCAAGATCCAGAAATTCCTGCTGCGCAACGAGGTCGGATCGGCGAAGGCGATCTCGGCCTGAGGCGATCCGGCTCAGACACATTTGGAAACATTGACTACGTCTTCGCGGCAAGCGCGCCTCGTCCGACATCGTTTGCGCGCATCCGGCGACATCGAGACACGCCAGGAAAAGATTGGAAAGCGTTAGAGACGCATTTACGATTCCACTTCACCGGATTCGCTGATTCCAGATGATTTGCCGTGCGGGCTGCGCGGCTGGCGACCGGCGCGGTTGGGGCGCTTCATGCGGTTGGTGTCGTGAGCACGGACGTGCGTGTGCGTCTGGCGCTGCTGCTATCGGCGGCCTGCCTGCTGCTGCCGAACGCGGCCGCGGCGCAAGCCATGCGCGAGTTCGGCGCATTTGCGGGCACGCAAGGATTTGGGCCCGGCAGTCCGAATGCTCCAG
The DNA here is from genome assembly GCF_006658635.1 of Bradyrhizobium sp. UNPA324. NCBI lineage: Bacteria > Pseudomonadati > Pseudomonadota > Alphaproteobacteria > Hyphomicrobiales > Nitrobacteraceae > Bradyrhizobium > Bradyrhizobium sp. UNPA324. The sequence continues at coordinate 886,573 of NZ_LFJD01000004.1, forward strand.
GGTACAACAATGTCTCCGGCACAGGATTTGGCGGCCCGCAACCGGCAGGTTTGCCGGGGGCGTCGTTCGGCAACGGCGGCGGTGGCGGCGTGCAGCCCGCCTATGGCTGGAATGCCGAACCGCCCGGACTTGCCGGCGCGGCACGCTTCGGCATGCGGCAGGCCTTCGGCGGCAGCGCCGATCGCGTGCCGCAGGCCGAGACGGCACAGGCCACGTTTCTGGCGATGACGCAGTTCACACAGACCCTGCTCGATCCCGCCATTGATGGGCGCGGCGTCGGGCCCGCCGAGGTCGACGCGGAGCTCACGGCCTACGCCGATATCGGCAACGATCGGACCCATGGCGGTATCGGACGCGAAGCCTATGGCGCGATCTACGGCAAGCCTTCGCCCGCCGCCCCGCACTGGCGCACATGGGCTGCCGGTTTTGGCGGTTCGCAGGTGTCGACCGGCGGCAACGGATCGGCCACCCGGAGTTTTGGCACGGTGGCCGGGGCCGATTATTCTCTCTCGCCGCAGACCCGCATGGGGTTTGCCCTCGCCGGCGGCGGCACCGGCTTTGCGAGTAACTTCTCGAGCGGTCGCTCCGACCTGTTCCAGGCCGGCGGCTTTCTCAGGCACGCGGCTGGGCCGGCCTATGTCACGACCGCGCTCGCTTACGGCTGGCAGGCCATCACCGGCGACTATCAGGTCACCCCGGTCGGCACGGACCAGCTCAGCGCAGCGGTCAATGCCAATGCCTATTCCGGCCGCCTCGAAGGCGGTTATCGTTTGGCCACGCGCTGGCTTGGCATCACACCCTATGCTGCCGCGCAGATCACCAACTTCCGCCTGCCCTCCAATACGCCGCAGCCGGCCTCCGTGGCCGACAGATTCCCGATGGCGGCCGGTAGCAACAGCTTCACCGACAGCCGCACCGAGCTCGGGCTGCGTGCGAGCACGTCCGCCACGCTGTTCGGCAGCGTGATGAGCCTGCGCGGACGGCTCGCCTGGGCCCATGATTTCAACGCAGGACAATCGATTCCAGCGGCGTTCCAGTCCTTGCCGGGCCGGGGATTTGTCGCTGGCAGCGTGTCATTGGCGCCGAACGCGGCGCTGGCGGGCGTTGCAGTCGAGCTACGCGACCTCAACGGCTGGTCCGCCACAGCGAACTTCGACAGCGAAGTGTCGGACCTCGTACGCTCTTATACCGGCAGGGCCACGCTGCGCTATGCATGGTGACCCTGCCCCGCGATCGAGCGCCTAGCTTCCGCCAACGCCGGAAGACGCTGGACGGAAGGCGGCCCGTGCTCACATCTTCTTGTAGGCGTCGACGATCGCCTGACCATCGGCGCCGGCCTTCTTGAGCCAGTCGGCCGTGAGCTGTTCGCCGATCTTCTGGAATCCGGCCTTCAGCGCCGGGCTCGGCGGCTCGACATTCATGCCTTTTGCCTTGAGCTGGTCGAGGTACCAGGTGCTCTTGTCCTGCCAGGCCTTCCAGCCGCGGGTTTCCGCCGTTGCCGCCGCCTTGAGGATGGCCTCCTGGGTCGGCTTGTCGAGTGCGTCGAACGCGGCCTTGTTGACGAAGGTGTAGTCCTTGGGAATCCAGGCCTGCACGTCATAGAAATACTTCAGCGACTCCCAGGCCTTCGCGTCGTAGCCCGTGCCGCCCGACGACATGAAGGAGTTCACGACGCCGGTCGCCAGCGCCTGCGGCAGTTCAGCAGCCTGGATCGTGACCGACTGCGCGCCGACCAGTTCGCCGATGCGCGCGGTCCCGACGTTATAGGCGCGCCATTTCAGGCCCTTCATGTCCTCGATCGTGGCGAGTGGCTTGTTGACGTAGACGCCTTGCGGCGCCCACGGCACGACGAACAGCAGCTTGAGACCCTGCGCATCGAGCTTCTTGGCGATCGCGGGCTTGGAGGCCTGATACAGCTTCATCGCGTCGGGGAAGCTGGTTGCCAGGAACGGCACGACGTCGACGCCGAACAGCGGATCCTCGTTCTCGTGGATCGAGAGCAGCACTTCGCCCATCTGCGCCTGCCCGGTCACCACCGCGCGCTTGATGTCGGGTGCCTTGAACAGCGAAGCGCCGGGATGGACCGTGATCTGCAGCTTGCCCGACGTTGCGGCTTCGACGTCCTTGGCGAAAGCGATCAGGTTTTCGGAGTGCGGATTGTCGGCGGGATAGGCCGCCGGCAGATTCCATTTGGTCTGGGCCAAAGCGGGCGTTGCCGCGAGAATTGCGCAGGCAATCAGGCCCGCACCGATGCAACGAGACTTCATTTAACTTCTCCTCCCGGTCAAATTGAAAGCGTGGCTTGTCAGTCTGGGAAAGCGAGCTTGGGCAGGAACATCACGATCTCAGGATATTCCGTGATGATGAACACGGAGGCGAGCAGCAGAACGAAGAACGGGAAGGCCGCCCGCGCGACGGTGAACGTGTCGCGTCCGCTCATGTTCTGGAGCACGAACAGATTGAAGCCGACCGGCGGGGTGATCTGCGCCATCTCGACATGGATGATGAGATAGACGCCGAACCAGACCAGATCGAGCCCGGCCTGCTTGACCATCGGCAGCACGATGACGGCGGTCAGGACGATCATCGAGATTCCGTCGATCAGGCATCCCAGGATGATGTACATGACGCTGAGATAAAGCGCGAGCATCCCCGGTGTGAGCTGTTGCCCCTGAACCCAAGTGGCGAGTGCGGCCGGAATGCCCGTATAGGCCATTGCGGCCGTGGTGTAGGCCGCGCCTGCCAGGATCAGCATGATCATGCAGGTCAGGCGCGTGGCGCTCATGATGCTCTCGAGAAAATTCTTGCGCGTGAGCGTGCCGCTCCACCAGGCCAGCAGCAATGCGCCGGTGACACCCCAGGCCGCGCATTCGGTTGCGGTCGCAAAGCCGAGCACGAGCGAGAGGAAGACCGCGAAGATCAGCAGCAGGCACGGCACGAGCTTGGCGGACTCCCGCAGCTTTTGGCGAAACGGCATCGGCGGATCGCGCGGAGGAACCTTGCTGGGATTTAGCAGCGACCAGATGATGATGTAGCCGGAATAGAGCACCATCACGAGCACGCCAGGCAGGAATCCCCCGAGGAACACCTGCAGCACGGAGACATTCGCCGTGACCGCGTAGACCACCATCGGGATCGAGGGTGGGATCAGCAGGCCGAGGGTGCCCGATCCTGCGAGCGATCCGAGGCTCAGGCCTTTGTCGTAGCCGCGCTTGTCGAGTTCGGGCAGCGCGATCTTGCCGATCGTCGCACAGGTCGCGGCCGAAGAACCCGACACCGCCGCGAAGATACCGCAGCCGATCACGTTGACATGGGTCAGGCGCCCGGGAAGCCACTGGACCCAGGGCGACAATCCCCGGAACATTTCTTCCGACAATTTGGTGCGGAAGAGGATTTCGCCCATCCAGATGAACAGCGGCAATGCGGCCAGCGTCCAGGACGCGCTTGCACTCCACGTGGTGGTCGCAAGCACTGCGCCGAGCGGCAGGCTGGTCGTCAGCGCCATCGCCACGAAGCCGACGAGACCGAGCGAGACCGCGATCCAGATCCCGCTGCCAAGCAGCAGGATCATGACGCCGAGCAGGATGAAGGAGAGCTCGATCATGCCGAGATTGGCCATGGTCAACCTCCGCCGCCCTGCGAGATGCGCTCGATGAATTCGTCCGGCGTTTCGTCCGGCGAGCCCAGCTCGTAGCTCGGCCGGTTGCCGACGACGACGTTGACCATCTCGTCGATGAGCGCGATCGACAAGATCGCAAGACCGCCGGCGAAACTGAGCTGGGGAATCCAGAGCGGAAGCGCGACCACGCCCTGCGCCACATCGTTGAAGCGCCAGGAATCATAGGTCATCTGCACGGCATATCGGGTAAAATAGAGGATGAAGGCGGTGGCGATACCCAGCGCCACGATCTCAGCGATCTGCTTGGTCCGCCCGTGCAGCCGTTCCAGCAGCAGGCCGACGCGGATCATCTCTCCCCGCTTGAAGGTATGGGCAAGGCCTAGGAAAGCCATCGCGGCCATGCACCAGGACGCGAAATCATCGCCGGCGGGAATGTTGATCGCAAATTGGCGCCCGACCGACATGACCATCATGATTGCAAAGATCGCAACCAGGAAGATGCCGGCGGCGTAGCCTGCCCCGAGATAAAGGAGATCGAGCGCGCGGCGCAGCAATCCCCCAGCCGTTACGTCGTCCCCTGCCACACCATCCCCATCATCGCACGAGGCGATTCAGCCGACCCCGACGTTCACAAATCGCTCGTCGCAGATCCTGGCTCAATATCGCCCTTGGCCAACGCCCTGTCTTTCAGACGTTAGATCAACATGATGCAGCCGATGCAAGCAAGGACTATGCCTGCCCGCGGCGGAATTTCCACCGCAGGTTCAATGCGTCTCCAGGCGCAGCCCGTCAAAGGCGGGCACGACGCCCGCGGGCAGCGATTGCCGGATCACCTCGTAATCGACGTCGGCGGTCATGTTGGTGATGACCGCACGCTTCGGCTTGAACCGTTCGATCCAGGACAGCGCGTCGTTGATGCTGAAATGGCTGACATGGCTGGTGTAGCGCAGGCCGTCGACGATCCAGAGGTCCAGATTTTCCAGCGCGCCCCAGCTCTCGCGCGGGATGTCGTTGAGGTCGGGTGTGTAGGCTGCATCCCCGATGCGATAGCCGAGTGCGGGAATGTTGCCATGCTGCACCAGAAAGGCCGTCATCGTCACCGCGCCCCCCTTCCCCAGGATGGTCTGGCTTTCGCCCGCCTCGATTGAATGCCGCGTCAGGATCGGCGGATAGTCGCTGCCCTCCGGCGAGATGAAGCAATAGGAGAACCGCGACAGGATGTCCTTGGCGGTCGACTGGTTGAAATAGGCCGGGATGCGGCGGCGCATGTGCATCACGACCGGACGCAAATCGTCCATGCCGTGGGTCTGATCGGCGTGCTCATGCGTCAGGAACACCGCGTCGATGTGATCGACATTGGTCGAGAGCAATTGCTCGCGCAAGTCCGGCGAGGTGTCGATCACGATGCGCGTGGTGCCGTGCTCGGAGGTCCGTTCGACCAGCAGCGAGCAGCGGCGACGGCGGTTCTTGGGATTGTTGGGATCGCAGGCGCCCCAGCCGAGCGCCGGGCGCGGCACGCCGGCGGAGGAGCCGCAGCCCAGGATCGTCAGCGTCAGCGTCATGCGGCTCCCAATTTCAAGCTTTCACTTTCGAGAACAGGCGGAAGAAGTTTTCGCTGGTTTGACGCGAGATCTCGTCAAACGACACACCGCGCGTCTCGGCCAGCACCTTTGCGACCTCGACCACATAAGCGGGCTCGTTGCGTTTGCCGCGGAACTTGCCCGGCGCAAGATAGGGCGAGTCGGTTTCGACCAGGATGCGGTCCGACGGCAGTTCGGCGGCAAGCGCGCGCAAGGTCTCCGACTTCTTGAAGGTCAGGATTCCCGTGAAACCAATATAGAGCCCGAGCGATACCGCCTTCAGCGCCAGTTCGCGCCCGCCTGTATAGCAATGCAGCACGGCGCGAAACGATCCGCGTGCCGCCTCGTCTTCCAGGATGCGGGCGCAGTCTTCGTCGGCTTCGCGGGTGTGGATCACGAGCGGCAGGCCGGTGGCGCGAGCGGCGGCGATGTGGGCGCGAAAGCCCCTCGCCTGCGCCTCTGGCGAGCCGTTGTCGTAGAAATAGTCGAGCCCGGCCTCGCCGAGCGCAACGACTTTGGGATGCTGCGTCAACGCAATCAGTTCGCCCGATGCGATACCGTCCTCCTCATCCGCATGGTGCGGATGGGTGCCGACCGAGCAATAGACGTCGTCATAGCGTTCGGCGATGGCGAGAAGCTGATTCAGCTTTCGAACCCGAGTCGAGATCGTGACCATGCGCCCGATCCCGGCCGCGCGTGCCCGCGATACGATTCCGTCGAGATCTTCCGCAAAGTCCGGAAAATCCAGATGGCAATGGCTGTCGATCAGCATCGGCGAATGCCTCTAAGCCGCCGGCTCAATGTAGCGCGGGAACGCCGGCGTCGGAGCCGGCAGCGTCGAGCCGGGCGCGATGCGTTTAGCCCCGCCGAGCATGCCGAAGCTGCGCTCGTCCTCGGGGATGCCGAGGCTGTCGAGCAGCTTGCTAGAAGCCGCCGGCATCGCGGGCTGAGCCAGGATCGCGATCTGGCGCACGACCTCGGAGGTGACGTAGAGCACCGTCTTCTGCCTGGCCGGATCGGTCTTGGCGAGCGCCCACGGCGCCTCGCCCGCGAAATAGCGGTTGGCCTCCGCGACCACGGCCCAGACGGCGTTGAGCCATTGATGGATCTGCTGCGTCGCCATGGCCTCGCGTGACGCGGCTACCATGCCGTCGGCCATCGACAGGATCGCCTTGTCGTTGTCGCTGAACTCGCTGGGCTCGGGCAGCACGCCGCCAAGCTGCTTGGCGATCATCGACAGCGAGCGTTGCGCCAGGTTACCGAGATCGTTGGCGAGGTCCGCGTTGATGCGCGCGACGATGGCTTCGTGGTTGTAATTGCCGTCCTGTCCGAACGGCACCTCGCGCAGGAAGAAATAGCGCATCTGGTCGACGCCATACTGGTCGGCGAGGTTGAAGGGATCGACGACGTTGCCGACCGACTTCGACATCTTCTCGCCCCTGTTGAACAGGAAGCCGTGGGCATAGACCCGCTTCGGCAGCGGGATTCCGGCCGACAGCAGGAACGCCGGCCAGTAGACCGCGTGGAAACGGATGATGTCCTTGCCGATGATGTGCACGTCGGCCGGCCAGTAACGCCAGTTCTTGTCGCTCTCATCGGGGAAGCCGACGCCGGTGATGTAGTTGGTCAGCGCGTCGACCCAGACATACATTACGTGCTCTTCGTCGCCGGGCACCTTCACCCCCCAGTCGAACGTCGTGCGTGAGATCGAGAGATCGCGGAGACCGCCCTTGACGAAACTCATTACTTCGTTGCGGCGCGAATCCGGGCCGATGAAATCGGGGTGGTCCGTGTACAGCTTGAGCAGCTTGTCCTGATAGGCCGACAGGCGGAAGAAGTAGCTCTTCTCCTCGACCCATTCGACCGGCGTGCCCTGCGGTCCTAACCGCACGCCGTCATCGTTCAGGCGCGTCTCGTCCTCGGCGTAATAGGCCTCGTCGCGCACCGAATACCAGCCGGCATAGGTGTCGGCATAGATGTCGCCGTTCGCCTCCATGCGCCGCCAGATCTCCTGGCTGGAGCGATGATGCTGCTCCTCGGTGGTGCGGATGAAGCGGTCGAACGACACGTTCAGACGCTCGTCCATCTCCTTGAAGCGGCCGGCATTGCGGCTGGCGAGCGCGGAGACGGACATGTTCTCACCGGCCGCGGTCTGGACCATTTTCTGGCCGTGCTCGTCGGTCCCGGTCAGGAAGAACACGTCCTTGCCGTCGAGCCGCGCAAAGCGCGCCAGCGCGTCGGTCGCAATCGCCTCATAGGCGTGGCCGATATGCGGGCTGCCGTTGGGATAGGCGATCGCGGTCGTGATGTAGAAGACGTTGTCGCGCGCGGGGGCGGCAACGGGCGCTGCAGCCTTTGGTGCAGCTACGGGCGCCGGAGCTTGCGGAGCTGCGGGGGCCTTCGGCGCGCGCGGTGCCTTCGGCTTCGCAGCTTTCGGCGGCGCAACGACGGGAGCCGGCGCCGCGATCGCAGCTGGCGGTGTTACCCTGACCTTCTCGGCCACCTTCTTCGCCGGAATCGTGGTTGGCTTCTTGGTTGGTTTTTTGGCTGGCTTCTTGGTCGCTTTCTTCACCGCCTTCTTGGCGACGACCTGCTTCTTCGCGGCCTTCTTGCCGACCTTCTTTGTCGTCTTCGCGGCGCTCTTCTTCACGCCCTTCTTGGCGGCAGTCTTCTTCGACTTCGCGGCCTTCTTGACGTTCTTGGCAGCTTTGCGCGCACGCGCCTTCACAGCCGTCTTTGCGGCCTTCTTCGCAGCCTTCTTGCGGCCCTTGCCTTTAGCGGTTTTCTTAGCTCGCGTTGCCACGACGAATTCCTTTACCGGCTTCTCAAAATTTTGGAAACGAACCTGCGTCAGGTCGTTGTCTGCGCATGACCCTTTCGGAAAACCGCTGCGCACCTTTCCGGATCATGCTCTAGCGCGTTGCGTCCGCCAGCCAGCCGAACACCGAGAAAACCAAGGGCTTGCGCTCCAGATTGTAGGTTTCGGTGTCGCGCGCGGCGCGAACGATCTTTTCCCATACCTCGCTTAAGCGCGCAAGGCGCGGCAGGTTCTGGTTGGCATTGGCCTCGTCCGCATGCAGCCGTTCCGCGATCCAGCGATCGATTCCGTCGATGAAGGCGGCGAGCGCGACGCGGTCGCTGGCGCCGAGCGAATCGCCGAGCGTGTGCAACTCGCGCGGATCGACCTGTGGCAGGCGCGCAAGCAGCGCGGCCGTGCGCTGCTGGAGCTTCAGCGCATCACCGCCGAGCAGTGTCAGGGCCCGTGCAACGCTGCCCTCGGAGGCCTCCGCCGCCTCGCGTAGCGCAGGATCGTCCGGATCGAGCTCGGCGGCCGCAGCCGCAGCCCCGATCACATCATCCGTGGCCAGCGGCCGCAGGCGCAGCTTGCGGCAGCGCGACTGGATCGTGGCGAGCACGCGTGCGGGCGCATGGCTCACCAGGAGGAATAGCGATTGCTGCGGCGGCTCCTCGAGGATCTTCAGCAGCGCGTTGGCCGCGTTCGGATTGAGCTCGTCGACGGTGTCGACGATGCAGACACGCCAGCCTTCGACCGCCGCGGTCGAGCCGAAGAAGCCGATCGTCTCGCGCGTCTCATCCACCGTGATCACGGTACGCATCACGCCGCGGTCGTTGGCGGTACGCTCCAGCGTCAAGAGGCCGCCATGCGAGCAGGCCGCCACCTGTCGCGCCACGGCGTCATCCGGATCGATCGCAAGGTCTTGGGCGCTCTGCACGGCGGGCGCCAGCGGCTGGCCATGAGCGAGCACGAAGCGCGCCATGCGGTAGGCCAGCGTCGCCTTGCCGATCCCTTGCGGCCCGCCGATCAGCCAGGCATGCGGAATCCGCCCGCTCCGATAGGCCGTCAGCAACGCCGCCTCGGCCTCGCGATGGCCGAACAGCCTCGATGTCTCGCGCGGATGCGGAATGGCGCTTTCGCGCTCGGTCTGACGCCGGCTCATGCGGAAACCACCGAGGCTGGTGTCGGCAGGAGACGATCGCGCAGCGCCGCCCAGACTCGGGCCGCGACCGTATCAGGGTCGGAATTGGCGTCGATCAGCACGCAGCGCGCCGGATCGTCCGCAGCGATCTTGCGATAGGCCTCGCGCAGGCTCTGGTGAAAGCTGAGCTGCTCGCTCTCGAACCGGTCGGGCGTGCCGTTGCCGCGGCGCGAGGCGGCGCGCTGCAGGCCGATCTCGACCGGCAGGTCGAGGATGATGGTGAGGTCCGGTTTGAGGTCGCCGATCGTGACCCGCTGCATCGCGTTGATCAGGCCTTCAGGCACGCGGCCGAGGCTGCCCTGATAGGCCCGCGTCGAATCCGCGAACCGGTCGCACAGCACCCAGGTGCCCTGGTTGAGCGCTGGCAGGATCACGGTGCGGACATGATCATCGCGCGCGGCGGCAAACAGCAGCGTCTCCGCCTCGGGACCGAGCAGCTTGCCCATGCCCGACAGCACCAGATGGCGCATGATCTCGGCGCCCGGCGAGCCGCCCGGCTCTCGGGTGACGCGGATGCGGAGCTTGGCCGCCTTGAGGCGGTCGGCGAGCTTCTTGATCTGGGTCGACTTGCCCGTGCCCTCGCCGCCTTCAAAGGTGATGAAGCGTCCGCGTCCGGACGGCCGCTGTAGCGCGCTCTCACTCATGATCAGAGCTTCTCGGCGCCTGCGCGGAACATGCCGATCACGAGCTCGCTGGCGCCGTCGATCGCGCGTCGCACAGTCGAGCCGGTGCCGATCGCTTCGGCCGCATAGACCGGCGTCTCCACCGCGATGTTGCCGCTGCGCCAGACCCTGACCACGCCGACCTTCTGGCCGGCCTCGACCGGCGCCCGCACCGGGCCGTTATAGACTACGCGCGCAATCAGCTTGTCGCTACCGTTCTTGTGCACCATCACCTTCACCGGAGTCTTGGCGACGAGCCTGACCGAGCGGCTCTCGCCGCCGAACACCTTGGCGTAACCGACAGGCTGGTCGGCCGCGATCAGCGTGCGGGTCTCGAAATTGCGGAACCCCCATTCCAGCATCTTCTTGGCTTCCGTGGCGCGATCCTCGGGGTCTTCCAACCCGTTGACGACGACGATCAGCCGGGTGCCGTTCTGCACCGCCGAGCCGACCATGCCGTAGCCGCCTTCCTTGGTGTAGCCGGTCTTGAGGCCGTCGGCGCCCTCCATCGAATTGAGCAGCGGGTTGCGATTGGGCTGACGGATCTTGTTCCAGGTGTACTCCTTCTCGCCGAACAGTTTGTAGAACTCCGGGAAGTCCAGGATGATGTGCCGGGCGAGAATGCCGAGCTCACGCACCGTCATCTTGTTGGCGGGATCGGGCAGCCCATTGGAATTGCCGAAGGTCGACTTGGTCATGCCAAGCTCGCGGGCGCGCTTGGTCATGAAGTCGGCGGCGAAGATCTTCTCGTTGCCCGCCATGGCCTCGGCAAGCGCGATGCAGGCGTCGTTGCCGCTCTGGATGATCGCGCCGTGCAGGAGATCGTCGACCGAGACCTTGCTGTTGATCGCGGCGAACATGGTCGAGCCGCCCGAGGGCGCGCCGCCGCGGCGCCAGGCGTTCTCGCTGATCCGGTACTCGTCGGTCAGCTTGATGTCGCCCTTCTTGATGGCGTTGAAGACGACCTCCGCCGTCATCAGCTTCATCATGCTGGAGGGCGCGCGCAACTCGTCGGCGCTCTTCTCGAACAGCACGCTGCCGCTGGAGGCTTCCATCAGGATCGCGGTCGGGGCATCGCCGTCGAAGCCGGCATCGTCCGTCTTCTTGGCGCCCTGGATGCTCTGGTTGGCGGCCAGAAGCGCCCCGCTCCAACCAATGCCCACAACCAGAACCGCAGCGACCAGCCCGCGTGCCAGCGTTCCGGCGGTGAGCCAGTTGCGACGAAGCAAAGGAAGACGAAATGCCATGGCGAAGCCCTGAGAGAGGCGTTCTAACAGTTGGAACAGATGCGAACAACACGCGGTTCGATGTCTGTCCCTGAGATTGCACGATTCTCGCCGCGCCCCTATCGTGGCGCCTTATGTTTTTCGACCAAACCCCTGAAACAAGGCGGAAAAGCGATGTCTTCCACCCGCGTGATCAAGGCCAACGGCATCGATCTCTTCATCCGCGAAGCCGGCCAGGGTCCGCTGGTGGTGCTGTGCCATGGCTGGCCGGAGCTGTCCTATTCCTGGCGCCACCAGATCCCCGCGCTCGCCGCGGCCGGGTTTCACGTCGTCGCCCCCGACATGCGCGGCTACGGCCAGAGCGCGGCGCCGCCTGACCTGAATGCCTATTCGATCTTCGACACGGTCGGCGACGTGGTCGGCCTGGTGCAGGCGCTCGGCGAGACCAAGGCGATGGTGGTCGGCCACGATTGGGGCGCGCCGGTCGCCTGGCACGCGGCACTGTTCCGGCCTGACATCTTCACGGCGGTCGCGGGGCTGAGCGTGCCGCCACCGTTCCGCGGCCGCGGCAAGCCGCTCGACCTGCTGCGCCAGGGCGGCGTCACCAATTTCTACTGGCAGTATTTCCAGGCCCCCGGCGTCGCCGAGGCCGAGCTGGAGCGCGACGTCGCGCGCACCATGCGCATCGTGCTCGGGGGACGTGGCCTTGCAGATCCCACAGCCGCCATGTTCGTGCAGGAGGGCAAGGGCTTTCTCAGTCACGCGGCCGCCGAGGAACCGTTGCCCGGCTGGCTCAGCGAGGCTGATCTGGCCTATTTCACCGAAAGCTTCCGCAAGTCCGGCTTTCGCGGCGGGCTGAACTGGTACCGCAACATCGACCGCAATTGGGAGCTGACCGCGCCCTGGCAGGACGCGCAGATCCATCAGCCCTCGCTGTTCATCGCAGGCTCCAAGGACGCCGTCATAACCGGCCTGATCGGCGCCAAGCGCGTCAACGAGCTCGATCGCGTGCTGCCCAATCTGAAGCAAAAGCTGATCCTCGAGGGGGCCGGCCATTGGGTGCAGCAGGAGCGGCCCGACGAGGTGAACGCGGCGCTGGTACAATTCCTGAAGGCCAGCGCGGCCTAGTAGAGCCCGCGGCCGCTCAGGATGCTGCGGGCCTCGGCGGCGCCACTGGCCGAGGAAGATGTGCTCTCGGCTGCATAGCGGCCGTCCTCGTCATAGGACACCGCGCGGGCGTTCTGGAGCGCCCGGCCCCGGCTGCGGCTCGACGCCGACATTTCCGAGGTCGCATTGAGCGAGGCCATGTCGGCCGAAGTGTTGCCGAGATTATAGGGCCGCCCCTCCGGCATCGGCACGTCGCCGCGAATGGCACCGCGGCTCGATCCCGGCAATTCCGGCACGAAGGGCCTTGCCGAGGCGACCCGGACCATCGAGGGCGACGGTGCCGGAACGCCGGTGCGCAGGGTTGCCATGAGCTGGCGGTCGTCGGAGCCTTCGAGCGGCGCCCGGCCGACATATTCGACGCGGACCCTGGCGACACCATTTCCTTTGAATTCAAGGAGTTCGGCGGCCTTGTTCGAGACGTCGATGAGGCGGTTGCCGTGATAAGGCCCGCGGTCATTGACGCGGACGATCAGCGACTTGCCGTTCGAGATGTTGGTTACCCGGGCGTAGCACGGCATCGGCAGGGTTGGATGCGCCGCGGTGAGCGAGGCCATGTCGAACACTTCGCCATTGGCGGTCAGGCGGCCGTGGAAATCGTCGCCATACCAGGACGCCATGCCCTCGGCGCGATAGTTGACGTCCTCCTCCGGCACGTAGGTCCTGCCCGCCACGACATAGGGCTTGCCGACGCGGTAGGTGCCGCCGCCCTTCGGCACGGGGTCCCCGAAAGCCACAACCCGGGGGCTCGACGACACGCCGTATTTCGGATCGACGCGGCTGGCGAATTTGTTGGAGGAGGCGCAATTGGCAAGCGCAACGCAGGTTGCGACCGCCGCAACACCACGCGCGGCCCGCAAAACCGAATCTGACCGTCGGATCCCCATGCGCCCCAAATACCATTCCGTCGGAGGTCTGCCCAACCCGCTTTGACAACGGGGCAGCCTGTCCGGTCCTTTGATTCCGAGGCGGCCCACCACCTCTCGGAAGCAGTAACGATAACGCAACCCGAACACGGCGGAAATGGGGAGCCTGCAGCGATCCCGCCGGGATGGTAAACGGGACGTTCGCATTTTTCCGTTGTTCTACGGAGCGATGGCACCTGCGCTGTGCCACGGATGGACATTCTGTTGCGCCAAATCCTCACTCCACCCCCATTGTCGCTGGCTTCACTTGAATTCTTTTGACTGTGCAAGGCCGCACGCGTTCTCTCGGATGCAAGGGCGGGATTTGGAATTTAACGATGATCGAGACGGTTTCGGCACTGATGGGTCTGGTAAGCGCGGGGATCTTCCTGGCCCATGCGTTTGAAGGCTACCGCACGAGGGCCTGAAGGCACTCGCGCGGGACGGCAAGCATCACTTCTTTCAAGACGGCGCGTTCGGACAATGTTGATCGATCCGACCGGGCATCGAAGACGAGAGCGGCAGGTGTCCCATGCGCAACCATGACCTGGTATCCGATGGCTTCCTGGCGTTGACCGCCGGTGGCTTGGTCCTGCTCTGCTCGAGCCTCGTGGCACTGGTCTTCGCCTGAGCTCCCCGCTTCTTGGCATTTTCCAACCGCGGCACCGCCGCGACGCAGCGCGCAACGCTACCGGTCTCCTTCACTTGATTGAGTGTCTGCGTTCGGAGCCTCGCCTTGAATTTCAGGATGGGTCGCGCGCCGCTCAACGGAGGCCCAGCAGGGAGCGGCGATAGAGGCCGCTGCGGGCCTCGTTCTGGCAGACGAAGCTGCCGTTGAAGCCCTGGCCGTACCGCTTCTGACCTTTGCGATAGTAGACGCCCTTCCTGAAATCGAGCCAGACCACTCTGTCGTGCGGACAATGACGCTGCGCCTGCGCCTCGTAGCGAAACGGCGTCAGCGGTGTCGCCGACACCTCCGCGGCGCCGGCGCCAATCATGATCGCGCCGGCGAGCGTCATCCCGCCGACCCATCTGCCGAAGCCGCTTCGCCTCACTCCCCGCCTCCCGATCAGCGCCGTCTATTGCCTGTCTGCTTCGAGCTGCGCGAGCGCCTGATGCAGGCACTGCTGGAGCTGCTGCGCGACCTGCTCACGCGCGACGCCTGCGCCGGCAAGATCGCCCGACACCTTGTCCAGCACCTCGTCCATCGTCCTGTCTTCCAGATGGTCCGTCACCAGCGTCGTTGCGTAGTTGTCGGCGGCATCGCCGTTCAGGCCGAGCCGGCTTGCGGCCCAGAGACCGAGCAGCTTGTTGGACCGGGCCGTGGCCCTGAACATGAGTTCCTCGTCGTGGACGAATTTGGCCTCAAAGCCCTGCTCGCGCTTGTCGAACGTGGTCATGGTCAGCTCCATTGCGCTTTCGCTGATGAGGGTCGGGACTGGCTGGAGGCGAACGTCTCCGCGGTTCACGCTGGTTCAGGTTTGCCCGAAGCTTCCTCCCGGACGGCGAATGCCGTCAAGCCATCTGGCACGTCGCACGGCACAACGAAAGCGCCCACCGGCACGAAGGCCGGTGGGCGCGTCTGGATCGGTTCAAGAGATGTCCGGGTTAGGCGAAGGTGTTCGCTCAGCCCTTGCTCGCGGAGGCTTCACGCGCGAGGCGTTCGGCTCTGAGCCGCTCCTTGTTGGCGTAAAACGCCTTCTGCGCCGCTTCATGGTCGCGCATGGCCTTTTCGGCCTCGATCCGGCGTGTCGCATCGCGCGCCTGGCGCTGCTCGGGGGTTAGGGGTTTGCGTCGGAAGGAAAGGTCTTCAGTCATGGCGAGATAACACGGGTGTGAGGAAAAAGTTCCCTCGCCTCCCCCCGTACGCGGCCTCAAACAAAATATCGAAAAACAACCCCATGCACAGTAGCTATGCTGTTGTAGAACAAAGCTTTTCTATTGGCCTTAAAAGCCCCTAGATCTCGATCTCGGCAATGACCGGCAGATGATCCGAGAAGGCTCTCGCCTCTTCATCGGTCCACACTTTCCCGATCCGGCTGTCGGATGTCGCATAGATCCGGTCAAGCCGCATCAGGGGTAGACGCGACGGGAAAGTTCGCAGCCGGGTACGGTTTGGACAGACCTGCGCGAGCACGCGCCGTACTGATTTGACCCAAAACCAATCGTTGAAATCGCCGAGGACGATGGTCCTCGCTGGCTTGACCAGGCTCACCAGGGCCTGAGCCTGCGCATAGCGCTCGTGGATGCTCAGGCCCAGATGGGTGGCGACCACGCGCACGTCGCCGACCGGCGTCAGCAGGCTGGTCGCAATGGCTCTGCGCGGCTCGCGCTCGCGATACGACACGTCGACGATCTCGGGCACCCCCGAGAACGGAAAGCGGCTCAGCAGCATCTGACCGTAGTCGCCATCCTCAGTGACGATCGACTTGGCGTGAACGCGGTGATCGCCGACGACACTCGCCAGCTTCGCAAACGGATCGTCCGGCCTCGAGCGCGAATCCACCTCCTGAAGCGCGACGACATCAGGAGCCCATTTGCGGACGATCGAGCAAACACCCTCCAGATCGAACTTCGGATTGAGGTTGAACGTGCCATGCACATTCCACGTCATGAAGCGCATCAGCGCCTCCCGGCAAGCCAGGTCGCGACGAATTGCGCGCCCGCGCAGATGCCGAGCCAGCCGAGGAACGCCAGCACGAGCGGCAAGATGCTGCTCCAGGATGCATCGCGGGCGACATCCGCGATCTGAGCCCCCAGAACCGCCATGGCAAGGATGCCAGGCGTCATGCCCAGCACCGTACCGACGAGGAAGTCCCGCAGCGGCAGCGTGCTCGCACCCGCCACGACATTCACCACCGAGAACGGTGCGATGGGGATCATTCGGATGACGACGACAGCCAGAATACCCTTGCCGACGACGCGGCCCTGGATCCGCGCGGCACGCCGTCCAAGCAATTGCTGGAGCCGCTGTCGTCCGAGTGCCCGTCCGATCACGAATAGGACGAAGGCGCTGAGCAGGACGCCGGCGGTCGCCGTGACGAAACCCAGCCATGGCCCAAGCGCGGCGGCCGTTGCTGCAATGAGCACGAGCACCGGAAACACCACCAGTCCGCCGACGACAAAAGCCGCGATCGCGAATGGCGGCCCCCAGACGGACTGGGAATAGGCGGATAGCAAATTCGAGATGCGCCCCGTGTCGGCAAAATCGCTTAGGGATGTGTACGACCAGGCCATCGCCAGGCCAAAAAGCGCCACGGCGATCGACACGATCCCGATGATGGTCTTGGTGTTCCACATACGAGATGCCGCCCGCTCGAGGTGAAGCGGCCGCTCAGGGTCCGCCACCGGCTGAACCATCGTGGCCAGAGTGCTGGTCAAAACCGAGGACTCGACCTCCCGCAGCGCCTTCGCGCGATCAGCTCTCGATACCTCGTCCAGGAGCGCAAAAAGACGATCCTCGCCTTGCGTGACGCTCCGTTCGTCGAGGCCGCAGAAATGGGCGATCAGGCGATGGCGGACTGAAGCGACGAACTCCCGATGCTCATCGGAAGCTGCTTCAAAGATCAGGTCACATTCGCTATCGGCGCCCATCGACCGGTTGTTCAAATTGGCCGATCCGATCCGCAAGATCCGGTCGTCCACGATCATGAGCTTGCTGTGTACCATCACGGCCGCTTCCGTGTCCCCATTGCGCGAGACCGGGTAGACGAAGCGGATACGATCGGCCACTCCCGGCTCGCTGAAGCAGTCGATAAAGGCCCCGCGGCCGTTTTGCATGGCCTGGGATTCGAGCCACGAGGAATGCAGTTTTGGCGCGACTACCAGAACCCGAAGCGAAGGCACGCGCTGCATCTGATCCGCCAGTTCACGCGCGATCTTGGTGGCGCTGGTAAACTGGTTCTCGATGTAAACGAAGCTCGTTGCGGAACGGATCGCCGCAATCATGGAGCGTTCGACCTCCTTGATGGTCGAACCCATGGGGCAGACGACGTCGGTCCTGGCGATGCCCACGGGGATATGCTCGGCCTCGACCACCACGTGCGAGGGCCAGCGCGTATGTCTCAGCGCGCGCCGACCATGCGTCTGTTGGCCTGCCGCGCGCCAGCGCTCCTCTGCAAGCTCGCACAGCGAGGCGGCAGCATCCCCGTCGACCAGGCATTGGACGTCATGAAACGGCGGATATGGCTTGCCCTCGGGATCGCAGCGCAACGGCTGATCGGCGCAATGCTCGCTCGTGTCCCAGCGCCTGATCGTCAGATCGAGCCCGCCGACGAACGCCAGTGAACCGTCGATGCAGACGATCTTCTGGTGCTGGGCCGAACCGAACGGAAGCGTGGAATCCAGTTCAAACCGGACGCGGCCGTCGGTGTCGGCGGTGAATTTTGCCGCGGAATTCCATTCCCGTTCGGAGGCGTAGAACGAGACGAAGTCCCAGACGAGAATGTTGATCCGCAAAGCCGGCCGGCGGTGGACGAGTGCGCGCAGGAATGGGCCAAGCTGTTCGGGCAAGCCGTCATCCGCCCGCCCCGTGGCTCCGACCAGCCTGGTCTCGCTATGGATATCCCAACCGACGATGTAGACGAGATCCTGCGCCTCGAGCAGCACCGCGCGCAGAGCCGCAAAATATGCGGCAGCATCGTTTAGAATCGCCACGCGCCGCGCCTTGCACCGTCGCCAGACGGTGTCGCCGGGGATCAGGGTCGATGAACTCTGAAGCAGGTGGACCTCGCAAATTCGCCTTCGCGGTCAAACGCGCTGAACACTCAAGGGGTTCCACACTTCAGGGATGCGGTTCGTGGGCGACGGCCGGAGATAAGGCCCTCGATCAGACCGATCAGCTTCTGGCGCCGCTCCGGCACGGGGCGCGGCGCTGCACGGTGCGACACCGCAATCTCAGTTTCGTGAGACCGCAACCATCATTGAGACAGGTCAATACGAGCTGGCCCAAGCTCTGAGAACCTCACGTCGACAAGCAGATGGAGACGGCCATGTCACAGCAGAGCAGCATGCATTTCTACCTCAATTGGGCCAAGGAGCGGATCGACGAGATGGATGCCGCATTGGCCTCGTTCGAGGTCAAAGCCGGCCAGGCCAAGGCCGAGTCCAAGGTGAAGACGGATCAGCTCCTGTCCGATCTGACGAAGCGCCGTGACGAATTTCAGGCGATGCTTAAGACCCAGGCGAAAGCAGGTGAAGCCGCCTGGACCAACGCCAAGGCCGACCTGGAAAAGCAATGGGCTGGATTCGAAGCCCAGATGAAGATCTACTTCGAAGGCGCCGGCAAACAGTTCGAGCAGCAGCAGGCCACCTTCAAGGACGTCGCGGCGGCACAGGCCAAGGCCTGGCGAGAAGCGGCGGACAAATTCCGCGAGGCCGCGGGCAAAGTGGCCGCAGCCCGCACCGTCGATGTCGATGCCGCGCTCAAGCAGATGAAATCCGATGCGTCCGAAGCAGAAGCGCGGCTGCAGAAGCTGAAGCAGGCCGGCAGCGAATCCTGGTCGGTCCTCAGCGCCGCCCTCGCCGAATCCCGCAAGGCATTCGATCAAGCGAACCAGGCTGCGTGGGACACGCTGAAGGGCGCCAATCCGAAGAGCTGAGGTTTCTGCTTCGCCGGCGTACCCGCCAAAATGTGGATGTAGGAGCGCGTGTGCCGTCGCCTGAGAGCAGGCTCAGTTCACGCGCGTCGCGACTACGGGCAAAGGCGTCATTGACCTCTTACCTAATGCAGGACCCGCGCGGCTTCGGCGAGCCGGACCTTCTCTCTTAGCTCCTCGAGCTCCTGAAGCATTTTCAGGATATCTGGCAACGCGCGTACACGTTCAAAAATTCGGGCCTTTTGTCCCATCGCTCCACGCCTCCATCACGCTGACGGCGAGCGACATCAAGGCGTAAGCACGCAAATTTTCCCCTGCCGGGGAATGGACAATCTTAACCAAATCATGTGGGAGGATCGCTGAGCGTTAGAACGCCCGAAGCGGTCCCTTTGCCGCGGATGGCGCCTCTTCCGCGACAGGCGGGCCATCGGCCTTGCCGGGCCGGCACTGGCGCAGTTTGTTTCTGAAGCGGGGATGCCAGCCAATCGAGTGTGCCCAACGCGGCCCGCGCGTTCATGGTGGCGGACCTCGCACTCCGGCGCTCTGATCCACAATTGGAGCGGGGGAGCTACCCTCGCGCTGCATAAAAATTCGCCTTGTAATCGTGCTCGGCTACTGTCGTAATGCTAAGATTGTTGAGATGTTTTTCAGTCTGCTTGTGTTGAGGTCGTGATGAGTATTTACGATCAAACTTTCGATTTCGCTGTTGCACTGCACCAACGCGTCGCATTTCTCGAATGTCGAATTACCGAATTGGACGTCCTGCGAAACCGATTGGCGCAAGCCCAGTTGCGCCGTTCGCGGTCAAGGTCAGGGCGTACAGCTTCCAATAAACTAAGGCGGCGCCGTCAGTGTAGGTAACTTTCCGCGCAACCCACCCCGAGTTGCCATTTGCCCCTCCAGCTGCAAGCTATGGGCAATTCGTGAGTCGGGGGGATTCATGGAACGGATGCCGTTTGAGAGCATGTCTCTCGAAGAGCTGTGGCGACTCCACACGGTCGTCAATGACATTCTCGCCGCGAGACTCGTGGCAAAAAAGGAAGAGCTTGAACGACGATTGGGGCTGCTCAACCCGAGAGACAAGCCCCCCAATTGATAAGATCCGCGGCCGGCCCGTCATTCGCGCTGACTAGCCCTGGGGCCTCCAGAGTTCTATCGCAACGCACTCTCGCGCGCAGCATTAAGATCCGCTTTGGTCGCAGGAATTGCTGCTGCATCAGCGGACGGTCGGCTTGGGGGCGGTTCACTAAGGTCTCGCGCCCATCGTGCGCCGGATCGAACCGTCGAGCTGGAGTTGGCGTGATCAGAGCTCACGCAAGCAGAGACAAGTAGGCCAGCAAGGCCGACCAATACCGCTCGCGTCGTCGCCTGGATGCACATGCTCGTCTAACCGAGATGCTGCCGAATCGATCCTCAGATCATAAGCCGATCTCGGAAAACTCCCGAAAATGATGCCGTAGGAGCGTGGCAGGCCTTCTGGTCACCGCAACGTTGCAATCCTCAGTATGGGCCAATCAGGGGCTGTGGCTCGCTCGTTATGGCCCCATCCGCGTGAAACCATTTTCCCGCGCCGCGAAGTTGGCCTGAAACAAACGAGGGCCAGCCTCCTCTCTCCCAGCGCATGTCCCCAGACGGGGAACTACCTCTATGATCAACCCAACGTGGACTCGCAAAGCGCGTAAGCTCGTTATCGCAAATTTGCTGATCGGTGCGGCCGCTCTGTTAGGATTGACCGCTTACGAACCAGTCTCAACTGCTGCCCTCGGTAGTGAATGGCAATGCAGCAGAGCGGCATTTGTCGTAACGATGTGTCATCACGTCACTGACGAAGTTATGACACAGAAAACGGCCGCCCTGGATTAACCGGAGCCATCTGCTCCAGCGCTGATTGTTTAAGCCCAGATTCGGCGACGCGACCGAATAGAGCGCCGGCAGCGAATCCTGGACGGTCCTCAGCGCCGACCGCGCCGAATCCCGCAAGGCGTTCGATCGAGCGATCCAGGCTGCGTGGGACAGGCTGAAGGGGGCTAATCCGAAGAGCTGAAGGTGTCGGTACGTCAAACCCGCCAATCGAAAAGAGACGGTGGAGCGCGCGTGGTCGGCCGCAAGCCAGGCTGTTGCCGACTGCCTTCAGGCCCACGTATGGTCGGGAGCTAGGGCTTTCCGCGGGCCCGCCGGTTCACGCTGGCGGGCCTTCGTTCAATGCTCCCCTTGGCCAAGCTCCATAAGTCGGCCGATTAAACATTAAAAATAAATTAAATGAATTAAATGGTGGACGAGATTTAAATTTGGATTAGGATGCGAATGCTTGGCGCCGGACGCACGCGTCAAGGACCTCCTGGAAGCGGCTCCATCATCCCTGCCCCCTGCTTATGCCGTCCAACGGATGTAGGAGCCGCTTCTTTGGCAAATTTGGGAGGCGAGTCATGCAGTTCCTGTCACTAGGTGATTTGTTTTTCATCTCCGCAGCAACGGGTACGCTCCTACTGGTTGAGATCGGAGTTTTAATCATTGTGGGCGTGATCTGAGCCGGACGTTCTCCGGTCAATTTCAATTTCCGGACTCCCGGGCCGGCCTTTTTCATGCCTGTGATCGCAAGTTTGGGATTCCCCCTCTCGAAGTCAGACCTCACGTCGGCGCCCCGGCTGCCGCAGCCCTGGCAGACGAAGGTCTTCAGCGGCCGGCCGTCTGCATGCGTGGGTGTGTGGCGCTCTTGGCGAGGCATGTCGCCATCGGCGCCGTTCGCTGGCGAGAGTCAAATTATCGATTCTTAGTGGCTTGGAACGAGCGCGAGCTATTGCGGGTCGCAGGTGTCGATAAGTGCCGCCCTTCCCTTTCGATCGCCTGCTGGTAGCTCTCGGCCATCTCAAGCAGAGCTGCGCCGCTTGCTGCATCGGCATCTTCAGCCATCTCGCGACACAGTGCGGCCTTTTGATTCAGGAGGCTGATACGACGAGCCCGGCGCCAATTTCTAATTGTACGTCGATTGTGCGTCGAACGAATGAAACCGAGTCAAGTGATTGATTGTACTGATCTTTTGGCGGAAGGGGTGGGATTCGAACCCACGGTACCCTTGCGGGCACGCCGGTTTTCAAGACCGGTGCCTTAAACCACTCGGCCACCCTTCCAAGTCCGGAATGGCTGTCGCTTAACGCAGTCGACCGCGTAAGGCAACGCGAAGTTGCCCCCTCGCCTCAAGCCCATCCGCCCGCCCTCTGTCAGGCGAGCGTCAGCCTACTCCTCTAGCTTGGGCCTCAGGTTCGGCGCTGCCGCGCGCCGACGTCTCGGCAATCCCGGACACTGGCGACATCTCCCAGGGCGTCGCCGGTTGCGAGGCCCGGCAGGATTGGTCTCCATGTCCGGGCCTCGCTTTGCTGCTCGCAAAAGAAAACGGCGCCCCGTGTGGAGCGCCGCTCAAGGCCGGTTTGTTTCCGTTGGCTCAGTACCCGCACGACGCGCAGTTCATCTGCACCGGGGCGTAGTAGGAATAGCCCGGCGAGACCATCTCGACGCGCTGGCGCGTGGCGTATTGCGGGGGGATGTGCTGGTACTGCACGCTCGGCGGCGCGACCATCACCGTCTGCGGCACCATCACGGTGTGGTATTGCGCCGGCGTGCGATGCGCGACGACGGCGCCCGGCGAGACCATCACGGTCTCATCGACGGTGCGATATTGCGGCGCGACGTATTGCTGTTGATAGCAGGTCTGGCACGGCGGCGGCGCGTAGCAATTGTAGCAGCCGGCGGAGGCTGCGCCCGTCATGGACATCGCGGCGACGGCGGTAGAGAAAACAACAGCAAGAGTACGCGACATTATGTGATGCCCCAGTTGCCCGAAATGGATTTGCGAAGGTCGCAGCAATATACGCCGCAAAATCCTAGGCTGCCGAAGTTCGTCGGGGCATCCTTAATGCGAACGGCCGATCACGGCCGACCGGTAAGAACTCATTGACCACCCTCATCATCGCGCGACGTGCCGTTCAGCCGCGTGCGGTGGCCGAGCTTCAGTGCCTCGCGGCTCTTTCCAAAAATTCCAGCAGCGAGGGATCTGTCTCCTCGAGTTCGACAAAACGGCGGCGAAGCTCGTCGGCGACATCTGCGGTGGCATCTCGCGACCATCCCTCCGCGGTATTGAAGGCCACGATACGTACCGGATGGAGATATTGCCCCTCCGCGAGATGTCTGAGCAGGGTCGCGCGATTGGCGTCCTCCTCGGCCGTCTCGCACCAGGCGCGGCCGAGCCGCCGGCCGAAGTCATCGAGCACGAGATAGACCTCGCGGTCTGTCGCGATTTGCGGCACGAGTGATGGAGAATGACTCATGGCTAACTCCGCTACTGGCGATCCGGACGGATCTCGAATACGGCCACCGCCTCGCCCGGATTTGGAAAAATGGATTTCAGCTATTTTTTTCTTAGGATGGCACGACCAAATAATAAATAAAATTAAAATTAATGAAATTTAAATAGCGTTATGTGGATAAATGCATTAGTCTGAAGGTGCCTGGCGGGCAAGCCCGCACGTCGGGTGCCCACTTCGCAAACGGCTCCCGCCTCCACCCCCAATAGCCCACGCCCCGGACGGCGGGGGCCGTTTCTTTGCGGATGTCCGTCGCGGCTCCACATGTCTATCCTGCAACAGCGCATCTGCGCTTGCGTGGGAGATCGGCATTCGCTCCGCAGCAATCGATCCAGCCTCGTGGCGCCGCCGATCAGGCGCCTATCTCAAGCGACGCTTGACCTCGCGCACGGCGCCGCGCGCGGCGCTGGTGGTGAGCGCGGCGTAAGCCTGCAGCGCAGTGGAGACGTTGCGTTTGCGACCCGTCGCCTGCCAGGCGGCATCGCCCTTCGCCTCTTCCTCGGCGCGTCGCTTGGCAAGCTCCTCGTCGGAGACTTGCAGCGTGATGCTGCGGCTCGGGATGTCGATGGCGATGATGTCGCCGGTGCGGACCAGGCCGATGTTGCCGCCTTCGGCGGCTTCCGGCGACAGATGGCCGATCGACAGGCCCGACGAGCCGCCGGAGAAGCGTCCGTCGGTGACGAGCGCGCAGGCTTTGCCGAGGCCCATCGATTTCAGGTAGCTGGTTGGATACAGCATCTCCTGCATGCCGGGGCCGCCGCGCGGGCCTTCATAGATAATGACCACGACCTCGCCGGCGACGACCTTGCCGCCCAGAATGCCTTCCACTGCCGCGTCCTGGCTTTCGAACACGCGCGCGGGGCCTGAGAACTTCAGGATCGAGGCGTCGACGCCGGCGGTCTTCACGATGCAGCCGTCCTGCGCAAGGTTGCCGTAGAGCACGGCAAGGCCGCCGTCCTTGCTGAAGGCATGTTCGAGATCGCGCACGACGCCCTTCTCGCGATCAGCATCGAGCTCGTCGTAACGGCGCTCCTGGCTGAAGGCGACCTGGGTCGGGATGCCGCCGGGCGAGGCGCGATAGAAGGTGCGCACCGTCTCGCTCTTGGTGCGCTTGATGTCCCAGCGCTCCAGCGCCTCGTTCATGGTCGGCGCGTGCACGGTCGAGACCGAGGTGTCGATCAGGCCGGCGCGGTCGAGCTCGCCGAGGATGCCCATGATGCCGCCGGCGCGATGGACGTCCTCGACATGTACGTCGGCGACCGAGGGCGCCACCTTGCACAGCACGGGCACGCGGCGCGAAAGGCGGTCGATGTCCTTCATGGTGAAGGCGACCTGCCCCTCATGAGCGGCGGCGAGCAGATGCAGCACGGTGTTGGTCGAGCCGCCCATCGCGATGTCCAGCGTCATGGCGTTCTCGAACGCCTTGAAATTCGCGACGTTGCGCGGCAGCACGGATGTGTCGTCCTGCTCGTAATAGCGGCGGACGAGATCGACGATGGTGTGGCCGGCCTCGACGAACAGACGCTTGCGGTCGGCATGGGTCGCGACCACCGAGCCGTTGCCGGGCAGCGCGAGGCCCAGCGCCTCGGTCAGGCAGTTCATCGAGTTGGCGGTGAACATGCCCGAGCAGGAGCCGCAGGTCGGGCACGCCGAGCGCTCGATCACCTTGACGTCGTCGTCGCTGACCTTGGAGTCCGCGGCGGCCACCATGGCGTCGATGAGGTCGACGGCCTTGGTCTTGCCGGCCAGCTTGACCTTGCCGGCTTCCATCGGGCCGCCCGAGACGAACACGGCGGGGATGTTGAGCCGTAGCGCGGCCATCAGCATGCCGGGGGTGATCTTGTCGCAGTTGGAGATGCAGACGAGGCCGTCGGCGCAGTGCGCGTTGGCCATGTACTCGACGCTGTCGGCGATCAATTCGCGCGACGGCAGGCTGTAGAGCATGCCGTCATGGCCCATGGCGATACCGTCGTCGACCGCGATGGTGTTGAACTCCTTGGCAACGCCGCCGGCCTGCTCGATCTCACGGGCGACGAGCTGGCCAAGATCCTTGAGGTGGACGTGGCCCGGCACGAACTGGGTGAAGGAGTTGACGACCGCGATGATCGGCTTGCCGAAATCGCCATCCTTCATGCCCGTCGCGCGCCAGAGGCCGCGGGCACCCGCCATGTTGCGGCCGTGGGTGGTGGTGCGGGAGCGATAGGCTGGCATGGCGGTTTCCGTCCTCGGGTTGGGCCGGGCGGGAAAATTGAAGCCGCCTCAGGCCTTTGTGGCCGGATAGCGCACGGGCCGGGCGCGCGCAACGGGAACTTGGGGCGGACAGGGCTCCCCTGCTCCCGGCGCGGGCTCTCTCACGTGCCCCGGACGCGGCGCAGCGTCTCTTCGACGGTGCGCTGCAGAGCCGGGGCCATTTGGCAGCGAGTGCTGTGGCCTCCTGGGTCCCGGCTCGCGCTTCGCGCGTCCGGGCACGGGATCCGCGCTTCCTATTGCAGCGTCGGATCCAGCCGGTCGCGCAACCAGTCGCCGATCACGGAGACGGCCAGCGTGGTGATCACGATCGTGGTGGCTGGCGCCAGCATGATCCAGGGCGCCCGGGTCAGATATTCCCGGCCGTAACCGACCATGTTGCCGAGGCTGGTCATTGGCGGCTGCACGCCGAGGCCGAGGAAGGACAGGCCCGATTCCATCAGGATCACCTCGGGGAAGACCAGCGTGGTCGAGACGATCAGGGTCGAGGCGATGTTGGGCAGGATGTGCCGGAGATAGATCCGGGGTGGCGTCGCGCCTAACTGGCGGACCGCGGCGGCGTAGCCTTGCGCGTTGGCGGAGATGGCAAGGCCGCGCGCGATGCGGGCATAGCGCTCCCAGCCGAACAGGCCCATCAAGCCGATCAAGAGCGGCAGCGAATTGCCGAAGAAGGCGAGCACCGCAAGGGCCATGATCAGGAAGGGCATGCTGGCCTGGAAGTCGGTCAGCATCAGCACGAGCTGCTCCACGGCCCCGCGGAAATGCGCGGCGAGGAAGCCGAGCTTGGTGCCGACGATCGCCGAAATCGCGGTCGCGCCGAAGGCGATCAGCAGCGAGATGCGGATCGAGACGAGCAGACGCGACAGCACATCCCGGCCGAGCTCGTCGGTGCCGAGCCAGTGCGCGGCATTGCCGGGCGGCGCCAGCCGGTTGCGCAGATCGAGCTGGGTAAAACCGTAAGGCGCGATCTTCTCGGCGAAGGCGGCGATCACCAGCATCGCGACGATCCAGGTCATCGCCAGCGCAACCGAGACCGGAATCGCCGGCAGGCTGATGCGGCGGCGGATGGCGGTATCCTTCAGCGCGGCGTCCGTCATGCATGCGCTCCCTTGGTCCGCAGGCGCGGATCGAGAAAGCCGTAGAGGAAGTCGACGATCAAATTGGACGTGACCATGGTCATCGCGACCAGCAAGAGGATGCATTGCACGACGGCAAGGTCGCGGTTGGCGACGGCGACGACCAGCAGGCGCCCTACCCCAGGCCAGGCAAACACGCTCTCGACCACCACCGCACCGGCGATCAGCGTACCCACCATGAAGCCGAGAATGGTCACGGTCGGGATCGCCGCGTTCGGCAGCGCATGTGAGGTCACCACCTTGCGCCACGGCACGCCCTTGGCCGAGGCGGTGCGGATATAGGGCTGGCCCAGCACCTCCAGCATGGCGCTGCGGGTGAAGCGCGCCAGCACGGCGGCGCCCCCTAAGCTCAGCGTCGTGATCGGCAAAATGGCGTGGCGCCAGCTGTCCTGTCCACCCGAGGGCAGCCAGCCGAGCTGCACGGCGAAGACCAGAACCAGGATCAGCGCGAGCACGAAGCTCGGCACGGTAAAGCCCGCAACCGCCGTCATCATCACGGCGCGGTCGATGGCGGAGCCCCGGTGCAGCGCGGCGTAGATGCCGGCGGGAACGCCGAGCGCGACCTTGAAGAAGAAGGCCGGCAGCGTCAGCGCCAGCGTCGCCGGAATGCGCTCCAGCACGAGCTCGATCGCGGGCCGTCCGTCGCGCATGGAGCGGCCGAGCTCGCCCTTGGCGATGGCGCGGAAATAATCGAGATACTGAAACCAGATGGGATCATCGAGACCCCAGGCCTTGCGGAAGGCGGCAAGCACCTCGGGTGGCGCCTCAGGTCCCAAAATCATCAGCGCGGGATCGCCGGAGAGCCGCAGCACGACGAAGGCGAAGGTGACGACGAGCACGATTGTCAGCGCTGCGCGTCCGAAGCGAATGGCGAGATAGCGTCCCATCACGCCGCATTCCGCGTTTGCGCGCCCGTCGCGAGGTGGCAGGCCACCTGGCGCTCGCCGCCGACGGCCGAGAGCGTCGGCACCTCGCTCGCGCAGCGCGCGATTGCGCGTGGGCAGCGCGGATGGAAGGCGCAGCCTTGGGGCCGCGCCGCCGGGTTCGGCGGATCGCCTGAAAGCACGATGCGGCCGGCGCTGCGGCGGCCAGGTGCCGGCGATGCCGAGACCAGCGCCTGCGTATAGGGGTGCTCCGGTCGCGCGAACAGATCGTCGGCGCTGCCGATCTCGACGATGCGGCCGAGATACATCACCGCGACAGTCGTGCTGATCTGCCTGACCACGCGCAGATCGTGGCTGATGAACAGCAGCGTCAGCGACAACTGCGCCTGGAGATCGCAGAGCAGGTTCACCACCTGCGCCTGGATCGAGACATCGAGCGCACTGACCGGCTCGTCGCAGACGAGGAAATCGGGCTTTGTGGCCAGCGCCCGCGCCAGCACGATACGCTGCCGCTGGCCGCCGGAGAGCGCACCGGCATAACGCGCGCCATGCGCCGGCGTGAGCTCGACCGCGCGCAGCAAGTCGCGCACACGCTCCTCGCGATCCGCGGGCGTGCCGATGCCGTGAATGTCGAGGGGCTCGCGGATTTGCGCCCCGACCGGCAAGCGCCGGTCCAGCGCGCCGAGCGGATCCTGGAAGATCATCTGCATGCGCGCCCGCTGCGCGCGCCAGGCGGCCGTCTCGGGCACGGCCATCGGCTTGCCGTCGAACCGCACCTCGCCGCGATCGGGCGGCTCGAGGCCGAGCACAATCCGGCCAGTGGTCGACTTGCCCGATCCGGACTCGCCGACGAGACCCAGCGTCTGCCCCTTGGCAATCGCGAGCGACACCCCGTCGACGGCGTGCACGGCCGTAGCTCGGCCGAACATGCCGGAACGCATTGCATAGCTGCGGGAGATCGTGGACACCTCGACGAGCGGCGGGCTCATTCGGCGGCGATCCCAAGCAGCGCGCGGCGGAAGGCCTCGGCGCGGATGCAGGCCACGCGGCGGTCATTCGCGATCGGCGCCAGGCTCGGCGCGGCATGGCCACACGGCTCAGATGCCAGCGCGCAACGCGGCGCGAAGGCGCATCCACCAGGCATTTTTGCGGGATCAGGGACCGTTCCGGGAATGGCGGTGAGGCGCCGGCGGGGCCCGTCGAGCGGCGGCAGCGCGCCGATCAGGCCCTGCGCATAGGGGTGCGCGGGATCGGCGAAGAGCTGGTTGCTGGGGGCTTCCTCGACGATGCGGCCGGCATACATCACTGCGACGCGATCGCAGTTCTCGGCGACGACGCCGAGATCGTGGCTGATCAGGACCATCGCCATGCCGAACTCGCGGCGAACCGTCGAGAGCAGATCCAGAATCTGGGCCTGGATGGTGGCATCGAGCGCCGTGGTCGGCTCGTCCGCGATCAGGAGGTCCGGATTTCCGGCGAGCGCCATCGCGATCATGATGCGCTGGACCTGGCCGCCGGAAAATTCGTGCGGATAGGCTTCCAGCCGACGGCCCGCGTCGGGAATGCCGACCAGATCGAGCAGCCGCCGCGCTTCCGCCTTCACGGCATTGCCTTGGAGATCACGATGCAGCGCCAGCGCTTCGCAGAGCTGCCTGCGGATGGTCAGTACCGGGTTGAGCGCGCTCGCCGGATCCTGGAAGATCATGGCGATGCGCCCGCCCCTGACATGGTCGAGCTCGGTGGCCGGCGCGCCGAGGATCTCGCGCCCCTCGAGCCGCACCGAGCCGGAGACCTGCGCATGCCGCGGCAAGAGTCCGAGCGCGGCGAGCCAGGTCACGGACTTGCCCGATCCGGACTCGCCGACGAGGCCGAGGGCCTCGCCCTTGCCGAGCGCGAGATCGACCCCGCGCAGCACCGGCACGCCGCCGAAGGCGACGCCGAGGCCTGCGATATTGACCAGCGGTGTCACGGCTACGCCTCGAAATTGCCGGCGCGGAAATCCATCGCGAAGGCCGGCGATGCCTTCCACTTGATCGATTTCGGCTTGGCCGTGAAGGTCGCGTTCTGGTGCAGCACCGTGTAGGCGGGGTCCTCGCGCTCGGCGATCTCCAGCATGCGGCGGAACGCCTTCTTGCGCGCAGGCCGGTCGGTCGAGGTCTCCAGGAACTCCGAGAGCTTGTTCAGCTCGACATTGGTCCATTCGCCGATCTGCTGCTGCTGGCCGTTCGGCCCGTGCTGGGCGACCAGCGACGACACAGGATCGTTGAAGGCGGCCGAGTTCGACCAGTCGCGCACGGCACGCGTGGGCGCCCGCTCCATGATCTGCGACCAGTTCTCCTTGGTCTCGATCTGCACGTTGAGGCCCACCGATTTCCACATCTCGACCAGCACCTGCGCGGTCGCGACCTGGTTGGTGTAGTAATTGTTGAGCAAGCGATAGGGAATCGGATCGCCCTTGTAATTGGCCTGCTTGAGCAGATCCTGCGCCAGCTTCGGATCGTAGGCCGGCACGCTCCAGTCGGCGTTGAACATGTCGCCGTAGAACTCCCATTGCAGGCCCTTCGGCACGCGGGTGCGGCCGGCCCACAGGCTGTCGACGATGGCCTGGCGGTCGATCGCATGGGTGAAGGCGCGCCTGACAAGCGGATTGGCGAGCACGGCGTGGTTCTTGTCGAACACGGTCAGGCGGTGGTTGAGGATGGTGCCGCCCTGCACTTCGAACGCCGAATTCTTTTCGATGCCGGCGATCTGGTCCGGCGGGATGTCGCAGGCGAACTGGTACTCGCCCGAGAGCAGCCCGTTGATGCGGCTCGCCACTTCAGGCACTTCGAGGAAGCGGATGCGCTTGAGCGGCGGACGGCCGCCCCAATATTCGTCGTGTGCTTCCAGGGTCAACGACACGTCGGGCTTGAGCTCGACGACCTTGTAGGGACCTGTCGTGACGGGCTTGCGCGCCCAGTCGAGATAGCTTGCGGACTCCTCCCACGCGCGGCGGTTCATGATGTCGGAGCCGTAGCGCGACAGCCGGCCTTCGATGGTGACGTCGGGCGTCGCGTTGTAGAAGCGCACGGTGTATCTATCGACGGCATCGACGCGCACGAGGTCGGGCCAGATGCGGCGGGCGACGGCGGGCACATCAGGCGGCAGCTCCTTGCCGGGCCGCGGCGTCGGGATCTTCTCGAAGGCCTGGATCGTGGAGCGGCTCTTGGCCTCGGTCTCGCCGAACATGCGCTCGCGGCTGAAGGTGAAGACGACGTCCTCGGCCGTGAGCTCGTCGCCATTGTGGAATTTGACGCCCTGGCGCAGCTTCACCTCGACGGTCTGGTCGTCGATGCGGCGCCATTCGGTGGCAAGGCCCGGCACGGCCTCCAGATTGCCGCGCCAGTTCTTCGAGATCAGCCCTTCCCAGATTGAGGAGAAGAACACGCGCTCGCCGACATTGGACTGCTCGCGCAGCACGTCGAGGACGTTCGCATTGGTGACCTTCTGCACGGCGATCGTCACCGACGGACGATTGTCGCCCTGCGCGATGGCAAAGCGCGGCAGCAGCAATGTGCTTGCGGCCGCACCGCCGGATTTCAGGATGGTGCGACGGGTAAAATTACTCATGGCGGTAACCCCTGCCCTGGATGATGCTTTTATTCGGCGAGACCGAGCGCGGCGAGATGGGCTGCGCCGGCGCGGACGTCGTCGTGATTGCGGAGTTCGAGGATCAGCCGCGGGTTGGACGTGAGCCGTCCCAGCGCGCGGAACACGGCGCCCCAGGGGATGTTGCCTTCACCCGGGGCCCAGTGCCGGTCGGCAAATCCGTCGGTGTCCTGCAGATGCACATGCGTCAGCATGTCGCCGGCGGTCTCGACATAGTAGTCGACCGGCGGTGCGCCGGTGGAGATGTGCGCGTAGTTGGCGTGACCCGTATCGAGCGAGACGCGGACCTTGCTGCTTTCGAGCGCCCTTGCGAGACGGACGCGGTCGCGCGGATCCTTGTCCTCGATGTTCTCGATGACGATCTCGCAGCCGATGGTTTCCGCTCGCGCGATGACTTCGGCGAGCGTCGCCTTGACGCGTTCGACGAGATTGCCGCGGTTGTCCGGATAGAGATCGAGATTGTTGTGGTTCCAGGTCGTGAATGGCGAGTGGATCACCATCTGCGTCGCGCCGAGGAACTCGGCGGCTTCCAGGCCCTGAAGCAGGCGCTTGGTCACCGCCTGGCGGATCATGGGATCGTGGCTGTCGATCTTGAAGCCCCAGAAGGGACCATGGATGCCAAGCCGGCCGGTGTGGCCGGACAGCATCTGCTTGATCTCGCCGGCGGTGCTGCGCCAATCGCTATCGAGAAGATCGGCGCGGAAGAAATCCTGGATTTCGAGATCGCGCTGCCGCTCCAGAAGCCAGTCGCGATGCGCAGGGATCGATTTGATGGACAATGCGGCGCCCAACACCGGCTTCGACATGGCTTGCTCCTTGGCCGTCAGCGATGACGTGAGCAGCGCTAGACCAGTTCGATGACAGGCCCGTGAATGCAGGTTCCGTAGCGCCGGGAGATGTGGACATCCTGCCGACCGCGCGCTCCGGATTCAGACGACAGCGATCGCGGCGCCGATGCCGAACGAACACAACGCAATCGGTATTCGTGTCCGTAGTGATCCGGAATGGAATCCTAACCAACCTTCGCGTACATCGCGGGACATCGATCGGCGGCCACTTCCACGGGCATCACCCTCTGATCGCGCACCACGGGGTTGGGGGACCACATGGGGCGGGGATTGAAGGCTGGGGCAAGGTGACGAGGTCCGGACTCCTAGGCACTCCGGGCCTCGAAACTTTCTTAGATTGAACGCAGCAACGCGCCGTCCGGCTGGGGCATCCGGGCGGCGCGTTGTCGTTTCAGCGGGGGCTTTCCATTAGCGTGTCTGCGGCTCGAGCGTCACGGTGCAGTCGCCCTGCCCTTGCGTTGCGACCACGATGTTGCCCGCCGGTGCGCCAAGTGCAATTGGGGCTGAGGAGCCGCCGCCGGGCATCTGGACCGTCACGCTCAGCGAATCCGAGCGCGCAGTCGAGCCGATGGTTGAGGGTTCTGCTTGGGCGACATTGCCCGAAGCGTCACGCCGCATGATCTGACAGTTCACGTTACTTGCGCCGGCCGCCGCCACGCTCGATGTGGCGCTGCCGCCCATTTGCGCCCGGGCGCGCGACGGATCGCGCGGCACCTGACTGACGATGCGATGCGTGCGCGGCTCCACGATGACGACATCGTCATCCGTGGCGAAATATTCGTAGTCGCGATATTCCGGCTCGATCGACACGATTTCGGGCGGAAGCCGGTAGAGACGCACGCGCGGCGGAATCGTCTCGCCGACCCGGATCGAGATGTTCAGGTTGTGCTCGGGCTGTGCCAGGCGCGCCCGACTCACAGTTTCGGACATCCGCACCTGCTTCTCGGTCGTCACCTGGGCCTGCTGATTGACCTGCGTGTTGGTCTGGGTGGTCTGGTTGGCTTGATTGGTCTGCGTGCCCGAGGTGCTAGGCGCAGTCTGCGCATTGTTGGTCGGAGCCGGCCGACTCGTGTCCGTTGCGGTGGCTGGCCGGTTGGTCTGCTGCGCCGGCTGCTGCTGCTCGGCAGCATTGCGCGGCGGCTGGGCCTGATTCTGCTCTTTCTGGTTGGCCGCAGCCCCAGTCCGCTCGTTCTGCTGACCGGCGGGACCGGTCTTGGATTTCTCGGACTCGGCTGTTGATTTCTGCGGCGCCGACTTGTCCAGCTTCTGCTGCTTGGTCTCGGCGCTGCTCTTGCCGCTGTCGTGTCCCGGTTTCGCGCTCTCGGCTTCACGGTTGCGATCCCGCGCAGGCTCGCGGGATTCCTGTGCCTGATCTTTAGCCTTCGGCTGATTGCGCTCAGAAGCCGTGGCCGGTTGACGCTTGTCCTCGTTCGCCTCGTGCTTGGCGGCACCGCCCTTCTCCTCGCGGCCCGCGCCTTGCAGTCGCTCCTGGGCGCCCTGTGCGCGCTCTTGAACCCGTTCTTGAACCCGTTCTTGGGCGCCGCCGCGCTGCGGCGCAGCGCCTTTCGCCGGCTCCTCGGTCCGTTTCGGCTCGTCTCTGCGCTCACCGGGCGCCTGGGCGTAGGCAAAGCCGGAAGCAAGCATCAGTCCGATAGCCGCGGTCGATAACATCAAGTGTTGACGCATGGTCCCTCTCCTCGACAATTCGCAACAACAAACGCGAACGTTCTGTGGGTGCGAAGGTTCCTGAGGAGGAACGAGGGCCGATCACGCCGGGAGTTACATCGCGTCCTTGAGCGTGAGGCGGGCCGTGAATGTCACGCTGGTCTTGCCGACCAGCGCCATGCCTTCGACCTCGGCGCCGCCGGCGGAATAGTCGCCCGAGAAACCGCAGGTGACCTCCCTGCCGCCGAATGCGAGCGTCCTGCCGACGGCTTCGGTGTGCTGGTTGACGATCATGTCGCCGCGCCACTTGCCGTTCCGAAACGTGTAGCTGCCGGTGTAGTAAAAATAGCTGTCGCCGCCCATGATGCGTCCGTCGCAGAGCACGACGACGCCCCTCGCCTGCCCGCGCTTGCCATCGCGCATCTCGATGTCGAAGATGTAGAGGCCGTCGACGACCTTGGCCTCTCCCCCCGTTTCTGCTCGATCCCCCGCTGACATCCGATCATCTCCCCACCGGTCCGCCGCCACCGATCAGTTCGGAACGTTCCGTTCGAGATCCTCGAGCCATGCCGCTGCGCTCGAGTCCGACGGCGCACGCCAGTCGCCGCGCGGCGACAGCGAACCGCCCGCCGAGACCTTCGGGCCGTTCGGCATCGCCGAGCGCTTGAACTGGCTGAAGGCGAAGAAGCGGCGCAGGAACACTTCGAGCCAGCGGCGGATCTCCTTGAGATCATAGGCCTTGCGACGGTCGCTCGGGAAGGCCGGCGGCCATTCGCCCTTGGCAACGTCCTTCCAGGCGTGCTGCGCCATGAAGGCGATCTTGGACGGGCGCATGCCGAACCGCAGCGTGTAGAACAGGTTGAAATCCTGCAGCTCGTACGGACCGACCGACGCTTCCGTGCTCTGCGGCTTCTGGCCGGCCTCCACCGGCACTAGCTCGGGCGAGATTTCGGCGACTAGGATCGCACCCAGCGTGCGGTTGACGTCGTCGCTGAACTGCTTCGACGAGATCACCCAGCGGATCAGGTGTTGGATCAGCGTCTTCGGTACGCCGGCATTGACGTTGTAATGCGCCATCTGGTCGCCGACGCCATAGGTGCACCAGCCGAGCGCCAGCTCGGAGAGATCGCCGGTTCCGATCACGATGCCACCGTGATGGTTGGCGAGCCGGAACAGATAATCCGTACGCAGGCCCGCCTGCACGTTCTCGAAGGTGACGTCGTAGACCTTCTCGCCCTGGCCGAAGGGATGGCCGATGTCCTTCAGAATCTGCGTTGCGGTGGTGCGGATGTCGAGCTCCTGCCAGCTCGTGTGCAACGCCTGCATCAGCGCCAGCGCATGGGTCTTGCTCTCGCTGCCGGTGGCAAAGCCCGGCATGGTGTAGGCCAGGATGTTCTCGCGCGGCAGACTAAGCAGATCGACCGCCTTGGCGGCGACGATCAGCGCGTGGGTGGAATCGAGCCCGCCTGAGACGCCGATCACCACGCGCTTGGTGCCGGTGGCACGCATGCGCTGCACGAGGCCCGCGACCTGGATGTTGTAGGCCTCGTAGCAATCCTGCTCGAGCAGGCTTTCGTCGCTCGGCACGAACGGGAAGCGCTCGATCTTGCGCAGGAAACCGATGTCGGCGGCGGGCGGCTTCAGGGCGAACGTCACCTTGCGGAAAAACGCCTCGCGCTGGCGGCGGTTATCGTCGAACGTGCCCATCAGCGCACGTTCCTGCCTGAGCAGATCGAGATCGACGTCGGCCGTGGTGATCTGACCGCCCTGCCGGAACCGCTCGCCCTCGGCCAGCAGCACGCCGTTCTCGTAGATCGAGGTCTGGCCGTCCCAGGAAAGATCCGTGGTCGATTCCCCTGCCCCGGCGGCCGCGTAGACGTAAGCCGCAAGGCAGCGTGCCGACGTCGACTGGCACAGCAGCGCGCGCGAGCGCGCCCGCCCGATCGTGATCGGGCTGCCCGAGAGATTGATCAACACGCTCGCGCCGGCGAGTGCGAGCTCCGAGGCCGGCGTTACCGGGATCCACATGTCCTCGCAGATCTCGACGCCGATGGTGAGGCCCGGAACGTCTTCGGCCGAAAACAGGAGGTCGACGCCAAACGGCGCATGCAGCCTGCCGAACGCGATCGTCTCCCCGACCATGCCGGCGCCCGAGGCGAAATGCCGACCCTCGTAGAATTCGCGATAGGTCGGCAGATAGGTCTTCGGCACCACGCCGAGAACGTTGCCGCGATGAATGACGACGGCGCAATTGTAGATGCGATGGCCAAAGCGCAGCGGCGCGCCGACGATCAGGACCGTCATCAGTCCCGCGGAGGCTTCGACGAGGCCCGCGAGGCCGCGCTCGACGGCATCGAGCAGCGGGTCCTGCTTGACCAGATCTTCGATCGCATAACCGGACAGGCACAACTCTGGAAACACGGCGACCGCCACCGATTGCTCGTGGCAGGCATTGGCCGCCGCCAGCACGGCCTTCGCGTTGGCCGAGGGATCGGCGACATGGGAGCTGGTGACACAGGCCGCCACGCGCGCAAATCCGTGAGCGTAGATCGAGTGGAAAGTCATCGAGCGCAGTACCCTTAAATCTCTTCGCTGCCGCAGTCGTCAGCTCCGGATCCTATGTAGCCCATCGACCGGGTCCCGTGCAGGCCATAAGCCGTCATGCATAACGGATTTGCAGGGCCGCCGGTTCGCGCCTGACGAGCTCAGGCGCTGCGGGCCAGCACGCCCGACAGATCGTCGAGCAGCCATTCGGCGATCCGCGGCCAAGCATGGGCGTGGGTGCGCGCGCCCATGAACAGGCCGAGGTGATTGCTCGGCTCGGAGGCCGCCGCAATGAAGGCCGGCGGCGTGCCGACGAGGCCAGCTGTGGCGAGCGCCTGCGCAGCCGGCACGACGTCGTCGTCGAGCCCGGCGAGCAGGAAGACCGGTGCCTTGACGTCCTTCAGATCGACCGTGCGGCCAAGAGCTTTGAAGCTGCCGCCGGCGATCTGGTTCTCCCGGAAGATCCGGTTGACGACCTCCAGATAATATGCGCCCGGCAGATCGAGCGTCTCCGCGTTCCAGCGCTCGAAGCGCGCGAGCAGTGCCGCGCCCTCCTCGTCCGACAGATCTCTCTGCAACGCCGCCACGATATCGTCGCGGTTTGGCGCCTTGGACCACAAGCGGAGCATCTCGCCGCCGCTGACATTGCCACCGCCGCGCGCGACGAGCTGGTCATAGACCATCTCGGGCGCGTTGCGGGTGAGCCGGCACAGCGGGGACTCGATCGACAGATCCACGGGAGCACCGACCAGCACCAACCGCCGCACCTTGGCCGGAAAGCGCGCCGCATAGAGCAGCGACAGCCAGCCGCCCTGGCACAGGCCGACCAGATCGACCGGCGCGCCGATCTCGTCGATAGCGACGTTGAGATCGCCGAGATAGCTGTCGATCGAGAGATAGCGCATGTGAGGTGTGGCTGACCGCCAATCGGTCAGGTAGATTCGGTCGATGCCGCCATCTTGCAGGGACCCGACCACACTGTGGCCGGGAGCGAAATCGGCGATCAAGGCCCGGTGCAGCGCATAGGGTGCACAAATCAGCACTGGCTGGCCGGATCGCTCTCGGGAGCAATCGCGCAGGCGCATCGTCGCGAGCTCCAGCGCAACGCGGTTGGGCGTCGTCCACGGCAGGTCGCTCGCATCCTGCTCGGCCCGGCCGCGCTCGATCCACCAGAAGCAAGCGTCCATGGCGAGCCGGGCTGCCGTAAACGGCCATAGCAGCGGCTCATCAGGAGCATGATCCGGTCCGCCAGGCTGTTTGCCGATCTTGTCCACCATGACGTTCTCAAGGTCCTTACAGAAACGCCTCGAGGCTGACGACGGAGATGCCGAGCTCGCGAAAACTGTGATGGGCCGCGGCCACGGAGCCATCGAGATCGATGCCGCGGCAGGCGTCCTCGATGACGGCCACCTCCAATCCGGCCTTGCGCGCATCCTCCGCCGAGAAGCGGACGCAGAAGTCCAGCGCAAGCCCGGCGACGAAGACGGTCTTCAGCTCGCGCTCGCGCAAATAGCCGAGCAGGCCCGTCGGCGTCCTCTTGTCGTTCTCAAACAAGGCCGAATAGGAATCGATGCCCCGGCGAAAGCCCTTGCGCACCACGAGGCTCGCGCGGGTGATGTCGAGATCGCGATGGAAGTCGGCGCCGGAGGTGCCTTGCACGCAATGGGTCGGCCAGAGCACCTGGGTGCCGTAGTCGAGCGCGATGGTCTGGAACGGCTGCTTGCCCGCATGGTTCGGCGCGAACGAAATGTGGTCGCGCGGATGCCAGTCCTGGGTCAGCACCACATTGGCGAATTTTTGGGCGATTCGGTTGATGGCGGGGACGACCTTCTCACCGCCGGGAACGGCGAGTGCTCCGCCGGTGCAGAAGTCGTTCTGCACGTCGATCGCCAGCAGCACGTCGTGGTCAGAAATCTTCATCGCCAGTCTCATTCGATGTGCCCGGCGCGCCGGCGCCTGACAAAGCTGCCTGAGTGTCGGACTTCCCGCGCAGCTTCGCAACCGCCGGAACGGCGCGACACCTGCGCGAATTGGTCATCAGACTCCCGCCAGAATGCAACGGTTTGGCCTCGTCCGTGTTGACTAGGCGCACCCGAGGGCGGATTCTCGCACTGACGGGTGGATGGGGTCGAAGGCGTGGAGGACAGGGTTGCCGCGGCCGGAAGGCGGCGGCGGCCACGAGATCATGAATATCGGCAAGACAGGACAGATTCTTCTCGCCGATATCGGCGGCACCAATGCGCGCTTCGCGCTGAGCCGGAGCGAATTGGGCGAAGGCGATCAGTCCGGATCGATCGACTATGTGAAGGTCGCCGACTTCCCGACCGTCCGCGAGGCCATTGCGGACGTCTTGGCGCGCCGGGCCGGTGGCGAGCAGCCCCGCAGGGCCGTGCTGGCCGTGGCGGGTCCCGTCACCAACAACCGCTGCGTCATGACCAACAGCCCCTGGGTCATCGACGGCAACGAGCTGCAACCGGCACTGGGCTTCGACAGCGTCCACGTGCTGAACGACTTCGAGGTGGTCGCCTGGTCGCTGCCCGCCTTGCAGCCTGCCGATTTGATCTCGCTCGGCGGACAAGACGGCCTGCCCGGAGAGCCGTTGCTGGTGGTCGGACCCGGAACCGGCTTTGGCGTTTCCTGTCTGGTCAACCGCCATGGTGCCCGCCTCGCCGTCGTCACCGAAGCCGGACACGCGACCCTGCCGGCCGAGAACGAGCGCGAGGAACGCGTGATCGCGTGCTTGCGCAAACGCCTCGGTCACGTCTCCATCGAGCGTGGGGCGCTCTCGGGTTCCGGACTGCAAAACCTCTACGAAGCCTTGGCGGAAATTGACGGCGCCCAGGTGCCGCACCGCGATGCCGCCGCCATCACCAAAGCTGCCCTGGAAGGCAGTTGTCCCATCAGCCGGGCAACGCTCGATATGTTTTGCGCCATCCTGGGCTCGGTCGCCGGCAATCTGGCGGTGACGTTCGGCGCCCGCGGCGGCGTCTATGTCGCCGGCGGAATCGTGCCGCGCTTTCCCCAGTTCCTGATGGACTCCGCCTTCAGGGCGCGCTTCGAAGCCAAGGGACGCTTCCAGGATTATTTGCGCAACATCCCGACCAGGCTCGTCATCAAGCCCGATGCGAGCTTCGTCGGCCTGAAGACGTTTGCCGATTCCCAAGCGGGTTGAGGATCCGGTTGTCCTTGCGGCCCAAGGTTCCAGTCATGCACAGCTGATTGCCGCGCATGCGCGGCTCCCGACGGGATCTTGCTTGCGTACGTGTTCCCGATGAGAAACAATCCTGCCTGTGTGTGTGTGTGGCGTAGTTGCGGGGGCGTGACATGCGTAAGCAGGATCTGGGTTTCGACTATCACC
Source organism: Bradyrhizobium sp. UNPA324 (assembly GCF_006658635.1). Taxonomy (NCBI): domain Bacteria; kingdom Pseudomonadati; phylum Pseudomonadota; class Alphaproteobacteria; order Hyphomicrobiales; family Nitrobacteraceae; genus Bradyrhizobium; species Bradyrhizobium sp. UNPA324. The sequence continues at coordinate 926,012 of NZ_LFJD01000004.1, forward strand.
GCTATCACCGCCTGCTGACCGAGGCGGACGACGAAGGCAAGCGGCTGGCCCTGATCGATCTCTTGATCGAGGAAAAGGCGCGAGACCGGCTGGCCGCCCAGCGCGCCTCAGACCGCGCGGCCATGACGGCCCATACCATTGCGACGGTGCTGAAGAACGGCCGCAACTGAGGCTTGCAATCCGGTCCGGACCGGTGAGACCGCGGGATTCGATTGCGGTTTCGTTAACGACGCTTCGCAATCTCATGTCAAACTCTTTGCTCTAGAAGTTCCCCCACCTGATGCAATTCAGGATCAACAAAGGGGGGAATGAACATGAGCATGATTTCGCTTGCCGCGATGCCGGCCGTCGTCGAACCGCGTTTCGCCGAGTCGTCCTTCAAGACCATTTTGCTGTTCTGCTGCACGGGCCTGGTCGCCTCGTTCGGCCTGATGGCGCACGGCATCGACCTCGCCGCCGGACTGATGTGAGACCGCGACAAACTCTGTCGCCAGATGGCCGCCCCTGACGGGCGGCCATTGTCATTGGCTCAGTCAGTGCGGCGCCCCGCCGTCATTCAGTGCGGCGCTTGAGCCGGAGTTCCCGGAAACATCGAATCGATCATCGCCTTGAGCTGATCCATTGCGATCGGCTTGCGCAGGATCGGTCTGCGCCGGAGCAAGGATGGCAGTAGCTCCGGTCCGTAACCGGTGGCGAACAGAAACGGCTTGCCGCGACGTTCGATCAAGTCGGCGACGGGATCGACGTAGACGCCCATGAGGTTGATGTCGAGGATGGCCATATCGTATTGCGCGGTCATGGCGAATGCGCTCGCATCCCGCACATTGTCCGCTTCCGCCACGACGTGATGGCCGAGTTCCTCCACCATGTCGGCGATCATCATCCGGATCAACGCCTCGTCTTCGACCAGGAAAACGGAGAGTCCGTCCGCCATATCAACCCCGCAGTCAGCTTGCGAAGCTAACCATACATCAATTGCGGGGAGGATTCACGAATTCGTGGCGGGCGCCGTTAATTCGGGCGCGCCCGATCCGATTCAACTTGATCAATCCAATCCGCGCTCGTGGCTCAGACGCACCATCTCCTGGATGAAGACTTGCTTCTGCTTGTCGTCGAGGCTCGAATAGAGCGGCTCGGCGGCGTCGGCGACGTTGCGCTGGTCAGCGGCGCGGTCGGTCAGGAACTGCGCCTCGTTGCGCATCTGCTCGATAATGTCGTCGGGCGGATCCCGCTTGGCGCGGGCAACCCGCAAGTTGAGCCGCTCTGCACCATTATGCCCGAGGTAGTGCATTGCGCTGGAGAAGCCGTACCAATGCTTCTCCTGGTCGGGCGTGAGGTTCAGCTCGGTCTTGATCCGCTCGATATAGGAATCGCTGTTGGCAACGATCTGTTCGGCGGTCTGCTGCGGCGCGCCGGGCTGGGTCAGGACCGTGACGTCCTTATTGTCCTTGCCTTGATCATCCTTGCCTTGCGGCGCGTTCTTCGCCTCCTTGCTCGCCTTGGCGCCCTTGCCCGCTTTGGCTCCCTTGGCATCCTTGTCCTTGGCCGCGCCCTGCTGCTTGGCGTCCTTGCTGGACTCCTTGGCCGCCGGCGGCGGATTGCCGCCATTGTTGTTGTTGACGCCGAGCACACCGGTGAAGACGCCGACCACGCCGCCGATCGCGCCGCCGAGCACACCACCGACCGGACCTGCCGCCTTGTTTCCGGCCGCCGCGCCGTCCTGAACGCCTTTGACCAAGCCTTGAGCATTGGCCACCGCGGCGGCACCGAGCAGCAGCGCGAGCACGGCCCCCAGCGCGAAGCATCGCCGCATGTGAAGCCGCGCTGACGGTGCCGGGTTGATCATTCTCGTCTCCATCGTCGATCTGAATAGCCTGTCGGGGCGGCAGCCAACCCGCCCGCCGCAACTCTATCGTTTCCGCCGCATCGCGGTCCAGACGCAGCCAATGGCTGTCCACGCCCGAAAAGTCTTTCGCGCGAAGCGGTTATCCAGGCTTATTCGAAACTGCGGCGTAATTGCGCACGGATCGTTCCTGGCCGGTTCACGCGACGTGTGCGTCGCAAAAACAAGCGACCGCAGCTTACGGACGCTACAGCACTCCCACCTTCCAGGGACACAACGTTAGTTCTATGTGCGAGCCGTTCGGGTTTCTCGACAGACGCGATCAATCATGATCTGATCGCGCTACCAATTTGCCGCGGTCCTCGTGAATTGCCATTTGGGCCGACAGCATCAATAAGAAAATCGAACAACAAGAACTCGGAAAAGAAGTCTTAGAGGAAACTCCAACAACAACACCCAAGCGAGGAAACGAGATGTCACGCAAGAGACTGACGCGACGTCAATTTGTGGCTGCCACTGCAATGTCCTCCGCGGCGCTGATCACGGCGCCCTATGTCCGGGGCGCTTACGCCGCCGGCAAGCTCTCGATCGGCTTCTGGGACCATTGGGTGCCAGGCGCCAATTCGGCCTCGACGGAGCTCGTCAACGAATGGGCCGCGAAGGAGAAGGTCGAGGTTACCATCGACTACATCCCAAGCCAGGGCAACAAGAACCTGCTGACCATTGCCGCCGAAGCGCAGGCAAAGTCGGGCCATGATATTTTCGCGATGCCAACGTGGTGGGCCCATTCCAATGCCGAGCAGTTGGAGAACGTTGCCGACATCATGGGGCCGATTATCGCGGAGAACGGCGAGGTGAACGGCACGGCCAAATATCTGGGCACTGTCGGGACCAAATGGCTCGGCGTTCCGGCCTGCGTCGGCAGTCAGATCAAGGGTCCCTGCTCCCGCATCGATTTGATGAAGAAGCACGCGGGGATCGACGTCCAGGAGATGTATCCGGCCGGTTCTCCACCAAAGGCCGACAACTGGACGCTGGAAACATTCCTGAAAGCTGCCGAGGCCTGTCACAAGGCAGGCTTCCCGTTCGGCATCGGCCTCGGCGAGACCACCGACAACGTCGATACGGCGGGCGCGATCTTCCTTTCGTTCGGCGCCGAGCTCGTTGACGCCAAGGGCAATCTCACCGTCAAGACCGACGCGGTTCGTCAGGCACTCGACTTCTACAAGAAGCTGATCAACTTCCTGCCGCCCGACGTCGCAGCCTGGGACGACGCATCCAACAATAAATGGCTGGTCTCCGGCAGAGGTGCGATGATCATGAATCCGCCGAGCGCCTGGGCGGTCGCCAAACGCGACGCGCCGCAGGTTGCAGAGCAATGCTGGACTCACGGATTCCCGGCCGGACCCAAGGGGCGTTTTGCCCCCTACCTGCCGTACTTCTGGAGCATATGGAATTTCTCGAAGAATAAGGACGCGGCGAAGAGCCTCCTGGTCCATCTGTCGAAGCCCGCGGCCATCGAGAAGATGGTGGTCGCAAGCGGCGGCTACGATCTACCGGCCTATGAGAAGCTGACGACGTTGAAGGTTTGGCAGGAGGAAGGGCCGCCGAAAGGCACGCTCTATCACTATCCGAACCCCTACAAGCATCAGACGCTGTCGATTGCGGCCTCGCCAGCGCCGCCGAAGATTGCACAGCAAATATACGCGCAGGCCACGCTTACCAAGATGTGCTTGCGGTATCATCAGGGCGAAGCGATGGAAAAGACCCTCGCCTGGGCCGAAGGCGAATGCGAAGGCTTCATGCGGAGCTAAGCCGGAAAGGCTCGCCGCGACGGCCTGAGGCCGCTTGCGGCGGGTCCTCCGTCTCACTCACCTGGCGAGAGCCGACGGCTTCGGCTCTCGAACCTTCCAAAAGTCGGGTTTACCGACCAAACCGCGCGAGGAAAATGCATCATGGCGGATGTCGCATTGCAGCCGAACAGGGTTGGCGCAGCGCAACCGGCGCGAAAACGCTCTGGTCTGCAAAAGGCGCTCAAACGCAAATCGACTGCGGCGTTTCTGATGACGCTGCCGCTGATCATTCTCATCACACTTCTGGTGCTTTATCCTGCGTTCTACTCGCTTCATCTGGCGACCCTCAACAAGTCGATGCAGAGATTCGTCGGTTTCGGAAACTTCGAGTTCCTGTTCAAGCGCGACACGTTCTGGCTGGTCGTCAAGCAATCCTGCATCTTCGCTATCACCGCCGTTCTGTTCAAAGCGCTGATCGGGTTCATTGTCGCCCACTTCGTCCATAACATTCCGGCCAAGGGCCAGCGGAAGTGGCGCGGCATGCTGCTGGTGCCTTGGGTCATCCCGCCCGCGATGAGCACGCTGGCATGGCTGTGGCTGTTCGACCCCTCCTACTCTGCGTTCAACTATACGCTGTCATTTCTCGGAATTGGACCGATCCCGTGGACGGGCGACGCCGCCTGGGCGCGCTTTTCCGTCATCCTGGTCAACGTCTGGTACGGCGCACCGTTCTTCATGATCATGTATCTGGCGTCCCTGAAATCGGTGCCCGACCAGCTCTATGAAGCCGCAGCGATCGACGGAGCCAATTGGTGGCAGCGCATCTGGTACGTCACGCTGCCAATGATGCGCAACATCATCGCGATCACGACGCTGTTCTCACTGATCGTGACCTTCGCCAATTTCGACATCGTGCGAATCCTGACCGCCGGCGGCCCGCTCGACCACACCCACATCTTCGCCACCTGGGCCTTCAGGATCGGCATCGAAGGAAGCGACATTCCGCTCGGTGCCAGCGTCTCCCTGTTCATGGTGCCAATCCTGGCGGTCGCAGCGATATTCATCCTGCGGGATGTCAACAAGCGCGGGAATGAAGCCTGATGAGCTCAGTCACGATAGACAAGGCCGCGCCGACGCGCACCGTCAAGTATGGAAGTATGAGCCGCGACCGCAAATGGGCGCTGCGTTGGTCGTACTTCTTTCTGACGCTGTTTGCGATCTTCTCGCTGCTGCCGCCGATTTACATGCTGATCACCTCGCTCAAGAGCAGCGCCGAAATCTCGGCGGCGACCAATCCATGGTGGGTTTTCCACCCGACGCTCGAGAACTATGTCGGCCTGCTGACGTCAAACCAGTTCCTGCGGTTTTTCTGGAATTCCGCGCTGGTTTCGATCTTCGTGGTCACCATCACGATGCTGATCAGCGTGCCGGCGGCATTTGCCCTTGCGCGGATGCGGTTCTGGGGTTCGGCCACGCTGGCGACCGGCGTGTTCCTGACCTACCTGATTCCGGACAGCCTGCTCTTCATTCCGTTGTTCAAGGTGTTTGCCCTGTTCGGCGACTGGACCGGCATCCAGCTCATCAATCGCTGGTACGTGCTGCTCTTCATCTATCCGACTCTGACGGTACCGTTCTGCACCTGGATCATGATCGGTTACTTCGCCTCGATTCCCAAGGAGCTAGACGAGGCCGCGATCATCGATGGAGCGTCCTGGTTCCAGACCCTGACCCGGATCTTCATTCCGGTGGCGCTGCCGGGGCTGATCGCCGCGACCATCTTCGCCTTTACGGTGTCCTGGGCGCAATTCCTCTATCCGCTCGTGTTCACTACCTCCACGGACCAGCTCGTGCTGCCGGTCGGCATCATCACGACGCTGATCAAGGGCGACGTGTTCAACTGGGGACAGATCATGACCGGCGCGCTGCTCGGCGCGGCGCCGCCGCTGATCATCTACGCTTTCCTGATGGACTACTACATTGCCGGCCTGACCGCCGGTGCGACAAAGGGTTGATGGCGAGGAGCTGAAGTTCGATGGCTGACGTTGCTTTGCGGAAAGTAGTCAAGCGTTACGACGATGTCGAAGCCGTGCGCGGTATCGATCTCGATATCGCCGACCACGAGTTCATCGTGCTGGTCGGTCCCTCCGGCTGCGGCAAGTCGACGACGCTGCGCATGATCGCAGGCCTCGAGGACATCAGCGACGGCGACATCATGATCGGCGGTGACGTCGTCAACGACGTGCCGCCGAAGGATCGCGACATCGCGATGGTGTTCCAGAACTACGCGCTCTACCCGCACATGACGGTCGCAGAGAACATGTCGTTCGGGCTGCGCCTGAAGCACTATCCCAAGGCCGAGATCAAGGCGCGGGTGACGGAGGCCGCCCGCCTCCTCGACATTACCGACCTGATCGACCGCAAGCCGAAGCAGCTCTCCGGCGGCCAGCGCCAGCGCGTCGCGATGGGCCGGGCCATCGTGCGCAATCCGAAGGTCTTCCTGTTCGACGAGCCGTTGTCCAATCTCGACGCGAAACTCCGCGTGCAGATGCGGATCGAGATCAAGAAGGTGCACCAGAAGGTGCGCACCACCACCGTCTACGTCACCCACGACCAGGTCGAGGCGATGACGCTGGCCGACCGCGTCGTGGTGATGAACAAGGGACGGATCGAGCAGATCGGCACGCCGAACGAGCTCTATCACAAGCCCGCCACACGCTTCGTCGCCGGCTTCATCGGCTCGCCCGCGATGAACTTCATCCCGTGCCGGCTCGAGGAGGTCGGCGGCACGCTGCAGATCCGCCTCACCGACCGCATCGCCTTCGCGCTGCCGCCGGCCCGCGCCGCGCGCTACAATTCGCTGCCGCGCACCGAGAAGCTGCTGCTCGGTATCCGTCCTGAGCATCTCACCGAGTCGCACGCGCATCTCGGACCGGGCATCGAGTCCTTCGACACCGTGCTCGACGTCACCGAGCCGATGGGCATGGAGACCCTGGTTTATTTCGGGCTCGACGGTACGCCGGTCTGCGGCCGCGTCGATCCCAATGCCGGCGCCAAGGACGGGGCTCCCATGCGTTTGGCGATGGACCTCAACAATATGCACCTGCTAAACGAGGCGACCGGCGTCGTGTTGTGACGCCGGTTCAAGAAACTCGCGCAGGCAGGGGACGATGGCGACCAACAAGAAGAAGATTTTCGTTACGCAAACTTTGTCGCAAGGGGCACGCGCCCTCCTTACCCAGCGGGACGATATCGAGCTCGTCGAGTTTGCGAACCTGATCTCGGCTGGGGATTTCGAGGCCTTGCTGAAGAGCCATGCGCCGGTCCATGGCGTCGCGCTCGGCGCGACCGCCTTCGGTGAGACCGAGCTCGAAGCCGCCAGGGACATGAAGGTGGTGACCCGCATCGGCGTCGGCTACGACGCCGTCGACGTGCCCGCCCTCTCCCGCCGCAAGGTGCCGCTGATGGTCGCGGGCAGTGCAAACTCGCCCTCGGTCGCGGAAGCGGCGCTGTTCATGATGTTGACGCTGGCCAAGCGCGCACAGGAGCTGCATGCCTGCGTCAGGGACGGCAAATGGGCGGATCGGCTCGGCATGCTGCCGTTCGACCTCTACGGCAAGACCGTGCTGGTGATCGGCTTCGGCCGCATCGGCAGCCGTACCGCCAAGCGGTGCCTCGCGATGGAAATGAACGTGCAGGTCTACGATCCCTACAAGCCTGCCTCCGAGATCAAGGCCGCGGGCTGCGAGCCCGTCGCCGATCTCGATGCCGCCCTGCCCCACGCCGATTTCGTCACCATTCACTGCCCGAAGACGCAGGAGACGATCGGCCTGTTCGATACGGCCCGCATCGGCCGGATGAAGTCGAGATCCTATCTCATCAACACCGCACGCGGCGGCATCGTGAAGGAAGCCGCACTCTACGACGCCCTGGTCTCCGGCAAGCTCGCCGGCGCCGGCATCGACGTGTTCGAGATGGAGCCGCCGCCGGTCAGCAACGCGCTGTTCGCACTGCCCAACGTCATCATCGCCCCGCATGTCGCCGGCGTCACGGTCGAGGCGGTCCAGCGCATGAGCGAGCAGACCGCGCGCAACATCCTGAGTGTGCTGGACGGCGATCCGATCCGGCAGAACGTGATCAATCAGGATGTGCTGGGCTGAGCCGAACCCCGGGCGGGCGGACGGAAGCGGCCGCCTTCGGAACGCCAGAAAGCGTCCCATTTTGGCGCAGATCGAGCCCCAACTCAGCCTTAATCAAACGCGCCTAATGTTCCCGGCCGCGGCGGCAGTGGGACAGACTTGCCGGCCGCGTCGAGCTGGAGGATGGAGCCTTGTCAGAAATCGACCCGACCGACCACGCGCTGGCGACCATCGCCAGTATCCTGGAGAACCCCGAGCCCGTTCTGGTCATTCGCAAGACCGAGACCGAGATCGTGATGGCTGGAGAGCGCGAGCACGTGGACTCCGACGAGCATCGGGTCGTGGACGAATATCCGGCTGTCGAAGAGCATCCGTCACTGGAAGAGCATCCGGTGGTCGAAGAGCAGCCGCTGGTGCCGGATCACACCGATGCCGACGGCTACAGCAAGGTCGGGCCCGGCCCCATGGTGGCGATCCGTCTCAAATGGACGGTCCATCGCGGCGATGACGACCAGTACTACGTCCACGAGACCATCGGCGAACAATCCGCGCCCGTGGTCAGCGGTCCCATGACGAGCGAGGCCGCGGTGCATTTCGTCGACGTCCAGGAGGACGAGGCGCAGAAGCGCTTCGAGCTGCTGCGCAGCGAGATCGCCGGCCGCAGCTCGCTCGCCGATTACGAGCGCAAGGGCGAAGCCTGAAGCGCGATCATCGCGCCTCAGGCTATTGTTTGAGCATGATCTCTCCGGAAAACCGCTTCGCACTTGTCCGGATCATGCTTTAGCGTTCGCGCGGGCCAAGAAAGTCCCGCTTCACCAATTCGACGCCTGCGTGCCGCAACAGGTCGTAGGCGGTCGTGACGTGGAAGAAGAACTGCGGGACGCTGAATGTCAGCAGTAGCGTCCGCCCGGTGAAGGGCAGCTCGGTCCCGTTCTTCAGCTTGAAGAAGACATTGCGCTCCGCCGCCGCGTCGATCTGTGCGCGCGGCAGGCTTTCGATGAACTCGATCGATGTCGCGATGCGCGCCTGGAGCCCTGCCATGTCGTGCTCCAGCGCGGGCAGCGCCACCGGCTCGCAGCCTGCCAGCAGGGCCGGCGCGACAGTGGCGTGGCGGCAGGCCTCGCCGACCTGCTGTGCCAAATCGTACATGTTCGGCGCGAGCCGCATGCCGAGCAGGACCGCCGGGTTGAACTTGCGGGCCTCCGCATAGGCGACGCCCTTGTCGAGCAGCGCGGAGAGGTTGCGCAAGTACGGCACGAACAGGCCAGCCGAGGCCTCGTACATCGAGATCGTCACGTCGAGATTCCTTTCAATTCTACCTCGCCAGAAGCTCGCGTCTGGTCTAAATCCACGCCGTAAAGAGCTGCACAATGACAGCTCGCGCAGGGGTGGAGAAGACATGATCGTTCGAATGGCTGGTCGAATCTTGGCGGCTTTGGCCGTGGCGATGTTGGCAAATTTTTCGGCCCAAGCGCAACAGGCGCCCTCGCGGCTCGACGAGATCGTCAAGCGCGGCACCTTGCGGGTCGGCATGACCGGCGACTACAAGCCCTTCACCTATCTGGACAAGGCGACGCAACAGTTCAGCGGCTTCGACGTCGACATGGCGCAGGCGCTCGGCAAGGCGCTCGGGGTCAAGGTCGAGTTCGTTCCGACGGCCTGGCCGAAGCTGATGAAGGATTTCGAGGCCGACCAGTTCGACATCGCGATGGGCGGCGTCTCGGTCACGCTCGACCGGCAGAAGAAGGGCTTCTTCTCGACGCCGATCATGCGCGAGGGCAAGACGCCGATCGCCCGCTGCGCCGACGTCGGCAAGTACCAGAGCATCGCCGACATCGACAAGAAGGGCACCCGCGTGATCGTCAATCCCGGCGGCACCAATGAGCGTTTCGCGCGTGCCAACATCAAGGACGCCGAGATCACCGTCTTCCCCGACAACACCGTGATCTTCGACGAGATCGCCAAGGGCAATGCCGACCTGATGATGACGGATGCCTCCGAGACGCGCTACCAGCAGAAGCAGCACAGCGGCGTGCTCTGCGCCGTGCATCCGGAAAAACCGTTCGATTTCTCCGAGAAGGCCTACTGGCTCCAGCGCGACATGGCGCTGAAGGCCTTCGTCGACCAATGGCTGCACATTTCCATGGAAGACGGCAGCTACAAGAAGATTTACGCCGCCTGGTTCGATTAGAGCGTCGCGCGCCAAGAGGACGCGGTGACGCGAGAAGCTGGAATCCCGTTCCAATTGCGTTGGAACGGCGCTTCAGCCCGCGTCCTCCTGTCGCTGTCCCGGCCCAACTTTGGACCGGTCCCTCGCTTATTGAACCCGGAACCGCAGGACGGCGACTCATACCGTGACAGTGATCTGGATCACTTTCTGCAATCGAACCGATGCGTAAGCGTCGGTGCGGGACCATCTGTTCAGGAGATGCGAAATGAGGAAGCTGTTGGCCACGGCCGCATTCCTTTTGTTGGCGAGCACAGCTGCCCAGGCGCAGTACACCTTCGAATATGGCGGGCGCACCATCCGCATCGACCCCGACCGCGGCACGGTGCAGATCCCCGGCGTGTACGACAACACCGGCCAGGGCAACAAGGCGAAGAAGGCCAAGAAGAACGAGACGGCGCCGAGCCAGCAGCCGCCGCAGCAAGCCACGGTTGAGCCGCAAACGCCGGCCGCGCAGGCGCCTGCCCCTGCAGCCGTGGCGCCTCCTCCAGCACCCGCGCCAGCCGCGCAGCAGGCTCCTCCCGCCGTGACAGCACCGCCGGGCCCGGCCGTGACTGCGGCCCCTTCGGCGCCGCCTCTGCCTCCCGCTCCGGCCCCTGCACCGGCCCCCGTTCAGGCGGCGGCCGTCGCTCCGCCTGCCCCGGCAGCTGCGGCCACGCGCGATCTCAATTCACCGCTCGGCGTCTGGCTCACCGAGGAGAAGGAAGGCAAGGTCCGTATCGAGCAATGCGGCAGCAATCTGTGCGGCTATTCGGTCGACAGCAAATCGAACCAGAACGGCGAGCAGGTTCTGATCAACATGAAGCCCGGCAAGGACCAGAAATGGTCCGGCCGCATCCTCGATCCGAACTCCGGTTCGACCTACGATTCGACCATCGCGATGAAGGGCACCGATCGCCTGAACGTGCAGGGCTGCGCCTTCGGCGGCATGTTCTGCGGCGGCCAAACCTGGACGCGGGTGAACTAGAGGCGTCTGAGCCGCGCCGTCGGCTCCGGTACGTGGCGAGGCGCGCTGTGCACGGGCACGTGGACGGCGGCGAAGGTGTAAGTTGGCGTTGCCGTGTCCCGGACGCGCTGTAGCGTACAACGCTGCTGAGCAGAGCCGGGACCCAGCATCGTGGTCGCTGGAAGGCTCTGGGTCCCGGATCGGAGACGCATCGCCTGAAGGCGATGCGTCTTGTCCGGGACCCGGGAGTCTTAGCCCAGCGCCGCGCCGTACTCCGCGTCGGTCACCGGCTCCAGCCAGGTCGAGTAGACGCCATCAAGCGCTTCCTGCATGGCGATGTGGCACATGCTGTTGGTCGGCGAGGCCCCGTGCCAGTGCACTTCACCGGGCGGAATCCAGACGGTGTCGCCAGGGCGGATTTCCCTGACCGGCCCGCCCTTGGTCTGGACGCGGCCGACGCCCGAAATCACGTAGAGCGTCTGGCCGAGCGGATGGTGGTGCCAGTTGGTGCGGGCACCCGGCTCGAATGCGACGCGCGAGACGTTCAGCCGTGCCGGCGCAGGCGCCATGTTGATGGGGTCCTGCCATACGGTGCCGGTGAAGTGTTCCTTGGGCGCGCGGCGGGTCGGCCGCGTGCCGGCGAGCGTGATGTCCATGAGAGTCCTCGTTTCCGTGTCCGTTACTTCTTGCTGGCGGCGTAGCGCGCCTTGGTCTCGGCGTTCATGGGATAGAGGCCCGGCAGCACCGCGCCGTTGTTCACCTCGTTGACGATCCAGGCTTCCATGCGCTCCTGCTCGACGCCCTCGTTGAGCACGTGGTCGAGCATCGCCTGCGGGATCAGCACGCAGCCGTCCTGGTCGGCGACCACGATGTCATTCGGGAAAACGGCAACCCCGCCGCAGCCGATCGGCTCGCCCCAGCCGACGAAGGTGAGGCCCGCGACCGAAGGTGGCGCGGCATAGCCGTCGCACCAGACCGGCAGATTGGTGCCGAGCACGCCCTCGACGTCACGCACCACCCCGTCGGTGACCAGCGCCGTGACGCCGCGCTTGACCATGCGGGCGCAGAGGATGTCGCCGAAGATGCCGGCATCGGTGATGCCCATGGCGTCGACCACCGTGATGCAGCCCTCCGGCATCGCCTCGATCGCGGTGCGGGTCGAGATCGGCGAGGACCAAGATTCCGGCGTCGCCAGATCCTCGCGCGCCGGCACGAAGCGCAGCGTGAAGGCCGGCCCAACCAGCCGCGGCAGCCCGGGGCGCAGCGGCCGCGCGCCGCGCATCCACACATTGCGAAGGCCCTTCTTCAGCAGGACCGTGGTGATGGTGGCAGTGGTGATGCCGGCGAGGGTCTTGCGGGCTTCGGGGGACAGCGACATGGACGACAACGAGCTCCGAGGTGCGGGAAATAACGCGCGCATCTTGCGAGCCGCAGGCCGTGCGTCAAGGGCCAAGAGGCTAGCAATAACGCAGGGCCGGTGGACCTTTATGCGACGCGATAACAAGGCTTTATCGCTTCCCCCTGCATTAATTTATTGGACTTGCGGGCGCATTTACGCGAAGCAGGAGTGACGCGGAACTCAAGGTCGAGCCCGCACTTTCCAAAGCCCGATTTCGACAGCTCTTCGACAGCTCAATGGCCGCGACGCTTCCCCCGCCCCGCCTTCTGCCCAGTGGCGACAGCGCCGTCACGGTCGAGTTCAGCCGCACCATCGACGAGGATGCCAACCAGCGCGTGCTGGCGCTGGACAAGGCGCTCGCAGCAAGTCCGATCGACGGCATCACCGAGACCGTGCCGACCTATCGCTCGCTGCTCGTGCATTACGACCCCTGCAAGATCGGTTTCGACGCACTCGGCGACAAGCTGCTTCCGATCGCGATCCAGTCGCCCCCGCCGGTGACTAAGGCGCGCCGCTGGCGCATTCCCGTCGCCTATGGCGGCGAGCACGGCATCGACCTCGAGGACGTCGCCAAGGCGCTGAACACCACGCCGGACGACATCGTCGGCCGGCATGCGGGCGGCGACTACAAGGTCGCGATGATCGGCTTCACGCCGGGCTGGTCCTATCTCAGCGGCCTCGACAAATCGCTGCACATGTCGCGGCGGCAGAATCCACGGCTGCTGACGCCGGCCGGTACGATCTCGATCGGCGGCGTCCAGGCCGGAATCCAGTGCCTGGCCGCCCCCAGCGGCTGGCATCTGCTCGGCCGCACGCCGGTGCGAACTTATCAGCTCCACCGTAACCCGACCTTCCTGACCGAACCCGGTGACCGCGTGACGTTTTTCGCCATCGACCACAAGACCTTCGATGAGCTGGATCGCGCTGCGGAAGCCGGCGAGATCATCGCCGAGCAGGTGGACGCATGAGCCGGCTCATCGTCGCCAGCATTGGACCGGCAAGCTCCGTCCAGGACGGCGGGCGCTTTGGTGCGCAGCGCTATGGCCTGACGGTGAGCGGTGCGATGGATCGGCTGTCGCTGGCTGCGGCGAACACACTCGTCGGCAACGCGCCGTTCGCGGCCGCCGTCGAGATCGGCCCGTTCGGTGCCGCCTTCACCGCCCGTGACGGCGCCGTGCGCGTCGCGATCTCCGGCGCGCCGCGCAACGCGGACGTCGCCGGAAACGCGGTCGCCATGGACAATTCGGTGACGCTGAAGGACGGCGAGACGCTGACGCTGGGCTTTGCCCGCGGCGGCGCCTTCACCTATCTCGCGATCGAAGGCGCCATCACGGGCGAACTCGTGTTCGGCAGTCTCGCGGTGAATGCCCGCGCCGGCCTCGGCAGCCCCTACCCGCGCCCGCTCCAGGCCGGCGACGAATTCAGCGTCGATGCCGCGAGCGGCGCACCCGAGATGCGCATCGAATTGCCGAAACCCGTGAGCGGTCCAATCCGTGTCGTGCTGGGGCCGCAGGACGACGAGTTCGACGACGCCAACAAGGCGCTGTTCCTAGACAGCGAGTGGAAGATCTCGGCGACCTCCGACCGCATGGGCTACCGGCTCGAAGGCCCCGCGATCAAGCATCTGCACGGTCACAACATCGTCTCCGACGGCACCGTCAACGGCAGCATCCAGGTGCCCGGCAACGGCGCGCCGATCGCGCTGATGATGGACCGCGGCACCTCCGGCGGCTATCCGAAGATCGCAACCGTGATCACCGCCGACATCGGCCGTCTCGCACAGACCTCGGCGGGGACGGCGTTTCGCTTCAAGGCCGTCAGCGTGGCCGAGGCGCAGAACGAGGCGAAGAAGTTCGCGCAAACGATCCGCACCCTGCCCGATCGCCTGCGCGCGGCCGACAGCGTCGCGCTCAACATCGAGGCGCTCAGCGATGCCAATGTGGCGGGCCACGCGGTGAACGCCGTCGATGCCGGCACATGGCAGGTCACCACGGAGCCTTAAACGTAACAACGAGACCGGAAGGCGGAGAGCACCCATGAAGACGATCGATCTCAATTGCGACCTCGGCGAAGGTTTTGGCGCGTGGGAGATGGGCAACGACGCCGCGATGATCGAGCTCGCAAGCTCGGTCAACGTCGCCTGCGGCTTCCATGCCGGCGACCCCGATATCATGCGCCGGACGGTGGAGCTTGCGAAGGCGCGCGGCGTCTCGGTCGGCGCGCATCCCGGCTATCGCGACCTGCACGGCTTCGGCCGGCACCCGATTGCGGGCCTCAAAGCCTCCGAGATCGAGAACCTCGTCGCCTATCAGATCGGCGCGCTGCAGGCGATCGCGACCGCGGCCGGCCACAAGGTCACGCATGTGAAGGCGCATGGCGCGCTCTCCAACGTCGCCTGCGAGGACGACATGACGGCCAAGGCGATCGCCGCCGGCATCAAAGCCGTCGATCCCAGCCTGATCTTCGTCGTGCTCGCCAATTCGAAGCTGGTGAAGGCCGGCGAAGACGCCAACCTGCCGATGGTGCACGAAGTGTTCGCCGACCGCGCCTATGAGGACGACGGCAACCTCGTCTCCCGCAAGAAGCCCGGCGCGGTGCTGCACGATGCCAAGGCCATTGCCGAGCGCGTGGTGCGCATGGTGCAGGACGGCGCGGTGGTCTCGGTGACGGGCAAGGTGATCAAGATGCGCACGGACACGGTGTGCATCCATGGCGACACGCACGGCGCCGTGGAGATCGCGCGGACGCTGCGTCAGGCGTTGAAGGATGCCGGGATCGAGGTCGCGCCGTTCAGGCGCGGGTGAGGCTTGTTCGTAGGTGGATTAGCGAAGCGTAATCCACCTCTGCGGCGGGCGGTACAAGTAGTGGGTTACGCCAGCGGACTGCGCTTCGCGCAGCCGCAGGCTAACCCACCCTAGGCACTCAACTTAAAACGGATGCACCGAGAGCGTGCCGAACACGATCGCCGCGATGATCGCGAACGCGCTGTAGAGCGCGAAATGATGGACGTTCGCCCGGGTCCGCTGCGAGAGCGAGCGCGCGTAAAGGTGAAGTCTGGCTTCCGCCGATAGTTCGCGCATGGTCGATCTCCAACGCCCCATTTGCGGGATTATGAGGGATCACCCAGGGTGTGAGGCAAGACGGCGACGGAAATAGCGATACGCCTGCTCCGCAAGGGGCCAATCGCAGATATAAATTCTTTCCAGGTGCGGGTTCCCAGAATCTTATTCGTTCAAATCCGAGCCAGTTGGAACCGGCCCGGATGACGTATTGTAACGGCACTCAGTACACGTCGGCCTGGAAGCGGCCGGTTTTCTTGAGCTCGGCGACGAAGCTGACGGCCTCGTCGGTCGAACGCGCGCCGAACTGGGCGACGATGTCGACCAGCGCGCGCTCGACATCCTTGGCCATGCGCTTGGCATCGCCGCAGATGTAGAAATGCGCGCCCTCGGCGAGCCAGGTCCACACCTCGCGGCCGACCTCCCGCATGCGGTCCTGCACGTAGAACTTCTTTTCGCCGTCGCGAGACCAGGCCAGCGACATGCGCGTGAGCAGACCCGAGGTCTTCATCGCATTGAGCTCCTCCTGGTAGAAGAAGTCGCAATCGCTGCGCTGGTGGCCGAAGAACAGCCAGTTCTTGCCGGGCGCGCCGGTCGCCTTGCGGTCGAGCAGGAAGGCGCGGAACGGCGCGATGCCGGTGCCCGGACCAACCATGATGATCGGCGTCTTCGGATCCTTCGGCAGGCCGAAGCCGTGCGCCTTCTGCACATAGACCTTGAGCTGCTCGCCCTCGGCGATGCGTTCGCCGAGGAAGGTCGAGGCGACGCCGAGCCGCTTGCGCTTGCCGATGACGTAGCGCACGGAATCGACCGTCAGCGACAGCTTTCCGGGCGTCGCATTATGCGACGACGAGATCGAATAGAGCCGCGGCTGCAGCGGTTCCAGTGCCTCGACGAAGGCCTCGGGATGTGGCCGCGTGCCGGAAAACTTCTGCAGCCCGGCCATGACGTCGAGGGTTGCGGCGTCGCCATCGGGATCCTCCCCCTGCGCCAGCGCCCGCGCCTTCTCGCGCGCCGCGCCGCCGGTGATGAAGGAGATCAGCTCGAACAGCGTGTCGGGCGCCGGCGACAGCGAGACGTCGTCGATCAGCACCTCGCGCAGCGTCTTGCCGTTCACCTTGGTGGTATGGGAGGCGCCGAGCAGCGCGATGACCTGGTCGACGAGACCGACATCGTTGCGCGCGAACACGCCAAAGCTGTCGCCCACGACGTAGTCGAGCTTGCTCTCGGACAGATCGAACTCGACGTGATAGGTTTCCTTCTCCGACTTCCCCTTGTTGAGCAGGCGGCGCGACAGGAAGGTCGCTGTCACGGGATTGTCGCGCGCGCGACCGGGCTCGGCGATCGTGACCGTCACGGCCGGCGCCGGAGCGTCCGGCTTGTCCGCCGTTTTAACCGCCGGGGCCTTGTCGAGCTCCTCGTAGAGCGACTTCAGCATCCGCGCGGTTTCCTTGCCGCCGGGGACGCAGAGGTTGAGCCGTGCTTCGCTGCGGCTGGCGATCGCTTCCGAATAATCGTGGCAATTGTAGCCGCACTGGCCGCAATCCTGCTGCGCCATCGCCGCCATCATCTTGCGGCGCACCGGGCGTCCCTCGGCGAGCTTCATGCGATCGGCAATCGGCATGGTCTGGTCGTGCCAGGGCGCTTCGCCGTCGTCACCGTCGCCGGCCGCGCCTTGCATGACGGCGGCGCCCTGCTCCGCCGACAGCGGCGCGGCGACATCAGGCGACAGCAGCCCGGCAAAGAAGCCGTTCAGCCAGGATCGCTGCGCATCGGAGAACGGTGCGCTGGCGGGAATGATATCGAGCCTGGGCGGAGGAGTGATCTGGTTCATGCGGACACCTGTGCATCGGCAAGCTTGCGCAGCGTCTCGCCGTCATGGCGGCGCGCAAAGGAAAGGAAGGTTTCGTCGGCAGACGAGCGATGAGCGATATAGGCCTTGAGCAGCGCCTCGACCGTCTTCGGCGCGTCTTCGGCCTTGAGGTCGTGATAGACCTCCTGTCCGACGTCGGCGTCGGGGCCGAAGCCGCCGCCGGTGAAGAGGTGATAACCCTCGACCGTGTCGTCCTCGTTGACCGGCACGCGCGCCCCGATCAGGCCGATGTCGCTGATGTAATGCTGCGCGCAGGAATGATGGCAGCCGGTGACGTGGATGTTGACCGGCTTGTCCATCGCGACGCGCGGCTCGCACCAGTCACCGATCTCGGCGGCATGGCGCTTGGTATTGGCGGCGGCGAAGCGGCAGCCGGCATTGCCGGTGCAGGCGATCAGGCCGGCGCGGATGTGCGAGGCCTCGACCGCCAGCCCGATCTGCTTGATCGCCGCGATCGCAAGCTCGACGTTCTCATCGCGCACGCCCGATATCAGCAAGTTCTGCCAGACGGTCAGACGGATCTCGCCGTCGCCGAGGTCGCGCGAAACCTTGGCGAGACCCCGCATCTGATCGCAGCTGAGCTTGCCGAGCGTCAGCGACACGCCGATCCAGTTCAGACCCTCCTGCTTCTGCTTGTGCACGCCGACATGCGCCATGCGGTCGGCGGCCGGCCGCGGCGCGAATGCCTCTTCCGGCACGCGGGTGAACGGCGTCTTCAGCCGCTCCTCGACCAGCTTGAGGAAGCCGTCATGGCCCATGGCGTCGAGCACGTATTTCAGCCGCGCCTTGTTGCGGTTGGTGCGGTCGCCATGGTCGATGAACACGCGCACGATGGCGTCGGCAACGGCGGTCGCCTGCTCTGGCTTGACGATGATGCCGGAATATTTGGCAAAATCCTTGTGGCCGGTGATGCCGCCGAGGCCGAGCCGGAACCAGACGCCCGGCTCGACGCCAAAACCGTCCTTCACCTCATACGCCGTGAACGCGATGTCATTGGTCTCCTCGAGCACGGCAATCCTGCCGGCCCCGTCGAAGGCGACGTTGAACTTGCGCGGCAGACCGTACAGCGAGCGGTCGTTGAGGATGTGGTAATGCCATTCGCGCGCATAGGGCCGCGTGTCGATGATTTCCTGCGGATCGATGCCGGCCGTCGGCGTCCCCGTGACGTTGCGGATGTTGTCGGCGCCGGAGCCGCGCGAGCACAGGCCAAGCTCCTGGATGCCCTCGAGCAGCTTGACCGCGTTCTTCGGCGGAATCTCGCGGAGCTGGAGATTGGCGCGCGTCGTGACGTGGCTATACGGGCCGCATAGTTCGTCGGCGAGGTCGGCAAGGCCGGACAGCTGCCAGTGCTTCATGATGCCGTTCGGAATCCGCAGGCGGCTCATGTAGGAATCCTGCGTCGGCGCGACGTAGAAGATGCCGTAATAGCGCCAGCGGAAATTGTCCGCCGGGCTCGGCGGCGCATTGTCGAGCGCCTGCTGGCGTAGCCGCGGATAGGCATCGAAGGGATGCTCGTCGCGCTTGAACTTCTCCTGGTCGGCGAGCTTCTTGCCCGACGCGAGCACCTTGTCCTGCGCCTTGATGTGCACGGCATCGGGACCAGCAGGCTCGGCATTCGCCTTGCCGGCGCTGCCGCCGCCCAGACCTCGCCCAACCCGGCTGATCTGCAGACCGGTCGTGAAGCCTTCGAGATAGCGTTTCTGCTCGTCGGTAAAGTCGACTGCGAGCGTATCGATTTTCATGGTCGGTAACGAAGCTCCTGCGGCCACCTGGGTGGCATCGACGGATATTGCGCGACCCGCGAGGACCGAGGCTGGCTGCAAGAGCCGGCTTCGCTACCCCCACGGTCCGATCAGCTTCGTTGCTGCGGGACTCGGCTCAGCAGGCATCTGTGACAAGCTGGCCGCACTGCAACATTCAAGTTGCGTGCCAGCTTGGGGGAAATGGAAAGCTTTGTCTTTTCAGGCGATTAGGAACGGGCCCGAAAAATCCCGGGCCGTGCATTTTCACGAAATTCGTGCATCCTGATCAATATTTGGGCGGCAAATCGGTGTGCTCACAAATGATGCAGACGGAATCAGGTCCGCCAGCGCCCAACCTCGAAGGCCTCAAGATGCCCTCGGATGTTGTCGGGATCGAACACCGGGCCGGCGAATGCGCCGAAGGCTGCGGGTGCCTGCTCGGGCGGCCGGCGGCCGAGGGCAGCATCGTACAGGTCGGGCCTGAACACGGCCATCGCCGTCTTGACGCCCTCCGGAGTAAGCGCCGTCGGCCCCCAGCGCACCATCTGCGCATAGAGCCAGGCGGCCTGAACCGGATCGGGGCGCCCTGCCTCCTCCCGCCCCACCAGGAGGTAGCGGCCGCTTTCGCGGAAGGTGCCGTCAGGGGAAATCTTCAGGCGTCCGGTCAGGGTGCGCTGGATCACTTCGGCATCGACGCCGATCCGCTCGGGCTGCGCCAGGATCTGCGCCGCCTCGATCAGGTTCGCAGGATTCTCGATGAACTCGGCCCCCCTCACCGCCGCGCGCACCAGACGAGCGACCACGTCCGGATGCTTGTCGGCCCAGACCTGGCGAACCGCGAGCACCTTCTCGGCTGCGCGGTCGAGGATGTCGGAGACGAAATGCAGGATATGCCCGATGCCGAGATCGACCGCGATCGAATTCCAGGGCGCGCCGACGCAGAATGCATCGACATGACCATTGGCGAGGCTGTCGACCATATAGGGCGGCGGCAACACCACGAGGCGCACGTCCTCGTCAGGATCGACCCCGGCCGCAGCCATCCAGAACCGCAATTGGTAATTGTGGGTCGAGAACGGGAAGGTCATGCCAAAGGTCAGCGGCTCGGCCCCTAGCTTGCGGCGCTTGGCAACCACCTTCGCCAGCGCTTTCGCCGTCACCATCGGATCGAACCGGTCGCCGTCGATCTCCTCCATCAGCGCGGCATGGAGAGCCGGCGAGACCGTAATCGCATTGCCGTTGATGCCGAGATTGAAGGGCGCGGCGATCGGCACCTTGACGTGACCGAGCCCGAGCGAGGACGCGATCGCCACAGGCGCCAGCAGATGCGCGGCGTCGAACAGGCCGATATTGAGCTTGTCGCGGACGTTGGACCAGGAGACCTCGCGCACCAGCTCGACCTCGAGACCTTCGGCGGCGGCAAATCCTTTGTCGACGGCGATAATCAACGCGGCGGCATCGACCAGCGGAATGAACCCGATGCGGAGGGGGGCGGTCATTTCAGCATCTCCGACGCGGTGATGATCGACTGCGCGATCTCACCGATTTTCTTCTTCTCGCGCATCGCGGTGGAGCGCAGCAGCACATAGGCCTCGTCCTCGGTCAGGCCCTTCACCTTCATCAGGATGCCCTTGGCACGTTCGATGATCTTGCGGTCCTCGAGCTGCGACTTGGTGCGCTCGAGCTCCTCCTGCAGCTTGGCGAAGGCATTGAAGCGGGACACGCAGAGGTCGAGGATCGGCTTGATGCGCTCTTTCTTCAGCCCGTCGACGATGTAGGCGGATACCCCGGCCTCGACCGAAGCCTGGATCGAGGCGGAATCGCTCTGATCCACGAACATCGCGATTGGCCGTTTCACGGCGCGGCTGACCTGGAACATGGCCTCCAGCACGTCGCGGCTGGGGTTCTCCAGATCAATCAGGATGATGTCGGGGTCCACCGCATAAATACGGGCAAGCAGGCTCTGCATCTCGCTGATATGGACGACCTGCGTGAATCCGGCCTCCCGCAATCCCTCCTCCAGGATCGCAGCCCGGATCGGGCTTTCGTCGACGATCACGATTTTGGGCGACTGGTCGGCGCTCATGGCTCACTCACGGCAGGTGATTCATCCATAGCACGCCGGAACGCCCTGCAAAGGGTTGTAATTGTGGGCAATTGGGACTAGCTCATGCCGGTCAATCAGGCAGATTTGGATGTGGATCAGATGGCTGCGCCCAAGGTCAGCTTCGTGTCGCTCGGGTGCTCCTGAGACAACGAATGTAAACTTGAGCCGTCGCTCCAAAAAATGCGCTCCAGCGGGCGGGATCGTGCTTGCTAAGGCGAGATTTCAGCTTTCGGATGCGAAGCAGAACTCATGTAGTCTATCGCAGCCTTACCGGTCGTTACCCGAGAGCGAGCATTTGGGCTCATGCTCTCACGGAATCTTCGCGCCAACGATCATCTTGTCGAGAAGTGGCACGGCGGCCAGCACCGCCGCCTCGTTGAGGCCGGAGACCGCTAGCCGCACGACGTAGGAATTGCCGTCCTTGTCGAGATCGGCGTAATGCGCGATCACTTCGATGGGCTGGTCCTTGAGGGACGGATTGTCGTAGCGATTGATAATGACCTTGGGGTTGACCGAGGGAAGCGCGGTGATCTTGGCATTCTTGCCGGATGTCGTTGCCCAATCCCGATCACTGGCAGCGACCCATTGAACCAATTCGGTCCGGTCCTTGTTGTAGCGGCCTTCGGCATAGATAATGACTTCTGCTTTACCGAAGCTCTTCCCGTGAGGCACGAACATCGATGCGCCGTACTTGAGACTCGCGGCCTCGTCCCTCGCCCACCCATCAGGCGCTATCACGCGTGGCCTGAATTCCGGACACATTCGTTCTTGCCGGTCGCAGACATGGATGATCTTGTCGACTTCAGCTCGCGCCGGAAACATCGCTCCATAGAAAACGGTAACGAAAGCCATGCCGAAGATGAAACGGCGCATCGCGGTTAAACTCCGTGGAATCAAGCAAGAGACGGAATAACAACTAAGAGGTGCGTGTTGGAGCAATTCATCTCGGCTCCTCCTCCTCCATCGCTCAATCGAAACGAACTTCCACGTTGGGGAACCTCAATCGGTCCCATACTTCCCTAGTTACTGGCCGATTGCCTCATAATACGTGTAAATGCTGCGTTTTAGCATTGTACCGCGCACGTAGTTATTGAATTTCGCCATCGGATCAATTAGTTGGATCGCATATCCGAACAATTCAGATGCAGGTTTCAGGCGATTACATGGAAAGAGCGCCGCGTATATCTTTCACATCACTCGGTTGTCCCAAGGCATTGGTGGATTCCGAGCGCATCATCACGCGCCTGCGCGCCGAAGGCTATGAGCTCGCCCGCAAGCATGACGGCGCCGATATCGTCATCGTCAACACCTGCGGCTTCCTCGACAGTGCCAAGCAGGAATCGCTCTCGGCGATCGGCGAAGCCATGTCCGAGAACGGCAAGGTGATCGTCACAGGCTGCATGGGCGCGGAACCCGAGCAGATCGAGCAAGCCTATCCCGGCGTGCTCTCCATCACTGGCCCGCAGCAATACGAGAGCGTGCTCGACGCCGTGCATCGCGCGCTGCCGCCCGCGCACAATCCGCATCTCGATCTGGTGCCGCCACAGGGCATCAAGCTGACGCCGCGCCACTACGCCTATTTGAAGATCTCCGAAGGCTGCAACAACCGCTGCACGTTCTGCATCATCCCGAAGCTGCGCGGCGATCTGGTCTCGCGCCCGGCCAATGACGTGCTGCGCGAGGCCGAGCGCCTGGTCGGCGCCGGCGTCAAGGAGCTGCTCGTCATCTCGCAGGACACATCGGCCTATGGCGTCGATCTCAAATACGCCGAGAGCCCGTGGAAGGACCGCCAGGTCCGCGCCAAATTCCTCGACCTCGCCCGCGAGCTCGGTGAGCTCGGGGCCTGGGTGCGGTTGCAATATGTCTACCCCTACCCGCATGTCGACGAGGTCATCGCGCTGATGAACGAGGGCAAGGTGCTGCCCTATCTCGACATCCCGTTCCAGCATGCGAGCCCCGAGGTGCTGAAGGCGATGAAGCGTCCGGCGGCGCAGGACAAGACCTTGGCGCGGATCAAGCGCTGGCGCGAGGAATGCCCCGATCTTGCTCTGCGCTCGACCTTCATCGTCGGCTTCCCCGGCGAGACCGATACCGACTTCGCCTATCTGCTCGACTGGCTCGATGAAGCCGAGATCGATCGTCTCGGTTGCTTCAAATACGAGCCGGTCGCCGGCGCAACCTCGAACGCGATCGAAAATCCGGTGCCGGAAGAGGTCAAGCAGGAGCGTTACAACGCGCTGATGGCTCGCCAGCAAAAGATCTCGGCGCGCCGGCTGAAGCGCAAGGTCGGCACGCGCCAGCAGATCATCATCGACGAGGTCGGACCGACCGTCGCCAAGGGCCGTTCCAAGGCCGACGCGCCGGAGATCGACGGCGCGGTGTACCTCACGAGCCGCCGCCCCTTGCGCGTCGGCGAGATCGTCACCGCCAAGATCGAGCGCGCCGATCAATACGACCTCCACGGCAGCGTCGCGGGGTTCTGACGCCCCCGTCATTGCGAGGAGCTCGCGACAAAATTGCGTAGCAATTTTGCGCTGATGCGACGAAGCAATCCAGAATCCCTCCGTGGTGGCAGCCCGGATTGCTTCGCTACGCTCGCAATGACGATGTGGATCAGTCACGCCAGCCATTTCGGCACCCAGCGCTCCGGGCGCGGCGCACGGGCGAGGTCGGCCTTGGCTTCGGGGAGCAGCGCCGGCTCGCCGTCGATCGTCGGGCGGACATCGTATTCGAAGTTGGGCATGATGCGGCCGTCCGCATAGAGGCCGAAATTCATCGCGTACCACAACCCAAGCTCGGGCTGCGCACGACGCATCTCCTCGCGCAGATCGCGCAACAGGGATTCGATTGAAACCGCTTCCTCGAACAGCTGGGGCCCGCGCGAGAGCACGCGCGCCTCGTATTGCTTGCCGACGATCGCGACCGCAAAGCGCGTCTGGTCCCAGGGCTTCTTGCCCTTGGGCAGATGCGCGGCCAGCCGCCAGCCGAGCTCGGCCATCAGCCGGTGATTGGCCCAATAGTCTTCGCGATCCCGACTCCACTTTTCCACGAAGCCGCGGAAGTCGGGCAGGTCCGACGACGTTTCCTCGGGCGTTGTCGGCTCGCCATGCGGCCGTCCGGCGAGCCACTGCGCAAGCTCGACCGTCTGGCACTCGACCTCGTCGCGCGGCTTGAGATCGCTCCAGGCATTGTCGAATTGTTGCGACGTCAGTTTGGCGAGCAGGCCATCGAGGCTCGGCGCCAGCAATTCGTAATCGCCCTCCGACCCCAGCCCCACGATCGGCGGATTGTCGCGGTCGAGACCTGCGCCGTACCAGCCGCCGACGGCCGAACCATCCGGCAGCCGCATGAACAGCGAAAACCTGTCCCGCAAGGGGCTGCCGTCGATGATCGGCGCGTGATCGGAGAACTGGCCCTGCAGCGAAAAGCAGCCGACGCTGCCCCACGGGCGCCCGTCGAGCCACGTAGCAAAGTCGAGCAGCAGCGGGGGCGCTTCGATGCCCGGCGGAAATGCGCCGCGAACGCTGTCGAGGTCGATTGGATAAGGCGTATCGGACAAGGCTGAAACTGTCTCGTTGGTCCCGCCACTCTTGGTCTGAGCCGAGCTGCGTCCGGTTCGAACCAAGTCGCATCCTTCGATCACAAACGCGCCAGCGGCGGGATGGTTTCCGCCGGTCGAGCGGTGAAACGGCGGGAAACAATCGGTACAGGGTGCGGCCAGCTGCGTGGGCCCTCGCATCCGTCTCGGTCCCGCCCGCAGGCGTCGTCGTCTTCACTGCCGTAAGCCGCGCGCCGGCGATGTGACACTATAATGCATTCACGCAGGAGTCACGGACTCGGCCTAACTCTGCCGCGGATTTCAACGCGAGCGAGGATTTTGATGAGCCGTCTCTCGGACATGCTGCGCAGGCAGCGCTTCGACGACTACCGCTTCTACCACCAGAGCACCGTCAACCAGACGCTGCACCTCGTCAGCGCCGTGATCTTCCTCGGCTGCTACGCGCTGCTGTTCAAGGACGCAGCGCTCGCGGGCATCATTGGCTGGCTTGCGATGCTGACGCGGCAGACCGGGCATTTCTTCTTCGAGCCGAACGGCTATGATTCCGTCAACGACGTCAGCAACGACTACAAGGAAGCGGTCAAGGTCGGCTACAACCAGACCCGCAAGATCATCCTGCTGCTGGTGTGGGGCAGCGCACCGCTCGCGCTATATGCGTTCCCTTCCCTGTTCGGGCTGTTCGATCCGCCCGCCACGCGTCTCGATTTCATCCGTCACGTCGGCACGCTCTGGCTCGCGATCGGCGTCGGCGGCGGCCTTGCCCGCATGCTCCAGCTGTTCGCCACGCGCGACGTCACGACCGGACTCGTCTGGGTGTTCAAGGTGCTGACCGACCCTTTCCACAACATCGCGCTGTACTGGAGATCGCCGCTCAAGCTGATGCGCGGCGAGCTCTTGGACACCGCCATCGCGGATGCGGATTGGGGCGACGAGCACGCCGAGGAAGCGCCGCACCTGACCTGACCGATGCACGCCAGGGCTGTGTCTTGCAAAACGCCCGCTTGACAAGCCCTGCCCTTCGCATGTATTGCCGCGCCCCATGATCAACGCCCGGACCAACCTGCGCACCGAAATGCTCCGTCGTCGCTGCCGCGACGATGAGAGGGTGCGCCATGTCCGACGACGCCGCTGAACCACTGAATTTCAGCTGAAGTTTTCGAGAAGGCCGCACCCGCAAGGTGCGGCCTTTCTGCTTTTTGCGCCCGTTTTCCACCCGCCTCCAGAGGAGTTCGACATGACGACGCATCCGTACGACGCGCTGATGGACATCACGGCACGGCCGAAAGCCGTGTTCGTCCGCGGCGCCGGCTCCTACCTCTGGGACGACGGCCGCAAGCGCTATCTCGACTTCGTGCAGGGCTGGGCCGTCAACTGTCTCGGCCACTCCCCGCCGGCGGTCGCCGAAGCGCTGGCCTCGCAGGCGAAACGGCTGCTGACGCCGAGCCCGGCTTTCTACAACGAGCCCAGCCTGAAGCTGGCGGAGGCGCTGGTCGCCGGCAGCGCGTTCGATCAGGTGTTCTTTACCAATTCCGGCGCGGAAGCCAATGAGGGCGCGATCAAGCTCGCGCGCAAATATGGTAGCCTGCATAAAAGCGGCGCGTTCGAGATCATCAGCTTCGAAGGCGGCTTCCACGGCAGGACGCTGGCGACGATGTCAGCCTCGGGCAAGAAAGCGTTCGAGCCGCTGTTCGAGCCGAAGGTCGCGGGCTTCAAGAAGGCCAAGCTCAACGACATCGCCTCGGTCGAAAGGCTGATCAACGACAACACCGTCGCTGTGATGCTCGAGCCGATCCAGGGTGAATCAGGCGTGTGGCCCGCGACCGATGCGTTCCTGAAGGAGCTGCGCGCGCTGACCGAGGTGCACGGCCTGCTACTCATTTTCGACGAGATCCAGACCGGCATGGGACGGACCGGAAAGCTCTTCCACTATGAGCACACAGGGATTGCGCCCGACATCATGACGCTCGGCAAGGGCATCGGCGGCGGCGTGCCGCTCGCAGCCCTGCTCGCGACCGAACGCGCCTCCTGCTTCGAGCATGGCGATCAGGGCGGCACGTTCAACGGCAACCCGATCATGTGCGCCGCGGGGCTTGCGGTGCTCGAGGAGATCTCTAAGCCGGACTTCCTGAAACAGGTCGCCGAGACCGGTCTCCTGCTCGAAAGCGAGCTGCAGAAGGTCTCGGCCCGGCATGGCCTCGGCGGCGTACGGGGACGCGGGCTGCTGCTCGCGCTCGACCTCAAGCTGCCGATCGCGCTCGGCATCGTCGCGCAGGCCTTCGAGGCCGGCGTGCTGCTCAACGCGCCGCAGGTCGACACGCTGCGCTTCATGCCGGCGCTGAACGTCGCGAAGGAAGAGATCGCCGAGATGATCGATTGTCTCGACGGGATCTTGACCAAGGCCGGCGCGGCACGGCGGGTGGCGTAGAACCAGTCTCGTGCCCCGGACGCAGCGCAGCGCTCTCAAGGCAATGCGAAGCATCGTCCGGGAGCGGTGCGCTGCAGAGCCGGGGCTCATCTCTGCGCAGCGTCCCGTGCCGCCTTCTGGGTCCCGGCTCCGCGCCGCAACGCTCACGCGTTGCAGCTTGTCCGGGCCACGAAACCTACGGCTTCAAAATCGACGCGCCGGTCGTCTTCCGGCTCTCGAGATCGATATGGGCCTTGGCGGCGTCCTTGAGCGCGTAGGCGTGGTTGATCGGCACGTGCAGCTTGCCGTTGATGACGGCGGCAAACAACGTGTCGGCGCCCTCCAGCAGCTCCTTGCGGGTGCCGATGTAGTCGTTGAGCTTCGGCCGCGTCGCGAACAGCGAGCCGTGATGGTTGAGCTCGGCGATCGCGAACGGCGGCACCGGACCTGACGCGTTACCGAACGAGACGAACATCCCGCGCGGCTTCAGGCAGGACAGCGAGCCCGGGAACGTCGCCTTGCCGACGCCGTCGTAGACGACGTCGCAGCCTTCATTGCGGCTGATCTGTTTGACGCGCGCGACGAAATCTTCCTCGTTGTAGAGGATGACGTGGTCGCAGCCATTGGCCTCGGCGAGCTCGGCCTTCTCGCGCGAGCCGACCGTGCCGATGACGTGGGCTCCGAGCGCCCTTGCCCATTGGCAGGCGAGCAAGCCGATGCCGCCGGCGGCGGCATGGATCAGCACGCGGTGATGCGGCTCGACCTTGAAGGTCTTGTGCAGGAGATACCAGACGGTCAGCCCTTTCAGCATCAGCACGGCACCCTGCTCGTGGGTGATGTGGTCGGGCAGCTTGACCAGCTTCTCCCAGGGGATGTTGCGCTCGCCAGTATAGGCGCCGAGATTGTGATAGTAGGCGACGCGATCGCCGGGATGAAAATTTGTAACGCCGGGCCCGACCGCGGCAACCTCGCCGGAGGCCTCGTTGCCGGCGATGAACGGCAGCCCAGGTGCCTTGTAGAGACCGGTGCGGTAATAGACGTCGATGAAGTTCAGGCCAACCGCATGCTGACGGATCCGCACCTCGCCGGGACCGGGCGCCGGCACCTCGACGCTCTCGTAGACCAGGGCTTCGGGGCCTCCGACCTTGTGCACACGGACCGCTTTGGTCATCGCCTGACCTCCTCTTCTCCAAGGCTGAGCGAAAGGCATCGCGCCTGCCTTGTCAACTCGACGGCTAGCTGGAACGGCTAAGCGGACCGCTTGCCGGTTTCTTGCCGGTTCTTTTGCGATTGCTGCATCATGCGAGGGATCTTGCCAGGCGGATCAAGGAATCGCTGAAGCTGATCCAGAGCGCGATGGCGCAGAGCACGACGGTGACGCCGGTGCCGACGCGAAAATCCATCTCCAGCACGTAGAGGCCGAGCACCGCCCAGAGCGCGATCAGCGACATCGTCAGCCAGCGCAGCCGCACGACGCGGACCGGATGCAGCACGTGGAACGGCACGAAAGTCAGCACGACGAGCGCGGCCACCAGCAGCGTCGACCACAGGGGCGGCCAGTGCAGCAGGAACAAATAGAACGCCGCCGCATTCCACAGCGCCGGGAAGCCACGGAAATGATTGTCGTCCGCCTTCATGCGCAGATCGGCGAAATATAATGCGCTGGTGACGATGATGGCGACGCCGAGCAAGGGAGCTGCGACCGGCAGCAATAAGCCGCTGGCCACGATCGCATAGGCCGGCACGAAGACGTAGGTGACGAAGTCGACCACGAGATCGAGCACGTCGCCCGACCAGTTCGGCTGCACGTTCTTGACGTCGAGCCGACGCGCGATCGGACCGTCGATCGCGTCGATGATCAGGGCCACGCCCAGCCATTGAAACATCGCCGCCCAGTGCTCGCGCACGGCTTCCAGCATCGCGAGCAGCGCGACCGCCGCGCCAAACGCGGTGAAGATGTGCACCGAGAAGGCCGCGGCGCGGATCGCGGGCGTGGGCTTCAGGGAATCCTCTTGGCTATCCATAGCTTCTGCTATCAGAATGAAGCCGATTTGCACATGCGCCAGGGCGCCGCCCGGTCCCACAATTCGTCGAAAAATCAGGCAAAATCAGCAGGCTTGAATTTGCCGCCGGGCGTGTCATTTGTCGTTCCATGACAGATGCATCGACACTCCATGACGCCGCCGTGATCGGCGGCGGACCTGCGGGCCTTGCCGCGGCGATCGCGCTGGCGCAGGCGGGTGCCCGGACCGCACTGGTGGCGCGCCGCGTTCCCTATGCCGACAATCGCACCACCGCATTGCTCGGTGCCTCCGTCGAACTCCTGGAGACGCTCGACGTCTGGTCGCGATGCAAGGACAAGGCCGCCGCGCTCGAGGTCATGCGCCTCGTCGACGACACCGGCCGGCTGTTCCGCGCGCCGGAGGTCCGGTTCTCCTGTCACGAAATCGCGCTCGACGCCTTCGGCTACAACATCGACAACCGCTCGCTGATGCTGGCGCTGGAAGAGCGTGCGGCAGAGCTGCCCAATCTCGTCCGTTTCGACGACGAGGCTGAAAGCATCGTCATCGAAGCTGCCGACGTCGCAATCCGCACCGCCTCCGCACAGTTTCTCTCGGCCCGCCTCGTGGTCGGCGCCGACGGCCGGCATTCGCTGTGCCGGCAGGCTGCCGGCATCGAGGTGACGCGGCGCGAGCTGACGCAGACCGCGCTGACCTTCAACGTCTGCCACACGCGGCCGCATCGCAACGTCTCGACCGAGTTCCACACGCCACACGGTCCCTGCGTGTTCGTGCCCCTGCCCGGCGACCGCTCCAGCGTCGTCTGGGTCTCGGCACCTGCGGAGGCCGAGCGGCTGCGGAGCTTGAGCGATGCGGAGCTGTCGGCAGCGGTCGAGAAGCAGTCGCATTCGATCCTCGGAGGCATGAGTGTGGAGCCCGGGCGCAACCTGTTTCCGCTGGCGATCGAACGCCCGAAATCCTTCGGCCGCGACCGCATCGCGCTGGTCGGCGAAGCCGCCCATGTGGTTCCCCCGATCGGCGCCCAGGGCCTCAATCTCGGCCTGCGCGATGCCGCCGATATCGCGCGGCTCGCCGGCGAAGCCCTCGCTGCGGGCCAGGATCCCGGCGCGGACGAAGTGCTCAAGCGCTACGATCGCGCCCGGCGCCCGGACATCCTGAGCCGGACGTTTGCGATCGACATGGCCAACCGCTCCCTGCTCAACGATTTCCTCCCCCTGCAGCCGGTCCGCGCCGTCGGCATGCACCTGCTCGGCGCCATCGGCCCGCTCAGGCGCTTTGCGATGCGCGAGGGCCTGACGCCGACTTGGCGGCGGTAGTTCTGGCGGCGCTGAGCCCGCTCACGGAAACGCCAGCCGTCCGGTCTGAATCGCCCACATCACGCTGGTCAGCGTGACCACGGACGCGAAGGTCCCGAGCAGCACCGCGACGGAGGCGGATTCGATCCAGGCATCGTTCTGCCGGGCGATCACGAACACGTTCAGCGCCGGTGGCAGCGAGGCCATCAGCACGGCGGTCGCGGCCCAGGGCTGTGCGAACGGCCCGAACGCGAGCATCAGGCCGAACGCCGCGAGCGGATGGAATAGCAGCTTGATTGCGATCACACCCGGTACCTCCCATGGGACGCGGTCGAATGGGCGCAACGCCACGGTCACGCCGAGCACGAACAGCGCGGTCGGGGCCGCCGCGTTCTGCAGGAAGGTGATCGTGCGATCGAGCGCGACAGGCATCTCGACATGCAGCGATGCGAAGGCCGCGCCAAAGCAGGCCGACATGATCAGCGGGTTGAGCACGATCTGCTTCAGCACGACGCCGAAGGCGTGCACGATGGAGGGATGATCGCGGTCGGACAGCTCGATCAGGAGCGGCACGATGGTGAACAGGAAGATGCTGTCGCAGCAGAAGATCAGCGCAGTCGGCGCCGCAGCCTTGGATCCGAGCACGGCGAGCGCCAGCCCGGGGCCCATATAGCCGATATTGCCGTAGCCGCCGGAGAGACCTGCGAGCGTCGCCTCGCGCAATGTCAGCCGGCCGAAAACCTTGCCCACGACCAGCGCCAGGGTGAACGCGGCGACGGTGGACAGCGTGGTCGCGACCAGGAACGGCGGGTTGTTCAATTCGGCGAACGGCGTCTTGGACATGATCGCAAACAGCAGCGCCGGCAGCGACACGTAGAGCAGGAAGAAGTTCATCCAGGCGAGGCCCGATTCCGGCAGGGATTTGACTTTGCCGCAGGCGAAACCGACGAAGATCAGACCGAAATAAGGTAGCGCCAGATTGAGGATATCGACCATTGATGAAGTGTTTTCTGAAGACTTGGGGGCTATCTGCCCCTTAAGTGAATGCCAATTCCAGATGAGGCCACTAGCATCGGCCACAATCCTGGTCTATCGACGGAGAATGATTAAAGCGCGCACCGCCAAATTTCAGATCGGACAGGTCGTGCGCCACCGGATCTTCTCGTTCCGGGGCGTGATCTTCGACATCGATCCGGAATTCAACAACACCGAGGAGTGGTGGCTGTCGATCCCCGAGGAGGTGCGGCCCCACAAGGATCAGCCGTTCTACCACCTGCTCGCGGAGAACGCGGAGTCCGAGTACGTCGCCTATGTGTCCGAGCAGAATCTGTTGCCGGATGAATCCGGCGAGCCGATCCGGCATTCCCAGGTGGCCGAGATCTTCATCAAGAATAAGGATGGCGGCTACCGCCCGCGCAATCCCTCTCTGAATTGAGTCGCTCCGAGAGGCGGCCAGCAAAAAAGGCGCTCGAGATGAGCGCCTTTTTCATGTGTCCGGGATCTGGCCCCCGATTACTTTTGAGCGGTCGGAGGTGCGCCGGGCGCGCCACCCTGCTGCTCGAGCTTCTTGCGCTGCTCGTCGGCCTTCTTCTGCAGCTCTTCCTGAAGCTTCTTCTGGGTTTCCTCGAACACCTTCGGATCGGTCGGCGGACCGTCATAGGCCTTCTGGAATTCGCCGGCCAGCGGCAGCGGCAGGGTCAGCGGCGCGCCATTGGCATTGATTGCCTGCACAACGAGATTCTGGCCCTTCTTCATGTTGTTGATGAGCTCGGGCGTCGCCTCGTAGTCCGACATGCAGCCGTTCTGGAAGCAGATCACATAGGGTTGCTGCAGCGGCGGGTTGCCGTCGACGATGATGCGGGTGCCGTGCACGAGCTGCATGCCGAGCGGCAGCGTCACGCGCAGGATCTTCTTCGGCTCGCCTTCCGGCTCGATGATCACGGCGGCGATGACCGGCTGGCCCGACTCGATGCGGCCGTCCTTACCGGTGAAGCAGACCTGCTTGGCGTTGGCGTCCTGGCCCTTCAGGCAGAACTTGGTCCAGGGGGCGTAGATCAGCTGGATCTGCTGATCGGCCGGCTGGGCCGCACCTTGCTGCGCCGGAGCGCCCTGGGCCGGGGCCTGCTGGGCGGGGGCCTGAGCGGCCGGCGCCGGAGCCTTGGGGGCAGCCTTGGGAGCGGCTTTCGGGGCCGCCTTGGGCGCGGGCGCGCCCGGAGCCGGCGCCTGAGCCTCGGCGGCAAACGGAACGGCCAATACCGTCGCCGTCAACAGGGCGAGAAGTCGCCCGCGCGGCCGGACGGACGCGGCCAAGTAATGGAAATTCATTGCGGAAAACCCTTTCTGAACGGGAAGTGCCCGAACCGCTCCGAAGCACCGAACCTGGCCGCGTTGGGCGCGGCTCTCTCCCCGTCAATTGAGGCGGATAAGTGACGGGCTCGACGCTCTTGCGCGATTGGGTGCCTTCTTAACGTGGTCGACGAAAAGATCAATGCCGACAAGCGCCTTTGGCCACATCCACAGCTGCGTCCGGGGAAATTCCCTGTGATAGGATTCGAGGCACGACGGTCCTCGAATCAACCTGTGCTGATGTTCATGTTCCAACGCCTTTTCGAGGGCCCCGGTGTCCGCCTTTGCGTCCTGGCGTTGGCCTCTGCCCTTGTCCTGGCTCTCGGCGGCGGATTGTCGGCAGACGCGGCCCGGGCCGAGCAGGTCCATGCCATCGCCATGCACGGCGAGCCGGCGATGCCGGCCGATTTCACCCATATGCCCTACGTCAACCCCGATGCTCCCAAGGGCGGCCGCTTGACCTGGGGTGTCCTCGGCACCTTTGACAGCCTCAACCCCTTCATCGTCAAGGGACTGGCCGTGCAGCAGATGCGGAGCTACGTGGTCGAGAGCCTGCTCGCGCGCGGCAATGACGAGCCGTTCACACTCTATGGCCTGCTCGCCAAGAGCGTCGAAACCGACGACGAGCGGAACTTCGTCACATTCCGCCTCGATCCGCGCGCCCGTTTCTCCGACGGCAAGCAGGTCACGGCTGAAGACGTGCTGTTCTCCTGGCAGCTGCTGCGCGACCATGGCCGGCCGAACCACCGGCAGTACTACACCAAAGTCGTCAAGGCAGAGGCGCCAGATCCCCTCACCGTCCGCTTCGACCTCGCAGGCGCCAATGATCGCGAGCTGCCGCTGATTCTCGGCCTGATGCCGATTTTGGCCAAGCACGCGGTCGACGTCGCGACCTTCGAGGAAACGACGCTGACGAGCCCGATTGGCTCCGGCCCCTATCGCGTCACGGCGGTGAAACCCGGCGCCAGCGTGACGCTGACCCGCAATCCCGACTATTGGGGCCGCGACCTGCCCATCAACCGTGGGCTCTACAATTTCGACGAGATCCGGCTCGACTATTTTCGCGAGGCCAACGGCCAGTTCGAAGCTTTCAAGCGCGGTCTCTACGATTTCCGCGTCGAGCAGGAGCCGCTGCGCTGGCATGACGGCTACGATTTTCCGGCCGCGAAAAGCGGCGAGGTGATCCGCGATACCGTCAAGCCGGGCTTGCCGCAGCCCTCCGAATTCCTGGTGTTCAACACGCGCAGGCCGATCTTCGCCGACATCCGCGTCCGCCAGGCGCTGACGCTGCTATTCGATTTCGAGCTGGTCAACCGCAACTACTTTTTCGGGCTCTATTCGCGCGTTGCCGGTTATTTCGCGGGTTCCGACCTGTCGGCCTATGGCCGGCCAGCGGACGCGCGCGAACGAGAGCTTCTCAAACCGTTCGCCGCCCGAATTCCGCCCGACGTCATGGATGGCAGCTACCGCCTTCCCGTGACCGACGGATCGGGACGCGACCGCACCACGCTGCGCGCGGCGCTGAAACTGCTGTCCGAGGCCGGCTACGATCTCGACGGCACGGTGCTGCGCAATCGCGCCACCAAGGCGCCCTTCACCTTCGAGATCCTGGTCACGACCCGCGACCAGGAGCGTATCGCGCTCGCGTTCCAGCGCGACCTCAAGCGCGCAGGCATCGAGCCGAGCGTACGCTCGGTCGATCCCGTGCAGTTCGACCAGCGCCGGCTCGCGTTCGAATTCGACATGATCCAGAACCGCTGGGACCAGTCGCTGTCGCCCGGCAACGAGCAATATTTCTACTGGGGCAGCGCGGCCGCGGACAATCCGGGGACCCGCAATTACATGGGCGCCAGGGATCCGGCGATCGATGCCATGATCGCCGCCCTGCTCGAGGCCCGTGAACATACGGATTTCGTCTCGTCGGTGCGGGCGCTCGACCGCGCTCTGATCGCGGGCTTCTACACAATCCCCCTGTTTAACGTATCCGAGCAATGGATCGCGCGCTGGAATCGGATAGAACGGCCCAAGGCCACCTCGCTCTCCGGCTATTTGCCGGAAGCCTGGTGGTCGAAGGGGCAGCCGCAAGCCACGCAAGCAAAGTGACGCCGTGAACCAGCCAGCCGCATCGCCGACGCTCGACACGCTGTTCCAGCGCACGCTGACCCGGCAGCCGCACGCGGCCGCTTTGCTCGATCCCCTCAACAAGGGACGCGTCACCGGGCACCAGCCGCGGCGAATGAGCTACGCCGAGGCCGACAGGGCTATCGAGGCGCTGTCGGCCCATTTCGTCGAATCGGGCCTGCCGGCCAATTCCGTCATCGCGATCCAGCTGCCCAACACGGTCGAGTTCGTGCTCACGGTGCTTGCCGCCCACCGCGCCGGCCTCGTCGTCGCCGTGTTGCCGCTGTTGTGGCGCCACGCCGAACTGACCGCCGCACTCAACCGCACCGCGGCCCGCGCCATCGTTACCATGAGCACGGTTGATGGCGTCAGCTATGCCGATCTCGCGATGCATGCGGCCGCCGAAGCCTTCTCGATCCGTCACGTCTGCGGCTTCGGCACCGATCTGCCCGAAGGCATGGCGTCGCTGGACGACGTGCTGGCCCGCCCGCCCGGCACCACGCGGGCCGTGATCCAGGACGGTCGCAAGGCGGCGATGATCTCCTTCGACGTCACCGCGGAAGGCTTTCGTCCGGTGCCGCGACCGCATTTCAGCCTGATCGCCGGCGGGCTCGCGATGTCGCTCGAAGCCGACATCCGGCAGGGCGCGAGCTTGATGGCGGCGTTCGCGCCGATGTCGTTCGCCGGGCTCGCCTCCTCGCTCGCGGTGTGGCTGCTCTCCGGCGGCGCGCTGGCGCTGCATCATCCGTTCGAGAACGACGTTCTGGAGCAGCAGATCAACGAGCACGAATGCGAGGTGCTGATCGCGCCGGCGCAGCTCGCACTGCGGCTCGGCGATGCCGACCTGGCGGCGCGAATGCCGTCCTTACGCAACGTCATCGGCCTGTGGCGCGCGCCCGAGCAGGTGGCAGCGAGCGATGCCTGGATTGCTCCCCATGCGCCGCTGACCGACGTCTATCTGTTCGGCGAGGCCGGCCTGTTCGGTGCCCGCCGCGGCGAGGACGGCATGCCGGTGGCAGTCATGCCCGGGCCGCACGGCGCTCCGCGCGAGCAGATGGGCTCGTCCATTGCCGGCGAGATCCTGCTGACGCCGAAGGGCACGCTCGGCCTGCGCGGCGCGATGGTGCCGATCGCGGCCTATGCCCCGCCGCAGCCGGTCGGTGAAACCCTGACGGCGCAGCCGCCGCGCGACTATGTCGATACCGGTTATGCCGCACGGCTCGACCGCCCGAGCGGCGCAATCTGCATCACCGCGCCACCCTCCGGCATCATGGCCGTCGGCGGCTACCGCTTCCTCTCCAACGATCTCCAGGAATGGGCACGCCGGCTCGGCCAGGGCGCCCTGCTCACCGCGCTGCCCGACCGGCTTTCCGGTCACAGGCTGGCCGGACGCGCCCAGGACAACGCCCGCGCCCGCGAGGCGCTCAGCGAGCTCGGGCTTAACCCCCTGATGGTCGAGGCTTTTCGCGACCGCTCCGGGCCGGTCTAGGCGCAGTTTCGCCTGATACGTTGACGCTGCATTAAGGCGGCCAAACTAGATTGCGCGGCATCTGTTGCGTGATCAGAGTTTCCGAATGTCCCAGGCGGGCCCGATCCTTTTTGTGTCCAATGCCGATCGGCCGCCCTTCGTCGGGGCGCTGGACGAGGCCCGGCTGTTTCCCGTGGTCGATACCGACTGGGCCAGCGCGGCCCGCGCGGTCGAAGAGGTGCAGCCAGCTGCAATTCTCGCCGTGATGCATGGCGGACATGAGCCGCATCTGGCTGCGCTCGCAAAGAAGATCGCCGAGCAATCGCCTTATCTTCCTTTCGTCGCCGTGGATGCGGCGGGCACGCTGCCTCGCAATGCCCTGCCCTTCTCCTTGCGCGGCGGCAATCCCGACCGCCTGATCGCACGGCTTCGCGCCGCGCTGCGCGTGCGCACGCTCCACGCCACGGTGCTGCGCCGGCTACCCGAAGTGAAGGTCGCGCTGCCGCAAGGTGACCCCGCACGCGATGCCACCGTGCTCCTGATCGGCCGCGGCGCGGCCTACCCCGCGCTTTCCGTCGCGCTCGGCGAACGCGTCGGCGTCGTCGGTGCGCTCTCGATCGAGGCCGCCGCGAAACACCTCAACACCCGCGACCTCGACGGCGTCGTGCTCGCCGAAGGTTTCACCGCGCGCGTCACCGACGCCTTTCTCACGGTGCTCGCCGAGGACACCCGCTTCCGCAGCCTGCCGGTGGTCGTCACCGCGCACCAGCTGACGCAGACCTACGACCTGCCCAATCTCGAGCTGATCCCGGGCGAGCCGGCCAAGGTCGCGGCCAATGCGTTGCCGCTGATCCGCCAGCACGCGATGGAAGCCCAATTGAGCCGCACGCTGCGCTCGATCGATGCCGGCGGCTGGCTCGATCCGCGCAGCGGCCTGCTCACGGCGGAAGCCTTCGCCCGCGATTTTGCCAAAGCGGTCGAGCAGACGCTGGCCCGCGGCGGCGGCCTGTCTGTCGCACGTTTCGCCTTCGACCCCGGTAATTCCCGCGCCCAGCTCGACGCCGCGCGCATCCTCAGCCGCCTGATGCGGCAGATGGATTTCGGCGTGGCGCAGAAGGACGGCTCGGTCATCGTGGTGTTCGCGGAGACCGACTTCCGCACGGCCCATATGATCGCGCGGCGTCTGTCGGCGGTGATGAGGCATACCTCGAACGGCAAGCACGAGATGCGCAGCGATCCCGTGGTCAGCGTGGATTCGCTGTCGCCCTCGGATACGGCACGGTCGCTGCTGGCGCGGCTGTCGGCGGATGCGTCAAGGGCCGCGTCGTAGTTCTTTCGCGAACTGCTGCAACAAGCACCGTCATTGCGAGCGTAGCGAAGCAATCCAGGCTCTCTCCGCGGAAAGATTCTGGATTGCTTCGTCGCAAGGGCTCCTCGCAATGAAGAGGTGAGACCTGAAGCTCACGCCGCCTTCTTGCTCTCGGCGAGTTGCGCCAGCTGCCGCATGATCTCGGTTGTGCCGGCGAGACGCTCTTCCGGGGTCTCCCAGTCCTGCAGGAACACCACCTTCATGTCGGGCCGCACCTTGGCGGCTTGGCCGTGGCTGCGGATGAAGGTGACGAGGCGGTCGGGATGGGCGAAGGAATTGTCGCGGAAGACGATCACGGCGCCCTTCGGGCCGGCGTCGATCTTCTCGACATTGGCCCTTCGGCAGAACGCCTTGATCGCGGCGACCTTGAACAGGTAGCGCACCTCGTCCGGCAGCACGCCGAAGCGGTCGCGCATCTCGGCGCCAAAGTTCTCGATCTCCTCCTCGGTGTCGAGATCGGCAAGGCGCCGGTACAGCGACAGCCGCACCGAGAGGTCGCCGACATAGTCCTCCGGGATGAGCACCGGCATGCCGATCGTGATCGACGGCGACCAGCGGTCGGCGGCGGGCTCGGAGACGCCGGCCTTGAGGTTGACGATCGCCTCCTCCAGCATCGACTGATAGAGCTCGAAGCCGACCTCCTTGATGTGGCCGGACTGCTCCTCGCCCAAGAGATTGCCGGCGCCGCGGATGTCGAGGTCGTGCGAGGCGAGCTGGAAGCCGGCGCCCAGCGTCTCCAGCGACTGCAGCACGGTGAGCCGGCGCTCGGCCTGCGCGGTGATCTTCTGCTGCGCCGGCAACGTGAACAGCGCATAGGCGCGCAGCTTGGAACGGCCGACCCGGCCGCGCAGCTGATAGAGTTGCGCCAGGCCGAACATGTCGGCGCGATGCACGATCAGCGTGTTGGCGTTGGGAATGTCGAGGCCGGATTCCACGATCGTGGTCGACAGCAGGATGTCATATTTGCCGTCGTAGAATGCGGTCATGATGTCCTCGATCACGGCCGGCGGCATCTGGCCGTGCGCGACCGCGACCTTCATCTCCGGCACGTTCTTGTCGAGGAAATCCTTGACCTCGGCGAGATCGTCGATGCGCGGCACCACGTAGAACGCCTGCCCGCCGCGATAACGCTCGCGCAGCAGCGCCTCGCGGATCATCAGCGGATCATGCGGAGCGACGAAGGTGCGCACCGCGAGGCGATCTACGGGCGGCGAAGCGATGATCGAGAGCTCGCGCACGCCGGTGAGCGCCAGCTGCAGCGTGCGCGGGATCGGCGTTGCCGACAGCGTCAGCACGTGCACCTCGGAGCGAAGCGCTTTCAGCCGCTCTTTGTGGGTGACGCCAAAATGCTGCTCTTCGTCGACGATCACGAGGCCGAGATCGCGAAACTTGATCGCCTTGCCGAGCAGCGCGTGGGTGCCGACGACGATATCGACCGAGCCGTCGGCAATGCCCTTCTTGACCTGGTTCAGCTCCTTGGTCGCGATCAGCCGCGAAGCCTGCGCCACGTTGACCGGAAAGCCCTTGAAGCGCTCGGTGAAGGTCTTTGCGTGCTGGCGTGCGAGCAGCGTGGTCGGCACCACGACCGCAACCTGCTTGCCCTCGAGCGCCACGGCAAACGCTGCGCGCAACGCCACCTCGGTCTTGCCGAAACCGA
The DNA here is from genome assembly GCF_006658635.1 of Bradyrhizobium sp. UNPA324. Taxonomy (NCBI): domain Bacteria; kingdom Pseudomonadati; phylum Pseudomonadota; class Alphaproteobacteria; order Hyphomicrobiales; family Nitrobacteraceae; genus Bradyrhizobium; species Bradyrhizobium sp. UNPA324. Next base: position 965,377 of record NZ_LFJD01000004.1, read on the forward strand.
CGTCGCCGCAGATCAGCCGGTCCATGGGACGGCCGAGTTCGAGGTCCTTCAGGGTGGATTCGATCGCCCCGAGCTGGTCCTCAGTCTCGTCATAGGGGAAGCGCGCGCAGAACTCATCGTAAAGGCCCGCCTGCACCGGCAGCTTGGGCGCCTCGTGCAGATGGCGCGCGGCCGCGATCTTGATCAATTCGCCCGCGATCTCGCGGATGCGGTTCTTGAGTTTCGCCTTGCGGGTCTGCCAGCCGCCGCCGCCCAGGCGATCCAGCTCGACCGTCGTCTGGTCGGAGCCGTAACGCGACAGCAGCTCGATGTTCTCGACGGGAAGAAACAGCTTCGTCTCGGCAGCATAGTGCAGCTCGAGGCAGTCGTGCGGGGCACCGGCAACGTCCAGCGTCTGCAGGCCGATGAAACGGCCGATGCCGTGGTCGACATGGACGACGATGTCGCCGGCGGCAAGGCTCGTCACCTCCGAGATGAAATTGTCGAGCTTCCGGCTCGCCTTGCGCGGCCGTACCAGGCGATCGCCGAGGATGTCCTGCTCGCTGATAATAGCGATCTCGTCGGTCTCGAAACCGCTCTCGAGGCCGAGCACCGCGAGCATGGTCTCGTTGCGCGGGGTCGCCTGCACGGTGCGCCAGGAGTTGACGCTGGTGGTGTGGGTCAGCTTGTGGTCGCGCAGCATCGACGTCATGCGGTCGCGCGAGCCTTCGCTCCACAGCGCGATCACGACCTTCTTGCGCTGGGCCTGCAGCGCCATGACGTGGCCGACCACGGATTCGAACACGTTGACGTTGGTGTCGTTGCGCTCCGGCGCGAAGTCGCGGCCCTTGCGCGCACCGGCGTCGACGACACTCGTCCCGTCCGCCGGAACCGAGAACTGCGTCAACCGCACCAGCGGCATGTCGCTCTCGCGCTTGGTCCATTCCTCGGCAGTGAGATAGAGCCGGTCGGGCGGCAACGGCTTGTAGATCGCGCCGCCGCCGGGATGCTCCATCGCGTCGCGCCGGGCCTCGTAATAGTCCTGGATCTGCTTGAAGCGCTCGCGGATCGCGTCCTCGGCCTGCGGCTCGATTGCGACGGCTGCGCCTTGCAGGTAGTCGAACAGCGTGTCCATCCGGTCCTGGAACAGCGGCAGCCAGTGCTCCATGCCGGGATGGCGGCGGCCTTCGCTGACGGCCTCATACAGCGCATCGTCGCGCTCGGGCGCGCCGAACTCGGCAACGTAGCCCATGCGGAAACGGCGGATGGTGTCGGTGACGAGCTGGAATTCCGAGATCGGCACCAGGTCGAGCGAGCGCATGGCGAGCAGCGTGCGCTGGGTCTCGGCATCGAAGGAGCGGATCGATTCCAGGCTGTCGCCGAAGAAATCGAAGCGAACCGGCTGCTCGAGGCCGGCCGGAAACAGGTCCAGGATGCCGCCGCGCACGGCATATTCGCCGGGCTCACGCACGGTCGAGGAGCGGTTGTAGCCGTTGTGCTCGAGCCAGGCGACGATGGTGTCCATCGGCACGACATTGCCGGGGGCGACCGACAGCGCCTGCGCCGCGACGAGCTCGCGCGCGGGCACGCGCTGCACGACGGCATTTACCGTCGTCAGCACGATTAGCGGCTTGTCGCTGCCGGTCAGAGATGCAAGCCGGGCCAGCGTCGTCAGGCGTTGCGCCAGGATGCCGCCATGCGGCGAGACGCGGTCATAGGGCTGGCAGTCCCAGGCTGGGAAGGTCAGCACCGGCAAATCCGGGGCGAAGAACTGCAGCGCGCGTTCGAGCTGCTGCATGCGCGGCCCGTCGCGGCAGACCACCGCAAGGCTGACCGCCGGCTTCTTCGGCCGCGCCGCGATGGCCCGGGCGAGATCGGAGACGACGAGACCTTCGGCGCCTTCCGCGACATTGGCAAGCGTCAGCGCCCGGCCGGGCGCAAGCAGCTCGGCCGGAGATTTCATCCCCGGTTTCATACGCCGCCGTCCGCGATCGGATAGGCCTTGATGCGGGCAAACACCGCGCCGGCGACATCGGCCGGCAGCACCTTGTCGCCGGTGATGGCACCATAGAGATCGGGATCGTTGACCTCGAGCAGCGTCTCGAGCTGCGTCAGCTCGTCATCCGACAGACTGCCGATCTCGGCATCCGCGAAGCGGCCGAGGATCAGGTCCATCTCGCGCGTGCCGCGGTGCCAGCAGCGGAACAGCAGCCGCTTGCGGCGATCGTCCAGCCCGCTGCTCGATCGTGTCGTTCCCGTCATGTCTCAAATCCAGTCAAACGCAGAAAGCCCGGACGTGCCGGGCCGGGCTGATATAGCCACTCGGGGTGGCCGTGTCAGCCCTCGATTTGGCATGGCCCGGTGGCCCGCGCGGGGTACGAAAAAAGACGTGGATGCCCGGCACAAAGCCGGGCATGACGGGCCGAAACGATCCTAGATTCGCATCCATGCGCCCCAGTCTCCTGAATCCGCTGTTTGCTGCCGTGACCAGCCTGCCCGGCGTCGGTCCGAAACAGGACAAGCTGCTGCAGTATTTGCTCAGCCGGAGCGAGACGCCGCGGCTGGTCGATCTGTTGCTGCATTTGCCGAGCCAGGTGATCGACCGCCGGGCGCGGCCGAAAATCCGTGACGCGGTGCAGGGAACCATGGTGACGCTGGAGGTCACCGTCGACCGTCATCGCCCGCCCCCGCCGCGCAACGCGCGCGCGCCGTATCTGGTCTACGCCAGCGACGACACCGGTGACGTCGTGCTGACCTTCTTCCGCGCCAAGCCGGGCTATGTCGAAAAGCTGCTGCCGGTCGGCGAGAAGCGCTACGTCTCCGGCACGCTTCAGATGTACGACGGCATCCCGCAGATCGTGCATCCGGACCGCGTGCTGGACGAGGAAGCGATCTCGAAGCTCTCGGGCATCGATCCGGTCTATCCGCTGACCGAAGGCCTCGCGCTCGGCTCGCTCCGCCGCGCGATCGCGCAGGCGCTGCAGAAGCTGCCGGCCCTGCCGGAATGGATCAGCCCGGAGGTGATGCGACGCTGCAATTTTCCGCCGATCGCCGAAGCGCTCACCCGCGTGCACCAGCCGGTCGAGCTGACGGACATCCTGCCCGATCGGCCGTTCTGGTCGCGGCTCGCCTTTGACGAGCTCCTGGCCGGCCAGCTCGCGCTCGCCCTGATCCGCGCGCAACTCCGCCGCCCCGCCGGCGTGCGCAATGCCGGCGACGGACATCTGCGCAACAAGATCATCGACGCCCTGCCCTACGCGCTCACGCCCTCGCAACGCAGCGCAGCGGCGGCCATCGCCGAGGATCTGAAGCAGCCGGTGCGCATGCTGCGACTGCTGCAGGGCGACGTCGGCTCCGGCAAAACGGTCGTGGCGCTGCTCGCGGCCGCCGCCGTCGCCGAGGTCGGCAAGCAGGCCGCGCTGATGGCTCCGACGGAAATCCTGGCGCGCCAGCACATCAAGACCATCGCCCCGCTCGCCGAGCGCGCCGGCATGCAGGTCGCGATCCTCACTGGCCGCGAGAAAGGCAAGGAGCGGCGCGAGATCGTCACCCAGCTCGCCGCAGGCGAGATCGACCTGCTCGTCGGCACCCATGCCCTGATCCAGGACGACGTGATCTTTCACGATCTCGCGCTCGCCGTGGTCGACGAACAGCATCGCTTTGGCGTGCGCGAGCGGCTCGCGCTCACGTCCAAGGGCGAAGCCGTCGACGTGCTCGTGCTCAGCGCCACACCGATCCCGCGCACGCTGGTGCTGACCTATTTCGGCGACATGGACGTCTCCGAGCTGCGCGAGAAGCCCGCCGGCCGGCAGCCGATCGACACCCGCGCCGTCGCCATGAGCCGGCTCGGCGAGGTCATGGACGGCGTCGGACGCGCGCTGCAAGCGGGCAAGCTGGTCTACTGGATCTGCCCGCTGGTCGAGGAATCCGAAGCCGAGGGCATCGAGCACCTCACGAACGCGACCAAGCGTTTCGAGAGCCTGCAAAAGCGTTTCGGCGACCGCGTCGGCCTCGTCCACGGCCAGATGAAGGGCACCGAGAAGGACCGGGTCATGGGCCAGTTCGCCGCCCATGAGATCGGCCTTCTGGTCGCGACCACCGTGGTCGAGGTCGGCGTCGACGTGCCGGCGGCGACCATCATGGTGATCGAGAATGCCGAGCGCTTCGGCCTTGCCCAGCTGCACCAGCTGCGCGGCCGGATCGGGCGCGGCTCGGAGGCCTCGACCTGCATCCTGCTCTACTCGGAGCCGCTCGGCGAGATGTCGAAGGCCCGCCTGAAAGTGATCCGCGAGACCACCGACGGGTTCCGCATCGCCGAGGAAGACCTGAAGCTGCGCGGCGAAGGCGACGTGCTGGGCGTGCGCCAGAGCGGCCTGCCCGGCTACCGCATCGCGCGCCCGGAGGTGCATGGCCAGCTCATCGCCCAGGCAAGAGACGAAGCGCTCCGCATCCTCAAGGAGGATCCGAAGCTGAAGGGCGAGCGCGGCGAGGCGTTGCGGTGCCTGCTGTATCTGTATGAGCGAGACGAGGCGATTCCGCTGATCGGGGCGGGCTAACCTGCCGCCCTTCGTCGCCCGACCTCGTAAGCCGCCACATGCGCGCGGGCGAGATCCAGCAGCGGCGTCTCGATGCCAAGCCTGCGGGCCCGGTTCGCCATGTCGCCGAGGATATGTTCGGACTCGGTGACCGAACCGCGTTCGATGTCGCGCAGCATCGAGGCCTTCAGCGGCGAGTCCAGCGTCGTGAACAGTTTGCGGTCGAACTCGATGAACGGTGCACGCGGCTCGTATCCCGAGGCCGTCGCAACGGCGCAGCATTCGGCGAACAGGCGGAAAATCGACTGCTCGCCGTTGGGCACGGCCAGGATGTCTCCGATGCTTGCACGCATCAGGCAGGTGATGCCGGCGAGCGTCGAGAGCTGCACGAACTTCTCCCACATGTCCTGCATGATCGCTTCGCTGGCGCGCACGTCGATACCGGGAACACCGAGCAGAATCTCCAGCGCGAGCGCGCGTTCACTTAGTGCGCCCTCGATCTCGCCGAAGATGATGGCCTGGTTGGCCATGAACTGAACGACCCGGCCATCCGCGTCCAACCCGGCACTGACATTGGCGAGACCGCCGAGGACGCGAGCGGCGCCGAACCTTGTGGCGAGAGCGTCGACATGCTTCAGCCCGTTCAGGATCGGAAGGATCATCGTGCTCGTGCCGACGGCGGGCGCAAACTGGCTCATCGCGTCATCGAGCGAGTAGGCCTTGACGCCGACGAGCACGAGATCGAATGGCTCCTTGAGATCGCTTGCCAGCAGGGTGTTCGGCTGCACGGCAAAATCGCCGTGCGGGCTCACGACCTGCAATCCGTTCTGCCGCAATTGCTCGGCCCGCGTCTCGCGCACGAGAAAGGTCACGTCGCGGCCTGCACGGACCAGGCAAGCTCCGTAATAGCCGCCAAGCGCCCCTGCGCCGATGACGAGCACTCTCATTCGAACTCCCGTTGTACACGAACTGCTGCCGCAGAGACAATAACAGATGGGCTCCGCGGCGTCTGCTCCCCGTCATTGCGAGCGCAGCGAAGCAATCCAGAATCTTTCCGCGGCGACAGTCTGGATTGCTTCGCGGAGCCTGTCATCGGGTCGTGCTTCGCGCGGACCCGTTGGCTCGCAATGACGTGGATGGAGCCGGTTCAGAAGACTGCCCCTTTCGCCACGGGCCGACTTCATGCAAACCTTCCCGCCATGCGCCGGATCATCGTCGTTGGCTCGCAGGGAAGCGGAAAGACGAGCCTTGCCCTAAAGCTCGGGCGAAAGCTCGACCTGCCCGTGGTGCATCTCGACGTGCTCTACTGGCGGCCGGGATGGACCCCCTCCGACACGGCCGGCTTTCGGGCGCGCGTTACGCAAGCGATCGCAGGCGACGCTTGGGTCGTTGACGGCAGCTTCTCGGGGCTGGCCTTCGATCTCACGATCGGGCGCGCCGATATTCTCGTCGTCATCGACCGTCCGCGCTGGCACCGTCAGTGGCGCATTCTCTGGCGCTCGGCCTTCGATCGCGACACGACTCGGCCCGATCTGCCCGAGGGATGTCCGGAACAGTTCGACTGGAAGCTGATGAAGGAGGCATGGCGCTACGACACCGAGCGCGTGCCCGTCATCGAGGCCGAGCGCCTGCGATACGGCCCCCATGTCCCCGTCGTGCGCCTGAGACACGACCGGGACATTCAGGGCTTTCTGGACTCGGTTTCGTTGAACGGCGAGTGAGCCAAAACGATCAGGCCTTCTTCCGCGCGATCCCCGCGGCAAATGCCTTCATCAGTTCCGCATCCACAGCCTCGCCCTTCGCATCTTTCGCCAGATGCTCGAACCAGCGCGCGAAGCCTTCGTAGATCTGGCTGGCCGGATGATCGGGCCCAAGGAAACCTGAAATCTCGCGCATCTCGGCGACCCAGCGATAGGCCTTCGGAATCATGTCAGGCAGAGCGACCTCGAGCCGGGCCAGGATCGCAGGCTGGCTGAGCGCAAGCTCGTCGCGCAGCCCATCGGCGGCGCCCGCTTTCGTGGCCGCGACCACCATGGCCGAGCCGATGCCGGCGAGGCCCTTGACGATGCCGGCATAGGACATCTTCAGCGCCGAGGCCGCGCCGACCGGACCTTCGATGATCCGCACGTCGAGGCCAAATTCCTTCAGCACCGCGACGTCCTTGGCGTGCTCGCCGGACATGTAGAAGGCCGGACTCTTAGCCCCTGCTTGCGGCGGAAAGCCGATGATGCCGGCATCGACGAACGGCGCCTGCGCCGAGCCGATGATCTCCTCAATCCCACGCACGGTGTCGACGTTGACGGCGTTGCAATCAACCACGACCGGCTTGTGCTCGCGGCTGACGATCAGCCCGGCCAACCATTCAGCCAGCGCGACGGCTTCGCCCGGAGGCACGATCGAAAGAATGATGTCGGCGCCGGCGATCGCATCGTCATCGGCGCCGATCATGCCGGCATCCGCTGCGCGTTTTTGCGTCGCCTCGCTCCGCCCCTTCAAGGATGTCAGCACGCGCGCGCCATGCTCGCTGAGACGGCGGGCGACGGCGCTGCCCATGGCGCCGGGCGCGAGGATCGCAATGGTCTTGGACATCATGCACTCCAGGTCGAGCGCCGAGCGAGGCGCTCGGCTCGACGGGAGAATAGCAGAGGATGCCAACGTGCGCGTGACCGACGCCATCCCGCAACGGAATGGCCCTACTCCACCTTCGCAGGCTCAGGCTGAAGCGCCGACGCGTTGGCGATACGCGCGGCATTGGCCATGCCCGCGAGGGCCGCGGCCTTCTTTGGATCGGGCGCCGAGCCCGGCTGCACCACGCCGGCCGACATGATCAGTGTCGCCGCATCCTCGGCCGTGAGGTCGACCTCGATGATCTTGCTCTTCGGGACATAGAAGAAGAAGCCGGTGGTCGGGTTCGGCGAGCACGGCAGGAACACCGAGACGTGCTCCTCCTGCCCCGGCAGGTTGCGCGCAATGTCCTCGTTCGGCGATTGCGAGATCAGCACGATCGACCACATGCCCGGCGAGGGAAATTCGACCAGGCCCACTTTCCGGAAGCTCGAGCCCTTGCCCGAGAACAGCGTCTCGAAGACTTGCTTCAGGCCGCGATAGATGGCGCGCACCGCCGGGATCCGGCCGAGGAAGGTCTCGCCGACATCGACCAGCGTCCTGCCGATCAGATTAGCCGCAAGGAAGCCGACAAGCGTCAGCGTGAAGAACGCGACAACCAGTCCCCAACCGGGAATGACGTAAGGCAGATAGGTTTCCGGCCGGTAGGCCAGCGGCACGAACGGCCGCACCACTCCGTCGACCCAGGTGACGAACCACCACACCAGGTACAGCGTGATCGCGATCGGCCCCGTGACGACGAGGCCGGTCAGGAAATAATTGCGGAAGCGGCCCATCAGGCCGGTATGCGGTTCCGGAATGGGATCAAGAGGCGCAGGCGCGTCGTCGCGGGGGGTCATTCGGGTTCCAAGTCGGTCGCAGCACACAAGCTAGGGTCTTCTAGCAGGTTTTGGAAGACCACGAAGCGCTCCGACCGGATCCCTCCTGCCTATTCCACGGTCACCGATTTCGCGAGGTTGCGCGGCTGGTCGACGTCGGTGCCCATGACGACAGCGGTGTGATAGGCGAGCAGCTGCACGGGGACGGCATAGACCATCGGCGCGAACGCCGCCGCCATATCGGGCATGACAATGGTGACGAGGGACTCGACGGTCGCCTCTTCCGCGCCCTTGGCGTCCGTCATCAGGATGATGTTGCCGCCGCGGGCGGCGACCTCCTGCATGTTGGAGACGGTTTTTTCGAACACCCGGTCGTGGGGCGCGATGACGACGACCGGCATGGTCTCGTCGATCAGCGCGATCGGCCCGTGCTTGAGCTCGCCGGCGGCATAGCCCTCGGCGTGGATGTAGGAGATCTCTTTCAGCTTCAGCGCGCCTTCGAGCGCGAGCGGGAAGCTGGTGCCGCGGCCGAGATAGAGCACGTCGCGCGACTTGGCGATCCGATGCGCGAGCTTCTCGATCTGGAGCTCGGTGGTGAGTGCAGCCGCCATCAGGCGCGGCACCTCGACGAGGCCGTGGACCAGCTTGGTCTCGTCCTCGTCGGACAATTCGCCGCGCGCCTTGCCGGCCGCGATCGCAAGGTTGGCCAGCACCATCAGCTGGCAGGTGAAGGCCTTGGTCGAGGCGACGCCGATCTCGGGGCCGGCAAGCGTCTGCAGCACGGTCTCGCTCTCGCGGGCCATCGTCGAGGTCGGCACGTTGACGACGGCGATCGTGTGCACGCCCTCGGCCTTGGCATAACGCAGTGCCGCCAGCGTGTCGGCAGTCTCGCCCGACTGCGAGATGAAGATGGCGAGATCGCCCTTGCGCAAGGGCGCCTCGCGGTAGCGGAATTCGGAGGCGACATCGACCTCGACCGGCAGCCTCGCAAAGCGCTCGAACCAGTATTTTGCGACGTAGCCGGCATAGCTCGCGGTGCCGCACGCGGTGATGTTGATGCGCTGGACGTTCCTGAAGTCGAACGGCAGCTTGACCGGCAGCGCGACGCGCTCGGTCGCCATGTCGACGTAGCGCGCCAGCGTGTGACCGACCACTTCCGGCTGCTCGTGGATCTCCTTGGCCATGAAGTGGCGGTAATTGGCCTTGTCGACCAGCGAGGTCGAGGCGGCGTGCTTGATCTTGTCGCGCTGGACGGCGTTGCCGTCCTTGTCGAAAATCGTCGCGCTCTTGCGGGTCAGCACGACCCAATCGCCGTCCTCGAGATAGCTGATCGTGTCGGTGAACGGGCCGAGCGCGATGGCGTCCGAGCCGAGATACATCTCGCCGTCGCCATAGCCGATCGCAAGCGGCGGACCATTGCGGGCGCCGATCATCAGGTCGTCGTCGCCGGCGAAGATGAAGCCAAGCGCAAACGCGCCGCGCAGGCGCCCCAGCGCCAGCTTGACCGCTTCCACGGGCTTGTTGCCGCGCGCCAAGAGATCGTCGACGAGATGCAGCACGATCTCGGTGTCGGTCTCGGTGTTGAACACCGTGCCCTTCTTCTCGAGCTCCTCGCGCAGCTCGCGGAAATTCTCGATGATGCCGTTGTGAACCACGGCGACGCGCTCGGTCGCGTGCGGATGGGCGTTGTTGACGGTGGGCTTGCCGTGAGTGGCCCAGCGGGTGTGGCCGATGCCGGTGGTGCCCTTGAGCGGCTCGGCTTCCAGCCGCTTCTCCAGGTTCTTCAGCTTGCCCTCGGCGCGGCGGCGCTCGAGATGCCGGCCTTCGAGCGTCGCGACGCCGGCCGAGTCGTAACCGCGATATTCAAGACGTTTGAGCGAATCCACCAGCTGCTCTGCAACCGGCTTGCGCCCGAGAATGCCGACAATCCCGCACATGCGGATCACTATCCCCCAAATCGTCGAAAAATCGCCTAAACGACACGTCCGGTTTTTAGCGAAATTCGGAAGGAACCATATACTCAATAATTATTGCGAATTGAGACAGCATGGATCGCAACCTGAGCTTTGCCTGCGGCGAATTGGCCGGCCTTAAACCGCGCGCGTTAACCTGTTGTCAACATGTTTGACCAACGATTCCGGTGCAGGAGAGTTGAGGCCATGAAAGGCTCGTCCGACCGCAAAGGTCTGTCATCGATGTATTTGCGCGCCAGCGAGACCACCGGCACGCACCTGGCGCATTGGCCGCCGCCCCAGCGCGGCAAGGAAAGCAAGCCCGTCTTCGTGAAGCATCCCGAAGGCGAGCCGGTCAAGCGCGCCAAGCCGCGCGGCTGGCGCCTGACCCGCGCGATCTTCTCCGAATTCGCCGACGACGAATAGCGGACGCCTCACCACCCGAGAACCAGGGCGAACACGAGGAAAACGGCGAACGCCCAGAACGCCAGTCCAGTGAAAAGCGCCGCGATCTCATGCTCATGCGTGTGGCGCACTCCAACTTGGTCCAGCACCCATCGTCCCGGCGGCATGATGACGTTCTCGACGAAGAACTCGAATAAGAAGGCGGCCTCTTTGTCCTCGTCCATGCGCGCGCAGCCCTCGCAAGAGAAGAACCGCCTGGCTTCTCACTTCTCCGGCTTCTTGCCGCCCGTCTTCATCTCGCGATAGCGCGCCGCGCCGCCTTCCCGGATGGTCTGCTGGTTACGCTCCAGCGCCATGGCGTCATCGGGCACGTCGCGGGTGATCACCGAGCCCGAGCCGATATAGGCGCCCTTGCCGATCTTGACGGGGGCGACCAGCGACGAATTGGTGCCGACGAAGGCACCCTGCCCGATCACCGTCTTGTGCTTCCTAAAGCCGTCGTAGTTGCAGGTGATGGTGCCGGCGCCGATGTTGGAATTGGCGCCGATTGTGGCATCGCCGATATAGGAGAGATGGTTGACCTTGACGCCGGCCTCCAGCGTCGCCGCCTTGGTCTCCACGAAATTGCCGATCCGCGCACCGTCGCCGAGCGAGGTGCCGGGCCGAAGCCGCGCATAGGGACCGATCGAGACGTTCTTGCCGAGTGTCGTCTGCACGATGTGCGAAAAGGAATGGATCACGGTGCCGTCGGCGATCGACACGCCTGGGCCGATCACCACGAACGGCTCGATGGTCACGTCCTTGCCGAACACGGTATCGGCGGCGAGATAAACGGTCTCCGGCGCGATCAGCGTGACGCCGGCCTCCATCGCTGCTCTCCGCAAGCGCGCCTGCATCACGCCTTCTGCTTCCGCAAGCTGCGCCTTGGTATTGATGCCGCGCACTTCGTCCTCGCTGGTCTCGATCACCACGGACTCCCATCCCTGCTTGCGGACGATTTCGACCGCGTCCGTCAGATAATATTCGCCCTTGGAATTGGCATTGCCGATTTGCCCAAGGATTTGAAGCGCCCGGCGACCGTCGATCGCCATCACGCCGGCATTGCACAGATCGATCTTGCGCTCGTCGGCGCTCGCATCGGCCTGCTCGCGGATCGCGACCAGCCGTTCGCCCTCGACGATGAAGCGGCCATAGCCCGTGGGATCGGCAGCGCGGAAGCCGAGCGCGGCAATCGCAGCGCCGCTTGCGAGCGGCGCGCGCAGCCGCGCAAAGGTCTCGGCCGAGATCAGCGGCGTATCGCCGAAGGCGATCAGCAGATCATCGGCGCCCTGCGCAATCGCCTCGCGCGCCGCCAGCACCGCATGCGCGGTGCCGAGCCGCTCGGTCTGCACGAAGGTGAGCGCGTCGGGCCTGATGCGCTTCGCCTCGTCCGCGACCGCCTGGTGGTCGGGACCGATCACGACCGCGAGCGAGCTGCCGGTTCCCTTGGGTGCCGCGCCGAGCACGTGGGCCAGCAGCGTCTGGTGAGCAACCGGATGCAGCACTTTCGGCAAGCTCGATCGCATGCGCGTGCCTTCGCCGGCGGCGAGCACGATCGTGAGGCTGGAACGGGCGGTCATCGAAATCCTGTCAGATTCGGCCGAATCAAATGGGGCGGGCCGCCCTCAAAAGCTGCCGCCTTGCTACCCCCGCAAACGCCCGGAATTCAAGTGCGACACGCTTTTCCTGTTAATGTTCCCTGATTGATTCGGGGCAGCTTCGGGGCTGGGCACTTAACGTTCATGGCAAAGGATTCCGACCCACTGGCGGATGCCTTCGGCGCCAAGGAGACCGGCGGGCTGTTCTCTGGACTTTTGGCCGAGGAAAGCGCGTTCGACCGCCGCCTGCTGTGGCGGCTTGGCTCGTGGGGCGTGGCGGCCGTTGGCGCCGTCACCATCGCGGTGATGGCCAATCAGGCTCAGCTCGGCTGGCGGCGCGACCAGGTTGCTTCCGCCGATCTCGCGCGCCAGGCCGATCGGCTCCAGGTGCTCACCAAGGAGAGCCAGATCGAGGCTCGCCGGCTCACTGCCGCCATCGAGACGCTGAATACGGATCGCGACCGGTTGTATTCGCGCGTCACCGTGCTGGAGCAAGGGCTCGATTCCGTCACCGGCGCCATCGCCAAGCAAACCACCCCGCCGCCGCAGTCCGGCAAGGCGCAGGATGCTGCGCCCACGGCTCCCAGCGTCGCGCCGGTTGCCTCGACGCCTGCTTCCGCCGCTGACAAGCCCCGCACCGACGCCGCCAAGGACACGTCCAAGGAGACACCCAAGGAAACGTCGAAGGAAACTGCAAAGGAGCCGTCGAGCCCGCCACCGCAGAGCGCCGCTGCCGCCTCGCTCGTGCAACAACCGCTGGCAACGAACTCGGCATTGCCGACCATTCCGCTGGTCCCGTCCAAGTTGATCATGGCGCCGCCCGATCCGGCCGCGTCGAAATTGATGCAGCCCGAGACAAACGAGAAGGCTGCCGAGAAGAAGCCCGAGCCGGCGCCCGCCCCGACCGAAGTCGTCGCGACAGCCGCCAAGCCGGCGGAAACCGCCGACAGCGAATCCCCCGCGATCGCGGTTCAGCAGACGCGTTTCGCGATCGATCTCGGCGGCGCCAATTCGGTCGATGCCTTGCGCGCGCTCTGGCGCGGCGTGACCAAATCCAATCCGGAAGTCGCAGCGCTGCGACCGATCATCATGATCAAGGAAGGCACGACCGGGCTCGGCATGCAGCTCCGCCTGGGCGCCGGGCCCCTCGTCAACGCCGCCGCCGCCGCGAAATTCTGCGCGAGCCTCGCCGAGAACAATCGTCACTGCGAGACCACCGTGTTCGACGGCCAGCGCCTGTCGATGCGTGGCTCGGAAAAGGGGCAAGAGAAGCCTCAAGACAAGGCGCAAGAGAAATCTCAAGACAGGGTTCAAGAGAAGAACGCGGAGAAGAACCAGGACGCGGCCCCGCAAACCGAAACCGCGCCCACGCCCATCACCAAGCCCGAGAAGCCGCAGCGCCGCCGCAGCTACTCCTCGAAACGCACCAAGCGCGAGGAGCCCGCGCCCGCCCCTGCGGCGCAGCCGGCGCCGGCGAAGCCAGAGACCGCGTCGGCGTCCGCGGGATCGACGCTGTCGTCATTCTTCAGGCGATGAAGCCGCGCCGATCCGGGGCGGACGCAGCCTCAACCTGAACGCACGGTGAATGCCGGCGCGTTGTTGCACGCGGCAATGGACCTAAATTTCGGCCCGGCAAGAGAAACCACCCGCCGATTGCCAAGTTATCCCGGTCGTAAACGGGAGCGGCCCGCATACGAAATCGCCCGCCGCCTCCATGACCAAGGGAGAAACACGCGTGAAGACATTGATCATCGCGACGGCCGCGCTGCTGGCGGCATCCTCGGCGTTTGCGCAAACTACGAAATCGCCGGGCGCTTCGAGCTACGCGCCGGGTCAGCAGATGCAGAACACGACGAAGCCTTCGACGGGTCCCGGCGCTTCCGAATACGCGCCTGGTCACCAGACCAATACCGCCGCGGGCCCGGGCCACTCGGAAAGCGCGCCCGGACAGAAAATGCGCCACCACACCACCACCACCGGCTCGAACACCCACAGGAAGTGATGGTGCTGCGACAGGATCATTCAACTTTTGCCGACGGCGCCTGACCAACATGGTCGGCTCCGTCGCGTTGACCGCCCGCATCGCACGCTCCGAGCGATGGCAACGTACCAAATGACACCAACAGAGCCGGCGCAATCCGGCATGATCCGCGACGGATTTGATTCGGAGCGGAGATGACGGCGGACGCGAAGTTTCTGCGGGAGCAACTCACCTTGATCCGCGAGCTGGCAGACCAGGCGGATCCCCATATCAGGAAGCGACTGCTCGCATTGGCTGAAAAATACGAGCGCCGGCTGGCGGAACAGAACGGACGCAACGTCGGCTTTGACGGCTCCTCGCGCACGCCTTAAGCCGGCCGGATCAGCAGAAACATCATCCCCCCTGTTGCCTGCCCGCGCCATCCCGACCATATTGCGGCCATGACAAAAAAGCCCTTCCGCCTCACGCCCTACCAGGTGCAGTTCCTTATCGTCGTCGGCTTCGCGTCCGTCGGCTATGCGCTTTATCTGCGCTACCTCGCGATCGAGCTGTCGCAGGTCGCTCTGGCCTGCGACGCCGGGCTTCAGACGCTGCTCTGCAAGGCGCGGTCGGTCTCGACCGTGCTGTTCAAGAATTCGGTGTTCGGCATCGTCGCGCTGGTGGTTGCGACGCTGAACCTGATGCGGCCGTCGATCGTGCTGCTCACGGTCGGCATCATCGCGGCCGGCCTCGGCATCGTGCTCTACAATGTCGTGCTGTCGGGCCTTGCGATCGGCCTGTTCATTCTTGGGTTTGCTCGGCCCGCGCCCGCCACAGCGTGAGCGCGAACAACAGATAGATCGCGCAGGTCCACAGCGACTGCCAATTGTCGCGGCCTTCGTTGAAGAGCACGAAGACGGCCGACAGCGCCAGCACGCCCGCGAACACCGATTCCGCGATCGGACGCTGGCCGATCTGCGGCCGGTTCAGCATCAGAAGCGCAAACGGCACCACCGCCATCGTCAGCGCGGCGTAGGGAAAATCCTTGTAGCGCGGGTCGAACACGAAGCCGAGCGCGGTCGCGGCCGCGATCACCGCCGTCGCCGCGAGCGTCAGGCCGAGAACGGCGGTGAGCTTCGACCATTTGCGCCCCTCGCGCGGACCGAGCAAATCGAGGAAGGTCGGAAGGCTGCGGCCGATCACCATGGCCTGCGAACAGAAGATCGGCGACAGGATGCCGGCAAGTAACAGCGCGCCCCACAGCAGCCAGCCGCCGATGCCGTAGCTCTCGTAATACATCTTGTCGGCGCCGATCCCGAGCAGGCTCCCCGCCGTCGTCGCCGAGATGGCGACGCCGAGCCAGGCCGAGAAGCGCGGCGTCCACGGCCGCCGGCGCAGCGTGATGAGGGCGACCGCGAACACCAGCACGGACAGGCCCATGCCCGCGCCCATGTACCATTTCCAGTACGGGAAATTGCTGATCGGCTCGCCCGGCGGATATTTCAGGCTCCGGCGCACCGAATCGTAGAGGCCCCAATAGCCGCCGACAGTGCCTTCCAGCTTGCGCTTCCACGGCTGGTCGTAGGACTCGATCAGATTGACGCGGAACTTCTGCGCCTTCGCCAGGCTGAGGATTTCCGAAACCACCCGCGCCTGGTTGGTGCGTGACGGCAACGCGCCGTCGCGCATGCGCCCCTCGCTCGGCCAGCCGGTTTCGCCGATCAGGATTTCCTTGCCGGGAAACGCCACCACCATGCGCTCGCGGATCGTCTCCACGTGACCGGCGGCGAATTTCGCCTTCACCGGGAAATCCTCCCAATAGGGCAGGATGTGGATCGTGACGAAGTCGACGGCGTCGGAGACCTCGCGGTTCTTCAGCCAGTACTCCCAGACGTCGGCATAGGTGACGGGCACGCTGACCTGCGTCTTCACCAGGCGGATGATGGAGACGAGATCCGCCGTCGTCATCTCGCCACGCAGCAGCACCTCGTTGCCGACGATGACCGTAGTGATGATGTCCGGGAATTGCTTGGTGAGGCGGATGGCGAGCGCGACCTGCTCGAAATTCTTGGTGCGGTTGCTGGAGAGCCAGATTCCCTGCAGCACTTTCAGCCCGCCGACCTTGGCGGCGATCGCCGGCACCTGGTCGAGCCCGTTCTCCATCGAATAGGTGCGGACGCAGTCGGTGATCTCTTTGAGCTGGCGCAGATCCTGCTCAATCTGCTCGGCCTCGATATGGGTCCACGCGTTCAGCGGCGTCTGCTCGCCGCGGAACGGCGCGTAGGAGACGCATTGGACCTTGTCGGCGGGATCGATCGGGGCGCGCGCGAGCGTGATCGGCGTCGCCAACCACCACCACACGGCAGCAATCGCACCCAGTGAAACGAGCAGAAGCGCCAGTGGCGTACGAAGAGAAATCGGTTCCGTCCTCCGCGAAGGGCCCGTCGATTACCTGCTTGCACGCCGTCTGCCAAGGGGGTGTCCGGGTGCGGATATGCTCCTGTCCTACAGGAATCGGGCCGCGGCCGTTCGGCCGGGCCCTAGCATCGTGACTTTGCTGGACAAAATTCCAAATACAGGCCATGGACTCCCAAAGACTTTTCCGCCGCATTGGAGACCCATTTGGACGCCATCACCGACGCGTCCGCGGGATCCTGACGCGGACGGCCAGCGGATACATTGGGGAATTCATGCGGCAACGGGTGTTCGAGTCACGAAATGCGGTCCTGCGGCAGTTCGCCGCCACCTTGGCCGTCTCCTGCCTTCTCGCTCTCGCCGGTCTCGGTGGCGCCTCCGCCCAGAGCGGCACGCCAGCCCCGGATCAAGGCAAGGCCGCCGCCCAGCCTGCCGACGCCGCCAAGGATGCCGCCCAGAACCAGCGCCGCACCGACGAGTTCGCGGAAGCCGCCCAGGTCATCAACGGCCCGGCCGGCAATCCCGAATGCGTCTGGCTCGGCCGGCGCGTGGTGCGGCTGATGTGGCGGGACGATCTCGATACCGCGTTCCGCCATCTCGACCTCTACGATCGCTTCGGCTGCCCCGGCGGCCACATCCAGGCCGCCTTCCGCTGCCTGACCCGGTTCGGCGGCCAGATCGACCCCAAGGTCGCCGAGACCCTGGACAGCCGCGTGCACGCCTGCTGGATCAACCCGGCGGCCCAGCCGCAGCAGGCGGCGGCCGCGGCCGCCCAGCCCGCGGCCCCGGCGTCCGGCAATCCGCCGGCACCGCAGCCGGCCGCGAGCCCCTCGCCTGCGGCAAGCCCGACGCCAGCGCCGCAGAAATAGCCGCGGGTCGTTTCAGCTGTCGTTCAGGAACGATCGGCCATAGACCCGGTTGGCACTGCCGCGCGTTGTTCGAAAAGGCCATGCCCTGATAAGGACATGAGGCCATGACAGTTGTGAAACGGCGCGGCAGAGATATGCTTCCTTTGCCGCGGACTTGGTCGGATCTCGGGGTCGGATCCGCTTCCCTGCCACCTCAGCCCCTATTGGTTTAGCCGCGATGCGCGTTGTCGCCGCCGTTCTGTTGCTTGTGTCTGCGCTTCACGCTGGACTATGGGGAGTCCTGCGCGACAAGGAACCCGCGCCCGACTTCAAGGGCCTGCTGCCCAGCGTGTCCTACGCGCCGTTCGAGGGTTCGGCTCACCCAGATATCGACAACATCCCGACGGTCGAGAAAATCCGCGCCGACATGAAGACGCTGTCGACCATGACGCGCGCGATCCGCCTCTATTCGTCCACCGGCGGCGTGGAACTGGTGCCGCCGATCGCGGCCGAGTTCGGCCTCAAGGTCACCGTCGGCGCCTGGATCGACAAGGACAAGGATCGCAACGAGCGCGAGATCAAGGCCGCCATCGACCTTGCCCGCAAGAACAGCAATGTCGTCGGCGTCGTCGTCGGCAACGAGGTGATCTACCGCGGCGAGCAGAAGGTCGAAGACCTCATCGACATGATCAAGAAGGTGAAAGGCTCGGTCCGCGTGCCCGTCACCACCGGCGAGATCTGGAACATCTGGCGCGACAATCCCGACCTCGGCTCCAGCGTCGATTTCATCGCCGCGCACGTGCTGCCTTATTGGGAAAACTTCCGCTCGGACCAGGCGGTCGACCAGGCCGTCGACCGCTACAACCTGTTGCGCAACCTGTTCCCGGGTAAGCGCATCGTGATCGCCGAATTCGGCTGGCCAAGCCAGGGCTACAACTTACGCAACGCCGACCCGGGTCCGTTCCAGCAGGCGCTGATCCTGCGCAACTTCGTCACCCGCGCCGAAGCCATCGGCATGGAATACAACATCGTCGAAGCGATCGATCAGCCCTGGAAGTTCTTCGAAGGTGGCGTCGGTCCGTACTGGGGCATCCTCAACGCCAGCCGCGAGCCGAAATTCGCCTGGACCGGTCCGGTCGAGAACCCCGATTATTGGAAGCTGATGGGCATCGCGCTGCTGGTCGGCATCCTCTTGTCGCTGCCGATCCTGCGGATCGAGAAGCCGACCGCGAAACAAGCCTTCCTGCTGTCGGCGACCGCCAACGGCGTCGGCGCCTGGGCCGCGACCGTGTTCGCGTTCTGGAACAGCCATTATTTCATCTTCGGCTCGGCCTTCGCGTTGACGCTCGGCATGATCCTCCTTGTTCCTCTTGTTCTCATCGCCATGGCGCGCATCGACGAGATCGCCGCGGTCGCCTTCGGCCGGCCGCCGCAGCGGCTGATCGCCAAGGACAAGCCGGTCGAGAACGTGCCCGAGACTTACTGCCCGAAGGTCTCGATCCACATCCCGGCCTATTTCGAGCCGGTCGACATGCTCAAGCAGACGCTGGATGCGCTGTCGCGGCTGAACTATCCGAACTACGAATGCGTGGTCATCATCAACAACACGCCCGACCCCGCGTTCTGGCAGCCGATCCAGGACCATTGCCGCGCGCTCGGTGAACGCTTCAAGTTCATCAACGCCGAGAAGGTGCAAGGCTTCAAGGCGGGTGCGCTGCGCATCGCGATGGACCGCACCGCGGCGGATGCCGAGATCATCGGCATCCTCGATGCCGACTATGTCGTCGAGCCCGATTGGCTTAGGGATCTCGTGCCGGCGTTTGCCGATCCACGCGTCGGCCTGGTGCAGGCGCCGCAGGAGCACCGCGACGGCGATTTGTCGATCATGCACTACATCATGAACGGCGAATATGCCGGCTTCTTCGACATCGGCATGGTCCAGCGCAACGAGCTCAACGCAGTCATCGTGCACGGCACGATGTGCCTGATCCGCCGCGCCGCGATGGACATGGCCGGCGGCTGGTCGTCCGACACGATCTGCGAGGATTCCGATCTCGGCCTAGCGATCCAGGAGCTCGGCTGGACCACCCATTACACCAACACCCGCTACGGCGCGGGCCTGCTGCCGGACACCTATGAGGCGTTCAAGAAGCAGCGTCACCGCTGGGCCTATGGCGGCCTGCAGATCGTCAAGAAGCACTGGCGCCGCTTCCTGCCGGGCGCGAGCCGGCTGACCTCCGACCAGAAGCGCGAATATGGCCTCGGCTGGCTGAACTGGCTCGGCGCCGAGAGCCTCGGCGTGGTGGTGGCGCTGCTCAACCTCGTCTGGGTCCCGATCGTCGCCTTCGCCGACATCGCCATCCCCGACAAGATCCTGACGCTGCCGATCATCGGGGCCTTCATCGTCTCGCTGGTGCACTTCCTGTCGATGTACCGCGCCCGCGTCGCCATCAAGCCCGGCCAGATGCTGGGCGCCATGATCGCGGCGATGAGCGTGCAGTGGACGGTGTCGCGCGCGGTCGCGCAGGGCCTCATCACCGAGCACATCGCCTTCGCCCGCACCTCCAAGGGCGGCCTCAGCAGGATGTCGATCGAGTTCCAGGCGTTCTGGGAGGCCGTGATCGGCACCCTGCTCCTGGTCGGCGCCGGCGTCCTGATCGCCAGCAACAGCTTCCGCCAGATCACCGAGATCTACATCTTCGCCGGCGTGCTGGTGCTGCAGAGCCTGCCGTTCCTGGCGGCCGTCGCCATCGCCATCCTCGAACTCAGCCGCATCAACTCGTTCCAGTTCTGGCGCGACAGCGCGATCCGAACCGCCGAGCTGATCGGGCTCCGCCCGGTCGCGCTGCCCCCCGTGGGCGCGCCGCAAGCCGTGCCGAATGAGGTGCGGCGGGAGACGAACTGACGGGCGGGCAAATCCTTCGAGACGCCCGCCTGCGGTGGGCCCTCAGGATGAGGTCGCGCTTCGCGGCGAGATGGAAGACCCTCATGGTGAGGAGCCCGCCAAAGCGGGCGTCTCGAACCATGAAAGGCCGTGCTCGACCGGCAAGCTCTGACAGTTCAGCGTGGATGGTGGCCGCCAATCGGGTTGAGAATCCCGGCCTAAGCGGCGGATAGGGCGAGCAAATCACCGCTTCTGCCAAGAGTTTCGGCAGCGCCCCGGACTATTGACCTGCGCGGCCACTCCCCCTACACAGCGCAGGCCGAGAGCATGATCCGGAAACAGCCGGTTTTTCCCCGCGACGCAAGCCTAAGCCCAGCGGCAAGACATGCTTCTCGAATGTCCGAGCACGATGGCGATCTACGTCTAAGCCATCAGCGGTCATGGGAGCGCGTAGCTCAGCCGGTAGAGCACGTGACTTTTAATCACGGGGTCCTGGGTTCGAGCCCCAGCGCGCTCACCAATAGCTCCCGCACGGCTACCCAAGTACAGCTGCACATTTCAAACGCACGCCAAGCGATGAGCTGGTTTCAAGCAGCCACGATTGAACTGCAAGAATGCTTTCTGATCAACTTGCTGTTCAAGGCTCGATAAAGCAGCGCGTAGGATCGGTTGAGCCCTTTGCGAAACCCATCATTCTTTGCTGACAGCCTTCCTGCGAGATTGAGACCACATGGACGAGCGTCCGCACTACAAGATCATCATCGAGCCGCTGTCGGAGGAAGACTGCGGTGGCTTCGTTGCGACCGTGCCCGACCTTCCCGGCTGCATGTCCGACGGCGCCACCGAATTCGAAGCGGTGTAGAATGTGCAGGATGCAATTGCACGTTGGATCGAGGCTGCCGAGGAAGACCATCGCGCCATCCCCGTGCCCTCGCACCTGCGACGCGCGGCGGCCCGGTAGTTGAATCGAAAGACTTTACCTTCGTGAGGCTATGCCCCAGGTTATGGCTAGGGGTTCTGAGCTAGCTCCCCGTCCTACTGGCGAGGTCAGCACCTCGTTTGAGGGGCAAGCCGCCTAGCGCTCTTCTTTGAGGTACGTTCCGACGACGAACCACCTTGAGAGTGCGCTGGATCAGGCCGGAGCCAAACATGGATTCCCGTTCGAGCGCGTGTCACGTCATTCTGCAGGAACAGCTCTACCAACTATCGTCATGGACTTGAAGGCGCCTATGTCTGAACCATCGCGACGCACCAAGCAGCTTGACGAGGAACTGCTCGCCCTCGGCGATGACGCCATGCTGGTCGACGAGCTTGACGGCTTCATCGCCGGCTTGCTGACCTGCCCGGAGCTGATCATGCCAAGGGATTGGCTGCCCGTCGTCTGGCATGAGGACAGCGCGGACCAGACGCCGGTCTTCGAAAATCTCGATCATGCCAATCGGGTTCTCGGGCTGGTGATGGAGCACTACAACGAGGTCGCGCTCACGCTGATGGAGCATCCCCAACGCTACAGTCCGTTGTTCACCGTCGACAATGACGACGTGGTCTGGGAAATCTGGATCGCGGGCTTCGAGAAGGCCGTCGCGCTGCGCCCGGCGGCCTGGAAGGTGCTGCTCGACGCCGATGCCTATACGGCGGCGGCGATGAATGGGATGCTGCTGCTCGCCGAGATTGCCCGGGGAGACAAGAAGGTCGAGCTCGACGATCCCATCATGACCGCAGCACCTGACAAGATCGCCGACTGGGTCGTCATTCTCAACGAATGGCGGCTTGCCAACTACCGGCCGCCTCAGGACATCGGCCCAAAGGCAGCGGCAGGCCTCAGGAAGGTCGGTCGCAACGAGCCATGCCCGTGCGGCTCCGGCAAGAAGTATAAGAAATGCTGCGGACTTAACTGAGCGAGACCGCGATCCTCACCAGCACAGTCGTCAATGTCGAAACGTGGGCGGCAGGAATCGCGTTCGTGCGCCTTGCGGTGGTTCGGAGGCGGGGCGCTAACCGGCGAAGACACTTTGAATGCAGCACAACATCCGCGTCCGTTAAGCCGATTTGTGCAGACGGCGATGCTGAGGGAAATACCATCGCATGACTTCTCGCAGGTTGTCGGAATCTCCGCGCGCCCAGTTCCGCATGATCTCGCAGCCGAACGAGATCGCCGTGATGGGTCTTGCCCCGGCCTGAATCATTCGGTCGAACGCGCGTTCGTGCGCGACCGGCGAGATGCCGCCCACCGCGTCGGCGACCGGATAGACCTCGTAGCCTTCGGCCAGCATGTCGAGGGTCGGAAAGGCCAGGCAGACCTCGGTCCAAAGCGCGCCGATGACCACCTTGCGCCGCCCCGTGTTCTGGACCGCCTTGCGGAAGTCATCGTCTTGCCAAGCATTGACGCCCGTACGGTCGATTTCTTCCACTCCCGGCAAAGCCGCGCGGATCTCCGGAATCGTGCCTTCGTTCACGCCCATATCAACCGCCACCGTCGAGAGCACCACGGGGATGCCGTAGGCTTGAGCGAGTTTGCAGAGCGCAACCGCATTGAGGGTGATCTCCTCACGAGAGGATGAAGTCACGCTGGAATATTGCTCAGGCTGGTAGTCGATCAGGACCAGAATGCAGTTTTTCGGTGTCAGAAGATGATCGGCCTCTCGGACGGGCTCGGGCTGGGTCTTTGTCACGTTGTTCCTCCTTCGCGTTCGAAGTGAAGCGTCGTCTGAGCTAAACATATATCAGAAACGATCACGTAGCGGTTCGCAGTTTCATCCCGTCCAGTGCGCCATTGCCGACGGGTTTGCCGGGCGGGCGAGAGGGTCAGGTCATCCTCAAAGAGATCGTGCAATTGGCATTTGTGCCGAAGCGCTAGCGCAAGGCGACGATCGTCTGGCCGATTCGTTACGTACCTGAGGGGGCCGCCTGGCCCGCATTGAACCCTCAAGCTATAAACGCCGACAAAGCTCCATTCGTCTATGGTTGTGCCCTTCCCTTCCCGGCATTTTGGCGATGATCTGTGCAGCGAAAGACAGTCCGCCCGTTCGCGCAGTGATGAATAGACGATGAATGCCGCGACCGCAGGGACGAAAATCCATTCTCTTTACCTGGAAACCGCGCGCGGCTCTGCGGCGTTTAGCTCCTACACCATGGGAGGAACTGAACATGCCCTTGACCAGCGCAGCAGCTGCTGCAGTCCTTGCGCTCCAGCTCGGGACGACCGCAGTAACCCAGACCGAAACGCCCAACTTGGTTCAGGTCCGTGAAGGGCCGTGCAGCTACGGGTATGATACCGATATCTACGGAAGATGTTATCCGAACGGCGTCATTCCGCCGGAGTATCAAGCCGCGCGCCAACCCCGCGCTTATTATGAGCCGCGCCGATACTACAGGGAGGAGTACCGCCCACGGTGGCGACACCGCTATTACCGCGACGACTATTGATCGGTAGCCGTCGCCGATCGCCGCGCTGGATTGAAGATGGTGTGCCCAGTCAAGTTTGCTCCGCCGGATTGACCTTTGGTCAGGAGCCTGGTGCGGCTGCACCAATCCCACGGCGAGAGTATTCGTCACGCTGCCCTCTGTCTGACAACGACGGTCGTGCAATTGCTGCCGCCTTGTCGCAAGACCCCGCCAATTTCCGATGGAGTCCAGTAGTCGCCCCGAGATGAACTCCCCGCAGCATCCGTCTATTGTGCCCCATCCCTTCCGGCATTTTGGCGATGATCTGCGCAGCGAAAGACAGTCCGCCCGTTCTGATCTGCTCCAAGTGCAGACGGCCGATGACGTTCTTGGCCACGCTGCCGGCGATCTTCACGCTTCCCGCAGTGCACGCCTACCAGTGCCGTCCCTGTCTGCGGGTGGACACCATCCCGCTCGATTAAGGTCGGGATAGCCGAGCCTAGCGCACTGCGCGGGACGGTGCTCTCGACGACCGCACCCTGCCATTGCGTCGCATCTGCGGCGGCTCCAGGCAGCCACGCCTCAAAAAGCCGGAAGACAACCGGCCGGAAAGGTGTAGGATTCAGCAAAATCGGAGGAGCGGCATGTTTGAAATCAACGGTTTCGACACGGCGGGCGTCGTCAGTCTCAAGCGGCCTTCGCTCGCCGCCGCCCTCAAGAAGGCCAAGGAGCTGGTCAAGGACGGCTGCTGGGACGTTCAGGTCGTGGATCCCAGCGGCCGGGTCTATACCTCGTTCGAGGAGCAGGCCGCCTAGTTCCGAGCCCCCCGCCTGCTGCTATCCGCCTCTGCCGACGTTCGACGAGGCATTGTTCAGCCAGCGCTGTTTTGCTTCGCAGCTTCACAAGCTCCGAGATAATTGCGCGCTCTTCCCGTGACACTGGCCGACCGTCGACCGGCGCGCCATACCATTGCCAGTCCACCGGTTTGGGCGCAGGCTCCCTTCCAGGCGCTTAAGACGCCGCACGGGAGAGACACATGAAGGAATCGGGCCTGGATGGCCGCCATCGCGACAAGGACGGCGCGATCAGCAAGAAGCACGGCAACACGCTGGTCGGCACGTTGCGCAAGATCTACGGCAAGAGTTTTGCAGCCGGGTATCCCGATGCGACGCAGCTCAGCGAGGTCCTGGCCCAGCTGAACGAGACGTCATTGAGCCAGTTGCGTCGCGATCACGACACCGGGCATTTGGGGCACAAGATCGATCACGCCTTGAAGTGACGGCGCCAATCCGGCCCGCCGGACCAGCGCGGGCGTCGTCGTCGCCGATCAGCTTGACGTCGCCTCAGCTTTCCGGCGCCGGCGTTGCAGCCGGCACGCTCAGCGGAGCGCCGCCAACGGAGACCGGCCCCAGAGGTTTGGTCTCCCGAACCATCCGCTTGCGCAACGCGGCGGAGAGTCCAAAGCGCGCATGCGCTTTTCGAATGGAGGACGTCACGTCCGACATCATCATCGTGCTTTGCAGCGAGTCGACCTTCGCGATCAGCGTGGACAGCTGCGACGAGATCTTCTTCACATCGACCCGTTCGTCCGTGATGCTCTGTCGCAGCGACAGCAGCAGCATTGAATCCTGCTGCAGCAGAACCGAGTTCTGATCCGCAGCCTGATTGTTCTGCTGCAGCAACGCGGTGTGTTGCTGCTGGGCCGCCTGAATGTCCTTCAGGGCAGCGACGACCGGATCCGGTTTTGGCACGGGCGCTTCCTGGCGCGGAAGCAGTTCCGCCAGGCTGCCGAGGTTCAGCGACGAAAAATCGGCCGGCGACGTATAGATGGCCGCCGCACCGTTGATGGCCAAAGCACACACCGAAAGGGCCAGGATCGATTTCCGGCTGGACCGCTTGACCGGCTCCAAAGCTTCGGGAGTTTCGGGTTCGTGCGTTGCTGCGGCGGCTGCAAGCGCTGCAGCGTCGAGCTCTTCGGCAAAGCTTGCCGTTTCGAATGTCGTGGTCACGTGCATGGACCCCAATGAGCGAGCAACAGGAAGCCGCCCCTGGAACGTCCTCACGACGAGTCCTTTGTACGCAGCACCCTTACACAACTGCCTAAAATTGTGAGCATTTCGGATTAATTCCACGTTAGCGGCCCGGCCGGCCGACGGGCCCGGCGCCTCCGTTCGAGTACGGGGGCCAAGCGAAGAGCAGAGGCTTTACGCTGACACTGCCGTAGGCTGGGCAAAGCGACTTGTCCGCCGTAGCTCGAAGAGCGAAGGCGGAAGCGTGCTCACGCATCTGTGGCCGGATCGGAAAGATCGTGGGCACGGCGCTTCGCGCCTTTGCCCACCCTAGGGCAGCCGTTGCTGGCTCAATATTCCGAAGGACGGATTCGCCAAAGCCTGCGAATACCCCTGTTTTGCCCGGATGGGGCAAACGCACCCTTCCCGCCGGATTCAAAAAGCCTTGTGCCAGCGCCACTTAGCTACTGTGCATGGGGTTGTTTTCGCAATTTTGAAGTTCCCTGCCCTCGTTCAGCAGCTCGAACAGCTTCTCCACCGTTCGAGCAGCGCCGCATCGGGGCTGTGGTCGAGGGCGATGACGCATTACGCCGATCCTATCTCTTCGCCCTTTCGCTCGCAGGCTACAAACCTGGCCGTATCGGGCTCGGAACGCGTCTGCGCGACACAGTCGTTCGTCGCTCAACCTGCGCTTTGGCGTCCAGCACCTTGTCCCCAGCTCGTGCGGCTCGCGGCAGTCTGATCTGGTCTGAAGGACTCGCGCCTCTCCCTGGCAGACCTGCTGAACCAACATTGGTGTTTCCTTGAGCCTGTGTTGCCGGCCGGAAGCTGTTTCGGGAAGGGCCAGTGGCCATTTGATCCTCATTGCTCGTGCCGCTTCCAATTGCGCCGATCGGCAGACCATTTGGAGCGTGGCCGACCCCGGCATTTTTCGCGGCCTGAGCTGCCGCCCGCGACCTCGCGGGCGTGGCTGACTGAACGTTCGGATTGATCGGTTCGTTGTCGGTGCCCAGATTTCCACTGGGGGCGGCGTCTTTAATCCCCATCCCTGGAGGCGCTGAGGGACCCGCATTGCCTGCACTCGTCCCCATTCCGGAAGGTGCCGACCCACCTGCGCTACCCGGTCCCGTCCCCATGCCCGCTCCCCCGGACCCGGCAATTGCACCGCCTGCTTGCGCCAGAACCAACAGAAATGCGCTTGCGATAATCGCGACAATGATCGGAGGGATGGCACGGGACATCGGACAATCTCCATCGCCAAGCTTCATTAACTATAATGATCAGGCAGGGTTCCTGCTATGAATTCGCGATTGAAGAAGCCCGGCCGCTGCGAGAGTTGCAGGTCTGCCAACCGAAGGTTCTGTGCTCACGAAGGCGCGAGCCCCTAGCCTTCGTCCAGCAGCTCGAACAGCTCCTCCACCCGCTCGAACGGCGCGCCCTGCATCTTGGCGTGATAGACCACGCGGTCGCCGTAGCGTTGCAGTGACTTCCCGCGCGACTTGCGCAGGCGTCCGGGCAGGAACGTCGCGGCCGCAGCTTCAGGGCCGACGTCGAGGCGGACGATGCCTCGTCGCTTGCATTCGAGCCTGAGCCTTCCTGCGGCGAAGAAGTCGCGCGCGACCTTCGGCAAGGGTCCGAAGCGGCGGGCGGTTTCCTCCTCGAGGTCTTCGAGGTCGTCCTCGTCGGTGCACCGTGCGGCGCGGGCATAGAGCTCGAGCCGCACCGGCTCGGACTGCACGTAACTCTCGGGCAGCATCTCACCAAGCGGCAGGTTCAGGTCCGGCACCCACACCGCCTGCCCCTCGTCGAGCTTCTCCGAAGCCATTTTCAGAAGGTGGCTGTAGAGCACGGGACCAAACACCTGGACGTGGCCGGATTGCTGCTCGGAAAACAGGTCGCCGGCGCCTCGCAGATCCAGGTCGCGCTCGCTGATGGCAAAACCCGCGCCGGGCCGGCTGAACTCCTCGAGCACGGCCAGCCGCTTCTCGGATTGTCCGGACTCGGATTCGGTCAAGAGATGGGCGAAGGCGCGGATGCCGCTACGGCCGACGCGCCCGCGCAGCTGATGGAGCTGGGCGAGGCCGAACTTCTCCGGCCAGCAGACCACGATGGTGTTGGCACGGGGAATGTCGAGGCCGCTCTCGACGATGTTGGTCGCGAGCAGCACGTCGGCCCTGCCCTCGACGAAGCTCATCATGCGGTCGTCGATCTCGTCCGCCGCCAATCTGCCGTGCAGGCAGACGATGCGTAAGTCGCCCGCCACCGCCTGCACCCGCGCCAGCATCGGATCGAGATCCTGGATGCGCGGGCAGATCAGGAAACTCTGGCCGTGGCGGCGTTGCTCGCGCAGCAGCGCTGAGGCGATGGCGGCATCCGACAGCGGCGCGATCCGGGTCGCGACCGGCAGCCGATGTACCGGGGGCGAGGCGATCACGCTGAGGTCGCGGAAGCCGGCAAGGCCCGCAGCGAGCGTGCGCGGGATCGGCGTCGCGCTCATCATCAGCACATGGACGTTCTTGCCAAGGCCGGACAGCTTCGCCTTCTCGGCCGCGCCAAAATGCTGCTCTTCGTCGATGATGACGAGGCCGAGATCATCGAACTTGACGTCCTTGCCCGTGAGCGCCTGCGTGCCGATCACGACCTTGATCCGGCCGCTGCGCAGTCCCTCTCTCGTTTCGCGCAGCTGCGCGCCCGAGGTCGCCCGCGACAGGTTGCCGACCTCGATGCCGAACGGCGCAAAGCGCTTTTGGAACGTCGCGACGTGCTGGCGGGCCAGCACCGTCGTCGGCACCGCGACCGCCACCTGCTTGCCCGACAGCACGACGGCCGCCGCCGCCCGCAGCGCCACCTCGGTCTTGCCAAAGCCGACGTCGCCGCAGATCACCCGGTCCATGGGATGACCGGATGCGAGATCGTCCAGCACGTCGTGGATCGCCTTGGCCTGGTCGATCGTCGTGAAGTAAGGGAAACGCGCGACGAACTTCTCGTAGGCCGATCCCGGCGGAACCAGCTTTTCGCCGCGCCGCCGGCGGCGCTGGCTGATGTGTTTGGCGAGCGCCTTGCCGGCGGCCTGGATTTCGCGCTCCGCTTCCGTGCGGCGGGCCCACCACGTGCTGCCGTCCGCCTTGTCGAGCGAGAGCTTGCCGAGCTCGGCCGCGTAAGGCCACATCAAAGCGAGATCGGACGGCGGCACCAGAACCGCATTGTCGCCGGCGAACTTCAGGCGGATCATCTCGCGCAAGCCGCCGCCGCCGGTGTTCACGGTCTGCAGGCCATCGAGCACGCCGAGGCCACGCTGGAGATGGATGACCACGGTGCCCTGCTCGGGCACATCGGCATGGTCGAAGGCCGTGCTCCAGGCGCGCGCCATCGGCTGCGGATGATGCGCCCGGCTGCCGAGCACGTCGGAGGCCGTCACGACGACGAGAGGCTTCTTGCCCGGCACGACGAAGCCCGCATCGAGATCGGCCAACAGCGCCGCCTCGCCGTTCCGCCCGCTCGTCGCCTCGTCCCAGTCTTCGCAGCGCGGCGCCTTGAGGCCGCTCATGCGCTCCATCACGCGCAGATCGTCCTCCTGCGCAGCGGCGAGGATCAGACGCGAACTTGCCCGCCGCGTCTCCTCGATGAAAGCACGCAGCGCCTTCCTGGCGGATGTCAGCTTGG
Source organism: Bradyrhizobium sp. UNPA324 (assembly GCF_006658635.1). Classification (NCBI taxonomy): domain Bacteria; kingdom Pseudomonadati; phylum Pseudomonadota; class Alphaproteobacteria; order Hyphomicrobiales; family Nitrobacteraceae; genus Bradyrhizobium; species Bradyrhizobium sp. UNPA324. The sequence continues at coordinate 994,491 of NZ_LFJD01000004.1, forward strand.
AGAACTCCGGGATGGTCTGGAAGGACGCCGCGCGCGGCAGCACCTTCATGCCCCTGGAGAGCTGCTTCCAATCGCGCCGTCCGAGATATTCGCGTTCACGCTCCGCGCGCGGCGCGGCCTCCTCGATCGTATCGAGCCAGACGTCGGCATGCACCGGGACTCCTGCGTCGGCGATCCATTTGGCACGCCCGCAATAGTCGAACAGGCTGGCGCGCTTGCCGCGTTTGCCGGCAAGGCCAAGCCGCTCCGACATGGGATCGACGAGAAGCTCCCTGGTCTCGAAGATGATCCTGTGCTCGTTCGGATCGAACGCCACGATCCGCTTGATCGCGCGATCCGAATGCTCGATCCGGAACGGCCCCAGCGCGCCCGCGGGGAATATCTCGAAGGTCTGGCCGTGGAACAGCGCCCCGCCCGGATAATCGGGCTCGTCGTCGAGATCGTATCCGAGGGCTTCGAGGCGCGCCTCGAGCTCGCGCTCGGAGAACGCGCCGCCCACCTTCAAGCTCACGCTCAGGCGCGACAGGCTCGCCGGCGGCGGCAGGCGCTCCATCACGGCTTCCGCCGTCGAGACGAGAAAGAGCGGCTTCTTGGATTTCGCGAGGCGCCTCAGTACGGAGGCTCTGCGCCCCGCGAGCTCGTGCGACGGCTCGAGCTGATCGAACGGCAAGGTGTTCAAGCGCGGAAACACCAAGACCTCGCAGGCAGGGTCGAGCGCGTGAATGACGCTGCCCAGTCGCTCCGCCCTGTTCTCGTTCTCGGCGAGAAAAACGATGCCGCTGCGGCCGGACCGCTTCCATTGGGCAAGCAGATGCAGAGCCAGCACCCCGAGCGGCGACGACGACGAGATCGTGGCCCGCTGCACCGCTTTGCTCGTCCTTGGCGACGTCCTGTTCGGCAACGCCTTGCTTGTCGACGTCCTGCTCGGCAACGTCTTCTTCGGCGACCTCTTGGCCACCCGCGCCTTCTTGGTAAGCCTCACTTGAATCCGTTTCTGGTCGTAAACCGTCGTCAACTGAACGCCAGCCGCAGTCATTTTGCGATTCGGCGACGTCGCGCCATGCATATGAGATTTGCCCCGTGAACGCACGCCTCGTGGCAACGTTCAGCACGGCGCAACGATCCCGACACAGGGCTGGTTGATCGACCTCTCGGAACGGAACTGGCGCGGCGCGGGATCTGCGTCTGTCGATGCGACGCTTGGCGCGATTGTAAACATTCTGCGCAGGGAGAGAAACGAAAAAACCCCAGCGCTTGGAGCCACGCTGGGGTGTTTCGAGCAAAATGAACTGGTCAAGCAATGACGTCTTCATAGCAGCGATTTCAGCGCGCGCTTGTGAACTGGTTCACACATCTTGCGGCAAACAAACGACCTCAGCGCGGGGGCCCTGAGGTCGCCAACCTTTGTGGGGAAGGTTTTCTCGCGGCCCGGGGCTTTGGGGGGCTTGGGGCTGGGCCGAGAGCAAGGATTCGACGCCCGCCACGCCAAGTCGTTCCAAAGCCGCCGGCCGAAAGCTTCGCCGGGGGCGGCCGCCATGGTCCACCCGTTCAATCACGCCGGAGCGGGATACCACGTCCCCATTTGAGCGCGTAGGCGCGGCGCGCTAGGATGCCGCTTTTACGGAGGCTCATTTGAAACCATTCCTTTTCATCGCCGCCATCGCACTGCTTGCGATGGCACCCGCCCGCTCGCAGGCGCTGGTCGATCCGAGCAAGGTTGCTCCCGAATATCGCGAGGCAGCCGAGAAGCGCCGGGCCGAGCAATTGCGCCAACGCGAATGCGCGCTGAAGGCGGATCTCGAGAAGGTGCTGCCCAGGGATCGCACCGCTTTTCTCAACCGCTGTCTGGACACGATGGCAGCCCGGCAATAACGGCCGGCGGGCCGTTCGAACCGGATCTTTCCGACGCCCGCCGCGGCCGGCCGACGGCACCTCGCCGCACGCGTTCTACGACATCCAACCGCGAGCGCATTCAAGCTTTCTTCAGACATTTGGGATCAGCTGAAGATCCATTTCTCAAAATCATTGTCGTCCGCGCATGGGTTCGGTCCAGATTCAGTGCACGCGGTGCAAGAACGTGTTTCGCGATCGCGCCGGGCGGTTGCAGGACGGCTATTCCAGGCAGTGTCCGAGTTGCGAAGTGGTGCTGTTCTTCGCCGAGGATTCCCAGCATCCCTTCATCAAGCGCGCGATGCGCAATGCGCGCAAAGCCCGCAAGGAGATGCGGGAGGTCGGTGCGGCCGGACTGGCCGCTCCAGAGCCGCGCGCGGCTCAGTCGAGATCGTTCGCCGGACGGACGCGATCGGCGGGACGCGAGGACTAGCTCACCTCCGCTTCTGCTTCCTCGGAAACAGGCGGTCGCGGATGTAGCGCGAGGTCGCTGTCAGACGGATACCGCGCGGCTTCTGCCAGGCGGCGCGGTCGATCTCCTTCTTGTCGCCAATCGCCAGCCTGCCTTTGGCCGTCTTGGCAATGAAGATCGCGTCGCTCATCTTGCGGCCGGAGCGCTTGTTCCTCGCTTTCACTTCTTTCCAGAGACTGATCCTGCCGAGCTTCAGCTTGGGAAGCTCCTCCCTGATCTCCCGCCGCAGGCAATCCTTCGCGGACTCGCGCGCACGCTTGCGGCCGCCCGGAAACATCCACAGGCCGTCCGACCGGCGTCGTACCAACAATACCTTGCCGCGCCTCGCGGCGACCAGCTTGGAAGATTTCGCCATCGCTGCCGTCGTTGAAACAGAATCGTCCCAATCGTAACTTGTCTAGTCGAACAGACAAGTTCGCGGCATGCCTTGATCACAGGCCGCAAGGCGTCGGGCGTCCTGGCGCGGCACCGCGGGCAGATCGCGCCGCTCGCGGCGAGATCAGTTCTTGCCCGCCCCTGCCCGGTCTTCCGTTCTGATCCAGGCCATCATCATCTCCCAGGCCACCGACAGGATGATCGGCCCGATGAACAGGCCGACGATGCCGTGGGCGAGCGTGCCGCCGATCACGCCGACGAAGATCACGATGGTCGGCGTGGTCAGGCCACGCCCCATGACGAGCGGCTTCAACATGGTGTCGAGGAAGCCGACGAGGACGAGAAACACGGTGAGCAGCAGCGCCGTGGTGACGTCCTTGGCTGTCCAGATCCAGATGATCACCGGCAGCAGCACGAGGAACGCGCCGATCTGCACGATCGAGAGCAGCAGCACGATGAAGGCGAGAAGGCCGGCGCTCGGCACGGCGGCGAGCTTGAAGCCGATGCCGGCGAGCAGCGCCTGCACGATCGCCACGCCGATCACGCCCTGCGCCACGGCGCGGATGGTCGCGCCCGCGAGCGACAAGAAATGCTCGCTCTGCTCCGGCACGATGCGGAACAGGAAGCCGCGGCCGGCCGCGACCAGCCGCGGCCCATGCGGAAACAGGAAGCCGGCCACGAACACCGAGACCAGGAACTGGAGCGTGCCGACGCCGGCATCGCCGGCAAGCGAAAGCAGCGGGCCCGCCAGCGGCTGGAGATACGGCGCCACCTCGCGCACCACCGCGCGGACGTTGGTGTAGGCCTGGTCCCAGAGGTCGTAGAGCCAGGGGCCGACGAGCGGCCACGACTTGAGCTGCTCGGGGGCGCTCTGAAGCGCCAGATCGCCGGTGCCGAGCTGGCGCGCCAGCTCGCGCACGCCGTCGACCGCGCTGATGCCGAGCCAGGTCGCCGGGCCGATGACGATGCCGAGCGTGATCATGGTCAGGATCGCCGCTGCGGTCTTGGGCCGGCCACCGAGGACCTTGGCGACCCAGCTGAAGGCCGGATAGAACGCAACCGCGAGCACGCCGCTCCAGGCCAGGATAGGCACGAACGGGCGGATGATCAGGAAGGTCCAGATGATCAACAGGGCGAGCAGGCCGAGCCGGATCACGAGCTGGATGACGTCCTCTCCCGTCAGAAGCTGACGGAGACTTTTCACGGGCACTGCTTTCCTTGCGGCATGAACGCAACTTCCGGTGCTTGCGAGGCCCAGCCCTTATTGCCAGCAACGCATCCGGCGTCAAGACGACTGGGAACTGGCCGGCCCCGCGATGAGGAATACATCGGGCCATTCCGCATTCGAAAGACGATAGCACGCCCTCCCGCCTTGGCTAACGCCTATTAACCGGATTTCCCCGCGCCGGTTTACGCCGCTGCAAACGACCGTGACTACCGTGCAAGCGGGGTCAACAAAAAGCATTCCGTGCAATGGCCAACAGCATCTGGACGATCGAAGAATTCACCTGTGGGGGTTGCGGGATGAACTACACCGCGACCAGGGAGGAACATAGCGAAGCCCACGTCGGCAGCTTCAAGTGCAGCATCTGTAGCGGCGTGGTGCACGCCTGGTCCGGCAAGCATCATTTCTTCGGCTGGCAAGCCGTGAAAACACGGCCACCCGTGTTCGGGAGGCGCTGGGCGGACGTCGAATGGTAGGCCATCCACCACGCGCGCATCTCTGATTGCACCGCACGGCCGTCCGAGACCGACCGGAGGATCGGCCGAATTGCAGCGGCGCCGTTTGGACTCCGTTCACCGATCGCCGCTAGATCAGAACGGATCCTTCGCGCCGAACCAGCAATCATGGCCGACCTCAACGCCGTCCTTACCAGGCTCAACGACCGCCTGCTCCGCCTCGAGGGCGAGCTGTTCGTGCTGCGGTCGCTGGCACGCGCGACGCTGACGGCGGGCGACGACCACGCGGCGCGCATGCGCAAGCTGGTCGAGGCCGCAAAGGTCGCGCTCGACGACGAGGCCAAGCGCCCTCTCGACAAGCCGACACGCAAATATGTCGACGCGGCAACCGCGCTGGTCGAGGAATTACTGGTCGAGCCGACCCCGGCGCGGCCGCTGTTCACCGTGATCGACGGCGGCCGGCGCGATTGAGCGACAAGCGTGTCGACCCGGCGACGATGCGTCGTCGCCGAATCCTCGCGAGAGCTTACCTCGCAGGCCCCGCTAGATCGTCGTGGAATTCTTTGCCTTGAGCCGGCTAAGGCCGGCCTCGATGATCGCGATCTCCTCGTCGATCTGGCCGATCGGCAGGCTGAAATCATATCCGGACCTGCCCTTCAGCTCGACCGCGAGCCGCTGCCGGTGCATCATCAGCTCGTCGAGCCCACGGCGGTTCTTCAGCCGCACATAGCTGTCGACGATCTGCTCAATGGCGCGCGGCATGAAATTTGTCCCGGCGAAAAGGCCCGCGCGGCGCACCCACGCCGGCGGGACATTTTCGGTGTCGCGGTACGCAATACAAATCCGCGACGGATTCGTCGATACGCCCGGCTGGTTGAGATCGCGTTACCGTCAGGTGATTTCGTGGTACGCGGCATTGAAAAGGCCGCTGACGATTGCGCCAGCGGCCCAAACCGGGTTTTAAAAACGGATGCGGGTTGAAATGTCGCCAGCCCCGGTCCACGCACTCTTATCAGCCCGCTCAGCCTCCCTCTGTTAAAAACGAAACACAGGAACCGACTTATCGTCCGCTTGCCGCCCCACCGTGGCCGCGCGGCAATGCTCATCGGTGACGCGGGTTAAGTGCGCGGCAATCTGCGCCCGCCATGGAAGCACCGGAACGGCAGGCTGCGCATCATGACCTCCATCGCAGCCCGCGCCTCGGTGCATTGTTGATAACCCGCGCAAACGCTGCGCGGGTGGTGACAGGGCGTCCGGACGTGTTATCGGGGGATGACGCAGTTGCGAGACCGGATCGGATACCCATGCGCATTACCCTCGTCGGCTCCCGCCATTTCGGCGTGACCACCCTGAACATGCTCCGGGAGCACGGCGTCTCGATCGTCCGGGTCGTGGTCGCCGATGCCGAGGATCGCCTCGCCGCGACCGCCAAGGCGGCCGGCATCGAGGTCGTGGTGCAGGCTAACCCGAAGCTGGTCGTCGCCTCCGAGATTGGCCCCGATACCGATCTGATCATCACGGCGCACAGCCACGCCCGCATCGGCAAGGACGCGCTCGCCGCCGCCAAGTTCGGCGGGATCGGCTATCACCCCTCGCTGCTGCCGCGCCATCGCGGCAAGGCCGCCGTGGAATGGACCATCAAGGAAGGCGATCCGATCGCCGGCGGCACGATCTACCACCTCGCCGATCGCATGGACGCCGGCGCCATCGCCGCCCAGGACTGGTGCTTCGTCAAGAGGGGCGAGACGGCGCGGGAACTCTGGGAGCGCGCGCTGGCACCCCTCGGCCTCAAGCTGCTCGCCGATGTGATCGACTACGCCAAGGTCCACAAGGCGCTGCCCGCCAAGACTCAGGACGAGCAGTTCGCGACCTCCGCGCCAAGCCTGTCCTGAAGGGGCCTCTCCCGGCGTTTACTCTTAACTTGAAGCAGCATTGATTCTGCTTCGAAAATTGCCCTCGGAAACACAAATAAACCATTGTTTCCACAGGAACAATTTTCGATTTGGCATTGCAACAAATTTCCGTCACATTTGGTCCAGATAAGCGACAGCATATCAGACACATTGAAGGACGGAATTTATGCGTTTTGCTCGCATTGCGGTGTTCTGTGCCGCTTCAGTTTTCACCGGCACCCTCGCCGCTTCCGCCTTTGCCCAGACGCCCTATGACGGCAACTGGCAGGTCACGATCGTGACCAAGAGCGGCTCCTGCGAGCCGACCGCGAGCTCCATGCTGACGGTTGCCGACGGCAGGATTACCGCCCCCGGCGCTAACGTTTCCGGCACCATCGGTAGCGGGGGACTTGTGAAAGTTTCGATCAATGGTGCATATGCCAACGGTCAACTCAACGGCAACGCCGGATCGGGGAAGTGGAATGGAGCATCTGCAGGCATACCGTGCAGCGGGCGATGGGAAGCATCGCGCCAATAAACCAATTGAGGCTTGCGCCCGGAGCCGGCGGCTGCTGATCGCGGCCGCCGTTTTGTTTGCGGCGGGAATCGTCACCTCCGAAAGCAAGGCCCAGTCCGGCCCGTTCGCCCCGATGGCGGGCAGCTGGAGCGGCGGCGGCACCGTCAGCCTCGAGGACGGATCGACGGAACGCATCCGTTGTCGGGCCAAATACGCCCCCATCGGCCCCACGATGGAAATGACGCTGACTTGCGCCAGCGACGCCTACAAATTCATCCTCTCCGCGAGCGTTCAGTCGGCGGGTAATGCCATCACCGGCAGCTGGTCCGAGGCCAGCCGCAATATCTCCGGCTCGCTCCAGGGCCGCGGCAGCGGCGGAAACTTCGAGGTGGTGGCCTCCGCCGCCAGCTTCAACGCCAACATCGCGCTGCGGACGAGCGGCAACAAGCAGACCGTCACCATGCGCGCCGACAGCCAGTTCCGCGGCGCCAACATCTCGATGTCGCGATAAGCCGATAGAGCCACATGACAATCGATCCGGCGCCCGCGCCGGATCGATTTTTTTATGCGTCCGGCACGAACGCCGTGACCTCGATCTCGACCTTGGCACGGTCGTCCACGAGGCCGCCGATATAGAGCAGCGTCGAAGGCGGGAAATTGCGTCCGAGCGTTTCCTTCCAGGCCGCACCAATGCCTACACCGGCTGCTTCATATTCGCTGCGGCTGGTCAGGTACCAGGTCAGGCGGACGATGTGCTCGGGACCTGCGCCGGCTTCGCTCAGGAGCTTGATGATGCGCTTCAGCGCCACCTCGACCTGCGCCGCCATGTCGGGCGCATAATTGCCGGCCTCGTCGCCGCCGGTCTGGCCAGCCAGGACCACCCAGCGACCCGGCCCCTCGAACGCGACGCCATGGGAAAAGCCACGCGGTTTCTTCCATTCGGCCGGCTGCAAGATGCGCATGAGCGAAGCTCTCCCGATTTTGTCATTGTTCGATGATGCCTAGCACGACCCGCTGCATCGCTGCATCCGCAGATTTGGACGTTGCAAACGGCGGCGATGTCGCCGATACCGACCGTCCTTCCACATTCCACCTCCAGCCATCGCCACCAATGAGCACGACACCGTCCAAAACGATGGCTGCACTGTGGATGGCCGGCTGGCTGTCGCTGATGCTGGTCATGGCGGTTGCCGGGCGCGAGGCCACGCGCGAGCTGAACGTCTTCCAAATCATGGAAGTACGCTCGGTGATCGGGTTCACGTTCCTTCTCCCGATCATCTACCGCGCCGGTGGCTTCAAGGCGGTCGCGACCAAGCGCCTGCCCCAGCACCTCGCACGCAATGGGGTTCACTACTTTGCCCAGCTCGGCTGGTTCTACGCACTGACACTGATCGGAATTGGACAGGTCGTCGCGATTGAATTCACCATGCCGATCTGGACCGCCGTGCTGGCCGCGACGTTCCTGTCTGAACGCATGACGCTCTGGAAGATCGCCGCCGTCGCGCTCGGCATCGTCGGCGTCGTCATGATCGTGCGGCCCGCCACCAGCGAGATCAATCCAGGGCAATTGATCGCGCTCGGGGCTGCAATCGGCTTCAGCATTTCCATGATTTTGGCGAAGTCGCTGACGCGGACCGAAAGCGCCTTGTCCATCCTGTTCTGGATGATCGTGGTGCAGGCCGTCGTGGGCTTGCTGCCGACGCTCGCGGTGTGGATCTGGCCGTCGCCTCGTTTATGGGGATGGTTGTTTGTCATTGGGGTCTGCGGCACTTTCTCGCACTATTGCCTCGCCAGTGCGCTCCGGTACGCGGATGCGACCATCGTGGTTCCCATGGACTTCCTACGGGTTCCACTGACCGCGACAGCCGGCTGGCTGCTCTATTCGGAGCGGCTCGACGGCTGGACCGTGCTCGGCGCGGCGTTGATCCTGTGCGGCAATCTCCTGAATTTGAAGCCGGGGCCAGCGATCCCGCCGGGACACCGTGAACCTCGCGCCGCCTCGCGCGACAAAACGAAGTAGCCGTGTGATTTAGATCACGTTGGAGCGGCGCTCCACCGTGCACATTCGGCCACACAGCAGCGGGTTGAACGCAGCGGACCGCCGTTTTGATGGCACGAAGTCGGGCACTTCGTGTAGGTTCGTTGCCAATTTGTTGCTGCCTGCAATTCGATTCTGGGGATTTCAGAATGCGCTATCTCACCCTCCTCGCCTCGCTGATGTGCATGGCGCTGTCGGTCAGTGCCGCTAAGGCTGACCGCCGCGTCGCCTTCGTCGTCGGCAACGGTTCCTACAAGAACGTCGCGCAATTGCCGAACCCGCCGATCGACGCCAAGGCGATGGCGGCGACGCTGCGCAATGTCGGCTTCGAGGTGATCGAAGGGTCCAATCTCAGCCGCGACCAGATGACGGAGAAGCTGCTCGACTTCGGACGCAAGGCGCAGGGCTCCGACATCGCATTGTTCTATTATGCCGGCCACGGCATCGCCGTGAGTGGCACCAACTACCTGCTGCCCGTCGATGCCGACATCAAATCAGAAATGGACGTCAAGTTAGGGGCTGCCATCAACATCGACCTGACGCTCGAGCAGACTATGGGCGATGCCAAGGTCAAGCTCGTCTTCCTCGATGCCTGCCGCGACAATCCGTTCGCCGCCAAGATCAAGTCGAACTCCGCGACCCGCAGCGTCAACGTGCAGAGCGGTCTCGCCGAGATGAAATCCGGCGAAGGTACCCTCATCGCATTCGCCACCGGCCCCGGCCAGACCGCGCTCGATGGTCAGGAGGGCAACAACAGCCCGTTCACGCGTGCGCTGATCGACAACATCACCAAGCCCGGCGTCGAGATCCAGCAGGCGATGACGTCGGTGCGCGCCCAGGTCAACGAAGAGACCCGCAAGGGCCAGCTGCCCTGGGGCCACACCAACCTGACCGGCTCCGTCTATCTCAATCAGGCCCCGGCTGCCCAGGTCGCCAATGCAGCCCCGACCGCTGCGGGCATGGTGCCGGCGGCGACCGGGAGCTCGGACGGCGTCGAGCTCGAATACTGGCGCTCGGTGAAGGAGTCCAACAAGCCGGAAGAGCTCAACGCTTATCTCTCCGCCTATCCAAACGGTCAGTTCAAGGCGCTGGCGCTGGCACGCCTCGCGGCGATCAAGAGCGGCCCCTCGACCGCGACCCGCACGCTCAACGCCGGCATCGATCCCGCAACCTTCACCGATGAGGCCACCCAGCTCACCGAAGACCAGATCGGCCTCGACAAGAACAAACGCCGCGACGTGCAACGTCGCCTCACGGCGCTCGGCTTCGACACCAAGCAGACCGGCGCATTCAACGACGAGACGCGGTCCGTGCTCAAGCGCTGGCAGACAGCGCGCGGCTATCCCTCATCGGGCTACCTCAACAAGCTGCAGCACAAGGCCCTGCTCTCGGAGATCGTGGCTGCCCCGGCGACCGCGAGCGACAACAGCCAGAAGGCGGCCCGGCGCGCGGCCAGTGCCCCGGCTCAGAGCAGCCAGCCGGCGCCGGCTCCTCAACGCAGCAGCCCCGGCGATGCGGCAGGTGCGGCCTTCGTGGGCGGCGTCGTCGGCGGCATGATGGGCGGCATGTTCCGCCGCTGAGCCGAAGCGAGATTGAAATAGAAAGGCCCGGCTCGCGCCGGGCTTTTTTGTTGGTACGACGGTGTCGCAGCATGACGGTGTGGGAGCAGTGCCTAGTCTCTCCTCGTGCCCCGGACGCAGTGCAGCGCTCCTTCAGCGCTGCACTGCCGGGGGCCCATATCGCAGAGGAGCTCGTGGCTTCTGGGTCCCGGCTCTGCGCCGCAACGCGTGTGCGTTGCGGCTTGTCCGGGACACGGACGGAAGGATTCTGGTCCCGACCCGCAATGAGGTCCGTTACTTCCCCGCGGCCTTTCGCAGCGCCTCGTTGATGCGATCCTGCCAGCCGGGGCCGCTCTGCTGGAAGAACTCCAGCACGTCCTGATCGATGCGCAGTGTGACCTGCTCCTTGATGCCGGGAACGGCAGTTTGCTTGGGCGGCGCCGCGGCGACCTTGGCTGTCACCTTCTTGAACGCTGCCTCCGCTTCGGTCCTGGCATCGCCAAGCGTGCGCGGCCGCCTCGGTGGTTGATCTGCCATGTCCTAGATTCCTTCAAACAAAGGCGTCGAAAGATACCGTTCGGAGAAGGACGGCACGATCGCCAGAATGGTTTTTCCCGCAGCGTCAGGCCGCTTGCCAATCTGCAGCGCAGCCGCGATCGCCGCACCCGAGGAGATGCCGCCCGGAATGCCTTCATGCCGCGCCAGCGCGCGCGCGGTCTCGATTGCGGTCGTCGAGTTGATCTTCACGATCTCGTCGATCACCGCGCGGTCGAGGATGTCGGGGACGAATCCGGCGCCGATGCCCTGGATCTTGTGCGGGGTATGTTGTCCTCCCGACAGCACCGGGCTCTCCTCCGGCTCAACCGCGACCACGCGAAGGGAGGCCTTGCGCGGCTTGAGCACCTGACCGACGCCGGTGATCGTGCCGCCGGTGCCGACGCCGGCCACGAAGAAATCGATATTGCCGCCGGTGTCGTTCCAGATCTCCTCGGCGGTGGTGCGGCGGTGCACCTCGGGATTGGCGAGGTTCTTGAACTGCTGCGGCATCACCGAGTTCGGCGTCGTCTTCAACAGCTCCTCGGCAGCGGCGATCGCGCCCTTCATGCCTTGCGCCGCCGGCGTCAGCACCAGTTCGGCGCCGAGAAAGGCCAGCATCTTGCGCCGCTCGATCGACATCGATTCCGGCATCACCAGCTTGAGGCGATAGCCGCGCGAAGCCGCCACGAAAGCGAGCGCAATGCCGGTGTTGCCGGAGGTCGGCTCGATCAGCACGGTGTCGGGCTTGACGATGCCCGCCTTCTCCATCGCGATGATCATGGCCGCGCCGATGCGGTCCTTCACGCTCGCGGCAGGGTTGAAATATTCAAGTTTTGCCAAAATGGTCGCATTCACGCCGTGCATGCCGGGCAGCCGGCGCAAGCGCACGATCGGTGTATTGCCGAAGGCCTCGACGATCGAGTCATAGATCCGGCCGCGGCCGGGTTGGTGCGCTGCACCCGTGTTGGACGATGCGTCCATGATGAACTCCCTGTGGCGACAATATGCGCTTCTTACGCAGCTCATGCGCAGTTACGGATAGCCCGCGACGACACGCAAGCGACAATGCGGCACATGTTAAATACGCTGCATCGCAAAATCGCGTGAGCTTTAATTAGCAGAAAACCAACGCATTTGTGTTGCGACCTCGTCAACTGATTCTGCTTATGTTAGACTTAGGTCTCAAAGCAGGGAGGTCACCACGATGTCAGCAGTTGCTGAAGTGATGTCGACCGTCGCGCTGAACCGCGATCCGCGTTGCAGCGAATTGCCTACCTGTCCCGTCTGCGCCGATTCCATGGTCGCCGCCGAAGCATCCGCCTACGTCTCGGACCACATGATCAGCTATCTCTGGACCTGCGATAATTGCGGCTATGGCTTCGTGACCAAACATGCCGTGAAGCAACGCTTCGTGTGCAACTGACGTTCTGTCGTGGCCTAGCGCGGGGCGATGTCGCCCCTCGCCCAGTCCTCGCGCGTACGCTGATAGAACTCCTCAAACGTTCCGTGTGCAATCGCGTCCCTGATGCCCTGCATCAGGAACTGGTAGTAGGCGATATTGATTTCGGACAACAGCATCGCCCCTAACGTCTCGCCCGCCTTGACGAGATGGTGCAGATAGGCACGCGCGTAGTTGCGCGCCGACGGCCACGAGCTCTCCTCGTCCAGCGGACGCGGATCGTCGGCGTGGCGCGCATTGCGTAAATTCACCTGGCCGAAGCGCGTGAAGGCGACGCCGTGCCGGCCATTGCGCGTCGGCATCACGCAATCGAACATGTCGATGCCGCGCTTCACCGCTTCGAGGATGTCATCGGGCGTGCCGACGCCCATCAGGTAGCGCGGGCGCTCCTTCGGCAGCACCGGCGCGGTCTCGTCGATCATCGCCAGCATCACCGCCTGCGGCTCGCCGACGGCAAGCCCCCCGATTGCATAGCCATGGAAGCCGATCTCGACCAGACTTCCAGCGCTTGCATGACGAAGCTCGGGCACATCGCCGCCCTGCACGATGCCGAACAGCATGTAGCCGGCGGGAGCGCTCTCGAAGGCGCGCTTTGAGCGCTCGGCCCAGCGCAGCGACAATTGCATCGCGCGCTCGATGTCGGAGTGTTCGGCCGGCAGCCGCACGCACTCGTCCATCTGCATGGCGATGTCCGAGCCGAGCAGGCGCTGCACCTCGATCGAGCGCTCCGGAGACAGCTCGACCTTGGCACCGTCGATATGCGAGCGGAAGGTGACGGCGTGCTCGCTGATCTTGCGCAGGTCCGCCAGCGACATCACCTGGAAGCCGCCGGAATCCGTCAGCATCGGCCCGTTCCAGCCGGTGAACTTCTGCAAGCCGCCGAGCGCCGCGATCCGCTCGGCGCTCGGACGCAGCATCAGGTGATAGGTGTTGCCGAGCACGATGTCGGCGCCGGCATCGCGCACCTCGCGCCAGTGCATGCCCTTCATGGCACCGGCGGTGCCGACCGGCATGAAGGCCGGCGTCCGCACCACGCCGTGAGGCGTGGTCAGGCGTCCAGTGCGCGCGGCGCCATCGGTTGCGAGCAACTCAAAGTGATTGGGAAGATCATTGTCGGGATTCATGGCGGTGCTTATTGCGTGTCGGAGGAGGCCGATCAACCCAGCCAAACCACGCAGCGGCCGGTCGGTGCCTCAGACTGGGACACAATGGACGTGATTATTCCCGCCGCCGGCCTTGTTAAACAAAACGATACCGTATAGTTTTACTACGGGGCTGGACGAGGTGCCGCGGCGAGACTTGCCGGCGGCGCCAAATGTGTGATCGCCAGCCACCGACAATGCCCCTTCCTTCGTGTTCGACTGACCTCTCCGACCGCTCCCATGAGCGGATCAGGCAGACAGGCGGCCGCCTGACCGGATTCCTGGTCCTGACGTGCAGCCTGGCGCTCGCCGCCTGCACCTCCCTGCCCCGCACGCCCTACACGGCCACTGAAGCCAGCACATCGCGCGTGCTCGAGATCGATGGCCTCAGGCGCTACGCCGACGAACCCATCACGAAATTCAGCTTCGAGAAGGACACCAGCACCGCGGCGAAGACCTATCTGGCGCTCTCCGGCGGCGGCGCCGATGGCGCCTACGGCGTCGGCGTGCTCAACGGCTGGACCGCGGCGAGAACCCGACCCACTTTCTCCGTCGTCTCGGGCGTCAGTACCGGCGGCCTGATCGCGCCGTTCGCGTTTCTCGGCTCGCAATACGACGACACGCTGAAGGAGGTCTACACCAGCGGCATCGCGGAAAGCCTGTTGAACGATCCCAGCATCATGCGCGTGCTGTTCGGATCCGGCCTGTTCGGCAACACGCGGCTGCGCGAGCTGGTGGCCCGCTATGTCGGGCCGGATATCCTGGCGCAGGTCGCGCGCGAAAACGCCAAGGGGCGAAAGCTGCTGATCGTGACGACCGACCTCGACACCCAGCGCACCGCGATCTGGGACATGGGCAAGATCGCCGCCGTCGGCACGCCCGAGGCGCTCAAGCTGTTTCGCGACGTGATGGCGGCCTCCGCCAGCATTCCCCTGGTGTTTCCGCCAATCATGATCGACGCCGAGGGCCAGGGCCGCAAATTTCAGGAGATGCATGTCGACGGCGGCGTGACCGCGCCGGTGCTGACGCTGCCGGAAGCCCTGCTATTCCAGGGCAGCCGACTGCCGGGCAGCGCGAAGATGGACATCTACATCCTCGTCAACAAAAAGATCGAACGCAATTTCGAGCTCGTCTCCAACGGCACCATCGACGTCGCCTCGCGCAGCCTGTCGGCGATCACCCAGTCACAGACGCGCTCGATCATCTTCTCGACCTATGATTTCGCAAGGCGCAACCGTCTCGGCTTTCATCTCTCCTACATCGCGCGCGAATATCCGGCGCCGCCATCGGAAGGGTTCGACACCGCCTATATGCGGGCGCTCTATCAATACGGATATGACAAGGCCGTTTCCGGTCAGGCCTGGAGCTCGACGGTGCCGTGAGAACCGGTGGCGGAACGAGGCTGTGCCGAAACCGTTGACGATACGGCCAATTCGGCCAGATTCGCGATGACGCCTCGGCTCCTGCGCGATATAGAGCGAATGACGACTGTCCGAAACGCGCAGGAATCAGTGGGCATGGGATTGACTGCGACCAAGACGAGAGCGGCAGCGCCGCGGCGCGAGGTGCCGAAATCCCGCGGTGGCCGGCCGACGAAGACCGCCGCCATCGAGCGCGACCAGCGGCTGATCGAGGTCGCCACCCGCCTGTTCCTGGACCGCGGCTTCGATGCGACCTCGCTTGACGCGGTCGCGGAAGCGGCCCGGGTGAGCAAGCCCACCGTCTATTCCCGCTACGGCGACAAGCGCGGCCTGTTTGCCGCCGTGCTGAGGCGCGAGATCGCGCGCTGGCTTGCGCCACTGTCCGCCGCCGCGGAAACGCAGCTTAGCAGCCTTGCGGACATCTCGGTCGAGCAGCGGCTGATCGAGATCGGACGCGAGATGCTGACATTCACCTGCGGCCCCGACGCCGTCGCCTTCAGCCGCATGATGACGTCGCAGGCGATCAATTTCCCCGACGTCGCCAAGCTCGGCAAGGAGGAAGGCTGGCTCAAGGCGGTTGCCACCACCGCGCGCTTCTTCGACCATCTGGTGGCGCAGGGCGCGCTCGACGTCGAGGACACCACCATTGCAGCCGAGGTGTTTCTCGACGTGGTCGTCGGTCACACCCACCGCATGGCGACCTTCGGAACGGCCCTCGAGATGAAAGCCGCCGAAAAGCGCATGCGCGCGGCGATCAAGCTGTTCCTGGCCGGCGCGCTGGGGCCCGCCGGCCGCGTCCAGGATGCCAAGGGCACGCAACGCCGCCGTCCCTCCCGCTGACAATTCCGTGAACGCCCGATCTATCCCCACACGGACACCGCCGGCGCGTTGACCGAAATAAAACGATACGGTATGGTTTCGTTATAAGGCGATGCGGACCGCTTTTTCACCAGCCCCAAAGAGGTCCGTACCGCTTCGATCGCCGCGACGGGTACAGCCCGTCACGTCGCTCCGCGGCCGACCGACGCCCAAGGTCGGCCGCGTCTTCTTTCGGATGATCAGGCCCTACTCGCCGGTCAGAGGTTTCGAGCATGAAGACGACCAACCACTGGATCTTGCCGCTACTGGCGATCAGCCTATCCGCTCTCCTCCTCGCCGCGCCTGCCCGGGCGATCGTGACCACGGGCACGCCCACGGCCCTTCACAGCGATACAGATAACGATGCCGAAGCTGACCGCCAGGCCGTCAGCCGCGAGATCGAGCGCTTCCGCAGCTCGTCGATCTCGATCAGCCAGGCCATGGCGATCGCCGAAGCCCGCCACGCCGGGGCCACCACGGCGGACGTGAGTTTCGACGGAGCCGCCCGCGTGCCGGTGTATCGGGTGAAGACCCTGCACAACGACCGGATCTGGCGCCACACCATCAATGCTGCGACCGGCGAGCTCGTCGGTGGGGAGGCCGCCCTGCCCCTCGCCGAGCTCGATCACGAGGACCGCGACAATCTCGCTGCCCTCGGTGCGATCAGGCACCGTCTCGCCGACGCCGTCCGCGTCGCCGAACGTGCGGCCTCGGGCAAGGCGATCAGCGGCGGATTAGTGCGCGAACGCGGCCGACTCAATTTTGCGATCGTCGTGATCAGCGGCGATGACCTCAAGGAGGTCATCCTGCAGCCCCCGGGCGCCAGGAAATAGCGGCTGCGAAATAGCGGCAGGTTCGCCCCCGGCACTAACCGGGGCGAAAAGCCATTGACGGGCGCAAGACTCTCCCGCATAAGTCGCCGCCATGTTCACGACCACCAAACGCACGACCAAAACCACCACGGCCCCAGGGGCCCGGGGAGGCGTGCGCGCGTAGGTCGTCGACTTAAACGCATCAACTCTACGGCAAGCCCCGCCCTCGATGGTCCGGGGCTTTTTTGTTGTCTTATTCGCAAATCTCAATGGAGGACAAAGTGAGTAACGATCCCGTCGTCGCGATTGTCGGCGTCACCGGTGCGGTGGGCGCCGAATTCATCGCCACCATGGACAAGCGTGGCTTTCGCGTCGGCAAGCTCAAGGCGCTCGCCAGCGCCCGCTCGGCCGGCAAGACGGTGTCGTTCCGCGGCCAGCCGGTCGTGATCGAGGAGCTGACCGAGCGGTCCTTCGAAGGTGTCGATATCGCCCTGTTCTCCGCCGGCGGCAGCATCTCCAGGAAGTATGCGCCGATCGCGGTCAAGGCCGGTGCGGTCGTGGTCGACAATTCCTCCGCCTTCCGCATGGACCCGAACGTGCCGCTGGTGATCCCCGAGATCAACGCAAACCGCATCCGCGACCACAAGGGCATCATTGCCAATCCGAACTGCGCGGCGATCACGGCGCTGGTGCCGCTGTGGCCGATCCATCAGAAGAACCGCATCAAGCGCGTCATCATCTCGACCTACCAGGCCGCTAGCGGCGCCGGTGCCGCCGCGATGGAGGAGCTGGTCGAATCCACCCGCGCCAATCTCAACGGGCAGGTCTATACGCCGAAGGTGATGCCGCACCCCTACGCCTTCAACCTCTTCAACCACAACACGGCCGTCGACCCCGAGACCGGCTACAACGACGAAGAGACCAAGGTCATCAAGGAGACCCGCAAGATCTTCGAGGACGACAAGATCGCGATCGGCGTCACCTGCGTCCGCGTGCCGGTGCTGCGCGCCCATTGCGAGGCCATCACCTTCGAATGCGAGAAGCCGATCAGCGAGGATCAGGTCCGCGCCATCATGGCGCAGGCGCCCGGCGTGAAGGTGGTCGACGACCGCGCCAAGAACTACTTCCCGATGCCGATCGACGCCTCGGGTCAGGACGACGTCCTGGTCGGCCGCATCCGCAAGGATCTCAGCGACGCCAGCGGGCATTCGATCTCGATGTTCGTGGCGGCCGATCAGCTGCTCAAGGGCGCAGCGCTGAACGCGGTACAAATCGCCGAGCTCCTGCCGCAGCGGGTGATGGCGTAACGCAGTCTCGACCCGTCATCCTGAGGCGCGAGTGGCGCGATGCGTTAAGCATCGCGCCGGGAGCCTCGAAGGATGCGCGGCCGAGGTGCGACATCCGGGCCGTCGCCCTTCGAGGCTCGCTGAAGAGGCGAGCACCTCAGGGTGACGGTGATGGAGCTGCGCTTGTTGCCCGAAACAACAAGCACGCATCGCCATACGAGTAAAACCGGTACCCATTCGCAATCGCGTGCGCGTACGCCGCCTTCATCGTCTCAAGCCCCGAGAATGCCGACACCAGCATGAACAGCGTCGACTTCGGCAAGTGGAAATTGGTCATCAGGACATCGACGGCGCGGAAGCGATAGCCTGGGGTGATGAAGATCGCGGTCTCGGCCGCGAAGGGCTGGATCGTGCCGTCCTCGCGCGCTGCGCTCTCGAGCAGCCGCAATGACGTGGTGCCGACGGCGATGATGCGGCCGCCGTTCTTTCGGGCGCTGTTGAGACGTTCCGCCGTCTCAGCCGGGATCGTGCCCCACTCGGCATGCATCTTGTGGCCTTCGGTGTCGTCGACCTTCACGGGAAGGAACGTCCCTGCCCCGACATGCAGCGTGACCTGGTTGATGCCGACGCCGCGCGCGAGCAGCGCCTGCTCCAGCACCGGCGTGAAATGCAGCCCCGCGGTGGGCGCAGCGACCGCGCCTTCGTTCACGGCGAACATGGTCTGGTAGTCGGTGAGGTCCTGATCGTCGGGCGTACGCTTCGAGGCGATGTAGGGCGGCAGCGGCGGGCTGCCGAGATCGGCGATGGCCTGGTCCAGCGCGGGGCCGTGGAATGAGAACGACAGCGTCACCTCGCCCTCGCTGCCCTTGGCCTCGACCTCGGCGTCGAGATGGCCGAGCAGGCAGACCTTGCCTTCGTTGCCGAAGCGGATGCGGTCGCCGGCGACAAGCTTCTTGGCGGGTTTCACCAGCGCCTGCCAGCGCGAGCCGTCGAGCCGTTTGATCAGCGTCGCCTCGATTCTGGGCTCGGTCTCGCGGCCGATGCGGCGGCCCTTCAATTGGGCCGCGATCACCTTGGTGTCGTTGACGACGAGCTGGTCGCCCGCCTTCAGCCATGACGGCAGGTCCGCGATGGTCTGGTCGCGCAACGCGCCGTTCTCCACGACCAGCATTTTCGCGGAGTCGCGCGGGCTCGCCGGGCGCAACGCGATGCGCTCGGCTGGCAGGTCGAAGTCGAAGAGATCGGTACGCATGTCCCGGAACTTGTCATCGCCCGCGCAGGCGGGCGATCCAGTACTCACGATCTTGGTCGTAACCGCCGCTGGTGGTTACTGGATGCCCCGCCTGCGCGGGGCATGACACCGACCAATCGGCCTATTCCTTATCCGCGGCCATCCGCGCCTTGACGATCTTGTCGGGGTTCTGCACCGGCTCGCCGCGCTTGATCTTGTCGACGTTCTCCATGCCCTCGGTGACCTTGCCCCACACCGTGTACTGGTTGTCGAGGAAGCGGGCGTCGTCGAAGCAGATGAAGAACTGGCTGTCGCCGGAATCGGGATTGGCGGCGCGCGCCATCGAGGCGGTGCCGCGCACATGCGGCTCCTTGCTGAACTCGGCCTTCAGCTTCTTGCCCGAGCCGCCGGTGCCGGTACCCTGCGGGCAGCCCGTCTGCGCCATGAAGCCCTCGATCACGCGGTGGAACACGATGCCGTCGTAAAAGCCCTCACGGACCAGTTCCTTGATGCGGGCGACATGGCCGGGCGCGAGGTCGGGCCGCATCTCGATGGTGACGGGGCCCTGCGTGGTCTCGAGGATCAGGGTGTTTTCGGTGACGCTCATGCTCGTCTCTCTTGCGTTGGGGGTGAGGTCTTGTCAGGTGACGTTTTGCGGTTACGGAACTGGATCGCGAATGGACGTCCCGCGGCGGCGCCGGCCATTGCATCGGTAAATGGCACCGGCGTGCAGCGTTGCAACGCCTCCATCACCGCGATCCGGTATTGCAGCCGGTCATTGTCGGAGGCCTCCGCGGATTCATAGGTAATCCTCGGATGGCCCAGAATGTTTCCGGCCCGGTTAAAGCTCACGACGACGGTGATGTCGAGTGGGCGAGCCTTGTTCGGCGGCGGCGGTCTCCAGCAAGTGCGCAGATGCCGGAAGATGTCCTGGATGGTGTTGACCTGCGCGTCCTCGGCGGCCGCGCTGGAGAGGCCAAGCAGGAGCGCCGCGGCAGCTACGATAAGCTTTTTGCCACGGCGCGCCATCGTCTCTCCTATTTGATGTCGGAGGCGACCTGCACCTTCACCATCTTGTCGGGATCGGTCACGGCGCCGCCGGCGGAGCCGGGCGGAGCCTTCTTCAGCTTGTCGACGACGTCCATGCCCTGCACGACCTCACCGACCACGGTGTACTGGCCATCGAGGCTGCCGCCGTCGGCGAACATGATGAAGAACTGCGAGTTGGCGCTGTCGACGCTGTCGCCGCGCCGGGCCATGCCGACGATGCCGCGGGCAAAATGCACCTTGGAGAATTCCTGCTTCAGGTTCGGATATTTCGATCCGCCGGTGCCGTTGAAGTTCTGGCCGTCGCCGGTCTGCGCCATGAAGCCGTCCATGACGCGATGGAACGGCACGTTGTTGTAGTAACCCTCGCGCGCGAGCTGCTTGATGCGCTCGGCGTGCTGGGGCGCGATATCGGTGCGCAGCTTGATGACGATACGGCCCTTGGTGCTGTCGATGACGATGGCGTTGGCCTTGTCGAGGTTGGCCGGCAATTGCTGCGCCACCGCCGGCACCGCGAACAGAAGCGCGGCAAGGACTGCGAGAATTCGGATCATGACAACTCCGGATCAGAAGGAAGATGAAGCGCGCCGTTATTCGGCGAATTTTGTCTTGAGCTGGGCCGCGACAATCGGCGGGACGAAGGCCGAGACGTCCCCACCCATGCCGGCGATCTGGCGCACCAAAGTGGCGGTGATCGGGCGGACCATCGGCGAGGCCGGCAGGAAGACCGTGTGCACCTCCGGCGCCATCGCCTCGTTCATGCCGGCGAGTTGCATCTCGTAGTCGAGGTCACTGCCGTCGCGCAGGCCCCGAATCATGATCGTCGCACCGTGCTTGCGCGCCGACGTCACCGACAGATCGTCAAACGTCACGGCTTCGAGCACGCAGCCGGCCTTGGCCGCCACCGGCCCGCAGACGTCATAGAGCATCTTCAGCCGCTCCTCGGTCGAGAACAGCGGCTTCTTGCCGGGGTGGACCCCGATCGCGACCACGAGCTTGTCGCACAGCGACACGCTGTGCCGGACGACGTCCAGATGGCCGTTGGTGATGGGGTCGAAGGAACCGGGATAGAAGGCAATACGCGGCATGTCCCCTCCTACCGCGCCCGGCCCGGCCCGGCAAGCCGGGCAGGTTGCTTGGCCTTTCCTTGGTCGTTTCCGGCAAAATATCCCGCCGGTCGTGTCGGCGATGGCCGGTTTGTTTCGTCCTGAGAGCGGTCACGAAACAAACCGGGGCGGACACGAAACCATTTCCCGCGCCGGCGAAGACGTCCGGAAACTGGCCATGGTTACTAATCCGGCCAACGAACGACGGGCCGCACACTGGGCGTAGGCGGCCGCATCACAGGGGACTGTCAATGATCAAGGCTCTCTCGGCGATTATGATCTCCGCGTGCGTTGCTGCCGCTCTGACCCTCCTGCCCGGCTTTGCCCCGACGGTCGAAGCCAGCGTGCCGCAGCCGCTGGCCAAGAGCGACCGGCTCGATATCCGCGCCATCGGCAAGGACTGCTCGCAGCAGGCCTGGCCGAATTTCGAGACCTCGTGCCTGCGCAAGGCCGGCACCAAGGCGACGATCCGCGAAGCGCGCCTCGTAACCGCCAACCGCACGCCGTAGCCGGTCTGTCAGCTTCGCGTCATATAAACCCCGTGGAGTTTTGCGGCGTCTCGTCGCACACTGCGTGAGGCTCGCGCCCGTCGGAATGGCCCGTCGGGCGCGATCCCATTGGGGGCGCCGTTGTCCAGCACACAAGCCGCCGCTTCCGGCCATCATCCCGATCCGCTGCCGCTTGCCATGACCATGGGCGCCCTCGGGGTGGTCTATGGCGATATTGGCACCAGCCCCCTCTACGCCCTGAAGGAAGCCGCCAAGGCGGCCGCCCATGGCGGCACACTCAGTCACGACGCGGTCCTCGGGGTTGCCTCGCTAATCCTCTGGGCGCTGCTGCTGATCATCTCGCTGAAATATGCGCTGTTGATCCTGCGCGCGGACAACCGCGGCGAAGGCGGCATCGTCGCGCTGCTGGCGCTGCTGCATGCCCGCCACGCCCAACCCGGCACCTGGCGTGCCCATCTCCTGGTGGTCGGCCTGATCGGAGCCGCGCTGCTCTATGGCGATGGCGCGATCACGCCGGCAATCTCCGTGCTCAGCGCCATCGAGGGCCTCAAGGTCGACGCCCCCTCGCTCGCGCCCGTCGTGGTGCCCCTGACCGTCGCCATCCTGATCGGCCTGTTCATGATGCAGAAGCGGGGCACCGGCTTCATCGGCCGCATCTTCGGACCGGTGATGCTGGCCTGGTTCGTCGTGCTCGCCGCGCTCGGTATCCACGGCATCGTCAAGGCGCCGGCGGTGCTGGCGGCCCTCAGCCCGCTCTATGCCTTCGAATTCCTGATCCACCAGGATTTCCACATCTCGTTCGGAATCCTCGGCGCGGCCTTTCTCGCGGTGACCGGCGGCGAGGCCATGTATGCCGACATGGGACATTTCGGCCGGCTGCCAATCCGGCTGGCCTGGTTCGCGATCTGCCTACCCGCCCTGGTGCTGAACTATTTCGGCCAGGCCGCGCTGCTGATCACCGATCCCACGATGATCGAGAACCCGTTCTTCCAGCTCTGCCCCGACGCCCTGCATTATCTGCTCGTCGCCTTCTCGACGGTCGCGGCCGTGATCGCCTCGCAGGCGATCATCTCCGGCGTGTTCTCGCTGACGCAGCAATCGATCCAGCTCGGCTTCCTGCCGCGCATGCAGATCCGCCACACCACCAGCGATGCGATCGGCCAGATCTACGTGCCGCTGGTGAACTGGCTGCTCGCCGCCGCGACGCTGGGCGCCGTCCTGAGCTTCGGCTCCTCGGACGCGCTTGCCGGCGCCTATGGCATCGCGGTCTCGCTGCTGATGGCGATCACCACGCTGCTGGCCGCGCTGGTCGCGATCCAGTGGGGCTTTTCGCCCTGGCTCGTCGTTGCCGTGAACGGTTTCTTCTTCGTCATCGATCTGATCTTCTTCTCGGCGAACTCGATCAAGCTGTTCGAGGGCGGCTGGTTTCCGCTGCTGCTCGCCGGCCTCGTCGCCTTCCTGATGCTGACCTGGCGGGCCGGCGTGAAGCTGGTCGAAGCGGCACGCGCCCGGCTGCGCCAGCCCGAGGAGGATCTGATCGAGACCGCCGTCAACAAATGCCATGCGAGGCTGCCCGGGACCGCCGTGTACCTGGCCTCCGCGCCGCGCGGCGTGCCGCTCGCGCTCACCCAGTTCGTCAGGCACAACCGCGTGCTGCATGAGCGCGTGCTGCTGGTCACCGTGCTGATCGAGGAATCGCCGCACATCGCGGACGAGGAGCGCGCCGAGGTGATCGAGATCATCCCCGGCATCACCCGCATCATCCTGCATTACGGCTTCATGCAGAATCCGACGATCTATGAAGGGCTGCAGCTGGTCTGCCGCCAGGGCAAGCTGGCCGGCATCGACCTGTCCGAGATCACCTATTACGTCGGCCGCGAGACCATCATTCCGCGCGAGGACGTGCCGGGCATGTGGGTCTGGCGCGAAGGCGTGTTCGCCTTCCTGCAGCGCAACGCCGAGCGCTCGGCCGCCTTCTTCGGCGTGCCGACCAAGCAGGTCGTGGAGTTCGGCACCGAGCTGGAGATTTAGGGCGATGACCGCACGACATCTTCGGTGTCGTCCCCGCGGACGCGGGGGCCCATAACCACAGGGAGGAGTTGCCGCGCGAGACCGGCAACTCCGAGTCTTCGCCGAACGTCTCCCTTGGCTATCGCGACGAGCGCAAGCGCTCGCGCTGAGGTCCCGGATCTGCGCTTCGCTTTTCCGGGACGACAGTGGAGATTGGGGCGCGGGCTACGAGGGGTGACACATCACTCCCCGCTTGACTCCCCATTCGCCCCATTCCCGCTCTCCGCCTCTTCCGTGATGTGCTCGACCGACACCACATGCTCGTCCTCGGCGGTGTCGAATACGATGACACCTTGGGTCGAGCGGCCCGCGATGCGGATGCCTTCGACCGGGCAGCGGATCAGCTGGCCGTTGTCGGTGACCAGCATGATCTGATCGGCGTCCTCCACCGGGAACGAGGCGACCAGATTGCCGTTGCGGTTGTTGACGCTCATGGCGACGATGCCTTTGCCGCCGCGTCCCGTGGTCCGGTACTCGTAGGACGAGGTCCGCTTGCCGTAGCCGTTGACGGAGACGGTGAGCACGACCTGCTCCTGGGCCGACATCTCGGCGTAACGTTCCTGCGCGAGCTGGAAGCTGCCGGACGCCTCCTCGGCCTCGGCATCCACTGGCGCCTCTTCCGCCGCGGCTTCGCCGGCGACCGCGCGGCGCATCTTCAGGTAGGCCGAGCGCTCGTCGGACGTGGTCTCGACGTGGCGCAGGATCGCCAGCGAGATCACCTTGTCGCCGTCGGCGAGCGCGATGCCGCGCACGCCCATCGAGGTGCGCCCGGTGAACACGCGCACGTCGGTGACGGGGAAGCGGATGCACTGACCGCCGGCGGCGGTCAGCAGCACGTCGTCGCGCTCGGTGCAGATCTGCACGTCGACGATCGCCTCGTTGTCGTCGAGCTTCATCGCGATGATGCCGGAGCGGCGGACGTCGACGAAGTCCGACAGCTTGTTGCGCCGGACGTTGCCGCCCGTCGTGGCGAACATCACGTCGAGGTTGGCCCAGGTGGATTCGTCCTCCGGCAGCGGCATGATGGTGGTGATGCGCTCACCCTGCTCCAGCGGCAGGATGTTGATCAGCGCCTTGCCGCGCGCGTTCGGCGCCGCCACCGGCAGACGCCAGACCTTCTCCTTGTAGACCTGGCCGCGCGAGGAGAAGAACAGCACCGGCGTGTGCGTGGAAGCCACGAACAGGCGGCTGACGAAATCCTCGTCGCGGGTCTGCATGCCGGAGCGGCCCTTGCCGCCGCGGCGCTGCGCCCGGTAGGCCGACAATGGCACGCGCTTGACGTAGCCGGCGTGCGAGACGGTGACGACCATGTCCTCGCGCTGGATCAGGTCCTCATCCTCGACCTCGCCCTCCTGCTCCATGATCACGGTGCGGCGCGGCGTGGCGAACTCGGCCTTCACTTCGGCGAGCTCGGTCTTGATGATGTCGAGGATGCGGGCGCGCGAGCGCAGGATCGCAAGATAGTCTCCGATCTCGCCGGCGAGTTTTGCCAGCTCGCCGCCGATCTCGTCGCGGCCGAGCGCGGTGAGGCGCGCCAGCCGCAGCTCGAGGATGGCTTTGGCCTGATCCAGCGACAGGCGGATGGTGCCGTCCTCGTTGATGCGGTGGCGGGGATCATCGATCAGCGTGATGATGTCCTCGACATCGCGCGCCGGCCAGTCGCGCGTCATCAGGGTGTCGCGCGCGACAGCCGGTGTCGGCGAGGTGCGGATGACGCGAATGATCTCGTCGATATTGGCAACCGCGATGGCAAGGCCAACCTGCTCGTGCGCGCGTTCGCGCGCCTTGCGCAGCTTGTACTTGGTGCGGCGGGTGACGACCTGCTCACGGAAGCCGACGAAGATCGTCAGCAAGTCCTTCAGGTTCATCGTCTGCGGACGGCCGGAATCGAGCGCGACGGCGTTGACGCCAAAACTGGTTTGCAACGGCGTGAACTTGTAGAGCTGGTTCAGCACGACGTCGGGCATGGCGTCGCGCTTGAGCTCGACGACGACGCGGTAGCCGTCGCGGTCAGACTCGTCGCGCAGATCGGAAATGCCCTCGATCTTCTTTTCCTTGTACAGTTCGGCAATGCGCTCGACCATCGTCGCCTTGTTCACCTGATACGGAATCTCGGTGATGACGATCGCCTCGCGATCCTTGCGGATGGTCTCGAACGCGACCTTGCCGCGCATCACGATGGAGCCGCGGCCGAGATGGTAGGCGCTGCGGATGCCCTGGCGTCCGAGGATGATGCCGCCGGTCGGAAAATCCGGGCCCGGGATGATGTTATTGAGCTCGTCGATGGTCAGCGACGGATTGTCGATCAATGCCAGGCAGGCGTCGATGACCTCGCCGAGATTGTGAGGCGGGATGTTGGTGGCCATGCCGACGGCAATGCCGCCGGCGCCGTTGACCAGCAAATTCGGGAAGCGCGCCGGCAGAACCACCGGCTCCCTGGTCGAACCGTCATAATTGTCCTGGAAGTCGACGGTCTCGTTGTCGATGTCTTCCAAAAGCTTCAGCGCGATCTTGGTCAGGCGCGATTCGGTGTAGCGCATCGCCGCGGGCGGATCGCCGTCGACCGAGCCGAAATTGCCCTGCCCGTCCACCAGCAATTCGCGCATCGAGAACGGCTGCGCCATGCGCACCAGCGAGTCGTAGATCGCCTGGTCGCCATGCGGATGGTATTGGCCCATGACGTCGCCGACGATACCGGCCGACTTCTTGTGCTTCTTGTCGGGCGTATAGCCTTCCTCGTTCATCGAGAACAGGATGCGGCGGTGCACCGGCTTCAGACCGTCGCGCGCATCGGGCAGCGCACGCGACACGATCACGCTCATGGCGTAGTCGAGATAGGACTTCTTCATCTCGTCGAGGATGGAGACGGGGCGAATGTCCGAGGGTTGCGCCGGCTGGTCGCCGGGCTTGTTGTCGTCGTCAGCCAAGGGGGAATCCGGTGAGTTTTTGTCTGGGAATCATATAGCGCATCGTGCCCCTGATAACCACCCTTGGCGAAGGCTGGGAAGCGCTTTTTCCGCTTATTTTTCCAATGACTTACGGCGTTGGAAGGAGCGCCTGGAATGAACCTGGAACCGGTCTTCCAAAATCGCCCCTGCCACAGGGTCCATCATGCCGCGAGAGCGCCCCATCGGCTCGTTTTGCCCCCGCGCAAGCCGCGTTCAAGCCGAACATGAAACGGGCCCGGAAATCCCGAGCCCTTTCTGCCGATTAGCAAGGTTCGCTGACACGACGTGGAAGGCGCCCCTGAGCCCGGCCAGCGCCCTCCATCGTCCGATCCGTTCTCAGAACGGGATATCGTCGTCCATGTCGCTGTTGCGGCCACCGCCGCCGGCGGCAACGGGACGGCGCGGCGCGCTGCTGACCGGGCCGGAGGAGCCGAAATCGCCGCCCGGTTCGTCACCGAAGCTGCCGCCCCCTCCGCCACCGCCACGGCCATCGAGCATCGTCAGGGTCGAGTTGAAGCCCTGGAGCACGACCTCGGTCGAGTACTTCTCGACGCCGCTCTGGTCGGTCCATTTGCGGGTCTGGAGCGCCCCCTCGATGTAAACCTTCGCGCCCTTCTTCAGGTACTGCTCGGCGACCTTGCAGAGCCCTTCGTTGAAGATCACGACGCGATGCCACTCGGTCTTTTCCTTGCGCTCGCCGGTATTCTTGTCGCGCCAGGTTTCCGAGGTGGCGATGCTCAAATTCGCAATCGGCCGCCCGTCCTGGGTGCGGCGGATTTCAGGATCCTTGCCGAGGTTTCCAACCAGAATGACCTTGTTGACGCTTCCCGCCATCGCCGCTCTCCACTCCGAATGCCACTGATTTCAAAAGGCCGAGCGCGCTGCCCGCGTTCCTCTGCGCCCTGTTGAGGCGACCCTATACGCTCGCGGGCGCCGCTCAGCCCAGCACCCCCGGGGTTATCCCCACATATAGCATCGACCGCCGCCATGTTCCAGATTTGTTCTTCGCTGCTTGGGACCCGTTGCCCGCTGACTCGGCCGCGGCGAAAAACCAATCCGAGATGGAACTTTCCCCGGTTCCACATAACGGGAAAAAACACTTAACATTCATCAAGTTGGAACCCGCAAGTCGCCCGCCAAGTGTGGCATTCCGGAGACGGACTCTGCTCTTTCGCTAAGCTACGATTGCCTCGGAATTGTTCATCTGGGCGTCGCATCTGATCAACCGCTTCGAGGACATCGAGAAGCGGACGAACTTGGGGAGACTGCAATGAATAAGATTTTGTTTGGTGCAATCAGTGCAATAGCGTTGGGGCTGTCGGCCCCTGCAAGCGCGGCGGATCTCGCTGCGCGTCCCTACACCAAGGCCCCCGCGCCGGCGGTCGCCGCGATCTACGACTGGAGCGGCTTCTACATCGGCATCAACGGTGGCGGCGGCTCGTCCCACAAGTGCTGGGATTTCGTGACGCCGGTGACGGGCACCCTTGTGCCTGAGGGTTGCCACAATGCGACAGGCGGCACGGTCGGTGGCCAAATTGGCTATCGCTGGCAGTCCGCCAATTGGGTGTTCGGCTTCGAAGGACAGGGTAACTGGGCTGACTTCTCGGGCGACAACGTCAGCACCCTCTTCCCTGGAAGCGCTTTGGTCACGGGTGATCGTAACCGCTCCCGGATCGATGCTTTTGGCTTGATCACGGGTCAGGTCGGTTACGCCTGGAACAACGTGTTGTTCTATGTGAAGGGCGGCGGCGCGGTTGTCGGCGACAAGTACGACGTTTATGCCGCTGCAGGCACGCCAGGCGCTGGCGCGCTGCTGGCATCGGCGCGCGAGACCCGCTGGGGCGGTACCGTTGGCGCCGGCTTGGAATTTGGATTTGCACCGAACTGGTCGCTCGGAATCGAGTACGACCACATCTTCCTCGGCCACCGCACGATCGGTTTCACGACCCCTGGGGGCGCTGCGTTCGGAAGCGATCGTATTGGCCAGGACGTCGACATGGGTCTGGTTCGGCTGAATTATCGCTTCGGCGGCCCGCTGATCGCCAGGTATTGATATCCTCGGATATCGCAGAAGAACGGAAGGGCCGGCCTCAGTGCCGGCCTTTTTCTTTTCAAATAGACCGCTGGTGCAATGAGTCAGTAACCATCACCTTTTCGACCACTGTGGCTTTTCGGAGACACAACTTGCAGCTTCAGTGGTGTAAGCACCGCCTCGGTTGGGCCGTTGAGTCCGCTGCCCTTCCGCCCGCGGAAGGCAACAACAGAAACTGGGACTGGGATTAAGTTGAAAATGAAGAAAGTTTTGTTGGCTTCGGCCTGTTTGTTCGCTCTGGCCGCCCCCGCTTCGGCTGCTGATCTCGCGGCTCGCCCCTACACCAAGGCTCCGGTCGCTCCGATGGCTTCGGTCTACAACTGGACCGGTTTCTACCTCGGTATCGTCGGCGGCGGCGCCTGGGAAGCCTCTTCGGGCGACCCGAAGATGCAGGGTGGCTTCGTCGGCGGCACCGCCGGCTACAACTGGCAGACCGGCAACGTCGTGTTCGGTGTCGAGGCCGATGGCGCCTGGGCTGACGTCAGCGCCTCGGCAGCTGGCACGGTTGCTGTCGCCGGCGTCGGTGGCATCCCCGCCTCGCTGAGCTCCAAGACCGATGCAATGGGCACCGTGCGCGGCCGCATCGGCTGGGCCGTCAACAACGTGCTGCTGTACGGCACCGGTGGTTACGCCTGGATCGACAACAAGCTCACCGCCACCCTGGGCGGCCTCTCGGTCTCCGACAGCAAGTTCCACTCCGGCTGGACCGTCGGTGCGGGCGTCGAGGCGTTCTTCGCTCCGCAGTGGTCGGTCAAGGGCGAGTACCTCTATCGCAGCCTCGGCGGCGAGACCTACTTCTCGGGCGCCATTCCCACCGGTACGCTCAACCTCCACACCGTGCAGGTCGGCGTGAACTATCACTTCGGCGCCCCGGTCGTCGCCAAGTACTAAGCCACGATTCAAACGCTACTCGCGTTACGAAAGGCCGGCCTTGCGCCGGCCTTTTTGTTTGGCTGGTGCCAAGCCGCAGCTCACGTTTTTGGAGAGATGTGACCCGAGGGTGACACAACCTTTGGCTTCAATGGTGTAAAGCTGTGGCATCAGTCGGGTCATAGGGGTCCGCTGCTCTTCCGCTTCCGGAAGGCAAGAAAGAGAAACCGGATACTGGGGACATGGATATGAAGAAGGTTTTGCTGGCTTCGGCTGGTTTGTTCGCATTGAGCGCGTTCACACCGGCCTCGGCGGCCGATTTGGCGGCCCGCCCCTACACCAAGGCTCCGGTCGCGCCGATCGCGATGTACAATTGGAGCGGTTTCTACCTCGGTATCAACGGCGGCGGCGCATCGAGCCGCAACTGCTGGGACGTCAACAACATCTTCGGCGTGCCGGGTCCGGACACGGCTGAGGGCTGCCACAATGCAACCGGCGGCGTGGTCGGTGGTCAGCTCGGCTATCGCTGGCAGTCGACCAACTGGGTGTTCGGTCTCGAAGCCCAAGGCGACTGGGCCAACCTGAAAGGCTCGAACACGAGCCTGGTTCTTGGGCCCCTGGTCAACCAGACCAAGATCGACGCACTTGGCCTCTTCACCGGTCAGGTCGGCTATGCCTGGAACAACGTGCTCTGGTACGTGAAGGGTGGCGCGGCCGTCACGCACGCTAAATATAACGGCCTGCTGGCTGGCGTCGTCCTTGATAGCGCAAGCGAGACGCGCTGGGGTGGCGCGGTCGGCACCGGCCTCGAATTTGGTTTCGCGCCGAACTGGTCCGTGGCGATCGAGTACGACCATCTGTTCATGGGCAAGCGCAACAACTCGTTCACGATTCTCGGCGTCAACGACCGTATCGATCGGATCAAGCAGGACGTCGATATGGGCACGGTCCGCCTCAACTACACCTTCGGCGGCCCGGTGGTTGCGAAGTACTGAGCTTCGCCTCCCAACTCTCCGCGTTACGAAAGGCCGGCCTCGTGCCGGCCTTTTTGTTTGGCCCTGCTTGTTGGGCCATGCGCGTTCCATGCAGTTCCGTCCTGCTGCTGCCAGATGCCGCCAGCGCGCCAACATTCCGTTGACGATTCGCAACTCCCTCTGGAAATCCGTCTCCGTTCTTCCTACGTTCGCTGCCATACCCATTGGCGCCGATCCGGTCCCGGGCGAAGCGCGCCTGTTTTGCTGGCGCGGTCGCGCACCCATGGGCTTCCTTGAGGGCAACTCGGATGGATGAAGTGATCAAGGCGAAGCGCCAACAACAGAACGCGGGCTCCAGCCTGCGCGCAATTACGATCCGTGGCGCGCGCGAGCACAACCTCAAGAACATCGACGTCGAGATTCCCCGCGACAAGCTCGTGGTGTTCACCGGCCTCTCCGGCTCCGGCAAATCCTCGCTCGCCTTCGACACCATCTACGCCGAGGGCCAGCGCCGCTACGTCGAATCGCTGTCGGCCTATGCGCGCCAGTTCCTGGAGATGATGCAGAAGCCCGACGTCGACCAGATCGACGGCCTGTCGCCGGCGATCTCGATCGAGCAGAAGACGACGTCGAAGAATCCGCGCTCGACCGTCGGCACCGTCACCGAGATCTACGACTACATGCGCCTGCTCTGGGCGCGCGTCGGCGTGCCCTATTCGCCGGCCACGGGCCTGCCGATCGAGAGCCAGACCGTCTCGCAGATGGTCGACCGCGTGCTGGCGCTGCCCGAAGGCACCCGCCTCTATCTGCTCGCCCCTGTCGTGCGCGGCCGCAAGGGCGAGTACCGCAAGGAGCTCGCCGAATGGCTCAAGAAGGGCTTTCAGCGCGTCAAGATCGACGGCACCTTCCACGAGCTCGCGGAAGCGCCGGCACTGGACAAGAAATTCCCGCATGACATCGACGTCGTCGTCGACCGCATCGTGGTGCGCGCCGACATCGGCCAGCGCCTCGCCGAAAGCTTCGAGACCGCGCTGAAGCTCGCCGAAGGCCTCGCCGTCGTCGAATTCGCCGATGCACCCGCGGCAGCTCCTACTGAAGAGAAGAAGAAGACCGCAAAGATCCACGACAAGAGCGGACCCGAGCGCATGCTGTTCTCGGAAAAGTTCGCCTGCCCGGTCTCCGGCTTCACCATCCCCGAGGTCGAGCCCCGACTCTTTTCCTTCAACAACCCCTACGGCGCCTGTCCCGCCTGCGGCGGCCTCGGCGTCGAGCAGCATGTCGACGAGGATCTCGTCATCCCCGACAAGGAGCTCGCCATCGGCAAGGGCGCCATCGCGCCCTGGGCCAAATCGTCCTCACCCTATTACGTGCAGACGCTGACCGCGCTCGGCAAGCACTACAAGTTTACGCTGACCACCAAGTGGAAGGACCTGCCCAAGAAGACGAAAGACGCGATCCTGCATGGCTCCGGCGAGGACGAAATCAAGTTCTCCTACGAGGACGGGGTGCGCTCCTACGATTCCAAGAAGCCGTTCGAAGGCGTCATCACCAACATCAACCGCCGCTACCGCGAGACCGAAAGCGAGTGGGCCCGCGAGGAGCTGGCGAAATACTTCCACGACGTGCCCTGCGAGGCGTGCAAGGGCTTCCGCCTCAAGCCCGAGGCGCTCTGCGTCAAGATCGGGGCCAAGCATATCGGCGAGATCTCGGAGCTGTCGGTCAGGAAGGCCGGCGAATGGTTCGAGACCGTGCCCGACGCGCTCAACGCGCAGCAGAACGAGATCGCCGGCCGCATCCTGAAGGAAATCCGCGAGCGCCTCACCTTCCTGCTCGACGTCGGCCTCAACTACCTCACCCTCTCCCGCTCCTCCGGCACGCTGTCCGGCGGCGAGAGCCAGCGCATCCGCCTGGCCTCCCAGATCGGCTCAGGCCTGACGGGCGTGCTCTACGTGCTGGACGAGCCCTCGATCGGCCTGCACCAGCGCGACAACGCCCGCCTGCTCGACACCCTCAAGCGGCTACGCGACCTCGGCAACACCGTGGTCGTGGTCGAGCATGACGAGGACGCCATTCGGCTTGCCGACTACGTACTCGATATCGGCCCCGGCGCCGGCATGCATGGCGGCCACATCGTCGCCGAAGGCACGCCCGCCGAGATCATGCGCAACCCGAAATCGCTGACCGGCAAATATCTCACCGGCGAGCTCGAGGTCGAGGTGCCGGAGCGGCGTCCACCGAACCATCGCCGCACCATCAAGGTGGTCAACGCGCGCGGCAATAACCTCAAGAACGTCACGGCGGAAATTCCGCTCGGCCTGTTCACCTGCGTCACCGGCGTCTCCGGCGGCGGCAAGTCGACGCTCTTGATCGACACCCTGTACCGCGCCATCGCGCGCAAGCTCAACAATGCCAGCGAAGGCGCCGCCCCGCACGACCGCATCGAGGGCCTCGAGCACATCGACAAGATCATCGACATCGACCAGTCGCCGATCGGCCGCACCCCGCGCTCGAATCCGGCGACCTATACCGGCGCGTTCACGCCGATCCGGGAATGGTTCGCGGGCCTACCCGAGTCCAAGGCGCGCGGCTACGAGCCCGGCCGCTTCTCCTTCAACGTCAAGGGCGGCCGCTGCGAGGCCTGCCAGGGCGACGGCGTCATCAAGATCGAGATGCACTTCCTACCCGACGTCTACGTCACCTGCGACGTCTGCAAGGGCAAGCGCTACAACCGCGAGACGCTGGAGGTGCTGTTCAAGGGCAAGTCCATCGCCGACGTGCTCGACATGACGGTCGAGGAAGCCGCCGAATTCTTCAAGGCGGTGCCGCGCGTGCGCGAAACCTTCCAGACCCTGCACCGCGTCGGGCTCGACTACATCCATGTCGGCCAGCAGGCCACCACGCTCTCGGGCGGCGAAGCCCAGCGCGTCAAGCTGGCCAAGGAGCTGTCCAAGCGCGCCACCGGTCGCACGCTCTATATCCTGGACGAGCCGACCACCGGCCTGCACTTCCACGACGTCAAGAAGCTGCTGGAGGTGCTGCACGAGCTGGTGGCGCAGGGCAACACCGTGGTCGTCATCGAGCACAATCTCGAAGTCATCAAGACCGCCGACTGGGTCATCGACCTCGGCCCCGAAGGCGGCGACGGCGGCGGCGAGATCGTGGCGTGGGGCCCGCCGGAGGATATTGCGAAAGCGCCAAGGAGCTACACGGGCAAGTTCCTGGAGCCGGTGCTGAAGAAGGCGCGGAAGCCGAAGCGACGGAGCACGAGCGAGGCGGCGGAGTAGAGATTCATCCATCTCATCTGCGGGGATTTTGGGGGAACAAGCCTTTGAGTGTCCGCGATGCCCAGCCGAAACTACACACTCTTCCGCAACGCCATTCTCGCCGAGCAGCAGGTGATCTGTGTTTACGAGGGTCGTTATCGCGAGCTCTGTCCGCATATCATCGGCACCAACAAGCGCGGCGAGGAGGCCGTGCTGGCCTGGCAGTTCGCTGGCGATAGCAGTGGCTGTCTGCCACAATGGCGATGCCTAAGGCTGGCGAACGTCAGCGACGCCCGCGCGCGGGGCGGCCGCTGGCACGAGGGCGCGTCCCACCGGACCACTCAGACTTGCGTCAGCAGCATCGATATCGACGTCAATGTTCACGTCCGCAAGTTGCGGTGACTCGCTTCCTGGTGCAGATGCGACCCTACAAAGGGCGGGACCGGAAGCGAACCTCGTCAATTACGACGTAGCGGCCGAAGAGTCCCTGACCGAACTGACCAACGGCCTCCAGAAGCCGCACCCGCACCAGTTGCGCGTTGTCCGGATCGATACGAAGTAAGATCAGGCCTGGAACGGTTTGGCTGCGACGAAAGACAAGCTCGCCGAAATCCCTATCAGCTGTGAGGAGAAGCCGTCCTTCCCGGGACGCCAGAGCCATGACTTCCACGTCACTCAGGCTCGCCGCAAATTCGGCGATGTAGAGCACGTCATGACCAGCGCCGCGCAGTTACCGCACCAAGGAGGCTGTGACGCACTCGTCCGCGAGCCAGAGCACGATTCAGCGATAAATGATGTCTTCGTCGGCCAAATAGTCGGCCGCGAACGCTTGCGCCGCCCGAATATCATCGGGCGTAAGCCGCGGGTGCTCAGCGATGATGGCCTCGGTGGTCATACCCGCGCCCAGTTCGCGCAACACCAATTCGACCGGCACGCGCGTCCCGCGGATCACGGGCTTGCCGTCCATGATCGCCGGGTTGATTTCAATCCGCTCGTGCCGCATGGCTCTCCTCGAATTCTGCCCAATGATAGCACGCCACATCCCGCTTGTCAGCGAACTGCAACCGGCTCCATGCCCTACGCCCTCGCCATCTTCGACCTCGACGGCACGCTGGCCGACAGCTTTCCGTGGTTCCTGCGCACCGTCAACGACATCGCCGATCGCTTCGACTTTCGTCGCGTCGCTGATGAGGACATCGAGGGCCTGCGGCATGCGTCGACGCGCGAGATCCTGAGCCAGCTCGAAGTGCCCTTGTGGAAGCTGCCGGCGATCGCGCGGCATGCGCGGCGGCTGAAGGCGGAGGCAGCAGCTGAGATCTCGCTGTTTGCGGGCGTCGAGGCGATGCTGCGGACGCTCGCGGAGAACGGCGTGCAGCTGGCGCTGGTGACGTCCGACAGCGAGGCCAATGCGCGCGAGAAGCTTGGCGAGGCGACCGCGCTGTTTGCGCATTTCGACTGCGCGGCATCGCTGTTCGGCAAGCCCGCGAAATTCCGCCGTGTCGTCCGCCGCGCCGGCGTGGAGCCGGGCCAGGTCATCGCCATCGGCGACGAGGTCCGCGACATCGAGGCGGCGCGCGCGGTGGGAATTGCCTGCGGCGCTGTATGCTGGGGTTATGCGGCGCCGGCGGCGCTGCGGGCGCGGGCGCCGGAGCATGTGTTCGAGCGGATGGATGAGATTGCGGACGCGGTGTGCCGTAATCGTAGGGTGGGTTAGCCCTGCAGATGCGCAAAGCGCGCATCTGCTCGGCGTAACCCGCCTCTTTGCTTTCCACGCAGACAGAGAAGTGGTGGGTTACGCTTCGCTAACCCACCCTACACATCCCCTACTCCGTCCTGCGCAAAAACATCCCGAACGCCCTTGGGCCGTCGCCGGTCTTGACCTCGCCGATCACCTTCAGCTCCACCGCATCGATGATATCGAGCGTGTTGCTCTCCCAGCACGCGACGATGACGCGCTTGCCGTCGGCGGTGGCGTTGATCCCTTCCGGATAGTCGCCGACATTGATGCGCTTGATCGGCTTCAGGCTCGCAATATCGAACACGCTGACGGTGCCGCCATATTGGTCGGTGACGAAGCCGCGGCCTTGTGTCAGCGCCACCGCATAGGGCCGCATGCCGACCTTCACGCGGCCGACCTCGCGCCC
Source organism: Bradyrhizobium sp. UNPA324 (assembly GCF_006658635.1). Taxonomy (NCBI): domain Bacteria; kingdom Pseudomonadati; phylum Pseudomonadota; class Alphaproteobacteria; order Hyphomicrobiales; family Nitrobacteraceae; genus Bradyrhizobium; species Bradyrhizobium sp. UNPA324. The sequence goes on from NZ_LFJD01000004.1 coordinate 1,030,683, forward strand.
TTCTGCAATGTCGATCACCGAGACGTCGTCGGAGCCGACATTGGCGGTATAGGCGCGCTTGCCCTCGGCGTCGATGGTGACGCCGAATGGGCGGGTGCCGACCTTGATCGTCACCTTGCGCTGCTGTGTTGCGGTGTCGACGACCGAGACGCTGTCGTCGTCGCGGTCCGCCGAGAGCAGCAGCTTGCCGTCAGGCGTCACCGCAAGGCCCGATGGCGAGGCGCCGACCGCGATGCTGGCGGTGACGCTGCGCGAGGCTGCATCGATCACCCGCACCGCCGCCGCGTACCAGTCCGCGACATAGACCGTCTTGCCATCGGGGGCGACGGCAATACCGAGCGGCCCGCCGCCGACCTCGATGCGGCCTGCGACCTGGCGCGTGGCGGCGTCCACCACCGTCACCGCCTTGGCGTCCGGGCTCGTCACATAGGCAAAGCGGCCGTCCGCGCTGACGGCCACGCCCGCCGGCTTGCCGCCGATCGGAATGGTCGCGACGCTCCGCGAGGTCGCGAGATCCACCACCATCAGATCGTCGCTGAGCTGGTTGGTGACGAACGCCTCCTCGGCAGCGGCGCTGCCGAGGCTGGCATGACAAAGGCTGGCGGCGAGCGCCGCCAGAACCAGCATCCGCACGATCAGCTACCGCTCTCGATCTTCTTCTTCAGCGCCTCGAGGCCGGTCTTGTAGAGACCGCTCACCGCGGTCTTGGCGGCCTCGTCGCTCAGCTCCGGCGGCGGATCGTTGTTGGGAAAGCCGCGGTAGAACGCGCCGGCCCATTCCAGCTTCGACTTGCCGTCGGGAGCCGGCGACACCGTCAAGGTCGAGGAATAATTGGTCACCGGCAACACCTTCACGTCGACCTTGGTGATCCGGTACGAATAGCTCATCATGTCGGGCTCGTATTTGTAGAGCTCCTCGTCGACCGTCGCCCCGCCGGTCAGCGTCAGCTGCCGCGTCGCGCCGACCTCGTTGCCCTTCTCGCCCGTGGTCTTGGTGACGGGCGGAAGCCAGCTCATGTCCTGAAAGTTGCGGATCGCGGCCCAGACCTTGTCCTGCGGCGCGTTGATCTCGATGGATTCCCGCACCTTCTGCCGGGTCGGCCCATGCGCCCAGGCCGGTGAAAAAGCCGGCGCAAAAGCCACCGTCAAAGCCGCCGCTCCTGCGGCAGTCAGCACCGCAGCCACAGCCGTGCGCCGTCCAATCGTCACCCTCATCTCGTTTCCTCATGCGTCTCGTTGATGGCGCGCGACTTGGGACGCGCGCTCCCGGCCATCCTAGCGCATTTTGGGGCCGAGGGGAGACCGGTTCGTGGCGCCGTTGCGGCGGCACGCGGCACGACCCACAACCTGTTGCGGGGCCCGGCGGGCAAAACACCCCAGGTGCAGGTCAACGCCATCGGGCCAAAATATTTCTCTTTATCAGAAGTTCGGATTATCGTATATGACACCCATCGCAGCCCGGCCGAGGGGCGTATCGCGATCGTCACGACATGCGGGGTGGGACGTGGTGGACGCAGGCTGCGTTGCCGCGACGGTGACTGCAGGGCGGGTCACACCGTGAGCAGCTCCCTGCGCGGACACGACCGGTGCAGCTTGCGTACGGCAAAATCGTGTGGTCCTGGCGCCCGGGGTCTGTGCGCCAAGTCTGGCGGTGATGCTGCGGCCCAACCGGGCGCGCGCATCAGCCATCCGCAGGGGCGACGGGGGCAATAGTGCATCGCTCCCCGGGGAGAGCGCGACATAAGCCGTAAACCCACTGCGCAGGGAAGGCCGGATGTTTGGCTTCACCTGTATGCCGCTGTGCAGCTTCCTTAAGCACACGCTTTCGCACAGTGGACCGCGGGTGCAAGCCGGCACCCGGCCTTCCCTGCGCCCTCGGCACTCTTGAGGGCGGCAACGGACGCAAAGCTCGGGCAGATCATGCCGCGAGAACGCGAAACCGCGCGTGCGATTGAGTTTCGAGCGGAAAGATGAATTCGCTCTCGTGCCCCGACGCAGTGCAGCGCCCCTTCGGCGATGCGCCGCAGAGCCGGGGCCCATGCAGCAGCGCGTTGCTCGGCCACTGGGTCCCGGCTCTGCGCCGCAACGCCATAAGCGCGTTTACGCGCGTCTTCGACGCGCTATGCGCGTTGCAGCTTGTCCGGGACACGAGAGCGGAAGACGGTGCCGCTTCATACTCCGTCATTGCGAGCGCAGCGAGGCAATCCAGACTGTCGCCGCGAAAAGATTCTGGATTGCTTCGCTGCGCTCGCAATGACGAGGGAAAGCGCGAGAGTCGGTCGCGCCCTCGATCACTCCCCCAGCGTCGCCTCCACGAACCCACGCGGATCGTCGCAGAACTCCCGCATCACCCGGTAATGATCGGTCTGCTCCACCGTAACAGGCTCCAGGCCGTATTTCCCGAGCCGCAGCAGCCGCGCATTCGGGTAAGCCATCAGCAGAGGCGCATGGGTCGCCATGATCACCTGGCAGATGCGGGAGTCTTCCATGCGCCGCAGCAGCTTCAAGAACTCGATCTGGCGTGCCGGCGATAGCGCCGATTCCGGCTCGTCGAAGATGAAGATGCCCTGGCGCTGACAGCGCTCCTCGAAGAAGCGCAGGAAGCCTTCGCCGTGGGAGTGCGACAGGAAGTCCGGACCGACCTGGCCGGCGTCGCGCGCGGCCTTGTCAAGATACCGCGCGACCGAGAAGAAGCTCTCGGCGCGAAAAAACCAGCCATGGGTGATCTTCGGCAGCCAGCTTGCGCGCAGTGCCTTGGCGAGTTGGCCGCCCATCTTCTCGCGCGCCTCGGAGTGATCGACTGGCATGTAGCCCTTGCCGCCGCCGGCATCGTCGTAGCCCGCGAGCGATGCGATGCCTTCGAGGATCGTCGACTTCCCGGTGCCGTTCTCTCCGACGATGATCGTGATGGCGGCGTCGAAGCTCAGCTCGAAATCATCCGGGAAGATGGGCAGGCAAAACGGATAGGCCTCGCGATCACCCACCGGCATTCCAGACCGGAACGTAGCGAGAACAATGATGCCACGCAAGCGGCAGGTAGCTCCCGGCGCAAGCCCCGGTCGCCCCCTAACCCAAAACCTCCAACACCAGCTCCATGGTCATCAGCACTGGATTGTCGCCGCGGACGAGGCGCCCCTCGGCGAGGCCGCCGGTGTAGTCGATCAGCGCGACATCGAGCGCAGCTTCGAGCGTGCCGGAGGGCCCGGGCGCGATCAGACCGGCCGTCGCCGCAAGCTCGGTCGCAAACGGCTCGGTCACCCCGCCGTGAGTGAAGCGGGCGCCGATGGTCGAGCCGACGCCGCCATGGATCTTCGCCCGCGCGATGCCGTGCGCGCGGCAAAACTCTTCGAGCGCGCCAGCAAAATCCTGGTTCGGCCGCAGCCGCAGCGCAAACGCGCGGCTCGTGGTGCGCGCGCCGGTGCTCGCAGCCGCCACCGGCCCAAACAGCTTGAAATTGGTCTCGGGATCGGGCTCGGCGGTGAACACCGCACCGTCGATACCGAATGCGTCGACCTCGAACGGTTCGGCGACGACAGTCTCGTCCGGCAGCATGTGGCCGCCGCTGGCCTTGCCGTCCGCCTCCGTCCACAGCCCATGGCAGTGAAAGAACGGCGCCCCCTCGCGCATGCCGAGCGTCATGCTGCCGAGCTTCGTGCGCGTAACGCCGGCGGGCCGGAAGGTCTCGCTGTAGAACGCCGCGTTTTCGCCGGTCTTCGACAGCGCCGGCATGACATAGGCGAACGGGCCGAGCGCGCCGTGCCGGAAGTTGAGCACGCCGCTCGTAAAACCCACGGCCGCAAAGCCGCGTCGCGCGGCCTCGAGCAGCGGTACGCCTGTCTCAAGCGTGAAGGAGAAAGCGCGTCCCCCCGCCTCCACCCATTGGATGCGTTCTACGAGCGGCACGCCCGGCTGCTTGATATTCCGCATCACCTGCGCTCAGCCTGCCTTCGTCTTGTCGAGATCGAGCAGGCCGCGGGCCTCGAGCTCGTCGCGCACCATGCGTTTCGGCACCTTGCCATAGCCGGATTTCGGCAAAGCCTCCCAGAAGAAGAACCGCTTCGGCATCTTGTAGCGCGGCACCTTCGGGCCGAGGAACGCCGCCATCTCGGCCTCGCTCACCGGCTTCTCGCCTTCGCGCGCCACGCAGACGGCAACGCCGACCTCGCCCCAGGTCGCATCGGGTACGCCGAGCACGGCAACCTCGCCAACGGCGGGATGCGTCAAAATTTTCTCCTCGATCTCGCGCGGATAGATGTTGGAGCCGCCGGAGATGTACATGTCGGAGGCGCGGCCCGTGATGTAGACGAATCCTTCCTCGTCCATGTGGCCGAGATCGCCGGTGCGAAACCAGCCGTTGCGGAACGCCTTCGCATTGGCTTCGGGATTGTCGTAATAGCCCGCGAGTACCGCAGGCCCAATCACGCAGATCTCGCCGCTCTGGTTGGCCGCAAGCTCGCGGCCCTCGTCGTCCTGGATCGAGACCTGCATGGCCGTGCGCTCGAAGCCGCAGGTGCCGATCCTGGCATGCGGACTATCCTCAGCGTCGTGCAGCGCCGCCGGCAGCACGGTGATGTTGCCGGTCACCTCGCCGAGGCCAAAATACTGCACGATGACCTTGCCGAGCTTCTTCAGCGCGGTCTTCTGGTCCTCGCGATACATCGGCGCACCCGCATAGATCACGTGACGCAGCGAGGAATGATCGTATTTGTCGATTGCGGGATGCTCGACCATCATCTTGAGGATCGTCGGCACGGTGAAGAGATTGGCGACCCGATGCCTTTCGATCAGGCGGAACGCCTCGTCGATGTCGAACTTCTCCGTCGGCAGCAAAACGGTGCAGACGCCGCGCGCGGTCTGCACCAGCTGATGCACGCCGGCGCCATGCGAGAGCGGCGCCACCACCAGCGAGGCGTCGTGCTCGGTGACGCCGGGTGTCAGATCGGCGAGATGGTTGGTGACGACAAATCCCATCTGGCCGTGGGTCAGCACCGCGGCCTTGGACCGACCGGTGGTACCCGAGGTGAAGAAGAACCAGCAGGGATCGTCGTGCTCGACGGCGACGTTCTGGACCACCTCTCCGGCGCGCGAGGCGATGGCCTTAGCAACGGACGTCTCGCCGAACGCGCCCTTGCCGTCGAGGCTCCAGGTGAACTCCAGCGCACCGCCCTTCACGGCCGCCGCGTGTTCGGGAAAATCGACATGGCACAGAAACGCCTTCGCCCCGGAGGCTTCTGCGAGATAAGTCACCTCGTCCGGCATCAGACGGAAATTGGTGGGCACCCAGACCGCGCCGAGCCGGAACGCGGCGAACATCGAAAAGAACATCTCGTCGCCATTCTTGGAATGGACGAGGATGCGGTCACCCTTGGCAATGCCGCGCGCAGCGAGCGCTGCGGCCAGCGCCGAGACCCGCGCATCGATCTGCCGCCAGGTCCAGGATTTGTCTCCCCAAATGAAGCCGGGACGTGACCCATGCCGCCGCGCATTCTGGGTCAGCATATGAGCGAGATTCATGACGCGACGGGACATGCGCAAGGGCTGCATGGGGCTTCCTCTTCGAGGGCGAACGGCGCGCTGGCCGCCCGCTCATTGCGACCCATTTATCGCCATCGCCGGCGCCTCTGCAAGGCCGCCGGCCGCACACCTGCCCTACGGCTGCTTGAACGCAAACGGCGTCGCCGTGATGGTCTTCTGCTTGACGCAGGCCTGCGGGCCAAAGCCGCCGCAAAAGCTGCCATGCAGATCGAAGCGAATGCGCGCGGCTCCGCGCTTCACTGCCGGCGGCATGATCGTGTAGCTGCGGACATAGCCGTCGAACACCTTCCGTACGCTGCCGTCCGGCAGCGTCACCAGGATGTTCATGACGCAGCCGCCGGTTCCGCAATAGGTGGTCTCGCGGCCACCGCATTTGGTCTCGCTGAAATCGACGATGTAGTCGTCGCGGCCGTCGCCGGTCAGGTCGATCTGGCGCACCGTATCGGGCGCGAAGCTCACCTCGCCACCGTCCTGGCTGGTGCATTCCTCATTGGCATAGCGCAGCGCCGTCTGCACGCCGGGGGGATAGTCGGACGGATTGAACGGCTTCGCATCCTCGGCCCACGCGGCGGAGGCGACCAGAACAAGCAGAAGCATCGGATGGCGCATGGGCGTTGGTCGCTTCTGTAACCGCAATCGTTCAGGGAATTTTAAACATGATCGGCGCACCCTCGCTGAGTTCTTGCGTACAGAGTGTCGCATCATGGTCAAAGCGTCCGCCTTCCTCCTGTTGTCGCTGGCGCTCGCCGGATGTGCTGTGGGTCCTCAGGCGCACCTGGCGCCCGATCCCGCCTTCAAGCCTGCACGTTATGCCTGGGATGGCGCCGGCGAGGATCCCAATCGGCCGCATGCGGCCTCGCAACCAACGCGCGCGGCGGCCCGATCCGAACGCAACAGGTCGCAAGTCGAGCTGCAGTCCCAGTCGAAGGAATGGCGGCAGGCGCAGGACGGCAGCGAGGCCGAGCAGGATGCCAGGGTCAACCGCTCCCTGGTCATCTGCCAGGGGTGCCTGCGCCCGCCGCAACAGCCCGAAGATTCCAGGCTCGCCAAAGCCGCCGATTGACGTGAACCGCAGTCACAGCTGAAACCTGCCGACCCAATCGTGCGTTACGAAGTCGTGCGCGAGGCCAACGGCTGGAAGATCGACGACATGAGCGACGTTATCGACAACAAGGCCCATCACCACTTCGAGCTCGAGGTCGACGGCCATCTTGCGACCGAACATTACAAGCTCGACGGCAACGTGATCACCTTCGAGCACACCGACGTGCCGAAAGAACTCGGCGGCAAGGGCGTCGGCTCGAAGCTGGTGCAAGGCGCGCTCGACCAGGTCCGCAGTGCCGGATTGAAGCTGATCCCGCAATGTCCGTTCGTGAAAGCGTGGGTCGAGAAGCACGCGGACTATCAGGATCTCGTGGCGAGATAGGAACACAGGCCCGCCGCATGCAGCCGGCGGGCCTGCCGATATCTACGGCCTATTGCCCGTGCCTGAGCATGTCCTGGTCGGTCAGGTCCCAGTCCTGCCACAGCTGCAGCACGCCGAGCAGCACGAGCACGGCGCCGAGGCCCGTGTGATAGACGCGGAGAAAGCCGTCACCGGAATAGCCCATGACGTAGGGCGAGGCGATGAGCCACAGCCCGATCAGGATCGTCGTCACCTCCTGCCAACGCTGCAAGGCGACATATTCAAGCTGGCTGATGCCAAAGACGACCAGACCGATTGCAACCGTATTCAAGATCATCGTCTGGTGCGCGTTGACCGCTGGATCCTGGATGGGAAACCATGGCGAAGCCACAATCGCCGCGCCGAGCAGCATCCCGCACCAATCTTCCCATGTTCGATGAGTATTCAAGAAACCAAAGTCCGACATCGTACCCTCCTATGACAGAGGCACACGTCGGCGGCTGGCAATCACGACTTCCGAATGTCTCGCGACCCTGCCGGCCGCATTCGGACGTGTGTCCTGTAGAGGACGTGGGAACCGCCGGCGGCCGCGCAAGAGCGGGATTGAGGATTATTTCGATGTCCGCGCAATGTTCGCGGGTCGTGAACTCATACCGCACTGCGGCTACAGCGCCCCGAGCTTCCGCAGCGATTCCTGCGCGGACGACAAGCCGGGCTTCAACTCCAGCGCCTTCCTGAAATCGGCGATCGCGCCCTGCTTGTCGCCGAGCCGCAAGCGGGCCTGTCCGCGGTTATTCCACGAGAACACATCCGAGGGATCGTATTGCAACGCCTTGTCGTAGTCCGAAAGGCCGCCCTTGTTGTCGCCCTGGAAGAGGCGGATCATACCGCGATTGCGCCAGCCGCGCGCGTCGGTCGGCGCGAGGCGGATGGCCTCGCCATAGTCGGCGGCGGCACGGTCGAGCTGCTCGCTGTCACGGTAGACGTTGCCGCGATCGATATAGGCGAGCAGATCGGGCGCAAGCTTGATCCGCATCGTGTAGTCGGCGATGGCATGCGCCATGTCGTGCTTGCGGTAAGACACCAGGCCGCGATTGCCATAGGCCATGGCGTAGTTGGGGTCACGCTTGATCGCCGCATCGAAGTCGGCCAAGGCGCCGTCGAGGTCGCCCTTGTTGAACCGGGATTCGCCGCGATTGTTGTAGACCAGCCCTAGCGATGGATCGAGCTTGATGGCCTGGTCGTAATCGGCAATGGCCCGGTCGTAGTCGCGCTTGAACGAATAGACGCGGCCGCGATTGTTGTAGGGGCAGGCATAGTCTGGAGCGAGCCTGACCGCTTCGTCGAGATCGGACAGCGCGGCATCGAGCTCGCGCTTCTCGGTAAGACCATGCCCGCGGTTGCAATAGGCGCCGGCGAGCCTGCGGCCGCTCTCGCTCTTCGTATCGATGACGCTGGAGCAGGCCTTGACCCGCTGGTCGGGCGTGCTGGTCAGCCCCACGCACGCATCCCAGGCGGGACCGCCTTCGGCCGCTGCCGGCGCCGTCGAGATCAACGCAGCAAGCAACGCCATGAGACTGAGCGGGACACGCATTTTACGGATATCTCCCCTGCGGCAACCTCCCTTGGTCGCACCTTGGCAAGCACCGGTTCAGGCGTCTAGATCAGAGAGAAGCAGCACGTCGGAAGGATCTTGCATGGCCGCATCGGTACGGGACAACAAGGACAGGAGCCGCTTCGAGCTCGATGTCGGCAGCGACGTCGCCTTCGCCAATTACCGGCTGACCCCGACGGCAGTCATCATCACCCATACCGAGACGCCGCGCGCGCTGCGCGGCCGCGGCATCGGTTCCGAGCTGGTCAAGGGCGCATTGAATCTGATCCGGCGCGACGGCAGGAAGGTGATCGCCGGCTGCGGCTTCGTCGCCGACTATCTCGACCGGCATCCGGAGGATGCGGATCTGGTCGCCTGAAAGCAAAAGGGCCCGCGAGACCGCGGGCCCTTCCGGCACGACCGGCGCTCGGTCAGTGCTTGATTTCGGGCGGCAGCTTGCCGCCATTGGCGGCGAGCTTGGACATCACCTGCTTGTGCAGCCAGACGTTCATGCTGGCGGAGTCGTTCATGTCCCCGGTATAGCCGAGCTCCCTGGCAAGGTCCTTGCGCGCGGCAAGGCTGGAATCGATGTCGAGCGCCTTCATCAGGTCGACGATCGAGGTGCGCCATTCCAGCTTCTCGCCCTTGTGCGCGGCCACCGCCTTGTCGACGATCGCGGCCACGTCAACAGACGCCATCGATGCCGCAGCGGGGGCGGATGACGCGCCCGGCGCGGCCCCTGCGGGCGCGCTGCCCGGCTCTGTGCCACCGGTGGGCGCGGCGGAAGCCGGCTGGCTACCGAAGATCGCGCTCATGATTTTCCCGAAAATGCTCATATCTGCTCCCCGAAAAAGGATCCGTTGGAAGGGCCTTGAGTGGCACTTATAGACCAAGTCACTGCGTAGCACCCGCGAAGTTCTGCGAGCCGACACGCAGCATCAGCTTATCTGCGGCGAAATGACGACCGAATGACGCCGCCGAAGTTGCGCTGCGGCATCGAATTTCACCCAAGCGTGAGGGACAGGACTCGGAAATGGGCGTACGCTTTGCGTTCAGCTCGCGATGCCTTCCGGAATTCGCGCCTGGTCGGAATCGTGAAACTCAAGAATGGCGGCCGCTCGCGCCGTTTGCCGGCGCCGGATTCGGCCGCTCGGCAAGGGAGCTAGCGACCATGGCCACACTCTACCAGGGCAATGTCCCCACGATGGGCCGGACCGCAGATGCGGCTGGACCCGTGATCCGAACCATCCAACTGTCCGATCTGCACGATGCGCTCCGGCGCGGCTGGGAAGATTTCAAGGCCGTTCCGAGCCACGCCATCATCCTCTGCGTGATCTACCCGGTGCTCGGCCTCGTGCTCGCCCGCGTGGTAATGGGCTATTCGGTGCTGCCGCTGCTGTTTCCGCTGGCCGCCGGCTTCGCGCTGATCGGCCCGTTCGCGGCGCTCGGTCTCTACGAGCTTTCCAGCCGGCGCGAACGCTATGAAGAAGCCAGTGCCTGGGATGCCATGGAGGTGCTGCGCTCACCTTCGTTCGGCGCGATGCTCGGCCTCGGCGCCTTGCTGCTCGCTCTGTTCGTGACCTGGGTTGCAACCGCGCAGGCGATCTACGTCGCGGCGTTCGGGTATGAGGGCGTGACCGGCATTTCGGACTTCGTGACGCGCGTGCTGACGACGCAGCAAGGCTGGTGGCTGATCGTGGTCGGTTGCGGCACCGGCTTCCTGTTCGCGCTCGCCGCGCTCTGCCTCAGTGTCGTATCATTCCCGCTGATGCTGGACCGCCATGCCGGTGCGTTCGAAGCGATGAGCACGTCGCTGCGCGTCGTCGCGAGGAACCCCGTGCCGATGGCGGCCTGGGGCCTGATCGTCGCGGTGCTGCTCGCGCTCGGCACCATTCCGGCCTTCCTCGGCCTCGCCGTGGTGATCCCCCTGCTCGGCCATGCCACCTGGCATCTCTACCGCAAGGTGATCGTCTCAGAGCCCGGCGCACGTCCGGTGCCGCCCCCGCCGCATCGTCCGCGCAAGCCGGCCGCTGACTTCCCGGCCAACCTCTTCCCCTGGCGGAACAGGACGGACGCCTGACGATATCGTGACATGCGATCCTGCCCCGGCTCGGGCAGGATCGCCCCTGTCGCACGCCTTGCTTTGGCCGCGGTTCCGATCGAGATTGCGCGCGCCGGCCAGATCGCTTCACGGAATTCATTGACTCGAATGACCTCGACGATTTCTCGTCTCGCTCTCGCAGCCTTCGCCCTCTCCGCGTCAATCCTCTCCGCCCAGCCAGCGTTCGCTGCGGTTGCCTGCGGCTCGGGTAATTTCGATGCCTGGCTCGCGGACTTCAAAACCGACGCTGCGGCCAAGGGCATCTCACAACAGGCCATTGCGTCGGGTCTTGCCGGCGTGACGCTGGATCAGAGCGTGCTCAACCGCGACCGCTCGCAAAAGGTCTTCACCCAGACCTTTGAGGAGTTTTCCGGCCGGATGGTGCCGCCGCGCCTGCAGCGCGGCTCCAACATGATGAAGCAATACGGCTCCGTGCTGTCGCGCATCGAGCAGGCCTATGGCGTTCCCGGCGAGGTGCTGGTCGCGATCTGGGGCCTGGAGACGGATTTCGGCGTCAACACCGGAAAGTTCACCACGATCCGCTCGCTCGCGACACTGGCCTATGATTGTCGTCGCGCCGAGCAGTTTCGCGCCGAGCTGATGGATGCGCTGCGCATCGTCCAGCGCGGCGATCTTACGCCAGCAGAGATGAAGGGCGCCTGGGCCGGTGAGCTTGGCCAGACCCAGTTCATGCCGTCATCCTGGATGAAATACGCCGTCGACTTCGACGGCAACGGTAAGCGCGATCTCCTGCACAACGCGCCCGATGTGCTCGCCTCCACCGCCAATTATCTCGCCGGCTATGGCTGGCAGAAGGGCAAGGACTGGCAGCCTGGCAGTCCGAATTTCGAGGTGCTCAAGCAGTGGAACAAGAGCGAGGTCTATTCCAAGACCGTCGCCTATTTCGCCACCCAGCTCGCGCGCGCTCCTTAAGCCTTATCGGGCCGGGTTCTGTCCAGAATCATCCTGGCTGCCCACTGCGCATGCTTCCCTTGGCAATACCTGCGCGCCTGACCGGCCTGAGCCGAGGCATGCCTCGAATCATCTCATAAATTGAATATTGATTCATTTTACCTATGCGACTCACGCAGGCAAGACTTGGGTCAGGAAGCTATTCACTGGGCTGGCCGGGTCCTTGCAGGCAACTTATTTCCGTGATGATCGAGATCAATGGAGCATCCTTAACTCCGTGATTTCACGGACGTTTCTCGACAGATTTCGATCCCTTTGTGCAAGCTTCGGACAGGAGCGCCTTCCGGTTAATCGTCCGTTACCTCCGTTATGCGTCCATCGCTTAGCTGCATCGCAACATCGGAACTTTCGCACTGCACCACCCTCAACTATATTCATTTCAACGATGAGGCCCGGGCAAGGGCTGAATCGAACTACAGGAGACTACCTATGCTGCTCTCGCTCATCCGCATGATCCAGGCCTTCCGGGACTATCAGCGCAATGTTGCCGAGCTGTCCCAGCTCAGCGATCGCGAACTGGCCGATATCGGCCTCGATCGCTCGGACATCCCGCGCGTTGCCGCCGGTCAGTATCAGGGCTGATATCGTTCAGCCCTCCACCGGAACGAACCCGATAGCGCCCGCTCCGTGCGGGCGTTGTCGTTTCTGATGGCAGAAAACTCGATCTCGGCGATTCCACTCTTCACCGAAAAGCGCTACCTGTCCGCCCCATGACAGGACCCCAATCGAACATCGTGCACGTAATCGGCGCCGGCCTCGCCGGCTCGGAAGCCGCCTGGCAGGTGGCCAAAGCCGGCGTGCCCGTGGTGCTGCATGAGATGCGGCCGACCCGCATGACAGAGGCGCACCGCACCGACGGGCTCGCCGAGCTCGTCTGCTCCAATTCGTTCCGCTCGGACGATGCCGCCAACAACGCCGTCGGCCTGCTGCATGCGGAGATGCGCCGGCTCGATTCTCTGATCATGCGCGCGGCCGACGCCAACCAGGTGCCTGCCGGCGGCGCGCTCGCAGTCGACCGCGACGGCTTCTCGGCGGCGGTGACCAAGGCTCTCAACGACCATCCCCTGATCGAGATCGCCCGCGGCGAGGTTTCAGGCCTGCCGCCCGCCGAGTGGAGCAACGTGATCGTTGCCACCGGTCCCCTCACCTCCGCTCCATTGGCCGAGGCCATCCGCGCGCTGACCGACGAGAACGCGCTCGCCTTCTTCGACGCGATCGCACCGATCGTGCACCGCGAGTCCATCGACATGTCGGTGGCCTGGTTCCAGTCGCGCTACGACAAGGTCGGCCCTGGAGGCACTGGCGCCGACTACATCAACTGTCCCATGACCAAGGAACAGTATGACGGCTTTGTCGCCGCGCTGATCGCGGGTGAGAAGACCGAGTTCAAGGAGTGGGAGACCAACACGCCCTATTTCGACGGCTGCCTGCCGATCGAGGTGATGGCGGAGCGCGGCCCGGAGACGCTGCGCCACGGTCCCATGAAGCCGGTCGGTCTCACCAACCCGCATGATCCCGTCACCAAGGCCTACGCGATCGTGCAGCTGCGCCAGGACAACAAGCTCGGCACGCTCTACAACATCGTCGGCTTCCAGACGAAGCTGAAATACGGCGAGCAGCAGCGCATCTTCCGCACCATTCCGGGGCTGGAGAACGCCGAATTCGCCCGCCTCGGCGGCCTGCATCGCAACACCTTCCTGAACTCGCCAAAACTGCTCGACAGTCAATTGCGCCTGCGTGCCCAGCCGCGGCTGCGCTTTGCCGGCCAGATGACGGGCTGCGAGGGCTATGTGGAATCGGCCAGCGTCGGGTTGATCGCCGGTCTCTATGCCGCAGCGGACGCGCGCGGCGAGGCGCTCGTCGGCCCGCCCGGCACGACGGCGCTCGGATCGCTGCTCGGCCACATCACCGGCGGCCATATCGAGACCATCGAGCCGGGCACACGCTCGTTCCAGCCGATGAACATCAATTTCGGCCTGTTCCCGCCGCTCGCGACCGTGCCGACCAAGAAGCCCGACGGCACGCGCCTGCGCGGCAACGAGAAAGCGGTGGCCAAGAAGCAGGCGCTGAGCGCACGGGCGCTCGCCGATCTCGATCGCTGGATCGCCGATCACCTGCACATTGCCGCGGCCGCGTGAGCTTTCGATGAGCCTCCCGAAAGACGACGCGGCAGAGCTGTCGGCGCGCTGGACCGAGGGCGTGCTGCTCAAGCGCGATGTGTTCTCGACCGTCGAGCGCGGCCGCTTTCGGAGCGGGACCGGCGAGGTCGACGCCGTGCTGCGCCGGCTCGACGAAGTGCCGTGGTGGTCGTTCCTGCTGGCGCGGCATCTGTTCGCCCGCGAGAAGCACGCTCTGGCGCGCGCCAAAGGCCTCGATGTCGGCCCCGAGCTGCTCTGGGCCGGACAGCGCGCGCTGGTGCGCGGATTCGTCGACGGCGCGGCGCTGCATCTGGCAAAGCCCCATGACGACCTCGCTTATTTCCGTTCGGCCAAAGCGATGCTACGCCGGCTGCGCCGCGCCGGCATCTGCCACAACGATCTCGCCAAGGAGCAGAACTGGCTGGTCGGCCGCGACGGCCGCGCCTATGTGACCGACTTCCAGCTCGCGGCCTGCTTCGACCGCCGCGGCCGGCTCTATCGCATCCTCGCGTACGAAGATCTTCGGCACCTGCTCAAGCACAAGCGCTCCTATGCTCCGGAAGCGCTGACGCCCCGCGAGCGAAAGATCCTCGCCAAGAAGTCGTTCGCGGCGAGCCTCTGGCTCGCCACCGGCAAGAAGGTCTATCGCGCGATCACGCGCGGCCTGTTCAACTTCACCGATCGCGAAGGCGGCGGCCGCCGGCTGGTCAATGATGCCCCGGTGTTGACCGCGTTGATCCGCAAGAATCCGGCCGTGCGCGACACCGCCATCGTCGCCTTTGCCGACCGCCGCTCCGGCGTCGGGCTCTACGCCTTCGTCGAAGCCGATCAGACCGCACTCGAGGGCGAGCTGCGGAACGAGCTCGCCGCCGCCAAGGGCCCGAAGCCGCCGGAACACATCCAGGTCGTGCACGCGCTGCCACGCGACACCAGCGGCAAGCCGCGGACTGAGATCCTGCAACTGGTTGCCATGAACCAGCTCGACTTGATCGAGCCGATGATGAAGAACGACCAGGACCGCGCCTTCCTCAAGGACATCCTGGAACAGCGGAAAAACCTGCGCGACCGCTTCAACTTCGAGGCGGACCTGCCGGCAAGCTAGCGCCTTGAAGCGTCCACATTGGCGACAGAGAAGCGATCGGATCATTCGGGCGTGGCGGGATCATGGGCATTCGGGGGATGATGATGTGTCGTGTCGTGGGCGGCCTGGTCGCGGGCTTCCTGCTGCTCATGGCTGCGCCTGCGATGGCAGACTCGCCGGCCGAGCTGATCTCCAGCTTCCGCCTCAAGCACGGTGAAGTCCGCGTCGTCCGCGATGCCACCCTCGACCGCATCGCCATGGACCAGGCCCGCGCGATGGCCGCCAAGGACGACCTCAGCCACGATGCACTCGGCCCCTTCAACCGCCGCGTCGCGCCGGCCGGCGCGGGCCGCGCCGCCGAGAACATCGCCTACGGCTACGACAATTTCGAGAAGACGCTCGGACAGTGGATCGACTCGTCCGGGCACCGCAAGAACCTGTTGCTGCACAACGCCTCCCGCGTCGGCATCGCCAGCGCCAAGAATGCCAGCGGCAAGCGCACCTATTGGGCCATGGTGATCGCGGGCGATTACGAGCCGAAGGGCAAGGGCAAGAAGAAAGACAAGGAGCCCGTCGTCGCCGTGAAACGCGAGGCCGCGCCCGCGAGCAAGCCAAAGTCAAGCAGCTGTCACATCAAGCTGCTCAGCCTCTGTATCTGAGGCCAAGCAGGCGATCTTGCTCGCGCTCGGCAATGCGCCTAATTCATGGACCAGATCGCAAGAAGCGGAGGGCGTCAGTGATCGACCTCGACCGAATACGCGCCGACACGCCAGCTGCCACCCGGCTCGCATATCTCCACAACGCAGGCTCTGCCCTGATGCCGGCGCCGGTTGTCGCGGCGATGAAGGGGCACATCGATCTGGAATGCGAGATCGGCGGCTATGCGGCCGCCGATCTCGAAGCCGACCGGCTCGACGCGGTCTATGACTCGGTGGCGCGTCTGCTGAATGCCGCGCCCGACGAGATCGCGCTGGTGGAGAACGCGACGGTTGCCTGGCAGATGGCGTTCTATTCGCTGCCGTTCCGCAAGGGCGACCGGATCCTAACCGCCGAGGCGGAATACGCCGCCAATTATGTCGCCTTCCTTCAGGTCGCCAAACGAACCGGCGCGGTCATCGACGTGGTGCCGAGCGATGCCAGTGGCGAACTCGACGTCGACGCACTCGAGCGGATGATCGATGAGCGGGTGAAACTGATTGCGATCACCTGGGTTCCAACCAATGGCGGGCTGGTCAATCCGGCAGCGGCGATCGGCAAGATCGCGCGGGCGCACGGCATTGCCTATCTGCTCGACGCCTGCCAGGCGGTCGGCCAGATGGACGTCGACGTCAAGGCCATCGGCTGCGACATGCTCTCGGCCACGGGTCGCAAATTCCTGCGCGGCCCGCGCGGCACCGGCTTTCTCTACGTCCGCCGGGCGCTGCTGCAGAAACTCGAGCCGCCGATGATCGACCATTTTGCCGCCCCCTGGGTCTCGCGAGACGCCTATCAACTGCGGGACGATGCCCGCCGCTTCGAGACCTGGGAGAACAATTACGCGGCCCGGCTGGGGTTGGGCGCGGCTGTCGACTACGCGCTCGAGATCGGCATTGCCCCGATCGAACAACGCTGCCGCATGCTCGCCGGCCGCCTTCGCAGCGGCCTTGCGACCCTTCCCGGCATCACCATTCGCGACCTCGGACGCGCGCCGGGCGCCATTGTCAGCTTCACGATGGACGGGCACGAGGCGGACGCGATTGTCGCCAGCGCCGCTTCAGCCGGCATCGCGATCGGAGATTCAGATCCGTCGAGCACGCGCATCGATGCCGAGCTTCGCGCATTGCCGCATATCGTGCGGGCATCACCGCATTATTACAATACGGAAGCCGAGATCGACCGGCTGATCGCGCATCTGGCGGGCTTGGCACCGCGGTAGCCAACGCAAGCCGGCGCGCCGGACCGACCGTGAAGTCGGTCCGCCATCGCGCCGTCTGCCTCAAGCCGTTGTCGTCAATGCCGAGAGTTGGTCGGTATCAAAGCGGGCGCGTAGCTCGCTGATGGCCTTCGCATCCGGCGGTCCGCTTGCCGTCAGTTTGGCCAGTTCCTCGAAGTAATGCTCGTGTCCCGGCGGCGATACGGTCATAAGCACGCGCGCGGGCTTCTCGCTCACGTTGGTGATGTTGTGAGCTACGCCCGGAGGAATGAAGAGGAAGGTCCCTGGAGTTGCTCGGACAGCCTCCTCCCCGACGTGCCATTCACATTCGCCCTCTAACATGTAGAAGGTCTCTTCCTGCGCACGATGAACGTGCCGGCCGGTGGCGAATCCTGCCGGAATCGTCCAGTCGAACATGCTGGTATGCCTGGTGTCCCCGCCGGTCACCAGGAAGGCCATTGGCTCGCCGCGCAGCATGACCCCCTTGGTCTCGCCGGGCCTGCGGATGACGTGTTTCGCGGTCATGTATCCCTCCATCGCTTGTTGCAGCTCTCCTCACGGCTCTCGCGATGGTGGTCCAGTCCAGCTGGAAAGTCGTGAAACGGCTCGGAAAACATTGCAAAAAACCTGCGA
Source organism: Bradyrhizobium sp. UNPA324 (assembly GCF_006658635.1). Classification (NCBI taxonomy): domain Bacteria; kingdom Pseudomonadati; phylum Pseudomonadota; class Alphaproteobacteria; order Hyphomicrobiales; family Nitrobacteraceae; genus Bradyrhizobium; species Bradyrhizobium sp. UNPA324. The sequence goes on from NZ_LFJD01000004.1 coordinate 1,048,053, forward strand.
AATGTGCCCTTCTTCGGCAATGGCCGCGATCCTTGAATTTGGTCCCTTTCGGCTCGATGGCGAGGCGGGGATCCTGTTCCACGGTGCTGAGCCGACCGGGCTCGGCCAGCGCGCCGTGCTGCTTCTGGCCCTCCTCGTCCGGCAAGCTGGTGTGCCGGTTTCGAAAGATGCCTTGATCGAGGCGGCCTGGCCCGCCCAGGCCATCGAGGACAGCAATCTCACCGTCCAGATCGCGGCGGTGCGGCGCATGCTGGCCGACATCTCCGGCGAGGCGCATTGGATCGAAACGCTGCCGCGCCGCGGCTATCGCTATGTCGGCCCCACCGTGACGACGTCCGATCCGGATCGCGCAACTGCAACACTGCAAGCGCCGTTGCTGACTTTGCCCGACAGGCCGTCGATCGCAGTGCTGCCCTTCACGAACCTGAGCGGCGATGTGGACCAGGACTATTTTGCCGACGGCATGGTCGATGACATCATCACCGGACTCTCACGCATCAATTGGCTGTTCGTGATCGCGCGGAATTCCACCTTCGCCTACAAAGGCCGCGCGGTGGACGTGAAGCAGGTCGGCCGCGAGCTTGGCGTACGCTACGTGCTGGAAGGCAGCGTCCGCAAGACAGGCACAATGGTCCGCATCACCGGCCAGTTGATCGACGCGTCGACTGGAGTGCACGTATGGGCCGAGCGATTTGACCGCCGGTCCGAGGACGTCTTCGCCCTCCAGGATGACATCGCATTGTCGACCGTCGGCGCCATCGCGCCCAGCCTGCGGCGCGCCGAGATCAACAGGGTCAAGCGCAAGAGGCCGGACAGCATGGACGCCTATGATCTCGTCCTGCGCGCTCAGCCGGACGTCGATTCCGGCATGCCGGCTCAAGTCACCCAGGCGCTCGTGCTGCTCGAACGTGCGATCACGCTCGAACCTGCGTACGCGCTCGCGCACGGCAATGCGGCGATGTGCCATCATTGCTTGTTTCTTCGAGCCGGTTTGCATGAGGCCAATCGCGAGGCCTCGATCCGCCACGCGCGCTCGGCGATCGCTCATGGCCAGGATGATGCGCTTGCCCTCACGCTGGCGGGTTTTTCGATCGGCATGGACGGGCACGATCGCTCCGCAGGATTCACCGCGTTCGAGGCTGCGCTCGCCATCAGCCCATCATCGGCGCTGACCTACATCCTCGGCAGCGTCGTGCTTGGCTGGGGCGGAGATTCCGACCGCGCCATCGAATGGAGCGAACAAGGCCTGCGGCTCAGCCCGTTCGATCCCTGGGCTTTCGCCGCATTCGACGCCCAGGCTCTCGGGCACTTCCATCGCGGCCGATATGAGGAGGCGTGCCGCGCCGCTTACCGCTCGGTTCAGGCCAATCCTCGCCACAGCATCACCTATGTGCAATTGGCTGCGGCGCTGGCAAAGCTTGGACGATTGCAAGAGGCGAAGGCGGCAGCCGCGCGGGTGCTGGAGCTACACCCGACGTTTCGGTATGGCCGCCAATTTCAGGGCGTCAATTGCGCGCCGGCGCTCGCTTCCTCGCTTGGCGATGCCCTGCGCGTTGCAGGCCTTCCGGAATAGCGCTGGCGTTTCAGCGGGCCACTCACGTGCAGCGCGCGCTCAATCCGGATGCGCTGAGCCTGGCCATCACCTCGTCGAGATGCGCGGCATCGCGGGTCTCGATGACGAGCTGCAGCAGCGTCGCCTTGGCCGGCAGGTCGGAAAAGGTCCGCTGGTGCGAGACCTCGATGATGTTGGCGCCGGCTTCGGCGAGCAGTGCGGCCACCGCCGCCAACTGCCCGGGTCTGTCAGGGATATCGAGCGAGAGCTGGGTCAGCCGCCCTTCGCGCGCGAGCTCGCGCGTGAGGACGGATGCGATCAGCCGCGTGTCGATGTTGCCGCCGCTCAGGACGAGACCGACCTTCTGGCCGGCAAAGCGGGTCGGATCGGACATCAGCGCGGCAAGGCCGGCGGCGCCGGCGCCCTCGACCACCGTCTTCTCGATCGAGATCAGGGTCGCGACCGCGCGCTCGAGCTCGGCTTCGTTCACCAGCGCAATGTCGTCGACGAGGCGGCGCACGATCTCGGTGGTGATCTTGCCGGGCGATTTCACCGCGATGCCTTCGGCGAGCGTATCGCCGCGCGCCGGCAGGTTGCCGTCATGGATGGCGTTGTACATCGAGGGATAGAGCCAGGCCTCGACGCCGAGGATTCGCAGTGACGGCTTGATCGATTTCGCGGCGATGGCGATGCCGCTGATCAGGCCACCGCCACCGATCGGCACGACCAGCGTATCGAGCTCCGGCACCGCTCTCATCATCTCCAGGCCGACGGTGCCCTGCCCCGCAATCACGAGCGGATCGTCGTAAGGGTGGACGAAGATCATGCCCTTGGCTTCGCCGTGGCTACGCGCGAACGCGGCCGCCTCCTCCAGCGTCGCGCCGGTGACGACCACTTCCGCACCGTGATGCCTGGTGTTTTCGACCTTCACCATGGGCGTGCCGACCGGCATGACGATGGTGGCGGGAATGCCGAGCCGCTTGGCGTGGTAGGCGACGCCCTGCGCGTGGTTTCCGGCGGACATGGCGATGACGCCGCGCGCACGCTCCTCCGGTGTCAGCGCGGTGAGGCGGTTGAGCGCGCCGCGCTCCTTGAAGGAGGAGGTGAACTGAAGGTTCTCGAATTTGAGCCAGATCTCGCAGCCGCAGATGCTGCTCAGCGTGCGGCTGTAGCTGCAGGGGGTCTCGACGACGGCGCCGCGAATGGTGTCGGCGGCAGCATGAATGTCACCAGGTGCGACCGGAAAGCCGCTGAGATCGGGCGATGTGGTTTGGGACAACTCAGCCATGGGACAGCATAGAGCATCCGGCGGTTCGAGGCGACAAGCCAGCCGCTATTTGGTAAATTCCCGGGAACGTGAAGCCCGCCACAGCGTCCAGAGCGTGCGCAGCCGCGACGTCGGCTGCAGCGCGAACGGATTGCGGCCGGGCTGCGCCAGGCGCTTGAGATCGGCCCTGACCAGGTTCAGGGACAGAAACGCCGGACGCACCGCGGCCGGCACGTCCGCCAGCAGCGACAAAGCCCTGGTCAAATGCTGCTGCGCCTCGCCCGCGAGCTGGTCCAGCACGGCCCGCAAGGCCGGCGTCTGCTTGCCGGCAAACACGTCTTCCATCTGGCAGCCATGGCTCGCCAGCACCTGCTGCGGCAGGAACAGCTGCCGGTGCGACGCATCGCGCGGCAGGTTCATGATGACCTGCACGATTCCCTGCGCCAGCCCCGCATGACGGGCGAGATGTTCGACCGCATCCGACGGCGGCGCCAGAATCTGGGCCGCCAGACCAAACAACGCCGAACACGTCGCGGCCAGATAGCCCTCCAGCGCCGCCAGCGTCGGCATCGGGTCGTTGTAGAGGTCGAACTGGTGCTCGTCGACGAGCAGCGACAGCGGCTCGACGGGCAGGTCGAAATCACGGATCGCGCGCAGCAGCTCGGCTGCGACCGGATTGCCCTCGGCACTGCCGTGGACGAGACCCGAAAACAGATCGGTCCACCATTGAAAACGGATCTCGCCGGGCAAAGGCTGGCTCACCTGGTCGCGGACGCGGACGATCTCGACATTGAAGGCGTAGAGCGCGAGCAGCGCCCGGCGCTCGGCGGCGGGCGCGAACAGCGTCGCGGCATAGCGCGGAAAGTCATGGCTGCGCACGAGATCGGCGCAGAAGGCGATGGAATCGGGCGACGGCGCGGCGCTGCTCATGTGCTGTTCATGGCACCGCGATCAGCGCAGCCGCGACCCGCCGCCGTTCGCCGATCATGATGTTGTAGGTGCGCACGGCGGGGCCGGTCTGCATCGTGTCCAGCACCACCCTCACCGCTTTGAGCGCCTGGCGGAGCTCCGGCGGCGGCAGCCAGGGCCCGGTTCCGGTGCCGATCAGGAGCGTGTCGATGCCGTTGGCGGCTGCGAACACCCGGTCCAGCGAATAGCGGTCGATCCTCGCGGGGTCTGTCACGTCCCAGGCCCAGATCGCCTCGGGCAGGCAGAGCAGCGAACCCCGATGCGACATGCCGGCGAAGGCAAAGCCGCCCTTGCCGTAAGCCTCGATCGGCGCCGAGCGCGGGAAATGGGGTGCGTTGGGATCGCCGGCCATCAGCTTGGTCCGAATGAGCTTACTGCCCTCGCCAACTCGTGCGAGGGCATGCGGTTCGGATCATACCTTGCTTTTCTTCGCCGGAGGTGCCGTATCGGGCGCATCCTCGCGATGCTCGCCGACGCCGAGATAGATCAGGATCGGAGCCGCGATGAAGATCGAGGTGTAGGTGCCGACCAGCACGACGCCGAACATCATCACCGCGGTGAAGCTGTGGATCGCGTGGCCGCCGAACAGGAGCAGCGCCAGCAGGGCCAGCGTCACGGTGACGTGGGTGATGATCGAGCGCGACAGCGTCGAGTTGATGGACTCATTGAGCAGCTGCGGCATCGGCATCTTCTTGTAGCGCCGCAGCATTTCGCGGATACGGTCGTAGATGACGACGGTGTCGTTGAGCGAATAGCCGAGAATGGTGAGCAGCGCGGCGATGCTGGTCAGGTCGAAATCGACCTGGCTGATCGACATGAAGCCGATCGTCAGCACGATGTCGTGCACGTTGGCGATCATGGCGCCGAGCGCGAACTGCCATTCGAAGCGGAACCAGAGATAGACCAGGATCGCGCCGATCGCGAGCATCAGGCCGGCCATGCCCCAACCCAGCAGCTCGCCGGAGACACGCGGGCCCACCACCTCGACGCGGCGATAGTCCACGGACTCGCCGAGGGCGCCGCGAACCTTGTCCACGGCTGCCTGCTGCGCCTTGTCGCCGCCCGGCTGCTCGGCAACGCGAAGCAGCACGTCGGCGGGGCCGCCAAATTGCTGCAGTTGGACTTCGCCGAGGCCGAGGCCGCCAAGGGTCGTGCGCATCTGCGCAAGATCGGCGGAGCCAGACTTGGCCCGCACCTCCATCAAGGTGCCGCCCTTGAAGTCGATGCCGAAGTTCAGGCCATGGGTGAAGAACAGCACGATGGCAACGATCGAGAGCGTCGCCGAGATCGGGAACGAGATGCGGCGGAACTGGGTGAAGTCGAAATGCGTATCGTCTGGCACGATACGCAGCGACGGCAGCAGACCGAGCACGCTGACCACGGTCAGAACGGCAATCAGGACGCCGAGAGAAATGAGAACGAGTTGAGTAGTGGTCACAGCCGGCCTCGAATGATCAAATCGGCACAGTCTTCGGCCGCTTCCACTGCACCCACCATGCCACGATCAGGCGGGTCATGGTGAAGGCGGTGAACACAGTGGTGATGATGCCGATACCGAGCGTTACAGCGAATCCGCGAACCGGTCCGGTGCCGATCATGAACAGCACGGCAGCGGCAATGAAGGTGGTGATGTTGGAATCGAGGATGGTCGCAAGCGCCCGCTTGAAGCCTGCATCGATCGCCGAGATCGGACTTCTCCCGCCGCGCAACTCCTCGCGGATGCGCTCATAGATCAGCACGTTGGAGTCGACCGCGATGCCGACGGTGAGCACGATGCCGGCGATGCCGGGCAGCGTCAGCGTGGCGCTGAGCAGCGACAACAGGCCGAAGATCATGGCGACGTTGATCGCCACCGCGATATTGGCGAACACGCCGAACAGCCGATAGGTCACGAGCATGAAGACGATGACGAGAATCGAGCCGACATAGGCCGCCAGCTCACCCTTGTCGATCGAGTCCTGGCCGAGGCCCGGACCGACGGTGCGTTCCTCGACCACGGTCAGCGGCGCAGGCAGCGCGCCGGCGCGCAGCAGGATCGCGAGGTCGTTGGCCGACTGCACGGTGAAACTGCCGGAGATCTGGCCCTGGCCGCCGGTGATCGGCTCGCGAATGACCGGCGCCGAGATCACCTTGCCGTCGAGGATGATCGCGAAGGGCAGCCCGACATTCTCCTGCGTGGCCTGCGAGAACTTGCGCGCGCCCGAGGTATTGAACTTGAAGCTGACGACCGGCTCGTTGGTACGCTGGTCGAAGGTCGCCTGGGCATCGATCAGATCGCCGCCCGCAACCAGCACCTGCTTCTTGACCACGTAGTTGGGCGGCGGCGGCGTGGCGGCCGGCAGGAGCTCGGATTCCGGTGGCAACCTGCCCTGCTGCGCCTGGTCCGGCGGCACTGAGGGATCGACCATGCGGAATTCCATCTTCGCAGTCTTGCCCAGCAGTTCCTTCAAATGGGTCGGATCCTGCAAACCCGGCACCTGCACCAGGATGCGGTCGTTACCCTGACGCTGGATGATAGGCTCGACGGTGCCGAGCTCGTTGACGCGCTTCTCGACGATCTGGATCGACTGCTCGATGGTCTTGCGCAAGCGCTCGATCATCGCGGTCTCCGGAATACTGAGGCGGATCAATCCGCCACCAGCATCGGCGACTTCAAGGTCGCGTTGACCGCTAGATCCCATCAGGCCGCCAATCGGCTGCGCAAGCTCGCGCAACTTGGCGAGCGCCGGTTGAAGGTCGGTGTCCTTGGTGATGCGAACCTCGGCCGCGTCGTTGCGCACGGTGACGCCGCCAGTGAAGCCGATCTTGGCCTCGCGCAGCACGCGACGTACGTCATCGCGAACCTGGTCGAGCTTTTCCTTCTTCACGTAGTTGGAATCGACCTCGAGCTGCAGAGAGGAGCCGCCCTGGAGGTCGAGGCCGAGCACGAGCCGCCGCTGCGCCCAGGCGGGCCAGGTCTTGACCTGGGCCTCGGGGAAGAAGTTCGGGACCGCGCAGAGGCACACGATCAGCGCCGTCAGGACAATCCCGAGCGCTCTCCACCGCGTGAAATACAACATCGACTGGACCTGTCAGATCAGGAGACTTGAGATGCTCGCGGACGCGCTCACTTCGACGCGGCGTCGTCCTTGGCAGCTTCCTTCGCGCTTTCCTTGGATTCCTTGGCCGGCTCGCCCTTGGCGCGCACGCCGGAGATCATCTGGCGCATCTGCCGCACGCGCACGCCGTCGGAAATCTCGAACTCGATCTGGTCGTCGTCGACGACCTTGGTGACCTTGCCGACGAGGCCGCCCGAGGTCACGACGGTGTCGCCGCGGCGGATGTTCTTCACGAGGTCGGCGTGGTCTTTCACCTTCTTCTGCTGCGGGCGCAGAATCAGGAAGTACATGATCACGAAGATCAGGGCGAACGGCAGCAGCGACATCAACATGCTGTTGGTGTCACCGGCGCCCGCGGCCTGGGCATACGCAGGAGTAATCAGCATTCGGACGATCCTCGTGAGAACGGGGGAAGCCGGTCAGGCCCTCAAAGGCGACCGGTTCGGTCAAATTCGCGCGGACTATAGCGGCCATTGCCCCAATTGCAACGCTGCCAGACCGCCCTTTTAGCCACCTTGCGGCGGCCCCTCAGGCCCGATAAGGCTGCGTTCTCAGGAACTTCGGACATGCCCAAAAAACCAAGTAAAAGCCCGGCCGGCAAAGGCCCCCGTACCCCTGCCAGAATGCCTGCTCGCGTCGCGGCAAAACGCCCCAAGGAGACTCCCAAGGGGACCGCCAGGGCAACCCTCAAGGCCGTCCCGGACCTCTCCCAGGAGCGCATCGTCCGCGCGCTGGAGACCATTGCGGCGCACCTCGCCGCGCAGGGCCAGCCGGCCGTCTCCGCTGAGTCGTTCGAACGGGCGGACGCCTATGTCTGGCATCCCGACGGCCGCCTGTCGGCGGTGCCGCGGGTCAGCCGCGTCGAGCTGTTCCTGCTGAAGGGCATCGACCGGATGCGCGACATCCTGATGGAGAACACCGAGCGGTTCGCAGGTGGCCTGCCTGCCAACAACGCCCTGCTCTGGGGCGCACGCGGCATGGGCAAGTCATCGCTGGTGAAGGCCGCGCACGCCACCATCAACGCCGACCGCAAGGTCGCCGACAAGCTCAAGCTGATCGAGATCCACCGCGAGGACATCGAAACACTGCCGATGCTGATGGAGAAGCTCCGCGACGCCAGCTTCCGTTTCATCGTGTTCATCGACGACCTCTCCTTCGACGGCAATGACGCGTCCTACAAATCGCTCAAGGCCGTGCTCGAAGGCGGCATCGAGGGCCGGCCCGAGAACGTCATCCTCTACGCCACCTCCAATCGCCGTCATCTGCTGGCGCGCGACATGATCGAGAACGAGCGCTCGACCGCGATCAATCCCGGCGAAGCCGTCGAGGAGAAGGTGTCACTGTCGGATCGCTTCGGCCTCTGGCTGGGTTTCCACCGCTGCAGCCAGGACGAATATCTCGCGATGGTGCGCGGCTATTGCAGCCATTTCGGCGTCAAGATCGACGATGAGGCGCTGGAGCGCGAGGCGCTGGAATGGTCGACCACCCGCGGCTCACGCTCCGGCCGCGTCGCCTGGCAGTTCGTGCAGGAGCTGGCGGGGCGGCTTGGCGTGAAGCTGACGGCGATGTAGCGGAAGCTATTTCCCGCCCACGGCTGTCATTCCCCGCGAAGGCGGGAATCCAGTACGCCGCGGCTTATCGGCTCAACAATAACTGTCTCTGGAATACTGGGTCGCCCGGTCAAACCGGGCGACGACAGCGTCAGTGTCGAGGCAACTTTGGCCTCACGCCCCATTCAGGAATTGAAGCGGGTCAACCGGGCTCGATCCCTTACGGATCTCGAAGTGGAGCTGCGGCGACGCCACCTCCCCGGATTGACCCGACTTGGCAATGACCTGACCGCGCTTGATGGTGTCGCCGCGCTTCACCAACAGCTCACTCGCATGGGCATATGCGGTGACGTAGCCGTTGGAGTGCCGAACCAGGACCAGATTGCCGTAACCTTTCAGCTCGTTGCCGGAATAGGCGACGACGCCGTCTTCGGCCGCCTTGACTGGCGTGCCCTCGGGCACCGCGAGATTGATGCCGTCATTGGACTTGCCGTTGGTCTTGGCGCCGTAGCTCGTGACCACCTTGCCGCGCACTGGCCAGCGGAAGGTCGGCAGCGCGCTGGTGGTCTCCGCGGCTTTCGCGGGAGCCTCGGCGGGCTTCTCTTCGACATTGGCGGTGGCCTGGGCGAGGCGCGCGCTCTGCACGGGCGCGCCGGCCGCGGCCATCTTCATGGCGGGTGCGGGAGCGGCTGCGACGGGCTGTAGCGTCCCCGCAACCGGAGCGGCCATGGCCGGAGCTGCGGCAACCGGCGCCGCGACGGCAGCGGTCTTGGCGCCGGGCACGATCAGCTTGGTACCGAGCTTGAGCTTGGCCGCGGGATCCAGACCGTTGGCACGGGCAAGCTCGGCCGACGAAATATGATTCTTGCGGGCAATGCTGGCGAGCGTATCGCCGTGGTTGACGAAGTGCGTGCTCGACGGTGCGGCCATGGCCGCAACCGGCTTCGCAGCCGGAGCTGCCGCAACCGGGGCCATCGCAGGCGCGGGTGCGGCGGCCGTGGCCGAATGCGGGATGATCAGCTGCTGGCCGGGCGAGAGCGCGCGCGGGCCCTTGTAACCGTTGGCGGCGAGGATCGCCTGCGGCGTGACGTGATAACGCTTGGCGAGCACCTCCAGCGTATCGCTGGTGCCGACGATGATCTTGGTCCCCCCGACCGGCTGGGCAGCCGCGACCGAGCGCGGCGGCACGGTGGCCGTGGTCTCCAGATGCGGCTGCGCCGGCGGCGCGTAGGAGCTGACGCCGCGCCCGCCTCCGGACACCCCGCCACCTGCCGCAACGGGATAGGATTGCGGCGCGGAGACCGCCGGCGGCGGCAAGGGCTGCGACTGATAAGAGCCGGGCTGCGTCTGCGGCCGCGCATATTGCGGCAGTTCGCGCTGCGGCGGCGGTGCCTGCTGCACCGAGCCGGTCTGGTCCGACGCGAAGGGATTGGAGAAGTTCGACCGGGACAGTCGCGACGACATGTCGGCGCTGCACCCTGCGAAGCTGAAGGAAATCAGCGCCAGCACCGCGACCTGCGGCACGCGGCGCGAGTAAAGCAACTCGGCGACAGCGGACATGGTTACTCACTCGTACGCAACAGAACTGGTGTTTTAAGTAAACACGCGCCGAGTAAATAACGGCTTAACCCTCCCAATAAGATGTTGGCCGCACAGCCGATCCGGAATTCTACAGCTCCCGCGCCACCCCGGGCAGTGCCGGCACGAAGCGGACATCGACGAGTTCCTTGCGCTCGATCCCTGTCGCGCTGCGGGTCAGGCGGATCAGCGTCTGCACGCCCTGATGCGGGCCGACCGGCGCGATCAGGATGCCGCCAACTTCCAGCCGCTCGACCAGATTCTCCGGAATCTGCTCCATTGCTGCGGTGACGATGATGCGATCGAACGGGCCGATATTGGGCGGCAGATTGAGACCGTCGCCAAGCATCACCTCGACATTGTGACAACCGAGCTTTTCGAGCCTGGCGCGTGCCGTGTCGGCAAGCTTGCGATAGCGCTCGACCGTCAGGACCTGGCCGGCGAGCCGCGACAGCACGGCGGCCTGATAGCCGGAACCGGTGCCGATCTCGAGCACACGGTGCTGCTTCTGGAGTTGAAGCTGCTCGGTCATGTAGGCCACGACGAAGGGCTGACTGATGGTCTGCCCACAGGCGATCGGCAGCGCGCTGTCGCGGTAGGCGCCGTCGCGATCGGCCTCGTCGACGAAAAGCTCGCGCGGCACCTCCTCCATGGTTCGCAGCACCGCCTGATCGCTGATGCCCCGACGCCTCAGCGTGAGCTGAAACATCATCTTTTCCGGCGGGTGCTGATGGGAGGTCATTGCCTGCTTGTGCTGTCTTGGCGGACCCGGTGGGCGTCAAGCCGGGGCGCGAGAATCGTGTTCCTGCTCAGGAACTCATGATAGTCTTCGCCTGAAGCATTAGACCACAAATTGGCTTGCCACGGGCAAGCCGCGATGACCATTTTCAGGCATCCGTTCGTCGAAACGCGCATTGCGTCGATTCGTGTTATCTGCGAACGTTTTTGGCAATGGGCAAGGACTCCACTATGACCGCGACAGGGCTTTCCGGCCGCTCTGTATTCCTCGTCGAGGACGAGGTGATGATCAGGATGATGGTCGCGGACATGCTCGAAGAGCTCGGCTACAAGGTCGCAGCCGAGGCGGGCGACATCAACGAGGCCATGCGGCTCGCCCAGGCGACCGAGTTCGACATCGCCATTCTCGACGTCAACGTCAACGGCAAGGTCATCTCGCCGGTCGCCGACGTGATCAAGGCCAAGGGCTGCCCATTCATCTTTGCCACCGGCTACGGCTCCTCCGGCCTGCCCGAGCAGTACCGCGACCGGCCGGCGCTCCAGAAGCCCTTTCAGCTCGACGCGCTCGGCAAGACCATCGAAGCCGCGCTCCGCGGCACCTAGGCGCTATTTCAGCGTCGCGCTGAGCTCTTCCGAAAACGCCTCATTGGTGCGGTCGAGCCTGAGCGGCGTGACCGAGACGTAGCGCTCGCGCAGTGCCGCCAGATCGGTGCCGTCGGCGGGCGTGTCCATCATCGCCGTGCGCTCGAAGCCGATCCAGAAATAGGGATTGCCCCGACCGTCCTTGCGCTCGTCGATCCGCAAGAAACCGAGATTGCGCTTGCCCTGGCGCGTGACGCGGATGCCGAGCACATCCTCCGGCGCGCAGGACGGGAAGTTGACGTTGATGACGGTGTCCTTCGGGATGCCCGCAGCGATCACCTTGCGCAGGATGTCCGGCCCAAACTTGCGCGCGGTGTCCCACGGCAGGCGGTCGCGGGTCTCGACGCTGAACTCCTGCGACAGCGCGAACGACGGCAGGCCCAGAATGGTGCCCTCCAGTGCGCCGGCGATGGTGCCGGAATAGACCACGTCCTCGGCGACGTTGCGGCCCTTGTTGACCCCGGACAGCACGACGTCGGGCAGCTTGGCCCCAAGGATATGGCGCGCGCCCATAATGACGCAGTCGGTCGGCGTGCCCCGCACGGCAAAGTGCCGCGGCCCGACTTCGCGCAGGCGCAATGGATCGTTCAACGACAGCGAATGCGACACGCCGGACTGGTCGAGCTCGGGTGCAACGACCCAGACGTCGTCGGACAGCGCGCGCGCAATCTCCTCGACGACCTTGAGGCCGGGGGCGTGGATGCCGTCGTCATTGGTGCAGAGAATGCGCATGCGAAAGGTTCGATTCCAAAAAGTGGGGGTCGAGCCGTCTTATCCGGCTCCGGCCAATCAGGCAAACCGGCTGATTGCGGTCTGGCGGCGGGTTCCCGGCCTGGTCCTGTCAACGGCGGATGCGCCATTGCGGCAGGAAGCGCGCTAGCCGCCCCTCCGCACGCAGCTTCATCGCCGGCACGGCCGGACTGACGACTGGCGCCTCGATCACGCCGAGCGCCTCCAATTGCGCAACCAGCGGATTCGACGCTGGCCCCTGCGGAAAGCGCTCGCGTGCCACCGACAGCGCCTTGTCGAAATCAGCTGCATTCACACCGGGCTTGGCCCGCCGGCTCTGCACGAGATCGTCGTCCCAGAGCCGCGCGATGTCGATGTCGAGCACGCCGCGCAGGCGCTGATCAACGGCCTGGATGCCGGCACCCGTCACCGCCCATTGTCTGCCGACCCAGAAGATGTCGCGGTGCAAGGCCATGAACGGAGGGTTCGCGTTGCGGGGCCGGCAGGATAGCCGGCCGCCCGATCTTCGCAACCGATCGTTTCCGGCATTTCAGACGGGCGACGCGATTTTTGTCTCGACGCGTCTCTTGACGCGAACCGGTATCCACTTCACTCGAAAATGCTTCAGTCGCGCCCGATCACCTTCAACCCGCCCATATAGGGCCGGAGCACGTCGGGGACCGCGATCGAGCCGTCCTCCTGCTGATAGGTCTCCATCACGGCGATCAGCGCGCGACCGAGCGCGGTGCCCGAGCCGTTCAGCGTGTGGACGAAGCGCGGCTTGCCGTCCGGACCACGGGAGCGCGCATCCATGCGGCGGGCCTGGAAGTCGCCGCAGACCGAGCAGCTGGAGATCTCGCGGAACGCCCCGCCCTCGCCCTGGCCCGGCATCCAGACCTCGATGTCATAGGTCTTTTGCGACGAAAAACCCATATCCCCGGTGCACAGCGTCATGACGCGGTAATGCAGGTCGAGCCGCCGCAACACTTCCTCCGCGCACGCAAGCATGCGCTCGTGCTCGTCCTTGCTTGTCTCCGGCGTCGTGATCGAGACCAGCTCGACTTTGGTGAACTGGTGCTGGCGGATCATGCCGCGCGTATCGCGCCCTGCGGCACCGGCTTCTGCACGGAAGCACGGCGTCAGCGCAGTCAGTCGCATCGGCAATTGCTTCTCGTCGAGGATAGACTCGCGGACCAAATTGGTGAGCGCCACCTCGGCCGTCGGAATGATGCCGAGACGCTCGGTCCGCAATTGTCCCAGATCGGGCGCGGCGAGTAATTCGCCTTTGATCGCCCAGAACTGATCGTCCTCGAATTTCGGCAATTGTCCTGTGCCGAACATGATCTCGTTGCGCACCAGCAGCGGCGGATTGATCTCGGTATAGCCGTGCTCGTCGATGTGCAGATTCAGCATGAACTGGCCGAGCGCGCGCTCGAGCCGCGCGAGGCCCTTCTTCAGCACGACGAAGCGCGCGCCGGAGAGCTTTGCCGCCGTCCCGAAATCCATCTCGCCAAGCGCGCCGCCGAGCTCGTCATGGGCTCTTGGCGCGAACGCGTAATTGCGGCGGTTGCCGAACACATGGCGTTCCACATTGCCGTGCTCATCGATGCCATCGGGCACTTCGCCAAGGGGCAAATTGGGAATCGCCGACAGTGCCTCCGCTAGCTCCTCGTCGGCAGCTTTCGCCGCGGCCTCGAGCTCCGGCATCGTGGTCTTGAGCTCGGCAACTTCGGCCATCAGCTTGGCCGCGCGCGCCTCGTCCTTGGCCTTCTTGGCGTCGCCGATCTCCTTGGAGGCCGCATTGCGTCGCGCCTGCGCCTGCTCGGACGCCAGGATCGCCGTCCGCCGCTTCTCGTCGATCGCGAGCAGCGAGGCCGACAGCGGCTTCAGACCCCGCCGGGCGAGACCGGCGTCGAAGGCTTGCGGATTGTCGCGGATCGATTTGATGTCGTGCATGGCTGTCTTCCCGTCATGGCCGGGTTTATCCCGGCCATCCACGTATCTGCCGCCTTAGATCAAGTCGTGGATGCCCGGGTCAAGCCCGGGCACGACGAATCATGGGCTGAACAGCTCTATGATAGAGCGAAAGCGCCCTACTCCGCGGGATTTGCCGGCGTCGACACGTCGGTACCGGTGGTGGCCTGCGCCGCGGCCATCTTCTTCTCCACCATCGCTACCGCGATGATCGAGCCCTCGTAGAGCGCCAGCAGTGGAATGGCGAGCGAGCACTGGCTGAGCACGTCGGGCGGGGTCAGCACGGCAGCGATCACGAAGGCGATGACGATGAAATAGCGCCGCTTCTCCCGCAGCATCTTCGAGCTGACGATCCCGATCCGGCCGAGCAGAGTCAGGATCACCGGCAGTTGGAAGGCGATGCCGAAGGCGAAGATCAGCGACATCATCAGCGACAGATATTCGCCAACCTTGGGCAAGAGCTGGATTTGCGCGGTCTCGTCGCTGCCGGCCTGCTGCATGCCGAGCGAGAAGCGGACCAGCATCGGCAGCACGACGAAATAGACCAGCGCGGCGCCCAGCACGAAGAAGAACGGGGTCGCGACCAGATACGGCAGGAAGGCCTGCTTCTCGTGCTTGTAGAGGCCGGGCGCGACGAACTTGTAGATCTGCGTCGCGACGATCGGGAACGAGATGAAGCCGGCCCCGAACAGCGCGAGCTTGAGCTGGGTGATGAAATATTCCAGCAGCGCCGTGTAGATGAACTTGGAATTCTCGGGACCTGCGACCCACACGAACGGCCAGACCAGCACGTTGTAGATCTGCTTGGCGAAGAAGAAGCAGAAGATGAAGGCCACGCCAAAGCCGAGCAGCGCCTTGATCAGCCGCGAGCGCAGCTCGATCAAATGGTCCATCAGCGGGGCTTTGCTGGCCTCGATATCGGCGTCGGTCATGACGCTTTGGCGTCCTTGATCGCTTCGGATGGCGCGGTGTCCTGCGCAACCTTTGCCTGCTCGACCTCACGGGTGATCGCAAGCGGCTCGTTCGCAGCCGCATGCGCTTCGGCCTCCATGAAAGTCGCGGGCGTCGGGGCCTCCGGAGTGGTCGGCGTTGCCGGCGCTTCACTCGAAGTCGCCGGCGCTTCACTTGAAGTCGCCGGCGGTTCGACAGCAGTCGTCGCGGACGTCTCGGCCGGCTTGTCCAGGGCATCGACGCGCAATGCGTCACTGACGTCCTTCTGGAGCGAAGTCAGCGGATTGAATCCGGTCGCGGCTTCCTTGACCTCATCAAAACTCTTCTTGAGGTCGGCCATCTCGGCCTCGCGCATCGCTTCCTGGAACTGGCCCTGGAATTCGGCGGCCATCTTGCGCGCCTTGCCCATCCACTGTCCGACCATGCGCAGCACGCCCGGCAGCTCTTTCGGGCCGATGGCGATCAGGGCCACGACCCCGATGAGGACCAGTTCACTCCACCCGATGTCGAACATGAGGTCTTCCGTTCACGCGAAGCCGCGACCGGCCCAATCCCTTGCGTGCAGGATCGGGACCGCTTCCCGCGTCTGGCGTGCTTCTTTCGGCTCAGACGGCCTTGCTGCCGACGTCGGACCGCGCCGCGGTCGGCGTATTGTTGTGCTCGATGGACTTGGCCGGCTCGGGCTTCTCGGCAGGCTTGTCGTCGTCCTGCATACCCTTCTTGAATGCCTTGATGCCCTGCGCCACGTCGCCCATCAGATCCGAAATCTTGCCGCGACCGAACAGCAGCAGGACCACTGCGATCACCAGGATCCAGTGCCAAATGCTGAGTGAACCCATCCTGCAACCCTCCAAACGCGCATGGCCGGGGACCCGGCCGATCTTCACCGAAACCTAGGCTTGGCAGGTCGCAAAAACAAGGACCAAGGCAGCGCCAATTCGCTGTGGGCGCTACGTAATCTTGCCAGTGTTAACCGGTCGCAGGGGCCGTTGAGCGGACGGTACGTCAGTCCTCGGTGCCGCCGTCGCCGCCACCCTCGCCGCCATCGTCATTGCCGCCTTCCGGCGCCGCTTCCGAAGTCTCGGGCTCGACCGCAGGCGCCAGCGCCAGATCGAGCTCGTCGCCCGGTTCCAACGGATCCTCATCCTCACGCAGCGTCGGATCGTCCGACGGCGTCGGCACGCTGAACCCGGTCGGCAGGCGCGAATCCAGAAGGCCCGTGCCTTTCAGCTCCTCGAGGCCCGGCAGATCGCCGAGCTGTTCGAGCGTGAACTGCGACAAGAAGTCCTCGGTGGTTCCAAAGGTCAGCGGACGGCCCGGCGTCTTGCGCCGGCCACGTGGCTTGATCCAGCCGGTCTCCAGCAGCACGTCGAGCGTGCCCTTCGAGGTGACGACGCCGCGGATCTCCTCGATCTCGGCGCGCGTCACCGGCTGGTGATAGGCGATGATCGCCAGCACCTCGATTGCCGCGCGCGACAGGCGGCGGGTTTCGGTGCTCTCCCGCGTCATCAGCCAGGCGAGATCGCCGGCCGTGCGGAAGGTCCATTTGTTGGCGACGCGGACGAGATTCACCCCGCGCAAGGCATAGTCGGCCTGGAGCTGTTCCAGCGCAGCCTTGACGTCGACCCCCTCGGGCATGCGCTTGGCCAGCGTCGCGGTGTCCAGCGGCTCATTCGAAGCGAACAGCAGCGCTTCCAGCAGCCGCAATTCCTCGGGACGTGCCTGGGATTCGTTCTCCATCGGCTCGGCCTCTTCTACCCGCACTTCAGCCAGGCTTGCCATGGCAGATTCTCCTTCTTGCACTTAAGCGACCGGCGCATCAGGCGCAGGAGCTGCGTCCGGGACCGGTTTTGGACGCCCCTTCCGGAAATAGATGGGCGCAAACGCCTCTTTCTGATTCAGCTCCAACTGACCTTCGCGCACCAGTTCCAACGCGGCAGCAAAGCTCGAGGCGAACACCGTCGCGCGCTGCGTGGGATCGGCGACATGCCGGATCAGAAAATCGTCCAGCACGCCCCAGTCATCCTGTTCGTTGAGGCTGCCGACCAGCCGCTCCAGCGTGGCGCGCGCCTCGGCGAGCGACCACACCGTACGCTTGGCCAGATGCACGCTCGCCAGCACGCGCGATTGGCGCTGCGAGGCATAGGCGGTCAGCAAATCGTACAGCGTCGCGGTATATTTCGGATGCTTGATCTCGGCGATCTGCTCGGGCTCGCCGCGCGGGAAGATGTCGCGCTGCAATTGCGGCCGGTTCATCAGCCGGTTGGCGGCTTCGCGAATGGCCTCCAGCCGGCGCAGGCGGTTGGCGAGCGCCGTCGCCATCTGCTCCGCACTCGGGCCCTCCGCGCTCGGCGGCTCCGGCAGCAGCAGGCGCGACTTCAGGAAGGCGAGCCACGCCGCCATGACGAGATAGTCGGCGGCAAGCTCGAGCCGGATCTTCCGCGCGGCTTCGATGAAATGGAGATATTGGTCGGCCAGCGCCAGGATCGAGATCTTGGCGAGATCGACCTTCTGCTGCCGCGCCAGCGCGAGCAGCAGGTCGAGCGGGCCCTCATAGCCCTCGACGTCCACCACGAGCGCCGGCTCACCCTCGGCAAGCTCTGCGGGCCGCCCGGTTTCGAAAGATAGAATTTCTGCGGTCATGCGGAAGCCGTGTTTGCCCGTGCGATCAATGCGTCCAGTTCCGCGCGCGCGGCCGCCCGGTCGAACGGCTGCGGCGGCTTGCGCGCGGCGAGCGCAGCCTTCGCCCGCTCTAGCGCCCGGCTCGACAGCTCAGGTGTCTGACCGGCAACCGCACGCATCTCCTCGATATTGCCGTTGCAATGCAGGGCCATGTCGCAGCCGGCCGCGAAGATCGCGCGGGTCCGTTCGGCGATATTTCCCGACAGCGCGTTCATCGACACGTCATCACTCATTAACAAACCCTGGAACCCGATTGCGCCGCGAATCACGTCAGCAATCATTGTCGCAGATGTCGTCGCCGGATGGGCGGAGTCGACCGCGCTAAACACAACATGTGCAGTCATCGCCATCGGCAGGTCCGACAGCGGTTTGAACGCGGCGAAGTCGGTCCGTTCCAGCTCATCCCGCGGCGTATCCACCGTCGGCAGCTTGAAATGGGTATCCGCGGTGGCCCGGCCATGGCCGGGGATGTGTTTGAGGACCGGCAGCACGCCGCCCTGCTCCAGCCCTTCCGTGACAGCGCGCGCGATCGCCGCGACCTTGGCCGGCTCCGTGCCGTAGGCCCGGTTCCCGATGACGGCATCGGCGCCCGCTACCGGAACGTCGGCCAGCGGCAGGCAATCCACGGTAATGCCGAGATCGGCGAGATCGGCTGCGATCAGACGGGCTGACAGGCGCGCCGCGGTGAGCCCGAGCGCCGAATCAGTGTCGTACAAGGTCGAGAAAACGGCGCCCGGCGGGTAGATCGGCCAATGCGGCGGGCCCAGCCGTTGCACCCTGCCGCCTTCCTGGTCGATCAGGACGGGTGCGTCGGCAGCGCCTGCCACGTTGCGCAATTCTGCAACCAATGCAGCGACTTGAGCTGGCGTTGCGACATTGCGCTTGAAGAGGATGAAGCCCCATGGGCGCTGGTCGCGGATAAACTCCCGCTCGACGGCGGTCAGTTCCGTTCCGGAAACGCCGGTAATGAAGGCCCGCGTGCTCATAACGGCCGATTAACCCTGACCCGTGAGGGGGTCAAGGAAACCGCCGTTAATTCCTCTGGACGAAGCAGGCGGACAAGCCGGCGGACTTCAGGCTGTTGCAGGCGTGCGTCGCCTCCTCCGCCGAGGCATAGGGCCCAGCGAAGGCGCGGTAGACGATTCCCTTGCCCTTGTCGGTGAGGTCGACGCGCTTGATCACCGGCGAGCGGGAGCCGAGCACGCTGCCATACTTGCTCTGAAGCACGCGGTAGGACGCAGCGGCGCTGTCCTCGCTCTGCTGCGAGGAGACCTGCACGATGTAGCCGCCACCGCCGCTGCTGGCGGGCGCGACCTGAGTCGGCGTGGTCGCCGCCATCCGCTGTGGCGGCTCGGCCGCCGGAACCGATTGCGGCGCCAGCGACATCGGCTGGTTGGCGCTGGCATTGGCCGAGGTCGGCGGATTGCGCGGCGCAGCCGGTGCTGCAACAGGCTTCGGCGCAGAAGCGGGCTTGGCAGCAGCGGCTGATTGCGGCGTGGCGCTATCGGTCTGATCGCCCTTCACGGCCACAGTTCTGATCGGGCGCGGCGAGTTGTTCGGCATGGTGCCGTTGCTCGCGCCCGGCGGCGGCACCGTGGACGGCGACACGCTCGCGACCGAAGGCGGGTTCGCATTCTGGTTCAGCGGCGGAAACACCACGCGGGGACCGCCCGCCTTGGCGTTGACGTCGACCGGCGCCTCTTCGCGCGGCACGATCTTCTCGGTGCCATCGCCAGTGACCATGCGATCCGGCACCTTGGCCGAGGAATCCGTCGGCGCCGGCACGATCTTGGTCGGGGTGTTGTCAGCCTTGATGATCGGCGGCTCACCGCTGCGGGGCGAGCCGACATAGGTCTTGTAGGCGAAGGCCGCACCCGTGCCGACCACGGCCAGCGCCAGGATCGCCGCGACCGTCATCATGCCGCCGCGCTGCTTCTTCGGCTCCTCGACTTCCTCGGGATAGTCGCTCTGATAGGCGTAGGGATCGTCCGGATAGGCCGGCTCACGCTGATAGTCCTGCTCGCCCGCCTCGAGCCGGCCATAGAGCGCATCGTCGTAGCGCGACGGATCGGGCTGCTGGTGATACGGCTCCTGATAGGCCGGCTGCTCGTAGGCCTGATCCTGCTGCTGGTAAGCCTGTCCCGGATAGCCGTGATCCTGATAGGCATGCGGTTGACGAAGCTCAGGCTCCGGCGCGGCGGACGGGGCCGAATAGCGATGCAACGGATGAACCGGATTGACGGTCACCGGATAGTCAGGCTCGGGGGCCGGCGCCGGCTGCGGCTGCACATTGGCGCGCCGCATCCATGAGGGCGGCCCGGGCGGCGTCGGCGGAGCCTGCTCGGCGTAGTCCTGCTGATCATCGTCCTGCCGATAATCGTCGTCCTGATAATTCTGTGCGGGCGGCGACGCTGCCGGCGGGCGCGCGCCGGGGCGGGACTGCGCGGCGAAAGGATCGGTTTGTCCGATCAGGCGGGCGAGCTCAGCCAAGGGATCGCTTTCCGCCCTGCCATGCTGGTCGCCACCGCGACCATAGTCATCGGAAGGAAACGGTCTGTCCTGATATCGTTCGGCCATCGTGATGATGCGTCCCTTCGGGAAAGCCGCGCGCCCCTCGACCAAGGCACGGCTTTCGACCCACAAGGCTTTCAACCAAGTCTAAGCGATCCGGCTTCTGCCGGTTACCCCCGAATTCCCCTTAAGTAGTTCGCCCCAAACTACCGCATCTCGTTCGGGGCATGGACGCCGAGGATGGCGAGGCCCGATGCCAGAACCGAGACGACGCCCTGGACCATGGCCAGCCGCGCCTTTGTTAGATGTGCATCATTATTGATAATGAAGCGTAAATAGGGCAAATCGCGCCCCTTCGTCCAAAGTGCATGAAACTCGCTGGCTAAATCATAGAGATAAAAGGCAATTCGGTGCGGCTCGTGGGCCGCGGCGGCGGCTTCGAGCATACGAGGATATATTGCGAGGCGCTTGAGAAGTTCAAGCTCGGCCGGGTCCGACAACCGTTCCACCGCCGACTCACTGAGCCAGGCGAGCCGTTCGCCGGTATCCTCGGGAAGCTCCGGGAACACCTCAGTGCGCGCATTGCGGAAGATCGAGTGGCCGCGGGCGTGGCCGTACTGCACGTAGAACACCGGGTTGTCGCGCGATTGTTCCATGACCTTGGCGAGGTCGAAGTCGAGCACCGCATCGTTCTTGCGGTAGAGCATCATGAAGCGGACGGCGTCCTGGCCGACTTCATCCACCACCTCACGCAGGGTGACGAAGTCCCCGCTCCGCTTGGACATTTTCACCGGCTCGCCATTGCGCAACAGCTTCACGAGCTGGACGATCTTGACGTCGAGCGATCCCTTGCCCGACGTCGTCGCCTTCACCGCCGCCTGCATGCGCTTGATGTAGCCGCCGTGATCGGCGCCCCAGACGTCGATCATCTCCGCAAAACCACGGTCGAACTTGTTCTTGTGGTAGGCGATGTCGGAGGCGAAGTAGGTGTAGGAATTGTCCGACTTGATCAGCGGGCGATCGACGTCGTCGCCGTAAGCGGTCGCCTTGAACAGCAACTGCTCGCGGTCTTCCCAATCCTCGACCGGCGCGCCCTTCGGCGGCGGCAGGCGGCCTTCGTAGATGTCGCCTTTGGCTTTCAGGAAATCGATGGTCTCGGCAACCTTGTTGTTGCCGATCTCGATCAGCGAGCGCTCCGAGAAGAACACGTCGTGGCGGATGTTCAGCGCGGCGAGATCGTCCTTGATCTCGTCCATCATCATCGCGATCGCCTTGGCGCGCACCGCCGGCAGCCACTCGGCCTCGCTCTTTGCGAGGAGCTTGTCGCCGTGCTCCTTCGCAAGGGCCTGCCCCACCGGCTTGAGGTAATCGCCGGGATAGAGCCCTTCCGGGATCGCGCCGATGTCCTCGCCGAGCGCCTCGCGATAGCGCAGGAAAGCGGAGCGCGCGAGCACGTCGACCTGCGCGCCGGCGTCGTTGATGTAATATTCGCGGGTGACGTCGTGACCTGCGAACTGGAGCAGGCTCGCCAGCGCGTCGCCGAACACGGCGCCGCGGCAATGGCCGACATGCATCGGCCCGGTCGGATTGGCCGAGACGTATTCGACATTCACTTTGGAGCCGCCGCGGACGCGGCCGTAATCGGCGGCCTCGCGCAGCACCGTCCGTAGCGCCTCGGCCCAGGCGGCCGGCCTCAAGGTCAGATTGATGAAGCCGGGACCGGCGACGTCGACCTTGGCGATCAGCGCGTCGGCGCGCAGCCGCTCGGCAATCTGCTCGGCGAGATCGCGCGGCTTTGCCTTTGCCTCTTTCGCCAGCACCATCGCGGCGTTGGTCGCCATGTCGCCATGGGAGGCATCGCGCGGCGGCTCGACCACCACGCGCGCGAAATCGATGCCCTCGGGCCAGTTGGCTTCCGCCGCAAGCGCGCGGCAGGCGGCATGCACGCGTGCAAGCACGTCGGCGAACAAATGCAGGGATGAGGATGTCTGGGGCATGGCCGCCGCCTAACGCAAATCCGGGGTCGAGTCAAAGAGCCGTTGGTGCTCGGTCAGGGCGAAACGGTCGGTCATTCCGGCAATGAAATTGCCGATCCGGCGGGCCCGGTCGCCCTCGTTGTCCGCCTCCGCCCCGAGCAGCCATTCCGGCGGCAGCTCGCCAGGGGATTGCAGGTATTTCGCGAACAGGTCGAACAGGATCTGCTCCGCCTCCCCCATCACCCGCATCACCCGCTTGTGGCGGTACATGTGCTGATAGAGGAAGGCCTTGATGGCAGCCTCTTCCTCCGCGACCTCTGCCGGGAACGCGACCAGGGCCCGGTTCTGCCGGCGCACGTCCTGGGCCGATTGCGGCCTCACCGCGGCGAGGTTCTTCTGCGCCTCCGCGAACACCGCGCCGATCAGGTGCGAGATCAGCTCGCGCACCAGCTCGGCGCCGCGCCTGAGGTCTTCGAGGTGAGGATAATGCGCAGAGGTCTCGGCGATGATCTCAGCCGTGAGCGGCATCACCTTGAGGTCGTCGAGATGGAACAGGCCGGCGCGCAGGCCATCGTCAATGTCGTGGGCGTCATAGGCGATGTCGTCGGCGATGGCGGCGACCTGTGCCTCCAGCGAGGCGAAGCTCCACAATTCGAGGTCGTAGGTCTTGATGTAGTCGGCGATGCCGACGGGAATGCCGTGTTCGCGATAGCGCCCGACCGGCGCGCCGCTGCGGTCGGCGAGCGGGCCATTGTGCTTGACGATGCCCTCCAGCGACTCCCAGGTCAGATTCAGACCGTCGAACTCGGGATAGCGGTGCTCCAGCGCAGCGACGACGCGGAGCGTCTGGGCGTTGTGGTCGAAACCGCCAAACTCCTTCAAGCAGGCATCCAGCGCCCGCTCGCCGGCATGGCCGAACGGGGGATGACCGAGATCGTGGGCGAGCGCCAAGGTCTCGGTGAGGTCCTCGTCCAGCCCAAGCTGCCGTGCCAAGGCCCTGGCGATCTGCGCCACCTCCAGCGAATGGGTCAGCCTTGTGCGGTAGTGGTCGCCCTCGTGGAACACGAACACCTGGGTCTTGTACTTGAGGCGGCGGAACGCGGTGGAATGGATCACCCGGTCGCAATCCCGCCGGAACGGGCTGCGGGTCCGGCTCGGCGGCTCGGCGACCAGCCGGCCGCGGCTGCGATCGGGATCGCAGGCATAGGGCGCGCGGGGGGCTGCCATTCCGACGGACACGACGAATTTAGTCCCTATCCATTTGATTCTGCGTATCCTTGCACTTAACTATGCCGGACGCGGGATACCAAATGAAATGGGCAAATGAATTTGGTATGACCGCAGGACTATCGGAGACGAGCCATGACGACCGACGTGACCATCAGTGACCGCGCCGCACGCCGGATTGGCGAGATCCTCAAGGGCGAAGGCGCCGGCGCGATGCTGCGCATCTCGGTCGAGGGCGGCGGCTGCTCCGGTTTCCAGTACAAGTTCGATATCGACCGTGCCCGCACCGACGACGATCTCGTGATCGAGCAGGACAATGCGGTGGTGCTGGTCGATTCCGCCTCCCAGCCGTTCCTGGCGGGTTCACAGGTCGACTTCGTCGACGACCTGATCGGCGCCTCGTTCCGCGTCAACAATCCCAACGCGACCGCGTCCTGCGGCTGCGGCACCAGCTTCTCGATCTAATCCGACTCAAAATCTGAAGAACAACCCCATGCACAGTAGCCGGCAAGCCGGCGCGCCATCGACATCCTTGTCGGGATTGGCTGGCTTGACCCTGAAGCGGTGGAGCATTGGCGCCGCGGGCAAGTCCAATGCCTGGAGGAAGTCGTCGACGTGCCGCGAATCTCCGAAGCGCTGCGGCTCTTCCGGTCCTGGTCGGCCGCGCAAGGATTGCTCGGCAGCCGGACGGAATATGTCGCACGCACGCCGCATCGCCAGACCCTGCGTTTCAGCCGTAGCGGAGATCCGGCGATCGAGGAGTCATATCGCACCCATTGGGTCTCACCTGCGCTTTCCGAAAAGAAGCGTGAGCGTCTGTCGGCGAAGCAAAGCCGAGCCCCGGAGTTGGTGGCTATCCGGCCATTGAACGCGGAGTGGACATGCCATCGGTGTGGCGGCACCGGCGACCTCCTGATGATGGACAGTCCCGGCCCGGCATGCCTGCGCTGCGTTGGCCTCGACGATCTCGAATTTCTGCCGGCGGGCGATGCCTTGCTGACGCGACGCCTGAAGGCAAGGAGTCCCCGATATGCCGTCGTCGTGCGCTTCAGCAAGACCCGCGGCCGTTATGAACGGCAAGGCCTGCTGGTCGAGCCGAAGGCCTTGGCCGATGCGCGATGATGCCGGCAGAGCCTTCGTGCATCCCATAGGGCAAGCACGGCGAAGCAGTAGTGCCCATCTTCATCGGCCGTGGCGCGCCATTCGGAGACCTTCAGCGACGGCGTCGGCGCGAGCTCGCGACGGCGCTTTCACCGGTTCGTCAACGGCGTCCGCGACCTCGAGCCGTTGCTGCGCGGATTTCTGGGTTGGCGACGTCTGCAAACGGCAACGACGTCGGCTTGGAACCGGGCGTGGGTCAACCGCATTAGCACCGTAGAGGAATCCAGTACCTAGAAGGCCTGCGATGCTGCACGCGCCACCAATCGCAGGGGCAGGATCGCCGTATGTCATCGTCATCGGCAATGAGAAGGGTGGCTCGGGGAAGACAACGATGGCCATGCATCTGGCCGTCGCACTTCTGAAAGGGGGCCACCGGGTCGGGACGATCGATCTCGATAGCAATCAGGGAGCTCTAACGCGCTACATTGAAAACCGGCGCATCTGGGCCTGGCATCGGCGGATCGAACTAGAACTGCCGTTGCACCGCTTGGTCCGGCGCGCCGAGGGCACGAACCTGGAGGACAACGAAGTCGAGGAACTCGCCGCCTTCGAGGCGGCTGTTTCCAATACCAAAAAGTCCGTCGATTTCGTCGTGATCGATACCCCCTCGACTGACACTTATCTGATGCGCCTTGCTCACTTGGTAGCCGATACGCTGGTGACGCCCGTCACTGATAGTTTTCTTGATTTCGGCACGCTGGCCTTGGTCGACCCCATCACGCACGAGATGACGGGAACTGGTCACTACGCTGAGATGGTGTGCGAAGCTCGCAGGTATCGGCGCCAGTTCGATCAATGCCAGACCGATTGGGTCGTCCTCCGTAATCGCTCGGCGCGCGGCCGACTGCCGTATCCCAACATTGCCGAACTCGGCATAAGGCTGGGGCTCAGAGATATTCAAGGCTGTGCCGAGCGCATCGTGTATCGCCAGCTTTTCCTCTCCGGCCTCACGGCCCTCGATGCGCTGGACGAAGCGACCCTCGGCACCAAACCAGGACAGTCACACCGTTTGGCCCAACAAGAGGTGCGCGATCTGATCGGCCTCCTGAACCTGCCGATCACTGAGCGTGTCCGCCGCAGGGCCGCCGCCCGAAAAGAGTGGTTTGCGTCGGCAGGCGCGCCACTCGACTTCGATGATGTGCTGGTTGATTGAGTTATCGTCCGGCGGGAATGTCTCAAAGCGCGAGCCGAAGCATGCCGTTCACGTGAGCGAGGTCGCACGCTTGCGTGACGCGACAATTGTGAGCCACCACGCGGCACTTAGCCGGCGGCGTGTTTGATCGCGGTTTCGAAGGTCTTTGCGTCGAAGGCCGGCATAGTTTGGATCCGCCCCAGACCGTGGGTCGAGTACCAGACCGAGAATGCGAGCATCGCCTCCGAATTCGGGGCTTCAACGATGTCGATGAAATCGTAGTAGCCCTGCGTGTAGTGGATCGATTCGATCTTGATGCCCAGCTTGTCGAGCTTTGCCTTGGCCTTGCCAATCCGCTCCGACTGCTTGCTTGCCCACTCCGGGCTCAGATTACCAAGCAGCACATATTTCATGGTCACCTCCACGTCATCTTGACCGCCCTGCGGGAAGGCCCCCACGATTATACGCCGTCCCGCGAACCGCGTACATGCCGTTCCCTGGCGGGGCGCTTATCGGAGCCGGGCCTGAGAGGAGATCGCCCGATGACGCGTGGTGCAAAATCGAAGGCTGGCCGCGCGTTGGTGACCGGATCGTGTCCCCGGCCACAACATCATGGCGCCACAACGAAAGAGTGGTGCCCATTTTCATCGGCCGCAGCGCGCCACTTCGGAATACGGGAACGAAAAGCCATCAGGGGGCTGCCCGTCTTTAGGCCGATTGGAACTCGGACTGGGACATATGGCACGAAAGCACCGGTCGGACGTTGAATTAGCAATCAACCAGAAGGGACCGGCGCTCTCGGCGGAAAACAGCCTCTCGGGCCATTCACCGATGCAGGAGACGGGCGTGATACAAATATTGCTTGGCGCGTTCCTGGTTGTCGGCGGCGTGCTGTACATCACGCTTCAGACAATCTGGGGAGGCCGACCAGGTGGTAGAAGGCCACATCGCGCCGGCCTACCCAGTGACCCGTTGGAACCTGACAGGCTCGCTGGCGGCTTTGGCATCAAATCGAATTGGCCCGGCCTCGCGATGATCGCGATTGGCGCCACGCTCTTGCTGGTCGCAGCAAGCAACCAAATTTGAAGCTAACCTCGGTTAACTGCTACGGAAGCCGAGTAAGCTCTACGGGTGCTCCGATCAGAACTTACGGTGACGGTGCATTCAGGCTCGGAAGCCTCAGTTAAGTGCGTTGTCACCGCGATCCAGAAAGTTCGAATCCGATCAGCGGCGCCATTCAGCACGTATCGGCGAACGCGCATGCCGTTGACGCGAGCCTGATGCGCGGGATGGAATCTGCGGCGGAGCGCTCTTGGGCATCTGGCGCGACAATCCGGCCGGTCAGAAACTCGAATGTGAGGTTGGGCGACAATGGCTGACGGAGATTCAGCCACGGCGCAGTCCATTCTTGAAGCGACGAAGATAGGCATCGCGCACCTCTAGCGCGCCCCGGTCACACGTTCGATCGTGGAGCCCGCTCTCCGGCGTGGCCCACCTTGCCAACTGCGCTGATGCGCACGAACACGTCGGCCCCATCCTCCGATCGAATGACGCCATAGCCACTTGGTCGGGTTAAACTACTTAGCGACGCGCGCCTTAGTCATCGAGCCTGCGTGAAGTTCGGTGCGTCTCATGCCTTGAGCCGACATCCCGGGAGATTTGCGTTGGACGACCGCGAATTCTTTACGAAACTCGCGAGCCTCGATCGGGGCATAGCGGATCGTTGGAAACGTGCGACGGGAGGAAGGCTCAGCGCGAGAGTTGGAGAGAAAGCGGTCGAAGCGATCGTTATTCCGGTTCTGCTAACCAAAAAGGTCACGGCAAGTCAGGCACAGGCTCTGGCAATGGTGTTCCACACCGAAGGATTGAACACCGAGGCCAGGATTTTTATGGTCACGGCCATCATCGCCGCCTACGACAATGATATTTTCTTCGCGGGCTCGGCGAAGCCGCTGATCACGCGCGACGACTTGCAACCAATCGACGCCGCGCTGGGAATGGCGAATGTCGGCAAGATCCATTTCACCAGTCCAGGAACAGGAATGACATACGCCCCTGATCTCTACAATGCGATCCGAGGGCTCATATACGCCGGAAAGATCCGGGTCTTCGAGGCAGACGCGGCACTGCTGCTCACGCGGCTCGGCAACTACCGCGGTGATCTCAATCGCATAGTTTTGTATAAGGGAGCGGCGCCTGCGGCTCGCGCCGAGATGATCGTGCATGAAGTCACGCACGCGATCCAAGATTGGCGGAACCTCGACTCCACGGTCAAGTTCATTGAAGCTGACGCATATATCGCGGGTGCCGTTGCCGCGCTCGGTGCGAATCCCGACTATAGCTTTTTGGAGTACAAGGCCGAGCAAACAGCGGCCAAAGAGTTGATCCTCGACGGAAGCGCCGCGCGAATGGATAGGGCCTGGACCGAAGCTTATGCCAATCTGGTGAAACGTATCGAAGCCACCCCCACTTATCGGGCCAGCAGCAATCTCAAGTTCGGCGGAGCTGACAAGAAGGGGCGCGCTGACAAGGCGACGCTTTTCAAGGACGCCTTAGCTTACTTCAAAGCAGACAATATCTTCGCGGCGGCAGTTGACGACTTCTACCAAATGGGCAGCGACGCGTCGAAGTATGTGAAAAGGTTGCTCGCCCTCGGCGGGAAGTGAGGAACACGGCTTGCATCACGGCGCGGCCAATGTGCGCACAGCAATCACGAATCGGATTCCACCGGACAGCCGAGGACATCCCCCGGATGCCCAAATGCTGATTGCAGCACCCGCGCGGCGGGCGGCTCCTGCTCCGGTTGGAGGGGTGCACCGCTTGCTGCCATGTCATCCAGCGCACGCAGCAGGGCGGCGGCCAGGGCCGGTTTGCGCAAGGGCTTTGCCAGGAAGTCGGACATGCCCGCCTCGCGGCAGATCTGGACATCTTCCGGGAAAGCGTTGGCGGTCAGCGCGATGATCGGGAGTACAGCGAAGGCACCACCCGCGGCACGGATCGCCCTCGTGGCGGCAAGCCCGTCCATATCGGGCATGCGCACGTCCATCAGCACGACATCATAGTCGCCCTCGGAGATCGCCGCGACGGCCTCGACACCGTCAGTGACGACACAGAGCTCGACATCGAAGGCCCCTAACATCTTGCTCACGACCATGCGGTTGACCGCATCGTCCTCTGCGACCAGCACCTTTAACGGCCGATCGAGGCCGGCAATACGGCCCTTGAGCTCGTCGGCCTCGTCGCGACCGGATGCCTGGTCGGATGCCTGCGCCTGGCTCCAGGGCAGCACCAGCGTGAAACGGAAGGCCGAGCCCTCGCCCGGCGTCGAGGTGACGCCGATGGTGCCGCCCATCTGTTCGATGATGCGCCTGCTGATCGCAAGCCCGAGGCCAGTGCCGCCGAAGCGGCGGCTGATCGAGGCATCGGCCTGCGCGAAGTCGCTGAAAAGCTGGCCGAGCTTTTCGGGGGCGATACCGATGCCGCTGTCGGTGACCGTCCATTCGACGGTCGCCAGCAGGTCGCGGCGGGTCTGGCAGGTCGCAGAGATCGTCACCTCGCCTTCATCGGTGAACTTCACCGCGTTCGATGCGAGGTTGAGCAGCACCTGGCGGATGCGCGCGGCGTCGCCGCGCAGCGTCGGCGGCAAGTTTGGATCGAGCTCGACCTTGATTGCCAATTCCTTGCTCTTGGCGCTCGCGCGCGCGACGTTTGCGACAGTCTCGACCAAGGTCTGCGGGGCGAAATCAATCGCCTCGAACTGAAAGCGTCCGGCCTCGAGCTTGGACAGGTCGAGGATGTCGTTGAGGATGCGCTGGAGGTTGTCGCCGGATTCGCGGATCGTGGTGACGGCCTCGCGCTGCTCCTGATCGAGCTTGGTTTCGAGCAGCATGCTGGCAAGCCCGAGCACACCATTCATGGGCGTGCGGATCTCGTGGCTCATCACCGCCAGGAAGTCCGACTTGGCGCGGCTCTCGGCCTCGGCCTTTTCCGCGCGCCAGCGCTCGGTCACGTCGCGCCCGAAGCCGCGATAGCCGAGGAATTGTCCCTCGCGGTCATAGGCGGGCTTGGCCGTCAGCGACCACAGCCGCGCCTCGCCGCCGGCGACGACCTTGAGGCTCATCTCGTGCAGCGGCTCGTTCTGCTCCATCAGACCAACGACGTTGTAGGCTGCGCTCTCGTCCTCGGGGCAGAGCATGTCGAGCACGTCGGCGAAATACGATCCCTTCAGCAGAGGCAGCGGCACCTGCGCGACGTCGGCGAAGCGGTCGGGCACGTCGACCAGACGCCCTTCGGCATCGGTCTGCCACAGCCAGTCGCTGGCGTTCTCCTGAAAGTCCTTCAGCAGCAGCGAGATGATCTCGGTCTGCCGCTCGAGCTCGAGCTGGGCCTTGAGATTGCCGAGGAACAGATTGCCCTGCGAGACGATGTTGCGCGCCATGAAAAATGCGAACAGCAGCAGGAGCACCGCCGTCACCAGATAGG
This sequence comes from Bradyrhizobium sp. UNPA324, assembly GCF_006658635.1. NCBI lineage: Bacteria > Pseudomonadati > Pseudomonadota > Alphaproteobacteria > Hyphomicrobiales > Nitrobacteraceae > Bradyrhizobium > Bradyrhizobium sp. UNPA324. The sequence continues at coordinate 1,078,272 of NZ_LFJD01000004.1, forward strand.
GCCCGGTGCCGCAGAGCAGCAGCGCGCCGGCGCAGGCGACCGTCATGGTGGCGAGATAGACGAGGCCGGCGCGCGGGAACGTCGACAGCATGAAAGCGCCGCCCGACATCATCCCGACCATCAGGCAGGCCAGGATCAGCTGGCTGGTCGGCTCGATGCGGCTGAACAGAGCGAGCGGCAGCGCGCCCCAGATCGCGGCGAGGAAGGCCGCCTGCCGCAGCATCTGCCGCGCGGCGCGGGGTGAGGCCTCCTGCGGCGGGTTCTGATGCGACCTCCGCCATGCGCGCACCGCGAGTGAGGCGGTGGTGGCGAGCGTCAGGCCCCAGATCGCGAGGAAGTCGTTCCAGCCCCGGCCCCAGAACAGGATCAGCACGATGGCGACGTTGAGCATCGTCACCGCCATCGTCACCGGGATCAGCTGCGTCACGGCGTCGATCTGCTTGGCGCGGATACGGCGGATCTCGCGCTCGCTGAGACCGGCGGTCAGGCCGTCCTCGATCTCGAAGCCGCCGAGCCAATACAGGAACGCGCCGATCAGGCCGTCACGCGGCTCAGTTCGCTCCATCGACTTGTCCGGCCATCCCATCCGAGGAACCTTTTGACGATCAATGGCCTGCCGCCTGCTTAAGCCGGGTTAATTTTGTGGGAGATTTTGCGGCATCCTTGACGGGCGCGTTTGCAGTTTGTTCTAACCATGGCCCCTGCCCGGAGCCCCGCCGACATGACCATCAGAGTAGCCACCTGGAACGTAAACTCGGTCCGGCAGCGGATTGACCTGCTGCTGACCTGGCTGAAGGAGTGCCAGCCGGACATCGTCTGCCTCCAGGAAATCAAATGCGTCGACGAGGCCTTTCCGCGGCTGGAGATCGAGGCCCTCGGCTACAACGTGGTGACGCACGGCCAGAAGACCTTCAACGGCGTCGCCCTGCTCTCGAAGCTCCGCTTCGACGAGACCAAGTCGGGGCTCGCCGGCGACGACGAGGATGCTCACGCCCGCTTCCTCGAAGGCGTGGTGACGCTGAAGTCCGGCGTGCTGCGCATCGCCTGCCTCTATCTGCCCAACGGCAATCCGGTCGGGACGGACAAATATCCCTACAAGCTCAAATGGATGTCCCGGCTTCTTGACTATTCGAAGGAGCGCCTCAAGACCGAGGAGCCGCTGATCCTCGCAGGCGACTTCAACGTCATCCCGCATGCCCGCGACGTGCACAATCCGGCCGCCTGGACCGAGGACGCCCTGTTCAAGCCCGAGACGCGGGAGAGCTTTCAGTCCCTGCTCGGCCTCGGCCTGACCGACGCCTTGCGGGCCGTCACCGACGAGGGCGGGCTGTACACCTTCTGGGACTACCAGGCCGGCGCCTGGCAGAAGAACCAGGGTCTGCGGATCGACCATCTGCTGCTGTCGCCGCAGGCCAGCGACAAGCTCGCCAATGTCGGAATCGACAGCTATGTGCGCGGCTGGGAGAAGCCATCGGATCACGTCCCGGTGTGGGCGGATCTCGATCTGGAGGCTGCCTAGCCTACGCCGAACTGGTGGGCACGCTGCGCTTTGCCCACCTTACAGTGCCTGCGTTTAGCGCCTATTGCCGGCGCCCTGCACCCACTGCTCCAGCAATTGCAGGGCCATGGCGCGGTCGTCGTCGGAGGCCTTGGCGAAGGCGCGGTTGTAGCTTTCCTTGATCCAGGTCTCTTCCGTGCTGGCGCTGTCACGCGCCAGGGTCAGCCACATCAGACCGCGGGCGGCCTGTCGCGGCAGACGGTCGCCGTTGAACAGCATCTGGCCAAGGAGCGCCTGCGCCTCGTGCTGGCCTTTCTGCGCGGCAAGACCGAGCCAGCGCGCGCCATAGCGGAAATCCTCACGCGAGGCGTCCGGGGTCTTCAGGTACAGCCGGGCGAGATCGTATTGCGCGTCGGCATTGCCGAAGTAGGACGCCGCATAGGAGAACATCTCCCGCGCCCGCTCCGGATCCGACTTGATCTTCGAGTTCGGGATGCCGCTGAGATAGTAACGGCCGAGCTCGACGAAGGCGTTGGCCACGATCTGTGCCTGCGGCGCAGACGGGCTGTCCTCGGCATGCGCGTTGGCGATCCGGCTGAAATACTCGAAGGCGCGCAGATCGTCCTGGGCGACGCCGTCGCCGTTGGCGTACATGCGGCCAAGCTTCCACTGCGCGATGGGGTGGCCACCCTCGGCGGCATATTGCAGCGCACTGAGCGAGGTCTCCTGAGGCACGGCCGCCGGCGCGATCTTGCCGCGCACGGTCGCCGCGGTCCCCGGCAGGGTGGTCACGACCGGGATGGCCGCGTCCTTCGGGTTGACCGGAGCGCCGTCGAAGGCAAGCGCCGGCGCGGCCAGCGCAGCGGCCCCCAACACAAACGCAACTATGGCACGCCTAGATGTCCGCATAGCACTGTTTCTCGTGCGCGCCGCCCGGATGGGTCACTGCCCCCCCGACCGCTGGTCCAACCTGCTGAGCATATTTCCAGAGCGCACCCGACGTGTGGTTAGTCGCGCGAGCGCTCCATTTGGTCTTGCGCTGGGCGAGCTCGGCGTCGCTCAATTTTACGTTAAGGGTACCGGCGACTGCGTCGATCTCGATGATGTCGCCGTCCGCGAGCAGCCCGATCGGGCCGCCAATGGCGGCTTCCGGCCCGACATGGCCGATACAGAAGCCGCGGGTGGCGCCGGAGAAGCGGCCGTCGGTGATGAGCGCGATCTTGCCGCCCATGCCCTGGCCGGTCAGCGCCGCGGTAGTCTGGAGCATTTCCCGCATGCCGGGGCCGCCCTTCGGCCCCTCGTAGCGGATCACGATGACTTCGCCTTCGCGGTAGGTGCGGTTCTGGACCGCCTCGAAAGCATCCTCCTCACGGTCGAAGCACCTGGCCGGACCGGTGAACCTGAGGTTGGACATTCCCGCGACTTTCACGATCGCACCTTCTGGCGCCAAATTGCCCTTCAGACCGACCACACCGCCTGTCACGGTGATGGGCTTGTCTGCCGGGTGCACCACGTCCTGGTGCGGATTCCACTTCACGCTCTTGAGGTTTTCGGCGATCGTGCGGCCCGTGACGGTAAGGCAATCACCGTGCAGGAAGCCGTTGTCGAGCAGCGTCTTCATCAGAAGCGGTATGCCACCTACTTCAAACATGTCTTTGGCGACATAACGGCCGCCCGGCTTCAAATCCGCGACATATGGTGTCTTTTTGAAGATTTCGGCGACGTCGAATAAGTCGAACTTGATGCCGCACTCATGCGCGATCGCCGGCAGGTGCAGCGCAGCATTGGTCGAGCCGCCGGAGGCTGCGACCACGGCAGCCGCATTCTCCAGTGCCTTGCGGGTGACGATGTCGCGCGGCCGGATGTTGGACGCGATCAAGTCCATGACCTTCTCGCCCGCGGTCATGCAGAAGGCGTCGCGGATTTCATACGGCGCCGGCGCACCAGCCGAGTAAGGCAGGGCAAGGCCAATCGCCTCGGAGACGGTCGCCATGGTGTTGGCGGTGAATTGCGCGCCGCAGGCGCCCGCCGAGGGGCACGCCACGCGCTCGATCTCGTCGAGGTCCTCGTCCGACATGGCACCGACCGAGTGCTTGCCGACGGCCTCGAACATGTCCTGCACGGTGACCTGCTGTCCGCGGAAAGTGCCGGGCAGGATCGAGCCGCCATAGATGAAGATCGAGGGCACGTTGAGACGAACCATCGCCATCATCATGCCGGGCAGCGACTTGTCGCAGCCGGCGAGCCCGACCAGGGCGTCATAGGCATGGCCGCGAACGGTGAGCTCGACCGAGTCGGCGATGCATTCGCGCGACGGCAGCGAGGAGCGCATGCCGTCATGCCCCATGGCGATGCCGTCGGTCACGGTGATGGTGCAGAATTCGCGCGGGGTGCCGCCAGCCGACGCCACGCCCTTCTTCACCGCCTGGGCCTGGCGCATCAGCGCGATGTTGCAGGGAGCGGCCTCGTTCCAGCAGGAGGCGACGCCGACAAAGGGCTGGTGGATCTGCTCGGTGGTCAGACCCATGGCATAAAAATAAGACCGGTGCGGCGCGCGCGCAGGGCCTTCCGTCACGTGACGGCTCGGCAGCCTCTGCTTGTCAATCTTCGCGCCCATCGCAAACCAGTTTCCCCGGTCAACCCTTTCAGACCCGAAAAATCAGAGCCAAGATTTGAATCGACCTTGGGATTTCCGTGACGTCGAGGACCGCCGCTGCCCTTAAAACATGTGAGCGATTTTATTCATGTTTGGGTGTGGCCAAAAAGCGGCGGTGATGCGAACCGCCGGTGATGACGGTTAAATCGGAACCGAGTGTTGCGTAGACGGCACAATCGTTACCGGGAAGACACGGGGCACCTTACTTTGATACCTCGCGAAGATGACGTTCCACAACCTTTGATTTCACAATGCGAGGGGCGCGCCCGGCTTCGCGCTTACTGACGAGAGGCACGCAAGTGAGTCGGCACCTCTGCCGCACTCTCGTGTCCCGGACACGCCGCAACGCCTCTTGGCGTTGCTGCGCAGAGCCGGGACCCAGGAGCGGCCCGGCGCGCTGCAAGAATGGGCCCCGGCTCTGCAGCGCACCGCTGAAGAAGCGCCCCGCTGCGTTCGGGGCACGGGAGCGGAGAGTGGCCGCGCGCTTTCTCCTGCTCGTCATTGCGAGCGAAGCGACTTGTCCGCCGAAGCCTTGGCAAAGGCGGAAGCAATCCAGAATCCTTCCGCGGAGGGATTCTGGATTGCTTCGTCGCAAGGGCTTCTCGCAATGACGGCGTTTGAGGCGTCAGCTTGCTTCTCCAAGTGACGCTGTCATTCCCCGCGAAGGCGGGGAATCCAGTACGCCGCGGCCTCTCGGCCCTATCGCTGGCGCCTCTGGAATACTGGATCGCCCGGAGCGCACGCAGAAGGAACCGCACGGCAGCAAATCCGAATTTCGGTAAATTGGAATATTTTTGGCGAAGCGGATTGACAGAGCGCGACACAGGCAAGGTGCCGTAGCCCGGGTGAGCGAAGCGATAGCCGGGATTTGGCGCGGCAAGCACAAAGGCCCCGGATGTCGCTTTGCTCATCCGGGCTACGAACGTACCAGCGCACTAAAAAAGGGCGGCACAAAGCACCGCCCTTCGCGCGCAATCAAATCCGGGCAGCGTCGAAAAAGATCGCTCAGTACGGCACGTAACGGTAGCCCGGATCGTAATAATAGGGGCTGCCGCCGTAATAGCCGGGACCGTAGTAAGGACGCGGGCCGTAATAATAGCGGTTCTCGTAATATTCCTGACGCCGGCTCTCGGCGATCGCACCGCCGATCACCCCCGCCGCAAGGCCCATGAAGGCGAGACCGGCGGCGTTCGGCCCGCGTCGATAGTAATGGCGACGCCGGGCTGCGCTGAAATCGGTGACGTCGGACGAGCCCTGCCCTGCCGTGACCGGCCTTGCAGACAGCGCCTCAGCCGGCCCTAGGGACGCCGCAGCCGAGGGCGATGTGGAGGTTGCGACCATTGCCAGGCATGCGAACGCGGCCAGCACCAGGTTGCGGCCGGCTGCAGAAATCATCGGTCTAGCAGTCATTTTGACCTCCCATGTTCTCGCGCAACGTAGAGATATGCAAACCACGTTTAATGCGCAAACCACTGAAATGGTTTCCTGATCGCGGCAATCTGCCACGCTTTGAACGATTGTAAACCGAACGGCCGGATCCAGCTTGCACCCTCCAACCTGAGCGGATCATGAACAGCTGCGCCGTTAGAAGTCGCTTACGACAGCGCGCCCAGCACACCCCGCGTCGCCTTGTCGATCTCCTCGACATAGCGGCGGCGGGCGAAGTTTTCGGTGAGAAAGCCGACCACCTTGCGGCTGTCGGTGGAATCCACCACCGCCAGCATTTCGGCTTCGGCCTCGTCGAACACCGCCATCGCCGACTTCACGTTCATTTCCGGAATCAACACGATGTCGATGAGGCGAGCCAGCTCGATCACCTGGATTTCGTCGGCGATGGTGTCGAGGTCGTTGGAGAACAAATCGGGCAACAGGACGAGGCCGACATATTCGTCCGCATTGTTGACGATGACGACGCCGGGCCGCGAGCCCAGCACGAACTCGCGGCGGACGGCGGCGATCGTCGTGGTCGAGGGCACCTTGCCGACGTCGGAGCGCATCAGGCGCTCCACGGTGAGATTGCGCAGCCAGCCGACGTCGTTGGCGCTGCGGATGGTCTCGCCGCGCAGATGCAGGCGCCAGGTCGAGAAGGAATGGCCGAACATGAAGCGGACGCAGATCGAGGTGACGATGCAGCCGGCCAGCACCACGGCGGTGACGTCGACATTGCGGGTCATCTCGAGCACCAGGAACGACATGGTCAGCGGGCCGCCGACGATGGCGACGCCGAGCGTCGCCATGCCCGTCAGCATCGCCACCAGCGGGTCGATCACGAAGTTCGGACTGATCAGCTCCAGCAGCTCGGCGAAGAACTTCCCGATCAGGCTGCCGACGAACAGCGAGGCGAAGAACAGGCCACCGCGGAAGCCCGAGGCCAGCGAGATCAGGCACGCCGTCACCTTCAGGGCGATGATCAGCGCGATCATGCCGATCGCCATCTCGTGAAAGAGATCGAGCACCATGGCGCCGTGGCCGGCCGCCAGGACCTGGGGTGTGACGATCGCGAAACCGCCGACGATGAGACCGCCGATCACCGGACGCAGCCAGACCGGCATCCAGGCGAACAGGCGCTCGAACGTCGGCGAGGAGCGCATCACGGCGATGCCGACGCCGCTGGTGACGAGCGCGAGCCCGATCAGTGCCAGATATTGCTCGACGCCGACGGCGCTGACCTTGGGGATCTCCAGCGAATAAGGCGCGCCGCCGAGCCATTGCGCGGTCAACGCGCCGGCGAGCGAGGCTGCCAGGATGGGGGCCGCGCTGCCGACCGAATAGACGCCAACGATCAGCTCGCAGGCATAGAAGGCGCCGGTGATCGGCGCGCCGAACGCCGCCGCGATCGCCGCGGCAGCGCCGCAACCGACCATCAGGCGCAGATCGTTGCGGCGCAGATTGAAGAACTTGCCGAGCAGCGAAGCGATCCCCGAGCCGATCTGGGTATAGCCCGCCTCGAGGCCGACCGAGGCGCCGCAGCCGTTGGAGATCAGCGTCTGGCTCGACACCACCACGCTGTCGCGCATCGACAGATTGCCGCCGCGCAGCGCGTTCGCCTCGATCGGGTCGACCGCGCTCGAAATCTTCATGCGCCGCCGCGACCATTCCATGATGCCGAGCGCCAGCCCGCCGAGCGCAGGCGCGATCAGTGCCGCCCACGGGCTCACATAGGCGTTGGACGAGAGGCGCACGTCGATGGGGATGCCGTAGATCACCACATGGGCGATCTGCGCGATCTCGGCCATCAGCGTCACGGTCGCCCCGGCCAGCGTGCCAATCACCAGCGCCAGCGGGATCAGGTAGAACTCGTTGCTGCGCAAGAGGGCGCGCAGCCGAACCATGGTCCGGTTCGTTCCCTTGCGATCGACGATATGCCTGATCCGCACGAACACTTTCTGCCTGCCCTACCCTTCCGACAGGCCGTAGCCGGCCATGCGCTGGCGGACCCGCTCGATCTCGTCGCCGGAGAGCAGCGGCGGTTGTCCGATCTGGAGACAGCCGTGATATTGCCGCGCCAGCGTCTCGACCTCGACGGCGAGCCACATCGCCTTGTCCAGTGTCTTGCCGATCGCGATCATGCCGTGATGGTCGAGCAGGCACGCAAGCCGGCCCTCCAGCGCCCGCACCGCATGCTCGGACAATTCCGCGGTTCCGAACGTCGCATAAGGCGCGCAGCGGATGCTGTCGCCGCCGGCCGCCGCGATCATGTAGTGCACCGGTGGAATCTCCATGCCCATGATCGCCAGGATGGTGCAATAGGTCGGATGGGCGTGCACGACGGCGTTGACATCGGGCCGCGACTTCAGGATGTCGCGGTGAAACCGCCATTCGCTCGACGGCTTCTGATCGGGCGCATGTGCGCCGTCCATGGTCATGAAGACGATCTGGTCCGGGGTCATGGCCTCATATGGCACGCTGGTCGGCGTGACCAAAAGCCCGTCCACATGCCGGACAGAGATATTGCCCGAGGTGCCCTGGTTGATGCCGAGCGCGTTCATGCGCCGGCAGGCGTCGATGATGGCCTGTCTCTTGGCGAGCTCGTCTGCTGTCACCGACATCCCGTTTTCCCGACGATGGACTTGTTAGACCGGAAGTACGTCAAAGCAACATGGCAGTGCAAGCGAAAGCGGCCCGGATCGGGTGCCGCCATGGCGCCTTTCCTGCAAAACCACGAAACGGACGGCAAAACCAATGGATTCACGGATTGTCGCAGCCCTATGACAGGCTGCTCCGGACGGCCGCAATCCCGTTGATCACGAACTGCACGGAATAGGCGGCGAGCAGCATGCCGAGAACGCGCGAGAGCACGGCATTCCCGGTGCGTCCGAGGGTGCGCGCGATCAGGTGAGCTGAGACGAAGCACAGCATGCAAAGCAGGCAGACCGAGAGGACGACGGCGATGATGATCGCGAGCCTTGCCCCATGGCCGGCGTCGCCCGAAAGGAGCAGCGTGGTTGCAATCGCCCCCGGGCCGGCCATCATGGGGATGGCCAGGGGAAACACCGCGACATCTGAGGCGTGCTCCGCTGTTGCCTTGTCGGCCTCGCGGGCCTCGCGATGCGGACGATCGCCGAAGATCATCTGGTAGGACACGCCGAACAGCAGCAGTCCGCCGGCGATCTGGAAGGCGGGAATGCCGATCCCGAGCTGGCGGAGCAGCCAGTTTCCGACCAGCGCGATCATCACCAGGATCGAGGCCGCGATCAGCGGCGCTCGCAACGCGATCGTCCGCTTGACCTTGTCGGGCATGCCTCCGGTGGCGGCCAGAAAGGCCGGTGCAAGGCCGACCGGATCGACCACCAGCAGCAGCGTCACGAAAGCGGACAGGGAGAAATCAAGCATGGGCGTCTCGGGCGTGGCTCAGGCAGCAAGCCTTAGCGGCTCGCGGCGGCCTTCGCGAGGAACATTTGCTTTCGAAGAGTCTTGATCGCCTGAGGATTGCGGAAGGCGACGCCTTCCCGTGTCACCTCAAGAGGAGGACATATGGCTAAACGAGCGAAGAAACGCGCAACCAAGAAGACCGCTTCGCGCCGGCCGCGTCAGGCGCCGAAGATGCTGAGCGACCTGTTTCTGGCGACGCTGAAGGACATCTATTTCGCCGAGAACAAGATCATCAAGACCCTGCCGAAGATGGCCAAGGCGGCGCAATCGAAGGATCTGACGGCCGCCTTCAACAAGCACCTGCGCGAGACCCAGGGCCAGGTCAAGCGGCTGGACCAGATCTTCAAGATGCTGGGCAAGCCCGCACGCGGCAAGCCCTGCGAGGCGATCAACGGCATCACCGACGAGGGCGCCGAGATCATGAAGGAGTTCAAGGGAGCACCGGCGCTCGATGCCGGACTGCTCGCGGCCGCCCAGGCGGTCGAGCACTACGAGATCTCCCGCTACGGCACCTTGCGCACCTGGGCCGAGGAGCTCGGCATGCAGGACGCGGCAAGGCTGCTTCAGGCGACGCTCGACGAGGAAGAGGCGACCGACCACACGCTGACCGAGCTCGCGACGTCTGTGATCAACCTCGAAGCGGAAGACGAGTACCGCGCCGCAGCCTGATGCCGTGCGTGGCCTGAATGTTGCCGACGGCGCCGCGGGAACATGTCCGCGGCGCCAATGCGTTTGACTGCAAGGGCTCCTCGGTCGAGGGCAGGCATGTCTCGGACGCGCGCTGGATTTCCGGGGAACCATCCCCATATGCTGTTTTTCCAATCGCAGCGCCTCCCCCCGAGACTTGCCATGCAACCCAAAAATCCCCTCGACTGGATGCTGTCCGAAGCCCTGGACTCGCTGACCCGCGCCGACCGGCTGCGCCAGCAGTTCGGCCGCCAGGAAGCCTGCTGGGAGCCGCCGATCGACGTGCTGGAAACCGAGCACGAGCTTCTGATCCTGGTGGCGCTTCCCGGCGTCAATCCGGACAACGTCGAGACTGTCATTCATGACGGCGTGCTCGTCATCTCCGGCCAGCGCACCCTTCCGCCGGAGCTCCGCAACGCCCGCATCCACCGGCTCGAGCTGCCGCAGGGGCGTTTTGAGCGCCGCATTGCATTGCCCTTCGGCCGCTACGCCATCAGCCGCTTCGTGATGGACGGCTGCGTCGCACTGCGCCTCGCCAAATCCTGAGGTCGATCATGGCCACCGAACAGATGAACAACGAACAGACCAATAACGACGTGAAGATCCCCGACGACGCGCTGATCATCATCCCCGTGCGCGAGATGGTGCTGTTCCCCGGCGCCATCGCGCCGATCACGATCGGCCGGGCAAGGTCGATCGCCGCCGCGCAGCAGGCGCTGCGCGAGCAGCGGCCGGTCGGCATCGTCCTGCAACGCAGCCCCACGACCGAGGAGCCGGGGCCGGACGATCTCTACCGGGTCGCGACCATCGCCAACATCGTGCGCTACATCACCGCGCCCGACGGCACCCACCACATCGTCTGCCAGGGCGTGCAGCGCGCGCGCCTGCTCGACTTCCTGCCGGGGACGCCGTTCCCCGTTGCGCGCTTCCAGCAGATCCCCGAGCCGACCACGACCTCGCCCGAGATCGAGGCGCGCGCCCTGAACCTGCAGCGCCAGGCGATCGAGGCGATCGAGCTGCTGCCGCAGGCACCGCCCGAGCTGGCCGCGATGTTCCAGGGCACCAGTGCGCCCGGTGCGCTGGCGGATCTGGCGACCTCGTTCATGGACATCAAGCCGCAGGACAAGCAGGAGGTGCTGGAGACCATCGACCTCGTTTTGCGCGTCGAGAAGGTGTCCAAGCACCTGGCCGAGCGGCTGGAGGTGCTGCGCATCTCCAACGAAATCGGCCAAAAGACCAAGGCCTCCTTCGACGAGCGGCAGCGCGAGGCGATCCTGCGCGAGCAGATGGCGACCATCCAGCGCCAGCTCGGCGAAGGCGACGGCAAGGCGGCCGAGGTCGCCGAGCTGACTTCTGCCATCGCCAAGGCCAACATGCCGCCCGAGGCCGACGCGCACGCCAAGAAGGAGCTGCATCGCTACGAGCGCATGCCGGAGGCTGCCGGCGAAGCCGGCATGGTCCGCACCTATCTCGACTGGCTGATCGAGCTGCCCTGGGCGCTGCCCGCGGAGAAGCCGATCGATATCAAGGAAGCGCGAGCCATCCTGGACGCCGACCATTTCGGCCTGGAGAAGATCAAGAGCCGGATCATCGAATATCTTGCGGTGCGCAAGCTGGCACCGCAGAGCAAGGCGCCGATCCTGTGCTTCGTCGGTCCGCCCGGCGTCGGCAAGACCTCGCTCGGCCAATCCATCGCCCGCGCGATGGACCGTCCCTTCGTGCGCGTCAGCCTGGGCGGCGTGCACGACGAGGCCGAAATCCGCGGCCACCGGCGCACCTATATCGGCGCGCTGCCGGGCAACATCATTCAGGGCATCAAGAAGGCCGGCGCACGCAACTGCGTCATGATGCTGGACGAGATCGACAAGATGGGGCGTGGCGTGCAGGGCGATCCCTCGGCGGCCATGCTGGAGGTGCTGGACCCCGAGCAGAACGGGACGTTCCGGGACAATTACCTGGGCGTGCCCTTCGATCTGTCGCGCGTGGTGTTCATCGCGACCGCCAACATGCTGGACCAGATCCCGGGGCCGCTGCTGGACCGCATGGAGCTGATCAGCCTCGCCGGCTACACCGAGGACGAGAAGCTGGAGATCGCGCGGCGCTATCTGGTGCGGCGGCAGCTCGAGGCCAATGGCCTGACACCCGAACAGGCCGAGATCGAGCCGGAAGCACTGAAGCTGGTGGTCGAGGGCTACACCCGCGAGGCCGGCGTGCGTAACCTCGAGCGCGAGATCGGCAAGCTGTTCCGGCATGCCGCGGTGCAGGTCGCCGAGGGCACGGCCGCGAAGGTCGTGATAGCGGCGAAGGACATCTCCACCGTGCTCGGCCAGCCGCGCTTCGAAGGCGAGATCGCACAGCGCACCAGCATTCCGGGCGTCGCCACCGGCCTTGCCTGGACGCCGGTCGGCGGCGACATCCTGTTCATCGAAGCCTCCCGGGTGCCCGGCAAGGGCGGCATGATCCTGACCGGCCAGCTCGGCGACGTCATGCGCGAGAGCGTGCAGGCTGCGATGACGCTGGTGAAGAGCCGTGCCACGCAGCTCGGCATCGATCCTCAGCTGTTCGAGAAGAGCGACATCCACGTTCACGTCCCCGCGGGCGCGACCCCGAAGGACGGGCCCAGCGCCGGGGTGGCGATGTTCACGGCACTGACGTCCCTGCTCACCAATCGCACGGTGCGCAGCGATACCGCCATGACCGGCGAGATCTCGCTGCGCGGCCTGGTGCTGCCGGTCGGCGGCATCAAGGAGAAGGTGGTCGCAGCCGCGGCCGCCGGCCTGAAGCGGGTCATGCTGCCGGCGCGCAACAAGCGGGACTATGACGACATCCCGAAGAGCGCGCGGGACAACCTCGAATTCATCTGGCTGGAGCGCGTCGACGAAGCCATCGCGGCGGCGCTGGAGCCGGTCGGGGCCAAGGTCGAAGCGGCGGAGTGAATGCGATGAAGAAACTGCTGGAAAGAGCGAAGGGATCGCGGAAGACGCAGCGGCTGCGCCGATTGCTCGATCGCGCGATCGACCGGGTTCGCGATGCGCTGGCGGCGCCCGGGCCGCAGCTTCAACCGATTCCGGTCCGGGTGAAGCGCCGCAAGGGTTGAGCCCTCCGTCTCAAGTCCTCGCGGCTGCCCCAACCAAAAGGCCCCCTCTACCAAGGGGGCCTTTGCGTCATTAGCCCACGGCGTCCTTGGCCGCCTTGACCGGGCGGGCGCGGACGATCTTCCGGGCCGGCTTGGCCTTGAACATCATCTCTTCACCCGTGAACGGGTTGGTGCCCTTGCGTGCCTTGGTCGCGGGCTTCTTGATGACCACGAACTTGGCGAAGCCCGGCACCAGGAACAGGCCGTTCTTCTTGAGCTCCTTGTGACCGACGTCGGTCAGCGTCTCCATGACGTTCTTGACGTCGCGTTTGGAAAGCTCGGTAGCGGTCGCAATCTTTTCGATCAGCTGCGATTTGGACATTTGGGTTGCCATCGTGTCTCCTCTGATTCGTGACGGCTGCATATTAGACCAACCGGCGAAGGCCTATAGCCTTCTGCACAGTTTTGTCGCGGTTTTGCGGGCTTTTTTGCGCCCATGTGGCAAAGAACCCTGCTTTTTAGCTACTTCCGGAGCGAAAGAAGCCTCAGGCAGCGGATTTTGCCTTGTTTCAAAGGCCCGCACGACATCTTGCTAGAACTGATTCGCCGCTTTCGACAAGCGACGACCGGCCCCTTTGAGTAAGGCGGAGTGCGATTCACCCTGAAAAATAAGGGCCGGATCGATGTCGCCGGTCTTCCTCCCCGTAAAAACAGGGAGAAAGTGAGCGAGCGCTTGGCTAGACGCGCTCGATGATGATGGCGGGCGCCATGCCGCCGGCGGCGCACATGGTGACGAGACCGCGCTTGAGGTCGCGCCGTTCGAGCTCGTCGAGCACGGTGCCGATCAGGATCGAACCGGTGGCACCGATGGGATGACCGAGCGCGATCGAGCCGCCATTGACGTTGACCTTGGCGCGATCGAGCTTGAGGTCGCGGATATATTTTTCCGCCACCACCGCAAACGCCTCGTTGATCTCGAACAGATCGATGTCGTCGACGGTCAAGCCCGCCTTCGCCAGCACCTTGCGCGTCGCCGGCACCGGCGCGTTCAGCATCAGGGTCGGCGAGTCCCCCATATTCGCCATCGCGACCACACGGGCGCGGGCTTTAAGACCATGCGCCCTGGCGTAAGCGGGCGAGGCCAAGAGGATCGCGGCGGCGCCGTCGACGACGCCGGACGAGTTGCCGGCATGGTGCACGAAATCGATCTCGATATCAGGATATTTCTGCAGGATCAGGCCGCGATAGGTCGTGCCCTTGTCGTCCAGCGCGTAGTCGGCGATCGCAGGGAATGCCGGCTTCAGGCTGCTCAGACCCTCCATCGTGGTCTGCGGCCGCGGATACTCCTCGTGGTCGAGCGCAAGGCTGCCGTCCTCGCGGTGGACGGCCACGAGGCTCTTCTTGAAGTACCCGTTCGCCATCGCATCCGCGGCGCGCTTCTGGCTCTCCAGCCCGAGCGCGTCGACGTCCCTTCGGGTAATGCCTTCCAGCGTCGCGATCGCATCCGCGCAGACGCCCTGATGCGACTGCGGATGCCGCGCGCGCAGACGCAGATTGCCGTTGTCCATCATCATCGGACCCGAGCCGCGGCGTCCTTCCATCGACATCATCTCGCAGCCGCCGGCGATGACGAGGTCTTCCGCGCCCGCCATGATCGAGCTCGCGGCCATGTTGACGCTGGTGATGCCGCTTCCGCAGAAGCGGTCGAGCGTCACGGCGCTGGCGCGCACGTCGTAGCCGGCATCGAGCGCCGACATCCGGCCGAGATCGCCGCCTTGCGTCGCGACCTGCGCGCTGCAGCCCCAGACGATGTCGTCGACATCGGCGGTGTCGATGCCGGTGCGCATCGCGAGCGCGCGCAGCACGGTTGCGCCCAGCTGCTGCGGATGAATGCCCGAAAGCGCTCCCTTGCCGGCCTTGCCGACGCCGCGCGGGGTCCGGCAGGCATCGATGATGAGTGCGTCGGTCATGGGCGTGTCCTCTTGTTGTAAGCGTTGAGGACGGTTTTGGATAAGGGGGAGAGGAGAGTCAATGCGCGGCGTTCACCGCTTCTCACCCGGATTTTCCGCTGCACGGTTAGCGCTGAAAGCCTCCACGACGTCATGGCCGGGCCCTATCCCGGCCATCCACGCCTTGGCACGCCGCGCGAGGAAACGTGGATGCCCGGGACAAGCCCGGGCATGACGGCCTCTACACGACGGCGGCGATCACGCTCCCGCCGCGTTGTTCGCGATCACGTTGCGGTAGAAGCTGGCGCTGAGCTTCGGGGTCCGGACCTGAGTGTCGAAATTGACATGGTACAGCCCGAAGCGCTTGTTCAGCCCGTATATCCACTCGAAATTGTCCATCAGGCTCCAGAGGAAATAGCCGCGCACCGGCACGCCTTCCGCCGTGGCGCGCTGGAGCTGGGCGAGATAATTGCGCAGGTACATGATGCGATCGGTGTCGTAGATCTTGCCGTCGGGCGTGACGAAATCGTCGCCGGAGGCGCCGTTCTCGCTGATATAGATCGCATCCGTCTTCCAGATCTTGGCCGCCAGCTTCGGCACCCAATAGATCGTCTCGGGTCCGATGCGCAGCCAGTCCGAATTCATGTGCGGGAACGATTTCGGAATCGGCAGCGGCATGAATCCCGCGCCCTGGTCGGAGGCCACTACGTAGTTCTGCGGCGCGTAGATGTTGAGGCCGAGGAAATCGACCGGCGAGGAGATGATCTTCAGCTCCGCATCTGTGTATTTGGGCGCGTTGGGCCCGGCGAATTTCAGGAAGGCGTCGGTATAGCGGCCCGTCATGATGACGTTGAGATAGCCGGCGTTCATCTCGCGCAGCGCGATCTCGGCAGCGCGAACGTTCTCCGGCGTGTCGATCGCGGGCGCGCAAGCATCGACGTTCTCGGCCGGCCCGACCCTGGTGCCGCGCCGGCCGTGGGCGCGCACCGCCTGGACCGCGAGCCCGTGCGCCAGCGCGCTGTTGTGCCTGATCTGGTTGACCTCGGCTTGCGGCAGTCTCAAGCCCGGCGCGTCGATGCCGATGCCGTAGCCGAAATAGACGAAGCGGCCGCTCTCGTTCAGCGTGAAGACGTTTTTGACGCGATCGGTCAGATGCTCGGCGACATAGGCCGCATAGTCGCCGAAGATCTTGCAGGTCTCCGTCGAGCGCCAGCCGCCAAAGCGATCCTCAAGCGATTGCGGCAGGTCCCAGTGATAGAGCGTCAGCCACGGGTCGATGCCGTTCTTCAAGAGCTCGTCAATGAGCCGGTTATAGAAGTCGAGCCCCTTCGGGTTAGGCTTGCCGTCGCCGTCCGGAAACAGCCGCGGCCACGCCACCGAGAAGCGGTAGGCCTTGCAGCCGAGCGCCTTGATGAGCGCGATGTCCTCCTTGTAGCGGTGATAGTGCTCATTGGCGCGGTCGCCAGTGGTGCCGTCCTCGATCTTGCCGGGGATGCGCACGAACTTGTCCCAGATCGAGGCCCCTCGCCCGTCCTCGTTGACGGCGCCCTCGACCTGATAGGACGAAGTGGCCGTGCCCCAGACAAAGCCGGCCGGAAAGCCGGTGCGCGGCGCTGCTGCCGGCCTCGCCTCGGCCGCATCGAGCGAACCGGTCAGACCGGCTGCAGACAGCCCCGCGAGTTTCGCGAACCGGCGACGCGAGACCTTGTCCGACATTGATGCTTCTCCGCTTCCGAGCCTGTTGCGGGCGCACAATGGCGAGTCCAGGGCAGTTTGAGAAGCGGGGAGCCGAGGGCTGAGGGTGCAGAATTGCCGGACGCGGCAAATTGCCTTCCCTCTCAGGGTGCGCGGCGGATCTTATAGAGAGCGAAGCGTCCGGACCTGTCCAATTCTTCAAGCAGGTCTGGCAGCGGGTTCGCCATGGCAGGGCCAACCAAATAGAGGTAGTCGTAGTCTCGATACCAGGTGCGGATGGCAGCCCTGCCTTCGGGCACGGCTGTTTTTCCTTCGAAGATGGCGCTCAGCCAACGCACCGGCACGGGCGTGCCGTTGGGTATGCTGAGCCGGCGGACATCGTCGCGCACCTGAATCGGCTGCTTGCCCGTCTCGGTGAACACGTTCGCCACGAAAGCATTGGCATAGTGCACGGCGAGCGTCGGCGCGTAATATATGGGGAATTGTGTGAGATCCTCGAACGGCGGATCCTCGCCTTCCGCGCTGGTCCCAATCAGTATCTTCGAGCCCCGGTCGATATGCTGGAGGGACTTGATGACGGCCGCGTACTCCGAACGGTAAGAGAGCCAGACATTGAGCACCACGCCCAGATTTGCGAGCGTGATGCCGCAGACAATGACGAGCGCAGCCATCGTCCATCGTCGATCGGGCAACGACAGCAAGCCAAAAGCCGGAAGTATCAAGGCAATTGCAGGGAGAACTCGGATATCGGCGTACGCCGTGTTAAATAGCCTTGGCGGAATAGCAAGATAGAGTAACGCGAAGCCGGCTGCGATCCAGATCCCGGCAGGCATCAACTTGAGCGCACGGCATCTCGCCGCAATGTATACCGCCACAAGCAGCACGATCGCGCTAGCTCCTGAGACAGCCATGCTGTAGCCATTGACGATGAAGAACGGCCAGAGCAGCTTGCAATCGAAATACCAGAGGGTGCCCTCGTTTCCAACCGAGCCGTGGGCCAGCTTCATTGTCGCCAATAGCACGACCGCCGGTGTTGCAAGCGTGAGGAACCGGAGCGCGATCTCGCGCACGGAACATTTCCGGTCGAAAGCGCGCCACAATTCGTAGAATCCGAGCGTCGCGCCGTAGACGCCCAGGGCAAAGAAATGCGCCGCAAGCAGCACCATGACGGAAGCTGCGTTGACCGCGAGACGTACGGGTGCTGATCGGCCGGCAATGGCCAGATAGGCGGCGATGCCCCAAGGCGCGATGCCGAGGCCGCATTCGAAGTTGGTGAATCCCCAGGAGAACGGAAGGCAGTAAAGGAACATCAACGCCGCGAAGCCGGCGAGGTGAACGCGCCCCTTCACGACCCATTCGAGCGCAAGCGCGCCGCCGACGACGAGTATCTGGCTGAAGAGAAGAAAAAGCCGGGTGGCATTTTCAACGCCGAGCAGCCGCGCCATCTGCGGAACCACCAAGTCCATCGCCAGATTCGGATAGAAAGCCCATGCCGCCTGGTAGTATGGATTGGCATTGGCGGTGCCCATTTCGCTCAGAAGATACATGCGGGCGAGATGGTTGACGTAATCCCCCATCGCCGGAATGGGGACAAGCAGCGTCGGAAGAAACGAGGCGACGGCCAGAAGGGCGAACACCACGGTCGCGACCGATCGATCCGAGCGAGCGGTGCGTGCGACGAAATCTTCTGCGGTCAGGGAAGCCGGTACGTTCACGCAAATGCTCCGGGTGCTGGAACCCGGCCGGGTTGTCGTTATCCTGCGGAACTATTTGCGATAGAGTCTGCTAACAGCACGTTAATCGGTTGAGTGAGCGCGGGATATCTACCCCGCGGAAGAGCATCCCGAGCTTTTGGCAAGTTCAGCTTGCAGATTGGAAGCACGGGGCTTCCGCTGCAAAGGCTTCCTTAACAGTGCATGTCCGCTGCGGACCCCGCCTGGGTCCGCATTCTGCACCGGGTGACCATGGACTTGCCGAGCTCAACAAGCGCGAGGCAGCCGCAGAGCCGGAATTTGCTGGGGTCGAAGTTCGGGTCGTCGCTGGCAAGATGCCGGTTCAACGATCAGTCGACTGGTGCTACGGCCTCGATCAGCGCGAGCGCTTCGGCAACTTTGGCAGCTTGCCAGGGTTGAACGCCGGAGGCGGCTCGATGCGCGAAGGTTCCTGCTGTTCGGTGAGAATGAGCGTTCCCTGAAGAATCATTCCGGGCACTTGTTGTGCCGTCGCGGTGTAAGTCGCGATCTTGCCGGGGCAGTTTCCCTCGATGTCCAAAGTGAGCTCGTCTTCCACGCCGAACACCGTTGCACGTCCGTCGGTATGGCGCTTCGTCGACACGGTGGCAGTGAAGTGATCTCCATCGACCCGACACGAGCCGTGATACGTCATCAGGCTGTCGCGGCCCCAGATCTGTCCGTTCGCGACATGGACGATCCCGGTCCCCTGGTCGAGCGGCGTCTTGTACCACGCCGCATATGTCCCGTCCTTGAGCATGGGAGCAGTCTCCCTGACAATCCTCCACATCATCCGCATGATTAGCGCTAAAAAAGCGTTAATCACGCGGCCCGTGCCAATCCGGCCTGTCCTTGCGCAGCTCGGCTTCGAGCTCCTCGACGATTCCGTGAAGCAGATACGCGGCCAGCGGATCCGTCACCTCCCGCTCCAGACGCCGATAACGCGCGATCCGGCATTCCTGCTCTCTCAATTGGCGCTCTGTCATCACACGGGTCCTCCGACAAACTGACGCGGAGACCACCGAGTGGTTTCGTTAAAGTTTTCGGATCATTTGACATGGTTTCTGATTAGTAAAGATGATGCCGCCGGACTTTCGCCGGCGCCGAGATCAAATCATCCAAAGCGCCGCCCCTCTAAGAGGACAGACGAAGCCAGACGTCCTTGCTTGCCAGCGTGCCATTCGGCGTGGCGATCTCCATGTCCACGACGTGCAGGGATCCGGGCTCATCCGCATAGATGTATCTGAGGTGCCACATCAGACCCAGGTCCGGTGAAACGACAAAATCGTCCAATCCGTCGGTGATGTCTCGAACGGCCTCGCGGTGGCTTAACGGCGCGGAGAACATCGCATCGATCAAGTCGGCGAGGCTCATACCCTCGACGAGCATAAGTCGCGCGATCTCATCGCCGTAGACGTGCCGAAGCGCTGCAACGATCGAAGCGACGGCATCCGGATTCTTCAACGACACGGCAAAGCAGGCCTCCGAAGCCATCATGCCGGAGGCGGAATATTCTGCAAGCTCAGCGAGCGCCATCGCGGACACGAGGGGCGCGGCAGCCGTGCCTAGAACGTCACCCGCATCCCCGCGTAGAACGCGCGCGGCCTTGCCGGGCTCAACGAGCGCGGGTCGGTGAAATCTGCGCCGCCATTGGTGAAGTTGGGCAAGGCCCCGCGGTCGAAGAAGTGTCCGTAAGTCGCATAACGCTTGTCGAAGATGTTGTCGACCTTGCCATAGAGCTGGATGTTCTTCGTGACCTGGTAGGAGGTGTGGAGATTGAAAACCGTATAAGATGGCAACTTTGCGAACTGGTTCGACTCGTCGCCGACCAGATATTGGCTGGAGACGAACAGCGCGTTGCCGCCGACCTTCCAGACATCGGTCACGGCATAGTCGATGCCAACCTTGACGCGGTGGCGGGGGATCGCGGGAAGCTGGTTGCCGGGAGAGACGTGGATGGTATGGGTGGCCGGATCGGCAAACGGGCTTTCCGACCCGAGCTCGAGCGGGTCTAGGTAACGCGCGTCGACGAAGGCGTAGCTCGCCTGAAACTGGAGCGTCGGCGACTTGATGTTGACTTCGGCCTCGAAGCCCTGCCGCCTGGTACGGCCGACATTTGAGAAATAGCCGAAGCCAGTGCGCCCGACGGCGGGGATCGCGACGATGTCGTCATAATTGGTGGCTCGGAAGCCGCCGAGCTTCCAGCCGAGGGTGCCGATGTTCAGCTCCCTGGTGCCGCGCAGGCCCGCTTCCACGGTCTTGGATACGACCTGCTTGAGAGGGGGATCGGAGACCAAGAACGCCGCAAGGAGACAAGGCCGGACAGGATCGGCGCAGCCGAGCTCCAGCGGCGTCGGCACGCGATTGGCCTCGGAATAGCCGGCATAGGCGGTCAGCTCCGGCGTGATCTTGTAGGTGCCGCCGATGACGGGATTGAAACGGGTAAAGGTGTGGTCGCCGTTGAGATCGGTCCCGAGCTGATCTTCCAGCGAGATGCGCGCCACGTTGAAACGGCCGCCGCCGGTGATGGCGAAGGCATCGGTGACGTTGAACGTGTCCATCGCATACAGGCCGTTATATTGATTGACGGTCCGCAGCGAGACGGGACCGGCAACTGTTTGCGGCTGGCCGGTCGGTCCCAGGAAGAGCCCACTGCCGCTGACGACGTAGTTCTCTCCGATCGAGCCGATCTCGGCGGTGGCGTCGTAGCGCGTGACGCCGGCGTCATAGCTCGCGCCCATCACGAAGCGGTTGTCGTGCCCAAACAACTGATCGGTGTTGGTGGCCTGGCCCGACACGCCGAAACTGGTCGAACGGATGGTGCTCCGGTCGATCTCGCCGAGGATGGTTCCCGGCGTAAAGGGATTGGCAAGCTGCACTCCGCCTGCGCCGTTCGCGGGCGTGGCGTCATCGCCAAAGCAGAGCAACGCCGGATCGGCGCATTCCTGCACGTCAGTCGGATTGCCGTCGACGAGCTTCTGCTCGTACCTGCGCACATGCGCGGTGCCTTCGAGCGTCCAGGTCGGCGTCGCATCGACCTTGCCGGTCAGGTTGAGATAGCCGACGCGGTTGGACGTCGTCTGCGGCGTGGTGTAGGTCGCGCCCCAATATTTGTCGAGCAGCTCGGCCGGAACGGTGGCGTTGGCGCCGAAATCGTTCTTGGCGACGCCCATATTGGCGTGGAATTCGCTGTCGCCGGCCTTGTAGCCGACATCGCCGTAGAAGCGCCGCACGGTCGATTGCGAGAAGTTGCGGAAGCCGTTGTCGCGCAGGCCTTCGAGCGCGGCATAGACGCCGTAGTTCTTGTCGACCTGCTTGCCCCATTGCGCCGAGCCCTGGATGCGGCCGAACGAGCCGCCCATCAGATCGAGCTCCGCGCCCTGATAGGTGAAGCCGTCTTTCATTTGCAGGTTGATGGCGCCGCCCAGCGCGTTGAGGCCGAAGGCGGCATTGTTGGTCACCAGCGTCACCGACCTGATCGCGGCGGTCGGGATCAGGTCCCAATTGACGGCATCCGAGAAGGCTTCGTTGATGCGGACGCCGTTCTGATACACCGCAAGGCCTTGCGGGGTGCCCGTCACGGGGGAGGCGACAAAGCCGCGGAATTCGACGTCCGGCTGGAACGGATTGCCGGTGACCTCGGTGATGTTGACGCCGGCGATGTTGTCGCGCAGCGCGTCGGTGACGTTCAGCGAACCGGTGCGCTTGATCTGGCTGGCATCGACGGCGTTGATCGACGATGGGACCTTGTCGACGTCAAGACCCCTGCCGGTGCCCGGCGCAGTCGGGTAGACGTAGATGCGCGTCCGGGCACTGGCGGACGACGCAGCGCCGATGCGCGCGACCGGCCGCGTCGGCGCGGTACGCCGCGCCACCGATGGCGGCGGCGCCGTCACTTCGACCGGCGGCAGATTCTGGACGTTCGTCTCCTCGTCCTGCGCTGCCCCGGCGGGGCTTGCGGACAGCACGGCGGACAGCAAACCGGTTGACACCGAGGCCATCAACAAACGACGCTTGAACCAAAGAACCTTGCCCATCCCCGCCTTCCCATCCGCGACCACCGGCTGTTTTGCTCTTCGCCGATTGGTCGGGACGAGTGTATTCGGCCGCAATGGGTGCGCCAGCCACAAAAGGTCGGGCAATATCCGCACCCGTTTTCCCGACGAAATCGGGAATTTTTCCCGATCGCCTCGGGCACGATCAGGCAGCAGCGGTCGGAACCAGCGCTTCCACCGTCAAGCCGCCGTCGCCGGACACGACGTTGAGCGTGCCGCCCAGCGCCAGAATCCGCTCACGCATGCCGACGAGGCCGAAGCCGAGCTTCTGGCCCGGCTCCATGCCGCGGCCATTGTCGCTGACCCGTACCCGGGCGCAGAAGCGGCCATCGTGAGCCGTCTGCTCAACCGGCTCGATCACGACATTGACCGAGGTCGCGCCAGCGTGGCGGAACACATTGGTGAGCGCCTCCTGCACGATGCGGTAGATGGTGAGATCGGCGGTCTCGCCGGTGACCCCAAGCGACGGCGAGATCACGGTCTTGATCGCGACATCGGGATGCGACTCCTGCCACAGCCTCGACAGCGATTCCAGCGCCTGGCGCAGGCCGAGCTCGGCGAGGCCGACGGGCCGGAGGCGCTCCAGCACGCGGCGATTGAACTGCTGGAGCGCATTGATCTGCTCCAGCATGGCGCTGCCGTGCTTGCGCACCGCCTCCGCGTTCAGGGCGCGTCCATCCGCCTGCTTCGCCAGCGCGCTGGCATGCGCGCGCAGCGAGAACAGATACGGCCCGAACTCGTCGTGGAGTTCGCGCGCGATCTCCTTGCGCTCGATGTCCTGGAGCGACACGGTGCGCTCGGCGAGCCGCCGCTTGTCCTCGACCGCCCCATGAAGCGTCGCGGCCAGGTGGTTGAGCTTGGTGCAGATCGCGGCCAGTTCCGGCGCGCCGCCCGGCGTGACACGGGCCTTGTAGTGCCCGCCTTCGAGCTTCCCCATCACCTCCGCCAGCGACTGCAGCGGCGCCAGCGCCCGGCCGACCACATTCATCATCAGGAAGAACAGCGCCAGCGCGATCACCGAGCCGACCTCGAGCTGGGTGACGATGCCGTCCCAGATCTCGGCGATCTCGTCATCGGGATGCGAGGTGATCAGGAGCGAGCCGGGCTTGCCATGGATCGACACCGGCACGCTCACCGCCGTCTGCTCGGGATGAACCAGGCTGACGAACCAGGCCGGCGGCCCGCGCGTGTCGGCATCGGCATCAAGCCGCGGCGGCGCCTGCGGGTTGCCGCCGGTATCCCGGAGCGTGATGCTGACATGGCGCAGCCGGCTGAGGTCGCGCGCGATCTGGTTCAGCCTGGCATCCGGATTGGGCGCTTCGTTGAGATCGGCCACGATCATCTCGATGAACTCGCGCGCGAGGCGGATCACGCTCTGGTCCTCGGCCTGCACGCGGGGACCCGCCTCCGCGACCTGGCGGCCGATATTGACGGCGAGTCCCAGCGCCAGCAGCAGCGCCAGCAGGAGGTTGATACGCCCGCGCAAGGATAGATTTTGCCACATTGGTCGCCCGTGCCTCGCGAAGCCTTGCCCGCCGCTGTCCGATGACGTTGACAGAGGCGAAGCGGTGGATATCTAATCGGAAGCGTACAGCAATCCCGGCCGGGTTGCATGAGGCGAGCTCGGACACATCGCTCACGCGCCTGTCCCATGTCGGTATCATGCGGCGCAGAGCAGGCAAGTTCGTCACAGGAAACGCTGTCTCGGGGAACGCCTATGCGCATTCTGATCGTCGACGATCATCCCATCGTCGCCTCCGGCTGCCGCGCCGTGCTGGCCGACGAGGGCGAGATCGAGATTTTGGAGGCCGCCGACGCGGAAGACGGTGAGTGCGTCTTCATCGTCGAACGCCCGGACCTCTGCATCATCGACATCAATTTGCCGACCGTCTCCGGATTCGAGCTCGCCCGCCGCATCCTCGAGCGCGCGCCCGAGGCCCGCATCATCATGTTCAGCATGAACGACGACCCCGCCTTTGCCGCGCGCGCGATCGAATGCGGCGCCAAGGGCTACGTCTCCAAGACCGGCGATCCCGACGACCTCGTCGAGGCGATCCGCGCCGTCGGCTGCGGCGGCACCTACTTGCCGAGCGCGATCGCGCGCAGCATCGCCTTTGCGGGGCCGGCGCTGGCGCAAAGCCCGCTATCCAAGCTGAACGCGCGCGAGATGGAGATCCTGCGGCTGCTCAGCGCCGGAAAGAGCCTGTCGGAGATCGCCTGGCTGGTGCAGTCGTCGTACAAGACGGTCGCCAACACCTCGTCCATCATGCGCCAGAAGCTCGGGGTGAAGACCTCGGTCGAGCTGGTGCGGCTGGCGATCGACAGCGGTGTCGCCTGACCCGCGGGCCGCCGCCACAAATTCGGACACACGAGCGTTGCAATCTTGATGTGGTGAGATGCCACGGAGCTTAAGGCATGACGATTCAGACTGTCTCGACCAACAAATCCTACGGCGGCGTGCAGGGCGTGTATCGCCATGCGAGCCAGGCGACCGGAACCGACATGGTGTTCTCGGTCTATGTTCCCCCGCATGCCGAGGGCGCGAAGCTGCCCGTGGTCTGGTATCTGTCCGGCCTCACCTGCACGCATGCCAACGTCACCGAGAAGGGCGAATTCCGCAAGGCTTGCGCCGAGCTCGGCCTGATTTTCGTCGCGCCCGACACCTCACCCCGCGGCCCCGACGTGCCGGGCGATGCCAACAATGCCTATGATTTCGGCTTAGGGGCCGGCTTCTATGTCGATGCGACGCAAGAGCCGTTCGCGCGTAATTATCGGATGTGGAGCTATGTCACCGACGAGCTGCCCAAGCTCGTGGCGGGAAATTTTCCCGTCGACGCCAAACGGCAATCGGTGATGGGTCATTCGATGGGCGGTCACGGCGCGCTGACGATGGCGCTGCGCAACCCGCACCGCTATCGCGCCGCGAGCGCGTTCGCGCCGATCGTGGCGCCCTCGCTCGTGCCCTGGGGCATCAAGGCGCTGACCGGCTATCTCGGACCGAACAAGGACGCCTGGCGCAGCCACGACACGGTGGCACTGATCGAGGACGGCGCAAAGTTCTCCGGCTTCCTGGTCGACGTCGGCGAAGCCGACAATTTCCTGAAAGAACAGCTGAAGCCGGAGCTGCTTGAAGCCGTCTGCACCAAGGCGGGCATCCCGCTGACGCTGCGGCGTCAGGCAGGCTACGACCACAGCTATTATTTCATCTCGACCTTCATGGGCGATCATCTGCACTGGCATGCGGAGAAGCTGAAGGGGTGAGGTCTTCTCCCTCGCCCCGCTTGCGGGGAGAGGCGAAGAAATCCTACTCCCGCTTACCGTAATTCGGCGCCAGCAACCGGTTGCGGATCAAATAGCTCATCGTGCGCGTCCAGGCTTCATCCGTGTTGCCGCGCATGTCGGCGCTCGCCGCGGCGATCATGTTGCCGGTCTTCACGTCGCGCAGATAGATGTTGAGGTTGATGATCAGGTTCGAGACCTTCTGCACCATGCCGGTGATCTCGAGCTCGGCGCCCAGCTGTTCGGCGAGTTTGAGATCGCAGCCGCCGCAGGCCTGTAAATTGGCGTGACGGGCGGCATCCCTGATCGGCGCGATGTCGAGCACCTGGAACCTGCCGGAATTAGTCAATTCCTTGCGCAGCTGCTCGCTGATGAGCACGAGCCGCGCCTCTTCGGGCTTGGAGCCGTAAAACTCGCCCGGCAGGCTGGTGTCGATCAGCTCGAAATCGAACACGGCCAGCTTCGGCGGATCGGCGCGCGCGACCGAAGGCGTCAACAGCAAAGCGGCGATCACCGTCAATGCTCGCATGATCGTGATTCCGGGCCTCACATGCGCGGGGGCGAAATGCGGGGTTGCATGCCCTGACAAATTGGTCATGCTTGAAGCAGAGACAATTCTCCACCTGCGGTCAAGCCGGGGGGATCGTTCGGAGGAAACATGATCCGATGGTTGGCCGGTCTGATCGGCTTTGGTCTTGCTGCGACGAGCGCGCTCGCGGCCGAGCCTGCCGTGATCGGCGTCGGCTATCTCGGCGTCGCTCCTACCCGATCGACGCTGTCGCTGGTCGATCTCCCTGCGGAGAATGACGGCGTCGCCGGCGCGCGCCTCGCGATCGAGGACAACAACACCACAGGTAAATTCCTTGGTCAGCGGTTCGCGCTGGAAGAGCGCCGCATGAGGGAGGGCGAGGACCCGGTGCAGGCCGCCACCACGCTTGCGGAGAAGAACGGCTTCATCATCACCGACCTGCCGGCCGATGCTCTGCTGAAAGTCTCGGATGCCCTGCGCGATCGCGGCACGCTTCTGTTCAATGCGGGGGCGATCGACGAGCGGTTGCGCGAGGCCGATTGCCGCGCCAACGTCATCCACACCGCGCCGACGCGCGCGATGCTGGCCGATGCGCTCGGCCAGTATCTCGTCTGGAAGAGGTGGTCGCGCTGGTTGCTCGTGGTTGGCTCGCATGACGAGGACAAGCTGTTCGCGGACGCGCTCCGGCGCACCGCCGCGCGGTTCGGCGCCAAGATCGTGCAGGAGAAGACTTTCGAGGACAAGGGCGGCGCGCGCCGCACCGACAGCGGCGTGACGCTGATCCAGCGCCAGATGCCGGTGTTCACGCAAGGCGGGCCCGCCTATGACGTGCTCGTCGCCGCCGACGAGAGCGAGGTGTTCGGCGCCTATCTGCCCTACCGCACCTGGGATCCCCGCCCCGTCGCAGGCTCGGCCGGCCTCGTGCCGCGCAGCTGGGACGCAGCGCAGGACCAGTGGGGCGCGATCCAGATGCAGAACCGCTTCATGAAGCTGAACTCGCGGCGCATGACCGCGCTCGACATGCAAGCCTGGACCGCGGCCCGCATGATCGGCGAAGCGACCTCGCGCACCAATTCCGGCGACGTCAAGAAGGTGACGGACTTCATCAAGGGCCCGGATTTCTCGGTCGCCGCGTTCAAGGGCACGCGACTGACCCTGCGCGACTGGAATTGGCAGCTACGCCAACCGATCCTTTTGGTCGACGGCCGCATGGTGGTGTCGGTCTCGCCGCAGGAGGGATTTCTGCACCAGGTCTCCGAGCTCGACACGCTCGGCTATGATCGTCCGGAGAGCAAATGCAAGCTGAAGTGAGCGAAGTGATGCGATGGAGCCGCTGCAGAGACAGTGCGCCCCCTCCCCCGCTTGCGGGGGAGGTGAGGACCGCCCGCGGACAGATATCGCACATTCTAAGAGCAGCTTTGTTAGGAGCGCTCGCGCTGGCGGCGGCGCCAGCGCACGCCTTCATCGCCTATGTCTCGAACGAGAAGAGCAACACCGTCTCGGTGATCGACACCGACAGCTGGACCGTGACCAAGACCATCAAGGTCGGCCAGCGCCCGCGCGGCATCGATTTCACACGCGACGGCAAGTTCGTGATGGTCGCGGTCGGCGACGACGACACCATCCAGATGATCGACGCCAAGACGCAGGGCGTGGTGGACAGCCTGCCCTCCGGGCCCGATCCGGAATTGTTCGTCCAGGATGCCGCCGGCAAGACCCTCTATGTCGCCAACGAGAACGACAACACGGTGACCGTGATCGATCTCGAGAAGCGCGCCCGGCTCGGCGACATCCAGGTCGGCGTCGAGCCCGAGGGCATGACCATCAGTCCCGACGGCAAGACGCTGATCAATACGTCCGAAACGACCAACATGGCGCATTTCATCGATACAGCCCAGCGCCAGATCGTCGCCAACGTGCTGGTCGATGCGCGGCCGCGCTTCGCCGAGTTCAAGCACGATTCTTCCGAGCTGTGGGTGTCCTCCGAGATCGGCGGCACCGTCTCGATCATCGACCCCAAAAAGCACGAGGTCATCGGCAAGGTTGTGTTCGAGATCCCGGGCCTGCGTAAAGAGGCGATCCAACCCGTCGGCATCGGCATGACCAAGGACGACAAGACCGCCTTCGTCGCCCTCGGGCCCGCCAACCGCATCGCCGTGGTCGATATCGCCTCGCGCAAGGTGACGAAATATCTGCTGGTCGGCCAGCGGGTCTGGCACATGGCGTTCACGCCCGACGAGAAGTATCTGCTCACCACCAATGGGGTGTCGAACGACGTCTCCGTCATCGACGTCGCCGCTCAAAAGGTGATCAAGACCATTCAGGTGGGCGAACTGCCCTGGGGCATCGCGATCGCACCATGACCAGCCCCGCTCCGATTCCCGAACAACGCGAGACGCCACAGCCCGATCCGACGGCGGTGCCGGCGCTGTCGATCGACGGCGTCAGCCATGCCTATGGGCCGCGCCGCGCGTTGATCGACGTCTCTTTCAATGTGCAGCCGGCGAGCTTTACGGCGCTGCTCGGCCTCAACGGCGCCGGCAAGAGCACGCTGTTCTCGCTGATCACGCGCCTGTTCGGCATCCAGTCCGGCCGCGTCGGCATTTTCGGCCACGACATCAGCAAGAGCCCGGGCGAGGCGCTGCGGCTGCTCGGGGTCGTGTTCCAGCCGCGCACGCTCGATCTCGATCTGTCGTTGACACAGAACCTGCTCTATCACGCCGCGCTCCACGGCATCAGCCGGCGCGAGGCCGCCGCGCGCAGCGCCGAGCTGCTCGGCCGCATCGGGCTCGAAGAGCGCGCCGGCAGCAAGGTGCGCGATCTCTCGGGCGGGCAGATGCGGCGGCTGGAGATCGCCCGGGCCCTGCTGCATCGGCCGCGGCTATTGTTGCTCGACGAGCCGACGGTCGGCCTGGATGTCAAGGCGCGCGCCGACATCATCAGCCAGGTTCGCCAGCTCGTCACGGAGCAAGGCATCGGCGTGCTCTGGGCCACGCATCTGTTCGACGAGATCATGCCCAGCGACGACCTCGTGGTGCTGCACCAGGGCAAGGTGCTGGCGCGGGGGCCGATGAGCCGCGTCGTCACCGAAGCCGGCGCCCAGGACGTCAACACCGCCTTCATGCGCCTGACCGGCGCGCAAGCGATGCCGGGAGGCGGCGCATGAGCAGCATCACGACGCGCGAGGCCCCGCGTGGCTTCTCATTGGCCGAGTACATGACCTGCCTCACCGGCATCGTCTGGCGCGAGGGCCTGCGCTTCCTGCATCAACGCGAGCGCTTCGTCTCGGCGCTGGTGCGGCCGCTGGTCTGGCTGTTCATCTTCGCCGCCGGCTTCCGCCAGGTGCTCGGCATCTCCATCATCCCGCCCTACGAGACCTACATCCTCTACGAGGTCTATATCGCGCCCGGACTGATGGCGATGATCCAGCTCTTCAACGGCATGCAATCCTCGCTGTCGATGGTCTATGACCGCGAGATGGGCAATATGCGCACGCTGCTGGTGA
Organism: Bradyrhizobium sp. UNPA324; assembly: GCF_006658635.1. Classification (NCBI taxonomy): domain Bacteria; kingdom Pseudomonadati; phylum Pseudomonadota; class Alphaproteobacteria; order Hyphomicrobiales; family Nitrobacteraceae; genus Bradyrhizobium; species Bradyrhizobium sp. UNPA324. The sequence continues at coordinate 1,107,803 of NZ_LFJD01000004.1, forward strand.
GCCCGCTGCCGCGCGGCTTTCTGTTGTTCTGCAAGCTGCTGGCCGGCACCGCGGTGTCGCTGCTTCAGGTCTATGCGTTCCTCCTGATCGCCTGGTTCTGGGACATCACCCCACCGTCATCGGGTTATCTCACCGTGCTGCCGGCGCTGATCCTGTCCGGGCTGATGCTGGGCTCGCTCGGCATGCTGATCTCCTCCGGCATCAAGCAGCTGGAAAATTTCGCCGGGGTGATGAATTTCGTCATCTTCCCGATGTTCTTCGCCTCCTCCGCGCTCTATCCGCTCTGGCGGGTGCAAGAGGGCAGTCCTTATCTGTACTATCTCTGCGAGGCCAATCCGTTCACCCATGCGGTCGAGCTGATCCGTTTTGCACTCTACGGGCAAATCAACTGGATCTCGCTCGCGGTGGTCGCGGCCTGCACAATCGTCTTCATGATCGGCGCGATTTGGGCCTATGATCCCTCGCGTGGGCTGGCGCGACGGGGGCCTGCAGGAGGCGAAGGATGAAGGTTCTGGCGATGGTTGCTCTGGCGCTCGCGCTGTCGGGGACGACTGCCCGCGCGGCCGATCCCCGCTATCCCAACTGGCCCTGCACGCAGGCCAAGGTGCCGGAAATCTCGCTCGCCGCCGTCTGGGCCGGTCCTGCGCTCGACGACGCCGAGACCAAGTGGAAGAACGACGCGAAAATCACCGCGCTGGTCGCAAAACTGTCGGCGCGCAAGACGCCGATGGACGAGGCCGAGAAGTCGGTGAAGGACTTCTTGGCCGCCTCCGCCGATAAGACCACGAACGCAAAGCTGCTGTTCGCCGGCCTGTTCGATACGCTCAACGCCCAGCGTTCACAGGTCATGAACGGGCTCGAACGCGTCAGCCACAAGCAGCGCGAGGCCGCCGACAAGATCCGCGAGGAGGCAATTCAGCTCCAGACGCTGCAGGGCGCCACGCCGCGTGACGAGGCCAAGGTCGAGGCGCTCAGCAACGACCTGATCTGGAAGACCCGCATCTTCGAGGACCGCAACAAGGTGGTGCGGTTCGTCTGCGAGGTTCCAACCGCGATCGATCAGCGCCTGTTCGCGCTCGGCCGCGTGATTCAGCAGGAAATGGAATAGCGCCCCGACAGTTCCGGGATCGACCCGGGCATCGTTAACCTTTGGCCGATCTATCTGCCGGAACCAAATCGATCTAGGATGGCTTGTCGAAGTGAACTCCAAGACGTCGGGAGGCCTCGATGGGAACCACAAGATTCATGTTCGTGGGCGCTGCGGCCCTCGGCATGCTCGCAACCAGCGCCCTAGCTGACGACATGACCGGGATGATCACGCGGATCGATCGGCTCAACGGCACGATCTCGATCCAACAGACGCAGAAGGGCACGGTCGGGGCCAGCTCAGGCAGTGCCGGCGCGCTGCAGGAGTACAAGGCCAAGGACGCCGCGATGCTGGACGCCGTCCATGCCGGCGACAGGGTGAACTATTCTGCGACCGAGACGAACGGCACGGGAACGCTGACGAAGCTGCAGAAGCAGTAGGGCTTCACTCCCCGCTCTCGTCCTGCCGGAGCTTCGGTGAGGGCGGATGCGGGGAGATGCGCGAAGCTCCGCCCCCATCGTCATTGCAAGCAATGACGCGGAGAAAGTTGCGCCGCTCTTGAGGCCGCAGGTGCGGAGCCGATGTAGCTGCGGAGCCAATCGAGACACTCACTGCTCCGGCCGCGGCTCCGGCTGCGCCTCTTCCGTGGGAAGCTTGGCGCGCTCCCAGCCGTCGGTACCGTCAGGGTACCAGGCGATGTTGGAATAGCCGTAGGCCAGCGCGCGCTTGGCGGCGTTCCAGGACATCCAGCAATCGGCAAGGCAATAGATCACCAGCAGCGCGGCCTTGTCGCCGCCCGAGACACGGGCGAGCCCGCGCTCGAAATAATCCTCCATGGCCGGCGGCAAAGTGCCGTAGCCGGTATCCGGCAGCCAGGTGCTGCCGGGAATGTTCCTGCGCGGCGCATCGCGCCATACCGTGCCTGCGGGCAGGTTCTTCGGCTTGGGCGGGCGCGGCAGCACGTCGATGAACGCACCGCCCTTCGCGCGCCAGATCGCTTCGGCTTCCGCCGTGGTCAGCACGCGCGCGCCGGCGAGCGTCGCCGGCACCGGCGCGCGATAATTGTCGGCGCGATAACCCTCGGGCTCGAACGGTTCCTGCTGCTGCGCGAACGACGGCACCGCCAACGCGGCAGCGACGAGCGCAGCGGCAAGGCGCCTCATGGCGTCTTCTTGGCCGTCTCAGCGCCGAGCGGCTTGTCGCTCTCGTCGAGCAGCGGGACGCCGAAGTCGATCAGGATCTTGTTGATCTCGGCCTGGTTCTCCTGGATCAGCTTGTTGAGCTGTCGCTTCCAGTTCTGGTCGGCGGGACGCACGCCCATGCCGATGCGGTAGACCAGCTTCGGCCCCGTGGTTTCCTTCACCAGCGGCGTGACATGAAGCGAGCCGACTTTCTTCGCGTAGTAGCCGGCCATGGGACCCCACAGCACGCCGGCATCGATCTTGCCGGCCGCGAGGTCGTCGATCATGGCCTGCGCCGAATTGTCGTAGCGCGTGTCGATCATCAGCGGATAGGGTTTTGCATCGCTCATCAGGCCGGCAATGGCCATGTTGGTCGCCGGCGGCGTTCCGGCGACGATGCCGACATGCTTGCCCTTCAACTTCGGGTCCTCGAGCGTGTCGACGTCCTCGAGCCCGCTGCCGGCCTTTGCGACCAGCGCATAGGTCGTGCGGTAATAGGGATTGGTGCCCTGCACGATGTCATCGCCCTGCGGAAAGCCCATGATGACGTCGCAGCGATGCGCACCCAGCGTCATCCGCACGAAACCCGTGGCCTGTGGGAAGAAGACGTAGTCGAGCTTCTTCTTGAGCTTGTCTGCAAACAGCTCGGCCAGCTTGTTCTCGAACCCCTCGCCCTTCTCGTTCGAGAACGGCAGATTGCGTGGATCGGCACAGACGCGCAGCACGTTCGGATCGACCAGCTCGAACGAGAGGTCGCCGCTGTCATTGGTCTGGGCGATGGCGATATTGCCGAGCGCGCAGGACGCAACCAGGACCCACAGTGAAAACAACCAGCGACGATGTCGTCCGGCCTCCGTCATCGCGCTTCCTCCTCGTTTTGTTTGAATGCTATCCATGCAACGCATGACGCGCCAAGTCCTGCAGGCATTGTCTTGCCAGACTTTGCTGGCTTCGCTTTATTGCAGTGCAATGCAGTAAACCCTTTGAACTGAGGCGGAAAAGTGTCTCGCATCGCTCGAGTGATCGCAGCCTTGTCCCTGCTGGGGATCACAACGCTAGCACGGGCCGGGACGGCCGAATTGCCTGTGAGCGAAGTCGCAACCGGAATCTTCGTACACTCCGGGGCCATTGCCCTGATGAGTCGCGAGAACGAGGGCGACATTGCCAATGTCGGCTTCATCGTGGGCGACGATGCCGTGGCTGTCATCGACACCGGCGGCAGCTTGCGCGAAGGCGAGGCCCTGCTGGCGGCCGTGAGGACTCGCACGCCCAAGCCGATCCGCTATGTCATCAACACCCATGGCCACCCCGACCATGTCTTCGGCAACGCAGCCTTCGCCGCCGGAGACACGATCTTCGTCGGCCATAGCAAGCTGCCTCAGGCGCTCGCGACGCGCGGACCCTATTATCTCGACAATTTTCGCCGCATCATGGGGCGCGAGCTGATAGACCCCGTGAAGATCATTGCTCCTACCCTGCTGGTTTCAGACACGATGACGCTCGATCTCGGCTCGCGCCGCCTGACCTTGCGCGCCTGGCGAGCCGGGCACAGCGACAACGATGTGACCGTGTATGACGAGACGACCAAGACCCTGTTCGGGGGCGACCTCGTCTTCCTTCGCCACATTCCGGTCATGGACGGCAGCATCCGCGGCTGGCTCGACACATTGAGGGAGTTGGAGACCATCCCGGCGCAACGCGTCGTTCCCGGTCACGGACCCGTGAGTGACTGGCCTGCCGCGCTGACCGATGAACGGCGTTACCTGTCAACGCTGCTGTCCGACGTCCGCGCGCTGAACAAGAACGGCGAGCCGATCCGAGCGGCCGCCGACAAGGCGGCTGCTGAGGAGCGGTCGCGCTGGGAGCTGTTCGGCGATTACAACGCCCGGAACGCAACTGCAGCATTTTCGGAAATTGAATGGGAGTAGCGAGCGCGCTATCATCAGCAGGAGATCAGCTTCGCTGACGCGGGGGATCAAGACCACATGACCCGATGGACACGCCGCCTGTCCCTGATCGCCGCACTGCTGGGCATCGCGTTTGCTGTGCCGGTGCAGGCTGAAGAAGCCTACGATCCCTGGCCGGGCCTGGTGCAGGACATCTTCAATAGCCGTCCGATGAATGACGGCAGTGCCGTCATCGGCATCGAGATGCCGTATCGCGCCGAGGACGCGGCCATCGTGCCGGTGACGCTGCGCAGCAAGCTGTCGCCCGCAGATGCCCGCCGTATCCGTTCGATCACGCTCGTGATCGACCGCAATCCCGCGCCGATGGCGGCAAAGTTCGAGCTCGGCTCCGATGCCAATGTCACGGAGATCTCGACGCGCGTGCGCGTCAACAATTACACCGACGTCCACGCGGTCGCCGAGCTCAGCGACGGCCAGCTCTATGTCTCGAAGGTCTACGTGAAGGCCTCGGGCGGCTGCTCGGCGCCGGCAGGAAAGAATGCCGAAGAGGCGCAAAACCGGCTCGGCCAGATGCGCTACCGGCAGTTCGCGCGCGAGGAGGCTCCGGCGAGCCGCATCCGCGAGGCGCAGATCATGATCGGCCATCCCAACAATTCCGGCCTGCAGATGGACCAGGTCACGCAGCTCTATATTCCCGCCTTCTTCATCAACCAGCTGAAGCTGACGCAGGGCGACAGCCCCGTGCTGTCGATGGAAGGCGGCATCTCGATCTCGGAAGATCCCAATCTGCGCTTCACCTACGTCTCCAACGGCGCCAGGCGTTTCCGCGCGGAAGCAAAGGACACGGAGGGACACGTGTTCCGCAACGAGTGGGATGTGGAGAAGCCGGGGACGTGATCATCTCGATCCTCATGGCCGGAGCTTGTCCCGGCCATCCACGAACTTGGGGCCGACGGCAAGAACGTGGATGCCCGGGACAAGCCCGGGCATGACGTACAGGGTCAGTACAAAGCACGAGGCCGTTAAAAACACCTCACCTCAGCCTCAGCCTGCGCCCGCCGCAAATCATTCACCGCCGTGTTGGCCTGCTCCGAGGTGCGGAACTGGACGCCGAGATTGCCGCGCACCTGTGACATGCTGAGCGCGGTCTCCGCGGTAACATAGCGCTCATAGGGGACGATCGAGGCCACCACGTCGATCGAGCAGGAGCATTGCTCGATCGACTGCCGGCTCTCGCCATTGGCTTTCATGCAGCCATAGACATACTCCGCGCGCGCAGCCGTGGGATAATCATTGGCTTCCTCGGCCCGCGCCACGCACGCGCTCGCCGCCAGCACCGTCAATGCGGCGACAATCGGTCCTAGCTGTCCGGCCAGTTTCATGCGCATCCTCCCGCGGGTTGCGACCAAAGCTATGCTATGCGTATTGTCCTGAAAAGCACTCTGTCAGAGGAAACGGCTCACAAGGTGATGAGAGCACTTGGCGTGATAAAGGCCTTTGGTCGAACATTGGCGCTCGCAACGACGCTGGCCGCACCCGGCCACGCCGCGGAGACCATCCGCCTTGCGGTGCAGAAAACCGGAACATTCTCCTGGGAGCTGGCCGCGATCCGCGCAAGCGCTCTCGACAAGGAAGCGGACCTCGCGCTGGAGGTCAGCGAGCTCGCGAGCACCGAGGCCGGCAAGATCGCGATGCGCGCGGGCAGCGCCGACATCATCCTGTCGGACTGGCTGTGGGTGTCGCGCGAGCGGGCGCTCGGCGCCAAGCTCACCTTCTATCCCTACTCCAGTGCGCTCGGCGCGGTGATGGTGCCGGCCTCCTCGCCGATCAAGTCCCTCGCCGACCTGAAGGGACGCAAGCTCGCCATCGCCGGCGGGGCGATCGACAAGAGCTGGCTGCTGCTGCAAGCGCGCATGAAGCAGGATGGCATCGACCTGAAGTCGGAAGCGACCATCGTCTATGGCGCACCGCCCCTGATCGCCGCCAAGGCGCTCGACGGCGAGATGGAGGCGAGCCTCAATTTTTGGAATTTCTGTGCCCAGCTCGAAGCCAAGGGTTTTCGCCGCCTCGCCGGCATCGAAGAGATTTTACCCAAGCTTGGCGCCAAGGGCGCGGTCTCCGCGGTCGGCTACGTCTTCGACGAGAATTGGGCCGCGAGCCATCGCGACGCCGTGGCGCGCTTCATCGCGATGACCCGCAAGGCCAAGCAGTTGCTGGTGACCTCGGATGCGGCCTGGGACAAGATCGCGCCGCTCACCGGCACGAGCGATGCCAGCCTGCTGAAGACCTATCGCGACCGCTATCGCGACGGTATTCCGCGCCGGAGTATCGCTGATGAGGAACAGGACGCGCGTGTGCTGTATCGCGTGCTGGCTGAGACCGGCGGCCGCGACCTCGTCGGCCCCGCAGCCGAGCTCGATCCCGGCACCTTCTATCACGCCGTGCCCGGAGACTGAAGTGCTGCGTCTTCTGTCGTTCGCTCTATTTCTCTTGATCTGGTGGATTGCCGCGCTGTTCGTCGGCGGCGCGAAGCTGCCCTCCCCGCCGGCCGTGCTCGAGGTGATGATCGCGGAAGCCTCATCCGGCGCGCTGTTCCTGCATCTCGGCGCCACGCTGGCGCGCGTCGCACTCGCCTTCGTGCTGGCGATGTCGCTCGGTAGCGCCATCGGCTACCTGATGGGACGGGTCAGGCTCGCAGACAAGCTCGGCGATCCCTGGCTGATCCTGCTGCTCAATCTGCCCGCGCTGGTCGTGATCGTGCTGGCCTATATCTGGGCTGGCCTGACCGAGGCCGCTGCGATCGCGGCGATCGCGATCAACAAGCTGCCGACCGCGGTCGTCACCTTGCGCGAGGGTACCCGCGCCCTTGACCGCTCGCTGGACGAGATGGCGAGCGTGTTCGCGATGCCGCGCTGGCGCGCGTTCCGCCATGTCGTGCTGCCGCAGCTTGCGCCCTATATCGCGGCCGCCGCCCGCTCCGGACTGTCGCTGGTGTGGAAGATCGTGCTGGTCGCCGAACTGCTCGGACGTCCGAACGGCGTTGGCTTCGAGATCGGCGTCGCCTTCCAGCTGTTCGACACGCCGCGGCTGCTGGCCTATTCGTTGACATTCGCCGCGGTCGTGCTCGTGATCGAAACCTTGCTGGTGCAGCCGTTCGAAGCCCGCGCAACCCGGTGGCGGCCCCGTGCGGCTTGAGGTCGAGATCACAGGCAAGACGTTCAGGAGTGCCACGAGCGGAACGCACGAGGTGCTGGCGCCGCTCAAATTCGCGCTTCACTCCGGCGAGGTCGGCGTGCTCATCGGTCCGTCCGGCTGCGGCAAGAGCACGATGCTGCGCATCATCCTCGGCCTCGATCACGAATTTCAGGGGCGCATCGCGCGGCCGCCGCAGGCGCGGATCGGCATGGTGTTTCAGGAGCCGCGGCTGCTGCCGTGGCGTTCGGTCGAGCAGAATGTGCGGTTAGCTGCGCCCGACGTAACCGACGCGAAGCTGTCGGAGCTTTTCAGGATTCTGGAGCTTGAAGCGCATCGCAGCCACTTTCCCGGCGAGTTGTCGCTCGGGCTTGCCCGGCGCGTCGCGCTCGCCCGCGCTTTCGCGGTCGAGCCCGATCTGCTGGTGCTCGACGAGCCCCTCGCCTCGCTCGACGACGCGCTCGCCGGCCGCTTGCGGGACGAGATCGCGACGCTGGTGGCCAGCCGGCCGGTGATGACGCTGCTCGTCACCCACAGCCTCGATGACGCCGTTCGGCTCGGCGATCGACTGTTCTTCCTGTCGCCGCGCCCGGCGCGCATTCTCGCCGAGGTTCCTATCGCCATCCCGCGCGACGCGCGCGCCGATGCCGAGATTGCGGCGATCAAGGCCGGGCTTGCGCGGCGCATCCAAGGGGAACAAGGCGACGAACGCGCCGGGCGGGATGTCTCATAGGCAACCGCGCGAGGCGCGTGCTAGATTGGGTCGCAGCGGAGTCTGCTGATGAAGCGAACGATCGCCATGACGGCGCTTGGCCTCGCTCTGCTCGCGACAATTGCGCGCGCGCAGGACTTGATGCGCGACCTAGATCTGACTTCTCCCGCCATGGTCTCCGCCGAGATGAGCCGGCAGGAGGTCGAGGCCACGCTGGCCAAAGCGGGCGCCGGCGCGCCCGCCGATTTGACCGGCAAGCGGTTATCGGGGCTCGATCTCAGTGGTCTCGACCTGACCAACGCAATTCTCCGAACGGCACGGCTCAACAAGACGAAACTCGCCGGCGCCCGGCTTGATGGGGCGATCCTCGATCAGGCGTGGCTGTTGGATGCAGATCTCACAGGCGCGAGCCTGAAGGGAGCCAATTTGTTCGCGTCACAGATGGCGCGCGCTCGCCTCGACGGCGCCGATCTCACCGGTGCGCGCATCGCGGCCGATCTCAGCGGCGCGAGCCTTGTCGGCGCGTCGATCGCGGATGCGCATCTCGGTGCCGACATGCGCAACCAGTCGATGGGATTAATGCGCGCCGTGCTGCGATCTGCCAATCTGGCGCGGTTGAACGCGCGCAACGCCGACCTGTCGCGGGTCGACCTCGAATTTGCTTCTCTCAAGGGGGCCGACCTGACCGGCGCATCGCTCAGGAACGCTCAGCTCGGCGGCGCCGACCTGACCGGCACGACCATCATCGACGCCGATTTCGACGGCGCCGATCTCACCTCCGCCAGGCTGATTGCGCCGATCGGCCTTGACCGGGCCAAGAATTTCGACAAGGCAAAGAACCGTGAGCGCCTGATCAGGCAATAGCGGCGCGGGCTTTGGGGAGGATGAGGTGATGCGTTGGTGTCTCGTTTTGATCGCGGTGTTGGTGTGTGCCGGTGAAGCCGCCGCGCAGACCAAAGGCAAAGGCATCCGGCTCTGGAACCTGACGACGGAGACGATCTCCGGCTTCCAGCTCTCACCCGCCGGCAAGACCGAGTGGGGCCCGAACCAGTGCTTGAACGACAAGGACAAGGAGGTCGACCACGACGAGCGGCTGCGCATCACCGGCGTCGAGTCCGGCCGCTACGACGCCAAGGTCAGCTATCCCAACGGGCGGCAATGCGTCGTTCGCGATATCGAGATCAGGGCGGATGCGGTGTTCTCGATTGCCGACAAGGATCTGAAGGACTGCACCAAGTAGCGCAGTGGCTCTCCCTCATCCTGAGGGCCTGCGGAGCAGGCGTCTCGAAGGATGAAGGGCCCGGCTGCAGCGGCGGGGCCTGCATGGTTCGAGACGCCGCTTCGCGGCTCCTCACCATGAGGGATTAAGGGTTGCGCAAGCCGCCTCACGCCTTGTCGTTGGGGTGCGGATATTCGCAGCGCCACCGCACCGCCTGCCATTTCGGATGCTCACCGACCCATTGCGCGATATAGGGCGGCGCGGCCATCGCGCATTGCCGCGGCGACCCACCATAGTTGAACATCAGATGCTGCTCCTCGCAGGTCGCAGGCGAGAGTACCGCACACACAGTCAACACCAGGTCAATCGGGCTCATGCCGGGATCCTCGCGGCCAGTGGTCGAAGTTAGCACAGAGGGCTACGCTTGACGCCGCGTGAGGTTTCAAGAGCGTGTGAAAAGAGGCGGCGAATGACTTCGGCGGTGCCGGCCGCGCGAACTGCACGCCCCCAAGCGCCTTGCCGCCGGTTCATTTCGTCAATAAGCTTGTTCCATGCAACTACTAACACGCTGATGGTCCTTACGAAAACCCCTTCGCGCGGCCTCGCGGTCGCCATGTGCTTGCTGGTGCAGGCCGCCGGCATGGTGGTCAGCGGACCGGGCCAGCGTTCTCTTGCAGCATCGGCACAGCCGGAAAGTCCGAATGCGGCCCGCGAGGGGGCTTCTCGAGCCCCGGACGCCAGTCAGCCGTTGGTCAAGCTCAAGCCAAACCAGCAAAGCCAGATCGGCCTCGAAACCGCCGTTCTGGAAGCTGCCCCCCATCCCGAACAATTCCGCGCCTATGGCGCGGTGTTGGATATCTCCCGCATCACGGAGCTGACGAACAGCTACGCCAACGCGCAGGCCCAGCTCCAGACGGCACAGGCCAGGCTCGAGGTTGCCAAAAGCGCGTTCGACCGAATCAGGAATCTAGTAGAGTCGGCGGCGCTCCCGAAAAAGGAGGCCGAGGTTGCGGAGGGAACGTTCCGTACCGACAAGGCCGCGCTCGCGGCCGCGGAGTCGCAGCTCAGGACTCTCGCGGCAACGGCGCAGCAGGAGTGGGGACCGGTCGTCGGCAAGGGAATCGTCGAGCGCTCGCCCGTCGTGGTCGGGCTGATCGAACGCGACCTGTTTCTGGTCCAAGTCACGCTACCGCCCGGCGTGACCATCACGGGGACTCCGGGAACGGCGCTCGCGCAGGCGCCGACGCGCAACGCGAATATCGACCTTGCATACGTGTCTCCGGCGACGCGTACCGACACTCGCATCCAGGGACTGAGCTATTTCTTCTCGGCGCCCGGCAACAGCGGAATGTTGCCCGGCATGAACACGACGGTCTATGTGCCGTCGGGCAATACTTATGAGGGCGTGTTCGTCGAGGATACGGCAATCGTGCGGTGGCAAGGGCGGTCGTGGGTCTACCTTCGCGTCGACAACGGCGCGTTCAAGCGGCATCCGATCAGCACCGATCAGCCGGTCTCCGATGATGACTACGTGGTCCGGGACATTCCGTCGGGATCGGAGATCGTGATCCGGGGCGCGCAGGTCCTGTTGTCCGAGGAAGCTAGAAGCGAGCTTCGGGGCGGCGCTGACGATGACTGACGGCACTGGCACTGCCACATCAGGGCCGCAAGTCGCTCTCGTCTCCTTTGCCATTCGCTTCCGCGGCATCGTGCTCGCGCTAGCATGTGCGCTCCTGGGCTACGGATTGATCGCGCTCGGCGAAGCCAAATACGGCGTCTTTCCGGAATTCGCGCCTCCCCAGATCACGATCCAGACCGAGGCTCCCGGCCTCAGTCCCGAGCAAGTCGAGATTCTCGTCACGCAGCCGATCGAGACCTCGATCAACGGGTTGGCCGGCGTCGAGAGCCTGCGCTCATCATCGATCCAGGGCCTCTCCGTCGTCACCGTGATCTTCCAGCCGGGCAGCGAAATCTACCGCGCGCGGCAACTCGTGACCGAGCGCCTCGCTGTCGTCGCCGCGCGGCTGCCGCAGGGCGTGCAGCCGCCGTCAATGACCCCGTTGACGCCGCTCGCCGGCACCGTGCTGGTCGTCGGCCTGACATCGAGCAAGCGCTCGCTGATGGACCTGCGCACCATCGCGGACTGGTCGGTGGCGAGGCGGCTGCTCGCGGTGGCCGGCGTGGCGCAAGTCTCCACCTATGGCAGGGACGTCAGATCGCTTCAGGTGCAGGTCCGGCCGGACGATCTGATCCGCTTCCGCGTCGGCATGAACGACGTTCTCGCCGCCGCGCGCAAGGCCACCGGCGTGCGCGGTGCCGGGTTCGTCGACACGACCAACCAGCGCATCACGTTGCAGACCCAGGGGCAGTCTCTGACGCCCGACCAGCTTGCCCGCACGGTTCTCCTGCACCAGGGCGGGGCAAGCGTGGTTCTGGGCGACGTTGCCACCGTCGTGACCGCGCCCGAGCCGCCGATCGGCGCCGCCCTCATCAATGGCGTGCCCGGCATCATGCTGATGGTTAGTCAACAGTACGGCGCCAACACGCGTGAGGTCACCGCACGGGTCGAGGCCGCGCTCGGAGAACTGCGACCCGGCCTCGAAGCCGGCGGGATTCGGCTCCATGCTGACCTGTTCCGTCCCGCCAATTTCATCGACACGGCGACCGAGAACGTGCTGTACGCCTTGTTGATCGGCGGAGCGCTCGTGATCATCGTCCTGTTCCTGTTTCTGTTTGACTGGCGCACCTCGGTCATCAGTTGCACCGCCATTCCGCTGTCGCTGATTGCGGCCGTATTGGCACTGCAATGGATGGGCGAGACCCTCAATACGATGACGCTGGGCGGCCTCGCCATTGCCATCGGCGAAGTCGTCGATGACGCCGTGATCGGCGTCGAAAACGTCGTGCGGCGGCTGCGCGAGAACCGCCGTGCGGCTGCGCCGAGGGCCGAAGCCCGGGTCGCGCTCGAGGCCTTCCTCGAGGTCCGCACTGCCGTTGCCTATGCGACCTTCGCGGTGATCCTGGTGTTCTTCCCGATCCTTGCGCTATCCGGCATTGCCGGCCGGCTGTTCGCGCCGCTCGGCACCGCCTACATACTCGCGGTGCTGGCCTCGCTCGCGGTGGCTCTGACAGTCACCCCTGCGCTCACCATGCTGCTGCTGGTCGGCCGGTCCGGCGGAGAGCGCCTGCGCGAGCCTCCTACCGTTCGGTGGTCGCAATGCCACTACCGGGCCCTGCTGCGCCGGATCGGCCGTTTCCCAAACCTCGTGATGACAATGACGGCGACCCTGACGATCGCCGGCGCCGCTCTGCTGCCGTTCTTCGGCGGTACCTTCCTGCCGGATCTGCGGGAAGGCCATCTGATCCTGCACGTCTCGCTGATTCCCGGCACCTCGCTCGACGAGTCGCTCCGGGTCGGCAAGCTGATGACGGATGCGCTCCTCGGCATTCCGGGCGTGCGCAGCGTAGCGCAGCACGCAGGCCGCGCAGAAGCCGGCATCGACACGGTCGGCCCGCATTCCAGCGAGTTCGAGGTCGACCTGCAGCCGGACCTCTCCGGCCGCGACCAATCTGCAACAGAAGAGCGTATCAGGGCGGCACTGGCTGATTTTCCAGGCGTTGTCGCCTCGAGCAAGACTTACCTTACGGAGCGCGTCGAGGAAACCGTCTCCGGCTTCACGGGGGCAGTGGTTATCAACATCTACGGGCCAGATCTCGACCTGCTCGATGCAGCCGCGCGCGACGTCGCCCGCGAGCTCGGCGAAGTCAGGGGTGCGATCGAGGTGCAGCAGCGATCCCCGCCGGGCATCCCCCAGGTTAACGTGACGCTGCGTCCAACCGACCTGCAGCGCTGGGGCCTCGATGCCGTCGAGGTCCTCGAGCTGATCCGCACCGCCTATCAGGGCGATGTCGTCGGCCAGGGCTACGAAGGCAACGCCGTCTTCAACGTGATCGTGATCCTCGACGCGTATGATCGCGCCCGCATCGGTCAGATCGGAGACATGCCGGTGCGCACATCAAGCGGGGGCTACATTCTCTTGAAGCAGGTCGCCGACGTCTACGAGACCGCGGGGCGCAACCAGATCCCACATCAAAACGCGCAGCGCGTTCAGACCGTGACGGGAAATGTCAGCGGGCGCGATCTCGAATCCTTCGTTGCAGCTGCCAAGCGCAAGATCGCGCGCGAGGTCAAGTTGCCGCCCGGGACGCATGTCGAATTCGCCGGAGCGGCCGAGGCGCAGGCGCGGTCGAGGCGCGACCTCCTCGTCAACTCGCTGCTCGCCGGGACCGGCATTTTCGTCCTGCTCGCCATGGTCACCGGCCACTGGCGCAACCTGTTGCTGGTGATGATCAACCTGCCGTTTGCGTTTGTCGGTGGCGTGTTCGCGCTGGCCTCGACCGGCGGCCTGCTATCGCTCGGCTCACTGGTCGGATTCGTCACCCTGTTCGGGATCACGCTGCGCAACTCCATCCTCATGATTTCGCACTACGAGCATCTCGTTCTCGTCGAAGGCCGCGCATGGGGGCCCGATACGGCTATCGACGGTGCGGCCGACCGCCTCATTCCGATCCTGATGACGTCGCTGGTGACGGGCCTCGGCCTGTTGCCGCTCGCAATGGGCGCAGGAGAACCGGGCCGGGAAATCGAGGGACCGATGGCGATCGTCATCCTCGGCGGCCTGATGACGTCGATGGCGCTGAACCTGCTGGTCCTGCCCACGCTTGCGCTTCGATTTGCACAGTTCAAAAGCCGTGCCGACCGTGCGCTCGCCTTGTTGTAATGGTCCGGGCTCGCATCCGGCAGCAGCTCTGATTGAGCCGACTCGTCACAACAAGCTCTCCACAAGCGCCCAAAAAAAGCGCCAAAAAATTTCCGCGGCTCCGACGGAACTCACCGTCGAAGCCGCGGAACTCTCAAGCCACGTCGTTACTTGCGCGAAGCGCAGGCGTACATGTTGATTTCCATGCCGACCGACACTTCCACGATCTTCGGAGCTTTCCAAGCCATTCGGGTCTCCCAAGGTATTGAGCGCGACATCGCGCGGCGCAAAACCTAGGGCTGCGTCAGATGCAGTTCAAGCCTCGATTCGTCTGTCGAGCGCGTCTGTGTCGATTCTTCACGGCTGCATTTCTCTCTCGGACAAAGCCAGTTCTCTCTTGGTCAAACACGACCTGGGAGGCGCTGGCTTGTGCGACGCACCGCGCGTCGAATCGACACGAACGACATCGCGCCGTCAGCAGCCCTTGTCGGCCATTGCTGCGCCGTTCGGCTTGGCGCCTTCGGCCTGCTGAGCCGCCGTCGGCTCACTCTGCATTTGCCGCTGCGCATCTTCGGATGACGCCGGCGTTTCGCCGCTTGCACGATTCATCGTGCTGGTCGGCGGATGCTGGCTGGACTCGCCCGCTGAGCTGGACGAGTGCGATTGCGCCGAGCCCACGGTGACCGGACCAGAACCAGCATCCTTGTCAGTGCTGGCGCTGCCCGTATTGCATGGGCCGGCGATGGCGACGCCGGCGCTCAACGTCAGGATCGCGCAGGCGGCAAGAACGGAACGCTTCGTGTTCATCTGCATCTCCTCTTCTCCCGCCGCGCTGCCCCGGCGCCGGGCAGGACATCGCGAGGAGAACAGATCGAGCTGCCCGATGTTCCGAGTGTCGGAGCGGAAATGCTCGCAAAAAGCCGCCCTCGTCACGTCTGTTCCGATTGCCCCGCTCACCGCAACAATCGCAACAGCGCGCGGCCGGCGCGCGAATTCAGCTCCTTCGCATCCAGGGTGCCGTCCTTGTCGGGATTGGCTGCGTTGAAGCGCTGCTCGACCACGGACAGATATTCGTCGAGCGTCAGGGTCCCGTCGCGGTCGGGATCGGCGGCGGCGAGTTCTTTCGCCGTCAACCGTCCGCGCAATTCGCGCGCATCGAGCGTACCGTCGTGATCGGGGTCGAGCTTCGCGAACAATGCGGCGGCGGCCTTCTTCACTTCGGCCAGATCGAGCGTGCCGTCATTGTCGGTGTCGAACAACTTGACGGCGTTGCCGGAGGCCGACCACGCCGGACCGGACAACATTGCGATCGTGAGCGCAAGCGCAACTGAGCGACGCGAAATCATCAAGACCTCCCAGACAAAGAGCCTCGGTGCGAGGCGGGCCAGCAACGAGATAAATCCACAAGCAGCTCCCGGTTCAAGTCCGGAATTGCAACTTGCGCGCGCGACGCCCCCCCGGGAACTCGACCGTGCGCGCTGAGACCTACGCCCGGCGCTGCTTCGTGGCGCGGAATTTTTTCAGCGTCTCCGCACAAGTGCACCGCAAGGTTTCCGTCTGGTGACCGACAGCGACCAGCGATATCGGCACGACACTTGCGACTTTCGTATTGACGCGTTTTGGTTTCCGACGGAGTGTTGTTCCCGCAGCGTCAAAAGGCGCGCATATTGGGAGGAACGGATGAAACGCTTTGCGATGGCCGCGAGCCTCGTCATGCTTGCATCGACTTGTGCAAGCGCACAAACCACCGAGCAACTGGTCAAGGGCGCGACCGACACGTCGAACGTTCTCAACTACGGGATGGGCTACAATCTGCAGCGCTTCTCGACGCTGAATCAGATCAACAAGGACAGCGTCAAGAACCTTGTCCCGGTCTGGAACTACTCCTTCAACGACGATCGCAGCGAGGAATCGCAGCCGCTGGTGTACCAGGGCGTGATCTACGTGACCTCGCACAACGCGACCATGGCGGTCGACGCCAAGACCGGCAAGCAGATCTGGAAAACCAAGGTCGAGTATCCCGCCGAGACGCCGCGCATCGTCTGCTGCGGCATCATCAACCGCGGTGCGGCGCTCTATGACGGAAAGGTGTTCCGCACCACGCTAGATGCCAACGTGATCGCGCTCGACGCCAAGAACGGCAAGGAGCTGTGGCGACAGAAGGCGGCCGACATCAAGGAAGGCTATTCGATGACGGTGGCCCCGCTGGTTGCCGACGGCGTCGTCATCACCGGCATCTCCGGCGCCGAGTTCGGCACGAGGGGCTTCATCGACGGCTGGGATCCGGCAACAGGCAAGCATCTCTGGCGCACCCATTCGATCCCCTCGCCGGACGAGCCCGGCGGCGACACCTGGAAGGGCGATACCTGGAAGCTCGGCGGCGGCTCGACCTGGATCACTGGGTCTTATGACCCTGAGCTGAACACGGTGTATTGGGGCATCGGCAATCCCGGACCGTTCAATTCGGCGGTGCGTCCCGGCGACAACCTCTACACCTGCTCCGTGCTGGCGATGGACCCCAAGACCGGCAAGATCAAGTGGCACTACCAGTTCTCGCCGAACAATCCGTTCGACTATGACAGCGTGGCCGAGATGGTCCTCGCCGACATGAACGTCGAGGGCAAGCCGACCAAGGTGCTGATGGATGCCAACCGCAACGGCTTCTTCTACGTGCTCGATCGCACCAACGGCAAGCTGCTGGCGGCCAATCCTTACGTGAAGGTCAATTGGGCGACCGGCGTCGATATGAAGACCGGCCGTCCGATCGAGACCGACGTCAGCAAGGACGCGCGCGAGGGCAAGAAGGTGACGGTCTATCCGTCGATCCTCGGCGGCAAGAACTGGGAGCCGATGTCGTTCAATCCGCAGACCGGTCTTGCCTACGCCAACACGCTCAACTTCGGCGGCAAGTACAAGGCCGAGCCCGTCACCTTCAAGCAGGGTGAATGGTATCTCGGCATGGACCTGACCGATCCCTGGGAGTTTGGGGACGGGCCGCGCGGTCACCTCAAGGCGATCGACCCCATGACCGGCAAGTCGAAATGGGAAGCCCCGAGCGACATTCCGCGCTTCTCGGGCGTGCTGTCGACCGCGGGCGGCGTCGTGTTCTCGGGCGCCCTGACCGGCGAGTTCGAGGCCTTCGACGCCGACACCGGCAAGAAGCTCTGGCAGTTCCAGACCGGGTCCGGCATCGAGGGCCAGCCGGTGACCTGGCAACAGGATGGCGTGCAGTATGTCGCGGTGACAAGCGGCTACGGCGGCGTCTACTCACTGTTCTCCGGCGACGAGCGACTTGCCAAGGTGCCGCCCGGCGGCTCGCTGTGGGTTTTTGCGGTCAAGCAGTAATCCCGCGGCATGATGCTGAGAGAAATGCCTCACGAGACGGCGGCGATCTTCGCCGCCGCCTTGGTGCTGACGGTCGCGCTTGCGGCAACCGTTCGTGCCGCCGACGAGCCAACCGGCAATCCCATGCAGGCGCGGATCGACCACGGCAAGTCGACCTATGCCGAGAGATGCTCGCACTGCCACGGCCCGAACCTGATGAACTCCGGCACCATCACGCCGGACCTGCGTCTCTTCCCCGACGACAAGACGCGCTTCGTCACCACGGTGAAGAACGGCAAGAACAACAGGATGCCGCCCTGGGGCGACATTCTCAGCGACGACCAGATCGGCGATCTCTGGGCCTTCATCTCCAGCCGGAGGAAGCCATGAGGAGCCGGTCCGTTGCATGGAGCGTTGCTGCGCTTCTGTCGACGATGGCGTCGGTCGCGCTTGCGACCGACGATCCCCTGAAGATCTGTCTCGACGAGGACCGGCCGCCGCTCTCGATGCATCACCGCGGCAAGCCGGATGCCGGCTTCGACGTGCTGCTGGCGCAGGCGATCGCCCAGCGGCTCGGACGGCCGCTGGCGATCCAATGGTTCGAGAGCAAGCTGGACGAGGATTCCAGTCCCCAGCTCGAGGCCAACGCACTGCTCTCGGATGGGCGCTGCTCGCTCGTTGGCGGCTACGCGCTGACGCGGGATTCGCTCGTCGCCCCCGGGATGAAGACGGCGCGCTTGCCGGATTTCGCCGGCGCCACGCGCGATGATCGGCGGCGCCGCGTCGCGCTCGGCGTGCTCGCGCCGAGCCTGCCTTACGTCTATTCGCCGATGACGGTGGTGCTCGGGCCGAAGGCAAGCGGCCGCAAGATCGGCGACATCGGCGATCTCGCCGGCCTTCGCCTTGTCATCGAAAGCGGCTCGCTCGGCGACGCCATCCTGATGACCTTCGACAAGGGGCGGCTTATCGACAGCATCACCCATCTCGTCCCCGGCCGCGACGATCTCCTTGGCGCGCTCCAGCGCGGCGACCATGACGCGACGCTGATCGACCTTGCGCGCTTCGACGCCCATCGCGCCGCGCACCCCGACACGGCACTCTCCGCGTCGGGCTATTACTATCCGATCGGCGCCAATCGCGGCTATGTCGGGCTTGCCAGCGATGGCGCGCTGATCGAGGCCGTCAACAAGGCGCTGAGCGCCCTCGCGGCCGAGGGCAGGATCGCCGAATTCGGCAGGCAGGCGGGCCTCACCTATCTGCCGCCGCGCGAGCCCGCCATTCTGGGCGACGTCTGGACGAAGATCATCCAGCGGTGATTGGAGAACAATCTCATGTGCCGGACGATGCTTCGCATCGCCTTGAGAGTGCTGCGCTGCGTCCGGGGCACGAGCCCCACGTCCGACATTTCGGGGGCGCCCGGTTTCCGACCAAAGCCTAGTGTTGGAAAAGCATTTTCCCGCTATGATTGCGGGCCTCTGCAGACAACAAGGGCCGATCGCATGACACCGGATGCAGTCGCCGTCGCCGTTATGGTTATCCTGCTCTTTCCGATGGGCTATTTCACGCTGGCCTCGCCCGCCTTCCTGCTGGTGAAGCTCGATATCCGGCCGGTCGCCCTGCTGCTGCGCGGAATGTTCAACGCCCATTTTCTGGTGATGCGCGTTGCCGGAATCATCGCGACGATGGCTTTGCTACTCGACGGGCGCACGGCGGCCGCTGTGGGCGTTGGCCTGCTTGCAGCTCTTGCGATCGGCGGGCGCCGCTGGTTCATGCAGCGCATGGACGAGCAGCTCAGCGCTGGCGAAGCCGGCGATACCAGTGCTGCGGGTCGGCTGCGGCGGCTGCATTGGAGCGGAATGCTCTGCAACGCCGTGTTGCTTGCCGCCCTCCTGGTCAGCATTCCTTACATTGCGGCATCGGCGTGAACGACATTTGATCGCCGGAGCGGCTTGATCGCCGGCGCAACTTCGGCAGCCGTCTAATGCTCGCCCGAGCTCGCCGCGCCCTGCTGCGCCTTGTGGATCGAGGACGGCACCACGCCAAAGTATTTCCGGAACACCCGGCTGAAATGCGATGAGCTGGAGAAGCCCCAGGAGAATGCGACGTCGGTGATGGTCTTGCCGGCGTGAGCTTCGAGCTCCTGGCGGCAGTTCTGCAAGCGCGCCTGCCAGATGTAGTCGCTCACCGTGGTGCCGCGTTCCGAGAACAACATGTGCAGATAGCGCTTGGAGCAGCCGAGCTCGGCGGAGATCTGGTCGATGCACAGATCCGGATCGCGCAGGTGCTCGCGGATGAAGAACTGCGCGCGCACATACATCGCTTCGGGCCCGACCCGGTCGAACATCGTGTCGGCTTCGCGCAGCGGCAACAGCAACAGGTCGATCAGCGAATCGGCGACGCCGACCGCGCTGTTCGCCGACAGCTTGGCCGCCTCGTCGAAGGTCGCATGGACGAAATCGTGGGCGATCCGCCCCGTGCCCGTCTTCGCCGTCAGTTTGCAGGCGGGCATTCGCTGCGAGGGGAATCCGCGGTCGCGCAGCAGCGCCTTCGGCACGATCACCACGTCGTGACGCGTGAAGGCCGGGCTGATGATCGTATGCGGGCAGGAGACGTCATAGGCGATGATATCGCCGGGATTGATTTCGATGTGACGGCCTTCCTGCTCGAAATAGGACACGCCGTAGGTCTGGAAGTGGATCTTGATGTAGGGATGTTCATTGGCCTTGGCGCGCGCCAGCGTGTGCGCGATGCGATGTTGGCTCACCTCGATCTGGCAGAGCTTCAGGCGCGAAACGCTCGTGTAATCGATGCGACCCTCGAGCGAGGACGCCTCCAACGGATCGACGTCGAAATGCCCACACAGGCTCGTCAGCCCGTCGATCCAACTCTGGATCTGGCGCTTCGGCGTCATACCGGTCGTCGAGAGCGTGTGAATGGTGTCGGACATTAATCCAGCCACTGGTTTGATCCGGAGATTCGACGCGAATCGCGACCAGCGCTGCTGGAGCCCTCAGCCGTGATTGCGTGACGTTTACCTCGAATTTGAGCGGTCTCTTGGCACGAGCGCCATCGTTCCATTGCCACCCTTGAAAGTTAATCCTCCGCCTTAGTTGCAGCGCCGTCAAGGGGAACCTGACCGTTGAAAGCGGCCTCGACGCCGTGCGGAAGCCGCTGAATTCGCTACTGCAAAATCAAAATCTTTTCGTCCGTGCGCTGTCGAGCAAACCGGCTTCTCTCTTGGGCAAGTTTCCCGATGACGAAGTCGTTAGGGATTGCGGCAGGAACAACAAGAACGGGCCGCTCCTGCACGTGGACCCGTGGCTCTCATCAGGAGGAGGAAACAGCACAGCATCGTTTCTGGTCCCAATCGTGACCGCCCTGCACGAGCAGACGCCGGACAACAAGCCCGGTGAATCAATATTGCTACGGAAACAATAAACGAGACCAACGGAGGAATGACTATGCGCAAGGTGCTACTGGCGACCTTTCTTGGCTCAGCGGCGGCTCTCGCCGTCGGGAGCGCCTCAGCCAATGACGAGCTGGTCAAGATGTCGCAGAACCCGAAAGACTGGGTGATGCCGACCGGCGACTATGCCAATACCCGCTATTCCAAGCTTAACCAGATCAATGCACAGAACGTAGGCAAGCTCCAGGTTGCCTGGACCTTCTCGACCGGCGTGCTGCGCGGCCATGAGGGCGGCCCGCTGATCATCGGCAACATGATGTACGTCCACACGCCGTTCCCGAACAAGGTCTATGCCATTGACCTTTCGCAGGAGAACAAGATCGTCTGGAAGTACGAGCCGAAGCAGGATCCGAACGTCATCCCGGTGATGTGCTGCGACACGGTCAACCGCGGCCTGGCCTACGGCGACGGCAAGATCTTCCTGCATCAGGCCGACACCACCCTCGTCGCACTCGATGTCAAGACCGGTCAGGTCGCATGGACCGCCAAGAACGGCGACCCCAGCAAGGGCGAGACCGGTACGTCGGCGCCCATGGTCATCAAGGACAAGGTGCTGATCGGCATCTCCGGCGGCGAGTTCGGCGTCCAGGCCCATATGTCGGCCTACGACATCAAGACCGGCAAGCTGGCATGGCGCGGCTATTCGGAAGGGCCGGACAACCAGATTCTGGTCGACGACAAGACCACCGCACTCGGCAAGCCGATCGGCAAGGACTCGAGCATCAAGACCTGGCAAGGCGATCAGTGGAAGATCGGCGGCGGCGCCACCTGGGGCTGGATCTCCTACGATCCCGAGCTGAACCTCGTGTACTACGGATCGGGCAATCCCTCGACCTGGAATCCGAAGCAGCGCCCGGGCGACAACAAATGGTCGATGACGATCTGGGCGCGCAACCCGGATACCGGCGTTGCCAAGTGGGTCTATCAGATGACGCCCCACGACGAGTGGGACTATGACGGCATCAACGAGATGATCCTCTCGGACCAGTCGATCAACGGCCAGCCGCGCAAGCTGCTGACGCACTTCGATCGTAACGGCCTCGCCTACACCATGGACCGCACCAACGGCGAACTGCTGGTCGCCGAAAAGTACGATCCGAAGGTGAACTGGACCTCCGGCGTCGACATGGACAAGAACTCGCCGACCTACGGCCGTCCGAAGGTGCTCGACGCAGCTTCGACCGACAAGGCGGGCGAGGACCACAACGTGAAGGGCATCTGCCCGGCCGCGCTCGGCACCAAGGACGAGCAGCCGGCAGCATACTCGCCGGACACGCAGCTGTTCTACGTTCCGACCAACCACGTCTGCATGGACTACGAGCCGTTCAAGGTGAGCTACACCGCGGGCCAGCCCTATGTGGGTGCGACGCTCTCGATGTATCCGCCGCAGGGTGAAACCCACATGGGCAACTTCATCGCCTGGGACGGCAAGACCGGCAAGATCGTCTGGTCGAACAAGGAGCAGTTCTCGGTCTGGTCGGGTGCGCTCGCAACCGCCGGCGGCGTGGTGTTCTACGGCACGCTCGAAGGCTACCTGAAGGCGGTCGACGCCAAGACCGGCAAGGAGCTCTACAAGTTCAAGACTCCCTCCGGCATCATCGGCAACGTCACCACCTATGAGAACGGCGGCAAGCAGTACGTCGCAGTGCTCTCCGGCGTCGGCGGCTGGGCCGGCATCGGTCTGGCGGCAGGTCTGACCGATCCGACCGCAGGTCTCGGCGCAGTCGGTGGCTACGCGGCGCTCAGCAACTACACGGCACTCGGCGGTACGCTGACCGTGTTCTCGCTGCCCAACTAGGCCTTTTCAGCATCGCTCCGGCGCGTGGACAAGCTCCACGCGCCGGCTCGTCTCCACCGAACGCCTTCCGAGGAAAATCTCTTGCGTAAAATCTGCTCTGCCATTGCCGTGATGTTCTTGGTCGCGTCCGGGGAAGTTGCCGTCGCGGACGGCTCCGGCGACCCGACTGCCGTTAAGCAGAACGAAACCGGCGAATGGCTCGATAAGGAAGGCAACCCGACCTACAAAGTCACCGACGGATCCGTGGACTGGTACACCTATTCCGGATACCGCCGCTATCACTCGGACTGCCATGTGTGCCATGGCCCGGACGGAATGGGCTCGACCTACGCGCCCGCGCTGAAGGATTCGCTGAAGACGATGAGCTACGCCGACTTTCTCGGCGTCGTCGCCTCCGGCCGCAAGAACATTTCGACTGCCTCGGAGAACGTCATGCCGGCCTTCGGCGATAACCCGAACGTCGCCTGTTACATGGACGATCTCTACGTCTATCTGCGCGCCCGCTCCAACGAGGCCTGGGGCCGCGCCCGACCCGGCAAGCACGAGGACAAGCTCGACACCTACACCAAGAACGAAGATTCGTGCATGGGCAAGAAGTGAACGTTTGGAGCCCAACCGAGACCTAGTTCTTGGCGCCACATGAGAATCTGAGGAGTTTACGATGAAGACACGTGCCGCCGTCGCTTTCGAAGCCAAGAAGCCGCTCGAGATCGTCGAGCTCGATCTGGAAGGCCCGAAGACCGGCGAAGTCCTGGTCGAGATCAAGGCGACGGGCATCTGCCATACCGACGCCTATACGCTCGACGGCTTCGACAGCGAGGGAATTTTCCCGTCGATCCTGGGGCATGAGGGTGCGGGCATCATTCGCGAGATCGGCCCCGGCGTGACCTCGGTGAAGCCGGGTGACCACGTCATCCCGCTCTACACGCCGGAATGCCGGCAGTGCAAAAGCTGCCTCAGCCAGAAGACCAATCTCTGCACTGCGATCCGCGCGACGCAAGGCAAGGGCGTGATGCCCGACGGCACCAGCCGCTTTTCCTACAAGGGCAAGCCGGTCTACCACTACATGGGCTGCTCGACGTTCTCGAACTTCACCGTGCTGCCGGAGATCGCGGTCGCCAAGATCCGCGAGGACGCCCCCTTCGACAAGAGCTGCTACATCGGCTGCGGCGTCACCACCGGCGTCGGCGCCGTCGTCAACACCGCGAAGGTCACGCCGGGCTCCAACGTGGTCGTGTTCGGCCTGGGCGGCATCGGCCTCAACGTGATCCAGGGCGCCAAGATGGCCGGTGCCGACAAGATCATCGGCGTCGACATCAACGACGCCAAGGAGGATTGGGGCCGCAGGTTCGGCATGACGGAATTCGTCAATCCCAAGAAGGTCACCGGCGACATCGTCCAGCATCTCGTCGGCCTCACCGACGGCGGTGCCGACTACACTTTCGACTGCACCGGCAACACCACGGTGATGCGCCAGGCGCTGGAAGCCTGCCATCGCGGCTGGGGCACCTCGATCATCATCGGCGTTGCCGAATCCGGCAAGGAGATCGCCACCCGCCCGTTCCAGCTCGTCACCGGGCGCAACTGGCGCGGCACGGCGTTCGGCGGCGCGCGCGGCCGCACCGACGTGCCGAAGATCGTCGACTGGTACATGAACGGAAAGATCCAGATCGATCCGATGATCACCCACGTGCTCAAGCTCGAGGAGATCAACAAGGGCTTTGACCTCATGCACGAGGGCAAATCCATCCGTTCAGTCGTCGTGTTCTAGCTCGAAAGCGTCACCCCCAAGGAGGATCGACCCATGACTGTTGCACTCCATCCCTCGATCGATAACGGCCTCAAACAGGGCAGCGGCAGCTTTGCCGGCGGCACGCTCGTCTGCAAATGCAAGGACCATCCGGTCAAGGTCGGCATCAAGGGCGACGTCGCCCACAATCATGCCTGCGGCTGCACCAAGTGCTGGAAGCCGCAGGGCGCGACGTTCTCCGTCGTCGCCGTGGTGCCGCGCCAGAACGTCACCGTGCTCGAGAACGGCGACAAGCTCGAGATCGTCGATCCCTCCGCGGTGATCCAGCGCCACGCTTGCAAGGCCTGCGGCACGCACATGTACGGCCGCATCGAGAACAAGGGCCACCCGTTCTACGGTCTCGACTTCATCCATCCCGAACTGTTCCAGGAGCAGGGCTCGCAGGCGCCGCAATTCGCCGCCTTCGTCTCCTCCGTGATCGAATCGGGCGTGAAGCCGGAACAGATGGCGGGCATTCGTGCGCGGCTGAAGGAAATCGGGCTCGAGCCCTATGATTGCCTGTCACCGGCGCTGATGGACGCGATCGCGACCCACGTCGCCAAAGCCAAAGCGGCGTAAGCAAGGCCGCCAGACGTTCAACGAACCCCGTCCGCTCGCTGGCCTCGACCAGGGCCAGCGAGCCGGCCGGGCCCGGCCTCGGGGCGATCGCGGCGATGCCGCCTTTGCAACTCACGCGTCTACGAGGGTGATGAGCTCCCTCAGTCCTGGTCTCTGAATGACTGCGCAGTGCCGCCAACTTCTATCTTGAAGTCCCGGCCCCTGCGTTTCTCCCTCCCTCGACTGAGGCATCCTGCTTCGTCCGCGCAGTCTTTGTGGCGGACGAAGCCTCTTTCGTCGCAGTCCCCTTTTTGGTTGCAGTCCTGTCTGCGAACGCGACGTCCACGTGGCGCGCTGATGCGCCCTGCTTTTGACAAATCATCGATGCAGTCTTTTCCCGGTGAGAACACCCGGCTGTGAACGCCGGGCCGGCGCGATCTCTGCTACGATCGCGCCGTCACGATGCCGCACGGAATACAATCAATTAAGAACAAAACGGGAGGTATCGAACACATCCGCACAATCGAGATTCGCATTCCTGCCTCCTGCCGGGATCTGCCCGTGCGGGACCGTGGCCGGGATGCGACGCAACTGGCATTGCGCCGACCGGCGTCGGCGAGTTTTGAATTTGGCATGCTTATGAAGAGCGAGGGATGATCATGATCAAGGTGAAGATCAACGGCCAGGAACAGAGCTGGGACGGCGACCCGGATCTCCCGCTACTCTGGTTCCTGCGTGACGAGGTTGGGCTGACCGGCACCAAGTTCGGCTGCGGCCAGGCTCTGTGCGGCTCCTGCACCGTCATCGTCGACAAGGAAGCGGTGCGCGCCTGCATCACGTCGGTCAACGACGTTGCCGGACGCGAGGTCACGACGATCGAGGGGCTGCATCCGAACGGCGATCATCCGGTGCAAAAGGCCTGGCGCCAGGTCAACGTGCCGCAATGCGGCTTCTGCCAGGCCGGCCAGATCATGCAGGCCGCCGCGCTTCTGATGGACAACCCGAAGCCCTCGCATGACCAGATCCGCGAGGCGATGTCCGGCAACATCTGCCGCTGCGGCTGCTACCAGCGCATCGAGAACGCGGTCCATCTCGCATCGACGGGAGTGTGACATGAATTTCATCGACAATCCCGGCAAGCTCCGTGGCTTCGAAAAGCACATCAAGGTCGAGAAGGTCTCGCGCCGCAGCATCCTGAAGGGGCTCGGCATCACCGGCGGCTTCGTGCTCGCTGCCCCCGTGATGTCGCGCCAGGCGCTTGCCTATGAGACGGGTGCCGGCAAGATGCCGCACGGCGTCGTGGTCGATCCACGCGTGTTCGTGTCGGTTGGCCCTGACGGCATCGTCACCATTGTCGGGCACCGATCGGAAATGGGCACCGGCGTGCGCACCAGCCTGCCGCTGATCGTGGCCGAGGAGATGGAAGCCGACTGGTCCAGGGTCAAGGTGCAGCAGGCCCATGGCGACGAGGTGAAGTTCGGCAACCAGGACACCGACGGCTCGCGCAGCACGCGGCACTATCTGATCCCGATGCGCCAGATCGGCGCCTCCGCCCGCACCATGCTGGAGCAAGCCGCGGTGAAGCGCTGGGGCGTGCCGGCGACCGAGGTCAAGGCCGTCAATCACGAGGTCGTGCACAGCGCCAGCGGCCGCAAGCTCGGTTTCGGCGAGCTCGCAGCCGACGCCGCCAAGGAATCGGTGCCCGCAATCGAAGGCCTCAAGCTGAAGGACCCCAAGGACTTCCGCTACCTGACCAAGGGCCAGATCGGTATCGTCGATCTCCACGACATCACCACCGGCAAGGCGCTTTACGGCGCCGACGTGCGGCTGCCCGGCATGAAATATGCCGTGATCGCACGCCCGCCGGTGACCGGCGGCAAGCTGGTCTCGTTCGATCCGGACGCGGCGCTGAAGGTTCCCGGCGTCGAGAAGGTGATGAAGGTTCAGGGCTGGCCGTGGCCGTCCAAATTCCAGCCGCTCGGCGGCGTCGCCGTGATCGCGCGCAACACCGGTGCGGCGATCAAGGGCCGCGACGCATTGAAGCTGACCTGGGACGACGGCGCCAACGGCAAGTACGACTCGGTCGCCTTCCGCAAGGAGCTCGAGGAGGCCTCGCGCAAGCCGGGCCTCGTCGTGCGCAAGGAGGGCGACGCGGATGCAGCCCTGAAGGGCGCGGACAAGGTGATCGTCGGCGAGTACTACATCCCGCATCTTGCTCATGTCAGCATGGAGCCGCCGGTGGCGGTCGCCGACGTCAAGGGCGACAAGGCGGAGATCTGGGCGCCGGTGCAGAGCCCGGGCGGCACCCGCGACGACGTCGCCAAGACGCTCGGCATTCCCGAAGGCAACGTCACCGTCAACG
Organism: Bradyrhizobium sp. UNPA324; assembly: GCF_006658635.1. Taxonomy (NCBI): domain Bacteria; kingdom Pseudomonadati; phylum Pseudomonadota; class Alphaproteobacteria; order Hyphomicrobiales; family Nitrobacteraceae; genus Bradyrhizobium; species Bradyrhizobium sp. UNPA324. The sequence continues at coordinate 1,135,158 of NZ_LFJD01000004.1, forward strand.
TGACCCTGCTCGGCGGCGGTTTCGGCCGCAAGTCGAAATGCGACTTCGCGCTCGAGGCCGCCCTGCTCTCCAAGGAGCTCGGCGCGCCGGTGAAGGTGCAGTGGACGCGCGAGGACGACATTCGTAACGGCTTCCTGCACACGGTCTCGGCCGAGCGGATCGAGGCCGGCCTCGACAAGAACGGCAAGGTGATCGCCTGGCGCCATCGCAGCGTGGCTCCCAGCATCGCCTCGACCTTCGCGGCCGGCACGGTGCATCAGGCGCCCTTCGAAATCGGCATGGGCCTCGTCGACATGCCGTTCGAGATCGCCAATGTCTCGTGCGAGAATCCGGAGGCCGCCGCGCATACCCGCATCGGCTGGTTCCGCTCGGTCTCGAACATCCCGCGCGCCTTCGCGGTCCAGTCGATGGTCGGCGAGATCGCGCAGGCGACCGGCCGCGACCAGAAGGACATGCTGCTCGAGCTGATTGGCAGCCCGCGGATCGTCAAGCCCGCGGTGAAAGACCTCTGGAACTACGGCGAACCGCAGGACAGCTACCCGATCGACACCGCGCGCCTGCGCAAGGTGGTCGAGCTGGTCGCCGAGAAGGGCGAATGGGGCCGTCAGGTGCCGAAGGGCCACGGTCTCGGCATTGCCGTGCACCGCAGCTTCGTCAGCTACATCGCGACCATTGTCGAGGTCGCCGTCGATGACAAGGGCAAGCTCACGGTGCCAAGGGTCGACACCGCGATCGATTGCGGCACCTATGTCAACCCTGAACGCATCGCCTCGCAGATTGAGGGCGCTGCGATCATGGGACTGAGCCTCGCCAAATACGGCGAGATCAGCTTCAAGGACGGCAAGGTGCAGCAGAAGAATTTTAACGACTTCCCGGTCGTCAGGATCGACGAATCTCCTGCGGTGACCAACGTCTACATCGTGCCGCCCGCATCAGACACGCCGCCGAGCGGCGTCGGCGAGCCCGGCGTTCCGCCATTCGCGCCGGCACTGATCAACGCGATCTTCGCGGCGACGGGAAAACGTATCCGCTCGCTTCCGATCGGGAAGCAGCTGGAGGCGTGAGACGGAATAGAGGCGCGAGACGGAACACAAGCTGTCTCGCGCCGTTTCCATCGATCTGACAGGAGCAGATCGATGACCAACATCTCAAAGGCGCTCGCAGTCTCGCTGTCGGGCGTCTTTCTTTTGACGGCCCCCGGCGCATTCGCGCAAGGCGACGCCAGCCCCCCGACCACGGCCACGCGCCCCACCGCGCCGGACCAGAACTCGCTTCCCAACGCCAATGCCCCGCCCGCATCGACCACCCAGACCACCGGACAGCATAATCCCGATCCGAAGGTTCGTGAGATGAACCAGAAGGAGAAGGACAAGGTGGAGCGCGAAGGGAAGTAGGTTTGCTCACCTCGCGCCGTCGTGGCCGGGCTTGTCCCGGCTATCCACGGCCTTCGCCGCGGCACGAAGAACGTGGATACCCGGGACAAGCCCGGGCATGACGACGAGTACGCGCGCGGGCAATCCCATCACGAACACAAAATGCGGCGGACGTTGCCGTCCGCCGCATTCGCCACCCCCCTACTGCTCCGCTGTCTTCGATCCGCCCGCGGAGCTATTTCTTCAGTGCGAACACCCAGATGACCCCGCCTTGCGGCACATTGGCTTCGATGCCGATGTTGTTGGTCACCAGTGCATCCTGGATGCGTTGCGCGTCCACGCCCCATCCCGACTGAATCGCGATGTATTGGGTGCCGTCGATCTCATAGGACACCGGCATGCCCATGATGCCGGAGTTGGTCTTCTGCTCCCACAGCAGCTCGCCGGTCTTGGCGTTGAAGGCGCGGAAGTTGCGGTCGTTGGTGCCACCGACGAATATCAGGTCGCCCGCGGTCGCCGTCACCGAGCCGAACAGCTGCGATCTCGGGAAGTTGTGCTGCCACACCTTCTTGCCCGTCACGGGATCCCAGGCCTGCAGCTCGCCGAAATGATCCGCGCCCGGCTTCGTCTTCAGGCCGATGTCCTCCGGCTTGGTGCCGAGCCAGAGCTCGCCCGGCTTCAGCGCGACCTTCTCGCCGGTGAAACCGCCGCAGAAGTTCTCGTTGGCGGGCACGTAGACGAGGCCGGTCTTCTGGCTGTAGGCCGCCGACGGCCAGTCCTTGCCGCCCCACAGCGACGGACAGAACTCGACGCGCTTGCCGATCACCGGCTTGTGCGCGGGGTCGACGATCGGCTTGCCGCTCTCGGGTTCGATACCCTTCCAGACGTCGGTGGAAACGAACGGCCAGCCGGCGACATAGTTGATCTTGGTCGGTGTGCGTTCGAGCACCCAGAAGATCGCGTCGCGGCCCGGATGAACCAGGCTCTTGATGTTGCGGCCGTCGCGTTGCAGGTCGATCAGCATCGGCGCCTCGACCTCATCCCAGTCCCAGGAATCGTTCTGGTGATATTGGTGATGGGTCTTGATCTTGCCGGTATTGGGATCGAGCGCGAGCACCGAGGAGGTATAGAGATTGTCGCCGGGATGGGTCTCGCCGGGCCATGGCGCGGCGTTGCCGACGCCCCAATAGATCGTCTTGGTCTCCTTGTCGTAATTGCCGGTCATCCAGGCCGAACCGCCGCCGTTCTTCCAGTCGTCGCCCTTCCAGGTGTCATGGCCCGGCTCGCCTTCGCCCGGGATGGTGAAGGTCCGCCACAGCTCCTTGCCGTCCTTGGCGTCATAGGCGGCGACATAGCCGCGCACGCCGAACTCGCCGCCGGAGCCGCCGACGATGACCTTGCCGTCGACGATCAGCGGCATCAGGGTCATGTACTGGCCCTTCCTGTAGTCCTGCACCTTGGTGTCCCACACCACCTTGCCGGTCTTGGCATCGAGCGCGACGACGTGGTCGTCCGTGGTGGCGAGGTAGAGCTTGTCCTCCCAGAGGCCGACGCCGCGGCTGGTCGGATGCAGCTGGAACAGATCGTCGGGAAGTTGCCGCTTGTAACGCCAGTATTCGTCGCCGGTCTTGGCATTCACCGCGATGACCTGCCCCATCGGGGTCGCCACGAACATCACGCCGTTGTTGATGATCGGCGGCGCCTCGTGGCCTTCGACGACGCCGGTGGCAAAGGTCCAGACCGGCGTGAGATTCTTCACGTTGGAGGTGTTGATCTGGTCGAGCGGGCTATAGCCCTGCCCGTCATAGGTGCGCCGATAGAGCATCCAGTTGCCGGGTTCCGGATTTTCCAACCGCTGGGAGGTGACCGGCGCATAGTTCTCGATCGGACCCGACATTGCGGCGGTCGAAGCGAGACAGGTGAAGGCGACGAAGCCAGACAGCAACCATTGCTTCCTGGTTATGGACGTTCTCATGGACGTTCCCCTTTTTCATCCGTTTGAATTCTTGTGTTGAATTCTTGTCGTTCGTCCCGCCGTCCGCCCATCGGCGGATACGGCCTCTCGTGACGCGGGCGCAGGCCCGCACCGTCCATTCATCCTGGCTGCGCGCCACCTACCTTTCCGATGAAGTTGCCGGCGACGCTGAGCGAGCCGTCAGCAAGCGCAAGCGGCAGCGCCGCGAGCCGTCGCGGCGCCGGTCCAAACACGACCTGTGCGCCCGCACGAGGATCGTATTCGGAGTTGTGACACATGCACTTGAACACCTCCTTGTCGCCGACATCGCTCTTCACCCAGGCGGTGACGGGACAGCCGGCATGAGCGCAGATCGCCGAATAGGCGATGATGCCGTCGACGGCGCGCTCGCGGGTCTTGTCGTCGAGCTCGGCCGGATCGAGCCGGATCACCAGGATCTCGTTGAGGCGGGAGGCGCTGCGCACCACCGATGTCTTGGGGTCCTTCGGCCAGGCGTGCACCGGCGGGCCGCCGGCGGGGAGGTCGGCCGCGGTGATGAGCTTTCCCTCCTTGTCGCCTTCGGAGAAGACGAGCACATCGCCTTTCTGGGGCCGTTCGTCGGACCCGGGCGGATCCTCATCCGCGCGCGCATGCGCGGAGCAACCGAGGCAGGCGGTGGTGGCGAGCGCGCCGATCAGCACCGTTCGCCGCGTCTGCTCGGCGCGAGCGTCGGCCTCGGGTTCCCTAGGGTGATCGGACGATGACGAATTGGTCGTGAACGATGCGCGGGACATGTCCACAAGCAGGCGCTGGAACTCTGCCGAAAACAAGGCGAAGAATTGGCGCCGCAATGCATCAATATGGCTTTGCTCGCTTTGATTGAGCAGGACTCAATGCATTCCAACGCATTTTCGCGATTCAACGTCGCGCCGCGCGATCGGCATGATGATTTTGCAGATCAGACCGATGATGTCGGAATTGGTGCAACGCGCTATTCGTCGCGCCGCGGAAACGCTGCGCGACATCTCTGCATCTATTGCAGGCAGCCGGTCGTCGTCAGGACCTGAGGACGTGGCGCGGCGCGGCGATAGAGCCGGCAATCGTTGCCGACGCCATTTCGAAACTGTCGGCGATGCGGCGCGCCTTGTCGATGAACAGGCTAGCTGCCGGCGGCGGGCAGACCTCGCGCGCGGTCTGCTCGAACAGATCAAGCCAACGGTCGAAATGATCACCAATCAGACTTAGCGGCAGATGCGCCCGCATCGGCGAGCCGTGATAGCGGCCGCTCATCAGCACGACCGAGGACCAGAAATCCCTGAGCTTGGCGAGATGCTCGTCCCAGTTCTGCACGACTCCAAACACCGGTCCCAGTTGGGCATCTTCGCGCACCCGTCCGTAGAAGCGGGTGACGAGTTCCCCGATCATCTCCTCGGTGATCCCGGTGCGCTCGATCGCATCCTGGGTCAACAGGTTCCGCCGTGCGGCCGCCGCCTCGCGCTCGGCCTTCAGTCGATCCGACATGTCCTCTGTGTCCGTTCGTTTATTTATTCCCGCGGGCCGCCCTTTTGACATTGTCGGGCCAATTGCGCGCGGCGTCTTTGTCGCAGCGCAAAGTGCGGGATCCGGCGGCGAACCCGAAAGGCCCGCCGCGGGCCGCCCTGATCAGGCGCTATAGGTGTAAAAGCCCTGCCCGGTCTTGCGGCCGAGATGGCCGGCATCGACCATTTCTTTGAGCAGCGGCGCTGGCCGATATTTAGGATCGTTGAAGCCCTTGTAAAAGACCTCCATCACCGAAAGCATGGTGTCGAGCCCGACCAGATCGGCCAGAGCCAGCGGCCCGATCGGATGGTTGCAGCCGAGCCTCATGCCGGCGTCGATCTCTTCCGCCGTCGCGATCCCTTCCTGGAGCGCGAAGATCGCTTCGTTGATCATCGGGCACAGGATGCGATTGACCGCAAAACCTGGGCTGTTCTTGGCGGTGATCGCCACCTTGCCGACGCGCTTGGCGAAATCGAGTGCCTTGGCGTGGGTGTCGTCGGAGGTCTGCAGGCCGCGGATCAGTTCCAGCAGTGCCATCACCGGAACCGGATTGAAGAAGTGCATGCCGATGAAGCGGTCGGGACGATCGGTCGCGGCAGCAAGCTTCGTGATCGAGATCGACGAGGTATTGGTCGCGACCAGCGTGCGCGGCGACAGGGTGGCGCAGAGGTCCTTCAGGATCTTGACCTTGAGCTCCTCGTTCTCGGTCGCAGCCTCGATGACCAGGTCGCAATCCGACAGCTTCGCCCGGTCGGTGGTGCCGGTGATGCGCTTGAGCGTGGCGTCGCGATCGGCAGCCGACATCTTCTCCTTCTTGACCAGGCGCTCGAGGCTGCCGCCAACGGTTGAAAGCCCGCGGTTCACGGCTGCATCGGAAATGTCGACCATCACGACCGCGAGCCCGGCCGCGGCGCAGATCTGCGCGATGCCGTTCCCCATGGTCCCCGCCCCGATGATGCCAACGGTCTGGATCATTGCCTCATATCCTTCATCCTTGCGGCCCGCGCCGGCACGGCACGGCCCATTGTTTCTGCACCAGGGTCTAGCACCGCCACGGGGCGGCTGCGACCTGATCGGCCCCCTCCTTAAACCATCTATCACCGGAATAAAGCCGCCGCCGACCGCGAAAGGGCCCGATTTGGCCACCTGGCAGGCGGTCCGCCCCGAATTTGCGCCCTCGCCGGCCCCTTCTGGAAACTGCACCGTGAATCGTGGTCTAGTCGGCAACGGCCTGTTGCCGGCTCGCCGGGTGGGACTACGCGAGGGTCCATGGGAGCGGCCGGCGCCCTTGGGCCCCTGGGGACTTTCGAATGGACGTGATCATCTACCACAATCCCGAATGCGGCACGTCGCGCACGACGCTCGCGACGATCCGAAACGCCGGCATCGAGCCGCATGTGGTCGAGTATCTGAAGACCCCGCCATCGCGAGCGTTGCTGCAGCGGCTCATCGCACGCATGGGAATTTCTGTGCGTGAGGCGGTTCGCGAAAAGGCCGCCCCTTATGCAGAGCTAGGCCTCAACGATCCGGCGCTGACCGACGATCAGTTGCTCGATGCGATGATGGCGCATCCGATCCTGATCAACAGACCGATCGTCGTGACGCCGAAAGGTGTCAGGCTCTGCCGCCCCTCTGAACTGGTGCTCGACCTGCTGCCGGTGCAACAGCATCGGGCCGGATGAACGATTTTTCCCGCTCCATCGCTGCCGCCTTCGCGCTGATCGGCGAAGCCGACGCCGAGCTGCTCGGCATCGTCGCCTTGTCGGTTCGCATCAGCCTGACCGCGAGCATCATTGCCCTCATGATCGGCGCACCGATCGGGGCCCTGCTAGCGATCACCCGATTCCGCGGGCGGCAGGTGATCATCGTGCTGACCAATGCGCTACTCGGCCTTCCGCCGGTCGTGGTCGGGCTCGCGCTCTATCTTCTGCTGTCGCGGTCCGGTCCGCTGGGGGCGGCCGGACTGTTGTTCACGCCGGCCGCCATGGTGATCGCGCAGACGCTGCTCGCCACCCCGATCGTGGTGGCGCTGGTGCACCGGCCCGCGAGTCTGCTGTGGGCCGAGTATGGCGACCTGGCGCGGATCGACGGACTGTCGGCCCTGCGCAGCATGGCGCTCCTGTTCGCGCTCGGCCGCACCTCGCTGCTGACGGCCTTTCTCGCGGCGTTCGGGCGCGCCATTGCCGAGGTCGGCGCCATCATCATCGTCGGCGGTAACATCCGCGGCTTCACGCGCACGATGACGACCGCGATCGCGCTGGAGACCAGCAAGGGCGACCTGCCGCTGGCGCTCGGCCTCGGGCTGATCCTGCTCGCGCTGAGCGTGGCAGTGTCGACAGTCGCCTTCGTGCTAGTGGGACGCGTTGGGGAAAAATAGCTGCTCGCCGCCGACCTTGTACCCGGCGATCGCCTCCTGCCCCTTCGACGAGACGAGCCAGTCGATGAAGGCCTGCCCGTCCTTCGCCTTCACGTTCGGATGCTTTTCGGGATTCACCAGCATGACGCCGTATTGGTTGAACAGCCGCTTGTCACCCTCGGTCAATATGGCGAGGTCGCCGCGATTCTTGAACGACAGCCAGGTGCCGCGGTCCGACAGCAGATAGGCATTCGACGACGAGGCCATGTTCAGCGCGGGGCCCATGCCCTGGCCGATCTCCCGGTACCAGCTGTCCTTGCTGGCACTGAGGTCGACACCCGCCTCTTTCCACAGCCTCAGCTCGGCCGCGTGCGTGCCGGACTTGTCGCCGCGCGAAATGAACGGCGCCTTGGCCGCCGCGATCTTGCGTAGCGCATCCGTGACGTCCTTGCCGCCGGCAATCTTCGCGGGATCGCTCTTCGGGCCGATGATGACGAAGTCGTTGTACATGACGTCGAAGCGCTTCACGCCCTGCCCTTCCGACATGAACTTGTCTTCGGCCGCCCTGTCATGGACGAACACCACGTCGGCGTCGCCACGCCGGCCGATATCCAGCGCCTGGCCGGTGCCGACGGCGACGACCTTCACGCTGATGCCGTCGGCCTTCTCGAACAGCGGCAGCAGATGGCCGAACAGGCCTGATTGTTCCGTCGAGGTGGTCGAAGCGACCGTGATGGTGCGATCCTGCGCGACCGCGATCGTGGACCAGAGCAGAATCGCTCCAAGGGTGGCAATCTTCCTCATGCGTCGTTTCCAAACAAGCAATGACGGTCCTCAATAGCCGCTTGGGACGTTGACGGGAACCCCCAACGTTCAACCGCTCAGAGTTGAAGCGATGGCGACCAATGGGCAGGAACGTCGTTGGTGCAGGTGGATTGTCTCGGGGTGTAACGTCAAGGAGAATTCAATGAAAAAGATCATCTTGGCATCAGCATGCATCATGGCGCTGGCGACCGGTAGCGCCTTCGCACAGACACAACCCGCTCCAGGTGCCTCCGGTCAGGGCGACGTCGGCCCCTCATCGCGAGGCCCCGCCACCAAGGGCATGACCACCGGACGCGCTTCGAACATGCAGAACGAGGCCAGCGACAGCAAGGGTGCGCAGCAACCATCGGCCGGCGGCACCAACACCAACAACATGGGCAGCCAGGCCGGCGGCAGCGCGGGCGCCGGAGCCGGCTCCGGCAAATAGTCGGAAGATCGAAAACGCCGGGAGGGGATCATCGTCCCCTCCCCACAGGCCGGGTCGCGATCACGTTGGCCGGTCTTGCCGTGGACTTCACGACGATCGACGCTTTGCGGCGACGGCTGAGACTTCATCCTTCACCATCGCATGCGCGGGCATGTAGATGTTCTGCAATTGATCTCACCTACATTGACAGAGGTGTGACGACCGGGGCAGTTTTTCACATTGCTGGCGAATCAGCGATCGCCTCACGCCGAGTACCTCTTGGACAACTCCTAGTGCTTTCGAGACTGATATCGTTGCTGCGCCGTATCCCTGCGGTGAAATGGGCATTCACCCGGCTTCGGCCTGTGCCGGATAGCGGCAGCATCGACGTCACGCCGTTCGCCGCAGACGTCTCACCTGCCACTGCCGAGGACGTCGCAGAAGCCGCTTCGGCTCAAGTCGCCGAAATCAGCACGACTTCGGGGCGCGACGACGCCGGGAGCGCGGGCGCAGCTCCGACCGCCGACGATGATACCGCGATCTCTGTCGTCGCGGAGAGCCCGCCGGCAGCGCCGACCGATGCCGGCAGCAGCGAGGCTTCCTCCCGGCAGAAGCCGTCAGATGTCGAGCCGGTCGTCGAAGAGGAGACCTCGGTCTCGACCGTCGAACTCGAAAACGCGGCGGCCGATGTTTCCGAACCCGTCATCAGCAATGACCCGGCCGTCGAGATCTCGACGAAGGTCGAGGCTGCCGACGCGGAGCCGGTCGCCGTCGAAATTGTCAGCGAACCGGTCGACGCCGCCGAGCTCGTCGTCAGCAGCGATCCACTTCCCGCGCCCCCGACTGATGCTGACCCTGTTGTCGCCGAGGAGACATCGCCGTCCTCCGTCGATGTCGAGATCGCTCCGGTTGATGCTCCCGCCCTCGTCGTCAGTGACGATCGCTCCTCTGATGTCATCGTGGATGTTGAGCCGACCGTAGAGGCGCCGTGCGTCACGTCTGCCGATGCCGAAGTTCTGGCCGAGCCTGCCTCCGAGAATCATTTCGACAGCGATCTCTTGCCGGACGATGCGTTGGCCATCGAGCCGGCAGCTGCGGATATTGCTGCGCCCGTCGCGGCGGTGGTCGCGGAGCAAGGTTCCACTGATGCGGCCAGCGTCATCACCGACATCGCGCCGGCTCCGGCGCTCGTGTCGCCTGCTCCGGAAGTCCGCAGCCCGCCGAAAGTTCGCGCGAGAGCCACCGAACCTACCGATCGCACCGCGCTGATCCGGCAACGCTGGGCGGAAACCGGGATCAGGATGTGGAATCCTCGGCTTCACGGCACCGGCGAAGCCACACTGAACATCCAGGGCAGCGTCGGGCTGCTGCCGCCCGCACCCGGCGAAACGATGCCCCGCTACGACAAGCTTGAATTCAGGATGCTCGGCGGGCAGATCGTCTGTGAGGGCGTCATCGTCGAGGCCCCCGCGCAGGCGAGCCATCGCAGTTTCACGCGGCTCGCCGAGCCCGGGAAACCCGAGCGAGTCCGCGAACCGGCGCGCGAGCGCCAGGCCGCTCTCGCCTGACCCTTTCGCCTGCAACGACCGCCGCGATGTGCTAGGCTGATATCCCGACATGGGAGACCGCCTATGCGCGCAGCTCGTTGCTTCTGGTCGTGATCGCCGCCTGCTGGATCTCACAGCCGGCGTTCGCAGGTCAACGGCCCCATCATGTCGCCGCGACCGTTCCCGCCACCGATCCAGCCGCGCCCTACAAGGCCGATCGGCTCTCTTCCTCGCACGGAGAGTCGATCCTCAACACGCCGGGCCAGACCACCGTGCTGACGCGACAGGTGCTCGACGACATGAAGGCGACGAGTCTTCAGGATGCGATGCGCTCGACCGCCGGCGTGACGGTCGGGCGCTGAGCTCCCGCGCGGCAGATCAATTTTCCTCATACGAAGCAGTTGCCCGCAACGCCGGCTGCAACGTAACCTGCGCGCGGTCGAGCCGCGAGGTCCGCCCGATCAAAACGACAAGAACACTATGGGAGGCAAACCATGAGAATACTCACGGCCGCGTTGTGCGCACTGACCCTGCTCGCAACGGGCGCGCAAGCGCAGACCCTCAAGGATTTCCTGGCCACGGTCATGCAGAAGTGGACAGCGCCGTTCGAGCCGTTCCAGCTCATCGGCAACATCTACTATGTCGGGACCGAGGGTATCGCCGTCTACGTCATCAAGACATCGCAAGGCCTGATCCTGATGGACACGGCGATGCCCCAGTCCACCGGAACGATCAAGGACAGCATCACAAAGCTCGGCTTCAAGGTTGCCGACATCAAGATTATCCTGAACTCGCACGCGCATATCGATCACACCGGCGGTTTCGCCGAGATCAAGAAGGAAACGGGCGCGCAGCTCGTGGCCGGCGAGCGTGACAAGCCGCTGCTCGAAGGCGGCTATTATCCCGGCGACGAGAAGAACGAGGACCTCGCTTTCGCACCGGTGAAGGTCGACCGCGTCGTGAAGGAAGGCGACAAGGTGACGCTCGGCGACACCGCGCTCATCGCGCATGCAACGCCCGGCCACTCGCCCGGCTGCACGAGCTGGGAGATGACCGTCAAGGACGCCGATCAAAGCCGCGAGGTGCTGTTCTTCTGCAGCGGCACGGTGGCGCTGAACCGGCTGGTCGGCCAGCCCACCTATCCCGGCATCGTTGACGACTATCGGGCGACCTACGCCAAGGTGAAAGCGATGAAGATCGACGTGCTGCTGGGCCCCCATCCCGAAGTCTACGGCATGCAGGCCAAGCGTGCGCAGATGAAGGAGGGCGCGCCCAATCCGTTCGTCAAACCGGGCGAACTTGCGACCTATGCGTCCGGCCTGTCGGAGGAGTTCGACAAGCAACTCGCCAGGCAGACCGCCGCGCTGGAAAAGAAATAACCGCCATCGAATGCGGTCTTTCACCTCTCCCCGGAAGGAGAGAGGTGCGCGCTCGACGTTGCGCCGAGGCGCATGGTTAGCAGAGCGTAGCCGCAGCTTTGCCGGATCCTGCAGCCGATGCGCCTGCTTGTGCGGCTGCGTATCGTTAACGCCTCCTCACCAATGCACGCGACCGAAAAGGGATGCGATAGCGCGCAACCTGCGCTGGCCGTTGGCGCAAGATCGATCTAACGGGACCTTTACCCCCGCCGTGCAAGATCACCCGCGTTTTCAGGGGATCCGGGGCTCGTATTTCAATGCCTGTTGCCGATTTGAAGTCTCATCTCGCCGCCACGATACGGCTGTTTCACGTCCCGGTCGACAACCCGGATCTGATGCGCGCGCAGTTCGACGCCTTCTCCAAGCAGGTCCCGCTGCTCTACTTCATCCTCATGAGCAACACGATCGCCGTCGCCTACACCTACGTGAACGTGGCGCCGGACTGGTTGACGATGATCGTGCCTGGCGTGCTGACCGTGCTCGCAGGCTTGCGGACCTATTGGTGGCTGCGCCAGCGTCACCTCGTGCGCAGCGACGCCGACATCCTGCGCAATCTGCGCGCCACCAACTGGCTGACCGTGCCGATCGGCGCCGGCTTCACCGCCTGGTCCTTCGCGCTCTACCCCTACGGCGATCCCTTCGCCAAGAGCCAGGTCGCCTTCTACATGGCGGTCACCGTGATCGGCTGCATCTTTTCGCTGATGCATCTGCGCTCGGCGGCATTGATCGTGACGCTGATCGTCGACGTGCCTTATGTGCTGTTCTTCTTCGCCACGGGCGAGCCGACACTGAAGGCGATCGCCGTCAACAACCTCTTGGTTTCCGGCGCCATGGTGACGGTGCTGTTCATCTATTACCGCGATTTCGCCGATCTCGTCGCCAGCCGAAAGTCGCTGCTTGCGCAACAGGCGGCGACGCAGGCACTCTCGGACGAGAACTTCCGCCTCGCCAATCTCGATTCCCTCACCGAGCTGCCGAACCGCCGCCGCTTCTTCGCCGAGCTTTCGAGCGCCTTTGCCGACGCCGAGCGCAGGCACGTTCGCGTTGCGGTCGGGATCATCGATCTCGACGGCTTCAAGCCGATCAACGACAATTACGGCCACTCGGTCGGCGACCGCGTCCTGATCGAGGCGGGCCGGCGCATCCGCGAGGTCTGCGAGGCCTTTGGCCCGCAGCGCGTGGAGTTCGCCCGGCTCGGCGGCGACGAGTTCGGCCTCGTCGTCTGCGGCGACCCCGAGGACGCGGACCTGACGCGGCTCGGCGAACGCATCGGCAGTCAGGTCAAGCTGCCCTACCAGCTCGACACCGCCCATACCGGATTGTCCTGCTCGATCGGTTTCGCATTGTTCCCGAACGCCGCGACGACCTCGGAAGCGCTCTATGAATGTGCCGACTACGCGCTCTACCACGCCAAGCGCCATCAGCGCGGCCGCACCGTGATCTTCTCGAGCGAGCTCGAGGCCGAGATTCGCAGCCGCGGCGTGATCGAGAACCTGTTGCGCACCTCCGATTTTGGCGCCGAGATGGAGCTGGTCTTCCAGCCAATCGTCGATGCCATGAGTGAGCACACCGCGGGTTTCGAGACGCTGGCACGCTGGCATAGCCCTCGCTTGGGCTCTGTCTCTCCAGCCGACTTCATCCCCGCCGCCGAACGCATCGGCCTGATCCGTCCTCTGACGCAGGCGCTGCTGGCGCGCGCACTCGCTACGGCCAAGACCTGGCCCGACGACATCCGCCTCTCATTCAACCTGTCCGCTCACGACGTCTGTGCCGCCGAGGGCATATTGCCGCTGGTCTCGATCATCGAGAAAAGCGGTCTGTCGCCGCGCCGGATCGATTTCGAGATCACCGAGACTGCCGTCACCTTCGATTTCGTACGCGCGCAGCAGTCGATCGCAACGCTGAAGGCGATGGGTTGCGGCATTTCGCTGGACGATTTCGGCACCGGCTATTCGTCATTGAGCCACGTGCACCGGTTGCCGCTCGACAAGATCAAGGTCGACCGCAGCTTCGTCGCCGAGATCAACGAGAACCCGGTAAGCCACAAGATCATCAAATCGCTTGCCGGCCTCTGCGACGACATGGAGATCGCCTGCGTCGTCGAGGGCGTCGAGACCCGCGCCCAGCTCGACAGCCTGCGCCGGCTCGGCTGCGACTTCATCCAGGGCTACTATTTCGCAAAACCGATGCCGGCCGGCGCGATCGCCGACTATCTGGCGCGTGAACGCCAGCGCCTCGGCGGCGCCGGAGCCAAGGTCGTGGCCTGAAATCACACCGCACAGTAACGTTCCTGGACATCCTTGTCCGAGAGCAGCGCCGCAGCGCTGCTCTCATGGACGACCTCGCCCTGGTCGATGATCACGGCGCGGTCGGCCAGGCGCAGCGCCCATTCGACGTTCTGCTCGACCAGCAGCAGCGTCTTGCCCTCGTCGCGCAGGCGGCGGAACAGCGCGCCCATCTCCTCGACGAGCACGGGCATGATGCCCTCCGATGGCTCGTCCAGCAGAATCATCTTGGGCTTCGCGATCAGCGCGCGCGCGATCGCCAGCATCTGCTGCTCGCCGCCGGAGAGCGTCGCGCCTTCCTGGCCGAGGCGCTCCTTCAGGCGTGGAAACGTTCCGGCAATCTCGTCGATCGCGATGCGCTCCTCGATGCCGCCACCGGCCGCGACGAGGCCGAGCCGGAGGTTCTCGCGCACAGTCAGACCGGGAACGATGCGCCGCTCCTCGGGCACGTAAGCGAGGCCGAGGTGGAAGCGCTGATGGGCGCGCAGTGGCAGGAGCTCCCTGCCCGCAAAGCGCACGCGGCCCGTCGCCTTCGGCATCAGGCCCATCGCCGCCCGCAAGGCCGTGGTCTTGCCGGCACCATTGCGGCCGACCAGGGCGACCACCTCGCCCTCCTTCACGTGCAGCGAGATGCCGTGAAGAACATGGCTTGCGCCATACCAGGCGTGGAGGTCTTCGATTTCGAGCAATGCAGTCTCAGCCATAGCCTTCACTCTGTCCGAGATAGACCCGGCGGACATCCGGATTGCTCCTGATCTCGTAGGGTGCGCCGTCTGCGAGCAGGCGGCCGTGATGCAGCACCACCACGCGCTTGGACAGGCCGAGCACCATCTTCATCTTGTGCTCCACCAGAAGCACGGTGCGCTTGTCGGCGAGCCGCTCCAGCAGCGCGACCATGTCCTTGGTCTCTTCCGGCCCCATGCCGGCGGTCGGCTCGTCCAGCAGCAGCAGCTCCGGCTCGGAGACCAGCGCGATCGCGATCTCCAGCGCGCGCTGCTGGCCATGGGACAGGAACTTCGCAAGCTCGTTCCGCTTGGCGAGCAGTCCGACCGCATCCAGCGCGGAGTCCGCCCGCGTATTCAACTCGGTCAGCCGGGCGCGGTTGCGCCAGATGTCATAGCTCACGGTCAGCGCCTGCGCTGCGACGCGCACATTCTCGTGCACCGACAGATCCGGAAAGATGTTCGTGATCTGGTAGGAGCGCGAGATGCCCTGGTGCACGAAACGGTGCTGCGGCAGGCCGTTCAGCGCGCGTCCCCTGAAATGCAGCTTGCCGGACGTCGGGGTCAACGCGCCGGAGAGAATGTTGAAGAACGTGCTCTTGCCGGCGCCGTTCGGTCCGATGATCGAGGTCAGCTGTCCCGCCGCAAAGGACAGGGTAATATCCTCGAGCGCGACGAAGCCGCCAAAGCGTTTGCCGATCCCTTCGGCGCGAAGCAGTTCGCCGCTCATTGCCGCGCCTTTCCGACGCCGATTGCATCCAGCAGCGTGCCCCAGATGCCCTTGGGCAGGAACAGCACGAACAGCACGAAGATCGCGCCGACGAAGATCTGCCAATGCGGCGTCCAGAGCGAGACGACATCCTCCAGGATCAGGAAGCTCGCCGCGCCGACGAAGGGACCGAAGAAGCTGCGGGCGCCACCGAGCAGCACCATCATCACGATCATGCCCGAGGTCTGGTAATGCAGGATGTCGAGCGGCACGATCGACAGATGCAGCGCCAGCATGCAGCCGCCGAGCGAGGAGATCGCGCCCGACAGCATGAACACGACCAGCTTGCTGCGTTCGACGTCATATCCGCAGGCCCGCGCGCGCTGCTCGTTCTCGCGGATCGCCTCGATGACGGCGCCGAACGGCGAGTTCAGGATGCGCGACTGGAACCACATCGCCAAGCCTGCGAAGCCCATCAGCACGTAATATTTGTTGACGGGGTCGAGGAAATTGACCTGCAGGCCGAACAGGCTGATGCGATCGACGGTGAAGCCGCGCAGGCCGTTCTCGCCGCCGGTGAAGGAGGCCGCCTGGAGCGCGACGTAGTAGACCAGCTGGGCCAGAGCGAGCGTCACCATGGAGAAATAGATGCCGCGGGTGCGCGTCGAGACGACGCCGATCAGCGCCGCAAGGCCGGTGCTGAGCAGCACGGCGATCGGCACCGCGGCAAACCACGGCACGCCGTAGCGGCCGATCGCGATGCCGGTGAAGTAGGCGCCCGCACCGAAGAACGCCGCCTGGCCGAACGACAACAGCCCGGTGTAGCCGAACAGCAGATTGTAGCCCATCACCACGACGCCGTAGATCAGGACGTTGACGGCCAGCGCCTTGGACGGCAGCAGCCAGGGCAAGAGGGCCAGCACGGCGATCGACAGCAGCACGCGGTGGTCGAGAATCCGGCCGAGCCCGCTCGGCGCAGATTTTGCGAGAACCTCACCGCTCGAAGGACGCGTCACGCCGTCCTCCCTCTCACGCCGAACAGGCCTTGCGGGCGGATCAGAAGCACCACCGCCATCAGCGCGAACATGACGATGGTCGCCATTTCAGGGGCGAACAGCGCCACCATGCTGATGGAAATGCCGACCATCAGGCCGGCGACAACCGCGCCGACGATCGAGCCGAGGCCGCCGATCACGGTGACGACGAAGGCTTCGGCCAGAACCAGCGAGCCCATCTCCGGATTGACGCTGCGCATCGGACCGGCGAGCACGCCGCCCAGCGCAGCAAGTCCGACGCCAAGGCCGAAGATCGCAAGCCAGACCCGGCCGATATCGACCCCGAGCACCTGCATGATGGTGGGATCGCGCGCACCCGCACGCACGATCAGGCCGATTCGGGTCTTTTCCAGCGTCATCCAAAGCGCCACCAGCACGACGGCCACCAGCACGATCACGAACAGGCGGTAGCGCGGGAAGAAGCCGATGCCGAGATCGAGCACGCCGATCAGCTGCGGCGGGGTCGGAAACGGAATGCCGTCGCTGCCGAACACGATGCGCACGCCCTCGACCAGGATGTAGCTGAGGCCGAAGGTGAGCAGCAGCGGATCGTCGATCGAGCGTCCATAAAGCCTGCGGATCAGGACGAACTCGATCAGCATGCCGAAAGCGCCGATCAGGATGGGCGCAAGCAGCAGCCCCCACCAGAAGCTGCCGGTGAGCGAGGCCAGATACAGCCCCGCATAGGCCCCGATCATGAACAGCGCGCCATGGGCGAAATTCACCACCCCGAGCATGCCGAACACGATCGTCAGTCCGAGCGCAGTGATCACCAGAACCGCCCCAAGGGCGATCCCGGAGAGAAGCTGCATGATGATCAGCGGCAGGTCCATCGTGACAGGCTTCAGGTGGCGTGGCCGAGCTCGCTGCAGCTGCGCAGCATGTCGTCGGAGCTGGCGTCGTTGGCGAGAATGGCAAACAGATCGTTCTCGCCCGCCATGGCCGACTTCTTCTTGGATTCCAGCACCAGCACCGACTGCACCGACTGGTGGTCGCATTTGCGGTAGTGCTGCGGGCCCTTGGTCAAATCGTATTGCAGCTTCTCCAGCGCATCGACCACCTTGTCGGTGTCGGTGCCGCCGGCCGTCTGCATGGCCGCCAGCAAGGATCCGACGCCGGAATAGCCATAGGCGCCATAATCGGTCGGGATCGCGCCGCCATTGGCGGCCTTGAATGCCGTGTTGAACGCGGCTGCCGATTTGCTCTGCGCCTCCAGGCCCCAATAATAGTTGGCGCCGCCGACCACGCCCTCGAACACGTCGGGGCCGACGGCAAGACGCTGATTATGCAGGATGACGGGCACAACGATCTTCATCTGCTGCTTGACGCCGAAATCCACCGCCTGCTTGATTGCGTTGGCCTGGTCGCGGCCGAAATTGGAGATACAGAGCACGTCCGGCCGCATCGACATCAGGCGCGGCATGAAGGTGGAATAGTCGGCGGCACCGAACGGATGCAGGATCTCGCCGACATTGTCCGCACCGATGGAGGCCTGCGCGCGCTTGAAGCCGCGCAGCATCTCATGGCCGTAGGCATAGTCGGCGACGAGATGGGCGACCTTCATGCCCTTCTTCAGGGTCTGCCGCGCCACCGCTGCCGTCGTCATGTGCGGATTGAGCGCTTCATGGAAGGTGTATTTGCTGAAATCCTTGGCCTCGTTGATGGTGTCGGACTGGCTGATCGAGACATAGATCACGCCACGGGCCCGGGTGACCTCGTTGACCGCCAGCTGCACGGCGCTGGAGAGCGCGCCGACCACGGCGTGAACCTTGTCCTTCTCGATCAGCTCGAGGGTGCGGGTCGCGGCCTCACCGGCATTGAGCTTGTCGTCGCGCACCAGGAGCTCGACCTTGCGGCCGCCGATGCCGCCCTTGTCGTTGACGAGCTTGACGGCGAGCTCGGCGCATTTGACCTGATCGCGCGCTTCCGCGGCGAACGGGCCGGTGAGCGGCGTCGGAAAGCCGATGCGGATCGTCTCGTCGGCCGCATGACCAATCCGGGGCATAGCGAACAGAGCCGCGCTTGCCGAGAGGCCGGCGAGCGCGGTGCGGCGGGTTATCTTCGACGTCGAACCGGATTTGGGCATGATTTCCTCCAAGGTCTTTTTCAATTGTCTTTTTTCTAGAAGCGCTTCAGGGCTTTCAGGACTTTTGCAGGCGTAATCGGGACAGAATTGATCGTGGCATCGAACGGCGCGAGCGCGTCGTTGACGGCGTTGAGCACGCAGGCGGACGCCGCCGCGGTGCCGGCTTCGCCAACCCCCTTGGCACCGAGCTCGGTGTCGGCGGTCGGCGTCTCGACATGGCCGATGACGATGTCGGGCATCTCCATCGGCATCGGCACGAGGTAGTCGGCGAGCGAGCCGTTCATGAGCTGGCCGGTCTCGCTGTAGCGGCACTCCTCGAACAGCGCCGCGCCCAGCCCCTGCACGATGCCGCCGCGGAGTTGCTCGTCGACCAGCATCGGATTGATGACGCGGCCGCAATCCTCGACGATGAAATGTTTCAGGAGCTTGATGAGGCCGGTCTCGACGTCGACCTCCAGCGCGCAGCCCTGAATGCCGTTGGTGAAGGCAAAGGGATAGCCCTGCGGCGCGAAATGATGGCTCACGGTGAGCTGCGCCTGCGTGCCCGATGGCAGCGTGTCGGAGCGGAAATAGGCAATGCGCGCAATTTCGGAGATCGGCAGGCGCGGCTTGCGCGTTGCGACGTCCACGACCTCGCCATCGATGATGTCGAGCGCCGACGGCTGCGCCTGGAGAATGAGCGCGGCGACCTCCAGGATATTGCGCTTGAGCGCGCGCGTGGCCTGCAGCGCCGTCTCGCCGCCGATGCCGGCGCCGCGGCAGGCCCAGGTGGCGCCACCATGCGGCGTCACCTCGGTATCGCCGGTGACGACCTTGACGTGCTCCAGCGCGAGGCCAAGCTGATCGGCCACGATCTGGCTGATGATCGCCTCGGTGCCCTGCCCCTGCTCAGTGACGGAGATCAGGCAGCGCACCTCGCCCGATGGAGTCAGGCTGACGATCGCGCCGTCCTGCGAGGAGATGCGCGCCCCGCCGACGCCATAGAACGCGGGGCTGGGATTGGTGATCTCGACGAAGGTTGCGATACCGATGCCGCGATAGACGCCCCGCTTGCGCAAGTCCGCCTGCTCTGCGCGGAGCGCGTCATAGTCCATCATCTCGTGCAGGCGCTTGAGGCAGGTCTGATGTGACAGCGCCTCGAAGCGGTAACCAGTCGGCGAGATCTCGGGATAGGCATCGTCGGGGATGACGTTCTGCGCCCGGATGGCGAAGGGATCGAGGCCAATCTTGCTCGCTGCGATGTCAACCAGCCGCTCGGTGACCGCGCAGGCGATGGGATGGCCGACGGCGCGGTATTGGCTGGTCTGCACCTTGTTCTGGAAGATCACCTCGAGCGTGGCGCGATAGTTCTTGAAGCGATAGGGCGCGCCGATCAGACGGATCACCTGATTGCCCTCGACCACGCTGGTGCGCGGATAGGTCGAGAAGGCGCCGATCGCGGTCAAATCGACGACGTCCATCGCCAGGATCTCACCTTTGGCGTCGAGCGCCATGCGGGCGCGCACGCGGTGGTCGCGAGCGTGAATATCGGAGACGAAGGATTCTATGCGATCGGCGACGTACTTCACGGGCCTGCCGAGCAGGATCGAGAGACCGACCACCGCCATGTCCTCGTGATAGACATGCAGCTTCATCCCAAAGGAGCCGCCGATATCGGTCGCGATCACGCGGACACGGGCTTCCGGGATGCCGTAGTGGCGTGAATAGAGGTCCTGAAACTGATACGGGGTCTGCGTGCCGTGATGCACGGTGAGCATGCCCGCGGCAGGATCGTAATCCGCGACGAGCGCGCGCGGCTCCAGCGTCACCGCGGTGTGGCGACCGAAGGAAAACTCCTGCTCCACCACATGGGCCGCATGCGCAAAGGCGTCGTCGACGGTGCCGTTGTCGAGTTGGCTGCGGAAGCAGATGTTATTGGCGCTGCCGGGATTGACCAGTGCACCGCCGACCTGTCGCGCGCTGTCGAGATCGGCGACAACGGGGAGGTCTTCGTAATCGATCTCGATCAGCTCCAGCGCATCTTCGGCGATCGCCCGGCTTTCGGCGACAACGGCGACCACCGCCTGCCCGGCCCAGACCACGCGATCGAGCGGCAGCGGCATTTGCGGCGCGGAGGTCATGCCCTTGAAATGATCGAGCGTGCCGACCCATGGCGTGCAGATCTTGGCGAGATCCGCCCCGGTGGCGACGAGATGCACGCCTTCGATCGCGCGCGCCTCATCAATATTGATCGAAACGATCTTCGCATGCGCATGCGGGCTGCGCAGGAACGCGGCATAGAGCATGCGCGGCAGCTTGAGATCGCTGACATAGCGTCCCCGCCCGGCAAGCAGTCGCTTGGCGTTGGGCCGCGGCACGGACCGACCGATATAGGAATTGGGACGATCAAGCGAGGTCAGCGGCGCGCTCATGTCGCACCTCCGCCATCGCTGCGCGCTTTCGCCACCGCGTCGATGGCATCGACGATCGCCTCATAGCCGGTGCAGCGGCAGTAATTGCCCGACAGCGCGTCGCGGATCTCGTCGCGGCTCGGCTGCGTCGTCTGCGAGAGCAGTTCGTGGGCATTGATCAGCATGCCTGACGTGCAGAAGCCGCATTGCAGCGCATTGCGGCGGTGGAATTCGGCCTGCAGTTCGGCGAGCATCCCGCTTTCGGTGAGTCCCTCGATCGTTTCGATCCTGGCGCCGTCGGCCTGCACCGCGAAGATCAGGCAGGAATGCACGGCGCGGCCGTCGAGCTGAACCAGGCAGGCACCGCAAGCACCCATCTCGCAGCCGGCATGCGTGCCAGTCAGCTCGAGCTTGTCGCGCAGGCAATCGACCAGCGTGTCGCGCGGCGCAACCTCGCAGGCGACCTTGCGGCCGTTGACGACGAAGCGCACGCGCACCGTCTCGTCGGTTTCATCCAGAAGGGGCTCGTCAAGGCCCCTCATGCGCCCTCTCCGAGACGTCCGAGCAGGCGCCCCAGCAGCACGCGGGCGAGATGCAGCCGCATCGCCGGTGGCACCTCGTCGCTGTCGGGCGGCGCGAGATCGCCTTCCAGCGCTCCTTGCGCGGTGGCGATACGCCCCGCATCGAGACGCGAGCCGATCAAGATCGCCTCGGCTCCTTTCACCCGGGTCGGCGTATTGCCGACAGAGAAGAACGAGATGCGGATGTCGTCGACGCGATCACCGGCGAAGGTCGCGAGCATGCCGCAACCGACCAGCGCGTAGTCTCCACGCCGGCGCGCCAGCTCGTCGAATGCAAAGCGCTGGTCGGCCTTGAACAGCGGAACGTAGACCGCAATAATCAACTCGCCGGGCTGGAGCGCCGTTTCGAACAAGTCGATGAAGAAATCGTCGGCCCTGACGCGGCGGCGGCCCGAGGGACCGGCGATCTCGATCTCGGCATCGAGCGCCAGGGTCATCGCGGGAAATTCGGAGGCCGGGTCGGCCAGCGCGATGCTGCCGCCGAAGGTGCCGCGGTTGCGGATCGCGGGATGGGCGACGAACGGCGCCGCGGCATGCAAGAGCGGCGCGAACTCGGCAATCAGCGGCTCGCTCAGCATCTCGCAATGACGCGTCAACGCGCCGATGCGCAAATGGCCGCCTTCGCGCCTGACGCCGCGCAGGTCGTCAATGTGGGTGATGTCGATCAAGAGTCGCGGCGCCTGCAGCCGCAGCGACAGCGCCGGCACCAAGCTCTGGCCGCCGGCAATGAAGCGCGCGTCATCCCCGGCGCGTGCGTGAGCATCCAGCGCCTGGTCGATCGTCGTCGCACGAAAATAGCTGAAAGCCCTCGCCTTCACTGCCGTTTCCTCGAGATCCCTCGGCTCATCAGCCGGGATGCCAGATTTGTAACCACCTGGTCTCAAAATTCTGACATGCCTCCCTGGACCGGTCAACAGGAAATGACCATTTGGTCACAAAAGCACCTTGGGCTATGAAGGCAGCGGTACGTTGATTCAGCGACGAGATGGCCCGAAAACCGCAGAAAACGGCGAAGCGACCGGTTCGGAAGCGGACCGAGACAGGCAGCAAGTCCGCGCCAAAGCGTCGCAACATGCGCGCGGCCGACCGCGAGCGCGCGATCGTGGAGGAGGCCATCCGCTTCTTCGCCGAGCGCGGCTTCGAGGGGCAGACCCGCGAGCTTGCCAAGCGCATGGGCATCACGCATTCGGCGATCTATCGCCACTTCCCCAGCAAGGAGGCGTTGATCGAGCGGGTCTACCAGGAGGTCTATCTCAGCCGCTGGTCGCCCGATTGGGGACCGATGATCCGCGATCGTTCACTGTCCCTCGAAGCGCGGCTGACACGCTTCTATCTCGACTACGTCGAACGCGTGTTCGAATATAACTGGGTGCGGATCTTCGTGTTCTCCGGCATGAAGTCGTTCGGCATCACCAGCCGTTATCTCGACATCGTCCGCCGCGAGATCGTCGAGCCGGCCGCCGCAGAACTGCGTCACGAACTCGGGCTGCCCGGCGCAAAGGGCCATCCGCTCGGTGAGCGCGAGACCGAGCTGTTCTGGGGCCTGCACGGCCGCATCTTCTATCTCGCCATCCGAAAATTCATCTACGAGACGCCGATCCCGCCCGATCTCAACGCGATCGTCCGCGACGCCGTGCAGACTTTCATGGACGGCGCGAAGACAACGATGCCGAAGCTGCTGGTGAGCGACTAGCTACTTCGCAAGGCTCGGCAGATCGAGGCCCTTGTCGCGGGCGCAGTCGATCGCGATGTCGTAGCCCGCGTCAGCATGGCGCATGACGCCGCTGGCGGGATCGTTCCACAGCACCCGCTCGATGCGCTTCGCAGCCTCAGGCGTGCCGTCGGCGACGATTACCATGCCGGCGTGCTGCGAATAGCCGATGCCGACGCCGCCGCCGTGGTGCAGCGACACCCAGGTCGCACCGCTGGCGCAATTGAGCAGCGCGTTGAG
This sequence comes from Bradyrhizobium sp. UNPA324, assembly GCF_006658635.1. Taxonomy (NCBI): domain Bacteria; kingdom Pseudomonadati; phylum Pseudomonadota; class Alphaproteobacteria; order Hyphomicrobiales; family Nitrobacteraceae; genus Bradyrhizobium; species Bradyrhizobium sp. UNPA324. The sequence goes on from NZ_LFJD01000004.1 coordinate 1,158,355, forward strand.
CAGCGGCCAGTCCGACACCGCGTCCGATCCGTCCTTCATCGCCTCGGTCTCGCGGTTGGGGCTCGCCACGGAACCGCTGTCGAGATGATCGCGGCCGATCACGATGGGCGCTTTCAATTCACCGCGCGCCACCATCTCGTTGAAGGCTAGACCCAGGCGGTGACGATCGCCGAGGCCAACCCAGCAGATTCGCGCCGGCAGACCCTGGAACTTGATGCGCGCCTTGGCCATGTCGAGCCAATTGTGCAGATGTTTGTCGTCGGGCATCAGCTCCTTGACCTTGGCATCGGTCTTGAAGATGTCCTCGGGATCGCCCGACAACGCAGCCCAGCGGAACGGCCCGACGCCGCGGCAGAATAGCGGGCGGATATAGGCCGGCACGAAGCCGGGAAAATCGAAGGCATTCTTCAGGCCCATGTCCAGCGCCATCTGGCGGATGTTGTTGCCGTAGTCGAGCGTCGGAATGCCCTGCGCATGGAAATCCAGCATGGCCTGGACATGCTCGACCATCGAGGTCTTGGAGGCACGCTCGACCGCCTTCGGATCGGAAGCGCGCTTGGCTTCCCACTCCGCCAGCGTCCAGCCCTTCGGCAAATACCCGTTGATCGGATCATGCGCACTGGTCTGGTCGGTGACGATATCTGGCTTGACGCCGCGCCGCACCAGCTCCGGGAAAATCTCCGCGGCATTGCCGAGCAGGCCGACCGAGACGGCCTTCTTCGTCGCCGCGGCATCCGCCATGATCGCCAGCGCTTCGTCGAGGGTTGCGGCCTGACGGTCGAGATAGCCGGTGCGCAGGCGCATCTCGATGCGGCTCGGCTGGCATTCGACCGCGAGCATCGAGGCACCCGCCATGGTCGCCGCCAGCGGTTGTGCACCGCCCATGCCGCCAAGGCCGGCGGTGAGAATCCATTTGCCGGCGAGGCTGCCGCCATAATGCCGCCGCCCGACCTCGACGAAGGTCTCGTAAGTGCCCTGCACGATGCCCTGGCTGCCGATATAGATCCAGGACCCCGCCGTCATCTGGCCATACATCATCAGGCCCTGGCGATCGAGCTCGTTGAAATGGTCGAGCGTCGCCCAGTGCGGCACGATGTTGGAGTTCGCGATCAGCACCCGCGGCGCGTCGGCATGGGTGCGGAAAACGCCGACCGGCTTGCCGGACTGCACCAGCAGCGTCTGGTCGGCTTCGAGCTTGCGCAAGGCCGCAACGATCCGGTCAAAGCTCTCCCAGTCGCGCGCGGCGCGGCCGATGCCGCCATAGACGACGAGCTCGCTCGGACGCTCCGCAACATCCGGATCGAGATTGTTCATCAGCATGCGCAAGGGCGCTTCCGTCAGCCAGCTCTTGGCGCTGATATCGCTGCCGCGGGGCGCGCGGATGGTGCGGTCATTGTCCAGTCGGCGGTTCATGCGGACCCCTCTTCAGTCAAGTCGCGGAAACGGATCAGTTGGAAGCATGGTGAGCGCCACGGTCGGCAGCGCATCGGCCTCGACGAGCGCGGCAGCCTTGGCGAGATCGCCGGCCATATAGCGGTCGGCGCCGAGCGCCGGCACCTGTTCACGAAGTGCCGCGATGACGGCAGCGAGTGGCGCGCTGGTCGCATGCGGCGAGCGCAACGTGATGCCTTGGGCGGCGACCAGAAGCTCGATGCCGAGGATGGCGGCGAGGTTGTCGGCCATGTCGGCGAGGCGCCGAGCGGCATGCGCGGCCATCGAGACATGGTCTTCCTGGTTGGCGCTGGTCGGCGTCGAATCGACCGAACAAGCGAGCGCACGCTGCTTGTTCTCGGCGTAGAGGGCGGCGGCCGTCACCTCCGCGATCATGAAGCCGGAATTGAGTCCGGGATCGGGCGTGAGGAACGGCGGCAAGCCGAAATTGAGCGCGGGATCGACCAGCGTTGCAATGCGTCGCTCGCTGATCGCACCGATCTCCGACAGCGCCAGCGCAATCGCGTCGGCGGCAAAGGCCACCGGCTCGGCATGGAAGTTGCCGCCGGAGACGATCTCGCCGGTCTCGACCAGCACCAGCGGATTGTCGGTCACGGCGTTGGCCTCGACGATCAGCGTGCGCGCGGCCTGCGTGATCAGATCGAGCGCCGCGCCCGCCACCTGCGGCTGGCAACGCAGGCAATAGGGATCCTGCACGCGTTCGTCGCCTTCGAGGTGCGACAGACGGATGTCGCTGCCCTCGAGCAGCGCGGTCAGCGTCGCGGCCGCAGCGATCTGCCCGGCATGGCCGCGCAGCGCCTGGATCTCGGGACGGAACGGCGCCGTCGACGCCATTGCCGCATCGACCGACAATGCGCCGGTGACGAGCGCGGCGCGCGCCAAGCCGAAAGCGCGCAGCACGCCGGAGATGGCATAGGCGGTCGAGAATTGCGTGCCGTTGATCAGCGCGAGGCCTTCCTTGGGGCCCAGCGTCAGCGGCACGAGGCCGGCAGCCGCCAGCGCTTCGCCGCCCGGCACGAATTTTCCGTCAGCGATCGCCTGCCCCTCGCCGATCATCACCGCCGTCATATGCGCGAGCGGTGCAAGATCCCCGGAGGCACCGACCGAGCCCTGCTGCGGCACCAGCGGAGTGACGCCCCGTGCCATCATGGCCTGCAGCTGCTCGATCACCGCGCGGCGCACGCCGGAGGCGCCGCGCCCGAGCGAGACGATCTTCAGCGCCATCATCAGGCGAACGATCGGCTCGGGTGTGGGCTGGCCGACGCCGCAGCAATGCGACACGATCAGGTTGCGCTGAAGCAGCGCGGTCTGATCCGGCGGTATGCGCTTCGAGGCGAGCTTGCCGAATCCGGTGTTGATGCCGTAAACGGGGACGTCGGCTCGCGCGGCTCTTGCGACAATCTCCGCGGCTGCTTCGACGCGCGGCCAGAACGAGGGATCGAGCACGACGGGCGCACCATCGAGCACGCACGCGAGATCGTCGAGGCTGACCGTCCCCGGTCGGACGACGATCGCCGTGTCCTGCTCCGTCATTGCCCCCTCCACACCCGGCGGTGCAGCGGATTGAAGCCGATGCGGTAAACGAGCTCGGCCGGCCGTTCGACGTCCCAGATCGCGAGGTCGCACCATTTGCCGGCCTCCAGCGTGCCGGTCTCATCGAGCACACCAAGCGCCCGCGCGCCTTCACGGGTGATTCCGGCGATGCACTCGGCCACATTCATCCGGAACAGCGTCGCGCCCATGTTCATCGTGAGCAGCAGCGAGGTCAGCGGCGAGCTGCCGGGATTGCAGTCGGTCGCGAGCGCCATGGGAACGCCGTGCTTGCGGAATGCCTCGACCGGCGGCTTCTGCGTCTCGCGGATGAAGTAAAAGGCGCCCGGCAGCAGCACGGCCACAGTGCCGGCCTTCGCCATCGCGGCGGCGCCGGCTTCGTCGGTATACTCGAGATGATCGGCCGACAGTGCCGAGAATCTTGCGGCGAGGGCCGCGCCGCCAAGGTTCGACAGCTGGTCGGCGTGGAGCTTGACCGGTAGCCCAAGCCCTTTCGCCGTCTCGAACACTCGCGTCGTCTGTTCAGTCGAAAACGCGATGCCTTCCATGAAGGCGTCGACGGCGTCGGCGAGGCCCACCTTTGCAACGGCCGGCAGCATCTCGTTGCAAACGAGATCGATGTAGCGATCCTTGTCGCCATCTGCCTCCAGCGGCAGGGCGTGGGCTCCGAGAAAGGACGTACGGATCGCAACCCGCCGCTGGCGACCGAGGCTACGCGCGGCCGCCAGTTGCCGCAGCTCGGTCTCGGTGTCGAGGCCATAGCCGGATTTGATCTCGACGGTGGTTGCCCCCTCGCCAATCAGCGCATCGAGCCGCGGCAACGCACTCGCGATGAGATCTGCCTCGCTCGCCTTGCGCGTCGCCGCCACCGTGGCGACGATGCCGCCACCGGCACGCGCGATCTCCTCGTAGCTGGCGCCTTTCAGGCGCAGCTCGAATTCGTGCGCGCGGTTGCCGCCATAGACGAGATGGGTGTGGCAATCGACGAGGCCGGGCGTGATCCAGCGCCCCTCGCAGTTGGTCCGCTCGATCGCATCCGCATCCGCGGGAAAGTCCCCCGCCGCACCCGCGTAGACGATATGGCCGCCGCGCGCGGCGATGACACCATGCTCGATCTCGCCAAGATCCGGACGGTCGGCCCGCATCGTGTCGAGGCGTGCATTGTGCCAGATCCGGTCGAAGCGCTCTGCCATGCAACGGTCCCTTCGCGGATGTCCCTGCGCCCTGGGATGCTTGACTTATATGTCTAGACATATAATCGTAAGGCGGTTCTGTCCAGCCGGCGTGTAATCAATCATGACCCGACTGCATTTCGCCTCCGCGCTCCTGCCCTCGGGCTGGGCCAATGACGTGCAGGTGGTGATCACCCCCGGCGCGATCGCGGCGGTGACCGCGGGCGTGCAGCCTGCCGCAGGCGACGAGCGCCACGCCATCGCACTTCCGGGGCTGGCGAGCCTGCACAGCCATGCGTTCCAGCGCGGCATGGCGGGTCTCGCCGAGCTGCGCGGCAACTCTACCGATACGTTCTGGACATGGCGCGAGACGATGTATCGCTTCGCGCTCGCGATGACGCCGGACGACGTCGCTTCTGTTGCGACGCTGCTTTATGTCGAGATGCTGGAGCAGGGTTTTACCCGCGTCGGCGAATTCCATTATCTGCATCACGACCGCGACGGCTCTCCCTATGCCGATCCCGCCGAGATGGCCGCGCGGATCGCGCAGGCGGCCGAGGCCTCCGGCATTGCCCTGACGCTGCTGCCGAGTTTTTATGCGCACGGCTCCTTCGGCGGCACGGCGCCGCATGACGGTCAGCGCCGCTTCATCTGCTCGGTCGATCAGTTCGCCGAGCTGATGACGGCCTCGCGCAAGGCGATCAGCACATTGCCCGGTGCCAATATCGGCATCGCGCCGCACAGCCTGCGCGCGGTCACGCCGGACGAACTCGCGGCGATCGTTCCGCTCGCGAACGGCGGACCGGTGCACATTCACGCCGCCGAACAGGTGAAGGAAGTCGAGGATTGCCTGGCCTGGTCGGGTCGGCGGCCGGTGCAATGGCTGTTGGAGCATACGCCGGTTGACCGGCGCTGGTGCCTCATTCACGCGACCCACGCGACGGATGCGGAAGTCAGCGCACTCGCGAAGACCGGCGCGGTCGCCGGCCTCTGCCCCATCACCGAAGCCAGCCTCGGCGATGGCATCTTTCCCGCCCGTGAATTTCTCGCTGCCGGCGGCGCGCTCGGTATCGGCACTGATTCCAACGTGCTGGTCGGCGCCGCCGACGAATTGCGGCAGCTCGAATATGGCCAGCGACTCAAGCACCGCGAGCGCAACGTGCTCTCCGCCGGCGCAGGCCGCTCGACCGGACGCGCGCTGTTCGACCATGCGCTCGCGGGCGGCGCACAGGCGCTGGCGCAGACGACGATCGGCCTGGCGCCCGGCGCGCGCGCCGACATCGTCACGCTCGACGCCGCGCATCCGTCGCTGGCGGGGCGGCAGGGCGATGCCGCTATCGACGGCTGGATCTTTGCTGCAGGCGGCGGCGCGATCGACTGCGTCTGGGCCGGCGGCGAGAAGGTTGTCGAGGGCGGCCGGCACAGGCTGCGGCAGGCGGCGCGCGCGCGTTTCAACGCGGCCGTTCGGAGGCTCGTTGCATGAGCCTCGTGACCGATGCCGCCGACAAGCCGACGCTCTACAAGCGGATTCGCGCCGACATCGAGAAGCGCATCCTGACCGGCGAATGGCCGCCCGGACATCGCATCCCGTTCGAGCATGAACTGGTCGCGCGTTACGGCTGCTCGCGCATGACCGTGAACAAAGCGCTGTCGGAACTCGCGCAGGCAGATTTGATCGAACGGCGGCGCCGCGCCGGCTCGTTCGTGCGCCGGCCGCAACACATGTCGGCGGTGCTCAAGATCGCCGACATCCGCGCCGAGATCACCGCGCTGGGGCGCGCTTACGGCTATGAGCTGATCGGCCGCAAGCTGCGCGCCGCGACCGCGGCCGACCGTGATCGCCTCGGCGTGAAGAAGGCCGGCAAGGTGATCGCCATCACCTGCCGGCACAGCGCCGACAACGTGCCGTTCGCCGTCGAGGACAGGCTGATCGACCTGTCGTCCGTGCCTGATGCCGCGACCGCGGATTTCTCGCGCGAACCGCCCGGATCGTGGCTGCTTCACCACGTCCCGTGGACGGAGGCCGAGCACACGATCAGCGCCATCGTTGCGGACGATCATACGGCCGACGCGCTCGCGATCGCCGTCGGCGCGCCCTGTCTCGTGATCGATCGTTACACCTGGCGCAGTGCGCGCACGATCACCGCCGTGCGCCTGCTCTACCCCGGTGACTCTCACCGCCTTGTCGCGCGATTCAAGGGAGGCTGAGAGGATATGTCGGCACAAATCGTGCAACGCTTCGGGCAACGGTCCATATGGGCCGATGTGAACAGATCAACAGGACGTCAATCCATCGATCGGCAGAGGACGACAATCATGCGTAGTTCGACGATATTTGCGACAATCATTGCTCTCGCGACCGCCACTCCCGTGCTCGCCGATGACGTCAAGGTCGGCGTCGGCATCTCCGGGTGGACCGGCTTCGCGCCGCTGACGTTGGCGAAGGAGGCTGGCATCTTCAAGAAGAACGGCCTCGACGTCACCATCAAGAAGATTCCGCAGAAGGACCGCCACCTCGCCGTCGCCTCGGGCGACATCCAATGCGCGGCGACCACGGTCGAGACCTGGATTTCCTGGAACGCCAACGGCGTTGCGACCAAGCAGATCTTCCAGCTCGACAAGAGCTATGGCGCCGACGGCATGGCCGTGCGCAACGACGTCGCCGCGATCAAGGACCTGAAGGGCAAGACCGTCGCCGCCTCCGCGCCCGGCACCTCGCCGTATTTCGCACTGGCCTGGATGCTCAAGAAGAACGGGCTGTCGGTGAAGGACGTCACCATCGTGAACCTGGAGCCGGCTGCGGCCGCACAGGCCTTCGTCTCCGGCCAGAACGACGCCGCGATGACCTATGAGCCCTATCTGTCGACGGTGCGCGCCGCCCCCGACAAGGGCAAGATCATCGCGACCACGCTGGACTATCCGATGGTCATGGACACCTTCGGCTGCACGCCGAAATTCCTCTCCGAGAATCCCAAGGCCGCCAAGGCGCTCGCCGACAGCTATTTCGAGGCGCTCGACATGATCGCCAAGGATCAGGCCAAGGCCTATGAGATCATGGGCGCCGACGTGAAGCAGACCGGCGAGCAGTTCGGCAATTCGGCGAAATATCTGCGCTGGCAGGACAAGGCCGCCAACCAGAAGTTCTTCGCGGGCGACTTCCTGACCTTCAACAAGGAGGCCGCCGAGCTACTGCTCGAGATCGGCATCATCAAGGCCGCGCCGAAGGTCGAGGACCTCTTCGACGCCGGCTTCATCAAGTAAGTCACCTCAGGAGGTGCCGGCCCCGTCTCGCGGCGGGGCCGGCAAATCCGTTCACCGCCCGGATAAATCGTCGATGCATCCTCTGGATCCTGTGACATCGAAGCAGCGCGTGGCCTATGGCCTTGCGTTCTTCGTGCTGTTCGTTGCCCTCTGGTCGTGGGCAACGCTCGGCGGCCATGTGTCGAAGACCTTCCTTGCCAACCCCTTGACCATGGTGCAGGAGGGTTTCGACCTCTTGACCAAGCAGGGTTTCGTCTACGATATCGGAATGACCATCTGGCGCGTCGTCGGCGGCTTTGCGCTTGCCGCCATCATCGCGGTGCCGCTCGGGGTGCTGATGGGCGCCTACAAGCCGATCGAGGCCTTCCTCGAGCCGTTCGTCTCCTTCGCCCGCTACTTGCCCGCCTCGGCCTTCATTCCGCTCCTGATCCTGTGGGCCGGCATCGGCGAATTGCAGAAGCTGCTCGTCATCTTCATCGGCTCGGTGTTCCAGGTCATCCTGATGGTCGCGGTGACTGTCGGCGCCACGCGGCGCGATCTGATCGAGGCGGCCTACACGCTGGGCGCCGGCGACCGCGGCATCATCCGCCGCGTGCTGCTGCCCTCCTCCGCGCCCGAGATCGCCGAAATCCTGCGGCTGGTGTTGGGCTGGGCCTGGACCTACGTCATCGTCGCCGAGCTGATCGGCTCGTCCTCGGGCATCGGGCACATGATCACCGACAGCCAGGCCTTGCTCAACACCGGCCAGATCATCTTCGGCATCATCGTGATCGGGCTGATCGGCCTCCTGTCGGACTTCCTGTTCAAGGCCTTCAACGCCTGGCTGTTTCCGTGGAGGCTCGCATGACGATCCTCAAGATCGAGCAGGTCTCGCGCACCTTCCCGGCGCGCCACGGCAACGCGCCCACGAGGGCGCTGGAGCCGACCGACCTCATCATCGGCAACAACGACTTCGTCACGATCCTCGGCCCCTCCGGCTGCGGCAAGTCCACGCTGCTGCGCATCGTTGCCGGGCTCGATCGCCCGACCAGCGGGCGCGTTACGCTTGACGGCCGCGCGGTGACCGGCCCCGGCGCCGATCGCGGCATGGTTTTTCAGTCCTACACGCTGTTTCCATGGCTCACCGTTCGCGAGAACATCGCCTTCGGCCTGCGCGAGCGCGGCGTGTCCGAGGCGGAACGCAATGAGATCGCCGACGGCTTCATCCGCCAGGTCGGATTGTCCGGCTTCGAGAATCATTGGCCCAAGCAGCTCTCCGGCGGCATGCAGCAGCGCACCGCGATCGCGCGCGCGCTTGCCAACGATCCAAAAATCCTGCTGCTCGACGAGCCGTTCGGCGCGCTCGACAACCAGACCCGCGCCTTGATGCAGGAAATGCTGCTCAGCATCTGGGAGCGCGACCAGAAGACCGTGCTGTTCGTGACCCACGACATCGAGGAGGCCATCTTCCTCGGCAGCCGCGTCATCGTCATGAGCGCGCGCCCCGGCCGCATCAAAGCCGAGATCAATGTGGACCTGCCGCATCCGCGCTCCTACAAGATCAAGACCACGCCCGAATTCGTCAAGCTGAAGGAACGGCTGGTCGAGGAGATCCGCACCGAGGCGCTGAAGGTTGCCGAACATGCCTGACAATCGTCCTTCCGTCGACGGTGCGCGCGTCCTTGCCGACCTCAACGCGCTCCGCGCCATCGGAGCCTACAGGAGCGGCGTGCACAAGCCGACCTTCTCCGAGCCGCACAAGCTTTCGCTGGAGTGGCTGGTGCGCAAGCTGCCCGGCGCCGGCCTCTCCGCTTCGATCGACGGCATCGGCAACGTGTTCGGGACCAGTGCCAAGTCCGGGCCGAAACTGCTGGCCGGTTCGCACCTGGAGAGCCAGAACTACGCCGGCTGGCTCGATGGCCCGCTCGGCGTCGTCTATGCGCTCGAGGCTGCGCGCGTTCTCAACGCCGATCCCTCCGTCAAGGGCGCCGTCGAAGTTGCCGCCTGGTGCGACGAGGAAGGACATTTTGGGCATTTCCTCGGCTCGCGATCCTATGTCGGACAGGTCACCGAGGCCGACATCGACGCCGCGCGCGACCGCACCAGCGGCCGCCCCATGCGCGATGCGCTCGCCGAGATGGGGCTCGCTGGGCGTGCGCGCGTCACCGCCGAGCCGGGGCGACACGTCGGATATCTGGAAGCCCATATCGAGCAGGGCGACACGCTCGAAAGCGGTAAGCTCACGATCGGCGTCGTGACCTCCATCGTCGGCATCTGGCAATACCGGATCAATTTTGTCGGCGAGCAGAACCACGCCGGCACCACGCGCATGGCGGTACGCAAGGACGCGGGTCTCGCGCTCGCAAGATTCTGCGTGGCGATCGACGAGCGTTTTCCGGCCGCCTGCGGTCCGCGCACCGTCTGGACCACCGGGCGCATCACGCTCGATCCGGGCGCGCCGAGCATCATTCCGGGCGGCGGCGAAATGCTGTTCCAGATCCGCGACGACGATCCGGCTGTCATTGCGCGGCTGGAGCAGCTGCTGCGGACCATGGCAGACGAGACCAGCGCGAGCGGCCCCTGCGCCGTCACCGTCGAGAAGCTGCGCACCGGTGCGCCCGCCAGGATGAATTCCGGCTTTCAGGACGCGATCGAAGCCGCAAGCAAGGCGCTGGCCGGTGGACGATCGATTCGCATGCCCAGTGGGGCCGGCCACGATGCGCAGATGCTGGCGACGGTCATGCCGGCCGGCATGCTGTTCGTTCCGTCGATCGGCGGCATCAGCCATCACTGGACCGAAAACACCGCCGACGCCGATATCGTCACCGGCGCAGAGGTGTTCGTCGATGCTTGCAGGCGGATCCTCGGGGGCTAGAACGACGTCCCCCCGCCGAACCTGAACTCCTGGACCACGTCGTATTTGCCCTTCGTGATCGGCACCGCATAGTCGAAGCGGAGCGGCCCGAACGGGGAGGCCCAGATCAGGCCGACGCCGACCGACGATCGCACCGTGTTGCCGTCGTCATATTGCAAGCCGCAGGTCGGGCACGCCTTGGTGTTGACTTCGCCCGTGGCTGACCACGAGGTCGGTCCCTGGTAGCCCCAGAGCGATCCGGCATCGGCGTAGACGGCGCCCTTCAGGCCGACTTCCTTGGGCAGGAACCAGAACGGCATCTGCAGCTCCATCGACGCGCCCCAATATTTCGTGCCGCCGAGCGCATCGCCGTTGGAGCCGTAGTTGTAATAGGTGATGTCGCGTGGACCGATGCCGTTCGAGGCGAAGCCGCGCACCAGGTTCGCCCCCATCTGGAAGTGATCCAACATGCGCAGATCCTGGTTGCCGAGCTTGCTGAGGAGACCGCCCTGGAGGTGGATCACGCTGACGATCTCGGAGACGAGCGGCGTGTAGTATTTGGTGTCCAGCGCGGTCTTCAGATAGGTGACGTCGCCGCCGACGCCGGCGAAATCCTGCCGGAAGTCGACTAGCAATCCGTCCGTCGGGTTCTTGGTGTTGTCGAGCGTGTTGTAGTTCAGCGTGTAGCCGAGCGCCGAGGTCCAGGTCGCACCGTTCGCCAGCTCCTTTCGGACCGGCAAGCTCGACTCGCCGTCGCCGTAGCAGCCGTAGCCATAGACTCCCGAGCTCGTGGAATTGGTCGGGTCCGCGCCGCCCAGGACGTTCTGGATGTAGGCCGGCGTCGGATTATAGGCCAGCGAGGCGTTGGACGCGTTGTTGTTGCAATTGTTGTAGGCGCTGGCGAGCGTGATGCTCTGCTGATAGAGCGAATAGCGCAGCTGCAGGGTGAGATCCTCGCGCAAGGCCAGTCCAATGCGCGGGGAGAAGCCCAGTGTCGTCACGCCGTAGCTCGTATAGCTGTTCGACTTCTGCTCCTTCCAATAGGTGTCGAACCCGAGCGCCATCCGGTAGTCGAGCAGATAAGGCTCGACGAAGGACAACGATACGCCGCGTGAATATTGGCCGTAACTGACCGATGCCTTGGCATAGAGCCCGCGGCCGAGCAGGTTGCGCTCGGAGATCGAGACTTCCGCCAGCGCACCGTCGGTGGTGGAATAACCGCCCGAGATCGAGAAGTCGCCGGTCGACTTCTCCTCCATCTCGACGACGAGGATCACGCGATCGCTGGAGGAGCCGGGCTCGGTGACGATCTTGACGCTCTTGAAGTAGTCGAGGTTCTTCAGGCGCCGCTCGGCGCGGTCGACCAGCGCGCGGTTGTAGGCGTCCCCTTCCGAGAGGTCGAATTCGCGGCGGATCACGTAATCGCGGGTGCGGGTGTTGCCGCGCAGGTTGATACGCTCGATATAGGTCCGCGGGCCTTCGTCGACATTGAACACGACGGAGACGGTGTGCGCCTCGAAATTGCGGTCGCCGCCGGGACGGACCACGGCGAAGGCATAGCCGCGGCGCGAGGCCTCGATCTGCATCTCTTCGGTCGACTTCTCGACCAATTCGACGTTGTAGAGCGAGCCGGCGCTGACGCGCGAATAGGTGCGGAGCGAGCCCGTGTCGAAGTTGGGAATGCTGGAGCGGAAGTCGACGGAGCCGATGCGATATTGAGCGCCTTCCTCGATCTTGAAGGTCACCAGAAAGCCCTTCTTCTCCGGATCGTATTCGGTGAGCGCGGCCACGACCTGGACGTCGGCGTAACCGTTCTTGAGGTAGAAGCGGCGGATTAGGTCGCGGTCGGCCTCGACGCGATCGGGATCGTAGATGTCGTTGCTGCCGAGGAAGCTGAGCAGGTTGCTCTCATGCGTCTTGATGATGTCGCGCAGGCGCGAGGCCGAGAAGGCGCCGTTGCCGACGAACTCGACCGACTTGACCGAGGTCTTGGCACCCTCCTCGACCGTGAAGATGAGATCGACGCGGTTGTTCGGCTGTTCGATGATCTCGGGCGTGACGCGGACGTCGTAACGGCCGGAGCGCCGGTAGATCTCGGCGATGCGCAGCGTGTCGGACTGCACCAGCGCCCGCGAGAAGGATCCGCGCGGCTTGGACTGGATTTCCCCCGAGAGCTGCTCGTCCTTGATCTTCTTGTTGCCCTCGAAGGCGATGCGGCCGATCACGGCATTCTCGACCACCGACACCACGATGCGGCCACCGGCCTGATTGATCTTCACGTCCTGGAACAGGCCGGTCGCGATCAGCGCCTTGAGCCCGTCATCGACGGCGGATTGATCGAGACGCCCGCCCGGGCCGGGCTTGAAATAGGAGCGGACCGTCTCGGCCTCCACGCGGCGATTGCCTTCGACCACGATCGTCTGCGTCGCCTGCGCGGCTGCCGGCAGCGGCCACAGCCCAAGCGGAAGTGAGCTTGCAATCGATACAGCACTCATCGCCACGGCGATCAGCCAGGCCCGCAAAAACGACATTCCACACCTCAACGATACCTCGCCTGCTCTGAAACGAGACGGCTGTGGCCGCGGTGTGGCCTGGAGATTGCTGTATTGTTTCCGGTCGTTGAATTTGATTGGTCGATCGGCAGCGCGTGCGCCTCGGCCCGCAATGACCGCACGCATTGTGAGCAGCGACCGAGCCGCCTCGAAGCTGCCGCGCCGGCACTTGCCCAAGCGGAGGTTCAGCAACATCGCGCAACGCCGGGATTCTTTACAGGTTCTTAAGCTGGTGCGAGAGGCGGCCGCATCAGGAACTCGCACAGGATGTTGTCCGATGAACGCGCTTGTCACGACCCGAGCGGTGCTGGTCGCCCTCCTCGCCTCGACCTTCGCCGCTCATCCCGCCACCGCCGGCAAGCGCGAGCCGCCGCGAGCGGCCCAGGACGCGGTTTACGAGTACGGCCCGCGCGGCCCCAATCGTTCCTATCAATCCGGTCCGCGTACGCGCATCTATGTCAGCAAGCGATCGTGGCTTGACGGCGGGACCGAGGTGCTCCCCGGCGAGCGCAAGTTCACCGACTATGCCTTCCCGCCCGGCGCCTCATTCGCACGCAGCAACAACAACCGGCCGCTCGACCGGCAGCCGCTCAGCCCCGACTCCGATCTGGGCGGATTTGCGCAGCGGATTCCGATTGCGTGGTGGTTCTGACTCGTATCCCGGACAAGCCGCAACGCGTTGAGCGTTGCGGCGCAGAGCCGGGTCCCAGGGCGACGCGGCACAATGCGGATGGATGGGCCCCGGCTCTGCAGCGCACCGTCCACCCGGACGATGCTTCACATCGCCGGGAACGCTGCGCTGCGTCCGAGGCACGAGTGGAGAGTGTGGTGCATACCGCCTCCACTGCGAGCGCAACGACGAGACTTTCAATTCCGTCATCCTGAGGTGCGAGGCTTGCGATGCGAAGCATCGTGAGCGGAGCCTCGAAGGATGGACGGCCGCGATACAGCCGGGCCGTCGCCCTTCGAGGCTTGCTCCGCGGCGCGATGCGCCGCAGAGCGCGCACCTCAGGGTGACGGTCATAGGGGTTTTGCCACGCTTCTATCGCAGACATGCCTCTTCGGCCTCGCGGCGCGTTTCGCCCGAGCTTTGCTTGGGTCTCCACCCTCTCAAAGCCAAGAAGGCGCAGGGAAGGCCGGGTGCCAGCGCGCACCCGCGGTCCGCTGCGCGAAAATGCACACGCAGGAAGAACCGCACAGCAGCATACAGGTGGTGCCGATCACTCGGCCTTCCCTGCGCGATGGTCGGACGGCTTATGCCGTGATCTCCCGGGAGCCGAACTTTCCTTCTGGCCTCCCTCGCCCCGCGAATTGGATGATGCAGTCCGCCCGGTTGGGCTCGCTCGCATCTTCGCAAGGCTTGACCGTAGCAACGACGGCCAGGACCACACGTCTTTATTTTGTCAATCGGCGAGACCCGCCGGGACTACAAAAACTCTTTGAAACAAGCACTTTTCATCTAGCCTGTTTCGGGGCGCTTCGGCGGGTTTCGTCAAATCTAGGGCCCGGCCCTAAGACTTTCAGCGTCCGCACGACAACCTGAAAGCCTCAAGGCCGAGCCCTATGGTCCACAGCCTTAGGAGCCGAAACCGAATGGATACTACCACCACCGCCACCCCTGCTGGCAAGCGCGCCCGCAACAGCAGCGTCATCCTGACCGACCGCCTCTGCCAGAAGCGCGTCGCCAAGCGGGTCAAGTTCTACGATCGCAAATGCCCCGGCCTCTATGTCAGCATCACAACGGCTGGCGTGGCGACCTTTTCGGTCAAGTTCACCGATCGGGCGACCGGTAAGCAGCGAACCGGGTGGCTCGGCCTCTATAACCCCGAGACCTTCACCGTCGAGGACGCCCGGAGCAAGGTCTATGGCCTCAAGGGCATGGGCGGCGACACCATTGCCGAGACCTTCCGCGACCGCAGAGAGCGGCAGGCCAAGCGGGGCAAGACAGTCGCCGAGATCATCGAGGAGCGGATCGAGTGGATGCAGACGCCGGTGCGGAAGGCGGACGGCGAGATGCGGCCCCGGCTGGAAAGTTGGGAGAACACCGCGAGCCACCTGCGCCGCTTCATCGGCTCGAAGTTGGGCCGGAAGATCGCCGCCGACATCACCCGAGGCGACATTCAGGCTTTGTCGGACGACATCGTGGCGGGTCGGCACGGCGGCAAGCCGTCGGTCAGCAATGCGCGTCACATGCGCAAGGCGGCGTCCGGCATGTTCCGGTGGGCGTTGCGGCGCGAGTACATCACCGCCAACCCTTGCAGTGATCTTGAGCCGCTCGACCCGGAGCATCCGCGCACCCGCGTGCTGACCGAGGACGAGATCAGGATTTTCTGGCACGGCCTCGACCGCGACGACCTGATGACCTCATGGGACCGGAGGACCCGGCTCGCGCTCAAGTTGGAGCTAACCACCATGCTGCGCTCGGCCGAACTACTCGGCGCGCAGCGCAACGAACTGATCGACCTCGACGGCGAGCAGCCGCGCCTCGACGTGCCCTTGAAGCGGGTCAAAAAACGGCGGGTGATCCAACAGCCGCTGTCGAGCCTCGCGGTGGAGATCATCAACGAGGCCTTGAAGGGCAACAACACGGATTTCGTATTCGCCAGCCCGCTCGACAACAAGCCGATGCACCGCAAGGCGATGGCCGACGCGCTGCGCGGCGACAAGCGCAAGGGCAAGGTGAGGACGCCCGGCATCTGCCAGTTGCTCGGGTTGAAGCCGTTCACGCCACACGATCTGCGGCGGACAGCGGCGACCTTGGCGGGCGATCTCGGCTTTGACGATGCGTGGATCGCGAAGTGCCTCGATCATGCGGCGAGCAAGAAGTCGGAGCAGATTGTGCCGAGCGTCACCGGCAAGGTCTACAATCACAGCAAACGAATGAAGGAAAAGCGCGCGGTGCTTGATGGCGTAGCGGCGGAGCTTCGGCGCATCATCGGCAAGCCTGCACCAACAAAACAAGCGGAAGCCGAACTGCATCTTGTCGCCTGACCAAAGGCCCCGATCCATCTATGGGTCGGGCCTTCTTTGATAACACGCAGCCAAAATGGGCGGCGAAAAGCGAACTTGCCCCTGTATCGCAGCGTTCCAATTTCGCTATAATACCTCACTTCCGAACGAAATTTTCGACGACACCGTTGATGACCGGCATAGCAAGGGTGAGAACGAACACGATCATTGTCGTTCTGCAAGTCCTGCTTGTTAGCGCAGTGACGTTTGTTGCACTTGGTGCGGCTCGCGATTTCTTTGGGCGAACAACCTTTTGGGTAGTCGGGTCAATCGTTCTTTTTCTTGCGGCTGCGGCGCTTTACCGGTTGCGAAAATAGATCAGGCCTTCCGGGACTTTTGTGGATTTTTACGACCTTAGTAATGTGTCGCTGCTTGGGGGTCCAAACGCCACCCTCGAAAACTTCATCCGTTTCGATCTTCGCTGTTATCTGAATGCCTTCTTTCATGGTGAGACGGCGTTTGCCGGTCAGGAGGTCATCCAGAAATTTCTCATCCTCCATTAGGTAGCTGAATTCCCCAAATGGCGAGATGAAGCGCCACACGCGATGCACATGAAGCAAGACCGGACTTATCAACGTAAGCCGTTCGGTTGATCGAGCCGTGCGACTTTTCGGGGAGGTCTCCACTGGCGGGATTAGGCCAGCCCTGATTTGAAACTCGGAGCGGGGGACTGGCGCGGGAGGCTTAGTGTTCGGCGCGGTGATCGTGCCGACACTCGTTATAACGTCGTCACGGTCGAGTTGTTTATACACCCGCTTGATTGGCTCACTTGCGATCTTGCCTTCTGTGACCTTCTTGCAAGCCGACGCTATGCGGTCGATTTCGGCGCTGTCCAATTGTAGGCGTTCTTCTTTTGGAAAATAGTAGTCAAGTAGCCTAGTGCTGCCCCACTGTCGGATGTCACCGACGAAGGCAATTGAGGTTCCGATTACGATCCCAAGCAGGGTCCCGCGTTGTCCATCGCGGGTCTTTAGTACCTTCAAAACCGCATTTAGAGAGAGGCTGCCTTCCGTACCGCTTTCAAATTCCAGCCTCACGTCCAAACCGGGATCGAGGACGTATGCAATCTCCTTAACGGCTTCGGAAAAGGCAGCAGCGGCTAAGCCGACCACTTCGAAATCCGCCTTCTGGCCCGGCTTTAGCTCCAGATAAAGACTGATTGTTTCTTCCAAGTTTGCCCCCGCTCCCGCAGGTAGCATATTGCGAACCTGGCAATCCTGCTAGGCCGCCCCCTACGATCCAAAGGGCGTTAGTGTCGGTAATTAGGACGAAGCCCAATCCATAGCGGCTTGCCAAATGTTCTCATTTCGTTCACGGTGGGCCGGATCGGGAGTGAGCGGACCATGGACGCCGGGCGAGACCGCGATATCATCCAGCTTTGGCACCGCCTGCGCCTCCTAGAGCGGCAGGGCCTCCCGGTTGCCGCTGTCCTTCGGCAGATTGAAAAGGCCCGGGGGGAAAGCCATGCAGCTTGATTACGTGCAGCGCGAGATCGAGCACATGCGAACCCAAGTCCAGCGGCAGCGCGGCGAAATCCGGCAGCTTCAACGGGCGGGAATTCCGACCTCGTCGGCGGAAGCTCTGTTGGATCGGATGCTCAACAAGATCGACGATCTGTGTGCCGAGCGGGACCGGCTCAAGAAAGAGCAGCCGCCGCCTGCCAAAGGCCGTGTCTTAGGTGGACGGTCATGGTGACCGAACGTCCCCAATACTACGACGACACGGACGACCATTCGCCGTGGATAAAGGCATTGGCTGAGGTCAGGATCAAGGCGACCCGCGAGGGATGGTGCTACCAACACGTTCAAGCGATCATTGTCGCGATCGATCAGTATGCTGAGGCGGCTCTCGGTAATCGCCAGTTCTTTTTGAACAGGCCTCACAGCATCGGCGGCGGCAAGAAAGACCATCTTCCCTGATCGAATAGCACGAAAGGGTGTGGGTATTTCGCCAAGGCACTGACAAGCGGACAGCAAATCAATCCCTCAATGCTATAAGGCCACCATGGAATTTCAGTTACCGCTGCTCGAAAGACCTGAGATCGAAGCTGCCATCGCGACTGTCGCGGAGGCTGAGGCCGACTTTCGCGGTGCGATCTTCACGCGGCGCGAGGTCGTGGATTTCATTCTCGACCTGGCAGGATACACTAGCGACAAGCCGCTTTACGAGTTCCGCATCCTCGAACCGTCCATGGGCGGCGGAGATTTCCTCTTCCCGATCATCGATCGCTTGTTCGAGGCGTACAATGGCTACCGCTCTAGCCGAGCCGCCAGCAATGCTGTGGACCGTCTCGGCGATTGCATCGTCGGAGTGGAAGTGCATCGCGAGACTTTCGAAAAAACCCACGCTTCGGTCTTACAATACCTACAAAGTAAGGGACTAAACGCCAAGCAAGCCAACGCGCTTTGCAAGCGATGGCTCCGCCAAGGCGACTTTCTTCTGCTGCCGCTGGACCGCAATTTTACGCACGTGGTCGGCAACCCTCCATATATTCGGCAGGAGCTCATCCCTGATGTGCTCATGGCTGAATACCGGCGGCGTTATTGCACGATCTACGATCGAGCCGATATTTATGTGCCCTTCATTGAGCAATCGCTTTCATTGCTTGCGTCGCACGGAAACTTGGCCTTCATTTGTGCGGATCGCTGGATGAAAAACCGTTACGGAGGGCCGCTGCGACGACTGATCACGGAGAAGTACCATCTCAAACATTTTGTTGACATGGTCGACACCGCAGCTTTCCACTCTGACGTGATTGCCTATCCGGCGATCGTGGTCATCGGCCAAGAGAAGCCTGCCGCTACACGCATCTCTCTGCGGCCAACCGTCGAAGCTACGAACTTACGCACCCTCGCCAAGGCCATGACGGCTCGAAAGCTCGGCAAGGACCCGCGCGTTACCGAAATACAGCATGTTGCCGTTGGAGCTGAGCCGTGGATGCTGACCGCACCGGATCAGCTTGAACTAGTTCGCAGGCTTGAGGCCGAATATCCAACTGTTGAGGAAGCCGGATGCAAAGTCGGCATCGGCGTTGCAACTGGCGCGGATCAAGTATTCATAGCTTCTTTCGACGCGTTGGATGTCGAGCCCGATCGCAAGCTACCGCTCGTTATGACCCGTGACATTCTAAGCGGATCGGTGCAGTGGCGCGGTCTTGGCGTGATCAATCCGTTCGGACCTGACGGAAAACTAGTTCCACTCTCAAAATATCCGAAGTTGGCTCGTTACCTTGATCAACACGGCGCTGCAATCAAGGCCCGACACGTCTCAAAGAAAAATCCTCAAGGCTGGTACCGAACGATCGACCGTATTTATCCGGAATTGGTTTCCGTCCCGAAGTTGCTAATCCCTGACATCAAGGGTGCGGCTCACATCGTCTATGAGCCTGGCAAGCTGTACCCGCATCACAATCTCTACTTTATCACCGCAACTCAGTGGGACCTTCACGCGCTTCAAGCCGTACTGTTGTCGGACGTAACGCGTGCATTCATCACTCTCTACTCAACAAAAATGCGCGGCGGCTATTTGCGGTTTCAGGCTCAATATCTTCGACGGCTTCGGTTGCCACATTGGGGCGATGTCCCTGCCGCGCTCAGAAAGAGCTTGATCAAAGCAGGACGATCGCGCGACGCATCGGCCTGCAATGCGGCCACTGAGCTCCTCTACAACTTAACAGCAAAGGAAAGGAAGGCCCTCGCGGCCGACCACGACGCAAATGTCGCTTGATCTTTCAAACTACGAAGCAAAAGCCAAAGAAGCAGTCAAAGTTTTTTGGGGAAATAGAGCGGCTGCCGCCGCAAAACAGCGAGAACTTGATCGGGAGGATCAGGGCGAGCGCGCTGGCGTCACCGCCGGAAAGAATATGGATGGCTTTCTCGCACTCATCCAAGACGTGGTTCGGGCGAACGGGCTGGCCGATGCTCACATGATGATGGGCCGAAGGGTGCTGTGCCTGCCCGGATTTTTTCGACCAACCAAGCTGTGGGACTTGC
The DNA here is from genome assembly GCF_006658635.1 of Bradyrhizobium sp. UNPA324. Classification (NCBI taxonomy): domain Bacteria; kingdom Pseudomonadati; phylum Pseudomonadota; class Alphaproteobacteria; order Hyphomicrobiales; family Nitrobacteraceae; genus Bradyrhizobium; species Bradyrhizobium sp. UNPA324. The sequence continues at coordinate 1,178,177 of NZ_LFJD01000004.1, forward strand.
TCATCATCAATAAGAAACGGTTGGTTGCGGCACTTGAACTCAAATCCCAAGTCGGACCATCGTTTGGAAATAATTTCAATAACCGAACGGAAGAGGCGCTGGGAACAGCGGTCGATTTGTGGACTGCATTCCGAGAGGGTGCATTCGGCGAAGCCCCTCGTCCTTTCGTTGGTTGGTTGATGCTTGTTGAGGATGCTCCTGGCTCGCGCTCGCCAGTGCGCGATACCTCACCCCATTTTCCGCTATTTCCTGAATTTAACGGGGCATCCTATCTCGATCGGTACAATATCCTTTGCCGAAAGCTGACACAGGAACGCCTCTACACCACGGCCACCATACTCGCGTCGCCGCGCAGTGCTGCGAAAACGGGCGACTTTACTGAACTCTCGGAGTTGACTGGCCTCAAGACGTTCATCACTAGCTTTGCCGGTCATATTGCCGCCGAAGCTGCCAGATGATCAGGTCTTGTTGATTGGGCGATTGGCAGCGAGCCTTTGACGATCCGATCCCGTTGCCCGGTGGCCGCAAGCTGATCACGCTGCGCGATGCGGCCACCTACATCACGAAGCTGCCGAAGCAGGAGCATGATGCGCCGGAATGGCAGGCTGCGATCGAGGCGCTGATGCTCGTGGTCGATCTCGGCGGCCCAACCATGTTCGCCCGCATCGCAGTGGTGCGTGCGCTCAACCGCCATCACAAGCCAAGCGAGCGCCCGCGCAAAAAGCGCGCGAAGACATATAGGATCGTTCGGTGACGATGCGGATCGCAACCCTTTTGCTGCTCGCCTCAACGGTCGCGGCTTTGTCCGCCGACTTGATCGGCCAAGCCAGCATTCTCGACGGCGACACTCTCGAAATCCACGGCACGCGCATCCGCCTTTGGGGCATCGACGCGCCCGAGAGCAGCCAGCTTTGCCGGGGCCAGGACAGCCTGCAGTATCGGTGTGGCGCCAAGGCCGCGAACGACCTTGATGCGTTCATTGATGGACGCCCGGTGGACTGCATGCCGATCACGACTGATCGATACGGGCGCAGCGTGGCGGCCTGCTCGGTGGCCGGGATCGATCTTGGCGAATGGCAGGTTCGCAATGGTCTCGCGCTCGATTGGCCGCAATACTCAAAGCGCAAGTATGGGGCGGCCCAGCGTGATGCCGAGCGCGCGGCGCGCGGCATGTGGGCAGGCAGCTACGTCGAGCCGTGGCTGTATCGTGCGTGTCTGAGGCAAGGCGGCACACCGAGCGACTGCTCGGATGATGCAAATGCACATCCCTGAGGATGATCCATTAGCCGGTCGGCCGTCGCAGGGACTCTAAGAGAGCCTCAATCTCCTCTATCGCCCGTTGCGTATCAGGGTGATCGAGATCGATGCCCCGCAATTCGTCCAGCAGGGTCTCAACAAGATCGTGGGCGTCGGCATAATCCGGCGCGTCGGCGCGCACAACGTGTAGAAGCATCGCGTAGCAGATCAGGGTCGGATTGTAGCTGTGCCCCAGCTCGGCCAGCAAGTCATGAGGAACGCCATCAATGGTCGCGGCCATCTTGCGCATGATCAGCGCAGGGCGCTTGTCACTCCAGCCACCCATGCGTTCGGCCATGTCGGTGAACAGATCAACCATCTCGGCGCGCAGCGTTTCTTCGCTGTCGATGCCGCTGGTGTCGGCAAGAACTGCGATGATCTCGGTTGACTTGGGCATGATCCTATCCCGACCCGGAAGGTAGCCAGCAAAAAGCCGCCGGGTATCCCCGGCGGCCAAAAGCACCTTGCGACGCTTTTCCTTGCCTTGCCTCGCCTCGCCTTGCCAAGCTTTGGGCTGCGGCTGCCAAGCCGTGCGTTGCGTAGCCTTGCTATGCGCTGCCGTGCCTGCCTTGCCTTGCCCTGCCTTGTGGGTTGTTGCCCGACTTTCGCTGACCTGATTGACGCTGGCCCCGAAGGGCGCTGGTGCTTTCCGGTGCTGGTGGTGCGGGACACCCGCTCGAACAACCCGGCGTGATGCAACACCCGTTCAAAGCGGATGTCTAGCAGACTAACGGTTGCTTCCAAATTTGGGCGTCCGAAACGGTTGCATCCAGAGTGAAATTTGCTAGCGGCATCAATGCGGACATCTATCGGGAAAAATTTTCGAACGAAGAACGGCGGCCAACTGCGGCGAGACTTCGGCGAAGATGACTTAAGGGTCGCGGACATAACGTTGCTCGGGTCCTACCGGCGCGAGAGAGAATCGCGGGGACGCGCGACGGCTCCCTTCGAGGATATTTCGTCCGGATGATTTTCGGGTTTGATTTGATAGGAGCGCCGCCTGTGCGTTTTACCGGCGAGGGCTACTCCGGGGCGAGCTTGCCGGTAAACGCCGGTAAACGGCTCCTACCCGATTTACCGGGGCAAAGAGCAAGTGGCGGTCGCTTCGGTAAGAGAAGTCCCGACGACTGCACACACTCATGAGGTCGGGTCAGTGGACCGTGGCGGACTTGATGTGCTCAGCCCGAGTTCTTCGCATTTTGACCCAAAGGCGACTCTTTGCCCCATCAACCTGCCGTGCAAGCGCCATCCGTCTCGATGATATGCGCGCAATGAGGTAAAGTACTGCCGGATGACGTTGCGGCGCAATAATGAAAGCAACCGTCAATGGCATGGCACCCCAATATTCGCTACGGCACCGAAAGATATCCCGAGAAGGTCGCTCGCCGGCTGCGCGGATTCAACATCGCAGTGTGGCTTGCGTCCTTAATTCCAGCGAGCATGGCATTCGTCCGCTTCCTCGATGGGAAGTGGAAGGTCGGCGTCGCGGATATTCTCGTGGCAACAACGTACGCTTCAATGCCCCTACTTCATCGATATGGACCGATTACAGCACCGCTCGTGTTTGTGGCCGTCTCATATGCGGTTATTCTCTGGGTCACTTCACTGGTTGGCACGAGCGGGGCGACGCAAATTGGCTATTTCACTGCAACCGCGCTGAGTATCTTAATCATCGGGACCGAGCGTTATTTCATTACCATCATCCTCGGGATCGTCTCAGTCTCGTTGATCTTGCTCGTAGAAATAAGCTTGCCGCGCGATACCGGCTTCGTTTCGCCTTCGATGCTCTTTCTCACAAATTTCAGCGCGAGCATCGTTCTCAATTCAGCCCTCCTCTACGGCATTATCTTTTATGCCGTGTGGCAAATGGAACGAGCCGAAGAAGCTGCGGAACGGGAGCGTGAGCGCTCCGATGCCTTGCTGGCCAACATTCTTCCAGCCAAGGTCGCAGATCGATTGAAGGAACGGCCGGGCACGATTATCGCCGACTCTTATGCCGAAGCGTCCATCCTATTTGCCGACATGGCAAGCTTCACGCTCCGTGCAGCCGACACAACGCCGGAAGAACTTGTGAGCTTCTTGAACCGCGTATTTTCCCAACTCGATGGTCTGGTCGAACAGCACGAGCTGGAAAAGATTAAGACCTCCGGCGACGCCTACATGGTAGTTGGCGGAGTGCCCGCAGGGAGACCCGATCACCTACACGCGCTCGCCGGGCTAGCACTCGATATGCGCGAGGCTTTGGCGGGTCTCGTTGATGGAAAGGGTCGTGCGGTGCCGGTGCGGATTGGTGTTGCCACCGGTCCTGTTGTAGCGGGCGTAGTTGGTACCCGAAAGTTCTTCTACGACGTTTGGGGCGATGCCGTGAACGTCGCCTCGCGTATGGAGTCGACGGGTATTCCCGGCCGGATTCAAGTTACCGACAAAGCATACGAGGGCCTAAAGGACGACTTCAGCTTCGAGAGGCGCGGCCCAATAGATATCAAGGGAAAAGGCGAAATGCAGACGTGGTTCTTGATTGGCCGCAAAGCATCGGCCGGCCGCTTCGATCCGGTAGTCGTCGCGTGACCTTCTTGCTGCAACGCGACTGACCTGAAGGCAGAATGGTGTCGGCTCCGCTTATGGCCGGAAGCGGCAGTCGTGAAATGTCAGCTCTTGCGCCGTTGTTGGACGTTAAGCGGACATAGCCCGCTCTTGCGAGGGGCTGCACTCGACAGATACGCGGCGAACAGGAAGTGGAGCAACCGCCTGTCCGCCGCGCCAACTGCGCCGCCCGCCCATGCGCGAAACCGACGGCGCATTGCGGAAACCTAGCCTACTTCCTTGCTGGACGCGGCGATCACTGTCGCCCCGAGCAACGCCTGCGGATCGAGATCAGGCCGGTGCATGATCGGCACGCCGTCGGCCGCTTGACGCCAACATAGCTCGGCTTCCTCGCGCTCGAGGCTCAGACGATCGGCGAGGATTTCCGCTTCCGCCTGGCGGCGCTGATCGGCGTCAAGAGCGTTGGCATCGTCGGCCGTCGTGTCGATCTCGCGGTCGAGGGCAGCGATCAGCGTGTCTTGATGCAACCATGCGAGCAGCGACAACACGTCCGGGACTTCTCCGAACCCGATCGCTTCCGGCGCGCTGTTGAGAATTCGAACCGGAACGTTGCGTGTTGCGAACACGACCGGCTCGCCGTGATCGACGAGGTGATGCGCCGTCGGACGGCCCGCTTCGGCCAGCGCCGCGATCTGTGCCCGCATCCGCTCTCGCGCGAGCCCGGACGGCCATGGCGACGCGCGTGTCCGATCGAGATCGGCCTGTAATTCCCGCCAACGACGGCGCAAGCGCTCGACGGCATCGGCGATGCTCTCGCCCTTTTTCAGTTGAGGCTCGATCGGCGGATGCATCGCAATCATCATACCGATGGGCACGGCTTTGATCCACGTCTCCGCCGCGTCGACCAACGTCGAAAGAACGCGCCTCCGCGCCGCGTGCTGCTCCTCCAACCGCTTGAGCCGCCCAAGCTCGGCTTCTTGCTTGGTCAGCGCCGCCCGCTCGACCGTGACGAGTGGATCGTCGTCGTCCAAGTCGTAGCCGGGCTCGGTGAGGCCTCTGCCCACGCCGCGCGGGGCGCGCAGTTGGGAGATGCGATTGCGGCGGCGCTGGACCTCTGTATGCAGTTCTTGCCACTGTTCGAAAGCGGTGCGAGCCAAAACAGCCGCCTCTTCGCGCTCTTGCCGCAGCCTGTGCAGCCGCTCTGCGGCTGGCTCGGGCAGCGCATCGACCACATCACCGGTCGTCGGAAAAAGAACCGTGGGTGTGAAGCCGGGAACGATGCCCGCGTGCAGCGGCGACCCGGCAGGCGCAACGGGAAAGCCGGAATTCTGAGATGGCGTCATGACGGCCTCGTGCTCAATGATCGATGACGCGATCAAACACCACTCTGTTTGCAATGAAATCCGGGTAGCTCGTTGCGGAAGTTAGTCGCGCTGTGTTGCCGGGGAGCGGGAAAGGATTTGACTGATCCTCGACGCCTTCGGATGCACCGGCCACGCCTTCAAAATGCGCCACAGCAATTGTCGACGAGGGTCGCAGTGCGGGCATAGGGACGCGGCGCGTGCGTTGCGCCATGCGCTGCCCTCGTATCGCGCAAGGTCGCGAGCGACGCATTGCGACTGCTCGTTTCGGCTGCGCTGCGGGTAATACCGCCGCGCATATTCCCGGATCAGATCGTCCCGCTCGGCGAGGGCCGCCCGCGTCGCCCACGAGCGCTCGCCGGGCTTGACCCGGAGTGCTTCCGCTAATCGCGCTGCATCGGCTGCATCGAGTGAGCCGTCGCGCAGGGCTGTCAGGGATGAGGGATCGAGGCGCAGCGGGGCGGTCATTCGATGGCTTCGGGATTAGAAAAGGAAATATCCGAACCGAACAACGATCGCCCGCACGGCGGAAGGCTGCGCGGTTTCCGATTATCGCTCTTGCCGCTACGAACGCGATCGATCAACTCCGCTAGGGCGGCGTCGCTGTTCGGGAGCGGCTCGCCATACATATATGCGAGCCGCTCTGCGCGCGCCTGTTTGTTGGCGGCGTCATCAAGCCGGACAATCGTTTCAATTGACCAAGGCGCATCGCCGATCACATCGCAGACCGCATTGCCCCATTCTCTCATGATTTCCGCCCGGCGCACTTGTAACCAACACTCGACCTGTTCGTATTCCAGTTTATCGGCCATTGGATGTCCTCCTTTGCGCAGTTCACTCAATCCGGATCGGCGCAGTCATGCGCGATCACCCATCTCCCTAAAAGTCGGAGGGATCGGTGGTCCGAACAGAACACCACCCCTAGGGTGGTGGATGTTCGTTCGGCCCTCCTCCGAACTCCCTTGCGAACAGGTTCGAACAATTCGCCGAACAATGTTCGGGGCAATCTGTGCTGAGTTTTCAGAGGCTTACTCATAGCGCCCGTCCGGCTGTTCGGATGTGTTCGGCTCGTTTGAACCGCGCTCTTTGGGGTGTTCGCCCGAACAAGCCTGTTCGGCTGCTTTCTTGCCCTCCACGGTGAGGGTGATCACGCCGCGTTTGATAGCGATCAGCCCGTCCTTTCTGAGCGCTTTCAGGATGCGGCTGACCTGCACGTGGTATGGTTCGCCATTGCGAAGCATCCAGCCGAGACGCCGCGCGAGATCGGCCTTGCTGGCCTTCCCATTGGCGGGGTCGCACAGCGCAACGAGCAATTCGTCCTCCTTGCTGCGCGTCGCCTTTGCGATCTCATTCCGGGCTTCCTCTGACAGCGCCGATGCAACAACGGTGGGGATCAGCCGCCCCTTGCTGTCCTTGAGCCGTTCGTGCGTCACCGTGCGAAGTTGAAAGTGCATCGGCGCGAAGTCCGGGCCACGGAACTTGCCTTGCGTCGAGAGTTCGACGCCAACTGCGTTAGCGCAAGCAGTGAGGTTGCCGTCAACTTCGGCCAGGAACGCACCGCCGCCGCGCGGAATGAGATTATCGTCGGCAGCGTTCTTGACCGGGTGGCAGGCGGCGATCACGCATGGATTTCCCGGCATGCCAGTGAGGCTGCGCAAGCGGCGCGCATGGTCGCCATGCTGCTTATTGTCGTTCTCGGCATCACCTTCGAAATAGGCGGCGCTAGTGTCGACAATGATGAGGCTGACTTCGCCGATTCGCTCGATCTCGGCGCGCACGCGCGAGAGCATCTCGGATATCTTGAACGTGCCGGGGATGAAGAACACTTCGACTTGGTCTAGCTCGAAGCCCATCTGTTGCGCCAATGCGATCCAGCGCATGCGGACATCGTCGGCATTTTCGCCCGCGAAATAGAGAACGCATCCGCGCTCGACGGAGCGGTCGCCTATGGCTCTGCGTTCGGCGACATGCGCGGCGAGCAAAAGCATGATCGCGGTCTTACCCGCGCCGGTCTTGCCGGTAAGACTGTAGAGGAAGCGCCGTTGAAGAATGCCCTCGAGCACGTAGTCCGGCGGAATGAAGTCGGCAACGAATTCTGCGCTAGATAGGATTAGAGAGGCGGGTCGGTATAGCTTGGCGCAGTCACTTCGGGCACGAACGGCGTCGGTCCCTTCGGTGCGCTGCGTGTCGTTGATATCGACTTTCACGGCAGGCCCTCCATCCGGACCTCGATCCCGCGCCGGTCGAGCCGCTCCGCGAGGCCGATCGAACCGTTCCGACCGGCCTTGTCGGCGTGCGCATAAACAGTCGCCGCCTCGATGTAGTCAGGGATCATGTCGGCGAGCGCAGGCATATGGCCCGCAAAACCTGCGGCCCACGCGCCGAGACCCGTCGCCTGATGTGCGGTCAAGGCGTCCTCGATACCTTCGGTGACCGCCAGGCCGAGCAGGTTGTTCGGTGGCGCGAGCACGATCGGCAGGTTCTCGGGACTGCCGACGATGAGCTTCTGCCTGTCCACGTCCGCCTTGCCACTGCCGTCGGCGCGCAGCAGCGTGAGATGCACGGCCTCGACGTTGCGTGGCTCGCCGAGTAGCCCCGGCTCAATCTCGGGCGGAGGCAGCGCGAACGCAGCGACCATGGCCGGGTGGTGCTCGGGCTTGCGCTGTGGCAAGAACGCGAGCGTCGGCGGCAGCGGGCAGATGATGCCGCGCACCTCGCGCAGATAGCGCTCGGCGATGGTGCCGCCGATCGGCTGGCGCTGCGACCACAGCCAACGCGCCTTGTCGTGTTGCTGGCACTGTTCTTCCGCCTCGCGCGCTTCGCGCTCGATCCGCTCGCGCTCCAATCGTTCGCGGCGCTCGATGGCCTGCTGCTCACGGGCGCGGCGCTCGTCGTCGGTTTCCGTCCTGCCATCGGGCGGCGGCCCGGCAAGCGTCTCGACCGCGCGCAGGAAATCGCAGCCATCGAGGAACTGAACGAGAGCAATCGCGTCGCCGCCACTGGCCCGGCAGCCGCGACAATGAAAGACACCGCCATTGCCCTTCGCAAGGGAAACGGCGAAGCGATCTCGGCCGCCGCAGTTCGGACACGGCCCTGCGAGATGGCCGTTGCGACCCTTCAAGGCTTTTATGATGCCGCGCTCCTGCAAGACCGACGCGGTGGTCACGCTGCGGGCGCGCTCGATCCAGTCATCAAGGGCGGTGAACTTGCCGGGCATACTTCATGGCCTCTTGCGAGACGCACCGACCCGGCATAATTTCGGCACCGTGACGACGGCCCGACCGTGCCCGGTCGGCAGATTTGTGAAGCGCCGCCCCTGCCGGGGCGGCGTTTTTTTATGTTGCGTTGGCTTCGGTCTGCCCGGACTTGCGCGATCGGCGCGCCTTCGTGCTTGGTCCGAGCAACCGCTTCACTTCGGCGTCCCAAGATGCTTTCGGCACGATCAAGAGCTTGAGGCCGACGCGCCGCGCAGGGATTACGCCAACTTGAGCGGCCCGATAGGCGGCCGACCGGCCGAGCCCAATCATGCGGCCCGCCGTTTCAACCGAATAACCGAGTTGGCCGCGAATGCTGCGGCAGTTGACTTTTGATTGTGCCATTGGCGCGCCTCTCTTCCATGCAGAGCGAGGGGAAAGCTAACACCAATTTTGGGTATGGACAAGGTGGAATATGGGGACTAACGTTTATGCCGCTTCGTCCGGAATATCCAGCCGAAAAGGGAAGCGCCTTCCATGGCCCCTCGTCGCAAGAACGCTATCGTCGCATCCACTCAGAGCCGCGAATACAAGGTCAGATTGCCGGAAGATGTGGCGCAGCGGATTGAGACCAAAGCCAAAGCCGAGGGCCGCCCCCAAAACCGGGTGATCATCAACGAGCTTGCCGCCTTCCCTGATCTGGAGCAGCAGGCCAAGCTCGGGCAACTGGTCAGGGATATGGACGTCACGCTTGCGCGGTATAGCGCACGGATCGTCACCGCTGATCTGACCGACGACTTGCTGCGCACGCTGCGCGAGATGACGCAGACAGATGACGCTAACAGCGGCAGCGTATGGCGGGCGAGGTCCGCCAAGTTGCGCGTGATCCTCGCCGAAATTGAGAAGCACGCGCGGGGCTCAAAGAACAAGTAAGAGTTGGCGTGAGGGAGTTGGTTCAATGATCGATCGCAAAGCGAAACCGATCGCCCCGAGCGGTGCCGATCCCGTTGAGTTGGACGACAGCGGCGCTTCGCCGGTCGATACGGCGGGGTCTCGACGCGAGCACGATCCCGACGAGCCGCGCCAGATGATCAACGAGGAAATGCTTCTGCGGCTCGTTCCGATCGGGCGAGCCACGCTTTATCGGATGATGCGAGATGGCACTTTTCCCAAGGGGACTTTCGTAAGCCCGAACAGAAGGCTTTGGCTCTCGTCCGAGATCGCGCGCTGGCAGCGCGAGGTTGACGCGTTTGTTCCGAACCGTCGGCGGGGCAAGGGGCGCGGCCGTCGTGCTTCGGGCAGCTCCGACTAGCGCCTATCCGTGAGACCGGGGCCTATTAGGGCCCGCCTCATTCGGGCGGGCCTTCTTCTTTGTCGGCGAGCATCACCTAAGCCATTGGTCTCTTTACGCTTTATCTATTCTTGGATTAACAGAAGCAAGCCTTGCGACAAGGACCACACGGTTTTGCCGTACGCACGGCCCGCCATGTCGCCGCAGTTTTTCCAGCCCTGTCGACGAAGCCGGAAACTTGCAAGACGAGACGAAGCCTAGCAGCGCCGCTCGTCCGC
>NZ_LFJD01000004.1:1188150-1400896 GCF_006658635.1 Bradyrhizobium sp. UNPA324
CGACAATCCGTGTGGCACTGGGTCCCGGCTCTGCACAGCAACGCTTACGCGTTGCTGCTTGTCCGGGACATGAGAGCGGAAAACACGCGCCCCACTCTTGTTCACTTCAGAAAACCAAGCCCTTCGCGCGCGGTGTCCGCGGCCCATTTGTCGCTCGGCGGCAGCGCGAGCACGCGGCTGAAATCCGCGCGCGCATGCTTTGGATCTGACATCATCATGTAGAGGAGGCCGCGATTGGCCAGGGCGAGCTGGCTTTTGGGATCGAGCCGGATCGCCTCGTTGTAGTCGGCGAGTGCACGATCGTGCCGTCCCAGGTCTCGGAACACACCCGCACGACTGTGGTAGGCCTCCAAATTCGCCGGCTTTAGTCGAATAGCTTCGTCTAAATCTGCAAGGGCACGTTTGTCGTCGCCCTTCCTGTGCAGGACCACGGCGCGAACGACATAGGCTCTCTCGAAAGACGGCATGATCCTGATGACATCATCCAGTTCGCGGATGGTGCGGTCGGAATCGTCTTTTTTCAGGAACACCATGGCCCGGCAATAGTGGCCGCCGGCATTTCCGGGCTCCAGACGGACGGCGCTATCGCAGTCATCCAGCGCCGCATCGAGGTCACCCTTGTTGAGACGAATGGTGCTCCGCAGCTCGTAGGGCCAGGCTGCGGCTGGATTGCGCTGCATCGCCTCGCCGTAATCGGCGACGGCTCGATCGGCGTCGCCCTTCGCCGCGTACGCCTCTCCTCTCATGACCAACGCACGGTAAGCCTGCTTGGGGCTGCGTTCGATCGACTCGGTGAAGCCCGCGATCGCGAGATCGAAATCACGCTTGTTGAAATATTCCTCGGCGCGCGAGGTGTAGGACGGTCCGTAAGCAGGATCGAGACGAATGGCCTCGTTGTAGTCGGCCATGGCGTGATCGCGATCGCCCTTGGCAGAATATGCGCGCCCGCGGCAGTGATAGGCCCGCCCGAAATTCGGATCGATCCTGATCGCCGTACTGCAATCCTCGAAGGCACGGTTCCAGTCATGCTTGAGATACCAGGCTTCCCCACGCAGCTCGTAAGCGACCGCATTTGCCGGGTCGACCGCAAGGATTTCGGTCTTCTCCGCAATGACGCGGTCGTTCGACGCCTCGTCAGCGCGGGCCACGACCGTGACGGCGATGGTGACGGAGCAAAGCAGGCCGAACGCCCGGCCGACGGAAGCGCAAATCATGTCTCACGAATCCCGCACCGAATCCCGCAGGTTGCGCGAGGCGCAACCGATCCGGACGCGCGCGGAATACGATCGACAGCGCCCGGCTACGACATAAGTCGCAGGCGGCGCGGCGCGGGTTCGAGAGAGGCGAGAGGCTTACGCTGCGGTCGCCGGCGGCAGGGCCAGCACCGAATAGATCGCCTGGGCGTCGCGCGAGGCGCGGAGTTTTTTGGCGATGTCCTGGTCGCGCAGGAGGCGGGCGATGCGAGCAAGGGCCTTGAGGTGGTCGGCGCCGGCGCCTTCGGGGGCGAGCAGCAGGAAGACGAGATCGACCGGCTGGCCGTCCATCGCCTCGAAATCGATCGGGCGATCAAGCCGTGCAAACAGGCCAAAAATCTTTTCGAGCTTGGGCAGCTTGCCGTGCGGAATAGCAACGCCGTAGCCGACCGCGGTGGTGCCGAGCTTCTCGCGCTGCAGCAGCACCTCGAACACGGAGCGCTCGTTCTGCCCGGTCAGCTCGGCGGCCCTGGCCGCGAGCTCCTGCAAGGCCTGCTTCTTGCTGTTGACCTTCAATGCCGGGAGAATCGCCTCGGGTGCGACCAGATCGGTAATCGGCATGGAGGCTTTCCGAGGTGAATTAAACCGTCAGGTTCCGATTTGGCCAGCTTGATAGACCAAGCTGAGCCGGCGTCAATAACTTGAAGCAGGAGGCGGACTTAGCCCCGATCCTGATGTGGGGGGCTTCTACTCCAACGCAATCCCGGTGCCAACTCCCGCGTGCGGCTTTGCCCCGGTCATTGTTAAGGCCCGGGATTGTACGGACCTTGCCTTGGCCTAACCCTCAGCCTTGCCGTCGGCCTTGCTATTCGATTTGGCCCCCGGTGGATCGATCCAGCCGACGTTGCCGTCCGCCCGGCGGTAAATGATATTCACCCGACCCGACGAGCCATGCTGGAATACCAGGCAAGGTGCTCCGCTGAGGTCGAGTTCCATGACCGCCTCGCTAACCGAGAGCGGCTTCAACGAGGTGGTTTGCTCCGCGATGATCACGGGGCTGTAGCCGGTGACATCCTCTTCGCCCTCTCCGGGCGCCTCCAGCACGTAAGCCGTCGCATCGAGCGCAGCCATGGCCTCGGAGGCGACATGAGCCTTGCGGGCGGAGCGGTCCTTGAGCCGGTTCTTGTAGCGGCGCAGCCGCTTCTCGATCATCAGCAGCGCCTGGTCGGCGCTGGCATAGGCATCAGGCGCGTTCGAATCGGCCTCCAGCGTGATCCCCGAATCGAGGTGCAGGGCGCAATCGGTACGGAAGCCGAAGCCGTCCTTGCTGAGCGTGATGTGGCCGGAATAATTGCCGTCGAAATACTTGCGCAGCACCTCGTCGGTGCGGTCGGCAACGCGGCCGCGCAGGGCCTCCCCGACGCTGATGCTCTTGCCCGAAATCCGAAGAGTCATGGATGCCTCGCTTGGTTTGCTCCTCAGCTGCGACGACGTCATCGCAGCTGAAGTCGTTCCCTTCGCATGACCTCCCCACGAACACTTTCCGCGTTTGTCGGGAGAGGAAACCGCTGTGCACTTTTCCGGATCATGCGCGTGCTTGGATCGGTTGCAAAGGGGAGCCGAGAGTAGCGCGATTTCGCGCCAGCGCAATCAGGCCGGTTCGGGGTTGCGCGAGCGATCGGACAAGGCGGTGGAGAGGACGTTACCAAGGGCGCTCTGCTTGTCGCGGCGGCGTTGCACCGAGGAAGGAATGCGCATGGCTTCGCGGTACTTCGCGACCGTGCGGCGGGCAATATCAATGCCCGAGGCGCGCAAGCGTTCCACGATGGTGTCGTCCGACAGGATCGCGCTAGGCACTTCCGAATCGATCAGCTGCTTGATGTGGTGGCGCACGGCTTCGGCGGAATGCGCCTCGCCGCCGTCGGCCGAGGCGATCGAGGCCGTGAAGAAATATTTCAGCTCGAACGTGCCGCGATTGGTCGCCATGTATTTGTTGGCGGTGACGCGCGACACCGTGGATTCATGCATCTGGATGGCGTCGGCGACGGCCTTCAGATTGAGCGGTCGCAAATGCGCCACGCCGTGGGTGAAGAAGCCGTCCTGCTGGCGCACGATCTCGGTTGCAACTTTCAGGATGGTGCGGGCGCGCTGGTCGAGCGCGCGCACCAGCCAGGTCGCGTTCTGCAACGCGTCGGTGAAATAGGACTTGTCGCCGTCCTTGCCGATCTTCTTCGACAGCTCGGAATAGTAGGTCTGGTTGACCAGCACGCGCGGCAAGGTGTCGCTGTTGAGTTCGACATGCCAGCCGCCGTCGGGACCCGGGCGGACATAGACGTCGGGCACCATGGCCTGCAGACGCGCCGAGCCGAATTTCATGCCGGGCTTGGGATTGAGGCGGCGGATCTCACCGATCATGTCGGCGATGTCCTCATCGTCGACGCCGCAGATCTTGCGCAGGGCCACGACGTCGCGCTTGGCGAGGAGATCGAGATGTTCGACGAGAGCCTGCATCGCGGGGTCGTAGCGGTCGAGCTCGCGGAGCTGGATCGCGAGGCATTCGCTTAAGGAGCGCGCGCAGATGCCGGGGGGATCGAATTTTTGCAGCACGGCGAGGACGCCCTCGACGTCGGCTTGCGATGCGCCAAGACGCTCGGCGGCCTGGCCGAGATCGGGCGGCAGATAGCCGGCCTCGTCGACGAGGTCGATCAGGTACTGGCCGATCATGCGCTGCGCAGGCGCGGTGAAGGCTACCGAGAGCTGCTCGGCGAGATGGTCCGAGAGTGTCATCTCCGCGGCCACGAAGGCTTCGAGATTGTAGTCCTCGTCGCTGGAGGCGCCGCCGCCCCATTCGGTGTAGGTGGTGGGCGCGGCGTCCTGGGCGTTGCGCGCAGCTGCCTCGGCCGGCTCCTCGGAGAAGACGTTGTCGAGGCCCGTGTCCAGGGTCTGCTCGATCTCGGCGCGGGTGCCGAGATCCTAGCTCATCCATTCTTCCTGGCCCGGCTCGAAGGCCTCCGCGCTGCCGCCAAAGCCATCGTCGCCTTGACCTTCTCCTTGGCCGCCGGACTCGTCGCCACCGTACTGGCCGGCATCAGGGGGGGTCTCGCCCGCGGGGGCCTCGTCATTGGCCCGTTCCAGCAGGGGGTTCCGCTCGAGCTCCTCTTCCACGAACGTCGTGAGATCGAGATTGGACAATTGCAGCAGCTTGATCGCCTGCATCAGCTGCGGCGTCATCACCAGCGACTGCGATTGCCGGAACTCTAATCTCTGCGTGAGCGCCATGAAGCAAGAACCGTTCCCAAAAATTGGTCCGATTTTTGCTTATCCTAGTCCAAGCCCGATGTACATGTCTTGACGAAACGCAAAAACGGGCTAGAGGCGGAATTCCTCGCCAAGGTAAAGGCGGCGCACGTCCGGATCGGCGACGATCTGATCCGGGCTGCCCTCAGTCAGGATTTCCCCGGCATAGACGATATAGGCGCGATCGGTGAGGCCGAGCGTCTCGCGCACATTGTGGTCGGTGATGAGCACGCCGATGCCGCGATTGGTGAGGTGGCGGACGAGGTCCTGGATGTCGCCGACCGCGATCGGGTCGATGCCGGCGAAGGGCTCGTCGAGCAGCATGTAGTTCGGCCGCGTCGCCAGCGCACGCGCGATCTCGACGCGGCGGCGCTCACCGCCGGACAACGCGATCGACGGCGATTTGCGCAGCCGCGTGATGTTGAACTCGTCGAGCAGCGAGTCGAGCTGCTGCTCGCGCTTCTTGCGCGAGGGCTCGACCACTTCGAGCACGGCACGGATGTTCTGCTCGACGGTGAGGCCGCGGAAGATCGAGGCTTCCTGCGGCAGATAGCCGATGCCGAGCCGCGCGCGCTGATACATCGGCAGCTGAGTGACGTCGTGGCCGTCGAGCTCGATCGCACCGCGATCGGCCTTGATCAGGCCGGTGATCATGTAGAACACGGTGGTCTTGCCGGCGCCGTTCGGGCCGAGCAGGCCGACCGCTTCGCCGCGGCGCACATAGATGCTGACGCCACGCACCACCTGGCGGCTGCCGAAGGCCTTTTCCACGCTATGCACAGCCAGGAAACCCGGCCGCTGCAGGAGCTGAGGCCCGCCCGTGCCATTCGATTTGGCGGCGTTCCTGAGGGGATGAACGGCCTGCACACGCGGCGGCTCGGCTTGATAGTCGGCTTGATAGTCGCCCTGATACTGATCGGGCGCACGCACCTGGTCGCGGGCGATCGGCGGTGCGTCGCGGATCGGGCTGGTCACGAGCCCGCCGACACTGTCACCGAGCGCGGTGATGTCCTGACGCGCAAATCCTGGCCGGCCGCGCTTGGCGGGGCGCCGACGGAACATGCTGAAGAGATCGACCATCCCCGCCTTCTAGCCTTTCGCGACGATCCTGCGCGCATTCGCGCGATCTGCCGCACCGGCCGTTCGATTCGCCGATGCAGCATGAGTGAAGGGATGTCTCATGCCCAGTGAAACACGCCCGAAAAGCGGCGGACCCCGCTTCGAAAGCCCTGTGCGCTAGATACAGTCTCGCCGGCCAAGCTTCAACCTCGGTTCGGGAGCATCCGAACCAAGCCGTTGAATTTATTTCGGTTTACTTGCGCCGGGCAATTGCAGAGGCGGCGCTCCGCCGGGCTTGCCGCCTTGTCCCCCCTGGCCGCAATCGCTGCCGCCGCCCTGCGGCAGCAGGGCCTGAACCCGGCCATTGTCGGATTCCACCCGCGACACGCCTGTCGTCATGTCGACCATCAAACGGTCGCCGCGCAGCACGTTCTTGCACTGCGTCAGGACCACTTGGCCGGAACCACCGAGCATGGTGATGAGATTGGTCTTGGTGTCGAACACGGCGGTGTCGCCGGTCACCACCTGGTCCTTCTGGGTGACCACGACGTTGCCGCGCGCCTCCAGCCGCTTGATCGAGGAGCTGCCGCCGGGACCGGGCGTGGCCGACTGCATCGGCGCGGACTTCGCGCCCTTTGCGGGCGCGGGCTGCGGCGTGGCGGGCTTGTCGCCGCCGGACTCGTAGAACACCACCAGCGTCTTCGAGGTCATGGTGGTGTCGCCCTGGATGACCTTGACGTTGCCGGCAAAGGTCGCCTCCTTCTTCTTGTCGCGCATCTCGAGCGAGGCGGCCTCGATCTGGATCGGCTGGTCGCGGTTCTGCGAAAAGCCCTGCATCGCGTTGGGCACGCCCTGCATCGCGCTCTGCGCGATGGCCGCACCTGTGGCGACCAGCGCGATGCCGACTGCAAGTGCAGCCACGCTGACGATGGCGCACCGCTTGTCGTCGTTGCGCGAAAAGATCCTGGTCATGAAAATCATCTTGAGTTGGCAGACTTGTTCTGAGGCGTACGTGTCTTCGCCGGCGGTGGCGGCGCAGGTGCAGGCTCGACCGCCGCAGGCTGTGCGGCGGCGGGCTCGTCCAGCTTATCCAGATGCATCACCACGTTGCCTTCGAAGCGAATGACGTCGCCGCCTTCTGTAATTCGCAAGCGATCCGCGGTCAGCGTGCCGTTGGTCAGCTTGACGTCGACACGCTCGTCCGAGGAGACCGTGCCCTTGTTCATGTCGACGAAGGCCGAGTTCAGCCGCGCCTCATAGCCGGTGGAGGTGCGCAGGAAGATATCCTTGTGCAGGTCTAGCTGCTGCTGCTTGTTGTCGAAGCGGCCGGTGCGGGCATCGAGGTACAGGGTGGATTGATCCTCCATCAGCACTTTCGCGCGCAGGTCGTTGAGATCGACATGGTCAGGGTCGGTGATGTCCTGCGTCGCGGTCTTGGCCCAGAGCTCGTAGGGCCGCTGGTCCGGGGTGAAGCCGGCCAGATGCGGCGATTCCATCGTGATCTTGGTGCCCGACACCACCATGTTTTCGACCGTGAGCGGCAGCTCCGGAATCCGGAATTTGTTGAAGAACGCGATGTAGATGATCACGGCCATGGCCACGACCACGGTCGCGGGGACCCAAACCCGCAGAATCCGCACCAGACGGCTGTGGCGCGCCGCACTGGCAAACTTCGCCGCAAGCGCGGCGTCGTAGGTGGGATTATGGGCCGAATTCACCTGAGCTCCTGAGGTGTCGCTCGCCAAGCCGGGTCGAGGGCGCCCCATTGTACCCATCACCGCCGCAATATGCAGCCTTGGACATAAGCCTTGGACATAACAGGCCTGGACAGGCCGCAGGAAAGTGTCCGAAACGGGGCGCAGTCCAGAGTCTAACCGGCTGTCGAGGGCTCAGGAATGCGCGAAAATGTCCTCTTCCGCCCAGCCCTGGAGGTCGAGCAGGGCACGGGTCGGCAGGAAGTCGAAACAGGCCTTGGCGAGCGCTGAGCGACCCTCCCGGACCAGCATGGCATCTAACCGTTCGCGCAAGCCATGCAGGTGCAGCACGTCCGAGGCGGCGTAGGCGAGCTGCGGCTCGGTCAGGCTGTCGGAGCCCCAGTCGCTGGACTGCTGCTGCTTGGAGAGGTCGACATTGAGCACCTCGCGCACGAGGTCCTTCAGGCCATGGCGGTCGGTATAGGTGCGGGTCAGACGGGAGGCGATCTTGGTGCAGTAGATCGGCCCGGTCATGACGCCAAAGGTCTGGTACAGCACCGCGACGTCGAACCGCGCGAAGTGGAAGATTTTTGTGATGGCGGGATTGGCCAGCAGCGCCTTCAGGTTCGGCGCGTCGGTGTGCCCCTTGGGGATCTGCACTACGTCGGCGCTGCCGTCGCCGGGCGAGAGCTGCACCACGCAGAGCCGGTCACGGTGCGGGTTCAGCCCCATGGTCTCGGTGTCGATCGCCACCGCTGTGGTGTAGCGCGTGAGGTCGGGCAGGTCGCCGCGGTGCAGGCGTACGGTCATGGCGTTTCAAAACCTCGGGTCGAATCGGTTGCGTCGGCACAATAGCTAATTCGGATTGCCGGCGATGTAGCCATTGCTGGCGGGCCGCGCAAGCAAGGTTGCGCGGGGGTGGGCGGCGCGTTGGCCGGCGGGCTGTTGCCCTAATCCCACAACCCGGCCCCGGCTTCATATTCCAGCGCAATCTGTGCCATGCGCCCTGTGGACATCGCCCCGGCCGCCCCCATCTGCCAGTTTTGCGCGCTTCCTCCCCCTCGCCATCAATCAGGTGAACATGACCGAACAGACGCTCGCTGCGGCTATTGACGATTCATCGGAACGCCGGCGCGGCTTTTCGCGCTACCAGGCGCTTCTCATCGCGCTGCTCGCGTTCACGCAGTTCACGATCATCCTCGACTTCATCATCATGTCGCCGCTCGGCGCCATCCTGATGCCCGCGCTCGACATCACGGCCGGGCAATTCGGCGTCGCGGTGTCGGCCTACGCGTTCAGTGCGGGCATTTCGGGCGTGCTGGCCGCCGGCTTTGCCGATCGCTTCGACCGCAAGCGCCTGCTGCTGTTCTTCTATGTGGGCTTCACGCTCGGCACCGCGCTGTGCGCGGCTGCGCCGAACTACCATGTGCTGCTCATGGGCCGGACCGTGACCGGATTGTTCGGCGGCGTGATCGGCTCGGTGGTGCTCGCCATCGTCACCGATCTGTTCCCGCTGCAGATGCGCGGCCGCGTGATGGGATACATCCAGACGGCGTTCGCCGCGAGCCAGGTGCTCGGCATTCCCGCCGGGCTGTTTCTCGCCAATCACTGGAGCTGGCATGTCTGCTTCATCGCGATCGTCATCGTGTCGATCGCCGCGATCGCCATCATCGCCTTCGCCATGGAGCCGGTCGATGCGCATCTGAAGCTGAAGCAGGACAGAAACCCGTTCCACCATCTGATCGCGACGATCGCGCAGCCACGCTATACGCTGGCCTTCGCAGTCACGACGCTGCTGGCGACAGGCGGATACATGCTGATGCCGTTCTCGAGCGCCTTCACGGTGCACAATCTCGGCATCGACATCACGCATCTGCCGACGATCTATCTCGTCTCCGGCCTGTTCAGCATCGTCACGGGGCCGCTGGTCGGCCGCGCGGCCGACGCGTTCGGCAAATATCCGACCTTCGTGTTCGGCTGCGTGATGACCGTGATCATGGTGCTGATCTACACCCATCTCGGCCACGTTGCGCTCGCGACCGCGATCCTCGTCAACGTGCTGATGTTCGTCGGCATCTTCTCGCGCATGATCCCGTCGCAGGCGCTGATGTCGGCGATTCCCGATCCCGACCAGCGCGGCTCGTTCAGCGCGATCAGCGCCTCGCTTCAGCAACTCTCCGGCGGCCTCGGCTCGGTGCTCGCCGGCGCGATTATCGCGCAGGCGCCGGACGGCTCGCTGATCCATTTCGACCGGATCGGCTACGTCGTGGTCGCCACGACGATCGTCACGCTGGTGATGATGTATTTTGTACAGAAGGCGGTGGCGGAGCGGGCGGGGAAGCGGGTGGTGTGAGGGGGGCCTTGGCGGGGCAATTTGGCGTACCAGGGGACCGTTGCGACGGCGACGTAGGGACCGCCGCCCCTGACCAGCTTCAGCGAGAAGCAGCCCTGCTCGGGGACCAGATCCCGCTAAATGGTGCCCAGGAAAGGACTCGAACCTTCACGGCCGTTAAGCCACTGGCACCTGAAGCCAGCGCGTCTACCAATTCCACCACCTGGGCATGCCGTTTGGGGCACGGAGGCGGTTACTACGGTTCGGTGACGCCGTTGTCAATTCATGCTTGAAGGGCGGTTCGGGATGCCGATTGCGCATCGCAAACCGGCCCGATACAAGCCTGACAAGACGCACTCTTTTCCGCAGGAATGGCTCCCATGGCATCGAATCTGGACACGCTCGTCACGATTTTCGGCGGATCGGGATTTTTGGGCCGTAATGTCGTCCGTGCCTTGTGCAAGCGCGATTACCGGGTCCGGGTTGCGGTGCGGCGGCCGGAGCTGGCCGGGTACCTCCAGCCCTCCGGCAGGGTCGGGCAGGTCCACGTTGTCCAGGCGAACCTGCGCTATCCGGCCTCGGTCGAGGCGGCGCTGCGCGATTCGCATGTCGTGATCAATCTGGTCGGCGTCCTCGCCGAGAGCGGCGCGCAGACCTTCGACGCCGTGCAGGCCAGGGGCGCCGAAACGGTCGCCAAGGCCGCTGCCGCGGCAGGGGCCGGCCTGGTGCATGTTTCGGCGATCGGGGCCGACGCCGAGTCTCCCTCGCGCTATGCCAGGGCCAAGGCGGCCGGCGAAGCCGCGGTATTGGCCGCGGTGCCCTCGGCCACGATCTTCCGCCCTTCCGTGATGTTCGGCCCCGAGGACCAGTTCACCAACCGCTTTGCCGCGCTGGCCCGGATGTCGCCGGTGCTGCCGCTGATCGGCGGCGAGACGAAGATGCAGCCGGTCTATGTCGGCGACGTCGCCACCGCGATCGCGGACGCCGTCGACGGCAAGGCCAAGGCGGGCGCGACTTACGAGCTCGGCGGGCCGGAAGTGCTGACCATGCGCGAGATCATCGAGACCATTCTCGATATCACCGACCGCAAGCGGATGCTGGTGCCGCTGCCGTTCGGCCTCGCCCGCTTCAAGGCCAGCTTCCTGCAATTCGCACCCGGCGCGTTCAAGCTGACGCCGGACCAGGTCACGCTGCTGGAGCGCGACAATGTCGTGTCGGACGCGGCGAAAGCCGCCGGCCTGACGCTGGAAGGGCTCGGCATCGCCGCCGACTCGCTGGAAGCGATCGCCCCGCAATATCTCTGGCGCTTCCGCGCCGCCGGGCAGTTCCAGCGCAAGAGCGCGTGAGGGGTCGTTCTCTCCGTCGTCATGGCCGGGCCTGACCCGGCCATCCACGTCTTTCTCGCGCAGCCGCCAAGAACGTGGATGCCCGGCACAAGGCCGGGCATGACGAGCTTCAACGTCGAGACTGCTGTTACCTGAACTTCGAGCCTACCGGCCCAGCGCCAGCGCGATCAGGCCGAGCGTGCCGACGATAACGCGCCACCAGGCGAACACCACGAAGCCGTGCCGGGTGACGTATTCCAGGAACGTCTTGACCACGATGATCGCGGTGACGAACGACACCACGAAACCAATCGCGACGATGCCCATATGGTCCGTCGTCATCTCGGAGCGGTTCTTGTAGAAGTCGTAGGCGAACGCGCCGATCATGGTGGGGATGGCGAGGAAGAACGAGAACTCCGCCGCCGCGCGCTTGTCGGCGCCCAAGAACATCGCGGCGACGATACTGGCACCGGAACGCGACACGCCCGGGATCATCGCCACGCACTGCGCGATGCCGATATAGAGATACATCAGCAGCGGAAACCGGGTGGCGTCATGCTCGCGCGGCTTGAGATCGAGCTTGTCGACCCAGAGCAGGATGGCGCCGCCGACGATCAGCGTGAAGCAGACGACCCACGGATTGAACAGCACGCTCTTGATGTATTTGCCGGCGACGAGGCCGACGACGACAGCGGGCAGGAACGCCACCAGCACGCCGATCACGAAGCGGCGCGAATAGGTATCGCCGGTGAAGAAGCCGATCACGACGTCCCACAGCTTCTTGAAATAAAGGCCGACGATCGCGAGGATCGCGCCCAGCTGAATCAGAACCGTAAACGAATCCCAGAAGGCGCCTTCACCGAGATGGAAGAAGCGCTCCGCGAGCAGCAAATGGCCGGTCGAGGACACGGGAAGGAACTCGGTCACACCCTCGATGATGCCGAGGATCACTGCCCGTATTGCGTCTGACATATTTACGGTCCATTTCGGCTTGAAAAGCGGGGCTCTTCTCGCCTATTCGCCCCCATGCCGCAATCGCAAAATGCGAAATCACGCCCTTGCCTCGCGGTTTTGAAGGACTAGTGTGGCGCCGCACAAACATTGATGGATTCTTAAGCACCATCAAATAGTCAAAGGCTTCATGTTTACGCTGTTTCATCATCCGTTCTGTCCGCATTCGCGCTTCATCCGCCTGATCGCGGGCGAATACGGGCTCGACCTGAAACTGGTGGAGGAGCGCAGCTGGGAACGGCGCGAGGCGTTTCTGCTGCTCAATGCGGCCGGTACGACGCCTGTCATGGTGGACGACGAGCAGCCGCCTGTCCCGGGCGCGGCGATCATCGCCGAATATGTCGATGAGGCCTATGGCGCCGAGATGGGACCCAAGCGCCTGATGCCGGAGACGATTTCCGAGCGCGTCGAGGTGCGCCGGTTGATGGCCTGGTTCAACGAAAAGTTCTTCGAGGAGGTCTCGCATCCTCTCGTCACCGAGCGCATCTACAAGCGCTTCATGAGCGAGGAGAACGGCGGGGGTGCGCCTTCCGCCGACGTGATGCGCGCCGCGAAGGCCAATGTGCGCTATCATCTGGCCTATATCGGCTGGCTGGCGCAGACGCGTAATTTCCTCGCCGGCGACCGGCTCACTTACGCGGACCTCGCCGCCGCGGCGCATCTCTCGGCGATCGACTATCTGGGCGACGTGCCATGGAGCGAGGACGACGCAGCAAAGGCGTGGTACGCGCGGGTGAAGTCCCGCCCGTCGTTCCGTCCGCTGCTGAGCGAATGGCTGGCCGGCGTGCCGGCGTCGCGGACCTACGTGGACCTGGATTTCTGAGCTCTGATCCGACCGAACTGAAGACGGCGCTCGCACGCGAAGCGCGTGCGCTCGGCTTCGACTGCATCGGCATCACCGCACCAGGCACGATCGAGAACGCCGGGAGATACTTTCTCGAATTCATCGCCTCGGGCGGTCATGGCGACATGGACTGGCTCGCCGCGCAGCCGGAGCGTCGCGTCGATCCGCGCGGGCTGTGGAGCGACGTGCGCAGCGTCATCATGCTCGGCGTCAATTACGGTCCCGACCAGGATCCGCTCGCGGTCCTGAAGCAGCGCACCCGCGCGGCGATCTCGGTCTATGCGCAGGGCGACGACTATCACGACCTCATCAAGAAGCGGCTGAAGGCGCTGGCGCGCTGGCTGGTCGCGACCGCGCCGTCGGACGTGAAGGTGTTCGTCGACACTGCGGCCGTGATGGAGAAGCCGCTGGCGCAGACCGCCGGTCTCGGCTGGCAGGGCAAGCATACCAATCTCGTCTCGCGCGAATTCGGCTCCTGGCTGTTCCTCGGCGCGATCTATACCACGCTGGAGCTGCCGCGCGACGAAACCGAGATCGATCATTGCGGCACGTGCCAGGCCTGCCTCGACATCTGCCCGACCGCGGCCTTCCCCGCACCCTACAAGCTCGATGCGCGGCGCTGCATCTCCTATCTCACCATCGAGAACAAGGGACCGATCCCGCGCGAATTCCGCAAAGCCATCGGCAATCGCATCTATGGCTGCGATGATTGTCTCGCCGCCTGCCCCTGGAACAAGTTCGCGCAGGAGGGACGCGAGGCCAAGCTCGCCGCGCGTGACGAATTGCGCGCGCCTAATGTCGCTGAACTGGCACGGCTCGACGACGCGGCGTTTCGGGCGCTGTTCACGAAGTCGCCCGTGAAACGCATCGGCCGCGATCGTTTTGTGCGCAACGTGCTGATCGCGATTGGCAACTCCGGGGAGGTGGCGCTGGCTGCGGAGGCGCGGCGATTGCTGCAGGATGCGAGCCCGCTGGTGCGCGGAGCTGCGGTGTGGGCGCTCGCGCAGTTGATGTCGAAGGAGGAGCTTGCGGCGATGAAGAGCGCTGCGTTGAGCGGAGAGTCCGACGATAGCGTGCGTGAGGAGTGGCGCGCCGCCTCCTAACTCTCGGTGTCATGCCCCGGCTTGACCGGGGCATCCTGTACGCCGCGGCTTCTCGGCTCAATCACTGCCGTCTCGGAGTACTGGATCGCCCGATCAAGTCGGGCGATGACAGCGGTTGTTGTGGCTTGAGCGGCGCGCACCCGACCCTCATGCGACACCCACACTTGATTTCCTCACCTGTTCCCGCAAAGTCGCGCGCATGACAAATATGCCTTTCTTCACCCGCGACAGCGATGCATTCCATCCGACGGAAGTGGCCAACGGCCCGTGGGATCCGAAATCGCTGCACGGCCGCGTCATCGTCGGCCTGCTCGGCTTTGCCATCGAGGAGCGCCATTCCGGCCCCGACTTCGTGCCGGCGCGGCTCACCGTCGACATGTTTCGGCTGCCGACCATCGACAAGCCGATTCAAGTGACGACGCGCCTCGTGCGCGACGGTTTGCGCATCCGCGTGGTCGAGGCGGAGTTCGTCTCCGGCGGCGTCAGCATGGCGCGCGCCTCCTGCCAGCTGCTGCGCAAGACGCAGAATCCCGATGGCAATGTCTGGTCGCCGCCGAACTGGGACGTGCCCAAGCCGGACGACATTCCGAAGCCAACCGATCCCAGGCTCGGCATGCACGGCAAATGGACGACGCGCCCCATCGTCGGACACATGGGCTCGCTCGGGCCGCGACGGCTGTGGATGAGCGAGGTGCGCGAGCTCGTCGCCGGCGTGCCGATGACGCCGTTCGTCCATGTCGCCACCGGCGCCGATTTCGCCAGCCCCTTTGCCAACGCCGGCGACAACGGGCTCGGCTACATCAACAGCGACGTCACGATCTATCTACACCGCCTTCCGGTGACGAAATGGATCGGTTTCGAGGTGGTGAACCATCACGCTACCGATGGCGTGGCGATCGGCGAATGCTGGCTCTACGACGAAGCGGGCCCGATCGGCACCGCGACGGTCGCCGCGCTGGCGCAGCGCAAGCCGATGGCGAATCCGTCGAAGCGGTAGGGTCTCCCCGTCATTCCGGGGCGCGCCACTTGGCGCGCGCCCTGGAATGACGGCTAGGTGAGATGCCGCTGCATCTCCGGTCGCGCCTTCAGCTCGGCGCCCTGCTTGGCGACGATCTTCGTGATTCTTTCCGGCGCGAACTTCAGATCGACGAATGCCGGCGCCGTGTTGGCGACCTCGCGATAGCTGACGATCTGCCCCTCGCGAAGCGTCATGATCGCGACGCCTTCGAACATCGCCCGCGCGCCGTCCGCTTCCGGTAGCGTCGAGCGATAGCTGAAGGTGTAGCGCGCATAGAGCGTGGTGCCGTCGGTGACGGCGTCATGCATGTCCCAGCGGAAGTCCGTCGCCGTGCGATAGAACCAATCGTCGATCATCGCGGCGATGTTCTCGCGACCTGCGAAGGCGCCGTAGAAAACGTCGTGATAGACGCCGTCCGCGGTGAACAATTCGGCGAAGGCACGGCCGTTGCGCTGCTCGATGGCGTCGCAGAAGGCGCGCAGCATGGCGGTGGTGTCTGTCATTGGCGTTTCTCCTTCCCTCGTTCTCCGTCATGCCCCGGCTTGACCGGGGCATCCAGTACGCCGCGGCTTCAGTTCATCACAACGGCCGCGGCGTACTGGATCGTCCGCCTTCGCGGACGATGACACCGCCTGTTTGGAGATACTTCACCCGATCTCCGCGACCGCGGCAAGAATCCGCGCAATGTCCTGTGGGCGGGAGAGGCGGTGATCGCCGTCCTGGATCATGGTCAGCACAACGTCGTCGGCCGGCAGACGATGCGTCAGCGCGAAGGCGTGCTGCCAGGGCACGTCGGGATCCTGCGCGCCTTGCAGGATGCGAACCGGGCAGCCAAGATCGATGGCGCTGCCGAGCACGAGATGGTTGCGCCCTTCCTCGATCAGGTTCCGCGTGATCGGATAGGGCGAGCCATCGCCATAATCCGACGGCCGCATCCAGACACCCTTGGTCTCGATCTCCTGCTTCACGGCGGGCGAGAAATTTTTCCACATCAGCTCTTCGGTAAAATCGGGCGCCGGGGCGATCAGCACGAGCCCCGCAAGCGCGGCCTTGGCTTGTTGTTTCTCTTCTTGTTTCTCTTCTTTCTCTTGCCGCTTCTTGATCTCGCGCGCGAGCAACAGCGCCATCCAGCCGCCCATGGACGAGCCGATCAGAACCTGCGGGCCGTCGCAGAAGCGTTCGAATACCGCAATGCTGTCTTCGAGCCAGCTGCCGATGGTTCCGTCGGCGAAATCGCCGCCGGATTCGCCGTGACCGGAATAGTCGAACCGGACCATGGCGCGGCCGTGATCCCGGGCCCAGCCGTCCAGCGCCACGGCCTTGCCGCCCTGCATGTCCGACTTGAATCCGCCCAGCCAAACCAGGCCAGGTCCGTTCCCGGGACGGTGGCGCACCGCGATCCTGCGTGCGGACGCCCCCTCGCCCACATCGATGAAGTCGAGCACGGCATCGGGAATTGCATCGGTCATGGAACGTTTACTCTGGCTGTGCGGTTTGAGCTGTCCGGGGTGCCTCCTGCGACGCAATCGGACGCGGCATTGGCCCTTTGGGACGCTTGCGGAACAGATGCAAGGTGTCTATGTCGAGCACCGTGCCCAGGCGTGACCAAAATGCCTCGCATTTGAGGGTTTTTCACTTGCCGCACGAGCGACTTGCTTGCCGGCAACCGCATCTTCCTTCAAGATAGCCGCTTCTTTCACAACTTTGGAGAACCACCCATTCGCCGTCCTAATAAAGCTCCGCCCGCTGCCAGCAAAGACGGGCCGCGCATCAATGATGATATCCGCAACGCGCAGATCCAGCTGATCGATCAGACCGGTGACAATAAGGGCACGGTCGAGACGGTCTTGGCCATCAAGATGGCCCAGGAAGCTGGCATGGATCTGGTCGAGATTTCGCCGAATGTCAGCCCTCCCGTCTGCAAGATCATGGACTACGGGAAGTACAAGTATTCGGCACAGAAGAAAGCCGCCGAAGCCCGCAAGCGGCAGAAGACCGTCGAGATCAAGGAGATCAAGCTCCGCCCGATGATCGACGACCACGATTACGACGTGAAGATGCGCGCGATGCAGCGGTTCTTCGAAGAGGGCGACAAGGTCAAGATCACGCTGCGCTATCGTGGCCGCGAAATGGCGCACCAGGAGATCGGCACCAAGCTTCTGGACAAGATCAAGACCGACGTGGCCGAGCTCGCCAAGGTGGAGCAGGACGCGCGCTTCGAAGGCCGCCAGGTCGTCATGGTGCTGGCGCCGCGCTGATAGCGGCTCGTTAGGACATTAAGAAGTTCAACGGCCCGTCCGGATCTCCGGCGGGCCGTTTTGTTTGTTGACTTTGCCAAGAGTGCTGCCACGAGCGCCGCTGCACCTCTCCCCAACCCTCCCGGCAAGCGGGGGAGGGAGCGCACCGGCCGCTTGGCGACAGCTAGCTCCGCGTCGCTTGCCAGGTGCCGCTGCAGGGGTCGCCGGAAATGATGCCCTTCCACGAGCCGGCGCCGTTTACGCCGGCGAGCCGGCCGCCGCCGCTGGCATGGGAGGCGCCGACCGAGACCTGGACCGCGACAGCGCCGCCGCTATTGACCCTGCCGGAGACCCGGCCCCCGCCGGCGGACGAGACCCGGCTACCGGTGACGGTGAACGGCACGCTGTAGCCGGAACTGCAATTGCCCCGTGTGGTGGCGAAGGTGACATTCCAGATGCCGTCATAGCTGCCGACGCGGGCATCGGCCGTCGATGGCAGCGCGGCCGTGGCGAGCACGGCGAATAGCGCCAGATGGCGCAGGCGAGCGAAACCGGTCAAAGACGAAAGCGATTGGGAAAAACGAGCCATTTTGGTCCTGCTCCAGGCGACAGACTTGGACGTGAACTTGGACATGAGAGGTGCAATTCCGGATAGTCGCGGACCGAGTTCCATCGGTTCATCGTTGCCAATTGGCTTGTCCTCTGCCATAAGCCCAGCCTTCATCGCCCGGCTGATTAAGGGCTGCCGTGGCGGTGTTCGTGCGGGTTTCGCGCTTGTTCGCAAAACCTGAGCACAATCAACGCTCTAACGAGCATTTTGACGGCCAGCCGCCTTCGCGGGCGGATCTCTGTGGCCATTAGGAGAGCCAAATGCCCAAGCTGAAGACCAAATCGGGCGCTAAAAAGCGCTTCAAGGTGACTGCCACCGGCAAAGTGATGCACGCCCAGCGCGGCAAGCGTCACGGCATGATCAAGCGGACGAAGAAGCAGATCCGTCAGCTCCGCGGCACTCGCGTGCTGTTCAAGACCGACGGCGACAACGTCAAGAAGTACTTCTTGCCGAACGCCTGATCGCGTCCACGATCACTGCCAGCCGTGCCGCGTCTTGCGCGGCAATCCGATAACCAAAGTCATCTCTGAAGGATTTCGTCATGTCTCGCGTCAAACGCGGTGTGACCGCCCACGCCAAGCACAAGAAAGTCTACAAGGCCGCCAAGGGCTTCTACGGCCGCCGCAAGAACACCATCCGCGCCGCCAAGCCGGCGGTCGAGAAGGCGATGCAATATGCCTTCCGCGACCGCAAGCGTAAGAAGCGGACGTTCCGCGCGCTCTGGATCCAGCGCATCAACGCTGCCGTCCGTCCGTTCGGCCTGACCTACAGCCGATTTATCGACGGCATGGCCAAGTCCGGGATCACCGTGGACCGCAAGGTGCTGTCGGATCTCGCGATCAGCGAGCCCGCCGCGTTCCAGGCGATCGCCGAGAAGGCCAAAGCGGCTCTGGCGGCCTGACGGTTGCGCTAGCGGGTCTTCTGGCCCGCAGCCTTCTCCGCGCGCTGCGAGTAGCGCTGGGCGACCTCCGCCCGGCAGAATGCCGCGAACGACAGATACATGGTGCCGGACTTGTTTCGGTACTTCTGGTCACAAACGCGCATCTCGCGTTTGTAAGCCTGCTGCTGCGCGAGATTGAGGCCAGGCATGAAGTCCGCCTCGCATTTCTTTTCAACGGCGGCGCCAAGCTGGACATCGCCGCTCGCGGTCAATTGGCAGTCCTGAAACACCTTCATCGCGGCTTCGCAGCTCTTCTGCTTGTTGATGGTATCGACGACCTCATCCAGCGTCATGGATGTCTCCATACAGACCATGGCGCGTGCAGGGGTGCCGGCAATGAACAAAATAACAGCCAGGACAACCAGGCAGGATTTCGAAAGCATCGCAAAAGTCTCCTCACATTCCCCTTGGTGCAGGGCCGATGCGCGAGGTTCAATCCCAACCGGGTGGGAGCCCGAAACCACCGGCTTTTCGCTTGACGTTACGCCCTTCGGGCGGCGACAACCCAGCCGAATTTTGGCAGCAAGGATTTGACTGTGTCCGACCTCGCAACGCTCGAAACCTCCATCCTCGACCAGATCGCCGCCGCCGGCGACGAAGCCGCGCTCGAAGCGGTGCGCGTCGCAGCCCTCGGCAAGAAGGGCTCGATCTCGGCGCTGCTCGCCACGCTTGGCAAGATGTCGCCGGACGAGCGCAAGACGCAAGGCGCCGCGATCAACCAGGCCAAGGACAAGGTCACCGCGGCGCTCGCCGCACGGCGCGACGTCCTGAAATCGGCGGCGCTCGACGCGCGGCTGGCATCCGAGACCGTCGACGTCACGCTGCCGCTGCGCGAGGCTCAGGCCGAGGCCGGCCGCATCCATCCGCTGAGCCAGGTCTGGGACGAGCTGACCACGATCTTCGCCGACATGGGATTCTCGGTCGCTGAAGGCCCGGACATCGAGACCGACGATTACAACTTCACCAGGCTGAACTTCCCGGAAGGTCATCCCGCGCGCGAGATGCACGACACGTTCTTCTTCCATCCGAAAGAGGACGGCTCGCGCATGCTGCTTCGTACCCACACCTCGCCGGTGCAGGTGCGCACTATGCTGAGCCAGAAGCCGCCGATCCGCGTGATCTGCCCGGGCCGCACCTATCGCATCGATTCCGACGCGACCCACACGCCGCAATTCCACCAGGTCGAAGGCCTCGTCATCGACAAGACCTCGCATCTCGGCCATCTCAAATGGATCCTGCATGAGTTCTGCAAGGCGTTCTTCGAGGTCGACCACATCAACATGCGCTTCCGGCCCTCGTTCTTCCCGTTCACCGAACCGTCGCTGGAAGTCGATATCCAGTGCCGCCGCGACAAGGGCGAGATCCGCTTCGGCGAGGGCGAGGACTGGCTCGAGATTCTCGGCTGCGGCATGGTGCATCCGAACGTGCTGCGCGCCTGCGGCATCGATCCCGACGAGTACCAGGGTTTTGCCTGGGGCATGGGCATCGACCGCATCGCCATGCTGAAATACGGCATCGCCGATCTGCGCCAGCTGTTCGACAGCGACATCCGCTGGCTGTCCCATTACGGCTTCAAGCCGCTGGAAGTGCCAACGCTTGCCGGAGGGCTGAGCTCGTGATGGCTGTGATTAGCCATACGAAGACTCTCTCCGTTCCCTTTGCGGAGACAACCCTCTCCCTTTCCCTCCCCCGCAAGCGGGGGAGGGAAAGGATGGTGCGCGCTCGTGGTGACGTTTGTCTCATGGGTACCTATTCTCCGTCCGCTCGACAGGTCGAGCTCCCTCCCCCGCTTGCGGGGGAGGGTTGGGGAGAGGGTTTCTCCGCAATGGGGCTGCCGATGGTCGATCCCAAGCACCCGGATTGGAAGGTACCGGCTAAACTGCGCGCCAATGCGCGCGCGCTCAGGCGCAACTCGACCGATGCGGAGCGTATCCTCTGGTCAGAGCTGCGCGCCGGCCGATTGAACGGCGCGCGCTTTCGCCGCCAAGTGCCGATTGATCACTACGTCGCCGACTTCATCTGCCACGCGGCCAAGCTCGTCATCGAGCTCGACGGCGGCCAACATTTCTCGGATGCAGGCGAACGGGCCGATGCGCGTCGCTCTGTTGCGATCGAAGCGAAGGGCTTCAAAGTTCTGCGCTTCAACAATCATGACGTGATGACAAACCGTTCCGGTGTTCTTGAAACAATAGTTACTGCCATTGCGGAGAGAACCCTCTCCCCAGCCCTCCCCCGCAAGCGGGGGAGGGAGCAGACCGTCTCCGTGGAGAAAAAACAGCCATGAAATTTACCCTCTCCTGGCTGAAGGATCATCTCGAGACCGACGAGCCGCTGGACAAGCTCGCCGATAAGCTCACCATGATCGGGCTCGAGGTCGAGAACATCGAGGACAAGGCGAAGGCGCTCAAGCCCTTCACCATCGCGAAGGTGATCTCGGCCGAGCAGCATCCGAATGCGGACCGGCTGCGTGTCTGCATGGTCGACACGGGTGACGGCGGCGCGCCGGTGCAGGTCGTGTGCGGCGCGCCGAATGCGCGCGCGGGTCTCGTCAGCGTGTTCTCGCCGCCCGGCACCTATATTCCCGGCAAGGACATCACGTTGGGTGTTGGCACCATTCGCGGCGTCGAGAGCCGCGGCATGCTGTGCTCGGCGGCGGAGCTGCAGATCTCCAACGACCATGACGGCATCATGGAATTGCCGGCGGATGCGCCAATCGGCGCCGGATACGCCGAATGGGCCGCGCTTGGCGATCCCGTGGTCGAGATCAATCTGACGCCGAACCGGCAGGATTGCACCGGCGTGCACGGCATCGCGCGCGACCTCGCCGCTGCCGACATGGGCAAGTTCAAGGACCCCACGATCAAGCCGATCAAGGGCGAATTCCCCTGTCCGGTGAAGGTCACGGTCGAGGACACCTCGCTCTGTCCGGGCTTCGCGCTTCGCCTCGTGCGCGGCGTCAAGAATGGCCCGTCGCCGGAATGGCTGCAGAAGCGGCTGAGCGCGATCGGGCTGCGCCCGATCAATGCGCTGGTCGACATCACCAACTTCATGACCTACGACCGCGCGCGTCCGCTGCACGTGTTCGACGCCAAGAAGGTGAAGGGCAATCTCGTCGTGCGCCGCGCGCGCGACCGCGAGACGCTGCTGGCGCTCGACGGCCGCACCTATGATCTCGATCCCGCGATTTGCGTGATCGCGGACGAGCACGGCGTCGAATCGCTGGCCGGCATCATGGGCGGCGAGGCCTCCGGCTGCGATGAGACCACCACCGACGTGCTGATCGAATCGGCGCTGTGGAACGAGATCAACATCGCGCAGACCGGCCGCAAACTCGGCATCAATTCCGATGCGCGCTACCGCTTCGAGCGCGGCGTCGATCCGGCCTTCATGGTGCCGGGGCTGGAGCTCGCGACCAAGCTGGTGATGGAGACGTGCGGCGGCACGCCGTCCGAGAACGTCGTCGTCGGCAAGTCCTTCGGCGACGACCGCGTGATCGATTTCCCTGTCACCGAGGTCAAGCGTCTGTCCGGCATCGAGGTGCCGCAGCCGGAGATGAAGCGCATCCTGACCCATCTCGGCTTCATGATGGCGGGCCCGGGACCGGTCGTGAAGGTGGCCGTGCCCTCGTGGCGCTCGGACGTCCACGGCAAGGCCGACATCGTCGAGGAGGTCGTCCGCATCTTCGGCGTCGACAAGGTGCCGATGACGCCGTTCGAGCGCGGCGAGGACGCGCGCAAACCGGTGCTGACGCCGCTGCAGCTGCGCACCCGCCGGGCCAAGCGCGCGCTCGCGAGCCGCGGCATGGTCGAGGCGGTGACCTGGTCCTTCATCACGAAGTCCGCGGCACAATTGTTCGGCGGCGGCCAGCGCGAGCTCGAAGTCGCCAACCCCATCGCGTCGGATCTCTCCGACATGCGCCCGACGCTGCTCGCGGGCCTGATCGCGGCAGCCCAGGCGAACGCCAATCGCGGCGTGGGCGATGTCGCGCTGTTCGAGGTCGGCCAGGTCTTCAGGGGCGATCGCCCGCAGGACCAGTTCATGGCCGCGAGCGGCGTTCGCCGCGGCTTTGCTTCGTCCGACGGTCTGGGGCGGCACTGGTCGGGCTCGGCGCAAGCCGACGTGTTCGACGCCAAGGCAGATGCGCTGGCTGTTCTGGCTGCGGCCGGCGCGCCGATGCAGGCACTGCAGATCGTCGCCGGTGGACCGTCTTGGCTGCATCCGGGCCGCTCCGGCACGATCCAGATCGGACCGCAGAACGCGCTCGGCACTTTCGGCGAGGTACATCCGCGCGCGCTCGAAGCACTCGGCGCCGACGGCCCGCTGCTTGTGTTCGAGGTGATCCTCGACCGCATCCCGGAGGCCAAGAAGAAGCCGACCCGCGCCAAGCCCGGAATCGAGCTGTCGGCGTTCCAGCCGGTGTCGCGCGACTTCGCCTTCATCGTCGATCGTGCCGTGAAGGCCGGCGACATCGTGCGTGCCGCGCAGGGGGTCGACAAGAAGCTGATCACCGGCGTCAACGTCTTCGACGTCTACGAGGGCAAGGGCATCGACGAGGGCAAGAAGTCGCTCGCGGTCGCGGTCACGCTCCAGCCGCGCGAGAAGACCCTGACCGATCAGGAGATCGAGGCCGTCGCGGCGAAGATCGTCGCCGAGGTCGCGAAGAAGACCGGCGGCACGTTGCGAGCATGATGCCGAAAAGTGTGAAGCGGTTTTCGGACAACGTCATGCTCCAGAAACATAGAGCATGACGTTCGCGGACTTCCTTCCGAAGGACGTCAGCCTCACCATTGCGATGGCGCTCTGCGCCGTCGCTTTCGTTTCGGGCACTGCACGCGGCTTCTCCGGTTTCGGCGCCGCGCTGATCTTCATGCCGCTGGCGAGCAGCATCGCCGCGCCGCGGCTGGTCGCCGCTCTGCTGCTCGTCATTGATTTCGTCTCGGCAGCACCGCTGCTGCCGCACGCGTGGCGGAAGGCCGACCGCAAGGCTACCGCCGTGATCGTGCTGGGCGCGCTGGTCGGCGTACCCGTCGGCACCTATTTCCTCAGCGTGCTCGAGCCCGTCACCACGCGCTGGATCATCTCCTGCTTCGTCGCCGCGCTCCTGCTTCTGCTGCTGTCGGGCTGGCGCTACCGCGGCAAGGACCACGCCTGGCTCGCGGTCGGTATCGGCGGGCTCTCCGGCTTCTGCAGCGGCCTCGCGCAGACCGGCGGGCCGCCGATCGTCGGCTATTGGCTCGGCCGCCCGATCGCGCCGATCGTCGCGCGCGCCAACATCGTGCTGTTTTTCGGCGCCGCTGATTTCTTCTCGATGATCAGTTACGCGACCACGGGGCTGATCTCACGCGAGTCGCTCGCGCTTTCGCTGATCGTCGGCCCGGTCTATGCGCTCGGCGTCGCGTTCGGGGCCTCGCTGTTCGGACGCGCCAGCGAGCGAGTATTTCGCGGCATCTGCTACGCGCTGATCGCGATGGCGGTGATCGCCGGGCTGCCGGTGCTGGATGGCGTGCTGCGGTAAACCACCGTGTCGTCCCTGCGAACGCAGGGACCCATAATCCCGGTCAGCGTCTATCGCGCGAAGCTGACAACTCCGAGTCTTCGTAAAACCACTTCCTGTGGTTATGGGTCCCGGATCTGCGCGCGCCTTGGAGCGCGCTTGTCCGGGACGACAGCGGAGTTTGTGGCGAGTTGAGTGCCCTACTTCCGTGGCACGCGGCGCTTCTTCGTCGACTGCGTCGGCATGTCGGCGGGCTCGTCCTTGAGCGCGCCGATCTTGCGCAAGGCCGCGTCCGCGGCGCGCTCGCCGCTTTCCCAGGCGCCGTCGACGGTGCCCCACAGCGTCTCGTGGGTGGCCTCGCCGGCGAGGAACACATTGCCGATCGGCTCTGCCAAAATCTTTCGCGAGAGCTGGCCGCCGGGTGAAGCCGCCGACATCGCGCCCATCACGTAAGGCGAGGCATTCCAGCGCGTGGCGCTGGTCTTCTGCACGGCGGCCGCAGCCTCGCTGCCGAACAGTTTTGTGATCCATTCCCTGGCGAAGGCGGCCATCGCCTTCTCGCCCTGCTCGGAAAGTTCGCGGCCGAACGTGCCGCCGACATCGATGGAGCAGAGCGAGGAGCCGCCGATATTGGCGAACATCAGCGCCGTGCGCGTCGAATTGCTCTGCTCGATCAGGATATCGTCGCGCGACAGGCCGAGCGGGTTGCCCGGCAATTGCAGCATGATGCGATCGTAGCTGCCGAGGCCGAGTTTTGACGCCGCGTCCAGTGTGCGCTTGGGAATATCGGGCGTGAACTTGATCGCGCCTGACGTCAGCACGTTGGTCGAAACCGTGACGATGATCGCGCGCGCGGCGATCTTGCCGGCTGGCGTCTCCACGCTGACGTCGCGGTTACTCCAGGCTACGCGGCTCACCGGGCTCGACAGCGCCACCGGTGCCTGCTCGCCGAGCTTGGTGATCAGCGTGCCGAGGCCCTGACGGCAGGCGATCGCCGCGTTGCGGTCCTGCGCGCGCCCCTTGTCGATCGCGGAGAGGTCTTTCAGGTCCTTGCCGGCAAAGCTCGCGCCCAACATGAACTCGGCCGCGCCCGCCCAGTCGCCGAGATCCTTTGGCAGCACGGACGCGCAGGAGGTATCCAGCTTTCCCCGCGCGGCCTCGTCGATGGCGCGGTTGGCGCGCACCAACGCCGCCAGGAACTGCTCGGTCTCGCCCGCACGCGCGTTGCGGCGGCCGATACGCATCTTCTGGCCGGACGGCGCCGGCAGCACGTCGAGCCCGGCACTGCGCGCCAGCCGGATCATCGGATTGGTGTCGGGATTGTGCATCCAGCGCGCACCGCGGTCGAACGGCGTGTCGAAGGTCGTGCTGTCGGTGATACAGCGGCCGCCGATCTGGGACGCCGCTTCCACTACGACGACCTTGCGGCCCGACGCCATGATGCGCCGCGCCGCGGCGATTCCCGCAGCCCCCGCCCCGACCACTACGATGTCGGCCTCGCGCGGCAGGCTGGCTGCGCTTGCGCGCAGGACCGGCATCGCGGCAACAGCCGCCGACGCGACAAGGAAACCGCGGCGCGTGATTGTCATGTCATGGTTTCCGAGGACTTGCGGCGAACGGGAACAGTCAGTGAACCTTGCCGCATCTGATGTTGCACGGCAACCATCATGGTGAATCAATCGTGCTTGACCTCACGGATTGATGAACCGAATTGCAACACGTTTCGACCATGATAGAGAAGGGAAAAAGACGGCCGGAAAAGGCCGTGGGGGGGAGTTGGAAATGGGGACGGTCCTAGATTCAGTCGGCAAGCTGATTGCCGCGTACCTCTCCAAGGAGGTGCCGGGCTACGAGCCGTTCACACCGAGCGACCCGGAGCACCTGCGCGGCGTCATCGAGCCCGGCGACGTGCTGCTGATCGAGGGCAACAACCGCATCTCCGGCATCATCAAATATCTGACGCAGTCGACCTGGTCGCATGCCGCGCTCTATGTCGGCCCTGTCGAGGGCGCCGTGGAGCCCGACGGCGAGCCGCATGTGCTGATCGAAGCCAATATCGGCGAAGGCGTCACCTCTGCGCCGCTGTCGAAATATTTCCCGTATCACACCCGCGTCTGCCGCCCGGTCGGGCTGTCCCATGAGGATCGCACCACGGTCTGCCGCTATGCGATCAACCGCATCGGCTTCGGCTACGACACCAAGAACATCGTCGACCTCATGCGCTTCCTGTTCCCGCTGCCGGTACCGCAGCGCTGGCGGCGACGCATGATCGCGATTGGCTCGGGCGATCCGACCAAGATCATCTGCTCGGCGCTGATCGCGCAGGCGTTCGACGCGGTGCGCTACCCGATCCTGCCGAAGATCACCAAGGCCGGCAGCCGCGCCGCCCGCCGCGAGATCCTGCACATCCGCGATTCCTCGCTCTACATGCCCCGCGACTTCGACATCTCGCCCTATTTCGAGGTCGTCAAACCCACCATCGTGCACGGGTTCGACTACACCGCGCTGCACTGGGCCGACAAGCAGAAGCCGCTCGAGGAGGTAGCGGGCACATTCAGTGTGTTTCCAGAAACGATCAGTGCGCCGCCGCTCGTTCCTGAAGCGATTGACCAAGAGGCGCCGGATGAGGTTCCGGCTGAGCAAGTGAGTGCTCAGCCTGCGGCAGCCGAAACCGTCCCCGAACATGTCCCGCTGCTGAAGAAGCTGGCGATGTACCGCCCGAGGCGCCGTGGCCCGGCGCGCGAGCGGGCGGCATAGGTCGTCCCTGCCTGGTGCGCAATTGCGCACGGGCGCAGGAACCCAGACCGCGTGATCTATCGCGTGCGGACGGTAGCAGTACCGATCGAGAAGTCTTCGCCAAACCTCTCCCTGGGGCTATCGCGACGAGCGTAGGCGCTCGCGCGCAGGTCCCTGCGTTCGCAGGGGCGACACCTGGGGTTTGAGTGCGATCTCGCGCCTCAACATCCGTCATTGCGAGGAGCTCTTGCGACGAAGCAATCCAGACTACCTCCTCGGAGACGGTCTGGATTGCTTCGCTGCGCTCGCAACGACGGTGGAGACCTACCGCTCCGCCCGTCCGATCACCGCCAT
The DNA here is from genome assembly GCF_006658635.1 of Bradyrhizobium sp. UNPA324. Classification (NCBI taxonomy): domain Bacteria; kingdom Pseudomonadati; phylum Pseudomonadota; class Alphaproteobacteria; order Hyphomicrobiales; family Nitrobacteraceae; genus Bradyrhizobium; species Bradyrhizobium sp. UNPA324. The sequence goes on from NZ_LFJD01000004.1 coordinate 1,215,398, forward strand.
CAGCTCCGCGATCTTCTCGCGTTGGTCGGCCTTGTCGCCGCTCGCGATGGCGTGCTCGACGCAATGGGCGACGTGATCCTTCAGGATCTCCTCCTCGACCCGGCGCAGCGCGGCCCGCACCGCCGAGATCTGCGTCACGATGTCGATGCAGTAGCGGTCCTCCTCTACCATTTTCGAGAGGCCGCGAACCTGGCCCTCGATCCGGCCGAGGCGTTTTCCGACAGATGCCTTGATGTCTTTGCGCATGAGGTTTATATACCCCTACCGGGTATAGGTTGCAAGACCTGGGCACAAGCGCCGGAGCAAGGCTATGAACGAACACGGGCATCATCACGACGCGAACGGACATTCCGGATGCGGGTGTTCAGCCAAAACGGAAGTGACCGAGGCGACAGCGGCCAAGCCGGCGGCGTCCTCCTGCTGCGGCGGGCACGGCGATCACGCCGATGACGCTCATCATCACGCGCATGACCCTGGTGAGGGCGTGACGAAGGTCAAAGATCCTGTCTGCGGCATGAGCGTCGATCCCGCGACCTCGAAGCACCAGCTCACACATCACGGCGAGACCTTCCATTTCTGCTCGGCCGGCTGCCGCACCAAGTTCGCCGCCGATCCCGCCAAATATCTTGCCAAGGAGAAGGCGCCCGAACCCGAGATGCCCGCGGGCACGATCTACACCTGCCCGATGCACCCCGAGATCCGCCAGGTCGGCCCGGGCACGTGCCCGATCTGCGGCATGGCGCTGGAGCCGGAAGTCGCGAGCCTGGAGACCGGCCCCAATCCCGAGCTCGCCGACATGACGCGGCGGTTCTGGATCGGCGGCGTGCTGTCACTGCCGCCCGTGGTGCTGGAGATGGGCGGCCATCTCGCGGGTCCACACAATTGGATCGATGCGGCGCTTTCGAACTGGATCCAGCTCGTCTTCGCCACCCCGGTGGTACTGTGGGCCGGCTGGCCGTTCTTCGTCCGCGGCTGGCAGTCGCTGCTGACACGCAACCTCAACATGTTCACGCTGATCGCGATGGGTACGGGCGTTGCCTATGTCTACAGCGTGCTCGGCACCGTCACGCCGCAGATCTTCCCTGCCACGTTCCGCGCCCATGAAGGTGCGGTCGCCGTCTATTTCGAAGCCGCCGCCGTCATCACCGTGCTGGTGCTGCTCGGCCAGGTGCTGGAGCTGCGCGCGCGTGACGCCACCTCGGGCGCGATCAAGGCGTTGCTTCAACTGGCGCCGAAGACCGCGCGACGCGTCGATGCCGATGGCAGCGAGCACGAGGTCGAGATCGATACGCTTCATGCCGGCGACCGCTTGCGCGTTCGGCCTGGTGAGAAAGTGCCGGTCGACGGAATCATTCTCGAGGGACGCTCGTCACTCGACGAATCCCTCGTCACGGGCGAATCCATGCCTGTCACCAAGGAAACCGGCGCAAAGGTCATTGCCGGCACGCTGAACCAATCGGGTAGCTTCGTGATGCGTGCCGACAAGGTCGGCCGCGAGACGCTGCTGTCGCAGATCGTACAGATGGTCGCGGATGCGCAGCGCTCGCGCGCGCCGATCCAGCGTCTGGCCGATCAGGTCGCCGGCTGGTTCGTGCCGATGGTGATCGTCGTCGCTCTCGCGGCCTTCGCCGCCTGGGCCTGGTTCGGACCGGAGCCGCGGCTCGCCTTCGGTCTCGTCGCCGCCGTCAGCGTGCTGATCATCGCCTGCCCCTGTGCACTGGGCCTGGCGACCCCGATGTCGATCATGGTCGGCGTCGGCCGCGGTGCGCAAGGCGGCGTGCTGATCAAGAACGCCGAGGCGCTGGAGCGGATGGAGAAGATCGACACGCTGGTGGTCGACAAGACCGGCACGCTGACCGAGGGCAAGCCCAAGGTGGTCGCGATCGTGCCGGCCGCCGGCTTTGCGGAAGATGACATCCTGCGGCTTGCGGCCAGCGTCGAGCGCGCCAGCGAGCATCCTCTGGCCGACGCGATCGTTCGCGCAGCCAAGGAGAAGCAGCTTGCCTTCGGCCAGGTCGAGCATTTCGACTCCCCGACCGGCAAGGGCGCCACCGGCAAGGTCGACGGCAAGACCATCGCGCTCGGCAACGCGAGATATCTCACCTCGATCGGAATCGACACGGCGACACTCGACGCCGAGGCCGAGCGGCTGCGCGGCGACGGAGCCACCGTGATCAACATGGCCGTCGATGGCCGGCTTGCCGGCCTGTTCGCGATCGCCGATCCGGTCAAGGCCTCGACCCCGGAGGCACTGAAGGCGTTAGCTGCCGAAGGCATCAAGGTGATCATGCTGACCGGCGACAACCGCACCACGGCGGAAGCGGTGGCGCGCCGGCTCGGTATCGCCGAGGTCGAGGCCGAGGTGCTGCCGGATCAGAAGAGCGCGGTGGTGACCAAGCTGCAAAAGGCCGGCCGCATCGTCGCGATGGCCGGCGACGGCGTCAACGACGCGCCCGCGCTGGCCGCCGCAGAAGTCGGCATCGCCATGGGCACCGGCACGGATGTCGCGATGGAGAGCGCGGGCGTGACCCTGCTCAAGGGCGATCTCGTTGGCATCGTCCGCGCCCGAAAACTGTCGCAGGCGACCATGAGCAACATCCGCCAAAACCTGTTCTTCGCCTTCATCTACAATGCCGCCGGCATTCCGATCGCCGCCGGCATCCTCTATCCGGCGTTCGGCTTGCTGCTCTCGCCGATCATCGCCGCGGCGGCGATGGCACTGTCCTCGGTCAGCGTGGTCGGCAATGCGCTGCGCCTGCGTGCGACGCAGCTGTAGGGAAGCCGCGTAGCCCGGACGGAGCGCTAGCGAAATCCGGGAGTCCTGCCCACATCGGCAACGTCCCGGATTGCGCTTCGCTCCATCCGGGCTACGGTTCACGGAACGCAGGCGAGAGGTGCGGGGAATATCTGATGCAGCGAATTACCATCACGATCGAGGACGACCTGTTGGCGGAGATCGACGCGGCGGCGGAAGCGCGCGGTTACCAGAATCGCTCCGAGATCATCCGCGACCTCGCGCGCGCCGGTCTGCAGCAGAGCACCGAGGACACCGCGCAGACCGGCCCCTGCGTCGCCGGTCTCGTCTATGTCTACGACCACGCCGCCCGCGATCTGTCGAAACGACTGGTGCAGGAATTCCACGGCCATCACGACCTCGCGCTGGCGACCCTGCACGTCCATCTCGACGACAACAATTGCATGGAGATGACGGCGCTGAAGGGGTCGGCGGATGAGGTCAAGCATTTCGCCGACCACATCATCGCCGAACGCGGCGTCCGCTACGGCCGCGTGGTGATGATCCCGACGGGCGAGGGGAAGCCGGCGAAAGCGCGGAAGCACGGGCACGGCCATCGGCATGAGTAGGCGGGCTTGCGCGCCCCGGACGCAGCGCAGAGCTTCTTCAGCGGTGCGCCGCAGAGCAGCGTTCCACGCTACACCGCGTCCGGGACACGGCCGTGTCTTGGACAACCAACCTCCCTTGCCGAAGCCGCATTGGGTGTCTACCTCTCGCGGGTCGTTTCGTGAAAGGGTCTCCCATGCTGGATGCCGCCGTGAAGGCGCTGTCGCAAATGATCTCGCCGCCGATGCGCTCGATCCTGTGGCGATCGATCGGGCTTGCGCTCGTGCTGATCATTGTGCTGGCGATCGGCTTGCAGCGGCTGCTCAGCTGGTTTGCGACCTCTGGCGAGGTCTGGCTGGAAGGCCTGCTCGGGCCGGGCTGGCACTCCTCGCTCGACGTCTTGTCCTGGATCGTTTCGATCGCGGCGGGCCTCGGCGTCGTGTTCGGCGGCATCTTCCTGATGCCCGCGATCACCTCGCTGGTGGCGAGCCTGTTCGTCGACGACGTCGCCGACATCGTCGAGCGCGAGCATTATCCCGCCGAGCAGCCGGGCGTCGCGCTGCCCTTCAGCCAGGCGATCCTCGAGGGCGTCAAGACCGCGCTGTTGACGATTTTGGTCTATCTCGCCGCGCTGCCGCTGGTGTTGTTCGCCGGCGCGGGCTTCCTGATCTTCTTCCTCGCCGCGGCCTGGCTCCTTGGCCGCGAATATTTCGAGCTCGCGGCGATGCGCTTCCGCCCGCCGGAGGAAGCCAAGGCGATGCGGCGCGACAATGCCGCGACCATCTTCACCGCCGGGCTGTTCATCGCCGCCTTCGTCTCGATCCCAATCGTCAATCTGGCAACGCCGATCTTCGGCATGGCCTTCATGGTCCACATGCACAAGCGGCTGTCAGGTCCGCGGCCCGAGCTGATCGCGCCGGCACGGCAGATGCGGTGATGACGCGGGCCGCGGCGCCGTCGCTCAGACCGTCTTCTCCGGCCAGCGGCAGAGATCGTTGATCAGACAGACCTCGCAGCGCGGCTTGCGCGCGAGGCACGTATAGCGGCCGTGCAGGATCAACCAATGATGGGCATGCAGCATGAATGCGGCCGGGATCACCTTTTCCAGACCAAGCTCGACCTCCAGCGGCGTCTTGCCGGGCGCTAGCCCGGTGCGGTTGCCGACGCGGAAGACATGCGTGTCGACCGCCATGGTGTGCTCGCCGAAGGCCATGTTGAGCACGACGTTGGCGGTCTTGCGGCCGGCGCCGGGCAGCGACTCGATTTCGGCGCGCGTGCGCGGTACCTCGCCGCCAAACTCGCTGAGCAGCTTGGCCGACAGCGCGATCACGTTCTTCGCCTTGGTGCGGTAGAGGCCGATGGTCTTGATGTAGTCGCGCAAGCGCTCCTCGCCGAGGTCGAGCATCTTCTGCGGGGTGTCGGCGACCTCGAACAACGCGCGCGTCGCCTTGTTGACGCCGGCATCGGTCGCCTGCGCCGACAGCACCACGGCGACCAGCAGCGTGAACGGATTGAGGTGCTCGAGCTCCCCTTTCGGTTCCGGGTTGGCTTTGCGGAAGCGGCTGAAGGCGTCGTGGACCTCCGCCGGGGTCCAAGGTTTTAAGGAGCTGGGTTTGGTGGCTTTGAGCGATTTTTTCGCTGGGGCCGTTTTCTGAGCGGGCTTGGGCTTCGCGACGGCGGCCCTGGCCGTCTTCTTCGGCGCGGGCGCTTTGCGCGGAGCCGGCTTGCGGGTGATTTTCGCCATGATCGGGATATACTGACGGACGATGAGCACAGGCAACGAAATTGAGCGCGGCGAGCCTGATCAGCGCGAAGTGCAGATCTTCTCCGCACTGCTGACGCCGCACCGCTCGCTGAACCGCACCGGCTTCCTCGCCGTGATGCTGTTCCTGAGCGTGGTCAGCTTCGTCACCGGCCTCGTCTTCCTGATGATGGGCGCCTGGCCGGTGTTCGGTTTCTTCGGCCTCGACGTGCTGGTGATCTGGTGGGCCTTCAAGGCCAACTTCCGCGCGGCTCGCGCGCGCGAAGAGATCACCGTCACGACGAGCGAATTGCGCGTGCGGCGCATCAGCCACCACGGCCAGGTGGCCGAATGGACGTTCAACCCGCTCTGGGTCCGCCTCGACATGGAGGTCGACGAGGATTTCGGCATCGAGCATCTCTACCTGATCTCGCGCGGCCACCAGATCCAGATTGCCCGATTCCTGGGGCCAGAGGAAAAAGCAAGTTTTTACAAAAGCTTGGTTGAGGCGCTCAATGCCGCCAAGCGCGGCCCGACCTACAATTCGGTGACCTGAGCGCAGTCAGAAATCGGGTGGTTTCCCAGCCGCCCCTCTCCTACATTTCCGGTCATGATGACACTCGCCATACATGACCAGCGCCTGACCAAGCCGGGCCCCCAGAACGCCGCGTTGCGCGACTACGATTCGGTGCGCCGGGCGATCGCCTTCATCTCGGAGAACTGGCGCGCGCAGCCGACCATCGAGGCGATGGCGGATGCGGCCGGCGTCACGCCGGATGAGCTGCACCATCTGTTCCGCCGCTGGGCCTCGATCACGCCAAAGGCCTTCATGCAGGCGCTGACGCTCGATCACGCCAAGGGCTTGCTGCGGGACTCCGCGAGCATCCTCGACGCCGCGCTCGATTCCGGCCTGTCGGGTCCGGGCCGGCTGCACGATCTCTTCGTCACGCACGAAGCCATGTCGCCAGGCGAATGGAAGAACGGCGGCGCCGGGCTGACGCTGCGCTACGGCTTTCATCCCTCCCCGTTCGGCACTGCGATCGTGATCGCGACCGACCGCGGCCTGTCGGGGCTTGCCTTCGCCGACCACGGCGAAGAGAAGATCGCGCTCGCCGACATGACGCGGCGCTGGCCGAACGCCACCTATGTCGAAGACCACGAGGCACGGCGCCGCTCGCCGCGCGCATCTTCGACACCAGACTGTGGCGGCCGGACCAGCCGCTGCGCGTGGTGATGATCGGCACCGACTTCGAGGTGCGGGTATGGGAGACGCTGCTGAAAATCCCGATGGGCCGCGCGGTGTCCTATTCCGACATCGCCTGCAACATCAACAGCCCGAAGGCCTCGCGCGCCGTCGGTGCGGCGGTGGGCAAGAACCCGGTCTCGTTCGTCGTGCCCTGCCATCGCGCGCTCGGCAAGAGCGGCACGCTCACCGGCTATCATTGGGGCATCACGCGCAAGCAGGCGATGCTGGGCTGGGAAGCCGGGCAGCTGGGGATGCAGTAGTCGAGATGCCGTAGGGTGGATTAGCCCTGCAGATGCGCAAAGCGCAGCTGCTCGGCGTAACCCACCTCTTTAATCTCTGCGAGAGATGGTGGGTTACGCTGCGCTAACCCACCCTACGAGACCGGCCCTACCCCGCCAGATCCAGCTTCGACGCCACGGTCGAATCCGCATTGAGGCGATAGATGATCGGCACGCCGGTGGCGAGCTCGCGCTTCAGGATGCCTTCGGGCGAGAGCTTCTCCAGCACCATGATCAGCGCGCGCAGCGAATTGCCGTGGGCGGCGACCAGCGTGCGCTTGCCGTTGAGCACGCCGGGCAGGATCTCCTGCACGTAATAGGGCAGCGCGCGCGCGAGGGTGTCCTTCAGGCTTTCGCCGCCGGGCGGCGGCACGTCGTAGGAGCGGCGCCAGATCAGCACCTGGTCCTCGCCCCATTTCTTGCGGGCGTCGTCCTTGTTGAGGCCGGAGAGATCGCCATAGTCGCGCTCGTTCAGCGCGAGGTTCTTCGAGGTCGGCAAGCCTTCTTGACCGAGCTCACCGAGGATGATGTCGAGCGTGTGTTGCGCGCGCGTGAGAACCGAAGTGAAGGCCACGTCGAACACGAGGCCCTGTGCCTTCAGCTTGCGGCCGGCTTCCGTGGCTTCCTTCACGCCGAGCTCGGTGAGATCAGGATCCTTCCAGCCGGTGAACAGGTTCTTCAGATTCCATTCGCTCTGGCCGTGGCGCACGAGCACGAGAAGACGTTCGCTCATTGACTGCTTTCCGTTAGTTTCGATCAGATATCGGCGAGGCCGAGCACGTCGGCCATGGAATAGTGCCCCGGCTTCTTGCCGTTGGCCCACAGCGCCGCCTTCAGCGCGCCATGGGCGAACAGCATGCGGTCCTCGGCCTGATGCGACAGCGTCAGGCGCTCGAAGGGGCCGAGGAAGGTCACGCTGTGGTCGCCGGCGACGGTGCCGCCGCGCAACGAGGCGAAGCCGATATTGCCCGGCCTGCGCGCGCCGGTGATGCCGTCGCGGCCTCGCTCGGAATGGTCATCGAGGGTGACGCCGCGGCCGGCCGCTGCGGCCTGGCCCAGCATCAGCGCGGTGCCGGAGGGGGCGTCGACCTTCATGCGGTGATGGGTTTCGACGATCTCGATGTCAAAACCCTGATCGAGCGCCTTGGCGACGCGCTTGACCACCGCGGCGAGCAGGTTGACGCCCAGGCTCATATTGCCTGACTGCACCACGACGGCGCGGTTGGTGACACTCTTGATCACGGCGTTGTCGGACATTGAGAGTCCCGTCGTGCCGACGACATGGACGATGCCCCGCTGGGCGGCGATCGCGACATTGGCGATGGTGGCGGCCGGCACGGTAAAATCGAGAATGCCGTCGGCCTCCTTCGACATCGCCCAGAGATCGGCCGAGAGCTTGATGCCGTTGGCGGGCAATCCCGCGAGCACGCCGGCATCCTTGCCGAGCAGCTCCGAGCCCGGCGCCTCCAGCGCACCCGCGAGCACCGCGCCTTGGCTCTCGGCAATCGCCCGCACCAGTGCGCGGCCCATCCGGCCGCCGGCCCCAGCAACAATCAAGCGCATGTCGGACATGGTGTGATCCTCTTCGCCGCCGTTGTAGCGGGGGGATGAAGTTCCGGCAACCGAGGGGGACAGCGGCGGCACGTTCGGGGCGGCTCGCAGAGCCGAACCCGGAATCTCGAGATTCTCAGGTGCGCAATTGCGCACCGGGGTTCGATGCTTCGCATCGCCCCATAATGACGGCCTCCTCTCAGCCGTCCTGCGGTTGCGGGCCGTCATAGCCCTCGATGATGATGAGATCGGCAACCGAGTGCGGCTGGCGCACCTTGATGTTGGCCTGGTATTCCGGCGAATTGAAGCAGGCGATCGCGGTCTCGTAGTCCGGGAATTCGATCACGACGTTGCGGGTCCGGCTGGCGCCTTCGACGGTGGTGAACTTGCCGGCGCGGACGACGAAGCGGCCGCCCCATTTCCTGAAGATCGGACCGTTGGCGACGGCGTAGGGCTTGTAGCCCTCGTCATTGTTCACGTCGACGCGCCCGATCCAGTAGCCCTTTGCCATTGCTCTTCTCCCTGTGTTGTTGATCAGCCAAGCGCCTGCGCAATCTCGGCCTGGATGGCGTCTGCGACGGCCTTGGGATCAGCGGCTTCCACGATCGGACGTCCGACGACGAGATAATCGGCGCCGGCGGTGATCGCGCGGCCCGGCGTCATGATGCGCTTCTGGTCGCCGGTCGCCGAGCCTGCCGGCCGGATGCCCGGTGTGACGAGGTGCATCTGGTGGCCGACGATCTTGCGCAGAGCACCAGCTTCCTCCGGCGAGGACACCAGACCGTCGATGCCGAGCACCTGCGCCTGCTGCGCGCGCGCCTCGACCAGCTCGGAGACGCCGAGCCGATAGCCGGCCGCGTGCAGGTCGTCCTCGTTGTAGGAGGTCAGCACCGTCACCGCGAGGATCTTCAGGCTCGAATTGCCGCGGCCTTCGACCGCGCCCTTCATGGTCTGCGGATAGGCGTGCACGGTCAGGAAGGTGGCGCCGAGCCTGGTGATGCTCTCGACCCCCTGCATCACGGTGTTGCCGATGTCGTGCAGCTTGAGATCGAGAAAGACCTTCTTGCCTTTGTCGGCGAGCTTGCCGACCAGCGGCAATCCGCCGGCATAAGCGAGCCGATAGCCGATCTTGTAGAAGGTGACGCTGTCGCCGAGACGGTTGATAGTCGCCTCCGCGGCATCGACGCTGGGCAGATCGAGCGCGACGATCAGGCGGTCCTTTGGAGCGATCTCGGCTGGCGTCATGTCACCTCACATCATGCGTTGGGAAATGTCGATCAATTGCGCGACCAGCTCCTTCAACGCGGCGATATCGCCCTCGTTCTTGAGCTTGTCCATATCGTCATAGGCCTGGTCGGCAAAGCCGAGCGTGAGCTGGCTGGCAATCACATTGGCGTGGCAGGAGGTCAGGATCAGCCGCAGCGCCTGCAGCGCGCGCGCCGCACCGAGCCGGCTCTGCGAGGCGCCGGCAAGCGCGAAGGCGCGGTTGCGGAACACATCGCCGCGCGCCTCGTGCAGCTCGTGCACGCGGCTGACCCAGTCGATCGCGTTCTTGAGCAGCGGCGGCACCGAGGCGTTGTATTCGGGCGTGACGAACAGCACGCCGTGATGGGCGCCGATCATGCGCTTGAGATTGATCGCGTGCTTGGGCACGCCGGATTTGGCCTGGAGATCGCCGTCGTAGATCGGCAGCGGAAAATCGGCGAGCGAGATGCGGGTGACGTCGACGCCGGCCCGGGCAAATTCATAGGCAGCGACCGCCGCCAGCTTCGCATTGTGCGAGCCGGTGCGCAGCGAGCCGGGAATGACCAGGATTTTCGGTGCGGACATCCGCTTCCATACGTTCGGCGAAACAAGCCCGCCGCGCAGAGAAGGAAGCCGGCGGAATTAGTCCTTGCGATACACCCAGACGCGGGCCGGCGGAAGGTTCATCCAGATCCGTTCCGAAGCCTCTGTGGACACGCCGGGCAGCGATTTCGGGATCGGCGGCACCACCGCATAGGTGAACTGGACGAAGGGCGCGCCGGGCGCCAGCGCCGTGAAGGCATCGCGGATCAGCCGCAGCCGCGTCAGCATCGGTTTTGTCACGAGCGGCAGGCCGGAGACGACCGCACTGGCCGGCGCGCTCAGGACGTTCCAGAGCGTGTCCCGCAGGCGATAGGCATCCCCCTGCACCACCTTGGCCTGCGGATAGCGGTCGCGCAGCAGCGCGCAGAAGCCGGGATTGTATTCGACGAGGACGAGACGTTTCTGGTCGACTCCGCGCTCGATGAGGGCGGAGGTGATGGCGCCGGTGCCGGGCCCGAGCTCGACCACGGGCGCGTCCGAATCGACATCGACGTAATGGGCCATGGTCCGGGCGAGCAGCTTGCCCGACGGCATCACCGCGCCCATGTGCAGCGGCTTTTCGATCCACGATCTGAGAAAGCGCACCTCGTCGTCGAGACGAGGCTTCTTCAACGCACGCGCGGACGATGGCAATGGCATGTCTGGACCGGACGGGACCGCGGGACCGCGGCGTGTCAGAAAATGGTCATAAAGACGTATAGGCCGAAGGCGGCACGGTCAAGCCGAGTCAACTCGCCCGATTACCGAAGAAATCCTTGACCTTGGCGAAGAAGCCCTCGGATTCCGGCTGGGTGTTGCCGGAGGACAGCTTTTCGAACTCGGCCAGCAATTCCTGCTGCTTCTTGGTGAGGTTCTGCGGGGTCTCGACCACCACCTGAACATACATGTCGCCCATCTGGCGCGACCGCAGCACCGGCATGCCTTTTGATGCAATGCGGAATCGGCGGTTGGACTGGGTCCCGGCCGGCACCTTCACCTTGGCCTTGCCCTTCTCGATGGTCGGCACCTCGAATTCGCCGCCGAGGGCGGCCGTCACCATCGAGATCGGCACACGGCAATGCAGATCGGCGCCGTCGCGCTGGAAGAATTGGTGCTGGGCCAGCGACAGGAAGATGTAGAGGTCGCCGGGCGGGCCGCCGCGGACCCCGGCCTCGCCTTCGCCGGCGAGCCTGATCCTGGTGCCGTCCTCGACACCCGGGGGAATGTTGACCGAAAGATTCCGCTCGCGGGTGACGCGGCCCTGGCCCGAGCAGGACGGGCAGGCATCCTCGATCATCTGGCCCCGGCCCTGGCAGCCTGGACAGGTCCGCTCCAGCGTGAAGAAACCCTGCGACTGCCGCACGCGGCCGGCGCCGCCACAGGTCGAACAGGTCTTCGGCTTGGTTCCGGCCTTGGCGCCGATGCCCGAGCAGGCCTCGCAGGTGACCGAGACCGGAATCTCGATCTGCGCGGTCTTGCCGCCAAAGGCTTCCTCGAGCGTGATTTCCATGTTGTAGCGCAGGTCGGCGCCGCGCTCACGACCGCCGCGGCCGCGCTGTCCGGCCATACCGAACAGGTCTTCGAAAATGTCGGAGAACGAGGAGGCGAAGCCCGCGCCGAAGCCGGCGCCGCCACCGCCCTGCTCGAAAGCGGCATGGCCGTAACGGTCATAGGCGGCGCGCTTGTCCTTGTCTTTCAGGACCTCGTAGGCCTCGTTGAGTTCCTTGAACTTGACTTCGCTGGTCTCATCCCCCGGATTGCGGTCGGGATGGAATTTCATCGCGAGCTTGCGGAACGACGACTTCAGCTTGCCTTCGTCGGCGTCGCGTTCGACCTCGAGGGTCTCGTAGTAGCAGCGCTTGGTGGACGTGGACATGTCGGACTCGGTCTATCCAATCGCGATTCAAGTTGGAGCAAAACGACGTCGCCACGCAACGATATAGGCAGCCTTCCGCCTTGTGGCAGAGGGCAGCATGCCTGCGTTCAGCATAGCGGCTGGGAATTGATTGATCGTAACGGGCACGATTGAAACAGAATGTTGGCCCGTCGAGCCCGACGCGACGGCCTCCCCCGTAAGGGAGGAGGCCGGTAGCGCGTGTGGGGTCCAAGCCGTCCGCATCGTGACCCTCTCGGGGCTTAAGCGGACTTCTTGTTGTTCTTGTCGTCGTCGACCTCGGTGAATTCCGCGTCGACGACGTCGTCCTTGGCCGCATCCTTCTTGGCGTCGGCCTCGGCCTGCTGCTTGTACATGGCCTCGCCGAGCTTCATCGAAGCTTGAGCCAGCGTGTTGGTCTTGGCCTTGATCGCCTCGGCGTCGTCGCCCTTCAGCGCTTCCTTGAGGTCGCTGACGGCGTCCTCGATGGCGCGGCGCTCGCTCTCGGCGACCTTCGAACCGTGCTCGGCCAGCGCCTTCTCGGTCGAATGCACCAGGCCATCGGCCTCGTTCTTGGCGGTGACGGCCTCGCGGCGCTTCTTGTCCGCCTCGGCATTGGCCTCGGCGTCCTTGACCATCTTCTCGATGTCGGCTTCCGACAGACCACCGGAGGCCTGGATGCGGATCTGCTGCTCCTTGCCGGTGGCCTTGTCCTTGGCCGAGACGTTGACGATGCCGTTGGCGTCGATGTCGAAGGTCACCTCGATCTGCGGCATGCCGCGCGGAGCCGGCGGAATGCCCATCAGGTCGAACTGACCGAGCATCTTGTTGTCGGCCGCCATTTCACGTTCGCCCTGGAAGACGCGGATGGTGACCGCGTTCTGGTTGTCCTCGGCGGTCGAGAACACCTGGCTCTTCTTGGTCGGGATCGTGGTGTTGCGGTCGATGATGCGGGTGAACACGCCGCCCAGCGTCTCGATGCCCAGCGACAGCGGGGTCACGTCGAGCAGCAGCACGTCCTTGACGTCGCCCTGGAGCACGCCGGCCTGGATCGCAGCGCCGATCGCCACGACTTCATCCGGGTTGACGCCCTTGTGCGGCTCCTTGCCGAACAGCTGCTTGACGACTTCCTGGACCTTCGGCATGCGCGACATGCCGCCGACCAGCACGACTTCGCCGATCTCACCGGCGGTGACGCCGGCATCCTTCAGCGCCTTGCGGCAGGGCTCGACGGTCTTCTGGATGAGGTCGTCGACCAGCGCCTCGAACTTGGCGCGGGTGAGCTTCATCGTCAGATGCTTCGGACCGGTCTGGTCCGCGGTGATGAACGGCAGGTTGATCTCGGTCTGCGTCGTCGAGGATAGCTCGATCTTGGCCTTTTCAGCGGCTTCCTTCAGGCGCTGCAACGCGAGCTTGTCGTTGCGCAGGTTGATGCCCTGCTCCTTCTGGAATTCGTCGGCGAGATAGCCGACCAGGCGCATGTCGAAGTCTTCGCCGCCGAGGAAGGTATCGCCGTTGGTCGACTTCACCTCGAACACGCCGTCGCCGATTTCGAGAATGGAGATATCGAACGTACCGCCGCCGAGATCGTACACTGCGATGGTGCCGGCCTTGGTCTTGTCGAGGCCATAGGCGAGCGCGGCCGCGGTCGGCTCGTTGATGATGCGCAGCACTTCGAGGCCCGCGATCTTGCCGGCGTCCTTGGTCGCCTGGCGCTGGGCGTCGTTGAAGTAGGCGGGAACGGTGATGACGGCCTGGTCGACCTTCTGGCCGAGGTGGGCTTCCGCGGTCTCCTTCATCTTCTGCAAGATGAACGCCGAGACTTGCGAGGGCGAGTAGGTCTGGCCGTCGGCCTCGACCCAGGCATCGCCGTTGGAAGCCTTCACGATCTTGTAGGGGACGAGCTTCTTGTCCTTCTCGACCATCGGGTCGTCGTAGCGGCGACCGATGAGGCGCTTCACTGCGAAGAAGGTGCGCTCGGGATTGGTAACGGCCTGGCGCTTGGCCGGCTGGCCGACGAGGCGCTCACCGTCGTCCGTGACGGCGACGATCGAGGGCGTCGTGCGCATGCCTTCGGAATTCTCGATGACTTTGGCGTTCTTGCCATCCATCACGGCGACGCACGAATTCGTGGTGCCGAGGTCGATCCCAATGACCTTTCCCATGGTCCTGATATCCTTCTTTTTGCGGCAGGTTGGCTGGGCCCAGAAGGCACCCAAACCGAAACCCCCTAAGATCAAACATCCGCGATATTGCGATGATTGACGCTCATATAGGAGGGGGGGAGGGGCCCGCAAGGACCGAAGCTAGGTTTCTGCCGCTAAAACATTGGGTTTTGGAAGATGATATCCGGGCTCGACCGCCCTTGCGGGTGAGGAATTATTAACAGGTTCGGGCTCCGGCAAGCCCCCGCTACCGCAAGCCCGCCCGCCCTGTCGCCGCAAGCCCAAACCCGGTAAAAGGCGGACCGGCCGGACAGCCGCCAGAGCTGCTTCGCGCGACAAAGCGGCCCGGTGGCCGACCATCGAACGGTCTCAATGTGAACCAATCAGAGTGCCCATGAAGCTGATCCGCCCCCTCGCCGCGCTCGCCCTTCTCGCCGCCTCCGCGCTTCCGGCCCTCGCTGCCGACGCCGTGTTTCCGCCCGGCTTGCGCCTCGGCATGGTGCCGCTGGTCGGCCTCAACACGGCCAAGACCTTTCCGGGCTTCGAGAGCGAGGACGGCAGCGTCAAGGTGCTGATCACCGAGCTGCCGCCGGCCGCCTATGGCGAGGTCGTGAGCGCCTTCAATTCCAATCCGGCCGGAGCGAGCGGCGTCAAGCAGGATAAGGTCGAGACCCCCGCGGGTCTTGCCTATTTCACCACTGAGACCGGCAAGGCCGGCGACAGCCCGGTGAAGCGCTATTCGATGATCGTGCCGGGTGCCGGCTTCTCCGGCTATGTCGCGGTGCAGATCCCGGAGAACGCAACCAAGATCTACACCGACGAGGCGGTGCGGCAGATGTTCGCGAGCGCCACCACCCGCAAGCAGGTCTCGGCCGAGGAGCAGATCGGGCTGATGCCGTTCAAGATCACCGATCTTGCCGACTTCAAGGACATCCGCACCCTGGCGCCGGGGAGCAGCATCATCCTGGCCGACGGCAACGAGGGCTCGGGTTATGAATCGAAGCCGTTCATGATCCTCGGCGTGATCGGCGCGACCCCGCAAGCCGCCGACGACCGCGCCCGCTTCGCCCAGGAGGCCGCGCTGCAAATCCCCGGACTGCGCGAATCCCGCGTCACCATGTCCGAGCCGATCCGCATCAATGGCCAGCAAGGCTTCGAGACCAGGATCGACGGCGTCAGCGGCAAGGACAAGACGCCGGTGACCGTGGTGCAGTGGATTCGTTTCTCGGGCAGCGGCGCCTCGCTGCGCATCATCGCCAGCGCTCCGCGCGACCAGTGGCAGGCCGCCTTCACCCGCTTCCGCGCCGTGCGCGACGGAATTCAGCCGAAGGGTTGAGCGCATCCACGAGCTGGATGCGCTCCCTCCCCCGCCTGCGGGGAGGGATGGGGAGAGGGTGTCTCCGCAATCAAGACCCCCCAAGAGGAGAAAACCCTCACCCGACGCGCGGGACGAGCGCTTAGCCGCTAACCAAAGCCGGCTGCATTTTCGGGCTTCTGTTCGCTCGCGCGCAGAATTAGGCTTCGCCTCGATTGGCTCACAAGGGGAGGCGAACGATGCTGGATCGGCGACAGATTTTGGCAATGCTTGGAACGACGGCGCTCGCGACTCTCGCGCCAACCGCGCTGTTTGCGGCCGCATCGATCAAGCCGGACGAGGCCTCCGCGCTGCTCGTGATCGACGTGCAGAACTGCTTCCTGCCCGGCGGCAGCCTTGCCGTGAAGGAAGGCGAGCAGGTGGTGCCCGTCATCAACAAGATCTCGAAGGCGTTTGCGAACGTGGTGATGACACAGGACTGGCACACACCAGGCCACATTTCGTTTGCCTCAGTCCACTCCGGCAAGAAGCCGTTCGAGACCGTCGACCTTCCCTACGGCAAGCAAGTGCTGTGGCCCGATCATTGCGTGCAGGGCACCGACGGCGCGGCGCTGTCCAAGGACCTTGCGATCCCGCACGCCGAGCTCATCATCCGCAAGGGTTTTCACAAGGACGTCGACAGCTATTCGGCCTTCCTCGAAGCCGACGGCAAGACCTCGACGGGCCTTGCCGGATATTTGAAGGCGCGCAAGATCAAACGCGTCTTCGTCGCAGGGCTCGCGACAGACTTCTGCGTTGCCTGGACCGCGCTCGACGCGCGCAAGGCAGGCTTCGAAGTCTATGTGGTGGAAGACGCCTGCCGCGGCATCGACACGCAGGGTTCGCTCGCAAAGGCCTGGGCCGACATGGCCAAGGCCGGCGTGAAGCGGATTCAATCTGCGGATATCGCGGCGAGTGCGTAGGACACGCAACACTGCAAAACCCTCGTCCCGAGGAGCGCGCTACTTCGCGCGCGTCTCGAAGGATGAAGGCCCCCGCTGCGGCACCTTGGCCTTCATGGTTCGAGACGCCGCGCAAGGGCGCGGCTCCTCACCATGAGGGTCTGAGGATTCAGTTCGCCGCGCTGCTGGATTCATTGTTGTTCGCCGCGGGCGCGGGCTTTACGCCGCCCTTGGCGACGCCGACCAAAGCCGGACGCAGCACGCGATCGCCGATGGTGTAGCCGGCCTGCATGATCTGGACCACGGTGCCCGACGGCACCGACGGATCGGGCACTTCGTACATCGCCTGGTGGAAGTTCGGGTCGAACTTCTGGCCCTGCGGATCGAGCTTCTTCACGCCATGCTTTTCCAGCGCGTTGAGCAGCGACCGCTCGGTGAGCTCGACGCCCTCGATCAGCGAGATCAGGCCGGGATCGGCCGTGGCACGGGCCTCGGCCGGAACGGCATCGAGCGCGCGCTGAAGATTGTCGGCGATGTCGAGCACGTCGCGGGCAAAGCCGGTGATGCCGTAGAGGCGGGCGTCAGCGACTTCCTTGGTGGTCCGCTTGCGCAAGTTCTCCATCTCGGCCAGCGTCCGCAGCATGCGATCGCGCGCCTCGGCGACTTCCTTCTGCAAGGTTTCAACCGAGCCGGGCTCGGGATCGTCGGGCATGATGTAGGGCTTTGACACCACGGGCTCGCCAGTCGGCGCAGCCGCGTCTTCGGGTTGCCGGTCTCGATCGGTCATCGGCTCTGTTCTCGAACTTGTTCCAAGGGATTTTGCTGGCCCGGATATCGTGCTTCGGGCGTCGAAAATCAAGCGCCCGTGATCGGTTCAAACGCCGGTCAGCCCCCCAGCAGGCGACTGACGATGCGGGCGGCGTAGTCCACGGTCGGGATCACGCGGGCATAATTCAGCCGCGTCGGGCCGATCACGCCGAGGACGCCGACGATGTGGCCGGCGGCATCCCGATAGGGCGAGATGATGGTGGACGACCCCGACAGCGAAAACAGCTTGTTCTCGGAGCCGATAAAAATGCGCACGCCCTCGGCGGTCTCGGCCCGGCCGAGCAGATCGATCACGCCGCGCTTGGTCTCGAGATCGTCGAACAAGAGGCGCACCCGCTCCAGATCCTCCAGCGCGTGCAGATCTTCGAGCAGATTGGCGTGGCCGCGCACGATGAGCTGGCGGTCCTCGTTCTCGCCGCCGGACCAGCTGGCGATCCCGGCTGAAATCACCTTCTGTGCGAGCTGATCGAGCTCGGCGCGGGCCTCGCCCAGCGCAGTCTCGAGCTCGAGCCGCGCCTCGGCCAGGGTCCGGCCGCGGATGCGGGCGTTCAGGAAATTGCCGGCTTCGGTGATCGCCGAGGAGGGAACTCCGGGGGGCAGTGCCAGCACGCGGTTTTCGACCTGACCATCCTCACCGACGAGGATGACCAGCGCTTTCTCCGGTTCCAGGCGGACGAATTCGATGTGCTTGAGCCGCGCATTGGATTTTGGCGTCAGCACCACCGCCGCAGCCCGCGTCAGTCCGGATAGCCGCGTCAGCGCCTGGTCCAGCGCCGCCTCGACCGAGTGCGCCTGACCTACGGACGTGAGCTGGCTCTGGATTGACTGCCGTTCGGCCTCGTTGAGGTCGCCGACCTGCATCAAGGCATCGACGAAGAAGCGCAGGCCGAGTTCCGTCGGCAGCCGGCCGGCGGAGGTGTGGGGCGCATAGATCAGGCCGAGCTGTTCCAGATCGGCCATGACGTTGCGGACCGAAGCCGGCGACAGCGGCATCGCGATCAGGCGCGAGATATTGCGCGAGCCCACAGGCTCACCGGTCGCGAGGTAACTTTCGACAATTTGACGAAAGATATCGCGGGAACGCTCGTTGAGCTGGGCGAGGCCTGCGCGCGGCGCGATCAGATGGATCGGATCGTGATGGGCCACAGCGGTAACTCCTCTCAGATCCTCATAATTTGTCCATCCCGGGCGCTTCTGACAAGCGTTGCGTTTGCAGCCCCGGAATCAGGGGCTGAATAAGCCCTTGCCGCCCACCCTCACCCCACCTACAAGCACCGCGAACAGCCTTTCCCGTTGAGTTTTGGAGGATTTCCATGCGGCCAAGCCGCCGTGCGCCCGACGAATTGCGCCCCGTGACGCTGGAGCGCGGCGTGGTCAAATATGCGGAAGGCTCGTGCCTGGTGAAGTTCGGCGACACCCATGTGCTGGTCACGGCCACGCTGGAAGACCGCCTGCCGCCGTGGCTGAAGGGTCAGGGCCGCGGCTGGGTCACCGCCGAATACGGCATGCTGCCCCGCGCCACCTCGGAACGCACCCGCCGCGAGGCCGCCGCTGGCAAGCAGAGCGGCCGCACCGTCGAGATCCAGCGCCTGATCGGCCGCTCACTTCGCACCATCGTCGATCTCGAAGCGCTCGGTGAGCGTCAGATCACGGTCGATTGCGACGTGCTACAGGCCGACGGCGGCACCCGCACGGCCTCGATCACCGGCGCCTGGGTCGCACTCGCCGATTGCATCAACTGGATGAAGGCGCGCAACATGATCAAGGCCAACGTCATGCGCGACAACGTCGCCGCGATTTCCTGCGGCATCTACAACGGCACGCCGGTACTGGATCTCGACTATGCCGAGGATTCGGAAGCCCAGACCGACGCCAATTTCGTCATGACCGGCGACGGCCGCATCATCGAGGTGCAGGGCACGGCGGAACGCGAACCGTTCACGGAAGCCGAGTTCCTGGCGCTGATGGCGCTGGCCCGCAAGGGCGTTGCGCGTCTCGTGGACTTGCAGAAACTGGCTGTCGCGTAGTCAATAGGCCCATGCACCGCCGAATCACCGGAAAGCTCGTCATCGCCACCCATAATCCCGGCAAGCTTGCCGAGATGCGGGAGCTTTTGGCGCCCCACGGCGTCGAGGCGGTGTCGGCCGGTGACCTCGGGCTCGGCGAACCGGATGAGACCGGCACCGATTTCCGCAGCAACGCCGCGATCAAGGCGATCGCGGCGGCGCAGGCGACCAAGCTTCCCGCTTTCGCCGACGATTCCGGCATCGTGGTCGACGTACTCGACGGTGCGCCCGGCATCTACAGCGCGCGCTGGGCCGGCCCGGCCAAGGACTTCAACGCGGCGATGGCGCAAATCGAGCGCCTGTTGCAGGAGCGCGGCGCCACCACGCCGGACCGCCGAACAGCGCATTTCGTCTCCGCGCTCTGCGTCGCCTGGCCCGACGATCATCTCGAAGAGGTGGAGGCGCGCGTCGACGGCACGCTGGTCTGGCCGCCGCGCGGCACTGCCGGTTTTGGTTACGACCCGATGTTCCTGCCGGATGGCCATACGCGCACCTTCGGCGAGATGGAGAGCATCGAGAAGCACGGGCTGCCGCCGCTCGGTCTCGGCCTGTCGCACCGTGCGCGCGCCTTCGTGAAACTGGCGGAGATCTGCCTTGAGCCGCGCTAAGGAAGCCTTCGGCGTCTACGTGCACTGGCCGTTCTGCCTGTCGAAGTGCCCCTATTGCGATTTCAACAGCCATGTCCGCCACGCCGCGATCGACGAGGTACGCTTCGCCTCCGCCTTCGCGCGAGAGATCGCAGCCACCGCCGAACGTGCGCCCGGACGCGAGGTCACCTCGATCTTCCTTGGCGGCGGTACGCCGTCCCTGATGCAGCCCGCAACGGTCGGCGCGGTGCTCGATGCGATCGGCAAGCACTGGAGCGTTGCAGGCGACGTCGAAGTCACGCTCGAAGCCAATCCCACCAGCGTCGAAGCCACGCGCTTTGCCGGCTATCGCAGTGCCGGCGTCAACCGCGTCTCGCTCGGCGTGCAGGCGCTCGATGATGCCTCGCTGAAAGCGCTGGGCCGCATGCATAGTGCGCGCGAGGCGCTCGATGCCGTCGCCATCGCACGGCGCTCGTTCGACCGTTATTCGTTCGACCTGATCTATGCCCGCCCCGACCAGACGCCGTCGATGTGGGCCGATGAACTGCGTCTCGCCATCGACGAGGCGGCTGAGCACCTGTCGCTCTATCAATTGACGATCGAGGAAGGCACGCCGTTCTTCGGCCTGCATCAGGCCGGCAAATTGAAGACGCCGGATGAAGCGGTCGCGCGCGCGCTCTACGACGTCACGCAGGAGACCTGCGACAAGCTTGGGCTACCCGCCTATGAGATCTCCAACCACGCGCGGCGCGGCGCCGAGTGCCGGCATAATCTGGTGTACTGGCGCGGCGACGAATATGCCGGCATCGGCCCCGGCGCGCACGGCCGCCTCGACATTGACGGTATCAGGCACGCCACCGCCACCGAGAAGCGACCCGAGGCCTGGCTGATGCGGGTCGAGACCAACGGCCATGGCATCATCACCGACGATCTCCTCAACAGCGAGGAACGCGCCGACGAGTTCCTGCTGATGGGATTGCGGCTCGCGGAAGGCATCGACCCCGAGCGCTACAAGGCCCTCGCCGGCCGTCCGCTCGATCCCCGTCGTATCGCGCTCTTGCGCGAGGAAGGCGCGATCACGGTCGATGCGACCGGACGGCTGCGCGTGACCAGCAGCGGTTTTCCCGTGCTGGATGCGGTGGTCGCGGATTTGGCGGCGTAACGAGCTCTCGTAGGGTGGGCAAAGGCGCACTTGCGCCGTGCCCACCATCTCTTCGCGAATGGATTGAAGCCGTGGGCACGCATCGCTTTGCCCACCCTACGGCACCGTCGTCCTGAGCTACGCCCCAAAGCTCTTCGGCGAGCCCGCCACCGCAACGCCACCGCCCTGCGTCACCTTCATCACCGCAAGGCCCCGCTCATTGGTGCCGTCGGCGCGGAAGCGGAACAGGCCGTCGATGCCGGCAAATCCCGAGGGGTTGGTGAGCACATCGGACGAGAAGCGCGTGGTGCCCTGCGTCCGCGCGAGCGCGGCGACGAGGGCGACGGCGTCATAGGCGAGTGTCGCGGTGCGGATCGGCTCGCCGCCGTACTTGGTGCGATAGCGGCCCGAGAAGGCGCGGAAGCCGGCCGGGTCGGGCGCGGCATAAAGGCCGCCTTGCAGGCTCGCATTGGCATAGACGCGCGGATTGTCCCACAGGCCGGTGCCGAGCAGCTGGATGTTGCGCAAGTTCGCGCCTGCGGCGGTCATCGCGTCAGCGACCGTCACCACGGCGTCGCCGTCATCGGCGATGAACAGCGCGTCCGCACTGCCGAGCTGCTGCGCCACCGTGCGTGCCGGCGTCGCGCGGTCGGCGCCGTATTTCTCGAACGCGACGATGCGCCCGCCGCGCCGCGGCACTGCCACCTTCACCGCGGCCTCGACGACATTGCCATAGGCATTGTCGGGCACCAGCACCGCGATCGAGCGCTTTCCGATGCTGGCGGAATATTCGACGATCCGATTGACGTCGGACTCCGGCAGGAAGGAGAGCAGATAGACGCCGCGGCCGGCGATGCTGGAATCTGTCGAGAACGCTATAACCGGGATGCCGCGCGTGCGCGCGACCTGCGCCACGGCCGGCACCGACTGTGCGAACAGCGGTCCGAGGATGATCTCGGCGCCCTCGTCGACCGCCTGCTGCGCGCCGGCCTGCGCGCCTTGCGGGCTGCCATTGTCGTCCTTGATCAGGAGCTGGATGTTCGGATTCTGGAACTCGGCCAGCGCCATCTCGGCGGCGTTGCGCATGGATTGCGCGGCAAGGCCGGCATTGCCCGCGGCCGAGAGCGGCAGGATCACGGCGACCTTGACGCCGCCGGTGCCGGCGGTCGTCGCCTGCTGCGGGGGACCTGCCGGCTGGGCCGGCGGCGCGGAACTCGAGAACGGGTTGGAGAACTGGCTGAGACTCTGCTGTACGCCGGCGCAGGCCGACAGCAGGGGCGCGCCGAGCAACAGGCCGAGCGCGCTCCGGCGGGTCGCCCCTGACATCAGGGACCCCGGAAGGGGAGACTTTGGAAAACGCGGGCCCACCATGGCAGCTTCTCTTCTGACCCGCCGTCGCCGGCCGATCACGATCTTCTTTCCACGACAAAGGCCGCGGATTCAGGCATATTGTCGGCAAATAGTTAACCAAAACAAAAGGATAATAACCGCTTAACGCGGCCGCCTTCCTGTCCCGGCAGCTGTTCGCCGTCGCTCTTGCAGCATCAAGGCGGCGTTTCCGTCGCGAATATGGCGCGAGGGCCCTAACTCCCTCCCGACGTGATCCTGACCGATCACATTCCCGTCCGTTCCTCGCCCCTCACCTCGGCACGATCTTTTTCGGCGAGCCGGTTCCCAGCCCTGCGGATCGTGCCTAAGTTGACTTCATTATGCGCGCAAAGCCGGCCCCGATAAATACGCCTGACGCTCAAGACGCCGCCTCGCGCGGTTTCTCCATCGATGCCCATCGGCTGGCGGCGCCGAAGGCGGCACCGGGCCTCCATCTGGTCGCGACCCCGATCGGCAATCTCGGCGACATCACGCTGCGGGCGCTGCAGACCCTCGCCGGCGTCGACGTCATCGCCTGCGAGGATACCCGCATCACGCGGCGCCTGACCGAGCGCTACGCCATCGCGGCGCAGCTCAGGCAATATCACGAGCACAATGCGGAGATTGCCCGTCCAAAAATCCTGGAGGCGCTCGCGGCCGGCGGCTCGGTCGCGCTGGTCTCGGACGCCGGCACCCCGCTGATCTCCGATCCCGGCTTCAAGCTGGTGCGCGAGGTCTGCGCCGCCGGCCATGCGGTATACGCGCTGCCCGGCCCGTCCTCGGTGCTGGCCGCGCTGTCGGTGGCGGCGCTGCCGACCGACCGCTTCTTCTTCGAGGGTTTCTTGCCGGCCAAATCCGCCGCGCGCCGGACGCGCCTGGCCGAGCTCGCACGCATCGACGCGACATTGGTGATGTTCGAGTCGGGAAATCGGATGCAGGCCACCTTGACCGATCTTGCCGAGATCATGGGTGAGCGAGACGCCGCGGTCTGCCGCGAGCTGACCAAGCTGCATGAGGAGGTCAGGCGCGCGCCCCTTGCCGAGTTTGCGCGACAAGCGGACGCGCCGGAGACGCGCGGCGAGTTCGTCCTGGTGATCGGCCCGCCAGCGGCCGACGCCGAGGTGCTGACAATGGACGCCCTCGACGGTCTGTTGCGCGAGCAGCTTGCCGCGCACAGCGTCAAGGATGCCGTGGCGCATGCGGTCGCGCTCTCGGGCCGGCCGCGCCGCGAGGTCTATGCCCGCGCGCTCGAGCTCGCAAAGGATTCGCGGGGCGGCGATGGCGAAGACTGAGATCCCCGGGGAACCAAAGGTCGCCTCGCCCGAGCGTGTCGCCGCGTTTCACACCGGCATCTCCGCGGAAAGCCGCGCCGCCGCCTATCTCATGGCCAAAGGCTATCGCATTCTCGCCAAGCGCTACCGCACGGCGCATGGCGAGATCGACATCGTCGCGCGCCGCCGCAACCTGATCGCTTTCGTCGAGGTCAAGGCGCGCGCAACGCTGGACGATGCCGCCTTTGCCGTGACGCCGCGCCAGCAGCAGCGCATCATCGATGCCGCGCAAGGCTGGCTCGTAGCGCATCCCGAGCATGCCGAATTCGAATTGCGATTCGACGCCATGCTGATTGCGCCGCGCTCACTTCCGCGCCATGTGTTGGCGGCATTCGACGCCTCGACCTGAAAGGCAGACCATGAAACTGAACGTCGCCGTCCAGATGGACCCCATCGCCCGCATCAACATCAAGGGCGATTCCACCTTCGCGCTGCTGCTGGAGGCGCAGAAGCGCGGCCATGGCCTTTTCTATTACACGCCCGACAAGCTCTCGATGGTCGGCGAGGAGATCGTCGCTCCCGTTCAGCTGCTGACCGTGCGCGACGAGCCCGGCGATCATTTCACCCTTGGCGAGCCGAAGCGCGAGGCGCTGAACGGCTTCGACGTGGTGCTGCTGCGCCAGGATCCGCCGTTCGACCTCGCCTACATCACCTCGACACACTTTCTGGAGCGCATCCATCCGAAGACGCTGGTGGTCAACGATCCCGCCTCGGTCCGCAATGCGCCGGAAAAGCTGTTCGTGATGAACTTTCCGCAGCTGATGCCGCCGACGCTGATCTCGCGCGACCTCGATGAGATCAACGCGTTTCGCGACATGCACGGCGCCGTCGTGATGAAGCCGCTGCACGGTCACGGCGGCGCGGCGGTGTTCCGCGTGATGCCGCAGGACATGAATTTCGGATCGCTGTTCGACATGTTCTCGGTGACGTTCAAGGAACCATGGGTGATCCAGCAATTCATCCCTGAGGTGAAGCACGGCGACAAGCGCATCATTCTGGTCAACGGCGAGTTCGCCGGCGCGGTGAACCGCGTG
This sequence comes from Bradyrhizobium sp. UNPA324, assembly GCF_006658635.1. Classification (NCBI taxonomy): domain Bacteria; kingdom Pseudomonadati; phylum Pseudomonadota; class Alphaproteobacteria; order Hyphomicrobiales; family Nitrobacteraceae; genus Bradyrhizobium; species Bradyrhizobium sp. UNPA324. The sequence continues at coordinate 1,240,030 of NZ_LFJD01000004.1, forward strand.
CCGGCCGCGGACGATCTCCGCTCCAACATGGTGCGCGGCGGCGCGGCGCAGGAGACCGAGCTCACTCCGCGCGAGCGCGAGATCTGCGCAACGGTCGGACCGGCGCTACGCGAGCACGGCCTGTTGTTCGTCGGCATCGACGTCATCAACGGCAACCTCACCGAGATCAACGTGACCTCCCCCACCGGCATCCGCGCCATCGCGCGGCTCGGCGGGCCTGATGTGGCAGCGAAGGTCTGGGACGTGATCGAAGAGAAGCGGAAGAAGTAACTCACCGCAATGATCGCGCTGGAGAGTCCGCACTCTCTCCCCAACGTCGTCCCGGACAAGCGAAGCGCAGATCCGGGACCCATAACCACGGGAAGATATGGTTACGAGGACTCGGAGTTGCCGCTTGGCGCCGCAACTCCTCCCTGTGGTTATGGGTCCCTGCGTTCGCGGGGACGACAGCGATGTTGCGGCGAGCTACTACGGCCTCACTCGCATCGTCGCGAACTCATCACTAACCACCCATTCACCATGACGTTCCCCGTCAGGTGCCAACGCACGCGCGGAAATACGTGAATCTACGGGGCCGCTGGCCGACCCAATAACGCCGCGTTCACCATCTGCGGAAAGACCCCGGCGTGACCGGCAGGCGCGGTCGGCCTCGCAACACCCCTTATACTTTTACTCCCTACTCATCGACATGGGGGGACCCGCCAGGTGCGGTTCGAGTGCCCCGCGTATGAGTAAAGCGTATGAACACCGCACGCATTATCGTCCTCGTCATCGCGCTCGCGGCCGGCGGCGTCGCCGCGTATCTGGCGAGCGGCTATCAGAATGCCTCTGCGCCCGTCGCGCCCGTGGCTGAGAAGCTGCCGACGGTCGAAGTTCTCATCGCGAAGAACGACATCCAGCTCGGCCAGGCGCTCAAGCCCGAGGATCTGCAATGGCAGACCTGGCCGGCGGCAACTGCGAGCGGCGCGTTCATCCGCCGTGACAGCAGGCCCGAGGCCCAAAGCCAGATCGCCGGCTCGATCGCGCGCGTTCCCCTGATGCAGGGCGAGCCGATCCGCGAGCAGAAGCTGGTCAAGGCCGAAGGCTCCGGATTCATGGCCGCGATCCTGCCCTCCGGCATGCGCGCCGTTTCGACCGAGATTTCCGCCGAGACCGCCGCCGGTGGCTTCATCCTGCCGAACGACCGCGTCGATATCGTGCTGACCCGCCGGCTGAAGAGTCCTGAAGGCGCCAACGCGCCGACCGGCGGCAACGACCTCATCCTGTCCGAGGTCATCCTGACCAATATCCGCGTGCTCGCGATCGACCAGGCACCGAAGGAAAAGGACGGTCAGAACGCCGTGATCGGCAAGACCGTCACACTCGAGCTCAAGCCCGACCAGGTCGCCACGCTGTCGGCCGCGCGCCAGGGCGGCACGCTCCAGCTTGCGCTGCGGAGCATCGTCGATGCCAACGCGGCGGAAGTCACCGTCGAGGACCAAGGAGCCAAACGCTCCAGAGGCGTCAACGTCATCCGCTTCGGCGTACAGACGCGGCAGCTAACGTCACAGAAGTGATGGGGACAGAATGAAATACGGGGATGATCGGACGGGGCTGCGCATTCGGGGGAAGCGCGCGGGCTCGTTCTGGACGGGGACGATGCTGATGCTGGGGCTGCTCGCAGCGCCAGGTTGCGTCAGCGCGGCGGACGCGCCGGTCGGCGACCAGGCGCCGATGCAGGCGCCGGATCTCGGTGTGTCGCCGGTCGCGACGATCGCGCCGGCGAGGACGCGTTTTCTCTCGCTTGGTATCGGCAAATCTGTCGTCATCGACCTGCCCCGCGAGGTCAAGGACGTGCTGGTGGCCGATCCCAAGATCGCCAATGCGGTCATCCGCTCGGCTCAGCGCGCCTATATCATCGGTGGTCAGGTCGGCCAGACCAACGTCGTCTTCTTCGCCGCCGACGGCCAGCAGGTCGCCTCCTATGACATCGCGGTGAAGCGCGATCTCAACGGCATGCGCGCGGCCCTGCGGCAGTCGCTGCCGGGCGTGCAGATCGAGGGCGTCGGCGACAGCGTGATGCTGACCGGATCGGTGTCGAGCCCGGTCGAGGCGCAGCAGGCCGGCGACGTCGCCGCAAAGCTGGTCGGCGGATCGGACAAGGTCGTCAACAACATCGTCGTGCGGGGCCGCGACCAGGTGATGCTCAAGGTCGTCGTCGGCGAAGTGCGCCGTGACATCGTCAAGCAGCTCGGCGTCGATCTCAGCGCCAGCCTGAATGCCGGCACGGCGGTGGTGAATTTCAACAATTCCAACCCGTTCTCGGTCTCGGGCGGACCGATCGTCGGCAGCAACGGGCTCGGCGTCGCCGGCCTCGCCAAGGGCGTCGCCACCGTCAGCGCCACCATGCGCGCGATGGAAAGCGCCGGTGTCATGCGGACGCTCGCCGAACCGAGTCTGACGGCGATCTCGGGCGAATCCGCCACCTTCATCGCCGGCGGCGAATTCCCCATCCCCGCAGGCTATTCCTGCGATCCGGTCACCCACGTCTGTACCACCCAGGTCACCTACAAGAAGTTCGGCATCTCCCTGAACTTCACTCCGGTCGTGCTGAGCGAAGGCCGCATCAGCCTGCGCGTGATGACCGAGGTCTCGGAGCTGTCGAATACGAATTCGATCACGTTGACCCAGGCGGTGTCCTCGACCTCGAGCAACTCGATCACCATCCCCTCGGTCCAAACCCGCCGCGCCGAAACCACGCTCGAAATTCCCTCGGGCGGCTCGATGGCGATGGCCGGCCTGATCCAGCAGCAGACCAAGCAGGCGATCAACGGCCTGCCCGGCGTCGACCAGGTGCCGATCATCGGCGCGCTGTTCCGCAGCCAGGACTTCGTCAACAACGAGACCGAGTTGATGGTGATCGTGACGCCCTATGTGGTGCGCGCAGTCGCCCAGAAGGAATTGGCGCGGCCCGACGACGGCTTCGCGCCGGCCTCCGACGCGCAGACGGCGCTGCTCGGCCGCATGAACCGCCTCTACGGCATCACGCGGCGCGTCGATCCGATCAACGGCACGCCCGGCGATTTCGGCTTCATCATCGACTGAGGCGAACGGTTTGGAGACCGGGGCAAGAACAGGCCAAGACACGGGGCAAGAGGGGACTGGGCGATGACGACAACATCAGCCGATCGACGTCGCAGCTTTGGGATCGCGCTGGCATTGACTGGGCTGTGCGTCATGCTCGGCGCTTGCAACACCACCGGCGAGATCGTCACCCAGACGGTGCCGACCGATTACCGCCAGCGTCACCCGATCGCGGTGCAGGAGGGCAAGAAGTCGATCGTGATCTTCGTCGGCAAGGCGCGAGGCGGTCTTTCTGCCGCGCAGCACTCTGATGTCGCGGGCATTGCGCAGGACTGGGTGCGCGAAGGCACCGGCTCCGTCGTCGTCGACGTCCCCGTCGACAGCGCGAATTCGCGCGCGGCGGCCGCAACCTATCGGGAGATCCATTCCGTGCTCGCGTCCGGCGGCGTGCCGTCGCGGGCCATTGTCCAGCATCCCTATCGCCCTGAAGACCCCGGGCTGCTGCCCACCATCCGCCTCAGCTATTCGAAGATCACCGCCGTTGCAGGTCCCTGCGGTCTGTGGCCGGAAGACGTCGGCCCCTCCATCCTCGATCCCGGCTACAACGAGAACCGGCCCTATTTCAATCTGGGCTGCGCCAGCCAGCGCAACCTCGCGGCAATGATCGACAACCCGGCCGATCTAGAGCAGCCGCGATCCGAGACGCCCTCCTATACCGCGCGGCGCAACATCGCCTTCGAGCGCTATCGCAAAGGCACCGCGATCGCGTCTCCCAATCCCGAGGCCGACAAGGCCAAGCTCAGCGATACCGGCAAATGACACGGCTCCAGGACGAAGACGCGGACGACCCGCAGCACCCCGAGGAACACATCGCGCCGGTTCCTCGCATCTCGGTGCAGGCTTTTTGTGAGACCGAGCAGACGCTCACCGCGGTGACCGCGGCGGGGCAGGACCGCCGGCTCGCCAAGGCGCACCTCACCGCCAAGGACGGCGGCCTTGCCGCGGCGATCGAAGTCTATGAATCGATGCCGACGCCGAACGTGATCGTGATCGAATCCGACGGCACGCGCGACATCCTCGAGGGATTGGACGACCTCGCCGGCGTCTGCGACCCCGGCACGCGTGTGGTCGTGATCGGCAATCCCAACGACACGGCGCCCTATCGCGAGCTCGTGCGCCGCGGCGTCAACGATTATGTGGTCGGACCGGTCGAAACCCTCGACGTCGTCCGCTCGATCTGCAGCCTGTTCTCGGCCTCCGAGACCATCATCACCGGCCGCGTCATCGCAGTGGTCGGCGCCAAGGGCGGCGTCGGCGCCTCCACCGTCGCGCACAATGTGGCCTGGACCATCGCCCGCGACCTTTCGCTCGATTCAGTCGTGATCGACCTCGACCTCGCCTTCGGCACCGCGAGCCTCGACTACAACCAGGATCCGGTACAGGGCATCGCCAACGCCGTGCTGTCGCAGGACCGGCCGGACACGGCGCTGATGGAGCGCCTGCTCGCCAAATGCACCGAGCGCCTCAGCCTGCTCGCTGCGCCTGCCACCCTTGACCGCGTCTACGATTTCGGCGCCGAAGCCTTCGACGCCGTGTTCGACACGCTGCGCATGACCACGCCCTGCATCGTGCTCGACGTTCCCCACCAATGGTCGGGCTGGACGCGGCGCGCGCTGGTGAACGCCGACGACATCGTGATCGTCGCCGAGCCCGATCTCGCGAACTTGCGCAACACCAAGAACATGCTGAGCGTGCTGAAAGCGGCGCGGCCGAACGACCGGCCGCCGCTGTACTGTCTCAACCAGGTCGGCATGCACAAGCGCGCGGAGATCGACGTCAAGACGTTCGCCAAGACCATGGAGAGCCAGCCGATCGCGGTGATCCCGTTCGATTCGAAGCTGTTCTCGACCGCGGCCAATAACGGCCAGATGATCGCGGAAGTGTCCAAGAACCACCGCACCTCCGCGCTGTTTCAGAGCATGGCGAACCGCCTCGCCGGCCGCGGCGAGGTGAAGAAGCCGAAGCGTTCGTTGCTGGAGCCACTGCTGAGGAAGCTGAAGGGCCGGTCGGGCCGCCCATCGGCCCCGCATCGCAAGGCATCGTAAACTGACACCAAAAGGGGCGGACTACTTGTCCGCCCGTTGCTGCTTCTTCGCCAATAGCTGCCGCAGCGCCGTGACCTTGGCCGCCGCCTGGTCCGGCGGCAAATCTGCCTTCACGAGGATTTCGGCCTCGGCCTCGCGGCCCTGCAATCCCAGCACCAGAGCCAGATTGGCGCGGACCCGCGCATCGTTCTGATTGCGCTGATAAGCGCGGCCGAGCACCTGTTCGGCCTTCGGCAGATTGTTTTGCAGCATATAGGACAGGCCGAGATTGGACAGCACGGTCGGCTCGTTCGGCACGATCTTCAACGCCGCGGCGTAATATTGCTGCGCTTCCTCGTTGCGGCCGAGCTGGTCGAGCGCCGCGCCCTGCGCCGACAGGATGCGCCAGTCGGGGTCCTCGGGCGTATGCGCGCGGCTGAGGACGTCGAAGGCCTGCTGGAAATTGCCGCTGTCGGCGAGCGCGCGGCCATAGCCGGCGAGCAGCGCCTTGTTGCTGGGATGGGCGAGTACGGCCTGTTCCAGCACCGCGACCGCCTGCGCGCGCTGGCCGCTGTCGCGCAGCGCCTTGCCGTATTCGAGCGCGATTGCGGGATCGCTGGGCTTGGCGCGGTAACGCTCGCGAAGTGCGTCCATCTCCGGCCGGGCGTTGGCGTTGGCGTTGGCGGCGGGCTCCTGCTTGCCGCCGAGCGCACCGGTGACGTCCTCGAGGCCGGTGGTCTGACAGCCGCCGAGGGCAAGGATCAGAACGGCGGACCACAGAAATCTCGCCGGGGGAGAGGCGAGGGACAAACGCTTGGACATACTCTGATCACTCGGCAACTGATCAGAGATGCTTACCGATTAACGCTAAAGTCCCGTTAAGGACGCGGAGCCCTTGCGTCTCAATCGACGAATTCAGCACCGAACTCGCAGCCGATGCGCCAGCGCAGGCGGCATTGGCGGGAATAATCCGGCGCGAAGATGATGGTGAATTGCGGCGGCACTTCCAGAAATTCCGCCACCACCTTCACGCCACCATCCGAGATATCCGTGATCGTGCAGTCCCGCGGCAGCGAGCCCGCGCCAAAATGGATCTTGGCGAGCCGGCTGCACACCCGACGTTCGCTTCTCCGGCGATTTGCAAGCATTTGAATTGTTCACCCGTTAGACCACGGCCCATCCCGCAGGCTTAGGAGTAGCGAACATTCGTTGGAATGTGCTGAGGACAGAAGCCGGCATTCGAAGCGTAGTGTCGGCTTGGCGTTTACGACTTGTTAGGGATGCCCGCCTCCCCCGAATGTTCCTGTATTGTTCTTGCGAAGAGAGGGTCGTGCCTCAGTTTGAAATTGGAGAAAAAATGACTTGGCTAATTCAGCTTGGACGCAGCTGCGGGAGCGTCTTGAGGTTGATCAAGCATCTTAAGAGCGGCGTCCAGGGCGTCGCGAAGGAAGCGAGCAGCGACGGGGCTACATCGCACTCTTCCGCTGGTCATGAATTTAACAAGCACGCCGTCGCCGCTCGGGACCAATATGCGCGAAGCCAATTCGATCTGAATGGCTCCGTTCATGATGCCGTGAGTTGGTACAATATCAAAGTAAACGATGGGGGCCGTGAAAACGTCTTCATAGGGTGGGCTAGCTGCATCGGGAGCGCTGGGAGTATCGGCCATAAGAATCTCCAGTTGCCGTCTTAAAAAGAAGCAACCTAAGCGTATTCCGGACGAAATTCTAGAGAGCCCTTTGTTCGCGCTTCTTGTAAGGGCCGCGCTTCTTTGCCGGCCCTTCGCGCTGATCGATCAGCGTAACGATATCGCTCATTTCCAGTGGTGACGAAACGAGCCCGGCCGCCATGGCTGGCGTACTGCCCTTGAGTGACTTGTGCGACCGCACGAAGTTATACCAAACGAAGTAGAGCGACAGCGCGTGGTAGTGGTTCTCAACCTTCTTTGAGAAGGCATTGGTTAGCCGGGTAAAGCGGCGCATTGACATGCGCATGGTGAGGTTCTGGCGCTCCACATAGGACGTGGAAATGTGCGCCATGTCGGGCGAACCAAGGATCAAATCCTTGTCAATTCCGATCAGCTTGGCTGGGCTGTAGCGCTTCTGTGGCTGCGGGTCGCTGCCGTACAGCTTCACAAGCATTCCGTAGTCCACACCATCGGGGCCGAATTCCTGGCTGACAGCATGAAGGTAAGCTTTGTGGCCGTCCGTGGTGAGCTGGACGCGGTTAGCGAGGCGAGGCTTGAGGTCGGCAATGAAGTCACTGGCGGCACTCGCGTCGCGGTCCCCGACAAGCCAAGATAGGATCAGCTTGGAGTCGGCATCAATGGCCGTCCACGTCCAAACGTCGCCAGAGCCAATAGGGGCAGCTTTAGCGCTCGCGACGTTTTTGGCCTTGGCATAGGCAAAACTCCAGATTTCGTCGCACTGAACGCGCTGGGACTTCACGTTGCGCACGGTCGCGTCGTGGAAGGCGCTGCAAGCGCTGCCGGCATCGACCAAGAGCTTGGTGACCGTATTCAAGGAAACGTCTGTCACCCGCGAGATGGAGCGCATGGATGAGCCCTCGCAGAGCATCTGGAGGATTTGGGCGCGCTTCGCTGTGTCGAGCTTGTTCATAGAGAACAAACTAGAACATGATGTACTTTTGTCAAGTTAAAAGTTCAGTTTGAAATATTGATGTCCTATCTTTCCTTCAATTTACTACATGTAAGCGATTGATTCTTTTGCAGTTTTATTGATCGTTTCGCTTGAAAACTGATGTTTACTCTCTACAATAGGCGTGCACCGGGCAGGACTCGAACCAGCGACCTCCCAGTTAGCAGCCAGGCGCTCTTTCCAGCTGAGCTACCGGTGCACGCAGGCAAGCGAAGTCCGGCGAGACGCTACTCTCGCCGGTCGCCTCGCTCACAATTAGCTGGTGTCGTATCGCATGATGCGCCTCCAGATCATTTGAGAAGTTCGAGAAGACCCGGCGGTGGATCGCCGGGTTTTTTCGTATCCGCGATAGTCTGCGGTACGAAAAACCATACGTGCCCCTCGCGGCGCACGAGCCCCTTCCTGAGAAGCCGGTAAAGCGTCATGCCGACAGTTTTCTCATGGATTTCAATGCTATATGTCTGCTGAATGTAGTCGCGGAGAGGGGCCGCTTTTGAGCCCTTGTCGCCGGCCTCCTGCAAGCGCTCCAGCAAGATCTCCTGGATTGTCGGCATTTGCCGCTTGGCGGGAAGGGCCGGAGGCACGTCGGAGTCCTTGGGACGGTCCTCGTCTTCGGCCTGCAATAGCTTCGCGGTGGATGCCTCGGACTGCAGGACCTCGAACACCCTGTCCCGGTGTTTTTCCATAAGAAGGTCCCAAGTCGCCCCCTCATTGAGGTCGTATCCAAATAGCCGGAGCGTGGCCTCGCAGGCCGCCGTCGCCTTGTCCTGCTCCTTAATCTGAGCCTTCGCCTCCTCTATGGACTTTTCGGCAGCCCGCCGAATGAACGACGCGCGAGCGTGCTTTACCAAGATGGCAAGCACGCCCGCTTCATCGAGAGATTCGCTGCTAAACGTCATGGTTCCGCGTATCGCATAACACGCGGTTCAATGCAATCTCAAAAACGAAGCTGATTACTTATCCCCGATTCCCACGGGCAGACGACGCCTTCTTCGCAATTTCACGACGTTCTGCAGGAGAGAGCTTGGCAGCGCGTGCAGCGCCGCCGATTTTTCCACCCTTCGAGCGATTCGGCGCGCTGCTGGGCGCGTCATCGATCTCGCCGGTCGCAATCCGGCCGATCAGCATGGCGTTCTGTACGGTGTCGGCGTGGCGCTTCTCGCCTTTGGGACCTTTAGGCATGGCAAATCATCCTGTTTCTCAGGATGTAGGATACCACGGCGCCGGCTGCATCGGCGGGCTAGTCAAGCGGGCCAGATTTCAAACTGAGGCACGACCGAAGAGAGCCAGGCTCTGCTACCCCTAATTGTGCGAGAGGGGCAGGCTGGTTTGAGCATGGTTCAGCGGGTTTCCACCGTCGCCTTTGAGGGGATCGAGGCCCGCGCGGTCGACGTGCAGGTCCAGGTCGCGCCGGGCCTGCCGGCCTTTGCCATCGTCGGCCTGCCGGACAAGGCGGTGTCGGAGGCGCGCGAGCGGGTGCGCTCGGCGTTGATCGCCTCGGGGCTGGCATTGCCGGCGCGCCGGATCATCGTCAATCTGGCGCCGGCCGACCTGCCCAAGGAAGGCAGCCATTACGACCTGCCGATCGCGCTCGGCCTGATGGCGGCGATCGGGGCGATCCCGCCGGATGCGCTGACCGGCTTCACCGTTCTCGGCGAGCTCGGCCTCGACGGCTCGATCGCGCCCGTGGCCGGCGTTCTTCCCGCCGCCATCGGCGCCAATATGCGCGAGGAAGGGCTGATCTGCCCGGCGGCTTGCGGCTCCGAAGCGGCATGGGCGAGCCCGGACATCCAGATCATCGCAGCAAGCTCGCTGATCCAGATCGCCAACCATTTCAAGGGCACGCAGGTGCTGTCGCGGCCCTCGCCGAAGGTCCACGAAGCCGCGGCGTCCACGCTCGACCTGCGCGACATCAAAGGTCAGGAAAGCGCCAAGCGGGCGCTGGAGATCGCAGCTGCCGGCGGCCATCATCTGCTCATGATCGGCGCGCCCGGCGCCGGCAAGTCGATGCTGGCGGCACGGCTGCCCTCGATCCTGCCGCCGCTGTCGCCGGGCGAACTGCTCGAGGTCTCGATGATCGCCTCCGTTGCCGGCGAGATCGAAGGCGGCGCGCTGACGGCGCGGCGGCCGTTCCGCTCGCCGCATCATTCCGCGAGCATGGCCGCGCTCACCGGCGGCGGCATGCGCGCCAAGCCCGGCGAGATCTCGCTGGCGCATCAGGGCGTGCTGTTCCTCGACGAGCTGCCCGAATTCGATCCGCGCGTGCTGGATTCGCTGCGGCAACCGCTGGAGAACGGCGAGGTCGCGGTGTCGCGCGCCAATCACCGCGTCACCTACCCTGCCCGCTTCATGCTGGTCGCGGCGATGAATCCGTGCCGCTGCGGCAACGCGTTCGAGCCGGGCTATGCCTGCAAGCGCGGCCGCATCGACCGCTGCACCGGCGACTACCAGGCGCGCATCTCGGGCCCGTTGATGGACCGCATCGATCTTCGCATCGAGGTGCCGGCCGTGACCGCGGCCGATCTGATCCTGCCGCCGCCGGCGGAGGGCTCGGCCGAGGTCGCCGCGCGCGTGGCGGCGGCGCGCGACATCCAGCTCGCACGTTACGCCGATGCCGGCCTGCCCAAAGTTCGCACCAATGCCGAGGCGCCCGCCTCGGTGCTGGAGGAGATCGCCAAGCCGGACGCGCAGGGTCAAAAATTGCTGCGCGACGCCGCCGAGACGATGCGGCTGTCGGCGCGCGGCTATCACCGCGTGCTGCGGGTGGCGCGCACGCTGGCCGACCTCGATCATGCCGACAAGATCGGCCGGCTGCATCTCGCCGAAGCGCTGTCCTATCGCGCACTCGCGGAGGATGTGCGGCAGATGGCTTGATCATACCGCGCATCAACCCGGCGGTAACGAGTTTCCTTTACGCTCTGCAAACCATACGGCCCGCTGATTTCGGTTTCGCGTTCCCGAGGGCCCCGGCGAGTAGAGTGTCATGTTGCGTTTCAAGATCCTGGCCTCGGTCGTTCCCGTGTTGGCGGCTGCGGTGTTTGCCCGCGCCGAGATCGGATCGGTCTCACATCCCTGCATCGCCCTCGGCGAAACCTCGGTCGAGCTGACGTCGCTGTTCTGGACCGCCGGCGTGCACGTCGCCTTCACCGAAGATCCGGAACGGGCCACGGTACGGGTGCAGGTCACTGACGATGCCGACGCTGCGGACTTCACCGTGGTCGACGACGGCCTCGGTTCCGAGCCGGATTCCTGTCAGGCCAATCCCTCGACGCGCCTCGTCTCGATAGCCGCTCAGCCGGTCGATGGCGGCCAGGTGATCTATCTCTCCACCGAAGGACCGGCGGATTACCGCATCTATGTGCGCTCGAAGTCGTTCTCGCAGCGCGAGGCGGCGGCGCTGATCGTCGGCGCCCGCGGCAGCCACCGCCATCTCCAGGCGGCTTCGCTGTGAAGCGTTAACACCTCATCAACCCTGTTTGGAGGCTGAGCCGAAGCCTCAAACTGTTCGCAAGGTCGGCGGGCCATCGTCGCATACGGCAACGGGGTTTCGGACAAGAGTCGGGGTCGGTGGCGATGGGTCGGACGTTCCGGATCAAGGTGCGCATGCGCCGCTTCAGGCGACAGCACCCCCGCATCGCCTTCGCGATCCGCTCCTTCGTGATCTTCTCGGCGACCTTCGGCGGCGCCTATGGTTTCGTGTCCGGCAGCCGGTCGGAAAACTCCGGCTACGATCCCCACGCCTTTGCGATCGGCGCGAGCTTCCTGTTCGCGCTCGCCTGCCTCGGCCTTGCGACGCTGAGCATGCGCCTGCGTTTCGTGGGCAAGCGGCTGCGTACGCTCGCCGCCCACAACGAGACGCTGATCGACCGCAATTGGGAGCTGAAGGAAGCGGAAGAACGCGCCCGCAGCCTGTTCGAGCAGCAGGGCGATCTCATCGTGCTGCGCGACACCAGCCGCCGCATCACCTTTGCCAACGAGGCCTATTGCGCGCTCGCAGGACAGAAGCGCGGCGCGCTGGTCGGCACGCGTTTCGATTTCGACGTGCTGGAGCAGGGCGACAGCGCGCGCGAGAGCAACGGCACGCGCATCCACGACCAGAAGATCGCAACCCTGCTCGGCCCGCGCTGGATCGCCTGGCGGGAGGGCTATGTCCGCCTCGATGCCGGCCAGCCCGCCGAATTGCAGAGCGTGGGGCGCGACGTCACCGATCGCACCGAGACCGAACGCGCACTGTCCGACGCGCGCGACCAGGCCGACGCCGCCAACCGCGCCAAATCGCGCTTCCTCGCAATGGCCTCGCACGAGATCCGTACGCCGCTCAACGGCATCATCGGCATGGGCGGCCTCTTGCTCGACACCAATCTGACGCCGGAGCAGGCGACCTATGCCAAGGCGGTCAAGACCTCGGGCGAAGCCTTGATGTCGCTGATCGAGGAATTGCTCGACTATTCCAAGATCGAGGCCGGCAAGCTCGATCTCGAGCAGCGCCCCTTCGCGCTCTCGACCCTGGTCGAGGAGATCACCGAGCTGCTTGCGCCGCGCGCGCAGGCAAAGTCGCTCGAGATCGCCGCCTATGTCGACGAGCGCCTGCCGCTGGAAGTCGTCGGCGACGCCGCGCGGCTGCGCCAGGTGCTGCTCAACCTCGCCGGCAACGCCATCAAGTTCACCGCTCACGGCGGCGTCGCGCTGATCGTCGAGCCCGGCATCTGGGCGAACGAGATCAGCTTCCTGGTTCGCGACACCGGCATCGGTATCGCGCCCGAGGCGCAGCAGCGCATCTTCCGCGAATTCGAGCAGGCCGACGAGCGCGTCGCCCGCACCTATGGCGGCACCGGGCTCGGGCTTGCCATCAGCGAGCGCATCGTCAAGCGCATGGGCGGCCGGATCACGCTCACCAGTGAGCCGGGCAAAGGCTCGACCTTCGAGATCGCAGTACCGCTTCCGCCGTCGCAGGCGAGCGCGGGACAGACCGCCTTTCCGAGCCCCGACCTCGCCGGCAGGTCGATCCTCCTCGTCGCCGACGGCATCGAGGCTTCGCTGATTGCGCGGCGCCTGGAGCGCTGGGGCGGCCAGACCTGCCTGGTTGCGGACGCGGCGGTTGCCGAAGCGCTGCTGCCGGAACGCTCCTGGCACGCAGTGCTGATCGATCGTGCGATCGGCCCCGCAATGACCGACCAGCTGGGCGAAAGAGCCCGCGCACATGCGCTGCAGCGCCTCGTGCTGCTGACGTCGAGTTCGCGGCATGAAAAGCTGTCGCCGGCCTTCACCGGCTTTCTGGTGAAGCCGCTGCGGGCGGCCTCGCTCGCCGCGCGTCTTGCGCTGACGCCGGCGGTCGCCTCGCCCGATCTCGCGCCGGAACCAGCGGCTGAAGCTGCCGGCGCGACCGCCGCAAAGGGCCTGTCGATCCTCGTCGCCGAGGACAACGAGATCAACGCGCTGCTGATGCGCTCGCTGCTGACGAAACTCGGCCATCGCGTCGTGATCGCCGTCCACGGCGAGGCCGCGCTGGAATCCTGGCTCGCCGCGTCGTCGGCCGGCACGCCCTATGATCTCGTGCTGATGGATATCCAGATGCCGCAGCTCGACGGCATCGAGGCGACGAAGCGCATCCGCGCCCATGAGGCGGCCACGGGCGGCCATCACACGCCGATCCTCGCGCTCACCGCCAATACGCTGGTGGAGGATCGCTATGCTTGCTTCGAGGCCGGCATGACCGGGTTTCTGATCAAGCCGCTCGATCGCGACAAGCTCGACGAGGCACTGGCCGGGCTCGCGGCATCGCAGCGGCTGTCGGTCTGATTGGGAACCTCGCGGGAACCTAGGTCGGGCCGGCTATCGACAATTGAAATCGACCGCGTTGCGCGTCACCATCCTCCGGGGGCATTTGCACGAGAGGATTTTGCGCATGAACGTGCTTTGCCGCCTCGCACTTGTTGTCCTCCTCGCTGGAATTTCCCGACACGCCGCAGCCGATACCCCGGAGCTCATCGATTCGCTCAAGCAAGGCGGCTTTGTGCTGATCTTTCGGCACACCGCCACCGACGACAGCCAAAAGGACGTCTACCCGTTCAAGTTCGACGATATGAGCGCCCAGCGCCAGCTCAGCGACAAGGGCAGGGACATGGCGCGCCAGATCGGGGCGGCGATCAAGGCGCTCGCGATCCCGATCGGCGATGTCTACAGCAGCCGGCTGAACCGCGCGATCGAGGCCGGCAAGCTGATCTCCGGCCGCGAGGTCAAGCCGGTCGGTGCGTTGACGGACAGCAGCAATGCCAGCGCATCGGGGATGGCAAACCCGACCGGGGCCAATGCAAAGGCCGGACAGGCCGTGCGTCAGCTTGTCGATGCGCCCCCGAAAGCAGGCAACAACAATTTCCTGATTACCCACAAGACCAACATCGCCGATGCCTTCGGCAAAGAGGCCGGCGACGTCCAGGAAGGCGAAGCCTTCGTCTACAAGGCCAGCGGCTCTGGTCCCGCCACGTTTGCAGGACGCATCAAGATCGCCGATTGGGCTGCGAAAACCGGCAAGTGACAGGCCGCATCCAACCTCGGCCGCCGGCGCGACGGAGGCGGGGGCGTGACTTGCCGCTCCGCCATGGTCCTGTGCTACCAACGTCGCGTGAGGTGCGACTGGAGGCCGGCGACACGTGAGAACATCGGAAGACCGCTCATTCCTGGTCTGGCTCGGCGTCATTACTCTCGCGTTCGGCTGGCTGCTTTGGCCGTTCTCTGGCGCCTTGTTGTGGGCCACGCTGCTGGCGATCATCTTCGCGCCCTTTTATCGACGCTGCCTGCGGACGTTTCCGGAAAGGCGCAACCTTGCCGCACTTTCCACCGTCATGGTCGTGGTCGTCATGGTCCTGATCCCGGTCGGGATCGTGATCGCTTCGCTCGTCGACCAGGGAGGCGAGCTTTATCAGCGCGTTCAGACCGGCGAGATCAATCTGGCTCATCCCCTGCAGCAGCTGAAAGCCGCGCTGCCGGACTGGGCCGCCTCCATGTCAGATCGCCTGGTCGGCATCGATCTGACCGCCCTGAAAGAACGCCTGTCGAGCCTGGTGGTGCCGGCTGGCCAGCAGCTGGCCGGCCACGCGATCAATATCGGTCAGTTGACGCTGGAGTTCGTCGCGAGCCTGCTCGTGATGCTGTACCTGCTGTTCTTCTTCCTGCGCGACGGTGACGAGCTGAACCTGCGCATCCGCCACGCGCTGCCGCTGCGCGCGAGCCATACCGCCGAGATCCTGGACGCGTTCACGCTGGCCGTTCGCGGGACCATCAAGGGGATCATCCTGGTTGCCATGATCCAGGGAGCGCTTGGCGGGCTGATCTTCTGGCTGCTCGGCCTGACCGCGCCGCTGCTGGCGGGCGCCATCATGGCGCTGCTCTCGCTTCTGCCCGTGCTCGGCTCCGCCCTGGTCTGGGTTCCGGCCGGCCTCTATTTGCTTGTGGCCGGCGCCGTGACGAAGGGAATCATCCTGCTTGCGTTCGGGACCTTCGTGATCGGTCTTGCCGACAACTTCCTCCGCCCGGTCCTGGTCGGCCAGTCGATCCGGATGCCGAGCTATGTTGTGCTGCTCGCGACCCTGGGCGGCCTTGCGACCTTCGGGGCGAACGGCTTCGTCATCGGCCCGCTCGTCGCTGCAATGTTCCTGACGGCGTGGCACATCTTCATCGGGTCGAAAGAGCGACAGCAGGCCTGCAAGTGATCCGTTACGCGGCGTGAGCCATAAAGCGCGGCGCGGAGAGTTTATCAGGCGGGCCGAGAGTCCCCTTGAAGATGGTTTCCGTCTGCGCGGCGCGCTTGCAGTGCGGGCAAACAAAGAGATGCGCGATGACCGGAACCGGCTCGTCCGCGAGCAGCTCCGAGCGGTACCATCTCATCTCGATGTGGCAATCGGGGCAGGTCGGTGCTTCGAGCTGCTCCGCAGCGCTTCTCAGACGATCAACCATGGAGCCCTCGCGTTTCGAAGCTCATAGTCGAATACCTTTTGCCCGTCTGCAACAAAAGACACTTTGCCCGAACGATCCAGGATCTCGTCAACCGGCGCGATTACAGCCTTCGCAACGCCACGCTCTCCACTGCGTGATCCGCCCCCTTCTTCAGGATCAGTGTCGCGCGGGGGCGGGTCGGCAGGATGTTGTCCTCGAGATTGGCGAGGTTGGTGCGCTCCCAGATCGCGGTGGCGGTGGCGGTGGCTTCGTCGTCCGACAGCAGCGCATAGCGGTTGAAGTAGGATTTCGGATTGGTGAACGCGGTGTCGCGCAGCGCCAGGAAGCGCTTGATGTACCATTGCCGCAACGCTGCTTCGTCGGCGTCGATATAGACCGAGAAATCGAAGAAGTCGGAGACCACAGGCACCGCCTTGCCGTCGCGCGGCAGCTTGCCGGTTTGCAGCACGTTGACGCCCTCGACGATCAGGATGTCGGGCTGGTCGATCTCCGCCCATTCGTTCGGCACGATGTCGTAGGTCAGATGCGAGTAGACCGGCGAACGCACATGGCGGCGACCGGACTTGATGTCGGAGAGGAAGCTCAGCAGCAGCGGCAGGTCGTAGCTCTCCGGAAAGCCCTTCTTCTGCAGAATGCCTTGGCGCTCGAGCAGGGCCTTAGGGTACAGAAATCCGTCGGTGGTGATCAGGTCGACCTTCGGACGCGGCGACCAGCGCGCCAGCAAGGCCTGGAGCACACGGGCCGTGGTGGACTTCCCGACGGCGACCGAACCGGCGACACCGATGATGTAGGGCACCTTGCGGTCGCGGATGTTGAGGAACTGGCGCTCGGCGTAATACAGGCGCTGCATCGCATCGACGTAGATCGAGAGCAGGCGCGACAGCGGCAGATAGATGTCCTCGACTTCCTTGAGATCGAGGCGGTCGTGCAGCGAGCGCAGCCGGTCGAATTCGCCCGGCT
This sequence comes from Bradyrhizobium sp. UNPA324, assembly GCF_006658635.1. NCBI lineage: Bacteria > Pseudomonadati > Pseudomonadota > Alphaproteobacteria > Hyphomicrobiales > Nitrobacteraceae > Bradyrhizobium > Bradyrhizobium sp. UNPA324. Next base: position 1,256,747 of record NZ_LFJD01000004.1, read on the forward strand.
CCAGCGTCATCGGCGTGTCGTCACGCAAGCGCGCCCATTCTTCGCGCGTATAGACGCGGTAGGGATTATACTGCTGCTCGGGTGCGCGGATATCCATGACGCCGCCTTTCCGTTGCTCTAGAGCATGATCCGGAAAAGTGTGAAGCGGTTTTCCGACAAGATCATGCCCAAACAATAACCTCAATCGCTTTTGCGCGACGCCTTTTCTTCCAACCCCGACATCGAAGTGCGCTTGCCAAGCGCCGCCTCGACCTCTTCCAGCTTTATGCCGCGTGCCTTCAAAAGCACAAGGAAATGATAGAGCAGGTCGGCACTTTCAGCGACCAGATGCGCGCGATCGTTTTCGACTGCTGCGATTACGGTTTCGACTGCCTCTTCCCCGAACTTCTTGGCGCAATGCTCGGCGCCTTTGTCCAGGAGCTTGCGGGTATAGGACGCCTCGCCGCCAGCCGCGGCGCGGGCGTCGATGGTCTCGGCCAAATCGTGGATCGTGAAACGCGGCATCGGACTTACTCGGAAAACACATGAGGCCACGGAGGCCATTCCCCGTTACCTCATGTAGCACTTTTATGCACGGGAGTCGTCAGGCATCCAGGCGCATCGCCAGCCCGCGGCGGGCCATGTGCTCCTTGGCTTCGCGAATGGTGAATTCCCCGAAATGGAAGATCGAGGCCGCCAGCACGGCCGTGGCGTGTCCGTCGCGGATGCCGTCGACGAGATGGTCGAGATTGCCGACGCCGCCCGAGGCGATCACCGGAACGGGCACGCTGTCGGCGATCGCCCGGGTCAGCGGGATGTCGAATCCTTGCCTGGTGCCATCGCGGTCCATCGAGGTGAGCAGGATTTCACCGGCGCCGAGCGAGACCACTTCCTGGGCATATTCGATCGCGTCGATACCCGTCGAGTTGCGCCCGCCATGCGTAAAGATCTCCCAGCGGTCGCCGCCCGGACGCTTCACCCGCTTGGCGTCGATCGCAACCACGACGCACTGCTCGCCGAACTTCTCCGCCGCTTCCTTGACGAACTCGCGCCGGGATACAGCGGCGCTGTTGATCGAGACCTTGTCGGCGCCCGCGCGCAACAGCGTCTTGATGTCGTTGACCTCACGCACGCCGCCGCCGACGGTCACAGGCATGAAGCAGGCTTCCGCGGTGCGGCGGACCACGTCCAGCATGATGCCGCGGTTCTCGTGAGTGGCTGTGATGTCGAGAAAGGTGAGCTCGTCGGCGCCGGCAGCATCATAGGCGATCGCGGCTTCGACGGGGTCGCCGGCATCGCGCAGGTCGACGAAGTTGACGCCTTTGACGACGCGGCCGTCCTTGACGTCGAGGCAGGGGATCACGCGGACCTTGAACATGTGTCAGCTCCTGCGCGCGTCGCGGATCAAACTGAGGGCCGCAGCCGGATCGAGCCGGCCGTCGTAAAGCGCGCGGCCGGCGATCGCCCCGGCGAGCTTTTTCGCACGGGGCGTCAGCATCGCCTTGACGTCCTCGATCGAGGCAAGGCCGCCGGAGGCGATCACGGGAATCGAGATGGCGTCGGCGAGCGCGATGGTTGCATCCAGGTTCAGGCCCTTGAGCAGACCGTCACGCGCGATGTCGGTGAAGATGATGGCGGCGACGCCGGCGTCCTCGAACCGCTGTGCGATCTCGAGCACCGTGACCTGCGAGGTCTCGGCCCAGCCCTCGACCGCGACCTTGCCGTCACGGGCGTCGAGACCGACCGCGACGCGGCCGGGGAATTTCTTCGCAGCGGACTTCACCAGCTCCGGATCGCGCACTGCGGCGGTGCCGATGATGACGCGGGTGATGCCCTTGTCGAGCCAGGCTTCGACGGTCTTGAGATCGCGAATGCCGCCGCCGAGCTGCACCGGAATCTTGATCGTCTTCAGCATCGCCTCGACGGCCTCGGCGTTCACCGGCTTGCCGGCGAAGGCGCCGTCGAGGTCGACGACATGGAGATACTCAAAGCCCTGTTTGGCAAAGCTCTGCGCCTGCGCCGCCGGATTGAGGTTGAACACGGTCGCGCGGGCCATGTCGCCTTGCTCGAGGCGCACGCACTGGCCGTTCTTGAGGTCGATCGCGGGGAAGAGAATCACGGTTTCCATCGCAAGAAGTTCGAGATCAGAGCGAGGCCAAAACGCTGGCTCTTCTCGGGGTGAAACTGCGTGCCGATGGCGGTGTCCTTGCCGACGATCGCGGTGACGGGCCCACCGTAATCGGCGCGCGCGAGCACGTCCGCCTCGTTGGCGGCGTTGAGGTGGTAGGAGTGCACGAAATAAGCATGCTGGCCCTTGGGGCCGAGCGGCAGCTTGTTCAGCACCGGATGCTCTTGCAGCAGGTCGAGCGTGTTCCAGCCCATGTGCGGGATCTTCAGGCTCTCGTCGCGCGGCGTGATCTTCTCGACGTCGCCGCCGATCCAGTTCAGGCCTTCGGTGACGACATGCTCCTTGCCGCGGCTCGCCATCAGCTGCATGCCGACACAGATGCCGAAGAACGGCCGCGCCTTGACGCGCACGGCTTCGGTGATCGCCTCGACCATGCCGTTGACGGCATCGAGCCCGCGTCGGCAATCGGCAAAGGCGCCGACACCCGGCAGCACCAGGCGGTCAGCCTCATAGGCCTGGTCCGGATCGCTGGTGACGAAAACCTTTTGCGGGTTCTCCAGGCCGCGCGCGGCGCGCTCGAAGGCTTTGGCGGCGGAATGCAGATTCCCGGAACCGTAATCGATGATGGCGACGCTCATCTTGACCCTCCCGGTTCTGGAAACAATCCAATGATGCCGCCGGCCGGAATAGGCGGCGGGTTCGAAAATTGCTGGCCCGGCACATTGCGGGTCGGCGGCGGGCCGCCGCGATCGACGGCCCATTGATCGTTGACGATGCCGTGCTGCTTCTGGCTCCAGCGCTCGAAAAAGCGGCGCTCGGCGGTGTCCTCGTCGTCCGCAACCACCACGTCGAGCTGGCGCCATTTGCCGCGCGACAGCGTCCAGCGACGCAGGCTCGCGGCCTCAAGGCCCATCAGCAGCGCAACGATGAGATCGGCGAAGAAGATCGACGAGCGTCCGACGCCAAGGCTCGACAGCCCCGCATTGAATGCAGCCACGAAGATCAGGTAGCCGATCAGAGCCAGCCACAGCCGATTCCACAGCAGCCAGAACGGGCCGAAGACCATCGCCCAGAAATGAAAACCGTCACGCACGAACACGAACTTGTCGGTCGCGCGCAGATCGGCTCCGGTCGGGGAGGGAGCATGAACTGTGTAGACAGGCATGGTGATGCCCCGTTCCTAGGGATTCAGTGATACCGCAAGCGGCGCGTGCCGCCGCTGGCCGAAAGACGTCAGCCGCCGAGCGAGCCTTTGGTGGACGGGATCTCGCCCACAGCTTTCGGATCGATCGCGACGGCGGTGCGCAGCGCCCGCGCCAGACCCTTGAAGCAGGACTCGGCGATATGGTGGCTGTTATCGCCATATAGGGTCTCGACGTGCAGAGTCACGCCGGCGTTCATGGCGAAGGCCTGGAACCATTCGCGCACCAGCTCGGTATCGAACTCACCGATCTTGTCGCGGGGGAAGTCGGCCTTGAACACCAGGAACGGGCGGCCCGAGATGTCGATGACCACGCGCGACAGCGTCTCGTCCATGGGCATGTGCACGCCGGCATAGCGGGTGATGCCCGCCATGTTGCCGAGCGCCTGCTTGACCGCCTGGCCAAGCGCGATGCCGGTGTCTTCGGTGGTATGGTGATAATCAATGTGCAGATCGCCCACCGCCTTGACCGTGAGGTCGATGCGGGAATGGCGGGCGAGAAGATCGAGCATATGGTCGAAAAAGCCGATGCCGGTCGCGATATTGGCCACGCCGGTGCCATCGAGGTTCACGGAGACCTCGATGTCGGTTTCCTTGGTCTTGCGCTTGATCGTCGCGGTGCGCATTGAAAGCTGGCTTTCATCCTAGCTAGAGAGCCGAAAACGCCTGTCTATTAACAGCCAAATGACGCCTTCGCTACTGCGGGAACGGCTGGCGGGCCCTCTACTTCTGCCTATGGTGAGCGAAATTCGGCCCGGAACGGCCCGTTGTGCCCAGGTTGTCCCCTTGCCCCCGACCGCCTAAATCAGGCCGGACAACGAGGATCATTCATGCAGGCTTCCCAGAACAGCTCGCCTAGCTGGCACGGCACCACGATTTTGACGGTCCGCAAGGGCGGCAAGGTGGTGGTTGGCGGCGACGGCCAGGTTTCGATCGGCCAGACCGTGATCAAGTCCAACGCCAAGAAGGTCCGAAAGCTCGGCAAGGGCGACGTGATCGGCGGCTTTGCCGGCGCCACCGCCGACGCCTTCACCCTGTTCGAGCGGTTGGAAGCCAAACTCGAGCAATATCCGGGGCAGCTGACCCGTGCCGCGGTGGAGCTCGCCAAGGACTGGCGCACCGACCGCTATCTGCGGCGGCTGGAGGCCATGATGATCGTGGCCGACAAGGACGTCTCCCTGGTGCTGACCGGCACCGGCGACGTGCTGGAGCCCGAGGCCGGCGTGATGGCAATCGGCTCGGGCGGCAATTACGCGCTGGCGGCGGCCCGAGCCCTGCTCGACACCGACAAGGACGCCGAGACCATCGTCCGCCGCTCCCTCGACATCGCCGCGGACATCTGTGTCTACACCAACCGCAATGTGACCATCGAGAGCCTGGCGACCGGATAGTGGAGCGTAATTTGTCCGAACGCCCATCCGCGAGCTCGGTGCGACCTCTCCCGCTTGCGGGGGAGGTCGGCGCGAAGCGCCTGGTGGGGCTCTCTCCTCTGGGGGCTGTCCCATTGTAGAGACACCCTCTCCACGACCCTCTCCCGCAAGCAAGCGGGAGAGGGGCGCAGCATAGCTTTGGTAACTGAGTGGCACCCATTTACGCCTTCCGCCCGATGACCGCCGTCGACCTGCCGCTGATCCGGCGGTGGCTCGGCGAGGCGCATGTGCGGGACTGGTGGGGCGATCCGGACGAGCAGTTTGCCCTCGTCAGCGGCGATCTCGATGAACCCGCCATGGACCAGTTCATCGTGTTGGCCGGCGACAAGCCCTTCGGCTATCTTCAGTGCTATCGACTGACCGGCTGGAATACAGGCTTCGGGCCACAACCGGAGGGCACGCGTGGGATCGACCAGTTCATCGGCGAAAGCGACATGATCGGACGCGGTCACGGCTCGGCGTTCATCCGCCAGTTCGTCGATGAGCAGTTTCGCAGGGGTCTGCCGCGCATGGTCACCGATCCTGACCCCTTCAACGCACGCGCCTTGCGCGCCTATGAGAAAGCCGGCTTCCTCCGCGACCGCATAGTCGATACGCCGGATGCGGCGGCACTGCTGATGGTGCGTGAGCCGTGACGCTGGTCCACGCGCGCGAGAGCAAGGTCGCGTTTCCGCCGTTCGGCTGGGCCGCCATCGCGCTATCGCTGCTGGCGCTGCAGGCCGCGATCCTGTTCGCGATGGGCCGGGTGCCGATCTGCACCTGCGGCACCATCAAGCTGTGGCACGGCGTGGTGAACAGCTCGGAGAATTCCCAGCATATCGCCGACTGGTACAGCTTCTCGCACGTTCTGCACGGCTTCCTGTTCTACGGCCTGACCTGGCTGTTGTTCGCGCGCCTGCCGCTCCTGCCTCTCTCCTGGCCGGCACGGCTGATCGTCGCGATGCTGATCGAAGGTGCCTGGGAGATCGTCGAGAACTCGCCGTTCATCATCGAGCGCTACCGCGCCGGCACGATCTCGCTGGATTATTACGGCGACAGCATCGTCAACTCGGTCTCCGACACTCTGGCCATGATGCTGGGGTTCCTCGCCGCGCGCGTGCTGCCGGTCTCGATAACCGTCCTGATCGGCCTCGCCTTCGAGATCATGCTGGCGCTCCACATTCGCGACAATCTGACGCTCAACATCCTGATGCTGATCCATCCGATCGACGTCGTGAAGCAATGGCAATCCGGCCTGCCGATCATCTGACGGCTGAAAAAGCGGCTTGTCCTCGCCCGCAACTGACCCTAGCTAAGGTCCCATGACAGACTTCTCCCCCCGCGAAATCGTTTCCGAACTCGATCGTTTCATCGTCGGCCAGGCCGATGCCAAGCGCGCCGTCTCGATCGCGCTGCGCAACCGCTGGCGGCGGCAGCAGCTGTCCGGCTCCTTGCGCGAAGAGGTGCTGCCGAAGAACATTCTGATGATCGGCCCCACCGGCGTCGGCAAGACGGAAATCGCGCGGCGGTTGGCAAAACTCGCGAACGCGCCGTTCCTGAAGGTGGAAGCGACGAAATTCACCGAGGTCGGCTATGTCGGCCGCGACGTCGAGCAGATCGTGCGCGATCTCGTCGAGGTCGCGATCGCCCAGGTCCGAGAGAAAAAGCGCAAGGACGTGCACGTCCGCGCTCAGCTCGCCGCCGAGGAGCGCGTGCTCGATGCGCTGGTCGGTGCCAATGCCTCGTCCACGACGCGGGAATCCTTCCGCAAGAAGCTGCGCGCCGGCGAGCTCAACGACAAGGAAATCGAGATCGAGACGCAGTCCTCGGGCGGCGGCATGCCGATGTTCGAGATCCCGGGCATGCCGGGCGCGCAGATGGGCGCGATCTCGATCGGCGACATCTTCGGCAAGCTCGGTGGCCGCAGCAAGACGCGGCGGCTCACGGTCGAGGGCTCGCACGAAATCCTCGTCAACGAGGAATCCGACAAGCTGCTGGACAATGATCAACTGACGCTGGAGGCGATCAGCGCGGTCGAGAACAACGGCATCGTGTTCCTGGATGAGATCGACAAGATCTGCGCGCGCGAGGGCCGCGCCGCCGGCGACGTCTCGCGCGAGGGCGTGCAGCGCGATCTACTGCCTCTGATCGAGGGCACCACGGTCTCGACCAAGCACGGCGCGGTGAAGACCGACCACATCCTGTTCATCGCCTCCGGCGCCTTCCATGTCGCCAAGCCGTCAGACCTGCTGCCGGAATTGCAGGGCCGCCTGCCGATCCGCGTCGAATTGCAGGCGCTGACCCGCGACGACATGCGCCGCATCCTGACCGAGCCCGAGGCCTCGCTGATCAAGCAATATGTTGCCTTGTTGCAGACCGAGGGCGTGACGCTCGACATCACCGACGGCGCGATCGACGCGCTGGCCGACGTCGCGGTTGCCGTGAACTCGGCCGTCGAGAACATCGGCGCGCGACGGTTGCAGACCGTGATGGAGCGGGTGCTGGACGAGATCTCCTTCACCGCCCCCGACCGCAACGGCGAGACCGTCCGGGTCGATGCGGATTTCGTGCAGAAGCACGTCGGCGATCTCGCCAAGAACGCGGATCTGAGCCGGTTTATTTTGTAATTCGACAGGCCCGCGGTATTCATTCCGGCGTCGTCCCCGCGAACGCGGGGACCCATAACCACCAGCGGTCCTTGTTGAAACAGATGGCGGCTCCGATCCCGGCACACTCGACCTCCTGTGGTTATGGGTCCCGGGTCGCGCTTTGCTTGCCCGGGACGACAGCGGAGGTAGTTCGCGCCACTTCAGGTGCGGCGTGATCGCTCAAATTCAGAAAAATCCCTGGCGCCTGCTGCTCGCGATCAACGCGGCGGTCATCGTCGGCGTGTTCGTTCACAAGATCCAGCTGCCGCCTTACGTCCCCTACATCCACCTCCTGGTCGACTATCATTTCGGCTTCATCAAGCGCGCCCTGGTCGGCGCCATCGTCGCGCAGTTCACGGACAAGGTGCCGGTGTGGCTGGTGTTCGCGCTCGGCGGGGCGACGTGGCTGATCACGCTCGGCCTCTATGCAAGACTGTTTCAGAAGACCTTCGGCTTCACCGCCAAGACGCTGCCGCTGTTCGTCTTCATGGCGGGCTCGCCGTTCTTCCTGAAGAATTTCATGCACACGCTCGGCCATTTCGACATCTACGGCTGTGCGCTCGCGCTCGTCCTCTTGCTGATGCCGGCGGGCTCGCTGCTGTTCGTCGCAACAGCAGCGTTGTTCTCGGTCATCCTCGTGCTGATCCACCACATTCATCTGTTGATGTATGTGCCGACCATCGTCACCATCGTCGTGATCAGGCACTATCTCGCTTACGGGCTCACTCGCAGCAACGTCGTCTTCGGCATTATCGCCTCGCTTGTCGTCTCCGCGCTGTTCTTCGCCGCGCAATTCTGGGGGACGATGCCGATTCCGGAAGCGGACTTCGTCGCGTACTTGAAAACGCGCATGGCCGATCCGTCGCGCACCGACCTCTTGCAATTCGCCTATATCTGGTACCAGCCGCTGGCAAAGGAGGTCTCGGACACCTGGGGGCGCCTGCCGCACAACATCCTCGGCGTGCCGGTGTTCGCGCTGCTGATCTGGCTGCACACGCCGCTGTGGCGCTTCTTCGCGAGCCTGGTCGGTGCGCTCGCCAGCGATCTGCACAAGCGGCTCGTGATCGCGGCGCTGATCGGCGTCAGCCTTGCCACTCTCGTGATGTTCGCGATGGTGTTCGACTATTCGCGCTGGATTTCGAACTGGGCGGTCTGCCTGTTCCTGATCCTGCACGCGGTGAAGATGCTGCCGGCGAAGCAGGAAGCTCCGCTGATTCCGGCCGAGGATCGCAAGACAAATATCTTCGGCCTGATCATCACCCTGATCCCGCGCGTCGGCATCGTCCGGCCGTTTTAGACGGTGCGCTCCCTCTCCCGCTTGCGGGAGAGGTGTAAAACAACTAGAGCCTCGCCCGCCTGATCCGCACATACAGCGCGCCCTCGCCGCCGTGGCCGATATGGGCCGTCTCGAAGCCGACGACGAAGGCGCGGAATTCCGGCAGGCTCAACCATTCCGGCACCTGACGCCGCAGGACGCCGCTTTCGCCGCCGCTGCGGCCCTTGCCGGTGATGACGAGCACGAAGGTCAGGCCGTCGTGATGGGCGCGGTGCAGAAAGCCGCTCAGCGCGCGATGGGCGCGCGTCTGGGTCATGCCGTGCAGATCGAGGCGCGCCTCGATCTCGCTGCGGCCGCGCGACAGCTTTGTCCGCTCGCGCTTGCCGAGCGGAGCCAGCGGTGGGACGACCGGTTTTGTGGTGCGCGGCGCCGGCGCTGCGGCAATCGGCCGAGGCGATGGCGCTGGCCGCGAGACGGATATTGCGGGCAAAGGCTCGGTGCGCGGAGCGGCGTGCGCTTTCGCCGCGCGATGCTTCCGCAGCGGCTTGACCTGTTTGGCAACGAAGTCCCACAGCGCGCGCTCCTCCTCGCTCAGCGCGCGGCGGCGCGGCGAGGGGCGAGGCTCCAGCACGGGCGGACGGGACGGTCGTTTCATTGCTGCCGATGAGGACGATTCTTCACGGGACGCCGCGGCTCGGAGGCAGGCTCGATCGCAGGACGCGGCACTGGTAGCGGGACAGGACCGGCGGTGGCAATCGTTTCGTTCTTGTTGTCCGTTGAGCCGGCGGTAGCGGCCGGTTTCGTCATCCCCTTGCTCGGATCGGTTTGCGGAAACAGCTTTGCGATCTTCTCGGTGGGGCGCGGATCAGGCACCGGCAGCCGCGCGGCGCGCACGGAGGGATCGAGGCCCTTCGGCACCAGCATCACAAAGTGCATGGGATGGCGCAGCCGGCCGGAGACGCGTCCGGCGTCCTGACCAGCGCCGAAAAACAGATCGGCGCGCGCGGGCCCGATGATCGCCGAGCCGGTGTCCTGCGCGATCATCAGCCGGTGGAACGGCGTCTTTGCGCGCTCGGATTCGATCGGCAGCTCGCCCTCGATGAAAAACGGCGTGCCGTAAACATGCAGCGATTTATCGACCGCGATCGAGCGTCCCGCCGTCAGCGGAATGCCTTGCGCGCCCACCGCCTCGTCCTTGTCGGAGAGGTTGACCTCGCGGAAGAAGATGTAGGCGCGGTTCTGGCGGCGCAGCTCCTTGGCCCCATCAGGATTCTGCGCCATCCATTCCCTGATCTTGTGCATCGACATCTCTTCCTTCGGAATGATGCCGCGTTCGATCAGGATGCGCCCCACCGCGGTGTAGGGATAGCCGTTATAGGCGTCGTAGTTCAGCCGGACCGAGCTTCCGTCGTCGAACTTGATCCGCGCCGAGCCCTGGATCTGCGCGAACAACAGGTCGGTCGGGTCCTTCAGCCAGGCGATCTCCAGCCCGCGGCCGGCGATCTTGCCGTCCTCGATCTCGCCACGGTCGTAATAGGGCACCAGCTTGCGGCGGCCGATCTTGCGATAGACCGGGCCCTTGTTGGGCAGGCTCACCGAATCCTGCTTGTAGCCGCGCACGAACAGATTCGAGGGGCGGCGGTAGACCGGAACGTTGTAGATTTCGGTCTGCGTGCGCGATCCCTCCAGCACCGGCTCGTAATAGCCGGTGACGAAACCATCGGGCTCGCCGAGGCGCGAGATTCGCAGCGGCGCGAAATTCTCCTCGAAGAAAGTCTTGGCTTTGGCGTCGTCGGTGATCTCGAGCGGTTTTGCCGCCCGGCACGGTTCGCTCAGCGATCCACCGAGCGCCTTGGGTTCAGCCTTGGGTTCAGCCGCGCCGTTCTGCGCATTGATCGAGCGGCAGCTGGCGCGGAACGTCTTGTAGGCGGCGAGGTGATCGTCGTCGCTCCAGCCCTTCACATCCGCCCAGGCCAGCGGCAAATATTGCGCGCCTGGAATTTCGAACGGCAGAGGAAGCTGCGGATAGGGCAAGGCCCGCAATGGTGCGGCAGGCAATTGCGGCGGATGATGATGGTGATGGTTGCGATAGTGGCGCCGCGCCGCCTCGGCGCCGAGCGAAAACGACGACAGCACGACGACGCCTGCGCAAAGCGCGGTCGCGCTGGTCTTCAGTAGGATCTTAATTCGCGCTTCCGGTGCCAACCAGCTTCCAGTTCGGATCGCGAGAGGTGATGTCGCGGGCGAAAGTCCAGATGTCGGTAATGTCGGCCACCGTGTCGGCGCTGCCGTCGACGATGTTGCCGGCCTTGTCGCGGGTGGCCGAGATCATCTGCGAGACGAAGCGCACGGTGAGCTGGGCGGTGCGGTCGCGCAGCTCGGCGCCGACGAGCTCGGCCTTGTCGATCGAGACGAAGCGGGTCTCAGTCTTCTGCTCGTTCTTCTCGCGCTCCTTGATCGCGGCGTCGAAGCTCTCATAGACCTCCGACGACAGCAGGTCGCGCAGCGCGCGGCGGTCGCCATTGGCAAAAGCCAGCACAATCATCTCGTAGGCGCCGCGGGCGCCCGAGATGAAATGACGCGGGTCGAACGTGGAATCCTTGTCGACGATGGCATCCAGGCCCTGCGCCAGCGCGGTGCCGGGTTCGGTCAGGCCCTTCCAGCGGTCGGAGGGCGGGGTCGGATCGGCCGACGGCGCCAACGGGGCCTGGTCGATCACCTTGCCCGGCATGGTCACGACGTTGTTGTCCTGGGCACCCCCCAACGCATTGCGGGCCGCGGTCCGGTCGAACGGCGGCCGTTCGTTGCCGGTCCGCTGCCCGAGCACGCTGCGCAGCCGCAGAAAGATAAAGACCGCCAGCGCCAGGAAGATGATGGTGTAGATGTCCACGTCGGATTCGCTTTCTGGTCTTTGCTCTGGGTCTTCGCTTTTGGGGTCGTCGCCGGGAAAATCAATCCGGCCAGTAGACCGTTCCCTACGGGAACGGCAAGTCTACATCACCATTTTGGGTCCACATCAGGTCCCTGGGATGTAGGCACGAAATCTTGCCCGGCCAATGGCGCCTTTTGGCACAGCACTGAGTGTAGCGCGTTTTATGCTTAAGGGGAAACCCGATCCTGCCCGGAAATCGCGTATCTTCAATCGTTTAAGGCGCTATTGTACGAAAATGGCAGGATGACCGTCACAGGTGTCGGCGCGGCCCGAATCCCCGCCCCGGGACCGTTCGTCCTTGTGGAACGAGGCGGCCCTATGTTAGCCAACCGCCGCGAAATTCAGCCCAAATCGGGTAAGGAGAGACTCTCATGACCAACGGTAACGGCACCCCTCCCGAGGCGGCCCAGGCTCCCCAGCTCAACGTGCTGGCGCAATATACCAAGGACCTGTCGTTCGAAAATCCGAACGCGCCCAGCTCACTCCAGCAGCAGAGCCAGCCGCCCCAGATCAACATCCAGATCAACGTCAGCGCCAACAATCTCAGCGAACAGGAGTTCGAGGTGACGCTGTCGGTCGAGGGCAAGGCCGAGACCGCGGGTAAGATCATGTTCTCGTTCGAGCTCGCTTATGCCGGCGTGTTCCGCATCGCCAACGTGCCGAAGGAGAATCTGCATCCGCTGGTCATGATCGAGTGCCCGCGCCTGCTCTTCCCGTTCGCGCGCGAGATCATCGCGACCGCGGTGCGCGACGGCGGGTTCCCGCCGCTGATGCTGGATCCGGTCGACTTCGTCGGTCTCTATCGCCAGAACATGGAGCGGCAAATGGCCGCCCAGGGTGGTGGCCAGACCGGCCAAGCCTAAATCTGGGCTAACCGTCCGAAGCAGCAGCTGGAGCGACGAGATACTCGTTCCAGATCGCCTTGTCGCCGAGCGTTGCTATGAAGGCCCGGTGGGCCTCGCGCTCGGCGTCCGACGTCCGCGGCGCAAGCGGCACCAAGCGCTGCCGCCGCGGCGCATCGCCAGCCGCATTGACGCGAATCTCCTGAGCTTCCGACGCCAGGAGCAGCTGTGACTGCCGCGCTCCGACCAGATCGACATAGACCTCGGCCAGCAGCTCGGCGTCCAGCAGCGCGCCGTGCTTGGTGCGGTGTGAATTGTCGATTGCATAGCGCGAGCAGAGATCGTCGAGGCGGTTCGACACGCCCGGATGCTTGCGCCGCGCCAGCAGCAGCGTATCGACAAGCCGCTCACGCGGGATCGCCGCGCGCTTGATCCTGTCGAGCTCGGCGTTGATGAAGCCGATGTCGAACGAGGCGTTGTGGATCACCAGCGGCGCATCGCCGATGAACTCCAGAAACGCATCGACGACCTCGTGGAACAGCGGCTTGGTCGACAGGAATTCGGCCGACAGCCCGTGCACCGCGAAGGCTTCCGCCGGCATGTCCCTCTCAGGATTGATATAGACGTGATACGACTGGCCCGTCGGCATGCGGTTGAGGATCTCGACGCAGCCGATTTCGACCAGACGATCGCCGCGAAGCGGATCGAGGCCGGTAGTTTCGGTGTCGAGGACGATTTCGCGCATGTCTTGGCGTCAGTGTCTTGAGATCAATGTCGTGAGAGCCGTGTGAGGCGGCGAATCAGGTTCGCCGCTGCGGCATCTTAACGACCTCGGCCAGGATGTGCGCGATTTGCGCCCGCACCGGCTCGAGTCCGTGCGAGGTATCCACCACGAAATCGGCCCGCTTGCGCTTCTCGGCATCGGGCGTCTGCTTGGCGATGATGGCATCGAGCTTGGCTTCATCCATCGTGCCCCGCGCCAGCACCCGTTCGCGCTGGAGTTCCGGCGAGGTCGACACCACGACCACGGCATCCACCCGCTTCTCGCCGCCGGTCTCGAACAGGAGCGGGATGTCCAGCACCACGACCGGCGCCTTGGCGGCCGCGGCCTCAGCGAAGAATTTTTGCCGGGAGGCGCCGAGCATCGGATGAACGATCTGCTCGAGCTGCTTGATCGCGGCGGGATCGTGCACGACGCGCGCCGACAGTTTTGGCCGGTCCACCTTGCCGTTGACGGTGGTGCCGGGGAAAGCAGCCTCGATCGCGGGCGCCGCTTCGCCCTCGTAGAGCCGATGCACGGCGGCATCGGCGTCGTAGACGGGCACGCCGGCCTCCGCGAACAGTTTCGCGGTGGTGGATTTTCCCATCCCGATCGAGCCGGTCAGTCCCAGGATCCGCATCAGCGCCCAGCCATCTCCGTCATTCACACCGCAACTAGCCGTTCACGCCGCAGGAACGCAAGCAGCGGCAGCAGCGGCAGGCCGAGAATGGTGAAATGATCGCCCTCGATGCGCTCGAACAAATGGATGCCCAGACCCTCGAGCTGGTAGGCGCCGACGCTGGTCGTGACGGCGTCGCCGGCAGCGTCCAGATAGGCTGAAAGCTCGCCCTCGGTCATCTCACGCATGGTCATGCGGGCGATCGAGACGTCCTCGAAAACAATCTTGCCGTCATGCGCCACGGCCACTGCGGAATTCAACTCGTGGCTGTTGCCGGCGAGATCGCGCAATTGCGCCAATGCCTGCGAACGGCCCGTGGGCTTGTTGAAGAGACGGTAGCCAAGCGCCAGCGTCTGATCGGCGCCGATCACGTAGCTCCCGGGATGACGGGCGCAGACCGCCTTGGCCTTTTCGCGCGCCAGCAGCAGGGCGATCTCGCGTGGACTTGAAAGCTCTGAAGCGGCCTGAATACCGCGTTCGTCGATATCGGCGGTAACAGCCTTGAACTCCAGCCCGGCATTGGCCAGCAGCAGCTTTCGCGCGCTGCTCTGCGAGGCCAGGATCAACGGAGATGTGCCGAGCCACAGACCCATTGGGAAAACTATTCGGAAGGTCGGTTGCGTTGGCGATCGCTGTAGAGCTTCATGATCGCCGCCGCGGTTTCCTCGATCGAGCGACGCGTGACGTCCAGCAATGGCCAATCGTGCTTGGCGCTGAGCTTGCGCGCAAAAGCGACTTCCTCGGTGACCGATTGCTTGTCGGTGTAGGTGTCGCTGCCGGACTCCGCTCCCATGGAGAGCAGGCGATTCTGACGAATCTGGATCAGGCGTTCCGGCGTCGCGTGCAGGCTGACGACCAGCGGCCGCGTCAGCGTCTCCAATTGCGAGGGCACCGGAATGCCCGGAACCAGTGGCACGTTGGCGGTGCGGATGCCGCGATTGGCGAGATAAATCGACGTCGGCGTTTTCGAGGTGCGGGACACGCCGACCAGGACGACGTCGGCATCGTTGAGGCCATCGACATGCTGACCGTCGTCGTGGATCATCGTGTAGTTCAGCGCGTCGATACGCTTGAAATATTCCGCGTTGAGGACGTGCTGAGCGCCGACGCGGCCCGTGGTCGCAGCCCCGAGATAGGCTTCGAACAGCTGCATCACCGGGCCGATGATCGACAGGCTCGGAACATTGATCTCCTTGCACTTGTCCTCGAGCCTGGAGACCAGGTCCTTCTCCAGCAGCGTGAACAGCACGATCCCCGGGGCTTCCTCGATCTCGTCGAGCACGCGATCGAGCTGCTTCTGGCTGCGCACCAGCGGATAGACATGCTCGACCGGCGTCACGTTGGCGTATTGGGCGGCAACCGCGCGGGCCACGGTGATCAGCGTCTCGCCGGTGGAATCGGAGACGAGGTGCAGATGGAAATAATTGTTCGAGGTCGGCACAAAAACTCTTGGGATGAGGGCGGGACGGATTGTGGATTTCTGTGGAGCTTAACCCCTTGGAAAGGGATGTGCGACACCAGGGGCGGGACAAGGGCCAATTTTCTTCACACCGCTGCCGGTCTGAACAAGTTCGCCGGCCCGCCGTGACGAAAAAGGGATTGCGCGGACAACCCCCTTGATAAGCTGCCGACAGAAAGGCGCAAGCCTTTGAAGCTGGCCGGCTTATCGCAAAGCGCCAAGAGCAATCCGGATATGTTGATGGGTGTGAAAAAGCGCGCGTGAACCCGCGGATGGAATTGCATGAGTCCAATCCACGGTCACATAGACTCAAACCTTAAGAATCTAAGATTCTAGATTTGAGGAAGGCGCTACGGACGGATATGTGTGCACGGTGAGACCTTAACGAGTTCTTACTATCCCCAGTTCCCTTCACTGGGCAGAAGCCGGACCCGCGAAAATGTTCGAAGACGTCTATCTCTGGATCAAGGCGCTGCATGTGATCGCCGTCATCGCCTGGATGGCGGGCATGCTCTATCTGCCGCGGCTGTTCGTCTATCATTCCGAGGCCGAGATCGGCTCGAAGCAGTCGGAAACGTTCAAGGTGATGGAACGCCGGCTGCTCAAGGCCATCATCAACCCCGCCATGATCGTCACCTGGCTCGCCGGGCTCTATCTCGCCTGGTCCGGCCATTGGTTCTCGTTCGGCTGGCTGCACGTAAAACTGGCACTGGTCCTGGCGATGTCTGCGGTCCACGGCTTTTTTTCCCGCTGGCTGAAGGATTTCGCCGCCGACCGGCGCCCGCGGACCCAGAAATTCTATCGAATTATCAATGAGGTGCCGACCGTCCTGATGATTTTCATCGTCATCATGGTGATCGTGAAGCCGTTCTAGGCAATGCGCCTGACGATTAGCTCAGTGCTTCGGCTTGCGGAGCAGGAAGCGATTTTCTATATTGTCGATATCCCACCCAACGCAGGCGGATGTGGTTGTGTCTGAGCTTTCCAGAGGCCGGACACCGCATCAGGTTTGAAGCCTCACCGGCACTCTCCTTGCCAGACCTGCGGACTTTCTCTTCTCACGTCCGCATTTCAGAGCCTCCTCGCACCCCCCTCCTAGGTTACCCCACAGGACCACCCCAATGCGGGAAATTAAACTCGAAGACCTCAAGTCCAAAACGCCAGCCGAGCTCGTCTCGTTTGCGGAGGAGAATGGGGTCGAGAACGCCAGCACGATGCGCAAACAGGAGCTGCTGTTTGCGATCCTCAAGCAGCTCGCACTCGCCGAGACCGACATTGTCGGCCAGGGCGTGGTCGAAGTGCTCTCCGATGGCTTCGGTTTCCTCCGCTCGCCCGATGCGAATTATCTGCCGGGCCCCGACGACATCTATGTTTCCCCGTCGCAGATCCGTCGCTTCGGCCTGCGCACCGGCGACACCATCGAAGGCCATATTCGCAGCCCGAAGGAGGGCGAGCGCTATTTCGCGCTGCTGAAGGTCAACACGCTCAATTTCGAGGATCCGGAAAAGGCCAAGCACAAGGTCAATTTCGACAACCTCACGCCGTTGTTTCCAAATCAGCGTTTCCGCATGGAAATCGACGATCCGACGCGCAAAGACCTGTCTGCACGCGTGATCGACATCGTCGCTCCCATCGGCAAGGGCCAGCGCGCATTGATCGTGGCGCCGCCACGCACGGGTAAAACCGTGCTGATGCAGAACATCGCGCACTCGATCACGCATAACCATCCCGAGTGCTATCTGATCGTGCTCTTGATCGACGAGCGTCCGGAAGAAGTCACGGACATGCAGCGCTCGGTGAAGGGCGAGGTCGTATCGTCGACCTTCGACGAGCCGGCGGTGCGCCACGTCCAGGTCGCCGAGATGGTGATCGAAAAAGCAAAGCGTCTGGTCGAGCATGGCCGTGACGTCGTGATCCTGCTCGATTCGATCACGCGTCTCGGCCGCGCCTACAACACGGTGGTGCCGTCATCCGGCAAGGTGCTGACCGGCGGTGTCGACGCCAACGCCCTGCAGCGCCCCAAGCGCTTCTTCGGTGCCGCCCGTAACATCGAGGAGGGCGGCTCGCTGACCATCATCGCGACCGCGCTGGTCGATACCGGCAGCCGCATGGACGAAGTCATCTTCGAAGAGTTCAAGGGCACCGGTAACTCGGAACTGATCCTGGACCGCAAGGTCTCGGACAAGCGCACCTTCCCGGCGATCGACATCTCGCGCTCCGGCACCCGCAAGGAGGAGCTCATCACCGATCCGCAGGTGCTCAAGAAGATGTACGTGCTGCGCCGCATCCTCAATCCGATGGGCACGATGGATGCGATCGACTTCCTGCTCGACAAGCTGCGCTCGACCAAGAGCAATTCGGAGTTCTTCGACTCCATGAACACCTGAGTGCGGTGCAACATAGTCTGCTCAAGTTCAAAGGGCGCCTCCGGGCGCCCTTTTTGTTGTGCGGGCTTTGTTGCAGAGGATACGCAGCATGGAAGGCGGTATGATGCCGGGGCTGCTATTCAATTAATATGTTGATTTATATAAGTAATCGTTGAAATCCCGCGGTCCATCGAGAAAGGTGTCGGGATTAATTGCAGCAAAATTCCCTGATATATTGCTGTGCAATATTAGGAATTTTTGCAGCATACAGCGCAGCAAATCGTGCCGTCTTGTCGCCGGAACGGGTATTTGCCTTTTGATCGGCAGCCGGACAAATAGGCCATGCATCCGCGAGACCAGACCATCTTTGCGTTGTCGTCCGGCCGGGCGCCGAGCGCGATCGCCGTGGTCCGCGTGTCGGGACCTCAGGCTGGCCAGATACTGACGACGCTTGCGGGCAAGCTGCCGGCACCGCGGCAGGCCAGCCGCCGGCTGCTCCGCGACAGGGCTGGCCAGCCGATCGACGATGCGGTGGTGCTCTGGTTTCCAGGACCGGGCAGCGCGACCGGCGAGGACGTCGCCGAATTTCACGTCCATGGCGGCCGCGCGGTGCTGGCGGCGCTGCTTGCCTCTATTTCGGTTATTCAGAATACGCGGGCGGCCGAGCCAGGTGAATTCACCCGACGTGCGTTCGAGAACGGCAAGCTCGATCTCACCGAGGCCGAGGGTCTCGACGATCTCATCCACGCCGATACCGACCGGCAGCGGCGCCAGGCGCTGCGGCAATTGCAGGGCCTGCTTGGCGACCGCGCGCGCGACTGGCGCGAACGAATTATCGAGGCGTCGGCGCTGATCGAAGCCGGCATCGATTTTTCCGACGAAGGCGATGTGCCGGCAGAATTGCGGGCTCCGGCGGTGAAGGCGATCGCAGCGCTGCATGACGAAATCAAAGAAGTCCTTGCGGCACAGGGACATTCTGAACGCCTTCGCGACGGGCTCGTGGTCGCGATCGCGGGTGAGCCGAATGTCGGCAAGTCGACGCTAATGAACCAGCTCGCGCGCCGCGAGGTCGCGATCGTCTCGCCGCATGCCGGCACGACGCGCGACGTGATCGAGATCCAGCTCGACCTCGACGGCTACCCCGTCACAATCATCGACACCGCGGGCATCCGCGAGACCGACGATCCGGTCGAGCAGGAGGGCGTGCGCCGGGCGCGGGCGCGGGCCGAGGATGCCGACCTGGTGTTGTGGCTGGTCGAGTCCGAGCAAGCCGTGGATCCGGAGACGATGCGGACGCTTCGGAATTCCGGGAGGGATAGTGATCGGTCCGGTGGCCCGGTCTGGATCATCCGCAACAAGATCGATCTGGGCAGAGCCGGAGGCGCTGCCGTGCGCGATGAGTTTGCGATCTCGGCGCGTGAGGGCGATGGCATCCCGGAGCTGGTTGAGGCCCTCGTTGAATTCGCGGCCGAGTTCTTCGCAACCAGCGAGGGCGCCGTTGTGACCAGGGCGCGCCAGCGGGAGCTGTTGAGTCGCGCGTTGGACAGCTTGCGCCGGAGCCTTGAGCTTGTAGAAGAGGGCGAAGAGCTGGCCGCTGAGGAATTGCGAGCGGCCGCTTATGCCTTGGGCCGGCTGCTGGGCCGGGTCGACGTCGAGGACGTTCTGGGGGCCATCTTCCAGAAGTTTTGCATTGGAAAGTAGCTCTAGTTCTTCAATGTAGAACTAGCACTTGTTCCATTCCTTATGTTTCACGTGAAACGGGTCAGGTTCGCGACGTTTGTTTCACGTGAAACAGGAGCTGCCGTAACAGTCTCTTCGCTCTCTCCTTAGTGTACCCCGACTCAGCTCGCAGCTTCTGAGCCCCGGCTCGGCGCAGCAACGCGCGCGTTGCTGCCGGTCCGGGACACGGGCAGAGGACTATGGGCGTGCTTTGCTGCGGAAGAGCGCGGGTGGTTCCCATCGAATTCAGACATCTTGGGCCGCCAACCGAACTTGGTTTCACGTGAAACGTGGCTGTCCATTTGCGTCCGCGGGAAGAGCAGTCGCAACAACGATCTTTCTACTGTGTTCTCGCGAAATCGATTTCCGCTCCGAAACCGCCCCGTTTCACGTGAAACATCCACCTTCCAGTTTCCGCTTCCGGCTTTCCCGCCTCTGAGCTAGAAGTCCGCTCATGCGAACAGAGCGAGAGAGCTTCGACGTCATCGTGATTGGCGGCGGTCACGCCGGCTGTGAAGCCGCAGCTGCGTCTGCCCGGATGGGCGCGACGACCGCGCTGGTGACGCACCGCTTTTCCACGGTCGGCGCGATGTCCTGCAATCCCGCTATCGGCGGTCTCGGCAAGGGGCATCTTGTGCGGGAGGTCGATGCGCTCGATGGTCTGATGGGCCGCGTGGGCGATGCCGGCGGCATCCAGTTTCGCGTGCTCAATCGTCGCAAGGGTCCGGCTGTCCGTGGTCCTCGGGCTCAGGCTGACCGAAAACTCTATGCGGCGGCCATGCAGGCCGCGATCCGGGAGACCGAGGGACTGTCCGTCATTGAAGGCGAGGCCGACGAGCTGATCGTGGCCGATGGCCGGGTGACGGGACTTCGCCTGGCGGACGGCCGGGAGCTTCGGGCAGGGGCTGTGGTGGTCACCACCGGCACCTTCCTGCGTGGTCTCATTCATCTCGGCGAGAAGAATTGGCCGGCCGGCCGTGTCGGTGAGGCCCCGGCGATGGGTCTTTCCACGTCCTTTGAGCGTGCCGGCCTCGCCCTGGGACGGCTCAAGACCGGTACGCCGCCGCGTCTGGACGGCACCACGATCGATTGGTCCGCGGTCGAGATGCAGCCCGGAGACGAACCGCCGGAGCCATTCTCGGTCATGACCGAGCGGATCACGACCCCGCAGATCCAGTGCGGCATCACCCGGACCACGGCCGCCACCCATGAGGTGATCCGGGCCAATGTTCATCGCTCGCCGATGTACTCCGGTCAGATCAAGAGCTCCGGGCCGCGCTATTGCCCCTCGATCGAGGACAAGATCGTCCGCTTCGGCGACCGCGACGGCCATCAGATCTTCCTGGAGCCGGAAGGGCTCGATGACAGCACGGTCTATCCCAACGGCATCTCGACCTCGCTCCCCGAAGAGGTCCAGCTCGCGATCCTCGCCAGCATCCCTGGTCTGGAGCGGGTGAAGATGGTCCGTCCGGGCTACGCCATCGAGTACGACCACATCGATCCCCGTGAGCTTGATCCGACCCTCCAGACCAAGCGTCTGCGCGGTCTGTTCCTGGCCGGGCAGATCAACGGCACCACCGGATACGAAGAGGCGGCAGGGCAGGGCATCGTCGCCGGCCTGAACGCGGCGCTTGCTGCGAGCGGGGCGGCGCTGACGGTGTTCGATCGTGCCGACGGCTATCTCGGTGTGATGATCGACGACCTGGTCACCCGCGGGATCAGCGAACCCTATCGGATGTTCACCTCGCGGGCCGAGTACCGGCTCACGCTGCGGGCGGACAATGCGGATCAGCGTCTGAGCGAGAAGGGCATCGCCCTGGGATGTGTTGGAAACGCCCGGACCTTCCACCATCGCGCCAAGATGGACGCGCTGAATGCAGCCAGGACGCTCTCGAAGTCGCTGACGATCACCCCGAACGAGGCGATCAAGCGCGGATTGTCCCTGAACCGCGACGGCCAGCGCCGGTCGGCCTTCGAGCTGATGGCCTATCCGGAGATCGGCTGGAGCCAGGTCCGAACGATCTGGCCTGAGCTGGCGGGGATCGATCCTGTCATCGCGACTCATCTTGAGATCGACGCCAAGTACGATGTCTATCTTGAGCGCCAGAGCGCCGACGTCGATGCCTTCAGGCGCGACGAGGGACTGGTGCTCTCAGAGGTCGATTACAGCCTCGTCCCCGGTCTCTCCAACGAGGTGCGGGCCAAGCTGGAGAAGGCGCGGCCGTTCACCGTCGGCCAGGCCGGCCGGATTGACGGCATGACGCCGGCTGCGCTCGGCATCCTCGCCGCCTATCTTCGGCGTGAGGCACGAAAGTCCTCCAAGGCCATCGCATAGGTTTCACGTGAAACAGCGCGGACCGGGCAGGGACAAAGAGCTATCGCGACGTGCCGGAGCAGGTGAGGGCGGGGCCAAGCCGAAGTTCGACAAAGCCAGCGCCAATGATCAGGCGCTCGATTCCATCATCGCCGCCGACAAGCGCGCAGCACTGAAGCTCGCGCCCGTTTCACATGAAACGGAAGCCCGGCTCGACCGCTACATCGCACTGCTGCGGGAGTGGCAGGTCAAGACCAATCTGGTCGCGCCCTCGACCTTGCCGCACCTCTGGACGCGGCACATCGCCGATTCGCTTCAACTCGTCGATCTTGCGCCGATTGCAAAACGCTGGGCCGATCTTGGCAGCGGTGGCGGCTTTCCCGGCGTCGTCCTGGCCTGTGCCATGGCCGAGACCCCCGGCGCCAGCGTCCATCTCGTCGAGCGGATTGCCAAGAAGGCTGCGTTTTTGCGCGAAGCGATCCGCGTCACCACATCTCCGGGAGTCGTACATCTCGCTGAGATCGGGGATAATGTGGATAGAATCACTGGCCCCGTCGATTGCGTCACCGCGCGCGCGCTGGCTCCGCTACATCAACTCATCGGCTTTGCGGAGCCGCTGATGCGCCAGGGCGCAAAGGCGTTATTTCCTAAGGGTCAAGATGTAGAGGCTGAATTGACCGAAGCCGCTAAATATTGGAATATTACGCCTCAGCTCCACCAAAGCCGCACGGGTGACGGCTGGATCGTGGAGCTCAACGCCGCCGAACGGCGCAGCTGAGGCTTCAGGGGCTGAGTGGGGAAATTCGATGACCGTGATTGACGAGCCGCAGCAAGAGCAGACCCAGGAACCGACCAGTGAGGTACCGCACGGCCATCCGCGCATCCTGGCACTGGCGAACCAGAAGGGCGGCGTGGGAAAAACAACCACAGCGATTAACTTGGGTACGGCACTCGCGGCAATCGGCGAACGCGTCCTGGTCGTTGATCTCGATCCCCAGGGCAACGCCTCGACCGGCCTCGGCATCGACCGCCGCAACCGCTCCTGCTCGACCTATGACGTGCTGGTTGGCGAAGCCGCCTTGCGCGAAGCTGTGGTCTCGACCGCGGTGCCGCGGCTGCACATCGCGCCCTCGACGATGGATCTCTCCGGTCTCGAGCTCGAGCTCGGCACCACACCCGGCCGCGCCTTCAAGCTGCGCGATGCCATCGGTGCGCTCAACAACAATGTCTCGCCGGATGCCGACTACACCTATGTGCTGATCGACTGCCCGCCCTCGCTCAACCTGCTCACGGTGAACGCGATGGCGGCCTCCGATGCGATCCTGGTGCCGCTGCAGTGCGAGTTCTTCGCGCTCGAAGGTCTGTCGCAATTGCTGCAGACGGTGGAGCAGGTGCGCTCGACGCTCAATCCGAACCTGTCGATCCACGGCATCGTGCTGACCATGTTCGACTCGCGCAACAACCTCTCGAACCAGGTCGTCGCCGACGTCCGCCAGTTCATGGGCGAGAAGGTCTACAAGACCATGATCCCGCGCAACGTACGCATCTCGGAGGCGCCGTCCTACGGCAAGCCGGTGCTGGTCTACGATCTCAAATGCGTCGGCAGCGAAGCATATCTGCGGCTCGCCACCGAAGTGATCCAGCGCGAGCGCGAGCTGCGCACGACGCATTGACGGTGCGTAGGGTGGGTTAGCGTAGCGTAACCCACCAGGTCTCTCGTCCCCGGACTAACCAATGGTGGGTTACGCTGCGCTAACCCACCCTACGATTTGAAATTCAGTTCTGGAGTGCTGCACCGTGAATCCAAGGGAGCTGGCGATGGCCGATGAAGCGCGTTCGCGACTGGGCCGGGGACTTGCAAGTCTGATCGGTGATGTCGGCGGCGAGGCCCAGCACGTCGATCGTCCGCGCGCGCAGCGCAAGGTGCCGATCGAATTCATCAAGGCCAATCCGCGCAATCCGCGCCGCACCTTTTCGGACGCCGAGCTGAAGGAGCTCAGCGAGTCCATCAGGCAGCATGGCGTGATCCAGCCGATCGTGGTGCGTCCGGTGAAGGGCGCACAGGACCGCTTTGAGATCATCGCCGGCGAGCGACGCTGGCGCGCCTCGCAGATGGCCGGCCTGCACGAAGTGCCGGTCGTGCCGGTCGACATCAGCGACAGCGATGCGCTGGAGTTCGCGATCGTCGAGAACGTGCAGCGCGAGGACCTCAACCCGATGGAAGAGGCGCAGGGTTATCACGCGCTCGCCAACGAGTTCAAACGCAGCCAGGACGACATCGCGAAAGTCGTCGGCAAGAGCCGCAGCCACGTCGCCAACATGATGCGGCTGACAAAGCTGCCAGCGGAGGTGCAGGCTTTCATCGCGACCGGCGAGCTGACGGCCGGTCACGCCCGCGCACTGATCGGCGTGCCCGATCCGCTCGCCGCCGCCAAGCGCATCGTCGAGGAGGGACTCAACGTCCGCCAGGCCGAAGCGCTCGCGCATGAAGAGGGCGTGCCGGAGCGCAAGCCGCAAAAGGCGCGCAGCACGGGGGGCAAGGAAAAGGACCCCGACACGATCGATCTGGAGAAGCGCGTCAGCGATGCGCTCGGCCTCAAGGTCACCGTCAATCACCGCGACCCCGGCGGCTCGGTCCAGATCAACTACCGCAACCTCGATCAGCTCGACGAGGTGATGAAGCGGCTCGCCAAGGGCGCGCTGTAGGTTTCGCCCTCGTTCCGCGGCGCCGGGCGAAAACCGGATCGCGCGGCCCGTTCAGTCTATCTCCCTCACCCTGAGGAGCCGCGAAGCGGCGTCTCGAAGGGCGGGGGCCACAGGCGGGCCTGCATCCTTCGAGACGCGCGCAAGAGCGCGCTCCTCGGGATGAGGAATTACCGCCATCATTGTGATATGCGACTCTCTCCCCACGTCATTGCGAGGAGCACTTGCGACGAAGCAATCCAGAATCTTTCCGCGGAGGGATCCTGGATTGCTTCGCTTCGCTCGCAATGACGGGGAGACAGTGAGAGCCTTAATTAACCCCGCCGCTTCGCGTTCGCCGCGATCGCCATCAGTGTGCGCTGGGCGATGGCGGCGGCGAGCGTCGATTGCTTGCGGGTGTCGAGCGCGGCGGTCGCGAGCTGCTCGATGACGGCGGCGAGCTTCGCCACGCTAAAATTGCGCAGCGCGGTTTCGACCGCGGGCTTTCGCGAGAAATGCAGGCGCGGATAGCCGCCGTCGAGCACGGCGGAGGCAGGCTGGCCGTCGGCGATGGCCAGCGCGGATTTGTGCAGCCACGCCGCCTGGCGCTGCGCGGCGGAGATGATTACACCGGGATAGGTGCCGGCGATCATCGCCTTGGCGAATTCGGTCTCGACGATGTCGGGCCGCCCGGCAAAGGCGCCGTCGACGATCGGATCGAGCTTCAGCTCGGAGGCGTCCGCAACCACGGCCATCACGTCGTCCAGCGTCACCTCGCCTTTGCCATGGGCGTAGAGCGTCAGCTTGCGCAGTTCGTTGCGCGAGGCTTGGCGGTCGCCGCCGAGGAACGACATCAGCGCCGCGCGGGCATCCTGTGCGATGCGCAGATTAGCGATGCGCAACTCGTCTTCCATGAGCTTGCCGAGATCGCGCTCGGTGTCGGGATAGCAGCCGATCGCCACCGCCGTCTTGGCCTTTTCGCAGGCCTTTCGCAGCGGCGATTCCGGGCGGAGCTCGCCGGCCTCGATCACGATGCGGCAATCCCTGACGTTCATCTCGGCCAGCGTGTCGATTCCGCCGGCAAAGCTGCGCGAGCCGGCGCGCACGCGAATCGCGCGGCGGCCGCCGAACAGCGGCACCGTCATCGCCTCGTCGACGAGGCGCGATGGCTCGGCGGAAAGCTCGTCGCCGTCGAGCTTGACCAGGGAAAACGGATCGTTGGGATCATCGACGGCGGAAGCGATCAACGCATCGGCACGCTCGCGCACGAGGCCGGCATCGGGACCGTAGAGCAGGATGATCGGACGGCCCGCATCGGGGCGGGCGAGGAAGCTGTCGATCTCTTTTCCGCGCAGTGCGACCATCGGGCCCAATCGTCATTCCGGGGCGCGCGAAGCGCGAATCCGGAATCTCGATATACAATCTCTGGATTCCGGGTTCACGCTTGGCGCGCCCCGGAATGACTGGAGTGACTTACGTGCCCGCGGTGAAGAACGAGGCGAGCCGGGTCGTGATGTTCTCGGCAATCTCGTTGGCGGCACGATCCTCCGCATCGCGCACGGCGCGGTTGCGGGAGAAGCGCTGATAGGATCCCGGCATGTCGTAGGACACGCGCGAGAAAGTCGAGCCGGTCATGACGGACTTGCCGGTTGCGGCGTCGATCAGATTGTATTGGGCGTCGATGCCGTAATTTTCGTTGGTCGGCAGTCCCGTCGCGGTGCTGACGATCAATGAGGAGCGGGTGGTGGTGAACCGGATGTCCAGCCGGTGGGTCGGCGGCATGCCCGTCGCCGAGCCGTAAAGCTTGAAAGCAAGCGCGTTGCGGATCTCGACGCCGACGCGGGCCTCGCGGGAGGCATTGGGCTTGCTGATCGGGGGCAGCTCGACACCCATCAGCTTCTCGCGCAGGCCGGGGGTGCCGTCGTTTCGCTCGGCATACATCGGCTGGAAGCAGCCGGCCGTCAACGCCGCCAGGGCGGCGACCGCCAGCAAGCGGGCTGCGATGCGGATCCTAGCCGACAACATTTACGATCCTCTTGGGGACGATGATCACCTTGCGGACGGGCTTGCCGTCCAGGGCCAGCTTTACCGCATCGAGGGCCAAAACGGCAGCCTCGATTTCCGGATTCTGGGCCGCTGTTGCAACTGTGACCTCGCCCCGCTTCTTGCCATTGACCTGGACCACCAGGGTCACGCTGTCTTCAACCAGCAAATCGCGTTCGATTTGGGGCCAATTGGCCTCGGAAACCAGCCCGCTCTGGCCCAGAACCTGCCAGCACTCCTCGGCGAGGTGCGGCATCATCGGGGAGAACAGCTGGACCAGGATCTGGCCGGCTTCCCGCACTGCCCAGGCTAAGTCGGCCGCAGGCTGCCCGGGACGCTGCAGGATCTCCGAGAAGCTATTGGCGAATTCGCGGATATGGGCGAGGCAGACGTTGAAGTGCAGCCGCTCGATCCCAGTGGTGACCTTGTCCAGCGCACCATGGGCCGCCTTGCGCAAGGCGGTGGCGTCCGGGCCGAAGCTGGCCGGCCGGGCCGCCGGCGCGCTCTTGCCGAGCTCGACGGAATCGTTCACCAGCCGCCACAGCCGCTGCACGAAGCGCGAGGCGCCCTGGACGCGCTCGTCGCTCCAGATCACGTCGCGGTCGGGCGGGGAGTCCGACAGCATGAACCAGCGGGCGACGTCGGCGCCATAGGTCTCGATGATGTCGTCGGGGTCGACCGTGTTCTTCTTCGACTTCGACATCTTCTCAATCGGGCCGATCGTGATGTCTTCGCCTGTGCCAAGCAGCGTGGCGCGGCGCCCGTTGCCGCCGACTTCGACCTTGACGTCGGCCGGCTGCACATAGGTACCGTCGGCCTTCTGGTAGGTCTCGTGCACCACCATGCCTTGCGTGAACATGCCGGCGAACGGCTCGTCGAGCGCAATGTGTCCGGTCGCCTTCATCGCGCGGGTGAAGAAGCGGCTGTAGAGCAGATGCAGGATCGCGTGCTCGACGCCGCCGATATATTGGTCGACCGGCAGCATCCGGTTGGCGACCGCGGGCGTGGTCGGCGCGTTCTCGTTCCAGGGATCGGTGAAGCGCGCGAAATACCAGGACGAATCCACGAAGGTGTCCATGGTGTCGGTTTCGCGCTGGGCTTTGCCGCCGCATTTCGGGCAGGTGACGTGCTTCCAGGTCGGATGATGGTCGAGCGCGTTGCCCGGCCTGTCGAAGGTCGCGTCGTCAGGCAGCTTCACCGGCAGGTCGGCATCCGGTACCGGCACCACATCGCATTTCGGGCAATGAATGACGGGAATTGGGCAGCCCCAATAGCGCTGGCGCGAAATGCCCCAGTCGCGCAGGCGGAAATTGACCTGCCGCTCGCCGACGGGCGCGTTGCCGCGCAGCTCGCTTTCCAGACGTTTTGCGACCTCGTCCTTGGCCTGCTCGATGGTCATGCCGTCGAGGAAGCGCGAATTGATCATGCGGCCGTCACCGTCATAGGCGGTGTCGGTGATGACGAACGACTTCGGGTCCTGCCCTTCCGGGCAGACCACGGGCGTGTTGCCGAGACTGTACTTGTTGACGAAGTCGAGGTCGCGCTGGTCATGCGCGGGGCAGCCAAAGATCGCACCGGTGCCATATTCCATCAGCACGAAATTGGCGACATAGACCGGCAGCTTCCAGCTCGGATCGAACGGATGCACCGCGCGGATGCCGGTGTCGAAACCCTGTTTCTCCGCGGTGTCGATGATTTCCTGCGCGGTACCCATCTTCTTGATCTCGGCGATGAACTCCGCGAGTTTCGGGTTCTTCGCGGCCGCAGCCTGCGCCAGCGGATGATCCGCCGAGATCGCCATGAATTTCGCGCCGAACAGCGTATCCGGGCGCGTCGTGAAGATCTTCAGCTCGCTCTCGCCGGCCGGCGTCGTCGCCGCATCCAGGGCGAAGCGGACAAGCAAGCCCTCCGAGCGGCCGATCCAGTTGCGCTGCATCAGCCGCACCTTGTCCGGCCAGCGGTCCAGCGTATCCAGCGCCGACAGGAGTTCCTGCGAGTATTTCGTGATCTTGAAGACCCACTGATTCATCTCGCGCTGTTCGACGACAGCGCTTGAACGCCAGCCGCGGCCGTCGATCACCTGCTCGTTGGCGAGCACGGTCATGTCGACGGGGTCCCAGTTCACCTTGCGCTTCTCGCGCTCGGCGAGGCCTTCGCGCAGGAAGTCCAGAAACATCTTCTGCTGGTGCTTGTAATAGGAGGGATCGCAGGTCGCGATCTCCCGGGACCAGTCCAGCGACAGCCCGATCGAGCGGAGCTGTTTCTTCATCGCGGCGATGTTGTCGTAGGTCCAGGCCTTCGGCGCGACCTTGCGTTCGATCGCGGCATTCTCGGCCGGCAGGCCAAACGCGTCCCATCCCATCGGGTGCAGCACGTTGAACCCCTTGGCGCGCATGAAGCGGGCCAGCACGTCGCCGAGCGTGTAATTCCGGACATGGCCGATATGGATGCGCCCGGACGGGTAGGGGAACATCTCAAGCACATAATATTTCGGCCGCGAATCATCGTTCTTGGAGACGAAGATCGCCTGTTCGTCCCAGAGGCGTTGCCAGCGCGGTTCGGCGTCGCGGGCGTTATAGCGTTCGGAGGTCATGGAATCGTTGGGGTTTTCGTGGGTTCGGCCGTGTCAAGACGGCGGACTAGGCCATAGAAGTCCTCAAGGGGTCAATGGGTTGCCGCGATTTGGAACCATGGCCGTCGCCTCCGCATAACTACGAGGATCGGTGTTGGCGTGTGATTAAGAGCTCGATGCCAATTTGCGGCCCGACAGGACCCGCATGACCGCGATGGATTCGAGCTTCGACGATCCCGACTACGACTATGCCGCCTCCATCGCCGGACGGGCGATGCGCAGCATGGCCGAACAGCGGATTGCGCCGACCCCGGCCAATTTTGCGGTCTGGTACCAATATTTCGCGGGCAGCCATGACGATCTGCGCAACGCGATCGATCTCCTGATCGACCACAATCGTCCGTTCGACGCCCGAACCAATCAAGACCTGTTCGAGACCTATGTCGCGCCCCAGGTGAGCGCCATCGCGGTCGACACTTCCGAGCGGCTGCAGGCACTGATGGGAGCGGCCAAGGAATTTCTGGCGACCGCGATCGCTGACAATCATTCGCAGATGCAGGTCATCAGCGAGGTAGCGGACCAAGGCAAGGCCGGCGTCGATCCGAAGGCGCTGGTCGCCCAGCTCATGAACGAGCTGGCCCGGGCCGCCACACGAGCGACGCGGCTGGAAGCGGGCTTTGCGGAAAAGACCCGCGAGCTTGACGTGATCCGCGATTCGCTCTCGCGCTCCGAGGAGCGCGCCCGGACCGACACGCTGACGGGCCTTGCAAACCGGCGCGCGCTCGACGAATTCCTGCGCAAGGCGCAGGCGACCGCTTCATGGGGCGAGCCGCTCAGCGTGCTGATGCTCGACATCGACCACTTCAAGGCCTTCAACGACAATTTCGGCCACGGCGTTGGCGACCAGGTGCTGCGCCTGATGGCGAAGGTGCTGCGAGAAAAGGTCCGCGAGCAGGATCTGCCGGCCCGCTATGGCGGCGAGGAGCTGATCGCGGTGCTGCCGGACGCCGATCTCGCCACTTGCGCCGAGATCGCCGAGCGCATCAGGCGTGCGCTCGCCGAATGCACGATCACGCGCCGCTCGACCGGCGAGATCCTGCCCAACATCAGCGTGTCGATCGGTGTGGCGCAGTACCGGGCCGGCGAAGCGATCACCGATTTCATCGAGCGCTGCGACCGCGCGCTCTATCTCGCCAAGGGCAGCGGCCGCAATCGCGTGGTGACGGAAGCCGAGCTCGATCGCACGGGAGCTGCGGGTTAGGCGCTGGCCGCCATCATCATGTCCGCCGCGCCGCTCTCGATCGCCTGGATGCCGTGCTCGACGACATTGTTGCGGCCGCGGTGCTTGGCGGCGTAGAGCGCGGCGTCGGCGGCTTCGATCAAGTCGCCGGGGCGCAGACTTTCGTTGGGCTTGGTCGCGGCCACGCCGATCGAGACAGTGACGATCATATGGGCTGAGGTGATGTGCGGCAGGCATAGCTTCAGCACGGCCGCGCGCACCTGTTCGCCGATTTTCACGGCGCCATTCACATCGGTGTTCGGCAGCAGCAGGCAGAATTCCTCGCCGCCATAGCGCGCCGCAAAGCCCATCGTGTCGGCGGCGATGCCGGACAGCGATTCGCCGAGCCTGGTCAGACAGGAATCGCCTTCGAGATGACCATAGGTGTCGTTGAACAGCTTGAAATGGTCGACGTCGATCATCAGCAGCGCGAGGTCGCTGCCATATTGCTGCGCACGCATCCATTCGAAGTCGAGCCGGCTCTGGAAGCCGCGGCGGTTGGCGAGGCCGGACAGCATGTCGATCGAGGCCATCACCGTCAGCCGGTCGTTGCTCGCGATCAGCTCTCGCTCGCGCTGGCTCAGTTGTGCGGCCATCGCGTTGAACGCGCGGGCCAGGGGCACGAACTCGGCCGGCAGGCGATTGCGCGCCGCGCGGGCCGACAGGTCGCCCTCACCGAGGCGCTTGGCCATGTCGACGAGCATCTCGATCGGCTTGATGACGAGCTTTTCGGCAGCGATCAGCGCGCCGAGCAGGACGAACACGACGACGAAAGCGAGCTGGAGATAGGCGGTGCGGATGTCGCGGCTGACCGCCGCGGACACCTTGTCTTCGTCGATGCTGGCGATCAGGCGGGCATTGGTGCCGGCGATGCGGATGTAGCTGACCGCGCGGCGCGAGCCGTCGGCGGCGAGGAAAGACAGTGAGCCCTCGTCCTGGTTCGACCGCAGCGCCCGGTCGGCGATGGCCGACATCAGCGGCATGTTGTCGAGGGGACGGCCGACAGCGCTGTGCTGATCGGCCGGCGCGGCCAGCACGGTGCCTGTGCTGTCGACCAGCACGGCGGTGATGCCGGCGCGTCCGCCCAAATTGCTCATCACCTTCGACATCCAGTCGAGGTTGACCGTTGCGAGCACGACGGCATCGGCGACGCCGCTGAACGCGGACACCGGGTAGACTGCCATGACGGTCGGTGACGGTACCGGGCGCGACAGGATGAAATCGCTCAGCACGAAGCGGCCGCTCTCCTGGGCCTGCTGAAAGTAGGGCCGGTCGCTGAGGTCGAGGCCGACATACATGTTATTGGTGGCGCATTGGATGCGTCCGTCCTGGCCGGCGATCAAAAGCGTGCGGATCCAGGGCAGGTTCGACGGCAGGCTCGCGCGTAGCACGTCGCAACTCTTGCTGACGCCGCCTGCGGAGGCGCGAATGAAGGCTTCCGATTTCAGGATGGTCTCGACCGATGAGATCACCTCGCGCTGCGCATCGGCGCTGTGCCTTGCGACGGTGGTGAATTCAACCGTGGCCTGCGCGATCTGCCGGGTGCGGGTGTCTTCGAGCGAACGGATGCGCTCGAGCATCAAGGGTGCCACCAGAATCACCGCGAGCAACGCAAGCCGCGCCCGGATTCCGAGAACCTGCTTGAGTTTCGCTCGCTTGCGGTTGAGACTGATGCTGGCCATCTTCGCTACCCACCCCGATGGTCCAAGGTAAAGCGAAGGGTTCAAAGACTCTTTCTTGAACTCGGTAAAATTGGACTTACCTCCGGTTACGAACACAGCCAAACGATGTCATGACAGAACCCAACGCCGCGCCGGTAACCGGCCATTCACCAAACGCGCTCGCCGCGGTCGAAGCAGAAATCGCCCGCGCCTGCAAGGATGCGCGGCGCGATCGCGCCTCCGTGACGCTGATCGCCGTATCCAAGACTTTCGCCGCGGATGCCATTACCCCGATCATCGAAGCCGGACAGCGCGTATTCGGTGAGAATCGGGTGCAGGAGGCCAAAGGCAAGTGGCCCGCGTTAACGTCTGTTTACCCTGGCATCGCGCTGCATCTGATCGGACCGCTACAATCCAACAAGGCGAAAGAGGCGGTCGCGTTATTCGATGCCATCCACTCGGTGGACCGTCCGAGCATTTGCCAAGCGTTAGCCAAGGAAATCGAATCCCAGAACAAGCACCCGCAGCTCTTCGTCCAGATCAACACCGGCGAGGAGCCGCAGAAGGCCGGCGTCGCGCCCGGAGAGGCCGACGCCTTCCTCGCCAGCTGCCGCGACACCTATGGGCTGTCGATCTCCGGCTTGATGTGCATCCCGCCGGTCGACGAACCGCCGGCGGCGCACTTTGCTCTGACCGCCAAGATCGCCGCGCGCAATGGATTGACGAATCTCTCGATGGGCATGAGCGCGGATTTCGCGACCGCGATCATGCTCGGTGCCACCCATGTGCGGGTCGGGAGCGCGATCTTCGGGCACAGGTGAGAGTCGTTGACGAGGGATGCGCCCAGCAACCGCTATCGATTTCATCATTGCGAGCGCAGCGAAGCAATCCAGACTCCCTCAGCGGAGAGATTCTGGATTGCTCCGTCGCAAGAGCTTCTCGCAATAACGGAGCACGTACACCGCTGCCACTCACGCTGGTGTCCCGGACAAGCTGCAACGCCCAAAGCGTTGCGGCGCAGAGCCGGGACCCAGAGCAACACGATACAGTGCGGCGAGATGGACCCCGGCTCAGCAGCGCACCGCACCGGACGATGCTTCGCATCGCCGGGGGGCGCTCCGCTGCGTCCGGGGCACGAGCAGCGAAGCGTTGCGTTCGCAGGGACGACAGCGGAGCATGAGGCGATTTACACGAACCCCACCGACACCTTCCCCAGCACCCCAAAGTCCGCCGCAAAATGATCGCCGGACGCAATCGGCAGCGGCGGATGGCACGTGCCTGTTGTCACCACCTGCCCTGCCCGCAAGGTGATGCCGAGCCCGGAGAGCTCATTGGCAAGCCAG
Source organism: Bradyrhizobium sp. UNPA324 (assembly GCF_006658635.1). NCBI lineage: Bacteria > Pseudomonadati > Pseudomonadota > Alphaproteobacteria > Hyphomicrobiales > Nitrobacteraceae > Bradyrhizobium > Bradyrhizobium sp. UNPA324. The sequence goes on from NZ_LFJD01000004.1 coordinate 1,290,039, forward strand.
GCGAGCGCGGCGCGGGGATCGCCGAGCACGTTCTTGCCGTGACCGATATACCGCTCGCCGCGCAGCGTGATCTGCGGCCGCTCCTCGACGAGATCCATCGCACGCCAATCTGCAGTCGTCGCAGCGCCCAGCACGAACAGATGCGCGCAGGCATTGTCGGCAATCAGCTGCGCTTCGCCGGCGCGGGCGAAATCGGCAAAACGCGAATCGGGAATCTCGATCGCGGGATGAAAGCTGTCGACGGCGGCCAGCACCTCGAAGGCTGTGTACGACGCTGCCCGCGGCGATCTGATCTTTGTCGAGCATGCATCCTCATCCGATGATGATTTTTGTTCGCGGGCCCAGGCGCCGCAGCAATTGCAGCATCGCAGATTTCGTCATCGAGACGCAGCCTGCGGTCGGACCGAAATTGTCGCGGGCCAGGTGCAGAAATACCGCGCTGCCACGGCCGGCGATCCGCGGCCTGGTATTGTGGTCGATCTCGATGATGAAGTCATAGAGATGGTCGGCGCGCTTGAGGCGGTCGCCGCCCTGCCCCTCGCCGCGCCGGATTCGCTGGTTGTAGTGGCGGTCGCCGGGATCCTCACACCAGGCGTCCTCTCCGGTGATGGCTCGGGTCGGCAAGAAGCTCTGCGGACGGCTATGCCGGTCGCCCCGCCACCACAATCGCCGGGGATGGAAGCTGCCTCTGGGAGTGCCGCCGTCGCCCTCGCGCTTGTTGGCGAGGATGCCGCCCCGTCCCAGCGCGACCGGTATGGTCAGCGATCCCGCAATCAGCCAGCCTCGCAGCGGATTGCCGGCCGCAGGCTTAACGCGGATTGCGGAGAGCGGTCCGGCACTGCGATTCATGGTGTAACCGATTGAAGCAGCTCTATTTTTCATGTGAACGTGCAATGTCGAATTCATTACAGGACATTCATCAAAACGCCCTGCTATTCTGGGTTAGAGTGGTTCTGGCTTGTGAATCGGTGACAGCCCACTACTTCAACACGAATAACAATAACAACAGCGACCCCTAAACTTCCCCTCACGGCTGAGTGCGGCATGGATGCGCGCCGAGCCGGACCCCAAAAGGATGACCCCCTATGGCCAATGCCCGCAAGATCCTGATCGTGGATGACGATACCGATCTGCGCGATACGTTGGTGGAGCAATTATCGCTACACGAAGAGTTCGAAGCCTCCGCCGTCGATACCGGCGCCAAGGGCGCGAGCGCCGCCAAGGCCAATGCCCCCGATCTCGTTCTGATGGATGTCGGCCTGCCCGACACCGACGGCCGTGAGGTGGTCCGCTCCTTGCGCAAGGGCGGCTTCAAGGCCCCGATCATCATGCTGACCGGGCACGACACCGATTCCGATACGATTTTGGGGCTGGAATCCGGCGCCAACGACTATGTAGCCAAGCCCTTCCGCTTCGCCGTTCTGCTGGCCCGCATTCGCGCCCAGCTCCGCCAGCACGAGGCCAGCGAGGACGCGGTGTTCTCGGTCGGCCCCTACTCCTTCCGTCCCGGCTCGAAAATGCTCACCGCGGCCAATGCGCGCAAGGTGCGGCTGACGGAGAAGGAAACCGCCATCCTCCGCTTCCTCTACCGGGCCGGCCAGATGCCGGTCTCGCGCGAAACTCTGCTCCAGGAGGTCTGGGGCTATAATTCCGGCGTCACCACCCACACGCTGGAAACCCACATCTACCGCCTGCGCCAGAAGATCGAGAAGGACGCCGCCAACCCGGAAATCCTGGTCACGGAAGCCGGTGGCTACAAGCTGGTGCCGTGATACGCTCGAAGGGCGTGCGAATCGTTTTAGATCGCATGCCCTTGAGCCTCGGATCTGAATGTCAATCGACGACGACGTAGCGCTTCTCGAGCGAGTCCCGACACTGCGCCTGTTGGGAGACGCCTCGTTGCGCATGCTGGCGATCGGCTCCGAGCAGCGCGACTTCGTCCGCGGCGACACCCTGTTCAATCTCGGCGACGATGCCGATGCCGGCTTCGTGGTCCAGCGCGGCGCCTTCCGGGTCGAGGACGGCGCCGGCGCCGAAATGATCGCCGGTCCCGGCGCGTTGATCGGCGAGCTCGCGCTGGTGGTGCCGATGAAACGCCCATCGAGCGCGATCGCGCTGGAGCACTCCTCCGTCATCCGCGTCGCCCGCAGCCTGTTCCAGCGCGTGCTCGAAAGCGACCCTGCCGCCGCCGTGCGCCTGCGCGACGAATTTGCGGTCCGCTCCAGCCAGATCGCAAGCGATATATTGATGGCGGGCGCGAAGCTGACGTCGTAGCTATCTCCACTCGTCATTCCGGGGCGAGCGTAGCGCGAACCCGGAATGACAAAGGTGGCTCACACCTCCAGCGTCACCGTCACGGGCACATGGTCCGACGGCCGCTCCCAGCTCCGCGCGTCGCGCAAAATCCTAAAATCGCTGACCGCATCCTTCAGCGCGCGCGAAACCCAGATGTGGTCGAGCCTGCGGCCGCGATCGCCGACGGTCCAGTCGGGGGAGCGGTAGCTCCACCACGTATAGACCTTCTCCGACAGCGGAATGCGGTCGCGTGCGACATCGACCCATTCGCCGGCTTCGAGCGCCGCCTTGAGCTTCTCGGTTTCGACAGGCGTATGCGAGACCACCTTCAGAAGCTGCTTGTGCGACCACACGTCGTTCTCGTGCGGGGCGACGTTGAGATCGCCGACCAGGATGTGGCGATCCTGCCCACGCGGATGCAGCGGCTCGCACGCCTTCATCTCGTCGAGGAAGCGAAGCTTGTGGTCGAACTTCTCGTTCACCGCGGGATCGGGAATGTCGCCGCCGGCGGGCACGTAGAAATTATGCAGCACCAGTGGCTTTGCGATATTGGCCTTCTCGCCGAACGATACGGAGATGTGGCGCGAATCCACCTTGTCGCAGAAGGTGCGGATGTCCGTGGACTCGAACGGAATCTTCGAGACGATGGCAACGCCGTGATAGCCCTTCTGCCCGTTCAGTGCGACGTGCTCATAGCCGAGCCGCTTGAAACGCTTCAGCGGAAAGGCGTCGTCGATGCACTTGGTCTCCTGCAGGCACAGCACGTCGGGGCGCGCGCTCTTGAGGAATTTCGCGACCAGGTCGATGCGCAGCCGCACCGAATTGATGTTCCAGGTTGTCAGGGAAAAACGCATGAGGGATGCGTCTTAGCAAGCTCTCGTAGGGCGGGCAAAGGCGCAAAGCGCCGTGCCCACCGCGTTTTTGGAGTTGGAAGCAAACGCTCGGTCCGATTGCGTGCCCCGGACGCTGCGCGGCACGAAGTGACGCGCTGCAGAGCCGGGGCCCATCTTGCGGCATTCTAGGTCCCGGCTCTGCGCTCCGCTTCGCTGCGCTGGTCCGGGACACGGGAGTTCAACCCGGCGCAGGGCCGTAATTGGTGAAATCGATCTTGAACATGCCGGGATCGAGCTTCTTGCTCGAATCCAGATTGTAGACCGCGATCGTGGTGTCGTAGCCCTGCGGGTCGGTGACGGTCCACTGCTTCAGCTGGCCGTCCTTGGCGCCGAACATCAGCAGCAAGCGGCTGGTGCCGACCAGCGCCTGCTTCTCCTCGATGGTGACGCTGACGAAGACGTCGTCGGCCGAGACGTTGACGACGTTGGTGTCCTTCATCAGGTCGATGCGGTCGGACAAGAGGAAGCGCAACGGCGTCTGCGACAGCGGATAGACATCCTGGGTCGCAAGCTTGCGGTCGCGCACCACCAATGACGATCCGTCGGCGACGATGTCGATCGGGCTTGGCGCATCATATTCGAAACGCACCTTGCCCGGCTTCTGGATGTAGAAATCGCCCTGCGTCTTGCTGCCGTCGGGGCCGACCTGGACGAAGTTTCCAACCAGCGTCTGCAGCGACGAGAGATAGGCGCTGACCTTGGCCGCCTGCGCCTTCTGGTTGGCATCGAAGGTCTGGAAGATGCTGCTCGGCACGTTGCGGCGCGGATCCGGAATCACCGGAGTCGGCGGCGTCTGCGTCGCGCCGGTGACAGCGGGCCCACCGCCTCCGGATTGAGCATCACGGCCCTTCGGCGCGGGCTTCGGCACAGGCACGGACTGCGCGAGCGACGTCGCAGTCACCATCGCGGCAGTGACGAGCAGCACGCCGGCCACGCGCGCGCCTCGCGCAGCGATGGTGGCAGCGAATCGAATGTCCGGATGTCTGATCAACGCGTCGTCCTAACGTGGCTGGGCGCCTTTTAGCGTGATTTCGGGCAAAAGCAGATATCGATTTTGCGTGAAATGATGTCTCGAGGCTCCGCGCCTCACATATGGCTGTCTTCTTCCTCGACCAGAATCTCGCGCTTGCCGGCGTGATTGGCGGGTCCGACGATGCCTTCCAGTTCCATGCGCTCCATCAGCGATGCGGCGCGGTTATAGCCGATTTGCAGGCGGCGCTGGATATAGCTGGTCGAGGCCTTGCGGTCGCGTTTCACGATCGCAACGGCCTGCTGGAAGAGATCGCCACCGCCGTCCGCGCCCATGCCGCTGGCGTCGAACACGGCTCCGCCGTCCTCGTCCTCGCTCGGCTCTTCGGCGGTCACCGCCTCGAGATATTCCGGTTGTCCCTGCGTCTTGAGGTGACGCACCACCTTCTCGACTTCCTCGTCGGACGCGAACGGTCCGTGCACGCGGCTGATGCGGCCGCCGCCGGCCATGTAGAGCATGTCGCCCTGGCCGAGCAGTTGCTCGGCGCCCATCTCGCCCAGAATGGTGCGGCTGTCGATCTTGGACGTGACCTGGAAGGCGATGCGGGTCGGGAAGTTCGCCTTGATGGTGCCGGTGATGACGTCGACCGACGGACGCTGCGTCGCCAGGATCACGTGCAGGCCGGCGGCGCGCGCCATCTGCGCGAGACGCTGCACCGCGCCTTCGATGTCCTTGCCGGCGACCATCATCAGGTCGGCCATTTCGTCGACGATGATGACGATGTAGGGCAGCGGGTCGAGCGAGAGCTTCTCTTCCTCGTAGATCGCCTTGCCGGTCTCCTTGTCGAAGCCGGTATGCACCGTGCGCGTCGGCTCCTCGCCCTTGGCCTTCAATTCCAGCAGGCGCGTGTTGTAGCCGTCGATGTTGCGCACACCGAGCTTGGCCATGTTCTTGTAGCGCTCTTCCATCTCGCGCACGGCCCATTTCAGCGCGACCACCGCCTTCTTAGGGTCGGTCACGACGGGCGTGAGCAGATGGGGAATGCCGTCATAGACGGAGAGTTCGAGCATCTTCGGATCGACCATGATCAGGCGGCACTGGTCCGGGCGCAGCCGGTAGACCAGGCTGAGGATCATGGTGTTGATGGCGACCGATTTGCCGGAGCCGGTGGTGCCGGCGATCAGCATGTGCGGCGTGCGCGCGAGGTCGATGATGACGGGATCGCCGCCGATGGTCTTGCCGAGGCACAGCGGCAGCTTCGCCACCGTCTCTGTCGCTTCCTTGGCGACCAGCAATTCGCGCAAATAGACCTTTTCGCGATGCGCGTTCGGCAGCTCGATGCCGATGGCGTTGCGGCCCGGCACGACGGCGACGCGAGCCGACAGCGCGCTCATCGAGCGGGCGATGTCGTCGGCAAGTCCGATCACGCGCGACGATTTGATGCCGGGCGCGGGCTCCAGCTCGTACAGCGTGACGACGGGGCCCGGATTGGCTTTCACGATCTCGCCGCGCACGCCGAAATCCTGCAGCACCCCTTCGAGCGAACGCGAATTGGCTTCGAGCTCGGCCTTGCTGAGCGGCTGGCGATCGCCGGCCTTCGGCGCGGCCAGCATGGAGACGGAGGGAAGATCGAACTTGTCGGAGGATTTCTTGGCAGGAGCCTTCGGCGCAGCCTTCTTGCGCGGGGCGCGCGCGACGGGCTCCTCTTCCTCTTCTTCCTCGTCTTCTTCGTGCTGGTCCTCGTAGTCCTCGTCTTCGGGCTGCGGTGAGATCGAGGGCGCGGCACGGCCGCCGCCGAGATTCGGCTCCTGACGGCTGAACGCCACGGCCTTGGTCTTCGGTCCGCTCGAGACCAGCGAACGGTAGGCGGCACCACACAGCCAGATCAGCCGCGCCTTCGTGCTCATCAGCGCATGGAACAACCAGCCCAGCGACACCGAGCCTCGATCGTTCTCATCGTCTTCGTCGAGCGGCTTGTCGTCATCCTCGATCTCCGTGAGCTCGTCGTCACGCTCTCGGGCGCCAAGACCGCAGGCGATCAGGAAGGTCGCGGCCATTGCGGCGAACAGGATCGTGCCCAGCACGATGCGGTAGATCGTGCCGGCGGGTCCGAAAATCACTGCGGGCGCGCGCACCAGGGCGTCGCCGACCACGCCGCCGAGGCCGGTTGGCAGCGGCCATGCGCCGCCATGCGGCCAGCAGCTGACGAAGCCCGCCGCGATGACCGTGCAGAGAACCCAGGAGCCGAGCCGCAACGCTTCGCGGTCGAACAGGCGATGCGTCATCATGCGCCAGCCCCAGACCGCGACGGTCAGGACCAGCATGATCGCGCCGAGCCCGAGGATCTGCATCGCCAGATCGGCACCGATCGCGCCGGCATAGCCGAGGATGTTGCGGATCGGCCGCGAGGTGGCGTGGCTGAGGCTGGGATCCTGCACCGACCAGGTCATCAGCGCGGCCGAGGCGAGGCCCGCCAGCGCGATCAGGCCGAGGCCGGTGAGCTCGCGCATGCGCCGCGCCAGACTCTCGCGGATCGATGGCGGCAGATGACCGACCAGTGGAATGACACGTTCAATTGCCGACATGCTCATGGGCCCCGCCTAACCCAGAGTCTCGACCAGGCGATGCAATGCTTGCGCCGTGGTCTCACCATCCTGCACCAGCGCGAGGCGAATATAGCCCGCGCCGGGATTGAAACCGTCAGGCTGCTGCCGCGCCAGGAAGCTGCCGGGCACCACGCGCACGCCGGCTTCCCTGAAAAGCTTGAGCGTCACGGACACGTCGTCGCCGATTCCGGACGTGTTGAGCCAGACGCAGAAGCCGGCATCGGGCCGGCGATAGCCGTAACGGTTGCCGATGATCTGGTCGGCGAGATCGAACTTGATCCGGTAGAGCCTGCGGTTCTCCTCGACATGGGCTTCGTCGCCGTAGGCGAAGGTCGCGACATGCTGGAGCGGCACCGGCACCTGCGGCGCTGCGATGTTGCGCAGCTCCAGGAACATGCCGATGAATGTCTTGTCGCCGGCGGCGAAGCCGACGCGCAGGCCCGGCAGGTTCGAGCGCTTCGACAATGACTGGAACGCGGCCACGCGGGTGAAATCAGGGCCGGCACATTCGAGCGCGCTGCCCGGGGCTTCGCGGGTGTAGATCTCCGAATAGCACTCGTCGCTGAGGATCATGAAGCCGTAGCGATCGGCAAGGCGCTTCAGGCGCGTGAAGTAATCGCGCGAGGCGACCGAGCCCTGCGGATTGGCAGGCGAGGCCAGATAGAACGCCACGGTGCGCGCCAGCGTCGCCTCGTCGATGGTGTCGAGATCGGGCAGGAAGCCGTTTTCGATCGTGGTCGGCAGATAGACCGGCTCGCAGGCTGCAGCTAAGGCGCCGGCGCCATAGACCGGATAGAACGGGTTCGGCATCAGGATGGCGGGCTTGCCGGCGCGCGGGCCGACATAGCGCGCCGCCGCCATCGCGGCGAGGAACAGCCCCTCGCGGCTGCCATTGAGGACGAGAATCTCGCTTCGGGGGTCGAGCGGGCGCGGCAGCTTGAAGCGCGACGACAGCCAGGCGCTTGCTGCCTGGCGGAACGGGTCGGTGCCCTGGTTCATCGGGTAACGGCCGAATTCGGCGATGTGCTTGGCCAGCACCGGGCCGACGAAATCCGGCACGGGATGCTGCGGTTCGCCGACCGCGAGCGAAATCAAGGGCTTGCCGGGCTGATGCGGCGCCAGCAGCTCGTTCAGCCGGACGAAGGGCGAGCGTTCGTTGCTGGAGCTTCCACCGGCCTGCGGCGCGCGGGATGAAGCGGTCATGACCATTCTGGGCGCCAGTACTCTTGGAACGGCCGGTCGCACCACGGCGCCGGCGGGAAGCGGTTCAGTTCACCATAGATAGGGCGAGGTTAAGACGCGATTAACCATCGGCCGCCGCCTCCGTCCAGAGCAGGAATATTGAGGCCGGATAACAACGGGATGCGGAGCGGCTCTAACCTCCCCCGCAAGCAAGCGGGGGAGAGAGCGCACCCTCATCGCGGCTTCAGCGCCCCGGCAGCTTCTCGAATGTCTTCATGCCCGCGGGGATCGCGTGGAACTCTTGCATGTCGCAGGTGTAGATCGCCATCTGCGGCTTGAATTTTTCCGGTTCGTCCAGGGTGCCGACCTTCACGATCGTCGCCGGCAGTCCCGGAACCTTGGTCACCAGATGGGTGCCGCATTCGGCGCAGAATTCGCGCGTGACGGGGCGTTCGAGATCCTTGCGCGTGAACTGCTTGGGTTGCCCCAGGATGTAGCTGAAGCCGGCCGCCGGCATCGCGATGAATGTGTTGGGCGCACCGCCCGAGATGTACTGGCACTCGCGGCAATGACATTGGGCCTGCATCATCGGGTCGCCCTCGGCCACATAGCGCACTTCGCCGCAATAGCATCCGCCTTCCAAACGCATGACGACCTCCCGATGATTGTTTCTTGTGGGCGATATTTCTGCGCCGGCGGCGCGGAATGGCAATCCTTTTCTTCGCTGCGAAATCAAAAGAACCCTGCAAAAAGAAAGGGGCTCCAGCTTGCGCTGGAGCCCCTCGACGGTCAGGGCATTGCCGGGTATGTGCCCGAACCGTAGTTCTGAGCGCGATCTCCTGAGGAGACCGCGCCCGGGAGGAGTTACATGTTGTAGGCGCGCTCGGTGTGCTCGGTGATGTCGAGGCCTTCACGCTCGCTCTCGACATTGGTGCGCAGACCGACGATCACGTCGACGACCTTGTAGAGGATCGCCGAACCGATGCCCGACCACACCAGCGTGGTGCCGACGCCCCAGAGCTGGGACATCATCTGCGCTGCGAAGTCGTAATCGGCGACCTTCGGCGGGATCGCGGTGTAGTCGATGATGCCGGCGCCGCCGAGGGCGGGGTTGACGAGGATGCCGGTGCCGAGGGCGCCGACAATACCGCCGATGCAGTGCACGCCGAACACGTCCAGGGAGTCGTCATAGCCGAGCGCGTTCTTCACGACGGTGCAGAAGAACAGGCAGACCACGCCGACGACCAGGCCGAGGACGATCGCGCCCATGACGCCGGAGAAGCCGGCGGCAGGCGTGACGGCCACGAGGCCCGCGACAGCGCCGGAGATGACGCCGAGCACCGACGGATGGCCCTTGATGATCCACTCCGCGAACATCCACGACAGCGCGGCGGCCGCGGTGGCGACGAAGGAGTTGGTCATGGCGAGGGCTGCGCCGCCATTGGCTTCGAGGTTGGAGCCGGCGTTGAAGCCGAACCAGCCGACCCAGAGCAGCGAGGCGCCGATCATCGACATGGTCAGCGAGTGCGGGGCCATCAGCTCCTTGCCGTAACCGACGCGCTTGCCGATCAGGAGAGCGCCGACGAGACCTGCGATACCGGCATTGATGTGCACCACGGTGCCGCCGGCGAAGTCGATCGCGCCCTTCTTGAAGATCCAGCCGGCGTCGGCGTTGATCTCATCGAGCTTGGCCTGCGCCGCGGTCTTCGCCGCCGCGTCAGTGGCAGCAGCGAGAGCCTTGGCGGCGTCCTGGATCATGTCCGGGCCGGGCCAGTACCAGACCATGTGCGCGATCGGGAAGTAGATCAGCGTGACCCAGAGCGGGATGAAGAGAGCGATCGCCGAGAACTTCATGCGCTCGGCGAAGGCGCCGACGATGAGAGCGGGCGTGATCGCCGCGAAGGTCATCTGGAAGCAGATGTAGATGAGCTCCGAGATGTTGGCGTCGACCGAGAAGGTCGCGGCCTTCGAGTCGGTGGTGACGCCCATCATGAAGGCCTTGGAGAAGCCGCCGATGAAGTCGGAGCCGCCGGTGAAGGCCAGGCTGTAGCCGTACACGGCCCAGATCACGGTGACGACGCAGACGGTGTAGAACACCTGCATCAGGACGGAGAGCATGTTCTTGGAACGGACGAGACCGCCGTAGAACAGCGCGAGGCCGGGGATCGTCATCAACAGCACCAGCACTGTCGATGTCAGCATCCAGGCGTTGTCTCCCTTGTTGACCGTTGGCTCGGCGTAGGCTGCGGTCGCAGCGAACAGGCCGACTGCGAGAGCCGCCAATCCCGCGCCATAGGGACGCTTGAACGTCATAATATTCACTCCTGATTGGATAAGGTTGAGCGCGAAATCAGAGGGCCGCGGCATCGGCCTCGCCGGTGCGGATGCGCACCGCGTGGTCGAGGTTGATGACGAAGATCTTGCCGTCGCCGATCTGTCCGGTTTTCGCGGCGGACGTGATGGCGTCGATGGTCTTGTCGACCTGGTCAGAAGCGACAGCGACCTCGATCTTGATCTTGGGCAGGAAGCTCACGGCATATTCGGCACCGCGATAGATTTCCGTATGGCCCTTCTGGCGGCCATATCCCTTGACTTCCGTCACCGTGAGACCGTGAACGCCGATGGCGGTCAGGGCGTCACGGACTTCTTCCAGCTTGAATGGCTTGATAATCGCCATAACAATTTTCATGGGTCCTATCCCCGCTTGGGCCCGGTCCGGACATGGCCGGGCGTTCTCGACTGGTTCGCCACGAGGGAGAAGTTCACTACGCGGGCACAGCCGGGACCCATAGAATCAAATGCCGTGCCAGATCGGGCGTGTTGCCTAACGGACTATGAAGACGGGGGTTTTCGCGTTTGACGGGTATTGCGGTGCAGTGCGCTATTCGGTCGCGCCCAAATCATGGTCAGGCCTGCTCAAAACACAAGCACGACAGGCCTCCGACACAATGTTGCTCATGCGTCAGGCAGTGGTGAGGTAATTACGTACTGCCGGCGCTTTAGTGCAGGGCTTCGCCGTGCCGCGAGAATTATCGGACGGCCGGGCAGCTGCCCGGGATACGCGCAGGGCCGTCGATCCCGGTCGATGCTGGGTTGGGGCTTTTAGGCAGCGTCACGTTCCGCAAAGACCCGGTCGATCAATCCCCATTCGACCCCCTGCCGCGCGGTCATGAAGTGGTCGCGGTCCAGGGTCCGCTCCACCTCTTCCTCGGAACGTCCGCAATGCTGCGCGTAGAGCCGGGTGATGCGCCGCTTGGTTTCCTGCATCTCGTTGGCATGGATCAGGATGTCAGATGCCTGCCCCTGGAAGCCGCCGAGCGGCTGATGCACGTGAAGGCTCGCATTGGGCAGCGCGGCGCGGTGGCCGGGTTCGCCGGCCATCAGCAGGAACGAGCCCATGGAGCGCGCGGTGCCCATGCACAGCGTATGAACCGGCGCCTTGATGAATTGCATGGTGTCGTACATCGCCAGCCCGCTGGTGACCACGCCGCCGTAGGAGTTGATGTAGAGATTGATCGGTCTGCTCGGATTCTCCGCCTCCAGGAACAGCAGCTGCGCGCAGACGAGGCCCGACATCGCGTCATTGACCTCGCCGTTCAGGAAGATGATGCGCTCGCGCAGCAGCCGCGAGTAGATGTCGAAGGATCGTTCGCCGCGCGCAGATTGTTCGACGACCATAGGGACGAGCTGAAGCATGTCGCGCATCGGCGACCTCCATGTCTGCAGGTGATGAAGTCGTTATGGTGCTAGGCTGCCGCGCGCATCAGGCAGCAATTGGTGTTGGCTGCCTGCGGCAGCTTGATCTGATCGACGCAGGCTTGCTGGACGATACGAAAGCGGGTGCCGCCGTCCTCGCTCGGCTCGATCCGGAAGATGACGTGGCTCTCGCGATACGGCGGCTCGGAATCGCGCAGCCGGTAGCGCACCTCTTCACCGGGAATCGATGATTCCGGCTCGGCACGGGCAAGGTCGCAATCCGGCAGCCAGCGCTCGCGCAAGGCCGGAATGGTGACGGCGCGCCAGACCTTTGCCGGCGGCGCATCAAATTCATATTCCAGCACGAGGGTTTCGTCGGCACGATCGGGCATCACAGCGTCGCTCATTGATCCAGATCCTTATTGATCCATGTCCTTCAGGAGGTCGGCGAGTGCCTCCATCCGCTTCGGCCAATAGGCGCGGTAGCGCGCCAGCCATGTTGCGATGGAGGCGATTCCGTCGGGGTCGACTTCGTAATTCACAAACCGGCCTTGGCGCTGCTCGCGTACGAGGCCAGCGGTCCGCAGCACCGCGAGATGCTGGGACATCGCCGGCTGGCTGATCTCCAGACCGTCGCGCAAGGCGCTGGCATTCAAGCTGCCGCCAGCAAGCCTCTCAAAGACCTTGCGACGCGTCGGGTCAGCCAGTGCCTTGAAGATGTCGGCTTCGATCATGACAACACATAAGCAGATACTTATGTGTTGTGCAAGCCCCTATTGCAGGGCTTCGCCGTGCTGCGAAATGTCGAGCCCCTCGAGCTCGTGCTCACGGGATACGCGCAAGGGCACGAACAGGCCGACCAGCTTGAGCAGGATGAAGCTGACGCCAGCCGACCAGACGAAGGTGACGGCGACCCCATAGACCTGGATCAGCAGCTGCTGCGGATGGCCCTCGAACAGGCCGGCGGTGCCGCCGATGGCGCTGGTTGCGAACACGCCGGCGAGCAGGGTCCCGGTCAGGCCGCCGATGCCGTGGACGCCGAACACGTCGAGGGAATCGTCATAGTTGAAGCGGTGCTTCAGCCAGGTGCAGGCCCAATAGCAAACCGCACCGGCGATGATGCCGATGACGATGCCGTGCCAGGGCGCCACGAATCCGGAGGCCGGCGTAATGGTGCCGAGCCCGGCCACCGCGCCGGAGATCATCCCGAGCACCGAAGGCTTGCGCCGCGTCGACCATTCGATCGCGCCCCAGGTCAGCGCGCCGGCACAGGCGGCCAGATGGGTGGCGATGATCGCCATCACCGCGTGCGAATTGGCCGCGCCCGCCGAGCCGCCGTTGAAGCCGAACCAGCCGACCCACAGCAGGCCGGTGCCCATCACCGCGAGGGACAGGTCGAACGGCGACAGATTTTCGGTGCCGTAGCCGTGGCGGCGCCCCATCACCTTCGCCGCAACGAGGCCACCGGTGCCGGCCGACAGGTGCACCACGAGTCCGCCGGCGAAGTCGAGCACGCCCATGCTGTTGAGGAAGCCGCCGCCCCACACCCAATGCGCCAGCGGAATGTAGACGAAGATGAACCAGGCGACGGAGAACAGGAGATAGGCGGAGAACCGCATCCGGTCGGCGACCGAGCCCGCGACCAGCGCCACCGTGATGATGGCAAACGTCATCTGGTACAGCATGAACAGCGCTTCCGGGATGGTCTTCGCCGCCGGGTTGATGCTGTCCATGGTCATGCCGGCGAGAAACCAGCGGTCGAGCGTACCGATCCACGGGCCATCGCCGACGAAGCACAGCGAATAGCCGAACGCGACCCAGAGAATGGAGATCAGCGCCACGGCGGCGAGGCTCTGCGCCATGGTGGCGAGCACGTTCTTCTTGCGCACCATGCCGGAGTAGAACAGCGCGAGGCCCGGAATCGTCATCATCAGCACCAGCGCGGTGGCGACGATCATCCAGGCGGTGTCGGCGGCGTTGATCTCGGAGCCGGCGGCCTTTGCCGGCGAAGCCATGATCGACACAAGTCCGATCGGCGCAGCCATGGCAGCTGCGCGGCGCAACAATCCCGCCATATCGATTCCCCCAGCATGGTCATGACATCGCACGCCGTGGCGTCTTTGCCGGTGCGATGAAGAAGACGTATCAGAGCGTCTTCGAGCGAAGCGGATCCCGGTTCGCGCAAACGAAAACGCGTCAAAGCAAAACTCTAGAGCGCGTCGCTGTCGGTTTCGCCGGTGCGGATGCGCAGCGCGTGGTCGATCGGCGTCACGAAGATCTTGCCGTCGCCGATTTGCCCGGTGCGCGCCGAGGCGGTGATCACACCGACGGCCTTGTCGGCGATGTCGGAGGCGACCGCGATCTCGATGCGCAGCTTCGGCAGGAAGTTCACGACATATTCGGCGCCGCGATAGATCTCGGTGTGGCCCTTCTGCCGGCCATAGCCCTTCACCTCGGTCACGGTCATGCCGTGCACGCCGATCGCCGTCAGGGCCTGGCGGACCTCATCGAGCTTGAAGGGTTTGATGATCGCGACGACGAGTTTCATGGTCAGGCCTGTTCCCCGGGATGCGCCGTGCCGTATGTCCCCGGCGCTGCGTCAATCTGGCATCTTTCCGGGCAAATGGCACAAAAAAGTTGCAGATTGAAGCGGAAAAACGTTTGGCCGAGGGCGGTCATGTGAACGGCCGCCTCTGTACAGGGCAACCGTTCATCCTTCACAATGCATTTTTGGCATGGATGCGGTGAACCCGCGCCGGCCAGGCGGTACATAAGTATTTTGAGGGGACGCTTCATGGCGAGTTGGTTCTACGCATCCGAGGGCAAGCAGCAGGGGCCCTTTCCGGAAGGGCAATTCCGCGATCTCGTCGCCCAGGGCGTCGTGCGCCCGGATACGCTGGTGTGGACCGAGGGCATGGCCGGCTGGCAGAAGGCCGCCGAGATCCCCGGCCTGGTCGGTGGCGGCGGTGCACCGCCGATGATGCCGGCGGGCGGGCCGCCGATGATGGGTGGCGGTGGCTATGCTGGCGGCGCAGGCGGCGGATCGCTCGCCGTCGATTTCGGCATCCTCGAGTTCACCTGGCGCACGCTCGTGCTCGTGATCGGCTCGTGCCTCATCATCCCGGTGCCGTGGCTGTTCGTCTGGTACATGAACTGGATCGTGCCCTGCGTGAAGGTCCCCGGGCGGCCGAATCTCAGCTTCACCGGGAGCGCGATGACGCTGGTGCCCTGGTTTTTCGGCTTCATCGTTCTGGCGATCGCGATCGGCTTGGTCGGCAGCCAGCTGCTGAGCAATCTGCTGTTCATCGTTCAGATCGTGCTCTACTGGCTGCTGCTCAAATGGATGGTCGCGAACCTCGCCTCCAACGGGCAGCCGCTGGGCTTGAGCTTCACCGGCTCGATCTGGGCCTATATCGGCTGGAATCTACTTTTTGCAATTTCCATCATCACCATCATCGGCTGGGCCTGGGTCGCTGCAGCCCAGATGCGCTGGTTCTGCCGCAGCATCGAGGGCACGCGGCGCGAGATCGTGTTCAAGGGCAGCGGTCTCGACATCCTCTGGCGCGGCATCGTCGCTGCGATCCTGTGCAGCCTGATCATCCCGATTCCGTGGGTGTATCGCTGGATCATGAACTGGTTCGCGTCGCAGACTGTTCTCGCGCCGCGCGGGTCGCTCGGAGCATGATTTGAATCGCTCCAGGCGCAATTCGTTGCGCCTGGGGCGATCAGGATCTGCGTTCGCGCACGGAGCCTTCCTGCGCGACGGAGGCGATCAGCGTGCCGTCGGGCTTGAAGATCGAGCCACGAGTGAGGCCGCGGCCGCCGCGCGCGCTCGGCGAATCCTGGGCATAGAGCAGCCATTCATCGGCGCGGAACGGGCGGTGAAACCACATCGCGTGATCGAGGCTCGCCGGCATCATGCGCTTGTCGAATAGCGTGCGGCCATAGCGCGCCATGATCGCATCCAGCAGCGAGAAATCCGAGGCGTAGGCGAGCGCGCACATGTGCAGCGCCGGGTCGTCGGGCAACTTTGCCGCGGTCTTGATCCAGACATGGATGCGGCCGTCGTCGATCTTCTGGCCGAAATAGCGGCCGAGCTCGACCGGACGCAGCTCGATCGGCCGATCCGATTCGTAGTAGCGGCGGATGAACTCCGGCATTTCCTTGAACATCGGCTGCTTCGCCACCTCCTCCGCCGTGAGCTTCTCCGGTGGCGGCACGTCAGGCATCTTGTCCTGATGATCGAACGCGCTCTCTTCCTCGGCATGGAACGACACCATGATCGAGAAGATCGCGTTGCCGTGCTGGATCGCGGTGACGCGGCGGGTCGAATAGCTCTTGCCGTCGCGCAGACGTTCGACCTGGTAGATGATCGGAATCTGCGGATCACCCGGCAGGATGAAATAACAATGCAGTGAATGCGGCAAGCGCCCCTCGACGGTGCGGCAGGCCGCGACCATCGCCTGCCCGATCACCTGACCGCCGAACACCCGCTGCCAGCTCGTCTTCGGACTGTTGCCGCGGAACAGGTTCACCTCGAGCTGCTCGAGGTCGAGGATCGAAATGAGGTCGATTAGGCTTTTGGACATGGAATGAACTCTCAAATGTCTCGTCATTCCGGGGGCATCGCGACAGCGACGAACCCGGAATGACGGAACGAAAGGCTCGCCGCCCTCGTTTCACCGCACTGTTTCGCCCAGCTCAAGTCTGCTAGCAAGACCGAGAATTGACCGGGAATTTGGGTATGTCGGTACAGGGTAGCATTGTCATTGGTGGCGGCGCGTTTGCCGGTCTCGCGCTGGCCTTGGCGTTACGCCAGGGGCTCGGCCCCGAGATTCCCGTCATTGTCGCCGATCCCGCGCTGAGCACACGGCCGAGCCGCGACCCCCGCGCCACAGCGATCGTGGCCGCCTGCCGCCGCCTGTTCGAGGCGATCGGCGCCTGGGACGACGTCAGGAGCGAGGCGCAGCCGATCCTCGACATGGTCGTCACCGATTCCAAGCTGGAGGACGCCACCCGGCCGGTATTCCTCAACTTCGCCGGTGATGTCGCGCCGGGCGAGCCCTTTGCGCATATGGTCGAGAACCGCCGCCTGATCGATGCGCTGACGGCGCGCGCCGAAGCGGAGGGCATCGATCTTCGTGCCACCACCGTGGCGTCCTATGATGCGCGTGCCGAGGGTATCGACGTGACACTGGGCGACGGCAGCGTGATCGCCGCCAGCCTGCTCGTTGCCGCCGATGGCGCGCGGTCAAAACTGCGCGAGCGCGCCGGCATCGCGACCCATGGCTGGGAGTATGACCAATCCGGCATCGTCGTCACCGTCGGCCACGAGCGCGATCACGAGGGTCGCGCCGAGGAGCACTTCCTGCCCGCAGGCCCCTTCGCGATCCTGCCGCTCTCGGGCAAGCGCTCGTCGCTGGTGTGGACCGAGCGTCGAGCCGAGGCCGCGCGCATCGTTGCGCTCAGCGATGAGGAATTTCACGCCGAGCTCGAGCAGCGTTTCGGCCTGCATCTCGGCGAGGTGAAGGCGCTCGACAAGCCGCGGGCGTTCCCGCTGTCTTATTTCGTCGCGCGCTCCTTCATTGCCGAACGGCTCGCGCTGATCGGCGACGCCGCCCATGTCATTCACCCGATTGCGGGCCAGGGCCTCAACATGGGGCTGAAGGATGTCGCGGCGCTGGCCGAGGTCGTGGTCGATGCCGCGCGGCTCGGCATGGATATCGGCGGAGCCGACGTGCTCGAGCGTTACCAGCGCTGGCGCCGCTTCGACACCATGGCGATGGGCGTTGCCACCAACTCGCTGAACTTCCTGTTCTCGAACCAGTCGACGCTGCTGCGCACCGTCCGCGACATCGGCCTCGGTCTCGTCGACCGCGCCCCGCCGCTGAAGAACCTCTTTATCCGCCAGGCCGCCGGGCTCACGGGCGAGGTGCCGCGGCTCTTGAAAGGCGAGGCGTTGTAGCCGCGCTGGCTCTCCAATCTCCGCTGTCGTCCCGGACAAGCGCAGCGCGGATCCGGGACCCATAGCCACAGGGAGGAGTTTGGCGAAGACTCGGAGTTACCACTTCGGTCGACAACGACGTCCTGTGGTTATGGGTCCCCGCGTTCGCGGGGACGACACCTTGTGTGTGACCACGCCATCGCTCAACAATGGCTGAAAGAGATCCTCAATCGATCTTGCGCGCCTCTTCCGGCAGCATGATCGGGATGCCGTCGCGGATCGGATAAGCGAGCCTGGCGCTGCGAGAGATCAGCTCCTGCTTGGCGGAATCGAACTCCAGCGGACCCTTGGTCAGTGGGCAGACGAGAATCTCCAGCAATTTGGGATCGACGCTGGCTTCGGGACGTTCGGTGGGCGCGTTCATTGGGGTCTCCGGCGATCGGTTGCCTCTAGCACAGAAATTCGCGTCCGCCCATCGCTGCACTAGGCCGAAACCATCCGCAGAATCTCGTCGAGCGTAGCGGGGAGCCGTGCTGCCGGCACCGGCGCGTCCGACAGTGCAAAGCCGAGAAACGTCCAGTAGAGGATCTGTGCGCGGGCCTGCGCTGTCGGCGCCTCGAGCCCGCGCTTTCCCAGCAGCTGCTCGATATAGTCGAGCCTGCGGCGGTCGATCGCGCGCACTGCCCCTTGCGCCGCCGCATCGAAGGCCGCCCAGTTGCGCACCGCGCGTTCGAGATCGAGCCGCGCGCCGAACGTCCTGCGCAGTAGGGCCTTCAGCGGTTCGTCCCTGGCGGCCTCGACGTCAGCGATGATCTGCTCGGCCGCAATCTCGCGCCAGCGCTTCAGCACGGCGGCCTGGAACGCACCGAGATCGGCGAAATGCCAATAGAAGCTGCCGCGCGACACCCCCATGGCCTTTGCCAGCGGATCGGCCTTGAGCGCGGTGAAGCCGCTCCTGGCGAGTGCCTTGAGGCCTTGCTTGATCCAGTCGTCGGCGGAGAGCTGTTCGGTCATGTCGGGTTCCCGGAACTTGACCATACACTAGTGTATTGACAGCTGGCAGGCCAGTGCCTATCTCTCCATACAGTACTGTATGGATGAAGGAGGCGAGGTCTGCCGATGCGTGATCTGCTGCTGCAATGTGCCGGCGTCGCGGGAATCGCGGTCGCCCTGATCCATGGCGTGCTGGGCGAAACCAAGGTGTTCGCCAAAGCGACCATCACCCCGGAAAGCCTGCGCACGCTGATCCGCCTGGTCTGGCAGGCCGGGACGGTCGCCTGGATCGGCGGCGGCGTGCTCCTGCTTGCGGCGCCCATGCTGGGATCGGACAGCGCACGGCACTGGATCGTCGCGACCATCGTCGCCATCTACGGCTTTGCGGCCCTCGCCAACGCCTGGTGGTCGCGCGGACGAGGCTTCGGCTGGAAGGCGCTCGCGGGCGTGGTCGCGCTGGCGGTCGCCGGATACTGAACCTGCCGATGCGAGCCAAGGGAGGAGCGCGATGACCGATCGCGTCCGTGTCACCGTCGAGAATGACGTGGCCCACGTTCGCCTAAACCGACCTGACAAGATGAATGCGCTCGATCCGGCGATGTTCGAGGCACTTGCCGAAGCCGGCGCGGATCTTCGCGACAGCCCGGAAATTCGGGCCGTCGTGCTATCCGGTGAAGGCCGTGCCTTCTGCACCGGCCTCGACGTCGAACGCCTGCTCGCCGCCGCAAATGGCGAGCCGCTGCTTCCGTCCGCGGATCTGATGCGCCGGACCCACGGCATCGCAAACTTCGCGCAGCACATTGTCTGGCTCTGGCGCCAGTTGCCGGTGCCCGTGATCGCAGCGGTCCACGGTGTTGCCTTCGGCGGCGGCTTCCAGCTCGCGCTCGGTGCCGACCTGCGCTATCTCGCGCCCGATACGAAGCTCGCGGTCATCGAGACGAAATGGGGTCTGGTGCCGGACATGTGCGGCACGCAATTGATGCGCCATCTCGCGCGCGAGGATGTCGTGCGTGAGCTGACCTATACCGGGCGCGTCTTTTCGGCCGACGAAGCGCTTGCCTACGGCTTTGCGACGCGACTCGTCGATGATCCCGTGGCCGCCGCGCTGGCAACGGCGCGTGATATTGCTGGTCGCAGCCCCGGTGCGATCCGTGCCGCCAAGCGGCTGCTCAACCTGTCCGCAACTTGCGAGGCAGCAGCCGGTCTCGCCGCCGAGACCACCGAACAAGCGGCGCTGCTCGGCACGCCCGATCATATCGAGGCGGTCGGGAGCAACCTCGAAGGCCGCACCCCGCGATGGAGCCGCGCATGAGCACGCCGCACGGATTCGACCTGCAAGCACTCGAGGCGGTCAACGCGTCCGCTGCGTTCAACCGCTCCGCGGGCTTCGACGTTGTCGCGGCCGGCAACGGCGAGAGCACCATCCGCATGAATTGGCGCGACGAGCTCACCCAGTATTCCGGGCATCTTCACGCCGGCCTGATCGCGGCCCTGCTCGACACCGCCTGTGGGTTCGCCGCAGCAACGCTCGTGGGCGCGGTCAACGCGTCGCATTTCTCGATGAGCTGCCTGAGGCCGGCCATTGGCCGTTATTTCCTCGCCAAGGGAACGACGCTCCGCGCAGGGCGCAGGCAGGTGTTCGCCCGCGCCGAGCTGTTTGCGGCTGATGAGCAAGATGCGTTGACCCTCGTCGCGACAGGCGAGACCGTGCTCGTCCCCACCGGCGAGCCGTCGCGCAAGACCGACGGGAGTTGAGCCATGGCTCTGACGCTCGTCACCGGCGGCACAGGTCATCTTGGGCGGGATATCGTCGATCGCCTGGTCCGCGACGGACGTCGCGTCCGGGTGGTTCGCGCGATCGCCGGGCTTGCGATCGGACGTCGAATGGGCCGCAGGCGATCTCGCCACAGGCGCGGGACTGCGGGAAGCACTGCATGACGTCGATACGGTGATCAATGCGGCGACCTATTCGCCGATCGCGCGGCGCGGCGGCGTTCGTCCGGTCGATTTCTTCAGATCGCCCTCCGCCGTGGACGTCGAGGGAACGGAGCGGCTGCTGTCGCTCTGCGGGCAGGCCGACATACGCCATTTTCTGCATGTTTCGATCGTCGGACTCGAGCAGGCAACCCTGCCCTATGCGCAGGTCAAGCTCGCCGGCGAACGGCGGGTGCGTGCGTCAGCTCTGTCCTGGTCCATCGTTCGCGCGATGCCGTTCTATTATCTGCTCGACAAATTGCTCTCGAGCCTCGCCTGGCTTCCGGTATGGCCGGTCCCGACGACGCCGTTCAATCCCGTCAATACGTCGGATGTCGCCGATCACGTTTTGACCTGCGCATTCGACGGGCAGCGTGGCGTGCGTGCGGAGATCGGCGGCCCCGAAGCTCTCGATCTCGTTGCCTTCGCCCGCCAATACCAGGATGCAAGGCGACTGCACCGGAAAATCCTGCCAATCGGCCTGTCCGAGGCGAAGGCGCGCGGCATGGGCTTCGTCGTCAGCCAAGGGGTCCGCGGACGTCTCCGCTGGACGGACTGGCTGCAGCACAACTATCCGGGAATGCGAAGCACGGCCTAACGCAGCTGGCGAAGTTGGCAGTTTATCTGGCCCGTGAGACGTAAGGCCGCAGCGCCCCCGCGAATGCATGCTGCATGCGGAGAGCGCTGATCTTTTGGCGGTCGTTAGAACAACTCTAATCCAAATGGCCTCGTACCGGATTGACTTCACCATCACCTTTGCTTCCTTCAGTCCCGCTTCGCGGCTCGCGTAGCGCGCACGACAGAGGAGGAGATGTTCGTGAAGGTCATTCGTGTTGTTGCCATGGCACTGACGGTCGGGATCGGCATGGGGTCGGCGGCCATGGCCGACGGTTTCAAGGACTGCACAAAGCTCGACAAGGCGTCGTGGAAGCCGGCCAGCGAAGCCGAAGCCAAGGCCAAGGCGCTGGGTTACGAGGTGCGGCGGTCCAAGGTCGAAGGTTCGTGCTACGAGGTTTACGGCGTCAAGGAAGGCAAGCTTTACGAGCTGTTCTACAGCCCCGAAGATCTCAGCCTGAAGCACACGATCGCCAAGTAAATCGCAAAGTAAATCGCCAAGTGAATCGTCAAGCAGGTCGTGACGTAGACTGCGCGAGTTGATATGCGCAAAGCAGGACTTGAGGATGGTCTTTGCTTGATTGAAGAAGCGACGCCAGAAGCGCGCGGGGCGTCCGACAGGACCCCCGCAGATCGAGCCGCTTCGCGGACGGTTGCAGTCTGGGACCTCCCGCTGCGCCTCTGGCATTGGGCTCTCGCGGCCTGCGTTCTGGCCGCGTGGTTCACGCCCACGGTCTATGATCGGCTTCACCGCATCGTCGGCTATGCGGTGCTCGGACTTCTCGCCTTCCGCCTCGTCTGGGGCTTTTGGGGAAGCCGCTATTCGCGCTTCCGCATGATCGGGGTCAGGCTTCGCGCGGCGCCAGGCTATCTCTGGAATCTGCGCCGCGGCATCACCGGCCGCTATATCGGACTTAATCCCGCCGGCACCTTGATGCTGGTGGCGCTGCTGGTCTCGCTCGCGGTCTCGACCATCACGGGCGCGATGTCGGTGACTGTCACCTTCTTCGGCGTCTGGTGGGTCGAAGATGCCCACCGTTATTCGTCGGATGCGGTCATCGTCCTGGTCGTGCTGCACGTGCTCGGCGTGCTGCTGATGGGGATTCTCCAGCGCGAGAACCCGATCCGCGCCATGATCACCGGCCGCAAACGCATCGGCCATCATCTCTGAGCGAGCCGGCCCGGACTGACGCGGCGGAAGCACGAGCTCGTTCGGTTCTGCAGAGCTTCCAGTCGGATTGCCAAGCTCGCGTCGGACGCCAGCGCAGTTCTTTCATTATTCTAATTCTAATGTCGAGCTATTCTAACTTCGCTTTCCCACGTTCCGCTTTCCAAGGCAGGAATTTGCAGGCTTTTCCTGCGGTCGAATGTCGCAAGACCTTGGGGGGAATGCATGTCATTTCACGTTCTCACGGATCCAGTCGCGCCAGCTTTCGAAAGTCGCCGATACCGGCGCCGATCAGCCCTGCTCGCGGCAACCGCCATTTCGCTTCTGAGTTCTGGTGCGACTTACGCAGCCGAAGGCGGGGCCAACGATGCCCTGCTCAGGAAGCTGGAGAAGATGGAGCAGCGCATCCAGCAGCTCGAAGCCGAACTGAAGCAGAAGCAGGATCGCCCGGCGGCCGATGCAGAGGCAAAGCGGACGGCCAAAACGGCAGCGTTGGCGAGCGCCAATGTGGCGGCGCCATCTGCCGACACAAAGAACGCAACAGCCAAGCCCGCGGATCAAAAAACCGAACCCCAATCGTCGGAGAAATCGACCAAGCCGAAGTCGAAAGACTTCATGGCCCTGCCGCCGCTGCCGGCGGCGTCGGACAAGCCGATCCTCGGACTTGCGGATTCTCCGGTCCCCGGTCTCAGCATCGGGGCATATGGCGAGATCAAGTTCGGCACCATGCAAAATCCTGCCGCGGGCGGTCAGTGGCAGAAGGGCTTTGATGCGGCCAGGTTCGTTCTCCTGCCCACCTATGCGATCACTCCGAACATCATCTTCAATGCCGAAATCGAGTTCGAGCATGCCGGCGCCGGATTCGACAACGACGACAAGCTGCACGGCACCGCCGAGATCGAGCAGGTCTGGATCGATTTCAAGATCATCGACCAATTCAACTGGCGTTCGCCGGGTGTCGATCTCGTGCCATTTGGCTACATCAATCAGCATCACGAGCCCACGCAATTCTACAGCGTGAATCGGCCCGAGCTCTACAACGGCATCATCCCGTCGACCTGGAAGGTCCCGTCCACAAGCGTCTACGGGACGATCACCGAAGACCTCAAATACCAGGTCATGGTCAGCGCCAGTAACGAGGATTTCGGCGATTCCTTCGACAACCGCACCGATGCAAAGACCGTCCCGCTTCCCGGCACGGCGTATATTGCGGGCATTGACGGTGTGAACGCGCTCGGATTCTCGAGGCCCCCGCTCGGCGATTTCCAGCAACTCAACAACGCCACGGCCGTGTCGGGCCGGCTCGACTTCACACCGACGTTCTGGGCCGGCTTCGCCGGAAGCATCAGCGCCTACTACTCGCCGAATACGACGCCGCGCGGCGCACATGATGATTTCGGCAACTTCCTCGGCAGGTCCAGCCTTGCAATGTTTGACGCCGAATTCCGCTACAGGGTGCCTGATACGGGCCTCGAGCTTCGCGGCGAATATGTCCGCGCCGAGTTCGGGCACCCGGAAAATCTGCGCGCCAATAACGACACCGATCCGACCAACAATGTCGGCAAGTCGATGTACGGCTATTCGGGCGAGATTGCCTACCATGTGCCGCTCGGCACGATTCTCAACAGCGAGTGGGAGGCTGTCCCGTTCTACCGCTACACCTACATGAACTTGCAGACGGGCGGCGTCGCCGGCACAGATGCCAATCTGCCGACGGGTCAAGGGCAGCGGCAGTATCACACGGCCGGTTTTGCCGTGTTTCCATCGCCCAAGGTTGTGCTGAAGGCGACTTATCAGCGTGTGATCGACAAGAGCGCTACCGGCGCGCTTTCGGATTCGTTTCTCGGTGGCGTCGGGTTCTTCTTCTGATTTGGACAGGGTCGTTATCTTGCAGGATCTGATGACAGGACAACGAGCGGGATGACTATGAGCTGGGTTCGATACACGGTACCGGCTGCGGCGATCTTGTCTGCCGCGTCTCCCGCTTATGCCGTTCGGTATCTGTCGATCGAGGAGGCGCAGAAGGAAGCATTTCCGTCCGCGACACATTTCTCCGAAGTTCAGACGGGCCGGGTCTGGAAAGCTGAAGCCGCCGGCAAGGTGGTCGGCTTCTTCGTGTTCGACCGGGTCGTCGGCAAGCACCTTTTCATCGATTATGCCGTGGCGCTGACCCCGGCGGGGGCGGTCCACAAGGTCGAGATCCTCGAATACCGGGAATCCTATGGTGGCGAGATCAGGAGCTCGAGCTGGCTCGCCCAGTTTGCCGGCAAGACCAGCAGCAGCGCGCTCAAGATCAATGGCGACATCAGGAACATCGCCGGTGCGACCCTGTCGTCTACCCACGTCACCGAAGGCGTGAAACGAATATTGGCGGCCTATGGCAATCGCCTCCGATAGCATCCGTCGCGCACGGCCGCTGCTCGGTACCTTCGTGGAGATCGAGATTGCGGGCGCCTGCAGATCCGACATGGATGGCGCCATCGATGCCGCATTCGATGCCATGGCGCAGGTGCATCGGCTGATGAGCTTTCATGAGCCGGATAGCGACGTCAGCCGGCTCAACCGCGAAGCCGGCCTTCACCCCCTGGCCGTTCATGCGTGGACGTTCGAGGTGCTCGACACTGCCATCGAATTGCATCGTCGCTCCAGCGGGCTGTTTGATGTCACGATCGCGCCGGCGCTGCAGACGTTGGGCTTGTTGCCGCGCCTGAAGGATAGGCCGGTGCCGGCGCCGATTGCCGCCTCCGCCGACGCGATTGAGCTGCTTCCGGACCATAAGGTCCGCTTTCGATCGACCGATGTGATGATTGACCTTGGCGGCATAGCGAAGGGCTTCGCCGTCGACCGCGCAGTTGCCGCGCTGCGCGATTTTGGTGTTCCCGGCGGCATGGTGAATGCTGGCGGCGACCTCCGCGCTTTCGGCGTTGAACCGCGCGCGGTTCACATCCGCGATCCCCGCGACCCCGGCCGATCGGTTTGCCGCATCGATGTCGCCGACGAAGCGCTGGCTTCAACGGCGCGCCGCGTCGAGCTGTTCGAGAGCCGTGAGCCTGATGGTTCGGCGGTGATTGATCCCGGAACCCAGAGGCCGGCCAGCCGGCTCGACGGTGTCACGATTCGCGCACCATCCTGCATGATCGCCGACGGCTTGACCAAGGTCGCGATGATCTCCGGCACCGATGCGGGCCAGCTGCTCGAATTTTATCGCGCCGGCGCCTTGTTGTTCTCCGATGGCGACGTTCAGATCACCTCCGACTGGTACCACCGGGTGCACCTTGCGGGTTAGAACATCGTTTCGTTATTCGCTCTATGCGGCGTTCGCGACGCTGCTTCTGACCGGTGCCGGTTGGCTCGTGGCCGACTGGCAGAAGGACACCGCCGGCGACGAAATCTGGCAGCAGATCGCCGCCAACATACTGATGGTCCATGGCGGGATGGCGATGCTGGCGCTCTTGCTGCTAGGGGCGCTTGTTCCCCTGCACGCGCAGCGATCGTGGCGCAGCGGCAAGAATCTCGTTTCCGGGTCCGTCATGGCGGCGTCCAATGCCGTGCTGATCGCGACCGCATTCGGGCTCTATTACCTGGGATCGGAAGCGGTACGGCCCTTCATGAGCTGGATCCATCTGGGCACCGGTTTCTCCCTGGCCCTGCTGCTCCCGCTTCATATCTGGCTGGGTCGACGGGCGCGTCGATAGCGTCCCGGCCGTGCTACTGCAACGGCGGATCGCCCGAGGTGCGCTTCTTGGCGAGGTCCATCTCGGTGACGGCGATCAGGATCTCGGCGCGGGTCTTCAGGTCGGGCGCCTCCAGCATGGCCTGCTTCTCGGCGGGGCCATAGGGCGACATCATCGCCAGCGCATTGACGAGCGCTTCGTTGGGCGCGCTTTCGACGCCTTCCCAGTCGACCTTGAGATTGTTGGCCTTCAAGAAGTCCGCCAGCACGGCCAGCAGCGCTTCGCGGTCGACCTCGTCCTCGCCCATGCGCGCGGTGAAGTCGTCGACGAAGGCGAAGAAATCCACCTTGCACTGCCGATAGGCGGTGAGCACTTCGAGCTCCTCGACCACCTTGAAGCGCGAGACGCCGGTGAGCTCGAGGATGTAGCGGCCGTCGCCGGATTCGGCGAGCTGGGTGATGCGGCCGACGCAGCCGACCCGGAACAGCGTCGGCTTGTCGGAATCCTTCGGCGAATGCGCGACGTCAGGTTGGATCATGCCGATCAGGCGATGGCCGTCGCGAAAACTGTCGTCGACCATCGCAAGGTAGCGCGGCTCGAAGATGTTGAGCGGCATCTGGCCGCGGGGCAGCAGCAGCGCGCCCGGCAGCGGAAACACCGGAATGATCTCCGGGAGGTCGGCGGGCCCGCGATATTCGATATTGATCGGCATCTGCCCGGTCCCCCTGGCCTTGCTAGTGCATGATCCGGATCCCGAGGACCGCGTCAGCGCAAAGTGTGCAGCGGTTTTCCGAACAGATCATGCTCAAAAAGGCGCCTTACGAAAACAGGATCGTCGACAAACGCTTGCGTCCCTCGACGGTTGCATCATCCGTGCCGCCCCAGGCCTCGAAGAACTGCACCAGCTGCTTGCGGGCACCGTCATCGTTCCACTTGCGGTCGCGCTTGACGATCTCGAGCAGCTGCGCGGTGGCCGCGGTGCGGTCGCCTTGCGCGTTGAGCGCGGTCGCGAGGTCGAATCGGGCCTGATGATCAAGCGGGTTTGCGGCGACTTTCTGTTCCAGCTCCGCGACCGGCCCGAGCGATTGGGCCTGCTCGGCGAGATCGATCGTCGTCTGCACGGCCTTCACGGCGGGGTCGTTGCGCTTGGATTCCGGCACCATGGCCAGCGTCTGCTTGGCCTGCTCCATCGCGCCGGAGACGGCGTAGCATTTTGCCAGCCCGGCAAGCGCCGCGATGTTGGTCGAATCGTGCTGGAGCACCTCCGCATAGATCTGCGCGGCGGCTGCGGCGTCGCCCTCGGCGAGCACGGCTTCGGCCTCTTGCAGGATTTCAGCGATATTCGGCTCACCCGGCGCGGTCATGCCCTTGGTCAGCTTTTCGATGAAGGCGTTGAGCTGGCTCTCCGGCACTGCGCCCATGAAGCCGTCCGCCGGCTGGCCGTTGACGAAGGCGATCACGGCCGGGATCGACTGGATGCCCATCTGACCCGGGATCGCCGGGTGCTGGTCGATGTTCATCTTGACCAGCTTGACCTTGCCCTTGGCGGCCTTGACCGCCTTTTCCAGCACGGGGGTGAGTTGCTTGCAGGGACCGCACCACTCCGCCCAGAAATCGATCAGCACCGGCTGGCGCTTCGATTCCTCGATGACGTCCTTCACGAAGGTCTGGGTGGTGGTGTCCTTGATCAGATCGGCGGCGGCCGGGTTTGCGGCTCCGTTACCCTGGTCGATGATCGTCACGGGATCCCCTCGTCTGATGTCCGGAATGGCGAGTCTTTAGCATGCTGCCACTCCATATGCTTGCTGTCGGCTCCTAAATTGGGCCGAATGGGCCGAATTTCAATCCACCGAGGCCGATTCGGCGGTTCCGGGGCTTTTTCGGTCGATTCGACCGGCTTTGGGCTCCTATCGGGTCAGAAGATGCGCATCTAGGCCGCCGGTAGCTGTTGCATTCCCCTCCCGCTTTTGGCATACGACAGCCGTTGCCGGCGCGTCATGCGACCGACACAGGATGCGGGTGTAGCTCAGTGGTAGAGCACGACCTTGCCAAGGTCGGGGTCGAGGGTTCGAGCCCCTTCGCCCGCTCCAATTTTCTCCAGAGCATCCAGCTGATCCGGGCGGAAACGTGGTTTTCCACGCCGTTGGCGGCTGTGTCGGGTCCGTCATGACAATTCTGGTCACCGGCAGCGCGGGTCACCTCGGGGAAGCGATTCTGCGGATGCTCCGGGCGCGCGGTTCGCCCGTGCACGGGATCGATCTGAAGCCATCGCCCTTCACCGATGCCGTCGGCTCGATCGTCGATCCCGACTTCGTTCGGCGCCAGATGGACGGCGTCAGCGCCGTGATCCACACAGCGACGCTGCACAAGCCGCAAGTGGCGACCCACGGCAAACAGGACTTCATCGACACCAATGTCACCGGCACGCTCAATCTGCTCGAGGCGGCCGCGGCGGCCGGCGCGAGGAGCTTCGTCTTCACCAGCACCACCAGCGCGTTCGGCTCGCAGCTTCGGCCCGAGGCCGGACAGGCGGCGGTCTGGGTCACCGAGAATCTGACGGCCGTTCCGAAAAATATCTACGGCACGACCAAGCTGATGGCGGAGACCCTGTGCGAGCTGTTCTTTCGCGAGCGCGGCCTGCCGGTCGTGGTGTTGCGGACCTCGCGCTTCTTTCCGGAGGACGACGATGATCCCGTGATGCGGTCGGCGTATGCGCTGGACAACGCGCAGGCCAACGAGCTGCTCTATCGCAGGCTGGATATCGCCGACGCGGTGAGCGCCCACCTGCTCGCCGCCGAGCGTGCTCCGAAGATCGGATTTGGCCGCTACATCGTCTCGGCCACCAGCCCGTTCGAGCCGCGTCATCTCGTCGCGCTGGCGCGCGATGCGGCCGGTGTCGTGCGCGAGCTCTATCCGGAATGCGCAGAGCTCTACGCGGCGCGGGGCTGGCAGCTCTTCGCGGAGATCGACCGCGTCTATGTCAACGAGCGCGCGCGGCGCGAGCTGGGCTGGCGGCCCGGATTCGACTTCGCGCATGTGCTGAACAGCCTACGTGAGGGCGCTGATTTTCGCAGCACGCTGGCGCGCGAAATCGGGTCCAAGGGCTATCATGACACGGTGTTCGACGACGGGCCCTATCCGGTCGCCTTTTAATCGCCGCCTTTGCTGTTTTGCTCGATGCGCCAAATGCCTGGCCGGTGTCACCGGGAGCAGTGCGACTTGCGCGGATCTACTGTGCATGGGGTTGTTTTCGCGTTTTTTGTTTTGCCGGCCTTCCGCGTTGCCCGCAAATGAGGCGCGCGCCGTTTGATTCCGCATTGCAGCGAGAGCGTTGTCGCCGCTGCGTTTGTCCTCGTTGACATTCCGTCTCAATTCTTTCGCGGCGCAACTGCGCTGCGTGCGCCGCGCTTCTCACCGCTGGCAGATGTGCTAACCTTTTCGCGTCTGTCGTCCCGACGGACCCGAAACTTCGCCTCTCGACTAGCAAAATATAATAATGCGCAGCCCTGACGGCTGCCTTAGGGGAGTGACGCGATGAAATTCCATCGATCCGTCTTTCAATCCGTTCTGGCGCTTGCAGCGGCTGCCCTTCTCGCGGGGACCAGCGCCGGCAATGCGCAGCAGCAGGACAAGAGCCGGCAGCTGAAGAAATACGAATCCGGCACCAAGGAGTTCTGGACCCATCCGCCGGATGACTGGTTCCTCGGCGACGAGACCGAGGCGCAGAAGGGCCTCGCGCCGCCCTCGGGGCCGCCGACAGGCGCCTCCGACGCCGAGCTCGCCAACATCATCAAGAAGATCAAGCTGCCCGCGGGTTTCAAGATCGAGGTCTACGCTTCGGGCGTGCTGGCCGCGCGGCAGATGGCCTGGGGTGACAAGGGCACTCTGTTCGTCGGCTCGTTCGGCCTCGGCAACGTCTACGCCATCAAGGACAGTGGCGGGAAGAAAGAGGTCAAGACCATCCTCAAGGGGCTGAACATGCCCACGGGTCTTGCCGTCAAGGACGGGGCGCTCTACGTCATCGCCGTCGACAAGCTGATCCGCTACGACGACATCGAAAACAAGCTCGACAATCCCGGCGAGGGCAAGGTCGTCTATGACGACATGCCGTCCTATGCCGCGCATGGCTGGAAGTACATCGCAGTCGACAAGGAAGGCTGGTTCTACATTCCGTTCGGACCGCCCTTCAACATCGGCATCCCGCCGACCAGCGTGTCGCAGATCCGCCGCGTCGATCCCAAGACCGGCAACGCTGAAATCTATGCGCTCGGCGTGCGCAACTCGGTCGGCGGCGACGTCGATCCGCGCACCGGCAAGTACTGGTTCACCGAGAATGCCCGCGACTGGATCAGCGATGATCTGCCCTCAGACAAGCTGAACATGATCAACAAGATCGGCGAGCATTTCGGCTATCCCTACTGCCACCAGGGCAATCTGCCCGACGACAAGTTCGCGATGGGCCACAAGTGCTCCGAGTTCACGCCGCCCGTGCTGAATCTGGGCGCCCATGTCGCTCCGCTCGGCATGAAGTTCTATACCGGCGACCAGTTCCCCGCCGAGTACAAGAACAACATCCTGATCGCCGAGCACGGCTCCTGGAATCGCCACAAGTACCAGGGCGGTCGTATCATGCGCGTGATCGTCGGGCCGGACGGCAAGAATCCCAAGCAGGAGGTGTTCGCCTCCGGCTGGATCGAGGGCGACCAGGGCTATCTCGGCCGTCCTGACGACATCATCCTTGCCAAGGACGGGTCGATCCTGGTCGCCGACGACTGGGCCGGCGCGATCTATCGCATCAGCTACAGCAAGAAGTAGCGCGCACAAGATACGGGGCTGCGGTGGCCGGAAGGCACCGCAGCCTCGTTTGCTTCAAGCTCATGCGGTCGTTCCGGATTGCGCGCCAGCGGGAGTCCGGAACCCATAACCCCGAGCCGTGGTTATGGATCCAGGGCGCGTGCTCCGCACGCCCGGGAAGCGACGCAGTTGATTAGATCGGAATTTCATCATGTGCCGGCACTTCATCTTGCACGCAATCAGCGCGATTGCGCTCGTGGCGCTCGGCGCCCTTCCGGCAGACGCTGCCGATAATTCCGCGATCAAGGAGAAAGCCTCCGCCTGCTCCGGCTGTCACGGCGAGAACGGCATTTCGCAAACCGAGAACATCCCCTCGCTCGCCGGGCAGCCCGATCAATTCATCCAGTGGCAGCTCGTCTTCTTCCGCGCGGGCTCGCGCAAGAACGACCAGATGAAGCCGA
Source organism: Bradyrhizobium sp. UNPA324 (assembly GCF_006658635.1). Lineage (NCBI taxonomy): Bacteria > Pseudomonadati > Pseudomonadota > Alphaproteobacteria > Hyphomicrobiales > Nitrobacteraceae > Bradyrhizobium > Bradyrhizobium sp. UNPA324. The sequence continues at coordinate 1,321,304 of NZ_LFJD01000004.1, forward strand.
TCGCCGAAGAGATCACCAACGAAGACATCCGCAGCTTCGGCGCCTATTTCTCGCAACTGGCACCGCCGAAGGAACCGGAAGACGGCGATCCGGACCTGTCGAAGAAGGGGGCGCAAGTTGCCGCCGGCCGCCGCTGCGCCTCATGCCATACGGACAGCTTCGCCGGCACCAAGGGGGTCGCGCGGCTCGCGGGTCAACGCGAGGAATATCTGGTCAAGGCGCTGCACGACTACAAGGCGGGCCAGCGCGTCGGCGGCGGCGTCGCCGCGATGGCCGATGTCGCCTATCACATGAGCGACGAGGAAATCACCGCCGTCTCGCACTATCTCGCGCATTTGAAATAGCGCTGAGTCGCCGCCACAAACTCCACTGTCGTCCCGGACAAGCGCGCCTCAAGCGCGCGCCGATCCGGGACCCATAGCCACAGCATCAAGTCTTGCGGAGACTCGGAGTTGCCTTCTTCCTCAATAACCACGCCCTGGGGCTATGGGTCCCGGATCTGCGCTTCGCTTGTCCGGGACGACACTGAGTGTGTTGCCGGCCGCTACTCCACCCGCTGCTTCTCATACGCCTTCAAATGCGTATAAGCGATGCGCAGCTTCGGCACAGGCACTTTGGCGGCGTCTGCGCGCGCGATGAGATCGCCGATGACATGATCGGCCTCGACCGGCAGGCCGGCCTTGATGTCGCGGAACATCGAGGCCGTCATCGGCGAGCCTTCGGTGGTGAGGTTGCCCTTCACCCGCTCGAAGAACGGGCCGCCCGGCGGATAACCCGACGCCGTGGCGATGGCGCTGGTCTCGTCCAGCATGCCGAGCAGAAAATCCCGGCCGCCGGGAGCCGCAAGGATGTTGCCGACGGAGGTTCGCATCAGGCTGGTGGATGCTGCGAGCGAAGAGAGGAACACCCACTTCTCCCACATGTCCTGCATGATGTTCTGGCTGGCGGCGGCGCCGGTGATGCCGCTCTTGAAGGCTTCGTCGATCGCCTTGACGCGCTCCGAAAGCTTGCCGTCGCGTTCGCCGTAGCTGATCGCCTGCATCGGCTGGAGCTGCACCACCTCGCGCTTCTCGTTCAAGGTCGCGGCGATGGCGCACAGGCCGCCGAGCACGCGCTCGGCACCGAATGTCTGGTCGAGAACGTCGAGATGCTTCATGCCGTTCAGCATGGGGATGATCGCGGTGTTCGGCCCGACGGCGGCCGCGAACGACTTGATGGCGTCGTCGAGATCGAACGCCTTGCAGCTGAGGAGCACGACGTCGAACTTGTCCTTGAGCGCGTCGGCCTGCACGGTCGCCGGATTCTTCAAGGTCACGTCGCCGTTCGGGCTCTTGATGACGAGCCCGGCGCTGGCGAGCTCGCCGGCCCGGCGCGGCCGGACCAGGAAGGTGACGTCGCGGCCGGCCTGCAACAGCCTGCCACCAAAATAGCCGCCGATGGCGCCGGCGCCGACCACGAGGATGCGCATGGGATGCTCCATTGTTGCTCTTGATTATTGGTCTTGGCGGCTACTTATAATCGGCATCGCGCGGGAAGCGAAGCAATCCAGAATGTCGCCGCGATCACATTCTGTCGCCGGAGCATGAGCGGCTACTTCCCGAGTACCATCTCCTCGACTTCGCGGAGCTGCTCCTTGCCGAAGAACATCTCGTTGCCGACGAAGAAGGTCGGCGAGCCGAACGCGCCGCGGGCGACAGCCTCCTCGGTGTTCTTGATCAGCTTGCCCTTCACGTCGGGCTCCTGCGCGCGGGCGAACAGCTTCTGGGCATCGAGGCCGGAGGACGCCAGCGCCTTCGCCGCGACTTCAGGATCGTCCATCTTCTTCGGCTCGCGCCACATGTGGTGGAAGGCGGCCTCGACATAGGCCTCGAACACGCCTTCGAGCTGCGCGGCGATCGCTGCGCGCATCAGATTCAGCGTGTTGACCGGAAAATGCGGATTCCAGACATAGGGCTGAACTTTGAAGCGCTTGATGAAGCGCTCGGTCTCGACCTGCTGGAATTCGCGCTTGTTCTTGATGCCGGCGAGCGTCTCGGCCGGCGACTTGTTGTTGGTCGATTTGAAGATGCCACCGAGCAGGATCGGGACGTATTCAAACTTGACGTCAATGCGCTGCTCGATCGCGGGAATCGCGAGGTGACTGAGATAGGCGTTCGGGCTGCCGAAATCGAACAGGAACTGCGGGGCAATGCGGGTCAATTCGTTCTCCCAGATCTCGCTTTTCACCCATTGTGGCGCAGCGGGCCCCGCAGGTCTACCGTTTAATGACGGTCATAATACTTTGAGTGTCAGATCACGCGTTGGATCGCCTGCTTGCGCCACACCAGGAGGTAATAGCCCATCTGCAAAACGAACATGGCGCAGAACACGATGGGATAGGCGGCCCATACGCCCTGAAGGCCGATCGTGCGGCTCAGGATCACCGCAGCGGGCAACTCGATCGCGACAATGGCGAAGATCGAGAGCAGCATCGGCGTCAGCGCGACGCCCGCGGCACGCAGGGCCCCGGAAAACACCGTGGCCAGGCCGAACGGCACCGAGCTCCACAGGGCGATGTCGAGCAGGCGTTTCGCCAGATTTAGCACGGCGGGGTCGATGATGAAGATGCCGAGCACGGCGCGCGGCGCGAGATAGATCAGCGCCACCAGCCCGCCGGTCAGGACGAGGTTGAAGGCGAGCCCGGTCCGCACGATGCCGTCGAGCCGGGTTCTGTCGCCGCCGCCGACGGCCTGTGCGCCGAGGATCGAGACCGCGATCGAAATCGACATGGCCGTGAACTGCGTGTAGCCCATCACCTGGTTGACGGCGCCGTAGGCCGCGGTGGCATCCGATCCAAAGCCGTTGACGAGGCCGAGCAGGACCAGCTCCGCGATCGCCATCACCACCATGCCGATAGCGCTCGGCAATCCGATACCGAGGATCTTGCAGAGCATGGCGCCATTGAGTCTGAGCTGACGTAGCAGGGCCGCGTCCGGCGCCAGCGCGTGCTTCTTGCGCCGCAGATAGATGGCCAGGGCGATCAACGTGAGTGCGTTCGAGATCGCCGCCGCCCAGGCCGGGCTGGCGATGCCGGCCGCCGGCAATCCGAACGACCCGCGGATCAGCACCGGTGTCAGGACGAGGGCGATCGCCATCGACAACGCCAGCGCCAGCAGCGGCGTGAATGCGTCGCCGACGCCGCGGATCATCGCCGTCATCAGCAGGAAGACGAAGCCGAGCGGCATGGTGAACAGCATGATCCGCGCATAGGCGCTCGCAGGAGCGAGAATGTCCGTGGGCGTGGCGAGGGCCATCATCAGTTGACGGCTGAAGAACCCGCCGATCAGCGCGACCGAAATGGAGAGCAGAAGCCCGATCGCAAGCGTCGTGCCCACCACGATCTTGATCTTGTCGTGCTCGCGCGCGCCAAAGGCCTGACCGATCAAGACGGTCGCGCCGGTGCTGAGACCCATGACGAAGGCGAACAGAAAGAACATCACGGGGAAGAACACCGAGACCGCCGCCAGCGCGTCGACGCCGATCATCTGGCCGAGATAGACGTTGGCGACCGTGCCGAACAGCGATTGCAGCGCGTTGCTCAGCATCAAGGGTGCGAGGAAGCGGAGGAATGTTTTCCAAAGCGGCGTGTCGGCGGACATGGATTGGCCTTTCAGGGCGTGCGAAACCGTTGCCGCGCAAGGCGCGGCTCGGCCGTCGATAGGGAGATGAGGTGCGCCGTTAAGCGCGGTCGCTGTAGGCGAGCTTGACGATGTGGTCGCGGATGTCGGTCGGCCAGTCGGCGATCAGTGCGGTGAAGCGCCGCCGGTCATCCGCAAACAGCGCGCGCGAAGCTTCCTCGAACTGCGGCAGATTGCCGGCCATGGTCGACATGAAATGATAGGCGGCATCGCGCGCCTGCCGCTCGCGGTCCTTGTCGCCGCTCGCGCGTCGCGCTTCGTCGACGAGCTTGCGCAGCGCGACCGAGGCGCCGCCCGGCTGCGCGCCGAGCCACTCCCAGTGCCGGGGCAATAGCGTCACCTCGCGCGCGACCACGCCGAGCTTCGGCCGGCCCCGTCCGCGCGGCTCGCTCGGCGGCGTGTTCTCCTCAACCGGCGGCGGGACGAGCTTCGCCAGCCGCGCCAGCACTTCGCGATCCCCGCCGCGCAGATCGAAGTCGATCGATCGGCCGGTGGCGTCCTCGAAGATGACGATGGCCTCGTCCGGCCGTGGCGCCACCCGCTTGACAACCAGCGCGACTTCGCCCGCCGGCCCGGACACCAGGCGCCGCTGACCTTGGAAGGCGGTGAAAGTCCTTTGCATTGAAATCATTGCCATATCGATGACGTTGGTGCCGTTTAATACCCGGGTAAATTACCGGAGTCAATATACCCGGATGAAAATATCCGTACCGATGGCTCGACATTGCGATCCCAGGCTGGCACGAACAGCGCCGTCGGCCGACCACGCCTAAACCACCACGCCTAGCCCCGGGGATCTCACCGATGCTGACCGTTCACCACCTCAACAATTCCCGCTCGCAGCGCGTACTGTGGCTGCTCGAAGAGTTGGGCGTGCCCTACGAGATCGTGCGCTATCAGCGCCAGCCGGACATGCGCGCGCCGAAGGAGCTGCGCGCCATCCACCCGCTCGGCAAATCGCCCGTCATCACCGACAACGGCAACACCATCGCCGAATCAGGTGCGATCATCGAATATCTCGTTGCAACCTACGGCAACGGCCGGCTGATTCCGCCGCCGAATACGCCGGAGCGGCTGCGCTTCACCTATTGGCTGCATTATGCCGAGGGGTCTGCGATGCAGCCGCTGCTGCTGAAGCTGCTGTTCACGCTGATGCCGAAGCGCGCGCCGGCGCTGCTTCGTCCGCTGGTGCGCAAGGTGGCGAACCAGGCGCTGACCACGCTGGTCAATCCGCAGCTCAAGCAGCACATGGATTACTGGGAAGGCGAGCTTGCGAAGAGCGAATGGTTCGCCGGCAACGAGTTTACCGCAGCCGACATCCAGATGAGCTTTCCCTTGGAAGCGGCGCAGGCGCGCGGCGGGCTCGAGCAGGGCCATCCCAAGGCGATGGCATTTTTGGAACGCATCCACGCGCGCCCGGCCTACGCGCGTGCGCTGGAGAAGGGCGGACCGTATCAGGTGGGGCGGTAAGCTTCCTCACCGCCTCACGCCGGCCGCTAACCCGCATGCAGCACGCGTCCGCGTGTCTCCGGCAGCGCAAAGGCGGCGATGAAGAACACCGCGTAAGCCGCCACCGCGAAGATCGCGATCGCATTCGCGAGCGATGTCGTCGCCGACAGCGCGCCGACGAGGAACGGAAACAGCGCGCCGATGCCGCGGCCGAAATTGTAGCAAAAACCCTGGCCGGAGCCGCGCAGCCGCGTCGGATAAAGCTCGGTCAGGAACGCGCCGATGCCGGAGAAATAACCCGAGGCGAAGAAGCCCAGCGGGAAGCCAAGCACCCACAGGATTTCGTTGGTGAGCGGTAGCTGCGTATAAAGCAGCACCACCGCCATGGCCCCGATCGAGAAGATCAGGAATAGATTGCGCCGGCCGATCCGGTCGGCGAGCCAGGCGCCGGTGAGATACCCGATGAAGGAGCCGATGATCAACGTCGACAGATAGCCGGTCGAGCCGACGATCGACAGATGCCGCTCCTTGGTCAGGAATTGCGGCACCCAGAACGTGACGGCGTAGTAACCGCCCTGGCAGCCGGTCGCCATCAACGACGCGAGGACCGTGGTCTTCACCATCGGGAAGGTGAAGATCTCCCAAAGCTTCGGATGACTGCCCGTTTCCGCGTGCCTGGCGCGGGCCTCAGCTGCGATCTCCGGCTCGGTGACCGAGCGGCGGATGTAGAACACCAGAAGTGCCGGCAGCGCGCCGATCACGAACATCCAGCGCCACGCCGTCTCCGGCGGCAATACCGAGAACAGGATCGCCTGCGACAGCACGGCGAGGCCCCAGCCGACCGCCCAGCCCGACTGCACCGAGCCGACCGCGCGCCCACGATATTGCGGCCGGATCGCCTCGCCCATCAGCACGGCGCCCGCTGCCCATTCGCCGCCGAAGCCGAGGCCGAGCACGGCGCGCGCGATCAGGAGCTGGTCGAAATTCTGCACGACCGCGCAGACCAGCGAGAAGAACGAGAACCAGATGATGGTGATCTGGAGCGTTCTCACCCGCCCGATATGGTCGGAGAGATAGCCGCCGAGCCAGCCGCCGATCGCGGAGGCGAGCAGCGTCACCGTTCCGGCAAGGCCAGCGGAGCCGGCATCGACCTTCCACAGCGTGATGATGGTGCCGATCACCAGCGGATAGATCATGAAGTCCATGCCGTCGAGCGCCCAGCCCGCCGCGCACGCCCAGAACGTCCGGCGCTCCGGCGTGTTCATGTCGCGATAGAACGCGAGAAGGCTGGTGTCCTCGATCTCGGCGCGCTCGATGTGTTGGAGCGGATCGGTTGTCGTCATGGCGTTTTCCCGGCAGTTTCTTGGCTGTGCTTTGGTAGCACGCGTGGCAGCGAGAGCTAGCAGGCCCGCGCTCCCGTGCCATGCAACGACGTGGTTACTGCCCCGCTGCCTCTGCGCCGCGCGTGCGGGGGTCGGGCGCGCCGAGCGGTCCGTTCGGCGTCACGAGAATCGAATTGGCCGATGTCTGTCCCATCGGCTCGACGATCGCGTGGCCCATCGCCTTCAATTCGCGCAGCACATCGTCGGGAAAGCCGCGTTCGACGCGCACTTCGTCGGGTAACCATTGGTGATGCAGCCGTGGCGCTGCGACGGCGGCCGCGACGTCCATCTTGTAATCGAGCACGTCGACAATGACCTGCAGCACGCTGGAAATGATGCGGCTGCCGCCGGGCGAGCCCGTCACGAGCACCGGCTTGCCGCCTTTGAGCACGATGGTCGGTGACATCGACGAGAGCGGCCGTTTGCCGGGTCCTGGCAGATTGGCTTCGAACCCGACGAGACCATAGGCATTGGAGGCGCCGACCGCTGCGGTGAAATCGTCGAGCTCGTTGTTGAGCAACACGCCGGTGCCTTCGGCAACGAGCCCGACGCCGTAGCTGAAGTTCAGCGTATAGGTGTTGCTGACGGCGTTGCCGCGGGAATCGACCACGGAGAAATGCGTGGTGTTGCTGCCCTCGCGCGGCGAGGGGGATGCGGAAGCCAGCTCTTTCGACGGTGTCGCGCGTTCAGTAGAGATGCCGGAGCGCAGCTTGGCGGCGTAGTCCTTCGCGGTCAGTGTCTCGATCGGTGCGTTGACGAAGGCGGGATCGCCGAGATAGCGCGCGCGGTCCGCATAAGCGCGCTTCATCGCTTCGATCAGGAGATGCAGCGATGCCGTCGATCCCTGCTTCAGATCGGAGAGCTGAAAGCCCTCGAGGATGTTGAGCGTTTCCACCAACACGATGCCGCCAGAAGAAGGTAGCGGCATCGACACGATGTCATAGCCCCGATAGGTGCCGCGCACCGGCGAGCGGATCACGGCCTGATAGGATCTCAAATCCGCCGGCGTCATGATGCCGCCCGCATCAGCCACGGCCTTGGCGAGCTTTTCCGCAACCGCCCCCTCATAGAAGCCGCGTGGCCCCTGTGCCGCGACGGCGGACAGCGTTTCGGCGAGGTCGCCCTGCACCAGCTTGTCGCCTTCACGAAGCGGCGTGCCATCGGGCCGCGAGAAGATTCTGGCGGTAGAAGGCCAGCGTGCCAGCCGCCGGTGCCAGCCCGGCAGCGTATCGGCCATGTCGTCGCCGACGACGAAGCCATCGCGGGCGAGCGCAATCGCAGGCGCGAGCAATTGCGCCAGCGTGAACTGTCCCGAGCCGTATTTCTCCAGCGCCAGACTGAGTCCTGCGACCGTGCCGGGCACGCCGACGCCGAGCGCGGAATCCCGTGACTTCGCCGGATCGGGCTTGCCGTCGGCGCCGAGGAAGATCTGCGGCGTGGTCGCCGCCGGCGCCGTCTCGCGGTAATCGATCGCGATGTTCTCATTGCGGTCAGCGGAATGGATCACCATGAAGCCGCCGCCGCCGATATTGCCGGCGCGCGGATAGGTCACGGCCATCGCAAAGCCGGTCGCGACCGCAGCATCGACCGCATTGCCGCCGCGCCGCAGGATCTCGGCGCCAATTTGCGCGGATATCTTCTCCTGCGCGACGACCATGCCGTGCTCGGCGGCAACGGCGCGCACCGTGTCGGGCGCGGCTGGAACATAGGCCTGTCGGGCATCCTGGGCAGTCGCGGGTGCGAGGCCAAATGCCAGAATGGCTATGACGGCGAAAAACCTCCGCCGTGTCGAATATGACGACATGATCAAACTTCCGCCGTGGCTTCGGACCAGTTCACACACCTTGTTGCAATGCTATACGGTTTGCCCAAAGAGAGGCAAAACTGTTCGTGATGAGGACTGCGTGATGACGACGATCGCTCCCGATGCGCGCATGGCCGGTGCGCCGCGGACCTATCCGCCGCGCGCAGCCGTGGTCAGCTGGATCTTCTTCGATTGGGCCGCGCAACCCTATTTCACGTTGATCACGACCTTCGTGTTCGCGCCATATTTCGCCACCAGCGTTGCGCCGAATCCCGCCGCTGGCCAATCGCTGTGGGGATTTGCGATGGCAGCCGCAGGCCTTGCGATCGCGCTGCTGTCGCCGGTGTTGGGAGCCATCGCGGATGCCTCCGGCCGAAGGAAGCCGTGGATCGCAGGTTTCGGCGCGGTGCTGGTGCTGGCGTCTTGCACGTTGTGGATCGGTAAGCCCGGCGATCACGCCGTCATTCCGCCGCTGCTCACCGCGGTTGCGCTCGCCAGCGTCGGTGCGGAATTCGCCACCCTCTTCAACAACGCGATGATGCCGACCCTGGTGCCGCCGGAGCGGATCGGTCGGCTCTCCGGCACCGGCTGGGCGACAGGCTATGTCGGCGGCATCGTCAGCCTGATCATCGTGCTCGGCCTCCTCGCCGCCAATCCCGAGACCGGCCGCACGCTGCTCGGCTTCACGCCGCTGTTCGGGCTGGACCCCGTCACGCATCAGGGCGATCGTGCCGCGGGGCCATTGACCGGGCTGTGGTTCATCATCTTCGTGACGCCGATGTTTCTGTTCACGCCGGACTATCCGGCAAAGCGCCCTGTGCGCGAGGCGCTGCGCGAGGGGTTGGCGGAGCTGAAGCAATCGATCAGGGGTCTGCCGCAGCAAAAGTCGCTCGCGGCATTCTTGCTCGCCAACATGATCTACACCGACGGGCTGGTGTCGCTGTTCGCGTTCGGTGGCATCTATGCCGCGGGCACCTTCGGCTGGCACACGATCCAGATCGGCACGTTCGGCATCATGCTCGCGATTGCTGGCGCATTCGGCGCCTGGCTCGGCGGCAAGCTCGATGACCATCTCGGGCCGAAGCGCGTCATTGCCGGCAGCATGCTGATCCTGCTGCTGTCGGTGGCGGCGATCCTGCTGGTCGACAAGGATAGTGTGTTGTTCGTCAAGGTGGCGCCGCCGTTGCCGGGCGCGCCCTTGTTCTCCAGCGCCGCCGAGCGCGCCTATCTCGTGCTGGGTTGCCTCATCGGCGCAGCCGGTGGCCCGCTGCAGGCGGCTTCGCGCACGCTTCTAATCCGCCTCGCACCGAAAGACCGTATCGCGCAGTATTTCGGTCTGTTCGCACTGACCGGGAAGGTGACGTCCTTCATCGGCCCATTGCTGATCGGCATGATCACGGCTGCGACCGCAAGCCAGAAGGCCGGCATGGCCGTGCTGGTGGTGTTCTTTGTCGCGGGACTGGGACTGTTGATGCGGGTGCGGGAGTCCTGAGCCCCACCGTCGCGCCAATCTCCGCCGTCGTCCCGGCGAACGCCGAGACCCATACCGCGTGACTTCTCGTTGGCGCGATGCGGCTAATGCCGCGCGCCAAACGTCTCCCTGGGGTTATGGGTCCCGGATCGGCGCGCGCTTAGGGCGCGCTTGTCCGGGACGACATGCGGATAGACTAGTGCCTGAAGTGCCGCGTGCCCGTGAACACCATGGCGATGCCGTGCTCGTCGGCAGCCTTGATCACTTCGTCGTCGCGCATGGAGCCGCCGGGCTGCACCACGGCGGTGGCGCCGGCTTCGATGCAGGCGAGCATGCCGTCGGCGAAGGGGAAGAACGCGTCCGAGGCCACCACCGAGCCCTTGGTAAGCGGCTCGGCGAGCTTCAGCTCATTGGCGGCATCCTGCGCCTTGCGCGCCGCGATCCGCGCTGAATCCACCCGGCTCATCTGGCCCGCGCCGATGCCGACGGTGGCGAGATCCTTGGCGTAGATGATGGTGTTGGACTTGACGTGCTTGGCGACACGGAACGCGAATTTGAGGTCGCGCATCTCGGCCTCGGTCGGTGCCCGCTTGGTCACGACCTTGAACGTCATGTCGTCGACCACGGCATTGTCGCGGCTCTGCACGAGCAGGCCGCCCGCCACCGTCTTGGCGGTGAGGCCCGGCGCGCGCGGATCGGGCAGGCTGCCGGCGAGCAGCAGGCGCAGGTTCTTGCGCGCGCCGATGATGGCGATCGCTTCCTCGGTGGCGTCGGGCGCGATGATCACCTCAGTGAAGATTTTCGTGATCTCGCGCGCGGTGTCGGCGTCAAGCGCGCGGTTCATCGCGATGATGCCGCCGAAGGCCGAGGTGGAATCGCAGGCCAGCGCCTTGCGATAGGCCTCGACGAGGTTCGAGCCTTCAGCGACGCCGCAGGGATTGGCGTGCTTGACGATGACACAGGCCGCGGTGCGGTTGGTGTCGAACTCGCCGATGCATTCATAGGCCGCATCGGTGTCGTTGATGTTGTTGTAGGAGAGCTCCTTGCCCTGGAGCTGCCGGGCCGTCGAGACGCCCGGGCGCTTTTCTGGCGTCGCATAGAACGAAGCGGTCTGGTGCGGGTTCTCGCCATAGCGCAACGACTGGATCAACCTGCCGCCGAAGGCGCGGAAGTCGGGCGCGTCGATCTCGAGCTGACGGTTGAACCAGTTCGAGATCGCAGCGTCATAGGCCGCGGTGCGTGCATAGGCCTTCGCCGCAAGCCGCCGGCGCAGCTTCAACGTGGTCGCGCCCTTGTTGGCGGCGAGCTCGTCGAGCACGGCCTGATAGTCCTGCGCCTCGACCACGACCGCGACGTCGTCATGGTTCTTGGCGGCGGCGCGGATCATCGCGGGGCCGCCGATGTCGATGTTCTCGATGCAGTCCTCGAAGCCGGCGCCTTTGTCGACCGTCGCCTCGAACGGATAGAGATTGACGACGAGGAGGTCGATCGGCGCGATGCCGTGGGTCCTCATCGCCTCCGCGTGCTCCTTGTTGTCGCGGATCGCGAGCAGGCCGCCATGCACCTTCGGATGCAGCGTCTTGACGCGGCCGTCCATCATCTCGGGGAAGCCGGTGAGGTCGGAGACGTCCTTCACCTCAAGGCCGGCCGCGGCAATCGCCTTGGCCGTGCCGCCGGTCGAGACCAGCTCGACATCATGCGCGACGAGCGCTTTTGCGAACTCGATCAGGCCGGTTTTGTCGGAGACGGAGAGAAGAGCGCGGGTGACGCGGCGGGGATGGTCAGTCATGAGCAAGATCCTCTGTCTTAAGGAGTGTCTATGCCCAGGCGCGCGGCGGATATGTCCCGCGCTTCCCGATGGTGCTCCATCCAAGGTCGCCAGTCGCGCGAGCGAGGGCTCGATAGCAGTTTTCGGCCCTCTTCTCAACGGCTAGATCACGCCGAATCGCGCCTGTTTACAGCGGAAGTTCCGGCTCGCGCCGGGCGTTGCGGCGGGCATTGGTGACGGCCGGAGAGGCGGTGGAACGCACAAAGCTCCAGCGGATCGAAGGGGCCTGGCGCGCATCCTGCCGGATCACGATCTGCGCGGTGCGGCGGGGGCCGTCATTGCCGGCCAGGAACACGCTGTCCTCGAGGTCGACCTTGTCGTCGAGCGCCTCAAAGGTCCAGACGTCGCGGTTCGGCAGCACCAGCATGACGCCGCGGGCGTCCGACAGCCGGCTGGCCTTCACGGCCGGATGCAGATGGAAGCGCACCGCGAAATCGGCATCCGCGCCCTTGAAGCGTCCACCCTGCGGCGGCGACAGCGTGTCCTCGCCGTCGATGCGCGCGCCGTCATTGGCGATCATCAGCACGCGGCGATGGATCGCGCCGAACTTAGAGAGATAACCGTCATGCGAGGTCGTGAGCAGCGTGCCGTTCTGCACGATTTCGCGATAGCTCTCGACCTCGACCGGCCCGCTGGTGACGGGCGAGCCGTGCAGGAGCCGCTTCATCGCCGACATCTCGACGAACTGACAGGACGAGGTGTCGTGATAGGTCAGCGTCGAATGCGCCGCCGTGCCGCGTGCGAACGGCCGCCAATTGTCGCGGCCCGTGGTCGGCATGCCGCAATTGGTGACGATGCGGCTGATGCCGGAGGACAGCTCGAACGACAGGCAACCGGCATGGGCGTCGTGACTGACGCCGGCCGGCGGCGGCGGACCGGTGTCGATGATCAGCGTGGTCTGGCCGGCATCGAGGCGCTGAAAGCCGGTATGCGGCATGTTCGCCATCGGCGCGCCGTGGGTGTCGTCATAGGCGAGCAGCGTGGCGAGCAGATCCGAAGATGTCGCGCTCATGCCGTTGAACAGCGCGAAATTGCCGTCGCCGTGTCGGAAGAAGCGCAGCATCGGCATCATGCGGTCGATCGCGTTGAGCAGCGCCGGTGGCGGCGCGATGTTGCGCGCGGCAAAGGTCTGCCGCAGCGGCAGCAGGTCGATCAAGAGTTCGATCAGCGCACCCGGGTTGCGGGAGATGTGTCCGCCATCGGGCAGGATCTGCCGCTGCAATTCGTCCGACAGCTTCTTCGATGCGCTGCGGATGTGGCTTGCCTGGTTGGCGAGGCATAGCGCCGCATAACACAGCGCGATCAGCACCTGCAGCTTCGGCACTCCGTCCGGAATGTCGACCATGGTGTAGCGCAGGAAGCGGATCTCGCGCGCGAGGGCGCGCAGGTAACGGCGGTAGAATTTGTTGTCGGTCTCGCTCAGCACCAGCGGCGCCTGCGACAACAGCGAGATCACGCGCCGGGCCAGCACATCGGCGCGGCGCGCGACCGGGCGCCGTTTGTTGGCGGGGTTGGCGATCCAGTCCTCGACCAGGGTGCGCGCATTTGCCCGGGTCAGCGCGGTGTCGGCGGCGCGCAAATGGCGCAACCAGCCGAAGCCGAGCAGCGCAACCTCCCAGTCCTCCGACGGCGGCTCGAGATCGAAGATCGAGCGGCCGTGGCAATTGACGATCTTGCCGGCGAAGACGAAGCGGCCGGCATAGATTTCGGCGGCGCGGGTCGCATCCGCGGTGCGCAGATCGTGCGGCGCGATGATCAGCCGGTCGGTGCGGCTGGGCCAGACCCGCGACAGCGCAACGGAACCGCCGCTCGCGCGCGCGAGCATGTTCCGCGCGAAGCGGTTCATGACCAGCGTCGAGATACGTCTGCGTTGAGCGACCGACACGCCTTGCCTTGAAGGGGGAGAGGATTAACGACGAATCCCTATTAATCCCAAAATCGGACGTCTGACACCACCTTGAACGGCGCGAATCAGCGCCGTGTCGCAAAATCCAGTGCAAAATCAGGATTTAACGAGGCGGGCCGCGAAAAATCCGTCGAGTCCGCCGAGCTTGGGATCGGCGTTCGGCAGATGGCTGGGCAGGGTGCGCAGATCGCCCTCCGGAGTGAGGATTTCGTCCAGGCCTGCGACCTCCGACGCCGCGATCGGGAGGCGGCGAAGCGCAGGCTCGGCCGCCAGCAGCGTCGCCACGGCCTGCTCGCCTTCTTCGGGTTCCAGCGAGCAGGTGCAGTAGATCAGCGTACCGCCCGGCTTGAGCAGCGACACTGATTTTCGCAGCAGCTTTTGCTGGAGCGCGGTCAGGGCGGCGATGTCGGATTCCTGCCGCAGCCAAGCCACATCGGGATGGCGGCGGATCGTGCCGGTCGAGGTGCAGGGCGCATCGACCAAGATACCGTCGAAGCCCTCGGCGGGGCCGGCCCATTCCACGGCGTCAGCGACGACGGTCTCGGCTTGGAGCGACAGTCGCGCCAGATTCTCGCGCAGTCGCGCCACCCGGGCCGGCGAGCGGTCGATTGCCGTGACATGTGCGCCTGCTAGCGCCAGTTGCGCGGTCTTGCCGCCAGGGGCGGCGCAGAGATCTGCAATGGACTTGCCCTTGACGTCGCCGAACAGCCGGGCCGGCAGCGCGGCGGCGGCGTCCTGCACCCACCATTGTCCTTCGGTGAAGCCGGGCAGCATTGTCACCGCGCCGTGCAGCAGCATCCGCACCGTCCCGGTCGGCAGCGTCTCGCCGTGCAGGCGGCTTGCCCATTGCGCGGGATCCGACTTCACAGTGAGATCGAGCGAGGGCTCGTGGCCGAGCGCCAGCGCCATCTCGCGCGCGGTCGCTTCGCCATAATGCGCGCTCCAACGCGCAAGCAGCCATGGCGGAAGGTCCAGTGATTGCGCGGCGACCTCCTCGACCAGCGCCTTGCCCTCGCGCGCGCAGCGGCGCAGCACGGCATTGACGAGGCCGGCATAGCGCGCGGCGCGGCGGTCGGATTGCACCAGACGAACGGAGAGGTCGACGGCCGCGTGATCCGGCACGTCCATCCAGAGGATCTGCGCCGCGCCGATCAGCAGCGCGCTCTGCGCGCGCGGCGCGTCGGAGGGAATGCCCTTGTCGAGCAGGCGCGACAGCACGTGGCCGAGCGTGCCGAGCCGGCGCAGCACGGTGGCGACCAGGCGCCGCATCAGCGCGCGGTCGCGGTCGGCCAGCGTCTTCAGTCCCGGATGGGCGCCGCCGCCGTCGAGCTGATCGTCGAGTGTGCGGTGCTTGTGCAGCACGCCGTCGACGATGTCGGCGGCGATCCGTCGCGCCGCAAGGCCGGGCACTTCGGACGGAGGAGCAAAACGTTGAGATGGCATGCGGAAGCAAGGTTCTGAGCGAGCGGCAGTTCCGCCGCAATGGGCGCATGCCTCGAGAAGGCGATCTCTGGCACGCGAATATGCCAAATGTAAGAATCGCTTCCGGCTTTTTCAGCCCTCCGGACCCGATTTCAGGAATGCGTTATTGGACGTCGCCTTGCGGCTCGTCCTGCGCTAGAAGACCGGACGATGAGTGACCAGCCTCCCGTCCCCGATCGCAAGCCGCTCTCGCCGGCAGCCCAGCGCGCGCTGGCCGAAGCCGAGGCGCGCCGGCAGGCTGCCGCCGCGGAGGCCATGAGCGAGGCCAAGGCGAAGGAGCTGCAGGGGCCGAAGGGACCCGAGCCGACCCGCTACGGCGACTGGGAGCGCAAGGGCATCGCCTCCGACTTCTGAGCCATCGCTGGTGCGGCAGGTCGTGTCTGCCCTCGGACGCTACAGATAGTGATTGTCACGGAGGTAGCGCATGATGCGTTCGCAAGCCGCGTCGGTCGACAGCTCCGAACTATCGATGGTGATTTCCGGCGCCTGCGGCGCCTCATAGGGATGATCGATGCCGGTGAACGCCGGTATCTCGCCGGCCCGCGCCTTGCGATAGAGTCCCTTGGGATCGCGACGTTCGCATTCGGCGAACGGGGTCGCGACGTGGATCTCGATGAATTCGCCCGCCTGGACCCGCTGGCGCGCCAGCTCGCGCTCGCAGCGGAACGGGGAGATCAGCGCGACCAGCGCGATCATGCCGGCGTCGACGAACAGCGCGGCGATCTCCGCGGCGCGCCGGACGTTCTCCGCCCTGTCCGCGCTGGAGAAGCCGAGATCGCGGTTGATGCCGTGGCGAAGATTGTCGCCGTCGAGCAGCGCGGCGTGGCGTCCTAGCTCGGCGAGCCTGCGGTCGACGAGATCGGCGATCGTCGATTTGCCGGCTCCGCTCAGCCCTGTGAACCAGAGCACGCAGGGCCGTTGCTGCTTCAGCCGCGCCCGCACCGATTTGTCGATGGCAAGCCGCTGCCAATGAATGTTGGTGGCGCGGCGGAGTGAAAGGTCGATCATTCCCGCTGCGGCCGTGCAGTGGCTGATCGGATCGACGAGAATGAAGCTGCCCATGTCACGGTTGTCGCGATAAGCCTCGAACACCAATGGACGGTCGAGGTTGAGATGGGCGTAGCCGATCTGGTTGGCATCGAGCGTCTCGGCGCCTTCCTGCGCCATGGTGTCGATGGCGATGCGGTGCTTGAGCGTCGTGATCACTGCGCCGGTCGAGGCCGCGCCGCATTTGAGCACATAGCGCCGGCCCGCGACCATGGCCTCGTCGTCGAACCAGACGAGATGGGCGGCCAACTGATCCGAAACCTGCGGCGCGGCCCCCGCCGTCAGGACGTCGCCGCGACTGACGTCGATCTCGTCGACCAATGTGAGCGTAACCGATTCGCCCGCCGCCGCGCGGTCGCGCTCGCCGCCGGGGGTGAGAATGCGCGCGACGTGCGTCTGACGGCCCGAGGGCTGCACCGCGACGGTCTCGCCGGTCGCAATCGTTCCGCTGGCGATCCGCCCGCAGAAGCCGCGAAACTCCGCGTTCGGCCGGTTGACCCATTGCACCGGCAGCCGGAACGGGTGCTGCGAGACGTCACCGGAAACGTCGACCGATTCCAGATAGGCCGTCACGGTCGGCCCGGTGTACCAGGGCATCCGCGCGCTCGCCGCCACGATATTGTCGCCGTCGGGCGCCACGACCGGAATGCACTGGACCTGCGAGATCCCGAGCTGCCCGGCCATGGTCAGGTATTCGGCGGTGATGGCCGCAAAGCGATCCCCGTCGAATCCGATCAAGTCCATCTTGTTCACGGCGAGCACGACGTGATGGATGCCCAGCAGCGACAGGATGTGGCTATGGCGCCGCGTCTGCGTGATCACGCCCTTGCGGGCATCGACCAGCACCACGGCGAGTTCGGCGTTGGAAGCGCCGGTCGCCATGTTGCGCGTATACTGCGCATGCCCCGGCGTGTCGGCGACGATGAAGCGGCGCAGCTTGGTGGCAAAGAAGCGGTAGGCGACGTCGATGGTGATGCCCTGCTCGCGTTCCGCCTGCAAGCCGTCGACCAGCAGCGCGAAATCGAGATCGCCGCCGGTGGTGCCGACGGTCTTGCTCTCGCACGCCAGCGCGTCGAGCTGGTCGTCGAGCAGCGTCTTGGAATCATAGAGCAGGCGGCCGACCAGCGTGCTCTTGCCGTCATCGACGCTGCCGCAAGTGACGAAACGCAGCGTCGGGCGATCGTCCTGGTCCAGCCGCGGCGCATCGGAGGCGGCGATGGTGGGGGCCTCGTGATAGGACATCAGAAATAGCCTTCCGCTTTCTTGCGCTCCATCGATGCCGTACTGTCCCGGTCGATCATGCGTCCCTGCCGCTCGGAGGTGCGCGAGGCCGTCATCTCCCGCACGATCTCAGGCAGGGTTGCCGCCGTCGAGATCGTGGCACCGCTGAGCGGATAGCAGCCCAGGGTCCGAAATCGGACCGAGCGCCATTGCGGCTGTTCGCCTGCAAGCAGCGGCATCCGTTCGTCGTCCACCATGATCAACGCGCCGTCGCGCTCGACCACCGGACGCGAGGCGGCCAGATAGAGTGGAACGATCGGGATGTCCTCGAGCAGGATGTAGTCCCAGACGTCGAGCTCGGTCCAGTTCGACAGCGGAAACACCCGCATGCTCTCGCCGGGCGCAAGCATCGTGTTGTACAGGCTCCACAGCTCGGGCCGCTGGTTCTTCGGATCCCAGCGATGCGCCGCGCTCCTGTGCGAGAACACGCGCTCCTTGGCACGCGACTTCTCCTCGTCGCGCCGCGCTCCCCCGATCGCGGCGTCGAAGCCGTGAAAGTCGAGCGCCTGCCGCAACGCCTGCGTCTTCATGACGTCGGTGTAACGGGCCGAGCCGTGGGTGAAGGGGTCGATGCCCTCTCGTAATCCGTCGTTGTTGGTGTGGACGATCAGATTGATGCCGAGCTCGCGCGCGCGGCGGTCGCGAAACGCGATCATCTCGCGGAACTTCCAGGTCGTGTCGACGTGCAGCAGCGGAAACGGCGGCCTGCCGGGATGAAACGCCTTCATCGCCAGATGCAGCAGCACCGACGAGTCCTTGCCAATGGAATACAGCATGACCGGCTTGCGGAACTCGGCCGCCGTCTCCCGCAGGATATGGATGCTTTCCGCCTCCAGGCGCCGGAGATGGCTGGCGGCAGAGCGGTGCGCAGGGGTCTCCTCGGGCGCGTTGCGCACCGGCAAGACCTCCACGACTGATGCGATCTGTCCGGTCATGCGGCGGTGCCCAGGCCATCGCCGAACAGGCGCCCGGCGGTGGCCGGATCCAGCGAGAGGTCGCGGATGCAGGCGTCGACCGAGGCGCGGTACATGTCGTCGATGCCGTAGCGTCCGATGACCTGGAGCTGGGCCTCGCTCAGCGACGCCGTCTTGCGGCTGCGGTAGCGATAGGCGGTATCCGATCCGTGAAGGCCGACCACGGTGTAGACCTTGGGCTCGCTGAGGAAGGTGACGCCCGAGCCCTTCGTTTCGATCTGTCCGCGCTCCTTCCAGTCGGTGACGGCGCCTTCGGTAAAGCGTGCGCCGAGACCGAGCCGGTCGAACAGCTTACGCACCGATCCTGTCGCGTCTTTGCTGGCTTCATAGACGTAATGCGTCACCGGCACGCCGTGCCGCTTCGCGTAGCTCTCGACGCGCAGCGCATTCAACGAGGAGATCACGTAGTTCTGGACCAGGCGATCCTCGGGAACGCGGTCCGACCATTTCTCGAGCCACGATGCCAGCGAGCTCGCGGGATCGCGGTCGAGCATGATCATGTGGAGCTTATCGGCCGGCCAGCCGGCCTCGAGCAACGGCTGCAACGGCAGGAACAGGCTTTCCGCCAGCACATACGGCCCGGCCATTTCCTTGCTGAAGAGATGCGGCTGCTCCGATGCATGCGGCACCGCCCAGGGCTCGCCTGCATTTCCAAGCAGTCGATGGCGCAGGACGACCTTCACCGGCTGGAAGTAGGAGGGCATGCCGGCGACGCCGAACAGATTGGTGAGTGCGGTCGAGCCCACACGGCAGCGCCCCCACGCGCAGTAGAGCGTCGGGAAGTCCGCAGGCGACCAATGCCGGAATGCTTCGGCGAGGCAGTCCCTCACCTCCCACATCAGTTCGTCGAGCGCCGCCGGTCTGTTCTGGTACTTGCCGTCCGGGGCGAGGACCATCGTGTCGAGCGAGGGATGGTCGCGGCGCACGAGATCGGCCAGGCGGTCGGTTTCTTCGACGGACGTCGTGATGGTGCTCATCTGCTGACCTTTCGGGTTGAGGATCGAATCGACCACGATCTGCGCGCGGCGCAGGTTGATATCGACGGCGGCGGCATAGAAGTGCGTACCCTTCGTGGGGCCGCCGACCGCGTAGACGTTCGGATGAGCCGTGCCGTGACGGTCGTGGACGCGGCTGTCGTCGTAGCCGCAGCGAATTCCGCCGAGCGCGTCGAACGCGATCAGCCCCTGGCGCTGCATGTCCTGATAGAGCGGGCTGGTGTCCAGCCGAT
This sequence comes from Bradyrhizobium sp. UNPA324, assembly GCF_006658635.1. Classification (NCBI taxonomy): domain Bacteria; kingdom Pseudomonadati; phylum Pseudomonadota; class Alphaproteobacteria; order Hyphomicrobiales; family Nitrobacteraceae; genus Bradyrhizobium; species Bradyrhizobium sp. UNPA324. The sequence goes on from NZ_LFJD01000004.1 coordinate 1,340,833, forward strand.
AGGATGGTCCTGTCGCATCGATGACGTAATCGACGTCGCGATGATCGCCGTTACCCAGGATCGCGCGGAACCGGCCGCCGGCGGCCGTCACGTTGCGCAACCGGGCGCGGGCCGAGAGCCGGCCCGAGCGCATCAGGTCGCGGATGCGGATTGCATTCTCCAGCGGCATTGCCGAGCGCTTGCGAAGCCAGCCGGAATTGTAGACATCCATGAAACGCATCTTCTCGGCGTCGCTCATCCGGCTCCAGGCCTCGCACATCACGTCGATGACGCTGACGAGATAGGCGTAGACGCTGGGCTCAGCGGCCTCGGCTCGCGCGATGTTGTGCTCGAGATCGGCCAGCGCACCGCCGCCGACGTTGCGGCAAGACAGATCGCAACGTATTCCGGTGGTCTCCAGCAGCAGTTCGGAAAGACGGGCGGCAAAGGCGTCGGCTTCGATCTGGTCGCGGCGGGTCACATGGTCGTGCAGCGTGTCCCGGAAGTCGGTCGTGATTGCGGGCATCGTCACCGGCTGGACCGTGGGAAACAGGCCGCTTCTCGAGAAGCAGGTCATCCTGACGGCTTGGTGGGACTTAGCCAGCGCCGCCGCGGTGTCGACCGCACTGAGCCCGCTTCCAAGGATGCCGACCTCGACGCCGTCGTGATCGGCGAAGGTGAATTGGGCGTAGGGATCTCGGATGTAGTTCGGGTTTGCAGTCAGGCCGTAAGGATCATCGGGCGCGTTGTGGCCGGTGCAGAGGATCAGCGCGGAGGAGATATGCGTGATGTTGCGGTCGGTCGTCAGCAGAACATCGCGATCCGGCGAGAACCGCATACGGACGATTTCCGCTTGTTCGATATGAACGGGCACGCCGGCGCTGCGGCATTGCGCGATCGCGGCCGTTCGCACGGCGTCGAGGTAATCCCTGTAGACCATGCGCGGAAGGTGCTTGCTGCCGTGGCAGGAGAGCCCGCGCGCCTGAAGCCAACGCAGAAATTCATCCGCATCGCCCGGCCGGATCGACATCGTCGAGGGCTTCATGTTGAGGAGATGGCGGTCGCTCTGCGTGCGATAGGCGATCCCGCCATCGAAGCCGGCCTTGTCGAAGAGCTGAATTCCGCTGATCGCGCCGTGGTCGCGTTCTGATGCAGCGAGCTCCGCCAGGTAACGCAAGACCGTGATGCCGGTCGCGCCGCCGCCGACAATGCTGATGATCATCGCTCATTTCCCCCAGTTTGCATGTTTGACCCAGGCGCGAGCGGGGGCTCGGCGTGGGGGCCTCCCAAAGCCGTTGGTTATTCGACGTGTCAGACAGGTGGCTCGCGGCCGGCCGAGGATCGGCCGCGGGGCGTGCGGGTCCTCAGGCGGCCCGCACCGTATCGAGGAACTTCGCGACCTCGCTCTTGAGACGGCCACTCTCGGTCGAGAGTGAGCGCGCGGATGCCAGAACCTGCGTCGAAGCCGAGCCGGCGGCGCTGGCGCCATGACTGACTTGGGCGATCTTGTCCGCGACCTCCACCGTTCCCTTGGCGGCTTCGCTGACGTTGCGGGCGATTTCGGCGGTGGCGGCCCCCTGCTCCTCGATCGTGGCGGCGATGGTGGTCGAGATGTCCGAAATCTTGGAGATGGTCGCGCCGATTTCCTTGATGGCGCCGACGGAGTCTTCTGTGGCCGTCTGCATGCCGGCGATCTGTGCACCGATCTCGTCGGTCGCCCGTGCGGTCTGGGCCGCGAGCGCCTTGACCTCGCTCGCCACCACGGCAAATCCGCGGCCGGATTCGCCGGCACGTGCCGCTTCGATGGTGGCGTTGAGCGCCAGCAGATTGGTCTGCTCCGCGATCGCGGTGATCAATTTGACGACGTCGCCGATCCGGCCCGCCGCCCTGAGCAATTCGTTGATCCGGGCGTCGGTACGCTCGGCCTGCTTCACGGCGTCGCCGGCGATGCGACTGGAATCATGGACCTGGCGTCCGATCTCGACGACCGATGCGCTCATCTCCTCGGCGGCCGATGCCACGGCTCCGACGTTGGCTGACGCTTCCTCGGAAGCCGCTGCCACCATTCCGGAAAGGTGTTCGGTCTCCTCCGCCGTTCCCGACAGCGTGCCGGCGGCGGATTCAAGCTGCTGCGAGGCGGCCGAAACCGAGTTGATGATGCCGCCGACCGCGTCCTCGAACGCACCGGCCAGCCGGATCATTTCCTGCTTGCGACGCGCGGCGGCCGCAGCCTCCTGGTCCTTCTGTTCGGCCTCCATCTGCTCGATACGGATCAGATTGTCCTTGAACGTCCGGGCCGCACGGGCATTGTCGCCGACTTCGTCACCGCGGGTGGTATAGGGAATCTCGACGGCCTTGTTGCCGCCGGCGAGTTGCAGCAGGACTTCGCCGATGCGGCGAATCGGCCGGGCGATGCTCAGCACCGAAAACAGCGCCGAGCCCGCCAGGACCAGGACCACGAGGATACCGACCGCGAGGCTGACCTGGGCCGTCAGCTCGAGCGCGGCCATGAGCTGGCTTTGCCGCAGAGCCATGAATTCGTTGTTGGCCGCAACCAGCTTGTCGACACGCGTCGTGATGTCCTTGGCAGCCGGAAGCACCCGCTCTTCGAAAATGCGCCTCTTGGTCTCTTCCGCCTTCATGGCCGCGCTGGTGGCCGTCTTGTAGCGTCCGGCGAGCGCGGCAAGCGCGTCGATACCCTCGGCGATAGTCTTGTCGCCGGCGGACTGACGGACCTGTTTCAGAACGCCGATCATGGCGTCGGCGCGCTGGGCGATACGGTCCTTCTGCTCGACGTCGCCTGTCGCCGAGAAACGCCAGTCGGCCGCGCTGACCGCCTTGAGCAAGGCGTCGGCTTCGCGCAACTCGGCCTCGATGCCGAGCCGATTCTGCGATGCGGCCATTGCGGGCGACGCCAGCAGTTTCTCGACGGCCTTGTCCCAGGCCTCCTCGATCTGGTTTGCCGCGGTGAATTCGCCGAGGGCGGTGCCGCGCGCATCGCTGAGATCGTTGCCGGCCTTCAGAGAGGCCTCAAGCAGGGCCTTCACCTCGCGACAGAGCTCCTTGGCTTCAGCGCGCCTGGACCGTTCCAACGCGGCGTCGATCTCGGTCGTGGCGTTGGCGATGGAGCCGCGCAATGTCGCGAAATGTTTGGCAAGGCCGTCAGCCGAGGATACGGATCCGATTTCCGCTATCGCGAGGCGTGCCCGGGTCACCGCGAGCTCGGCGCCCTGAGCGTTGGCCTTGTTGGCGGTGTTGATGACGACCAGCCGGCTCAATTCCGCAATTTGTTCGTTACGAATGAGCTGGTTGGCGAGCATGCCGCCGACCAGAAGAACTCCCGCGCTCGCGGTCAGCCCCAACTTTGTACCGATGCGAAACTTCAACGATGCCATGCTCTACGCTCCCCACACGCAATCCGAGTACAACCGCTTAATACTAAACAGTGCGTGAACATCAAACTCCGTACAACTACAGGAGGTATCGAACGGAGAGCGCTTGGAACAGCATGCAGAGCATAGGTATGATTTTCCGTGCCCCCCGATCCCGGGCAGCCAGCCTGCAAGTCGACGATGGCCCGTCACACAGGGAGGCAAGCCTTGTTGGTTCCCCCGACTCAGTCCTAGCGTGAGCTGATGCGGTTCCAGGATCGACCCAACCCCTACCGGCCACGGTTCGGCGGCTCGCCGTTCGGCCGCCGCTTTTCCGGATTGTTGCCTTGGATGTTCGTGGTCGGCATCGCGATAGCCGTCGTGCTCACCTTTCGCCACGGATCGGGCCGGCTTGTTCCGCGGTCAGATAGCGACCGCGCCGGGAATGCCGAGATTGTTCTCCAGCAGGCGGAGCATCCCGATGTCCGCGAGCCCGTGGACGTCGTTCGCACCATCGACGGCGACACGTTCCTCGCGCGTGTTCGTCAACGCGACGGCCGCGATCTCGTCGTGCGGGTTCGGCTGCGCGGCATCGATGCACCCGAACTGAAGGCGTCCTGCCAGGAAGAGTTGGACAAGGCGGAAGCCGCCGCTCGCGCGCTGCGCGATCTTCTCGGCCAGGGCGGCGTGACCATCAGCAATCTCGGCCCCGACAAATACGGCCGCGTGCTCGCCGACGTCGCGACCCGGCGGACCGCGAACCTTTCGGCGGCGTTGCTCGCCGGTGGCTTTGCGCGAAGCTACAATGGCGGCCATCGCGACGGCTGGTGCGCACGCGGCTGGCGGTTCTGGTAACAAAAAGCCGCATCCAAAGACGCGGCCTTGTCTTGTTGCGGCTGATCGCGGGATCAGCGCGTCACGACCACCGTCGTGCCGACGGAGACGCGGCCATAGAGATCGGTGATGTCGTCGTTCAGCATGCGGATGCAGCCATAGGAAACGAAGCCGCCGATCGAACCCGGCACGTTGGTGCCGTGGATGGCGTATTCGCCGCCGGCAAGCGTCATCGCTGCGACGCCCATCGGGTTGCGCGGCGAGCCGCCCGGAATCATGTCGGGAATGTTGGGCTTGTCGCGCTTGACCTCGGCCGGCGGTGCCCAGGCTGGGTTGCGATACTTCCCGTCGATCTTCGTCGTGCCGGCCCATTGCTTGCCGGATTTGCCGACGCCGACCGGATAGCGCACGGCGTGGCCGCTATCGAGAACGAGATAGAGTCTGCGCTCGCTGGTTTTGACCACGATCGTGCCCGGCGAATAGTCGGCGAGGTGCGTGCCCACCATTTCCGGCCGCGCGTCTGCCGCCGTCGACATCAAGACCCCAGCCCCGATGGTGGCGGCCATCGCCACCGCAATCCTCATCGACATCGATCTCCCCCTTGCCCCAATCGGATCATCCAAAATGACGCAGAACCCGGCAATCGCCGCCGCCAAGTCCCAATGAGGGGACATTCTTAACCGCGCCCGTTAACCGGATGGTTTCCACGCGCGGCCACCGGAGGCCGGCCAGCAGGGGGAACAAAGGAAATGTTCGAAATAAAGTAAATGACCTGAAAACAACACTCGACGGGAAAGATGCGGGCGCGCCGCCGCGCGCGCTGACAAGCGCGTGAGGGTGTGAATCGCTGTTGTTCACCGGCCCACGACAACGCGGCCGTGTCCCGGACAAGGCGCGGCGCGTGGCGCCGCGACGCAGAGCCGGGACCCAGAAAGCCACACGTTCTGTCGTCAGATGGGCCCCGGCTCTGCAGCGCACCGCTGAAGGAGCGCTGCGCTGCGTCCGGGGCACGAGAGATCGTTACGCCTGCCTGCGGTTCTGTCGGTTCTTGACGAGGTCATCGACCACGGCAGGATCGGCCAGCGTCGATGTGTCGCCCAAGCTGCCGGGCTCGTCCTCGGCGATCTTGCGCAGGATGCGGCGCATGATCTTGCCGGAGCGAGTCTTTGGCAGGCCCGGCGCGAACTGGATCTGGTCGGGCGAGGCGATCGGGCCGATCTCCTTGCGCACCCAGGTGACGAGCTCCTTGCGCAGGTCCTCGGTCGGCTCGATGCCGGCCATCAGGGTGACATAGGCGTAGATGCCCTGGCCCTTGATGTCATGCGGGAAGCCGACCACCGCGGCTTCCGAGACTTTCTCATGCGCCACCAGCGCGCTCTCGACTTCCGCGGTGCCCATGCGATGGCCGGAGACGTTGATGACGTCGTCGACGCGACCGGTGATCCAGTAATAGCCGTCGGCATCGCGGCGGCAGCCATCGCCGGTGAAATACTTGCCCTTGTAGGTCGAGAAATAGGTCTGCTCGAAGCGGGCATGGTCGCCATAAACGGTGCGCATCTGGCCCGGCCATGAGCGAGTGAGGCAGAGATTGCCTGACGTTTCGCCCTCCAGCACCTTGCCGTCGGCGTCGACGATCTCGGGCGCCACGCCGAAGAACGGCTGGGTCGCCGAGCCGGGCTTCAGCTTGGTGGCGCCCGGCAGCGGCGTGATCAGGATGCCGCCGGTCTCGGTCTGCCACCAGGTGTCGACGATCGGGCAGCGGTCGTCGCCGACGACGCGGTGATACCATTCCCAGGCTTCCGGATTGATCGGCTCGCCGACCGAGCCGAGCAGACGGAGCGAGGCGCGCGAGGTCTTCTTCACCGGCTCGTCGCCACCCTGCATCAGCGCGCGGATCGCGGTCGGCGCGGTGTAGAAGATGTTGACCTTGTGCTTGTCGATGACGTTCCAGAACCTGGAATTATCCGGGTAATTCGGCACGCCTTCGAACATCAGCGTTGTCGCTCCGTTCGCCAGCGGCCCGTAGAGGATGTAGCTGTGACCGGTGACCCAGCCGACGTCCGCAGTGCACCAGTAGATGTCGCCGTCATGATAATCGAAGACGTATTGATGCGTCATCGAGGCGAACACGAGATAGCCGGCGGAGGTGTGCAGCACGCCCTTGGGCTGGCCGGTCGAGCCTGAGGTGTAGAGGATGAACAATGGGTCCTCGGCGTGCATGTGCTCGACCGGGCATTCCGTCGTCACCATCGCCGCCGCCTCGTGATACCAGAGGTCGCGCGTCGGGTTCATGTCGATCTTGCCGCCGGTGCGCTTGACCACGACGACCCAGTCGACCCCGTCGGCCTTTGCGAGCGCTGCGTCGACATTGGCCTTCAGCGGCACCTTCTTGCCGCCGCGCAGGCCTTCGTCCGCGGTGATGATGATCTTGGATTGGCAATCGTTGATGCGCTGGGCGAGACTGTCCGGCGAGAAGCCCGCGAACACCACGGAGTGGATCGCGCCGATCCGTGCGCAGGCCAGCATCGCATAGGCCGCTTCCGGAATCATCGGCAGGTAGATGGTGACGCGGTCGCCCTTCTTGACGTTGCGGGTGCGCAGGATGTTGGCCATCCGGCAGACCTCGTCGTGCAGCTCCTTGTAGGTGATGTGCTTGGACTGCGAGGGATCGTCGCCTTCCCAGATGATCGCGGTCTGGTTGGCGCGCTTTGCGAGATGCCGGTCGATGCAATTGTGGGCGACGTTGAGGATGCCGTCCTCGAACCATTTTATCGAGATATTGCCGGGCGCGAAGGAGACGTTCTCGATTCTGGTCGGCGCGTGCATCCAGTCGATGCGCTTGGCCTGCTCCGCCCAGAAACCGTTCGGGTCCGAGATCGAGCGAGCGTACATCTCCTTGTACTTGGCCTGGTCGACCCAGGCGCGCTTCGCCCACTCCACGGGGACGTCGTAGATCTTCTCGGACATGCTTTCCCTCCACATCCGGCAGGCCGAACGCTAGCGACCGGCGAGCCGATTTGATCATTGGCTGATTATGCGTCGGGCTAACCGGACCCGACAAGGAGCACAAGCTGGACCTTCGGCGGGCCGCCGGCCATGCGGAAGATCAAGCCCGCCTGCGGTGACTGTCACAGATCTGAAACAGGCAAAGGCCGCCTTTGCGGTCTTTACCCAACTCTCCGGAAGCGGCCCTGCAGGGCGCCTATGCGCCGAGGGAGGTATTTAGAAACCGCTCGCCATCGATTCGGGACTCGCAATACGGTTCGGAACACCCTAAATGGCCAACCCGGGTCCAAAGAGACCCCTCGGAACAAAAATCAGAACAGCGGCATTGACCGGTAACAGACAGGGCTAAGGCATAAGACTATGATGGATCAGCAGAATCTCGGGACGATGCGGCCCGCTTCAGCCGATCCTGCCGCCATTGCGCTGGCCAAGGCCTTGGGACAATGGCCGAAACCGGCCGCTTTCAGGCGTCCGAGCCCCAAAAAGACCTTTGACGCGGCGCCGGCGACGGTCGAGGCGCTTGCCAAGGAGCTCGGCCTGCGGCTTGGCGACCAGAACGAGCTGAGCATTCGCCGCATCAAGCGCGGCAAGGGCTATTCCTTCGTCCGCCCCAACGGCGCACATATCCGCGACGCCCGCACCATCCGCCGGCTGCATGCCATGGCGGTGCCGCCGGCCTATCGCGAGGTGCGCTACTCGGCCGATCCGAGCTCGCATCTTCAGGCCGTGGGTCGCGATGCCGCGGGCCGGCTGCAATATCGCTATCACGCCGATTGGGAGAAGGTCCGCGAGCACCGCAAGGCGCACCGCCTGGAAAAGCTCGTCGGCGCGCTGCCAAAAATCCGGCGCAAGGTCTCGGCGTTCCTGTCGGGCGATGAGCCGACGCGTGAATTTGCGCTCTCGGCCGTGATCGAGTTGATCGCGCGCACCGCGATCCGCCCCGGCAACGAATCCTACGCCCGCCTCAACGGCACTCGCGGCGCGACGACGCTGCTGAAGTCCAACGTCACGCTGGAAGACGATTGCTTCGTGCTGACCTTCAAGGCGAAGGGCGGCAAGGCGGTGCGCAAGGAGTGCGACGCGGCCAAGCTCGTGCGCGCCATCGGTATTTTGCAGGGCGTCCCCGGCAAGCGCATGTTCCAGTATCGCGATGCCTACGGCATCGTGCGCGCGGTCAGCACCACGCAGGTGAACGCGTTCTTGCGCGAGATCGCCGGCATCAAGATCTCGCTCAAGGATTTTCGCACGCTGATGGCCTCGGCCGTGGTCGTCGAATCCTTGTCGCGGATTACGCCGGCGACCAGCCAGCGCGGCCGCAAGAAGCAGGTATTGGATGCGATCCGCGCCGCGGCCGACCAGCTCTCCAACACGCCGGCGATCTGCCGCAAGAGCTACGTCCACGACACCATCGTCACCGCGTTCGAGGACGGCATCCTCGAGCGCTTCGCCGCGACCATGAAGGGCCAGCGCTCGCAAGCGAGGCGCGAGCAGCTTCTGGCGCAGGTGGTGGCGACCGCGGCGGTGTAGGGCCACCCTCCGAGTGCCTATGCCTTGTTGGAAACGCCTATGTCGGGACCTGGATCGCCGCCTGCGGCTGCGGTCGTGAGCCGTTCCAGATAATGCGCCCACCCTGCCGCGTGCGCGGCGGCCTGCGCTTCGCTCGGCAGGCCGCTATGGGTCATGCGCAGCAGCGTGCCGCCGTCGCGTTCGATCAGGTCGATCTCGATCAGGCTCGAGCCGGGCGGCACTTCCTGGCCGCCCTCCCAACCGAACGTGTAGGCGAGACGATGCACCGGCACGACCTCGCGGAAGGTGCCGCGGGCGCCGCCGCCGCGCGGACCGATGCCCTTGAGCAGATAGAGACCGCCGGGATGCGGCTCGGTGGTGGCGTCGGAGCCCATCCAGCTCAAGATCTTCTCGGGGTCCGTCAGGTAAGCGACAACAGTGGCGCGTGGCGCGGCGATCTGGGTCTCGCGTCGCACTATGAACGGTTCGGTCATCGGCGATCATCCCTGGGCTGACATTGGGACATGGCGGCGGCGAAGCGGCCCGTCAAGGATTGCCCGTGACAAAGACGGCCCGGTTTCGCCATGATCGAGCCATGCAGCTCGCCCCGACCCTCGCCTGGCTTGTCGATGCCGCCTCGGATAGTACCGGGGCCGATCGCCTGCTTGCGGAACTCGGCGCACATCTGGTCGCTGACGGCGTGCCGCTTGCGGCAGGCAGTCTGACGCTGGAGGTACCGCACCCGTTGATCGCGAAGCGGACCTGGTTGTGGCGCGCCGACGGCGGCCAGGTGATCGAAGCGCTTGGCTTTGCGCCCGGCGGACTGGCCCCAGACCCGCCCAACGATGCCGGCCGCCGCTGGCTGCGCGATCTCGCAGGCGGCGAGGTGCACGAAGACATCGTCGGACGGCCCGACGGGCCACAGCTGGGCTGGATCGGACCGCGGCCGTTCACCGCAGACGAAATCGGGCAACTGCGCCAGGCCGCGCGTTTTGCCGCGACGCCCCTCGCCGTGCTGGCCGCGCGCGCCACGTTGCGGGCAACGCTGGATGCCTATCTCGGCAGGCGCAGTGCAGAGCGAGTGCTGGCGGCACCCTTGCGTCGCGATCTCGGCGAGACCATTCAGGCCGCGCTGCTCTATGCGGACCTGCGCAATTTCACGACCCTGTCTGAAACCTCACCGCCCGGGGAGGTCATCGCCGCGCTCGACGCCTGGTTCGATCGCATCGCCGGCGCTGTCCACGCCTTCGGCGGCGAGGTGCTGAAATTCATCGGCGACGGCGTGCTCGCGATCTTTCCGGTGGTCGAGGCATCGCCGCGTCGCGCCTGCGAGGCTGCCTTACGTGCTGCAGGCGCAGCCGAGGCCGGCATGGCCTATCTCAACGCGGAGCGCGGCGCCAAGGGCCTGCCCCCGCTGGCGTTCGGCGCTGCGCTCCATCTCGGTGAGATGCTCTGGGGCAATATCGGCGCCGCCAACCGGCTCGATTTCACCGCGATCGGTCCCGCCGTCAACCTCGCCAGTCGCCTCGAAGGATTGTGCAAGCCGCTCGGCAGGACCGTGCTGGTGTCGGGCGCGCTTGCCGCCGAGACGGACATGCCGCTGGTCGCGCTCGGGTCGCATTCGCTGCGCGGCATTGCCGCGCCGTGCGAAGTGTTCGCGCTGCCGGAGGCGTAGGCCCGGATATCGCTTCGCTCATCCGGGCTACTGCACCTACGCCTATATCCCGCCCATCTTGCAGACGAGCTTCCACTCCTCCGCCGTCACCGGCTGCACCGAGAGGCGCGAATACTTCACCAGCGCCATGTCAGCGAGTTTCTTCTCGGCTTTGATCGCGGCCATCGTGACCGGATTCTTCAAGGGCTTGTCGGCCTTGATGTCGACGCAGACGAATTTACCTGTCTTGTCGGTCGGATCGGGATAGGCCTCCTTGATGACCTCCGCGATGCCGACGATCTCCTTGCCCTCGTTGGAATGATAGTAGAACGCCTTGTCGCCTTTCTTCATGGCCACGAGGTTCTGGCGCGCGGTGTAATTGCGCACGCCGGTCCAGGCTTCGCCCTTGGCGCCCTTCGCCACCTGCTGGTCCCAGGACCACACCGACGGTTCGGATTTCACCAGCCAGTACGCCATGTTCATTCCTCTGACTTGAAGGGGCGCGTCAGCAGCCCCGAGATCGCGGCGTCGATCGTGCTTCGGCCGCTCAGGATCGACCCGACCGCCTCGGATACCGGCATCTCGATGTCTCGCGAAGCTGCAAGTTCGATCAGCACCGGCGCCGTGAACTCACCCTCGGCGAGCTTGCCGGCGGGCGGCGGCTCGCCGCGTCCGAGCGCGAGCCCAAGCGCGAAATTACGCGATTGCGGGCTCGCGCAAGTCAGGATGAGATCACCGAGACCGGAGAGGCCGGCGAGTGTCTCGCTGCGTGCACCGAGCGCGCGGCCGAGGCGCGTCAGCTCGGCAAAGCCGCGGGTCGTCAGCGCGGCCTGCGCGGAGGCGCCGAGCTTGCGCCCGACCGCGATGCCGACCGCGATCGCCAGCACGTTCTTGGCGGCACCGCCGATCTCGACGCCGCGGATGTCGGTGGAGTGATAGGGGCGGAATGTCGGCGAGCCCAGCGCCTGCACGAGCGCGCTCGCCAATCTCTCATCGCCAGCCGCCAGCGTCACCGCCGTCGGCAAGCCGCGCGCGACGTCGTCGGCAAAGCTCGGTCCCGACAGGATCGCCGGCTGCGCGCTTGGGGCGGCTTCCGCAATCACATCGGTCATGAACTTGTGGGTGCCGTGCTCGATGCCTTTGGCGCACGCAACGATCGGTGCCGGCCTTGCCAGATGCGACGCCAGCATGTTGACCACGCCGCGCAGGTGCTGCGCCGGCGTGGCGATCAGCTGGATGTCCGCGCGCGCGGCGAGTGCCAGATCGCTCGTCACGATGATATCCGGAGCAAGCGGTACGCCGGGCAGCCGGGGATTGTCGCGGGTCGAGGCGATTCGCGCCGCATGCTCCGCACTGCGTGCCCACAGCGTCACGTTCCGTCCGGCTCGCGCCGCGGCCGTCGCCAGCGCCGTACCCCAGGCGCCTGCGCCGATCACCGCGACGGATTGGAACGCGGTCATCGCTAATATCCCGCCCGCGTCTTGCCGTAGCCTGCCGGCGCCGTTGCGTTGGCATCGAGCAGCCAGCGCGCCCGCGGCTGCGCGTCCATCGTGTCGGTCATGCCGAGCGCGAGGCGCTCGGCGCCGGCCCAGGCGATCATCGCGCCGTTGTCGGTGCAGAGCGCGGGGGGCGGCATGATCAATTGTGTCCCGGCTTGCCGTGCGACGTCATCGAGGGCGCCGCGGATCGCCTGGTTGGCGGCGACGCCGCCGGCGGCCACGAGCGCGCGGGGCGCGCCGAATCGTTCGCGGAAAAGTCTCAAGCCGACGTTCAACCGGTCGGCAGTCGAATCGAGCACGGCGGCCTGGAAGCTCGCGCAGAGATCGCTGATGTCCTGCGGCGTGATCTCAGCGAGCCGGCTCGCCTCGGTGCGCACCGCCGTCTTCAATCCCGACAGCGAGAAATTGGCGTCGGGGCGTCCTTGCATCGGCCGCGGGAATGCAAAGCGCGTGGCATCGCCGCTTGCCGCCGCGCGCTCGACCTGCGGTCCGCCCGGATAGGGCAGTCCCAGCATCTTCGCGACTTTGTCGAAGGCCTCGCCGATCGCATCGTCGACGGTGGTGCCGAGCCGCACATATTGGCCGACGCCGGTGACTGCGACGATCTGGGTATGGCCGCCGGAGGCGAGAAACAGGCAATAGGGGAATTCGATTCCGTCGGTGAGGCGCGGCGTCAGCGCATGCGCCTCCAGATGGTTCACTGCGACCAGCGGTGTGTCGTGCACCATCGCGATCGCCTTCGCGGTGGTGAGCCCGACGATGACGCCGCCGATCAGGCCCGGCCCCGCGGCGGCCGCGACGCCGCCCAGCTGGGCGAAGCCGATTCCGGCCTCGCGCATCGCGCGATCGACGATACCGTCGAGCAGGTCGACATGGGCGCGAGCGGCAATCTCCGGCACGACGCCGCCGAAGCGGGCGTGCTCCTCGATCTGCGACCTTACGATGTTGGACAGGATCTTGCCGCTGCCGTCCGATGCGCGCTCGATCACGGCCGCGGCGGTCTCGTCGCAGGTGGTTTCGATACCCAGCACCAGCATTGGCGAATTGTTATCCAATTTGCGCCCTTGCGCTCATCCGTAAAGCAGAGTTCTGGTACGTCCGGTAGCATTCCGGGGCCAGATTGCGCAATCGTCACGTAGCAATCCGTTCGGGTCATGCGTCACCGCCAATTGGTTCGGGAACACCAGCGATGTCCATTCTTGTCACACGGCCGCATCCCGACAATGAGGCGACGGCGGAAAGTCTGCGCGCGCGAGGGCATGCGGTGCTGCTTGCGCCGGCGCTCAAGTTCGAGCCGGTCGCCTTCCATGACAAAGGTGAAGCTCCCTACGGTGCCATCCTCGTCACTTCGGCCAACGCGATCCGTGCCGTCGCGCCGCAATTGCGCGACCTTGGTCTCCTGAAGCTGCCGTTGTTTGCGGTCGGCGAGCATACGGCCGCTGCGGCGCGCGACGCCGGCTTTGTCCGGGTGATCGTCGCCGGCGGCGATGCCGCGTCCTTGCGCGACACGGTGATGCAGAGCGCACGCGACAAGGTGCTGAAGAAGAAGAGCACGCTGCTGTATCTCGCGGGCGCGGATCTGTCGCGCGACCTCGGCGGCGAGCTCGACGCGGAGGGTTTTTCCGTGGTCACGCAGACGACCTATCGCATGGCGCCGGTCAAGCATCTGCCGCGCGAGGTCTGCGAAGGCTTTGCCGCCCACGGGGTCGAGGCGGTGCTGCACTACTCCAGGCGCAGCGCCCGCGCGTTCCTGGACGCGGCGCGGGACGAAGGCGTCGAAATCTCGGCGCTGGCCATACCGCAATGCTGCCTGTCCGAGGCGGTTGCGAGCGCGCTGCGCGATGCCGGCGCGTCGCAGGTTCTGGTCGCCGCGACGCCGGACGAAAATGCCCTGTTTGCCACCTTGGAGCGTGCGTTGCGCACCCGTTTGGCGTAAGAGGTCGGGCCCGAATCCGACACAATCTGGTCCACCCTGGTATGGAAGTGTGAGGAACCGTCACGATGGCCGACGACAAGCCTGAAGACGCAGGATTGGCGCCCGACAGCGGTCGTGCCAAGCGCACTCCGCCCACCATTGATCTCGAAGCCACCGAAGTCTCGACCCAGCCGCAGGAGACCGCGGTCGAGCCCGAGGCTCAGCCGGCGCCGGAGCACGCCGCGCCTGAACAGGCAGAATCCGACAAGCTTGACGCGGAGCCGGAGCGTATCGAAGCGCAGGCTCCGGCGTCGTCGATTTCGCCCTGGGTCATTGCGCCGTTCTCCGGCGCTGTCGCAGCTGCGGTCGTGATCGCGGTCGGCTGGATGCTGGGTTGGCCCGCGGTGCAGGCGCCGCCGGCCACCCCGCAAGTCACCAGCGCGACGGTCGATGCGCTGAGCAGCCGCGTTGCGGCGGTCGAAGCCAGGGCCGGCAAGCCCGTCACCGATCCGGCCATGGCGGCGCGGATCGATGCGCTGGAGAAATCCGCAAACGGCTTGCGCGGCGACGTCGCCAATCTGCGTACGCAGTTCGACAAGACCGCGAACGCACTGAGCGGCACGAAATCCGCGCCAGGCCCCGCCGCGCCCGATCTTGCCGCGCTCACCGACCGTATCGCGCAGCTCGAGCGCGCCAGCAGGACGGAGCGGGCCGAGCTCGCGCAGCAGGGCGAAAAGATCGCCGATGCGAAGGCGAAGGATGACAAGCCGCTGCGCTTTGTGGTGGCGGCGGCCCTGCTCGACGTCGCCGTTCGCCACGGCGACCCCTATCAGTCGCAGCTGTCCGCGGCGCGGTCGCTCGCCGCCAAGCCCGACATGCTGAAGCCGCTCGACACGTTTGCATCGTCGGGCATCCCGACGCCGGTCGCGCTGAGCCGCGAGCTGCTCACCATCGTGCCGAAATTGTCGCCGCCGGCGGAAGCCCCGGCCCCGAGTGCCGGCATCGTCGAGCGTCTTCAGGCGGGCGCGTCAAAACTCGTCCGCATCGAGCGCACCGACGGCGTCGGCAACGATCGCGGCGCGATCGTTGCGCGAGTGACGGCGGCGGCGCTTCGCAACGATTTCGTCGAAGCGCGGCGCGAGCTCAAGACGCTGGCGGAGGCTGATCGCGCTCCGGCACAGGCCTGGCTCGACAAGGCCGATGCCCGCGACGCTGCGCTCGCCGCGTCCCGCAAATTCGCCGACGATGCGATGGCGGATCTCGCCAAATCTGATCCGGCCAAGCCTGCTCAATAAGATTCGCGCAACAATCGGCGCGTATAGGGATCGTCATGCTTCGCATCGTCCTCTTCCTCGTCCTGATCGCGCTGGCGGCGGCCGGCGCGGCCTGGGTTGCCGACCAGCCTGGCGATCTGGTCCTAACCGCAGGTCCTTTCCGCCTCTCGACGACGTTTCCCAGATTCGTGTTCCTGCTCGGCCTCTTTGCCGCGGCCGTCGTGCTGGTCTGGAGCATTTTGACGATGATCTGGCGCACACCGGGGCGCCTGCGGCGGCGGCGCCACGACAAGCGCCACGCAAGGGGCCGCCACGCCATCACGCACGGTCTGCTCGCAATCGGTCATGGCGACACGGCGCTCGCCCGCCGTCACGCCGAGGCGGCGCGGCGGCATGCGCCGAACGATCCGCTCGCGCTGCTCCTGCACGCGCAGTCGGCGCAGCTCGAAGGCAATCGCGACGAGGCGCGGCGCGTCTTCCGCGCCATGGCCGAGCGCGAGGACACGCGCCTGCTCGGCCTGCGCGGCCTGTTCATAGAGGCGCAGCGCGCGGACGATGCGGTCGGCGCGGTGATGATCGCGGAGGAAGCGATCAAGCTGTCGCCGTCCTCGACCTGGGCCTCGCATGCGGTGCTCGGCTTCCGTTGCGCGCGCGGCGACTGGGGCGGCGCGCTCGCGATCCTCGATTCGAATTTGTCCGCAGGCCTGATCGACAAGCCGGCCTATCGCCGCCAGCGCGGCGTGCTGCTCACGGCGCGCGCGCTGGAGCTGCAAACCATGGACCGCGACGTCGCGCGCGAGAGCGTGATGGAGGCGATCAAGCTTGCGCCGACCCTGGTGCCGGCCGCGGTGCTCGCCGCAAAGTTCGAAAGCGAGGCGCATCAGGTGCGCCGCGCCATGAAGCTGGTCGAGGCCGCCTGGCTCGCCAATCCGCATCCCGATCTCGCGGACGCCTATGCCCATGTGAAGCTCGGCGATTCCGCGCGGCAGCGCCTGCAGCGGGTCGAGACGCTCGCGGCCAAGACGCCGGCCGACAAGCCCGGCCATATCGAGGGTCAGCTCGCAATCGCGCGTGCTGCGATCGACGCCTCCGAGTTCGGCCGCGCCCGCGAAGTGCTGGCGCCCTATGTTGGCGACCCGACCCAGCGCGTCGCGCTGCTGATGGCCGAGATCGAGCGCGCCGAGCATGGCGATAGCGGCCGCGCCCGCGCCTGGACCTTGCGCGCGGTGCGCGCCCGTCACGATCCGGCCTGGACCGCGGACGGTTACGTCAGCGACCGCTGGCGCCCGGTCTCCCCGGTCACCGGTCGCCTCGACGCCTTCCAGTGGCAGACACCGGTTGCGAGCCTGCCCTCGGACAAGGGCACCACGATCGAATCTTCGGCCTTCGAGGAAGCCATGCTGGCGGCCCCACCGCCGAAGCGTGTGACGGTGGCTCCCAGCGAAAGCCCGGTGGAACCGCCCGCGGCTGAGCCAGTCCCGGTGCCGGCCGCTCAGGACAATTCGCCCCCGATCGCCAAAGAAGAGGAGCCGGCCGCTGTGACCGCCGAACCGGTCCAACCGGCCTCCGAGCCCGCCGAATCATCGCCTCCGCCGGCAACATCGGTGTTCCGGACCCGGGCCGATCTCGGCAAACCCGCGGCAGCCCCGATTCCCGCGGTCATCCCGATCATCCGGCCCCCCGACGACCCCGGGATCGATGACGACGAGGGTCCGAGCGATGAATTCACGGAACAAATCGGCACACCGAAGGCCCAGGCCGGGGGCTGGCGCGGATTCTGGTCCCGCTGGGGCGCGTGAGCCGCAATTCGAAGTCGGCTTGTCCTTGCCAATTCGGGCCATGCCCGATATCAGGAGCGCGCGTATCGGGGCCGGCATCGCCCGGGCCCCGGCAGGGTTCGCCGCAATAGCTCAGTCGGTAGAGCACGTCATTCGTAATGACGGGGTCGGGGGTTCGAATCCCTCTTGCGGCACCAGCCTTTTCAACCATTTAGACCGTATGCGCCACTGTAGCGTTCGTCAAAGGTACGGGATAGGTACGCGGACGGTAGTTATCCCGACACAAGCCGTTGATTCGACTCACGCCGAGTCCGGCTCCGCAAGACCATTTGCATCACGCAAAATTTCATGTGTACGATTACACATCAACTAAGAAGAACGAATCACAGCGCTATGCAGGGCGCTGCGGGAGACTTCAACGAATTAGAAATTGGCTTAGGCGCTAATCAGCTCGGCGCCAACGCCGAACGATTCTCAGCCAGCAATGGTTGGGAGGGGTGGACTGGGCGGGGTGCCTCCCGCCCGAGTCCGGTAGTGACGTCACTGCTGTGAGAGGTCTCTGCTATTCCGACTTAACGGTTTGGCAGAGACCGACAGTGGGCACGTACGTACTCCCATTTGCCGAGCCGGAAGCGGACATAGTCCGTCACGGACACAGGTTGGATGATCGAGCAGCTTATTCTGACCATGGTAGGTCTCCTGATCGGAGCGCGGGATTGCGCCCCGCCGGTAAAGGGCTTGCACCCCGTCCAATCAGAAGATGCCCACGGCCGATGAGGTCGAATCAGCCTCAGGAGTGCGCCCACAGTACCAAATGCGGCTCGGTCGCTAGCTGATTCGTTGCAATTGTCCCGTAGTTCCCCACGATTAATGGGCAACTCACCGGGAGGTGGAGCTTGACGAGCCGCGACGGCAACACCCCGCCCACATCGTTAGGGTTCGGGACTTCGTCGCTGATCAGCGTGAGCTTTATTCGCAGCGTACTTTGCCAGGGGCCGGGCTACTTCCGGGCCGGTGGTGATTGAGTCCTGGCCGGCGATGTTGAGCAATAACTTCGCGCCGCTGTAGCTGATCCCGCGCTGGTTTTAACTTTTGCAAAGCGCACACACGCACCTTTCCGCCGAAACTTAGGCAATCAATACTGGCCCCACATCTCAGCCTTGCGCCCTTAGGATCGCGCATGATCTGCGTAAATTGCACCGTCGTACTGTTCTCCCTTTGAAAGGCGCGCGCCGTCCAAGCCTTGCAATCTGCCTCGTGCTCGTGCTCAACCTTAAGCAGCGGTGTGGGTAACATTCGTTTGTGTGTTGTTTGCGGGATTTTCTTTGCTAGTCTCTTTCGGTTGGCGCGGGAAAGATCAACATGTGTTGTGTTCCTGCGACGCGTGCGGAGAAGGGTAACTTCATCGCCGACCGAATGCTAACTATGCGACGATCCATGTGGACGGATCGGGGAAGAGCGAGATTGCCCGCGCCAACACCCCTTCTCAATTCTATTTTTTTGCCTCGTCAGCTTGCTTCAGTAATTGGTGTCGGCTTTCGTCGTTTTGCATACATCGTTTACGTTATCCAGGGATCGCTTAAGTACCGTAACTTCAAGCTGCCGAAGCGTCGCGGCGGAGAAAGGCTGATTGAGGCACCTCGATGGCCCTTGCTGCGAATTCAAAAGGAACTGCGCCCGCTCGTTGATGAATTGTATCGACCCCGAGGGGTGGTACACGGGTTTCTAAAGGACCGAAGCGTACTGACGAACGCTCGCGTTCATCTCAAAGCGAGGTGGGTGCTAAGTCTTGATCTGCAAGATTTCTTTCACGCTGTCACATTCGGCCGTATCAAGGGGCGGCTAGAGGCTAATCCATTCAACCTAACGCCGCCCATCGCCCACGCGATCGCAAATGCTGCGTGCGTTTCTGGACGGCTCCCACAGGGCGGTGCGCTTTCACCAGTACTTTCGAATATGGTTGCTGATCGCCTAGACGGCGAGCTCAGCAGGCTTTGCCGGAAATTTCGATGTCGCTACACTCGTTACGCTGATGACATAACCATTTCTACCGGCGCGGCTCGGTTTCCCCACGCGCTTGCACACCTTGACGATGGCGAGAAACGTACGCTGATTATCGGCGAAGCTCTGCGAGCTTTGATCGAGAGCAACGATTTCAAATTGAATGAAAGCAAGTCTCGCCTCAGCGGGCGGGGAGACCGTCAGGAAGTTACGGGTCTGATCGTCAACGAAAAGCTCAACGTGCCTAGAACGTTTGTGCGTCAGATCAGAGCCATGATGCACGCGTGGGAAAAGTTTGGTCGCGTCGCTGCCGAAGCAGAGCATCTAACTAAATGGAGGAAGTCCGATGGACGTCTTCGTAAGCACGATCGGGATAATTTCGAACACATTCTGCGAGGGAAGTTAGAGTTTCTAAAATGCGTACAAGGTGAAAATGAGCCAGTTTGTCGAAAGCTGCTCCTTCGATTTAACGCGCTGCCCGATAGAAGTACCACATCTTTTAGATTGCTCCCTGCATCAGCGATCGAACTTTTGAGGGAGAGCACCTATTGCCTCGACATAACAAAGTACGTTGGTCCTTCGAGCGAGGGTTCAGCGCATGTGCGCGAATATTTTACAGGTACGGCCTTCTTCTTGAAGGGCGTTGGTTTGGTGACGTGCGAGCATTGCACCGGTGATGAGATGCAGATTTATCACCCTGACCGCAAACACCTTAAGTATCGGGTGCACCCTCTCAAAGTTGACGCACTCGCGGACGTCGCGATTTTGGAGGTTCTCGATACCATGTTGCCTTCACCGCGTGTTGAGTTGGAAGCTGCGGTATCTGCAGTCGCTATCGGAGACGAGGTACGAGTAGCGGGTTTCCCGGCGAAATTTCCAGAAGGGTCTATCTCGATAGCGCGAACTGAGGTCATTGCGACTTATGACCGTTCACGTCATCCGGTGATTTGGAAAGGAGACGCGACAGTGAGGTATTTGATCGAAAAGGGCGTTCCCGATGGCGTTTCCGGCGGGCCGGTGTTGGACGCGCGCGGGATGGTGATCGGCCTTGGGGTAAAAGGGCCTTCGGAAGATGATCCTCTGGTGCCTTGCGAAGTTGTTCCCATCTCCGCCGTACAGAGGCTTTTGCGTACTTCTTAGCCCCTGGCTACGTTGTCCAGTGTCGCTCTCTGCGCCGGCCGCTACGGCTACTCCGGCTGCTCTGGTGGTGACCGCGCTCACGACCACCCCGGCCGGTCGCGACGGGCGAGCCCGTCACTAGGAAAACGACAAGGGCAGACAAGCCGAAGCACAAGCGCAGCTGGGCCGAGCGCCGCATCATCAGCGATCTGCATCGCTACGGTCTTTATTGGTAAACCGCCCGCTCAACGCAAATGGCCGGGCGCGAGCCCGGCCATGCGAATATTGAAGGGATGATCGCGCGTTACTGCGACACCGTCTGCACCACGCTCGAGATCGGACGCGGATTCGTGCCCGCGGTCGGCACCTTCAGCTCCTTCAGCAGCGCCTCGTCATATTCCGGCAGCGTCTGCAGCGTCGTCTTGGCCTTCATCTGGACGACCTTGTAGCCACCGGCCTTCAGCCGCGCGAGCAGCGCCGGCAGCGCTTCGCCGGTGTGCCTTTGGAAGTCGTGCATCAGGATGATGCCCTTGCCGAGCTTGTCGAGCCTGTTCATGACGGTCTCGATGATCTTCTCCGGCGTTGCACCCTTGCGGAAGTCGAAGGAGTCGATGTCGGTCGAGAACATCGCGACGTTACGGGTGCCGAAATAGCTCACGATCGCCGGATTATGCTGGAGCTGCGGGAAGCGGAAGAACGGCGCCGGGTTGGCACCCAGAGCGAATCTCACCGCGCTGATGCCCTTTTCGACCTCGTCCTTGGCCATCTGCTCAGTCATCTTCTTGCCGTTCAGATTGACGTGGGACCAGGTATGGGTGCCGACCGTATGGCCCTGAGCCAGCACCTGGCGCAGGATTTCCGGATGATAGGTCGCATGCTTGCCGACCGAGAAGAACAGGCCCTTGGTGCATTCGTCCGCGAGCGCCTTCAGCACCGCGGGCGTGTTGACCGGCCAGGGGCCGTCGTCGAAGGTCAGCACGACCTCCTTGTCGGTGAGGAAGTCGAATTGCTTGAAATGGTCGAAGCCGAAGCCGGGGCCGCCGGTGGTGTCGATCTCGACCACGCGGGAGACGCCCAGCGCGTTCGGATTGGCGCAGGCCTGCTTCGGCTGCGCCGGCATAGCCGGGGCGGGCGTGGGAGCCTGTGCCTGCGCAACAGCCGCCGGCTTGGCCGCGATCGCCGCGGTGGTCTCGACGTCATCCCTGGCAGCGAGCTTCGCCGGTGCCGGCAATGGATCGGCGGCACGGGCGGCAATTGTCTTGGGAGCGCCCTGATCGGCGCGTGCGGAATAATAGAACCAACCGCCGGCGGCGATCACGACCGCCGCAACTACACTGGCCAGCATCAGGCCCAACGCATTACGCATCGCTACTCTTTCCAATTACGCAACCAAACCTGCGGAATTTCCCGCGCGACGTGCCATTAATGCGAACCAACAGTTAACGTGACACCAACACGAATGCGGTTGTGGAGGAATTTCAGGGCCGTGCGCCAACGTGACCGAGATCACAGTCGGGGCAGGGCGCGTGACGGTCATCACGGTGGAAACTGTTTTGCTGGAACATCGTAGCTCCCATCAACAACGGGCCCGCTCCGCGCGGTGCCAATGGGAGCTTCAAATGACCAAGTCCTTTTCTGCCACTATCCGCGATACCAGCCTGGCTCTGGGCTTTGCCGCCATCGTCTCGATCGCTTCGACGAGCTCGAGTCTCGCCTTCTCGGCCGAGGCGCAGCAGATGTGCACCGGCGATGCCTTCCGCCTGTGCTCGTCGGAAATCCCCAACATCCCGAAGGTCACGGCGTGCATGATGAAGCATCGCTCGGACTTAAGCGCCGGCTGCCGCGCGGTGATGGACAAGGATCTCGCCAAGGGCGCCTCGCGCAAGGTCGCTGACGCCCAGGACAGTCAGTAAGAGCTCACAACGACATCGTTTGCGTCGGTTAGCTCCCTTCGCGATGTGCCCCGGCCTCGAGCCGGAGCCACGCGGCGATGTTGGTCCCGCTCGGCAATAAACCCGTTGCGGCTTCGGGATCGTCGCACTAGCTTCGCCCGCTCATATCAAGCGGTACGAGGCATTACGCGATGACCAGATTCCTTTTCATCATTCCTTTGCTTCTGTGCGCCTCGGTCGCATCCGCGCAGCAGCAACCCGGCCATGACGCCTGCGCGCGCGATGTCAGCCGTTTCTGCCGCGCCGTGATGAACAATGGCGACAGCGCCGTGCTCGCTTGCCTGAAGCAAAATCGCACGCGGCTGAGCAAAGGCTGCGACAAGGTGCTGACCGAGCACGGGCAGTAGCGATGTCGTCGTCGCCCGGATGAGCGAAGCGATATCCGGAACTCCTGACCCCGCATGTCGCTTCGCTCATGCGGGCTACTGCCCGCAAGAGCCTACGTGCTGCTTCCTGCCGCCGTCGCGACCACTGGCAGCACCTCGGCGCCGGCGCGATCCGGCGTCTCGTCCTTCCAGCGCACCGAGCCGAACGGGCGCTCCAGCATGCGGCGGATACGCACCGGCTCCGGGCCGAGATGGAAATCGATCGCCTGCTGATGCAGCGCGCGTTCCGACTGGGTCGAGCGGTTGCGCTGACGCAAGTAGTCGAACCAGGTCGGGCAGTGATAGCGCTCCGTCCACAATTCAGGATCGGCGATGTCGCGGGCGATCGACCAGCCGTAGGCGCCGTTGCGCTGGCGGGAGAGCTGCACGTCCTGCATCACGTTGTGGAAGGCGCGCGCGTTCTCCTGCGCGACGCGATATTCGATCTCGACCACCAGCGGCCCGCTGCGCCCCGTCAGGGACAGCTTCACCTCGGGATCGGCCAGCACATCGGCATCCTCGTTGCGGGCACCGACGCGCGGCATCGTGAGCCAAATCCCAAGCAATGGCGAGATCAGCATCAGGCCGGCCGCGGTCAGCAGTGCGACCTCGACACCGGCGTAGTCGGTGAGATGGCCCCAGCCCCAGGCGCCGATGGCGATGCCGCCGGAAATCGAGGCCTGGAACGCCGCGAGCGAGCGGCCGGCGACCCAACGCGGCGCCGAGAGCTGCACGCCGATATTGAACAGCGCAATCGCAGCCATCCAGACCGCGCCGGCCAGGACCAGCGCCGCTGCCGTCAGCACCGGCTCCGTGCTGAGGGCGAGCGCAGCCATCGCGAACGCCATCGAGACGGTGCAGGCGCGGATCGCGGCTTCGCCGCTCATGCGCTTGCGCAGTTCGTGGATGTTGAGTGCGCCGATCACGGCGCCCATGCCGAAGGCGCCGAGCATGATGCCGTAGGTCTGCGCGCCGCCATGCAGCAAGTCGCGCGCGACCAGCGGCATCAGCGCCATGATGGCGCCGCCGATCAGGCCCATCACCAACGTGCGCAACAGCACGATCTTGATCGGTGGCGAATTGGTGATGTAGCGGAAGCCCGAGACCATGGCGCGGTTGAGCTTTTCCCGCGGCAGCCGTGAGGGCTCGACCGAGCGACGCCACAACAACAGCACCACCAGCAGCGGTATATAGAGAATCGCGTTGCAGGCGAAGGCAGCCACTGCGCCGAGCGCGGCGACGATGACGCCGCCGACTGCCGGGCCGAAGCTGCGCGCGATGTTGTAGCTGATGCCGTTCAGCGCGACGGCCGAAGGCAGCGCGTCGGGCGGCACCTGTTCGCTGACCGAAGATTGCCACGCCGGGCCGAACAGAGCGTTGCCGCTGCCGACCACGAAGCAGAAGGTCAGCAGCAATTCGGGGGTGATCAGGTTGAAGCCGGCCAGCACGGTGAGCGCGCTCGCGCCGATCAAGGCGATCGACAGCGAGACCAGCGTGACGATGCGACGGTCATACATGTCGGCGATGGCGCCGGCCGGCATCGAGATCAGCATGATCGGCAGCATCAGGGCGGTCTGCACCAGCGCCACCTTATCGGCCGATGCCGCCATTTGCGTCATCGCCCAGGCTGCGCCCACGCCCTGGATCAGCAGGCCGAGATTGGAGAGCAGGCTGGCGAGCCAGATGCGCCGGAACACGGTGTAACGCAGCGGCGCGGTGATGCCGTCGGCGGCCATTTTCTGACGGTTTGGCTGCTCGGTCATATCCCCTTCCATATGGGCTGGCAGAAGTGGTCTTGGAGCTCTCTTTGGGCGATTCCGGCAAATTCAGTGATGCCTGCGAAAGTCATTCGCTGTCCAGTGGTTAGGCCGCTATAAGCGGTGCAAAGAGGGCGGTTGCCGGGGAGGAACAGATGAAGCTGTCGCGACGGATGATTTTGCTGGGGGCCGGCAGCTTGCCCTTCGCAACTGCGAGCTTGCGGACGGCGGCGTTTGCCCAGGCCGCGCCGGAGGTGCCGCCGATCTTGTTCGTGCACGGCAATGGCGACTATGACGCGCTCTGGATGACCACCTTGTGGCGGATGGAATCCAACGGCATTGCGCGCGATCGCATGATGGCGATCAATTTCACGGATCCCAATGCGCGCACCGACGACACGGTCGAGCAGGCGGGCCGCTCCTCGACCGAGGACCAGCGCCGCGAACTCGCTGCTGCCATCGCCGAGTTGAAGCGCCGCACCGGTGCGCCTCGCGTGGCGCTGGTCGGCAGCTCGCGCGGCGGCTATGCCATTCGCAACGTGATCAAGAATGGCGGCGCCGGCGACGTCAGCCACGCCGTGTTGTGCGGCACGCCCAATCACGGCGTGTTCGCGACCGACGACCAGCCCAATAGCGAGTTCAACGGCCGTGGCCCGTTTCTGCGCGGCCTGAACGAAGGCGGGAGCGAGGTGACGCCGGGCGTTGCCTTCCTGACGCTGCGCAGCGACGGCATGGACAAATACGCGCAGGCCGATGGCCGCTTCATCGGCAAGCCCGGCACGCCGACCGGCATCACCGCCGAGGGGCCGGAGCTGAAGGGCGCCACCAACCTCGTGCTCGGTGCGCTCGACCATCGCGAGGTGGCGTTCCATCCACGCGCGTTCCGGGAGATCTACAAGTTCATCGCCGGACGTGAGCCCGCGCGCATCGCGATCGTGCCGGAGGTGGCCGTCAAGCTCAGCGGCCTCGTCACGGGCACGCCCGGCGGGGTGTCGAGCAATCGCCCGGTGGCGGATGCAACCGTCGATATCTTCCGCGTCGATCCCGATACCGGAGAGCGCAAGGGAGGCGTTGTGCATAGCGCAAAAACCACCGCCGACGGCCGCTGGGGGCCGGCGCAGGTCGACCCCTCCTGGTCGCTCGAATTCGTTCTGACGTCGGCGGGCGCGCCGATCACACACATCTATCGCTCGCCGTTCCCGCGCTCGTCCGACGTCGTCCATTTGCGCGCCGCACGGCCGCTCGGGTCGGCCGACAAGGACGCCGGCGCGGTCGTCATCATGTCGCGGCCACGCGGCTATTTCGGTCTGCCGCGGGACGTGGTGTTGCTGGACGGCAAGGAGCCGGCCGACGTCAAACCGGGCGTCCCGACGGATTCGACGGCAACATTGCGGCTTGCGGCCGGCGAGGTTGGACGTAACATCGTGGCTCAATTCGGCGAAGAACGGATTGTGGCGCGGGCCTGGCCCGCTTCCGAGAACAGGATTGCGATTGCCGAGCTGACTTATTAGCTGTTTGCCTGCGTACCTCTGCGGGAGAGAGCCATGAATATCGCCAGCGTACGTCGGCCCATCATCCCTCCGGCTCCCCCGCGTGCGCCCGACGACATGTCGTTCTTCGGCCGGCTTGCCGTGATCCGGCACAACATGATCGCGACCTGGGGACAGCGCGCCTATGAGGAAGACGTCATCAAGGGGCGCTTCTTCCTCCGCAACAGTTTCATCCTGAACCAGCCGGACGCGATCCGGCATGTCCTGCTCACCAATTACGAGAACTATACGCGCACGCCGGCGGGCATCCGCATGCTGCGTCCCGTGCTGGGTGACGGCCTTCTGATCGCCGAAGGTCATTTCTGGACGTTTCAGCGCCGCACCCTTGCGCCGGCCTTCACGCCGCGCGCCACCGCCAATCTCGTTCCGCACATGACGGCGGTGCTCGACGAGACCATCGCCAAGCTGGATGCGCGCTCGGGGGAAGAGGTCGACCTGCGCGAGATCATGCAGCGCATGACGCTGGAGATCGCCGGGCGCACGATGTTTTCGTTCGGCATGGACCGGCATGGTGCGACCTTGCGCAACTTCATCATGGAATATGCCGCCCGGCTGGGACGGCCGTACTTTCTCGACATGCTGCTGCCGGTGTCGTGGCCGAGCCCGATGGATTTTGCCCGCGCCCGTTTCCGCAAGCGCTGGACCGAGTTCGTTGCCATGCTGATCGCCGAGCGGCGCGCGGCCGGCAAGAAGGACGGCGCGCCGCCGCGGGACCTGTTCGATCTCATGGACGCAGCGCGCGATCCTGAAACCGGCAAAGGCTTTTCCGACGAGCAGCTTGTTGACGAGGTCGCGACCATGATCCTTGCGGGTCACGAGACCACGGCGACGGCGCTGTTCTGGGCGCTGTATCTGCTCGCGCTCGATCCGGACACGCAGGAAGAGGTCGCCTCCGAAACGCGCGGTGAACATCTCGACAGCATCGCCGACATCGACCGGCAGAAGTTCACCCGCGCGGTGATCGAGGAGACGATGCGGCTCTATCCGCCGGCGTTCCTGGTCGCGCGTGCCGCGCGCGAGAAGGACAATGCGGCCGGTATCGAGATCGGCAAGGGCGACATCATCATGATCGCGCCCTGGCTGCTGCACCGGCACGAGAAGCTGTGGGATCAGCCGAACGCCTTCATTCCAAAGCGCTTCATGACGAAAGAGGCGCCCGACCGGTTCGCCTATTTGCCGTTCGGCGCGGGTCCGCGCGTCTGCGTCGGCGCGCCGTTCGCGCAAGCCGAATCCGTGCTGGCGCTGGCCCGGTTGATCGGAGCCTTCCGTGTCGAGCTCGCCGATCAGGCAAATTCCGTGGTCCCGCTCGGCGTCGTCACGACCCAGCCGGACCACTCGCCCATGTTCCGCATCACGCGTCGGTGAGGGCCTTTCGTCTGGCCGATGACGTGATCCACCCTAGATAGAGTCTCGTCATGAGCGACATCCAGGCCCAGTTTTCCGTACTGAAGCAGACCGCTGATCCCGTCGTCGTCGAGGCCATCGCGCAGCTGATCGCCAACGGTCACGATCGCGATCTGAATCGCATCAATGCGCTCGATTTTGCCAATCGTACCGGGCTCGATCAGGAGAAGGTCATTTCCGGATTCCTGCATGCCTCCCGGCTCGGCCTGTTCGACATGAGCTGGAACGTGCTGTGTCCCGGTTGCGGAGGAGTGCTGGGTGCGCATGCAACGTTGAAGTCGTTGAAGCACGAAGACTACAATTGCGCGCTCTGTGCAGCCGGATATGAGGCGTCCGTCGACGAAATGGTCGAGGTGGCCTTTACCGTGAGTCCGCGGGTCCGCCGCATCGGTGCTCATGATCCCGACACGCTGCCGATCTGGGAGTATGTGCGGCAGATGTTCTGGAGCTCCGGAGTCGATCTCAACGAGGAATCCTTTTCCCGCCTGATCGACGAAGTGACGCTCGAAGCGCTCGAATTGCCTGCCGGCGAGAAGGCGATCCTCTCGCTCAACCTGCCCAGCCAGTTCATCATCGTCTTCGAGCCAGTGACCCATTCCGCTCATTTCCTGGATGTTCAGGGCGAGCCGACGAGCGAACGTCAGCAGCTCTCGATCATGTTCAACAGGCTGGAGGCCCCGACGGGGACCACCGTGATGCGTCCCGGACCGTTGCGTCTCACGCTCGAGAACCAATCGGACAATCGCGTGCTGCCTTCAGTCTGGATCGCCGCCGACGCGTTGCATGAGATGATCGGCAAGCGCAAGCCGATCCTGACCGCCAAGCGAATGCTGTCCAATCAGACGTTCCGCGACGTCTTCAAGGCCGATAATCTCAATGTCGACCAGCGACTGAAGATCACGTCCTTGACGTTCCTGTTCACCGACCTGAAGGGATCGACGGCGCTGTATGAGCGGGTCGGCGATCTCACTGCCTTCGATCTCGTGCGAGCGCATTTTCGTGCGCTGCTGGAGATCATCGCCGCCGAGAAGGGCGCCGTTGTGAAGACGATCGGCGATGCTGTGATGGCGACCTTCGTCAAACCGGAGCACGCCATCACCGCGGGACTGCGCATGCGTGCAGCCATGGACGAATTGAACAAGCAGCGCGGCGCCAACGACCTCGTTCTCAAGATCGGCATCCATGAGGGTCCTTGCCTCGCGGTGATGCTCAACGAGCGGCAGGATTATTTCGGCCAGACCGTCAACATCGCCTCCCGCGTGCAGAGCCTGTCGACCGCGCAGGAGATTCACATCACCGGCCCGGTGCTGGACGCGCCGGCGGTTGCGGAAATACTCCAGCAGCGCGAGATCAAGCCGATCCAGAAACAGGCGGCGCTGCGTGGCATCGCCGACAAGATGGTGGTGTACGAGATCCCGTGAGGGAAGGTCGTCGGCCGCTCCAAACCCCCGTCATTGCGAGGAGCCCTTGCGACGAAGCAATCCAGACTGCGTCTGCGGAAAGATTCTGGATTGCTTCGCTACGCTCGCAATGACGGCGTGGAGGCGGATGCGCGCCACACTCCCCGTCATGCCCGGGCTTGTCCCGGCCATGACGCCGCCCCCAATATTGCCGAAACGTAATGCGGCGCGCGGAACTGACGCACGTTGCGCCGGTTGAGTTTCCTGCTCATATAATGCTGGCAACAGCCGCGCTCCTCGCGGCTGCATCGATTTCGGTAGGATCTTATGCTCGACGGCCTGCGCCAATTCATCGCCGACATTGTCGCCCCGCAAGATCAGCACCGCACGTTCGGTGACAGCGATTATCGGTTGGCGGCCACCGCGCTGCTGGTCCACGTGGTCTCGTTGGATGGCCAGCCGACGGCGGCCGAGCGGCGCAAGCTGCACGGCCTGATCGAAAGCCATTTTGGGCTCGATCACGGCACTGCGGATCGCCTGATCGCGGACGCCACCGAGGTCGAGGGCGAGGCGGTGGACCTCTATCACTTCACCAGCGTCATCATGCGCTCGCTCGACGAAGAGGGTCGCAAGCGCATCGTTCGGATGATGTGGGAGCTGGTCTATGCCGACGGCCAGGTGAGCGAGTTCGAGGACAACGTGGTCTGGCGCGCCTCCGATCTGCTCGGGATTTCCCAGCGGGACCGGATCGAGCTGAAGCATATTGTGGCGGAGCGCGTCGGTGGTCAGGTGAAGGATGACGCCGTCGGCGGCTGACCCGTCCGGCCCGGTGATTGCCGGACCTGCGAACCACATGACGAAACTTTAATGTAATCCCGGGCCGCCCCCGCTTTGGCGGATTCGCCTGCAAATACCTGTCCTTCCTGTCCCCCTGTCGCCCGCTCAAGCCGCCATTCCGCCAGTGCCGCTTGCCTGTCGCGCACGGCTTATGCTCTCGTTCCGCCATTGCGGGGCCAAAGACTTCAATTCAAGAGACTTGGATCAAGAGACTTGGATCGTGACTGAGCGCGTAACGTTGATCACCGGTGCCTCGGCGGGCATAGGCACGGAGCTGGCGCGTGTATTTGCCGCCAACGGACATCGCCTGGCATTGACGGCGCGGCGCGCGGATCGATTGGAGGCGCTCGCGCGCGAGCTCGCTGCCAAGGGCGGCAAGAAGCCGATCGTGATCGCCTGCGATCTCGAGGACCCCGCCGCCGGCGAGACGATCGCAGCGGCGCTCGCCGCCGAAGGCGTCGAGCTCGATCACCTCGTCAACAATGCCGGCTTCGGCGTATTCGGCGATGCAATCGAGCGCGATCGCGACGAGCAGATCGGCATCGTCGACGTCAACGTGCGGGCCCTGACGGATCTGTCGCTGCGCTTTGCCGATCAGCTGATCAGGAACAAAGGCGGACTTCTCAATGTCGGCTCGGTCGCGGGCTTCCTGCCTGGTCCCGGCATGGCCGTCTATTATGCGTCCAAGGCCTATGTGATTTCCTTCACCGAAGCGCTCCGGGCGGAGCTTGCGCCGCGCGGCGTTCGTGTCACCGTGCTTTGTCCGGGCCCCGTGCCCACCGAATTTCAGGCGCGCGCCGGCGTCGGGTCCCAGCACGATACGGCCCTTCTGAATGTTTCAGCCGCCGATGTCGCGCAGGAGGCCTATCGTGGCCTGATGGCCAACAAACGGGCAGTGCTGCCGGGTCTTGGCATCAAGATTGTGCCGCTTGCGCTGCGCTTTTTCCCGCGCGGCTTCATCCTGGCCGCTACGAGCCGGTTCCAGAGGCGCAGGCAATAGAGAAATCCTGGAGCTCCCGTAGTGGCCCGGAGCTTGCTTCACGTTCGATGTGTGCGCGAACTCACACGATGTTAACCATCGCTTAGCTATGCTGGTGGTCTGAACCGATAGCACTCGCAGAGGCCATGTCGTTCCGGACGGACAGGTTTGGTGGCGCAGAATTGGTGCCCTTCCGAAGGAAGGCGCCGAGCACTGCCGCCTCCGAAAGCCGGTTGCCGGTCTTGATCGTCCTGCATCAGGAATGCTCGACCCCGGGCCGCGTCGGCAACGCGCTCCGCGCGCTTGGCCACGCCTTGGACATTCGCCGTCCCCGCTTCGGCGATCCGCTGCCGGAGACGCTCGATGAGCATGCCGGCGCCGTATTCTTCGGCGGTCCGATGAGCGCCAACGATCCCGACGACTATATCCGGCGCGAGATCGACTGGATCGAAATTCCGCTCCGCGAACAGCGGCCGTTCCTCGGCATCTGCCTTGGCGCCCAGATGCTCGCGATGCAGCTCGGTGCGCGCGTCGCGCCGCATGCCGATGCGCTGACCCAGATCGGCTACTACCCGATCCGTCCGACCGCCGCGGGCCACGCGCTCTGCCCGGCCTGGCCGGCCCAGGTCTATCACTGGCATCGCGAGGGCTTCGAGCTGCCTGTCGGCGCCGAATTGCTTGCGGAAGGTGACGATTTTCCGGTGCAGGCATTCCGTGTCGGCAATGCTTTCGGCGTGCAGTTTCATCCTGACGTGACCTACGCGATGATGCATCGCTGGACCACGCGCGGCTATGACGGTTTCAGCGCGCCCGGTGCGCGGCAGCGGCACCATCATTTCGCAGATCGCGCCGTCTACGATGCCGCAGAGCGCGCCTGGCTCGACCACTTCATCAACGGCTGGCTGGCGCGCCGGCCGCTGCTGGCGCAAGCCGCCGAGTGATCGCGCCGTTGCGCAGGTCCTTGGCGCAGGTTCTTGGCGCAAGTCCTCGCGCCTCCCCCTGATATGCTAGGCTCTCCGCCAACGAGCGCGCACCAATGCGTGCCGGCAGACAAGGGAGAGCGTCATGGCCTACGAGCACATTCTCTACGACGTCAGCGACAAGATCGCGACCATCACGCTCAACCGCCCCGATCGCATGAATGCGTGGACGCCGACCATGGAGCGCGACGTGCGTCAGGCGATGGAAGCGTCAAGCGCCGATGACAATGTCCGCGTCATCGTGCTCACCGGCGCGGGCCGCGCGTTTTGCGCCGGCGCCGACATGGATGCGTTGAAGGGGCTCGATCCCGATGACGTCAGGCGCGCGTCGAACCTGCCGCCCTTCGACATGAACCGCCGTCCGGACTGGCAGACGCGCTACGGCTATTATCCGTCGATCAAGAAGCCGGTCATCGCCATGCTCAATGGCGCCACCGCGGGCATCGGCCTCGTCCACGCGCTCTATTGCGACCTGCGCTTTGCCGCCGACAACACGGTATTCACCACAGCCTTCGCGCGGCGCGGTCTGATCGCCGAGCACGGCATTTCCTGGATGCTGCCGCGCATCGTCGGTCATGCCAATGCGATGGATCTGTTGCTCTCGGCGAGACGTGTGTCGAGCGACGAGGCTCTCCGGATGGGCTTGGTGAACCGGCTCTGCGCGCCGGAGAAGCTGCGTGAAGAAACCTATGCCTACGCGCGCGATCTCGCCGATTTCGTCTCGCCGAGCGCGATGGCCGTGATCAAGCGCCAGCTCTACGAGGTGCCGTTCCAGACTCTGGCCGAGGCGACGATCGAGGCCAACCGCGAGATGATGGTGGCGCTGGCCGGCAGCGATTTCCGCGAGGGGGTGGCGAGCTTCATGGAGAAGCGGCCGCCGAGGTTTACGGGGAGGTAGGGGGAGAATTCGGAGGAAGCCCGCCGTCGCCCTTCGGGCGATGGCGCGGCAGCCTTCGCTCGCTTCGCTACGAGAGACTTCCCAAGGTTTGCCTAGCCGTAGCTCGCGAACTGCATGTTTGTGGATGAAGCCCGTCTTCGCCCTGCGGGCTACGCCGAGGCAGCCTTCGCTACGCGAGGGCTTGCCCAGCCGAAGCAGGCGCAGCCTGCGAAGGCTGGTGGAGCCAGGCGGGATCGAACCGCCGACCTCGTCATTGCGAACGACGCGCTCTCCCAGCTGAGCTATGGCCCCTTTGCTGACCGCTCTGGTAAACGCGGCCGACAACCGGGCGCCATTTAAGTCCCCGCCAAGGTCAAGTCAAGGACGGGTGTTACCCGGTTTTAGCCATTGGGGGCGCCGACTTCCCTTGTTTGGGAGCGGGGGAACCGATATCTAGCGGAAGGCGTCACTTCCCACCGCAGCCAGTCTTCAAAAGCCAGAGTCTTCAAAAGCCATGCGTGCCGTTCTCGACATCGTCATCATCGTGCTCGACCTCTACGTCTGGCTGCTGATCGCCTCCGCGATCTTGTCCTGGCTGATCGCCTTCAACGTCGTGAACACCCGCAACCAGTTCGTGTCGGCGGTGGCGGAGTTCCTGTACCGGATCACCGAGCCGGTGCTGGCGCCGATTCGCAATCTCCTGCCCAGTCTCGGCGGCCTCGACATCTCGCCGATCATCCTGATCCTGCTCATCATGTTCATCGAGCGGGTGATCCTGTACTACGTCTACCCGAACGTGATCTGAGCGGGCTGGAGCGCCTTGGTCGCGAAAGAGGCCTCTAGGGAACCCTGGCGTTATTCGGCCGCAGGACTCAGCATTGCGTTGCGCGTGACGCCGCGTGGCGGCCGCGACGACATCGACGGAATCGAGCAACTGGCCGATGGCCGCAGCGTGCTCAAGGTGCGGGTGCGCGCGATCGCCGATGGCGGCGAGGCCAACAAGGCCGTCTTGGTCCTGTTGGCGAAATCGCTTGGCGTCCCCAAGGCCAGCGTGAGGCTCCTGTCCGGAGCCACCTCGCGGCTGAAGCAGATCGCGGTCGACGGCGATCCCGCACGGCTCGGCGAAGCCCTGCGCCAGCTCGTCTCGGCCAAATCGGGAGACTGAGGGAACTGACATGACCGCCAAAATCATCGATGGAAAAGTCATCGCCGCAGAGCTTCGGGCGCGCGTCACTGAGGAGGTCGCCCGGGTCAAGCGCGAGCACAATCTGCTGCCGGGTCTTGCCGTGGTCCTGGTCGGCAACGACCCGGCCAGCGAGGTCTATGTCCGCTCCAAGCACACCCAGACGCAAGGCGCCGGCATGGCCTCGTTCGAGCACAAGCTGCCCGCCGACGTCTCGCAGGCAGATCTCCTGGCGCTGGTTGCAAAGCTCAACCGCGACCCGGCCGTGCATGGCATCCTGGTGCAGCTGCCGCTGCCGAAGGGGCTGAACACGGAAGCCGTCATCAACGCCATCGATCCCGCCAAGGACGTCGACGGCCTGCATCCGAACAATGCCGGCCGGCTCGCCGGCGGATTCCAGGCGCTGTCGCCCTGCACGCCGCTCGGCTGCATCATCCTGACCAAGAGCGTGCACGCTTCGCTGGAAGGCATGAGCGCGATCGTCATCGGCCGCTCCAATCTGGTCGGCCGCCCGCTGGTGCAATTGCTGCTGAACGAGAACGCCACGGTGACGATCGCGCATTCGCGCTCGCGCGACCTGCCCGGCCTCGTGAGGAAGGCCGATCTCGTCTATGCCGCGGTCGGCAAGCCGGAGATGGTACGCGGCGACTGGCTGAAGCCGGGTGCGACCGTGATCGATGTCGGCATCAACCGTATCCCCAAAGAAGACGGCAAGACGCGCCTCGTCGGCGACGTCGCCTATCAGGAAGCGCTTGGGGTGGCCGGCGCCATCACGCCGGTGCCGGGTGGCGTCGGTCAGATGACGGTGGCGTGCCTGCTGGTGAACACGCTGCGTGCGGCCTGCGCGATCGCGGGGCTGCCGAAGCCGGCGGTGTAGGTGAGCTCTCGTGTCCCGGACGCGGCGCGGCATGAAATGACGCGACGCTGAGCCGGGACCCATGGCGCCATTGTACTGGGCCCCGGCTCAGCAGCGCATCGTTTCACGCTGCGCTGCGTCCGGGGCACGGAAGCCTAGTCCTTCTTCTTCTTCGCGCGGTCCATGCCTTCCAGGATCAGCTTGTGCGCCTCCTCCGGGCCGCCCCAGCGCAGGATCTTCACCCATTTGCCCTTCTCGAGATCCTTGTAGTGCTCGAAGAAGTGCTGGATCTGCTGCAGCGTGATGTCGGGCAGGTCGGAGTACGATTTCACCTTGTCGTAGCGCTGCGTGAGCTTCGACGACGGCACCGCCAGAATCTTCTCGTCGCCGCCGGCTTCGTCCTCCATGAACAGCACGCCGACCGGGCGCACGCTCATGACGGCGCCGGGAATGATGGCGCGGGTGTTGACGATCAGGACGTCGCAGGGGTCGCCGTCATCGGACAAGGTGTGCGGAATGAAGCCGTAGTTACCGGGGTAACGCATCGGCGTGTAGAGGAAGCGGTCGACCACCAGCGTGCCGGCCTCCTTGTCCATCTCGTATTTGATCGGTTCGCCGCCCACGGGGACTTCGATGAGGACGTTGACTTCGTGTGGTACGTTTTTCCCGATCGAGATCGCATCGATACGCATTCAAGGCTCCGTTGTTGCCGAGGTAAAATCGCGCCCGGCAGCCGATTTTGGCGCTGTCATACGCGGGCTTGGCCCGCTGATCCATCGCGTTTTTGTGAAATAATGAATCCGGAAATCACCGGCTCAAAGGCAACGGTATCGACGGATGGGAAACGCTGCCGCTTCAGCTTTCAGCAGCTTAATTGGTCCAGGCGAAGGCAACCTTGTCGAGCGACTTCGGTCCGAACCGCTCCGACGAGCGCGCCACCATACGGCCCCCGAGCGCCCGGTAGAACTCGGTCGCCGGGTCGTTGTCCGAGAGCGCCCACACTACCATGCTCTTCAGCCCGCTCTGCATCAGGTCGCGGCGGGCAGAGGCAAAAAGGCGACGGCCGAAGCCGAGGCCCTGGAATTCCGGGCGCAGATAAAGCTCGTAGATCTCGCCGTCGAAATGCAGGCTGCGGGCGCGGTTGCGACCGTAGTTGGCGTAGCCCGCGATCTTGTCGCCGAACACCAGCACGCTGACGCGGCTGCCCTTGCGGATCGCGCTGTCCCACCATTGCGGGCCGCGGCGGTTGATGAGCTTTTCCAGCTCGGCGCCGGGAATGATGCCCTGATAGGCCGAGCGCCAGGCTTCGTCATGAGTGGACGCCACTGCAGTTGCATCTGCAGTTTTGGCCGGCCGGAC
The DNA here is from genome assembly GCF_006658635.1 of Bradyrhizobium sp. UNPA324. Lineage (NCBI taxonomy): Bacteria > Pseudomonadati > Pseudomonadota > Alphaproteobacteria > Hyphomicrobiales > Nitrobacteraceae > Bradyrhizobium > Bradyrhizobium sp. UNPA324. The sequence continues at coordinate 1,376,268 of NZ_LFJD01000004.1, forward strand.
CTCGATCAGGGTTGTGCTCATGGATGCAATCAAATCAAGTCGCCGCCTCGGCGGCAAGACCTATCGTTAATTATCGGTTAACGTGTGGACTTTGTGCATCAGTATCTTGACCAGATTGTACCGAAAAAAGACAGGACGCCAACTCAAACAGCACCGGCATGCCGTGCGTCAGTGCAAAACTCTCGTCGCGGCAATGAATGAACCGCAACGGCAGCGCAGAAAGTCCGCCCATAGTGATTCGTTCCTCTAATGTGACGGTCGCTGTTCATGTTGGTCCTCGACCAGTCATGCGATTCCTCAACACCATCGCGCTCCTGTCTCTGCTGGCCTTGCTGACCGCGCCGCCTCTGTACGCACAGGTCAGGTTTGGCCCATCGGGCGGGGAGGGCGAACCGCTTCGCCGACAAGAATGGCTGGTGCCGTCGCCGGATACCGACGTTGCCGCGCATGCCGTGCTGTTTCGCCCCGCCGGCGCAGGTCCGTTCCGGCTTGCAATCGTCGCGCACGCCTCGACACAGAACGTATTGCGTCGTGCGCAAATGCCGCAGCCGGAATACCGTCCACTCGCCGCCTTTCTCGTCTCGCGCGGCTATGCCGTGCTGGTGCCGGAGCGGCTCGGCCATGGTGCGACCGGCGGCCGCTATGTCGAGGACCAGGGCGGATGCGACGAGGCCGACTATGCGCGTTCGGGCCGTGCAACGGCCGAGCAAATCCAGCTCGCGCTGGACCATTTGCGAAAGCAGGATTTCATTCGCAAGGAGGCCGCCATCGTGATCGGCCATTCCGCCGGCGGCTGGGGTGCGCTGGCGCTCGCCAATGCCGATCCGAAGACGATCTCGGCGATCGCAGTGTTTGCACCGGGGCGCGGCGGCCATGCCAATGACGAGCCGAACCGGATTTGCGCGCCACACACGCTGCTTGCCGCTGCAGCGGAGTTCGGCAAAAGCGCGCGCATCGCGGTCACATGGCTCGTTGCGGGTAATGACAGCTACTTCGCACCGGCGTTTTCGAAGAGCCTGGCAGACGCGTTTCGCGGCGGTGGTGGCAGAGTCGACTTCCGCACCTTGCCGGCCGTCGGCAGCGAGGGCCATTGGATGATCGAGAGCGAAGCCGGCGTCAAAGCCGCAAGCAGCGAGCTCGCGCGTGTGCCGAACCTGTCCGGGCCAGCGCCTGCCAAGAAGCCACGGGATGATCGCTAGTGAACAAATGGCCCGACGATGACGTGATCCTGTTCGACGGCGTCTGCATTTTTTGCTCGCGCTGGGTCCGCTTCGTCGCCAAGCGCGATAGCGCAAAGCGGTTTCGGTTCACGCCGATCCAGTCGGATTACGGCGCCCGGCTTGCCCGCGCGTTCGGCATCGACCCCGCTGACCCCGATACTAACGCCGTGGTCCATGGCGGCGAGGTGTTCATGAAGTCCAACGCTGCACTGACTGTGCTGTCGCAGCTTCCTGGCTGGTGGTGGGTACGCGCGTTGTTTGTCGTACCGAAGCCGCTGCGGGATTTCGTCTACGGCCTAGTCGCACGCAACCGCTATCGCATCTTCGGGAAGTACGACGCTTGCTTCGTCCCCGATGATGATTTGCGGGCGCGGGTGATCGAGTAGCCACGTCATTGCGAGGAGCCCGCGACAAAATTGCGAAACAATTTTGCGCTGGTGCGACGAAGCAATCCAGACTGCCTCCGCGGAAGTTTTCTGGATTGCTTCGCTGCCCTCGCAATGACGGAGTGTGCGGCTAGCGCTTCCCCAAAGCCGCCAGCACTTCCCCCGCCGCGCGCTCCCCGCTGTCCCGCGCTCCATGCGCCGTCGTGAAGAAGGTTGGCGACGTCGCCTCGCCGGCAAAGAACAGCCGCCCGTCAACCGGTGCCGCCAGCACAGCGCGGTCGCCGGCGTGGCCGGGCAGCGCGTGCGAATAGGAGCCGCGCGCAAACGGATCGTGCGCCCAGCGCGACTCGTAGAGCGGCTTCAGATTGCGCCTGATATCGTTGCCGAGAAAGCCCGCGATCTCGCTGATAGCTTGCGCGGCGATGGCGCCTTCGCCGGAATCTTCCAGCGTGCGGGCGAAGCTGCCGCCGAAAAAACCTTCGATGCAGGGCTGGCCGAACGGGCGGATGTGGTAGGTGCCAATCTCGGTGCGCATGGTGGCGCCGCGCAAATTGCCGTCCTTCGGGAAGGCTTCGGCGCCGTCGAGCGCCAGAGTCACCTTGTCGTCGACGCCGAGCGGCAGGCCGGCGGCAGCGTCGACCTTGGACGGCAACGGCGGTGAAAAACGGATCGTCCCATCGGCGATCAGATTGGTCGGCACGGTGACGATCGCCTTGTCTGCAGTCAGCGTGCCCTGCGATGTCTCGATGCGGATGCGCTTGTCCGAATGATCGATCAGCGCGACGTTGCAGTTCAGCGCCACCGGGCAGGGCGCGCCATAGGCTGAAACAAGCGCGCCATAGCCGCGGCGGACGCGCCAGTTGAGGTCCGTGTCCTCATAGGCGTCCCAGTCCAGCGTGGACATGTCCTTCAGCTCGCAGCCGTTGATGTAGGTCGAGATCGCGTCGATCATGGGATTCCAGCGATTGCCCATCTCGAGGCTGAGGCTCGCGGGTTCATCCCTGCCCTTTTGCGCGGCCTGCCAGAGGCGCTGATAGAACGCGTCCATCGCGCGCATGAATTCGTCGCGCTCGCTTTGCGGAAACGCGTTGCCATAAACGCGCTCGCGCCAGGGCGACAGGTCCTTGTTGAGCTCGAAACCGAGCTGCTGCGCGATCGCGACGAAGGAGTTCGTGTCCGCCGAATGCAGCCAGCCGCAGCCGACGTCGAAGGTCACCTCGGGCGAGGCCCGCACCGTCCAGGCGCGGCCGCCGAGCCTGTTCCGCGCCTCCAGCACGATCGCCGCGAGGCCGCAGCCCCCGAGGGCATGCGCGGCGCCGAGGCCGGCGGCACCGGCGCCGATGATCGCGACGTCGACGGAAGAGGGAAGGGAGGTCATGGGCGGGCTCTAGCACGTTCGTGGAGAGTGCTGAAGCCGGCCAGATATGCAGCTCTCGTGTCCCGGACGCGCTGCAGCGCTCTTGCGCTGCTGCGCAGAGCCGGGACCCAAGTGGGATGCAAGTGGTGAAAGTATCTGGGCCCCGGCTCAGCAGCGCACCGCTATCGCGCTGCGCCGCGTCCGGGGCACCCAGAGAGGTGGCCTTACGCCACCGCTTCCTTGGCCTTTTCCGCGCGCTTGCGCTCGTTCGGGTCGAGGTGCTTCTTGCGCAGGCGGATCGACTTCGGGGTGACCTCGACCAGCTCGTCGTCCTCGATATAGGCGAGCGCCTTCTCCAGCGTCATGCGGATCGGCGGGGTCAGGCGCACGGCCTCGTCCTTCGAGGTCGTGCGGATGTTGGTGAGCTGCTTGCCCTTGAGCACGTTGATCTCGAGATCGTTGTCGCGGGTGTGCTCGCCGACGATCATGCCTTTGTAGACCTTCCAGCCCGGCTCGATCATCATCGGGCCGCGATCTTCCAGCTTGAACATGGCGTAAGCCACCGCTTCGCCCTGGTCGTTGGAGATCAGCACGCCGTTGCGGCGGCCCTGGATCTCGCCCTTGTACGGGGCGTAGCCGTGGAACAGGCGGTTCATGATCGCGGTGCCGCGGGTATCGGTGAGCAATTCGCCCTGGTAGCCGATCAGGCCACGGGTCGGCGCGTAGAACACCAGGCGCTGACGATTGCCGCCCGAGGGTTTCATCTCGATCAGCTCGGACTTGCGCTCGCTCATCTTCTGCACGACGACGCCGGAATGCTCCTCGTCGACGTCGATCACGACTTCCTCGATCGGCTCCAAGGTGGCACCGGTGGCCTCGTCCTTCTGGAACACGACGCGCGGCCGCGACACCGAGAGCTCGAAGCCCTCGCGGCGCATGGTCTCGATCAGGATCGCGAGCTGCAATTCGCCGCGGCCCGAGACTTCCATCGCGTCCTTGTCCGCGGCTTCGACCACGCGCAGCGCGACATTGCCTTCGGCTTCGCGCAGCAGGCGGTCGCGGATCATGCGGCTCGTCACCTTGTCGCCTTCGGTGCCGGCGAGCGGGGAGTTGTTGACGATGAAGGACATCGACACGGTCGGCGGATCGATCGGCTGCGCCGGCAGCGGCACCTCGACGGTCGGATCGCAGAAGGTGTCGGCGACGGTGCCCTTGGTCAGGCCCGCAATGGCGACGATGTCGCCGGCTTCGGCCTCATCGAGCGGCGTGCGCTCCAGGCCGCGGAAGGCCAGGATCTTGGTGATGCGCCCGGACTCGACCAGCTTGCCCTCGGCGTTCAGCACCTTGACCTGCTGGTTCGGCTTGAGCACGCCCGACGAGATGCGGCCGGTGATAATGCGGCCGAGATAGGGGTTGGCTTCCAGGATGGTGCCGATCATCCGGAACGGACCTTCCTCGACCTTCGGTGGCGCGACGTGGCGCAGGATCAGGTCGAACAGCGGCTCCATGCCCTTGTCCTTCGGACCCTCGGGGCTGTCGGCCATCCAGCCCTGCTTGGCCGACCCGTAGAGGATCGGAAAGTCGAGCTGCTCCTCGCTGGCATCGAGCGCCGCGAACAGGTCGAACACCTCGTTGATGACCTCGGTCGGGCGCGCGTCGGGGCGGTCGACCTTGTTGATGACGACGATCGGCTTGAGGCCGACCTTGAGCGCCTTGGAGACCACGAACTTGGTCTGCGGCAGCGGGCCTTCGGCGGCGTCGACCAGCACCAGGGCGCCGTCCACCATGTTCAGGATGCGCTCGACCTCACCGCCGAAATCGGCGTGGCCGGGCGTGTCCACGATGTTGATGCGGGTGTCCTTCCACTGCACCGAGGCCGCCTTGGCCAGGATGGTGATGCCGCGCTCGCGCTCCAAATCGTTGGAGTCCATGGCGCGATCCGTCACCTTCTGGTTCTCGCGGAACGTGCCGGACTGCTGGAGGAGTTTGTCGACCAGGGTCGTCTTGCCGTGGTCGACGTGGGCGATGATGGCGACGTTACGAAGATTCATGGATGAGCTTCTTTGCGGTCGAACAATGGGTTAAGCGCGATCTCGCCGGTCAGACCGGGACCTCTTCTCGAAACAACGCTGGAAGACTGGAAACGGGGCGCTTTCCGCCCAAAAAGGAAGCCCGGCCATATCAGACCGGGCGCCTTACGCGTTGCGGCGCAATATATGCAAAAACCGCCAAAAAACAATGCGTTCTTTGGGCCTTGGTTGACTGAATTTTGCCCGGGAATCTCCGGGGTTTAGCTCCCGTTCCGGGCCGGCGGGGCCTTTCGCCCCACGATGGCCACCCAGATCAGGACGACGCCTCCGATGCCGATGAGGAGTCCCAAAAAGACCAGCGAGGCGATGTCGGAGGGGATCCGGCCACCCTCGACCACCGACATTCCGCCGAACAGGAGCGCGCAGAGGCCCGGCAGCAGCATGAAGATCCCGGCGATCGCCATCAGCGCGGTCAGGCAGCCGCTGCGCTTTTCCGCCAGGGCAGGAGGCGGTCCCGGAGGGGGTGGGTCGCTGATGCTCATGCCTGCATGACTCCTTCGGTCGCCTGCGTCGCCAGCGCCGCGCGGATGCCCTCGATCTTGCCGTTGCGGTAGAACAGATTGTAGGTGTCGAACGGAATGATCGCGCCCTGCTCGGTCACGAAATGGATGCAGCTTCGCTTGACGTTGCCGACGCAGAAATTGAAGCGGTCGAGAAACTGCACGATGGTGACGCGGAAGACGTTCTCGTAAGAGAGTCCTTCGGGCACCTGAAAGCTCGGCAGGCAGCACAAGAGTTCGCAGACGCGTTCGGAGGTGTTGAGCGGACCCGACGACAGCGAGAACAGATCGACGAACTTTTCCCGCAGCATCGGATATTTTTCCGGGCTGATCGTATTGGGCATCACCGCAACCAGCTGCTCCTGCGGAATCAGCGAGGTCAGCGGCAGCACCTTTTCGCCATTGCGCAGGCCGTAACCGATCGAGATGCTCTCGGGATTGCAGGGCAGCGGGATCATGTCCTTGTCGCCGAACACGCCGGTTTCGACGACGCGTTTGCGGATCTCCGACAGCATGATGCGGTCGGTCTTGTCATCGAAATTGTCGTTGCGGCCGGCGTCCTGCACCGGCTGCAGCGTGACGCCGCGCACGCATGTCCAGGTGAGTGCGTGGCGGACGATGTCGCCGATCTCGTCATCGTTGACGCCGCGCTTGATGGTCGCGACCAGCGTGGTCGACACGCCAAAATGTTCGAGATTTTCCAGCGCCTGCTGACGGATCTTACGCAAATCCGCGCCGCGCAGATTGATCAGCGCCTCGCGCTGCAGGGAATCGAACTGGAGATAGACCTCCAGCCCGCGCTTGTTCTCGGCGAGCCGCGCCACGAAATCCTTTTCGCGCGCGATGCGCAGGCCGTTGGTGTTGATCATGACGTGGCGGATCGGGCGGGCGCGCACCGCGTCCAGGATCTCGAAGAAATCCGGATGCAGCGTCGGCTCGCCGCCGGAGATCTGCACGAGATCGGGCTCGCCCTCGCTTGCGACCAGCGCGTCCAACATCTTCTCGATCGTTGCGAGCGGGGTGAATTTCGTTCGTGCCGGGGAGGATTCCGCGAAGCAGACCGGACAGGTCAGGTTGCAATGCTCGGTGATCTCGATCAGCGCCAGGCAGGAATGCTGCTCGTGGTCGGCGCACAGGCCGCAATCATAGGGGCAGCCGAATTCCGTGCGCTGCTGGAATTGCAGCGGCCGGTCGCCCGGTTTGATGAAATCCTTGCATAGGCGCCAATAGGCGGCATCCGTCGAGACCAGCGTCGACTGGACACCGTGCTCTCTGCAGCGCTTTTCGTACCAGACCTCGTTGTCCAGGATCTGGATCTTGGCCGGCACCAGCTTCAAGCAGGTTTCGCAGAGAGATTGGGTCTGGCCCCAGAAAATATAGGGACGCGACTTACGCAACGGCGCGTTCATGCAGGGGTCTCGCTTTGGGCGCCGTCGCCAGCATGAATGCGGCGTAGAGCAGGATGGACAGCGACAGCAGGTGAAACAGGGTGAAGGGGCCGATCAGCGTGCCGTAAGGCTTGAGGAATTCCCACAGGAAGCGTTGCGCCCCGTAATAGGCGAGCGCCAGGTAGAAACCATTGGTGATTACAAAGGCGTTCCGGTTCACGACCGCCAGCACATAGATGAGCGCGAACACGGCCATGGCCGCGCTTTCGTACAGCTGCACGGGATGGCGCAGAACGCCATCGCCGAAATCATGGCCGAAGGGCAACCCCGTCGGCGTGCCATAGGTGAAGTCGTCGAGGCCTGCGAAATAGCAGCCGAGCCGGCCGATCGCGATGCCGACCGCCAGCGGCAGCGCAAACCGCGCGCCGGTGCGTAAGGAGATGCCGGCCGTCCATTTGTAGAGCTCGATCGCCACGATGCCGCCGGCCAGCGCGCCTTCGACCGAGCGCGCAATGCCGCTCTGACCCGACAGCCACAGATTGGCGGAGCCGAACAAATAGGCGCCGAGGCCGGCACCGAACACCAGCGCAGCGATATAGGGCAGCTCGAAGGATTGCGCCGGAAACCGTAAACCCTGTCGCGCCAGCCCGTAGACGGACGCGGCCGCCGCCAGCCACGCCAAGACGTCGAAGATGGTATGAAGCAAAGCCCCGCTCATGCGGAGAAGAGTATACCACGCTCACGACCAGAAAAGCGCGCCGCGCGTGATTGTGCCCTCTCCCCTCGCGGGAGAGGGCATCACCGCTACCCCGCCTCCCGCTCCTCGGTCGGATAGACGCCGCGCAGTACCTCTTCGAAGTGCATCTTCACCGCGTCGTTGCACAGGCAGGCACGAAGCCTCAGGCCGTCGCGGCTGCGAACCAGGATCGAGCCGCGCCGCGTGTCGAGAATCCGTTCTGCCTTGAACGACTGCAGCACGCGGCTGGCATAGCTGCGTCCCACCCCGAGCAGCGTCGCAAGCTGTTCGTGGGTCAGCGGCACGCTGCTCTCGTCGCCGGTCCGCTCCATCGCCGCCAAAATCCATTTGGCCGTGCGTTGCTCGATCGAATGGATCGCGTTGCAGGCGGTCGACTGGAAGATCTGTGCCAGCATGCAATCGGCATAGCGGGCAAAGATGTTGCGCATTGACGCCGAACGCAGCTTGGCCGCTTCCAGCTTGGCGACATGGACGCGCGCGAACGGCCCGCCGAATTTCACGCAAATCCGGCTATAGGCCGGCAGGTATCCCTCGCTGACGATACCGCCCACCGCGCCTTCGCGGCCGACCAGGATGGTTTCGACGTCGCGGCCGTCCTCGTTGGGAACGAGAAAGGTCGCGAGCGCGGGCCCGCAGGGGAAGTGGACGACCTGGACGTCATCGCCGGGATTGTAGAGCAGCTCGCTCGCGGCGCAGTTCTCGACGGTCACATGCGGCGCGAGGAGAGCGTAGTCGGCCTGGCTCAAACGTCTCAGCAGATTGTTGGCCGGCCGGCTCTCGACCTCGATTGTCTTGCTGATGCGCGCATCCATGGTGAACCCCCTTCCTCCTCCCAGCTTAGCGAGTTCCGTGCACTTCCTATGTGCACAAGTGGACAGACTGGAGAACGGCAATGTGGTGGTTTCGTTCCGGGAACCCCCCGATGCGCTGCGCGCAGGCATCGTGTCGCGGCAGTCCTGATCCGAAAAACCCCACACCCCAAGATCTGATCATGGCACCCGTAGTTCCCAATGGCACAGGCTGGCCGGCTGACGTCCTGATTGTCGAAGACGACCCGATCATCGCGATCGATTTCGAGGACCGCCTGCTTGGATTTGGTGTGACGGAAGTGCGGACCGTCGGGTCGGTGATCCAGGCGCTGGCCGCCATTGCCGAGCGCGCGCCCGACTTCGCCTTGCTCGATGTCGAGCTGATCCGCGAGACGAGCTTTGCGGTCGCCGAGCGGCTGGTCGCGCTGAAGATCCCGTTCGTCTTCGTCACCGGCTATGGCGCCGAGGCGCGCATTCCGACCGAATTCTCCGGCCAGCCGCGGTTGCAGAAGCCGTGTTCGAGCGACGCGTTGGAGGCGGCACTAAAGCTGCGCGCCACCGATTAGAGCGTTCTTCAACGAAGGAAGAAGCTGCAATTGTCAGCTCTGCTTCGGATCGAGCGTGGTCGACCACAGCGCGACGTCGGCGCGGTCGCGCAAGGTCACAATCATCTGGCCGGAGGCGCCATCGATCTTGACGTGACCGAAGAACTGCATGCCGGCGGAGGGCGGCAGGTTCTGGCTGTCCTTGCCCGGCGCCTTGACGAAACGCACCTCGGGTCCAAAGGTGTTGTCGAGCGCGTTCGGACCGAATGTGCCGGCATGCAGCGGTCCCGACACGAATTCCCAGAACGGCTCGAACTCCCGGAATTGCGCCTTGTTCGGATCGTAATAATGCGCGGCGGCGTAGTGCACGTCGGCGGTCAGCCACACCGTGTTGTGGATCGGTGCCATCTTGATGAAGCGCAGGATGTCGGCAATCTCGAACTCGCGGCCGCGCACCGGACCGTCGCCTTGCGCGAAGGCTTCCGAGCCGCCCTTCGGGGTGTCCGATATGACGAGACTGAGCGGCATGTCGGAGGCGATCACCTTCCAGGTCGCGCGCGAATTGAGCAGTCCGCGCTTGAGCCAGGCGATCTGGTCCGGGCCGAGGAAATAGCTGGCGGGCCCGTAGGCGGCTTCGAGATTTGGGCCGTTCGGGCCGCGATAGCTGCGCTCGTCGAGCATGAACACGTCGAGATGCGGGCCGTAGGAGATCTGGCGATAGACCCGGCCGGGCTCGTTGATGCTCTCGCGCAGCGGATACATCTCGTGGAAGGCGCGCGCGCCGCGCGCGGCGAGCAGCGCGATGTCGCGCTCCTTGTAGGCGGCCGGCAATTCCTTCGACAGCGACCAGTTGTTGGTCACCTCGTGGTCGTCCCACTGCACGAAGATCGGCACCTCGGCATTGAAGGCGCGTAAGTTGTCGTCGGTGAGATTGTATTTGTGCGCGGCGCGGTACTCGTCCAGCGTCTCGGCGACCTTGGCCTTCTCGGGGATGGTGAGGTTCTTCCAGATCTTGCCGTCGGCGAGCTTCACCTCGGACGCAATCGGGCCGTCGGCGTAGATGGTGTCGCCGGAATGCAGGAAGAAGTCCGGCCGGTGCCTGCGCATGGCCGAGAAAGTGAACATGCCACCGTCGTCAGGATTGATGCCCCAGCCCTGGCCGGCGACATCGCCGCCCCAGACGAAGCTGACGTCGCGGCGGTCGGCCGGCGCTGTGCGGAAGCGGCCCACGACCGCCTCGCCCTCGACCGCGCTATGCGAGAGATCGCGGAAGCGGACGCGGTAAAAGATGTCCTGGCCGCCCGGCAGGTTTTCGATCAGCATCTTTGCGGTGAAGTCGCTCTCGGGGAGCGCGGCGATCGGCGGCAGCGCACGGGCATCCCTGAACGTATCCGTCGTCGCCACCTCGACCAGCATCTGCGCGGGCCGGTCGGTGCGCGCCCACACCACGCCGCCATCGACCGTAACGTCACCGGACTGGACGCCGTGAGTGACCAACGGCCGATCGGCCGCGCGCGAGAGATAGGGCATTGCGATAGTGCCGAGCGCACCCGCGCCGGCGGTAAGGAAGCGGCGGCGGGAGAATGGGAAGTTCATGGAGGTTGGTTCCAAACCCGAGCTTGCAGGAAAGTCCGTCATTCCGGGGCGCGCCGTCAGGCGCGAGCCCGGAAACCGTGTCTCCTCGCGAATGCGGCGCGATGGATTCCGGGTTCGATGCTTCGCATCGCCCCGGAATGACATGAGGAGCTATATTGAGGCAATGTGACGCAGCGATTACGCGCGCAGCTGCTTACGCGTTGCCGGCGGCCCGGAACTGCGCGCCCGCGCGCTGCAGGTTCTGCGGCAGGCTGAACAGCACCGCCTTGCGGTCGGCGACGGCGGCGTGGAACTGATCCAGCGCGATGTTGAAGGCGGTGAGCGAGCCCTCCTCGATCGCGCCGTGATCGAAGCAGCGCAGCGTATCGCGCAGAATCACGTCGGCCTCGGCCTGCATCTGGTCGAGTTCGTCGGTCGTCTCGCACTTGCGCGCGGCCGCGATCATGTCCAGCAGCCGTTCGCGCAGATGGCTGTTGTTGTCGCGCTCGTCCTTCTTCAGATAGCCCGCGAACCAGGCGCCGATCGAGCCCATGGCGGAGAGCGCCATCAGGGTCCACCAGATGTAATCGCTGTATTTGTCGAGGAAGGTCTTTTCCTCGCCGTCGACGAAGGCGGCCGCGCCGGGATGCACCGGAATCACCGCATCCTTGTCGGTGTCGGGCGTCTCGATCTTGGCCGCGAGCGGGAATTCCGTCACCAATTGCTGGCGCACGGCGAACAGCTGGCGCGTGAACGCCGCGATGGTGGTTTCGGAGACGCCTTTGCGCGCCACGATGTGGTGCGAGAAGCTGATGGTCTTGACCTCGTCCTCCGGGCGGGCGGGCGAGCCGCCATAGGTGCCGGCGGGAATCTCGGACGCTTCATAGATCGGATGGTTCTGCGCGATCGCATCCGCCGACTCGATCGCGAGGAAGCTGGGCGCGCCGAAATCCTTGGTGGAGGCGGCGATCGCATCCGCCGTGATCTTGCTGTTGACCGGGCCGGCCGCGAGATAGACGTCGGCCTTCTGAGCCTTGATCGCCTCGGCGGCTTCGTTGGCCGGGAATTGCACGATCTCGACCTTGGCGGGATCGACGCCGTATTGCTGGAGGATCACCTTGAGCAGATTGACGTTGGCCTGGGTGCGGCCGACCACGCCGACGCGATGGCCGGCGAGCTGCGAGATCTTGGTGATCTTCGCGCCCCGCTTCTTGCCTTTGCCCGGGACGGACCACAGCACCACGACGTTCTTGCGCAGGGTCGCAACCGCTTGCGCGTTCTTGGGCACATCGAGATCGCCGCGCACGATGGCGAGATCGACCTTGCCTTCCGCGAGCGCATTGGCGCTGGCCGTGGCGCCGTCGGTCTGGATCGGCCGCAGCCGCACCTGGCCCTTGGTCTGCGTGAAAGCCTGCGTCAGCGCCTGCACGACCTTGACGTCGTCGCTGTTGGCGGGACCGACCGCGATCTTCAGCGTTACCGGCCGCATCGCGAAGTAATAGCCGCCGACCAGCGCGCCGACGATCGCAAGCACGAATGCGAGAGACACCAGCGCCGTCTTCCGCGCCGCGGATCGCGGCGAAGGCGGAGGGGGCGCTTCGGCCAGGTCCAATCCCCCGGTCATCGATCTCCCAAACGGGCGCTTGAGGCTCAGTTTCATCTTGGCCGGCGATTTACGCCCGCAATTGTAGCAAATTTCTTGTCCGGCGGGGTTACATCTCCGTCATGGTTAGCGGATGGCGGAAATCTCCGTATGAACCCGGGCGTCAGCTCGGTGTTAGGGTAAAGTTCCCCTGAAGGACGGAGATGATCATGGCAGAACGGCTCTCGGCGGAGGCGCGCAAGCAGGCGCTCGGCGGACTCCCCGGCTGGAACGAGGTTCAAGGCCGGGATGCCATCGGGAAGACCTTTATCTTCAAGGATTTCAACGAGGCGTTCGGCTTCATGACCCGCGCCGCGCTGGCTGCCGAGAAGATGGACCACCACCCCGAATGGCGCAACGTCTACAAGACGGTGGAGGTGGTGCTGTCGACCCACGACGCCGGCGGCGTCACGGCGCTCGACGTCGCGCTGGCCAGGACGATGAACGCGATCGCAGGCTGAGCGCGGCTGAAATCTTGCGGGGGGCCGCCACATCCCCATTTTGTGATCAGCCGGAATGCGGCGATCCGCCGCCTTGGGGCTGAACCGGAGTTTATCGAACATGGCTGCCGAACACAGCGTCGGCTTCGAGCCGGCCGATCGGCTCGCGGAAGATCGCGAGAGCGTGCGCCGCCGCTTCTGGCGCAAGCTGAAGCGTGTCGCCGCGCATCTGCCATTCGCGGAAGACTTGCTTGCGGCTTACTACTGCGCGTTCGACCGGCAGACGCCGCGCCACGTCCAGGCCGCGCTCTTGGGTGCGATCGCCTATTTCATCCTGCCGTTCGACTTCGTCGCCGACGTGATGCCGGTCCTCGGATTCGCCGATGACGCCGCCGTGCTCGCCACCGCCATCCGCATGGTCGCCGGCCACATCACGAATGAGCATCGCGAAGCCGCCCGTGCCGTGCTGAAGCGTGGGGTGGATGAGGCGGAGATGGACGCGGCGTAGGACTGCGTCTTTGCGGGTGAGCGTGGAGGCGAGGCCCGCGCTACTTCCTCTCCGCTTGCGCCCGCGCCTTCTCGGCGTCCCACGCCTGGAATTGCCTGAACAGCGTCTCCTTGTCGGTGTCGGACACCGCCGTGGGATTCTGCTTCAAGAAGGCCTCGAAGCGCTGCCGCGTCACCGGCTCGACGCCGTGTTTGTCGAGCCATTGCTGCGCCACCGGCAATCTGTTCCAGCCCGCAAGCGGTGCCGCGAGTGAGACCTCCTTCCACTTGGGATGGAAGGGCGGGTTCTGCAGCGTCGGGAATTTCGTGAAGAATGCGTCCACGAACAGCGCGAGCTTGCGATAGCGCTCGGTGTTGGGCGTCCAATTATAGGCCGCGAGCACCGCAGGCACCGCGATCGTGTCCACGCTCTCGCCCTCCTTGATCAGGTTCGGATAGTCCTTCGCGGTCAGCGTTGCCGGCAGATAGTCGCTCTGGAGCGGCTTGGCGTAATCGACCCGCGCGAGGTGGAAGCGGCCGTCATTGCCGAAGGTCGAGACCGATTTGTACGGCTTGCCGCCGACCACGATGACGGCGTCGATCTCGCCGGCCTTCAGCTTCTCCATCGCGATGCGCTGCTCGACATAGACGAATTTCGTCTTGATCCCGAGCCGTTCGAACACGGTGAGGGCGGTGACGAAGGTGCCGCCGTTGGGCAGATCCACGCTGACCGTCTTGCCTTCGAGGTCTTTGAGGGTCGCGACCGATTTCGGCGCGATCACCTGCATCTCCTCGTTGTACAGCTTCGTCACGTAAGTGAACTGCCGCTTGATGTCCTTGGCGAAGCCTTTGCGCTCGAGATAGTCGAGCGTGTCGGCGCGCACGATGCCGAGATCGACGCCTTGCAGGAACAGGATGTCGGCAACACTCTGCACCGAGCCGCGACCGACGATCGGCAGCACGCGGATCTTGTTGCCGTCGTCGAGAACGGAGGCGAGGTCGGCACCAAACTGCACATAGGTGCCGCCGATCGTGCCGGTGATCAGCGTGACGGTGTTGGCGTTCAGAGCCTGCTTGGTCGAGGTCGAGCCGAACTGGAAGATCGCCTTCAGGCTGTCCGAGACCTTGGCTGGATCGTATTCGGTCTGCTCGGCGCGCGCCGCGAAGGCGCAGATGGTCATGATGGCGGCCAGCGCCATTCCGAAAGCGTTACGCATGATGTCCCCTGAAATGATCTAGTTCGAGAGCTGGGCGAGGCGCTGTCGCGCCTCCGCCGATCCAAGGCTTGCGGCACGCTGATACCAGTCACGTGCGGCCGCCACGTCGGCAATGACGCTCCGCGCGTCGCTGGTGCCCAGCACCGCGGGATCATAGGTCTGTGCCAGCAGAAGCGCGGCCGTCGCGTCTTTCGCATTGGCCGCCCGTTCGAGCAGCAGGCGCGCCGCGGCAATGTCGCCAACGCCGATCAGGCTTCTTGCGCGCGTCATCAGCCCGGCCAGCGTTTCGGCGTCGAGCGTCCTGACAGGCTCGGGCGGCGCAGGCTGTGCCGCGGGAGCTGGTGCTGGAGTTTGGACCGGCACTTGTGCTTGAGTTTGTACCTGGGCCTGCAGCGCAGTCTGGTAGGCGGTCGCGATCGCTTCGCGACTTGGCATTATCGGAGCCGGCAGATCCTGCTTGTCGGCGCTCGCCAGCATCGTGTCGGTCACGCGGGCCGGATCCTTGAGCGGGATCTGGCGTATGGCCGGCGGGTTGGCCTGAGCTACGCCTGCTGCGCTGCCGGCATTGTCGGCAATGAAGCTGCGCAGGTCCGACGGAAACAGCACGGCCGCGATCCCCGCGGCGGAGATCGCAAGCCCTGCGGCGACAAGACGAGGCGCGACCCTGGTTCTGGGGCGCAGCGCCAGCGGCACATATTCCCGCGGGTCCGGTGCTCCGCGCGGATCGGACAGAAACAGTGGAATTGGATCGTCCTGTGGAAGCTCGGCGCGCCTGGCGCGCGCCCGGATGTAGTCCGCCGTGGACGAATGTGATGCAGATCGATCGGAGTCGAGCGCGTGCGACTCCTTCGACGGACGATAGGCCGTCGTCTCCATGGTGTGATGCTCCCCATTACTGACGCAACGCAGGGGCAGTCCCGGTTTCAGTCTTCTTGTTTTTGTCCAGAAGCGCCCCGCAAACTGGAACCGGTAAATCGCCGTCCGATTCAGCCCAAAAAGCGACGGCGGTTTGCGCGAATCGGGAGATATTTGGGTTTGATTGGGGCGAGGACGCGGAATGCACCGCGATTTTACCGGCGATGGTTGAGGGGGATTTTACCCGGCGAGGGCGTGCGCAACTTTACGATGCTGCGGTCATCGAGGCTGCGCGCCACACCCTCCGCTGTCATGCCCCGGCTTGACCGGGGCATCCAGTATACTGCGGCTTCTCGGCTAAATCGCTGATGTCTCTGGAATACTGGATCGCCCGGTCCCGGCTCCGCCAAGGCTTCGCCGAGGCCCACACCTGCGCTCGGCGCGCCGAAGCTTCAGCGAAGGCGGCAAGCCGGGCGATGACAGTTGTGTATGCTGAAACAGCGTCGCGATAACATCGCGATCACGGATGCAAGATCACCTTGCCCATGGCCTGGCGTCCAGCGAGCACCTTCAGCGCGTCCGCGGTCTGGGCCAGCGGGAAGGTGCGGTCGACATGCGATGAAATCTTTCCTTCCGCGGTCCACTTCACCAGCTTCTCGAGATTGGCGCGGTTCTTGGCCGGGTTGAGCCGGGTCCAGGCGCCCCAGAACACGCCGCGGATGTCGCAGCCCTTCAGCAGCGCGAGGTTCAGCGGCATCTTCGGAATGTCGCCCGCGGCAAAGCCGATGACGAGGAAGCGGCCTTCCCACGCGATCGAGCGCAGCGCCTGTTCGGCGTACGCGCCGCCCACGGGATCGAAGATGATATCGACGCCCTTGCCGTCCGTGAGCTTGCGCAGGCCTTCCTTCAAATCTTCCTTGGCGTAGTTCAGCGTCAGCTCGGCGCCATGCGCTTTTGCGAATTCGAGCTTCTCGTCCGACGAGGCGCAGGCGATCACCTTCAATCCCATCAGCTTGCCGAGCTCGCAGGCGGCAAGGCCGGTGCCGCCGGCCGCACCGAGCACCGCGAGCGTCTCGCCCGGCTTCGGGCTGGCACGATCCTCCAGCGCATGCAGCGCGGTGCCGTAGATGATGATGATGCCGGCCGCGCGGTCGTAATCGAGATTGTCGGGGATCTTCACGATGGAGGCCGCCGGCAGCGCGATCTTCTCGCGCGCGCCGTTATGTCCGCAGGACGCGACGACGCGATCGCCGACCTTCAGGTCGGTGACGCCAGCGCCGATGCTCTCGATCACGCCGGCAACTTCGGCGGCCGGCGAGAACGGGAACGGCGGCTTGATCTGGTACTTGCCCTGAATCATCAGGATGTCGAAGAAGTTGAGCGCCGCCGCCTTGATCGCGATCACGGCTTCGCCGGGACCTGCCACCGGATCCGGCACCTCGGCGAGCACGAGATCGTCGGGCTGGCAATATTGCGAGCAGAGGATGGCTTTCATGAAGGCACCTTGGGCGTTTCGGGTGGAATTATAGTTTGGCCGTTTCTGCCGGATTTAGGCACGGGCGACAATCCGGTTTCTTTGCCAAAGCGACGCGCCGGCCTATCCTCGCGTCATTGCGAGCGCAGCGAAGCAATCCAGAGCCCGCACCGCGGAAATAGCCTGAATTGCTTCGCTGCGCTTGCAATGACGAAATCCGCGGAGAAGAGGATTCAAACGATGTTTGAAACAAGCCTGCTCAGGGACAAGCGCATTCTCATCACCGGCGGCGGCTCGGGCCTTGGCGCCGCGATGGGGAGCCGCTTCCTGACGCTTGGCGCCGAGCTCGTGATCTGCGGCCGCAAGCTCGACCGGTTGGAAGCGACGGCCGCGCAGATGCGCGCACAGAGCGGCGGCAAGGTCACGACGATCGCCTGCGACATCCGCGAGGGTGGCGCCGTCGACGACATGATGGATCGGATTTGGCGTGAGGCGCCGCTCGATATTCTCGTCAACAATGCTGCCGCGACCTTCATCGCACAGAGTGAGCATCTGTCGTTCCGCGCGGCCGATGCGATCCTGGCGCCGACGCTGCATGGCGCGATGTATTGCACGCTCGCGGCCGGCAGGCGCTGGATCGAGGGTAAGCACGGCGGCGTCGTGCTCTCGATCCTCTCGACCTCGACCATCACCGGCCGCGCCTTCACGGTACCGTCGGCGATGGCGAAGTCGGCGCTGCTGGCGATGACCAAGAGTCTCGCCGTGGAATGGGGGCCGAAAGGCATCCGCACCGTCGCCATTGCGCCGGGTCCGTTCCCGACCGCGGGCGCGTCGGGGCAGCTCCGCCCCGAAGGCCGTGACGAAGGCTGGACCGCGCGCAACCCGCTTGGCCGGACCGGAGAGCACAACGAGCTTGCCGATCTCGCCAGCTTCCTGGTCTCGGATCGCGCCGGTTACATTAACGGCGAGATGGTCGTGATCGACGGTGGCGCCCATCTGCGCAGTTCCGGCGCCGAGGATTTGCTCGGCTGGACCGAGACGCAATGGGCCGACCAGCGCGCCGCGCGATCCAAGACCTAAGTCGGCGTCGATACCCGCTAACTGCCTTCCCAAATTGGACTTTCCCGGCTATCCCTGCCACGGGGACAAAGCGCGGCCGGGCCATCTTCCAGTCACAATATTGAGGGAACCACTCCAGCATGTGGCGGGTGCTGATCTTAGCTTTGATGACTGGCGTGGCGGCCGGGGGAATCGCTGTATCTGCGCGGGCGCAGACGGCGCAACCGACGCCCAAATCTGCTCCAAAAGAGGCTGCACCGAAATCGGCTGCGCCAGCGGCCCATACCACTGCGAAGTCGGCCGCAAAGCCGGAGAGCAAATCGGCGGCTCCGCCCGCTTCAGTTGCGGGTGGCGCGGAGCCGGCCTTGATCGGCCAGTTCGGCACCTGGGGGGCCTATTCGGCGACGCCCAACGGCAAGAAGGTCTGCTTCGCGCTGGCCAAGCCGTCGTCGTCGAAGACCAATCCGCCGAACCGGCCGCGCGATCCCGCTTATGCCTTCGTCTCGACCCGGCCGGCGGAGAAAGTGAACAACGAAGTCTCGGTCATGATCGGCTACGCGCTGAAGCCGGGCTCGGAATCGACGGTCGAGGTCGGCGGCGCCGCCTTCGCCATGTACACGCAGGGCGACGGCCTCTGGATCAAGAACGCGGCCGAGGAGGAGCGGATGGTCGAAGCGATGCGCAAATCCGCCGAGCTCGTCGTCAAGGGTGTCTCGGCCAAGGGCACCGAGACCACCGACACCTTCTCGCTGAAGGGCCTCGCCCAGGCGCTCGACAAGATCGCCCAGGATTGCCGGCGTTAACGCTGCGGGTGGGTATCACGGTCGCAATCGGCGGCGCCCGTTGCTATATAGGGGCGGTTCCACAATTTCGGTCGTCATGGCCGGGCTTGACCCGGCCATCCACGGGCTAGCCACAGGCGGAAAAGAACGTGGATGCCCGGGACCAGCCCGGGCATGACGAGATAGCAACTACTCAGGCAGCCAATGCAACCGACGACCGAGCCGCGCAACGCAATCCTGGTGGAGAAGACGCCACTCGAAACCTATGTGCCGCCGGCAAAGCCGTCGCTGATCGGTCTGTCGCGCACCGAGCTTGCCGACCGCCTCGGCGAGATCGGCGTCGCGCCGGCGCAGCGCAAGATGCGGGTGCAGCAGCTGTGGCACTGGCTCTATTTCCGCGGCGCCCAGAACTTCGACGAGATGACCTCGATCTCGAAGGGCATTCGCGCCGAACTCGCGCAGCATTTCACCGTCGATCGTCCCGAGGTCGTGGCCGAGCAGATCTCCAACGACGGCACCCGCAAATGGCTGCTGCGGCTGCCGAGCGGCGACAACGTTCAGAAGGCGCATGAAGTCGAGTGCGTCTACATTCCCGAGACCGATCGCGGCACGCTTTGCGTCTCCTCGCAGGTCGGCTGCACGCTGAATTGTTCCTTCTGCCACACCGGTACGCAGCGCCTGGTGCGCAACCTCACCGCCGGCGAGATCGTGGGACAGGTGATGGTCGCGCGCGATCGCCTGAACGACTGGGCCGATCGCGAGGACGGCACGCGCCGCGTCACCAACATCGTGATGATGGGGATGGGCGAGCCGCTCTACAATTTCGACGCGGTGCGCGATGCGCTTCTGATCGTCGGCGACAACGAGGGCATCGGCATCTCCCGCCGCCGCATCACGCTGTCGACCTCGGGCGTGGTGCCGAACATCGTGCGCGCCGGCGAGGAGATCGGCGTCATGCTCGCGATCTCGCTACATGCGGTGCGCGACGAGCTGCGCAACGAGCTGGTGCCGCTCAATCGCAAATATCCGATCAAGGAGCTGCTGCAGGCCTGCCGCGACTATCCCGGCGCCTCGAATGCGCGCCGCATCACCTTCGAATATGTGATGCTCAAGGGCGTCAACGATTCGCTCGACGATGCCAAACTGCTGGTCAAGATGCTCAAGGGCATTCCGGCCAAGATCAACCTGATCCCGTTCAATCCCTGGCCCGGCACCGCCTATGAATGTTCGGACTGGGACCAGATCGAAAAATTCTCCGAATACGTCTTCAACGCCGGCTATTCCTCGCCGGTCCGCACCCCGCGCGGCCGCGACATCCTCGCCGCCTGCGGCCAGCTCAAGTCGGAGACCGAGAAGCTCAGCGCACGCGAACGTCAGGCGCTGCGCGCCATGGCGATGACGGATTAGCTAGCCATGCGCGCGCTCCCGCCTCCTCGTCATTGCGAGCGAAGCGAAGCAATCCGGAATGTCACCGCGGAAGCAGTCTTGATTGCTTCGTCGCACCAGCGCAAAATTGCTTCGCAATTTTGTCGCGGGCTCCTCGCAATGACGGCAGTGGTGGTTTCGGCGTCATGTCCCTGATCGGCCGCCTCATCGTCATC
The DNA here is from genome assembly GCF_006658635.1 of Bradyrhizobium sp. UNPA324. Classification (NCBI taxonomy): domain Bacteria; kingdom Pseudomonadati; phylum Pseudomonadota; class Alphaproteobacteria; order Hyphomicrobiales; family Nitrobacteraceae; genus Bradyrhizobium; species Bradyrhizobium sp. UNPA324. Next base: position 1,396,451 of record NZ_LFJD01000004.1, read on the forward strand.
TTCATCGGCTTCCTCGCCGCCTGCTTCGTCGGCGGCATGATCGTCGTCGTCGCGCTATTGTTTCCGGAATTCGCCGATCTCGGCGCCGGTCCCGTCGATCAGGGCACGATCGACATCCTGCTCGGCTTCGGCTTCATCTTCGTTTCGGGCTTTGCGCTGGTGCCGGCGGCGGTGATCGTCGCGATCACGGAGGCGCTCTACATCCGCAGTGCGCTCGCCTATGCCGTCGGCGGCGGCCTCGTCGGGCTCGCCTGCTATCTCGGTCTGGTCCCGTTCCACTCCGAGACGCTGCAGTTCGAAGGCATCGTGCGACGGCACCTCGAGATCATGACCGGTGCGGGCATCGTCGCCGGAATCGTCTACTGGCTGATCGCCGGCCGCAACGCCGGCGCCTGGCGCATCCCACCGCCGCCGCGCATGCCGCCGCCGCCGTTGCCATCGAATTCAAGGCCGGACGCAAGGTGACAGTGGGGAGTGGCGCGATGCAGCGCGCTCCACCCTCAGTGTCGTCCCGGATCTGCGCTTCGCTTGTCCGGGACGACACTGTTGAGGCATCGCATTTTGACCAATTCACGCTCGCTTGCTGCGACGGAATCCGGGGTTTCCATCCCCGCCCCGCTCCGCTAAACCGCGCGCCATGAACCGTACCGGACTTTTCATCGCCCTGGCGCTGTGGCTCGTGATCGGCGTCGTTTTCGGCCTCTATCCCGAGCTCGATCTCAAGCTCGCGTCGCTGTTCTTCGATCCCCGGACGAAAAGCTTTCCGCTCAAGTTGAACGACTGGGCGGGCTTTGCGCGTGACGCGGCGATGTGGGTGGCCTGGGCCTTCGTGCTGCCATCGCTGGTGGCGCTCGTGGTCAAGATGATCAGGCCCGACCGGCCGCTGATGGTGTCGGGGCGCGCGATCGCGTTCCTGCTTGTCACGATCATCCTGTCGGCCGGTATTCTGACCAATCTTGCCTTCAAGTCATACTGGGGCCGGCCGCGCCCGGTGGTGGTGACCGAGTTCGCCGGCGACCAGCAATTCGTGCCGTGGTGGGATCCACGCGGCGGCTGCGCGCGCAACTGCTCGTTCTTCTCGGGCGAAGGTGCCACCGCGTTCTGGACCCTGGCGCCGGCCGCGTTGGCACCGCCGGCGTGGCGGCCGCTCGCCTATACCGCCGCCGTGGTGTTCGGCGCCGTCACCAGCGGGCTGCGCATGGCCTTCGGGGGGCACTTCTTCACCGACGTCTCGATCGCCGGCCTCGTGACCTTTCTGGTGATCTGGTTTGCCTACGCGCTGATTTACCGCTGGCCACGGACGCGATTTACGGACGAAGCGGTTGATGCCGCCCTGACCCGGCTGAACATGCCCGCCTACCGGCTCCGCCAGCGCCTGTTCGGCCGCAAGACCGGTCCCGCGCCGTCGGTTTGAGCCATTATAATGGGTGCCGAGCCCTGCGAAATTTGATATTCGCGCGGTCAAGTTCGAAACCCTCATCAGCCCCTTGAGACCCGATTGGAAGCCCCATGACCACGATCCTGAAAAGCCTGCCCAAGGGTGAGAAAGTCGGCATCGCTTTTTCGGGCGGCCTCGACACCTCTGCGGCGCTGCTCTGGATGAAGCAGAAGGGCGCGCGCTGCTACGCCTACACCGCCAATCTCGGCCAGCCCGACGAGGCCGATTACAACGAGATCCCGCGCAAGGCGATGGAGTTCGGCGCCGAGAAGGCCCGCCTCGTCGATTGCCGCACGCAGCTCGTCCATGAAGGCATCGCCGCGATCCAGTCGGGCGCCTTCCATATCTCGACCGGTGGCATCACCTATTTCAACACCACGCCGCTGGGACGTGCCGTCACCGGCACGATGCTGGTCGCGGCCATGAAGGAGGACGGCGTCAACATCTGGGGCGACGGTTCGACCTTCAAGGGCAACGACATCGAGCGCTTCTACCGTTACGGCCTGCTCACCAATCCGGGTCTGAAGATCTACAAGCCCTGGCTCGACCAGCAGTTCATCGACGAGCTCGGCGGCCGCGCCGAGATGTCGGCGTTCATGACCGCGCAGGGTTTCGCCTACAAGATGAGCGCCGAGAAGGCCTATTCGACCGACAGTAATCTGCTCGGCGCCACGCACGAAGCCAAGGATCTCGAAAGCCTCGACAGCGGCATCAAGATCGTCAACCCGATCATGGGCGTCCCGTTCTGGCGCGACGATTGCGCCGTCAAGGCCGAGAAGGTCGTGGTGCGTTTCGAGGAAGGCCAGCCGACCGCGCTGAACGGTCAGACCTTCTCTGATCCCGTCGCGCTGTTCCTCGAAGCCAACGTCATCGGCGGCCGTCACGGCCTCGGCATGAGCGATCAGATCGAGAATCGCATCATCGAGGCCAAGAGCCGCGGCATCTATGAAGCGCCGGGCATGGCGCTGTTGCACATCGCCTATGAGCGCCTCGTCACCGGCATCCACAACGAGGACACCATCGAGCAATACCGCATCAGCGGCATGCGCCTGGGCCGCCTGCTCTATCAGGGCCGCTGGTTCGACTCGCAGGCCCTGATGCTGCGGGAGACCGCGCAGCGCTGGGTCGCGCGCGCGGTCACCGGCGAGGTGACGCTCGAGCTGCGCCGCGGCAACGATTATTCGATCCTCAACACCGAGAGTCCAAACCTCACTTATGCGCCTGAAAGGCTCAGCATGGAGAAGGTCGAGGACGCCGCGTTCTCGCCCGCGGACCGCATCGGTCAGCTCACCATGCGCAACCTCGATATCGCCGACACGCGGACGAAGCTGAAGCTGTACAGCGACACCGGCCTGCTCTCAGGCAGCGAAGGCTCGCAGATCTTCCGGCTGGAGAGCGATAAGGGCTGAGGCTCTCGCTCTCGCAGGGTGGGCAAAGCAAAGCGTGCCCACCATCTTCTACGATGAGAGGGACCGTGGGCACGGCGCAAACGCGCCTTGCCCACCCTACGAGTTCTCTGAAATTCTCGTGTCCCGGACGCGATGCAGCGCGGAGCGGTGCGTCGCAGAGCCGGGACCCAGATCTTAATTGAGTTGCGGCGACGGTTTGTGGGCCCCGGCTCAGCAGCGCATCACTACGTGCTGCGCTGCGTCCGGGGCACGAGACTATACAAAACAGAAATGGCCGGGATCGCTCCCGGCCATTTGCGTTTGTATGTGCCGTTACCGCGGCGGCGCGGTGCCGGGCGGGGGTGGCGGCAACGAGGCCTGACCGCCGTTGAGCAGCGGCGTGATGTTGCGGATGGTGACGCGACGGTTGATCGCGCTCGGCCCCTGCGTCTGCTCCTTCAGGTACTGCTCGCCATAACCCTGCGACGTCAGATTCTCGGCGGGGACGCCGAACTGCTGCGTGAGCAATTCGGCCGCGGCCTGCGCACGACGATCCGACAGCGACAGATTGTCGACCTCGTTGCCGACCGCGTCGGTGTGTCCCTCGATCAGGAAGACCGCGCGCGGGTTGCGCTGGATCGCCTGGTTGAGGCCGTCGGCGATCACCTGCAGCCGGGCCGCCTGGTCCGGCGGGATGGTCCACGATCCCGTCTCGAAGTTGATCGTGTTGACGTCGATGCTCGGCATCTGCATGCGAACATTGGGGCTGTAGCGGATCTCGTCGAGCGAGTAGCGCCGCTCGATCCGCTGCACCGGCGGTGCCACCATGGTCTGGTAGATCACGTCCGGTGGCGCTTCCTGGGCATCGACGATGTAGCGATCGTAGGGGATGTTCACGACCGGGGGCGGCACGTCGACATAGAAGCCGCCGACCGCCTGGGGATCGCGATAGGTGTTGTCGATGATGATGAGCTCGCCCCCGCGGGGATCCCTGCGGATGCGCCGCATCAGCCGGCCGTCGGCGCCGACGACGGTGATGATCTCGCTGCCATCGGGACGAATCACGACCGTGCGGGTTTCGCCGCCGACGGTGTCGGTGCGGATGTCGCGGGCGCCATAGCGGAAGCGATAGAGATCGTTGCCGCGGACATAGGCCTGGCCGCCCGGATCGCGGATGATGATGCGGTCCGGCTCGGTGTAGACGGTGCGGCCGCCTTCGATCGTCTCGCGTCGCTGGTTGTGGAGGTCAGCGATGGTGGCGCCGATCACGGCGCCGGCCACCACGCCTGCACCGATCGCGAGCGGCGTCAGGTCACGCTGTGGCGGACGCGGCGCCGGCGGCAACGGCGCGGCGACTGTCGGCGCGGCCCGGAAGGCGGGCGCAACCGTCGGCGGAGCGTATTGCGCCCGGTTCGGCGGTGGCGCTGCGGCCGGCGTGCCAGGGACGACGGTCGGTGCAGCCGCGCCGGCGGGAGGCGCCGGCGGCCGAGGCGGGGCACCAGCCTGCGGCGAGGCGGGCGGAGTTCCGGCAGCGGGGGCGCCTGCGGGCGGCGTGGCGCCCCGTTGGCCGGGGGCTGGCGTCGCAGTCGGGGCTGGGGTCGCGCCGGGCGCCGGTGGCGC
>NZ_LFJD01000004.1:1400906-1427401 GCF_006658635.1 Bradyrhizobium sp. UNPA324
CTTTCGAAGAGGGCGGAAGAAGACAGCTAAGCTCGGGCAAACCACGCCGCGAGGATAAACAGTCATGTCCATCGTTGAACTGCGATCTCATGCCCCGGACGCAGCGCAGCGCTCCGGCGATCATGATCGGCCTCGCGTTGCTGTCGACGCTGTGGCCCGGCATCGTCACGATCTTACCGCGGGTGCTGTACGGCTAGCTGCGAAAGAGAAGCGGCTGCAACGTTGCTGCGACCATCCAGCGGTTGGTGCTGTTCTGCGATCTCCCGCATTGAGTGCGTTTTTGCCGAAAATCATCACTGGCAGTGTCGTTCACCGAGCGATCAATGCGGGAAATTTAGGCAAATTAAATCCTTTCGGCGCTTACCTGAAATTCACAGGTTCGATTTTTACGAATGCCACTTGGAGGCTCCCCATGCGGACCAATCTTCCGGTCACGGCTGTCGAATATCCAATTACCGACGAGACTCTCATCGTCTCTCACACGGATACGAAAGGGAAGCTGATCTACTTCAACGATCAGTTCGTTGAGGCCTCCGGATTTTCCGAGGCCGAGTTGATGGGGCAGCCTCACAACATCATCCGCCATCCGGATATGCCGCCCGCGGCCTTCGAGAATCTGTGGGCCACACTCCAGCAGGGAAAGCCCTGGGCGGGCGCGGTGAAGAACCGGCGCAAGAACGGCGACTTCTACTGGGTGTTGGCGACCGCCTCTCCAATTCGCCAGAACGGACAGATCGTCGGCTACAGCTCCATCCGCACCAAGCTGCCCGCCGACCAGCGCGCCGAGGCGGAGCAGGTGTATGCGAAGATCCGCGAGAACAAGCCGCATGATTACAGGCTGGATGCCGGCATGATTCGCCGACGTTCTCTTCTCGATCGATTGGCCATCTTCACCGGCACGCTCAACGCCCGCCTCGTCACACTTGTCACCATACTCTCGTTGTTCCTGCTGACGATCGGCGTCATGGGCTTGCAGGGGACGCGCCAGAGCAATGCACGGCTGAAATCGATCTACCAAGATCGTGCGGTGCCATTGGCACAGCTCTTTGAAATCAACGACCGGATGAGAGACAATACGGTGCTGATGTTTGAGGCGGCCGCCAACGGGCGCGCTGGAAAACCGGTCGGCGAGATTGCAGCCAAGGTGAATGCCAACCTTGAGAAGGTCGGAAAGGCCTGGGCTGAGTACATGGCGACCTATCTGACGCCCGAAGAAAAAGGCGTTGCCGACAGCTTCACGCCCAAGCGCGCGAACTACGTCGAGCAAGGACTGAAGCCGGCGCTGTCGCTCTCTGCCGAGCGAAAATACGAGGAGCTCGCCGCTCTGCTGGCCGGACGGGCGCGCGAACTGTACGAGGCGGCGAAGGCCGATCTCGACAAGCTTGTGGCGATCCAGGTCAAGGAAGCCAAGGCGGAATACGATGCGGCCGAGCACGAATATGGCTGGCTGGTTGGCGCTGCGCTTGCCCTCCTGATGACGAGCATTGCCATCGGCGGGCTCGTGAGCCGGCAAACCATCCGTGCCATCGTCCGCCCGCTTCAGCGCCTGAACGATGCGATGCTCAGCATCAACCAGGCCAAGCTCGACAACCGCATCGTCGTCGAACGGGACGACGAACTCGGTGAGGCCTTGCGAAATCTGCAGACGCTGCAGGCCATCGTTCGATTCGATCGCGACGAGCTGAAGGCGACGGAGAGGCGGTCAGCTGCCCAGCGCAAGTTGGAGATGACCAAGCTCGCCGGAAATTTCGAGAGCGCAGTGGGCGAGATCATCGAGACCGTCTCGTCGGCCTCGAGGGAACTGGAGGCCTCGGCGAACACGTTGACCTCGACCGCGGAGCGCGGAGAGAAGCTTGCGACGATGGTCGCGGCGGCTTCCGAAGAGGCCTCGACCAACGTGCAATCCGTCGCGAGCGCGACGGAAGAGCTGTCATCCTCCGTCAACGAAATCGGCCGACAGGTCCAGGAATCGGCGCGGATGGCCAATGAGGCGGTCGAGCAGGCACGCCTCACTGATCAAAAGGTCGGTGAGCTCTCCAAGGCTGCGGCGCGGATCGGCGACGTGGTCGAGCTCATCACCACGATCGCAGGCCAGACCAATCTGCTCGCATTGAACGCAACGATTGAGGCCGCGCGGGCCGGCGAAGCCGGCCGTGGCTTTGCCGTGGTCGCCTCCGAAGTGAAGGCCCTGGCCGAGCAGACCGCCAAAGCCACCGGCGAGATTTCCCAGCAGATTTCCGGCATTCAGGGCGCGACCCAAGACTCGGTCCACGCCATCAAGACGATCGGAAGCACGATCAAGTCCTTGTCGGAGATCTCGTCGACCATCGCGGCGGCGGTCGAGGAGCAGGGCGCAGCGACCCAGGAGATCGCGCGCAACGTCCAGCAGGCTGCTGGAGGCACGCACCAGGTCTCGTCGAACATCGCTGACGTCCAGCGTGGCGCGACCGAAACCGGCTCGGCTTCCGCGCAGGTGCTCGATGCAGCGCAACTGCTCTCGACCGACAGCAATCGTCTGCGAACCGAGGTGGGTCGCTTTCTGGATAGCGTCCGAGCCGCCTGAACGAACGCAGGCTCTCGGTAGCCGCCAGGAAAAGCTGCGATCTGAAAGCGGTCGTTGTCCCGCTCGTGGGGACAACGACCTGTCAACGCAGTGTGGTGTTCAGTCCGGCCTAGGCCGCCGCCTTCTTGCGCGCTTGCTCGGCCTTGTACAGCTCGAACTCTTCTGCGATCGCCTTGGCGATCGACGGCCGCTGGCGCATGCGTTCGTAATACGCCTTCACGTTCGGCCATTTCGCCAGCTCGATCGGCGGCGTCGCCATGGTCCAGTTGATGACGGTGACGAGATAGGCGTCCGCCACGCTGAAATGGTCGAGCAGGAAGTTGCGCCCCTTCAGGTAGTTGTCGAGATAGTCGAGCCGCGACAGATTCTTCTCCAGCACATAGGCCTTGGCCTCCTGCGGCGCCTTGCGGTCGAGCACGGGCACGAACAGGCCCTTGTGCAGCTCGGTGCCGATGAAGCACAGCCATTGATGCAGGCGCGTTCGATCGATGCCTGCGGCGGCGCCCAGCCCGGATTGCGGGAAGCGATCAGCGACGTATTGCAGGATGGCCGCATTCTCGGTCAGCACCACGCCCTCGTCGGTACGCAGCGTCGGCACCAGGCCGATCGGATTGACGGTGCGGAAGTCGGAGCCGTCGCTCAGCACCGTCTTGGTCGCCGGGTCGACCTCGAGATAATTCGCCTCGGCGCCGGCTTCATACAGCGCGACGCGCGTCGCCATCGAACAGGCGAGCGGTGAGAAATAGAGATCCATCTGTAGCCTCCTTGGGCAATTCTTGAGTTTCGCTCAACCTGGCCAGATTGATTTTTGTACTGTCTTGCATAATATGGGGTCGGTCAAGGATTATTTTGCGAAATGGTACAAAAATCGAAGCCGCCGACTGCCGCCAGTGAGCCGAAGCGCCGCGGCCGCCCGCGCGCCTATGAGCCCGACGTTGCGCTCGGCAAGGCACTCGACTTGTTCCGCAGGCAGGGCTTTGCCGCGACTTCGCTCGACGATCTCAGCGAGGCCACCGGCATGAATCGCCCGAGCCTTTACGGCGCCTTCGGTGACAAGCGCGAGCTCTACATCAAGAGCTATCAGCGCTACCGCGAGGAAGCGCGTGCCTCCATGGCTGCGATCTTTCGCGAGGAAATGCCGGTGCGCCAGCGGCTGGAGCGCATCTTCGCCTCCGCGCTCAACATCTATCTGTCGGGTGAGACCGGCCCGCGCGGCTGCTTCACGGTGGTGACCGCGGCATCAGAAGCCGTCGGCGATCCCGAGATCCGCGCCATGGTGCTCGACGGGCTCAGCGAGCTCGACAAGGCCTTTGCGAGCTGCTTCCGCCGCGCCAAGGAGAAGGGCGAGTTGCCGGAGAGCGCCGATCCCGTCGTGCTGGCACAGATCGCATCGGCCACCGTCCACAGCATCGCCATCCGCTCCCGCGCGCGCGTGTCGCGCAAGGAACTGGAGGCCATTGTGAAGGGCGCGATCGATGTGATGGTGGGGGCGGGCGCCAAGGAGTAGTTGTCGTCCCCGCGAACGCGGGGACCCATAACTCCAGGGACAAGTTTGGCGAAGACTCGGGGTTAAAGACTTGGCGCTAATGGCCTTGGGTACGCGTACCGTGCGCTATTGATAAATCACGCGGTATGGGTCTCCGCGTTCGCGGGGACGACAGCGAGTAGGCGGCGGCGATCCCGCGTCCAACTACGCCGCGCGGATTTGCGCGAGGAAGCGATCCACCTCGTCGCGCAGCCGCTGCGACTGTTTCGACAGCTCGATCGCCGAACCCAGCACTTCCTCCGCTGCCGTGCCGGTGGCTGCGATGCCGTCGGTGACGCCCGCGATGTTCTGCGAGACCTCGCCGGTGCGGGCGGCCGCCTGCTGGACGTTCTGTGCGATCTCCTGCGTCGCCGTGCCCTGCTGGCCGACGGCAGCCGCAATCGCGGCGGAGATTTCGTCGACCTGCTGGATCGTCGCGCAGATCGACTGGATGCCATCCACCGCGCCGGTGGTTTCGCCCTGCACCGCAGTGACCTGGGCGCCGATCTCCTCGGTCGCCTTGGCCGTCTGGGTCGCCAGCGCCTTGACCTCGGAGGCGACCACGGCAAAGCCGCGGCCGGCTTCGCCCGCGCGTGCCGCTTCGATCGTCGCGTTCAATGCCAGCAGGTTGGTCTGGCCGGCGATGCTGTTTATGAAGGAGACGACGTCGCCAATCTTCTGCGCCGCATCCGCCAGGCTCTGCACACGTTCGTTCGAGCGCCGTCCGTCGCTGGCGGCCTTGCCGACCACCTCGGTCGCGTGGGCGAGGCGGCGGCTGATCTCGGTCATCGACGAGGACAATTCTTCCGCTGCCGCCGCGACGGTCTGCACATTCTCCGAGGCCAGCGCCGAGGCGGAGGATACCGCGCCCGTTTGCTGCCGGGACTGCTCGACGATGGCCGACATCGAGCGCGCCGTATGCTCCATCTCCACCGCAGCCGAGGACACCGTGGTGACGACGTCGCGGATGCTGGCTTCGAAATTGTCGGCAAGCGCGGCAAAGGCGCGCCGCTTCTCCGCTTCCGACCTCGCCTTGGCTTCCAGCTGCTCGGCCTGGAGATCGTTGAATCTCACGGCATTGTCGCGGAACACCGTGACCGCCTTCACCATCGCGCCGACCTCGTCATTCGCCTTGCTGGCGGGAACGGCGACGTCGGTGCGCCCGTCCGCAAGCTCGCGCATGACGGACGTGATGGAGAGGATCGGACGCGAGATGCTGCGGGCAATGAGATAGCCGACGATCGCGGCCAGCACGAGGCCGAGCGCGGCGATGCCGATGGCGAGCAGCCAGGCGCGGTCGGCCGAAGCTACGTAATCGGCGTTGTCCATCACCAGCTCGACGGCCCCGAGCGGCTTTCCGGAGAAGTCCTTGATTGGCCCGAGCAGCGCTGCGACCGGAATATTGTCGAGCTTGGCCTGCTTTACGGTGAAGCTGCCTGCGGTGGCACGGCCATACTCGGCCGCGTCGAAGAAGCTCTTGCCCTTCAGCGTGCCGCCGAACAATTTGAAGCCCGAGCCGTCGGCAAGATGGAAGGCGACGTCGATGTGGCGGTTCGTCTTGAAGTCGTCGAGGAAGGACTGGCCGAAGGTCAGGCCGAACTCGATCGTGCCGAGATGCTTGGCCGCTTGCGCGATCGGCACCACGCCGCGGATGCCAAGCCCGGCGACGCCACCTTCGAGCCCGACCACGACCTTATGCTCCTGATTGGCGACCAGAACGGTCTTGCGGAATCCAGAGAGGTCGTCGCCGAATTTGGCGGGCTGATGAACGCGCAGGAACGAGGTCGCCGGCGCTACATGGAACTGGAACTGATCGACGCCGTACTCCGACTTGGTGGCGGCAAACACCGGCCCGAACAGGCCGATGAGAGCGTTGCGGTCCTGTTTGGCCATTGCCTCCTGTGTCGCCGGCATCGCGGCCACGACCGCACTCATGGCGGCGGCCGTAATGGCTGCGCAGCTCGCGTTGGTCGGCTCGGTCGATGATTCCGGCGATGATCCACATCGCCCCGAGCACGGCAAACAGGGCGGTCGCCGCCGCCGTCACCGCGAGGGCAACCGTGATCCGCATCCTGAGGCCGAGGCTCGCGCGCATGTCCGACTCGTTGTTTGAGCGTTGGTTAAGAACGCTTATCAACTTCTCGCTAAAAGAGGGTGAACGGGATACCGGTGGAACCCGGTGGTTGTGGTGAGCGGCTGCCTACCAAAAGAACGGTGTCGTCCCCGCGTTCGCGGGGACGACAGCGAATATGACGCCAGCGTTCGCGATAATCCAAGGGCGCCTCAATACCCTCTAGCCCGGTCCACCACGTTCTCCAGCGCGCCGCCAGCCTCGAACCGCGCGATCTGCTCGGCGACATAGGCCGAGATCGCGTCCGCATCGGTGTCGGCTGCGTTGTGCGGCGTCAGCACCACCTTGGGGTGGGTCCAGAACCGGCTGTCCGCCGGTTGTGGCTCCTGCACGAAGACGTCGAGCGACGCAGCGCCCAGCGTGCCGTCGTCGAGGCAGGCCAGGATGTCGGCTTCGTTCTGCAAGCCGCCGCGGCCGGCATTGATCAGAACGGGCGCGCCAAGGGGGCTGTTACGGCTGAGCTTTGCGAAGACGTCGCGGTTGAGAATGCCGTGCGTTTCCGGCGTCAGCGGCAGCAGGCAGACCAGGATGTCGGTCTTGCGCAGGAAGGCATCGATCTGCGCGGCGCCATGGAAGCATTCGACGCCGTCGATCGTGCGTGGGCTACGGCTCCAGCCGGCGACACGGAAGCCGAGCCGCCGCAACACGTCGGCGGCATCGGCACCCAGCGTTCCCAGCCCCATGATTCCGACCGTCACGGCGCTCGCGGGCCACTGATATTTCGGCTCCCAGCGTTTTGCGCGCTGCGAAGCTCGCAAATAGGGCTCCTGACGGTGGTGCATCAGCACGTGCAGCACGACATATTCGGTCATGCGGTTGGTGAGGTCGGGCACCGCGACGCGGACCAGCGGTACGTCAGGCAGGCTCTTGTCCGCCATCAGCGCGTCGACGCCAGCGCCGAGATTGAAGATCGCCCGCAGATTGGGAAACGAGCCGAGATCGCCCGGCACCGGGTTCCACACCGCGGCATAGTGCACCTCGGTCGGATCGAGCCCGGCATCCGGCAACAACACCACGCGGCGACCGCCGCACACCGTGTCGAACCGGGCCTTCCAGCGCTCTGGCAGCCAGTTCTGCTGCGTGCTGTTGATCAGGACGGCCAGGGTGCCCATGGTCATTCGAAGTGCCTCGTCAAAGTTCCGCTTGAGAAGGCCCTCCTTGGCACGATCTGCCGGATTTTTCTTGCAAATTTTTTCCGCAGTCCTGTCGGGGCGGGGCATATTGGCGCGTCTTTAGAACAGACGAGGAAAGTGTCGCCTATGCTTTATGCCATCCTTTGCTATCACGATGAGGACTTCGTCGGCTCCTGGAGCAAGGAGCAGGACGAGTCCGTGATGAAGAAGCTCGCGGTGGTGCAGGAGAGGCTCACGAGCCAAGGCCGGCTCGGCCCGGTGGCGCGGCTGTTGCCGACCACGGCCGCAGCGACCTTGCGCAAGGAGGACCCGCCGCTGGTGCTCGACGGCCCCTATGCCGAGACCAAGGAGCAGCTGCTCGGCTTCTACATCGTCGATTGCAAGAATCTCGACGACGCCCTCGACGTCGCGCGCGATCTCGGCGCCGCCAATCCGGGCGGTGCCTATGAGGTGCGCCCCGTCGGCGTGTTCCGGCCCGGAGGAAACTTGAGGTGAGCGAGGCCGACACCTCCTGGATCGAGACCGCGCTGACCTCGGCGCGACCCCAGGCGGTCGGTGCGCTGCTGCGCTATTTCCGCGATCTCGATACGGCCGAGGAGGCCTTCCAGAACGCGTGCCTGCGCGCGCTGAAGACCTGGCCTCAGAATGGGCCGCCGCGCGATCCCGCGGCCTGGCTGATCATGGTCGGCCGCAATGTCGCCATCGACGAGGTCCGACGCACGCGCAGGCAGCAGCCGCTGCCCGAGGACGACCGTGCGATCTCCGATCTCGGCGACGCCGAGGGTGCGCTCGCCGAGCGGCTCGACGGCTCGCACTACCGCGACGACATCTTGCGGTTGATGTTCATCTGCTGCCATCCGCAATTGCCGGCGACGCAGCAGATCGCGCTGGCGCTGCGCATCGTCTCGGGTCTGACCGTGAAGCAGATCGCGCGCGCCTTCCTGGTCTCGGACGCGGCGATGGAGCAGCGCATCACCCGTGCCAAGGCGAAGGTCGCCGAGGCGGGGACGCCGTTCGAAGCGCCCGGCGCGGTCGAGCGCTCCGAGCGGCTCGCCGGGGTCGCGGCGATGATCTATTTGATCTTCAACGAGGGCTATTCGGCGAGCGGCGACACCGCCGAGATCAGAAAACCGCTCTGCGAGGAGGCGATCCGGCTGGCGCGCCTGCTGCTCAGGCTGTTTCCGAGCGAGCCGGAGATCATGGGGCTCACCGCGCTCATCTTATTGCAGCATGCACGCGGCGCCGCGCGCTTTGCCGAGGACGGCTCGCTGATCCTGCTGGACGATCAGGACCGTTCGCTGTGGAACGGCACCATGATCGCGGAGGGGCTCGCCTTGATCGACAAGGCGATGCGCCATCGCCGCGGCGGGCCCTATCAGATCCAGGCTGCGATCGCCGCACTGCATGCCCGCGCGTCGACACCGGAGGAGACCGACTGGGCACAGATCGACCTGCTCTACGGCGCGCTTGAAGTCGTGCAGCCCTCGCCGGTGGTCACGCTCAACCGCGCGGTCGCGGTCTCCAAGGTACGGGGGCCGCAAGCCGCGCTCGATTTGATCGAGCCGTTGGCCCCGAAGCTCGCCAACTACTTCCATTTCTACGGCGTGCGCGGCGCCTTCCTGATGCAGCTCGGCCGCAACGACGAAGCCCGCATTGCCTTCGACCGCGCCATCGCACTCGCCAACACGTCCGCGGAAGCTGCCCATATCCGCATGCATCTCGATCGCCTGATCCGGGACAGCCAGCCGAAGGCAAAGGAAAGTGCGAAGGCGAAGTGACGCGCGAGACCATCTCCGCTGTCATGCCCGGGCCTGACCCGGGCATCCACGTCCTGCCATCGGCGTCGAAGAACGTGGATGGCCGGGACAAGCCCGGCCACGACGAAAAAAATCCGTTTAGCCGTGTCGGTCTAGCGCGATCCCCTTCGTCCTAAGCCCGTATCCACGGAGCCCCTTATGCTGAAAGCCATTGCCATCATCGCCGTCGTGCTCGCCGTTGGACTAGCCGGAGTCCTCGTCTTCGCCTTGACAAAACCCGACACCTTCCGCGTCGAGCGCAGCCTCGCGGTGAAGGCGCCGGCCGGTGCGATCTACCTGGAGGTCGCCGATTTCCGCCGCTGGACCGGCTGGTCCCCCTATGAGAACCGCGATCCCGTCATGAAGCGCACCTTCGGCGAACCTGCGGAAGGCAAGGGCGCGATCTATGCCTGGGACGGCAACAACAATGTCGGCGCCGGCCGCATGGAGATCGTCGAGGCGAACGGGCCGTCCAAGCTCCGCATCAAGCTCGATTTCGAGCGGCCGTTCGAAGGTCACAACACGGCCGAGTTCACCTTTGTGCCGCAAGGCGATGCTACTCTGGTCACATGGGCGATGTACGGTCCGGCTCCGTTCATGTCCAAGATCATGCAAGTGTTCATCAACATGGACAGCATGATCGGCAAGGATTTCGAGGCCGGTCTCGCCAGCCTGAAGAAGCTGACCGAGAAGCAATAAGCCTCACTGCAAACGAAGAGGAGAGAAACGATGCTCAATGCCTATCTGTTCTATCAGGACACTTGCGAAGCCGCGTTCAACTTCTACGCCAAGGTTTTGGGCGGCAAGATCGATGCGATGATGCGCGCATCGGAGGCGCCGCCGGACATGCCCGCCGCGCCCGGCCGCGAGAAGACGATCATGCATGCGCGGATGTCGCTACCCGATGGCAGCGTGCTGATGGCCTCCGACGCGCCGACCGAGCATTTTCACAAGCCGCAGGGCTTCTCGGTCTCGCTCACGGTCAAGGATCCCGCCGATGGCGAGCGCAAGTTCAACGCGCTCGCTGACGGCGGCACCGTCACCATGCATGCCCTTCAGCAAGACCTTCTGGGCGAAGGGCTTTGGCATGTGCGTCGACAAGTTCGGCATTCCCTGGATGGTGAACTGTCCGGCGGAAGGAATGTGACGCATGCGACCGCGCGCATGATTGGCTGAGCCGCGATCCCCTCTCTCCATCTTTGCGGGAGAGGGGATGCATGGACCCATCGCGCCATGCTCGGATCGGTCGTGAGTTCGCTCAGCGGGTCGATCCGGTCACGTCTTCGTCTTGCCGCGGCTGAACACAGCGGGGGCAGATCACGAGCTTGGTGCCGAGCTGCTTGTCGCGCTCCGCTTCGATCTCGTCATACACCGCCCACCACGCCTCGGAGTATGGCCGCAAGCTGCCAAGCACGCGTTCCCGCTCCTGATTTGGATCGCTTGCCGCGGGCGCGGGATTCGTTGCGCGCCGCTTCACGATATGAGCGCGCCTCGGGCTCTTGTTGGGGTCTTGACCGAGGCCATCCCATGCGATCGGACGACGCTCCTGCGCTGGCGCGACTGCACATCCAAGAAGCGCTGTGCAGAAAGTGAGCAAGATGAAGCCATGTCGCATCATGCCGGACCCAAAGTTCGGTGCGCAATGCGCAAGCTCCGCACAGGAGACTCGCATCGCGTCGGTCAAATGGAACTTAAGGCAAACGAGTTGGCCGGCACGGCCGAGGAATGAACCCACCATTCGCATCACTTTGCGGGAGCAGTGAGGCCGCTTCGTGAAACCATGCAGACTGCATCGCACAATAATTGACGCAATATTGGGCTGTAATCTGCACGTCAGAATCGCTATTGGTGAATCATAAAATCTAAGAACTGGGGTGGACGTCACTTGGAAGGGGAGCGACCGATGGCGGCGGCGCTACAGATCAATTTTGCCCTTTGGGGAATGCTCATCTGCGCCAGCATGAAGCTGGTGCCGGTGATTCAGACTCTCTACTGAAGGCAGCCAAAGCGTGATGGCGCTTAAGACCCGGTGCGCAGATTGGGTGCGAGCACAGGGAACCTGCCGTATGGCCTCGAGCAAGCCAAGCAATCCCTCAAGGTGACGCGGTTTACATCATCCGTTTACGTCACATGGCGTGACGGCTGCCGAACTCGTCAGCGGCAGCGCGGATAAATTGCGGCGAGATCGCGCCCCTTGAGCAGAAGCAACCGCGAGGTGAGGCCACCACGGCGGCTGATCCAGTCGCGGACCGGGCCAGGATAGGCGGCAAGCACCGCGACCGATGCTTCCGGCTCGGCATAAAAGCGCCCGCGCCGGTCCACCGAACGTGCTGCATGGAAGCCGAGCACGGCGCGCTTGGTGACGCAAATGCGCTCTTCCGGCACGATGCTCAGCACCAGCGTGCAGGCAGACAGGCAGGGACCGTCGATCACAACGCGCTCGCCGCTCTCGCGCACCTTCTCGAACAAATCGAGGAACGGCCCCACCTGTCCGCCCGGAGATTGGATGATGCGGATCTCGGCGGCGGACGGCGAGATGGCGAGGAGTGCCGATGCGAGCATCAGGGCTTTGACAAAAGCGCGTCGCATGGAGCACTCCACAAGCTCGGTTTCGCCGCGTGAGAAGAGGTGGGTTACGCCCGGCGGCCTGCGCTTCGCGCAGCCGCAGTGCTAACCCACCCTACCTGTTCTATCCGTTCCGCCTTTGACCGCGCAGCGTCGGCAGGCCGATGCCGGCTGCATCAAAGCCGCCATCAACGGCCAAAATTTGGCCGGTGATGTAGCTCGAATTTGCCGAGCACAGGAAGTAGATCGCCTCCGCAAGTTCTTCCTCCAGGCCGTAACGGTTGAGCGGAATTGCGTCGTGATAGTCCGCGCGAATCTCCTTGGTGTGCACCTGCTTGGCCATCGCCGTGTCGACCGGCCCCGGCGCGACCGCGTTGACGCGGATATTGAGAGAGGCGAGCTCGACCGCGAGCTGCTTGGTCAGGTGCGCGAGACCGGCCTTGCTGGTGCCGTAGGCCGAGCGCAGCGTCGAGGCGCGCACCGCCGAGATCGAGGTGATGTTGACGATGGCCCCGCCATGGCCCTCGCGCATCAAGGGCACGGCCGCCTTGGTGCAGAGCAAGGGGCCGGTGAGGTTGACCTCGAGCACGCGGCGCCAATCGGTCTCGGATGTCTCCATCAGCGGTGCGAACACCGCGATGCCGGCATTGTTGACGAGCGCATCTAACCGGCCGAACCGACGCTCGACCGTCGTCATCGCCGCGGCGACCTCGGCTGCGTCCGAGACGTCACAGGTCAGCGCCAGCGTCGCCTCGCTTTGGTTGATCTCGGCGACCGCCCGGCCAAGCAACTCGCCCTCGATGTCGAGCAGCGCCACACGCCAACCCTCGGCCAAGAACTTCTTCGCGGTCGCAAGTCCGATGCCGCGCGCGGCTCCGGTGACGAGGGCGACTTTTTGCGGGGCAGGGGGCATTGGCTGGTCTGTCCTGTGTTTGGGAGGGGCGCGCGAGCACCGGTTCCTTTTACTGCGCTTTCGGTCCGGCAAGAAAGGCCTCAAGTCGAGGACGCGATGTCGGGACGTCTCTCGATGGATCGTCTTCCAGGGGGATCGTTACCGAGGAGACCCGCAATGCCTGACGACCGCGAACGCCTGATCCGAGACCTCTTCGCTGCCTATCTCGCCAACGACCGGCCGCGGGTTGCCGACGCATTGGCCGACGATTTCCGCTTCACCAGCCCGTTCGATGACGACCTCGACAAGGCGACCTATTTCGAACGCTGCTGGGGCGACAGCGGCTGGATCGCCCGCCATGACATCGAGCGCATCTTCGTCCGGGGCGAGGAAGCCTTCGTCACTTATCTCTGCCTTGCGACAGATGGTCGGAGTTTTCGCAACACGGAGTTCTTCGCCTTCGCAGGCGGCAAGGTCCGGCGCATCGAAGTCTATTTCGGCGCGGCCCGGCAGGACGGTCGGTTCCTGCCGCGGCCGCGCTAGGAGCGGGCCATGATCTTCTAAATTATTTTCGCTCGGCTGTCGGTTCCGTAAGAATTCGATCGTCTTGAAGGCGACGCGGGCCTGCGCCTCTCACGGCGCATCCGGAACAACCGCAAAAGCCAGGGGCACGACCCATGCGATTCATGATGCTGATGATCCCGCTCGGTTACGAGACCGCGCCGCCGGACGTCCAGCTCGATCCCGAGCGGGTCGCGGCGATGATGCGCTACAACGAGGCGCTGAAGGACGCGGGCGTGTTGATCACGCTCGACGGCCTGCATCCGCCGTCGATGGGCGCACGGATCTCGTTTGCGACCGGCGAGCCCATTGTCACCGACGGGCCATTCGCCGAGGCCAAGGAGGTCCTGGGCGGGTATTGGATGATCGAGGTTCCATCGCGGGCCGAGGCGATTGCCTGGGCAAAGCAGTGCCCGGCCTCGCCGAACGAAATCATCGAGATCCGGCAGGTGCAGGAGATGGCCGACTTTCCGCCTGACGTGCAGGCCGCCGCCTCCGGCTTTGAGAAGCTCAAGACATAGCCCCAATAGCCGCGATCAGATCGCGGCTGTTACCAACAACTCACCAAAGGAGAGAACCATGAGCACCGAGCACAAATTCCTCGCCGTCTATCTTGGCAGCATGAGCGGCGAAAAAATGAAGGCCTGGCAGGCGATGCCCGAAGCGGAAAGGAAGGCAAAAGAGCGCGAGGGCATGGCCGCCTGGCATGGCTGGGTCGAGAAGCACAAGGACGTCATCGTCGAGCTGGGCGGCCCGCTCGGCAAGACCCGGAGGATCGACGGCAGCGGCATCACCGAGATCAGCAACGCGCTGACCGGCTTCACTGTGGTCCGGGCCGCCTCGCAAGAGGAAGCTGCAAAACTGTTCGAGAACCATCCGCATTTTGCGATCTTCCCGGGCGAGGCGATCGAGGTCATGCCTGTGCTGGCCATTCCGCAGATGTAGGTCAGGGGGAGGCCGTGTCCGGGCGCGATGCCGACGCATCCGCCCGGCGCACCGTGAATGTACGGGTTAATCAGGCCGAATTGCCGCTAGTGACCTTCACGCCCGGCTCATGTAAAGCTCATTCACATGAGCTGGCGCAAGGAACAGCGCCGCGCCGAGCGCGGCTATCACCACGGCAATCTGAAGGAGGCCCTGTTGCAGGCCGCTCTCGGGCTGATCGCCGAGAAGGGCGCCGCCGGCTTCACCTTCGCCGATGCCGCACGCATGGCCGGGGTCAGCGCGGCGGCGCCCTACCGGCATTTTCGCGACCGTGACGAGCTGTTGTCGTCGATTGCCCAGCGCGGCTTCGAGCAGTTCGAGGCGCGCCTGACCGCGGCCTGGGACGACGGGCGCCCTGATACGGTCACCGCGTTCGAGCGGGTCGGCAGGGCTTATCTTGCTTTCGCCCGCGAAGAGCCTGCCTTTTACAACGCGATGTTCGAGTCCGGTCTGCCGGTCGACGCCAATCCGGCGCTGCAGGCCGCGAGCGAACGCGCGTTCAACATCATTCGCGCCGCGGCCGAGCGGCTCGCGGCGCTTGCGCCGCCCGGCATGCCGCGACCGCCGGCGATGATGATGGCGCTGCACATCTGGTCGATGGCGCACGGCGTGGCTTCGCTGTTCTCCCGTGGGGACGCCGCGCGCCGAAAACTGCCGATGTCTCCGGATGAGCTGCTCGAGGCCGAGGTGCTGATTTATCTGCGCGGTCTCGGCTTCCCGACCGACCGCCGTCCGGCAGCCAAGGGCGCCGAGCCGCCGCCGGTGCCGCCGGAGGCGCCCTCCGGTTCGGGCGTGCCGCCGGGCGGTCCCTGGGGCAAGCCGAAATAAAATTACGCAAAACATCACGCGGGCGTGTCTTGTGGCCAGCTTGACAAAATCGCGGGATGGTCTAGCTATGTAAATGTTATTTACATTCACAACGGCGCTGTGCCGTGATGGAGATGGGAAATGGCCTACACCGCTGACGTCAATCGCTGGCGCGGCCCTTCGGACCAATACCAACAGTACGAGCGTCCCCGCATGCTCGATACGCCCTGGCATCCCGGCTGGATCGCTGTGACCATCCTCGGCTTCATCATCTGGTGGCCGATCGGACTTGCCCTTCTCTTTTTCACACTCGGGAGCAGAAGAATGTCGTGCTGGAGCCACCAGGATCGCTGGCAGAACAAGATGGAGCGGATGCAGTACAAGATGGACCGCATGCGCGGCCGCATGGAGCGGCATGGCTTCGGCTTTGGCTTCGGCCCGCCGTCGTCCGGCAACCGCGCCTTCGACGAATATCGTTCGGAGACGCTGCGCCGGCTCGAGGAAGAGCAGGTCGAGTTCAGGAACTTCCTCGACCGTCTGCGCCACGCCAAGGACAAGGAAGAGTTCGACCAGTTCATGGCGCAGCACAAGACGCGCCCGACCCCGCCGCCGACTGACCAGCAGCAGGGCTGACCTTCAAGCCTGACACCTGTCAAAGCCTTCAGGCGCATGCCCCCAAAGTCCTGATGGCCCCGAGCCGCCCGTCTGCGCAACCCGCAGGCGGGCGGTTTGGTTTTTGGCCGCCGAGGTGTCGCTATATTCGCGCCCCGCCACCGAACCCGCGCGTGGTTCTGCGGGACCAAGGGCACATGGACCTCCGCACCCGCTTACTGCTCGGTGTGACCGCGTTTGCGGTGCTGGGCTATATCGCCCTCGTCTACGGCGGCTGCGCCGATCCCGATTGCCATTTTCATTCCTGTCCCGGCGGGCGCGCGTTTTGCGGAGTGGTGCACGCCCATGGGCGGGGGCCATAGGCCTTTTTCAGCCGAGCCCTCGAACGACGGGAGGATCAGCGCGCCATCACCAGTTGCGCGCGCACCGAGGTCAGAAAGTGCTCGTAGGCGTGGTCCACGATCTCGTTGAGCGATCGCGTGCGCGCGAAGATCGCCTTGGCCTCGGCGAGAAACTCTTCGCGGGTGGGTATCTTCGGCAGATGCAGGTGTGTCAGTGCGTCCACGCCGTCATGCGCACGATTGAGGATGTCGTGCAGCGTCGGCAATTGCAGCTGGGCCAGGTCGGCCCGATGCAGCGCCGACGAGATCGCGTGCGCGAGGGCCTGCGCATCGAACCGTCCGGCGAGCTCGTGAGCGGCTCGATTGATCACCCGGGCGCCGAGCGGCTGCTCGTTGCGCAGCACCTGTTCGGGCGGCGCCTTCATGCTCCAGACGATCCCGAGCCAGGACAGCACTTTCAGGACGTAGTACGTGACGTCGATCTCCCACCAGCGAAAACCCTGTCGCACGCTGCTCTGGTAGGCGTGATGGTTGTTGTGCCAGCCTTCACCCAGAGTGAAGAGCGCCAGCAGCCAGTTGTTGCGGGAATCATCGCCCGTCACATAGCGCTTGCGTCCATGCACATGGGCGAGCGAATTGATGCAGAAGGTCGCGTGATAGACCAGCACCGTGCTCCACAGGAAGCCGACCACCAGACCCGACCATCCCGCGACCACGAAGCAGAGCGCGGCAAGCGCGACGGCCGGCAGCAGTTCGAGCCGATGCAGCCACATCAGCTCCGGATAGACCGCGAAATCGCCGACCTTCACGAGATCGGTCGCATCGTGCCGGCGGTCGAAGATCCAGCCGAGATGGCTGTACACGAAGCCGCGATGACGCGGCGAATGCACGTCGATCTCGGTGTCGGAATGCAGGTGATGGTGCCGATGCTTGGCCGCCCACCACAATACGCTCTTTTGCGCGCTGCTCTGCGCGAGGCACGCCAGCATGAACTGAAACACCCGGCTGGTCGCGAACGCGCGATGTGAGAAATAGCGATGATAGCCGGCGCCGATGCCGAACATCCGCACGATGTACAGCGACACGCAGATCGCGACGGCCTGCCACGTGACGCCCGACCAGATCGCCGCAGCGCAGCCGAGATGGACCAGCAGGAACGGCACGGCGGAGGGATACATGATGTCGTCGTGGTGGTCGTCGGCGGGCGCGTTAGGCGACATGTCTTGGTGTGACCTCAGGTAATGGGATCCGGGATTCGTGTCGGCGGCAGCGAGGGCCGCCGGGTACGAAAAACCCGCGGATGGCGGACCACCGCGGGGCTTGAACGAGCTGCTTTGCATGGACATCCCGGCCAAAGCAGCGTCGGCCGAAAATTCAACTGACTATATGGTTGCGAATGCCTGGCATGCAAGCTCGTAGCCTCACGGGGGAGCTGCGGCATGGTGCTCCGGTCGCGCCGCTCCGCCTGCGGCGTGGCGCGCAGGGGGCGCGCTGGCTATATTTGAGACGTGAAGGAAGCCCCAAACACCGGAGGCGGCGATGACGGCAGCTGCGACCGCGACGAACGATCGCCTCTGGCAGCAGATTCGCGACGAGGCGCGGCGAGCGGTCGCATCCGATCCCGTCTTCGGCAAGTCACTTGCCGAGGCCGTCCTCGCGCATGACGGTCTTGCGGCGGCTCTGGCCGATCTGATCGGGCGCAGGCTTGGCGGCAACGTCGCCGAGCAGGCGCGCTTCGCCGCCTTTTCCCGTGATGCCTTTCGACACTCGCCGGAATTGATCGAAGCTTCCGGCCGCGACTTGCAGGCCATCGTGCGCAGCGATCCCGCCATCGCCGGCCTGTTGGCGCCGCTGCTGCATTTCAAGGGCTATGTCGCGCTGCAAGCCTGGCGCGTCTCGAACTGGCTCTGGCATCATGACCAGCGCGACGCCGCGCTCTTGTTTCAGAACGAGGCGTCGAACGTCTTGCAGGTCAGCATCCATCCGGCGGCCAGCATCGGCTCGGCCGTCTATCTCGATCACGCCACCGGCGTCGTGATCGGCGCCGACGTCGTGATCGGCGACGAGGTCACCATCCTTCAGAATGTCAGCATCGGCCGCAGCAATGAACTGCCGCCGCGCTCGCCGCGCATCGGCCGCAATGTCTTCATCGGCGCCGGCGCGACCATTTTGGGCGATGTCCGGATTGGCGATTTCGCAAAGATCGGCGCCGACACGGTCGTGACCTCCGACGTGCCCGCCGGCTGCACCGCCATCGGCAATCCCGCGCGGCTCGCCAACTGCCCCGGACCTGCTTCGGCGGCCTGACGTCATCGGGCTGAACCGTTTCGGGGCCTCGGGCGACAGAATGGCTTCGGTTCTCCCGCGAATTTCCCTTTTGTGAATGTCCCAGCCCCAACATCTATCGCTCGACACCGCCATGCTGCCCGAGCGCGATCGGCTTGCCGTTTGGCGCGAAGTCTATGGCCGCCTGCTGTTCAACATCGAGATCGATCCGATCCGGGGTTTCCCTTTTGAGGCGAGAACCGAATTGTACCGCCTGCCTGCGGCGGGATTGTCCTCGGGCTGGCGCACGCCGGCGCATTTCCGCATCTCGCGCCGGCTGCTCGCGACGGCCTCCGACAACATCGTCCTCGCGGTGGTGCTGCGCGGCCGCGCCGAGGCCTCCCAGCTCGGGCGCGAGCTGGAAGTGCCGCAAGGCGGTGCGGTGCTGATGACGACCTGTGACGTCGGCCGTCACACGCTACTCGATCGCGGCCGTCATCTCAGCGTGCAACTACCCCGGCAGGCCCTTGCACCCCTTGTCCGCAATGTCGAGGACCGATTGCTGCAACCGATCGATCCAGGCGCCCCGGCGCTGAAGCTGCTGCGTGGCTATGTCCTCGGTGCCATGACGATGGGTGAATCGGCCCGCGCGGAGATGCAGCGGCTGGCCGCGCAGCATCTGCGCGATCTCATCGCCTTGATCTGCGGCGTGCGTGAGGACGACGTTGCCGCCCAAGGCGATGGTCCACGGGCGGCGCGCCTGAAGCTTGCCAAGCTCGCCATCAAATCGCGGCTCGGACACGGCGATCTATCGGCAGAAAGCATCGGCGCCCTGCAGCAGGTCTCTGCCGACTATATCAGGAAGCTTTTCCGCGACGAAGGCACGTCCTTCCACGACTTCGTGCTGGAGGAGCGGCTGGCGCAAGTGCATGCCAGTCTCGCCGATCCTCTCAAGGCGCATGAAAGCATTGCCCGTCTCGCGCTCGCTGCGGGCTTCGGCGACATCTCATATTTCAATCGCTGCTTCCGCCGCCGCTTCGGCCTGTCTCCGTCGGAACGCCGCAAGGCATATCCGTCGGCCGAATAGAAGCGATCACCCGATATTCGCTTGTGGCAAATGCGCAACAGCGCGCCAAATAGCGCGCCGAGTCGCACCCAGTCCCACGCGCAAGTCTCATCCCCTCCAAGTCGCGCCTGCCTCGTCCCTGTACAGCTCCAATGCGGCTCTTGCGGCCCGCGTCGGAATGGGAATGCAATGACACGACTTCTGCGTCTATCCCCGCCTGCAATTGCTGGATTGCTGGTCGTTTCGGCGGCCAATGCGGCCGATCTGCCGGTCAAGGCACCTATCTTCAAGACGCCCGCGGCGGTCGAAGCCTGGGGCGGTCTCTACGTCGGCGCCAGCCTCGGATTTCGCGCGAGCGAATCCAGCGTCGACGTCCGTTCGGCAACCGACACGACCGCGCCGGCGGTGCTGCAAAACATGTTCGTCGCAGCCGATTGTTTCGCGGGTCTTCCTTGTGTGACGGGACGATCCTTCAACGGCACCGCGTTCCGCGTCGGTCCTTATCTCGGGTACAACTGGCAGATCGGACGAACCGTGCTTGGCCTGGAAGGCGATGCTGCCTACGCCGATCAGACCACGACGATCTTCGGCGCCGCCTACCCGGCAACGCCATTCAACGGCGGGGCCTCGACATCCAATTCCTTTGCGCTGAAGACGACATGGGATGCGAGCATTCGCGGCCGTGCCGGCTATCTGATTGATCCCGCCGTGCTGCTGTATGGAACGGCCGGTCCATCCTGGATCCATGTCCAGACCACGTCGAACTGCAGCACACTCGTGAGCGCCGACGGCCGCTGTGTACCCGGCGTTGGACTTGCGCCGGTGAGCATAAGCAACAGCCGGACCCAGCTTGGGTAC
The DNA here is from genome assembly GCF_006658635.1 of Bradyrhizobium sp. UNPA324. Classification (NCBI taxonomy): domain Bacteria; kingdom Pseudomonadati; phylum Pseudomonadota; class Alphaproteobacteria; order Hyphomicrobiales; family Nitrobacteraceae; genus Bradyrhizobium; species Bradyrhizobium sp. UNPA324. The sequence goes on from NZ_LFJD01000004.1 coordinate 1,421,006, forward strand.
ACGGTCGGCGGCGGCATCGAGGCGATGCTGTGGCCAAACTGGATTGCCCGGGCCGAGTATCGTTTTGCCGACTATGGACATTTCTCCAACACCGACGTCCGGACCGCGGCAACGGGGGGGCAGACGGTCAGCTATGACACGTTCCTGAAGACCCACACGGCGACGTTCGGCCTGGCCTACAAGTTCGGCACGGCCAATGCGACCGGCGCGACGGCGCTGGCCGCCTATGCGGCGGCGCCCTCGACCGCGTCGTGGAACGGCGCCTATCTCGGCGTTGGCGCCGGCATTCGCGCCAGCCAAGCAAGTTCGAGCATCGATGCGGCCTCGTTTACGACGGCCGGCTTTCCGCCGATCAATCTCCTCAACGGGTGCGGCGATTGTTTTCGCAGCGACCAGTTTCACACGACTGCTGCACGGATCAGCCCCTATCTCGGCTACAATTGGCAGATCGATCCGAAATGGCTGCTGGGCGTCGAAGGCGATTTCGGCTGGGCCGATCGCCAGAGTTCGGTTTTCGGCCGGTATCTCCCGGGGGGCATCGTGGGGGGAAGCGGCGGTCTGAACGACAGCTACAGCCTCCGCACCAAATGGGACGCGAGCATCCGCGCGCGCGTCGGCTACATCATCAATCCCGCTTTCCTCGCCTATCTCACCGGCGGTGCCGCCTGGACCAGCCTGGAGCAGACGTCCAATTGCGACACGGCACTGAAGCCGCTGTTTACGGCGCCGGGCTTCGTTGCGTCAGAAGTCGGCAATTGTACGCCCGGCCTGCTGTCGCCCGCCGTCATCAGGCAATCCACCGTCCGAACCGGTTTTACGGTCGGCGGCGGCGGCGAGATGAAGCTCACGGAAAGCTGGATCCTGCGCGGCGAGTATCGCTATGCCGACTTCGGGACGGCCCGTTTCTCGCAAACCCGCGATTGCAACGGCAGCGCCACGATCAACGATCCCGCTTTCGGAGTGCAGACGGTGTTTTGCTCCGGAACTCAGTCGACGACCAATTCCGTACGGTTGCAGAGCCACACCGCCACGTTCGGCATCGCTTACCGATTCAACTGAGCGCGCAAAATAGCGCTGGTAGTCTCCGCTGCTCAGGCGGCGCGGCGGTGGCTCTCGCCGCCATGCTGGGGCGTGACGGGCTCCGAGCTGGTCTGGCCCGGCGCATCCAGCACCGCGACGTGATGGCGGTAGACCATCTCCCAGCCCTTCCATCCCGTGAACAGGAGGATGCCGACGACGATCAGGGAGAGCACCACGCCCCAGGGCTTGATGGCTGCCTCCGCGCCTTGCGCGTAACGCAGGTAGAAATTGACCAGGGCGAGCACGACCGCGGCGAGATTGCCGACCATGTGGTACCAGGCATCGTTGAGACGACGGATGCGGGGCTCGCTGAGGAAGTCGGTAAAGCCGGCCGCGGCCGCAACGAGCGCCATCACGATGCCGGCGCCGATCAGCCACATCGCGGCCCTGGCCCAGAAATTGTCGCCGGTTCCGATGAAGGCCAGATCAGCGATGGGCGCGCCGACCAGACATGCCACGGGGAAGGGGATGAGCATGGGGTGAAGCGGGTGATCGCCGATGGCAGCGGTCGTCTTGGGGTTGATGGTCATGGCAACCTCGCGAAAAGTGATTTTCTGAATAATTTTCCGCGGACGGCGTGGTTCCTCGGACAACGCGACCGGGGAGGGGAGTGGAACTTTCGTGCCCCGAACGCAATGCAGCGCCCCTTGGGGATGCGTTACAGAGCCGGGGCCCATTTCTCCAGCTAGAGCCTGCGGCTTCTGGGTCCCGGCTCGCACCGCAACGCAAGAGCGTTGCGGCGCGTCCGGGACGCGCCTCCCAACCGCTTGCGCGGCCTACCTTTCCCGCGGGCAAATTCGCCGCTGGTAACCTCGCATTAACCAACGCCGGGCTCTGGTAAGGGCGGACAATCGCGCCCAAAGCCCGAAACCGAGGCTCGTCAAGGCCCGGGGCCAAAGGCCCATAGTTTTGACATCTTGGCAGGGAATGCAGACGGCCGGCTTTGGACGAGCCCCTGCACCCCAGAAAGACAAGGCTTTGAGCGGGCTTGCCGGCCGCGCCGGTCTAGCGCGGCTATTGGGGAACCGGCAGCCATTTGCTGGCCGGCACATCGGGTAACGATCGCCTTGAGAGGATACTGCTTATGAATCCGGCCGACGTGGCTCAGTCAGCCCTTCCGGTTGCCGCTTCCGCGGACGTGTCGCTGATCGCGCTGTTCTGGCAGGCTCACTGGATCGTGAAAGCAGTGATGCTGGGACTTCTGTCCTGCTCGGTCTGGGTCTGGGCGATTGCCATCGACAAGATCTTTCTGTTTGCCCGCACCCGTCGCTCGATGGACCGCTTCGAGCAGGCGTTCTGGTCCGGCGAATCGATCGAGGAGCTCTACCGCACGCTTTCGGCCAAGCCGACACACTCGATGGCGGCGTGCTTCGTGGCGGCGATGCGCGAGTGGAAGCGGTCCTTCGAGAGCCACGCCCGCTCGGTGGCGGGTCTGCAGATGCGCATCGACAAGGTCATGAACGTCTCGATCGCCCGCGAGGTCGAGCGGCTGGAACGCCGCCTGCTGGTGCTCGCGACCGTCGGCTCTGCCGGCCCCTTCGTCGGCCTGTTCGGCACGGTCTGGGGCATCATGTCGAGCTTCCAGTCGATCGCTGCGTCGAAAAATACCTCTCTGGCGGTGGTGGCGCCGGGCATCGCGGAGGCGCTGTTTGCGACCGCCGTCGGCCTTATCGCCGCCATTCCTGCCACTATCTTCTATAATAAGTTCACGTCCGAGGTGAACCGGCAGGCCCAGCGGCTCGAAGGCTTCGCCGATGAATTTTCCGCCATTCTGTCGCGTCAGATCGACGAGCGGGGTTGACGGACGGCATGTATAGTCTGAAGGGCAATTTGGGCACGCGATCATGGCGATGAACGTTGCGAGTTCGTCCGGCGGCGGCGGGCGCCGAGGCCGGCGCAAGCCCGTCGTGGCCGAGATCAACGTCACGCCGATGGTCGACGTGATGCTGGTGCTGCTCATCATCTTCATGGTGTCGGCGCCGATGCTCACGGTCGGCGTGCCGCTCGACCTGCCGCAGACCCAGGCCAAGAGCCTCGAAAACAACGACCAGAAGCCGATCCAGATGTCGGTCGACATCAAGGGCAAGGTGTTCATCAACGATTCCGAGATCGCGATCAACGAACTGATACCCAAGCTGAAGGCGATCACGGACGCGCGGGGCGGGCTCGAGGAGCGCATCTATCTGCGCGCTGACAAGAAGGCGGATTACGGCACGGTGGCCAAGGTGATGGGCCTGTTGTCCGGCGCCGGATTCAAGAAGCTCGCCCTCGTCACGGAAGCGGATCAGGGGTAAGCCGTGAAGGTGAACGTCGACAAGACACTCGTTGCGTCGATTGCCCTCCATGTCCTCGTGCTGGGATGGGGGCTCGTCACCTTCAGCAGCAAGGCCTACATCGCGCCGGAAGAGTCGCTTCCGGTCGACATCATCTCCACCGATCAGCTCGCCAAGATGATGGCCGGGCAGAAGACCGGCAAGAAGGAAGAGCCGAAGCCGAAGGTCGAGAAGATCGCGGAAGCGAAGTCCGAGGAAGACGCCGTCGGCAAGGTCACCGAGAAGAAAGAGCTGATCAAGACCAACTCGCAGCCGGAGCCGCCGCCAAAGCCGGTCGAGAAGCCGGTGGAGAAGAAGCCCGAGCCGCCGAAGCCCGTGGCCGAGGCGAAGCCGAAGGAAGAGCCGAAGCCGCAGGAAAAGAAGCCTGATCCGGCCAAGGAAGATCCGATCGCCGAACTGCAGAAGAAGCTGGACACCAAGAAGCCGCCGCCCAAGCCGGTGGAGCAGAAGGTCGCGGCGGTGCAGCAGCAGCCCAAGCCCAAGGAGCGCAGCTTCGATCCCGCGCAGATTCAGCGCGACCTCGACAAGCGCGCTGCGACCCGGCACGAACTCACTGGCTCCGCATTGAACGCATCGGCGGCGCTGGGATTGGCGACGGGAACTGCCGCCAACAACGTCGCGACCTGGCGCGGTGCATTCCAGGGCGCGGTCAAGCGCTGCTTCACGCCCACCTATAACGGCCAGGATGCCGATCAGTACGAGGCCGACATCGATATTCCCATGAAGATCGATGGATCGCTCGCCTCCGAGCCGATTGTCGTCGCGGTGCGAGGACCGTCGCGGTCGATCGCGCAGGCGGTGGCGGAGAGCGCCAAGCGCGCCATCGTGCAGTGTCAGGTCTACTCGTTCATGCCGAAGCAGCAGTACGAGAGCTGGAAGCTCATTCCGATGACTTTCGGCCTGAAAGATATGTTGTGACATCCGAACAAAAGAACTTTGCAATGAATGACGTCCGATCGATGAACCGCCGCCGCTTCATGACCCTGACCGGATCCACGCTCGCGATGCTCGGGGGCGGACAGGCCTTCGCGCAGGGCCAGCCGCGACTTCGTATCGATCCGACCGAGTTCCAGCCGATCCCGATCGCGATCACCAACTTCGTGCCGGGCTCGCCGTCCGACGGCGACGTCGGCAACGGCGTCACGCAGGTCATCACCAACAATCTGAAGCGCTCGGGCCTGTTCGCGCCGATCGATCAGGCCGCCTTCATCGAGCGCATCAACAACATCGACGTCGCGCCGCAATTCCAGAACTGGAAGACCCTCAACGCGCAGGCCCTCGTCACCGGCCGCATGACGCGCCAGCCCGATGGCCGGCTGAAGGCCGAATTCCGCCTGTGGGACGTGATCTCCGGCCAGCAGCTCGCCGGCCAGCAATATTTCACCTCGCCGGAATATTGGCGTCGCATCGCCCACATCATCTCCGACCAGATCTACGAGCGGATGACCGGCGAGAAGGGCTATTTCGACAGCCGCGTGGTGTTCGTGGACGAAAGCGGCCCGAAGGAGCGCCGCGTCAAGCGGCTCGCGATGATGGACCAGGACGGCGCCAATGTGCGCTATCTGACCCGCGGCTCCGACCTCGTGCTGACGCCGCGCTTCTCGCCGAATTCGCAAGAGATCACCTATATGGAGTTCGGCCAGGGCGATCCTAAAGTCTATCTCTTCAACATCGAGACCGGCCAGCGCGAGATCGTCGGCAACTTCCCAGGCATGACCTTCGCGCCGCGTTTCTCCCCGGACGGCCAGCGCGTCATCATGAGCCTGCAGCAAGGCGGCAATTCCAACCTGTTCGTGATGGACCTGCGCTCGCGCTCGACCACGCGCCTCACCGACACGCCGGCGATCGACACCTCTCCGTCCTACTCGCCGGACGGAGCCCGCATCTGCTTCGAGTCCGATCGCGGCGGCCGATCGCAGATCTACGTGATGGCGGCGGGCGGAGGACAGGCGCAGCGCATCTCCTTCTCCAAGGACGACACCAACGCCAGCTATTCGACACCGGTGTGGTCGCCGAAGGGCGATTACATCGCCTTCACCAGGCAAGGCGGCGGACAGTTCTCGATCGGCGTCATGAAGCCGGACGGCTCTGGCGAGCGGCTGCTGACCTCCGGCTTCCACAACGAAGGTCCGACCTTCTCGCCGAACGGCCGCGTGCTGATGTTCTTCCGCGATCCCGGCGGCAATGGCGGGCCGTCGCTGTACAGCGTCGACATCTCCGGCCGCAATGAGCTCAAGGTACCGACGCCGGGCTTCGCCTCCGACCCGGCCTGGTCGCCGCTACTGTCCTCGACGGCAGGTCAATAGATCGCGCCTCTGGACGCGCGATGTTATCGAAAAAGCGCGCAGAGTTTGTCGCGATCGCTGCGCGAGGCAAGACTTCCTTCACCTTGTGCCCGGCAAGGTTTTCCTAGTTGCTTGATATTTAAGAGAAAATCGGTTCGCCGTTACCGAAAAACAACTCGACTTTAACGATGTTCCCTCAGAAAGGCTTCATCTGAAGTGGGTAAAAGTACGCGGCAAACAGGACGCGCGTACAAACACCAATGCAGTTCGCAAGCCAGAGCGGAGAGCCGGAGGACCAGGCCTCGCCGTCGATTTCGGCGGCGCTGACCGATTCGCTGTTCGAGGCTCCCGGAACGGTGCTGACCGGCATCGTGTTCTCGGCGTTCTCGGCCTCCTTGACGGCGCTCAAGACGGGACAGACGCTGCTTTGGGGATTTGTCCCGCTTCTCATTCTTGCGGGAGCGATCCGTGCCTTCGATTTGAGCCGGTACCAGGCCCAGAAATCGGCTCTGAGCGCAGAACAAGCGGAGCGGTGGCAAAAGCGCTACCAGATCGGAGCGCTCATCCAGGCCGCTGCGATCGGTCTATGGTGTTCGACGACCCTGTTGAGCAACGACGACGCCATCGCTCACATGATTGCCCTCTCGGTCACCACCGGAATCGTGGCGGGAGGAGCGGGGGGAGCTTACGGACGGCCG
>NZ_LFJD01000004.1:1427411-1523585 GCF_006658635.1 Bradyrhizobium sp. UNPA324
AAGGTGTGCCTGCAATCGAGATGTCAGCCGTAGTGCGAATTCGATTCCGCTTGCTCCGTCATTGCGAGCGCAGCGAAGCAATCCAGAGTCTTTCCGAGGAGGGATTCTGGATTGCTTCGCTGCGCTCGCAATGACGATGTTGAGGCAGCTGCGCGTCCAACTCCGCTCTCGTGCCCTGGACGCGGAGCAGCGCCCGCTTCGACTCTGCGGAGCAACGCGAAGGGCGTTGCAGCGCGTCCGGGACACGCGCGCATCGCCTTCGCACCACTGTCATAGTCTCTAACACGCACTAACCAACGCCTGACTTAAAACTGTCATAATCGCCGAACGGAACCCGCGCCTGCGCGCTCTTTACATGTCGTTAAGTGCGCCTGCATTGGATGCGCCCTGAAAGTGCGTTGGGGACTGCCATGAATGCTGCCAAGAAAGTGTCGGGAAAACCGGCCGCCGAAATGTTCGACGACATCCCGGTGCTCCAGCGCAAATGGCGTGCCGCGTTGAAGCCGGGCGAGCGGCTGCCGCGCTACGAGGACGTCATGCTCGGCAGTCTTGGACGGCTCGCCGATCACATCGCGCTGCTGAAGAACGACGGAGTGCTCGAACTGTCGCGCAGCGGACGTTACGTGCAGAAATGGCTCGGCGAGGAGCGCTGGGACATTCCCGTCGCCGAATTGTCGCCGGATTGCGCCACTGCGCTGTCGGAAGCGGCGACGAGCGCGCTGGCCAACGGAAGGCCGCATCAGGCCAGCGCGCATTGCGTGCGCGACGGCATGGTGCGGACCTACGACGTGCTGGCCCTGCCGACGGCCTCGCGCTGGGGCGCCACGCTGGTCGGCGCTTATATCAACGAGCGCGGCGCGCAGTACAATCTGCTGGACGCGATCTTCGCCTCGACCGACGATGCGGTGATCTCGCTGGCCACCTTGCGCGACGCCGGCGGCAACCCGTTCGATCTCCAGATCGTGCATCACAACAATAGCGCGGGGGTGCTCCTGAAGGTCGCGACCGGAAGCCTGCTGTGGCGCCGAATTGGCGAGGGGACCACGCTGCTGGCCTTGCGCGAGATCATGGACTTTCTGCTCAGGGCCGTCGCGGGCGGCCGCGGCGAGCAGCTCGAGATCGAGAGCGAGGGCCGGCACCTCCGTCTCAGTGCCACGGCGTTCGCCGACGTGGTTTCGCTGACGATCTCCGATGTCACCGCGCTGAAGCGGCGCGACGCCTCTTTCCGCCTGCTGTTCGACAACAACCCGATGCCGATGTGGGTGTTCGACGCGCAGACCAAGCAATTCCTTGGCGTCAACGATGCCGCCGTCCAGCATTACGGCTACAGCCGCGCCACCTTCCTGCGCATGAAGCTGCACGAGATCTGGCCGGAGGACGAGTGGGACAGCCACGCCGAGGCGCTGGAGCGGGTCGGCGACGCCTACCATTCCTCGCGCAACTGGCGGCACCTGCGCGCCGACGGCAGCGAGATCGAAGTGCTCACCTTCGGCCGCCGCGTCGCCTTCGACGACCGCGACGGTTATCTGGTCGCGGTGGTCGACATCACCGAGCGGCGCAAGGCCGAGGCGCGCATCGCGCACATGGCTCACCATGACGGGCTCACCGACCTGCCGAACCGCGCATATTTCCGGGAGCGCCTGAAGCAGGCCCTGGATCAGGCCGGGGACAGGCGCGTCGGCGTGCTCTACATCGATCTCGACCTGTTCAAGAACATCAACGATTCCTTCGGTCATCCCGTGGGCGACCGCCTGCTCAAGGAAGTCGCCGAACGCCTGACCAATGCGGTTCGCGGCACCAACCTGGCGGCCCGGCTCGGCGGCGACGAATTCGCGGTAATCCTCGGCGCCGACGTCTCGCCGAACGAGGCCAGCGCTTGCGCAGGCCTGCTGATCGACATGCTGAAGGCGCCTTATGATCTCGACGGTCAGGAGATGGTGATCGGCGCCAGCATCGGCATCGCGCTGTCGCCCGGCGACGGCACGACTCCGGAGGAACTGATGCGCAATGCCGACATGGCTGTACCGGGCGAAGTCCGACGGCGGCGGCGTGCACCATTTCTTCGAGCGTGAGATGGACCTGCAGGCGCAGAAGCGCCGCGACATGGAGCTCGATCTGCGCCGGGCGTTCGCCAATGGCGAGTTCGAGCTGCACTACCAGCCGCTGGTGACGATCGCATCCGACCGCATCTCCGGCTTCGAGTCGCTGCTGCGCTGGCGCCATCCGGACAAGGGCATGATCTCGCCGGCGGAGTTCATTCCCGTCGCCGAGGACATCGGCCTCATCACCCAGTTAGGGGAGTGGGTGCTGCGCGAAGCCTGCGCCGAGGCCGTCAAATGGCCTGCCGACGTCAAGGTCGCGGTCAATCTGTCGCCGGCGCAATTCCGCAGCCGTAACCTGGTGCAGGTTGTGATCTCGGCTCTGGCGCAGTCCGGTTTGTCGCCGAGGCGGCTCGAGCTCGAAATCACCGAATCGATCTTCCTGGCCGAGACCGATGCCAATCTCGCCATCCTGCATCAGTTGCGCGAGCTCGGCGTCGGCATCTCCATGGACGATTTCGGCACCGGCTATTCCAGCCTCAGCTATTTGCGGAGCCTCCCGTTCGACAAGATCAAGATCGACCGCTCGTTCGTGAAGGATCTGGCAGAGCGTCCCGATTGTGGCGCGATCGTGCGTGCGATCTCCGGTCTTGGCCGCAGCCTCAACATCACCACGACTGCGGAGGGCGTCGAGACTGAGGACCAGCTCGACTGGCTGCGCGCCGAAGGCTGCAACGAGGTGCAGGGCTTTCTGTTCAGCGCCGCGCGGCCCGCGGCGGAGATCGCAAAGTTGCTCGCGGATTTCGGCCAGCGCGCCTCACGGGCGGCGTAGCTCCTCAGGGTAGCAATCATAGACCAGCGCCTTGAAGGCGGGCGTGATGCGGCCGCGCTCGGTCTGGGTCTGCTGCATCATGAGGTAGGCCATGTCGAGCTTGGGATCGACACCGAAATAGGTGCCGCTCCCTGAGTCCCATTTCAATTCGCCGAGCGAGCCCGGCGGCGGCGGTTTTGCGTTGCCGGGATCGGTCCGTACCGCAAGGCCGTAGCCATATCCGAAGCCGTCACCGGGAAAATAGAAGTAGTCGCGTCCAACGCCAGAGCCGGGCCCGATATGATCCGTCGTCATCGCTTTGAAAGCCGCGGGGCTCAGATAGCGCCGGCCCGCGAACGAGCCGCCATTGAGCAGCATCTGCGAGAAGCGCTGATAGTCGGTGATGGTCGAGAGCAGGCCGCCGCCGCCGGATTGCCATTCGGGATGGTCGAGACGCTCGCGCTCGCCGGCGAGCAGGATGAAGTCGTTCGGCAGCGGCCGCGCCATCCGCGCCAGTTCATCCTCGGTCGCGAGCGCGAACTTGGTGCTGTTCATGCCGAGCGGATCGAAGATGCGTGCTTTCAGGAACTGGTACAGCGTCTGGCCCGAGATGATCTCGATGACGCTGCCGAGCACGTCGGTGGAATGGCCGTAACGCCACAGGGTTCCCGGCTGCCGCGCCAGAGGCAGCTTGGCAATGCGATCGGCGAATTCCCTGTTGTTGAATTGCCCTTCGAAGATGTCGGCGGCCTGATAGGCCTGCTCGACCCATTTGCCGCCGATATAGTCATAGCTGATGCCCGAAGTGTGCCGCAGCAGGTCCTCGATGTTGACGGGACGGACCGGCGGCACGAGGTCGAGTTCCAGCTTGCCGTCCGGCTCGGTGACCTCGAGGCCGACCTTGGTGCGGGCAAAGAGCGGTATGTATTTCGACACGGGGTCGGTGAGGGCGAGCTTGCCCTCGTCGATCAGCATCATCGCGCCAAGGCACGTGATCGGCTTGGTCATGGAATGGATGGCGAAGATCGTGTCGGGCGTCATCGCAAGCCCGGTCCGGGTGTCGCGCACGCCGAAGGTCTTGAGGTAGACCGGCTTGCCGTGCTGCTGCACCAAAATCACGGCGCCCGGCAGCCGGCCGCTTCCCACCTCGTTGTCGAAGAAAGCAGTGATGCGGTCGAGCCCGTCCGGCGACGGGGCAGGGATGTCGGCGGCCCGGCTTCGTGCCATCGAGCTGGCGAGCAGCGCGGCCCCGACCAGAAAATCACGACGCTTCATCCGACCTTCCTCCCTCGGCGGGATCAAAGCCGCAAGACGTCAGAGGCGTCAACACGACATCGATCAAAAACGCGTCACGATTTCCGAAAGGAACGGTCGCGGACGGTCTTCGCTCGGCTTGGTCGGCGTGCCCACGTGAATGAAGCCGGCGAGTTTCTCATCCGGCTTGAGGCCGAGGCCATCGAGCACGTCGCGATCGAACGAGAACCAGCCGGTCAGCCAGCAGGCGCCGTAGCCGAGCGCGGTCGCGGCGGTGACGATGTTCATGGCGCTGGCGCCCGCCGACAATTCCTGCTCGAACGCCGGCACCTTCGGATGGGGCCGCGTGAAGCTGACGATGCCGATCACCAGCGGCGCATCCATCAGGCGCTTGCGCTCGGTCTCGACGTCGGCGGCCGGCGCGCCGGGATTCTTCCGCGCAAAGACTTTTGCGATCACCTCGCCGGCGCGCAGGCGCGCGTCGCCCTCGAAGATGATGAAGCGCCAGGGGGCCAGCTTGCCGTGATCGGGTACGCGCGCGCCGATGGTGAGAATGGTCTCGAGTTCGGCCGCCGAAGGGCCGGGCCCGGTCATCTCGCGCGGCTTGACCGAGCGGCGGGTTTTCAGGAGTTCAATGGCGTCGGGCACTGCGATATCCTCTTCAACTGGTCGTCGGGCGTGCCATACCGAGTTAAGCATGCACGCCCGCAACCGGAAGCGAATTTAGATCGATTTCAGGGATCAGACCGCTTCCCGCGCCCGCCGGACATCCGGCGGGGTGGCCTCGTCGACCAGCGCGGCGATCGCCTCGGCGGTCGTCATCACCTTCTGGCCGTCGCTGCCGAGCCGGCGGACCGAGACCGAATGCGTCTCGGCCTCCTTCTTGCCGACCACGAGCAGCGCCGGGATCTTGGCCAGCGAGTGCTCGCGGACCTTGTAGTTGATCTTTTCGTTGCGCAGGTCGATCTCGACCCGAAGCCCTGCGCGCCGTGCCTGTTCCAGCACTTGCTTGGCGTACTCGTCGCCTTCCGAGGTGATGGTGGTGACCACCGCCTGCACCGGAGCCAGCCAGAGCGGGAAGTTGCCGGCATAGTGCTCGATCAGGATGCCGATATAGCGCTCCATCGAGCCGCAGATCGCACGGTGCACCATCACCGGCGGCTTCTTGCCGCCGTCATGGTCGATGTAGAACGCGCCGAACCGCTCCGGCAGGTTGAAGTCGACCTGCGTGGTGCCGCATTGCCAGTCGCGGCCGATGGCGTCGCGCAGTACGTATTCGAACTTCGGCCCGTAGAAGGCGCCTTCGCCAGGGTTGATCTCGGTCTTGATGTGGTTGCTCTGCGACTGGATCTCGCGCAGCACCGTCGCCATCACGCGTTCGGCGTGATCCCACATCTCGTCCGTGCCGACGCGTTTCTCCGGCCGGGTCGACAGCTTCACGGTGAGATCGCCGGTGAAGCCGAAATCGGCATAGGTCGACAGGATCAGATCGTTGATCTTCAGGCATTCCTCGGCGAGCTGATCCTCGGTGCAGAAGATGTGCGCATCGTCCTGGGTGAAGCCGCGCACCCGCATCAGCCCGTGCATGGCGCCGGACGGCTCGTAGCGATGCACCACGCCGAACTCGGCGAGGCGCAGCGGCAGGTCGCGGTAGCTCTTCAGGCCGTGCTTGAAGATCTGAACGTGACCCGGGCAGTTCATCGGCTTCAGCGCAAACCAGCGCTTGTCCTCGGCCTCGTCGCCGGCCGACTGCGCCGCGAACATGTTCTCGCGATACCAGCCCCAATGGCCCGAGGTCTCCCACAAGACCTTGTCGAGGATCTGCGGTGCATTGACCTCACTGTAATCGCCGGTCAGGCGGCGGCGCATATAGGCGATCAGCTGCTGGAAGATGGTCCAGCCCTTCGGGTGCCAGAACACGACGCCCGGACCTTCCTCCTGGAAGTGGAAGAGGTCGAGCTCGCGGCCAAGCTTGCGGTGATCGCGCTTTTCCGCTTCCTCGATCTGCTTGAGATAAGCGTCGAGGTCCTCCTGCTTGGCGAAGGCCGTGCCGTAGATGCGGGTCAGCATCGGATTGTTGCTGTCGCCCCGCCAATAGGCGCCGGCCACCTTCATCAATTTGAAGGCATTTCCGACCTTGCCGGTCGAGGTCATATGCGGGCCGCGGCACAGGTCGAACCAGTCGCCCTGATAGTAGATCTTGATAGGCTCGGTGCCGGGAATGGCATCGACCAGCTCGACCTTGAACGCCTCGCCCTTGTCGCGGAACACCTGTTTTGTCTTCTCGCGGTCCCAGACTTCCTTGGTGAAAGGCTTGTCGCGCGCGATGAGCTCACGCATCTTTTTCTCGATGGCGGCAAAGTCTTCCGGCGTGAACGGCTCGTTGCGGAAGAAGTCGTAATAGAAGCCGTTCTCGATCACGGGCCCGATGGTGACCTGGGTGCCCGGCCACAGCGTCTGCACGGCTTCGGCGAGCACGTGCGCGCAATCGTGGCGGATCAATTCGAGCGCTTCCGGCTCGTCGCGGGTGATCAGCTTGATCTTGGCGTCGGCGTCAATGGGATCGTTGAGGTCGGTGAGCACGCCGTCGAGCGCCATCGCGACCGTGCGCTTGGCCAGCGACGGCGAGATGCCCTTGGCGATATCGAGGCCGGTGATGCCCTGGTCGAACTGGCGCTGGGCGCCGTCGGGGAAGGTGAGGGTGACTTTGGCGGCGGGGGTCAGGGGCTTGAGATTGGAGAGGCTGTACTGGAAGCCGGACTCGGATTTGGGCTGGTCGGTCATTGCTTTTCTCCTGAGGCTCACTCCTGCGAACGAGCGCAGGTAAGCGGGAACGAGCGATATATCAGGCGATTCGGCCTGCGCAATCCGGCAATTCCAAGAAATCGGCGCGCAAAGCCGGGACCTTGCACCAACTATTTCGCGCAACGGTCTTTAACGGCTGGCGGGCGCACGCTACATGCATTTGCATGGAAAGCTCCCCCGCCGCCGGCCGTTTCGCGCCAACCGCCCTGATGCTTGGCAATCTCGTCACCGGCTGCTCCGTGCTGGCACCCGCAGGCATGCTGCCGGAGCTGGCGAGGGGCCTCGACATCAGCATTCATGCCGCCGGACTGCTGATTACCTTCGGCGCAGTGATGCTGTGCATCGGCTCGCCGCTGACGGCCTGGCTCACCAGCCGCATCGAACGGCGGACGTTGCTCACCACGACGCTCGCTGTGCTCGCTCTCGGCAATCTCGCCTCGGCCTTTGCGCCCGACTACACCAGCCTCCTCGTCATCCGTCTCGTCATGCTCGCGGTCGGTGCGCTCTATACACCGCAGGCCGCGGGCACGGCGGCGTTGATCGTGCCGGCCGAGCGGCGCGGCAGCACCATTGCGTATATCTTTCTCGGCTGGTCGCTGGCTGCCGCCGTCGGTCTTCCGCTGATCACCTTCATCGCCAGCCGCTATGGCTGGCGGGCAGCCTATGGCGAGATCGGCGCGCTCGGTTGTCTCAGCTTCCTGCTGTTGCTGCTGCGGCTACCGGCAGGACTGAAGGGCGTGCCGGTGGACCTGAAGACCTGGGCCGAGGTTGGCCGCGCCAAGACAATTCTGCTGCTGCTTGCGATCACCATGCTGCAAATGTCGGGGCAGTTCGTGGTGTTCACCTTCATGGGCCCGCTGCTCAACAAGCTGACCGGCGCCGGACCCGACGCGATCGGCATGGTGTTCGCGCTCTACGGTGTCTGCGGCTTCCTCGGCGTCGTCATCGCCACCCGCATCGTCGACACCTCCGGTCCCTATCGGACCTCGCTGCTGTTCACCTGCCTGCTGCTGGCAGGGATCACGGGCTGGGCGCTCGGTGCCGGTACGCTTGCTGTCATGACGTGCGGGGTCGCGATCTGGGGGCTCGGCTTTGCCTCGACCAATTCGATGCAGCAGGTACGGCTTGTCGCCGCCGCGCCGTCGCTGGCATCGGCGACCGTCGCGCTCAACACCTCCGTCCTCTATATCGGCCAGGCGGTCGGCTCCGCCATCGGCGGAGTATTGTTCGCCCGCGAGCTCCTGCATGCGCTCGGCTTCGTCGCGGTCGGTTTCGTCGTGCTGGCGCTGATCCTGGTGGTCCTGACCCGGCCCCATCCGGCCGCCGTCACGGCCTGACTCCCGCGTTTGGTGTGCGCAAGGTGCTTGGCAAACAGCGCGCGGGAGCGCTAGAAGGCCGGTCATGGGGACCAAAGAGAGTTGACTGAAATGAGGATGATTCTGGCGGTTGCCGCGGTGCTCTATTCAGCCTCCGCGTTCGCGCAAGCCGACAAGCCACCGATGGTCGGGGACAAGCCCTTGGTGCAGGTCAAGCCCAAAGGGACCAAGGAGGCGGCGGCGAAGCCGGCCGCGGCGCCGAAGGGCAAGCCGCAGTCGATCGCCGTGCGGCTCCAGGCCTGTCTCGAGATCGACGATGGCACAAAGGACCGCCTCAACTGCTACGACGCCGTGATACCGCCGGCCCCGAAGCCGAAGCCGGCGAAGGCCAAGGGCTACGCCGATTGCCGATTCTTCAAGGAAGAGGACGAGCGGCTGACCTGCTTCAACGGTTTTGCCGAGAGCATTCCGAAGCTGCCCAAGAGCTGATGCTGTGCCGGCATAGGCTCAGCTGCTGATCCGGCTGAGCAGCCTGCAAGCCTAGCGGCTCGAGGCAACGCGCGTCAGCGCGAGTGCGGGCGTCGCCGCCATTTTCACCAGCACGTCCTTGAGCGGATCCCGCGTCCAGGCGCGGGTGACATAGTCGCGATGGGTGATGCCGTCGGCGGTCTCGACGAACGCCACGCTGCCCGGACGGAGTGGCCCATCCATGTCCTCGGCGACGCTGATGCCCTTCTGGCGGAGCACGCTCATCAGCTCGCGGTCGCGCCGCGCGGTGTGGCGGGTGTAGGCGCTGACGAAGAAGCCGGAGCGGTGGCTTTCGATCCAGGACGCGAACTTGTCCAGTTCGCCATAGACGGCGTCGAGCAGCACGACGCCGCGGACGCGGTCGCTGATGCCGCCGACCTCCAGGCTCCAGGCCGTCGGCAGGAAGCCGCCGCTATAGCCGACGATCACGATCGGCATGTTGGCAAAGGCGCGCGCGCTGTTGGGATCGCCGGTGACGCGGGCGAGGTGGTCGGCTGATTCCGCCATGAAGCGCTTGAAGCCGCCCGGCTGCCAGAACTTGCCGGCACTGGAATCGGCGGCATCGACTGCCATTTGCGGTGCAAGCAGCACGGCATTGGCGCCGGAATCGGTGATCTGCCTCGGCACCAGCTGGCGATCGCGCACGTCGCGTTCGAGCGTTGCGCCGTTGCCGTGGAAGAACACCACGATCACGCCGGGCTTGCGCACGTCGAAATGCTCGGGCACGTGCACCAGCACGCGGCTGTCATTGTAGGTCTCGTCCTGCCAGAACACGCGACCGGAATAGCTGCGATGACCGCGGCGGTCACCCTTGGTAATGTTGAGGAACGGCGCGTCGGAGGCGGGGTTGTTGCCGAAATAGGGGAAGGCCGACGACTTCATGCTGACGAGGGTGGTCAGATCCTCGCGGGCGGGGCGCTTGTAGGGGACCTGCGGCTCGAGCGAGGCGACCTTATAGGGCGCTTGCTCCGGCGGCTGTTGCTGCACCGCGCGCTTGGGCGAGAAGTCCGACATCTGCCGTTGCAGAAGACTCTCGCTCGCCGACGGGAAGCGCTCCTTAAACTGCGGGGCCGGGAAGCGATCCTCGAACGTGTCGCCGCTCGCAACTTGCTGGTTTGTCTTCGCAACGACCTGATTGACACCCTGGACATTGGCCTGCGAGTTCGCCGCAAGCGCGGTCGGGTTCGGCGCCTTGCCGCATTGAACCAGCGTCAGCGACAGCGGCACCAAGGCTGAGATCAGGCCGGCCCGGAGCACACGACCGCGCCGACCGGACGGTGTCCGATCGGCACGACCATCAGCTCTCAGTTTCGGAACGGCCCCGACCATCCACCCATGACCCCAAAGTCACGTCCATCGGCAATCTCTAGACAATTGAGCCGACCGGCGTTTAGGCGACGTTAAGCGTCCGGAGAAACTTCCCCACATCCGGAACGCTCAAAAGGACCACGCAATCGTGTCCTGATTGTGGGGAAGGGGGACGGGACTTTCCGGGGCGTACGCAGGTTTTTCTATCGGTAACGGCAATAGCGGTGCTCAAGTACCCCGTTTCCGCTGCCTCATTTAACCCTTGTTAACCCTGCTTGAATTGACTGGGCCAAACTGCACGATGCGCCCGCGAGGCAGGACGCCTTGAGGTTAAGGACCCCGATGACGGCATCAGATGCAGGAACTGCCCCCTGGACTGGCAGGCTGGCCGGAAGCGGGGTCTCGGTCCTGGTCGCAACCGCCATCGTCGTGGCCGACATGATCGGGGTCGGCGTCTTCACCAGCCTCGGCTTCCAGGTCAAGGACATCCCGTCCGGCTTCTCGATCCTGCTGTTGTGGACCGTCGGCGGCATCGTCGCGCTGTGCGGGGTGTTCGCCTATAGCGAGCTCGGGGCGATGTTTCCGCGCTCGAGCGGCGAGTACAATTTCCTCGGCCGTGCCTATCATCCGGCTTTCGGCTTTCTCGCCGGCTGGGTGTCGGCGACGGTGGGCTTCGCAGCGCCGGTCGCGCTCGCCGCGATGGCGTTCGGCGAATACGCCAAATCGGTCGTGCCCGATCTGCCGCCGATCCCGCTCGCCATCGCCGTGGTGTGGCTGGTCTCGCTCGTACAACTGACCGGCGTCAGGCACTCCTCGACCTTCCAACTGATCTCGACCATCATCAAGGTCGCGCTGATCGTCGCCTTCCTGGTCGCCGGCTTCGTCATCGGCGTGCCGCAACCGATCGCCTTCACGCCGCAGCCGGGCGATCTCGCCCACATCGTCAGCGGGCCGTTCGCGATCGGGCTCGTCTTCGTGATGTATTCGTTCTCGGGCTGGAATGCCGCGACCTACATCATCGGCGAGATGAACACGCCGCAGCAGAGCCTGCCGCGCGCACTGCTGACGGGCACGCTGATCGTGCTCGTGCTGTATGTCGCGCTGAACGCGGTATTCCTCTATTCCACGCCGGTCGGTGCGCTCGCCGGCCAGCTCGATGTTGCGAGTGTCGCCGGCAGCGCGATCTTCGGCAGTCTCGGCGGCCGCATCGTCGGTGCGATGATCTGCGTCGGCCTGATCTCCTCGATCTCTGCGATGATGTGGATCGGCCCGCGCGTGATGATGACGATGGGGGAGGACATTCCGGCCTTGCGCGTGTTTTCGAAGCGATCGGCGAGCGGCGCGCCGGCCTATGCCGTCCTGTTCCAGCTCGCCGTCGCCAACCTGCTGCTGTTCACGCGCAGCTTCGAGGCGGTGCTCGACTTCATCCAGTTCGCGCTGCTGTTCTGCTCGTTCTTCACGGTCGCCGGCGTCATTAAGCTGCGCATCACCGCCCCCGATTTGCCGAGACCCTATCGCGCCTGGGGATACCCTTTCACGCCGCTGGTTTTCCTGCTCGTGACCGCGTTCATGATGTACTACCTGTTGACCGAGCGGCCGGTGCAGTCGCTCTCGGGGATGCTCGTCATGCTCTCGGGCCTGTTGATTTACGCCGTTTTCCGCAAGCGGCCGGTCGCCGCCGGCAATTCACACCATCGCGAATAGATATGTTTCGACCTCTCCGAATTGCCGCCGTCGCTGTTGCCCTGCTGGCTGCGGCCGTCTCGTCCGCCCGCGCCGCCGACGTCACTTTCGATGACACCGCGCGCTTCCTTGCGGGCATGCAGCCTTCGGCGGACTCGCCGCTGCTGCCGCTCACGAAGGAGCCGGGCTGGCAGCGCCATGCCCAATTCTTCGACGGCGCCTTCACCCAGCTCGAACAGCGCCAGCTCTCGAAGATCCGCGATTGGGCCGACGTCAATCTCGCCGCGCCGCGGCCGACCATGTTCTACATGTTCAGCGGCCCCGATTTCCTCTATGCCAACGCCTTCTATTCCAAAGCCAGCACCTACGTGCTCGGTGCGCTGGAGCCGGTCGGCGCTGTGCCCGATCTGACGCGGCTGCCGCACGGTTCGGTCGGGGCCGCGCTCTACAATGTCGAGCGTTCGCTCGGCTCGATCCTGAGCTTTTCCTTCTTCATCACCAAGCAGATGAAGGTCGACCTGCATGCCAACCAGGTCAACGGCACCTTGCCGATCCTCTATGTGTTCCTGGCGCGCTCGGGCAAGACCATCCGCAACGTCGAGATGGTCGCGCTCGATGACAAGGGAGGGCTGCATCTCGGCGAGGACAATCCGGGACGTAACGCGACGCGCGGCGTTCGCATTACCTTCGCCGGCAGCGATGGCGAAGCGCGCACGCTGTATTACTTCTCGACCGACCTCTCCAACGCCGGCGCGCGCAACACCGGATTCCTGAAATTCTGCGAGACGCTGGGGCCCGGCAACAGCCTGCTCAAGAGCGCATCCTATCTGCTGCACAAGAGCGACTTCGCGGTGGTCCGCGACTGGCTGCTCGCCAACAGCGCCACCATCATCCAGGACGATTCCGGCATTCCGCTTGCGAACTACGGCGCACGGCAGTGGCGGTTCTTCCCGTTCGGCCGCTATCTCGGGCCGATCGACGAATTCCCCGGCCGCTACCAGGAGCGCTACGCCGAGTTGTTCACACGGGCCCAGCCGATCGATTTTGGCGTCGGCTACCGCTGGCGGATGCACGAGTCGAATTTGCTGCTGGCGGTGAGGGTGCCGGGCACTGAAACGCCGCCGGGCGGGGAGGCGACCTCGTCGGCCGATCCGATGCCAAAGCCGCCGCGTCCGAAACGACTGCGACCGCCGGAGCCGATCCCGCCGCCGCCCGGGCGCTTCTACTGGTTCCGGTAATTACCAGTGCACGTTCTGGCCCGGCACGATGAACGCCGTCGTGCTCGTCGGCGTCGCCAGACTCGTTGCCAGATACCAACCGGAGCCGAGCACGAGCGCCAGCAAGGCGACGATCGCGAGCAGGTCCATGGTTCGGGGGTCGTGGTGCCGCCTGGAGCCGGGGGCGGGCCCAAGCTTGTGAAAATGAGGGCTGATTTTCCAGCGCATTGTTGTTTCCTCCCGGGGGGAGCATCAAAACAACGCGCAAGTAAAGTCCAAGGTTCCACTCAGGCTCCCGCCGCGCAAAGCATCGCAAGCTCAGGGTGCATTGACGCCGCGCCAGCGGCCATAGCGCCATGGCAGATACCAGCGCGCGCCTTGCGGCGTGGTGAGCGGCACGTTGTCGATGCCTGACGTGCCGAAGGGATTGCAGCGCAGCAGTCTTGCTAGCGTCATCCAGCCGCCGGCCCACAGCCCGAACCGTTCAATTGCCTCGTCGCCATAGACGGAGCAAGTCGGCAGATGCCGGCAATTGTAACCAACCAGCGGCGACAGCGTGTGGCGGTAGAGCCAGATCAGCACCCGGCCGAAGCGGCGAGGGAGCCGCAGCGCCGCCTCAACCGGACCGGAACAATGCCCGCAGGCTGAATGCTTCATGTGCACAATGATGTCATGGTGAGCGAGGTATTGCATGGTTCCGGCGCATGGAACTGTAAGCTGTTGTTTATGCGCCATATTTTGTATGCTTTTTGGGAGCAGTGCAGCAAGTACCTGTGGACGATCTGTATTCCCACGGATACCATTTTTGTGACGTCCACGTGTAGAACATACGCCTGTATGATGGACTCAGAGGGCGCTACCAAGGATTGTTAGGGACCTTAGGGGCTTGGGGAAGGAACCAGATTGAGACTTCTGAACTCCCTTAATCTTCGCGGCTGGTTGCTGGTGGGAACCGCCGTCTGTGGAGTCGTGCTGGCTGGCGCCGTCGCGACGTTCGGATCATCTGCCCGTGCCGGCGCTGCGCTGGAAGAGCGCAAGCTGCCGATGAAATTCAACTGGATCGCCTGCGAGCCGAATTGCCGCGGCTGGGTCAGCGCGGTCGGCATCATCACCGCCGATACCCCGAAGGATTTCGAGGAGTTTTCTCGCGGACGCCAGCTCGGCGGCGCCACAGTAGTACTCGATTCCAGCGGCGGTTCCGTCAATGACGCAATCACCCTTGGCCGACGCTTCCGCAATCTCGGACTCCTGACCACCGTCGGCGTAAGCCTGCGCGGCGGGCAGTCGGCCCGCCCGGCGGTCGCGCCCGAGGCCTATTGCGAATCCATGTGCGTGTTCCTGCTGCTGGCCGGCAAGAAGCGCTACGTGCCAGAAGCTGCCCATGTCCGCGTCCACCAGATCTGGATGGGCGACCGCGCCGATGATGCCAAGGCGGCGAGCTACAACGCGCAGGATCTGATGATCGTGGAGCGGGACATCGGCCGTCTCGCCAAATACACGTTCGACATGGGCGGAGCGGGCGATCTGCTGTCGCTCGCGCTCAGTGTTCCGCCCTGGGAAGATCTGCATGAGCTGGACGCCGGCGAGCTCAAGCTCACCAATCTCGTGACGACTGATCTCGTTGCCGACGTGCTGCCGCATGTGGACATTTCCGCGCCGGCGATGGCGGAGCTTGCCCCGAAGACGCAGGCAAGGTTCGGCGTGGAACCCGAGCAGCCGGCCAAGTCGACCAAGACAGCGGAAGCCGTGGTGCGGACGGGCGGCGCGGCTGCGCCAGTTGCGGCGCCTTCGAAGTAAGCTCTTACGTCCTGGTTGTCATTCCGGGGCGCGGTAGCGCGAACCAGGGTGCGCAATTGCGCACCTGAGAATCTCGACCGGCGATCTCTGGATTCCAGGTTCGATGCTGCGCATCGCCCCGGAATGACGAGGAGGGCTCAGCCCTGCGCCGCAGCCGGCTGCTTGGCTTTGGCCTCGATCTGGCCGATGGCGTCAACCACGGCATCGAAGGTCAGCAGCGTCGAGGCATGGCGCGCCTTGTAGTCGCGGACAGGCTCGAGGAATTTGATCTCCTCCCATTTGCCTTGAGGAGGCGCGCCGTTCTCCTTCAGCATCTTGCGAACGGTTTCGCGTAACTCACGGAGTTCGCTCGCAGTCGAGCCGACAACCCGACTTGCCATGATGGATGAAGAGGCTTGTCCGAGCGCGCACGCCTTCACGTCATGGGCGAAGTCGGTGACGGTGTCCCCGGTCATCTTGAGATCGACCTTGACGGTCGAGCCGCACAGCTTGGAGTGGGCGGTGGCGGACGCGTCGGGGTCCGGCAGCCGTCCGAGGCGCGGAATATTTCCGGCCAGTTCGATGATCCGCTTGTTGTAGATGTCGTTCAGCATGTGATGGAGTCCAGCACTTCCGCGCCCGATCGGCCTTGGCGGGCGGCGTCCACGGTCCTATATAGGGGCGGAACTGGTGGAAAAACAGTCCAGCAGCACGCCGGCGGCGATTTCGAACTGCGCGGCCGGCATTGCAGCCTGCAGACTTTTTGCGCCCAAAACTGTTCTCTTCAGGCGTCCGGCGGCTTGCCCGTCCCGTCTGCCGGTGACACTCCGGCCGTCAAGGCCGTCGAACGGAGTCGATATGGACGCTACAATCAAATCCATCCGCCCGGGCAAGCCCTCGGACCGGCAGCTCGAGAGCCGTCCGGCCGAGCTTGATCCCGCTGAATTCCTCGCGGCCGCCGTCCGCGCCGACCAGCCACGCCCGGCGCGCGCTGAAGCAGAAGCGGCGGTGAAGACGCTGCTCGCCTATATCGGCGAGAACACCGGGCGTGAGGGCTTGCTCGACACGCCGCGCCGGGTCGTCGAGGCCTTCGACGAGCTGTATCAGGGCTATCACCAATGTCCGGCCGAGGTGCTCGACCGCACTTTCGGCGAGACCGCCGGCTATGACGATTTCGTCCTGGTGCGCGACATCGAGTTCACCTCGCAATGCGAGCATCACATGATGCCGTTCTACGGCAAGGCGCACATCGCCTATACTCCGGTGGAGCGCGTCGTCGGCCTGTCGAAGCTCGCCCGCCTCACCGACATCTTCGCCCGCCGACTCCAGACCCAGGAGCACCTGACGGCGCAGATTGCAGCGGCCATCGACGAGGTCCTCAAGCCCCGCGGCGTTGCGGTGCTGATCGAGGCCGAGCATACCTGCATGTCGGTGCGGGGTGTCGCCAAGCACGGCGCCTCCACCTTCACCAGCCGCTTCACCGGAATGTTCCGCGACAATCCGGCGGAGCAGGCCCGTTTCCTGTCCCTGGTGCGAGGCACGCGCTGACCTCGCGAATAGATCGGCGAGGTCGCCCGTGTCCGCTCACTCCCATGAGATCGAGGAAGGCCTGTCCTTCCAGCCGCGGTTCGACGCGGCAGGGCTCGTGACCTGCGTCGCGACCGACGTCGCCACCGGCGAGGTGCTCATGGTCGCGCACATGAACGACGAGGCGCTGCGCAAGACGATCGCGACCGGCGAGGCCTGGTACTTCAGCCGCTCGCGCAATGCCTTATGGCGAAAAGGTGAGACCTCCGGTCAAACCCAGCGCGTGATCGAGATGCGCACCGATTGCGACCAGGATGCCGTCTGGATCCGTGTCGAGCAAATCGGGGCGGCCTGCCACACCGGGCGAAGGTCGTGCTTCTATCGCAAGGTCGAGGCTGAGGGCGGCGGGGCGAGATTGGTCTTCACCGATGCCGAGCGGCTGTTCGATCCCAGCGACGTCTATAAGAAATAGCTCGCTGTCATTCCGGGGCGGCTCGAAGAGCCGAACTATGGTGCGCAATTGCGCACCTGAGAATCTCGAGATTCCGGGCTCATCGCTTCGCGATGCCCCGCAATGACCGAGAGGGCGGAATTAACCCCGCATTAACCATACCTGTCCCACGGTGAGACGATAGGCGTCCGAATTGCCGGCGCTGCTCAACGCCGCGTGGGGCGGGCACTTCATCATGTCGGTCGACAATTCCAGTGCCACGCAGACGGCCGGTCTCGATCCGTCGCGGGCGCGCGTCGCCGGTGCGATCAAGCAGGCCTCGAATATCACCGGCGTCAGCTTCCAATACATGCTGACGACCGCCAAGATGGAATCGGATTTCGATCCCACGGCAGGGGCCACCACCTCGTCCGCGCATGGGCTCTACCAGTTCATCGACCAGACCTGGCTCGGCACCGTGAAGGAGGCCGGCACCCAGCTCGGCTACGGCAACTATTCCGACGCCATCACCAGGACGTCGTCGGGCGGCTACACCGTCGATGATCCCGCGATGAAGCGGTCGATCATGAAGCTGCGCGACGATCCGGAAGCCGCTTCCAGCATGGCGGCGGCGCTGACGCAGTCGAACAGCTTCAAGCTCACCGGCCTGCTCGGACGCAGGCCGAGCGACAGCGAACTCTACATGGCGCATTTCATGGGCGTTGGCGGAGCCGCAAAACTGATCGCCAATGCCGAGGACAATCCGCAAGCGGTCGGTGCGCGGCTGTTTCCCAACGCGGCGTCCGCCAATCGTTCGATCTTCTACGCCAAGGATGGCCGCGCCCGCAGCGTCTCCGAAGTCTATTCGGTGCTGGACGCGCGCTATGCCAGCGCAGCCAATTCGAAAGTGACCCGCAGCGCGATGGCGATGTATGGCGGCACGCCGTCGACCACCGAGGTCGCGAGCGCAAACGGCGTGCAGCCCAGCGCGCCTGTCATCGACAACGCCGCCTATCTCCAGACCTTCCCGAATACACGCGCGGTGACGCCCGTCAGTGCGACATCGCCAACTTCGGTCGCGGACAATGCGCCGACCGCGCCGGCATTCCGCTCGATCTATCAGCCCGGCGATGCCACGCAGCCGGTCTCGACCACCGTGCAGAAATTATGGGGCAACAATGCCTCGCTCACATCGGTCGCGTCAGCGGCGCCGGACGTGCGTCCGCCGCAGCCGCTCGATCTCTTCAGCGATCGCAGCGGCACGTTCTCGAGCTAGAAACTCACTCTCGTGTCCCGGACCGGGCGGCAGCGCGTCAGCGATGCGCCGCAGAGCCGGGACCCAGGCCGCACCCACTGCTGTCGAAGATTCTAGGCCCCGGCTCTGCAGCGCATCGCTGAAGGAGCGCTGCGCTGCGTCCGGGGCACGCGAGCGCAGTGGCCTCCCGGCCCTTAATAAATCATCAATAAAACCAGCCAGTTATGGTGAACGCTTTGTTAAGCGTCGTGGTTTATTTTGTGTTGCAGGTGACGAGCCGTCACCATTTTCGTTTGTTGTGTAAGCCGGAAGCAGCATGATTGTTCGGCAGTTCATTAATTGGATCAGGACGGCACCCGCCGGCGAGCGGGCCGAGGCAACACGGGCGTTGGCCCGGGCCTGGCTGATCTCAGACCTTTCGACAGACGACCGCATTGCCGCCGAAGGCGCGCTGTTGATGCAGCTCGACGATCCCTCGCCCTTGGTGCGGCAGGCGATGGCCGAGGCCTTTGCGCGCAGTCTTGACGCGCCGGCATCGATCGTGCGGGCGCTGTCGGCGGACCAGCCGACCGTCGCACTGCCGGTGCTCGAACATTCTCCGCTCTTGATCGACGCCGATCTCGTCGACATCGTGGCCACCGGCAATGACGAGGTGCAATGCGCAATTGCCCGCCGCATCGCGCTGCCGGTCTCGGTGTGCGCCGCCATCGCCGAAGTCGGCTGCGCGGCGGCCGCGCTCGAGCTGATCGAAAATCCCCATGCCGAGCTTGCACCGTTCTCGTGGAATCGCATCGTCGAGCGCCACGGCCATCTCGCCGCGATCCGCGAGGCGATGCTGGTGCTGGATGACCTGCCGTCCGCAACCCGCGCCGCGCTGGTGGCGAAACTCTCCGAGACGCTGGCGCAATTCGTCGTGGCGCGGAACTGGCTGAGCGCCGATCGTGCCGACCGCATCACGATCGAGGCGCGCGACCGTTCCACCATCAACATCGCGGCGCGCTCGCGCGGCGAGGACATGCAGGGCCTGGTGCATCATTTGCGCGTCACGGGCCAGCTGACCGCCGGCCTGATCCTGCGCGCGCTGCTGTCGAGCAATCTCGATCTGTTCGACGCGGCGCTGGCCGAGCTTGCCGATCTGCCGCTGGCGCGCGTCTCCGGGCTGCTGCATGACCGCGGCGGCAACAGCCTGTACGCGCTGCTCCGGCGCGCCGGGCTTCCCGAAGCGACGTTTGCGGCGTTCCAGGTCGCGCTCGATGCCTGCCACGAGCAGGGCTTCGTCGACAGCGACGACGGCGCGGCACGGCTGCGCCGCCGCATGGTCGAGCGCGTGCTCACCCATTGCGAGACCGACCGCGGCGCCACCGAGCCGCTGATGGTCCTGCTGCGCCGCTTCGCCACGGAATCGGCACGGGAAGAGGCGCGGCTTTTCTGCGACGAGTTGGTCGTGGATGATGCAGTCGATCCCGTCTATGACGATCTGATTGCGGCGTAGCGAGATGCCGTAGGGTGGGTTAGCCGAACGGCTGCGCAAAGCGCAATCCGTCGGCGTAACCCACCAATTCTGTCTCTGCGGACATTGAAGAGGTGGATTACGCTACGCTAATCCACCCTACGAGACCGATCGTGGGGATAGAGCAGCCCTCACATTCCGTCATTGCGAGCGCAGCGAAGCAATCCAGAATCTCTCCGCGGAAAGATTCTGGATTGCTTCGTCGCAAGTGCTCCTCGCAATGACGAGGAGAGAGCTGAACCTTACTCCGCCGGCGCGATGCTCGGCGCCAGGATCACCTCGAGATGTTCGGGGCGGTCGCGGTTGACGTGCGCGAGATAGTCGTCCGCGATCTTGCGCAGGCGGCGGCTGAGCTCGGCGGAGACGCTGATGCTGTCGAGCCTGGTATTCTCATGCACGATGGCGAGAATGGCGTTGATGTGGTGCGTGAACAGTTCGGCCGGGACCTTTTCCAGATCAGGCGCGTGCTCGATGACGCGGCACAGGCTCTCGGCTACTCCCGCCGCGGCCGGAAAGCCGAACGTGGCAGCGTCGCCCTTGATGTCGTGGGTGGCGTGAAACAGCTCGTCGCGCCTTTCCTTGGTGAAGCCGTCATTGCGGATGGCGACGTAGGCGGCCGACAGACGGTTGACCTCGGTCGTCATCCAGTTCTTGAACTCGCTGGAGAGGCCCGCGAGCGCCTGCTCGGCGCGGGCGACCGGATCGTCCAGGTCCTTTTCCTCGACGCGGCGCAGCACCTTGCGCAGCGGGTTGGGCTGCGTGATGATTTGATGCGTGGCGAAGGCCTTGACCTCGATGTCCTTTGCGCTGTTCTTCGCCATGATGCCTGCCTCGGTCTGAAGACGTTGCGCTAGATGGAGGAGCGGGCCTTGTCGAGCAGCGAGGGCTGTTGCAGCACCTCGTGCTTTTCGCCGACGCGGCGCTCGGGACCCATATAGGCGGAGTTGGTGTTGCGGCGCCGGTCGGGCCCGAAATAGGTCTTGGTCTTGATGAAGGGGCGGGGATTGGCGACCACGTTGAGGATGCGCTGATAGAGCCCCTTGGCCGAGATCGGCTTGGCCAGGAATTCGGTGACGCCGGCATCGCGCGCGACGGTGACACGGCGCTTCTCGGAATGGCCGGTCAGCATGATGATCGGCGCGTAGGGGTTGCCCTTGGATTCCGGCTGCCGGATCATTTGCGCGAGTTCGAGTCCGTCGAAGATCGGCATCGCCCAATCGGTGATGACGATGTCGGGCACGTAATGGCTGTACATTTCGAGCGCCGTGGCGCCGTCCTCGGCTTCATAGACTTCGCGCGCGCCGAAGGAATGCAACAGCGTGCGCAGGATGCGGCGCATGTGCGGGTTGTCGTCGCAGACGAGGAAGCGCAGCTTGTTGAAGTCGATACGGAACATGACGCCCGGGCCAATACGGTCAACCTTCGTTAACCATATCGTGGCGGGGGTTAACGAAGGGTTGCGACCGAAGCCGCGGCGGCGGGCCGGGGGCGGTTCTAGTAGCCGAACTGCTCGCGCAGGATGCGCTCTTCCAGGCTGTGACCGGGGTCGAACAGCATGCGCATCGAGATGGTCTTGTCGGACAAGACCTCGACACGGCGAACGTCGCGCACTTCGTCGTGGTCGGCGACCGCTGCCACCGGTCGCTTGTCGCCCTCCAGCACCTCGATGACGACATAGGCCGTGTTGGGCAGCAGGGCGCCGCGCCAGCGCCGCGGGCGGAAGGCGCTGATCGGGGTGAGCGCCAGCAGCGCCGCGTTGATCGGCAGGATCGGTCCCTGCGCGGACAGATTGTAGGCGGTGGAGCCGGCCGGCGTTGCCACCATGATGCCGTCGGCGATCAGCTCGGGCATGCGCTCACGCTCGTCGATCATGATCCGCAGGCGCGCCGCCTGGTAGGTCTGCCGGAACAGGGCGACCTCGTTGATGGCGTGGTGCAGGTGGACGCGGTCGTTGACGTCGGTCGCGCGCATCAGAAGCGGATTGATCTCGGATTCATGTGCCGCCTCGAGCCGCGCGCGCAGATCGTGCGTCGAGTATTCGTTCATCAGGAAGCCGACGGTGCCGCGATGCATGCCGTAGATCGGCTTTCCGGAGTGCATGTTCTGGTGCAGCGTCTGCAGCATCAGTCCGTCGCCGCCGAGGGCGACCACGATATCGGCCTCCTTGGGGTCGCAATTGCCATAGTCCCTGGTGAGCTGGCCGAAGGCGGCCTGCGCCTCGCTGCTCGGGCTGGCGACGAAGGCGATCCGGTCGTATCGCTTGGGCTTGGTCATGGCTTGTCGGGCACGGCCTGGCTGGAGGAAGTTCCGCCGGGCTCGTCTATACGAGGTAGACCTCCATTGTCGAGGATGACCGCCTCCCAAGGCAAACGGGTGATGGTCGATCCGGAGAACAAAACGGGTTGATTTGAGCTCGGCGGGGATTGCGCCATCGCCGGTGGTCCCGCAAACCGTCGCAATTCCGCGCTAGCTTCGGTGCGTTTCGGCTATGACAGCCGGGCAGGGAGAACGATCATGGTCATGATCTTGCCGACGCTGCGACGAACCGGGCTCGTGCTGGCCGTGTCTGCGGTCGCGCTGGCGAGCGTTGCGCGCGCGGACGATCCGCCGCAGCCGCGCTCCGAGGCGGCAGCGCCGGCGGGACAGAAGGGCGGACGCGCCGGCAATGCGCAAGGTGCGACGCCGGCTTCTCCGTCGGCGTCCGAGCCGCACCGTCTCCCGCCGGATACGACCACGAAGCAGACGCTGGAGTTGCCCGGCCGCACCCTCAACTTCGCTGCGACGGCCGGCTCCATTCGCGTCTTCGACGGCAAGGGCGAGCCGCTGGCCGACATCGCCTATACGTCCTATCAGCTCGACGGCGCCGACCGCGCCACGCGCCCGGTCACGTTCCTATTCAACGGCGGACCCGGCGCGTCCTCGGCGTGGCTCCAGTTCGGCGCGGCCGGTCCATGGCGACTGCCGCTCGATGGGGATGCGCTGTCGCCGTCGGCCCCGCCCGAGGTGAAGCCGAACGCCGAGACCTGGCTCGACTTCACCGATCTCGTCTTCATCGATCCCGTCAGCACCGGCTACAGCCGCTTCGTCGCGAGCGGCGAAGACGCGCGCAAGTCGTTCTATTCCGTCGACGGCGACGTCAACGCGATCGCGCTCGTGATCCGCCGCTGGCTGGAAAAGCACGACCGGCTGACCTCGCCGAAATACGTTGCGGGCGAGAGCTATGGCGGCATCCGCGGGCCGAAGGTGGTGCGGCAGTTGCAGATCCAGCACGGCGTCGGCGTCAGGGGCTTGATCCTGGTGTCGCCGCTCTTGGACTTCCGCGAGTTCGCCGGCACCAGCCTCCTGCAATATGTCGCGACGCTGCCGAGCTATGTGGCGGTGGCGCGCGAAGCCAAAGGGCCGGTCAAGCGCGCCGATCTCGCCGACGTCGAGGCCTATGCGCGCGGCGAATTTCTGGCCGACCTCGTCAAGGGCGAGGCGGACAAGGAGGCGACCAATCGTCTTGCCGACAAGGTCGCCGCGCTCACCGGCATCGACCAGGCGGTGAGCCGCCGCCTCGCTGGGCGCTTCGACGTCGGTGAGTTCCGCCGCGAGCTCGACCGCAAGAACGGCAAGGTGACGGGACGCTACGACGGCTCCGTGCGCGGCTTCGATCCCTACCCGGATTCGAGCAGCTCGCGGTTCGGCGACCCCTCGGGCGATGCGCTCCAGGCGCCGCTGACGAGCGCCGCGGTCGACGTGCTCTCGCGCAAGCTCAACTGGAAGCCCGACGGCTCCTACGAGGTCCTGAACGGCACTGTGGAAGGTCACTGGGATTTCGGCCATGGCATCAACCCGCCGCAATCGGTCTCCGAGCTGCGCCAGATCCTTGCCACCGACGCCAAGCTGAACGTGCTGGTCGCGCACGGCCTGTTCGACCTTGCCACGCCCTATTTCGGATCGAAGCGGGTGCTCGACCAGATGCCGGCCTTCGCGACGCAGCGAGTCAAGTTCGTCGTCTATCCCGGCGGCCACATGTTCTATTCGCAAGGTAGTTCGCGGCAGGCGTTTCGCAGCGAGGTCGAGGCGCTGATCAGGGAGTAGGCCTCCGTTTGCGCGGCGGATAGCGACGTGCGATCTCCTTGGCCACCACGCTCGCAGGCTTGACGTTGGCGCCGGCGATCCAGATGTCACCGACCTTGCCGCGCTTGTCGCGGATCCGGCGCACCGGCTCGCCATGGCTGGAATAGCCGGCCGCCCAGACGAGCTTGCCGGTGTCGCGGCCGGTGACCTCGATCTCGGCGGCATCCATGAACGGATTGTTGAACTGCGGATTGGCGACCAGCACGCGGTTGCCCGCTGGGACGAGGTCGGTCGCGCCCCAGATCGTCCACCAGCGGCCGGCCCAGTCGCGCAGGCGATGGTCGGGTGCGCCGCGGGTCTTGAAGACGCGCAGGATCTGCATCGCGCCGTCCATCCAGAACGGTGCCCCACCGTCGATCGAGTTGCTGAGGATGCTGATCGAAAGCTCGCAGTCCGGGATCGCGCAGGTTCGCGAGATATAGCCCTGGAAGCCGCCACCATGGCCGAACCAGTCCCAGCCGTCGGTCCTGCCGGCGTTGACGCCGAGGCCGTAATAGCCCTCGAAGCTCTGCGGGATGCGCCAATGGTGGCGCGTCATCTCGCGGCGACTTGCGGCCGACAGCAGGCTCTTCTTCGCATTGGGCGCGAGCTGCGCGAAAAAGCGGGCGGTGTCGGCGGCAGTGGCGGCGAAGCCCGTCGCGGACGCCATCGCGTTGGTGGGATTGTCGCCGGGGATCACGCAGCGCTCGCCCAGCGGCACTTTGCGCGTGTGGCCGCGCGCGAACGGCGCGCCTTTCGGAAGCGGCGCGTCCGGCTCGGTCTCGCGAAGCCCTGCGGGCTCGATGATTTCGTGCTTGATCCAGACGGAGTAGGGCTCCTTCGCAATCGCCTCGATCACGAGGCCGAGCAGGCCAAAGCCGTGATTGGAATATTTGAAGCGGGTGCCGGGCTCGATCGCGGTCGGCAGCTTCAATTCCGCGAGCAGTTCCTTCGCGGCGAGATAGGGGCGGCGGTCGATGAACTGGCCGGAATCGACGCCGTCGCGCGTCAGCCCCGCGCTGTGCGACAGCGCTTGTGCGATCGTGGTCTCGGCGACGCGCGGATGCAGGCCGCTGACATATTGGCCGACCGTGTCGTCGAGCCGGAGCTTGCGCTGCTCGCGCAGCTTCATGATGCCGGTCGAGGTGAAGCTCTTGGAATGGGAGGCGATCCGGCAGCGGTGGCGCGGGGTGAGCTTCTCGCCGGTGTCGAGATTGGCGAGGCCGAACGCATGCTCGGCGACGATCTCGCCGCGATGGGCGAACGCAACGACGACGCCTGGCTGCTGGATTGTCGTCAGTTGGAATTCAATCCAGGGTCCGATGTAGTCGATCGCGGATCGCAGCCATTTATCCATTGCACACCGATTTGCGGGGAAGGTTGGTGCGAGAGGCTAGCCGAGAAAGCGGAACGGGCACAACCCGAAGGTTATGCCCGTTGACTCTGTTCGAAGTTGCGATGGCTTCAGTAGACCAGCGTCGCGCCGGTCGGCTTGTCGAGCGCGGCCGCAAGCGAGCGATATTCGGAGCTGTCGGTGCCGGCGAGCGAGGCGATCTTGTTCAGATGATACTGCGCCTGTTCGCGGTTGCCCTGCTCGAGCTGCCAGAGGCCGTAATACTGCCAAGTGCGAACGTGGTTCGGATCGTCCTTCAGCGCCAGCTCGTAATAGACCTTCGACGATTGGTAGTCGCCGAGCTTGCGATAGGAGTAGCCGATCAGATTGGCGACGTCGGCGACGTCGTCGCGCGCCAGCGACTTCAACTGACCGATCGCGCCGGCATAGTCGTGGTTGTCGTAGATCGCAGTGTAAGCGGTGCGATAGGCGGCGAGGAATTTGGGATCGCTGACGGAAGAGCTCTTCTTCTTGCCCTTCTTGGTCGAGGAGTCCGACTTCGGCGGCGACGAGGGCTCGTCACCGCCGGCGGCATAGGCGCTGGACAGCACCGGTGCGGCCGCCAGCGACATGGCAACCAGTCCCGGCATGACAAGCATTGCGAGTTTGCGCATCTAAATTCTCCCGTATGGAACGTGGCGATCCTACACGATTGCCCGAAGACCGGAACACCCGTCTCGCCAAAACATTCCCGCATCGCACGATCCATTCGCCCTGGCGCAGATGACAAACTTGTCATCGAGATGAACGGAAGCCTGCAAGGGGCTTCAGATTGGGTTCAGTGCGCCGCCGCTAGGCTCCGACCTACGATCGAAGGGTAGGCGAGAGGGCGCCGCCTCGAGATCCTTCCAAGAGGAGACCACCATGCTGAAGACCATTTCCGCAGCCTTGCTCGCAGCTTCCGTGATCGCAGCCCCGGCCTTCGCCGCCGAGGCCGGCAAGACCACCACGACCGCCCCTGTCATCAAGGCGGACCAGAGCCAGACCAAGGCGTCCACCACCGCCGCAAAACCGGACGCCGCCGTCAAGCCGGCCGACGTCAAGGCCAACGCCAAGGTGGATACCAAGTCGAAGGCGATGAATGCGAACGCGGCGGTCACGCCGGACGAGCACAAGGCCGTGCGCACGCATCGCCATCACCACAAGCATCTGTCGTCGAAGAAGTCGCTGAAGGCGCAGCCGGACCTGACCAAGCCGGCGACCACCGAGAAGCGCAGCTAACGACTGATCCTGCGCGCGGCGGCATCCCAAGCATTGCCCCGCCGCCGCGCCAGGACTTCAGGGCCATCCCGCCGTCTCGGCGCCTTGCGCGAAAGCGCTAGACGCCGGCGGCGGGACGGTGCGTTCTTCGCAAGGCCCCGCGGACGGAATTCCCTTTGCACAACCTAGCGGCTAGAACGTCTCCGAGTCTGATCGAGCGGAGAGCGTGACCTGTGGGGCGATTGGCGAAACATACTGTGCGTCCGGCATTGATCCTGGCCTTGCCGCTGGCGCTTGCGGCCTGTTTCGGCAGCGATGGTGACCGTCCAACCTTCATCGGCGGGACCCAGGCTGGAGGGCCGCAACCGTTTCCCGACAATTTCCGCAGCGACACGCTGGCCCTGATGCGCACCTATCTGAACAATCCGGTCGGCGTGCGCGAGGCCAGCATGGCCGAGCCGGTCCAGCGCGAAGTCGGCGGTCGGCAAATGTATGTGAGCTGTCTGCACTTCACCCCGCGCGAGACCGATGGCAGCTACAAGGCCATGCGGGAACGCGCTGTGATCTTCGTCAACGGACGAGCGGACCGCGTCGTCGACCGGACCAGCGAGCTCTGTGCCGGCGCGGTTTACGTATCCTTTCCGGAACTCGAAAAGATGACGCGATAGCGCAAAGCCCGCCTTCATGGCGTGGTGCTAGAACGATGATCGCCGGAGCGGTTGGATCACATTTCGGCGAGCTTTGAACGGGGCGGTTTTGTCTTGCGACCAATTGCTACGGCAGGCCCTGCGCAGGCGACAAAAACAGTCAGGCGCGGGGCGGCGGATGGAACAAAATCGCGATGTTGCCACCCCGTCACAGTAACGAACGATCAGCGTTCCGGCATCGCCGCGAAGCAACCCAATTCACGCCACGTTGTTTCCTGAGTGTCGTTAATGAAAGAACGGGGATGATCATGAAATCGATTTTGCTGGGTGCAGCCGCTTTGCTTGCGCTGGCCGCGCCGGCTGCAGCCGCGGACATGCAGCCGCGCACCTACACCAAGGCGCCGGCCTATACGCCGCCGCAGGTGATCTATAACTGGACCGGTTTCTACATCGGCGGTCATGTCGGCGGCGCGTTTGCCGGCGACAGCAGCTTCCAGTCCAGCGACGCCCGCTTCATGGGCGGCGTGCAGGGCGGCTTCGACTATCAGTTCGCCCCCAATTGGGTGGTGGGTATCGAGGCCCAGTATTCCTGGCTGCCGACCAACAACAACGGTGTCACGTTCCCGCTGGGCACGCAGGTGACCTCCAACACCGATCAGATCGGATCGGTGACCGGCCGGATCGGCTACACCTGGGGACCGACGCTGCTTTACGCCAAGGGCGGTTACGCCTGGCGTAACAACAATCTCGGCGTCAACATCGCCGGCGTGCCGCAGGCCTTCACCGCGACCGGTAACAGCAAGGACGGCTACACCGTCGGCGCCGGCCTCGAATACATGTTCGCGCCGAACTGGTCCGCCAAGGCCGAGTACCAGTATTATAATTTCGGCAGCACCACCTTCACCTCCGGTCCCGCCGACGTCGTCGGCGTTCGCGGCCGGGAGGACGAGCATACCGTCAAGGTCGGTGTGAACTACCGCTTCGGCTGGGGCGGTCCGGCGGCCTCGCGCTACTGACCCTTCCATCGCGATCACGCTTCTAGCAAAGGCCGGCTCCGCCGGCCTTTCGTTTGTCCCCCGGCGCCCGGTCGGGCAGCCCGGCATTTGCAATGCGTGAACCATCTGGCGCGTCATTTGCAAACGAACATTCCGGCGCGCGCCTTCTCACGCGCGTCATGGGTCTCGGGTAAAGCAAAAATAATTTTTGCCGCTTACGGAACTCGCGCTCCGGAACGCGTTATATGAGAATTACCGGGCTGGTGGGACGACGGACATGCGTATCTTGGTGTCGGCAGTGGTGCTCTCGTGCTTTTTCTGCCTGCCGTGCTCTGCACAGACAATCCTCAAAACCGAGCCTCTGATGCTGGCACCTTACGAGGTGGCTTTCGTCAAGGACGCGTCCTGTCCGTCGGGCAAGGTGCTGAAGGTCACCGGCGCGATCCGCGGGCTGCATCGCCGCAAAGCCTGCGTGGCACTGGCTGGTGAGCAGGCCTCGCTGGCAACCGCAACGCCCTGATCACTCTGCGGCTTCCACCGGCAGCCCCTCAGGAATTCAGCTCGAGCTCAATCCTGGACTGGCGCTCGGCCTCGGCCTTGTTCTTGGCAGGGTCCTCGCCCTGGGCGGCCCGGCAGGGCTTGATCTCGTAATCATTGTCGAGCACCCGGCGCGGCCCTGGACGGTCCTCGTCGGCGCTGACGTCCACGACCAGGCCGCTCCGCTGCGCGAGCTGCCAGATGTCGGATTCGCTCGGGTATGCCTTGCTGATCTGGGCATCGTTGCAAAACAAGGCGTAGGGCATCTCTTCCCGCTCCCGGAAAGCCCGTTAACGACCTTATATGCCGACGGGTTCCAGGTGAGTGGCGATCACGGGACCGTGATCGAGGCTGCCGGGGCCTGAGTCCTTAACGAGTCCTGAATCGCGAAAAAAAGAATCCCTGGGACTCATTCGGCGGAATCAGCGGATGTTTTCCGCCATGACGAGCGACCTGAAGACCTCCTGCGGGCACATGCTCCTGCCGCTGACGCTGGCGCTATTCGGCGCCTGCGCGGCTAATCTTTGGCTGGTTTGGTCTTGGCTGTAGGTCTTGGCTGTAGGTCTTGGCTGTAGGTCTTGGCTGTAGGCCCTCTGACGGGAGGCGGTCTTACTTTTTGGCCAGTGGGCCGGGGGCGTCGCGGAGGGCGGCGCGCAATTTGGTCAGGGTTTCGGCACAATATTCCTCGCGCTCGCGCTCGAACCGCTCTTGATGCTTGCGGAAATTGGCGATGCGGGCTTGCATCTCGGTGCGGAAGTCACCGATCGCCCGCTGCGGCGAAAGCTGGATGAGCTGAGGCTGCGGAGGGGGCTGTGGCGGCTTGATCTCGACCATGACGGCCTCGACCGCGACGGTTGCCGCCGAAGAATCCGACGGCGCGTCCGGCCCAAGGAGGTCATCCTTCCTGCCGGTCACCGATTGAACGAAGGCCATCGTCTGCGCGATTAGTGCGTCGCGCTCCCTGATCCACTTCATGGTCCACCTCAGCGGTGCCCCATTCCAGCAAAGCGGCTGCGCCGAATCAAGGTCGTCAGCAAGGGGATTGCATATTTTTCCCGGTCGCCCGACATTAGGCGCATGGATTCCAGAAAAGAACGGTCGGACGAAGTGGCGGGCCTGAGGCTCATCCGTGCGTTCCTGTCGCTACCGCCCGACAAGCGGGCGGAGGTGATCGCGTTCGCGGAGGAATTGGCGCGTGCCCATGGCCGGCCCGAGGAGGGCACGGAGGCATCGCCGCGCTAAGCGCTATCGCTGGCGCGGGTTGACGTTGGGCTCGAACGGCGCGCCCACCACCCGGACCGGTGTCTGATCCGATATCCGGGTCACGTCGATCACCGCCCGCTCGGCGACCAGCCGGTCGGAGGCCGGCTGAAATACCGGCTCGAGCAGCGTCAATGTGCCGGCCACGGCGCCGCAGCACAGCGTCACCGTCGCCAGCAGAAACATGTTTCGGTTTTCTTCCCGGATCCGCATGGATCGAGAACGAACGACGCACGCCCTTGGTTCCGATGCGGTCCTGTATTCGGGTCGCTCATGCCGTCTATAGCGCCAGCAGAAATGCCGATGCGATGACGGACGACAGGGCCGTCATCACGATGGCCGTAACGGCACCGGCGGAGTTCGCTGTATAATGTCCCGCGTCGGAATTTGGACTCGCGCCCATCACATGATCGCCAATCGTCCCCCCGTGCTGGCCCACGAACGCTTCGTCGCCGATCGCGACAATTTCGCGGGCCTCGATCTCACTGCGCGGTTCGAGCGGATCGAGCGGACCAATCTCTGGGGCGCCGCCGGCTCGGTGTCGGGCCTCGGCTCGGAGGATCCGGCCACCGCCGCGATCCGGGACGCGCTGCCGCCGCTGTCGCAACGGCTCGGCGCGCGCTCGCTGCTCGATGCGCCCTGCGGCGATGCCGGCTGGATCGGCCGCATCAAGCTCGATCTCGACTATATCGGCATCGACATCGTGCCGTCGCTGATCGCGGCCAACAACCGGCGTGTGGCGAGGGGCGAACTGGCCGGCCGATTCCTGGCTGCCGATATCACGCGCGATGCCCTGCCGCGCGCCGATCTGATCCTGTGCCGGGACTGTCTGGTGCATCTGAGTTTTCAGAACATCGCCCGCGTCACCGCCCGTTTTCGCGAAAGCGGCGCGC
The DNA here is from genome assembly GCF_006658635.1 of Bradyrhizobium sp. UNPA324. NCBI lineage: Bacteria > Pseudomonadati > Pseudomonadota > Alphaproteobacteria > Hyphomicrobiales > Nitrobacteraceae > Bradyrhizobium > Bradyrhizobium sp. UNPA324. The sequence continues at coordinate 1,457,897 of NZ_LFJD01000004.1, forward strand.
AATTCCTGCTCGCCACGACGTTTCCGGAAGTCGAGAACAATTACGATTGCGAGGACGGCGACTGGCGCGCGCTCAACATGACGAAGGCGCCGTTCGACTGGCCCGCGCCGCGGGAGTTGATCAACGAGCGGTGCGAGGAGGGTGACGGCGGCTGGCGCGACAAGAGCCTCGGACTGTGGCGGCTGGACGAGTTGCCGGATCGCGACCGCATGGCCACGGATGAGTGACAGAAGCGGGGTGCAACGCCCATTGCCTCCGCAATCTCCCCGGCGATAGACTTTGGGTTGTGTCGCGATCTCGTATCGCGGTGACCTGCCGGAGCCCACCATGAGCGTACGTGCTGTCCTGGCCGCGCTGTTGATCTGGTGCAGCGCGCCGGCGCTGGCGCAGCAGGACGGGGCCGCGCTGTATGCAACGCATTGCGCGCAATGCCACGACGGCGATGCGCAGGCCCGCGTGCCGGGTCGCGTCGCACTGCAGGCGATGTCGTTCGACCATGTGCTGGGGGCGTTGACCTCCGGCAGCATGGCGGCGATGGCAAAGGACCGCAGCGACGCCGAACGCCGCGCGATAGCGTCTTTCGTCACCGGCAAGATCGCGGCTGACGGTGTTGCAGCCGACGCGGACGGCCGCTGCGCGCAGCAGGTGAGCGGCTTTCCGCAAGCCCTCGACGGTCCGCGCTGGAACGGATGGGGCGTCGATGCCGGCAACAGCCGCTTCCAGCCGGCCGACATGGCCGGGCTGACCGCGGCGCAGGTGCCGCATTTGCGGTTGAAATGGGCTTATGCGTTTCCGGGGAGCTCGGTGTCCTTTGCGCCGCCGACCATTGTCGGCGGCTTGCTGTTCATCGGCGGTCCCGATCGCACGGTGCACGCGCTCGACGCGCGAAGCGGCTGCACGCTGTGGACGTTGGCGCTTGACGCGGCGGTGCGTGCCGCGGTCAGCTTTGCACCGCTTCCGGGCTCCGATCAGTTCGCGATCTTCTTCGGAGATTTGCGTGCCAACGCCTATGCCGTGAACGCGCTGACCGGCGCGTTGATCTGGAAGACGAAGGTGGAGGAACATGCGGCCGCGCGCATCACCGGCGCGCCGACGCTGCATGCCGGCGTGCTCTACGTGCCGGTGTCCTCGATCGAGGAGGCCGCGGGCTCGCAAGCCAGTTACGAATGCTGCACCTTCCGCGGCAGCGTGGTGGCGCTGGACGCCGCGACCGGCAAGACGATCTGGCAGGCCTATACGATTCCGGAAGTGCCGCATCCGACCGGCAAGAATGCCAGGGGCACGCAGCTGTTCGGTCCGTCCGGCGCCGCGATCTGGTCGGCGCCGACGATCGATGCCAAGCGCAACGCGGTCTATGTCGCGACGAGCAATTCCTATTCGAATCCGCCGGCCGCGACCGCCGATGCAATCCTGGCGTTCGAGCTCGCGACCGGCAAGCTGCTCTGGAAACAGCAGGCCACGCCCAAGGACGCCTTCGTCGTCGCCTGCTTCACTGCCGACAAGACCAATTGTCCCGAGGAGCACGGGCCCGATCACGATTTCGGCCAGTCGCCGATCCTAGCAACCTTGCGCGACGGCAGGCGCGTGCTCGCCATCGCGCAGAAGTCCGGCGTCGTGCACGCGCTCGATCCGGACGACGGCGGCAAGATCCTGTGGCAGACCCGGATCGGCAAGGGCGGTTCGCTCGGCGGCAGCGAATGGGGCTCGGCCGCGGACGGGGAGCGCATCTATGTCGCCAACTCCGACGTGCGCTTCAAGCGCGACGGCACGCGGCAACTCGATTCCACACAAGGCGGCGGCCTGTTCGGCCTCGATCTCGCCAGCGGGAAAGTCGTGATGGAGGTGCCGCCGGTCGCCTGCGGCGACCGCCCGCAATGTAGCCCAGCGCTCTCGGCGGCGGTGAGCCTGATCCCGGGCGTCGTATTCTCCGGTGGCGTCAGCGGCTTCCTGCGCGCCTACGCCACCGACGGCAAGCTCTTGTGGGAGTTCGACACCGCACAGGATTTCAAGGCGGTGAACAGCGTCCCCGCCCATGGCGGTGCGATCGACGGCCCCGGGCCCGTCATCGCCGGCGGCATGCTCTACACCAATTCCGGCTACGGCCAATGGAGCGGCGTCGCCGGCAACGTGCTGCTGGCGTTCGAGGCCGGGACGGAGTGAGCCGTCGTGTCCCGGACGCGCAGCGACGCGTTTGGAGATGAGACGAGGCCGCCTCCTCAAGCGCGTCATTGCGAGCGCAGCGAAGCAATCCAGAGTCTTTCCGCGGAGGCAGTCTGGATTGCTTCGTCGCAAGCGCTCCTCGCAATGACGGAGGGTGAGCGATGGCGCCGCCTTTTCAATTCGCATCCGTCCAGAGGGGAGAGCAAATCGATGATCGATGCCAGATGCAGCTGCGGTGCGCTTTCGTTGTCGCTTCCGGGACCATCGCAGCTGGTCGTCGCCTGTCATTGCCTCGACTGCCAGCGACGGACCGGCGCGCCGTTCGGTGTCGGTGTTTTCTACGCCGCAGAGACCGTCACGATTTCTGGAGCGTCAAAGCTTTACGTTCGGACCGCCGCAAGCGGCGGCAAGGTCCGCAGCTATTTCTGTCCTGACTGCGGCTCAACGGTCTATTGGCAAGCCGATCATCTGCCTGGGATGATCGCTGTTGCCGTTGGCGCGATCGCGGATCCGGACTTCCCGGCGCCGGTCAGATCGGTATTCGAGCAGTCGAAACATGGCTGGGTGGAGATCACAGGTGCCGAGCACTTCCAGCAAGGCAGCGCTGCGAAGCGCTCGAGCTGATGGCGTCAGAAGGTGGTGCCGGCTGAGGGGATTGAACCCCCGACCTTCGGTTTACAAAACCGCTGCTCTACCGCTGAGCTAAGCCGGCGACGCCTGAAAGACGCGGGCAGGGCCGGCATGGGCCGGGGCTGTCCACCCGTGCGCGCCGCAATACCAGACTTGATCGGAAAGTGCCAGAACCCGAAGGTCGTCGCCGCCGACATGAATCAGGCGGCCCTCGGGGCCGCCTGATCTCTCGCATCGATTTAGATTGCCTTACTGGCAGATGTGCCGGCGTCCATCTTCGCCCTTGAACCAGGTGCCGGGCGTACAGACGAAGCCGTTACGCTGGGCGTAGGTGCGGGTGTCCCAGCCACGGCTGTCCCACGAATTGTCGTAGGCATAGGAATTGTCCCAGGCGCGGAACGGCGCTGAGGCAATCGCGCCAGCGGTGCCGATTGCGGCGCCGGCTACGCCGGCCGCGACGTCAGTCGGCCAGAAACCGGTGCGGCTCCTGTTCCAGTCGTTATTCCAATCGCCATTGGTCTGGCGGTAAGACACGCGGCGATGGTGGCGATAGCCGCGATCGGTGTACGGGTTTCCAGGGCCGAGATTCTGGCAGTTGGCGTTGGGGAATTGCGCCGAGCAGCGGCCGGGATTGGTGACGACGGCCTGCGCCATGGCAGAGCCTGCCAGCATGGTCGCCGCAATCGCCGTCGCTCCAAGAAGTTTGATGTTCATGGTTGTTGGCTCCCATTTTGTTGACGGGGGCTAAACGCTTGCGGCGCCGGACGTTCCGATGAAACCGGTGGATTTTCGCAAGGTGAAGGTCAAACGGATGTGAGCGCACGGCGCGGTTCCGTGCGGCGGCGCGATGCGCCGTTAACACTTCGCTAGCCGGCTTTGCAGCATTTGAGCGGCGCGCGATCCTTACGCATTAGGCTTACCGGAAGTTGGTGAGCGGACCTTAACCCTCTCTGCGCCGCGATCGGATAGGTTGCGGCCGCATAACCGGGGTCTCCTCATGCGTGCTGTGGCGCTCGCCGCTTTTCTGATCGGACTGCCTGCGACGGCTTCTGCCGGCGGCTTCGATGTCGTCGTTCCCGGCCGGCCCGGCGTGCCGATCATCATCAACAATATCGACGCGTCCTATGCCGTCGTCGAGGGCGTCTGGGGCCTGGGCAAGAACCAGCAGGTACAGCCCACGATCTATGGCGGACGCTATATCGCCGAGCGGCAGCCCGACGATGTCGGCCATTATTATCCGACACTGGGCCTGCGGCCTGGCTATGGCCGGCTCGAGGTCGAGCCGCCCGCGAACCGCAAATTGCCCAAGCCCGCCGAGAGCTACCACCAGAGCTGGGGCGCGCAATCGGCGCCGCTGCCGCCGCAGATGGATGTGCCCGTCGATCCGCCGCCGGTGATCCTCGCGCCCGAGATCAACGATCGTCCGCGGCCTCCGCGACCGCGGCCGCATGTCCAAGTCCCCGGCAAGCCGCCGGGTTAAGAAACGTCAAAATCCAACAAACAGAAATTAACAGGAGAGAGTAATGCGTCAGATGATTTCGGGACTGGTCGCGGCGGCTGCCGTGATGTTCGTCGGAGCAGCGCCGGCCGCGGCCTGCGGCTTCGATCCGTGCCAGCCGGTCGCGCCGGTCTATTCCGGCTGCAACACCGGCTGCGGCGGCTATGGCTACGGCTATGGCGCCGCCTATGAGCGTCTCGCTGAGCCGACCACGCAGTATTACTACGTCAACCAGGGCCCGACCTACACCGGCCCGGGTGCCTTCGCGCCGTATCCGACCTACCGTGAAGACGCGGTCGTCGCGCCCGCCAATTACGGTTACGGCTATCGCGCCGCCGTGGCTCCCTATCACCGCCCGTACTATCGTCCGTACCGCTACGGCTACGGCCCGCGCTACGGCTATCTGCCGCGCGTGCACTATGGCCACGCTCCGCGCTACGGCTACGCCCACCGTTACGCGCCGGCGCCGTACTACGGCGGTCGCCGCGTGCTGCGCCGCTATTACTGATCTCTGATCGGTTGAGCTACGAAACGCCCGTCCGCGCGATGCGGCCGGGCGTTTTGCTTTCCGATGTAACGCGACGCACTACCGCTTCATCAGCCCCAGCCGGCTTGCGCCGACATAGAGCGAGAGCACGGCGGCATTCGACACGTTGAGGCTCTTGATCTCGCCGGGCATGTCGAGCCGCGCCACGACGCTGCAGGTCTCGCGGGTTAATTGCCGCAAACCTTTTCCTTCGGCCCCTAACACGAGCGCGAGCGGCTCGCGCAACGCGACGTCCGAGAGGTCCTCGCTGCCTTCGCTGTCGAGGCCGACGGTCTGGAAGCCGCGCTCGTTCAGCGCAGTGAGCGCGCGGGCGAGGTTTTGCACGGTGACCATTGGCACCAATTCGAGCGCGCCGGAGGCGGCCTTCGCCAGCACGCCGGTCGCTTCCGGACTGTGGCGCGCGGTGGTGACGATCGCCTTGACCGCGAACGCTGCGGCCGAGCGCAGGATGGCGCCGACATTGTGGGGGTCGGTGATCTGGTCGAGCACCAGCACCATGCCCTCCTGCTTCAGGGTCTCGATATCGGGCGAGGGCAGGGGATCGGCCTCGGCGAGCAGGCCCTGGTGCACGGCGTCGGGTGACAGCAGACGGTCGATCTCCTGAGGCCGAACGATCTCGGGCGTGACTGGGGTCGCGATGTTCTCGTCCGCAAGCCGCTTCGCTGCGTTCTCGGTCAGTGTCAGCTTGCGGATCCGGCGCTGAGGATTGGCCAGCGCCATGGTGACGGTGTGCCAGCCATAGAGGATGACGGGCCCGTCGGAGTGCGAATCGCGGTCCCGCCAAGCCGGCCGGCCGGCCGATTTCCCGGGCCTGTTGAAGGGCTTAGCCCCGCCGCGGGGACCCCTAGGTGCGAATTTTCGATCCTTCATGGGCTCGCTTGTGTCACGGGTCCCGGAATATGGCAATTTGAGTGCCCGCGAGGGCGATTTTAGCTGTTCGCCTCGGTTGACTTTGCCCCACCGCATCGCCCATAAACGCGCCCGGTCGCGCCCCCATCCGGGCTGTCGCGGCCTTCACGTTCCATGGCCGTCTTCGGTCCGCCGGCAAGGTCCGGCCCGATTGTGCTGCCGTCGAGCGGGGGAGTGTCCCGAGTGGCAAAGGGAGCTGACTGTAAATCAGCCGCCTCATGGCTTCGCAGGTTCGAGTCCTGCCTCCCCCACCAGCCTTCGCTCGCTTCGCGAGCTACGGCCAGGCAAGCCAGCATCAGTGCAGGTGACGTGAAGTGAGCGAAGGCTGTCACGCTATCACGTCGGCCTGACGTCCGATCTTCGTGCTCGCCTCAAAAAGCACAATGCTGGTGACGTTGCTCCACGTCAAAATTCACTCGGTGGGAGCTCAAGACTTATGTTGCGTTCTCGGATGAGCAGCAGGCCGTTGCCTTTGAGAAATATTTGAAGTCAGCCTCCGGCCGGGCATTCGCCAAGAAGCGTCAGTCGTCACTGCGTTACGAATTGAGGTCCCAAAAAAAGACCCTGTCATTTGTCACGGCCGAATACCAACTGCCAAAGTACAAGTCAGCATCGTGTATCTGCCCGTCTACCCAGATGTCAGTATGACCGATGGTGCTGGTGTCTGTCGGTTCAAAGATGATCACCCCCTTTCGGCTCCCTATTTTGGATGTGTTCGAAAACATCTGTCCGGAACCATACCTGTTATTGAGGTACTGCCGAAGATCGAGCGTCGAAAAAATATACTCCCAACCGTCGTTGTCCATAAGACACCGAACTTTTTTGACGAGCACGCCACCTTTTCCATAGTCGCCATCGCAATTGATATAGTGACCGTCGACATGGTTGAATGCCCAGCTGATTTTCGAAGCGCACGTATTCTTGTGCCCTGGTTCGTCGTGGAATTTCTTTATGGAGCCGTTGATCATTGTCTTGAAATCGTCGGTCATGCTTGGATGGTTAGCCAGCAAGGTGCTGTAGCCTATGTTGATAAAGCCCATGATCTCCCCTTGCCGTTGAACCCTTAGCGCGGTGTTCGATGAGAAGGTTATGCGTGCGCACACTGTGGGTTTGGTTATCTTGCCTTAGCCATTGGACGGGTCAATAGCTTTTGCCGAAGTAGCGTGACACATCGTATCGCGCGAACCAAACCGGCCGCTGTCGCGTTCGCAAGCATCTGGAGCACCGGGATGCAGACACGGCCTGACTTCGGCTTCCAGCACCTAGGTCTGCGCTCCTCTGAGGCGCAGACACCATCCGGCTTACACGATGTCCGAACCCGCCATCCTGTTTCGCTGTCTTCCAAGAGTGGCGGGAATGGCAGAGCCGATCCAGGTTGCTCGCATCGTCGGCACGCCTGCGGTCTCTGTGGGCGCAGCTTGCGCCTGTCCACTGTGGGAGGGGATCGTTTGCGGTGGAGCTAGGCCGCGGTGGCTGGTGCAACAATGCGGCTTCGAGAAACCCACCGCTTCCTTTTTGGATCGTGTCGGGCTCGGGGCCGCGTTTCAGTCGGATTTGGCGAACAGCCCCACCAAGGTCTCGCGCAGCCAGCGCTGCGCCGGCACGGTGTCGTTGCGCTGGTGCCAGAACAGGCTGACGATGCGCGGCGGCGCGCGAAGCGGAAGCGGCATGGCGTGCAAGAACGGCGCGTGGCGCGATTGCGAGCGCAGGTCGCTCGGCAGCACGGCGATCAGGTCGGACTGGCGCACGACCTCGTAGGCGGCGCTGTAGTGATTGACGGTCGCGACCAAGTTGCGCGACAGGCCGCGCGAGGCGAGGAAGAGGTCGTAGGACGGCAAGGTCTTGCCGGCGAGGCTGACATCGACATGTCCTGCGCCGAGGAAGCTGCGCGTGCTCAGCCGCTTTTGTGCCGCGAGCGGATGGCCGCGCCGCATGAAAGACCGTCCACAGCGAGCGCGAGCGGATGGCGGCCGGCTGTTGCGCCTCGTTGACGTACACGCTGAGCACGCAATCGACGCGATTGTCTTCGAGCTGATCTGCGATCTCCAAAATGGTGTTGGGAACGGTGTGGACGCGCGCCTTGGGCGCGACCTTGCCGAAATGATTGAGGAGATTTGGCATCACCAGCGAGGCGACGTAGTCCGACATCGACAGGCTGAATTCGGTCTGCGCGCGGCGCGGATCGAACACCTGCTCGTCGAGCGCGCCGCGGACGCTTTCGAGCGCCTCGCCGATCGGCTCCCATAGCACCACGGCGCGCTGGGTCGGACGGATGCCGGTGCCGGACCTGACGAACAGGGGATCGCCGAGCGCGGCGCGCAGGCGCGCGAGCGCGTTGCTGACGGCGGGCTGCGTCATCGTCAGCGCGCTCGCGGCGCGCGTGACGCTGCCCTCGGTCATCAGCGCCTCGAAGACTTTCAGCAGGTTGAGGTCGAGCGATCGGAACGACAGGACATTCACCACAGTGATGTAACAGATCAAAATTATAAATTATGACGATAATATCTCATTGTCTATGGTTCCCCACCGCGGAGTGCCGGGCCGCCAGCAGAGGGGGACTTTCATGTCGATGATCTCGGCGCGCATCGAGCGCCTGCCATACGCGCGCTTCCACACGCATCTGTTGTTGATGGGCGGGCTCGGCTACATGTTCGACGCGATGGACGCGGCCGTGCTGGCGTTCATCCTGCCGGTGCTGCGCACCGCCTGGAATCTGACGAGCGTGCAGATCGGTGTGCTCGGCAGCAGCACCTATATCGGCTTCCTGTTTGGCGCGCTGCTGGCGGGCACGCTCGGCGACCTGATCGGCCGCCGCGCGGTCATGATGTCGGCGCTGGCGCTCTATTGTGTCGCATCGATCGTCAGCGCGGCGGTGGACAGCTGGCCGTCCTTCTTTGCCGCCCGTGTCGTTGCCGGCATGGGCACCGGCGCGGAGAGCGCGATCATCGCGCCCTATCTCGCCGAGTTCGTGGCGCGGCGCTTCCGTGGCAGCTTTACCGGTGCACTGGCCGGCTTCTTCTCCTTCGGCTTCGTCGCCGCCGCCTTGCTCGGCTACTTCATCGTTCCCGCCTATGAGAACGGCTGGCGCATCGTGCTGGTGATCACGGCCGTGCCGGTCGTGATGCTGCTGTGGTGGCGCAGGGCGCTGCCGGAATCGCCGCGCTGGCTCGAAAGCCGGGGCAGGGCGAAGGAAGCCGAAGCGGTGCTCGACAGGATCGAATCCGGCTTCGCACGCGAGGGGCGCGTGCTGCCGCAGCCGGTCGTCGATGCGGTCAGTCCTCCCGCAGCCGGAGGAACGCTGCTTGCTAATTTCGCCGCGCTGCTCGCCGGCCGCCAGGCGCGCATCACCATCATGACCTGGATCATGTGGCTCGCGATCACCTTCAGCTATTATTCCTTCTTCGTCTGGATCCCCGGCCTGCTGGTCCAGAACGGCATGAGCATCACCAAGAGCTTCGCCTATTCGATCGCGATCTATTGCGCGCAGATTCCGGGCTATTTCAGCGCCGCCTGGTTCAACGAGCGGATCGGCCGGCAGGCGACCATTGCGTGCTACATGGTGCTCGGCGGCGCCAGCGCGCTCGGGCTCGCCTTTGCGCAGAGCGACCAGCACATCATGGTGGCGGGTATCTTGCTGTCCTTCTTCATGAACGGCACCTATGCGGGCGTCTATGCCTATACGGCGGAGGTGTTTCCGACGCCGGTGCGAACCACCGGCGCCGGCCTTGCCTCGGCGATCGGCCGCATCGGCGCGATCATTTCGCCGATCCTGGTCGGCTACCTCTATCCCAATTTCGGCTTTGCCGGCGTGTTCGGCATTACCACCAGCGTCCTGCTGATCGGCGCGCTGACCGTCGTGGTGATGGGCGTGCCGACGCGCGGCCGTTCACTGGAAGACATTGCCGCGGGCGAAGTGGCATGAGGGAGACGACACGCCGAGCCGATCCGCTGCTCTGCGCTGTAGCGGCGGCGCAGGGCAGGGTGGATCAGCCGAATGCCCTGTTCGCGGCGCTGGATGACGCCTTGAAATCGGCGATCGGGCACAAGCTGTTCACGATCCTGACCTATGACGACGACACCGGGGAAGCGGCGCGGATCTATTCCAATCTTCCCGGACCTTACCCGACGGGCGGGCGCAAGCGCCTCGCGCCGGGTCCGTGGACCGAGGCGGTGCTCGACCGCGGCGAGGCCTATATCGGCCGCACCCGGGATGATCTGCGCAACGTGTTCGCTGATCATGAGTTGATCGCGTCGCTCGGCTGCGAGAGCGTGCTCAACATGCCCGTGCGCTGGCGCGGGCGCACGCTCGGCTCGCTCAACCTGCTGCATGGGGCGGGCTGGTACGGCGCGGACGATGTCGCTGCGTGTCTCCCATTCGCCCAATTCGCTTTGCCCGCGCTGCTCACACAGTCCTGACCGGACAGGAAACCGCCATGCCCAGCATCCTCTTCACGAATGCCGCTCTGCTCGATCCGCTTCAGCCGGATTTGCTCGAAGGACATCACGTGCTGGTCGAGGACAATGTGATCAAGGAGGTCTCCGACCGGCCGCTTCAGGTCACCGCCGATCGCACCATCGATCTGAACGGCAAGACGCTGATGCCCGGTCTGATCGACCTGCATGTGCATGCGGTGGCGGTCGAGCTCAACCTGTCGCAGCAGGTGCACATGCCGAACGTGCTGGTAACGCTGCGCTCGACGCTGCTGCTGCGCGGCATGCTGCGGCGTGGCTTCACCACCGTCCGCGACGCCGGCGGCGCCGGCCATGCGATGAAGCAGGCGATCGAGACCGGCCTCACCGACGGCCCGCGGCTGTTCGTCTCCGGCCGCGCACTGAGCCAGACCGGCGGGCATGGCGACATGCGGGCGCGTTCGGATTATCTCGCCAGCGACGCGCCGTGTCCCTGCTGCGTGCGTGTCGGCGCGCTGGCGCGCGTTGCCGACGGTGTCGATGGCGTGCGCCGGGCGGCGCGCGAAGAACTGCAGATGGGCGCCGACCAGATCAAGATCATGGCGTCCGGCGGCGTTGCGTCACCGACCGACCCGGTCGGTGCCTTCGGCTACTCCGAGGACGAGATCCGCGCCATCGTCGAGGAGGCGCGCGGGCGCCAGACCTATGTGCTCGCCCATGCCTACACCGCCGCCGCCATCGAGCGCGCGGTGCGCTGCGGCGTGCGCACCATCGAGCACGGCAATCTGGTCGATGCCAAGACCGCGCGCCTGATGGCCGAGAAGGGCGCCTATGTGGTGCCGACGCTCGTCACCTACGAGGCGCTCGCCAATGAGGGCGCCCAATACGGCCTGCCGCCCGAGAGCGTTGCCAAGATCGCCGATGTCCGCGACGCGGGCCTTCGTTCGCTCGCGATCTATCGCGACGCCGGCGTCAAGATGGGATTTGGCAGCGACCTGCTCGGTCCGTCCCAGCGTCTCCAGAGCGACGAATTCCGGATCCGCGCCGAGATTCTCGGTCCGCGCGCCGTCATCGCCAGCGCGACGGTGATCGGCGCCGAGGTGCTCGGCATGGAGGGCAAGCTCGGCCGGATCGCGCCCGAAGCGATCGCCGACTTGCTGGTGGTCGACGGCAATCCGCTGCGCGACGTCGCCTGCCTGCTGGGCCAGGGCGAGCACATCCCGCTGGTGATGAAGGCGGGGAAGGTCCAATTCGACCGGTTGGATGCCTAAATCGGAATCGTTTTGGGTTGAATCGAGCGGTCGCGGAGAGGTTCACCTCTCCCGCAAGCTTGCGGGAGAGGTCGGCGCGTCCCGGGCGATGCGGAGCATCGTCCCGCGCGCCGGGTGAGGGTTGTCTCCTCTGGGGGGTGTCCCGTTGCGGAGACACCCTCTCCCCAACCCTCCCCCGCAAGCGGGGGAGGGAGCGCACCTCCGTCGTTGCTGCAATCGAGGCTGATCTCATCTCGCTCCAGCCACTACCGCCACATCCCGCGCATCCGTGCCCCGATGTCGATCTTCGGGCCCTGCGCCGCGGATCGCGCCGCCCCCGCCGAGGCCTTCGGCCAGGCGGTGCGCTCGAACAGATGGACCAGCTGCTCCGGGATGAAGCGGGTGCGCGAGGCGTAGACGTGGCGGTCGCCCTTGGCGGCCTGGCCGTGGGTGAAGAAGCGCTGGGGAACGACGAGGTGCAGATCGTCCTTGGCGCGCGTCATCGCGACATAGAGCAGCCGGCGCTCCTCTTCCAGTTCGGCGCTGGTGCCAGCGCCGAGATCGGACGGCATGCAGCCGTCGACGACGTTGAGCACGAACACCGACTTCCACTCCTGGCCCTTGGCGGAGTGGATGGTGGAGAGGATCAGATAATCCTCGTCGCGCAAGGGCGGCCCGGATTTGTCGCTGGTCGCATCCGGCGGATCGAGCGTGAGCTCGGTCAGGAATTTTTCGCGGCTGGCATAGCCGCTCGCGATCTGCTCGAGCTGCATCAGGTCGGCGCGGCGCGTCTCCGAATCCTCGTGGATGCGGTCGAGATGCGGTTCGTACCAGAGCCGCACGCGTTCGAGATCGACCGGCCATTCCGAATAGCGCAGGTTCTCCACGGTGCGGACGAAGTCGGTCCAGTCCGCGCCGGTGCGTGCGGGCACCGGGAGCTGGCCGAGCGTGTGAAGCGGATCGGTGCTCTCCGCCATCTGGTCGAGCACGCGCTGCGCGGTGGCAGGCCCGATGCCTGGCAAGAGATGCATGATGCGGAAACCGGCGACGCGGTCGCGCGGATTCTCGGCAAAGCGCAGCAGCGCCAGCACGTCCTTGACGTGAGCTGCGTCGAGGAATTTCAGCCCGCCGAACTTGACGAAAGGAATGTTGCGGCGAGTGAGTTCGATCTCCAGCGGGCCGGAATGCGAGGACGTCCGGAACAGCACCGCCTGGTGCTTGAGCAGCGCGCCTTGCTCGCGGTTCGCCAGCACCTCCTCGACGATATAGCGCGCCTGGTCGGCCTCGTCGTGGACGGTGACGAGCTGCGGCTTGTGCGAGGCGGTGCGGTCGGTCCAGAGGTTTTTGGTGAACCGCTCGCGCGCAAGCCCGATGACGCCGTTGGCCGCCGCCAGCACGGTTTGCGTCGAGCGGTAGTTGCGGTCGAGCGTGATGAGCTCGGCGCGCGGCGAGAAGCTTTGCGGGAAGTCCAGGATGTTGCGCACGGTGGCGGCGCGGAACGAATAGATCGACTGCGCGTCGTCGCCGACCACGGTGAGTCCGCGTCCGTCGGGCTTCAGCGCCAAGAGGATCGAGGATTGCAGGCGGTTGGTGTCCTGGTATTCGTCGACCAGCACGTGATCGAAGCGGCCGCCGATTTCTTCCGAGATCGGCGCATCGCTCATCATCTGCGACCAGTACAGCAGGAGGTCGTCGTAATCGAGCACGTGCTGGGCCTGCTTGGCCTCGACGTAGGCCGCGAACAGGCCCTTCAACTCCGCGGCCCAGCCCGCGCACCAGGGATAGTGTTGGCCGAGCACCTTCTCGATCTCCATCTCGGCATTGACGCAGCGCGAGTAGATTGACAGGCAGGTGCCCTTGGCCGGAAAGCGGCTCTCCGTCTTCGACAGACCGCGCTCGTGCCGGACCAGATTCATCAGGTCGGCGGAATCCTCGCGGTCGTGGATGGTGAACGAAGGATCGACGCCGATCCGTTCGGCATATTCGCGCAACAGACGCGCGCCAATGCCGTGGAAGGTGCCGGCCCAGGTCAGCGCATCGCGCATGATCGCGGCGTTGTTCTCGCCCAGCACCTTGCGGGCGATGCGCTCGACGCGGCCGGCCATCTCGGCCGCGGCCCGGCGGGAGAACGTCATCAGGAGGATGCGGCGCGGATCGGCGCCGGCGACGATCAGATGCGCGACGCGGTGGGCCAGCGTGTTGGTCTTGCCGGAGCCGGCGCCGGCAATGACGAGCAGGGGAGCGCCCACGGTCGCGCCATCGGCCACGCCATGCTCCACGGCGCGGCGCTGCTCCGCATTGAGCGTGTCCAGATATGTCGCCACGAATCGCCCCGGTGAAAGGGCGAGAGTCGGCGATCTCGGGGCGAATCGCAATGCGGCTGGACGGAACCGGAATTAGGATTTAGGGGAAGACGGCCCGAAGTTCCAGCAGCGCATGCCGACATGACCGAGCTCAAGCCCGACCAGTTCGAGATGCGGCGGCTGGAATCGCTGAGCAACACCATCTTTGGTGTCGCCATGACGCTGCTGGCCTATGACCTGCCCAAGGCGGCGGTGTTCACCAGCCCGCCCGGCTGGGGCGATCTCGCCCACGTCTATTCCGGCAAGCTCGCCGGCTTTGCGCTCAGCTTCATCATCGCGGGCGTGTTCTGGATCAGCCATCACCGCCGGTTGGCGCGTCAGCCCGTCGGCAGCCGCGGCGGGGTGATCCTGAATTTGTTCTTCCTGCTCTCGATCGTGCTGCTGCCGGTGACCAACGGCCTCTACACCAATTACGGCATGAGCAGCGCGGTCGCGGTGCTCTACGGCCTGCACCTGACCGCGATCGCCGGCCTCAACGCCTGGCTGTGGTGGACCATCCTCGGCGGCTGGCGACAGGAGATGATGGCCTCGCTGTTTCCGCTGCTGGTGTTCATTCCGGGCACGATCGTGGCGGCGTTCGCGCCCCGCGTCGCGCCTTTCGTTTGGTTCATCGCCTTCGGCGGGCTCGTGATCCAGCGCTTCTACGGTGCGCGGACCGGGCCGAGCGCGTGAGGCTGGGCCTCACCCGGACGTCGCGCCGAACCCATCGGCCGGCACGTAAAGCTTGACCGGGCGGATTTCGTAGACCGCGGTCGGATTAACCGCACGCAGCTTCCGCGCCGCCGCGATCGCCTCCTCCTCGGTGGAGCATTCCATCAGGTGGAAGCCCAGAAGCTGCTCCTTGGTCTCGGCAAACGGGCCGTCAAGCACCATGCCCGCGCCCGGGCCACGCAAGGTGCGGGCCTTTCGGGTCTCATCCAGGCGGGCGGCCGGCCCAAACTGTCCGCTTGCCCGCAAGGGTGCCTGGACTTCGATGACCTTGGCCACGACCGCAGCGTCCTGCTCCGGCGTCCAGGACAAGAGCTCGTCTTCCACATGGTAGGCCAGGATGGCGTACAGCATCGTCACCTCGTTGTTTTCCTGCACAGATCCCAAGGACGTAGCACCGCAGGTGGTGCCGACAATCCCGAAGCAAAATATTGCGTGGCCCGCAAGCGACGAAACCGTCCCGAAACCCGATTGCGCCCTTGCCGCGTGAACGCCGCCGGAAGCGGTCGCGACTGATGACCACAAACAACAAGATTTCTGCTGGAGGCGGCAATGTCGGGCCACACGATAAAGACGGTTTGCAAGATCATCTGCGACGCGCGTCGGGCCGGACAATCGGAAACGGCCGATCTGCACGACCAAAGCGGCCATCATCGCTATTACGGCAGCTCGGCCGAGAATGGCGGCGAGCGCATCGTGGAAAGCCGGCGCGGTAAGCGCGCGCGTGCACTCGGCGTCTGCGGCTTCTGAAGCCTGACGACACCGTTTCCAGCATGGACGCCCTGCAAATGTCGATCGCGGCGATGCCGTTCCTGCTCGCACTGACGAGCCGGAAGGGGAAGGCCATCGTGCCCTGCCTGCTGACGAGCCTCTTCACCGTGCTGCTCGGCGGAGAGCCTCACCGCGCAGTCGTGGCCTGGTGCGTCGGCATGCTGATCGCAGCCGTCGCGCTCCGCGAGCGGCTTCGCACCGGCTGACGCACGGCCGTCATTGGGTGCCGAGGACTTGCTTGACCAAGGCCTCGCGCAGCGCCGCCAATTCGCCGCTCGCCTCCATCTGAGCGATCACCTTGCCGACCTTCGGCACCAGATCGCGATGTCGTTCGTGCAGGTAATGGTAGATGTGGATCCGCTCGAGCGGCGGCGCGAGCGGGTAGATCCTGGCCTGCAGATTGAGTTTCCTCACCGCGGCAAGCCCGCTGAAGAGGTCGGTGACCATCACGTCGAAACGGTCGGCGTCGAGCATCCTGACCATGTTGTCGAGGCTGGTGGTCGCGGTGACGCGGGCCATGCCGCGCGTGCCCGCCTCCGAAGAGCCGACGCCGCGGACGATGCCGATGCTGTAGTCTCTGATCGAATCCCAGCCGGCGACGTCGAACCGGAGTTTGGTCGTGAATACTGCGGGCTCGATGTAGTTGATCGCCGGCGTGACCTGGATCAGCGTCGGGTAGTCGCGCGAGAGGGTTCCGATCCGCTGGATCTCGCCGTCGACCGCGCCGGCGCTCGACAGCGCGAGCGCGCGCTTGCCGGGGACGTCCTCGAACTCCAGCCTGATGTTCAGCTTGGCGTAGACAGCCCGCAGCATCTCGCCGCCGACATATTGATCGGGGATGTCGGCGATGCGCGCCAGCCGGATCAAGTCCTGCGCCTCCGACGGACCGGCCGCGAGCAATGACAGGCAAGCGAAGACTAGCCGCCACATCAAGCGTTTCCTTCGGTCGTGCATTGCTACCACTGGGTTCGGACGCCCGCGCGATCTACCGGAAGTGGGCACCCGGGGGCCGGCAATTGTTACCGCTTGCCCTGCGAGCGACTCCGGACTTTCACCGATGTTATTCTAGCATGCGGAGTGGTAGTTTGCGCCGGAATCCTGCTGTTGGGCGCAAGACATGACCCGTCGACCTCAATCCGCCCAAGGGCCGAAAGGGTGATTGCGCGCATCGGGTGACGAGGCAGGCGTCTCAACTCTTGGATGGCTCGAGATTGCAGCCGGTGGACCGGAGCAGAGCCGCCATTTCGGGGACGTGGTGCATGGCCAACGCAGGTGACGAGGACCCCAAGCGCAGCCCCGCCATCGCGCCGGCGGCTGCGAAGCCCGGTCTGACCGGCATCGGCGCCGTGCTCGCGCCTCCGATGTTCGCATCGCTGCTGTCGCGGCTCTTCAACTGGTCGCGCAGCGGCGTCGGGCCGCGGCTGCTCGCCGCCGTGCTGCTGTTCTCTTCCGCCGTGACGCTGACGCTGACGGCGCTCCAGCTCTATCTCGATTACGACCGCGAGGTCGGGCTCATCGAGACGCGTCTCGACGAGATCGGCCGCAGCACGACCGACAGCCTCGGCGAGAGCCTGTGGAATCTCGACCAGAACCAGCTCAAGCTCCAGCTCGACGGCATCCTGCGGCTGCCCGACATCCGTTCCGCCGAGGTGCGCGAGATCGCCGATCGTCCCAATCCGATCCGTCTTGCGGTCGGCGAGCCCAGCGCCCGCTCGGCGGTGACGCGCGACTATCCCTTGAACTACAGCGTGCAGGGGGCCGCACGTGAGATCGGCGTGCTCCACGTCGAGGCGACGCTGGCCGACGTCTATCAGCATCTGCTCAACCGGGCGCTGGTCATTCTGGTGAGCCAGGCAGCGAAGACATTCCTGGTCTCGCTGTTCATCATCTACATGGTCCATCTGCTGGTGACGCGGCATCTGGTCGCCATCGCCGAGTTCGTCAGCAAATACAACCTGGCGCGGCCGCCGCCGCCTTTGCGCCTCGAGCGCCGAGCGCCCTACGATGCCGACGAGCTGGACAAGATGGTCGACGCCTTCAACGCCATGTGCGCCAACCTCGAGCGGGCCTATGGCGAGCTGCGCGAGGCCAATGCAAGTCTCGAGCGCGACCTGAGCATCCGCCGACGCGCCGAAGAGGACGCGCGGGCGAGCGAACAGCGTTTCCGCGACTATGCCGAGACGGCCTCCGACTGGTTCTGGGAGACCGGTCCGGATCATCGCTTCACCTACATCTCCGACCGGGTGGCTGCCTTCGGCATGGACCCCAAAGCGCTGATCGGCAAGCGCCGCACCGATGCCGCGTTCGGACCCGACGCCGAGCCCGAGAAATGGCGCGCGCACCTGGCAACGCTGGACCGTCACGAGCCGTTCCGGAAGTTCGAATATCGCGGGCGCGACACTGCCGGGCGGATGCATCATTTCAGCGTCAACGGCCAGCCGATCTTCGCCGCCGACGGACGCTTCATGGGCTATCGCGGGTCGGCGACCGACCTCACCGCGCAGCACGAGACCGAGGAGCGGCTGCGCCAGTCCCAGAAAATGGACGCGATCGGCCAGCTCACCGGCGGCGTCGCGCACGATTTCAACAACGTGCTCACGGTCATCACCGGCACCATCGAGATCATCCGGGACGGGCTCGCGGACAAGCCAGAGCTCGCCGCGATCGCGCAGTTGATCGACGATGCGGCCGCGCGCGGCGCGGAGATCACCTCGCAGCTCCTGACCTTCGCGCGCCGCCAACCGCTGGAACCGCGCGAGATCGACGTCAACGCCCTCGTGGTCGAGACCGTCAAGCTGCTCAAGCCGACCCTCGGCGAGCATATCGAGATCGAGACGCGGCTCGCCGACGACGCCTGGTCCGCGATGGCCGATCCCTCGCAGCTCTCCTCCGCGATCGTCAACCTCGCCGTCAATGCACGTGACGCGATGCCGGGGGGCGGCAGGCTCACCCTCGAGACCGCAAACCGGGAGCTCGACGACACGAGCGGTGATGCCGTGCGCGGCGCCTTCGTGATGATCGCGGTCAGCGACACCGGCCACGGCATCCCGGCCGACATCCGCGAGCGGGTATTCGAGCCGTTCTTCACCACCAAGGGCGTCGGTCGCGGCACTGGGCTCGGGCTCAGCATGGTCTACGGCTTTGCACGCCAGACCGGCGGCACCGTCGCCGTCGAGAGCGAGGAGGGAGTTGGCACGGTGATGCGGCTGTTCCTGCCGCGGTCGAAGGGCGAGGCACCGGCCAGGACGGCGCCGGTTCAGCCGCTCGTCACGGCACGTGGGCAAGAGACGATCCTCGTGGTCGAGGACGATCCGCTGGTGCAGGGCTATGTCATTGCCCAACTCGGCAGCCTCGGCTATCGCACGCTCGTGGCCGGCGACGGCGCATCGGCGCTGGTGCTGGTCGACCAAGGCGCCAAATTCGATCTCCTGTTCACGGACGTCATCATGCCCGGCGGCATGAACGGGCGGGAATTGGCCGACGCCGTCCGGCTGCGCCGGCCCGGCGTGAGGGTGCTTTTCACCTCCGGTTACACCGACAATGCCATCGTCCACGAAGGGCATCTGGATCCCGGCGTCGCGTTGCTCGGAAAGCCCTACCGGAAGTCGGAGCTGTCGGAGAAGATTCGCGAGGTGCTTGCGAGCGAGTCGCCGGCCTGAGCCGCGCGACCGACGAAAAAGGCGCGGCGGGGAAGCCCCGTCGCGCCCGATCTCGTGCTCGCTGGTCCAGGGCTGAGAGCGCCCCGATGCCAAGCCTTTATTCAGAGCTTAGCGGGCGACCCCAGCGAGGTGACAGCGCTTGGTAAGAGACACTGGATCACCTCCTTTCATTGGTTTCGGAAGGCTTCAATATAGGCGGCATTGCCGCCGCTGTTAAGGGGCGGCGGGTCCGGAAGGAACCAGGGCCACTCGCAAGGTTGAGGACACGCCGGAAAGCGGCGTCCTCGGCAGTTGAGACCGCCGCCCGGCCGTGTTAGGGAGCCCGTAGCGCGGGTGTAGCTCAATGGTAGAGCAGCAGCCTTCCAAGCTGAATACGAGGGTTCGATTCCCTTCACCCGCTCCAATCTTTTCAGTTATTTAACCCGCGAACGATTCCGACTTCCGACAAGCCGGGCTGAATCACTTCCGACAAATTTTCGCGGTCTGTTCGCAAGCCGCCCACGAGCGATCAAGCCCACTTCCCGCGCTTCCTGATCCGCTTGAGCTGACTCTGCTGCTTGGCTTCGTCGTCGCCGTGCAGGTAGTTCACCATCGCTCTGGTTGACGACCACTGGCCCTTTTTCATCAGCTCCAGCTCGGTCAGCCCGGAGCCCATCGATTCGGTTGCGCCACCATGGCGGCCGAACGAGGTGAAGGTCAGCGGCTGCGATCAGGCATAACGGCACTTTCCGGTTGAACAAATCGTCTGGCACCGAGCGAGATTCCCAGGGGAGAAATTGTACGGCATGGAGACGACGGGAGTTACGTCCCTCCGGAAGCAAAAGGTAAGAGGCTCCCGACGTTCATGGCTCGGTATTCGATAGCCAAAGCAACTCTGTCCTTGGGGCCAGCGATATTAGAAAGCCAGCAAACACCTAATTGGGGAACTGCTCTTATCGACCTCGGGCCCGGTCCGCGGCCTCGCGCTCCGGCTGCCAAGGCCAGCGGCCTTCGATCTCCAGCGTCAGCGTCCAGCTCAGGAAGGTGCGGACCACGACCAATCCGGCCAGCAGGCCGAGGCTCACGAAGGTCAGCTCGATCGCAATCGTCTTCACGATATCGGCGGCAACCAGCACTTCGAGGCCGAGCAACAGCGATCGTCCTATGCTGATCTTATAGCTGTCGTAGCGGGACTCGACGTTTTGTCCAAAAATGTATCGCGCCGACCAGATGATCCCGATGACGATGATGAACACCCCGAAAATTTCGATGCCGATGCCGACGACGTGAATCCACTGGCTGGTGGCGGTCTCGAAGGAGGGCGCGTGATCGGCGGCGGAATTCATGGTCCAATCTTCGTTGCGCGCGGCGCGCCGTCGCGACGAGCGCTTCGTCCGCCCGATGAGCCCTCATTGATCCATGCTTGCGTCAGGCACCGTTGATCAAGATCAACAAACCGACCGCAAGGCGCGGGGATGCTGTCGCTTGCCCGGCCGTCCAGACGGCATTCGGGCATCGTGAAAGGAGGCGGCATGCAGCTTTGGCTGATACCCACGCTCTATGCGATTGCGAGCGTCGCCGCTGGCTTCCTGGTGCCGCGCCTGGAAGCGACGTTCCTGGCCGTCAGTCTCAACCTGTCGACCTCCTCCGCACAGGCCTATTTGTCGGCAGTTGCCTCGGGCATGATGGCGCTGACCGGCATCGTGTTCTCGATCGCCTTCGTGCTGGTCCAGTTCAACGCCGTGGTCTATTCGCCCCGCCTGGTCGTCTGGTTCGCGCGCGACCGGCTGCTGTTTCACTCGCTCGGCATGTTCGTCGCGACGTTCATGTACAGTCTCGCCACGCTGGCCTGGGTCGATCGCCAGGGTGCTCAAGGCGTGCCATTTCTTTCAGCCGCGATCGTCGCGGCCATGCTGGTCGCCAGCGTGTTGATGCTTGCGCAACTCGTCCAGCGTTTGAACAATCTCCAGATCATACGGGTGCTGCAGGCGCTGGGCGATATCGGCCGGCAGGTCATCGTCAGCGCGTACCAGGCGGTCCCGTGGCGCACGTCCGGCAACGCCGCGCCAGCGCAACGACCCACCTGTGCGCCGGCGCTGACGGTTAAGCATATCGGCAATCCGCAGTCGGTGACGTCGATCGACATCGCCGGGCTGGTTGGCCTTGCCTGCCGGATGGACGGTCTCATCATGATAGAGTGCGGCGTAGGGGACACGCTGCTCGAAGACAGCGTGATCCTGCATGCTCACGGAGCCAATAGTCTCGTGATGGAGAAGGAGCTGAGTGCATGCGTTCATCTCGACGAGCAGCGCACGTTCGAGCAGGACCCGAAATATGCGATGCGGCTTCTCGTCGATGTCGCGATCAAGGCGCTGTCTCCGGCCATCAACGACCCCACGACCGCCGTGCAGGCCATCGACCAGATCGAGGATCTGCTGCGGCGGCTGGCCAAATGTGACCTGGATGCCTGTCAGGCCTTCGATGAGGATGGCGTTCTAAGAGTGATCTATCGGATGCCGACCTGGGAGGACTACCTCGCGCTGGCCTTCGACGAGATCCGGCAGTTCGGGTCGACCTCCATCCAGGTGATGCGCCGCCTGCGCGCCGCACTCGCCGAGCTCGCCGAGTGCGTCGATGGAGACCGCGCGAAACTCGTTCGCGATTACCTCGGTCATCTCGATTCCGGGATCGAGCGGTCGAGCTTCGATGCGCAGGACCGCGCCGCGGCCCGCATCGAGGATCGGCAGGGTCTCGGCTTGTCGCATCACCACGGCCTGGCGAGCCCGGCAGCCTCGGACGAAAAGGGGCGGGCGGTCTCGTGATCACGCAAGCAACCGGATTGACGCGGGCGAAATTGCGAGCTCCGCGCGTGGCGGCCGCGGCGGGGATTCTGTTTTCGCTGCTGCTTCTCGCGGTGTTCTGGCTGATGCGGCGGTCCGTGCCGGCCGATCCGCTCGAGCCGGGTGCGTGGCTGCATGGCGGGACCAGCAACGTCGCCTTGGCATTGAACCTGGTGCCCTTCGCAGGCGTGGCCTTCCTGTGGTTCGTCGGCTTTCTGCGCGACCGGCTCGGCGAGCGCGAGGACCAGTTCTTTGCGACGATTTTCTTCGGCAGCGCTGTGCTATTGCTCGCGATGTTGTTTGCCGCCGCCGCTGTCATCGGCGCCGTCATTCTGGCCTTCCACGCGGCGCCGAATGTGCTGATCAATTCCGCGACCTTTCATTTCGGCCGCGGCCTGGCCTACGGAATGGTGAACATCTACCTCGTCAAGACCGCCTCCGTGTTCATGATGACGACGTCGACCATCGCCCTCTACACGGGGCTCACGCCGCGTTGGCTCGCCTATGGCGGATATGCGGCCGCTGCTATCCTTCTCATCGGAAGCTACTACATCGACTGGAGCCTCGTCGTCTTCCCGTTCTGGGTGCTGCTGGTGAGCATCAACATCTGGCTCAAGAAGGACGGGGGCGAGGTGCGCCCGTGAGGACGCTGCGCCAGCTTCTCCCGGGAGAGGAGTTGATGGTGCTCGCCGTCGGCTTCAACCCGACGTCACCACGGCAGGTCTGCTGACGCTGTCTCGATCAGGCCGACCGTTGACCTAAGTCAACGTATCCCGTCGCTCCGCGGCTCTCAATGGATGCGCGGACGAGAGAGGTCAGAACATGTCGATGGAAACTCAAAATCTACCGGGTGGCCCCCTGTCCGGGCTCGTGGCCTCGGCGGTCGAATATCTGGTCGACGCGGGACAGCGAAGCGTGCTGTTCCTGGACATTATGCGCCGACGGGGAGACCAATATCGCGAGCACGTCGCGCAGACCGCTCCGCACGTCCTGCAATATGCCGCCGAGCTGATCATTGACGGCCGCAAGCTCGACGAGCCGGTCAACTACGCATTGGTCCGCATCATTCCGCCGAAGGGCGTCGAGATCGATTCCGAGCGGCGGCCGTTCATCGTGGTCGATCCACGCGCCGGACACGGCCCCGGCATCGGCGGCTTCAAGGCCGACAGTGAGATCGGCGTCGCGATGAAAGCGGGGCACCCCTGCTATTTCATCGGCTTCCTGCCCGAGCCGATGCCGGGCCAGACCATCGAGCGCATTGCCCGCGCCGAGGCGCTGTTCATCGAGAAGGTCATCAGTCTGCATCCCAAGGCCGACGGCAAACCGTGCGTCATCGGCAATTGCCAGGCCGGCTGGGCCGTGATGATCCTGGCGTCGTTGCGGCCGGAGCTGTTCGGGCCGATCATCATCGCCGGCGCGCCGCTGGCCTATTGGGCCGGAGTGCACGGCAAATATCCGATGCGCTATTCGGGCGGACTGCTGGGGGGAAGCTGGCTGACCGCGCTTGCCAGTGATCTCGGCGCCGGCAAGTTCGACGGCGCCTGGCTGGTGCAGAACTTCGAGAACCAGAATCCGTCGAACACGCTCTGGACCAAGCAGTACAACGTCTATTCCAAGGTCGACACCGAAGCGGACCGCTATCTCGAATTCGAGCGCTGGTGGGGCGGCCACGTCAATCTGAATGCCGAGGAAATCCAATTCATCGTCGATGAATTGTTCATCGGCAACAACCTGGCCGCGGGCAAGATCGAGATGTCCGACGGCCAGAAGGTCGATCTCCGAAACATTCGATCGCCCATTCTGGTGTTCTGTTCCGAGGGTGACAACGTCACACCCCCGCAGCAGGCGCTGGACTGGATTCTGGATTGCTACGCTGATGTCGACGAGATCAGGGCCTATGGGCAGACCATCGTCTATACCGTCCACCAGAGCGTCGGCCATCTCGGTATTTTCGTTTCCGGCGGCGTCGCCAAGAAAGAGCATGCGGAATTCTCGGAAAACATCGATCTGATCGATGTGCTGCCGCCGGGGCTCTATGAGGCGACCTTCGAGGCCAAGGACGAGGAGACGACGAGCTCCGATCTCGTCGTCGGCAAGTGGGTCATGCGCTGCGAGGCGCGGACGCTCGATGACATTCGGGCGATGGGCAGCAATTCGCCGGAGGACGAGCGGCGTTTCGCCGCCGCCAAGAGCGTTTCCGAGATCAATCTGGCGGCCTACCGGAAGTTCGTCCAGCCCTGGATCAAGAAAGTCGTGAGCCCGCAATTGGCGGAGACGATGCGCAGCCTGCATCCATTGCGGCTGCAGTACGAGGCCTTCAGCAGCCAGAACCCGCTGATGGCCACCGTCAAGTCTGTGGCAGAGGAGATCGAGGACAAGCGCAAGCCGGTGTCGAAGGATAACCCGTTCCTGGCGTTCCAGGAGCAAATGTCCAAACAGATCGTCCACGCACTCGATAGCTGGCGCGACGCAACGGAAGCGCTGAGTGAGACGGTCTTTCTCAATCTCTACGGCTCGCCGGCCCTGCAGGCAGCGCTCGGGATCGATCCGAAATCGGAGCTCTCGCGCCGGCGGGAGATGTCCGCCGAGCACCGGGCCATGCTGGAGGCGCGCATCGCCGAGCTGAGGTCCAGGATCGGCGAAGGCGGCCCGCGCGAGGCGGCCATCCGAAGCCTGCTTTACATCGGCTCGGCCCGCGGAATGGTCGACGAGCGCAGCATCGAGGCGCTGCGCCGGGTTCGGCGTGATTATGCAGGGCCTCGCCTGTCGCTGGCCGAGTTCAAGATGCTGGTTCGTGAGCAGTTCTTCATGCTGCTGCTGGACCAGGAAGGTGCGCTCGCAGCCATTCCGAAGCTGTTGCCCGATGACGTCAGTCAGCGCCGGACTCTGTTCGGGTCCATACGGGACGTGCTGTCCGCCAGCGGCGCGGTCTTGGGTGAACCTGCGAACCGCCTTCAGCGGATTGGGGCGCTTCTTGGCGTCGATGCGGGAGAAGGGAGCGCGAACAACGTTGCCCCTTTCGACCAGGCGAGAGCTTCGTAGCGGCCGTTAAGTGGATCGGGAGCAACGTCATGGCAGCGGAAACCGGGCAATCGCAATCGTCCAGCAAGTACGATCGGCTGATCGTGGCAGCCAGGGCCGTTCCTCCGGTCCCAACCATCGTGGTGCATCCCTGCGACGAGACTTCGCTGCGTGGGGCCGTCGACAGCGCACAGGCCGGCATCATCCGGCCCATCCTGGTCGGCCCTGAAGGCAAGGTCAGGGATGCCGCCAGAAAGTTCGATCTCGACATCTCGGGCTTCGAGATCGTCGATGCCGCACATAGCGAGGACGCTGCCGCCAAAGGGGTCGAGCTGATTCACGCCGCCAAGGGCGAGATGCTGATGAAGGGCAGCCTGCATACGGACGAGCTGATGCGGGCAGTCACCGCGAAGGCCGGAGGCCTGCGCACCAATCGCCGCATCAGCCATGTGTTCGTGATGGATGTACCGGCCTATGCCGAAACCTTGTTCGTGACGGACGCCGCCATCAACATCTTTCCCGACCTCGATGCCAAGCGCGACATCATCCAGAATGCGATCGATCTCTACACGCAGGCTGGCTTCGGCGCGGCGCCGCGCGTCGCCATTCTGTCGGCGGTCGAGACCGTCACCTCCAAGATTCCATCGACCATCGAGGCGGCTGCGCTCTGCAAGATGGCCGACCGCGGCCAGATCACCGGCGGTGTACTCGACGGCCCGCTGGCGTTCGACAATGCGATCGACCCTGAGGCGGCGCGCATCAAGGGCATCAAGTCCGAGGTCGCCGGCCGGGCGCAGATCCTCGTCGTTCCCGATCTCGAGGCCGGCAACATGCTGGCAAAGAATCTTGCTTATTTCGCCAAGGCCGATGGGGCCGGCATCGTGCTCGGCGCCCGGGTGCCGGTCGTCCTGACTTCGCGAGCCGATACGCCGCGCGCGCGGATGGCTTCCTGCGCCGTGGCGTCGCTTTATGCCAACGCGCGCCGCCAGCATGCTCCCACAATAGCTGCGTGATCGCCATGGATACGATCCTCGTCGTCAACGCCGGCTCTTCGAGTGTCAAGTTCCAGATTTTCTCGGTCGAGGGCGAGGGCCGGCTGCGGCGGCAGATCAAGGGCCAGATGGACGGCATCGGCAGCCGTCCGCGGCTTAAGGCAAGCGGCGGGGCGGGCGATCCCTTGGCCGACCGCGCTTACCCGATCGAGGCGGTGCCGGACGTCTCGACTGCAATGGGCGTCGCTGGCGCGTGGCTGCGCGAGGAGCTTCGCATTCACCCGATTGCGGTCGGACATCGGGTGGTTCATGGCGGCCCCGACTACGATAGGCCGGTCCTGATCAACCACGGCGTGGTGGCCCGGCTGGAGCGCTTCATTAATCTTGCACCTCTGCACCAACCTCACAACCTGTCGCCGATCCGCTCGATCCTGGCGAATTTCCCGACGCTACCGCAGGTCGCCTGCTTCGACACCGCATTTCACCGCACGCATGGTGCCCTGGCGGACTACTACGCGATTCCGCACCAGCTTCATGCTGAGGGCGTGCGGCGCTATGGCTTTCACGGGCTATCCTATGAGTACATTGCGAGGACGCTGCCCAGCGTAGCCCCCGAAATCGCAAAGCGCCGGGTGATCGTTGCTCACCTCGGCAGCGGCGCGTCCATGTGCGCGATGAAGGACGGGCGGAGCGTCGAGAGCACGATGGGTTTCACCGCGCTGGACGGTCTGCCAATGGGAACGCGGCCGGGACAGCTCGATCCCGGCGTGGTGCTCTACCTCATGGCCGAGAAGGGCATGTCAGCCGCGAGCGTGCAGGACTTCCTCTATCGCGAATGCGGCTTGAAGGGCCTCTCCGGTGTCAGCAACGACATGCGCGAGCTGGAGAAGAGTGACGATCCCAAGGCCAAGCTCGCGATCGACTATTTCGCTTATCGGATCGGCCTCAACGCCGGCATGCTGGCGGCCGCTCTGCAAGGTCTCGATGCCTTCGTCTTCACGGCCGGGATCGGCGAGAATTCTGCAACCGTTCGCGCCCGCGTGGCCGAGCAGCTCGCTTGGCTCGGAGTCGCGCTCGATCCCATTCAAAACTCACGCCACGCCCGGCTGATCTCGCAGACCGGCAGTCTCATTCCGGTCTACGTGGTGCCGACCGATGAAGAGCTGATGATTGCGCAGCATACGCTGTCGCTGCTGATGAACACACCATCGAGCAACCCCAGACAAGAGAGGGTGTCATGATTCCCGTCTATCCGGAGACCAAGGTGGCCCTGAAAGGCAAGAAGGGGCTCGTCGTCGGCATTGCCAACGATCAGTCCATCGCCTGGGGCTGCGCCAGGGCGTTCCGCGCGCTCGGTGCCGAGCTCGCGGTGACCTATCTGAACGATCGTGCCAAGAAGCACGTCGAGCCGCTGGCGCAGGCGCTGGAGGCGCCGATCTTCATGCCGCTCGACGTCATGGCGGAAGGCCAGACCGAGCAGGTCTTCGAGAGAATCGCGAAGGAGTGGGGGCAGCTCGACTTCCTGCTGCACTCGATCGCCTTCTCGCCCAAGGAAGCGCTGCACGGCCGTGTCGTCGACGTCGGCCGCGAGGGCTTCCTCAAGACCATGGAGGTCTCCTGCTGGTCCTTCCTGCGGATGGCCCATCTGGCCGAGCCGCTGATGAAGAACGGCGGCACGATGTTCACCATGACCTATTATGGCAGCCAGATGGTGGTCGAGAATTACAACATCATGGGGGTGGCGAAAGCGGCGCTGGAATCTGCGGTTCGTTATGCGGCGGCCGAGCTGGGCCCGAAGGGCATTCGGGTTCATGCGATTTCGCCGGGACCGTTGGCCACCCGTGCGGCCTCGGGCATTCCCGAGTTCGACGAGTTGATGGACAAGGCGCAATCGAAGGCGCCGGCGCGGAGCCTGGTGAGCATCGACGATGTCGGCAATGCTACCGCGTTCCTGGCGCTCGACGGCGCCAAGCTGATGACCGGCGGGGTGCTGTACATCGATGGCGGCTATCACATCATCGATTAAGCGAGGGCTAGGCAGAGTGCTGGAGATAGGATGCGTATCGCCCTACTAGGCATGGTGTTGCTGGTCATCGGCTCTTTGTCAGGGCAGGCTCAGACCTATGACCCTCGATATCCAGTCTGCATGAAACTATATGAGGGGTCTCTAGACGGCGGGGAGTGGATTGATTGCAGCTACACATCGATGCCGCAATGTCGGGCGTCAGCGTCCGGCCGTGCGGCCATGTGTGAGGTAAATCCGTACTTCGCGCCGGTGCAAAGGCGTCCTTTCGGCAGCGATAATTACGGCACCAGACGCCATTACTGACTGGCGCGTGAGGTCCACGGTGTCTCAGCGATAATGCAGCGCGATCAGCTCGGCGATACAGGCCGGCTTCTTGCCGCCTTCGATCTCGATCACGAGATGATAGTTCACGCGCAGGCCATCGGGTGGTACGTCCTCGGCTTCCGCGACGGTCACGCGTCCTCGCAACTTGGATCCTGCCGGCACGGGCGCCAGGTAGCGGATCCGGTCCGCGCCGTAGTTGAGCGTGTTGCGCAGGCCTTTCAGCCCGATCACGGATCGAATGAACAGCGGCGCGAGCGCGAGCGACAACAGCCCGTGGGCGATGGTCTTGCCGCCGGGCATCTCCTTGCTGGCACGCTCCTGATCGACGTGAATCCACTGCTCGTCGCAGGTCGCTTCCGCAAACTGGTTGATCCGCTCCTGGGTGATCTCGATCCAGTCGCTAACCCCGATTTCGGTGCCGACGGCCGCTTTGATTTCCTTGAAGTCGCTGAATATACGCATGCCGCTTCATCCACTCATATCTTCATTTCGGGGACGCTGTCGCCGACAACCAGCTCAGCTTCCGTGACCGCCATGACTTCGCCGACGCTGACGCCGGGGGCGGTCTCGATCAGGGTGGCTTTCCCGTCGGGAAAGCCGATCACCGCGAGGTCGGTGACCACCAGGCTTACGGGCCGGCTGGACGTCAGCGGCAGGTTGCACTGCTTGACGATCTTCGACTTGCCCTTCGCTGCATGTTGCATGGCGACGATGACCCGTTTGGCCCCGCTCACCAGATCCATGGCGCCACCCATGCCGGGCACCATCTTGCCAGGGATCATCCAGTTGGCGAGGTGACCGCCTGCGTCAACCTGCAGGCCGCCGAGCACGGTGACATCGACATGGCCGCCGCGGATCAGTCCGAAGGACATTGCGCTGTCGAACGTGCTTGCGCCCGGAAGCGCGCTGATCGGCCTTCCGCCGGCATCGGTGAGCAGCGGATGCTCCAGTCCCTGTTCAGGAATGGGTCCAGTGCCGATTAGCCCGTTCTCGGACTGAAAGAACACCTTCAAATCGGGCGACACATAGTTTGCGACGAGCGTTGGAATGCCGATGCCGAGATTAACGAGGTTGCCCGGCTTGAGCTCCTGCGCGACACGGCGAGCGATGATCTCCTGTGCGTCCATGACCTCACCCGTTCGCGTTGGTGATGAGATAGTCGACCAGCGGCGCTGGCGTCATGACGTGGTCGGGCGCGATGACGCCAACGGGAACGATGTGCTCCGCGGTCACAATCACGGTATCGGCCGCCATGGCCATCACCGGGTTGAAATTGCGGGAGGTCAGCGCGTAGGAGAGATTGCCGAGGTAGTCGGCGAGGAAGGCGTGCACCAGCGCGAATTGCGCGCGCAGCGCCGTCTCGAGCAGATAGGGCCTGCCGTCAACCTCGATCTGGCGCTTCCCTTCCGCGACCAGCGTGCCGACACCCGTCGGTGTCAGCACACCACCCAGGCCGCAGCCGCCGGCGCGAATGCGCTCGGCGAAAGTGCCCTGCGGAATCAGGTCGACCCCGATCTGATTGGTGAGCATCTGCTGCTGCGCCTTGGGGTTCAGACCGATATGGGTGGCCGTCAGCCGCGAAACCAACGCTGCGTCAAACAACTTGCCGACACCCTTGCCGGGCAACGCCGCATCGTTGCTGATGATCGTGAGGCCGCTCTTCCTCTGTCGAACGACCTCGTCGAGCAGGCGCTCCGGTGTCCCCACCCCCATGAAGCCGCCGACCATGATGCTCGCGCCGGTTGGGATCATCGCGACGGCTTCTTCGACGGATACGGCCCTCATGATCGGAACTCCGGTCAGTTCGTCGGCGGAATGTTGGCGGACGGTCAGCGTCGTCCTTTGACTTGAGTCAAGACTTCAGTCCATTTTCGTCGCTCGAAACGTCGATGCCCTCGAGCATCTCGCGCCACAGCTTGCGCACCTCGGCGTGGCGCCGTTCGAGTGCGGCACTCACGGCGTCGCGAAACGGCACGAGGCTCTCTCCCTTCAGGAAGATGATTTGCGCTTGCAACAACCGGCCGCTCTCGAACTCGACGCGCCGCAGCGCCATCACGAAAGGATCGTTCGCGTTCGCCTCGACCGGAAGCAGAGCCGCCGGCCGGATGCCAGCGTGAATGGCGTGAGCGAGGGTCGCAAGGTCGACGGCAAGTGCCAGCGCATGGTCCGGAATGCCATCCGCCGCCGCGGGAAACCAAGCGGTCTCCCAGGCCGCGGCGAGATAGCCCAGGGCGAGGTCCGGCATCCAACGGGTTGCACGCAGGAGCAGGGAAACGATCTCGGATTCGTTGTAGAACTGCGCGTTCAATTCGGTTTGCCAGGCCGATTCCAACCTGAGAGGCAAGGCGAGAGCGAAGCGACGCCCAAGCGCACCGTGGGCTGAGATCAGGAAGCTCGCGACGCGGGTCTGCTGCCGGGCCGGCACGCGGCCATCGGAATCGAGCGGACCGAAGAAGGCGCTCATGCGATCGCTCCCTGCACGGGGACCGCGCGCAGATGATCATAACCGGTGGGAAACGGCACGAGATCGCCGCCCGCCTCATCCGGTGCAATCCAGACCGTCTTGTTGCCTTGCCAGCGCCCCGCCAACACGTCCTCAGCGAAGCGGGCGAGCAGATCGGCCGTCAGCGCCGGCTTCTCCAGCGTGAAGGCATGGTAGGCCCGCGGGATGATGACCAGCGAGCTGTTGGGAATCTGAACGCGCAGCGTCTCGTGCAGCGCGCGCGGAGTGAGGAAGTCGAACTCGCCGTTCAGGATCATCGTCGGTATGCCGATCGAAGGCAGTTGCGGCGTGAGCGGCTGGAAATCAAGGAAGGATTCCATCAGGTTCTGCAGGGCGTAGACATCGTTCACGAGCCAGCCCTGCCTCTTCACGCTGTCGAGCTTGTCCAGCACCGGCGCCAGCCATTGGTCCGAGACATTCATTGGCAGCAGCAGATCCTGCAGGTAGCTGGTGCCGCCGAGGATCAGGCCGGTGCGCAGCGCGTTGCCGAGCAGGAAAAGTTGCGGTGGCAGTTCGGCAAAGCAGCTCATTGGCACAAGCCCGGCCAATCGGCCGCCATGCGCGACGGCATAGCGTAGTGCGATCAGGCCCCCGAAGCTGATGCCGCTCAAGAACACGGGCCCGTCACCGACTTCCTGGATCAGCAGGTGCAGAGCCGCAACCTGATCGTCCTGGCTGATGAAGAGAGCGGGCTTGTCGGATTCGCCCTGACCGAGCAGATCGAAGGTTGCGACGCGGAATCGGCGAGCGACGAGCGCATCGCGATAGGCGGTCCAAAGCTCGGCATATTGCGTCAGACCATTCACCAGCACGTAGGCCGGCGCGTCGGCTGGGCCGTCGAGCTCGTAGCGGATCCGATACGAGCCATGGCTGAGAAAAGGCATTGCGGCAATCCGAGGGTAATGTGGTGCCACAACATCCTGGGTCAAAGCATCAGCAATCCGTTGAGTTAAGTCAAAGGATGCCGTGCAGCCGCTCCTAGCCTTCGATCAGAACAATTGCCGGAGGATATCGCCATGAAAGGGAGTGATGCCACGCGCCGCTTTCTCGTAAGTGTAGTGCTGCTGCTGATCGGCACTTCGCTTGCGCTTGCGCAGCCATTCACGCGCCGCTCGTCGCAGATGCAGCATGACGAGCTGAAGAAGACCTATGAAATTGCGAACTTCCGGCTCGGCGGCAAGTACGACCTCGCCGATCCCTCCAAATGGGAGAATGGCGGGGAGGGCGGCATCACGCTGGAATCACTCGGGGCCGGCAAACTGCGCACCGCCTACATCGCCGTCGGAACGCCTCGCCGCAATACGGCCGGCGAAATCACCAATGCGGTGATCATCAATTCCTACTATTCCGGCGACTCCACTGACATGTACGAGCAATGGGTCAAAGGCGCTGCCGTGTCCGGTGGTGTGCCGATCATCGGCCCGGGCCGGCCGATCGATACCGATCGCTATTACGTCGTCATGGTGGATCCGCTCGGCACCTGGGGTGCAAGCAAGCCGTCCGATGGCCTCGGGATCAAGTTTCCACAATATAGCTACTATGACATGGTGCAGGCCAACTACCGCATGCTGCGCGATGGCCTGAAGATCGTTCGCGCTGCGCTGGTGACCGGCGTGTCGATGGGGGGCACCCAGACCTACGTCTGGGGTGTCATGCATCCGGAGTATGTCAGCGCGATCATGCCGATCGGCGGCACCACGCAGTCGGATGGCGATGATCCCGTCGGCAATTGGACCTTCCAGATGATGACGGCCGCGATCGAGGCAGATCCCGTCTGGCAGGCGACCAAGGGCGACTACTATAAGCTGCCCAAGGAGAAGCATCCGGTGCCCGGCGTCGCGTTCGGCTGGTCGATCCTGGGAATGACGGGCTACGACTTCGCCTTCCGCACGAGCCAGAACTGGAAAGCCGTGCAGCCGGAGATCTTCTATTGGGATCCGCCGAATGAGAAGGCGGGGCTGAACGTCACCAATCGTGCCAAGCTCTACGACGCGGTCGATCTCGTCTGGCGCAACCGGGTCGGCGAAACCCACAACGTGAATCCCTATCTCGGCCGCATTCGTGCGCGCACGCTGGTGATGCACATCACCAACGATCTGTGGCTGAACTTCAAGCTAGCCGAGAAGGCTGTCGATCGGGTCCCTGGCGCAGACCTCATCGCCCAGGAAAGCCCGGTCGCGCATTACGGTGTGTTCCCGATCATTAACCAGCGTAAGAATGATCCGAAGTTTGTTGCCTTCATGGATGACGTGGCGGCGCTCGATCGCGCCCAGACGTTTGATGACAAGAACTATCGCGTGCCCGGCGTGGCGGCGAACATCGATCCGAAAAAATCGTTCTGGAAGGAGTTCGTGACCTATCCCTATCCGGTCAAATACGCCAACGCGAAAGATAAGAGCGGCAACTCCTGGCAAATCGGCTACATGGACGAATATGCCGGCACCGACAAGGATCCGAAGGTGCTGGTCATCATCCACGGCAAGGGTGCCTTCGCTGGGCATTATGGCAACGTCATGCAATATGCCCTCCGCAGCGGCGTACGTGTAATCGCGCCCGATCTGCCACACTACGGCATGTCGGGACCCGGCAATCTCGACAAGAGTCCGGCACGTACCATGCAGGACATGCGCGAGGTCATCCATGACCTCGTGGTCAACCAGCTCGGCGTGAAGAAGGCCTACTATCTCGGCCATTCGCTCGGTGGTCAGTTCGTGATGGGTTATGCCCTGACCTGGCCGGATGCGGTGCAGGGCCTCGCGCTCGAAGCGCCCTCCGGCCTCGAGGAATATCCGCGCGACATCACGATCGCCAAGGACAAGAAGGCGAGATTGTTCGATCAGGCCTTTGACCACGACTTCGAGAAGTGGAAGGCAACGTGGGGCCCGACCGGGATCCTCGACGCCGAGATCAAACGCTCGGAGCAGAATGTTCGCGACTTCTTCTACTTCAAGAAGCGCGATCCCGAAACCAACGTGGTCTCGGCGGCTAAGAGCGGCTACTTCTTCAGCGACAGCGAATATGCCCGCTTCCACACCGAGCAGCGCGTCGGTCTGATCAAGGGCAACCCCCGGGAGCTCGAACAGTGGTGCAACGTGTTCATCTACGATATTTACACCATCGGCGCCGAGCTTCAGCAGGATGATCCGAAGAACCTCTACGAGCGGCTCACGCAGATCAAGGCACCGATCTTCCTCTCGTTCGGTGACAAGGAACCGTTCATTCCGACGCCGGCCTTCAACGGATTGACCGATCTCGGCCGCGACGCGATCACGCCGTTCATGTCGCGCATGACCAACGCGGGCAATCGGCCGATTTTGAAAATCTATCCGGAGACCGGGCACTTCATTCACACCGACAATCCGGTGGAGTTCCCGACCGACGTCGTCGATTTCGTGACCAGAGGAACGGTTGACACCTCTTCGCCGATGGGCACGGATCGCATGATCAAGGGCGCCGTGGTCTCGGCGTTGCCGGTGGCCCCGACGCCCCCGGGCGCGGCTCCCACCGCTGGCTTGAACAAGTAGGCCTCGATCATGCCAAAAGTGCAGGCGGGCGAGGTCCAGTTGGGTTGGCGAGAGTGGGGACGAGGCGACGTCACGGTCGTCTTCGTCCACGGCAATCTCGCCAGCAAGGACTGGATCGAGCTCTCCGCACCGCTATTCCCCTCGGGGCTCCACGTGATCGGCATCGACTGGCGCGGCTGCGGCGACAGCGACCGTCCGAAGCCGGCCGCGGACTATTCCAACTACGCGATGCAGCAGCACGCGCAGGATCTGCTGGCCGCGCTCGACGCGCTCGGAATCGAGTTCTGCCATCTCGCCACCCATTCCACCGGGGGTATCATCGCGGCACGGATGCTGCTGATGCAACCGCAACGGTTCGGGCGGGTGTTCGCGCTCGATCCGATTACACCGCTCGGCATGGCCTTCAATGCCGATCAGATTGGCGTCTTCCGTGCGATGATGGCGAGCAAGGAAGTGACGCGAGCGGTGATGGCGACGGCGGCATCCTCATTGTTCGTTCCTGACAGTCTTGCGCCAAACACCGTGCCGCGGTTTCGGGAGGGGCTTGGAGACATCCAGCTTTTGTTCGAGCGGATCCTCGAGCAGACCTTCGGCGTCTCCGAGGGCATCTGGATCGGCACACCCGTCAACCTGAATCGGGAGTGGGAGAGCAAGGAGCTGGAGCATCGGATGGCCGAAATCCGGCATCCGCACCTGGTGCTGTGGGGAGAGCGGGACGGGTGGATCCCGCCGGCTGACCTGAGGACGATGGCGACCGCAATGCCGGACTGCCGGTTGGTGATCGTGCCCGGTGTCGGGCATTCGATGAACCTCGAAATCCCGGCGCTCTATGCCGGCTATTTCGGCGCCTGGTTCGGAGGACTAGCGAGATAGCAGCATCGCTATCGGAAACGACGGAACGAGGACAATATCATGGCCGGCACGACCAAGCTCTCGGTTGAGAAGGCGCTCGAAAAGCTGCGCCGCGACGAACTGCAGAAGACCGGGTCGGAACAGCGCGATGAGAAGACCGAAGCGCTGCAAAAAGAGATCAAACGCATGAGAGCACAAAGGCAGCGCCTCGACCCGACCTCGCCCAAGCGCAGTTGAGCTTCGTTCGACCCGGATGGCACTCCAATTCCTGGCTGGCGCTCTCGTCAGCGCGATCAACATCATGATCCATGCGATTGTGACCGTCGGTGCTATCGGCATCGCTCGGACCGCCGGCTTGAGGCACACCCACCGGCCGAGGCTGCAGCTGATGGCCGTCATGGTCGCGACGGCAGCCGTGCTCATGCTCGCGCACACGCTGGAGGTCCTGGTCTGGGCGCTCGCCTATTTGATGCTCGGCGCTGCGCCCGCGGAATCCGATCTGCTCTATTTCGCCTTCGTTAACTACACCACGCTGGGGTACGGCGATATCACGCCGGTTCAAGCGTGGCGTTTGACCGGGCCGATGACCGCCATGAACGGCATCCTTCTGTTCGGCTGGTCGACCGCCGTGCTGTTTGAAGTCTTGCGCAAGACGCTTGAGCACCTCGCTGCGATCGGCGCTCCCGGATTCAGCCCTGAAGATCGATGATAGCGAGCTTTTGCCGGTCCGATAATACGATCTGACGCTGTGTGGTGCCAAGAAAAGCAATGATGCCAAGCTCGTGCAGCCGCGACAAAGCGCGCGAAACGGTTTCGAGCGTCAGACCGAGATAGTCAGCGATATCCCGCCGCGACATGGGGAGAGCTATGACACCGGCTCCGGTCAAGCGCTGGTCCATCTCGAGCACGAAGGCGGCAACACGCTCCAGCGATGTCTTGCGCCCCAGCAGCAGCATGTGGTCTTCGGCGTGCTGAAGGTTATTCGTCGTCATGTTTAGCAGGTTGTTGGCAACGACGGGATCGATGTCGGCCACCAGCTCCAGGATTTGCCTGCGGATCAGCCGGACGGTGGTATCGACGATCGCCTCGGCCGTGAAGCGGTGCGAATCGCCGTTCTCCAGTCCGAAGATATCGCCGGCAAGGTGAAACGCGCCGATCTGACGCCGTCCGTCCGACAGGAGCTTGTAACTTCGCACTGCACCCGTCTTGACCTGATACACGTATTCGGCGGCCTCTTTCTCGCCGTAAATCTCAGTCCCTTTCTTGTAAGAAAATTCGCTTAGACTGACAGTCGGGTTCGAGCAGCTGGTCATTCCGAGGTCGCGAAGTGAATTTGGGCGGCGGGTGGGATCGGTCGTGATGCGCACAAACATGGGCCAACTCCTCAACGTATGGCTGAATTGGTCTCAGATTCAGAATTCCATTGCGAGAATGCGCCGCGCTATCCTACTCCCGCCGAGGTTGATTTACGACTAAAGAGGATATTTTCGTCCATTGTCTCTGGGGACATTGTACCTGGGGACAGGGTCGAAGGTTCGTGCCCGGGATGAGAAGGCCAACATTGGTATGCTACTTTTGAACCCTATGTTTCGATTTGAACCGTTTTGCTAAGCACGATGTCGTTCAGATGGACGGAATTTACTTCTGGTTTTAATGGCCTTGCGCTGGTGTTCAGCCAAGGGACGCTCTGCTCAAAGCATTCTGTGGCTAAGAGGTAGAATTGCCGGGCTTGGTTCTTGTGGTGGACGACGATGCATCGTTTCGGACGGCAATAGAACGCCGGCTGAGGCTGGCGGGTTACGACGTCGCAACATATTCGTCGGCGGCGGAATTGCTCGGGCGTCTGCCGAGTGGTGAGCAGCCTGCTTGTGTGCTGCTCGACGTGAAGATACCGGGCTTGAGCGGTCCCGATCTGCAAAGCCGCCTGATCGAGATCGGTTCGACGTTGCCGATCGTCTTCGTGACCGGCTACGCGGATACGGCGACGACCGTGCGCACGATCAAGGCCGGAGCCGAGGACTTTTTGACGAAGCCGGTCTCGTCAGAGCAATTGATCGACGCGATAGAGCGCGCCATGTCGCGTCAGATCGCCGCGCAGAACCAGCGCAGCACGCTAGACGCATTTCGCGCGCTTTTATCGTCCCTGACGCCCCGTGAACGGCAAGTCTTCGACCTCATCGTGCTTGGCAAGATCAACAAGCAAATTGCTCACGAGCTTGGAACGACGGAGCGGACGATCAAGGCGCATCGCCACCAGGTGATGGAAAAGATGCGAGTCCATTCGTTCGCAGAACTCGTATCGATCGCGGAGCGACTTGGGTTGATCGATCCTAGCGCTTCTAAGAACTAGGCATGCCCCCTGTACGAAGGGACAATAGCGCAGGTTATTGACGGTCCGACTTTCGAGGCGCGCAATGCGCAGGACGAAGCTGCAGGGCGTGCTGCCTTCGCCTATCTCGACAGAAAGCCGCGCATCGTGCTTGCAGACAAATCAATTTATGTGGTCGACGATGACCCGTCCTTCCGAAGAAGCATGAAGCGGCTTCTCCGCGAGCATGGTTATGACACCACGCTATTCGACTCGGCCGGGGCGCTGCTCCAGCATGAAAAGTTTGACCAGGCTCTTTGCATAGTTCTGGACATCGATCTGGCTGGCCAATCCGGAATCGATTTGCGCCGTCAGCTTGCGGCCAGTGGTATTGCGGTGCCCGTCATCTTCGTCACCGGCAACAACAGCGAAGTCTGTCGGTCGGCGGCGATGACGTCCGGCTGCGCAGCCTATCTGAACAAGCCGTTCAAGCCGAGCTTGCTCATCGCCTCGGTCGAGGCGGTGTGCGGGCGTGGCGACTAGCAAGACGTGCTGGTACCCTGGGCGACGCCCAACAAGTTCAGCGCCCTTTCCCGGTGTGCAAATTGAAGTTCTGTTGATCTTTATCAACGGTCCGGCGACGGATGAACTCACGGTAGCTCCGATCACGACCAAATTGGGAGAGATGAGCATGACGGGAATTGCCAAACGTCTTGGACTGATCGCGGCTTTATCGATGTTCGTGGCAGCTCCGCTGTCACTTCAGCCATCGTCGACAAGCCTTCTCACCGTATCGCTGGATAGCGCCCAAGCGAGGGTCGGGCGGCCTCTAACACCGATGAGTGTCGCGGGTGTCAATCGCCGGGTCCATCGCCGCGCGTACTACGGTGCGGCAGCAGCGGGAGCGGCGGCTTACGGTGGCTACCGTTACACCCATCCGAGGGCTTGCGGGTACGCTCCATATCCGCCTTGCTATTGAACCTCTGTTGGTGCCGAAGCAGTCAGGAGGTTCTCGTGCAATTGCCCCCATCAATCAGATCGTTGACCCTTGCCGGGTTGGTCATGAGCGCATCATTGGCTGTCGTGGGAACGACCGTCAGTAGCGGCCCGGCGGCCGCGGTCGTGTACTGCCAGTACATTGACTATCCGCCCAGCTGCGTCGCCAGAGCCGGCGTCGTGCTGAGACCGCGGCCCGTCGCCCGTGCTGCCGCTCGCGAGGCGGTACGGCCGGGAACGCCGATGAATCGCGGCGGTCCCGTCAATCGCGTCGGACGTCGCTGAATACCAGCGTTCAAAACCTGTCTCACTACGAAGCCCCGGCCTTGTGCCGGGGCTTTGCTTATCTGAAAGCCAGGCCCGCCGCGGTGAGGGCGGCGGCTAGGGATGCTTACTTAGGCTGCGCCGCGTTTGCGCCAGATCAAGCCGGCGTGGGGACTTCGATCTAGCCTTGATTAATTCTTGCGGCGATGTCCAGAACGGACACAAGTGGAATGGGCAGCATCATGCTTTTCAAGACACTCACGTTGCATTCACTCATCTACATCGCGGGCATGACGACGGCGATGGCCGTTCACCAGGCCATTCCACTACCTGGCCTGTCGGCAGGACCTCGGTCCGAACAGAACGCAGATCGCTCGGGGAAGAGCGACAGGTTGCCAACGGTGCAATTGAAGCGCAGAGCGCTGGACAAAGAACCGGTGCGCCTGCAGCCGCGAGACCTACTCAAGCCTCGGAAAGCGGCTTGCAAGCCGCCAATCGACGTGCCGGGTCGATGCTTTGCCGAGGCTGCGCCGATCCAGGGGGCCGGCTAAGATCGTTGGCGTCCGCCGAGATGGCGCGATGCCTTTGCGTCAAGGCGAGATCTCGATCGTCGTATTCTGAGGTCCCTGAGCCTGGATCAATTCGAACAGTGATTGCGCTCGTTCTGGCGCCAACCGAATGCAGCCATGGGACACGGGACGCCCAAGATTGCGGACTTCAAATGTCCCGTGAATTGCGTATCCGCCGTGGAAGAAGATCGAATAGGGCATCGGCGTGAAGTCGTAGAGCTTCGAATAGTGCATGCGCTGGAGAGAATAGGGCCGGTATGTGCCGGTGGGAGTGCGGTATCCACGCCGCGCCGTCGAGACTGGCCAGGTCGCATACGCGGCTCCGTCGACGGCGACCAGCATCGTCTGGGTGGAAAGCTGAACTCGGATTGTGATTGATGCGTGAGCGCTTTGGCCGGCGAAGCCGAGAAGCAGCAGTACGGTCAAGATCAGGCCCGAAGATGATCGTGCAGGCATTTCGTTGCTTCTAAGAGTCCGCTGGCTTGCCGGAAAAGCTTGCGCCTGCTGTGACCACGCCGGTCGCGCTTTGAGCACACGACGGCAGGAAGCCATCCCCAAAGTTGCTGCAAGTTAGATGAGTTTCGACGTGCATTGTTGATCCGACGCAACTCCACGCCTTTGAAGCGTCCTATCGGTTTTTGGCAATTCGGCGCTTCTGAGGCGTTTTGAAGGCGGATTCGCAAGCGACGCGGCCGGGCCGCTTCCGGGCAAGTACCTAGGCGGGACTTAAAGTTGCTGCAGATCAAATTCGCTCGGCCGCTTCCTGCCTAGCATTCATGCATTGTCAATTCAGTCGGAGTTTTTTCACGATGCTGCTCAGGACCAACACCCCCAGCAGCCGTCCGGTTGACGGGCATCTCGCAGCACTCGCCGGCGAGCGCGTGTTCTGCAGTGAATTTCGATATCGCAGAGGAACGGAGGTCTTCGGCGAAGGCGAGGAGACGGAGTACGTCTACCAGATCATCTCCGGAGCGGTGCGTACCTACAAACTACTCTCCGACGGCCGCCGCCAGATCAATTCATTCCACCTGCCAGGCGACATGTTCGGTCTCGAGAATGGCGCAGTTCATCGTTTTACCGCGGAAGCTGTAGTCGAGACCAGGGTTCGCATCACGAGGCGGCGTAGCCTGCTCGAAACGATGCAAGGCCGGGAATCGGGTGCTTCGAGCTTTCTCGGCCTCGTAACGAGAAACCTCCAGCATGCGGAGAACCACATGCTTCTGCTCGGCCGAAAGACGGCGCTGGAGCGAGTGGCCGCGTTTCTGCTCGAGCTCGACCAGCGGCTCGGCCATCCCAGGATCCTGGTACTGCCAATGAGCCGTCGCGACATTGCAGACTATCTCGGATTGACCCTCGAAACGGTCTCGCGCGCGTGCTCCACACTGCGCGGCCAAAAAATGCTGAAGTTCGAGGGAGCGACACAGCGACAAATCGTATTGCTCGACCGCAAGGGGCTGGCCGAGTACGACGCCTGAGAGCAGGCGGGCGATCCGTCACTCGTCGATGTCTTGCTCGAGCGTCTGCGCCGGCGGCCCCTGGTGGGTGGCGCGGAATTGAGCGAGAGGCAGGGACGTCGTCAGCGACAGGAGATTGGAATCGACGACTTCCAACGTCAGCGTCTTTCCCGTCTCCATCTCCTTGACCAGTTTCGAACTCGCCACGTCGCCCGCGATGCAGCTGTTGCTGAGGCACCAATTGTAGGGAATCGGGTGGTACTGGCCGGTGTCCACCTTCAGCTTCGCTGGTGTTCGCAGGTACATGCCGACGGGCACAAAGATCTGCATGCGCGCATTGCCGTCTTTTTCCCGCTCGATCAGATCGATCCGGACCGCCATCTGCCCGGTCTCGTAAGTCCCCGAGATCGTGGTTCTGCAAAGCAGCGGGGCCCCAGCGGCCTTGAAGCAGAGCTTCTTCCAGTCGCCGTATTTGATATCGTTGGCCGTGCGCTGTCCGCGGGGCGTGATCTCGGCAAGGGCGGGTGCCGCGGCGCAGGTCGCCGATAGAACGGCCGCAAGAATGGCCTGAGTGAGAAACACTGGCCTTGCAGCTTCGCAATGAGGGCGTGCCATGTCTTGAACTCCGAGGTTCTCGTGGCGGCTATTTGAGCTTGTCGAGAAAATTGGACACGAGCGGCGACCAGATCGGAATGGCATCCGGCGAGCCGATGAAATAATGCCCCTCGTTGCCGAACGGCGGCATCAGGTGGTATTCGGCCTTGCCGCCCGCGGCCGTGAAGGCCTGATGCATCCGCTTCGACAGTACCGGCCCGAAGAACGTGTCGTTCTCGATGTAGATCCACAACATCGGCACCCGTGAGGTACGGCCGAGCTCGCCCGTGGTCTCAACCAGCTTGTCGGGCGCACAATTGTTGTTCGGCTTGCCGCCGACCCGGCCGCCGCGACCTGCGGCGAAGATAATGATCGCCTTGACCTGCGGCGGGTTCAGGCTCGACAGCGCGATCGAGGCCCATCCGCCGGCGGATTGTCCGACCACAATCACGCCGTCAGGCAGGATGCGCTTCTCGGCCACCATATAGTCGATGATCCAGAGGTCGACTTGGGCGACGGCAAGACCCGGATCGCGGAAATTCGGATTGGTGCACTTGCCCACCTTCGAGAAGAACGGGCCGTAGATCCCGCGCTCGGGGATGTCGATCGCGGAGGCGCTATATCCCGTGCCGACCGGGGCCACCACGAGATAGCCGTGCCTGGCAAACCATTTGGCAGCGTCGCGAAACTCGACCAGTGGGAAGAAGCTGCGATCGGTCGGGTTGAGCGACACGCCGTGGTTCATGATCACCAGCGGGAAGGGGCCGTCGCCTACGGGGCGCACCAGATAAGCGAACATCGGGAGCGGCAACGGCAGAGCCCAGATCTCTTCCTGAATGCCTCGCGGGGCAGCTTGATCATCGGCACGGGCCGGCGCGATCAGACAAGCGAGCACGAGCAGCACTGCTCGCAGTCGCTGGATTGAGGAATACGACCGCATCCCGTCCTCCTCATCCGGTAAATGTCGCGGCCACGATGATGGGACCAAGCACCGTCAGGACGACGTTACCCACCGCATAGGGCACGGCGACGCCGAGCACCGGCGTTTGACTTTCGGCGACCTCGCAGGCCCCCGTTACGGCCGCGTCGACCGTCATGGCTCCTGCCAGCGCGCCGCACGTGACGACTGGGTTCATGCGCAGCACGTGGTACGCGAACAGCGTCGCCACGATCAGGGGCACGAGCGTGACGACGAGGCCCATGCCGACCAGCAGCAAGCCATGCGCCTGGATCGCGATCCAGGCTGCATGGCCGTTGCCGAGGCCAATGGCGGCAATGAAGCCGCCGAGGCCGAGGTCGCTCAGCGTCTGCTGCGCGGCAGGCGGCATTGCGCCCATGGTCGGGCGGCGTGACCGCAACCAGCCGCAGACGAGGCCGGCGATCAAGGCGCCGCCTCCACCGCCGAGCGTCAGCGCAATGCCTCCGACCTTGAAGCTGATCAGGCCGGCCAGCAGGCCGACGGCAATGCCGGCCGCGAGAAAGGCGATGTCGGTACGATCGCCGGTGCGCAAGATCTGCCCGACCTGCGCGGCTGCACGTTCGATGTTGCGGCTGGTGCCGACCAGGGTCATGACGTCGCCGACATAGATGCGGGTGTCAGGACTGAGTGGCACCTCGCGCCCCATCCGTGTCAGCGTGCGCAGGAACACGCCGCGCGCATTGCTGCCGACGCGATCGGCGACGTCCTGGACCGAACGGCCGTGCAGATTGCGGTTGTCCACCAACACATCGACCACATTGCCCGGCATCGCCTTCAGGATCTCGTCGGCGTCGATCTCGGTGCCGAGCACGGGCCGCGCTGCAACGATCACCGCTGTCCGCCCGGCGATCACGATGTCATCGCCGGCCTCGAGTACGGTGTCGAGATGCGGCTCGATGTCGGCGCCCTGGCGCACGATGCGCTCGATGACGGTGCGGCTGCCGATCTCCTCCTCGATAGCCTTCACGGTTCGGCCCGCGGCCGCCGAGACGCGATAGGCGCGCGCCTGGAATTTGCGGTAATGCAGGTTCTCGGTCTTGGGAGGCTCGCCCCCGGCAAGCTCGATCTCGAGCTTCTTGGCTTCGTCCTTGAGATTGACCCCCATCAGCTTGGGCGCAACGAACGGGACGTAGATGAGCGTCAGGATGTATCCGAGAACGTAGGTGACGGCGTAGCCGGCAGCGATATTCGCCTCTTGCTGCTCGAGCAGTGCCTTCGGCAGCCCAAGCTGCGCCAGGGCGCCCGAGGCAGTGCCGATGACTGAGGATTGAGTCAGCGCACCTGCCGCAAGCCCCGAAGCGGTGCCTGGATCGAGGCCGACCGTAAACGCAAAGGCCAGCACGATGATCAAGCCCGTGCCGCCAAGCACGAGCGCCATCGCGACCTGGGCCAGAGTGCGGATGCTCAAGGAGGCAAAGAATTCAGGTCCCGATTTGTAGCCGATCGTGAACACGAACAGACTGAACAGGATGACCCGCAGCACGGACGGAAACGCGAAGCTGCCGAGTTGACCGATGAGCACGGCGACGATGAGCGTGCATGCGGTGGTGCCGATCGAGAAGCCGCGGATCCTGATCCGGCCGAGCACGGTCCCAAGGGCAACCGCAATCAGCAGAAAGATTTCGGGAGCGGTGGAGATGATCCACCTGATGGTGTCCATGGTCGCGATTCCCCAGCGCGTTTGTTCCGATGGAAATTGAATCCTCAAAGCCCCTCGGAGGCTTGATTCAAGTCAAGCCTTCTCTGCGCCCGCGCGGCGTCAATGGGCCACCGCCAGATCGGCGACACACGACGTCTCGGACATGAGCTCACAGGGTATTGCCGCGACTTCATTGCTGCGCCGCGACGAAACGATCACCGTCGCACTGCTGCTGGCCTTCGCTGGCGGCTGCCTGGACGCCTATACCTGGATCGTCCATGGTGTAATGGCGAACGCGCAGACGGCGAACCTGGTCTTTCTCTGGGTTTACGGAATGGCTGGTGACTGGGCGAGGGCGCTGCATTTTGTCCCTCCGATCATGGCCTTCGCGGTCGGCATCGTGATCGCCGCCTGGCTGCGCCGCGCTGCTGGCGAGAGGGCCAGCGCGATCAGCACCTTGGTCGAGATCCTCCTTCTGGTCGGCGTCGGCATTCTCCATAATCGGATGCCCGAGATTGCCGGCACGCTCGGGATTTCGCTCGTCGCCGCGATGCAGGCGGCGGTCTTCACCAAGGTCGAGGGTGCGACGTACAGCACGGTGATGATCACGGGCAACATGCGCCAGGCGATCGAGGGCATCTTTGCGGTGGCTTCCGGGGCGGCCGCGGTTGGGACGGTGCGGCGGTCCGGCGTCTTCACGGCCGTGTGCGGTGCCTTCGGTCTTGGCGCGGCGCTGGGGGCGCTCTTGACCGAGGTTGTTCCGGACCTTGCGCTGGGTCTTCCCGTCGTCGCGCTGCTGATCGTGCTGTTGCGGTGCGAAGTCGTGCGCTCCGAGGTGAGCTCATGAAGCCGCCGTTCGATCCGCGGGTCGGCTGGATGCGGTTCTTTCCGCCGTTCGGCTGGCTCTCGGAGTATTGCATGGCCTGGCTACGCTCCGATGCAGTGGCCGGCATCACGCTGGCCGCGTACGCGATCCCGGTGTCGCTGGCTTACGCGGCCCTTGCCGGCTTGCCGCCCCAGATCGGCGTTTACGGTTATATTCTCGGCGGTATCGGCTACGCACTGCTCGGATGCTCGCGCCAGCTCGCCATCGGACCCACCTCGGCCATCTCGCTGATGATCGCGGGCACGGTCGGCTCGCTCGCCGCAGGTGATCCGGTTCGCTATGCGCAGATTGCCAGTCTCGTCGCCTGCGCGGTGGCGCTGCTATGTCTCATC
The DNA here is from genome assembly GCF_006658635.1 of Bradyrhizobium sp. UNPA324. Taxonomy (NCBI): domain Bacteria; kingdom Pseudomonadati; phylum Pseudomonadota; class Alphaproteobacteria; order Hyphomicrobiales; family Nitrobacteraceae; genus Bradyrhizobium; species Bradyrhizobium sp. UNPA324. Next base: position 1,502,884 of record NZ_LFJD01000004.1, read on the forward strand.
GCCTGGCTGTTCAAGCTCTCTACTCTCGTTCGTCTGGTCAGCGACAGCATCTTGGTAGGCTTCAAGGCGGGCGCCGGGCTCACCATCATCATGAGCCAATTGTCGAGCCTGTTCGGCATTCCCGGCGGCGGTCGCCATTTCTTCGATCGGGCCATCCACATCGTTGGCCAGCTTGGCGATACGAATCTGCTGGTGCTGACGGTCGGTGCCGTGGCGCTCCTGCTGTTGCTGCTCGGTGAGCGGCTCTTGCCGGGGCGGCCGGTCGGCATCACCATCGTGGCCCTCTCGATCGCTGCGGCTACGCTGCTTGGACTGCCTGCCATGGGAGTGCCGGTCACCGGCAAGATCCCCGAGGGATTGCCGGCCCTTGCCGTTCCGACCTTTGGGCTGGTTGAGCCCGAAGAGCTGTTCCCCATTGCTGCGGGTTGTCTGTTGCTGGCCTATATCGAAGGTGTGTCGGCCGCGCGCAGCTTCGCTGCCAAGCACGGATATGCGCTCGACGTTCGGCAGGAATTTCTCGGCTTGGGCGCCGCCAACCTTGCCGCGGCATTCGGCCACGGCTACCCGGTCGCCGGAGGGTTATCGCAATCGGCCGTGAACGACAATGCCGGCGCGCGTACGCCCCTTGCATTGGTGATCTGCTCGGCCACCTTGGCGCTGTGTCTGTTGTTCTTCACAGGCCTGCTGACCAATCTTCCCAAGGCGGTGCTGGCCGCGATCGTCTTTGTCGCGGTGTACAGATTGGTGGACATTCCCGCGCTGATCCGCATGTGGAAGGTCAGCCGGATCGATTTCTACGCGGCGGCCATCGCGCTGATTTCGGTGCTGCTGCTAGGCATCCTTCAAGGCGTGCTGCTCGCTGCGATCGCGTCGATCTTCCTGCTGCTCGCGCGGGCGTCGCAGCCGAATATCGCATTTCTGGGGCGGTTACCGGGAACCGGCCGCTATTCCGATAGCGCCAGGCACGAGGGCGTGGAGCCGCTGGTCGGCGTGATCGCGTTTCGCCCCGAGGCCTCGCTGCTCTACATCAATGCCGAGACGATCCTGGCGGCGGTGCTGAACGCACTGGGCACATCAGCCGATATCAGGCTGGTCGTCTGCGATCTCTCGGCATCGCCCTATATCGATCTCGCCGGCGCGCGCATGCTGCACGATCTCTATGACGAGCTGGCCTCGCGTCACATCGCACTCTGCATCGTTGGCGCGCACGCGCAGCTTCGCGATCTCCTGCGGGCGGAGGGGCTGGCCGAAAAGACCGACAGTGCACAATGGCTGCGAACGCTCGACAACGTGCTGGGCGGCAGCGATGCGAAGGGCGGCTAACGGTTTTTGCGCTGCGAAATGCATCCGCGCTGCCGAAGCTTTTCAAGATCCCTCAGACCGTTGACTTGGATCAATGGAGGGGAGGGCCGTGAGGCCACGATCCGCATCACAATTTCTGGGATCGGGAGAGAGACATGTCCAAAGATGCCAACTCCGCAGAGAAGCGTATCGATCGATTCTTTTCCGGGCCCGGAGCGCGGGCAGACGATTGGCGCGATCTCGTGGAAGCAGCGAAGAGCTGGGCGCGGGTCGGCAATCGCGCGGCTTACGATGCAGCGCTGGCCGAGCTCTCGGTCACCGAGGAGTTCCACGGCTATCCCGGCCTGCACCTGATGGCAGCGCTGCGGGAAGCCGCCGCCGCGGGCGACGGCTCCACATCGTTCGCGCTTGCAACGAAGATCGCCCAGGCGCTGGCGACCCGGTCTTTCCGTCAGCACGCCGGCGACTGGAGCGCCAAGGATGAGGGCAATGGCGACGTGCCAGAGCTGGTGCCGCCGTCGTTTGGCGGGCATACGGCGCGCCGGCCCTATTTCGAAACCCTCATCGTGACCGGTGTTTCGTCAAGTCAGTGGCCGGCACTCGCCGCCGAATGGCGCAAGCTGCGTCGTCCGGTCGACGGCTTCATCTATGAGCCCGTCATCGTCGGCAACCTCGAAGACGCGTTCTGCGCGACCATGCTCAATCCCGACATTGCCGCGGTCATCATCAACGAGGGTTTTGGCCTGCGGTCGCGACACGACGCGCCCGTCCTTCGCTCGATCATGGCTACGGCCGGCCTCAAGGACGAATCCGACGCGTCGGCGCTCCGGCTCGCCCAGATCATCAAACGGGTCAGGCCGGAACTCGACCTCTACATGATCTCGAATCGCGACGTCGAGGAATTGGCAGGCAATCCCGAGGCCAACGTCGTCCGCCGCATCTTCTATTCGGTGGAAGAGCTGCTGGAACTGCATCTGTCGATCCTCGAAGGCATCCAGGACCGATACGACACTCCGTTCTTCGACAATCTCAAGAAGTATGCGCAGCGTCCGATCGGGACGTTCCACGCGCTGCCGATCGCCCGCGGCAAGTCGATCTTCAAGTCGGACTGGATTCGCGACATGGGCGAGTTCTACGGCCCGAACCTGTTCCTCGCCGAGAGCAGTGCCACGACGGGCGGCCTCGATAGCATGCTCGAGCCGACCGGCAACATCAAGAAGGCGCAGGAAAAGGCCGCCCGCGCGCTCGGTGCCGACCGCGTCTTCTTCGTCACCAATGGCACGTCGACATCGAATAAGATGGCGGTGCAGGCGTTGCTTGCGCCCGGCGATATCGCGATCGTCGATCGCAACTGCCACAAGTCCCACCATTACGGCATGGTGCTGGCGGGTGCGCAGCCGCTCTATGTCGAAGCCTTCCCGATGACGGAATACTCGATGTACGGCGCGGTGCCGCTGAAGACGATCAAGCAGGCACTGCTCAACGCCAAGGCCGACGGCAGGCTCGACCGCGTCAAGATGATCGATCTCACCAATTGCACCTTCGATGGTCACATCTACAACACGCGCCGCGTGATGGAGGAATGTCTCGCCATCAAACCGGATCTGATCTTCCTGTGGGACGAGGCCTGGTTCGGTTTCGCGCGCTTCTCGCCGTTCCTGCGTCGGCGTACTGCCATGGGGGCCGCCAACGAGATCGAGACGTGGATGCACGATCCAAAGTCCGCAGCTGCCTATGACAAGCAGCAGGCCGAATTCGGCAAGAACCCGTCGGACGAGGTGTTGCTCAAGACCAGGCTCATCCCCAACCCGCGGCAGATCCGCCTTCGTGTCTACCAGACGAACTCGACCCACAAGTCGATGTCGGCGATCCGGCAAGGCTCGATGCTCTCGGTGAAGGACGTCGAATTCCACACGGTCGAGCAGCAGTTCAAGGAGGCGGTGTTCACGCACGCCTCCACCAGTCCGAACCAGCAGCTCATCGCCAGCCTCGACATTTCGCGGCGGCAGATGGAGCTTGAAGGTTACGGCCTCGTCGCCAATGCGATCGAGATCGCGTTCGCCATCCGTCACGCCGTCAACAACAATCCGCTGATCTCGAAATACTTCCGCGTGCTGGGCGCCGACGCCATGGTGCCGGCGCAGTACCGCCAGAGCGGCTTTACCGACTATCTCGCAGCCGGGGTGAACTGGGCCAATACGCTCAGGAGTCTCGACGAGGACGAGTTCTGCCTCGACCCGACCCGCATGACGCTGGTGTGCGGAACGGCCGGCTACGATGGTACCCAGTTCAAGGGCATTTTGGCCAATGAGTACAACATCCAGGTCAACAAGACGTCGCGCAATTCGGTCCTGGTCCAGTCCAACATCAACAACACCCGCAGCGACGTCGCTCACCTGGTTCGGGTGCTTGCGGAGATTGCCGGCGAGATCGACCAGGGCCTCATGCAGGGAGGCGCTAACGCCAGGAAGACCTTCGAGGCGCGGGTCAAGAGCCTGATGACCGATGTGCCGGACCTGCCGAACTTCTCGCATTTCCACCCGAGCTTCCGCGGCGATGCCGGCAGCAAGACCAACGAAGGCGACATCCGCACCGGTTTCTATGCCGCTTATGACGTCGCAGGTTGCGAGCACATCCGCCTCAACGATCCCGAGATCGACCGGCGGCTGAAAGCGGGACCCGAGCTCGTCTCGGCGAACTTCGTCATCCCGTATCCGCCCGGATTTCCGATCATGGTGCCGGGCCAGGTCATCACCCAGGAAACCATCGACTTCATGCGCAAGCTCGATGTGAAGGAGATTCATGGCTACGACGCCAAGGAAGGCCTGAAGCTTGTGCGCAGCGAAGCCTTGGCGAAGATCGGCAGGCCTAAGCCTGCCGCGGCGCCGAAGCTCAAGGCTGCATCTTAGAGGGGACCGAACATGCAGGGCTTTTTCACATTCCTTCAGCAGTACCCGTATCTGCTGCTGTTCTTCGTCGTCGGCCTCGCCGTCTATATCGGCCGCGCCAGCGTCAAAGGTTACGGTCTCGGCATGGTCGCCGGTGCCATCGTGGTGGGTGCGGGCCTGTCGGTGTGGGCCTCGACTTACGGCGTGAAGCTCGAGCTGAATAATTTCGCCAAGAGCCTGTTCTACTATCTCTTCATGTACGGCGTGGGCTTGCGCGTCGGCCCGTCGTTCATCAACAGCCTGAAAGGCGACGGCCTCAAGTTCTGCATTCTCGCCGTCGTCTCGAGCGTGCTCGGCCTTGCGCTGGTGGTCATCGGTGCGAAGCTCTTTGCGCTCCCGACCGGTGCGGCCGGCGGCATGCTGGCGGGATCGCAGACCATGTCGGCCGCCATCGGCTCGGCCGAGCAGGCCGTCACGTCCGGTGTCGTCAAGCTGCCTGCGGGCATGAAGCCGGAGGACGCGTCGGGCATGATCGCGCTGTCCTACGGCATCACCTACATCTGGGGCACCGTCGGCATCATCCTGATCTGCAAATATCTGCCGCGCTGGTGGGGGGTCGATGCCAAGGCCGCGGCCAGGCAGTATGAGCAAGAGTTCGGCGTCAAGGACCTCGAGGGCGGCGGCCTCACCGGCTATCGCCAGTTCGGACTGCGCGCCTATCGGCTGGAAAATCCCGCCACCGCCGGCATGAGCATCGCCAAATTCCGGGCAATGAATCCGGAGTACCGCATCGTCAACGTGGGACGGAACGGCGAGGCGCAAGGTGCCGATGCCGATCTCGTGCTGCAAAAGGGGGACATCGTCGCGTTGGGCGGCTCGACCGAGCATCTCACCGACAAGATGGGCCTGATCGGTCCCGAGGTCGCCGATGCCAAGACGCTCGGCATTCCCATGGACCAGGCGGACATCCTTGTCACCAACAAGGACATGGTGGGACGCACCTTCGAGTCCTTCCGTGACACCGCGATCGCCGGCCAGTTGCAGGTCACCAAGGTCGAGCGCGGCGGCGTGCAGATCCCGGCAGGCCTGAAGACCAAGCTCGAGCGGATGGACATCGTCTCGGTGGTCGGTTTGAAATCCGCTGTCAACGAGCTCGGGGAGATGTGGGGCCGGATTGCACGCACCAACACGTCGACCGATCTGCTGACCCTGTCGGTCGGCATGATCATCGGCTTCCTGATCGGCATGATCGAGTTCCCGGCGTTCGGTGCCAAGGTTGGCCTCGGCAATGCCGGCGGGCTGTTGCTGTCCGGTGTGATCGTCTCCTCGATCGTGTCGCGGCTGCGCTTTTTCGGCAACACGCCGAACGCAGCCCGCAACGTGCTCGAGGATCTCGGTCTCGTCGTCTTCGTCGCCATCGTCGGCGTCAACGCCGGCGCCGGTCTCCTGGCTCAGCTCACCGGTGCGGTCGCGCTGAAGATCTTCATCGTCGGCTTCATCGCCTGCACGATCCCGCCGTTCATCGTCTGGGCGATCGGATTCCACATCTTCAAGATCAATCCCGCTGTCCTGATGGGCGGTGTGGCCGGCGCGCGCTCGCACTCCGGTCCTTGCCGGGAGGCTGCGGTGGAAATTCAGAGCTCCGTGCCCTGGATCGGTTTCCCGGTCGGCTATGCCGTCTCGGGCATCCTGCTCACCGTGTTCGGCTACTTCGCTATGCTTCTGGCTCAATAGCGAGCCAAACTCAGGGGAAAGTCATGAAGAAACTGGTTGCTATTGCTGCTCTGCTCCTCGGTGTCGCCGGCTTCAGCGCGCCCTCGCGCGCCGAAACCGGCAGCGTCGCCGTGGTTTTCACCAAGGGCGGCTTCATCGTCGGCGTCGGAGGCGGCGAGGGCGTGCTGCACCTCCGCGGCAAGAATTATCCGTTCACCGTATCCGGCATGAGCGTCGGCTTGACCGTGGGTGCCTCGACGACCAAGTTCGTCGGGCGTGCCTTGAACTTGCGCGGCCCGGCATCGATCGAGGGCTCCTACGCGGTGGGCGGAGCCGGCGGCGCCGTTGCCGCCGGTGCGGGAGCGGTTCAACTGCAAAACGCGAACGGCGTGATCCTGCAGCTCAGCGGGCCGAAGGTAGGCGCCGAGGTATCGGCGGCCGTCGGCGGGGTTACGATCCGGCTGAAATAGATGGTCGACGCAACAAGATAGGCCGCATCGCGCGGCCTATTTTGGTCGATCTGGATCTCATTTCAGTAACGTTCTTCGACGAAGTTCACGCCCTTCAGAACAGCCTGATCGTCGTAGCGTCCTTTGGCGGAGCGCTTCGGCAGCTTGACCTTGTCCTTCTTGATGCGCTTGTAAGGAATTGACTTCAGAAGGTGCGCGATACAGTTCAGCCGCGCCCGCCGCTTGTCGTCGGAGCGGACGAGGCTCCAAGGCGCATGCTCGGAGTTGGTCGCCTTCAGCATCAGGTCGCGAGCTTGCGAGTAGTCGTACCAGCGTCGATAGGATTCCAGATCCATCGGACTGAGCTTCCATTGCCGCAGTGGGTCGTCAATGCGCGCCTTGAAACGGCGCTCTTGCTCGTCCATTCCCACTTCGAGCCAAAGCTTGATCAGGATGATACCGCCATCGACGATGTACCGTTCGATCTCGGGGCAGAGCGACAGGAACCGCTGATGCTGGTCCTTCGAGCAGAATCCCATCACGTATTCGACGCCAGCGCGATTATACCAGCTCCGGTCGAAGATCACGATCTCGCCGGCTGCCGGAAAGTGCTCCATGTAGCGCTGCATGAAGAGTTGCGATTTCTCGCGATCGGAAGGCGCCGGAAGGGCGGTCACACGGAACACGCGCGGGCTGACCTTCTCGGTGATCGCCTTGATCGTACCGCCCTTGCCGGCCGCATCCCGTCCCTCGAACACGACGATCACCCGAGCCCCGGTCGTTCTGGTCCATTCCTGGAGGTGGCATAGCTCGACTTGGAGCTTCTCCAGCTCCTTCTCGTAGACTTTGCGCTTCATCCGCGCCCCGGCCCCGTCGTTTGCCATGCTCTGCCTTTCGTCAGATCGGATCCAGGAGAGCGACGATCAGTCGCCCCAGGAAATCGTGACGCCTATGTCGCCGGGCATGCCGCCGGGGAAATCGATGATCTGGTAACTGATGCGATAGCCGCGCGGCTTCAGATAGTCGGTCCAGAGCTGGAAGATTTCCTTCGGGATACCGGTCAGCGTCTTCTCCCAGCCCGGCTCCTGCTGGTTGATGGCGCGCCCCCTGTCGGTGCACAGCGTATTGGGAAAGCGATAGACCTGCACCTCGGTCATCCCGTTGCGCACCGCACGCTGGATGATGGTCGCGGCAAGCTGGATCTTCTCTTCCTCGGTCTTGCCGGACGGCTTACTCAACCGCTCGACCAGGGCGCGCTTTTCGGCTTCTGCCGCGGCAGCCAGGCGGGCATATTCCTCCGCCTTCTCGGCCTCCTTCAGGGCCGCTTCCTTGCGAATCTGGTTGGCATTGGGGATCAGGGTGTCGAGATTGGCGGGCATTGCCGATGTCTCCTGCTGCTCTGTTTCAGTGCTCAAGCAAGGCTAGGTCGGATGGGGGCCATTCCGTTGATTCAAATCAACCAATGCAGACCCTGCCATCCCCAAAATGCGTCAAGGGCCGCGACAGCCGGGTCCCCGTTCAGGAGAGCACGTTGAGCGAGCAGCTTCATCCGATGGCACCACACCATCTGCCCTTCTACATCGTCTCGCCAGGCGAGGTAGATGCGCTGATGATCGTGACGGGCATCATCCTGATCGCGGCTGTTTTCGCGGTGGGGTTGTTGTATTGGCATTTGCATAGCTTGCCCGAGCGCATGGCGCACAAGACCCAGAAGCTGCAGTTCGAGATCGTGGCCGTGCTGGGACTTATCGCGCTGTTCACGCACGAGCATCTGTACTGGATCGCGGCATTGGTGCTTGCGCTCATCGAGTTGCCGGATTTCGGAACGCCGCTGCGCAGCATCGCCGGTTCAGTGGAGAAGATCGCAGACAGCACGTCGCCGGTTGATGCGAGCGAGGCGCCTCAGCCAGACACGGCGGCCGCTCCAACAACGATCAGCCGGGAGGATCAAATCGTGGATACTGAGCATAAGGTGCGCAGCCATGCTTGAGCTCATCATCTGCTCGTTGTTGACCATTCTTCCGGACTACCTCTATCGGCGCTTTGCGCAAGGTAAGCGGTTCGGCAAGGAGATCACGCTCTTCTCCGTCTGGTACGAGCTGCGCTGGGGCATCACGGGCTGCCTGATGCTGACCGTGGCGCTGATCACCAGCGTGTTCTTCTTTCATCCGGCGACCTCCAACGCGGCGATGCTGTTCCGGACCGTTCCGATCCTGCCCGAGGGATCAGGCCGTGTCGCGGAGGTCAATGTCGGTTACAGCCAGACCGTGAAGAAGGGCGACGTGCTCTTCAGGTTGGACAATTCGAAGCAGACGGCAGCGCTCGAAACGGCCAGGCGCAAGGTCGCCGAGATCGATGCTTCCATGGCGTCGGCGAAGGCCGATGTCGTTAAGGCCGAGGCGCAGCTCCAGGAGGCGAGGGCCAGCTATCAGCAGGCCAAGGACGAACTCGAAGTCAAGACGGAGCTGCAACGTCGAAATCCGGGCATAGTGCCGCAGCGCGATATTGAGAAGCTTCAGGTCGTGGTCGATCAGCGTCAGGCTGGTATTGACGCCGCGACCGCCGCGAAAGAATCGGCGGCCTTGCAGGTGTCGACGCTGCTGCCGGCGCAGAAGGCGAGCGCGGAAGCCTCGCTGGCCGAGGCGCAGGTGGATCTGGACAAGACCTTCGTCCGTGCTGGCGTCGAGGGACGTGTCGAGCAATTTCTCGTCCGCGCTGGCGATGTCGTCAATCAACTGATGCGACCCGCGGGAATTCTGATTCCCGAAGGCGCCGGCCGGGAGCGGCTGCAGGCCGGCTTCGGCCAGATCGAAGCAGGCGTGATGAAGGAGGGCATGGTCGCCGAGGCCACCTGCGTGTCCAGGCCGTGGGCCGTGATTCCCCTGGTCGTGACCGGCGTGCAGGACTACATCGCGTCCGGTCAGTTTCGGACCGGCGAGCAGCTCATCGAGGCGCAGAACCTCGCCAAGCCGGGGACGATTCTGGTGTTCCTCGAGCCGCTCTACAAGGGCGGGCTTGACGGCGTCACGGCCGGCAGCACCTGCATCGTGAATGCGTACACCAGCAATCACGAGCAGATCGTCGACCCCAAGACCTCGACCGGTCGGCGGATCGTTCTCCATGCCATCGACGCGATCGGTTTCGTCCATGCGCTGCTGCTGCGGATCCAGACCCTCTTGCTGCCGTTCAAGACGCTGATTTTCAGCGGTGGCCACTGAAGCGACGAGAGGGCTAGTACGGTCGCACTCAAATGTGCTGTGATGGCGCCGTCTGGATGAGGCCGGCGGAGAGAAACATGAGCGGACGCAAGTTGGTTGCGTCGGTCAAGCCGCGCATCGTCGCCGTCGCGCTGTTGTGTCTCGGAACGGCGTTTTGTGCCGGCGTTTGCTCCAATCCGATCGATGCTGCCCAGCAGCGCGACGTCTACGGCCGCGAACCCAAGCGCGTGCTGTTGCTGCACTCCTTCGGCCGGGACTTCCTTCCCTGGAGCGAATACGCGCGCAGCATCAAGACGAACCTCGAACAGCGTTCCCCCTGGTCGCTGGACATCCAGGAGCATACCCTCCTCACAGCGCGGTTCACCGCGCCGGGACCTGAAGGACCCTTCGTCGAGTATCTTCGCTCGATCTACCAGGGTCGTCCGCCCGACATCATCATGAGCGTCGGAGGACCTGCCGCAGGCTTCGTGCAGAGACATCGGTCGGACCTGTTTTCGACTGTGCCGATGGTCCTCACAACGGTGGAAGAACGGCTGATCGACCGGGCGAGACTGACCGAGAAGGACACGGTGGTTTCAGTCCGCAACGATTTTGTCGCCGCGTTCCGCGACGTCCTTCAAGTGCTGCCGGAGACGCGGACCATCGCCCTCGTCATCGGCGCGTCCGCGCTGGAGAAATTCTGGCTCAACGAGGTCAAGAAGGATGTCAGATCACTCGAAGATCGTGTTTCCTTCGTCTGGTACGGCGATCTGCCGTTCGACGAGATCTTGAAGCGAGCCTCGTCACTTCCGCCCGACACGGCATTGTTCTGGGGATTGATGTCCGTCGACGCGGCGGGCGTCGTTCATGAGGGGGAGAGCGCGCTGCATCGCCTCCGCGCCGTCGCGAACGCCCCGATCTTCTGCTTCGAGGAGTCGTTCTTCGGGAGCGATATCGTCGGTGGCCCGATGCATTCCATCCCCGAACTGGGCCGAAAGACCGCCGATGCGGCACTGCGAATCCTCGGCGGCGAGAAGCCTGCAGACGTCAAGATCGAGCCGATCGAATATGCTGCGCCCAAATACGATTGGCGCGAGTTGCAGCGGTGGGGGATCAGTGAGAGCAATTTGCCGGAGGGCAGCGAGGTCGTGTTTCGCGAGCCGGGAATCTGGGAAAAATACCGCTGGCAGCTTGCCATGATCGCGGCGGTTATCCTGATCCAGACGGGCCTCATCAGTGGCTTGCTGCATGAGCGACGGCGCCGTCGGCTGGCTGAGGTCGAATCACGGCAGCGCCTTACCGAACTCGCACATCTCAATCGCTACTCGGCGGTCGGCGAGCTGACCGCGTCGATCGCCCATGAGCTGAATCAACCGCTCGGCTCCATTCTGACCAACGCGGAAACGGCGGAGCTGATGCTGAGACGAGGCTCCCCCGATTTGGTTGAAATCAGCGAAATCCTGTCCGATATCAGGCGCGACGATCAGCGCGCAAGCGAGGTGATCCGCCGCCTGCGCAGCATGCTCAGGAAAGCGCCGTTCGAGCTTAGGGATATCGAGCTGAGCGTGACCGTGCGAGAGGTGATAGGGTTTGTCCGTGACCTCGCAGCAGGTCGCAATATCGGGCTGAGCTTCTATTCGCCACCCGACACTGGCTTGCACGTCAAGGGCGATCCCATTCAACTGCAGCAGGTCGTGCTCAATCTCATCCTCAATGCGTTGGATGCGATCTCGGAGGTTCAGACGGGCAAGCGCGAGGTCAGCGTGATCATGGCCCGCGCCGGCAATTTTGCCGAAATTTGCGTCGGAGACACGGGGCCCGGCATTGCGGCTGCCGATCTCAAGACCATCTTCGATCCGTTCTTCACCACCAAGCCGCAGGGCATGGGCATGGGACTGGCTATCGTCCGAACCATTGTTGAGGCGCACCACGGCACGATTTCCGCGGATAACCAGCCGTTCGGCGGGGCGCTATTCACCGTTCGCCTGCCGCTCGCGAGCTAGCATCCCGCGTTGCAGCAGGCGACGGTCTCGTTTCGTTGATTTTTGTCAATGAACGTTGCTGGCTCGGTTTCATGGTCTCGGCTGAACTGAGATGGAGGATGCGATGATCCGCTGCGGCAAGACGTTGATCGCGCTCGCGCTGTTGCTGGCCACGCCGGTTTGCGTGTCGGCCCAGACGAGCGACAAGCCTGCCGGGCCGCCCCCGCAGGCGCAAGCGGCGAATCCCGCTGCGCCGACGGCCGAGCTTCTGAAGCCCGAACAGCTGGAGGCTCTGGTCGCGCCGATCGCGCTCTATCCCGACGAATTGCTTGCCAACGTGCTGGCCGCCTCGACCTATCCGCTTGAAATTGTGCAGGCCGACCGCTGGCTGAAGGGGCGCAAGAGCCTGAAGGGCGACGCGCTGAAGACGGAGGTGGACAAGCAGGGCTGGGACGACAGCGTCAAAGCGCTGGCCAGCACCGCCGACGTCCTGACCATGATGAGCGATCAGCTCGATTGGACCAAGAAGCTTGGTGACGCCTTTCTCGCGCAGCAGCCCGATGTGATGGACGCGATCCAGCGGCTGCGCACGAAGGCTTATGACAACAAGAAGCTGGCCACCACCAAGCAGCAGAAGGTCAGCGTCGAGTCTCAGGAAGGCAAGCAGGTCGTCGTGATCCAGCAGGCCGATCCCGCAGCGATGTACGTGCCGTATTACGATCCAGCGACCGTCTACGGCAGTTGGCCTTATGCGGAGTATCCGCCGTACTATTGGGGCTATCCGTCCTATATCGGCGCCGGAGTGGTTGCGGCCGGCATCGCCTTCGGCACGGCCTGGGCGATCGGACGCTGGGGCAATTACTGGGGCGGCGGCTGCAATTGGGGTAACCGTAACGTCTACGTCAATCATCGCACGACGAACATCGGCAACGGCTGGCAGCACAATCCGGCGCATCGGCAGGGCGTGCGCTACAGCAACACCAGCGTTCAGCAGCGCTTCGGCAACAACAATCTGAAGGCCGGCGCGTCGGACCGGATGGACTTCCGCGGCCGCGAGGGCAACCAGGTCCTGCGCCCCAATCAAGGCGCGGGAGATCGTGCAGGAGACCGCGCTGGTGATCGCGGCGGGCCAGGTGATCGCGCTGGCGACCGGGCCGGAGATCGTGCGGGTGATCGTGCCGGTAATCGTGGCGATCGTCCGACCGGCGGAGACCGCGCGGCGGATCGCGCCAAGAGTGGTGGTGACCGGGCCAAGTCTGCTGCCAAGGGCGGCGGCGATCGCGCCAAGGCCGCGAACCGCGCCGGCGGCAGTGCAGCCAACCGCAGCGGCGGCGGCAATCGTGGTGGCGCGATGAACGTCTCCTCCGGCCGATCGGCAGCCGCCGCATCGGCGCGCGGGCGGTCCAGCATGGCGAGCATGCCACGTGGCGGCGGCGGCCCGAGCATGGCCGGCCGAGGTGGTGGAGGCGGAATGGCAATGCGTGGTGGTGGTGGCGGCGGATTCCGCGGAGGTGGCGGCGGTGGCCGGCGCTCGGATATCGCGCTGAAGCACGACATCGTCTTGCTCGGCCACCTCGCCAGCGGCCTCGGCTATTATCGCTTCAGCTATATCGGCAGCGACAAGGCCTATGTCGGCGTGATGGCGCATGAGGTCGAGCAGGTGATGCCCGGCGCCGTGACCCGCGGCCGTGATGGCTATCTGCGGGTCTACTATGAAAAGCTTGGGCTGACATTCCGCACCTACCGCGACTGGCTCGCGGGCGGCGCGAAGCTCCCCGTGGAGGTGATGCCATGATCGGTCTGACATTGTTTCGCCGCGCCGTGTTGCCCGGCATGATGGTGCTGGCGCTACTTGGCTCTGCGGCCCAGGCGCAGCAATCCTACAAGACGCCGGAGGGCGCGACGGCTGCGCTCGCCGCCGCGGTCAAGAGCGGGCCGGATGAGATCCTGAAAGTGCTCGGCAGGGCGGCCGACGACATCGTCTCCTCCGGCGATGAGGTCGCCGACAACGATATCCGCCAGCGCTTCACCTCGATGTACGATGCCAAGCATGGCATCAAGGCGGAAGGCAACAGGAGCGCGACCCTCATCCTGGGACCCGACGATTTCCCATTCCCGATTCCGCTGGTGAACACCAAGACCGGCTGGGAATTCGACACCGACGAAGGGCGCATCGAGGTGCTTCGCCGTCGGATCGGGCGCAACGAGCTTGACGCGATCCAGACCGCGCTCGCTTTCGTCGATGCGCAGAACGAATATGCGGACAAGAACCGCGGCGAGGGCGCCGGCGTCTACGCGCAGCGCATCGTCTCCTCGCCAGGCAAGAAGGATGGCCTGTTCTGGCGCGACGACAGCGATCCCAGCCCGCTCGGACCACTGGCCGCGCAAGCCTCGAGCGAGGGGTACAAATCCGGCGAGGGGATGACGCCCTATCACGGTTACTACTTCCGCATTCTGAGGGGGCAGGGACCCGATGCGCCCGGGGGCGCCATGAATTATGTCGTCAAAGGCAAGATGATCGGCGGCTTCGCGCTGATCGCGTGGCCCGCTGAGTACGGAAATTCAGGCGTGATGACCTTCCTGGTCAATCATGCGGGCGTCGTCTACCAGAAGGATCTCGGCAAACGCACCGACTTCGTGGCCAAGCGCCTTACGCTGTTTGATCCCGACCAGACTTGGAAGAAAGTCGATGCTGCGAACCCGTGAGATGATGGGCACCATGCTGCGGTTGACCGCCCGCCTTGCCGCGATCGCCCTATTTGCCGCCATCGTTCCGGCCACTCCCTCGTTTGCGCAAGCCGCCGGCCATGTCCGGGTCAAGATCGTGAAGGCGGGCCTGCTGGTGGGCGGCGGCGCCGGCACTGGTGTACTGAGCTATCGCGGCCGCAGCTATCCCTTCCGGGTCACAGGGATAAGCCTCGGCATCACGGCCGGCGCGACCGCCGGCCGCCTGGAAGGCTGGGCCTCTGGCATCAGGGATGTCCACGACTTCGCGGGCAATTACAGTTCGGTTGGCGGTGGTGGCGCTTTCGTCGGCGGTGTGGGTGGTGTCCACCTAAGAAACGACAACGGCGTCGTCATGGTGTTGCAAGGCCCTAAGGCCGGATTGGAGATGGCTGCCAACCTCAGTGCGATTACGATTTCACTAAAGTGAGCAACTGCCGGCTGGATAGGTGATAGCGCACCCCCTGATTCCGAGTACCGTCGAACGTATCGCTGCGAGTTTGTGCTACCCGGCGCGCCGACCAAGTAGCTACAGCTGCCGCTGTGTCAACCTGTCAACCGTGTCAACCCAAGATCGGCCTTGTGCGGCTAGCGATTTTCTGGGGCGCGCTTAGGCCGTAGGGGAGGGGGCCCCCAGAGGGACCCGCGCCCACTTCACAACTTGCCCGTTTGAATCATGCGCGAGATGATCCATCCGGCATCCGTGGCGCCCCATGACAGCCGACCATCGATGTTGGGTTGCATAGAGCAGTGGGCAAGTTGATGATGAACGATGTCTCTCAGTTCTTCGTCCGCGATCTCGCTCGCGCTCATGTAGCAATCAAACTTCGCAAATGAGTTCAGGACACCGCGCTGTTTGATGACCATCACTTTGGTGAAGTCGATTTTGGTTCTGGTCGATTTAGAAATTAGGATGCTGCCAAGGCGGCAAAGGCCAGTGCGCAGGCCGTTATTGAGGTTGAGAGAGCAAGGTTCTACGTTATTATCAAGCAGCACACGTTGGACCGATTTGTGCACGCGGCAATGCTCTATCCCAATTCTCCTGACATGGGGTTTGGCAACAATGCCGGGGTCGAGTATGCTCTGAAAAATTATGGAAAGACGCCAGCGATATACAGGGAGAATAGTCACGGAATTGCGTTGTCGTTCCGACCTCCCGGCCCCGTCTATTCCGTATCTGAGCAAATCCCATCGCAGCACATGATTGAACCGGGCGCGACCACCGATGGTCAGGTTTGCGCAGATATCGTACCCATTAATAGCGTTGCTGATGCGCTGCCGTTGGTTTCGGGGAGAAGCGTACCTGTGGTTCTTTGGAAGTGTCGCCTACACTGACGTTTTTGGTCAGCAAAGAACGGATAGATTCCTGTTCAGATATGTTCAACTGAGGGGCAAATGGCGTTTTCAACCATACGACTACAAGCACTATAATAGCAGCAGCGTGGCTCACGCGCGTGACTAGGGTGTCGGGCCAAGGCCCCTTGCTTCTAGTCGTCGAGCGCGGCGGGCCGGTGATGCTGGCGCGGATCGGCGTGATGTGGGTGACCGACCGGGGCAAGGCGGCAGAGGGCCGAGGCGGAAGCGGGGCGAAGGCCTACCGGGTGGTGCGGTGAGGGTAGGGCCGGCCAATCGGCCCAAGTAGGAAGCCCGCCCGTGCGTTCAAATCCGGCTGGTTTGCACGCCTCCATTGTCTCTACTATCTTCACTCGACTCGTTCCAAACCCTGCTCCGTGTGAACCACCATGGCTCCAAGGGCCTCCAAATGCCGTGCGCGATGAACCGGCCGCTCCTCCAGAATCCGCTTCACGGAATGTGAACATCGTCCGCACCTGACCGTGCAACCCAGGCAGTCGTAGACCTGTGCGGCCGAGAACAGCTCGTCGTCGGTCGAAACGACCGCGCCCCTGATGTCGTGATCGCTGATGATGTTGCAGGAACAGACGATCATGCCGGATTCCGTTGCGTGATGCGTCGCGCGGCGTGGAGCCTGACGGCGGCGATGGTGGCGTTGGCGATGGCGCGGCCGCGCTGGTCCGTTCCGCTCCATTGGGCGTCGCGGCCGCGCGGGTCGATCTCCAGCAGCTTGACGCCGGCTGGAACTTCGCTGCCGTCGCGGGCGATGCCGCGCAAGATGCCGTCGCGCGGCGCGAGCACCGGCACGCCGGAGAGGTGGCCGAGCACGAGATCCCGGTAGACGCGGGTGCCGATCTCGATCGGTGTGTGCCATCGCCCCGCAAACCGCGAATAGACAAAGCGTTCCGCTCCGATATCGCCCAGGGTGCTCGCAACGCCGTCGGCTGCGTCTGTCCAGCGCTGGTCAGAGACGAGTCCGATCCTGCCCGGACGCGTCTCCACTGCGAGGTCGCAATTGAAGTTCGACGAGAACCCGGGGCCGAGACCAATAGTCAGCCGGGCCAGCCGCCTGAGGTCGGGCGTGATCCGACGCTTCTGAAGACGCGCATCGATGAGGAGGTCGATTTGCCGGACGGGAAGCAGGTCGAGTAGGCCGAGCCAGGTGACCAGGATTCGCACCGGCCCGCGCAGGGCCTGGTAGACCTGCATGCCGTCGTCCGCACGTTCGGCAACGATGTCCTCGAGTTGCGCGGTGTCGGTGAAGAGCGCGTCGTGGAAGGCCATCTTGCGGCGGATCACCGGCGGATCCGGATCATGCGACAGCACCACGCCATAGCCAGCGCGCACGAGCCGAATGCCGATCGCGGATGCGATCTCATTGGTGCCGAGGATAACAGCAAAGAGTCGTTGGTCGTTCGGCTGGAGCATTTGAAACCACTTTTGCAGGAAAAGTGCAGCACGACAGGGCGCGAATGAACGTTGAGACGGGAAGAGCAAGAGCCGGGCCATTTGGAACGATTGAAAAGCAGCTCTCAACTGCCGATCAACGTTCAGGAAGAGGGAGCGCACCGGGACGGCGTTGTTTGGTCCGAAACTCAACGCTCCCTGTTGCAAATCTTTCAACGTGTCGCGAAGCGGACACCGAGCGCCGAAAATCGTCGTGATTGGCCGGCAGAGCGTGGCCCAAATCCTGCAAAGTTGCTCCTGTTGTCATCGTGTGGCGCCCGCCGGGGCGCGGTGAGGAGCTTTGCGTGACGCTCGATCTGCTGGACCGCGACGGCGCGCCGGGCGACACGTCGGCACCCGATGTCGCCCTGTGCCCGTTTCACGGCGACAAGTCGCGCGCACAACACGGGGCGCGGAAAACGCTCGTATTGACCGGTGCGTCGCGGGGTATCGGTCACGCCACGGGAAAGCTGTTTTCCGATGCCGGCTGGCGGATCATCACCTGCTCGCGGCAGCCGTTCGATGGTGATCGATGCCCGTGGGATTCGGGAGCGGACAACCACGTTCAGGTCGAATTGAGCGACCATCGCGCGTTGCCGCGCGCGGTCGCGGATATCAAGGAACGGCTCGACGGCCAGCCGCTGCATGCGCTGATCAACAATGCCGGCATCTCGCCCAAGGCCGCCGACGGCAGCCGGTTGAACTCGCTGACGACACCGGTCGAAACCTGGATGAGCGTGTTCCACGTCAACCTGCTCGCGCCGATCCTGTTCGCCCAGGGCCTGGTCGAGGAATTGAAGCAGGCCGCCGGCTCGATCGTCAACGTCACGTCGATCGTAGGTTCCCGGGTTCATCCGTTTGCCGGCAGCGCCTATGCGACGTCGAAGGCGGCACTTGCGTGTCTGACCCGCGAGATGGCGCACGACTACGCGCAGTTCGGAATTCGCGTGAATGCGATCGCTCCGGGGGAGATTAAGACGGACATCCTGTCGCCGGAGACCGAAGCGCAGTTGGCGCCGATCATCCCGTTGCATCGTGTCGGTACGCCCGACGAGGTCGCGAAGGTGATCTTCTTCCTGTGCTCGGATGCGGCCAGCTACGTCACCGGTGCGGAAGTACCGATCAACGGAGGGCAGCACGTGTGATCAAGCGGCAGGCGTCGATCGCCAAAGAAACTTTGTCGACTTGCGCTAGATCAATGCGGCGATCCCGCTTTCGCGCGTGACGCCCATTCCGACGGTCAATTCCGCGACACGGATGACAAAGCGTGCAAGTGCGACGGAATCTTTTTGCAGCGATGCTGACAAGTTGAGCGCGACTCCCGACACGACATGAATGAGAATACGACAAATTCCGAAGAGTGCGGCGGGGAGGATGAAACGGGCAACGGAGATTCCGTCATGCTGAATGCTGCTCCATTGGTTGAACGTCCGCCGGCCGATCAGACTGCGCCGATCGTGCCGCTGAATGAGATCGCGCTGACCGGCATTTTCGAGATCTCCAAGATATTGACGGCGCCGACACGGCTGGAGACGACGCTCGCCAACGTCGTGAACCTGCTGCAATCGTTTCTCCAGATGCGTCATGGCGTCGTTGCGCTGCTCGCCGATGACGGCATTCCCGATCTTGCGGTTGGCGCCGGTTGGAGCGAGGGCAGCGACGAGCGCTATCGTGGGCGGTTGCCGCAGAAGGCCGTCGACCAGGTCGTTGCGACCGCGATGCCGCTGGTCGCGGAGAACATCGCCACCCATCCGGCTTTCGGTCCGATGGATGTGAAGGCTCTCGGGGCCTCGCAGACGACGCGCGTGTCGTTCATCGGCGTTCCGATCCGCATCGATGCCAAGGTCGTCGGTACGCTGACGATCGATCGGGTTTGGGACGAGCGATCGTTGTACCGGCTCGATTCCGATGTGCGCCTGTTGACGATGGTCGCCAATCTGGTCGGTCAGACCGTGAAATTGCACCGCGTCGTCGCGCAGGACCGCGAACGGCTGATGCATGAGAGCTATCGCCTTCAGAAGGAGCTCTCCGAGCTCAAGCCAGCGCGCGATCGCCGCAGGGTTCACGTTGAAGGCATCATCGGCGACAGCGCAGCGCTACGCGGGCTGCTCGAGAAGATTGCGGTCGTAGCCAAGTCGAACTCGACGGTCTTGCTGCGCGGCGAGTCCGGCACAGGCAAGGAGCTGATCGCGAAGGCCATTCACGAGCTGTCGCCGCGGGCCAAACGCCCGTTCATCAAAATCAACTGCGCGGCTCTGCCGGAATCGGTGCTGGAATCCGAGCTTTTCGGCCACGAAAAGGGGGCCTTTACCGGAGCGCTGAATTCGCGCAAGGGCAGGTTCGAGCTCGCCGACAAGGGCACCCTGTTCCTGGACGAGATCGGCGAGATTTCGGCCTCGTTCCAGGCCAAGCTCCTTCGGGTGCTGCAGGAGCAGGAATTCGAGCGTGTCGGGGGCAACCAGACCATCAAGGTCGATGTCCGCGTCATCGCCGCGACCAACCGCAACCTGGAAGAAGCGGTCGCGCGGAACGAGTTCCGCGCCGATCTCTATTACCGGATCAGCGTGGTACCGATGATGCTACCGCCGCTGCGCGAGCGGCGCAGCGACATTCCGCTGCTGGCCAACGAGTTCCTGAAGAACTTCAACAGTGAAAACGGTCGCGCGCTGAGCTTCGATCGGCACGCGATCGAGGTTCTGATGAGCTGTGGCTTCCCCGGCAACGTGCGGGAGCTGGAGAACTGCGTGCAGCGAACTGCGACGCTGGCGCCAGGCCCGGAAATCGTCAGAAACGATTTTGCATGCTGTCATAGTCAGTGCTTGTCGGCCATGTTGTGGAAGGGTGGATCCGAGAGCGCGCAGCAGCGCTCGTTGCCGATCGTGCCGCTCTCTGCTCTTCCAGCCGCTCCGCGCGAGACCGCTGCTGCCGGATTTCCGGCGGTGGTCGAGCCGGTGGCGCCGGCGTCGAATGCCGCCACCGCGTCGCCGGCTGGGAGCGTCGCCGACCGGGATCGCGTTGTTGCGGCAATGGAAAAGTCCGGCTGGGTCCAGGCCAAGGCGGCGCGCCTGCTGGGCCTGACGCCGAGGCAAATCGGCTACGCGCTGAAAAAGTACGGCATCGAGGTCAAGCGACTCTGACGGCAAGTGTCGCAGATGCGACATGCTGTCGGGGCCACGACAACCGGCCTTGCGCAAATAGTCGTTGAATTTCCTATTCTTCACGGTTGGCACGACGCTTGAAAGGGAGATGTCTGACGGCATCACCTGCTCAAGGAGTCGAAACACATGTCCTACAAGATCGTCGCCTCGCAATGCACGGTATGCGGCGCATGTGAATTCGAGTGCCCAAATGCCGCAATCAGCCTCAAGCGTGACATGTACGTGATCGATCCGAAGAAGTGCACCGAGTGTGAGGGGCATTTCGACACGGCACAATGCGCGGTCGTCTGTCCGGTGCCCGACACCTGCATTCCGGCTTGAGGGCAGACCGATGACGCAGGCTGCGAAGTTTCCCGTGCGGACGGAGCGATAGATGGCGGCGGTTCAGGAAACCATCGAACGGGTCCGCGGCATCGACGTCGATCAGTATCGTTATGGGTTTGAGACCCTGATCGAGTCCGACAAGGCCCCCAAGGGGCTGTCGGAAGAG
>NZ_LFJD01000004.1:1523595-1703691 GCF_006658635.1 Bradyrhizobium sp. UNPA324
TCCAATGTCGAACACGTTCGGCAATTGGCCCGCCAGAGGCAGCGCGGTGGCGCCGAGGAACGTCGCCACCATCGCCGTCAGGCGACGGTTGTTGTGGCGCTTGCCGCGCATCTGGCCCGCGATCCACTCCAGCATCTCGCTATTGACCTTGGAGGCATAGGACGGCGCCCAGCTCTCGATGTCGGTCTCGGCCGACAGCGCGACGCTGCGCGGCGGCACCTTCAGGCCGGAGGCGCTTGCGGCATAATGGGCAACGGCCTTGGCGAGCAGGTCGTCGAAGCGGCCGCCATCGGTGCGCTCGGTTGCGGCCTCGTTGATCTCGAACAGGACTTCCGCCTCGGCGCGGCTGACCGGCTGGTCGTTGACGGCGGTGGCCGTCAGGATCCGCGTGCACCAGGCGGTGTCGTCGGCATCGAGCGAGCGGGAGAAATGCACCCTTCCCTTGGTGGTCGGGCCTTCGCCGGTGATCACGCCGTCGCGCACGATGGAGAGTGCATGGGCTGCGGTATCGCGGCAGGACGGTTCGAGGGACGAGGACTCGACAGATTTAGGTGCAGCGGCAGACATAGTTCACTTCCAGACTTCTTCCGATCGGCCAGCATTTTCATGCCGGCGTAAAGGGGTGGTTAACGATTCGATACGGGGATCGCGACTTTTCTAGATGGTTGCCAATTGGTCGCTGTCAGGACCGTTTTGGTTCTAGGACGCGCCGGGCGAGCGTGATGGAAGTCATAAAAGGCTTTATCGGGGCGAGCGAGACCGTGTGACCCCGGGTGGAGCTGTTTCGCCGCAGGTGCCGCCGTAACAATAAGTTGCTAGAAAATCTGCCCTTCAAGGCAGGAATTCACATTTTACTTGAGCCGGTTCAGTTTGCGTTCACTTGGCCTTGTAAGACCCCTATACTGAGGCGGACGGCCAGGGAAGAATTTCCAAGTAGATTCAATGCGATGAGGTAAAATCATGACACTTCCGATCGGCACCACCGCACCCGACTTCGAAGCCGAGACCACCGAAGGGAAGATCAAGTTCCACGACTGGATCGGCAACAGCTGGGTGCTCTTGTTCTCGCACCCCAAGGACTTCACGCCGGTTTGCACCACCGAGCTCGGCGCCCTCGCCAAGCTGAAGCCAGAATTCGACAAGCGCGGCGTCAAGCTGATGGGGCTCTCGGTTGACCCCGTCGACAACCACGCCCGTTGGTCGGAGGATATCAAGGAGACGCAAGGCGCAGCTCCGAACTACCCGATGATCGGCGACACCGATTACAACGTCTCGAAGCTCTACGGCATGCTGCCGGCCGCCATTTCGGGCGATCCCCTCAAGCGTACCGCGGCCGACAACCAGACGGTCCGCAACGTCTTCATCATCGGGCCGGACAAGAAGATCAAGCTGGTGCTGGTCTATCCGATGACGACCGGGCGGAACTTCCAGGAGATCCTGCGCGTCATCGACTCGCTCCAGCTCACCGCCAAGCATCGCGTCGCCACGCCGGCCGACTGGTCGCAGGGCGACGACGTCATCATCGCGGGCTCGGTCTCCAACGACGAGGCCAAGACGATCTATCCGCAGGGCTGGAAGGAGCCGAAGCCCTACCTGCGCATCGTGCCGCAGCCGAAATGACTTTTTGCGGTCGCGCATAGCGACCGCAAAAGGTCATCCCGGGGCGATGCGTCAGCATCGAACCCGGGATCTCGAGATTCCGGGCTCGGTCTTACGGACCGCCCCGGGATGACGACGCTGGATTAAGCCGCCCGCACGCGGTCGAGGAAGCCGTCGACCTCTGCCTTCAGATGCAGGCTCTCGCCCGACAGTGCCTGGGCCGAGGCAAACATCCGGCTCGACGTCTCGCCCGTCTCGCTGGCGTCCTTGGCGGCATGTCGGACGTTGACGGCCACCTCGGCCGTGCCTGAGACCGCCGCGCGAACGCTCGCCACGATGTTGTGGGTCGCACTTTTCTGCTGCTCGACCGCAGCCGAGATCGAGCCGGCAATCCCGCTGATGCGCTCGATCGTCTGGCTGATCGCCTTGATGGCGGACACCGATTCCTCGGTCGCGAGCTGCATGCTCTCGATCTGGTTCGAGATCTCGTCGGTCGCTTTCGCGGTCTGGCCCGCCAGCGTCTTGACCTCCTGAGCCACCACGGCAAAGCCGCGGCCGGCATCGCCCGCGCGCGCGGCCTCGATGGTGGCGTTCAGCGCCAGCAGGTTGGTCTGCTCAGCGATCGAGGTGATCAGCTTGACGACATCGCCAATGCGCGCGCCGGCTTCCGAGAGCTGCGCGATGCGCTGGTCGGTGGCCTCGGCCTGCCGGACGGCTTCGGCGGAAATCGCGTTCGATTCCTGCACCCGTCGCGCGATTTCGGAGATCGATTGAGACAGCTCGTCGGAAGCCGATGCCGCCGAACGCACGTGCTCGGAGGCATTTTCGGAAGCGCCCGCGGACTGCGCCGACAGATCGGCGGTGGAGCGTGCGACGTCGGTCAGTTGTCGCGCGGCGCGCTCGAACTCGCCCGACGACGTCAGCACCTTGTCGAGGATGCCGCCGACGCTGCCGCGGAATTCCTCGACGAAGTTGCGCAGGTCGGATTTGCGCTGCTCGACCGCTGCGGCCGAGGCCGCCGCCTGCTCGCTGCGCATGCGCGCCCGCTCCAGCGAATTGCTCTTGAACACCGCGACGGTGCGCGCGATCTCGCCGATCTCGTCGGCGCGATCCTCGCATTCGATCGCAACGTCGCTCTGGCCGTTGGCAAGTGCGGTGAGCGAGTGCGTCACCGAGGTGAGCGGCCGGGTGACGCGGCGGACGATCAGCAGGGTCAGGGCCAGCACCAGCAGCGCGGCAAGTCCGGCGGCCGCGGCCATGCTCTCCATCGCATGGGCCAGCATGCTCTCGTACTGGATCATCGGGATGCCGACATAGAGAATGCCGACGACCTTGCCGGCCGCGTCCAGAACCGGGAAATAGGCGGTCATGAACGACTTGCCGAACAGCGTGGCCGGGCCTTTATAGGCCTCGCCGCGGCGCAGTGGCGCCTGCCCCGGATGGTCGGCGGCAAGCTGGGTGCCGACGGCGCGGTCGCCGTTTTCCTTTTTGACGTTGGTGGAGCGGCGGACGAACTGCCCGCTCGCATCGTCGAACACGAACAGGGTCGCGTTGCCGCCGACATAGGACACCGCGCGGTCGACGATGGCGTGATCCCTGAAGTCGGGCATTTTGGGGATTTCGGCGCGCACCACCGAGCCATCGCGCATCGTGATCTTGACGGCCGGAACGATCTCGGTGAAGGCCAGCGCCAGCGTGCGCAGGTTGACCTCGATGTCGCGCAATGCGCGATCGTTGAAGGCGGAGGTCAGCGACCAATAGCCGGCGCCGACCACGAGCGCCGTGTTCACGGCGATCAGCAACACGGCGCACAGAACCGCCTTGGTGCCGAGCTTGAACTGCGGCAAGGACTTCCCGGTCAAGACCCTGGACATGAATGGAACCACCCCCGTAATCCCTGCATATTCGTGCAGCCGCCTTACGGTCCGATTAACGACGGGTTCCCGTCGCCGCGCCCGACATGCTTTCCAAATCGTAAACGAGGCCACCCTGACCCCGCCAAGCGTGCCGCCCATCATCGTCTGGTTTCGCGACGACCTTCGCCTGTCCGATCATCCCGCCCTGCACGCCGCCGCGACATCAGGTGCGCCGGTGCTCGGCCTCCACGTCCTCGACGACAGCATCGGACGTCCGCCCGGCGCGGCAACGCGCTGGTGGCTGGCGCAGTCGTTGCGAGCGCTCGGTACAGCGATCGCTGCGCGCGGCGGATCCCTCGTCCTGCGCCGGGGACCGGCGGCCAGGGTGATCCCGGAACTGGCACGCGAAAGCGGCGCCCGCGCCGTCTACTGGAATGGAATTGCGCAGGCGCCGCATCAGGCCGTCGAGAGCCAGCTCGAGGCGACACTGGCAAAGCTTGGCGTGGACTCGCAAACCTTCCCCGGCGATCTCCTGGTCCCGCCCTCCGCCATCCGCACCAAGGAAGGCCGCGGCTTGCGCGTGTTCACGCCGTTCTGGCGGCGCGTGCTGTCGCTGGGTGATCCGGCAAAACCGCTGCCTGCTCCGAAACAGCTGCGCCCCGCGCCGAAGATCGCCGGCGATGTGCTGGAGAGCTGGGGGCTGGAGCCGGGCAAGCCGGATTGGGCGGGCGGCCTGCGGGAGACATGGACCCCGGGCGAGGCCTCAGCACAAGAGCGCCTGCGCGACTTCCTCAGACACACCGCGGGCGCCTATGTCGGAGACCGCGACCGCCCGGATCGTGAAGGCACCTCAGGCCTGTCGCCGCATTTGAGATTCGGCGAGCTCAGCGCGCGCCAGATCTGGCATGCGGCGCGGTTTGCCGCGGAGGAAGACCCGGCACTGGGGCCGGGCATCGAAAAATTCCTCAGCGAGCTCGGCTGGCGCGAGTTCTGCCGCCACCTGCTCCACGATCATCCCGACCTCGGCAGCGAAAACCTGCAAGCAAATTTCGACGGCTTCCCCTGGAAGCGCGACGTCAAGGCGCTCGCCGCCTGGCAGCGCGGCCGCACCGGCTATCCGATCGTCGATGCCGGCCTGCGCGAGCTCTGGCACACCGGGGTGATGCACAACCGGGTGCGGATGGTGGTGGCCTCATTCCTGGTCAAGCACCTCTTGATCGACTGGCGCGAGGGCGAAGCCTGGTTCTGGGACACCCTGGTCGATGCGGACGCCGGCAGCAATCCCGCCAATTGGCAATGGGTCGCCGGCTGCGGCGCCGACGCCGCGCCCTATTTCCGCGTGTTCAATCCGCAGCTGCAGGGCGAGAGGTTCGATCCGGATGGAACCTATGTCCGGCGCTGGGTGCCGGAGCTGAAAGAGATGCCGGCCAAGCTGATCCACCGGCCCTGGCAGGCAACGCCGATCGAGCTCGCGAGCTCAGGCATCACGCTCGGCAAGACCTATTCGCACCCGATCATCGATCACGCGAGGGGACGCGAGCGCGCGCTCGCCGCCTACGCGAAGATCCGCAAAGGTTGAGCGTTGCTTTGACACAATTATGAAACGCGCTATCGTCACCGCTCCATACAAACCGTGGGGGACACGATATGGACGACGATAAGCCGATCACCGAACAGGCGATGGAGACGATCACCAGCGCCGTGGAAGCGACCAAGGACGCGGCAGTCACCGCCGTCAAGAAGGTCAGGAAAGCCGCCAAGAAGGTCGCGAAGAAAGTAGCGCCGAAGAAGGCTTCCAAGAAGAAGGCCAAAAAGGCCCCGAAGAAGACTTCGAAGAAAGCCGCCAAGAAGGCCAGCAAGAAATCCTCGAAGAAAGCGGCCAAGAAGACCGCGAAGAAGGCCGCCAAGAAGACTGCAAAGACAAAGAAGAAGGCCAAGAAGGCGAAGCGCTGATCGAAGCGCTCAGATCGGGTCTCCGGATGCGAGCGCGTCCGGAGACCTGTCCTCGCGCTAGAAGCGCCGGTTGACCACGAACACCGCAGCCGCGCACATCGCCATGCCGGCAATCGCCAGTGCATCGAGCTTCTCGCCGAACAGCATGTAGGCCATCAGCGCAGTCACGGCAGGCACGAGATAGAACAGGCTCGCGACCGAGGTCGCCGCAGCGTGGCGGATCAGCCAGTAGAGCAGCCCGATCGACCCGATCGAGAGCGCCACCGCGAGCCAGGCGAGAGCGAGCACGAACTCCCGCGTCCAGTGCACCACGCGGTCTTCGAACAGGAAGGCCCCGATCGCGAAGAAGATGGTGACCGCGACATATTGCACGAGATTGCCGGCGCGCCAGTCGATCTGGTTGCAGTAGCGGCGCTGATAGAGCGTGCCGAGCGTGATGCTGATCAGCGACACCACCGAGGCGAGCCAGCCAAGCCCGGCTTCGCCGGTCATGGGACGGTTGTGCAGGATCATCACCACGCCGCCGAGGCCAAGCACGAGTCCGGCCCATTGCAGTGGCGTCACCCGCTCGCCGAGCCAACGATTGGCAATGGTCGAGGTCAGGATCGGCTGAAGGCCCGGGATCAGGGCGGAGAGCCCGGCAGGGATCGAATGCGCGATCGCGATCGCGGTGCCGCCAAGATAAAAGCCATGGACGAGGATGCCGGCGACCGCGCTGTGCACGATGCCGGTCCGGTCGGGCCATTTCGGCCGCGCAAGGCCGGCAATGATCGCCATCAGGCCGACCACGATCGCCATGCGGATGGCGAGATAGGTCAAGGGATCGGCGTTGTTGACGACGTATTTGGTGCCGATGAATCCGGTGCTCCAGAGCAGGACGAACAGGATCGGCGCGGCGCGGGCGGTCAGGGCTTCTTGATTATGATTCATTGCCGCCCTCATTGCCCCAGCGGGGGCCATGCGGCAATGCGAATTTCGTCCGGGACGATGTTGCGTTGCGACGGACGATTGCGGCTCAGCTCAGCCGCTCACCATTCTTCCGGACAGGGGTCGATGATCTTCCAGAGCTCGACGCCGTTCTTGATCTTCTTCATGTCGGTGGTGAGCCCGCCATTGCGCCGAATCCAGTCCTTCACCGTGTCGGGATAGTAGGACATCAGGTCGGACGTCCCCTCGGAGCTGGTGACCTTGATGCCGAAGGTGAAGGCCTTGTCGTAATAGGCTTGATGGAAGCCGAGGCTTGCGCGCGGCGTCACGCAGATCTTGTTCATCGGCACGATGCCGAGCACCAGCGTGCAGGCCGAATTGCAGATGCCGTCGATGATGACGCGCTCGCCCTTCTCGCGGACGCGCTTGTACTTGGCCTTGTATTCCTCGACATAGCCGCCGTGGTCGCGGGTGATGTGCAGCTCGGCCCGCGCCGGCGCGGCGGCGGCGAGGCAGAGCAACAGCAGGCTCAAAAGCGTGATGCGCATGGCGAGGTGACGGCTACAGCCTTCAGGAATGTACCGGCCTCGCAGGAGCCCCCAAAGGCCGGCGTCAGGATTCTTAACCGAATAGTCTTTGGTCATACTTGTGTGGGGAATTCGTTAAGCATCCCGAAAAGGCCAAAAATGGGCAGGCCTGGGGGGCCTCCGGCAATTCTGTCACACCCACCCGGGAATCTGCGGGATCGGCCCGGCTTTCCAGGCATCGAACCGGTGCCCCGGCGGCTCGAAGTGGCTATAGATGGCGGACCTATTCGCGCGGGCTCCGGAGAATCAAGATGAGCAAGTTGACGCTAGTCGCCGCGGTTGCTGCCCTGTCGGCCGCAATCCTAACCCCTGGCCTGGCGGAGGCGCGGGGCCATCACCGGCACTACCGCGCCTACGCCAATCCGCTGCCCTACCCGATCAGCTACCTCCACAATTACGGGCCCGGCATCACCCCTGGCACTTTCGCCTTTTACGACGGCCCGTCGACCAACCATTGCTACCAGAGCGCGGCCGCCTATGTCGGCCAGGATCGCCGCCGGCACCCCTGCTACTGATGCCCTGCGGGGCGCCTCTATTTGGCAGCGCCTGACAGCAGCAATTGCTTCTCGATCTCGTAGACCGGCAGCTTGACGAGATCCTTGCCGACCTCGTTCTGGATCGCCTTGCGCAGGAGGTCCGAGTAATCGGCGCGGATCATGCCAAGCGCGCGCGGTGAGGCCACCATGGTCAGGCCGGTGGTCTCGCCGGAGCTGACGGCGGCATCGAGCCGGCCGGCCAGGCTTCGCAGGAAGGCGCGCTCGGCCTCGTCGTGCCAATCGGTCTGCTCGACCGAGCTGCGGGCGCCCCCGGTAGCGGCATGCAATCGCCCCGGCGCGTCGCTCCCTTGCGCGCTGGTCGAGGGATTGGGCTGCTCGTGCACCTCCTTGGTGTGAAGGTTAGGAAACATCTCGTCGCCGAGGTTTTCCAGAATCAGCGCCTTGCGCCCGTCGCACACCACCAGCCAGTCGCCCTTGTCGATTCTCATTTTATCCATTGCAACTCTCCTTGAAACTTATCGACGCCGCGTCCGGCATCAGAGATGTTCTTCGAATTCCTCGAAGGACTTGCCGAACTGCGTCATCGCCTCCTCCAAATAGTCAGCGAGCATTGGCGTGCCGATCAGGTAGGAAGCCGTGCGCTGGTTGTGCGCCTGCGCGGCCTGGGTATGCAATTCGCTCCAATTGGAAAGATCGCCGTCGCCGCGACCAAGCCAGGTCAACGCCACGAGGTCGATCTGCTCGTCGACGTTGAGATCGCGGATAAAGCCCGCGAGCTCCGCACGGTCGGTGGTCCCGCCGCGCCCATTGCGGCCGTAGCTCATGTCGTCGTCGCCGAACTCCAGGATGACGCCACCTCCGGCCGCCTCGCTGTCGGACCGGCGCGATTTCGAGATGACGAAGAAGACCTTCTCCGGCGAGATCGACAGATTTGGAATGACTCGCATCCTGTTCACCCTGCCCGGCAGCGAGCCCCATGCTGCTACCACGCAGCAACACTATGAGCCGAGGCAGACTTGCGAATTGCGCAGGATCAAGGTCTATGGCACGGCATTGGCCATGCGGCCAAAGCCAGCCCGCCGGGCGGATTTGCTGAAGATCCGTTCATCAGCATTACATTTCGGCTCCGCCACAATTTGATCAGAACAACTTCGATATCCTGTTCCGCCTAAGCGGAGGAAGACATCATGACTCGCAAGATCGGCCTCGTCGCCGCAGGCCTGTTCAGTGCCATGCTGGGTGCCCTGGCGGCATCGCCGGCGGCGTCTGCCATGCCTATCGCGCCGGCGCCTGCAACACCGGATATCGCCGGCGTCGAGCAGGTGCGCATGGTCTGCAACGCCTGGGGGCGCTGCTGGTGGCGCCCGAACTACTATGGATATTACGGGCCGCGGCCATATTACGGGCCTCGATATTATGGGCCGCCGCGCTATTACGGCCCGCGCTATTATGGCTACGGCTATCGCGGCTGGTAATATCTGAAGGGGCCCCCCGGGGCCCCTTCGCATTTGCGAGATCACGACTTGCGCGGTTGTCGCCAGGTTGGAGCGATTCCAAAACTGATCTAGATCAAAGATGAAGGCCGCCCACACCGTCATTCTGCGGCCATGGCCGAGTTTATCGTCTTTCGATGCCCTGAGACGGGCATGAACGTGCAGACGCATCTGGAGAAGCAGGAGAGAACGGAGGGACGAAGCTTTGCGTCCTTTGCCTGTCCCGCCTGCACGCGGCTGCACTTCATCGACCTCGCTTCCGGAAAGCCGATGAGCCGAGAACGTTGACGGTGGCATCGGTCCGACGGACGTCATGGCATGATGTCCGCAATACTACGGCCTGAAATTCGATTTACTGAAACGCGATGTTTCGCCATTGATGGCGGTACATCGACGTCCATTTGATTGTCACATTTCAGTAGCCGGCCAGACCCATGTTGTTCGACGCTCTCGCTCCATCCTCCGCGCTTCAGCTGATCGGCTTTGCCAATGTCGACGCGTTTCGGCCGGTCGAGTCGATGGAGGATGCGCGAAGCATTCCGCTCGACATCCCGAACTTCGCCGCGGCCCGCGCCGTCGTCTCCCTTCCGGCGTGCCGCATCATCATGATGCGATCGTTCGCGCGCATCCTCGATACCGCCTATAGGATGCCGGGCGGGATGGTGATCCTGTCCATGACCGACGACCTCCAGGTCAACCTCAAGGGCCTGGATCTCGATGCGCGCTTCTTCGTTACGCTCCGCGGCAACGACGAATGCCATTTCGTCGAGCCGCAAACCAATCATCATGCGATGATCATCTTCTCCCCTGAGCTGAAAGACCGGGGCTGGTTCGATCACGCCGACGATTTACGGGCCCATGTCGCGAACCGGCCCGCCCTGCTCCACACGCGGCAACTCCTGCTCGACATCCTGCGAACCGCCTCGGTGCAGCCGCTCTTGTTCAAAACCACCGAGGTGGCGGCCCATCTCCAGGAAGGACTGCTGCTCGCGCTCGACGATTTGTTTCAGATCGATCCGATGTCGGATCGCTGCGCCTCGGTCCAGGGCGAGCGTTCGATCAAGCTCGTGCAGCGGATCGACGATTACGTCGCGGCCCGTCCGACCGCGCCGATCTATACCGCCGATCTCGCCGGCGAGTTCGGCGTCTCGACCCGGACGCTCGGCGGCGCGGTGAGCAAGGTGCGGGGCATGAGCCTGCATCAGTACATCCGCCTCAAGAGGCTGTGGGCGACCCGCGCCCGTCTCCTCAAGGGCGGCGGCGCCACCGTTGCCACATGCGCGCGCGCCCAGGGCTTCCATCATCTCGGTGAATTTGCCGCAGCCTACCGCGCGACATTCCACGAGACGCCTTCCGACACGCTGGCCCGCGGGCGGCAAAGCGGTGTCCGTCAGGCTGACTGACGCAGCCAGCCCTTGCGATAGTGACCCGGCCTCAGCGCCGGTTCGGAACATATCTGGAACGGGCTGGACGCAACGCAGAAGTGGCGCGCTCGGAAGGATTCGAACCTCCGACCCTCGGAATCGAAATCCGATGCTCTATCCAGCTGAGCTACGAGCGCCCTGGCCCGGAAAACCGGGCCGCAAACCGATACGCCGGACCAATGCTGGCAAGCCAGCCCACCGGACAGCGTTCGGAGGGATTCGAATTAGCAGAGAGGCCGCTCAATAAAAAGCCCTCCCCGCCTCGTTTCGGGGCGGATCGAAGGCGCTCTCACCAGGTCGTGTTGAAGAGGCCAAAATGCGGTTGTTGCGCGACCAGCATCATCGGCCGGCCGGGCGGCGGGGCCGAATGCGCCCTCACGACCTTGCGCTTGGGCTGAGGCGGAGAAGCCGGAGGCGCCTGGGCCTGAGACCTGCCATCGCTCCTTCCGGCTGCTGCGGCGTCGGCCTTCGAGCCCGGCGTGAACTGGGCGAACGTCTCGCGCACCCGCGCCTTGGCCGACATTTCCGCGAGAGCGGCTGACGCGCTGTCCTGCACCGGCGGCTGAGGCGCGACGACAGCGGCTGTCTTCACCGCAGGCGGGACGATCGTGGGCTGGGTGGTGTCGAGCACGACACGCTCGGGCAGATGGCGATCGGAGCGGATCCGGATCAGCGGCTGATCATTGCTTACGGTGGCGACGGCCTGAGCAACCGGCTGCGATGGCAGAACGAAGTCTGCTGCGAATAGCAGTGCGAGCAAAGCTCCACCGACATAGACGAAATAGCGAAAGATGGGCATTGGCCACGCTCCGCCCCCCGCATCCCCGCGTGGGCTCTTCGCCTCAACAGGCGATCTTTTAATTGGTTCCTAGCCCAGCCGTTCGGTTCAAATGGCGATGCGAGGTTTTTTCGCCAAGGGCCAAGGAGGGTAACTTTTCCGCTACCGGAACATGCCGCCGCTACGCGCGGCGCGCTGCAACCAGCGAGCATTTCGACTGATCGGCATTCACGTTGACGAAGCCTACGGAAATCCGCGCAAAGGTCTTGCGGCTCTTCATGCTGACCGGATCTGCCAGCACGCGACGGCGATCGGTGAGATGGCTGCCGTCACGCCGCACAAACGCGCAGACGATTTCCAGATCCTTTACGGCATAGTCATTGTCGTTTCGCAGCGTAAACGTCACCAGGGCTTTTGAGCCAAGACCGCCGCGGCGCCACGTCTGCGACGAAATCCTGAGACGACCGAGGTCTACCACGGCCGGTACCTGAGCTTCGGCAGCCGGCGATGCCGATGCTGCCGGATCGCCCGAAGGAGCCGTCTCGACGGCTGCCACTTCCGACTTCACCTGCTCAGCGCTATTGCCTTTGGAGGGAGGCAGCAGCATCCAGACGCCGCAGCCGACGATGATGGCGGCCAGCAGCCACAGAAGGCTGCGGCCAAATGAGACGCTTGCGATCGTGACGGCCCGCGCCACTCGTTCGCCGGTCCCGGCAAAGCGCCCCCATCCGATCCGGTCGAGCCTGGCGTTCATGGTTGGATCACCGATCGCGGCCGAAGCCCGTCCAACGACGGAATGGGCCACTGCTTACCTTAATCCGGAAGACGACCTAAGGTTCCCGCGCAGTTGCGAATCGGCAAGGGCGGTGGTGATCACCGGCCACGGCCGCTAACATGCACTGCAACATCAAAGCCCCGTTGGGAGAACATGAAATGCCAGTCGCCGTCACTTGGGATCACGTCCATCTGCG
This sequence comes from Bradyrhizobium sp. UNPA324, assembly GCF_006658635.1. Classification (NCBI taxonomy): domain Bacteria; kingdom Pseudomonadati; phylum Pseudomonadota; class Alphaproteobacteria; order Hyphomicrobiales; family Nitrobacteraceae; genus Bradyrhizobium; species Bradyrhizobium sp. UNPA324. Next base: position 1,535,681 of record NZ_LFJD01000004.1, read on the forward strand.
CAGCCCCGACCCGGAGGCCACGGCGGCCTGGCTGCGGGACATCCTCGGTGGCGAGATCGTCCACGCGCCGGGACGGATCGACGTGAACCTTGGCGGTGCCAGGATATTCATCGCGCCGCTCGAAGGCGACAGCGCCGTCAACCCGCCGCCTCCGCACCCGCATCAGGGCCTCGACCATTTCGGGTTGACGGTGAAGGACATCGATGCCGTCGCGGCCGAGATCAAGGCCAAGGGCGTCACCTTCACGCGCGAGCCGACCACGATCCGGCCCGGCGTGCGCATCTGCTTCATCCGCGGCCCCGAAGGCATCTCCATCGAGCTGCTCGAGCGCGACAAGAAATATACCTGACGCGGCGCATGCCGCGTCAACGCACCGGACGACACGCCGCCCGGCGCGGCTAAGTCATGCTACCCGGCATGAAGCAGCGGACGGTGACGCCCATGTAGCCGTAGATCGGCCATACCATGGTGCGCCCCACCCGGTTCGGCTCGGAGATCACGGCCTCCTCGGGGACGTCGACCCAGACCAGTTCCTGCGGCTGTCCTTCGAGCCCGGAGCCGTAGCGCGGGAGGCGGACGCGATAGTGCCCGTCCTTGCTGTCCCAGTCGGTATCCGAGAGCGCCGAGCCGTCGGCATCGGAGCAGCACGGCCCCTTGCCGCTGCGCAGGCCATCGAACCAGGCTTTCAAATCCGCATTGGTGTTGGCGAACTGGCCGCGGTCGCGCGCATGGCCGATGGGGGCTGCGAGCCCAACCAGGACCAGGGCCGCTGCCAGTCGCGTCACGCCTCGCCAGCGAGTTGCGCCGCCGGAACGTCGTCGTTCGCTTTTGCAATTCGTGGGACGCGCATTGTACAGGCGCGGCTCATCGCCGCCGGAATCGATCCAGTTGCTCATCGTCTTGCTCCAGCACCCCGCGGCCGGTGCAGCTATTGCTGTGCATTTCGCGGGCCAACCTCGATTCGCAGGCGGCCGGCCTCGCCCCATCATCAGGCCGTCATGAGGCGTCACGCACAAGTCGGGACAAATACGGCTCGCGGTGGCAACTTCCCGCGGCCGGCCGGCAAACTGCCGCGTTGCGCGAGGCGATACGCTTTGGCATAAAATCCGGACCGGTTACGCCATTGGGCGATGGCGGCCGGCCCGTGGGACGTTATGAAGAACGGCCTTTATTCGATTCACGTGACCCTGCTCGATGGTCGAGTCGGCAAGGGTAGCGGCGTGATCCTTTTTCGCGACGGCAAGATTCTTGGCGGCGATGCCTATCTCTATTACACCGGCAGCTACGTGGTGAAGGACGACACCACCTTCAAAGGCGAAGTGCTGGTGCAACGGCACACCTCGCCGCGGGGCGACGACAATCCGCTGTTCGGCGGTCCTGCCCCGGTCGGCATCGGTGTCAGCGGGACCTACACGGATACCCGCGCGGAGATGACAGGCACGGCGCTGGTCGGCAAGGCCAGCCTGATCTTCGGCGCAACGCTGCATAAGCTCGCTGACGTCGACTAGCTATTCCGCGGCCTGTTCCAGCGGCGCCACGCGCGGCAGGATGATCTGGATGCGCGTGCCGCTGCCCGGTTCGGAATCGAGATCGAGCCGCCCGCCGAGCCGATTGGTGACGATGCTGTAGACGATGTGCAATCCGAGACCGGTGCCACCCTGGTCGCGTCGCGTCGTGAAGAACGGATCGAAGGCTCGGCGACGAACGTCGAGCGACATGCCACAACCATTGTCGGAGAAGATGATCTCGACATTGTCCTTGCCGGACTCCCGCACCTGGATGTCGATCGTCCCCGGCCGGCCGTCCGGGAAGGCGTGCGCCACCGAGTTGAGAAACAGATTGGTGAGCACCTGGCCGTACGGGCCCGGATAGCTGTTCATGGTGAGATCGGGTTGGCACTCGACATTGAGCGTCAGATTGTGCTTGCGCAGGCCCGGTCGCAGGCTCAGCACCACCTGCTCGGTGAGGTCGCCGAGATCGAAAGTGCGCTGGTCCGAATAGTTGCGGTCGGCGGCGACCTGCTTGAACGACTGGATCAGCTCGGCGGCGCGGTTGAGATTGGAGACGAGCTGCGAGGACGCATCGCGGCTGGTGCTGAGGAAATCGTTGAGCGTGGAGCGGCGGAGCTCGCCACGCTCGACCTCGGCGGTGAATATCGCGGTCTTGCGCTCCAGGGCAGAGGCGACAGTGAGGCTGATGCCGACGGGGTTGTTGACCTCGTGTGCGACGCCGGCAACGAGGCGCCCGAGCGCGGCGAGCTTCTCGGCCTCGATCAGCGAGGCCTGCGTCTCGCGCAGATTGCGCAGCGCCGTCTCGGCGGCTTCCTTGGCCTTGCGCATCTCCTGCTCGCCGCGCTTGCGCTCGCCGATGTCGAGCGCGACGGTCACGATCCGCTCGATCTCGCCCTCGGCATCGAGCAGCGGCAGCTTGTTGACCAGCCATTGCCGCATGTTGCCGGCGGCGTCCTTGTACTCCTCCTCGTAAAAGCCGAGCCCCTTGCGAAGCTGGAGCACGCGTTTGTCGTTCTCGTCGGTCTTGGCCGCGCCATAGCGCGACATCAGATCCGCCGTGGTGCGGCCGAGCGCGTCGCCGGGCTCGATGCCGAAGATGCCCGCCATGTAGCGGTTCATCAGCACGTAGCGCAGGTCGCGGTCCTTGACGTTGATCACCGCGGGCACGGTGTCGATGACCTGCTGGAGCAGGCGCCGGCCTTCGGCAATGGCGTCTTCCGCCCGCTTCTGATCGGTAATGTCGCGCAGCGTGCCCTCATAGCGGACGATGTTGCCCGCTTCGTCCCGCACGCCGGTGGCGCTGTCGGAGAGCCACAGGATGTCGCCGCTGCGCTGGCGCACCTGATACTCGAATTCGCGCACCATGCCGTCGCGCGCCATCAGCCGCTGGTATTCGGCGCGCGCCTCGGGATGAACGTAGATGGTGTGGGCGATGTCGCTGATGCTGTCGATCAGCTGCTGCGGGCTGTCGTAGCCCATCATTCGCGCCAGCGCCGGATTGGCGTTGAGGAGATCGCCGGCCGGCGTCGTCACATAGATGCCGTCGATCGAGCCCTCGAACAGTTTTCGGTAGCTCTCTTCGGCGAGGCGCTGCTCGGTAAGCGCGCGCACCGCCGCCTCGCGCGCCGTGTCCGCCTCCTCCAGCGCGCGGCGGAATACTTCCGCGGCACGCGCGATGTCGCCGATCTCATTGTCGAGGTCGGCAGACGGGATCGAGGTGTTCTTCTGGCCCGCCGCAAGCGCGCGAATGGAGCGTGCGATCTGGGCGAGCGGACGAACCGTCCGCCGCACTACGAAGCCGGCCGCGAGAATGCCGATCAGGACGCCGATGGTGCCGAGCACGATGCTCTGCCATCGCGCTTCCGTCAGCGTCCGGGCAAAGTCGCGCGACAGCACGTGGCCGCGCCGGTCGCTGACTTCGCGCAGGAGCTCGGTGACGCGGCCGATCAGCCGGCCCTCGGTTCCCAGCACCTCGCGGTCGATGTCGGCGATCTGCCGCTCGCGGACGGCCACGGCCATGATGGCCTCGGCATAGTCGTTCACCGCCGATCTCAACCTGGCATCGGCAATGTTCAGTGCCCGCATGTTCTGGGCGGCCTGCTCCGCCGCGGACGGGTTGCGCGCGAGCAGCCCGAGCGCGATGCGGCTCTGCGCCTCCGACAGGCGCGAGGCCAGCTCACGGTCGGCGGTGCCGGAGACGGCCACATCGAACTGGTCGCGCAGCGGCGGCAGGCCGGCCAGCAGCTGGGCGCGGCGGTCGATCAGGGTCGAGATCCGCTCGAGGCCGGTCCGATAGGTCGCCAGGCGCTCAGTGACCCCATCGATCATGTCCTGCTGCTCGGGCGCGAGCTCGATGCGGGTCTTCTTCAGGATGTCGCTGAGCGTGGAGGCCGCCTCGCCCACCTGCTTGAACTGGATGCCGGCGCCGGGATCGGTGACGAAGTCGCGCGCGGCGAGGCGCAATTCGTTCATGCGGCGGTCGATGTCCTCGGCGAGGTCGCCGACGCTCTGGAGCCGCTGCAGCTCGGCGAAGGTCGTGTCGATGTGCCGGATCGCGATCACGCTCGCGGTCGAGGTGACGATGATCACCGCCAGCACGAGCAGAAAACTGCCGAAGGTGAGCTGGCCGATGGAGAGCGAGAAGGTTCGCTTTTTCTCAGGGATCGGCGTCAATTCGGCGGACATTGGGCTTCGAGGACCGGGATATTTGGAGGCCCAATATACGACGTATTGTACCCTTGGGGAAACATGCCACGGGCCGCCGAATATCCTTAATATTGTGCGCCTGCCGCTTGGTCCGCCTTGCCTTTATGGCGATTTCACAATGGCCGGCCGCCTGGCCGGGATGGTCATGGCGGCGACCCCGAGGACGACGCAGGCCAGCCCGACCCACGCCGTCCGGCTCAGGCTCTCGCCGAGGAAGACGACGCTGATGGCGACGCCAATGGGCACACGGAGATAGGCCTGCGCGGTGGTGCCGACCGAGCCCAGGGTCTGGATCAGGCGGAAGTAGATCGCAAACGCCGCAGCCGTCGAGAACACGGCGAGCGCGAGCAACGCCAGCACGGAGCTGAGCGAGGGCGAGAGCGTCCAGGGTTGCTCGACCATTAGCGAGGCCGGGATCAGGACGGCGGCCCCGGCCAGCAGCGAGCCGGCGGCCGGCGCCATGGGGTCGAGGCCCCCAAAGCTGCGGCCGAAAATCGCGGCGCAGGCGTAGCAGATGGTGGCAGCGACGATGGCGGCCTCTGCGAGGAGGCCGCTGCCAACGTCGTGGAAGGCATCGACGCCGACGATCAGCAGGATGCCGGCCATCCCCGCCGCGACGCCGAACAATTTTCGCGGGGGCGTCGCCTCATGGCGGGTGACGCCGGCGGTGAGCAGGAAGGTGAAGATCGGTGCGGCCGAGTTGAGGATGGTGGCGAGCGCGGCATCGATATGGCGCTCGCCCCAGGCGATCAGCGTCCAGGGGATGACGCTGTTGAGCACGGCCTGGAAGGCGAAGCGCCGCCACGTCGCGCCATCCGTCGGCATCCTGACGCCACGCGCCCCCATGACGACGAGCAGCAGCAGGCCGGCGATCGTGGTTCGCGCCGCAATCAGCGTGATCGGAGGAATGGTGGCGACGCCGAGCTTGATGAAAGTGTAGGAGCCGCCCCACAGCGTTGCGAGCGCGACCAGCAGCGCCAGTTCGACGGCGATGTTGGTGTCCTGTCTGGTGTCCATCGCCCGCTCCGTCCCACGATGGACGGAACCTAGCGCGGCCGCGGCCCTCAATACTTCGCTCGGCGTCGAAGTGTATTAGCCCAGCGCCCCGACCTCGAACACCTCACCGTCATAGCCGGCCTCGCGGGGGATGCGGAGCTGGCGGCCGGTTTCGGTCTTGGTCATGACCGGCATCACGGTGATGATGGATAGGCTGCGGGCATGGTCCAGGGCCGCGTCCACGCTGCCCTGTTTGGCGAGGCGGATCAGATTGCGCGTGGTCGGGAACGGCAGCTTGAAGCGGCCGCTTTCGCCGCCCTCCACCGCCTCGCGCGGCGAAACCCAGATCGAGTCCGTCGACTCCCGGCCGTCATGGGCGCCGAGTTGATCGGGCGGCGCGGCCGCAAGGAAGAACCAGGTGTCGAAACGCTTGGGCATGCCTTCCGGCGTGATCCAGTGCGCGTACGGCACCAGCGTGTCGAGCGCGAGCTGGAGGTCGTTGTCGGCGAGAATGTTCAGGAAGCTGACCTTGTGCTCGTTGAGCGCGACGCGATGCGCGTCTGCGATCTCGCCGGCACGACTGGCATCGACTGGCGCCCCCGTCGCCTTCGACCGCGCCAGCAGGATGCCGCTTTCCTCAAAAGTCTCGCGGATCGCGGCGATGCGAAAACCGCGGTCCGCTTCGCCCAAGCCTTCGCCGCCTGAGTACAGGTCCGAGCGGGCGACGATCTCCTTGTCGCCAGCATCGACGCTGCCGCCGGGAAACACCAGCGCACCCGAATTGAACTCGATCTGATGATGGCGGACCATCATGAAGACCTCGATCTCGCCGCGGCCCTTGCCGTCGGCCTGCGTCCCATCGCGCAGCAGGAGGATCGTCGAGGCCGGGCGTGATGCTGCGATCTCAGCCATTCAACTAGCCTGCGGCGCTGGATTGCGGGCCGAGATTGGCGCGCTTGTCGAAACGGGCAACGCGCGACAGCAGGTACTCGACCTCCGCCTTCGCTGTCGCCGTGATCGTCGCGCCCGGCTTGCGCTGCGCGCTGGAGGCGATGATGCCGCGCTTCTGCAGGACGTATTTGCGTATGGTCAGGCCGACGCCAGGCTGCTGCTCGTAGCGGATCAGCGGCAGATGCGCGTCGAACAGATCATGCGCGGCATCGCGCTTGCCGGCCTTGGAGAGGTTGACGACGTCGATCAAAAGCTCCGGGAACGCATAGCCGGTCATGGCGCCGTCGGCGCCGCGCTCCATCTCGAAGTCCAGGAAGGTGCCGCCATTCCCGCATAGGATCGACAGCGGCCGGAGCGAGCCATCCTTCTGGAAGCCGCGGAGCGTCGTGATCTTCTCCAGTCCCGGCCAGTCCTCGTGCTTGAGCATCACGCAGTTCGGATTGTCCATGACGATCTTGCGGATCACGGCAGGGGTGAACACGACCTGCAAGGTGAGCGGATAGTCCTGGAGCACCCAGGGCACATCCGGACCGATCGCCTCGGCCGCCTGCTTGAAATAGCCGATGATCTGATCGTCGGTGCGAAGCGAGGGCGGCGGCGCGATCATCACGCCAGCCGCGCCGGCATCCATGGAGGCCTTGGCCAGCGAGCGCATGGTGGCAAAGCCCGGCGCGGAGACGCCGACGATCACCTGCATCTTCTTGGCGCGCTTGACGTAGCGCACCGCCACCTGCTCGGCTTCAGCGGCATCCAACTTCGGCGCCTCGCCGAGAATGCCCAGCACCGTGACGCCGTCGCAACCGACCTCCTCGTAGAAATCGGTCAGGCGGTCGATCGAGCGCTCGTCGATCCGGCCGTCGTCGTGGAACGGCGTCGGCGCGATTGCAAAAGTGCCCTTGGCGTCGGCGGTGAGTTTCATCGTCTTTCCTTGTCTCTCTCTTCGTCATTCCGGGATGGCCCGAAGGGACAGGCCCGGAATCCATAACCACAAGTCGGGGTTATGGATTCCGGGCTCGCGACTTCGTCGCGCCCCGGAATGACAGTGTGGCTAAAACCGCCGCGCGCCCATCTTGATCTGCTCCTCGGAGAAGAAGATCTCCTTGGCATGATCGGCGATGTCCTGGGCCTTCCAGCCCGTGTGCGGCGGTTTCCAGCCTTCCATTTCCATCATCCGCATTTCGCGCACGCCGCGGGGCCCGGACACGCCCAGCACCTTGCCGGTCTGGTCGCCCGACAAGTCGCTGACCATGTATAGCACGGCCGGCGCGATGCCGTCCGGCCCCAGCGCCGCCCCCGGGTTCTCCTTATAGCGGGGCAGGTCTGCGGTCATGCGGGTCAGCGCGCCTGGGGCCAGAGTCCAGATCCGAATGTTGTACTTGCGGCCCTCGATCGCCAGCACATTGGAGAGGCCCCAGATGCCGCCCTTGGCTGCGCCGTAATTGGTCTGGCCGAAATTGCCGATCAGCCCTGATGTCGAGGAGGTGTTGACGATGACGCCGCCGCCGTTTTCCCGCATCCAGCGAAACACCGGCATGGTGCAACAAAAGGTGCCCTTCAGATGGACCTTGATGACCTTGTCCCAGTCGGCCTCGGAGGCCTTGTGAAAGGTCTGGTCACGCAGGATACCGGCATTGTTGACCAGGATGTCGGCGCGGCCGAAATGCTTGATGGCGTCGTCGAACACCGACTGGCCGCCCTCCATGGTGGAGATGTCGGCGCCGTTGGCGACGGCCTTGCCGCCGTCGGCCTTGATCGCGTCCACGACCTGCTGCGCCATCGACGTGTCGGCGCCGGAGCCGTCACGGGGCCCGCCGAGGTCGTTGACCACGACCGATGCCCCTTCCCGCGCGAACAGCTTCGCATAGGCCTCACCGAGTCCCCCGCCCGCACCGGTGATCAGCGCAACCTTGCCGTCGAGTAGTCCCATGGTGGCTTCTCCCTGTTTTCTTGTTCTTTCGTGTCCCGGACGCGATGCAGCGTGAAACGCTGCGTCGCAGAGCCGGGACCCAGTTCTTTGCGACGTATGCTGGGCCCCGGCTCTGCAGCGCACCGCTGAAGAAGCGCTGCGCTGCGTCCGGGGCGCGAGACCGATCTAACCCAGCACCGTCTTGCCGTTCTTGATCACGGTGACGCCGCGCGACTTCACCTTGGCTTCGAACGAGATCACGTCGCCGTCCTTCCAGAGGTCCATGGTCACGGTCTCGCCGGGATAGACCGGCGACGAGAACCGCGCGACGTGCTGGCGGAACGCGCTCGCATCGTAATCGGCATAAGTCTGGAGCACGCCGCGGCAGGTGATGCCGTAGGTGCACATGCCGTGCAGGATCGGGCGCGGGAAGCCGGCCTTCTTGGCGAACTCGGGATCGGAGTGCAGCGGATTGCGGTCGCCGCAGAGGCGGTAGACCAGCGCCTGGTCGGGGCGCGTGGTGATGTCGATGGTCCTGTCGGGGCTGCGCGATGGGATCTTGTGAGGATCGGGCTGGGTCAGGTTCGGCCCGCCAAAGCCGCCGTCACCGCGGGCGAAGCGCGAGGCGACGAGTGTCGCGAGCTTCTCGCCCTTCTCGTTCTTCAGCACGGTCTGGTGAACGATGACGACGCCCTTGTCCTTGCCCTTGTCGTAGACCTCGAGCACCGAGGAGTCCGCGGTGATGTTCGCGGCCACCGGCAGCGGCTGGTGGAAGGTGATGTCGCGCTCGCCGTCGACCACCATGACGCGGTTGAGGTTCATCTCGCCCGGCCCCGAGCCCCACGCCGCAACGGACGCGAAGGTCGGCACCACCTTGAGCGGCCGCGGCGTGAACGTGCCCTCGTTGACGAAGGCGAGCTCCTTCTCGTCCATGGGATCGGCGCCGAGCCCGATGCCATAGGCGTAGAGCATCACCTCGCGATCGGTGTAGGCGTATTTCTGGCCGAGGTTTTTGAGGCCTTTGAGCTCTTCGTATCTGGCGGACATTTTTCTGGTTTCCTCTGGTTCTCATCCTCATGGTGAGGAGGCGCTCTTGCGCCGTCTCGAATCATGAGGATGCCCGAAACGCTTCTTGCAGTGGCCATCCTTCGAGACGCTTGCTTCGCAAGCTCCTCAGGATGAGGACCGTCTACGCCACCGTAAAGAACGGCAGCGGCGCGCCGTCGGTCGGCTTGAACACCACCTTCACCTTCTGGCCTATCTTCAGCGTCGTGAGATCGCAGTCGACGAAATTGGTCTGCACCGACGGCCCCTCCTTCAGCGTGACGTAGCCGATGGCGTAAGGACCGGTCGGCGACTTCCGCATCAGGCTCCAGGTGTAGATCGTGCCCTCGCCCGAGGCTTCCTCCCACACCGTCTTGTCGGAGTAGCAGAACGGGCAGATCGAGCGCGGGAAGTAATGCGCCTCGCCGCACGCCGTGCAGCGCTTGATCATGAACTTGCCCTGCTTGGCGGCGTCCCAGAACGCGGCGGTCTCGGGGTTGGTCACCGGGGCCGGATATTTCTTCGTCTCGCTCATCACACGCGCTCCAGAATGGCCGTCGAGGCGGCGTGGCGAACTCCCAAAAGGCCGCCGGTGCCGTGGGCGATGGCGAGGTCGCAATTCCTAACCTGCACCTTCGGATGCGCCTCTCCGCGCAGCTGACGTACAGCCTCGAGGATCTTGGTCATGCCGCCGCGGTTGACGGGATGGTTGCTGCAGAGGCCGCCGCCGTCGGTGTTGAACGGCAGCTTGCCGACGCCCGAGATCAGATTGCCGTCGGCGACGAACTTGCCGCCCTCGCCCTTCTTGCAGAAGCCGAGGTCCTCGAGCTGCATCAGCACCGTGATGGTGAAGCTGTCGTAGATCGAGGCGTATTTGATATCCTTCGGCGTGACGCCGGCTTCCTCGAACGCACGCGGGCCGGACCAGATGCCGGCGGAATAAGTGAGGTCGAGATCCTTGCCGCCGCGCGGGCCCTTCATGGCCTCGCCATGGCCGATCAGGCGCACGAGCGGCTTCTTCAGGCTCTTCGCAATCTCCGGCGTCGTCACGATCAGCGCGCCGCCGCCGTCGGAGACGACGCAGCAATCCATGCGATGCAGCGGATCGGAGATCATCGGCGAGTTCAGCACGTCCTCGACGGTGACGACGTCCTTGAGCATCGCATGCGGATTGTATTGCGCGTGATGCGAGGCCGCGACCTTGATCCAGGCGAGCTGCTCCGAGGTGGTGCCGTAGTCGTGCATATGGCGCATGGCACACATGCCATAGGCATTGTGCGTGGTCGCGCCGTAAGCGGACTCGAAATCGACCTCGGCGCCGGCCGCGCGCGGCGGCATCACGCCGGTGCGCGGCTTGCCGGCCAGCGTGATCAGCGCGATCGAGCACTTGCCCGCGGCGATCGCCTCGGCGGCATGGCCGAGATGGATGATGTAGGAGCAGCCACCGGTCTCGGTGGAATCGACATGGCGGAGTTTCTTGGTGTTGAGGCCGAGATAATCGACCATCGGCCAAGCGCCGCCGGGCGCATCGCCCGCGCAGAAATAGCCGTCGACATCGTCCTTGCTGATCCCGGCATCCTCGATCGCGCCCTTGGCGACCTCGGCGTGGAGCTGGGCGGTGGATTTGTCCGGCGCATGCCGGGTCGGGTGTTCGTAGATCCCGGCAATGTAGGCCTTGCCCTTGATGGTCAAAACAGTCTCCGCTCGCGTTTCTTCTTGGCTCTTTTTTCTGAACCGCACTGGCCTGATTGGCAAGCGCGGAAATATTCCGCCCCGCGAGAGGGCAGCGGGTGAGCGCAAGTGGGCGATGCTCTCGTGTCCCGGACGCGCTGCAACGCCTTAGCGTCGCTGCGCAGAGCCGGGGCCCAAGCGGCCGCGCACATCGTTGCGACATGGGCCCCGGCTCTGCAGCGCACCGCTAAGAGGCGCTGCGCTGCGTCCGGGGCACGAGAGCCTTGAGACACGCCCACGCATCCTCGCGGCGGTTCTCGCCCGAGCTTTGCTTCCGTCTTGCTCCCTCTCGAAACAGAGGGCGCAGGGAAGACCGGGTGCCGGCTGGGCACCCACGGTCCGCTGTGCGCGAAATGCGTCAGGACCACACGATTTTGCCGTACGCAGGACCGCGCCTGTCGTATGCACGAGACGATTGCCCGTGCGACGGAGCCCGCGTCCACCGCTGCCCATCCCGCGTTTCGTGACGATCGCGATACGCCCCTCTGAGGGGGATGAGGTGGCAGCGTGATACGACAATTCCGAATTTCGGTAAAGTGGAATGTTTTTGCCGGTGGGCATTGACCCACGCCGTGGGTGTATTGCCCGGCGGGCGACGCTAGGGATGGTGTCGTAGCTGTCGTAGGGTGGGCAAAGGCGCAACGCGCCGTGCCCCGAGATCAGTCCGGAAGACCTGGGCACGCTTCGCTTTGCCAACCCTACGAGATTACTGGCTCATCGTGGTGAGATGATGAGCACGCCGCTTTGCGCCTTGTCCCACCTTACGCGCTCGGCCGTGCGCGATAGCGGAGCCCGATCACTCCGGCCAGGAGCAGGCCGAAGGCCAGAAAAACCGCGCCTGCCTTCACGCCGATACCATCCTGGTACTGGTGTTCGGCTGCGTCGTCGACGATCAGAGGCCGCGCATCAGGCCTGCCGGGAAGATATCGGATCCTGGCTTGGCGGACGGTCTGGACGCCGTTGCGCGTGATCTGCCCCCAGAAGGCCGGGCTGATATGGGTCGGCCCATAGGTCCGCCGCTGTCCGTTTCCATCGGTCCACGCCAGGGTGACGAGATAGCTCGGCGCCTCGCCGGCTTTGTTCACTTCACCGTAGGCGCGCGTGAGATCAGCGGTCGCTTCATCGCCGTGTTCGAGAATTTCATTCAATGTCCTTTGCTCGGCATAGGAGTTGACCATCATGTACCCGCCGAACACGACCATCGCGATGGCGAGCACCGCGAGGCTGAACGGAACGGGACGCCGCGATCCGGGGGCGGCTGAGGTACGCCCCGGCCCGCGTCCATGCGCCGACCATGTCTGCCACCCGATCACGAGCGCCAGGAGCACGGCGCAAATTCCTGTGCCTCCCAGCATGAACTTGAACATGGATCGGACATGGTTCAGGTGGTCGCCGAGATCCTCGACAATCACAGGAAGCGACGAATCATCGTCGATAACCTCAATGGGGATCGTCAGCAGCCTGACCTGATTGCCGACCATGATCCGGGCCGCATAGGCGGCGCTGACCGCAATGCCCTTGTGTTCGCGCTGAACGCCGTCCTTCCCGGTCCATTGCAGTCCGACCGCCAAACTCTCGTCGACATAGCGGGGCCAGACTCCGTCGAAGACGAACGGAAACCGAGACGAGATGATTGCGGCGGACGTGATCTTGCCCGTGGTGGCATAGCCGTCACGCATGACGTATTCGATGGAATGCTGATTCCAGTACATCCCCAACGACGCCAACACGCCGACGACCAGAAACACGATCAGCCCATTGCGCAATGACATCGATCGCCGCCCTGCATGGCGCACGACCGCATCAACCGGCGCGCTGCCTCACCATCGAAGGTTGTTGATATCGCAGCGCCACAACTGATGTCAAACGCGCATCGCGCGGAGTTTATAGGCAGGCAAAGCGACTTGTTCGCCGTAGCTCGGAGAGCGAAGGCGGAAGCTGCCCATGTCTTTGGTGCATACCCGACGAGATGGTGGGCACGACACTTTGCGCCTTTGCCCACCCTACGAAAGCGCCCTACTCCGCCGCGATCTGCCGCGGTGCCGACGGCGGGCTCGCGAGGTCGGCAGCGAGCTGGGCGTAGCGGGCTTTGGCATCGGCCACCGCCTTCTCCTTCACCGGGCCGTAGCCGCGGATGCGGTCGGGCAGTGAGAGCAACTCGACCGCGGTGTCGATCGTAACAGGTGACAGCAGGCCGAGCACGGTGGCGACGTCCTTCTCGTAGCCGGCGATCAGGTCGCGCTCGAGCTTGCGGTCGGCGCTGCGACCGAAGATGTCGAGCGGGGTGCCGCGCAGGAATTTGAACTTTGCCAGCACGCGGAGCACGTTCAGCATCCACGGGCCGAAGGCGCGCTTCTTGGGGCGGCCGAGCGCGTCGACGCCGCTCGCCAGGATCGGCGGCGCGAGGTTGAAGTTGAACTTGAAATCGCCCTCGAACTGGTCGCGAAGCTGCTGCTCGAAGGCGCCGTCGGTGTAGAGCCGCGCGACTTCGTATTCGTCCTTGTAGGCCAGCAGTTTGGCGTAATTCACCGCGACCGCACGGGGCAGCGCATCGCCATAGGCGCCCTTCACCGCGGCGTCGCGGACCTGGTCGACCAGCTTGCGGTAGCGTTTGGCCAGACGGTTGTTCTGATAGGCGGTCAGATGCTTGGCGCGATGCTCTATGACCTCGCCGAGGCTCATTGCATCCAGGGTCTTGGGCGCAACAACTTCGTCCGTGCCCTTCAGCATGTCGGCAAGGCGCTTGGGATCGGCGACCGCGAGGCGGCCGAGGCGGAAGGCCTCCTTGTTCATCTTGATCGAGACGCCGTTGACCTCAATGGCCTTCTCGATCGCTTCCGCCGACAGCGGGAACAGCCCCTTCTGATAGGCATAGCCCATCATCATCATGTTGGTGGCGATGGCATCGCCGAGCAGCTGCTCGGCCGGCTTGGTGAAATCGAAGAACACGGAGTCCTTGTGCAGCGCCGTCTCCAGCACCGCGTTCAGCTTGCGGGTCTGGAAGTTGAAGTCGCGGTTGAGCACGAAGTCGGCGGTCGGGATCACGTGGCTGTTGATGATGCCGCGCGTGCGGCTGGAGTCGCAGAGCGAGATCGTGTCCTTGGCGACTGCGACCACCTCGTCCGCGGCAAGCACCAGATCGGCCGTGCCGGTGACGATGCGCGAGCAGGTCACCTCCGCCGGATGATCCGACAGGCGGACGTGGCTGAGCACCGCCCCGCCCTTTTGTGCGAGGCCGGACATGTCGAGGATCATCGAAGCCTTGCCCTCGATATGGGCGGCCATGCCGAGCAGCGCGCCGATGGTGAGCACGCCGGTGCCGCCGACGCCGCCGACCGCAATGTTGTAAGGCTTGTCGAGCGTCGGGCGCGACGCGGGCTCGGGAAGTTCGCCGATGTCGGCGAGCTCCGCCGGCGCACGGTGGCGCGGCTTGCCGCCGTCCACGGTGACGAAGGACGGGCAGAAGCCTTTCAGGCAGGAATAATCCTTGTTGCAGGAGGACTGGTTGATGGCGCGCTTGCGGCCGAACTCGGTCTCCAACGGCTCGACCGAGATGCAGTTCGACTGCACCGAACAGTCGCCGCAGCCTTCGCAGACGGCCGGATTGATCATGACGCGGCGCGCCGGATCCTCCATCAGCCCGCGCTTGCGGCGGCGGCGCTTCTCGGCCGCGCAGGTCTGCACGAACACGATCGCCGAGGTGCCTTTGAACTCGCGGCACATCTTCATGACGTTGTCGAGCTCGTCGCGGTGATACTTCTTCACGCCGGGCGCGATGGTATCGGCCGGATAGGAGTCAGGTGCCTCCGAGACCAGGTAGATCTCGCGGATGCCTTCGGCGTGGAGTTGGTGCGTGATCTGCTGCGGCGAAAGATCGCCGTCGTGGCGCTGGCCGCCGGTCATGGCCACCGCGTCGTTGTAGAGGATCTTGTAGGTGATGTTGGCCTTGGAGGCGACCGCCTGGCGGATTGCGAGAATGCCCGAGTGGAAGTAGGTGCCGTCGCCGAGATTGGCGAAGATGTGGTTCTCGTTGGTGAACGGCGCGATGCCGACCCACGGCACGCCCTCGCCGCCCATATGGGTAAAGGTCTCGGTCGAGCGGTCCATCCACAGCGCCATGAAGTGGCAGCCGATGCCGGCGAGCGCGCGGCTGCCTTCGGGGACTTTCGTCGAGGTGTTGTGGGGGCAGCCGGAGCAGAAATACGGGGTGCGGGAGACGGGTGCGACCGCCTGCATCTGGGTCGCCTGGCGGCCGTTGAACCAGTCGGCCTTGACGCGGAGCATCTCCGCAATTTCAGGATTGAGATTAAGCCTGAGAAGTCGCTCGGTGAGCGAGGTCGCGAGCGAGGCGACGCTGAGCTCAGCGGCGAAGGTCAGGAAGCGCTTGTCGTGCTCGTCCATCTTGCCGACGATGCGCGGACGGACGTCATCGCGCCAGTTGAACAGTACCTGCTTGACCTGGTTCTCGACGATCTCGCGGCGCTCCTCGACGATGAAGATCTCTTCGAGACCGACGGCGAATTCATGCACGCCTTCCGGCTCCAGCGGCCAGGGCATCCCAATCTTGTAGAGGCGCATGCCGATCTTGGCCGCGACCTCCTCGGTGATCCCGAGCTCGCGCAGCGCCTGGCGGACGTCCTCATAGCTCTTGCCCGACGCCATGATGCCGAAGCGGGCATTCGGCGAGTCCATGGTGACGCGGTTGACCCTGTTGGCGCGCGCAAAGGCGATGGCGGCAAAGCCCTTGTAGTCCTGCAGCCGGCGGTCCTGCTCGAAACGGTCGTCGGGCCAGCGCAAATTGAGGCCGCCGGGTGGCAGCTCGAAATCGGCGGGGATGATGAAGGGCTTCATCTCGTCCGTGAGGTCGATCTCCGCGGTGGTCTCCACCGTCTCCGTGATCACCTTCATGCCGACCCAGCAGCCGGAATAGCGCGACATCGCGATGCCGAGCAGGCCCATCTCGATCATCTCGTGGATGCTCGAGGGATAGAGATAGGGCATCAGCGCCGACATGAAGGCGTGGTCGGACTGATGCGGGACGGTGGAGGATTTTGCACCGTGGTCGTCACCGGCGAGGCACAGCACGCCGCCGTTCTTGGCCGAGCCTGCGGCATTGCCGTGGCGGAACACGTCGCCGCAGCGGTCGACGCCGGGGCCCTTGCCGTACCAGATGCCGACCACGCCGTCATATTTGGCGCCGGGCGAGAGGTTGAGCTGCTGCGAGCCCCACACCGCGGTGGCCGCCAGATCCTCGTTCACGCCGGGCTGGAACTTGATGTTGTACTGTTCGAGATGCTTGCGGGCGGCAAAGAGCTGCTGGTCGTAGCCGCCGAGCGGCGAGCCGCGATAGCCGGAGATGAAGCCCGCGGTATTCAGTCCCGCAGCGCGGTCGCGCCGGATCTGGGCCATGGGCAGGCGGACCAGGGCCTGGATGCCCGTGGTGAAGACGTGCCCGGTTTCCTGGGTGTATTTTTGATCGAGACTGATCGGACCCTGGTTGATGCCCATGCTGTCCTCGCTACCGCCCTGTTCCGGTCATGCCGACTTAAGCCGTTGCCTTCCCGTTATTTTTAGCTAGGGCGCGCCGACCAATTGCGCCACTCTATGTCGGATATTTCACGATCCGCATCACAAATCTGGACCAAAGGGAGCGCCGGGTAAAAATCGCAATTTCGTGGCCTGAAACACGCTGGGCATTTTCAATTTGTGTCACCATACCCCCACTGTGGCGAAATGAATTGACGTCCCGCCGACGTCGGTGAGGTCGATTGGTCGCAGGAGAAGCTTTGGATGCGGACGATTCTGACTGGCTTGGCTGTTGCGGGCTTGGCGTTGTGCAGTGCGGTTGGAAGCGCAGCCTGCGCCGCCGAGCCGTCGCCGGAGCTGATCGCCTACGGCAAGACGCTGGTCGAGGCCGGCGGCTGCGCGGGCTGCCACACTGCTGATCCGGCAAAGCCCTTCGCCGGCGGCAAGCGCATCGACACGCCCTTCGGTGCGATCTATGCGCCCAACCTGACCCCGGACCGCGACACCGGGATCGGCGCCTGGACGGACGCCGACTTCGTGCGCGCGGTGCGCACCGGCGTCGCGCCTGACGGCTCGAACTATTACCCGGCCTTCCCCTATCCCTACTTCACGAGAATGACGAAGGACGACACGCTGGCGATCCGCGCCTATCTCGGCACGCTCGCGCCTGTCGTGAGCCGCAACAAGCCGCCGGAGCTGCACTGGCCGTTCGGCTATCGCGGCCTGATGCGGGTCTGGAACGCCGTGTATTTCAAGCCCGGCCTATTCGAGCCGGACCAGAGCAAGAGCGCGGCCTGGAACAGAGGCGGTTACCTCGTCACCGGGCTCGGTCATTGCGGCGCCTGTCATACGCCGAAGAACTATTTTGGCGCGGACAGGGACGCGCAGGCACTGTCGGGCAATGAGGTCGCGGGCTGGTTTGCTCCCCGGCTCGATGGCGCCGCGCGCACGGGACTGAAATCGTGGAGCGAGGCGGAGATCACGGAATATCTGCAGAGCGGACGCAACGCCAGGAGCCATGCCGGCGGACCTATGGCGGAAGTCATCGTCAACTCGACCTCCAGGATGAGCGAAGCCGATATGCGCGCGATCGCGGTTTACTTGAAGAGCCTGCCGCCAGCCCGGCGCGAGACCATCGTGACGCCGCCTGACGACGCCGAGATGAAGGCCGGCCAGGCCGTCTACGCAAAACTCTGTATCGCCTGCCATGAGGCCGACGGCACAGGTGCCCCGCGCATCTATCCGCCGCTGCCGGGCAATGCGCTGCTGCAATCCAACAATCCGTCCTCCACCTTGCGCATCATGCTCGACGGCGCCCACACCGTGACCACGCCGCGTGCACCCAACACCGGCGAGATGCCGGGCTATGCCAAGCAATTGTCCAATGAGGAGATCGCGGCAGTGACGAACTACATCCGCAATTCCTGGGGCAATGCGGGGCTGCTGGTGACGCCGGCGCAGGTCGCGAAGGCAAGGAAGGAGCCTTAGTCGCCTGTCGTCGTGGATAGAGCTGCGCGCTTGCTGACGAGGAAGAGCCCTACCGCTCCTCATCCCCCGTGAACACGAATTTCGGCATCTCCCATTTGTAGCGCACCGCCAGCAGGCGGAAGCTGATGCCGAGTGCGAAGGTCAAGACGGTCGAGAGCTCGGCGTTGAGCTTGAGGCTGAATGCGGTGGCGTAGAACAGGCCCGTCACCACCGAGACGCTGGCGTAAAGCTCGGAGCGGAATAGCAGCGGCACGTCGTTGCAGAGCACGTCGCGCAACACGCCGCCGGCGCAGCCAGTCACCATGCCCGAGACGATGACGATCGGCAGCGAGGCGCCCATCTGCCAGGCGACGTCGCAGCCCGCCATGGTGAAGACGACGAGCCCGATGGCATCGAGCACGATGAAGGCGACTTTCAGCCGGTGCACGAGACGCGCGAACAGGATGGTGAGGAAGGCGGCACCGCCGGCCAGCGCGAGATAGATCGGGTTGGCAACCCAGACCAGCGGATAGTGCCCAAGGAAGAGATCGCGCAACGTGCCGCCGCCGAGCGCCGTGATGCAGCCGAGGAAGCAGACCCCTAACCAGTCCATGCTGCGCCGCCCCGCAGCCAGCGCGGCCGTCATACCCTGCGCGGCCAAGGCGACCAACGACAGCACATGCAGCACCGTATCGCTCGGCGGCAGGTTCCACATTCGCTTTGTTCCCTCCGCTTGACGATGGAACCTACGCTGGGGTTCGCGTCCGAACAGGTTCCCGATTCCCGCCACAAGGGCAACATGCGACGAAAGCATTAGGGAGCGCGGAACAGAATCTCGCATCCACGGGTTGTCCGGGCGTCATAACCGAGGAGACCCAATCGATGGCTGACGACCGTTTTCCCAACGATCCGTACCGCCCGAACCTCGCCGACGATGAGTACCTTCGCGCGGCGCGCCGGGATGCCGACCTTCAGGCCGATCCCGAGCTTGGCGAAGGCCCCGCTTCCAGCGGCAAGATTGCGCTGTTCGCCGTTGCGATTGCACTGGTGCTGGGTGCCGTGTTCTACGGCCTGAACAATACCAGCACGACCAATCAGGCCAGCAACCCACCGACCTCGCAGACCGCACAGACGCAGCCCACCAATCCGGCCGCGCCTCCCGGCATGCGTGACGTGACGCCACGCACCAACACCGGACCGGGCGTAACCACGGGCGCGGCGCCGAGCAAGCCGGCCCCGGATACCCAGGCGCCGTCCGACGGCGCGAAGTAACAGGCGACCGTCTTCGCTTCACGCACAACTGTCATCGCCCGGCCTGACCGGGCGACCCAGTACTCCGAGACAGTCGTGATTGAATCGAAAGGCCGCGGCGTACTGGATGGCCCGCCTGCGCGGGGCACGACACGGAGAGGATGAGAGAGCGGCGGACTCATGTCTCGCCGCTCTTCGTTTCCTGAGTTGTCGTTCGCTCAGCTGAACATCTTGTTGAGCTCGCCGCCGGGATAAGAGTTGCCGAGCTCGGTGAAAGTGCCCTTCTCCGCCATCTCTTTCGCCGCGCGCATGAAGCCGCCCCAGGCGGCGCGGGCAAGCGAGCCGCCGACGCTGATCCGGCGTACGCCGAGGTCGGCGGCTTCCTGCAACGACAGGCCGGGCGCACCGATCAACAGGTTGAACGGCTTTGGTGCGACCGCCTTCACCACGGCGCTGATGTCCTCGCGGGACTTCAGGCCCGGCGCATAAAGGCAGTCCGCGCCGGCGTCGGCATAAGCGGTGAGCCGGTCGATAACCAGCTTGAGATCGGTCACGCCCCACAAATAGGCTTCGCAGCGGCCGACCAGCAACGTGCCGCTGTCGCCGATCGCCTTGCGCGATGCCTTGATGCGCTCGACCGCGAGCGCGCGCTCGTAGATCGGATTGTCCTTGTCGCCGGTGGAATCCTCGATCGACAGGCCGGCAACGCCGGTGCGCACGCAGCGCTCGACATTGTCTGCGACCCTGTCCGGCTCGACCGCAAAGCCGCCCTCGAAATCGGCGTTGACGGGGATGTCGACGGCCGAGCTCAATGCTGCCAGATGCTGACAGACGTCCTCGACCGTGACGTGATTGTCGGCCTTGCCGATGGTCCAGGCAAAGCCCGCGCTCGACGAGGCGATCGCCTTGAAACCGAGATGCTGCAATGCCTTGGCGCTGCCGACGTCGACCGGATTGGGCAGGATGAAGCACCCGCTCTCGTGCATCTGCTTGAAGGTGGCGCGCTTGTCCGCCGTCGTGACGTGCATGTTTCTTCTCCCTTGTTGGCCGCGCACAGATAGGCGCGCTCACACGGCAGCGCCAGAGCGCGCCGGGCAGCACCAGAGCGCGCCGGGCAGCGCTAGTGCGCGTCGTGCACCGCCCGGCTGTCCTTCGGCGCCTGCTCGCGATCATTCATGCTGTAGTCCCTGACGACACTGGCGATGCGCAGATGATAATCGGCGAAGATCTTTGCGCGGCCCTTGGCCTGGGTGCGGCGGTGCTCCATCGTGTTGCGCCAGGCCGCAACGGCCGCCTCGTCCCGCCAGAACGACACCGACAGGATCTTGCCCTTCTCGGTCAGGCTCTCGAAGCGCTCGACCGAGATGAAGCCGTCGATGGTTTGCAGGATCGGCTTCAGGTCGGCTGCGAGGTCGAAATAATCCTGGCGGTGTTCCGGCTTGGGCCAGACCTCGAAGATCACGGCGATCATGGGCATCTCCTGCTGCTATTTGGCCTACAATACCACTTAAGAGACCACTTATAAGGCCACTTGGCGCAGGAAGGTGCGCTCTTCGGCGAGGATGAATTTGTGGTCCTCGGCGAAATGGAAATTGGCCATGCCTTCGGCATCCTGCCGCAGCCGGGCGCGATAGGCTTCATAGGCGGCGAGACTCTCGAAGGAGATCAGCGCAAACGCAATGTTGTTGGTGCCCTCGTGCGGCATGAAATAGCCGATCAGATCACCACCGCACTTGGGGATGATGGTGAGCCAGCGTCTCGAATATTCCTCGAACTGCGCGCGCTTGAAGGGATCGAGCTGGTAGCGGATGAAGACGGTGACGGACATGGTGGACTCCCAATTTTCCTGCGAAAGGCGCAAGCAACACCGTCGCCGCTGAAGCATCTGGATCGCTTCGCGTCGCTCGCAATGACGTGTTTGCAGAAGCACGCTACAGCCTTGCCCGACCACGATGCTTCGGCTAACATCGAAGCATGAAATCAGGACCCGACATCGCCATGGTCGCTTCGCTGGTCGGCGACCCCGCCCGCGCCAACATGCTCACCGCGCTGATGAACGGCCGCGCGCTGACCGCGAGCGAGCTGGCGCAGGAGGCCGGCATCACGCCACAGACTGCGAGCTCACATCTGGCAAAGCTCGAGGCCGGCGGCCTGGTCGAGCCGGAGAAGCAGGGCCGCTACCGCTATTATCGCCTCACCGACGACGACGTCGCCGGCGTGCTCGAAGGCCTCGCCGGTCTTGCGGCGCGCACCGGCCATATGCGGGTGCGCACCGGACCAAAGGATCCGGCGTTGCGGCGCGCGCGGATCTGCTACGACCATCTCGCCGGCGATCTCGGCGTGCAGATGCTCGATTCCTTGCGCGAGCGGAATCTGGTCAGGCAGAAGAAGCAGGATATCGAGCTGACGGCCGAGGGCGAGCGCTTTCTCGCCAAACATCTGCAGATCTCGCCCGACATGCTCGCCCATCCGCGCCGCCCGGTCTGCAAGGCCTGCCTCGACTGGAGCGAGCGGCGGCATCACCTCGCCGGCACGCTGGGCGCCGCCATGATGCAGCGCTTCGCCGAGTTGAAATGGGCGGCACGCGACGCCACCCCCGGCAGCCGCGTCGTGAACTTCACCCGCACCGGCGAGAAGCAGTTTGCCGCGCTGTTCGGCAACGGAAAGGACTGACCGCGCGCTCGCAGCGGCATGGGAGCTGCAGGCCATCCATACGGCATTTTGCACGACCTGGGCGCGCGCCTCGTCCTTCGAGACGACCGCTTCGCGGTCTCCTCAGGATGAGACTAAGTAGCATCGGTGATCGTTGAAATCACCGCAGCACACCCGGTCCTCATCCTGAGGGCCCGCCAACGGCGGGCGTCTCGAAGGATGGCCGCACAGAAATTGCCCCATATGTAACGGCCCAATGTGGAGCCGGTGCTGGATGTTTCCGGCCGCCAGCGCCAGCTTCTGTCGTGCCAGGCCGCATGCGGGGAACGTTCATACCGCATTCAGGTCATGATTGGCAGGTTGGGAACGCGCCGTGCCGATGTGTTGCAAGATTTGACATGTCGAATCGCGTTTTTTGATTCATTGTGCGCCGCGAGCGCCGCCCCCCCAAAGATTTGCCCCAAGGACAAGAAGGAAGATCAAATGAAATACCTGTTCGCCGCTGCCATGCTTGCCAGCGCGGTCGTCGGTTTCAGCGAGGCGGCCAGCGCCGCTGAGGGCTGCGGCCCCGGTTTCTATCGCGGTCGCTATGGCAATTGCCGCCCGATGCGCGGCGCGGTCGTGGTGCGCCCCGGCCCCGTGGTGGTGGCTCCGCCGGTTGTCGTCGTGCCCCGTGCGCGCGTGTGCCCCTATGGCTTCCACTGGTACGCCGGCCGCTGCCGCCCGTTCTGATCTCTTCGCATCGCAAGATGGCTGCGCGGGATTAGCCTGCGCGGCCATTTTCGTTTCGGGGGCGCTGGCGGCTATTCGTCCGCCACGAAAAATTGGAGCACCTCGGAATCGAAACGGGGACCGCCGGCTGCGATCCCCGTCCAATTCACTCGCTGCGGCGAGCTTACCAGTAATGGCGGCGGTGCCAGCGCCGGTAATGCCGGCGCCAATGACGGCGTCGCCAGCCCCAGTGGCGGTGATAGCCATGCCAGTGCACCTGCTCGGGCGTCAGCTTGGCGGCTTCCTCGCTGCTGGTGACGGCCGGATGAGCGTCGGGATTGCCTTGCGGCATGCGAGCGGGATCACCGAGCGGCTGCGGTGACAGCGGCGCGGCCTGCGCGGTCGCGGCGAAGGCGGCGGCGCCCGCCGTCAGTCCCAATGCAAGTTTCAAAAAGTTCCGGCGCTCCATGGCTCTTCCTCTTCAATCATCGTGCCCGT
Source organism: Bradyrhizobium sp. UNPA324 (assembly GCF_006658635.1). Taxonomy (NCBI): domain Bacteria; kingdom Pseudomonadati; phylum Pseudomonadota; class Alphaproteobacteria; order Hyphomicrobiales; family Nitrobacteraceae; genus Bradyrhizobium; species Bradyrhizobium sp. UNPA324. The sequence goes on from NZ_LFJD01000004.1 coordinate 1,558,631, forward strand.
GATGCCAGAGGAAGTGTCGCGGCCACGACATGAACCAAGGCTGAATCAGGTGTTCAGATTCGCTGCGAAGCGACGGTTCGATGTGCTCTACGTCGAAAACTCCTGCGTCAGCACCATCGTCTCGCGCGAGCGCTTTACCTCCGGCCAGTCGCGGTTGAAATCGGCGACGAGCTCTTGCAGCGCGTCACCCTTCAGCATCGCCATGAGCTTGGCATCGTCGTCGAACTGATACATCGCCTGGTCCAGCGAGGGATCGTCGAGGCTCCAGAACCGCGACGCCTTGCTCACACCGAATGCCTTCACGGCGTCGGGCAGATGTTCCGTCTCATACCATCTGTCGAACGCGGCGCGCTTTTCGGCATCGGAGACGGCGGCGCGGACGACGAAGAAGGCTGACGGCATCGGGTTTCCTCCTGTTGCTTGGCGCGAGACTAACCGCTCAAGTCGCCGGCGACAAAAAGAGCTGGACCCGATGTCGGAACGCGCGCCCGTCGCTCGTCCTCTGCTCTGACCCGGGACGAGGAGATGCACGATGGCCGACCTCACGCTGACCACCTTCGATTGGGTTCCCGAGAAGCCCAGGGGTTTCGTGCGCGACGTTCGCGTGCGCTGGGCGCTCGAAGAGGCCGCGCTGCCCTATCGCGTCGCGAGCGCTCCGTTCGGCGACCGGGGGCCTGCGCATTTCGCGCACCAGCCTTTTGGCCAGGTGCCGTGGCTGACCGACGGCGACCTCTCGATCTTCGAGAGCGGCGCCATCCTGCTGCATCTCGGCGAGCGCAGCGATAAGCTGATGCCATCCGATCCGCGCGGCCGCGCCGAGACGACGGAATGGGTGTTCGCGGCGCTCAACTCGGTGGAGATGGCGAGCCTACCTTGGGGAATGTCGAAGTTCATGGGACATCCGACCGACACGGCGGCGTGGAAATTCGTGGACGACTTCCTCAAGCTTCGGCTGAGGCATCTCGAGCCGGTGTTGGCCAGCCACGAATGGCTAGCCGGCGCCTTCTCCGTGGCCGACATCCTGATGTCGGACGTGCTGCGGGTCGTTGATGGTTTCGACGGGCTGGCGGACAGTCCCGCCTGCCGCGCCTACGTCGCGCGCGCCACCGGCCGCCCGGCGTTCGCTAAGGCGCACGCGGACCAGCTGGCGCATTTCGCTGCGGCGGATAAGACGCGCGGGACCTCGTAGGGTGGGTTAGCCTTGCAGCTGCGCAAAGCGCAGTCCGCTGGACGTAACCCACCAATTCTGCCGCCGCGGAAAGAAAAAGGTGGGTTACGCTAACGCTAACCCACCCTACGCATCCAAGACGCGCGCGCGTCACACCAGCTTCCGCGGCGCATCGGCAACGACGCGAAGATCGATGTTGCCGATCAACGCCGCACGGCGCGCCTCCGCAGCACTGATGGCATCGTCCGTCTGCCGCAGCGTCGAGACGTTCGAGCCGAGCGACACGATCCCGCCCAGCACCAGGGCGATGGATCCAAGCGCGGCAGTCTGACCGAAACCGAACAGACCGAGGATCGTCACCAACAGCAGCGCCGCCCCGCCCCCGATCGCGATCTTGGACGCCAGGATGTACTTGCGGCAGCGCTCGGCGATCTCGGCCAGAGCCTCGATCCGATCTTCGATGTCGGAGATTTCGTCGGCCGGATCGTCTTCAGTCATTGGATTTGAGTGAGCAGATCGAGGGATAAACGAAATTCAGCTGCCTAGGACACCGGCACAACGCAAGCAGGGATTGGCCCAATCGACATAGCTTGCTCGCCCGAAGAACCACCAGGGTTGGTCGCTGCGTGGGAATCGTCTGTAGGGCCGGGCAGGACCTTCAAGCGAACAGCGACTCGGTCCTGCCTTCGATCGGTGATCGCTTCGTATCGGAGATTATCGGGCCCGCTGTAATCAGCCCGAGCCGAGTAGAAAACGCTGATGCCGCGGACCCAGCGCCCGACACAAGATCGATCGCTTCCAGAGTCGCCCGCCACCTCGAAATCCTCAATACGATAACAGACGCTCCCATGTTCTGGTGTCTTCACGAGCAGGAGCCGGGGAAGCTCGACCGGCGCGCACGTATTGTCGGCGTCGGCGTAGCCTTCGATAACGGTCTCTTCTGCCCCCCGAGCGGTAACGGTCGTCTCGCTGCCCTGTGCGAAACACGATATGCCCATCGTCAGGACCGCGGACAACACGCCCAAGATCAGCTCGCGCGATCGACGGGCGCTCTGCCATAATCTCGAGCGTCGACGCCAAAGTGCCATCGACGTTCCCTTCCCTCACAACGGCAAATTGTCGTGCTTCTTCGCCGGCGCTTCCACCTTCTTGTCCTTCAGCATCGCCAGCGCCCTTGCGATCCGCTTCCTTGTCGAGTGCGGCATGATGACGTCGTCGATGTAGCCGCGCTCGGCGGCGATGAAGGGGGACAGGAAGCGGTCTTCGTATTCCTTGGTGCGCGCCGCGATCTTGTCGGGATCGCCGATGTCGGAGCGGAAGATGATCTCGACCGCGCCCTTGGCGCCCATCACCGCGATCTGGGCAGTCGGCCAGGCGTAGTTCATGTCGGCGCCAATTTCCTTGGAGGCCATGACGTCGAAGGCGCCGCCATAGGCCTTGCGGGTGATGATGGTCACCAGCGGCACGGTGCACTGCGAGTAGGCGAACAAGAGCTTTGCGCCGTGCTTGATCAGGCCGCCATATTCCTGTGCGGTGCCCGGCAGGAAGCCCGGCACGTCAACGAAGGTGACGATCGGGATGTTGAAGGCGTCGCAGAAGCGGACGAAGCGCGCCGCCTTGCGCGAGGCGTCCGAGTCGAGGACGCCGGCCAGCACCATCGGCTGATTGGCGACGAAGCCCACCGTGCGGCCCGCGATGCGGCCAAACCCGGTGACGATGTTCTTGGCGAAGGCTTCCGCGATCTCGAAGAAGTCGCCCTCGTCCACGACCTTCAGGATCAGCTCCTTCATGTCGTAGGGCTTGTTCGGATTGTCGGGGACCAGCGTGTCCAGGGACATGTCGACCCGGCCGATGTCGTCGAAGCTCGGCCATTCCGGCACGCCGTCGGTGTTGTTGGACGGCAGGAAGTCGATCAGGCGTCGCATCTGCAGCAGCGTCTCGACGTCGTTCTCGAAGGCGCCGTCGGCGATCGAGGAGCGCGTGGCGTGCACCGAGGCGCCGCCGAGCTCTTCCGCCGTGACGACCTCGTTGGTCACGGTCTTCACCACATCGGGGCCGGTGACGAACATGTAGCTGGTGTTCTTCACCATGAAGATGAAGTCGGTCATCGCAGGCGAATAGACGTCGCCGCCGGCGCAGGGGCCCATGATGACGGAGATCTGCGGGATCACGCCGGAGGCGAGCACGTTGCGGCGGAACACGTAGGAATAGCCGGCGAGCGCGGCGACGCCTTCCTGGATGCGCGCGCCGCCCGCGTCATAGAGGCCGATGATGGGCGCCCTCGCCTTCATCGCCATGTCCTGGAGCTTCGTGATCTTCAGCGCGTGGGTCTCGGACAGCGAGCCTCCAAACACGGTGAAATCCTTGGCGAAGACGAATGTCTTGCGGCCGTTGACGGTGCCCCAGCCGGTGACGACGCCGTCGCCGGGTACCTTTGTCTTCTCCATCCCGAACTCGGTGGAGCGGTGCTCGACGAACATGTCGAATTCCTCGAACGATCCCTTGTCGAGCAACAGCTCGATGCGCTCGCGCGCGGTCAGCTTGCCGCGGGCGTGCTGCGCCTCGATGCGCTTCTCCCCGCCGCCGAGCTTGGCACCGGCACGACGATCTTCAAGGGCGTCCAGGATGTGTTTCATTTGCTCCCGCCAGTTCTTAGCCTAAATGCGATTGCCGGGGGTTCTAACACGGCATTTTGCAAGCCGGAAAGCGCCTTTCCGCGCCGCAGGGCTGCCCTGAAGCAGCGGGAAAGCGTAAGGAATTCCAAAGTTTTGTTGGGAGGCAGCGATGACCGAAGGAATAGCCGGGACAGGCTCAGTGACGGGCGGCGTCAACATCCTGCTACGGCTGGAAGGCCTCACCCTGTTCGTCGGCATGGTGGTGCTGTACTGGGCCTGGGATGGCTCCTGGCTGGTCTTTGCCCTGCTGTTCTTCGTCCCCGATCTGAGCTTCCTCGCCTATCTCTCCGGCCCCCGGTTCGGCGTGCTGGTCTACAACGCCGCCCACAGCTACATGGCGCCGGTGGCGCTCCTGACGCTGGGCTTCGGCCTCGCCTCGCCCCTCACCCTCTCGATCGCCCTGATCTGGCTGGCCCATATCGGCATCGACCGGGCGCTCGGCTACGGCCTGAAATATTCCGCGGGGTTCGGCTTCACCCATCTGGGGCGGATCGGCCGACAGAAGGACGCCTGATCCTGCCCGCACATTTGCAGCTCCGCCCGGTTGACCCGGCCTGCCGATTCAGGCTTGCTTCGCGCTTGCGATCAGGCGCCGAATGTTGCGTGAGCCCAGTCGGTACGGCGGCGGTCACCACGCCTTGGCCTAGGCATCACACATGTCCGCGACGGTCGTCCCCCTGCCGCCGAACGCATCGTCCGAAACCATCGACTTCCTGCGGCGGATGGCCAGCATGGTGTCGGGGCGGAACGGCGAGATGCTGCTGCGCGCGGCCAGGCTGATCGAGTCGCTGGCACGGCGGGCGATGTCGGCCGAGCGGCTCTATCACGAGCAGCAGATCGAGAGCACGCGCAACGCCGAGCTGCGCGAGGCCGCCGAGCTCGCCTCCGATGCCATGGTCAGCCAGAGCGAGGCGCTGCGGGCGCAGCTTGCCGAGGTCACCGCGGCATCCGCAGCCGAGCGCGCCGCCTTCGATGCCGAGCGCGGCAAGCTGATCGGCCTGATGCAGAATGCCGAGAGCCATATCGTCAAGCTGACGACCGAGCTGGACAGCTTGCGCGCCTCCGTCGACAGTTTCAACGAGACCGCGGTCTCGGTGCCGATCGAGGTACTGCGGCTGGCGCGGACGCAGTTCGATTATCTCTCCAGCGGCTTTGCCTACAGGGGTGACGTGATCTCGCAGGCGATGAGCGAGATCGGCGGCTTTGCGATCGACCAGGCGCTGACGGCAAAGAAGACGGACACCGCCTGAGACGAGCCGACAGCCTGCGTCAAATTGACAGCGCGCGGCTCCGTTGTTCTACTCCCTCAAAGTCATAAGGGAGGATCTGATGCCGACGGCATTTCGCGCCGCCATGGCGCTCATTGCGCTCTGCGTTTCCACTGTGCTCGCCCATGCGCAATCCCTGCCGAGGGAAGTCGCCACCCGTGCCGAGATCTACCCAATCCCCTCGCTCACCCTCACCGACCAGCAATTCCTCAGCGGCGATGCGGCGGCCGGCAAGGCGGTGACGGTGGCGGGCGAATTCCGCGTCGCGCAAGGCACCGGCAAACTCCCCGTCGTGGTGCTGATGCACGGCTCCAGCGGCGTCGGCGCCACCACCGAGGCCTGGGTGCACGCCTTCAACGCCATGGGCATCTCCACCTTCGTGATCGACGGCTTCACCGGCCGCGGGCTGACGGTGGTGGGACCAAACCAGGCGCTGCTCGGCCGGCTCAATCTGATCGTCGACATCTACCGCTCGCTGGAGATCCTGGCGAAACACCCGCGCGTCGATCCTGATCGCATCGTGCTGATGGGCTTTTCCCGGGGCGGACAGGCGACCCTCTATGCGAGCCTCGAGCGCTTCAACAAGCTCTGGAACAAGTCCGGCATCCAGTTCGCGGCCTACATCCCGTTCTATCCGGACTGCTCGACGACGTATCAGGGCGATGCCGAGGTCGCCGCGCGCCCGATCCGCATCTTCCACGGCGCGCCCGACGACTACAATCCCGTCAAGAGCTGCAAGGCCTTTGTCGAGCGGCTCAAGGCCGCGGGCCGCGACGTGGCGTTGACGGAATATCCTGACAGCGCGCACGGCTTTGACAGCGGCCTGCTCGGCGTCACCACTGTTGCCGTGTCCGCCAACGCGCAGACCGTGCGCAACTGCCGCATCAAGGAAGGTGACGGCGGCGTGCTCATGAACGGTGATACCAACGCGCCCTTCACCTACAAGGATGCCTGCGTCGAGCTCAACCCGCATGTCGGCGGCAATCCGAAGACGGCTGCGGAGTCGCGCAAGGCCGTGGAGGCGTTCTTGCAGGTGCTGTTCAAGCTGGGATAGGCGCGTCTGCGCTCCGGCGTCGACGCTACATACTCCGTCATTGCGAGCGCAGCGACTTGTCCGCCGAAGCCTTGGCGAAGGCGGAAGCAATCCAGAAGTCTTTCCGCAGACACATTTCTGGATTGCTTCGTCGCAAGGGCTCCTCGCAATGACGAGCCCGACGGCTCTCGCGGCTTCAAGGCTTATCCGATAGCGCTAGATCGCGCCGATCTCGGCAAGGCACGCCTGCGTCAGCGGCATGCGCTCACTGATGTGGCGCGGCTCTTTGCAATCCATGTTGAGCGCGAACACCGTGTGCGCCTCGCCCTTCTCGGCCCAGCCGACCATCCAGCCGAGCGACGGCTCGCCGCGCTCGGCGCCGAGCAGGCCGGACTTGGCGCGGATGACGCTATCGCCGACCTTGGTCACCGGCAGGATGTCGGCGACCAGATCCTGGCTGCGCTTGCTGACCGGCAACGTGCGGCGGCGCAGCCGGTCGACGAAATCGATCTGCTCGACCGGATCGATGCGCAAGGCTCCGGTGAGCCAGAACTGGTCGATGCGGCCGCCGATGTCGCGGTTGCCGTAGTCGAACTCGTCGACATATTTCTGCATGCGCTCCTGCCCGATGCGGCGCGCGATCTCCTGATAGACCGGCACCGCACTCACCGCGATCGCACTGCGCAGCGTGTGATCCTTGTTCCAGGCTTCGATGGGACGCTTCACGCCGTCCCACGGGAAGACGTCCTTGTCGGGGTCAGCGACCACGCCGGTCTCGAGCGCGATCAGCGAGTTCGGAATCTTGAACGTCGAGGCTGGTAGCTTGCCCTCGCCCGAGCGCTCCTTGTCACTGGCGACGATCAGATAGTCCTCGACCTTGTAGCCGACGAAGGTGCCTGACGTGCCGAGATCGGCGAAGCGCTTTGACAGGCTTTCGCGGATCTCGTTGCGCGGCGGCGCGACGTGGGCGAGCGCGCGCTGCGGCATGGTGGCGGCCGCAGCAAGAAGGCCGAGGGTGGAACGGCGGGTCAGCAAGGGCGATGTCCGTTGAGTGATGAAAGCGGGCGCGACCATGCAGCCGCTCCATGGTGAAACGATGACAGGTAGGACCTACCGCCCCCGGCCCGACAGCCGCAGCACGAACACCAGGACCTCGGCGACGGCCTTGTAGAGGTCCGGCGGAATCTCCTCGCCAAGCTCGACCTTGGACAGCGCGCCGGCCAAGACCTCGTTTTCCTCGATCGGGATGTCGTGGGCCTTGGCGATCTCGACGATCTTTTCGCCGATCGTGCCCTTGCCCTTGGCGACGACAACCGGCGCGCCAGAACCCTTCTCGTAATGCAGCGCGATCGCGAGCTTGGACGGGTCGCTCATGTGGCGCGATCCAGGAAGTGGCCGGCGCGGGCCGGCGCCGGTTGAGGTGGCGTGCCGTCCCGAACCAGGATGTCGCCGGGCTTGAGCTCGGCCCTCGTCAACGCCTGGCTGAGCTCACCGATGCCGGCGCGGAGCTGCTGCGCCGTTGCCGGCCGCTCCGCCCACATCCGCACGAAGGTCTTGTCGCCGCTCAGCGTGATCAGCGCGTGGACGGGGCCTGCCGGCTCGACATTGAGCGTGAAGCGCGCGCGCCAGGCCTGCTTGGCCGAATCGGCGGATTCGCCGGCACCGTCGCGCGAGATCTCGAACTGCGCCATCGCGGTGCCTTGCGGCGTTGCAAAGGGAATCTCGAAATTCCACTGCGGCACGCTTGGATCAACGCGGTGACCGCTGGCGTCGGTGCGATCGGGGAGCGATGCGACCTGCAGCAGGGTCTGCCGCGCAATCGCGGCATCGGTCTCGTCAAGCAGGCGATGCACGGTCGCAGAGAGCGGCGTATCCGGCGCGAGCGATGGCGAGGCGATCGACTGCGCCGATGGCAGCGCGCCGCGGAACGGTGGCGGTGTCGCGCGCGCCGCTGCCTCGAGGATGTGGCCATCGGGCACGACTTTGTTGGAGCCGGGGACATTGCCGGTCAGGCGCGGCAGGTTTTGCGTGACCTCCTGCAGCAGACTCGCGGCAAGGCCAGCGGACATGGTCCTGGGTGTCGCCGTCTGAGGCGCGTCGGCCGCCATGTCGGCCAGCACCGCGGCCGCGAGATTGGCATTGCGCGGCATTTGCGGCTGTTGGGCAATCTCGGGGGCGATTGACGGCGATACGGCCTGCGCGACCTCACCTGCCGGCTGAGCCGGCGCGGCGGCGACCTGCGGCATCGCCGTGGTGCTGGCCGGAATCGTGGCGCCCTGGCTCTGCGGCGCGACCGTCTCGATCGTGGCCAGCGTCTGGCGCAACACCAGCAGCGCAGCTTTCAAATCCGGAACGGCACCGGAGGACGGCGTCGTGCCTGCGGCCAGCGACGCCTCGAGGAACAGTCCTGACTTCTGGAAGGCGAATTCGATGTCGCCGCCATCGAGGGCGCTGTTGAGCGTCGTCTGCTGTGCCAGCACGTCCAGCACCGCCTGCTTCAAGCCCGCCGGCAAATCGCTGCCGGTGACGATTGCCGCCAGATTGGCGAACAGCGGCGCCTGGCTGCCCTGCTTTGCCGCAGCCTCGGCCGAGGCTGCGGTGACGGCGACCTGCTCCAACGGAGTGAGCGTATTGCGCGGCGCGCTCGCGGACGGCGCGAGCGGCGGGCTTTCCACCAGCGAGGCGGCGCGGGGCGTCAGCGTGACCTGATCGGGAGTTGCCTCGCCTGCGCCGCTCATGACCGCAAGGCGGATGGTGCCGTCGCTCTGCGACACTGCGAGCTGCAGATTCTGACCCGGTGTCAGCGCCACCTCCGACATCACGTCCATCGAGAGGTTGGCGATCGCGATCCGCACCAGATTGTCGGCCATCACGCTGACGACGCGTGCGTCCACGACGCTGCCGGCCTGAAGCACGAGATCGGGCGTCGTCGCACCAGCCGCGGGGCTGGCGGCACTGACGGGAAGGATGGAAGTGACGGGCGTCGGCATCTCAGGGGGCCCAAGGGAGCACGGGAGCGAGCACGCCCCACCCTAAGGCCTTCGTCGTAAACCTCTCGTTAAGGACCTTTGGCCACAGGCGCCTTGACCGCCGCCAACACCGTCACGGCAGCCTCGAAATCCCGCAGGCGCGTGGCCCGGCGGGCGGCAGCCTCCTCGTCCACGCCCCATTGCTCGGCGTTCCAGTCCTCGTCGACATGGGCGGCGGCCCAGGCCTGACCGGCATCGTGCACGCCATGGGCCAGCGCCAAGGCCAGCAGTGCCGAGCCGGTCAGGGTCGTCACCATGTGGAGCGCGGCGACCGACCAGGCGTCCTCGGGCAGCGCGGCGCGGGCCGCCTTCAGCGCCTCGTCGGGCTGCTTCACGTGCATGACGCCCTCGGACAAAATGAAATGCGCCCCCAGCGTCTCCGCGGCCCAGAACACCGCAGGGTCCCAATGCGCGGCCTCGCGCGCAACCAGCCCCTCGGGATGACCGGCGCGATAGAACAGCAGATCGGACTCGAAATATCTTGCGAGGTCGTCGCTGACCAGCCCAACGCGGTCGACGACGCCCTCGATCACGCTATTTGCAATTCGCGTCAGCGGCATGCTCACCGGGTCGATGCTCTCGCCCTGGGCCGCCCATTCCGCGGCCACGGCACCGGCGAGCGTCCGCGCAGGGATCACCACCTGGCGGCCAGACGGCGTGCGGATCGGCTTGCCATCGAGCGTGATGGCAAAACCGCCCTCGGCATCAGTGACACCGGCCTCCTTGTAGAAGCGCTTGCGCAGCGGCGTGCGCGCGGACGCGCGCGCCGATTCCCGCGGATCGGGCGGGGTTTGCCCCGCGGCTTCTTCGAACAATTCGCGCATGTGAGTTTTGGGTTCCGGTCGCTGGATGCTAGGCTTCTAAGATAAGGGTTTTAAGCCAAGACTTAAGGCCGATAAAGCGAGCGGCGGGCATGAGGGAACTTGCGGGCATTGGGGCCCTGTTAGCCGGGCTCTGGCCGGCCGCGGCGGAGGCCGGTTTTCGCACCCCGGAATCGCTGGTCCGCAACGTCTATGCCCATTACGGAGACGGCGCGCCGGAGCTGTCCAACGGACTGCCGCGGGATGCGGCGACCGCCCGCCAGTTCTTTGATCCTCCCGTGCGCAGGGCCTGGAGCGCGCCGCGAATCGAGCCCTACGACTTCCTGGTGCAGAGCCGGAGCTGGAAGCTCGGCCCGGTCGCGATCACGGTCGTCCGCAGGCAATATGACAAGACCTATGTCGTCGCGAACTTCGATAACCGCGGCAAGGCCGTGACGCTGAACTTCATCCTGGTCAACGGACCGGAGGGCTGGCTGATCACGGATGTCGAGAGCCCGCATGACAGCTTGCGGATGTTTCTGGAGCAGTTTCGGAAGTGAGGAGTGGAGTTGGCAACCCAACCACCGCTGTCATGCCCCGGCTTGACCGGGGCATCCAGTACGCCGCGGCGGACATCGTGAGAGCGAACTCTCAAATGCCGGCTTCCGGAATACCGGATCGCCCGCCCCAGTGCGCAAGTGCGCACAAGGCGGGCGATGACACCGGGTATATGGCGAGCTGAGCGCCCTACTCCTCCGGCGCGTTCTCGATCGGATCAAACCGGCTTGCATCGAGCCCGAGCAGATTCCACGACTGCTGCATGTGCGGCGGCAGCGGCGCGGTGGCGTCGATCACGCCGCCGCGCGGATGCGGAATGACGATGCGGCGCGCGAGCAGATGCAGCCGGTTCTGCAGGCCACCCGGCAATTGCCAATTCTCGATGTTGAAATATTTGGGATCGCCAACGATGGGATGGCCGATATGGGCCATGTGGGCGCGCAGCTGGTGGGTGCGGCCCGTCACCGGCTTCAGCGACACCCAGGTCAGCTTGTTGCCGGCGGTCTCGACCACTGCGTAGTAGGTCACCGCGTGGCTCGCGCCCTCGTCACCGTGCTGGGCGATGCGCATGATGGTATCGTCCTCGCTCTCCTCCTTCGCGAGGAAGGTCGAAATGCGGCCCTGCTTCGGCTTCGGCAGGCCCGGCACCAGCGCCCAATAGACTTTTCGCGCCGACCGCGAGCGGAACGCGCCGGTCAGATGCGAGGCCGCAAAGCGTGTCTTGGCTATCAGCAAGCAGCCCGAGGTCTCGCGATCGATACGGTGCACGAGGCGCGGCTTCTGGCCCTTGGCATCGCGCATCACCTCCAGCATCTGGTCGATATGCCGCGTCATGCCCGAGCCGCCCTGCACGGCAAGGCCGGCGGGCTTGTTGAGAACGAGGACGTCGTCATCCTCAAAGATCGTCATCTCCTTGAGCGCCTTGAGCGTCTTCTGCGCAGCCTCCGAGAGCTCGCCGACCACCTTGGGCGCGTCGAGCTTCAGCGGCGGGATGCGGACGCTCTGTCCCTCCTCCAACCGGTCCTTGCTGTCGACACGCTTGCCGTCGACGCGCAGCTCGCCTTTGCGGACGACGCGCTGGATGTGGGAGAACGACAGACCGGGGAAGCGCGCTTCAAGGAAACGGTCGACCCGCATGTTGTTCTCGTCCGCCGTCACCTTGACGGTCTGCACCTTGGTCGGCAGCAGCGCCTCGACGGGCTTTTCGGGCACAGGCCGTTCCTGTGCAGCTTTGGGCGGCCGCCGCTCGGCGCGTTCGGGGGCACGCCGCTCGGCACGCTCACCGGCAAAGCGCGGCGGCTTGCCGCCGGGCTTGCCGCCCGAACGCGGGCCGGCTTTCTTCGCGCCGCGTGCCTGATGCGGACGTGAGTCGTCGCGCTCGTCCCGCGAACGGGGCTTTGGGTTCATTCTCTTGATGCGGCGGCTCATGCGGTCTTTCCAAGCTTTCGTGTCGACTGGGCGTTGGCGCGGCGGGGCAGCGACGCTAGCTGCGCGCCGACCTCCTTCTCCGCCAGCCGCAGCTCATATGGCTGTGGCAGGTTCATCCAGAATTGCGGGCTGGTGCCGAACCAGTGACCCAGGCGCAGCGCCGTGTCAGCGGTGATGCCGAGTTCGCGCAGTTCTTCGGCGAGGTGCCCACCGGGATGAATGGATGTCCCGCGCGCGGTCACTCGGGATAAAGGCAATGTCATACCAATTCGACTTTCAGCGTCCGTCCCACGGCGCTCGCCGCACGCTGCAAGGTATCAAGCGTCACGGAGGGCGTCGTCGGATCAAGAAGTCTATCGAGTTGGCGACGACTCGTCTTCATACGTTCCGCCATCGCCGTCTTCGTAATTCCCTGCGTCTTCATTGCTTCCGTGAGTTGCTCGGCAATGAGTTCCTTGATGGCACGCTCCTCACACGCCCCAAGGATACCTTGCTCGGCAAGAAACTCGTCGAACGTCTCTTCGCTCACGCGCACTTTTCTCTTCGCCATTACGTCACCTCCCGTCTGCGCTTCAGCGCAAGGTCGAGATCCTGCTTTGGCACTTTCTGCGTCTTCTTGATGAGGCCATGAAGCAGGATCATCTGGCCGCCTTCCAGACAGAAGATCACTCGCGCAATTCGGTTGCTGTCGAGATCACTCCGGACCTCCCACAATCCGCCTCCCAAGCGAAGCGCAATGCGGGCGTCCTATCGGCCAACCGAATTCGACTTTCTGAATATCCTTCCCGACAGTTCGACGATCTTCCGGAGTCAATTCCAATATCCACTCGCGAACAGGATTTCGACCTGTCGAGCTGACATAAAATCTGGCGGGAGGCTTCTTCGCACGATCGATCATTCGGTCGCATTCATGTGTCATTTTTGACACGCAAATGCAAGCCTTCGTTTGGGGCCGCAGAACCTACGTCCCGCCCCGCTCCTTGCGCAGCTTGGCCCAATAGTCCAGCCGCTTCCTGATCTCGCGCTCGAAGCCACGCTCCGGCGGGTCGTAGAAGGTCTGGCGGCCCAAGGCTTCCGGAAAGTAGTCTTGTCCGGAGAAGGCATCGGGGGCGTCGTGGTCGTACTCGTAAGCTGCGCCGTAGCCCTCCGACTTCATCAGCTTGGTCGGGGAATTGAGGATGTGTTTGGGCGGCAGCAGCGAGCCGGCTTGCTTTGCGACCTGCATCGCCGTGCCGAAGGCGGTGTAGACGGCGTTCGATTTCGGTGCGGTGGCGAGATAGACCACGGCCTGCGCGATGGCGAGTTCGCCTTCGGGATGGCCGAGGAAGTCGAAGGCGTCCTTGGCCGCGTTGGCGATGACGAGCGCCTGCGGGTCGGCCAGCCCGATGTCCTCGACCGCCATGCGCACGACGCGGCGGGCTAGGAACAGCGGGTCTTCGCCGGCGTCCAACATCCGCGCGAGATAATACAGCGCCGCATCGGGATCGGAGCCGCGCACCGACTTATGCAGCGCCGAGATCAGGTTGTAATGGCCGTCCGCCGACTTGTCGTAGATCGGGGCGCGGCGCTGCAGGATCTCCTGCAACTGCGCGGCATTGAAGATCTCGTCGGCCCGGGCCGAACGCCAGACCTCTTCGGCGAGCGTCAGCGAGGCGCGGCCATCGCCGTCGGCCATGCGCACCAGCACGGCGCGCGCCTCTTCATCAAGCGGCAGCTTCCTGCCCTCGACCGCCTCGGCATGCGCGAACAGCTTTTCGATCGCGGCCGCATCGAGCGAGCGAAACACCAGCACGCGCGCGCGGGACAAAAGCGCCGCGTTCAGCTCGAAGGACGGGTTCTCGGTGGTGGCGCCGACCATCACCACCGTGCCGTCTTCCATCACGGGCAGAAACGAATCCTGCTGGGCACGGTTGAATCTGTGCACCTCGTCGACGAACAAGAGCGTGCCCTTGCCCATCTCGCGGCGGGCGCGGGCAGCGTCAAACGCCTTCTTCAGGTCGGCGACGCCGGAGAACACCGCGGAGATCTGCTCGAAATGCAGGTCGGTCGCATCCGCCAAGAGCCGCGCCACCGTGGTCTTGCCGGTGCCGGGCGGGCCCCAGAATATCAACGAGCCCAGGGTGCGCGTCTCCAGCATGCGCGTCAGCGCGCCGTCGGGTCCGAGGATATGGTCCTGGCCGACGACCTCCGATAGCGCGCGCGGGCGCAAGCGATCCGGCAGCGGATGCGGAGCCTCCTGATCGAGCCCCGCCGCGGCAAAGAGCGTTGGCGTCTGCTGTGGTCGCTTCGGACTCATCCGCTCAGCGTCACGTTGATCTGCTGGCCGCCGCGCACCAGCGTGATGCGCCAGAGTCGCGGCGTGTCTTTAGCAATCTTCTCGAGATCCGCAGTCTTGGCAATCTTCTGATTGTTCACTGCGAGGATGATGTCGCCCTTCTGGAATCCGACATTCGCGGCCGCGCTGTCGCCGCCGAGATCGGTGATCACGACACCTTCGGTGTCGGCGTCCAGATGCAGCTCGTCGGCGACCGCCGGCGTGATGGTCGAGACCTTCGCGCCCTGGAACGGCGAGCGCGCGGTGACGACGAGCTCGTTGCGTCCCGCGTCGGGCGCGGTCTCCAGCGCCACCGTCAGCTTCAGCGGCTTGCCGCCGCGCTGCACGTCGATCTGCGCGGTGCCGCCGAGCGGACGGGTGGCAAAGCGATAATCGAAGGCGTTGGGATCATCCACCGTCTGGCCGTCGATCCCGGTGATGAGATCGGAAGATTTCAGGCCGGCCTTCGCCGCGGGGCCGCCCGACACCACGCTCGCGACGAGCGCACCGGTCGGCGAGCGCAGGCCGAGGCTCTCGGCAATCTCGGGCGTCACCGCCTGCAACTTTGCGCCGAGCCACGGCCGCTTGACCGCCTTGCCGCCGCTCTTGGCGGAGGCGACGACGACGCGCACCATGTTGGCGGGGATTGCAAAGCCGATTCCTTGCGAGCCGCCGGAGCGCGAGTAGATCGCGGTGTTGATGCCGGCGAGCCGGCCGTTCATGTCGACCAGCGCACCGCCGGAATTGCCGGGATTGATCGCCGCATCGGTCTGGATGAAGAATTGGTAGTCGGTGATCCCAACCTGCGTGCGCGCAAGCGCCGAGATGATGCCGTGGGTCACGGTCTGGCCGACGCCGAACGGATTGCCGATCGCCAGCACGACGTCACCGACCAGCAGCTCATCGGAATTGGTGAATTCGAGCGCCGGAAACTTCTCTTTCGAATCCTTCAGACGCAGCACCGCAAGATCGCTGCGGGAATCCTTCAGCACGATCTCGGCCTCGAACTCGCGCTTGTCCGACAGCGACACCTTCACCTGGTCGGCGCCTTCGATGACATGGACGTTGGTGACGACGAGGCCGGACGTATCGACGATGACGCCGGAGCCGAGTGAGCGCTGCACCTGCTCCTGCTGCTGGCCCGGCACACCGAAGAAGCGGCGGAAGATCGGGTCGTCCAGCAGCGGGTTGCGGTTCTGCACCACCTTTGCCGCATAGACGTTGACCACGGCCGGCTGAACCCGCTGCACGATCGGCGCATAGGACAGCCGCAACTCGACCGGCGAGGACGGGACCCGACGGTCCTGCGCAGCAGCCGGATTGAACTGGGCGGAAAAGGCTATGCACAAGGCCGTGACGACGGCGGTCCAGATCGATCGAAACATTCCTACCTCTTGGAAAAGACGCCGGAATATAGGCGCGTTCGTCCGCCAATAGAAGGGCGCCGGGCGGCAATATTCGGCCCTCCTCTGACGTCGGAAGCATGCAAGCCACGCGTGCGGAACGACCATTTGCCGCGCGCGAACCATGACTGCGTCTTGCCGCGCATCCGTTCTCGCGCGATGGCTGTTCCCCGACCTATGCTGCGCGCTTGCGCCTCTTGACCGGCTCCACTTCGGGCGCAGGCCCGCAGGGCAGAAGCCGTTGATGGCTCTCGCCCCAGGCCTTCAGGATGTCGATGACAGGCTTGAGGCTCTCACCTAACTCGGACAGGCAATACTCCACGCGCGGCGGCACCTCGGCATAGACCTTGCGGATGACGAGCTTGTCCTCCTCCAGCGCGCGAAGCTGCTTTGTCAGCATGCGCTGGGTGATGCCGGGCATCCGGCGGCGCAATTCGCCGAAGCGCTGGGTGCCGCTCTGCAGGTGATAGAGGATCACGCCCTTCCACTTGCCGTCGATCAGGTCCAGCGTCGCCTCGACCGAGCAGCCGGGACGGCGGGCAAAATTGCGACGTTTCATGCGTATTTTCCCAATAGTATCCAAACAGGGACTATATCCCCGAATTTACAGTACTTGCCAAATCGGAGCCAGGGCGACAGTTAGGACGGCAGGCGAGCATGCCATCTGATGGAGACAAGCCATGAAGGCCGTCGGCTACAAGAGATCGCTTCCGATCGAGGATGCGGATTCACTGTTCGATTTCGAGACCGCAAAGCCCGAGCCCAAAGGGCGCGACATCCGCGTCGCCGTAAAAGCGATCTCGGCCAATCCGGTCGATTACAAGGTGCGCAAGCGCGCAGCGCCGCCCGAGGGCGAGACCAAGATCCTGGGCTATGACGCAGCCGGCGTGGTCGATGCGGTCGGGCCCGAAGTCACGCTGTTCAAGCCGGGCGACGAGGTGTTTTACGCCGGCTCGATCCTGCGCCAGGGCACCAATTCCGAATTCCACCTGGTCGACGAACGCATCGTCGGCAACAAGCCGAAGAGCCTGTCGTTCGCGCAATCAGCCGCCCTTCCCCTCACCTCCATCACCGCTTGGGAATTGCTGTTCGACCGGCTCGGCGCGGTGCCCGGCAAGAGCGTCGATCCGCGCACGCTGCTGATCACGGGCGGCGCCGGCGGCGTCGGCTCGATCCTGATCCAGCTCGCGCGCCGACTCACGGGCCTCACGGTGCTTGCCACGGCGACGCGGCCGGAATCGCAAAAATGGTGCCTCGATCTCGGCGCGCATGCCGTGATCGACCACGGCAAGCCGATGAAGGAGCAAATCGAGAAGCTCAAGGTGCCGCCGGTCGCGCTGGTGGCGAGCCTCACTTTCACCGACCAGCACTACAAGGCGATCGCCGAGCTCATGGCCCCGCAGGGCAAGTTCGGCCTGATCGACGATCCCCCGGAATTCATCATGAGCACATTCAAGGGCAAGGCGATCTCGGTGCACTGGGAATCGATGTTCACGCGCTCCTCGTTCCAGACGGCGGACATGATCGCGCAGCATCATCTGCTGAACGACGTCTCAGACCTCATCGACAAGGGCGTGCTGCGCACCACGCTCGACCAGACCTTCGGCACGATCAACGGCGCCAATCTCAAGCGCGCGCATGCGCTGCTCGAGAGCGGCAAATCGCGCGGCAAGATCGTGCTGGAGGGGTGGTAGGCTTCAGTTCGAAGCGTGCGGCGCCTTCGCTCCCTGCGGACGCGTCGCCCGTTCGACAAAGCCTTTGGCCAGGGCATGATAAATGCCCTCCTCGCAGATCATTCGCGAAGTTGCATGCGCAATCAGCGCGGCCGCCATCAGGGGCACGACCATGCCGTGATTGTCGGTCATCTCGGTTACGATCACGAACGCCGTGATCGGTGCCTGCACTACGCCGGCAAAATACGAGACCATGCCGAGCAGCATGATCGCGCCGAGCGGCGCATCGTGGAAGAACGAGGCGATGTTGCTGCCGATGCCGGCACCCACGGCGAGCGACGGCGAGAAAATGCCGCCCGGTATGCCGCTGATCGCAGCAAAGGTCGTCGCCAGGAGCTTGAGCACGCCGAAGTCCGGCGGCAACGGCGAGCTGTGCTCCAGCGCCGTCTTCACCTGCACATAGCCCGTGCCGTAGATCGTGTCGCCGGACACCAGGCCGCAGATCGCGACAGCGATGCCGCACGCGAATGCGAACCAGAGTGGGTGGTCTTTGATCGCGTAGCCGAGCGGATTCTTGAACCCGCGCGCCATCGCGATAACGATGCGGCTGAACAGGCCGCCCGCGAGGCCGCCGGCCACACCACAGAGCGGAACGGCCAGCCAGTCCGTGCCACGTGCCAGTGACATCGCGCTGCTGCCGAAATAGGCGTAATTGCCCGCCAGCGCCAGCGAGGTCAGGCCGGCCGCAATCACGGCCGCGATGATGAGACTGGACGTGCGGGTCTCAAAAGCGCGGCTCATCTCCTCGATGCCGAAAACGATGCCGGCCAGCGGCGTGTTGAACGCTGCGGCAACGCCTGCGGCGGCGCCGGCCAGAATCAACCCGGGCTGGCGGCGCGGCGAGACGCGGCCGAGCGCGAACATGATGGACGCGCCGACCTGCACCGTCGGCCCTTCCCGGCCAACGGAGCCGCCACACAACAGACCGAGCAGAGTGAGGATCGTCTTTCCGATCGCTATCCGGATCGAGACCAGGCTCTCGCGCGCGCTCTGATCGGTCAGATGCCGTGCGGCGATCGCCTGCGGGATGCCGCTGCCCTGCGCGTTCGGGAACAGACGAATGGTCAGATAGGCCGAGAGCACGAAGCCGAGCGGCGTCACGGCCAGCACGGCATAGCGGGACTTCGCGAGCAGCAGCGCGAAGGCATGCTGCGCAAGATCGGCGAGTTGTGCCAGCGCCACCGCTGTGGCGCCGACCCCGATCCCACCGAGGAGAAAGATCGCCCGCCGCTGCCATCGCGCGGATGTCAGCCTGAACAGGCGTTTGTGACGAGTCGAGAGGGGCCAGAGCATAGCTGGGTTTTAGCCTGCTACGCCCCGGATAAAAGGGGCAAGTGGGCAGATCAGCTAGGCTGGAACCGCCCCCTCGACAAAGATCAGCCGCCGCTCGAGCGCCGTCTGCCGCAGCTTGAGGGCCTCGGCATATTCCGGCGAGGCGTACCATTCCTTCAGCTTGGCCATCGACGGAAATTCGACGATGACGATCGCCTTCGCCGGGAGGTTGCCTTCGGCAAGCTCGGCCTTGCCGCCACGGACCAGATAACGTCCGCCGTACTGCGCGATCGTCTTCGCGGCGAGCGTGCGATAGGCTTCAAATCCATCGGGATCGCGCATCTCGACTTCGGAGATCACATAGGCTGTCATGCACGGCCTCAGGCAATGGTGTTGACGATGCCGCCTTCCGCGCGCAGCGCCGCTCCGTTGGTGGCAGATGCCTGCTTCGAGGCGACATAGACCACCATGTTGGCGATCTCGTCGACGCCGGCGAAACGCTGGAGCAGCGAGCTCGGGCGATGCTGCTTGACGAAATTGGTAGCGGCCTCGTCCACCGACTGTCCGTTCTGCCTGGCGAGATCCTTCACGAAAGCTTCGACGCCCTCCGACATGGTCGGGCCCGGCAGCACGGAGTTGACGGTGACGCCGGTGCCGCGGGTCAGCTGCGCCAGACCGCGCGCAACCGAGAGCTGGGCCGTCTTGGTCATGCCGTAGTGGATCATCTCGACGGGAATGTTGAGGCCGGACTCCGAGGAGATGAAGACGATGCGGCCCCAATTGCGCTTGAGCATGCCCTTCATGTAGGCCCGCGACAGCCGGATGCCGCTCATCACATTGACCTCGAAGAAACGGCTCCAGTCCTCGTCGGGAATGTCGAAAAAGTCCTTCGGCTCGAAGATGCCGGCATTGTTGACGAGGATGTCAACATCCGGCAGCGCCGCAACGAGCGCCTTGCAGCCCGAAGCGGTCGAGACGTCGGCGGCGATGCCGCGAATCCTCGCGCCCGTCCCTTCCAGCTTGCGCACGGCCGCATCGACCTTGTCCTGGCCGCGGCCGTTGATGACGACGCTGGCGCCGGAGGCTGCCAGGCCTTTGGCGATGGCGCGGCCGATGCCGGCGGTCGAGCCGGTCACCAGCGCCGTTTTTCCCGAAAGGTCGATGTTCATGTAGTATCTCCATCAGATCGATGACGGGGATATCGGACGCGACGGATCGGGCCGCAATCGGCGCTCACCAATCAGTGAAACTGTCTGGAGCTGTTCCGGCAAAGTGGAGACCTCACCCGCCTCCGTTTTGGCCGCAGCTGGAATGATTATTGCTAAACCACACCCGAGCATCTTGCTCATGCGAACGCGGAAGGACCATGCGATGAAGAGAACGACCCTCACTGTTGCGCTCGGGTTGCTCGGCCTGATGTGCGGCAATTCGCTCGCGCCGGCTCAAGCGGTCTATCCGGACAAATCGTTGCAATTGATCGTCCCCTTCCCGCCCGGCGGCGCCTCCGACGTGGTGGCGCGCATCATCGGCGGCGAACTGGAGACGCGGCTCGGCAAGCCCGTGATCATCATGAACCGCCCCGGCGGCGGCACCACGATTGCGGCCAGGGAAGTCGCGCGATCGGCGCCGGACGGATACACCCTGTTCTTCAGCTCGAACTCGAGTTTCACGCTGCCGGCAGCCGTCAAGGAAAGCGTGCCCTACGACGCGGCCAAGGATTTCGAGCCGCTCGGCCAGGTCGGCAAGATCACGCTGGTACTGGTCACCTACAAGGACAATCCGGTAAAGGACGTGGCTGCACTCGTCACTGAAGCCAAGGCCAATCCCGACAAGCTCTCGCTGGCCTCCTTCGGCGTCGCGACCGTCTCGCATTTTGCCGGCGAACTGTTCAAATCGGCGGCCGGGATCAAGATGGTCCACCTGCCCTACAAGGGCAGCGCGCCGGCGATGAACGACCTCATCGGCAAGCACATCCAGTACCACGTCGACACCGTGATCGCGGTCAAGCCGCAGATCGAGGCGGGCGCCGTCAAGGTGCTCGCTGTGTTCTCGGCCAAGCGCACGCCGCTCCTGCCTGACGTGCCGACGCTCGCCGAGCTCGGCTATGGCAACATCGACTTCGCCTCATGGGGCGCCGTGGTCGCTCCCAAGGGCCTGCCACCGGCCGTTCACGACAAGCTCTCGGCAACCCTGGAGGAGACGATCAACAATCCCTCCGTAGCCGAGCGCTTCGCCAAGGTCGGCTTCGAACCCGGCTTCGCGCGTTACAGCGATTGGGCGGGAGCCATCACTAAGGAGACCGCTGACATGAAGGACATCGCGCAAAAGGCGGGGATCAAGGAGGAATAGTCCCAGCGAATCTGCGTCAGTCCGGAAAACAAAAACGGCGCCCGAGGGCGCCGTTTTCAATCCGTATTCGCTGAGTGGCTTACGCCGCCTCGGCTTCCTTTTCCTGCACCGGACCGGAGTCCTGGCCCTTGGCATCGACGTCGCGATCGACGAACTCGATCACAGCCATCGCCGCGTTGTCGCCATAGCGGAAGCCGGCCTTGATGATGCGAGTGTAGCCGCCCTGGCGGTCCTTGTAGCGGGTCGCCAAGACGTCGAACAGCTTCTTGACCTGATCCTTGTCGCGCATCTCGGAGATGGCCTGGCGGCGCATGGCCAGCCCGCCCTTCTTGCCGAGGGTGACGAGCTTCTCGACGATCGGGCGAAGCTCCTTGGCCTTGGGCAGCGTGGTGACGATCTGCTCGTGTTTGATCAGCGCCGCCGCCATATTGGCGAACATCGCGCGGCGGTGCTCGGCCGTGCGGTTGAGCTTCCGATGAACCTTGCCGTGACGCATGTAACTATTCCTTACGTTAGAACTGCCGCGACGGTTCGTCGGACCAGTTGCTCAGGTGGGCTTCCTGCGTTCGCCCATAATAATGACGGCCGGGGACGCCGGCCGTCACGGTGAAGTCAGATCAGTAATGATCCTCGAAGCGCTTGGCGAGCTCGTCGATGTTCTCCGGCGGCCAGCCCGGCACTTCCATGCCGAGATGCAGGCCCATCTGGGCCAGCACTTCCTTGATCTCGTTCAGCGACTTGCGGCCGAAGTTCGGGGTGCGGAGCATTTCCGCTTCGCTCTTCTGCACGAGGTCGCCGATGTAGACGATGTTGTCGTTCTTCAAGCAGTTGGCCGAACGCACCGACAGCTCGAGCTCGTCCACCTTCTTGAGGAAGGCCGGGTTGAAGGCGAGGTCCGGGATGATCTCCTGGGCGACTTCCTTGCGCGGCTCTTCGAAGTTGACGAACACGTTGAGCTGATCCTGCAGGATGCGCGCGGCGTAGGCCACGGAATCATCCGGCGTCAGCGCGCCGTTGGTCTCGATTGTCATCGTCAGCTTGTCGTAGTCGAGGATCTGGCCCTCGCGGGTGTTCTCGACCTTGTAGGAGACCTTGCGGACCGGCGAGTACAGGCTGTCGACCGGGATCAGGCCGATCGGCGCATCCTCGGGACGGTTGCGCTCGGCGGGCACGTAGCCCTTGCCGGTAGCGACCGTGAACTCCATGCGGATCTCGGCGCCCTCGTCGAGGGTGCAGATCTGCAGGTCCGGGTTGAGCACGACGACATCGCCGACGGTCTGGATGTCACCGGCCGTGACGACGCCGGGGCCCTGCTTCTTCACGACCATGCGCTTGGGGCCTTCGCCCTGCATCTTGATCGAGATGTCCTTGATGTTGAGCACAATGTCGGTGACGTCTTCACGGACGCCAGCGATCGAGGAGAACTCGTGCAGCACGCCGTCGATGTGCACCGACTGCACTGCCGCGCCCTGGAGCGAGGAGAGCAGGATGCGGCGCAGCGCGTTGCCGAGGGTTTGGCCGAAGCCACGCTCGAGCGGCTCGGCGACGATCGTCGCGAAACGCGAGGAATCGCTGCCGGGCGTGACCTGGAGCTTGTTCGGCCGAATCAGTTCTTGCCAATTTTTCTGGATCGTCACTGTTTCACCCATACAGGCCAGTCAATTTGAGGCATCAAATACTGGCGTTGGAGAAAGGCCGCAGAATATTCCTGCGGCTTCTTGCAAAGTCATTGCGGGCGCCGATGCGCCCGCAACTCGTAAAAATCAAACGCGACGACGCTTGCGGGGACGGCAACCGTTGTGCGGGATCGTGGTCACGTCGCGGATCGAGGTGACGGTGAAGCCGGCGGCCTGAAGCGCGCGGAGCGCCGATTCGCGGCCCGAACCGGGACCGGCGACTTCGACTTCCAGCGTGCGCATGCCGTGCTCCTGCGCCTTCTTGGACACGTCCTCGGCGGCAACCTGCGCGGCGTACGGGGTCGACTTGCGCGAGCCCTTGAAGCCCATCGTGCCGGCGGAGGACCAGGCAATCGTGTTGCCCTGCGCGTCGGTGATGGTGATGGTCGTGTTGTTGAACGACGAGTTCACATGCGCGACGCCGGAGGCGATGTTCTTGCGCTCACGACGACGAACGCGGGTGGCTTCCTTGCCCATTGAGTCCCTTTCCTGAAGATCTCAAACGCCGCCGTAATGCCAGCGGCTACACCTGTGGAACGAAAGGCGCGCAGCGAACGGGGATCACCTGTTCGCCGCACGCCGTGACTGGATTCGAAAACTTACTTCTTCTTGCCGGCGATGGCCTTCGCCGGCCCCTTGCGCGTGCGCGCATTGGTGTGGGTGCGCTGGCCGCGCACCGGTAGACCGCGACGATGACGCAGGCCGCGATAGCAGCCGAGGTCCATCAGACGCTTGATGTTGATGCCGACCTCGCGGCGCAGGTCGCCCTCGACGAGATAGTCGCGGTCGATCACTTCGCGGATCTGGAGCACTTCAGCGTCGCTGAGCTGATTGACGCGACGATCCACGGGGATCTTCACCTTCTCCAGGATCTCACCGGCGATCTTCTGACCGATGCCATGGATGTACTGGAGCGCGATCAGCACGCGCTTGTTGGTGGGAATGTTCACGCCGGCAATACGGGCCACGGCCTTCTCTCCTGTTGCCGACCCTCGTCAGGATCGGGCTTTAAGTGCTTGTGTTCTCGGGCAGGTGTTCACAAACGCGAACACGACGCCCTCCCCCGGTCTTCCTGGGGCCCGGCATCGTCTGAAACTATCCGACTTGGATGCGGGGCTTATTAGGGGATTCCGGGGGCTTTCGTCAACCGCTGCTAGCGCTTGGCTCGCTTTTTCGTGACCTTTTTTGCAGCCTTCTTGGCACCCTTTTTGACAGCCTTCTTGGCAGTCTTTTTGACGGCGCTCTTCGCTGCTTTCTTGCTGGTCTTTTTGGCGGCTTTCTTGACGGCTTTCTTGGCCGTCTTTGGGCCCTTCACCGCCTTGGCGGCCTTTTTAGCCGATTTGGCGGGCTTTTTAGCCGTTTTCGCCAGCTTTTTGGCTGCCTCTGGGGTCGCCGCCTTGGCCGCCCGCGCCTTTTTGGCCGGCGCCGCCTTGGCTGCGCTCTTGGCGCGGGTCGTGGCCTCGGCCGCCCCCAGCGCCTGGAGTTGGCGATCGATGGCGCGGGTAACCTCGTCGATGGCCATCATACCGTCGATGGTCGAGAGCTTCCGCCGCTCGGAATAGTAGTGAATCAGCGGTTCCGTCTGGCTGCGGTAGCTGGCGAGTCGCTTGGTCAGGACCTCCGGCGTGTCGTCGAGCCGGACCTCCTCCCCGCGCTCCCGCATCTGGGCGACGCGGGTCTCGACACGGTGCAGAAGCGCGCTCTCGTTGACGCGGAGCTCGATCACGGCGTCGAGCTTGAGGCGCTTGGCCTTGAGCAGTTCGTCCAGCGCTTCGGCCTGCGGTACGGTGCGCGGGAAGCCGTCGAGGATGAAGCCATTCTGGGCGTCCGGCTGGTCGATGCGATCGGAGATGATTCCGACCACGACCTCGTCGGGCACGAGGCTGCCGCTGGCCATGATCTCCTTGGCCTTGAGTCCGACCGGCGTTCCGGCCGCAACCGCAGCGCGCAGCATCTCGCCGGTCGAGAGCTGGACGATGCCATAGCGCTGCACCAAGAGCTGCGCCTGCGTCCCCTTGCCCGACCCCGGCGGTCCCAGAAGTATAATTCTCATCGACATACGCCCCCGGATTGGTGAGCGATATGTCGCGCACCTGTGTTTGAAGATCGAAAACAGTGCAAACCATAATCGGCGCCGCACCGCTACCCATATCATAGGAGAGCAGATGGGTGGACGCCAAGAAGAGCTTTGAAATCAGTGATTGCGCTGCAGTTAGAGCAGCTCTGCCGAAGCGACCGAACGCTTGGCTGGTCGCCTCCGGGGCGCCGCGCGTTGCCCGCGCGGCGAATCGGCGGCGCGGTCGCGCCGCCTCGAGAGCACGCCGCCTCTAGCGACGGCGGCCGCGCAGCTTCGACTTGCGGATCAGGCCCTCATACTGGTGCGCCAGCAGATAGCCCTGCACCTGTGCCACCGTATCCATGGTGACGCTGACGACGATCAGCAGCGAGGTGCCGCCGAAGTAGAACGGCACCGAGGCGTAGGAGATCAGGATCTCCGGGATCAAGCAGACGATCGCCAGATAAATCGCGCCGAGCACGGTGATGCGCGACAGCACGTAGTCGATATATTCCGCGGTGCGCTCGCCGGGACGGATGCCCGGAATGAAGCCGCCGTGCTTCTTCAAATTGTCCGCGGTCTCGGTCGGGTTGAACACGATCGCGGTGTAGAAGAAGGCGAAGAACACGATCAGCGCCAGATACATGATCAGGAACAGCGGACGGCCGTGGCCGAGCTGGGTGGTGATCCACTGGAACCACTCCGGCCCGCTGCCCGCGTTGAAATTCGCGACCGTCGTCGGCAGCAGCAGCAGCGAGGACGCGAAGATCGGCGGGATCACGCCGGAGGTGTTGAGCTTGAGCGGCAGATGCGAGGACTGGCCCTCGAACATCTTGTTGCCGACCTGGCGCTTCGGATACTGAATCAGGAGGCGACGCTGCGCGCGCTCCATGAACACGATGAAGGCGATCACGGCGACGGCCATGACGATGACGACCAGAATCAGGCCGGTCGACATCGCGCCCTGACGGCCGAGCTCGAGCATGTTGGCGAGCGCGGCGGGCAGCTCGGCGACGATGCCGGCGAGAATGATCAGCGAGATGCCGTTGCCGATGCCGCGCGAGGTGATCTGCTCGCCCAGCCACATCAGGAACATGGTGCCGCCGGTCAGCGTGATCGCGGTGGACAGGCGGAAGAACATGCCGGGATCGCTGACGACGTTGCCGGCGCCTTCGAGGCCCACCGCGATGCCGTAGGACTGGAACGCGGCCAGGATCACGGTGAGATAGCGGGTGTACTGGTTCAGCAGCTTGCGGCCGGACTCGCCCTCCTTCTTCAGCGCCTCGAGTTGCGGCGAGACGGTGGTGAGGAGCTGGATGATGATCGAGGCCGAGATATACGGCATGATGTTCAGCGCGAAGATCGCCATGCGGTGGATGCCGCCGCCGGCGAACATGTTGAACATGCCGAGGATGCCACCCGCCTGGGAGCGGAACACCTGCTCCCAGATATTGGGATCGATGCCGGGAAGCGGGATATAGGTCCCGAGCCGATAAACGAGCAGCGCACCCAGGGTGAACCAGATGCGCTTCTTCAGTTCGTCCGCCTTGGCAAACGCACCGAAATTGAGATTGGCTGCCAGTTGTTCCGCTGCAGAGGCCATCTTGGACTTTCTCCCGCCGCCTATCGCGCCGTCATGCCCGCGGCCGGGCTACATTATACCGGACACCGGACATTATCTGGGGCTCGGCTTCGATAAGTCCATCGTCCCACATGCGTAAAGGCCCGCGAGCCGCGGGCCGATGACGCAGTTGTTACGCCGCCTCGCCTTCTTCCTTGGCAGGGGCGAGGATCTTCACCGAGCCGCCGGCCTTCTCGACCGCTTCAATCGCGGTCTTGCTGGCGCCGTGGACTTCGATGTTGAGCTTGGATTTGAGCTCGCCACGGCCGAGCAGCCGCAGGCCGCCCTTGGCGCGGCGCAGCACGCCGCCCTTCACCAGGGCCTCGACGTTCACGACGCTGCCGGCGTCGATCTTCTTGGCATCGACCGCTTCCTGGAGCCGGTCGAGATTGATCTCGGCGAACTCGACGCGGAAGATGTTGTTGAAGCCGCGCTTGGGCAGGCGGCGATGCATCGGCATCTGGCCGCCTTCGAAACCCTTGATGCGCACGCCCGAACGCGCGGTCTGGCCCTTGCCGCCGCGGCCGGACTGCTTGCCCTTGCCCGAACCGATGCCGCGGCCGACGCGCATACGCTTCTTGCGCGAGCCGGCGTTGTCGGCGATATCGCTGAGCTTCATCGCCCTTCTCCTTGTGTCTTGCGCCTGATCTTCGCCGAAGACGGGTAGCCCGCTGTTCGGGATCGTGCGCCTTTGCTTACTTCTCGTCGACGATGCGGACGAGATGGTGAACCTTCTCGATCATGCCGCGGACCGCCGGGGTGTCAGGCAGTTCGCTGGTGCGGCCGATCTTGTTGAGCTTGAGCCCGATCAGCGTCGAGCGCTGCGAGTGATGGCGGCGGATCGCGCTGCCGGTCTGCTCGAGCTTGATCGTCTTTGCGGCCTTGGCCATGGGAGTCTACTCCGAAAAGCTTCCGTTAGTCGGCAGCCGCCTCGGCATCGCCACCGATACGGCGCGACTGGAGGGTGGACACCTTGATATTGCGGCGGGCTGCGACCGAACGCGGCGAGTCCTGGTGCTTCAGCGCATCGAAGGTCGCACGAACCATGTTGTAGGGGTTCGACGAGCCGATCGACTTCGCCACCACGTCCTGGACACCGAGCGTCTCGAACACGGCGCGCATCGGACCGCCGGCGATGATGCCGGTACCGGCCGGAGCTGCACGCAGGTAGACACGGCCCGCGCCATGACGGCCGGCGATGTCGTGATGCAGCGTGCGGCCTTCGCGCAGCGACACGCGGGTCAGGTTGCGCTTAGCGGACTCGGTGGCCTTGCGGATCGCCTCCGGCACTTCGCGCGCCTTGCCGTGACCGAAGCCGGCGCGGCCCTTCTGGTCGCCGATCACGACCAGCGCCGCAAAACCGAAGCGCTTGCCGCCCTTGACGACCTTGGCCACGCGATTGATGTGGACGAGCTTGTCGACGAACTCGCTGTCGCGCTCCTCGCGCTCCCTGCGTTCACGTCCGCCGCCGCGTTGATCGCGTCCACCACGTTGTTCGCGTTCAGCTGCCATGGTTTTTCCAATCCTTCAGAGGCTTACGCCTCAATCCTCAAATTCTGTTAGAAGCTCAGCCCGCTCTCACGCGCAGCGTCGGCAAGAGCCTTGACGCGCCCGTGATAGAGGTAGCTGCCGCGATCGAACACGACTTCCTTGACGCCCTTCTCGGCGGCGCGCTCGGCCAGCAGCTTGCCGACCGCCTTCGCCGCATCGATGTCGGCGCCGGTCTTGCCGCCGTCGCGCATCGACTTCTCGAGCGACGAGGCAGAGGCCAGCGTCTCGCCCTTCAGGTCGTCGATGACCTGGGCGTAGATGTGCTTGGACGAGCGGAACACCGACAGACGCGGACGACCGCCACCGGAGCGGCGCAGCTTCAGCCGCACACTCCGCTTGCGCCGGGCATTGGTAACCTTGGCTTTGGACATGACCGGCTCCGTTACTTCTTCTTGCCTTCCTTGCGGAAGATGAATTCGCCAACATACTTCACGCCCTTGCCCTTGTAGGGCTCCGGCGGACGATAGCTGCGGATCTCGGCCGCGACCTGGCCGACACGCTGGATGTCGCTGCCGGTCACCGTGATCTCGGTCGGCTTCGGCACCGTGATCGTGATCCCATCCGGGATCGCATAGACCACGTCGTGGCTGTAACCGAGCGCGAGCTGCAGGTTCTTGCCCTGCATCGCGGCGCGGTAACCGACGCCGGTGATCTCGAGCTTCTTCTCGAAGCCCTTGGTGACGCCTTCGACCAGATTCGCGACCTGGGCGCGAGCGGTGCCGTACAGCGCCCGCGCGCGATTGGTCTCGACCCGGGGGTTCACCTTCACCTGGCCGTTCTCGAGCTTCACCTCGACGTCGTCATGGACGACGAACTGAAGCTGACCCTTCGGGCCCTTCATCTTGACGGTCTGCCCATCGACGGTCGCGGTAACACCCGACGGCACCGCCACAGGCCTTTTGCCAACACGTGACATGGATCAAAAATCCTTCTCAGAACACCGTGAAGAGGACTTCACCGCCCACATTCGCGTCGCGCGCGCTGTGGTCGGCCATGATCCCCTTCGGCGTCGACAACACCGAAATGCCGAGCCCATTGTTGACCCGCGGCAGGTTCTTCACCGAGGCGTAGACACGACGCCCGGGCTTGGAGACACGTTCGATCTCGCGGATGACGGGCTCGCCGTCGAAATACTTCAGCTCGATCTCGATCTCGCTGCGGCCCGAGGAATGCTCGAGCGTGGCGTAGCCGCGGATGTAACCCTCGGACTTGAGGACTTCGAGCACATTCTCGCGCATCTTCGAGCCAGGCGTGGAGACCTTGGTCTTCGCGCGCATCTGCGCGTTGCGGATACGGGTGATCAGATCGCTGATTGGATCGTGCGTAGACATCTAAACGACCCTCCTTACCAGCTGGACTTCACGAGGCCCGGGACCATGCCCTTGGAGCCAAGTTCGCGCAGCGCGATACGGGACAACTTGTTCTTGCGGTAGTTCGAGCGCGGGCGGCCCGACAGTTCGCAACGCAGACGGATGCGGGTCGCCGACGAGTTGCGCGGCATTTCCGCCAGCTTCAACGTCGCAGCGAAACGCTCCTCCATCGGCAGCTTCTTGTCGGCGATGATCGCCTTCAACCGCTCGCGCTTGGCGGCGGCGTTCTTCACCATCCGCTTGCGCCGGTTGTTCTTCTCGACTGAACTCTTCTTTGCCATGCTTGGCTCCTGGGTATCCGCGTTTGAGAGGCTTTAGGTCAGCGTCTCACTGCCGGAACGGGAAATTGAAAGCGGTCAACAAGGCCCTCGCCTCTTCGTCGGTCTTGGCCGTGGTGCAGACGGTGATGTCCATGCCGCGGGCTTCCGTGACCTTGTCGAAGTCGATCTCGGGGAAAATGATGTGCTCCTTGATGCCGAGCGAGTAGTTGCCGCGGCCGTCGAAGCTCTTCGGGTTCAGGCCGCGGAAGTCGCGGACGCGCGGCAGCGCGACCGTCACCAGGCGATCGATGAACTCGTACATGCGGGCCTTGCGCAGCGTGACCTTGCAGCCGATCGGCTGGTTCTCACGCAGCTTGAAGGTCGCGATCGCGATCCGCGAATAGGTCACGATCGCCTTCTGGCCGGCGATCTGGGTCAGCTCGGCAGCGGCGGTCTCGGCCTTCTTGCGGTCGTTGACGCTGTCGCCAACGCCCATGTTCAGCACGACCTTGTCCAGGCGAGGAACCTGCATGACGTTCTCATAACCGAACTTCTCGGTCATGGCCGTGCGGATCTTCGCGTCGTATTCCGCGCGCAGGCGCGGGGTGTAAGCGGCCTCAGCCATCGATCTCAGCTCCCGAGCTCTTGGCGATGCGGACCTTCTTGCCGTCCGCCAGAATCTTGAATCCGACGCGGGTCGGCTTTCCGTCCTTGCCGACATACGCGATGTTGGACAGTTGGATCGGCGACTCCTTCGAGATGATGCCGCCCTCCTGGGCCTGCGTCTGCTTCTGGTGACGCTTGACCATGTTGATGCCGCGCACCAGCGCCGTGCCGGCGTCGGGACGCACTTCGAACACTTCGCCGGTCCGGCCCTTGTCGCGGCCGGTCAGCACGACGACCTTGTCGCCCTTGCGGATCTTCGCAGCCATCACAGCACCTCCGGCGCGAGCGAGATGATCTTCATGTGGTTCTTGGCGCGCAGCTCGCGCGGCACGGGCCCGAAGATACGGGTGCCGACCGGCTCGGACTGGTTGTTGATCAGAACGGCGGCGTTGCGGTCGAAACGGATGACCGAACCGTCGGCGCGGCGGATGTCCTTGCGGACGCGCACCACGACGGCCTTCATCACGTCGCCCTTCTTCACCTTGCCACGCGGAATCGCTTCCTTGATCGATACGACGATGACGTCGCCGATCGTGGCGTAGCGGCGCTTGGAGCCCCCGAGCACCTTGATACACATGACACGGCGTGCGCCAGAATTGTCGGCCACGTCGAGGTTGGTCTGCATCTGAATCATTGATGCACCTCGTCCTCTTCTCTTTGCGCCAGCCCAGCCGGCGCTCAACATTTCCCTGAAGTCAGTCGGCTAAAGCCAACAGATCAGGCGCTTTTCTTGTGTTCGCCCCGGATCACGACCCAGCGCTTCAACTTCGAAATCGGCTTCGATTCCTCGATCCACACCATGTCGCCCGGCTTGAACTGGCTGCTCTCGTCGTGCGCGTGGTAGTTCTTCGAACGGCGGATCGTCTTCTTGTAGATCGGGTGCGTGAAGCGGCGATCAACGCGCACCACGATGGTCTTGGCCTGCTTGTCGCTGACGACCACGCCCTGCAAAGTACGTTTCGGCATCTTCGTAAGCCTCTTACTTCTTCTTCGCGCGCGTCTGCGCGGCGACGG
The DNA here is from genome assembly GCF_006658635.1 of Bradyrhizobium sp. UNPA324. Classification (NCBI taxonomy): domain Bacteria; kingdom Pseudomonadati; phylum Pseudomonadota; class Alphaproteobacteria; order Hyphomicrobiales; family Nitrobacteraceae; genus Bradyrhizobium; species Bradyrhizobium sp. UNPA324. The sequence continues at coordinate 1,589,875 of NZ_LFJD01000004.1, forward strand.
TCTTGATCCGGGCGATGTCACGGCGGGCCTCGCGCAGGCGCGAGGTGTTCTCGAGCTGCCCGGTGGCGCGCTGGAAGCGCAGGTTGAAGCGCTCCTTCTTCAGGTTCAGGATGGCGTCATCCTGCTGGTCGGGGCTCATCGCGCGGATGTCTTCGATCTTCATCTGGGCCATGGGCATTACTCCGCAATGCGCTCGACGAAGCGCGTCTTGATCGGCAGCTTGGCGGCCGCCAGGGTCAGCGCTTCACGCGCCGTCTGGGTGTTGACGCCGTCGATCTCGAACAGCACCCGGCCCGGCTTGACGCGCGCGACCCACAATTCCGGCGAACCCTTGCCGGAGCCCATGCGGACTTCGGCCGGCTTCTTCGACACCGGAACGTCCGGGAACACGCGGATCCAGACGCGGCCGGCGCGCTTCATGTGGCGGGTCAGCGCGCGGCGAGCGGCTTCGATCTGGCGCGCGGTGACGCGCTCAGGCTCGGTCGCCTTCAGCCCGAACTGGCCGAACGCCAACGTCGCGCCCGAAGACGCAACGCCGTGGATGCGGCCCTTATGCGCCTTCCGGAACTTCGTTTTCTTAGGTTGCATCATGGCTTTGAGCCCTCAAATTCCTGTGCGGCTTTAGGCTGCGGCCGTATCGCGGCGCTGACGGCCACCACGATCACCACTGCCGCCCGTCTCGCCTTCGGCCATTCTCTTGTCTTGGGCCATCGGATCGTGCTCGAGGATCTCACCCTTGAAGATCCAGACCTTGACGCCGCAGGTGCCGAAGGTCGTGAACGCGGTCGCAACGCCGTAGTCGATGTCGGCGCGCAGGGTGTGCAGCGGCACGCGACCTTCGCGGTACCACTCCATGCGCGCGATTTCCGCACCGCCCAGACGACCCGAGCAGTTGATGCGGATGCCTTCCGCGCCGAGACGCATTGCCGACTGCACGGCGCGCTTCATGGCGCGGCGGAACGCCACGCGGCGCTCCAGCTGCTGCGCGATCGACTCGGCCACCAGCGTCGCGTCGAGCTCCGGCTTGCGGATCTCGACGATGTTGATGACGACGTCGGACGAGGTGATGTCCGCGACCTTCTTGCGCAGCTTGTCGATGTCGGCGCCCTTCTTGCCGATCACCACGCCCGGACGGGCCGAGTGGATGGTGACGCGGCACTTCTTGTGCGGACGCTCGATCACGATGCGGGCGACGGCCGCCTGCTTGAGCTCCTTGTGCAGGATCTCACGGATCTTGACGTCCTCGTGCAGCAGCTTGCCGTATTCCTGCTTGCCGGCGAACCAGCGGGAATCCCAGGTACGGTTGATGCCGAGGCGCAGACCGATCGGATTGATCTTTTGACCCATCGTGTTCTCCTGCGCCCTTAAGCGGCTTCAGCTTCGACCTGACGAACGATGATCGTCAGCTGCGAAAATGGTTTGTAGACACGACCCGAGCGGCCACGGCCGCGAGCGGCGAAGCGCTTCATCACCAGGCCGTTGCCGACGAAGGCCTGCGCCACGACGAGATCGTCGACGTCGAGGTCGTGGTTGTTCTCGGCGTTGGCGATAGCCGATTCCAGGCACTTCTTCACGTCGACCGCGATCCGCTTGCGCGAAAACTGCAGGTCGGCGAGCGCAGCAGCAGCCTTCCGGCCGCGAATGAGCTGGGCGACCAGGTTGAGCTTCTGCGGGCTCACCCGCAGCATCCGGGCGACCGCCTTGGCCTCGTTGTCGGCGAGGCTCCGTTCGCGCTTAGGTTTGCTCATCGTTTAATCCTCAAGCCTTCTTGGCTTTCTTGTCGCCGGAGTGGCCATGGAAGGTCCGGGTCGGCGAGAACTCGCCGAACTTGTGACCGACCATTTCCTCGTTGACGGCCACTGGCACGTGCTTCTGACCGTTGTAGACGCCGAAGGTCAGGCCGACGAATTGCGGCAGGATCGTCGAGCGACGGCTCCAGATCTTGATGACGTCGTGACGGCCTGACGCGCGCGCGGCATCTGCCTTCTTGAGCAGAGAACCCTCGACGAACGGGCCTTTCCAGACTGAACGAACCATGTCCGGCGTTCCTTACTTCTTCCGCTTGTGGCGGCTTAGGAGAATGAATTTGTTGGTCGACTTGTTGGTGCGTGTCTTCTTGCCCTTGGTCGGCTTGCCCCACGGAGTGACCGGGTGACGGCCGCCCGAGGTACGACCTTCACCACCGCCGTGCGGATGGTCGATCGGGTTCATCGCGACACCGCGGTTGTGCGGGCGACGGCCCATCCAACGCTTGCGACCGGCCTTACCGATCGAGGTGTTCATGTGATCCGGGTTCGACACCGCGCCGATCGTGCCGCGGCAACGGCCGTGCACCAGGCGCTGCTCGCCCGAGTTCAGGCGGATGATCACGTAGTCCTGGTCGCGGCCGACGAGCTGGGCGTAGGTGCCCGCGGAACGGGCGAGCTGGCCGCCCTTCCCGATCTTGACCTCGATGTTGTGGATGATCGTGCCGACCGGCATGTTGCCGAGCGGCATGACGTTGCCCGGCTTCACGTCGACGTAGTTGCCGGCGATGATCGTGTCGCCCACGGCCAGGCGCTGCGGCGCGAGGATGTAGGCCTGCTCGCCGTCCTGATACTTGATCAGCGCGATGAAGCCGGTGCGGTTCGGATCATACTCGAGCCGCTCGACGGTCGCGGGAACGTCGATCTTCTCGCGCTTGAAATCGACGGTGCGCAGCGTCTTCTTGTGGCCGCCGCCACGGAAGCGCACGGTGATGCGACCGGTGTTGTTGCGGCCACCCGAGGAATGCTTGCCCTCGGTGAGCGCCTTGACCGGCTTGCCCTTGTAGAGGGCCGAACGATCGACCATGACCAGCTGGCGCTGGCCCGGCGTCGTGGGGTTGAATTTCTTCAGTGCCATCGTCGTACGACCTTACAGACCGGTGGTGACGTCGATCCGGTGGCCCTCTTCGAGGGTCACGATCGCGCGCTTGGTGTTCGACTGCGAGCCGAGATTGCCGCGGAAGACCTTGGTCTTGCCCTTGCGGACCAGCGTGTTGACGCTCTTGACCTTGACGTCGAACAGCTTCTCGATCGCTTCCTTGATCTGCGGCTTGGTCGCCTTCGCGGCCACCTTGAACAGCACCTTGTTGTGCTCGGATGCGATCGTTGCCTTTTCGGTCACGACCGGCGCCACGATCACGTCGTAGTGGCGAGCCTCGATGTTCTTCGTCATTTGAAGCGCGCCTCCAGCGCATCGATGGCGGCCTTGGTCAGAACCAGCTTCTGACGGCGCAGGATGTCATAGACGTTGATGCCCTGGATCGGCAGCACGTCCATGTTCGGGATGTTGCGGGCCGCAGCGGCAAAACCGTTGTTGAGCTCGGCACCGTCGATGATCAGCGCGTTGGTCAGGCCCAGACCCGAGAAATGACCGAGCAACGCCTTGGTCTTGGCGGCTTCCAGCGCGGCCTTGTCGATCACGACGAGATCGCCGTCCTTGGCCTTGGCCGAGAGCGCATGCTTCAGGGCGAGCGCGCGGACCTTCTTCGGCAGGTCGGTGGCGTGCGAGCGCACCACCGGACCGAAGGCACGACCGCCGCCGCGGAACTGCGGCACGCGGGCCGAGCCGTGACGAGCACCGCCGGTGCCCTTCTGCTTGTACATCTTCTTGCCGGTGCGCCAGATCTCCGCGCGGCCCTTGGCCTTGTGCGTACCGGCCTGGCGCTTGTTGAGCTGCCACTGCACACAACGTGCAATGATGTCCTGGCGCGGCTCGAGGCCGAAAATGGTGTCGGAGAGCTGGACCGAGCCGGCTTCCTTACCTTCGAGGGTGGTGACCTTCAATTCCATCTCACGCCTCCTGCGCAGCCGGAGCGGCTTCCGCGTCGCCAGCAACCTTGAACTTGCCGGGCTTCGGAGCATCCTTCGGCAGCGGCTTCTTGACGGCGTCGCGCACGCGGATCCAGCCGCCCTTGGAGCCGGGAACGGCACCTTCGACGAGGATCAGGCCGCGCTCGACATCGGTCTGGACGACGCGAAGGTTGAGCGTGGTGATGCGGTCGACACCCATGTGGCCGGGCATCTTCTTGTTCTTCCAGGTCTTGCCGGGGTCCTGACGGCCGCCGGTCGAACCGATCGAACGGTGCGAGACCGAGACGCCGTGGGTGGCGCGCAGACCGCCGAAGTTCCAGCGCTTCATGCCGCCGGCGAACCCCTTACCGACCGAGGTGCCGGTGACGTCGACGAACTGACCGACGACGAAGTGATCCGCAAGGATCTCGGCGCCGACGGGGATCATCGCGTCCTGCGAGACGCGGAATTCCTCGACCCGGCGCTTCGGCTCGACCTTGGCGACCGCGAACTGGCCGCGTTCCGCCTTGGGCATGTAAACGGTCTTGCGGCTGCCAGAACCGAGCTGGAGCGCGACGTAACCGTTCTTCTCTTCGGTGCGGTGGCCTACGACCTGGCAATTGCCGAGCTTCAGCACGGTCACGGGGATATGTTCGCCGGTCTCCGTAAAGACCCGCGTCATCCCGACCTTTTGTGCGATCACTCCGGAGCGCATCGGCTTGCTTCCTGTTCTTTCTGTCCTTGCGGACTAGCTAATCTTCGTAAGTGAGCATGACCCGATCCGAAAACCGGTGCCCACTTTTCGGGGGCATGCTCAGAGCTTGATCTCGACGTCGACACCGGCGGCCAAGTCGAGCTTCATCAAAGCATCGACGGTCTGCGGGGTCGGATCGACGATGTCGAGCAGTCGCTTGTGAGTGCGCATCTCGAACTGCTCGCGGCTCTTCTTGTCGACATGGGGCGAACGGTTGACGGTGAACTTCTCGATGCGGGTGGGCAGCGGAATGGGTCCGCGGACCTGCGCGCCGGTGCGCTTCGCCGTGTTCACGATCTCGCGGGTCGACGTATCGAGGATACGATGGTCGAACGCCTTGAGACGGATACGAATGTTTTGGCCGTTCATTGCCGTGCTTTCTCTAGTGAGTGGCGAGTAGCGAGTAGCGAATAGAGATCCCTATTCGCCACTCACCATTCCCTATTCGCTTGTTACTCGATGATCGAGGCGACGACGCCGGCGCCGACGGTGCGGCCACCTTCGCGGATCGCGAAGCGGAGCTTCTCTTCCATCGCGATCGGCACGATCAGGTGCACTTCCATCGCGATGTTGTCGCCCGGCATCACCATCTCGGTGCCTTCCGGCAGATGCACGACACCGGTCACGTCGGTGGTGCGGAAGTAGAACTGCGGACGGTAGTTGGTGAAGAACGGGGTGTGGCGACCGCCCTCTTCCTTGGTGAGGATGTAAGCCTCAGCCTTGAACTTGGTGTGCGGCTTGACCGAACCCGGCTTGCACAGCACCTGGCCGCGCTCGACGTCTTCGCGCTTGGTGCCGCGGAGCAGCGCACCGATGTTGTCGCCGGCCTGGCCCTGATCGAGCAGCTTGCGGAACATTTCGACGCCGGTGACCGTGGTCTTCTGCGTGGCGCGCAGACCAACGATCTCGATTTCCTCGCCGACCTTGACGACGCCGCGCTCGACACGGCCGGTCACGACGGTGCCGCGGCCCGAGATCGAGAACACGTCTTCAACCGGCATCAGGAACGGCTGGTCGATCGGACGCTCCGGCTGCGGGATGTACTCGTCGACGTTCTTCATCAGCTCGAGAATGGCGTCGTGGCCGAGCTTCTTGTCGGAATCTTCGAGGGCGGCGAGCGCCGAGCCCTTGATGATCGGGATCTTGTCGCCCGGGAAGTCGTACTTCGAGAGCAGCTCGCGGACTTCGAGCTCGACGAGCTCGAGCAGCTCCGGATCGTCGACCATGTCGCACTTGTTGAGGAACACGACGAGCGCGGGCACGCCGACCTGGCGGGCGAGCAGGATGTGCTCGCGGGTCTGCGGCATCGGGCCGTCGGCAGCCGACACGACCAGGATCGCACCGTCCATCTGAGCGGCGCCGGTGATCATGTTCTTGACGTAGTCGGCGTGGCCGGGGCAGTCGACGTGGGCATAGTGGCGGTTCGGCGTCTCGTACTCGACGTGCGCGGTCGAGATGGTGATGCCGCGCGCCTTCTCTTCCGGCGCCTTGTCGATCTGGTCGTACGCGGTGAACGTCGCACCGCCGGCTTCGGCGAGAACCTTGGTGATCGCCGCGGTCAGCGACGTCTTGCCATGGTCGACGTGACCGATGGTGCCGATGTTGCAGTGCGGCTTGTTACGTTCAAACTTTGCTTTGGCCATTTGACTCTCCGTTCAATCGTCAGCTTTAGACCGACGACAATCAGGCAAACTTCTTCTGGACTTCTGCCGACACGTTGGCCGGCGCTTCTGCGTAGTGGTCGAACTGCATGGTGAAGGTCGCGCGACCCTGGCTCATCGAGCGCAGGTTATTCACGTAACCGAACATGTTCATGAGCGGCACCATCGCGTTGATGACGTTGGCGTTGCCGCGCATGTCCTGACCCTGGATCTGACCGCGCCGGGAATTCAGGTCGCCGATGACCGAGCCGGTGTAGTCTTCCGGGGTCACGACTTCGACCTTCATGATCGGCTCGAGCAGGACGGACTTGCCCTTCTGCAAGGCTTCGCGGAATGCCGCGCGCGATGCGATTTCGAAGGCGAGCGCCGACGAGTCGACGTCGTGATACTTGCCGTCGACGAGTTGAACCTTGACGTCGACCACGGGGAAGCCCGCGACCACGCCAGAGCTCATCACGCTGTTGAGGCCCTTCTCGACGCCGGGGATGTATTCCTTCGGAACCGCACCGCCGACGATCTTGGACTCGAACTCGTAGCCCTTGCCGGGCTCGTTCGGCTCGACCACGATCGACACTTCCGCGAACTGACCGGTACCGCCGGTCTGCTTCTTGTGGGTGTACTTGACCTCGGCCTTCTTGGTGACGCGCTCACGGAACGCAACCTGCGGGGCGCCGATGTTGGCGTCGACCTTGTAGGTACGCTTGAGAATGTCGACCTTGATGTCGAGATGGAGTTCGCCCATGCCCTTGAGGATGGTCTGGCCGGACTCCTGGTCGGTCGACACGCGGAAGGACGGATCCTCCGCGGCGAGCTTGGCCAGCGCCACGCCAAGCTTTTCCTGGTCGGCCTTGGACTTCGGCTCGATCGCGATCTCGATGACCGGCTCGGGGAATTCCATCTTCTCTAGGATCACCTGCTTGTCGGGATCGCACAGCGTGTCACCGGTGCGCGCTTCCTTCAGGCCCGCCAGCGCGACGATGTCGCCCGCATAGGCTTCCTTGATGTCCTCGCGGTTGTTCGCATGCATCAACAGCATGCGCCCGATGCGCTCCTTCTTCTCGCGCGTCGAGTTCACGACGCCGGTGCCGCTCTGCAGGACGCCGGAATAGATGCGGCAGAAGGTGATGGTGCCGACGAACGGGTCGTCCATGATCTTGAACGCGAGCAGCGCCAGCGGCTCCTTGTCGTCCGCCTTGCGCACGACCTCGTTACCGCGGTCGTCGGTGCCCTTGATCGCGGGCACGTCGATCGGCGACGGCAGATAGTCGACGACGGCGTCGAGCAGCGGCTGCACGCCCTTGTTCTTGAAGGCCGAGCCGCACAGCACCGGATAGAACGCGCCGGTCAGCACCGCCTTGCGGATCAGCCGCTTCAGCGTCGCCTCGTCCGGCTCCTTGCCGTCGAGATAGGCGGCCATGGCGTCGTCGTCGAGCTCGACGGCGGCTTCCACCATCTTCTCGCGATATTCCTTGGCCTGCTCGACGAGATCCTCGGGAATGTCGACATAATCGAACTTCGCGCCGAGCGATTCATCGTTCCAGATGATGCCCTGCATCTTCACGAGGTCGACGAGACCCTTGAAGTTGTTCTCGGCGCCGATCGGAAGCTGGATCGCGATCGGCTTGGCACCGAGGCGGTCGACGATGTCGGCCAGGCACTTGAAGAAGTCGGCGCCGGTCTTGTCCATCTTGTTGGCGAAGACGATGCGCGGAACCTTGTACTTGTCGCCCTGGCGCCAGACTGTCTCGGTCTGGGGCTCGACGCCCTGGTTGGAGTCGAGCACGCAAACCGCGCCGTCGAGCACGCGCAAGCTGCGCTCGACCTCGATGGTGAAGTCGACGTGGCCGGGAGTGTCGATGATGTTCAGGCGCTTGCCGGCCCAGAAGGCGGTGGTCGCAGCCGAGGTGATCGTGATGCCACGCTCCTGCTCCTGCTCCATCCAGTCCATCGTCGCAGCACCTTCGTGCACTTCGCCGATCTTGTGGCTCTTGCCGGTGTAATAGAGGATGCGCTCGGTCGTCGTGGTCTTGCCGGCGTCGATATGCGCCATGATACCGAAGTTACGGTAGTCCTCGATGGCATGTTGGCGGGGCATGGGTCGTTCCTTGCAAGTCCGAGTGTGTCGCCGTTACCAGCGATAATGCGAGAAGGCGCGGTTGGCTTCCGCCATCCGGTGCACGTCTTCACGCTTCTTGACGGCGTTCCCGCGGTTGTTCGATGCGTCCAGCAGCTCGGCCGAAAGCCGCTCGGTCATGGTCTTCTCGTTGCGCTCGCGCGCAGCCGAGATCAGCCAGCGGATGCCGAGCGCCTGCCGGCGGGTCGAGCGAACCTCGACCGGAACCTGGTAGGTCGCGCCGCCGACGCGGCGAGAGCGAACCTCGATCGTCGGCATGACGTTCTCGAGCGCCTGCTCGAACACGCCGAGCGGGTTCTGTTTGGTCTTGGATTCGATGATGCCGAACGCACCGTAAACGATGCCTTCCGCGACCGACTTCTTGCCGGCGTACATCACCGAGTTCATGAACTTCGTGACGATGATGTTCCCGAACTTCGGATCGGGAAGGACTTCGCGCTTTTCCGCTGAGTGGCGACGAGACATGGACCTGGTTCCCGCTTACTTCGGACGCTTCGCGCCGTACTTCGAACGACGCTGCTTACGGTTCTTGACGCCCTGGGTATCCAGAACGCCGCGGAGGATGTGGTAGCGCACGCCGGGCAAGTCCTTGACGCGGCCGCCGCGGATCATGACCACCGAGTGCTCCTGGAGGTTATGGCCCTCGCCGGGGATGTAGCCGATCACCTCGAAGCCGTTGGTCAGGCGCACCTTGGCGACCTTACGAAGCGCCGAGTTCGGCTTCTTCGGGGTCGTGGTGTAGACGCGGGTGCAAACACCACGCTTCTGCGGCGACTGCTGCAGCGCCGGCACCTTCTTGCGCGACTTCTGCACTTCACGCGGTTGAGCGATCAGCTGGTTGATCGTCGGCATCCTGGCCTTACCCTTTGTTCTGTCGCAGCCCCTATTGGGATCCGCTGTCTTGCCGCAGCCCGTTGCCGGGACTGCAAATTCTTTCGAGCTACCTGCTCGACGAGGTCACCTTCCGCGGAACTAACCGCACAAAGCGAAATCGCGCCAACCACCCCATCAACGGGCGGAAAGCGCTTCGACGCCACAGAGGACCGCAGTATTGAGGCCGGTCAGCGTAAAGCCGTGGCCCGCGCACTGAGGTCATGCATCCGAATTCGATCTCAAGAGAACGTGCTCAAGAGAACTAGAATCGCACTGGCATTGCCTAGCTATGATCGACAGCGTTTGAGCGGCATTCGTCGAGGTTGGTGCCCGCCTTAAGCGACCCTTCTGGATCAAGTCCATGGGGTCTAACGGGTGGCCCGTTCCGACGCTGGCGATGCTCACCGCCTGTCGTTAAGTGAGGCGCTTTCTATAAGTGAGAGTCGCTCAAGTCAAGGCGAAACGACAGTCAGGAAGCGCTTCAGGAGCCTCTCAAAATCGCTGTTTGCCGCCCTCACCGTGCCCCCCGACACGAGACCGCAGACTTCACTTCGCCAGCCTCGCTGTAATTTATATCCGGGTAAAAAGTACTTTTATGTCCCGCCGGACGGTGTTTTTGACCTGTAAGCGCAAATCTGTCCGCTTCAGCAGCACCCGGCGGCGGGGGACTTCACCAGGATCGACGGACGATTGTCCGGCGCGACCGACGCCAGCGATATCGGCTCGCGGCGTTTTCGATGGTCCTGACCAATCCGCATGAGAGCCATCGACGTGTTTTTCGAATCGAAATGCTCATCGTCACGTCGGGAATCAAGCCAGCGCCGATGACCGGAATCACGGAATCGGTGCTGAGCCCGATCACTCCTTCTCGTCGTCCTCATCCTCCTCGAGGTCGTCTTCGTCGTCATCGTCTGTGCTATCGTCGGCGAGGGCAGCCGCGCCATGCGGCTGGTGGATCTGGTCGTTCCACAGCTTGCGATAGGTGCCGTTCCTGGCGAGCAGCTGGGCATGAGAGCCGCGCTCGATCGCCCTGCCCCCGGAAATCACGATGATCTCGTCCATCTCGACCACCGACGTCAGACGGTGGGTCGACCAGATCATGGTGCGGCCCTTGGCGACCTTGAGCAGCGTGCGGTTGATCGCCGCTTCCGTGGTCTGGTCCAGCGCTGAAGTGGCTTCGTCCAGCAGCAGCACCGAGGGGTTGCGGATGATCGCGCGCGCGATCGCGATGCGCTGGCGCTGGCCGCCAGACAGGGTGTCGCCGCGCTCGCCGACCGGCGTGTCGTATCGCTGCGGCAGACCCATGATGTAGCGGTGGATCTCGGCCTTCTTGGCGGCGTCCTCCACCTCCTCGTCGGTCGCGCCCTCCTTGCCGAGCCGGATGTTCTCCCGGATCGACATGTTGAACAGCATGTTCTCCTGGAACACCACCGCCATGCTCCGGCGCAGCGAATCCAGCGTCACCTTGCGGACGTCGACACCGTCGATGGTGACGCGCCCCTCGTCGGGCACGTAGAGCCGCAGGATCAGGTTGAGCAACGTGCTCTTGCCAGAGCCGCTGGGGCCGACGATCGCGATGCGCTTGCCTGCGTTGAGCTTGAGACTGAGATTGTCCAGCACCGGCGTCTGACTGCCCTCGTACTGGAAGGTGACGTGGTCGAAGGTGATGTCGTTGGTGATGCGCGGCAAATCAGGCGCACCGGGACGATCGGCACTACGGGTCGGCTCGTCCAGCAGCTCCTGGATATGGCGGACCGCGGCGGCCGAGGAGATCGACACCGGGATGAAATGCATCACATGGGCGATGTTGTAGGAGACCTCCCAGAATGCGCTCTCGAAGGTGACGAAGGTGCCGATGGTGATCTGCCCCTTGGTCGCGAGATACGCGCCGATCGCGAGCACCACGAGGTGCAGCAATAGCACCGAGATGGTGACCGTGCGCTCCACCATGGTCGACAGGAACCCGGCCGAGGCGATCTTGTTGCGCGTCTCGTCGTTGCGGAAGGCGAAGAAGCCGAACATCTTGCGCTGCAGGCTGAATGCCTTGATCACGGCCTGCGCCGCCACGTTCTCCTGCACCATGCCGAGCAGCGCGCTCTCGTTGAGCTTCTGCTCGTAATTGGCCTGCACCGCCTTCGGGGTGAGAATGCGCGGGCCGATCAGCGTGATCGGGAACACGAGCAGCGCGACGACCGCGAGCTGCCAGTTCAAAAAGAACATCAGGATGATGCCGGCGATCAATTCCAGGAACGGCAGCGCCGCGCTGTTGGCGAAGGTCTTGACCGAGCCTTCGAACGCCGAGAGGTCGACCGAGAAGCGCGACAAGATCTCGCCGCGCTTGGTGCGGCCGAAATAGGCCGTCGGCAGGTCCTGGACGTGCTCGAACAGGCGCTTGCGGACGTCCGAGATGATGCAGGCCGCCAGCCGCGCATCCCAGCGCTCATACCAGACTGCGACAATCGAGGTGAAGATGCCGGCGACGGCGAGCACGCCGAGGATCTTGTACAGTGCCTGGAAGTCCTCCTCGCCGAGCGCGTCGTCGATCAGGAACTTGAGGCTGAGCGGCATGATGACGTTGAACAGCGTCTCGACGCAGACGCCAAACGCCACGAATGACAGCATTCGCTTGTAGTTCGTCAGATAGGGTTTGACGAACCCGAGGATGGTCGCGAGCGCGCCGGCGGCTTCGCGGGCGGTAAAGACGACGAGATCCTCGTCCTCATCGTCGTCCTCGAGTTCCAGCCCGTCATCCGCCTCGTCTTCGTCATCCTCCTCGTCGTCGAGGTCCGGCTTGGCAGAAGCGGCGAGCTTGTCGTCGAGCTCGGCCGCCTCTTCTGCGGCGAGCTTCTGTTTGTCGGGCGAGAGAGGCTTGTCGGGCGAAAGAGGCTTGGATGCCATGAAACCAACCGATGCTGACGGCCGGCATGACCGCAGAGAAAGCAGGACGTAGCGGAAAGCCGCTATTGCACCGATTCTATGCGATCAGGATGAATTCGGCAAAACAATTGGCGAATTCGACGCGTGTCCCGCGGCTATTCCTCGTCCTCGTCCTCGACCTTGTCGAAGAAGGAATAGCGCAAGCTGTCGGCGTCGGCGTACCACTGCCCTGGCCCCTTGTTGGCGGCGAGCGTCGCCTCCCAGAGCGCATCGGTGCAATCCTTGCGGTGCATCGAGAGGTCGAAACCATTGCCGAAGAACAGTTCGGACCATTCCCACCAGGTGCCGAGTTTCTTGACCCCGCGCAGCAGGTCGTAGCGGTCGATCAGAGCGGGAGCCATGTCCGAGGTGATCGAGCCGAACACGAGGCCGGTCTTGACCACGCGGTTGAGCTCGCGGATCGCGCGGACCACCTGCTTCGGGGAAACGTGGCAGAGGCTGGTCTCGAACACGAAGTCGAACGCGCCGTCCTTGAACGGCATGTCGGTGATCGAGCCGAGCTTGTTGTACGTCATCAGCGCCTTCGGCGTCTTGGCGTGGATGGCACGGTTGTTCTCGATGCCGAAGGCATCGATGCCGCGCTCGCGCAGCGCGCCGATCAGCTCGCCGCTGGCGGAGCCCGCGACGAGCAGCTTGGCGCCCTTCGTCTTACCCCAGACGATGCCCAGCAGCTTGGTGAGATAATCGGGGTCGGTAAAGTGACGCCAAGCCTCGTGATAGGGGCCGAGGCCGCGATAGTTTTCGAAATAACCGCGATCGATCTTGTCGGAGAGCGGCTTGTCCTCCTGCGCGCGCTCCCGGCGCAGGCGCATCATCTCGGTCAGGATGATGTCGGTGGCGGCGTCCGAGGAATCGAGCAGGCCGTTCAGCGTCGAGTCGAACAGATAGTCGCCGACCACCACGATGCCGGGATGCTCCTTCGGCTCCGGCCGGTGGTTGGTCATGACGTCGCGCACGGGCAGACCGCCCGGTATCGCGTTCACTGACGACAGCCAGCGGTGGATCTTGCCTTCCATGAAATGCGAACGCGCATCGCCGAGCGAAGCCGGCAGCGACTTCAGCGCGGCGTCGATCAGCTCCTGGTCCGACAGATTGGCGTAGGCCAGCGCGTCGGAGCCGGGAATCAGCCAGTTCAGCACGCCGTGCTTGCCGACGTCGTGGCGCGCGCCCTCGTTGTAGACGCAGCAACCGCCGAAAGCTTCCGACATGAACCAGGCGCCGGGAATCTTCTCACCCCAGAATGGCGTGTCGAACAGGATCGAGACGCGCAGGTAATGCGCGGGACGGTCGAAGTAGGAGACGTGCTTGACCATCGACTTGCGCAGCTGTTCGCCTTCCCACCCCATGGTGGCGAGCCAGGAATGCGGCAGGCAGACCAGCACGAGATCGAAGTCGCGGGTCTCCGGTCCCTTGCCGTTCATCATCTTGAGCTGGTAGCGGCCGGTCGGCGCCTTGCCCACCGCGAGCACGCGATGATTGAGCTGGATGTCGGCGTTGACCTCCGACTGCAGGCACTCGATCAGCTGCTCATTGCCATTCTGGATGGAATAGAGGCCGATATAGCCGTCGACATCCATCAGGTAGTTCTTGAGCGCGTTGAGGCCGTTGGTGTTGTGGCTCTCGGTCGCGATGTCGGAGCGCGCCATCACCTTGAAGAAGCGCTTGGCCGTCTCGTCCTCGACCTCCTCGTCGAGCACCTGCTCGGCGGTCTTGTAGGCCCAGGGATTCTCGTTGTCGTGCGCGCCGACGCCCTCGTAATATTCGATCGGCGACATCATCTCGGTGCAACGCTTGCGGAAGGCCTCGATCGCAGAAGCGGTCTTGGCGCCGTATCTGCGGCGCATGCCGGGCACGTCGTTCAGCAGCTCGCCGCCGAGGTGCACCTGCTCGGCGTCCATCGGAATGGTCTGCAGCCCGAAATGCTGGATCAACTCGCGCAGCGGATCCGGACCCGTCATCGAGTAATCGTAGATCTCGGCCACGCCGGCCTCGTACATCGCGGGCGCGGAATCGAACTTGCGCGTGACGATCTTGCCGCCGAGCCGGTCGGAGGCCTCGTAGATGGTGACGCGACAGAGATCGCCAAGCTTGCGCTTCAGATACCAAGCGCTCATCAGCCCGCCAGGGCCGCCGCCTACGATTGCGAGATCAAGCATGTGAGTTCCGTGGTCTCCGGTCCGCCCCCCTTCACGGGACCACCGGTCTAAACTCTCCTAGCAGAAGCGCTTTTACGCCTGAAGGAAAGATGAACAAACGTTGATCCTGCATCGCAGCAGGCAAAGAATGCGGCAAAAAGGCCGGCTTTCGCCGGCCTTTTCACTGTCCTCAGTATTCCTACGGATGAACGATCATTCCGCGGGCGGCAGCGCAGGAAGCTCCGCTTCCGGAGCGGGCGACACGACGGCCGCCTGCTTCTCGCGCTCGTCCAGGATCAGCTTGTCGCGCTTCATGGCGACTTCGCGGATCTTGGCCATGGAGGCGCCGGTGCCTGCCGGAATCAGCCGGCCGACGATGACGTTTTCCTTGAGGCCTTCGAGCGGATCGACCTTGCCGTTGACCGCCGCTTCCGTGAGGACGCGGGTGGTCTCCTGGAACGAGGCCGCCGAGAAGAACGAACGGGTCTGGAGGCTCGCCTTGGTAATGCCGAGCAGAACCGGCGTTCCCGTGGCAGGCTTCTTGCCCTCTTCCTTGGCCTTCTCGTTCAACGCGTCGAACTCGATCTTGTCGACCTGCTCGCCCGAGATCATGTCCGTATCGCCCTGGTCGGTGACTTCCACCTTCTGGAGCATCTGACGGACAATCACCTCGATGTGCTTGTCGTTGATGAGCACGCCCTGGAGCCGATAGACCTCCTGGATCTCGTTGACCAGATAGGCCGCCAGTTCCTCGATGCCCTTGACCGCCAGAATGTCGTGCGGTGCCGGGTTGCCTTCGACGATGAAATCGCCCTTTTCGACGACGTCGCCATCCTGAAGGTGGATGTGCTTGCCCTTCGGGATCAGGTACTCGCGCGGCTCGTCGGTCTTGTCCATCGGCTCGATCGAGATGCGACGCTTGTTCTTGTAGTCGCGCCCGAACCGGATGGTGCCCGCGATCTCGGCGATGATCGCCGCATCCTTCGGACGCCGTGCCTCGAACAGTTCCGCCACCCGCGGCAGACCGCCGGTGATGTCACGCGTCTTGGCGCTTTCGGTCGAGACACGGGCGAGAATGTCACCCGGATTGACCTTGGCTCCGACGTCGACCGAGAGAATGGCGTCGACCGACAGCATGTAGCGGGCATCGCCGCCACGGGCGAGCTTGAGCACCTTGCCGTCCTTGCCCTTGACCACGATGGCCGGACGCAGGTCCGAGCCGCCGCGGGTGGAGCGCCAGTCGATGACCACGCGCTTGGCGATACCGGTTGCTTCGTCGAGCGTTTCCGAGATCGACTGCCCCTCGACCAGATCCTCGAAGCCGATGGTACCTTCGACTTCGGTGAGGAGCGGACGGGTGTAGGGATCCCACTCGACGATGCGCTGACCGCGCTTGACCATGTCGCCCTCGTCGACGTGCAGGCGCGAGCCGTACTGGACGCGGTGCGTCGCACGCTCGGTGCCGTCGGCATCGACGATCGCCACCACCATGTTGCGCACCATCGCGATCAGATGGCCTTCGCTGTTGCGGGCAATGGCCTTGTTCCGGATCACGATCTTGCCGTCGAAGTTGGCTTCGACGAAGGACTGCTCGTTGAGCTGCGCCGCACCACCGATGTGGAAGGTGCGCATGGTGAGCTGGGTGCCCGGTTCGCCGATCGACTGCGCCGCGATGACGCCGACCGCTTCACCGTGGTTGACCGGCGTGCCGCGGGCGAGATCGCGGCCGTAGCACTTGCCGCAGATGCCGTTGACGAGTTCGCAGGTCAGCGCCGAGCGGATCTTCACCTCCTGCACGCCACCCTGCTGGATGGCGTCCAGATGGCTCTCTTCCATCAGCGTATCGCGCTTGATGATCACCTTGCCGGAGCTGTCGCGGATGTCTTCGCAGGCCGTGCGTCCGAGGATGCGCGAGCCGAGCGAAGCGACCACGGTGCCGGCATCGACGATGGCGCGCATCTTGATGCCGAGCTTGGTGCCGCAATCGCTCTGCGTGATGATGCAGTCCTGCGCGACGTCGACCAGACGACGGGTCAGGTAGCCGGAGTTGGCGGTCTTCAACGCGGTGTCCGCGAGGCCCTTACGGGCACCGTGGGTCGAGTTGAAGTACTCGAGCACCGAGAGGCCTTCCTTGAAGTTCGAGATGATCGGCGTCTCGATGATCTCGCCCGACGGCTTGGCCATCAGGCCGCGCATGCCGGCGAGCTGGCGCATCTGGGCCGGCGAACCGCGGGCACCGGAGTGAGCCATCATGTAGATCGAGTTGATGTCGGCATCGGCCCCGCTCGCCGTCTTCTTGGTCGAGGAGATCTCCTTCATCATCGCCTTGGCGATTTCTTCCGTGGCCTTCGACCAGGCGTCGACGACCTTGTTGTACTTCTCACCATGGGTGATCAGACCGTCGTTGTATTGCTGCTCGAAATCCTTCGCCAGCGTACGCGTGGTGTCGACGATCTTCCACTTGCCGTGCGGCACGACCATGTCGTCCTTGCCGAACGAGATGCCGGCCTTGAACGCGTTGTAGAAGCCCAGCGCCATGATGCGGTCGCAGAAGATCACCGTCTCCTTCTGACCGCAGTGACGGTAGACCTGGTCGATCACGCCCGAGATCTCGCGCTTGGTCATCAGCTTGTTGATGATCTCGTACGAAATCCGCGGGTTCTTCGGCAGCAGATTGCCGAGCATGACGCGGCCGGCGGTGGTCTCGATCCAGCGCGTCGAGACCTTGCCGGTCTCGTCCATGCCCTGCCACCGGTACTTGATCTTGGTGTGGAGGTGGATGACCTTCGCGTGCAGGGCGTGCTCGAGCTCGGCCATGTCGCCGAAGATCTTGCCCTCGCCGGGCAGGCCTTCGCGCATGATCGAAACGTAGTAGAGACCGAGCACGATGTCCTGCGACGGCACGATGATCGGCTGACCGTTGGCCGGATGCAGGATGTTGTTGGTCGACATCATCAGGACGCGCGCTTCCAGCTGCGCTTCGAGCGACAGCGGAACGTGCACGGCCATCTGGTCGCCGTCGAAGTCGGCGTTGAACGCCGAGCAGACCAGCGGGTGAAGCTGGATCGCCTTGCCCTCGATCAGCACGGGCTCGAACGCCTGGATGCCGAGGCGATGCAGCGTCGGCGCGCGGTTGAGCAGCACCGGATGCTCGCGGATCACCTCATCCAGGATGTCCCAGACTTCGGGCCGCTCCTTCTCGACCAGCTTCTTGGCCTGCTTCACCGTGGTGGACAGGCCCTTGGCGTCGAGCCGCGAATAGATGAACGGCTTGAACAGCTCGAGCGCCATCTTCTTCGGCAGGCCGCACTGATGCAGGCGCAGCTCGGGACCGACCACGATCACCGAACGGCCGGAATAGTCGACGCGCTTGCCGAGCAGGTTCTGACGGAAGCGGCCCTGCTTGCCCTTGAGCATGTCGGCGAGCGACTTCAGCGGGCGCTTGTTGGCACCCGTGATGACGCGGCCGCGGCGGCCGTTGTCGAACAGCGCATCGACCGCTTCCTGAAGCATGCGCTTCTCGTTGCGGATGATGATGTCGGGCGCGCGCAGCTCCATCAGCCGCTTCAAGCGGTTGTTGCGGTTGATGACGCGGCGATAGAGGTCGTTGAGGTCCGAGGTCGCGAAGCGGCCGCCGTCCAGCGGCACCAGCGGACGCAGGTCCGGCGGAATCACCGGAACCACGGTCATGATCATCCATTCCGGCTTGTTGCCGGAGTGGCGGAACGCTTCCACGATCTTCAGGCGCTTGGCGAGCTTCTTGTGCTTGATGTCGGAGTCGGTCTCCTGCATCTCGATGCGGAGCGAAGCCTCCAGCTTCTCGAGGTCCATGCCCTTGAGCAGCTCGCGGATCGCTTCAGCGCCGATCATGGCGGTGAAGGAGTCCTGGCCGTATTCGTCCTGCGCCTTGAGATACTCGTCCTCGGACAGCAGCTGACGGTCCTTGAGCGCGGTGAGACCAGGCTCGAGCACGACGTAGTATTCGAAGTAGAGGATCCGCTCCAGATCCTTCAGCGTCATGTCCAGCAGAAGGCCGATGCGCGAGGGCAGCGACTTCAGGAACCAGATGTGGGCGACGGGGGCTGCGAGCTCGATATGGCCCATGCGCTCGCGCCGGACGCGCGACAGCGTCACCTCGACCGAGCACTTCTCGCAGATGATGCCCTTGTACTTCATGCGCTTGTACTTGCCGCACAAGCACTCGTAATCCTTGATCGGCCCGAAGATGCGGGCGCAGAACAGGCCGTCGCGCTCGGGCTTGAAGGTACGGTAGTTGATGGTCTCCGGCTTCTTGATCTCGCCGTAGGACCAGGACAGAATCTTCTCTGGAGACGCGATCGAGATCCGGATCTGGTCGAAGACCTGAGCCGGCGTCGTCGGGTTGAAGAGATTCATAATTTCTTGGTTCATCGTCTTCTCCTCGCGTGCCGGTCGCCTCCGGCCGCAAATTCGAAAATCACTTCTGCAGGGCGCCCTGCCCTCAAGGCCTCGGACGGGGCGCCGGTGCCCGGCCGCAAAGGCCGGGCATGACAGGTCGAATTACTCGGCCGCTTCCGACGTCGGCGCCGGTCCTATCTTGGAGTTGTGCAGGTCGACGTTGAGGCCGAGCGAGCGCATTTCCTTGACCAGCACGTTGAACGATTCCGGAATACCGGCCTCGAACGTGTCGTCGCCGCGCACGATCGCCTCGTACACCTTGGTACGGCCGGCGACGTCGTCCGACTTCACCGTCAGCATCTCCTGGAGCGTGTACGCCGCGCCGTAAGCCTCGAGCGCCCACACCTCCATTTCGCCGAAGCGCTGGCCGCCGAACTGCGCCTTGCCGCCCAGCGGCTGCTGGGTGACGAGCGAGTACGGACCGATCGAACGCGCGTGGATCTTGTCGTCGACCAGATGGTGCAGCTTGAGCATGTAGATGTAGCCCACTGTCACCTTGCGATCGAACGGATCGCCGGTGCGGCCGTCATAGACGGTCGACTGACCCGAAGCGTCGAGACCGGCAAGCTTCAGCATCTCCTCGATGTCGGCTTCCTTGGCGCCGTCGAACACCGGCGTCGCGATCGGCACGCCGCGGCTTAAGTTGTGGCCGAGCTCGAGCAGCTCGTTGTCGTTGAGCGACTTGATCGTCTCGTCGTCGCCGTAGACCTTCTTCAAGGTCTCCTTCAACGGCTTGATGTCCTGCTTCGACAAATAGGCATCGACCGTCTGGCCGATACGCTTGCCGAGGCCGGCGCACGCCCAGCCGAGATGGGTCTCGAGGATCTGTCCGACGTTCATGCGCGAGGGCACGCCGAGCGGATTGAGCACGATGTCGGCATGCGTACCGTCTTCGAGGAACGGCATGTCCTCGATCGGCACGATCTTCGACACCACGCCCTTGTTGCCGTGGCGGCCGGCCATCTTGTCGCCGGGCTGGATCTTGCGCTTCACCGCGACGAAGACCTTGACCATCTTCATCACGCCGGGCGGCAATTCGTCACCGCGCTGAAGCTTCTCGACCTTGTCGAGGAAGCGCTGTTCAAGCCCCTTCTTCGACTCGTCGTACTGCTTCCGCATGGCCTCGATCTCGGCCATCAGCTTGTCGTTCGGCGAAGCGAACAGCCACCACTGCGACTTCGGGTACTCCTCGAGCACCGCACGGGTGATCTTGGTGTCCTTCTTGAAGCCCTTGGGACCTGCAATGCCCTGCCGCCCTTCGAGGAGCTCGGCAAGACGGTTGTAGACGTTGCGGTCCAGGATCGCCTGCTCGTCGTCGCGGTCCTTGGCCAGACGCTCGATCTCTTCCCGCTCGATCGCCAGCGCACGCTCGTCCTTGTCGACGCCGTGACGGTTGAACACGCGAACTTCCACGATCGTGCCCTGCACGCCCGGAGGAACGCGCAGCGAGGTGTCGCGAACGTCGGAAGCCTTCTCGCCGAAGATGGCGCGCAGCAGCTTTTCTTCCGGCGTCATCGGGCTTTCGCCCTTCGGCGTGATCTTGCCGACCAGGATGTCGCCGGCGCGCACTTCCGCGCCGATGTAGACGATACCGGCTTCGTCGAGGTTCTTCAGCGCTTCTTCCGAGACGTTCGGAATGTCGCGGGTGATTTCCTCAGGCCCGAGCTTGGTGTCGCGGGCCATCACCTCGAACTCCTCGATGTGAATCGAGGTGAAGACGTCTTCCTTCACGATCCGCTCGGAGAGCAGGATCGAGTCTTCGAAGTTGTAGCCGTTCCACGGCATGAACGCGACGAGCACGTTCCGCCCCAGAGCGAGCTCGCCGAGATCGGTCGAGGGACCGTCGGCGATGATGTCGCCCTTCTTGACGATGTCGCCGACCTTCACCAGCGGACGCTGGTTGATGCAGGTCGACTGGTTGGAGCGCTGGTACTTCATCAGACGGTAGATATCGACGCCCGACTTGGTCGGATCGAGATCTTCCGTGGCGCGGATGACGACGCGGGTCGCGTCGATCTGGTCGATCACGCCCGAACGGCGCGCCGCGATCGCAGCGCCCGAGTCACGCGCGACCACGCCCTCCATGCCGGTGCCGACGAACGGCGCCTCGGCGCGAACCAGCGGCACCGCCTGGCGCTGCATGTTCGAGCCCATCAGCGCGCGGTTGGCGTCGTCGTTCTCGAGGAACGGGATCAGCGCCGCGGCGACCGAAACGAGCTGCTTCGGCGACACGTCCATGTAGTCGACCTTGTCCGGCGTCACCGGCAAGACTTCGCCGGCATGACGGCAGACCACGAGGTCTTCGGTGAAGCGGCCCTTCGGGTCGAGCGGCACGTTGGCCTGCGCGACCGTGTAACGGCCCTCTTCCATCGCCGAGAGGTACACGACCTCGTCGGTGACGCGGCCGTCCTTGACCTTGCGATACGGCGTCTCGACGAAGCCGTACTTGTTCACGCGCGCGAAGGTCGCGAGCGAGTTGATCAGGCCGATGTTCGGACCTTCCGGCGTCTCGATCGGGCAGATGCGGCCGTAATGGGTCGGATGCACGTCGCGGACTTCGAAGCCGGCGCGCTCGCGGGTCAGACCGCCCGGTCCAAGTGCCGACAGGCGGCGCTTGTGGGTGATCTCCGAGAGCGGGTTGGTCTGGTCCATGAACTGCGAGAGCTGCGAGGAGCCGAAGAACTCGCGCACGGCGGCAGCCGCGGGCTTGGCGTTGATCAGGTCCTGCGGCATGACCGTGTCGATGTCGACCGAGGACATGCGCTCCTTGATCGCGCGCTCCATGCGCAAGAGGCCGATGCGGTACTGGTTCTCCATGAGCTCGCCGACCGAACGCACACGGCGGTTGCCGAGATGGTCGATGTCGTCGATCTCGCCCTTGCCGTCGCGCAGGTCCACCAGCGTCTTGATGACGGAGAGGATGTCTTCCTTGCGCAGCGTACGCTGGGTGTCGGGCGCATCGAGGTCGAGGCGCATGTTCATCTTGACGCGGCCGACCGCGGACAGGTCGTAACGCTCGGCGTCGAAGAACAGCGACTGGAACATCGCCTGCGCCGAATCCAGCGTCGGCGGCTCGCCCGGGCGCATCACGCGGTAGATGTCGAACAGCGCGTCCTCGCGCGTCATGTTCTTGTCCGCCGAGAGCGTGTTGCGGATGTAGGGGCCGACATTGACGTGGTCGATGTCGAGCAGCGGCAATTCCTTGTAGCCGTGCTCGTTGAGCACCTTCATCGACTTGTCGGTGATTTCCTCGCCGGCCTCGGCGTGGATCTCGCCGGTCTTCGGGTTGACGAGGTCCTCCGCGATATAGTTGCCGACCAGCTCCTCATCGGACATGCGCAGCGCCTTCAGCCCCTTCTCCTGGAGCTGGCGCGCGGCACGGACGGTGAGCTTCTTGCCGGCCTCGAGCACGACCTTGCCGGTATCGGCGTCGATCAGATCGTTGACGGTCGAGTAGCCGCGGAAACGGTTGGCGTCGAACGGAACGCGCCAGCCTTCCTTGGTCCGCTTGTAGAGGATCTTCTTGTAGAACGTGGACAGGATCGCTTCGCCGTCGAGGCCGAGGGCGAACATCAGCGACGTCACCGGAATCTTGCGGCGACGGTCGATACGCGCATAGACGATGTCCTTGGCGTCAAACTCGATGTCGAGCCAGGAGCCGCGATACGGGATCACGCGGGCGGCAAACAGCAGCTTGCCCGAGGAATGGGTCTTGCCCTTGTCGTGGTCGAAGAACACGCCGGGCGAGCGGTGCATCTGCGAGACGATGACGCGCTCGGTGCCGTTGACGATGAAGGTGCCGTTCATCGTCATGAGCGGGATGTCGCCCATGTAGACGTCCTGCTCCTTGATGTCCTTCACCGACTTCGCGCCGGTTTCCTCGTCGATATCGAACACGATGAGGCGCAGCGTCACCTTGAGGGGCGCCGCGAAGGTCATGCCGCGCTGGCGGCACTCGTCGACGTCGTATTTCGGCTGCTCGAACTCGTAGCGGACGAATTCCAGCATCGAGGTGCCCGAGAAATCGGAGATCGGAAACACCGAGCGGAACACCGCCTGCAGACCCTCGTCGAGACGGCCACCCTGGGGTTCATCGACCATCAAGAACTGATCATAGGACGCCTTCTGAACCTCGATGAGGTTCGGCATCTCGGCCACTTCCTTGATATGTCCGAAGAACTTGCGAACGCGTTTGCGACCGGTGAATGTCTGCTGCGCCATCGTGGCCTCTCATTTTCGTCGCCCGATCTGGGCGCGCCGTCCAGGACGCGGCTGCCACCGCTCCCCGGGTTGAATTTTTCGAACCCGTTTTGGGGGCCGCAGACTCAGTTTCAGGCGAGAATGTCCTGAATCTGTTCTTCAGACCTTCAAAACGCAAAACGACGCGCGGGGCGCTGGTGCGCGCCCGCCCGTCACAACGATCGTCTTCACGGACTGCAAAAGCCCGAAATAGCTTGCTCTCCCAACGGCTTACAGGGAATCCAGCACCCTGCCCACCGCGCTTTCGTGCTGCCGACCCGATATGGGGCGACAATAGTGGAGATTCGAGGGGTAGACCCTCAAATCCCCACACTTTTTCGTGTTCAGCCCGCGTCGGGACGTTCCGTCGCACGCCTTTTGCATTAGGCCCCAGTCTTTCCGATCGTCATGGCCGGGCTTGACCCGGCCATCCACGATCTTGGGACGAGATCCCGGGTCTCGCTGCGCGAGCCCGGGATTTCGCTGAAGTAACTTGCGTTACTTCAGCTCGACCTTCGCGCCAGCCTTCTCGAGCTGGGCCTTGATCTTGTCGGCTTCTTCCTTGTTCACGCCTTCCTTCAGCGGCTTCGGAGCACCCTCGACGAGGTCCTTTGCTTCCTTCAGGCCGAGACCGGTGATGGCGCGGACTTCCTTGATGACCTCGATCTTCTTGTCGCCGGCGCTGGCGAGAACGACCGTGAACTCGGTCTTCTCTTCCGCCGGAGCGGCAGCAGCGCCACCGCCAGCCGGGCCGGCCACGGCGACGGCCGCGGCAGCCGAAACGCCCCACTTCTCTTCGAGAAGCTTCGCCAGTTCAGCAGCTTCGAGCACGGTGAGGCTCGAGAGGTCGTCAACGATCTTCTGCAAGTCAGCCATTGTTCAGTTTCCTTACGTGTAAGTCTGGTTCGGGTTTGAGTTTTGCGAAGGGCGTCAGGCCGCTTCGCCCTTTGAGGCATGAGCCTGGATGACGCGCGCGAGCTTGCCCGCGGGCGCATTGGCGAGCTGAGCGATCTTGGTCGCCGGGGCCACAAGCAGGCCGACGATCTTGGCGCGCAGCTCATCAAGCGACGGCAGTGAGGCAAGCGCCTTCACGCTGTCGACATTCAGGACGGTCTTTCCCATCGAGCCGCCAATGATGACGAACTTTTCGTTCGCCTTGGCGAATTCGACGGCGACCTTTGGCGCCGCTACCGGATCGTTCGAAGTGGCGATCACGGTCGGTCCCTTCAGCATGGGGCCGATGGCAACGACGTCAGTGCCTTCAAGAGCAATTTTGGCGAGACGGTTCTTCGAGACCTTCACCGCGGCACCAGCCTGCTTCATCTGCATGCGCAGCTTCTGCATCTGGGCAACGGTCAGGCCGGAATATTGAGCAACGACCGCGACGCTCGTGGTCTTGAAGACCTCATTGAGCTGTTCGACCGCCTCTTTTTTTGCCGCTCGTTCCACAGCAAGCTCTCTCCGGTTGGCGGCCATCGCGAAAAGCGGGACCGCCGGGTTGCACCCATCGTCCCGCCCAAACCTGAACCTCCGGGCCAAAACCCTAAGGACACGCCGGGCAAGACGACAATTCAAAGCCTGCCCTCCGGGAGCACCTGAAGGCGCCCACGGCGTGTCGAGGTCCGAACCAGACCCGTTTCGCAGATCAGCCCTTAAAGCTGTATGCGAAGTGAAATCCGGTCTTCACCCGTCTATGCAGGCCATGCGATTAAGCCGTTGAGAAATCGAAATTCCCCGCGGGCGCCTGCAGTCTTGGACAGGACAAGGTCAGCCGGCGAACCGCCCGACCTCTGCCCACATTCCTCCAACCGACGGGTTTTCCTTCCTTTTCGGGCAAATCCTCACGGACGTCCTGAAAAGGAATGATCTCCTGTCGTGTCAGGTTTTCGGAATGCGTGCACGAACGCGCCAGCCGAAGCCGGCACGTTCGGAGGCGGTTCTTTAACCGCTCGGGGCCCGCTTGCCAAGAGCAAAATTCACACCAGTTCCAATCCGTTGCCGGATGGGCTTGACCGGGGCCGATATGGACCGATTCAAGCCGATTTCACCCCATAAGGCAGCGGCTTCCCCTCGAAGAACGCGGTCAGGTTCGCCAGCACGCAGTTCTGCATGGCAACGTGTGATTCGAGGGTATGGCCGCCGATATGCGGGGCGAACACCACGTTCGGCAGCGCGGTCAATGCATCTGGCGCGTGCGGTTCCTTCTCGAAGACGTCGAGGCCGGCGCCGGCGATGGTCTTGTCGGCGAGCGCCGCGACCAGGGCCTTCTGGTCGATGACAGAGCCGCGGGCGATGTTGACGACATAGCCGTCCGCGCCGAGGCGCTTCAGGATGTCGGCGTTGACGACGTGCTGGGTCTCGGCGCCTGCCCGGACCGCGATCATCAGCACGCTGCACCACTCCGTGAGCGCCTCCAGCGACGGGAAATATTGATAGGGCAAATCATACTTGCTGCGGCTGAAATAGCCGATCTCGCTCTCGAAAGCGGCGCAGCGCGCGGCGATCTTGCGGCCGATCTCGCCCATGCCGTAGACGCCGATGCGGCGGCCGGGCATGCCGGCTTGCGGACGCATCATCGGCGACGGCTTCGAGGCGGCCCAATCGCCACTGCGGACATATTGGTCGGCGACCAGGATCCGCCGCGTCGTCGCCAGCATCAGGGTCATCGCGATGTCGGCGACCGAAGCCGCATTGGCGCCGGGACTGTGGCCGACCGCAATGTTGCGGCTGGCGGCCGCGGTCAGGTCGACGCCGTCATAACCGGTGCCGTAGCAGACGATCGCACCGAGCTTGGGAAACATGTCCATCGCCTCCGCACCGAGCGGTGTGCCGCCCGCGGTCAGCAGCGCGCGGATGCCGCCGAGCTCCTCGGCCGGAAACACGTCTCGCGCGGGCTTGCCGCCGGTATCGAGCAGCTCGAAGCGCTCGGCGAAGCGCGCCATCATCGTCTTGGGAAAGCGCGAATAGATCAGGACCTTGTCAGGCATTGTTCTTGTTTCCCGGTTCTTGTTTCCGACGAGCGCCGCCACAAACGACGAGGGGCGGAATCGGTTGCCCAATTCCGCCCCTCGCCTCACGTCACTTCGAAGTCTTAGCCGAGAATGGTGCCCGGCTCGACCTTCACGCCGGGGCCCATCGTCGAGGACACCGCAACGCGCTGGATGTAGGTGCCCTTGGAGCCGGCGGGCTTGGCCTTGGAGACGGCGTCAGCCAGGGCCTTGATGTTCTCGACCAGCTTTTCCTCGGAGAACGAGGCCTTGCCGACGCCAGCCTGCAGGATGCCGGCCTTCTCGACGCGGAACTCGACCGAGCCGCCCTTGGCACCCTTCACCGCGCCGGTGACGTCCATGGTCACGGTGCCGATCTTCGGATTCGGCATCAGGCCGCGCGGGCCGAGCACCTTACCGAGACGGCCGACCAGCGGCATCATGTCGGGGGTGGCGATGCAGCGGTCGAAATCGATCGAGCCGTTCTGCACCTTCTCGACCAGGTCTTCGGCGCCGACGACGTCGGCACCCGCAGCCCTGGCCTCATCGGCCTTGGCGCCGCGGGCGAACACGCCGACGCGGAGCGTACGGCCGGTGCCGTTCGGCAGGGTCACGACGCCGCGGACCATCTGGTCGGCGTGACGCGGATCGACGCCGAGGTTGATTGCGATCTCGATGGTCTCGTCGAACTTCGCTTTCGCGCGCTCCTTGACCATCTTGATGGCGTCCGCGAGCGGATAAAGCTTCTCGCGGTCAACGCCTTCGCGGGCTTTGTTCAAACGCTTTCCGATTGCCATGACCGCTTACCCCGCAACTTCCAGGCCCATCGAACGGGCGGAGCCCTCGACCATCTTCATGGCCGATTCGATGGAATCGCAATTGAGATCCTTCATCTTCTTCTCGGCGATCTCGCGCACCTGCGCGCGGGTCACCTTGCCGGCCTTGTCACGGCCCGGCGCCTTCGAGCCGGACTGGATCTTGGCAGCCTGCTTGAGGAAGAACGACATCGGGGGCGTCTTCATCTCGAAGGTGAACGAACGATCGGCGTAGATCGTGATCACCACGGGAATCGGGGTGTTCTTCTCTTCCTTCTGGGTCTGGGCGTTGAACGCCTTGCAGAACTCCATGATGTTGAGACCGCGCTGACCGAGCGCGGGACCGATCGGGGGCGAAGGATTCGCCGCACCGGCCGGGACCTGAAGCTTCAGGTATCCGGTCACTTTCTTTGCCATGTATCACTCCTGTTGTGCCGGCATGTCGCCGGCGGTTTCAGGTTCGTGGTCGGGATCAACGGGCGGCTGGCAACCGCCCTCGTCCTCCCACGGCCTCTCGTTGCGCAAGACCGAAGTCTCACGCATTACCCGATCAGACCTTCTCGACCTGACCGAATTCCAGTTCGACCGGCGTGGCGCGACCGAAGATCGACACCGCGACCTTCACGCGCGAGCGCGCCTCGTCGATTTCCTCGACGACGCCCGAGAACGAGGCGAACGGGCCATCGGCCACGCGCACGTTCTCGCCGATCTCGAACGACACCGACGCCTTCGGCCGTTCCACGCCCTCCTGCACCTGGTGCAGGATGCGCAAGGCTTCGGCCTCCGAGATCGGCATCGGCTTGTTTTCAGCGCCGAGGAAGCCCGTGACCTTCGGCGTGTTCTTGATCAGATGAAACGCTTCGTCGGTCAGCTTCATCTTCACCAGCACGTAGCCGGGGAAGAACTTGCGCTCGGCGTCGATCTTGCGGCCGCGGCGCACTTCCGTGACCTTCTCGGTCGGCACCAGCACCAGCTCGAACAGCTCCTCGAGCCCGCGCTGCTTGGCCTGTTCGCGGATCGATTCGGCGACCTTCTTCTCGAAGTTCGAATAGGCGTGGACGATGTACCAGCGCTTGTCGGACAGTTGAGCGGTTGCTGTTGCCATCAGTGAATGCCCAGAAGGAAGGTGACGAGGTAACGGATGAACTGGTCGGCGGCGAAGAAGAAGATCGAGGCCACGGCGACCATGACGAACACCATGATGGTGGTGATCGTGGTCTCGCGGCGGGTCGGCCAGGTGACCTTGGCGGTCTCCGAGCGCACTTCCTGCAAGAACTTGAACGGGCTGACTGCCATCGTTTTAATGTCCAACGTCCGTCGAAAGACGCGAATGAATTTCAGGGATCCGAACAGCCGCCGTTGGCCCAGCCCTCTGTCTCGAAGGATGAGCCGGAAACCGGGCTCGATTGTTCGGGGATTTCAAAGCCGCGCCGGAGATCCGCGTCTAACGGGCCGGCTGCGAGTGCGGGCTATCTACTGCGGATAGGACCAAAGGTCAAGATATAGAGGGCGCGCCCAGGCCAGCCGACCTCCCCGGGCGGGAGAGCAGAGCCAAGGCGGATCAAAGGCTTATCTGCCCCACCCTGGCACGGCGTGACCGCTGCTCCCAACCGCCGCCTTCAGAGCGCCCCATCGGGGTGCTCTGCCGCTTCGGCCGCCGCGATCAGTCGGCCCGGTCGACCATCGAAACACCCGGCAGCGGCACCACGAACTTTCCGCCTTCGGCGAAATAGCGGGCGTGCTTGGCCCGGATCGGGTCGACGTAGCGCCAGGCGAAGACGACCACGAACGCCGGCTTGCGCTCGTAAAGGGCGGCAGGCGGCAGGATCGGGATGTCATAGCCGGGGCCGGCCATCACGTTCCCCTTCTTGGGGTCGTCGTCCACCAGGAAGTCGATCTTGTTCTCGAGGCCGAACTGCGGCAGCAGGGTCGTGGTGCCGACCGAGACGCCGTAGCCGGCGACGAGCTGACCCCGCGCATGGGCGGCGTCGGCCATCGCGACCAGCTCGTCGCGGATGGCGGCGATCCGCTTCACGTAGGGCGCATAATAGGCGGGCTGATCGACGCCGAGCCGTTCTTCCTCGGCAACGAAGCGCGCGACCTCCGCCGACGGTTTCTTGGCGCCACCGGCGCGCTGCACGGTCACGCGGATCGAGCCGCCCTTGGTCCAGATGTGCTGGACGTCGATCAGCTCCATGCCGAGCCGGGCGAAGAAACGGATCAGCGGCTTGATGTTAAAATACGACAGATGCTCGTGATAGACGGTGTCGAGCAGGTTCTTCTCGGTGACGTCGACGCCGTATTGCGTTTCGAAGACGAACAATCCGTCCGGCGCGAGCACGTCGCGAACGCCGATCACCAAGGGATCGAGATTGTCGACATTGGCGATCATGTTGTTGGCGATCACCACGCTCGCCGCACCATGGCTCTGCAGGATGCGGCGACCGATGGCATCGGTGAAGAAATCGCCGATGGTCTCGATTCCCGCCTCCGTCGCGCGCCGCGCGATCTCGACAGCGGGATCGACGCCCAGCACCCGCATCCCGCGCTCCTTGAAGAAGCCGAGCAGCGATCCGTCGTTGCTGCCGAGCTCGACGACCAGCGAGCCCGGCGCGATGGCGAAGCGGCTGACGACGTCGTTGGCATAGCCCGCGAAATGCTCGCGCAGGCCGAGCGAGAGCGAGGTGGTGTAGACGTAGTTGCGGTACTGGATCTCCGGATTGCCGACATGGAGAATCTGGAGATGGCCGCAATCCCTGCACAGATGCAGCGCCATCGGCACCGCGGCGCGGAACACCGGATCGTCGACGCTGGCGTCGGGGACCTGGAAGTTCGGCGTGCCGATGGGCATGCCTGCCATCGGGACGACCAGCTCTTGCTTGTCCGAATGACAGAGGCGGCAGGTTTGGCGGACGTAGAACAGATTTTTCATCGTGGAACCGAAAAATGAGATAGGCGATCGGGTGAGGCAACCCCACCCCGTGAAAACCAGACCGGCAGCAACGGGCTCAAGCGGGTCATGGTTGGCTCGAGACTTCCTTGCCCAGCCCGTCGTAGCTGGGGGCTTCCTCTGCCGCCTTGGCGGCGTTGTCCGCGGAATACGATCCGCGCTCCGGACTTGCCAGCCAGATCGCACCTCCGACAAGCCCGATGATCACGCTGATGGCGCCCAGCAGCAGCGAAACCGACAGCGCTTGCTCGGAAGGGACACCCGCCAGACCGAGGCAGGCGACCATCGCCCCCTCACGAACGCCCCAGCCGCTGATGGAGATCGGGACCGCCGTCAACAGCACCACCGGCGGAATCAGGACGCCCGCGTCCGTCACCGAGAGCTGCGCGCCGACACCGCGCGCCAAGGCGTAGCAGGCCGCCGCGGTCACGAGATGGATGAGGAGCGCCGATCCGAACAGCAAAGCGCGAGCCTCGGACTGCAGGAGAAGAAACCTGACCAGCGTTCCGAACCGGACGAAGCTTGCGATCGCCGGATGCGCAACGAGGCGCCGCGGCAGACGGTCGAGCGTCAACAGAACCGCGGTGCCGGCGACGCCCGCCAGCGTCAGCCCGCCAATGGCCAGAATCGCAGCCTGATTGGACACGCGTGACGTGAGGAACGGCAATCCGGCCACCATCAGCACGATCAGCCCGATCAAGGCGGTGAAACGATCAGCCGCGACGCCCTTGACCGCCCCTGACCACTGCACGCCACGTTGGCGCAGCAGCCAGATCCGCACAGCGTCCCCGCCGACCGACGACGGCAACACCTGATTGAACCAGAGGCTGATCATGAGAATGCGCCAGCCCGCGAGCCAGTCCAGCGAGACGCCGAGCGCACGCATGATCAGCTCCCACCGGCCGTTGAGCACGAAGGTCTGGAAGAAGATCAGCGTCAGCGCGAGGACGAACAGGAGAGGATCGACCGAGACGAGATGGCGGCGCAACTGCTGCAGGTCGAGACCGCGCGCGATGTAGGCCAGCACGGCGATCGACAGCAGCAGCTTTACCGAAAACAGGGCCGCCTGCTTGAACCGCGACTGCATCGGGTGCCCGCCTCAGGATGCCGGATATTCCGCGCGACCTATGACAAGGTCGATCGCGGCCATCATCCAGAACTGGTGCGTCGTCTCGACAATGTTGTAGCTGCGGCTGTCGACAAAGAAATTGACGTCGCCGAGATTGCGCAGCGGATTGTCCGCATTCATCCCCGACAGCGTGATCACGTCGAGCTTCATCGTCCGCGCCTGCGCAACCGCATTGAGGATGTTCTTCGAGCGCCCCGACGAGCTGATCGCGACGAGGCAGTCGCCGGCACGCCCGTTCAATCGCACAGCGTGCGCGATCCAATCCTCGAAGCCGTAATCGTTGGCGAGGCACGATATCATGCTCGCGTCACTGAAGCAGAGTGCAGGCACCGCTGCGTTCTTCGAAAGATCGATCGCCAGATGCGAGGCGATGCCGGCCGAACCGCCGTTGCCGATGAAGATGACGCGGCCGCCCTGCTCGCGCGTCCGCAACCAGATGGCGCGGGTGGCGGAGATCCTGGCAAAAACGCCGTCGTCGACAGCCGTCGCGCGATGCAGGCGTCCCACATAATCGTCGAGGAAAGCCTTGTGATCGGGATCGACGGACTCGACAGGCATGGTCTGGCGGCTCGGCTGGAACATGACGCCCTGATACCGGCTATCACCAGGGATTGCAAAGGCATAATGCTTGCAAAGTGGGCGAGCGGCTGATAGTCGGCGTTCGGGTTTCACTCAACATTGGCCGGCCTGCTTCGCTGGGCATTCGCGTCACGGATGTTCCCCATGAAATGCATTGTCACTGGTGGCGCAGGTTTCATCGGAAGTCACCTCGTCGATCGCCTCCTCGACGATGGCCACGAGGTGGTCGCGCTCGACAATTTTGTCATCGGCCGCCCGGAAAATCTGGCCTCGCGCGTCAATTCGAGCCAGTTGAAGGTCGTGCGGGCGGACGTTACCGACCTCGAATCGATCAGACCGTATTTCCACGGTATCGACTGGGTCTTCCATCTCGCGGCACTGGCCGACATCGTTCCCTCGATCGAGTCCCCGATCCCGTATCATCGCGCCAATGTCGACGGCACGGTCAACGTCCTCGAGGCGGCACGGCACGCGGGCGTCCGCCGCTTCGTA
The DNA here is from genome assembly GCF_006658635.1 of Bradyrhizobium sp. UNPA324. Taxonomy (NCBI): domain Bacteria; kingdom Pseudomonadati; phylum Pseudomonadota; class Alphaproteobacteria; order Hyphomicrobiales; family Nitrobacteraceae; genus Bradyrhizobium; species Bradyrhizobium sp. UNPA324. Next base: position 1,621,812 of record NZ_LFJD01000004.1, read on the forward strand.
TATGCCGCGTCGTCGTCCTGCTACGGCATTCCCGACGTCTACCCGACGCCGGAGAGCGCCGAGATCCGGCCGATGTATCCCTACGCCCTTACCAAGAATCTCGGCGAGCAGTGCGTCATGCACTGGTGCCAGGTCTACAAGCTGCCCGCGGTCGCGCTGCGCCTGTTCAACGTCTACGGGCCGCGCCATCGCACCACCGGCACCTACGGCGCCGTGTTCGGCGTGTTCATGGCGCAGAAGCTCGCCGGCAAGCCCTTCACGGTGGTCGGCGACGGCGAGCAGACGCGCGACTTCACTTTCGTCAGCGACGTAGCAGACGCCTTCGTGACCGCCGCGCGCTCCGATATCTCGCACGAGATATTCAACGTCGGCTCGGACAACACTTACAGCGTCAACCGGCTGGTCGAGCTTCTCGGCGGCGACAAGGTCCACATTCCAAAACGTCCGGGCGAGCCCGATTGCACCTACGCCGACATTACCAAGATCAAACGGGTCCTGAACTGGGCACCGAAGGTGAAATTCGAGGACGGCGTTGCGACGATGCTGAAATCGATGGATCAGTACAAGGACGCGCCGCTGTGGACGGTCGACAAGATCGCCGACGCCACCAAGGACTGGTTCAAATATCTCGGTGACGACAACGGCTCGCCGCAGAAGGCAAGCTCTTGAACAGGTTCGCGGGATATCGTTGCCGCGATTCGATCATTTCCGGGCGGCCATCTGAGACCTACCGGCGCTTTGGGTAATTCACATGGCTAATGCTCAGACAGACAAGCCGGCCGTTCATCCGGCACCGCACGATAAGATCAAGACCATCGAGGAGCTCGGCGAGGTCGCGCGCGCCGCGCAGGCCAAGGGCCTGACCGTCGCGCTCTGCCACGGCGTGTTCGATCTGGTGCATCTCGGCCACGTCCGGCACATCCTGGCGGCGCGCAACGAGGCCGACGTGGTCATCGTGACCATCACCGCCGACCGTTTCGTCAACAAGGGCCCGGGACGGCCGATCTTCCCGGAGAACATGCGTGCCGAGATGCTGGCCGCGCTCGGCACGGTCGACTGGGTCGGCATCAACCAGACCTCCAGTGCCGAGCCGGTGCTCGATACCGTGCGTCCCGACATCTACGTGAAGGGCTCGGACTACGAGAATCCCGAGGACGACGTTACCGGCAAGATCGCCATCGAGCGCGAGGCCGTCGAACGTCATGGCGGGCGAATCGTCTTCACGCGCGACGTGACCTTCAGCTCGTCGTCGCTGCTGAACCGCTACTTCGACATCTACGATCCCCCCTTGCGCGACTACCTCCAGAAGGTGCGCGAAAGCGGCGGCGCCGAACGGCTGCTGAAGCTGATCGACAAGATCCAGGACATGCACGTCGTGCTGGTCGGCGATACCATCATCGACGAATACCAGTACGTCACGGCGCTCGGGAAGGCTTCGAAGGAGAACATCGTCGCCACCCAGTTCAAGAATGGCGAGCAATTTGCCGGCGGCGTCATTGCCGCCGCCAATCACGTCGCGAGCTTCTGCAAGTCGGTCGAGATCGTCACGACGCTGGGTGGCAACGACTACCCTGAAGAGTTCATTCGCGCGCATGTCCGCCCGAATGTCACGCTGACGCCGATCCGCATTCAGGGCCGTCCGACGACCCGCAAGTTGCGGTACGTCGAGATGGGCTATCTACACAAGCTGTTCGAAGTCTATACGATGGACGACACGCCGCTCGAGGAGACCACGCGCAAGGAGATCGACCGCGTCACGGCCGAGCGCGTGCGCGGCGCGGACGTGGTCATCGTCACCGATTTCGGTCATGGCATGATCGCGTCCAGCACGATCGACGCGTTGATTGCGAACTCCAAGTTCCTGGCGGTCAACGCCCAGAGCAACAGCGGCAACCACGGCTACAATCTGATCACGAAGTATCCGCGGGCCGACTACGTCTGCATCGACGCGCCGGAAGCGCGGCTGGCCGCCACCGACAAGTTCAACGACATCGCATCGGTGATCGAGGACGGCCTGCACCGCAAGATCGATTGCGCCAACATGATCATCACGCACGGCTCCTTCGGCTGCTACCCCTTCTCGTCGAAGACCGGCGTCGCGCGCGTGCCCGCTTTCACCAAGACCGTGGTCGACACGGTCGGCGCCGGCGACGCCTTCCTGACGATTACGGCGCCGCTGGTGGCGGCCGGCGGCAATATCGAGGACGTCGCCTTCATCGGCAATGCGGCGGGCGCGATCAAGGTCGGCATCGTCGGTCACCGCAGCTCGGTCGAAAAGGCACCGCTGGTCAAGTTCGTCACCGCGTTGTTGAAGTGACGCGAACGGAAAATCTGGAGAACGACAGTGATTGATCGGAAATGGAACGTGATGGTCACCGGTGGCGCCGGCTATGTCGGCAGCGTGCTGGTTCCCCAGTTGCTCGCCGCCGGCCACAAGGTCACGGTGCTCGACCTCTTCATGTACGGCGACGACGTCTTCAACGCCGTTCGCGACAACCCGAACCTGCGCCTGATCAAGGGCGACATCCGCGATGAGGCCGCGATCAACGAGGCGCTGCGCGGCAACAACGCGGTGATCCACCTCGCCTGCATCTCCAACGACCCCTCGTTCGAGCTGGATCCTACGCTCGGCAAGTCCATCAACTACGACTGCTTCCGGCCGATGGTGCGCGCCGCCAAGAAGGCCGGCGTCAAGCGCTTCATCTACGCCTCCTCGTCGAGCGTCTACGGCATCAAGGACGAGGCCGAGGTGACCGAGGAACTGGCCTGCGAGCCGCTCACGGACTATTCGAAGTTCAAGGCGATGTGCGAGACCGACCTCGCCGACGAGGCGGCGTCCGGCTTTGTCACCTGCACGGTTCGTCCCGCGACCGTCTGCGGCTACGCTCCGCGGCAGCGGCTCGACGTCGTCGTCAACATCCTGACCAACCTCGCGGTCAACACCGGCCGCATCCGCGTGTTCGGCGGAACCCAGAAGCGGCCCAATCTGCACATCCAGGACATGTCCGCGGCCTATCTGTTCCTGCTGCAGCAGGATGACGCGAAGATCGACGGCAAGACCTACAACATCGGCTACGAAAACCACTCGCTGATGAAGATCGCCGACATCGTCAAATCGGTGGTTGGAGACAACGTCGACGTGGCCGTCGAGCCGACCGACGATCTGCGCTCCTACCACGTGTCGTCGGAGAAAATCCGCCGCGAGCTCGGATTTGCGCCGACCCACACGATCGAGCAGGCCGTGTCCGGCCTCGTGGACGCCTTCAAGGCCGGCCGCCTGCCGAACTCGCTGAGCGATCCCCGGTACTTCAACATCAAGATGATGCAGAACATCAGCCTGAAGTGAGCGGCGTGCGGATCGGCATCGATTTCGACAACACGATCATCTGCTACGACAAGGTCTTTGCCGCCGTCGCGCGTCAGCGTGGCCTGGTGCCGGAGGGCTGGGTGGGGCTGAAGACCGAGGTACGGAATCTGTTGCGGTCGCGTGCCGGCGGCGAGCTGGCTTGGCAGGGGCTGCAGGGCTTCGTCTACGGCAAGGGCATCGGCGGCGCCGAGATCTATCCTGGAGTCCGCGAGTTCCTCGCAAGCTGCCGCAAGGCCGGCGCGAGCGTCTACATCGTCAGCCACAAGACCCAGTTCGGCCATCAGGACCCCGACCGCGTCGATCTGCGCGAGGCCGCGCGCGGCTGGTTGAGGGGCGCCGGTCTCATCGACGCCGCGGATGCGGCGCTGACGGCGGGCAACGTCTATTTCGAGGACACGCTGGCGGCCAAGGTCGAACGGCTCGCGAGTCTTAAGCTCGATATCTTCATTGACGATCTCGTCGACGTCTTCGAGCAGCCGCATTTCCCGAAGGCGACGCGATCGATCCTGTTCACGCAGTCGCGGCCGCCTCATCCCGACCATTGCGAGCCGATCGCGAGCTGGGCGGATATAGGCCGCGGGGTGTTCGCGCCATGAGCGAGCCGGACCTGAACGCGCAGGATGCAATTTCGATCGGCAACCGCCTGGCGGGGGCGCAGGTCGTGGCCGCTCAACCGGCACGGTCCGGCGGCAACAACAGGGTGTTTCGGCTGGAGATGGCGAAAGGACCGCCCCTCGCCCTCAAGCATTATCCGTCCGACGGGCGCGATCGCCTCGGACAGGAATACGACGCGCTCACGTTTCTGTCGCGCCACGGCATCTCGTCGACGCCGCGGCCGATCGCAAAAGATGCCGATGCGTTCTGCGCGCTGTATCAATGGTTCGACGGTGAGGCGGCGGTCCTGCATCCCCAGGAGGACGACGCCGATCAGCTGGCCGATTTCCTGATCGAATTACAGAAGCTGCGCGACGCCGAAGGTGCGCAGGCTTTGCGGAACGCCTCAGCCAGCATCTTTTCGCCCGAGGAAGCCATCGCCCAGTACGAGCAGCGCCTCGACGGACTGCGGCGGGCCTCGAATGATTATCCGGATCTGCGCGCGTTCATCGACGGCAACCTGGTTCCCAGCACTGCCGCCGCCATTCGACGACTCCGCCAGCGCTATGCGGAACTGGGGCGGGATCCCGCTGCGGACCTTTTGCCCTCACATCGCGCATTGAGCCCCTCGGACTTCGGACTGCACAACGCGCTGCGCGGCGAGGACGGCCGGCTGCGCTTCATCGACTTCGAATATTTCGGCTGGGACGATCCGGTCAAACTCGTGTCCGACACCGCGATTCACCCGGGCAGCGATCTGCCGGAAGCCAGCGCGAATCGCTTGATCGAACGCCTCACGCAAGCTTTCGCGGCTAGGGATGACGCGTTTGCGATCCGCCGGGACGTACTGTATCCTGTGTTCGGGGCGATTTGGTGCCTGATTGTCCTGAATGCTTATTTGCCGGAAAGCCGCTCCCGGCGCGCCATGGCCGCGCAAGGTGGCGATCTGACGGTCCGCCTTGCCGGCCAGCTCGACAAAGCCCGCCGGCTCCATCAAACGATTTGCCAACGTGATCCAGATCTCACCCCACGCTGAAGCCGCCCTCACCTGCACGCTGGACGAGCGTAGCCTTTACTTGCGCCGCCTGGTCCTCGGTTCTGTTCGTTCGGCGGGACGCGGCCATGTCGGTCCGGCCCTGTCGCTGATCGAAATGGTCCGCGTGCTCTACGACGACGTGCTGCGGATCGATCCGAACAACCCGCAAGATCCCGATCGCGACCGCGCCATCCTCAGCAAGGGACACGGTTGCCTGGCGCTCTACGCGCTGCTCGCCGATCGCGGCTTCTTTCCGCTGTCGGAGCTGGACGGCTTTTGCGGCTCCGACAGTATTTTGGGCGGACATCCCGAATACGGCATGGTGCCGGGGGTCGAGGCCTCGACCGGCGCACTCGGACACGGCCTGTCGATCGGCGTCGGCCTTGCGCTCGCCGCCCGCATGCGCGAGCGCAGCTACCGGACCTTTGTCCTACTGGGCGACGGCGAGATCAACGAGGGATCGGTGTGGGAGGCCGCGATGGGCGCGGCCAAGCACGGGCTGGATAACCTCGTCGCGCTGATCGACTACAACAAGCTTCAGAGCTACGGGCCCACCGACTATGTGCTGCCGCTGGAGCCGCTCGCGGACAAATGGCGCAGCTTCGGCTTTGCCGTGCAGGAGCTCAACGGCCACGACGTCGGCGCCCTGCGCACCGTCCTGAAGCAGGTCCCAGCCGTTCCGGGCAAGCCCACCGCGATCATCTGCCATACCGTCAAGGGCAAGGGTCTGCCGGCCGCGGAATCCAATGCCGATTGGCATCACAAGAACAAGCTGACCGACAGCGAGCTCGACGCCATCCGCGTCGCCGTCGGCGATTTTTGATCGGCTCCCCATGCGCAACACCGCCTTGAACATGGTCCACAAGCTCGCCGCGCGCGACGAGCGCGTGCTCTACATCGGCTCCGACCCCGGCGCCGGCACGCTGCGCGCGATGAGCAAGGAATTTCCCAAGCGCCATCTGATCGAGGGCATTTCGGAAGCGCACATCATCGGCATGTCGGCCGGTCTCGCGATGGAAGATTTTGTTCCTTACGTGAACACCATCGCGACATTCCTCACCCGCCGCTGCTACGAGCAGGTGGCCGTCGATCTCTGCCTGCACAACCTGCCGGTACGGCTGATCGCCAACGGCGGCGGCCTCGTTTACGCGCCGCTCGGCCCGACTCACCAGGCGATCGAAGACATCGCCATCATGCGGGCGCTGCCAAACATGACGGTGATCTGCCCGTGCGACGCCGACGAGGCGGCGCGCATGATGGAGCAGACGCTGGACTGGAAGGGCCCAATCTACATTCGGCTCGGCAAGGGCGGCGACGCGATCGTCTCGAAGGCCGAGCACGGCTTTGAGATCGGCAAAGCCATCCTGATGCGGCCGCCCGGCGACGTCCTCATGGTGACGACCGGCATCATGCTTCAGCGCGCCATCGCCGCCGCCGACCTGCTGGCCGCGCAAGGCATTCGCGCCGGCATCCTGCACATGCATACGGTAAAGCCGCTCGATGCCGAGGCGCTGCTGCAGGCAGTCCGCGGCACCAGGCTCGTGGCGACGCTGGAAGAGCACGTTCCCTCCGGCGGTCTCGGCAGCGCCGTCGCCGAAGCGCTGATCGACAGGCTCGGCTCCGGCTTCCCTGCAATGCTGCGGCTGTCGCTGCCGGACCGCTTCATGCACAATTACGGCTCGCAGGATTCGCTGCTGAAGAAGCACGGTCTTTCCGCTGGCGCCATCGCGACGTCGATCGAGCACGCGCTCGCGGCCTCGCGCGCCTCCTCCCCTCAACTTCATTCCACCTGACGGGTCACATGTACGACGTTCGATATTCCTATCTGCTCGAGCAATTCTCCGACCCCGCTCCGATCCTCGCCGAGATCGGCCGGCTGGTTGCGACCGGTGATTTCACCCTCGGCAAGCCCGTTGCCGAATTCGAGAAGCGCTTTGCCGAACTGATCGGCGTGCGTCACGCCATCGGCGTCGGATCCGGCACCGATGCGCTCAAGCTGCCGCTCAAGGCGCTTGGCATCGGTCATGGCGACGAGGTCATCACCGCCGCCAACACCTTCATCGCCACCGTCGGTGCGATCGCCGAAACCGGCGCGACGCCGGTGCTGGTCGACTGCGACGATTCCTTCTGCATGAATGTCGACCAGGTCGAGGCCGCCATCACTGCGAAGACCAAGGCGATCATGCCGGTGCAGTTGACTGGCGAGGTCACCGACATGGGCAAGCTGATGCCGATCGCGCAGCGCCATAACCTGCCCGTGGTCGAGGACGCTTGCCAGGGCATCCTGTCGGAGTTCGCGGGAAAGCGGTCCGGCACCCACGGCATCGCGGCCGGCTTCTCCCTGCATCCGCTCAAGAACCTCAACGTCTGGGGCGATGCCGGCGTCGTCGTCACCAATGACGACGGCATGAACGAGAAGCTTCGCCTGATCCGCAACCACGGCATGAAGAACCGCGACGAGATCGCGATCCTCGGCTGCAATTCGCGCCTCGATTCCCTCCAGGCGGTCGTCGGCAACTGGCTGATCGGCCAGACCAGCGAGATCACGCGGCGCCGGATCGAGAATGCCGCCTATTACGACGCGGGCCTTGCCGGCCTGCCCGGCCTGCGCATCCCGCCGCGCCGGCCCAACGTGAAGCACGTCTACCATCTCTACATGGTGTTCGCCGAACGCCGCGACGAGCTCTACAAATATTGCCTGGACAACGGCATCGAGGCCAAGATCCACTACCCGATCCCGCTGTATCAGCAGGAAGGTCTGAAGCATCTCGGCTACGCGCCCGGCACCTTCCCCGTCACCGACCGCCACGCCAAGGAGGTCATCAGCTTCCCCGTCGACCAGCATCTGACGCGCGCCCAGCAGGACCGCGTCATCGAGACCGTCAGGAAGTTCTGTCATGGACGCTGACACCGGCCGCCGGCGCATCGGTTACGTCAATCTTCCCGCGCAGTTCGAGGAAGAGCGCGCCGAGATCATGCAGGCGGTCGAGGGCGTGTTCCAACGCGGCGATTTCATCGGTGGCGCGGCGGTCGGAAAGCTCGAGGAGGAATTGTCGGCCTATCTCGGCTCGCCGCATGTGGTGACGCTGAATTCCGGCACCGACGCACTGATCCTGGCCTTGCGGGCGCTCGACATCGGCCCCGGCGACGAGGTCATCACCCCACCGAATTCGTTCGTGGCATCGACCGCCGCGATCATCGCGGTCGGCGCCACGCCGGTGTTTGCGGACGTGCTGCCGGACCAGAACATCGATCCGGCCGCAGTCGAGGCCGCCGTCACGGCGCGCACCAAGGCGATCATGCCGGTGCATCTGACCGGGCGCATGGCCGACATGACCCCGCTGATGGCGATCGCGGACAAGCACGCGCTCGCCGTGATCGAGGACAGCGCCCAGGCCGTCGGCTCGACCTATGACGGCCGGATGAGCGGTACCATCGGCACGTTCGGCTGCTTCTCCGCCCATCCGCTGAAGAATCTCAACGCGGCCGGCGATGCCGGTTTCCTCGTCACCGCCGACGCCGAGCTCGCCGCCAGAATCCGCCGGCTGCGCAATCACGGCCTGATCAACCGCAGCGACGTCCAGGAATGGGGCATCGTGTCACGGCTCGACACGCTCCAGGCCGAGGTGCTGCGCATTCGCCTGCGTCACCTGCCCTCGGTGATCGAACGCCGGCGGCGCAATGCCACGCAATACCGCGCCGAGCTCGCGGGGCTGCCTCTGTTCATTCCGCCCTGCCGCAACATCGAGTTCAACACCTTCCATACCTTCGTGGTGCAGACCGACCGCCGCAACGACTTCCAGAAATATCTCGCCGACAAGGGCATCGAGACCGCCATCCACTATCCGGTCCCGATCCACCTGCAGCCGGCGGCCGCGCATCTCGGTCATGGCCGCGGCGCGTTCCCGGTGACCGAGCGGCAGGCGGACCAGATCCTGACGCTTCCCATCAACCAGTTCCTGTCGGCCGCCGACATCAGCTATATTTGCGCGACCGCCCGGGAGTACTTTGCATGACGGATACGGACTTCCTTCAGGCCGACGAGCAGGCGCTGGCGCAGCGCTTCATCGACGATGGCTTCGTCACCACGCCGGCCGACGATCGCGCCGGGCTCGACAGGATCCAACGGCGCGCGGCGGAGCTCGCGGCGGACTATCTGAAGCTGCCGCACAGCAACGATCCCTACGCGATGCTCGATACCATCCACACCCGCGTGAGCGTGGACGATCTCAACGGCCTGCGGCTGCACGTCTTCAACGGCCTCAATGCCGAGCCGTGGTTTCGGCCGACCTATTTCCGTCTGGCGCGCTCGACGATCGAGACCATCGTCGGCAACGAGCTCTGCATGCAGCGCCGCGTCAATCTGAGCATCCAGCTTCCCGGCGACAGCTCGTCGCTGCTCGCCACCCATTCCGACGTCTGGTCGGGCGACTCGCCGTTCGAGGTCGTGGTGTGGGTGCCGCTGGTCGACGTGCACCGGACCAAATCGATGTATCTGCTGCCGCCCTCCCTGAACGGCGAGATGCAGGACCGGATGGCGGCGTTGCGCAGCGCCGAGGAGCTGTACAAGACGATCAAGCCGCACGCGACCTTCATCGAGATTCCCTACGGTCACGTGATGCTGTTCAACCAGACCCTGATGCACGGCAACCGCATCAACGAGGAAGCCGGCACGCGCTGGAGCATGAACTGCCGCTTCAAGAGCATCATGTCGCCCTACGCGGACAAGCGCTTCGGCGAGTTCTTCGAGCCGATCCTGCTGCGCCCGGCGACGCGGGTCGGCATGCAGTACAAGCTGCCGGGAGGCTTCCATGGCTGAACGCACCGGCCATCGCGGCTATATCGGCGCCCGGCCGCTGAACGGCAGCCGCACCCCGCAGCACGTCCAGAACATCGTGATCCGCGACTACGCGCGGCGAAAGAATCTGCACTATCTCCTCAGTGCCGCCGAGCACACCATGCCAGGCAGCTACATGGTGCTCGAGGATATCCTGGACGAGCTGCCGCAGCTGCGCGGCATGATTCTCTACAGCATCTTCATGCTGCCGCCCGACGAGGCTCGCCGGCGGGAAATCTACGACCGCGTGCTGCGCGAAGGCTGCGACCTCCACGCAGCGGTCGAGGAGATCACGCTGTCGTCGCAGAAGGACATCCAGGCCGTCGAGGACATCCTGCTGGTCAATAGATACGCGACCATCCTGTGACGGTGCCGCGGACCGGTTGGGCCCCATGACCGAGATCAACCTGCTCCAGCCGATGCACGCCTCGACGAGGCGGAACTACGTCCAGCGCGTGGTCGAGCACGACAAGGCGGAATCCGCCACTGTGGCGCGGCAATGGGGCCGCGACTACTGGGACGGCGATCGGCGCTACGGCTATGGCGGCTATCGCTATGACGGCCGCTGGCGTCCGCTCGCCCAGACCCTGATCGCTCGCTACGGCATCAAGCCCGGAATGAGCGTGCTCGACGTCGGCTGCGGCAAGGGCTACCTGCTCTACGAGTTCACCCAGCTCGTCCCCGACCTCAGGATCGCCGGCATCGACATCTCCGACTACGGCATCGCCAACGCCAAGGAGGAGGTTCGGTCGCTGTTGCAGGTCGGCAGCGCCGTCGAGCTCCCCTACCCCGATCACAGCTTCGATCTCGTGGTGTCGCTCGGCGTGCTGCACAACCTTCCGCTCGAGGACGTGTTCCGCGCGGTGCCCGAGATCGAGCGCGTCGGACGCGGCACCTCGAAATATCTGATGGTGGAATCCTTCCGCAACGAGCGCGAGAAGGCCAACCTGCTCTACTGGCAGCTCACCTGCCTGAGCTTCCACGGCCCCGAAACCTGGGCGTGGATCTACGACAAATGCGGGTACCGGGGCGACCATGGGTTCATCTTCTTCGAATGAGGCAACGGGCCTGCGTCGGCCGACCTCACTGCGCGCGCAAAATCCCGAAGTCTATTATTCGGACGACGCCATCGTCACGGCGGATGACGCCACGATCGCGGAGCTGAAACGCATCGCCGCCGGCAACCCGCGTCTGCGCAGCCGCCTGTGCACGCATCCGGATCCCTCGTCCGGCCTGCACGAGATGCTGATCGTGCACCACCGGGAGGCCTATGTGCGGCCCCACAAGCATCTTGGCAAACCTGAATCGTTTCACGTCATCGAGGGCACCGCGCAGGTCGTGATCTTCGAGGATGACGGCCGTATTCTCGAAGTGCTCGAGATGGCGCCCTACGGCCAGGGCAAGCGCTGCTACTACCGCATGCCGGAAAAGGTCTTTCACTCGATCCTGATCACGTCGGAGTGGCTGGTATTCCACGAGACCACCGCTGGCCCGTTCGATCCCTCGCGGACGGTTTTTCCGGACTGGGCTCCCGATGGCGGCGACGCCGCCGCGGTCCAGGACTACGTCACAAGAACCGGTACGCTCGCCATGACGCATCTGAACAAGCGAGTCAAAGCGTAGGGCCATGGCCAGCTTCGCCGGGTTCGATAATCCTCGAATGAATGCAGGCCCAAAAACTGCGGCTCTCCGAGAACGGGAGCGAGCGGGCGCTGGATATGTCTACGTGGCTCTGGCTCTCGCCTTCATGACGAGCGTGCCCGCGCTGTTTGCGCGCGAGGTCTTTGGCGATGATTGGACTGTGTACTATATCTACTGGACCCAAGGTCCAGCAGGGTTAGCTCGCGTGCTGCGGGAGTCGGCACATGCCGGCTTCGCCATTCCGATGACGCTGTTCGTGGCGCTCTTCAACGATACGCCCGATGTCGCTGCACGGATCGCCGGACTGGGCTGCCATCTGGTCAACGGCTTATTGCTCCATTCCATCCTGTCGCGATCACCTCATACAAGACGGATCGCCGCACTCGTCGCGGCTCTGTTCCTGCTCAGCCCGTTCTATGCACTTCGCCTGACACTCAACGCCGTCTACGACTTTTTTCTGCTCTTCTATCTGCTGTCCTACGCGTTGTCGTATTCGAAGGTGCGGGCACTCCGATGGGCGGCGCCGCTCACTCTGTTTTTCTCGTTGTCGCTTGAAAGTCTGATCGCGCTTGAACCGCTCCGCGTCGTGCTGACCTGGTCCACTCTCGAACCGTGGAAGCGCAGGCTCGCGCGCCTTGCCCCGTTCTGGCTGGTAATTGCGGCCGTCATCGTGCTGCGCCTCACCATCCTGGGAAAGAGCGGTCACTACGCCGGACAGTATAGCTTCGTGCGCGACCACACCGTGATAGGCAACTCGCTGCTCGAGCACCTCATGGCTTTTCCGAAAGGCCTGTCCTATGCCTTTTCCCAAGGGAGCGCCCTGGTGGGCCCTTCCGTCTGGACGGTGCTGACGTTGCTGGGAGTCATCGGGTTCGCTCTCCTCCCGTCCCGAGCATTGTGGACCCCTTGGGCGCTCGAGGGCCGCAGCTCGATAAAACGGGTGCTGGTGTTGCTCCTGGCCGGAGCCGCCATTGTCATCCTTGGTGCATTGCCTTTCGCCCTGACGGGGACCTATGGCGACGTGACAAGGGGCGAATCAAGGCTGCTCTTCGCCTCGCAAATCGGCGTATTGATATTTACGGCCGCTACCCTGCAGATGATTCCCGGATCGCGGCTCCGCGCAGGGATGGCCGGCGGTCTTATCGCGGTGTTCGCACTAGCGATGGCGCAGGATTCCAAATGGCTGCTGTACGACGGCCTGATCAGCGCTGACCTGCAGCGGCAAGTTCGGGCAGCCTTACTTGCAGATCCCGAGCCGAAGGTTGTGAAGCTCCAAGTCGAGAACAGTCACCTCCTGTCATTTCGCTCCCGGTGTCTTGGCGCCAGTGACATGAACGTTGCCCACATAATGTTGCGCGATGAAAGTCGGGAACGGTCGTTCGTCTATACTGATTATTGCGGGGATTTTCAGAATCCCAGCACGCTCTTGAGCGGCAAGTGCACCATTTCATATCTTGAATTTCTTCCCTGCCCGCCACGTCGGGAGACTTGGCGCTACCGCGCGGCGCCGGGAATTGCGCAGCTCAACGACATTGGATTCCTCGAGCTGATGAGTGCCGTGCTTAGGGATGCGCCGTCAGCCATGCAAGGCCGCGGCGAGCTCATGCAATTGAAAGACGATCTGCCGATTCCATTGGCCAGAGCAGAATACCGTCCCCCTTGCCACCGGACGGGAGTACCCGGCTCAGCTTGGCTGCTGGCACTCCCGGCGCCGGCCTGCGACCCTTCAAAGGCTCGATAGATCCCGCATTGCGATGTCGGCACGCATCAACAGGCACTGGAGGAATTTGCTTAATGATGAGTAGAACGGGCTGCTGATGCTCTCCGGCAGGAAGACAATCATTGTCCTGACCAAGCTCATTGTCTCGGCCGGCATCATCGTTCTGGTCGCACGCGACCTGGATCTTTGGTCGCTCAAGGCCGACCTTCTCGCTGTCAAATTACACATGCTCGCGCTAGCGGTGTTGCTGCTGTTCGCGCAGACGTTCGCCCTGTGCAACCGCTGGATTTTGATTCTCCGCGCGATCGGCGTATCTCTGGATTGGGTGGCGGGATGGCGCATTCTTCTTGCCAGCGCATGGTTTAATCAGGTGTTGCCCTCCGGCGGTGAAGCGGTCCGTATATGGATGTTGCGGCGGCATGGAGCAATTTGGTCGCAGACCTTGAGCAGCATTGTCGCAGATCGGTTCATCGGCCTTCTGGCCCTCGGCTTCCTCATTTTGGCGGGAATGCCGTTCTTGATCTCGCGCATCCATGATGATGTCTTGCTGTTCGCCGTCGCAGCTATCATCGCTGCCGCATATTTCGGCGCAATCGTCCTCCTGACGTTGAATCGGTTGTCGGCCCGGGTGACTGCAGTTCTTCCCGTCCGGATTATGCAGTTTGCGGCGCTTCTCGAAGCTCCGCTACGCGTGAGAGCGGGACGTAAAGCCTTGTTCAGTTCGGCTATTGTTGTTCATCTTCTGACCATTATGGCGTCTTATGCTCTTGCGATCGGGCTGGACGCCGGGTTGTCCGCACTCGACGCATTCGTCCTTGTGCCGCTGGTGATCATGGCGGCCGCCGTCCCGCTTTCCATCGGAGGATGGGGGATTCGTGAGGGGGCGATGGTCGGTGCGCTCGGGCTCGTCGGCATCGCATCCGACAAGGCGCTCGCGATATCGATCTTGCTCGGGCTCGGCAATCTCATCGTCGGCGTCATCGGGGGCGCGGTGTGGCTGCTTGCGCCGGAGCGTGCGACTTACGGCGCCGAACCGGATGATACTGCAACACCGCTCCATCAGCGGTAATTGAGCGAACCTGAATGAGGTGCACCGCACCGGATTGCCGCGGTAACCGGACAAGCCGGATGCCATTGATCAAAGGCGACCGTGCTGGTGCGGCGCTGTTCCCGCCGCTGGTGGCGCAGGGACAAGGCAACTTAGGAATTGTGGCGCAGGCTGAGCCACTATATAGGCTTCAGCTAGTTCGGCGTTTCACCCGGGGGCTGTGTCCCCATGTTGTTCCTGCAAAGAGCCAGACCAGTGACCGACCATTGCCGCCTTTGCCATTCGACCAACCTGCGTCCGGTCATCGACCTCGGATTGATGCCGATAGCGCATCGGCTTCGGCATAGCCGAAACGAGCAGGACGAACGGTATCCATTTGAAGTACTCGCCTGCGGCGATTGCGGCCTGCCTCAGATCGTCAAGCCGATCGATCCAGAAATTCTGTATCGCCAGTTCAACTACAATTTCAGCAGTTGGAAACCGGAACCGCATCAGGCGGACGAGCTCGACACCATCGCGAAATTCTCCAAGCATCAGTCCGTGTTCGAGATCGGATGCAACGACGGCCTGTTCATGGACAAGCTGCGCGAACGGGGTGCGAAGACCTTGGTGGGCGTGGAGCCAAATCCCGTGTCGGGCAAGATCGCCCGTGAGCGCGGCATCAAGGTCTATTCCGACATGATCAGCCCGGCGCTGTGTCACGACGCGGTCGCACAGGCCGGCAAGTTCGATCTCGTGGTCTCGCGCCAGGTGCTGGAGCACATCGTCGATTTCGAGAACTTCTTCGACTGCGTCAAGATCGCGCTTAGCGACGACGGACTGCTGTTCATCGACGTGCCTGATTTTGCCCCCGGATCGGCGGCGGGTGACCTCTCCGTCCTATGGGAAGAGCACGTCAGCTATTTCACCGAGCCGACCCTGCTCGCGCTGCTGGCGCGTCACGGCTTCGAGGCGGTGTCGGTGAAGAAATACAATTTCAGCGGCGGCAGCCTCGCGATCGCAGCCCGTCGTGCCACGGGCGTCGTGACGCCGCCCCCCGCGCCATCCGGCGTCGGCGAGAAATTCGGTCAGCGCGCAAGAGAGTATGGCGCACGTCTCCGCCCGATTCTGGCGAAAGCCCGCGCCAACGGTGCGGAGATCGCCATCTACGGCGCCGGCTGCCGCGCCTGCACCTTCACCAACGCCCACGAGCTGGCGGACCTCGTCGACCTCTCGGTCGACGATCAGAAAGAGCGTCAGGGGCTGTTCCTGCCGGGCACCGGCATTCCGATCCGTGCGCCCGAGGACCTCGCCGGCAAGTCGGGTCCGCTCGTCTGTCTTTTGGCCGTAAACCAGGAAAACGAAGCGAAAGTCAGCAGCCGGTTGCGCGAGACCGTGAAGCGTCCGCTGCAGATCGTCTCGATCTTCGCGCCATCCGACATCTGGAGCGAGCTCGATCGTCTCGAGACGGCCGCAGGGTCGAGGCATGGCTGACGAAAAGCTCTTCAACTATTACGAACGCCAGGACGTTCTGCCGACGTTCGGCAATTTCAAATCGTCCACCGAGCTTGAGGCCTACGCCAGCCAGCGGCGCGAGCTATTTTCGGACAAGCTGGCACTGCCGCCCCGGCTGTTCCGCGATGCCGACGTGCTCGAGTTCGGCCCCGATTCCGGCGAGAATGCGCTGGCGTTTGCCGGCTGGGGAGCCAGCATGACGCTCGCCGAACCGAACCGGCTCGCGCATCCGAAAATCGAGGCCTACTTCGCGCATTTCGGGCTGACCCAACGTCTCCGCGAGCTCGCACTGGCCGATGTCGAGGGATTCCGCAGCGACCGCCGTTTTGACATCATCGATGCCGAGGGCTTCATCTACACCGTGCAGCCGAGCAAAAAATGGCTCGGCATATTCCATCGCCTACTCAATCCCGACGGTTACGCCGTCGTGTCCTATTACGAGCGATATGGCGGCTTCTTCGAGCTCGCGCTCAAGGCGATCCATGCGGCCGGCAAGGCACTGACCGGTCGCGCCGCGCTCGAAACGGCGAAGATGCTGTTCGAGCCGAAGTGGAACAGCATCCCGCACACCCGCAGCTTCGAATCCTGGCTGATGGACGTGCTGGAAAACCCTTTCGTTCGGCATCGCTACTTCCTCGACGCGGCGACCTTGTGCACGGCGGCCCATGAACAGGGATTCGACATCCATTCGGCTTGGCCAGCCTATCGCGACAGTCTGGACGTCTACTGGCATAAGAAGGTCCTGTCCGACGACGAGAAGCTGCAGCGCGCGGCCCGCCATCTCGACCGCAGCCGCCTGAGCTTCCTCGGCGGACGAAAGCTCTACCTTGTCGGCGAGGCCGATGCCGTGCAAGCGATCTCGGCATCGATCGAGGCGTTGGTTCTCGACGTCGATGCGATGATTGACGATCCCTTCGCCGAGAGCCTGCCGCGCGTGATCGCGGGTCTCGCGTCCCTGCGCGAGACGATCCGAACGGCAGACATTCTCGCCGACGATGCTGCCGACCTCGAAGCGATCATCGCGACGCTCGACAGTTTCCATCGCATCTTTGGCGCGATCGGGCGACGTGATGCGGCCGCCGTCGCCGCCCTCACCCAGACGGATCCTGCGTTCATCAACACCTGGGGACAGCCAGCGCACTTCCTCGTCATCCGGAAACGCTTCGGAGGATCATAGTCAGTGAGGCCAGGTATTGGCATCATCGGAACGGGTATGGTCGGCCAGATGTGCCACCTCGCCAATTTCGCTGCCAATCCCGCCTGCCGCGTCGTCGCGATCGCCGATCTCAGGCCGGATCTCGCGGCAGCCGCGGCGCAGAAGTTCGGCATCTCGCGGGTCTACGGCACGCACCGGGAGCTGCTTGCGGACAGCGACGTGTCCGCCGTGGTCGTCGTGACGAAGCGGCGCGCCACCGGGCCGATTGTCCTGGATGCACTGAACAGCGGCCGGCACGTGCTGTCGGAAAAGCCGATGGCCTACACGACGGCTCAGGCCGCGTTGCTGGTCGAAGCGGCGCGGCGACAGGATCTCATCTACAGCATCGGTTACATGAAACGGCACGACGCCGGCGTGGCACGCGCGCTGGCCGAGCTGGCGCGTATCCGCGCAGACCAGTCGCTCGGGCGCATCGTCGCGGCGCGAGGCTGGTGCTTCGGCGGCGACACCGGCCGAGCGCAGGACAATTTCGCCATGACCGGCGAAGCACGGCCGGACGGGCTCGAACTCTGGCAGGATGGCCCCGACTGGATGCCGGGCACGATGCGCCCCGGCTACGACAATTTTCTGAACGTCTTCAGCCATATCATCAATCTGGCGCGTTACGTGCTCGGCCAGTCCCCGAGGCTTGCCGAAAGCACCGTGCAGACCTCGAGCGCCGCGCGCATCATGCTCGACTTCGACGGCATCGCATGCCCCCTCGATCTCATGAACGGATCCAAGGGCACCTGGCGCGAGGGACTGGCGATTGATTTCGAGCGCGGCATGCTGACCATCGAATTGCCCGCTCCCTTCGCCGAAGAGGAGGCGCAGGTCATCCTTGATCACGGCGGCGAACGCAGACGGCTGGAGCGTGCAACCAGTTGGGCATTTCGACGTCAGGCCGACGCCTTTGTCTCCGATGTTGCGGAGCGGCGGATACCCCTCGCCTCCGGTGAGGACTCTGTGGTCGATATCGCGCTTGCAGAAGCCGTCTGGAAGCGAGCTATCGGCTAGATGCGGCGGCGTCGTTGGCGCCGTTGAGCGGGATGATTCCGGCGATCGGGCCCACCTTGATCGTGACCTCGGCAAGTTGAGCCAGAAGCTCTGCAGCATCGCAGCGCGCCAGCAAACGGCATGTGTAGTACTTTCGCACCAACGCCCGATCCGACGCAGTCCCAGAGGCCGCGCGCAACAAGATCGTAGCCTGAGGCCCCGACGGATCGAAGTGACGGAATGCAGTTCCCGGAGCAACCCGCTTCTCGGCCATCTCGTAGAGAATATCGGGCCGCTCGGCACGCAAGGCAAACCCGAAGAAAGGCTGATTGCCCCAGGCGAGACGGAGCATGCCCGTGACCTCGGCTAGGCCGAACGGCACGTCTCGCGACGGACGGTCGAAAAAGTGGTCGTCGAGCGCGTAGACGGTGGCCGCGGGCTGCACCCGGTTGGCAAGGCTGCTCGTCAGAGCCTCCTGCTTCAGCGTTCTCGCCTGCAGGAAGACGTAGTCGTTCCACAACATGCCGATCCACAGCATCGTTCCCGATCCGAACAGGATCGCGAAGGCAACGCCAGAGCCGATCCAATGGTCGGCCAGACGCTTGAGCGCGAGCAGCGTCAGCGCCGCCGGAACACCGAACAGCAACAGGTGACGGCTCTCGTAAAAATGTGTGGAAGAGGGTCGCAGGCCGGCGATCAGATAGGGCGACGACAAGGCGAGGAACAGAACCACGGCGAGCGCGAACGGCAAAACGATCACGCGTCTTGATGCAGGCGGCTCCTTGCCGGGACGCAGCGGCAGCACAGTGACGGCGACGAGGACCGCAGCGACGACGAAGGGGGCCGGACTCTGGGAGGCCGCCTGAAAGGCGTGGGTCACGACATCCCTGTAGCCGGCGCCGAAGAACGCCCGCCATCCATTCGCCATTTCGCCGAGCGTGGGGAGATGGGCGCCATAGTGCTGCGCATAGAGACCAATCCGTTTGAACCAGATACTGAGCGCCGCCGCATACACCAGAGGAAGCACGATCAATTCCGGATAGCCCAGAGCGCAACGCCAGGCTGCGTGCCAGGTGCGACGAAGGAAGCCCTCCCCGATCTTTCCGCTCTGCCATTTCGCGACGAACAGCCCAAGCACGACGCAGGCATAGAGCACGACCGTCGAGTTGAGCGCGAAGCTGAGAAGGAACACGAACGCACAAGCGACGCGAAGCGACACAAGCCGCCAGCCTCGGGCGCTGAAAGCGAGGGCCAACAACCAAGCGCCAACGAACAGCAGCCCAAAGCTGAAAACGTAGACGGCGTTGGCCTTGCCCGCCCAAAGCTGATAGCCGGGATACGTCCAGACGATCAGCGCGAAGCCGACCGCTTCGGCGCGATCGAGCAAACCGAGCCGCGTTGCCGTCAGCACCAGACAGGCCGCGCCGAAGACGATTCCGGCAAAGGCCAGCGATACCATCACGGCCACTGGCGCGCCCGTCCAGTTCGCCAGCATGTCGTAACTGTAGAAGATCGGATGACCGGCGCCGTTCAGCAGGAAGCCGATATCGATGAAATAGTCGGGACGCGGCTTGAGCACCAGCCAGTCGTCCATGAAGAGGCCGTCGTTTAGGAGCATCGGCGCATGCGCAGCCAGCAACACAATGAGGAGGACGACTATCGCACGCAGCAATTGGGGGGCATCTCGCACAGAGGGACGGCGCCGGCAAGGCTTCGCACGCCCACCTGACGTCCGCAAGGGCGGGATGAGGGCTCCCTTGACCCGAAAAATACGACCTCCTATAGACTTTCGCTCTGGCTGGGCCTGAGGGGCGTCCGGGACGATTTTCCGCAATGAACATGCTACCGGGCCCGGCGCAAGCCGCTGCGATTGGTCTCAGTATCGCGCTGCCGCTACTGTTGCTGGGCTATGCGCGCATTGCCGCCACTGGCGGATCCGGCCGCCGCTTCCGGCTCGGCTGCGTCAGCGTCGTCACTCTTTATGCGATCGCCTGTATCGCACTTCCCGGTGAACGCCATCTCGACGACGTGCTTGGCGGTATCTTTCTGTTGGCGACGGCGATGATGCTTTGCTACGTCCTTTTCAGCCTGCTGGCCTGGGGCTTTACGCTGACGCTGCTCACGTCACTCGTCAAAGCCGAGCGCCCCCTCACCCTGGAGCAGTGGGCCGTGGCCTACATGCAGGGCGGCGATCTCGGCACCTTCACGCACAACCGCCTGAAACTCCTGGTCGGCGCGGGGATGGTGATCACCGCGGATGGCAGGCTGACCCCGACCCCAAGGGGGGTGGCGGTCGCACGTCTCGTCAAACTTGTTCGTCTGTCGACCGGGCTTGGGTGAGCGGCCGCGATGTCCTTCGTTGTCGGACTACTCGCCGTCGCCGTCTTCGTTCTGATGGCGCCTGCCTTGCAACACCTGGCCCGCGCTCGCAGCTGGTCGCTTGGACCCGTGACCCTGCTCGCGATCGCCGCGGTTGTCTCGCATGGTCTCGGCGTGACGCTCGGCATCCGCGTCGTCCCGCAATTTCAGTATTGGGACGCCGCATCGATTTTCGGGTTTTGCGTCATGGCCTACGTTTTTGCTTTTGGCTCGGTGTACAAATCGGTCTCCCTGGACATTCTGCTTGGCCTCGTCGACCGACCCGAGCGGCGGGCTCCGCTTCCGGATATTGTCGAGCGGCAGGTTCCAGATCTGTTCCAGGGACGAATTAGGGGCCTGATCGACGGCGGGCTGGTCAGGCCGGCCGGCTCACATTTCGAGGCGACGGCGGCGGGCCGGACAATGGCAGGTCGCGTCGGATGGCTGCGCCGGGTCTTCGGTATCGGCGACACCAGCCTCTACGATTTTCCCGACTAGTTGCGCCGAACACACACATATCCCCGGTTTCATGCCGATTGTGGGGACCCGATCTGCGGGCCTCTTATTGTTCGCTCGGCTCAGATGACCTAGACTCGCACGAGGGTTCCACCAGTAAAGAGTGGTCGGTCAACGGCAGCTTGAGATGACACCTTCCAGGGCGGCAAAGAGGCTTACGATCGTCATTCCTGCTCTGAACGAGCAGGACAAGATCGCCGACACCATTGGCGGCGTGCTGCCGCTCGCGCGCGAGCTGCTCGACGATTTCGAGATTTTCCTGATCGACGACGGCAGCACCGACGCCACCGGCGCGATCATGGACGAGTTCGCGGCCGACGAGCCGCGCATCATCGTGCAGCACAATGCCGAACGGCGGGGTGTCGGCGCCGGCTTCGAATACGCCCTGTCGCGCGCGAAATTCGATGCCATCACGCTCATTCCCGGAGATCACGCCTTCCAGAACGAAGGTATTGCCCGGATGTTCAAGGCGGCGGGCGCCGCCGACCTCGTCATTACCTATCGCGACAATCAGTCGGACCGCTCCGTCAATCGCTCGCTGCAGTCGCATTCGCTGCGCTTCATCCTGAACTGCCTGTTCGGCTTCTGGCTGTCCGACTACCACAGCATGATCGTTTACCCCGTGAAATGGCTGCGCCAGATCGCGGTGAAGACCGACGGCTACGGCTATCAGATCTGCGCGTTGATCTCGCTGCTGCAGCTCGGACTCACCTACGTGCAGGTGCCCGTGAGCCTGAACGCGGAGCTGAAGGGCTCATCCCGTGCACTGCGGCTGCATACCTATTTCGAGCTCGGTGGCACCATCGTCTCGCTGCTGCGCCGCGTTCCCATCCGGGACGTCGATCTCAGCCGGGTTCCGACAGACACGGAACGGGCCGCCGCGCGTTAGGCGACGCCTCGCCGGGCCTACAGCTGGACATCAACGGTATGGGCCGGTCGTTGGGGATTCGTCCGTGGGACGCCTTGTCCCTATCCCGCCAGCATCTGATCTAAGCGATTGATTTTACTGGCAGGAGTGGCAGGGCTCGAACCTGCGACCCCCGGTTTTGGAGACCGGTGCTCTACCAATTGAGCTACACTCCTACAGACCCTGCGTCGCCTTAGGATCAGGCGCGCTTTCAAGCACAGAGAGCGGCCGGATTGCAAGGGTGAACCGCGCCGGCTTCGCTTGTTTGTAATGGGGTTTCTGGGCCACAGTCGCTTTCCAACAACGAAGAACAATTGGGAGCGCCCATGACCACTACAGCGACCGCTACCGCCGCCCCACAGGCCACGATCGCAGCCCAGACCCCGCCCTTGCCGGAGGCCCGCCCGGAGACCCTCGGGCTGTCGCGTCCACGCCTCCAGGCCATGTCGGATGCCTTCAAGCGCGAGATCGACAAGGGAACCGTTCCCGGAATCACCGTGCTGGTGGCGAGAGGCGGCCAGGTCGGCTGGTTCGAGGCGCTCGGCAAGCAGAGCCCGGCGGCCGCCGCGCCTATGGCCCGTGATTCGATCTTCCGGATCTTCTCGATGACCAAGCCGATCGTCTCGGTCGGCGTCATGGCGCTGGTCGAGGACGGCCATCTCCTGCTCAGCGACGCCGTCGCCAAATTCATCCCGGAATTCGCCAGCCAGCAGGTCGGCATCGTCAAGGACGGCAAGCTTGAGCTGGTGCCCCCGGCGCGGCCGATGACCGTACAGGACCTGCTCCGCCACACCTCGGGCCTCACTTACGAGCACCAGGGCGACGGCCCCGTGCACAAGCTCTATCAGGAGTCCCGCGTCCGCAGCCGCAAGATCACCAACGCCGAGCATGCCGCACTGGTGGCGAGCTTCCCGCTGGTCTGCCAGCCCGGCGCGGAGTTCAACTACAGCCGCTCCACCGACATCCTCGGCCGCATCATCGAGGTCGTCAGCGGCCAGTCGCTCGGCGCATTTCTCACCGAGCGCGTGCTTGCCCCGCTGCAGATGGCCGAGACCGGCTTTTCGACGTCCGAAGCCAATGCGGGCAGGCTCGCCGAGCCGTTCGCGGCCGATCCCTGGACCGGCGACAAGGTCGCGCTCTTCAATATGCTCGAGCAGCCGGCGATGGAGTCCGGCGGCGGCGGCCTGGTCTCGACCACGATGGACTATGCCCGCTTCTGCCTGATGCTGCGCAATGGCGGCACGCTCGACGGCAACAGGATCATCGGTCGCAAGACGCTGGAGCTGATGGCGTCGGATCACCTCGGGCCGCACGTTCAGATCAACGGCACCCTGCTCTCGCCCGGCCACGGTTTTGGTCTCGGCTTCGCCGTGCGCCGCGAGGCCGGCATCGCGCCCTTCCCCGGCAGCGTCGGCCAGTATTTCTGGAGCGGCATCGCCGGCACCTTCTTCTGGATCGACCCGAAGGAAGACCTGTTCGCGGTGTTCATGAGCCAGGGGCCGGGCCAGCGCGACTACACGCGAACCCTGGTGCGGGATCTGGTTTACGCGGCGGTGGAGTGACGTTGCTCTGTCGCGCAGCGCCTCACCAGTCGCGACACCGCATCCCCACACTCACTGTCATGCCCCGGCTTGACCGGGGCATCCAGTACTCCGCGGCGGATGTGGTGAGAGCCAGCTCTCCAAGGCGGGCCTCTGGGATACTGGATCGCCCGCCTTCGCGGGCGATGACACCGGATGTTGGGGCGGCGTAGTCGCCCTAACCACCCCTTCCCTCGCAACGTCTCAGCTGATCGTCGCGCCGCCGTCGATCACCATGGTCTGACCGGTCATGAAGTCGCCGGCCTTCGAGCCCAGGAACACCGCCGCGCCCGCGATCTCGTCGGGAATGCCGATGCGGAGCAGCGGCGAGCGCGCGGTCGAGGCCTTCAGGTTCTCGGGATTGTCCCACAGCGCTTTCGCAAAGTCGGTCTTGATCAGGCCGGGTGCGATGCAGTTCACGCGGATGTTGTCCTTGCCGTATTCGCAGGCGAGATTGCGCGCGAGCTGCATGTCGGCGGCTTTCGAGATCGCGTAGGCGCCGAGGATGGTCGAGCCCTTGAGGCCGCCGATCGAGGAGACGATGATGATGGAGCCGTCCTTGCGCTCGATCATCTGCGGCACCACCATCGAGATCAGCCAGTTGTTGGCGACGATGTTGTTGTCGAGGATCTTCCTGAACTGATCGTCGGAGATGCCGGCGAGCGGGCCGTAATACGGGTTCGAGGCGGCATTGCAGACCAGCACGTCGATCTTGCCGAAGGCGCGGTTGCTCTCATCGACGAGGTTTTGCAGATTCTCCTTCGACGAGATGTTCGCGGCGACCGCGACCGCGGTGCCTTTGCCGAACTTGTCGTTGATGCCCTTGGCGACCTGCTCGCACACATCGGCCTTGCGCGATGAGATTACGACCTTGGCGCCGTGCTCGGCCATGCGCTCGGCGATCGCGAGCCCGATGCCGCGCGTCGAGCCGGTGATGACGGCGACTTTCCCCTTCATGTCGAACAAGGTCATGTCTCTCTCCCAGATTGATCTTCGTGCTTAATGTCATTCCGGGGCGGTCCGCAGGACCGAACCCGGAATCTCGAGATTCCGGGTTCGATGCTTTGCATCGTCCCGGAATGACAGCTTCCTCAGGCCAGCTTCTTGACTTCCGGCCCCGCCGGCTGGTGCATCGCCGCGTGCGCGTCATCCGCGATCCACGGTTGCTGGTTCACCATCGGCAAGCGCCAGACGCTGCGTTCGGGACTTGCGAAATGATCGAGCCGCGTCACCGAGACGTTGTCGATATCGAAGGCGAGCCCCCGCTCCGGCTGGCCGTCGAGCGCGAGCCCCAGCGCGGCCTTGATGGTGCCGCCATGGGCGACTGCGATGATGTCCTGCCCGGCGGCCTCATTGTTGATCCGCTCGATGGTACGGCGCGTGCGGTGGTAGAGATCCATGAAGCTTTCGCCGCCGGGTGCGGGCTCGTTGATGTCGGCGAACCAGCTTGCACCAACGGGACGGCTGGCAATGAACTGGACGCGGTTCATGCCCTGCCAGCGGCCGAGATTCTGTTCGGCGAGGTCCGCCTCCCATTTCATCGACGCTGGCCGCGGAAAACCGGCCGCCCAGATCGCTTCCGCGGTCTGGTGCGTGCGCATCAGATTGCTCGAATACCAGATTGCGGTGCGTGGCAGCACCTTGGCAACAGCGTTGAACACATAGGTATCGCTGGTGTCGCAGGCGATGTCGCTCTGTCCGTAGATGTTGCCGCCGTCGTTGCGCACCGGCGCATGGCGGACCCACCACCATCGCGTGACGACCACATTGGGCTTGTCTGCACCTGCCATCGAAACCCTTCCATCCCGTTTGATGTCGCTGTACGTCAGTAGCGAACGTGTCTCAAGACACTTTACCGTTTGAAATCTTGTTTGAAATTCCGTCGCGCGGCAAGCGTCGCGCGGGGCACCAAGGGAGAAACGCATGGGCCGCCTGCAAGGCAAATCCGTCATCATCACCGGCGCCGGCAGCGGCATCGGCCGTGCGGCAGCGCACCTCTTCACCAGGGAAGGCGCCAAGCTGATCGCGGTCGATCGCACCGAGGCAGTGAAGGAGACGGTCGAGGAGATCAAGAAAGCCGGCGGTGTCGCCGAGGCCATGCTGGCGGATGCGGGCTCCGAAAAGGACGTCATGGCCGTCATCGACAAGGCGGTGACGACCCACGGCCGGCTCGACGTGGTCTGGGCCAATGCCGGAATCTCCGGCGGACTCGTTCCGATTCCCGAGCAGACCGTGGAGCATTGGCAAGAGGTGCTGCGCGTCAATCTGATCGGGCCGTTCCTCGCGGTGAAGCATGCGATGCCGCACATGGTGAAGCAGCAGTCCGGCGCCATCGTGCTGACTGCATCCGTCGCCGGCCTCAAGGCCGGCGCCAGCGGGCATCCCTACGCGGCGAGCAAGGCGGGCGTGATCAGCCTGGTACAGACCACCGCCTATTCGCTCACCGGCACCGGCGTGCGCATCAACGCGGTGTGCCCGGGCCTGATCGAGACCGGCATGACCAAGCCGATCTTCGACCGCGCCAAGGAGCGCGGCACCCAGGACAAGATCGGCCAGCTCAACCCGCTCAAGCGCCCCGGCCAACCGCACGAGCTCGCGGCGATGGGTCTGTTTTTGGCGAGCGACGAGGCCTCGTATGTGAACGGCCAGGCGTTCCCGGTGGACGGTGGCCTGACGGCCTCGATGCCGTATACGGGCAAGCCGGTTTGACTCTGCCGTGGTCCCGGACGCGCTGCAACGTTCTTGCGTTGCGGCGCAGAGCCGGGACCCAGCAAGCCACGCAGCTCGCTGCCACATGGGCCCCGGCTCTGCAGCGCACCGTCGAACCGGACGATGCTTCGCATCGCCGGGGAGACGCTGCGCTGCGTCCGGGGCACGAGAGCGGAGTATCCGCGCACATCTGCATCTCCAGAATCCCTCCGCGGGGAGACTCTGGATTGCTTCGCTGCGCTCGCAATGACAGAACAAGTGACCTCGGATTGACGCTGCAGCTGACATCTCGATTGCAGACACGTCTTCGCATCCTCGCGGCGCGTTTCGCCCGAGCTTTGCTTGATCTCTTCGCCCCAATTGAAAGAGGGCGCAGGGAAGACCGGGTGCCAGCCGGGCACCCACGGTCCACTGTGCGAAGGTGGCAACAAGAATTTGCACAGCGGCATACAGGTGAAGCCAAGCAACCGGCCTTCCCTGCGCAGTGGTTTTACGGCTTATGTCGTGCTCTCCCCGGGGAGCGATGCACTATTGCCCCCGTCGCCTCATCGGATGACTGATGCGCGTCCCGGTCGGGCCGCGACATCACCGCAAGACTTGACGCACAGACCCCGGGCGTCAGGACCACACGATTTTGCCGTACGCCAGTCACACCGGTCGTGTGCGCGAGGTCTTTCGCTCACGGCTCTCCGCCCTGCAAAAACCCTTCGCGCCGATGCAATCGGCGTCCACCGCCGCCCGGCCCGCGTTCGTGACGATCGCGATACGCCCCTCTTCCTTGGGCCGGGTTGCGCGACACATACGTCATTTCCGAATTTCGGTAAAGTGGAATATTTTTGACGGCGAGCATTGACCCACCGCTGGCGTGTTTTGCCCGTCGGGCAACGCAAGGGAATAGGGGCCGGATCTCGATTTGCCCTACCAGCCGCCACGTTGGTATGGTTCATGCAAGCAACCTCAGCTTCCATAAATCCTGACAAGAACGTGAAAATGCAGAGCTCAAGACCCGACCGCATCCGAAACCTCCTCGCCGACCTCGTGGCCTTCGACACCGTCAGCGACCGCACCAACCTGCCGCTGATTGCCCATATCGAGAGCTACCTGGCCGCACACGGCGTCAAGGGCGAGCGCATCGTCGATGCGACCGGGCAAAAGGCCTCGCTGTGGGTCACGATCGGCCCCGACGACCGTCCCGGCTTCGTGCTATCGGGCCATACCGACGTGGTGCCCGTCGTGGGCCAGGACTGGAGCCATGATCCGTTTAGGCTGATCGAGCGCGACGGCAAGCTCTACGGCCGCGGCACCACCGACATGAAGGGCTTTGTCGCGGTGTGCCTTGCCATGGTGCCGGAGATGAAGGAGGCCAGGCTCGCAACGCCGATTCATCTGGCGATCTCCTATGACGAGGAGATCGGCTGCGTCGGCGTGCGGCCGATGCTACGCGAGGTCGCGAAAAAGAAGATCAAACCGCTCGGCGCCTTCATCGGTGAGCCGACCGAGATGAAGGTGATCATCGGCCACAAGGGCAAGCACGGCGTGCGCGCGACCTTTCGCGGGCTCGCCCGCCATTCCTCGATCGAGCCCGACGGCGTCAACGCGATCGAATATGCGGCCGAGCTGATCGTCGAGATCCGCCGCCGCGCCGTGGCGCTCGCGGCCGCGCGCGCGACGGGCAGCCTCTACGACGTGCCGCATTCGACGCTGCTCACCAGCATCGTGCATGGCGGCGCGGCGCTGAACATCGTGCCTGATACCTGCACCGTCGAGTTCGAATGCCGCGGCATCGGCATCACCGAATCGCGCGAGGTGACGGATGCGATCGTCGCCTGGGCCAAGGCCGAGCTCGAGCCGGCGATGAAGGCGCGGCATCCGGATTGCGGCATCGGCTTTGAGGAAATCCTCGACTATCCCGCCCTCGACACCGCCCCTGACGCGGCGATCGTCACGCTGGCCAAGAGCCTTGCGGGGCGCAACGACCACGCCAAGGTCGCCTTCGGCACCGAAGCCAGCCTGTTCGCGAGCATGGCTGATATCCCATCGGTCGTGATCGGCCCGGGGTCGATCGCGCAGGCGCATACGCCGGATGAGTTCGTGGAGATGGCGGAACTGGAGAAATGCGCAGGGTTCGTGGAGAGACTGATCGCGCATTGTGCAGCGTCGTAACCGGCATCCGCTAAAGAGTCTGGGTCCCGGCTCTGCAGCGCAGCGTTACACGCTGCACCGTCCGGGACACGCCGTAAGCTCGAGTCTCGTGTCCCGGACGCGGTGCGGCACGAAGTGACGCTCCGCAGAGCCGGGACCCAGAACCCTTGGCGACATAGTCGAATTGTGCAATCTTACGTAGCAATACTCCTACGCATAGATTGCATAGACATGCCCTTCTTCGTTTACATCCTCGCGAGCAAACGAAACGGCACCCTTTATGTCGGAGTGACGAACGATCTCCCTCGCCGGATAAGCCAGCACAAGTCCAAACTCATACCGGCTTCACGCAGCAATACGACGTTACTCTGCTGGTCTATTTTGAGACCTGCGAGTCCGTGCTCGAAGCACGCTCGCGCGAACACTCGCTGAAGCGCTGGCGGCGCGCTTGGAAGCTCAAGCTGATCGAACAGCTCAATCCGGATTGGCGCGATCTCACGGATGAGCTGAATACCTTGGCAACATGACTGGGTCCCGGCTCTGCGGAGCAGCACTTCGTGCTGCACCGCGTCCGGGACACGAGACGGAGCGGGACTATATTAGCGTGCCCCCTAAACAAAAAAGCGCGGCCAGCGGCCGCGCCTACGCATTTCCTACACCGCGCCCGCCTTCTGCGCGTAGTCCCATGACGCCTTTGACAGCGGCACGGTGCGCTTGGCTGATTCGAGCGCTTTTGCATTCGCGGCGGTGCCGTCGCGGACGCGGCCGGCGATGCCTTGCGTGATGCCGGCGAGACGGAACAGATTGTAGGCGAAGTACCAGTTGAGATCGGGCACCGTCATCTTGGTGACGTCGCAATAGATCTGCGCCGCCTCTTCCAGGCTCGGGATGTTGAGCGCCTTGAGATCGGCGCCCTCAAGGCCCGGCATGATCCACTGCATCAACAGATAGGTGAAGTCCGCCATGGGATCGCCGAGCGTCGACAGCTCCCAGTCCAGCACGGCCTGCACCCGCGGTTCCGTCGCGTGGAAAATCATGTTGTCGAGGCGATAGTCGCCGTGGACGATCGAGACGCGCGCCTGTTCCGGCACGGTCTTCGGCAGCCATTCGGCGACCTTCTCGAACTCGGGAATGTGCTGCGTCTCGGATGCGCGATACTGCTTGGTCCAGCGGTCGATCTGGCGCGCGAAATAATTGCCTGGTTTGCCGAAGTCGCCGAGGCCGATCGCCGTGGGATCGTACATGTGGAGCTTCGCCAGCGTCTCGATCTTGCTGGTGAAGATCTTGCGGCGATCTTCCGGCGACTGGCTCGGCAGCGTCGGATCCCAGAACACCCGGCCCTCCTCCATCGACATGATGTAGAAGGCGGCGCCGATGACGCTGTCGTCCTGGCACAGCGCATAGGCGTGCGCGACCGGAAAGCCCTGCTTTCCAAGGGCCGCGATCACGCGATATTCGCGATCGACCGCATGCGCCGACGGCAGCAATTTGCCGAACGGCTTTCGGCGCATCACGTAGGAACGGTTCGGCGTGTTGAGCCGGTAGGTCGGATTGGACTGGCCGCCCTTGAACTGGAGGACGACCAGCGGTCCCTCATAGCCTTCGACGTTGTCGCGCAGCCAGGCCTCGAGCCGCATCTCGTCGATGCGATGACGCTCCTCGACCGGCTTGGTGCCCGAGAACTCTTCGTCTTTCCTGACGCCGTCAGCCACGGTGACGCTCCCTCTTCAGTCCGAACATGATCCTAATCGGTAACCGCTCTTGCACTTGCGTCAAGCGGTCATCCGATCACGGATCATGCCCTGTCGTTTCTTAAGTCGGGAGCGCCGCGCGGCCCTCCCTTTTAGTGACTGGAGGAATTTGCATACTTCCGAACCTCAAGTCTGGCAATGGCGCGGTTGTGCACCTCGTCCGGACCGTCGGCGAGACGGAGCGTGCGGATGTGGGCGTAGTCCTTGGCAAGACCGGCCTCGTCCGACACACCGGCGCCGCCAAAGGCCTGGATCGCCTCGTCGATGATCTTGAGCGCCATATTGGGCGCTGCGACCTTGATCATGGCGATCTCGGCCTGCGCGGTCTTGTTGCCGACCTTGTCCATCATGTCGGCGGCCTTGAGGCACAGAAGACGCGTCATCTCGATGTTGGTGCGGGCTTCGCCGATGCGCTGTTCCCACACCGAGTGCTCGACGATCTTCTTGCCGAAGGCGGTGCGCGAGGACAGACGCTTCACCATCTTCTCCAGCGCCTCCTCGGCCTTGCCGATGGTGCGCATGCAGTGATGGATGCGGCCGGGTCCGAGGCGTCCCTGCGCGATCTCGAAGCCGCGGCCTTCGCCGAGCAGGATGTTTTCCTTGGGCACCCGCACGTTGTCGAGCAGAACCTGGGCGTGCCCGTGCGGCGCGTCGTCGAAGCCGAACACCGGCAGCATCTTCTCGACCTTGATGCCGGGGGTGTCGAGCGGAACCAGGATCTGCGACTGCTGCTGGTGCTTGGCCGCCTTGAAATCGGTCTTGCCCATCAGGATCGCGATCTTGCAGCGGGGATCGCCGACGCCGGACGACCACCATTTGCGGCCGTTGATGACGTAGTGGTCACCGTCGCGCTCGATGCGGGTCTCGATATTGGTGGCGTCCGACGAAGCCACCGCCGGTTCCGTCATCAGGAAGGCCGAGCGGATCTCGCCGTCCATCAGCGGGCGCAGCCATTTGCGCTTCTGCTCCTTGGTGCCGTAGCGGATGAACACTTCCATGTTGCCAGTGTCGGGCGCGGAACAGTTGAACACTTCCGAGGCCCAGGTGACGCGGCCCATCTCTTCCGACAGCAGCGCGTATTCGAGATTGGTCAGTCCCGCGCCGCGGAATTCATCGTCCTCATGCTCGGACGGCGGCATGAACATGTTCCAGAGGCCTTCGGCCTTCGCCTTCTTCTTGAGGTCCTCAAGGATCGGGATCACCTTCCAGCGCTCGCCGGCGTGATCCTGCTGGTCGTAGATCGGCACCGCCGGGCGCACGTGCTTGGCCATGAAGGACCGCACGCGGTCGAGCCATTCCTTCTGCTTGGGGGACAGATCGAAATCCATGGGACGCTCCTCGTCTCTCTCTCTCTTGCGAACCTGTTGGCTTCGTGGGCCTGTTTTTCGCCGGACTGTCCATCCGCTGCGTGCAGCCCGCAAGCGCGGGCTGGCGGACGTTTCGGAACCACCCTCGAGTTGCGAACGAGTCCTGATTGCGGATTGACATCTCCGGCCTTCAAACGATAGTTTCATACAACTGTTTGAATTGCAACTCCCTCCCTTCGGGACATTCATGGCCAGCGATCATACGAGATCTGCCATTCTGACCGCCGCCGAACGGCTCTATGCCGATCGCGGTTTCAGTGACGTGACGCTGCGCGACATCGTCGCGGAGGCAGGCGTCAACCTGGCGGCGGTGAACTATCATTTCGGCTCGAAGGACGAGTTGATCGCGGAATTATTTGTCACCCGCTCGATCGCCACCAACCGCGAGCGCCTGCGTGAATTGAAGGCGGCGGAGGAGCAAGGCGGCGGCCGCGCACCGATCGAGGTGATCCTGCGCGCCCTGGTCGGGCCGACATTGCGTGGCTGCCTGGGCCCAGAGAACCAGCGGTCGACCGCGGCACGCTTCATGATCCGCGCCTCGATCGAATCCGTGCCGCCGATCCGCCGCATCAAGAACCGCGAGATCGACCATTTGCGGAAATTCGCCGGCGCGATGCGCCGCGCCCTGCCCGAGCGCAGCGACGTCGATATTTACTGGGGCCTCAACTTCGCGCTCGCGATGGCGCACCACACCATCCGCGAGAGCGAGCGGCTGACAAAACTGTCGGAAGGCAAATGCGATCTCGACGACGTCGAGGACGTCGTCGCGCGCGTGGTCAGCGTGGCGACGATGGCGCTGACGGCGGGCAAAGCGGAGACGAAGACAGCGGCACGGGTGGCCGCGCGCTAACCTCACATCATCGCGATGCAGTCGATCTCGACGTCGAAGGGGCCGAACCATTCCGGCGTGCAGATGAAGATCCGCGCCGGCGGATCTGTCGGGAAATAGCGGGCGTAGACCGCGTTGAACGTGGCGAAGTGTTTTGTCGAGGTGCAGTAGACGTTGCACTTCATGACGTCGTCGAGCGAGGCGCCGGCCGCCTCGAGGCACAGCTTCATCTGCTCCATGATGAGCTCGCTCTGCCGCTCGATGCCCATCCCGCGGATCTCGCCCGTCTCGGGGTCGAACGGCGGCAGGCCGGCGACGAAGATCATATTGCCGGCACGTGTCACCGGCGAAGTCGGCGCCTTCACGCGATCGAGAAAGGACGAGATCGGTTCGACGCGGAGCGCTTCGCGCTTCATGGCGGCACCTTCGGTTCGAGCGAAACTGCCGGCTGACTTACATCATATCGCAGCCGGCATGTTTCGCTTCTGACCGAAGTGTGGTTGGAACGGCGGGTTAGGCCCGCTGCGGCATCTCCTCGGCCTCTTCCTTGGCGAGCAGCAGCAGCATCTCGATGCCCATCTCGCCTTCCTGCGGCGAGCGGATGAACTTGATCTCGTCGGCACTTTGCCGCAGCGCGGCAATGATGGCGACAGCCTGATTGGCGGTGGCCGCCTCGGTCGCCAGAATGGCCTTCTGGTCCTTCGCCTGGAACCCGATCGTGTAGGACATTTACTTCCCTCCCCGAACTCAAGTGCAGAGATCGAATCAGAGTCTCGGGCGGAACGGAAGCCTGTGCGACTACGGTCCGTGATTATCTGGGGATTGCGCGCAAGCCTCAGGCAAGGTCGAGCATCGCCCGCGCGTCTTCGTCGGCCGCCGCTTTGCGGCGAGCCACCCTCTCCCGCAACGGAAGAGGGTAAGGGCGCGCTCGCCGCTTCGCAACGCCTAGATGATCCCCTGCTGCTTCAGCTCCTCGATCTTGCCGGCATCATAGCCGAGCTTGCCGCCGAGCACCTCATTTGTGTGCTCGCCGAGCAGCGGCGGGGCGCGGTATTCGATGATGGGGGTGCCCGAGAGGGTGAGTGCGTTGCGGATCAGCGAGAGCTCGGGCTCGAACTTGTGCTGGGTCTTGACCCGCATGCCGCGCGACTGCACGTGCGGATCGGAAAACACCTGCTCGAAATTGTTGATCGGGCCTGAGGGCACGCCGGCCTCCTCCAGCTTTTCCAACCAGTAGGCCACCGGCTTCTTCAGGAACAGGCCGGCGAAGATCGCCATGATCTCCTTGCCGTGCACGACGCGGTCGTTGTTCCTGAGGAAGCGCGGATCGTTCGCCAGATCCGGCTCGCCGAGCACGGCGCAGGTGCGCTGGAACTGGCCGTCATTGCCGACCACCAGCATCAATTCGCCGTCGGTGCAGCGAAACACGCCGGCCGGCATGCCGCCATTGCCCCAGGTGCCGCGCCGCGGCGGCGTCTTGCCGTTGACGAGGTAGATCTGCAGCCAGTGCGAAAGCGACGCGATCACGGTGTCGAACAGGCAGACGTCGATGTGCTGGCCCTGCCCCTCATTGACGTCGCGATGGTAGAGCGCGGAGAGAATTCCGATCGACGTGTTCATGCCGGTCATGTAGTCGACGATGGACGGACCGACCTTCATCGGGCCCTCGCCCGGCTCGCCATCCATATGGCCGGTGACGCTCATCAGGCCGCCCATCGCCTGCAGGATGGCGTCATAGCCGGCGCGCGGCGCGTAGGGTCCGGTCTGGCCGAAGCCGGTCACCGAGCAATAGATGATGCCGGGGTTGACCGCCTTGATCGTCTCGTAGTCGAGGCCGTAGCGCTTGAGATCGCCGACCTTGTAGTTCTCCATGAAGACGTCGACGTCCTTGGCGAGCTCGCGGATGATCGCCTGCCCCTCGGGCTTGGCGATGTTGACGGTGACCGACTTCTTGTTGCGGTTGGCGCAGAGGTAAAAGGAATTGTTGTTGTTGGCCTTTCCTTCGGGATCGGTCAGGTAAGGCGGCCCGAAGGCGCGCGCGTCGTCGCCGGTGCCCGGCCGCTCGATCTTGATCACCTCCGCGCCGAGATCGCCCAGCATCTGGGCCGACAAAGGCCCGGCCAGCACGCGGGTGAGGTCAAGGATCTTGATGCCTGAGAGCGGCAAGGCCGACATATCGATTTCCTCCGGGGAACTGATCTTGGAGTTGATTTTGGCGCGGCGGCTCGAAGCGGCCCGCGCCCCTGCCGATACCACCATTTTGGCGCGCTGAGCACTGCACTGGCGGCATACGGCCATTTCCTACTGGGCACAGAGGACATTGCCCATCAGTACTTTCCGCGCCGCGAATATTGGCTCATCGGCTCAAAGTCACGGTCGCCGCCACCACCCGCGGCCGTCGCCGTCCGAGCAAGACCAGGATCAGCACGGTCGCGCAGGAGAACAGCAGCGTGAGACCGAGCGCGCCGCGGCTGCCGAATTCGGTGAGCAGGCCGACCAGGAGCGGCGGCGAGATCGCGGAGGCGAGATTGAGCGGCAGCGCGATCATCGACATCGCCTTGGCGAACTCGGCCTGGTCGTAGAATACGAGCGGGATGGTGGCCCGTGCCACCGCCATCGCACCGCTGCCGGCGCCATAGAGCAGGATGAAGACCGCAACCGCCCAGGTCGCCCCCTCGCTCATCATCAGCAGCAGCATGGCCAATGGCAGCGCCGTGCCGGCGACGAGCCCGGTCGTGATTCCGTCCCACCGCCCGCCGCCGAGAAGATCCAGCCCGCGGGCGCTGACCTGGATCACGCCGAGCATCGAGCCGAAGGCCAGTGCCTGCGCCGGCGCCAGCCCCTCCGCCCTCAAGAGCTCGATCAAGATGGCGCTGATGCCGAAATTGACGAAGGCGTTCAGCGTGATCGCGGCGACGACGAGGCCGAAGGTGCTCCTCGGAATCGCGGGCGGCGGCGGCGACTTGACCGGCTCGCCCGCACCATCCCCCACGACCTTCCGGCGTGGCGCGAGGAACGCATAAAGCGGCAGGCTGACGACGAGCATCATCGCGGCATAGACCAGGCACGTCCCCCGCCAGCCGAGGTGACCGCTCAGGAACGAAGTCGTCGGCCAGAAGATGCTGCTGGACAGGCCCGTCACCAGCATCAAGGCCCCGATCGCGTTCTTGGCCTGCCGCCCGGCGATCTCGTTCAGCATGATATAGGCGCCGGTCGACAGCGTGGCGCTGCCGGCGACGCCTAGAACGATCCAGGCCGCGAAATAGAGCATCGGCTCGCGCGCGAGGGACAGCAGCACGAAGCCCGGCGCGGTGACGATTGTGCCGACCATCATGACTGTCCGTGCGCCATGTCGTGCAAACGATCTGGCGAGCCACGGCGCGCAGAGGCCCATCGAGACATAGAGAACGGATGTCCCGGCGAATACCGCCGGCAGGCTCATGCCGAGATCGGCGGCGAGATCGCGCCCGACGATGGCAGGAAGCCCGATCGTGCCCCATCCGATCAGTTGCGTGATCGCGAGCACCAGCAGGACGCCGATCAGCCTGCTGTCAGATTTCAAGAAGCGCATTCCAAACGTTCGCCTGCCTGCCAGGCGCAGATCGCGCCGGCTCACATCTCTTAGCGGCAGATCGCGGGATCGAGGAATGTAAGTTCCGAATGGTAAGAAGCCGCATTCGCAGAGCCGAAGAAGCCCCGTCCGATTGACACGGACTATTCTCTGGTCCATTTTGTGGAAACTCAAAAAGGGACAATGAGATGCGAGTCTCCGTCACCGAGGCCAAGGGACAATTGACCGATCTCGTCCGCCGTGCAGAAGCCGGCGACGAGGTGATCTTGACGCGACACGGACATCCTGCGGTGCGGCTCGTTCCGATCAAGCTTCCGCCGGACCTTACGACGCGCCGCGCAGTGCTCGAGGCTGCGCGCAAGAACGGCGCAGCCAAAGCTCTTCCCGGCCCGGATGCGGCCCACAGTCAGGACTTTCTTTTTGGTGACGACGGACTGCCGGAATGATCGCGGTCGATACGTCGGCACTCATGGCAATCGTGCTCGACGAGCCGCAAGCCAATGCCTGCATCGCTGCTCTGGAGAGCGCTGACGAAATCCTGATCTCGGCCGCCACCGCTGCCGAGAGCCTGATCGTCGCTGCGCGCCGCGGCGTGCAAGAAGAGATGCAGAACCTGATCGCAAATCTCGGCTTCAACGTGATCTCGGTGACCAGAGCCTCCGCTGAGCGCGTAGCGCAGATCTACTCACGTTGGGGCCGAGGAATCCACCCTGCCGGCCTCAACTTTGGCGACTGCTTCGCTTACGATGTCGCAAAGGAGAATGGCTGCGCGCTGCTCTATGTCGGCGATGACTTTGCACAGACTGATATTACCGCGGCAGTGTAAGTCGAGCGTGAAGCGCTGCGGTGTCTTGCGCGCCGGATTCAAAGAGCTGAGAGCTCGCCCGCCGCAATCACGCGGTGTGGCCGGGATCGACCTGCTTCGGCGTCTTCTTGTCGCGCTGCGGGGTCATCTTGGCCGGATCAGGCGCACCGGGCACGCCGCGGGGACCCAGCTGGTCGCGCTGGATGTCGTCCTCGGAGCGGGATGGCTCGACGCCGTTGGGCTCACGGGGCTTGGTCATCGCGGCTTCCTTCCCAAACGCTGTTCCGCGTTTCGGTCCTAGACGCCGAGCGCGTTGTCGCCGGCTTCGCGGCCGGGCACGCTGACGTGGACTTCATGTCCCTCACGCAGCGCGAGGGATGCTGCGGCGACCGCCGACTCGAATGCAGCTTCCTTGGTGGCGTATTTGCTCTTGACGTCGCCGTCGTGCAGCACGCCCCATTCGTCCTGCACCGGCACGATGGCATATTGAGCAAGGCCCATTGTCCAACTCCTAAATTGGGTTTCAGAAACCGTCTGCCCAATAACGCGCTGGCAGCCTTAACGTTGCGTCAGTTGCGGATGGGTCGCACTCACCCGCCACACCGTGTTGCCGCTGTCGTCTGCGACCAGCAAGGCGCCGGACTTGTCAATGGCAACGCCGACGGGGCGGCCGCGCGCCTGGTTGGCGCTGTTCAGGAAGCCGGTGACGACGTCCTGCGCCGGTCCGCTCGGCTTGCCATCCGCGAACGGCACGAACACGACCTTGTAGCCGTTGAGCACCCGCCTGTTCCAACTGCCGTGCTCACCGACGAAGGCGCCGCCGCGATAAGCGGCCGGCAGGCTGGATCCGGTATTGAACACCATCCCGAGCGGAGCGACATGCGAGCTCAGCGCATAATCCGGCATGATCGCCTTGGCGACGAGATCCGGCCGCTGCGGCTTGACGCGAGGATCGACGTGCTGGCCGTAATAGCTGTAGGGCCAGCCGTAAAAGCCGCCGTCCTTCACCGAGGTCATGTAGTCGGGCACGAGATCAGGACCGAGTTCGTCGCGCTCGTTCACCACCGTCCACAGCGCGCCGGTCTGCGGCTCGAAGCTGAGACCGTTGGGATTACGCAGGCCGCTTGCAAACACGCGCCAGCGGCCGCTGGCGCGGTCGACCTCGAGGATGGCGGCGCGATTGTGCTCGGCCTCCATGCCGTTCTCGGTGATGTTGCTGTTGGAGCCGACGCCGGCATAGAGCTTCGAGCCGTCGGGACTGGCGATCAGGCTCTTGGTCCAGTGATGGTTGATCGGCCCGCCCGGCAGCGGCGTCAGCACCGTGCCCGGCGCGGTGATCTTGGTATCACCTTCCGTGTAAGGATATCTGACGATCGCATCGGTATTGGCGACATAGAGGTCGTTGCCGACCAGCGCGATACCGAACGGCGAATTGAGATGGTCCAGGAAGACGCTTTGCGTATCCGGCACGCCGTCGCCATTGCTGTCGCGCAGCAGCGTGATGCGGTTGCCCGGCCCGGTGTCGTTGCCGCCCGAGGTCGCCCAGGACTCGATATATCCCATGACGATCTCCTTGGGTCGCTTGATTCCGGCCCCCTTCGGCGCCTTGGATTCCGCCACCAGCACGTCGCCATTGGGCAGCACGTAGAGGAAACGCGGATGCTGCAGGCCGGTCGCGAAGGCCTTGATCTGCAGCCCCTCCGCCACAGCCGGCGTCTCGTCCTTCTTCCAGCCGACGATGCGGGCGATGTGCACCGGCGGCAGCAGATATTGCTGGATGTCGGGAAGTTTTGGGTTGGCCCCGATTTGCGCCTTGGGGTCACCGCTGCCGTCATCGCAAGCGGCCAAAAGCAGCAGCGAAGAGCACAGCAGCGCGCGGGCAATTGAGACCATCATCGCGCAACTCCCACGCCGTGGCGATAGACCATGGCCCAGCCGAGCCAGCCTGTGACGGGCAGGATCAGCACGGTGATCACGGACAGAACGAGCCCGGTCGGCCACACCGAGGTCCAGGCATCGCGGGTATGGATCAGCGCGTTGACGATGGCGAGGACCAGCGCCAGGGCGTTTCCGATCAGATGCGGCCACGCCGGCGTCTGCGCCCGCACCAGGCGGTTGCCGAGGAAATCAATCAGGCCCGCGATCGCCGCCAGCACGCCGAAGATGACGCCGGCGAGCAGAAGCCAGGCGGAAAAATCCGCCCACATGATCTCGGCGCTGGCGACATAGGCGATGTCGGTCAGCAGCGCCCCGACGAAGCACGCGATCGGTATCGGCACCAGCATCGGATGAATGGGATGACCCGCGATCTGCGCGGTGGTGCGCACGCGCACGTCTTGCTGCACGGTCGGCCTCGTGTGACTTTCGGTCCTGCCCGACCGGCCAACTCGTCCGCGATGCGATGGTTCCTAGAACATCCGCGTGACCCCATCCCGCCGCGCGCAGATTGCGCTGTTCGCGACGGCGATATCAGCGGTCTCGATGGCCGTGACCTCGTGTCCCACGACCGATCATGCCGCCGCAGATTCAAGCAGTGGAAGTGAGACGCAGTTCAGGCGGCGACCGGACTGAGGTTTTGAACGCGGCCGAGAAGTCGTGCAGCGGAGAAAGTATCAGTCAGCCTTCTCCGAAAGACAGGCATCTTCGTCCGTCGCGCCATTTGAGTGACGGCCGCCCATGGACGCTCCCCGCTCTAAGCGGTTCGATTGGCATGACCGGACCACAACTGCGTCGCTCGCCACGATCCGCACCTGCACGTCCCGGGGTTTTGCCAGATAGGGCGACGACGTGACCAGGACATCGGCGCCGGCCTCGGCATAAGCCGCAGCATTCGCCGCATTGACTCCACCAGCCACTGCAATGATCGGACGGGCGCGGGTGTAGGCCATGGCCGCGATGCGCTTGACCAGGGCGGCGACCTCGGCCGGCGAAAACTTCTCGGCCTGAATCACGTCGAAGCCGGCGACTGCCGCGGCAAGTGCAGCATCGGCCGTCTTGACCTCGACCACCAGTTTCTTCTCCGGTGCCGCCCGCCGCAAGCGTTCGACCGCCTGAAACAGCGGCAGCTCGCCGAGAAAGACGCGGTGCTCGGGAAACACCAGCACGGTCTCGGACAGGCCGAGCCGATGCATCGCGGCACCACCCGCCTTTACGGCCGCCACTGCAAATCGCTTGGTGCCCGGCACGTTCTTGCGCGTGCAGGCAACCGGAATTTGCGGGGCGACCGCCCTCGCCGCGCCGACGATGGCGCGGGTCTCGCTGGCGACACCGGACCAGATCTCGATCAAGGTCTGCGCGACCTTCCAGCTCCGCAGCAGGCCGGCAGCCGGGCCGCGCGCCTCGAGGATCGGCGCGCCCTGCTCCAGCGCCGCGCCGGATGTGGCGAACAGCTCGACCTCGCAGCCGGCGAGCGCGATGATCGCGGCAGCATC
Organism: Bradyrhizobium sp. UNPA324; assembly: GCF_006658635.1. NCBI lineage: Bacteria > Pseudomonadati > Pseudomonadota > Alphaproteobacteria > Hyphomicrobiales > Nitrobacteraceae > Bradyrhizobium > Bradyrhizobium sp. UNPA324. Next base: position 1,661,706 of record NZ_LFJD01000004.1, read on the forward strand.
CTCGGCGAGCGCCAGCACCATCGGCGAGCGCGCAGCAAACTGCATGATGCCTCGGGTCGTGCCGATCCCGAGTGCCTCGGTGGTGAGGTCGCCATAAGGCACATCGTCTTCCAGCAGACGCTCGAGCTCGGCGCGCGATGCAACACTTGCCATGGCGTGCTTCCTTTCACAGGTGTGGGCTTGCCGACGACTTTGTCGCAAACCCGACACGGATCGCCGGTCCCGCCGCCGCAAGGAGCGGGAACGCCCATCCTTTGACGCTCATTCCTGCAAGGCGCACACCAGATTTCACCGCTCCATCCGGCACGCCAATTGCTGAGCTCTCCCTGGCCGGCGCCTCGCAGCAATCGGGCTCGCGCGGAGGCGGCTGCCGTCCGCTGGAGTTCATCATGAAGCTGTTTCGCACAATCGCCACCGCCGCAGGGCTGCTGCTCGCATTCGCCGAGGCGCAGGCAGCACAGACCAACGTCGCCGTGGCCGCCAACTTCACCGATGCCGCCAAGGAGATTGCCGCCCTCTTCAAGCAGAAGACCGGTCACGAGGCGGTGCTGAGCTTCGGCGCGAGCGGACAGTTCTACACCCAGATCACGCAGGGCGCCCCGTTTCAGGTATTCCTGTCCGCCGACGATTCTCGGCCGAGGAAGCTGGTCGAGGACGGGCTTGCGGTTGCGGACAGCCGCTTCACCTACGCCATCGGCAAGCTCGTGCTGTGGAGCAAATCGTCCGGAGCCGTGACGGGCGAGGAGACCTTGAAGGCTGCATCCTTCGCCAAACTTTCGATCTGCAATCCGGCCGCAGCGCCTTACGGTCTCGCCGCCGTCGAAACCATGAAGTCGCTGAAGCTTTACGATGCCCTGAAGCCGAAGCTGGTGGAAGGCGCGACCATCACCCAGGCCTACCAGTTCGTCGAGACCGGCAACGCCGAGGTCGGCTTCGTTGCGCTGTCGCAACTGACCGGCAGCGATGTCGGTTCGCGCTGGGTGGTTCCGCAGGCGCTCTATAGTCCGATCCGCCAGGACGCCGTGCTGCTGAAGACCGGCGCCGGAAACGAGGCCGCCGGCGCATTCATCGGCTTCCTCAGGGGACCCGAGGCACGCGCCATCATCGAGAAATACGGCTACGTGCTGGACGGGCAGAGCTGACGCGCATGGAGATCTGGTCGACGGAGATCCGCCAGTCGGTTCTGCTGACGATCGAGCTCGCCGCGATCTCGACCGTGATCCTGCTGGTGCTGGCAACGCCGCTTGCCTGGTGGCTGGCGCGCGCGAAGAGCTGGTGGACCGAGATCATCGCGAGCGTGGTTGCGCTGCCTCTGGTGCTGCCGCCGACCGTGCTCGGCTTTTATCTGCTGGTGCTGCTCGGCCCCGACGGGCCGGGCGGATGGATCGCAAGCCTGTGGGGCGGTCGCACGCTTGCCTTCACCTTCGAGGGCCTGATCATCGGCTCGGTGGTGTATTCAATGCCTTTCGTGGTGCAGCCGATCCGGAACGCCTTCGCCGCGATGGGCGAGCGGCCGCTCGAAGTCGCTGCCACCTTGCGCGCCTCGCCCCTGTGCACGTTCTGGACCGTCGCGGTGCCGCTGGCGCGGCCCGGCTTCCTGACCGGCGCGGTGCTCGGTTTCGCGCACACAGTCGGCGAATTCGGTCTCGTCCTGATGATCGGCGGCAACATTCCCGGTCGCACCAAGGTGCTGTCGGTCGCGATCTTCGACTATGTCGAGACCTCGCGCTGGCGCGAGGCGAGCGTCCTCGCCGGCCTCATGGTGATGTTCGCCTTCGCGGTGATCCTGACCATGACGCTCGTCGACAAGCGCGCAGCGAGGGCTGCGGCATGAGAACGGCCGAACCCGGCCGCATCAACGCGGCCTTCCGCGGCAGGCTCGGCAATTTCACGCTCGATGCCGAGCTCAGCGTGCCCGCCACCGGCGTCACCGCGATCTTCGGCCCTTCCGGTTGCGGCAAGACCACCGTGGCACGCTGCATCGCCGGCCTGCAGCGCATGGCCGACGGTTTTTGCGCGGTGGATGGCGAAGCCTGGCAGGACCGGCAATCGTTCCGGCCCGTGCACCGGCGGCCGATCGGCTACGTGTTCCAGGAAGCCAGCCTGTTTCCGCATCTGTCGGTACGTCGAAACCTGCTGTTCGGCGCGCCGAAGGCCGCGGACGCGCAGATCGCGTTCGACGAGGTCGTGGAGCTGCTTGGCCTTGCCGCCCTGCTCGACCGCTCGCCATACGGCCTCTCCGGCGGCGAGCGACAGCGCGTTGCGATTGGCCGCGCGCTGCTGTCGCAGCCCAAGCTTCTTCTCATGGACGAGCCGCTGGCTGCGCTCGACCACGCCACCAGGAACGAGATCCTGCCGTTCCTCGAGCGGGTGCATGAAAGACTGTCGCTTCCGGTGCTTTACATCAGCCATGACATGACCGAGATCGAACGTTTTGCCGACCATCTGGTGCTGATGGAACAGGGCCGCGTCATCGGCATCGGTCCGCTGCAGAGCCTCCGTCAGGCGCCACCAGCCGCTCTTCGTGACCGGCACGGAGATTGCTCGGATCGACGGAAGAGCGTAGGAAAACCGGCGAGGATGACTCTCATGCCGATCGACTTCCACGACATCGACCCGAACCGCGTCGCCGCGATCCTCTACCGCTCGCAGGACGACGTCGACACCTTGCTCGCGGACTTCGCCGAGACTCTGGTACGATCGGGCGAACGGATCGGCGGGATCGTCCAGCGCAACATAGAGGACGGCGCCGGCTGCCAGGTCGGCATGGAGGCGGTCGACCTTATGACCGGCCGCGAGATCTCGATCTGCCAGCCGCTCGGCTCGGGCGCGATGGCTTGCAAGCTCGACGCTGCGGGACTGGCCGAAGCGGCAGTCGTGGTCACCCACGCGATCGCAGCGGATGTCGATCTCGTCGTGATCAACAAGTTCTCCAAGCAGGAGGCGGCTGGCGAAGGCCTGCGCGACGAGCTGGCCGACGCCATCGCCGCCGGTATCCCCGTGCTCACGGCCGTGCCCGAAAAATGCCTGGACGCATGGAACGACTTTACCGGCGGGATCGGCACCACCCTGCTCTGCGACCGCGGAGCGATCGAAGGCTGGTGGCAGGACCTGTCGTCGCGCATCAAGCGGGCCCGCGCAGCGCGCCTGCCCGCCGATGCACCTGCGGCGCTACTTGCCGATCATCACGTCGGATGACTTGATCACGGCCGAGACGGCATCGCCCACCTTCAAGGCGAGGTCGTCCACCGCTTCGTTGGTGATCGCCGAGAACACGACCAGCCCCGGCGCGAGCTCGATCTTCACATGGGCCGTCGTCGTGCCCTTGGTGACGGCGATAACTTTGCCTGGAAGAATATTGCGTGCACTCAGTTTCATTTTCTGTTCCTTGCGCTCCGGCCATGCGATGCTACCGCAAGGCGCCTTGCGCTCAAGTCACCGTGTCGCGAAGCCATGCGCTTCCGACCGCGATGGTCGGCGTCGCTTCGCGCGTAGCCGAGCGGGTCAGCCGAACTTGAACAGCACGCCGTAACCACCGCGCGGATAGCTCCACTCGATGTCGCCGCTTTCCTCGCAGATCACCCGGCAGGTGCCGCACTCGATGCAGCCGTCGACGGTGATCTCGACCTGGCCATTGCCGTTGAGCTCGTAGCAGCGCGCCGGACAGGCCTTCAGCATGCTGAGGAGCTCCGGCGACGGCGTGGTGTGCGGCCGCACCTTGATATGAGCCCGCCCGGCATCGACCAGATAACGGTTGTAGAACAGCTTGTCCTCGACACGCACGGATGGTTCGATCGACATGGTTTAAGTCTCCATCGCTGGTGTTGCGTTTCCTGTCACCGCCAGGCGCGCGCGAGGCGGAAAGCGTCGCCGAACAGCCCGCCCCACGACCGCGCCTTGATGAACGATTTGAACGTCGTCTTCTCCTTCTCGACCTTCGGCGTGCCGTCGACGCGCAGAAAGTTCTGCATCGCCTTGGAGACGAGCTCGGGATAGGTCAGGAAGAAGTTCTGCGACTGGGTGTGCATCAGCGCCGGCATGTCCTTGTACTTCTTCAGGTCCTTGATGACGAAGGACTCGTCGAGCATCTTCTTGTAGAGCGCGAGGTTTTCGGCCGTCATCGGATCCTTGCGCGACTTGACCTGGAAGATCGCTTCCGCGGCGATCCGGCCCGAGGTCATTGCGAGGTTCGATCCTTCGCGATGAATGGCATTGTTGAGCTGGGCGGCGTCGCCGACCACGACCCAGCCCTCGCCATAGAGCTGCGGGATCGCCTTGAAGCCGCCTTCGGGGATGAGGTGCGCGGCATATTCCTTCACCTCCGAGCCTTCGATCAACGGGGCGACCGAGGGATGCCGCTTGAAACGGTCGAGCAGGCCATACGGCGTCTCGCCGGTGCGCTGGAAGTCGGCAACCAGGCAGCCGATGCCGAGCGAGATGCACTCCTTGTTGGCGTAGATGAAGCCCATGCCGGTCATGCCGCGGGAAATGGTGCCGACGGCCTCGATCACCATGCCTTCGTCGCCCCTGAGATTGAAGCGGGCCTCGATGGTCTCGCGTGGCAGGAAGTGCATCTCCTTCACGGCAAGGGCGACCTTGTCGGGCTTGGGCCGCTCGCGCAGCCCCGCACGGGTCCCGAGCAGGCCGTTGACGCCTTCGGCCAGCACGACGACGTCGGCATGGATCTCGCCGTCCGCGCGATCGGTGCGCACGCCGATCACCTTGCCATAGGCATCCTGCGCCAGCTCGGTCACCGTCGTCTCGCACAGCACGGTGGCGCCGGCCTCGCGGACCTTCTGCGAGAACCATTTGTCGAACTGCGCACGGATGATGGTGTAGCGGTTCGGCTTCTCCTCATTGAAGTCGTCGGAGCGGTAGTGCAGGCCGGTGTGTGAGCGGTCGTCCATCATCCAGAAGCGCTGCTCGACCAAATGTCGCTCCAGCGGGGCGTCCTCGCGGAAATCGGGGATCAGCTTCTCCAGCATGTCGGCATAGAGAATCGCGCCCTGCACGTTCTTCGAGCCGGAATACTCGCCGCGCTCGAGCTGAAGCACCTTGAGGCCGCGCTGGGCCAGCGTGAGCGCCGCCGCATTGCCCGCCATGCCGGCGCCCACGACGATGGCATCGAATTTTTCTTCGATCATGACGTACTCCTATCTCAGCTCGCGATCCGGTCGCGCGAATGCGGCGACAGCCGCGCGCGGAATGCCGCCGTCAGAGCCGGAAGCAGCCGGATGGCATCGGTGACGATGCCCATATGGGCGAAATCGAAGATCGGCGCGTTCCTGTCGGTGTTGATGGCGACGATGAGGTCGGCGCTCTCGACGCCCACGCGATGCTGGATCGCGCCGGAAATGCCCGCGGCGATGTAGAGTTTCGGCCGGATGGTCTTGCCGGTCTGGCCGATCTGCCGGTCGGAGGTGATCCAGCCCTTCTGCACCAGCGGCCGCGAGCAGCCATATTCGGCTCCAAGCACGGTGGCGAGCTGGCGTACCAGCTGGAAGTTCTCCGGCGAACCCAGCCCGAGCCCACCGGCGACGACGACGTCCGCATAGGCAAGATTGGATTTCGCGGAGTCGCGGTCCGGGAGGAACGACAGCACCTTCGTCACGATGTCGTCCTCGACGAGTCCGAGCGGATGGCTGACGATGCGGCCGACCGGACGCGAGACGCGCTCCGGCATCGGCATCACCCGCGGGCGCACCGTCGCCATCTGCGGCCGGTAGTTGAGCGTGTAGATCGTGCAGAGCAGCGAGCCGCCGAAGGTCGGGCGCGTCGCCGCCAGCGAGCCGTCGGCATCGACGTCGAGCTCGGTGCAATCGGCGGTCAGTCCCGTCAGGAGGGTCGTTGCTACCGAGCCCGCGAGGTCGCGGCCGAGCGTGGTGGCGCCAAGCAGGAGGATCTCGGGCTTGTAGGTGTTGACGACGTCCGTCAGCGCCTTGGTGTAGGACTCGTTGCGATAGTCGGCGAGCAGATCGTCGGCGACCAGATAGACGAGATCGGCGCCGTAGCAGAAGGCCTCGGCGGCGGCGGCCTGCGTCGCCTCGCCCGCCGGCCCGATCACCACCGCGGCAAGATCGACCTTGAGCTTGTCGGCGAGCTTGCGGCCCGCCCCCATCAGCTCCCAGGACACCGGATGAACCTGGCCGCGCTCCTGCTCGATGAAAACCCAGACGTGCTTGTAAGCCTTGAAATGCTCGGGCAGCTCCTTCTTGGTCGCAGCACGGCCGGATGCGGAAGCGGCGGTCTTTGGTGCGGTGCTCATGGTGCTTGTTCCCCTCGCCTCAATAGCCGCGCGCCAGCGCCGCAAGCTCAGTCTCGAGCGCCGGCTGACGCTTGAAGATGGCGTCGATCAGCACCTCCGCCGGCTGTTCGCCGGGCTCGATCAGCACCGCCTTCTCGCTGCGCGCGGCCGGCGCGAACACCCGCTTGACGATGGTGGGCGAGCCGCGCAGGCCGCATTTCGAGATGTCCTCGACGCCGGCATCCTGCGCGCTCCATTTCACGATCGGCGCGCGCGCGGCCCGCAGGGCGTCAGCCATCGCGCCGCGGCGGATCTGGTTGGTCGCCTCCAGCATGGTGACGAGGCACGGCAGCCTGGTGCGCAGGAGCTGCACGCCGCCTTCGGAGCGCCGCTCCGCGTCAATGGTGCGCGCCTCCAGATCCAGCGCGCTGATCCTGGCGACATAGGTGAGCTGCAACAGGCCGAGCCGCTTGGCGATGCCGGGGCCGACCTGCGCGGTGTCGCCGTCGATGGTCTGCTTGCCGGTGAAGACGAGATCGGGCGCTCCGAACTCGGTGGAGATCTTGCGGATCGCGGTGGCGAGCGCGTAGGTGGTAGCCAGGGTATCGGCGCCGGCAAAGAAGCGATCGGTCAGCAGCACGGCGCGGTCGGCACCGAAGGTCAGCGCCTTGCGAAGACTGTCCTCCGCAGACGGCGGCCCCATGGTCAGCACCGTGACCTCGCCGCCGAACTGGTCGCGCAGCTCGAGCGCGGCCTCCAGCGCGAAAAGGTCGTAGGGGTTGATGATGGTCGGCACCCCCTGGCGCATGATGGTGTTGGTCACGGGATGCACGCGGATCTGCGCGGAATCGGGGACCTGCTTGATGCAGACGACGATATGCATGTGCGTCTCCAGGACTTTGTTCACGGGGAAGAGCAGCAAGTGTCGTACCAAGTCCGCGAACGATGAAAATCAGATGGCGATACAGCGACTTAGGAACACGACGGTCGCTTCGGGCAGTGGGGCCGACAATGCTGCTGCGACATTCGTCGCAAATGCGACAGAGCTCAGCTTCACTTCAGCGTGCCGATCTGCACCAATGCCGGCGGCTGCTTCGGTTGCGGCGCGACGGCGTCTTTCAGGACCTTGAAGACGCGCTGGTCGATCGGCGAGGACGCGACGAAGTCCGCATAGGCGCGCTCCAGCACGGTCTTGCACCGTTCCGCCACGGCCTCGTCGGTCGCGTCGGCAAAGTCCTCCCCGGCGAGGTACTGGCCCATGCGCCGCAGGATATGCAGCCGTGCCACGTTGACGATCCTCGGGTCGTAGTCGACGCCGAGCAGCGTGAAGAACTCTTCGGCCGCAGATGCCTTGTTGAGTTGTGCCAGGATTCCATCAGCCATTGTCGATCTCCGTGGAGCTCTGCCGCACCGCACGGGTCGCGAGCGGCGTTGCGGGCGCTCCGGCATCCCGAATGCGCCTCTGCATGTGCGTCATGCGCGCCTCGAGGAACTCGACGCGGTCGAGCAGCACGGCGATGGCATCTCCGACTGGATCTGGCATCAGATGATGGTCGAGATCGATCCGGCCGACGATACGGCGATGGCCGAGCTGCGGGCGCACGACGCGCGCGGGAATGCCGACCACGGTGACGTCGGGGGGCGTGCTGTCGATCACCACCGAATTGGCTCCGACGCGCGAGCCGGCGCCCACCGTGATCGGCCCGAGGATTTTCGCGCCCGCTCCGACCACGACGCGATCTTCCAACGTCGGATGGCGCTTGCCCGGAAACCACGACGTGCCGCCGAGCGTGACGCCGTGATAGAGCGTGACGTCGTCGCCAATCTCCGCGGTCTCGCCGATGACGACACAGGCGCCGTGGTCGATGAAGAAGCGCCGGCCGATGCGCGCGCCGGGATGGATGTCGACATTGCTCGCGAAGCGCCCGAGCCAGGACAAAAGCCGTGCCGCAAAGCGCCAGCCGCCGGTCCACAGCCGGTTGGCGATCCGGTACCAGATCACGGCATGGATGCCGGGATAGGTCAGGAGCGTCTCGAGCTGGCCACGCGCGGCAGGATCGCGCTGGCGCACGCAGCCGATATCCTCACGGATCAACTTGAGCAGAGACGGCTTGACCGGTCCCGGAGGGGACGGTTCAGCGAGCGGAATGTCGACGACACAGGCCATGGCAACCCTCATGCACAGTCGAGAAGCGAGCGTTCGCGTACCTCGCGCCAGATCGCCGTCACCGTCTCGCGCGCGACCGCGCCCTTGTGCGCAACGGCATGCTGGCGGACGCGGGCGAGAACCAACTTCGCCTCCTCCGCGCTGACGGACAATCCGAGTTCGGCGAGTAGCGCGGTGATCGCGGCAAGTCCGGAATGCTTGCCGATCACGATGCGATTGGAACGGCCGAGCAGGCGCGGATCCAGCGCCTGATAGGTGCGCTGATCCTTCAACAGGCCGTCAACATGAATGCCCGATTCGTGGGTGAAGACGTGCTCGCCGACGATCGCCTTGTTGAGCGGAATGGCACGTGCGGCCGCAGCCGCGACCACGGATGCCACTTTCTCCAGCTCGGACAGCACCACGCCGGTATCGCAGCCATAGAGCTGCTTGAGCGCGACCGCGACCTCCTCGAGCGGAGCGTTGCCGGCCCGCTCGCCAAGGCCGATCACGGTGACAGAGGCATGCGTCGCACCGGCCTTGATCGCGGCGAGCGTATTGGCCGTCGCCAGACCCAGATCGTCATGGCCGTGGAATTCGAGCTCGAGATCGGTGGAGGCGCGAAGTGCTGCGATCAGGGCGAAGGAGGCGTCGGGATCGAGCACGCTCAGCGTGTCGGCAATACGGAAACGCCGCGCGCCGGCCGCCTTGGCGGTTGCGATCAACTCGATCAGGAAGTCCACGTCGGCGCGCGAGGAGTCCTCGCCGCCGACCGCAACGTCGAGGCCCTTGTCGCGGGCGTAGCCGACCACCCGCCTTACCTGCTCCAGCGCCACCCCCCGGCCGCCGCCGAGCTTGGCCGCAAGCTGGACGTCGGAGGTGGGGATCGAGACATTCACCATGGAGACGCCAGCCGCGATGGCCGCATCGACATCCGACGACCGCATCCTGCACCAGCCAATCGCCGTCACCGGCAGGCCTGCCTCGACGATGGCCCGGATCGCGCTCACCTCGTCATGGCCCATCGCAGGCGTGCCGGCCTCGATCTCGGTGACGCCGGCAGAGGCCAACGCGCGGGCAATCGAGACTTTCTCGGCAGAGGTAAAAGCGACGCCGGGGGCCTGTTCGCCATCGCGCAAGGTGGTGTCGTTGAGAACGATGGGTCGGGGTAGAACCCCGTCCGATCGAGTCGTTGAGCCGGAAAGCGCCATCCGAGCACTCCAATCATCTATTTCGACCAGGTTCAGCAACCCTCGTGCCATCGCCAGAACGATTGCCAAGCATCTGAAATTGATGGACTTATCGGCACCGCTCGCTTTGTCGCAAATGCGACAGCGCCAGACTGGCGTGTCAGATCTCGGCGGGTTTGCGGCGGATGTGGATGATGATGTCGAGCCGTGAGATTTCGTGGCCCGGCAAGGGATCGGGCAGCTGCTGGAGGACGAGTGTCTCCGGCACGTCGATCAACATATCCTCGCCGTGAAGGTAGAAATGCGGATGGACCGTCGTGTTGGTGTCGAAGAACGAGCGCGAGCCATCCGGTCCAATGCGGCGCAGCAGCCCCGCCTGGGTGAACTGGTTCAACGTGTTGTAGACCGTCGCCAATGAGAGCTGGATGTTGGCTGCCGACGCCTCGGCAAAGAGCATCTCGGCGGTGACATGCCGGTCGCCCTGGCCGAACAGCAGCTCTCCCAGCAACATGCGCTGGCGCGTCGGCCTCAGGCCCGCATCGCGCAAGCGGCGGAACGCAGAGCATTCGACGTCCCGGAGGTCGCGTTGCGCAGACGGCTCCGCGTCCAATGCGTCGATGAAGGAGACTTCCGGATACGCGTCCATGATCACCTCATGCTGGCCGGTTGCCGACGTCGGCCTGATCGCCGCCGCCGCGCAAAAATTCCCGCCGGCGTTCGGCCATGCGGCTCTCGCCGCTCTCTTCGCCGAAGCAGAGATCGAAATCGTTGCACTGGGTGCAGACCGGCGTCGCGCACATCACGAAGCCGTCGTCCTCGCAGAGCATGCGGTAGAAGAAGCGCTTCCAGCGCATGTTCCTGGTATTGCGGGTCGCCAGCGGCGCGAAATGACGCGTCAGGAGGCGCGACAGTTCCGGCCGCTCACGCAATCCGAGATCTTCCCAGAGATGGTTCGGCTCCATCGCGCGCCGCGCCACCATCGCCGCCAGCCAATGGCCGACCTCGCCGTCGGTCGAACGCTGCGCGAGCAGAAGATCGCGCACCATAACGGTCTCGTCGTCGACGCTCGTGTCGCACCCGCCTATCCAGGCAAACGCCCGGACCGGCGCGGATGGGAAACATTGCGTCAAGAGCGCATCGAGGTCCCGTTCGGACAGGCCAATCCGCTCCGCGACGGGGCCACCATCCATGACGGCAGCCGCCAGGATCGAAGCGAGCACGTGGCGATCGAAATCGTCGTCGTCATGAATGTCGGCGTCGACCGGATCGCTCCCGGTCAGCAGGCGATAAACTTCTATTCCGGCATGCGCACCGTCGGCGTTGGGGCCCGACGGCGATGTCGTTTCGATCGTCCTCACTTGCGCTTCAATCACGGAGGGGCTCCGCCGGTGGTGCCGAAAGGTGCCGGCCTCCCCGTTCAGGAAGGCCGGCACGATGGTCAGGCCGACATTGCTGCGAGCTCGGCAGCGGTCTTGCCGACGACGGTCTCATCGACCGGCTTCATGATGCCGTGCTCCATCAGCATGTCCTCGAGCTCGTCCATCGTGATCGGGGTCGGGATGATACCCTTGCCCGCGTTGTTGTGGATCTTGTAGGCAAGCTTGCGATAGTGCTCGGCTTGCTGAGACTCCGGCGCATATTCCAGCACCGTCATGCGGCGCAGTTCCGCATGCTGGACGATGTTGTCGCGCGGCACGAAGTAGATCAGCTGGGTGCCGAGCTTCTTGGCCATGGCTTCCGCCAGCTCCAGCTCCTTGTCGGTCTGCCGTTCATTGCAGACCAGGCCGCCGAGACGCACGCCGCCGGAATTTGCATACTTCAAGATGCCCTTGGAGATGTTGTTGGCGGCATACATCGCCATCATCTCGCCGGACATCACGATGTAGATTTCCTGCGCCTTGTTCTCGCGGATCGGCATCGCGAAGCCGCCGCAGACGACGTCGCCGAGCACGTCGTAGGACACGTAGTCGATGTCCTCATAGGCGCCGTTCTCCTCCAGGAAGTTGATCGAGGTGATGACGCCACGTCCGGCGCAGCCGACGCCGGGCTCCGGACCGCCGGACTCGACGCAGCGGATGTCCCGGTAGCCGACCTTCATCACGTCCTCGATCTCGAGGTCCTCGACGCTGCCGGCGTTCGCCGCGAGGCTCAGAATAGTGTCCTGCGCCTTGGCGTGCAGGATCAGGCGGGTCGAGTCCGCCTTGGGATCGCAGCCGACGATCAGGATCTTGTGACCCATCTCGGCAAGCGCCGCGAGCGTGTTCTGCGACGTCGTCGATTTGCCGATACCACCCTTGCCGTAAAACGCGATTTGTCTCAGTGAAGACATGTTGCTCTCCATCAACCGATTGCCAATGACTCCGCGCGTCTCGCGCGAGATTGCTTCTCTCTCAGAAGCCTGGGCCCGCGGGGTTCGGGAAGGAGAACATCGCTCGCCATCGGCGTCGGCGTGCTCTCAGCCCTCACTCGTTGTTGCTGCATCCAAATAGCAACTGGCGTGCCATTCGCTTCGCGCGACTTAAGGCGCTGATCGCGCTCGCAAAATATTTCGACGCGAGCGGCCGACAGAAGCTGTGTCGAACCCTACAGAGGTAGGGCCTCTGTCAGAAACCGGACAAGGATCGAAGCGATGACGGTGTGAATGCACCGCGATGACCCGGCGCGGATGCGGAACGGAAATTGCTCATGCGCGACGTGAGGCGATAAGAGGAGAACGACAGATGCAGATCGGCGTCGAGACAGCCAAGGCCGTCGACCAGCGACGCGTGTTCGTGGTCGATGAGGACGAGATCACGCGCGCGGCGCTCCAGTTCATGCTGCATGACGAGATCGAAACGCACGAACTCGCCACGCCGGAAGAGGCCTACGCCAAGGGCGTGGATTGGCTGAAGCCCGACGTGGTGCTGCTCGGGGTCTCTTTCCTGAAGACCCGAGGGGTGGACTTGATCGCCGAGCTCGGCATGAGATTTCCAGGCGTACGCATTCTCATCGTCACCGACAGATCGGACGAGACCATTGCGGTCGAGGCAATGAAGGCCGGCGCGCACGGTGCCGTGGTCAAGCCGCTGACGCTGGAAGGCGTTCGCAAGAAGGTCGACACGATCCTCGGCCGTGGCGGCGCCGCGCCGCTGGTCCAGCTCAGCATGATGAAATAGGACTGCCGGCGTGGCGACAGTGCTGTTCTTCCAGAAGCCGGGCTGCGGCACCAACGCCCGGCAGATCCGCGCGCTGGAGGCGGCCGGCCACCAGGTCCTCGCGAAGAGCCTCTTGACCGAGCCATGGACCGCCCAGGAGCTGCGCGGCTTCTTCGGCGAGACGCCGGTCGCGTCCTGGTTCAACCCGGCGGCGCCGCGGATCAAGTCCGGCGAAGTGAAGCCGGCAGAGATCGACGCAGCGAACGCGATCGCGTTGATGCTCGACGATCCCCTGCTGATCCGGCGCCCGCTGATCGACGTTGACGGCGCCAGATGCGCCGGCTTCGACCGCGAGCCGGTTCCCTCGCTGCTCGGCGGCGCGCGAAGCGACCTTCAAGGCTGCACGCGGCCGGAGGCGATGCCGCGCTGCGCGGAGCCATGAAGCTCAGCTCCGCGCCAGCACCATCACCAGGCGATCGACGCGCCGGCCGTGCGCCAGATGCTCATGGACGATCTCGTCGATGTCCTCCGGCATCGTCGGCCGGTACCAGACGCCATCGGGATAGACGACCATCAGCGGGCCGGCCCCGCAGAAGCCGAGACAGCCCGATGCGGTGAAGCCGACGTCCGTGAGCCCCTTCGCCTCGATCGCCTTGCCGAGCCGCTCCCACAACGGCCCGCCGCCGGCCGCGCCGCAGCTTCCGCGCGGATGGCCTGGCGGCCGCTGGGTGTGGCAGGCGAAGACGTGATGGCGATAGAGCTGCGGCAGCTCGAACTGCTCGGTCATACCGTCGCTCATGACACAGCCACCGCAACGCCCTTGTCGTTCAGCACCGCGGCCAGCTCACCCAGCTTGAACATCTCGCGGACGATGTCGCAGCCACCGAGAAACTCGTCCTTGACGTAGAGCTGGGGAATGGTCGGCCAGTTCGAGAACGATTTGATGCCCTCGCGGATGTCGGGGTCGGCGAGCACGTTAATGCCGACGAACGGCACGCCAAGACCGTTCAAGATCTGCACGACGGCTCCGGAGAAGCCGCATTGCGGCGCCGCCGGAACGCCCTTCATGAACAGCACGACGTCGCTGCCGGCGATGATGTCCTTGATGCGTTGTTCGGTCGGTTCACTCATGCTTTCATCCTTCCACATTCATTTCGGCACTGCCGTTTCGAGCGAGAGCGCATGCAGCGCCTCGCCCATTTGTCCCTTCAGGGCGGCGTAAACCATCTGGTGCTGCTGGATCCGGCTCTTGCCCGCAAACGCCTGCGAGACCACGCGCGCGCCGTAATGATCGCCGTCGCCGGCGAGGTCGGTCACGATCACATGGGCGTCCGGAAACGCCTCTCTGATCAGTTGCTCAATGTCCGGTCCCGCCATTGCCATGTTGCGCACTCCTGCTCCGCTCCCCACTCCATGCAAGCGTCAAACCAGTTCCGCAACACGTGCGTTCAGAGGGACTTGGGCGCCTGACACCGCCGCGATGTCCGACTTGCGACAACGCCGCGTCCGTGCGTGTCGACGACGTGACGAACACGACGCGCCCCGCTCCGGGCGCAGGGACGTCGCCTCGCAGCGCCTCGAAACCATGCGCTTTCGCGGCATCTCTCGTCCGGCCCGGCTTTTGCTTTGCAAGGACAGCACCCGTATTCCGATACGCCAGCGAGGAACTCGAATTGTCCCACACAGATTGCAGCAGATATGGCAATCGATGCCGCGTCCCGACGATGGCGAGCGGCGCATGACAGCCGTCCTTGTCGATTCCGACGGCATCAATTTCGGTGAGCTCGCACCCGAAATCGACTCGCTGCTGCAGCAAGGTGTGGTCAGCTATCGCCGCGACCCTCTCGAAGCCGACCGCATCTTCCGCCAGGCTCTGGATGCAGCGCCGACGGAGCTCGCCGTCTATTTCTGTCTCTATAAGACCCACACCTATCGCGGCCGGCTCGACGAGGCCCAGGACATCGCCGAGCGCGGCCTGCGCGAGGCCGCGCATCAGGCCGGCTGGAGCCCCAATTGGCGAAGCTGGCAGCCGCAGGCCGAACTGCCCGATGGCGCCGGCCGCTTCGCGCTCTACACGCTGAAGGCGCTCGCCTTCATCCATCTGCGCAAGGACGAACAAGAGCAGGCGCGCGAACTGCTCGCCGCCCTGCGCCGGCTCGATCCTGCGGGCGCCGTCGGCTGGCCGGTCGTTGCGGCACTCGCTGAGGGGCTCCAGTGAGGTGGCGATGACGACAACCGAGCTTGCCGACACCGATACGCTGATCGCGGGCATCATCGCGGCGCTGCGAACCGTTCACGACCCGGAAATCCCCGTGAACATCTACGACCTCGGCCTGATCTACCGGATCGAGCCGAACGACGACGGCCTGGTCGAGGTCGACATGACGCTGACTGCGCCAGGCTGTCCGGTCGCCGGCGAGATGCTGACCTGGGTGGAGAAGGCCGTGCTCGAGGTCGGCGGCGTCGAGAAGGTGGCGGTGCGGCTGGTGTTCGATCCGCCCTGGGACTCGTCGCGGATGACCGACGAGGTCAAGCTCGAGCTCGGCCTCTTCTAGCAAGCATGGTCAGGATCACGCCGATGAGAAGATGCAGATGATCGAGCTGATCGACAGCGATGGAACGCCCATCTCCGAGCACGACGGACTCTAAGCACGATGGGATGAGGCTTGATCGCTGCTACGACGAAGGTGCGCTCCCTCTCCCGCTCGCGGGAGAGGGCTGGGGAGAGGGTGTATCCTCAGTGGGACAATCCCCAAGCGGAGAAAGCCCTCTCCCGGCGCTTCGCGCCGACCTCTTCCGCAAGCGGGAGAGGTGAACCACCCGCGGCCATCGATTCAACCTAAAGCCACGCTGCTTTAGCAAATTCAGGGAGACCCGCGCGAGATGCTGCCGACCACCATCCTCGTCGACGACGCGCCGCGCTGCGTCGTACGGCCAACCGACGCCAAGGACCTCAACCGCTTCATCCGTAACGGCAGGAGCTTTCTGCTGGCCGAGAAGCCCGAGGGCAAGATCGCGCACCGGCTGGCTAACGACGCGGAGTTGAGACGGTGGCGGAGCGGCCTCGCCTTGCATAAGGCGTGGGGCGCCGCGGACGAGGAGTTCTTCGGCCTGCCGCTATCGGATTGACGGCGGGCCGCCTCAGCCCTGCCTCCCGCGCGCATCGTGCGGATTGCCCGCCTGGTTGCGCATCCAATCGGCGAGCTTGGTCAGTGCGGCATCGAGCTCGCCGCGCGCCGCTTCGTCGGCAACGGTCTCCGCCAGCGCGCCACGCATGCAGAGCAGCCACGCATCGCGCTCGGCTCTGCCGATCGGAAAGCCCATATGGCGCTGGCGCAGCCGCGGATGGCCCTTCTCCGGCGAATAGAGCTTCGGCCCGCCGGTCCATTCGGAGAGATAGCGCTTCAACACCTGCTTGGTCGATGCGAGGTCGTCCGCGTGCATGGCGCGAATGCCGGCGGCTTCGGGCAACGCATCCATCCGGCGATAGAAGCTCTCCACGAGGCGGTCGATGACGACCGAACCGCCGATCCGCTCGAACATTGAAACAGTGATTAAGGTATCGCTCATGCCTGTCCCTTCTGCTGCACGCGTCTACTCGTCCATGCTTGGAGACAGGATAACCTCCGCCGGCGCGCCGGGGCCTTGATCGGCGACAAATTCCAGCGTGGACACACGCGATAGTCCGTCGCCGCTCTCCATCAGCACCACGGCGTCCTCCGGCAATCCCTTCAGTCGATCGAGCAATTGGGCGACGGTCACGGCTAGTCCTCCGCTAATCCGGATGGATCATGATGTCCATGGTCTCGTCATGGTCGTCGAACGTGCCGAACGGGCGATCGTCCTCGACCAGCTGCTCGCCGAACAAGCAGACTTCACCGTCAATCATCGCCAGCGCAATGGGCTGGAGACTCTTGCCGTTGCAGGGACCGTCGATGCAAAGTCCGCTATCGATCTCGAAGGCGGCGCCGTGGCGGCCGCATTTCAGGAACGCGCGATCCTGCGTGAAGAAGTCGCCGCTGCCGATGTTGAGCCAGACCCCGTCATGCGGGCAGGCATTGACGTAGCCGACATAATCGTTGCCATGGGTCCGGATCACGACGATCGGGAATGGCCGGCCCTCGCCCGACCCGTCGATGCGCGACAGGTTGAACGCCCTGGCGCTGCCGCGCTCGATCTCGTCGCTCGCGCATATGACGAACACGTCGATCTCTTCCAAGCTCATGGCTCCTCGCCGATCAGGCCGCCGCCGGCGCGGCCGCCTGCTTCAGCGCCGTGAGCTCGGCGCCCGTCAGCCGGAACACGCCCCGCCCGCCTGCGAACGTCTGGTAGACGTCGCCGGCCTTGTCGCTGAGGAAATCGAACCAGGCCTGCGGCGTGACACCTTCGGGCCGCTCGCCGATCTCGACCACGGTGCCGTTCGGAGCAAACCGGGCGTGAAGAATGACGTTGTGCGTCTCCATCATTCCGCTCCCGCTCACAGACCCGACGAGAAGCCGAGCAGCTCGATCTTGACGTCCTCGGTGCCGAGCACGGCCGCCTGGCAGGCGAGCCGCGACTTCGAGCTGACGCCGACGATGGTGTCGAGCTTCTCGTTCTCGAGCCGCGCGATCTTCGACAGGCCCTTGCGCCCCTCGTGCACGAAGATATGGCACGAGCCGCATTTGGCCTGGCCCTCGCATTTGTGCGGAATCGCGATCTCGGCGCCGAGCAGCGCGGCCAGGAGTGTCGTTCCTTCCGAAACCTCGATGGTCTTGCCCTCAGGCATGACGGTCAGTGTGGTCATGATCTCAATCCTTTCAGTTGTACGGATTCATGGTTCAGTAGATCGCCGCGCCCGCGCCCACATTGATCGAGGCGTCCTTCATGGTCTCCACGATGAATTCGATCTGGCCGTCGGTGAGATGGGTATGGAACGGCAGCGCGATGGCGCGATCGGCGATCTTTTCGGTCACCAGCAGATCACCGCGGCGACAGCCGAGATCGAAATAGTGACGCTGCAAATGCAGCGGTTGGCTGTAGGCCGCAGCCTCGATCTGCTCGACCCGGAGATCCTCGGCGATGGCGTCGCGGCTGGAGCGGGTGAAGCGCGTGCCGAGATGAACGACATAGAGGAACCAATTCACCTCGGTCACGTCGGCCGCGACATAGGGCGGCTTGATGCCTTCGAACGACTGCACATGGGTCGCATAGAGCTGCTCGACCAGCCGGCGGCGCTCGATGATCTCGTCGATACGCCTGAGCTGGGCCAGCCCGAGCGCGGCCGCGAGATCGCTGATCCCGGCCTGATGGGACGCCGTTGAGCCCACCACGACGGAAGATCGCTCGCTCAGCCGGCGCGAGCGATGGCGGCGCAAGGTCACCGCGAGGTCGATGTCGTCGGTGACGACCATGCCGCCCTCCCCGCAGGTCAGCAGCGAGGGCTGCGCGAAATCGAACACGGCGATGTCGCCGAAGCTGCCGACCAGCCTGTCCTTGTAGCGCGAGCCGATCGCCTCGGTGGAATCCTCCAGCAGGACGATGCCGTGCCGGGCCGCGACATCGCGCAGCGCCGACCAGGGCGCCGGGTGGCCGTTGGTGTTGGCTGCGAGAATGGCCCGCGTCGCAGGCGTGATGCGCTCTTCCACCTTCTGCGGCGCCAGCGTCCCCGACCAATAGTCGATGTCGGCGAACACGGGTCGTGCGCCGGCGAGGCTGATCGCATGCGCGGTCTCGCGGAACGAATAGGACGAGGCGATGACCTCGTCGCCTGCGCCGACGCCGTACGCCTTCAGCGCGAGCATGAGGCCAATGGTGCCGCTCGGTACCGCAATCGCATATGCCCGGCCGATATAAGCGGCAAATTCCGCCTCGAATTCCTCCGCCAGCCGGCCGCTGGAGAGCCGCGGCGAGCGCAGGACGGCATCCACCGCCCCGATCTCCGCCAGCGTGACGTCGGGGTCGGAGAGCGGAATGAAGTCGTGGCCGGCCTCGACCGGCAACTCGCCGGCGTCGGCAACTCCATCATAGGCGAGAGCAGGCTCCGTCATGACGCAGCCGCCCGCTTGGCCAGCACGATGCCGGTCGCGCGTGCCGGATCGTCGGTGATCGCGGCGCAATGATCGGCGCTGTCGAGCAGGTGCAGGTCGAAGAGGCCGAAACTGCGGTACGGCGTTTCCGTCACGTCGGAGGCATCGCAGCGAACCCAGGTGAGATGCGGAAATTTCTGCCGCAGCTCGATATAGGCCTGCGGCGCCGCGTCTGACGACGCCAGCGCCTGCTCGATTTCGCTCAATTCGGTTGCCGCCAGCGCCATCTTCCCAACTCCTGCTATTGCCAGAACACGCGCTCGGGATCGGCGTTCAGGACATCGGTCGCCGATGCCAACCGCTGATGCACCCCATGCAGCTCCCAGGCGCCGGTCGCGTGATCCTTGCGAAACAGCTTCCAGCTCGCACTCGCCGCATCGTGATGGAGCAACGCGACGTCGATGACGCCACCCTCCGCGTCGATCTTGCGCGAACAGCAGGGACTTTCGACGAGATAGCCGCCGGTCACGCCCTTGACGACCGGCGAGACGTAGCGATAGCGCCTGCGTGTTCCGAGCGCGCGCTCGATCCGCCTGCGATCGAGCTCGTTGGGATGCGCGGGCAAGCGCGCATCTGGCTGTCTCAGGACCGCGGCATTCATCGTGGCACCCCCTATAGCGGGCTGATTTCTTCTTCGAGGCATCCGACCACCAGCCGCTCGCCGAACTCGACGAGATAGACCGGCAAGTTCGCCTCGGTATGCCGGCCGACCTGGACGATCTCTCCGGTGTGGCCGACACCGACGAGCAGGCCTTCGGCCGGCGTATCGGGAAACGAGCCGTCATTGTGCAGGTCCACCGCCGCCTTCACACGCTGGCCCCATTGATATCTAGGCAATTTTGGTTCGAACATCATGATGCAGCCTCCGGCAGCGGAATATCCTCGACCGCATCGCGCGGGCTGACAGGGTCGAGCTCCTTGCGCTTCATCCCGACGCGGTTGCCGCTGTCGAGGAATTCGACGCCATAGATGTAGAATTGCTGCAGGAAGGTGCCGATCGAGACGACGTAGCCGATCTCGCCCTTCCGGGCGAGGATGTCGCCGATCTCCTTGCCGGCATAGGTGCCGTCGTTGCGGATGGTGCGTTTGGCCCGCACTTTCTCCCCGAAGGAGAAGAACGGCGGGGCCGTCAGCTCGACGACGTCGCTGTCGCGCACGATGTTGCTCATAGGGAGGCTCCCGTTCCTCGCTCCAGCCTCACGGCGACCCGCGACCGCGCGACTTCGCGCACCAGCCCGTCCTGGTCCTCGACGAGCCCCATGAGCTCGCCGGCCGCCGCCCGGCTTGCGACCTCGTATCGAATGCGCCAATCGGGATCACGGCGCATCCGCGCCAGCGGCTCCGGCGACAGGCGCTGCGCGACCTCGAGCCGCACGGCAGCATCGCTGTCGGCGATCATGCCGAGCAGCCATTCATCGGGAACACGGCGGGCCACGACGCGTCGGACCTCCGCCTCCCCGTCATTGATCATCCGGCCGAGCAGCAGCGGGGCCAGCCTGCGCGCGACGACGAGACGGACGTAGTAATCCTCGTCGGATGTCATTGGCAGCAGATCGTCGCCGTCGATCAGGGTGGCAACCCGCATCCTCACCTCGCGATGAGGATCCGCGCGCAATTGCAACGCATAGCGCCTGGGCAGGCGGCGGACCGCATTCCAGCGCACGGTTTCGTCGGCGTCGCCGAGCAGCGACGGAAGCAGGAACAGATTCGCAGACCTTGCAGCAATTGCTCGCACCTCGAAATGCGGATGCCCGAGATAGAAATCGGCAAGGCCGGGATTCCAGTTGAAGAAGCGGTCGATGCGGCGCGCGTAGCGATCGTTGACGCAGGCATGCCTGATCCGGCAGCCGCCGACGCCGTTGAGCGCCAGATGCGTGCAGCCGGTGCAGTCGACTTGGTTGCCCTGCCAGTCGCGGGCTTCGTCGATGTCGTCAGTCATCGTCTTGCCCCATCCGCTCGAGCACGCCCAGCAGCACCTTGGCGCCGATCTTGTCGGTGGGATCAAGCTCCAGCAGCTTCAGGACCGCGAGCCGCCCCTCCTCGGTCTCGCCGAGACGCATCTGCAAATAGGCGTAGCCCTTCAGCGAGAACAGGAAGAAGCGCGCAAGGATGTTCTCGTAGCGGCCGAACTCGGCGTCGCTCGCACGCACGCTGCGCCAATCGGCGGGAAGATCGTTCTCCTCGGCCGCCTTGAGCAGGCAACACCGTGCGACATCGAGCGCCTCGGCGAGACGGCCCTTGTAGAAATAAAGTCGATAGAGGCCAATCAGCACGGCGGCGTGACCGGGGGCAAGCGCCTCGGCTTCACGTAAGTGACGTTCCGCGATGTCATCGAGGTGATAGGACAGACCCGCTTCCCACAAATGATGTTCCGCCTCGCTCGGCAGCCCGCGCCCGAGCAAGGCGCCAGTGACGAGCGCCTCGTTGATCTCGACCTGCGGGCTGACGAACGTGTCCGGCATCGTTTGCGCCTGCTCAGTGATGTCCGCAGGAGACCTGCTTCGGATCGTGGAACACGAGCCCGGTCTGGGTCGGCGTATCCGCGAAATCGATGGTGACACCGTCGAGCAGCAGCCGGCTCTCGGCCGGCAGGAACAGCTTGACGCCCCCACGCTCGACCACTGCATCTCCGGCCTGCGGTTCAGTACGGACGCTGATGTCGGCGGCAAGACCCGAGCAGCCGCCCGGGCTGACCGCGAGGCGAAAGCCGCTGCCCGCGCCGCCGTCGGCGCGCAGCATCATGCGCATGAATTTCTGCGCCGCCGGTGTGATCGTGAAATTCATTTCTCTCCTCCCTCAGGCCGGTGCCTGGTAGCGCGGCAACGACGTGTCGACGACGCAGGTGTTGTCGACCGGGCAGACCGCCACGCATTGCGGTTCGTCGAAATGGCCCAGGCACTCGGTACACTTCTTCGGATCGATCACGAACGTCCCGCCCTTTTCGCGGATCGCGACATTCGGGCATTCCGGCTCGCAGGCCGAGCAGCTCGTACACTGCGAGGCGATGATCTTGAACGGCATCGATCTCTCCTCAGGCTGCCGAAATCAGAGCACCCTGGCGGATGGCGGCATCGCCGCGCTCCACATGCTCGATCTCGCCGCTGTTGACCTTGTCGAGATAGGCCTTGAACCAGGCGATCGCGGACTTCTCGATATACTCGTGAGCGTATTGATCGACCGGCTCGATGCCGGCCTTGATCAGGTCGCCCTTCGGGCAGCCGCCGATCTTGGCCACGAACACCGCATGGCAATCGTTGATGGCGCGGATGATGGTCTCGAGGCTATCCTCCTCGCCATAGCCGCCCTGGCAGTAGAGATCGACGCGGCGATGGCCGACGAATTTCGCGCCCGCCGTGGAGAGTTCGTAGACCTGGAACTCCTTGGCATGGCCGAAATGCTCGTTGATCAGACCGGAGCCCTTGGTCGCGACCGCAGCCAGCACCTTGATGTCGCTGGACGCACCGGCGAGCTCTGCAAGCTCCTCCTGCTTGGCCGCGACTTTGGCGACGCGCTCCTCCTCGACCTTCTCCTGATACGCCTTGCGGGTCTCGGCGTCGTATTTGACGTCCATCGCCATGATCTTGTCAGTGGTGAACTCGGCGCTGCGGTCCTCGCCGAGCAGACCGACCGCGTCGGCGCGACACTGACGACAGTGCCGCATCATGTTCATCTCGCCTTCGCATGAGTCCTGGAGCGCCTTCAGCTCCTGCGCGCTCGGGCCGCGCTGTCCGTTGAGGCCGAATACCGTGCCGTGTTCGGGCGAGGAGATCAGCGGCATGATGTTGTGCAGGAAAGCGCCGCGCGACTTCACGGCCCTGTTGACCTCCACCAGGTGCTGGTCGTTGATGCCGGGGATCATCACCGAGTTGATCTTGCAGAGAATGCCGCGCTCGGTGAGCATCTCCAGGCCCTGGAGCTGGCGGTCGGTGAGGATCTTGGCGGCCTCGTAGCCGGTGTAGCGTTTGTGCTTGTAGAAGATCCAGGGATAGATCTTCGCGCCGATCTCGGGATCGACCATGTTGATGGTGATCGTGACGTGATCGACATTGAACCGTGCGATGGCCTCGACGTGGTCGGGCAGCGTCAGCCCGTTGGTCGACAGGCAGAGCTTGATGTCCGGCGCCGTCTTGCTGATCAGTTCGAAGGTCTTGAAGGTCTTTTCGGGGTTGGCAAGGGGATCGCCGGGGCCGGCGATGCCGAGCACGGTCATCTGCGGGATGGTGGAAGCGACCGCCAGTACCTTCTTGGCGGCCTGCTCGGGCGTCAGCTTCTCGCTGACCACGCCGGGACGCGATTCATTGGCGCAGTCATATTTGCGATTGCAGTAATTGCACTGGATGTTGCAGGCTGGCGCGACCGCGACATGCATGCGGGCGTAATGATGGTGCGCTTCCTCGCTGTAGCAGGGATGGTTCTTCACCTTCTCCCAGATCTCGGTCGGAAGATCGCCCTGCCCCGCCTGCGATCCGCAGCTCGCCTTGCCGCTGCCGCCGGTGGTGCCGCAACCCTTGTGCTCGGCGATGGCCTGCATGATCTCGCCGACTTCGGCGACGGGACCGTTGCTGCCGGCGTCGTGTTGGGCTGAAACGTCCATTTGCTCAGTTCTCCTTGCCGAACAGGTTTGCGGGGCTCTGCTTTCGAGAAGCGTCCTAAGAGTCGTTCTAGAAAGGTATTAGCAACCCGCATGCCACCGTCGCGCCAGCGACTTTTCTGGCTTGCTTCAAGGAGTTAGCGCGCCAGCGCGGGAATGTCGGATTGCCAACGCATGTTGGAAAGGTGACAGATGTCGTGAGGTTCGCGGTGATGCCTGTTGACGACGGGCGCCTTGCAAATGCGTTCGGCCCCGCTCCCGCAAGGGGAGAAGGGACGGCAGTTCGCAAACGGCCGATGTCTAGCCCGCCAGCACGATCTCGATGGCGCGCGGCAGCGGGATGGCGAGCGGGGTCAGACCCTGGCTCACCAGGAAGCGCAGCTCGTTCTTCGACAGCGCGTCCGGCTCGACGACCGCATAGTGCGTGTCCGCGGAGCGCTTCGACACCTGTCGCGCATAGGTGCGCAGGAGCTGATCGTTGAAGCGACAGCCGAGGAACAGGAAGCTCCGGCCCATGCGCCGCGCCTTCACTTCGTCCGGGATCGGCGTCTGGATGTCGATCTCGGTCAGCACCTCGACATAGTCGGCATCGGAGATCAGAAAATTCTTCGCCGGCGCGACGCTGCCGTGGGGCTTGTAGAGGATCGTGGTCCAGTCCTTGGCCCGTGCGCGGTCGACCTCCTGGCCGATGGCACTGTAGAACCGGTACCAGCGATCCTCGCCGATGCCGGCGCGGGTGATGCCCTGGATCTCGCCCCAGTCGCCGCGCCCCGCGAGGGCACTACGCATCGCGCCGTCATACCAGCTATCGACGATGAGGGGCAGCGGCAGTGTGGCGAGATGCAGATGCAGCGATGTCGGCACGACCGGCGTCGCAAAGGCCTCCGACATCAGAGCCGTCACGGTGGCGCGATGCCGCGTGCTCTCGATGTGCTGCGCCGCGGCCCAGGCGTTGCCCTTGGCCCGCCGCGGCAGCGCAACCTTGCTACCGAGAAATGCCGCGAGACCCTCCGGGTTCATCGGCACGCCTGGCGCCGACAGTTCGGTCACGCCAGTTCCAAGATAGGGAATGACGCCGCCGGTGCGAAGCCGCCCGACAACCTCGCGGAAAATCGCCTCGGCATCGGCGGGATTGGCAAACTCGATCTGGGGGACCGGCGCGTTCATTGCTCGTCTCCCTCTCCGCCGCGCTTCCTGGCGTTGATCGTGATCGGCAGGTTGGTGTCGGCGGCCATCTGCGGCAGGTCGAGCACCCAGCCATTGGCGATCTTGATCCAGCCACCCCACAGGGTCTCGTGCTCGGACTCGACAATCGGCTCCTCGAGATCCTTCTTCGGCACGTAGATCGACAGGCCGGTCTCCGGCGAACGCCGAATCATGACTTTCATGAGCTGAATTCCTCGGTCAGAGAGGTGCCGCTCGCGCGCTCATGCCGCGATGGAGACAATGCTCTCAGTTTCGATAGGATGTCCGGCAGCACGTGCAGGACGCGGTCGATTTCGTCGGCCGTGGTTTCGCGGGACAGGGAGAAGCGGATCGCGCCGCGCAGCGCCTGCGGCGGCACGTTCATCGCGCGCAGCACGTGCGACGGCTCCATCGAGCCGGAGGCGCAGGCCGATCCCAGCGAGGCGGCAATGCCGGCACGGTTCAGATGGTGGATGATCGCTTCACCCTCGACATGCTCGAAAGCGATGTTCGAGGTATTCTGCAGCCGGCTCTTGACGTCGCCCAGCACCATGCAATGACCGAGTTGCACGATCGCCTGCTCCATCCGGTCGCGCAGCGCGGCAATCGCGGTCCGCTCCTGCTCCAACTGCATCGCGGCAAGCCCCGCCGCTCTGCCGAGGCCGACGATACCGGGAACGTTCTCGGTGCCGGCGCGGCGGCGGCGCTCCTGCGGACCGCCCTGAATCAGTGGCTTGAATCTGGTCCCCTTGCGCACGTAGAGCGCGCCGATGCCCTTGGGACCGTGCAGCTTGTGGCCGGAGATCGAGAGCATGTCGATCTCGGTGGCGCTCACATCGATCGGAATCCGTCCGACCGCCTGCACGGCATCGGTGTGAAACAGCGCACCGGCCGAACGGGCCATCTTCGCCAGGAACTCGACCGGCAAGACCGTACCGGTCTCGTTGTTGGCCCACATCACGGAGGCGATCGCGGTGCGGGGACCGAGCGCGCGCCTGTAGGCCTCGGTGTCGAGCCGGCCGCGCCCGTCCACGGGGATGAGATGGCTCCTGATACCGCGGCGCGCGAGATCTTCGACCAGTGACAGCACCGCGGGATGCTCGACGGCGGTGGTGACGATCTCGTCGCGTCCTTCCTGCACGGCAAGCGCCGACAGAATCGCAGCATTGTCGGATTCGGTCCCGCCCGAGGTGAAGACGATCTCGTGATCGAACGTCGCGCCGATCAGGCTCTGAACGCTGCTGCGCGCTTCCCTCACCGCCTGGGCGACGTCGCTGCCAAGAGCATGCGCTGACGACGCATTGCCGAACTGCTCGGAGAAGAACGGCAGCATTGCCGCGACGACGGAGGGGTCCGTGCGGGTCGTCGCGTTGTTGTCGAGGTAGATCGGCCGCACGGAATCCCTCTCTCTATGACGGGGCCTGCTCAGTGACGAGGCTTGGCCGCTCCGGCAACGGGGATCAGGCGGACGAACTCGCCGAGCCGTTCGATCAAGCGGGCCTGGATGCCCTCCAGCGTCGCGCTGGCGAGCTTGCAGAACACGCAGGCTCCGGTGAGCCTGACCATGATCTTGTTGCCGTCGATCTCGAGCAACTCGCAATCGCCTCCGTCGCGCTTGAGATTGGGGCGGATCTCGTCGAGCACGGCACGGACGATCTGCTCGCGGCCGCAAGGTTCGGCGGCCGGCGACTGTTTCAGGTGTTCGGATTCGACGAGCATTTCACATTCTCTTTGTTGGGGATCGGATCGACGAGGACGGCTTAGCTGAACGACTTGCCGCAGGCGCAGCTCGACTTCGCATTGGGATTAGCGAAGGTGAATCCGGACCCCTCCAGCGCGACCACGAAGTCGATCGTGGTGCCGCTGAGGTGCTCGTGGCTCGCATTGTCGACGAACACCTTCACGCCGCCGCGCTCGATCACGGTGTCGTCGGGCTTGGCTTCTTCGGCGAGGCCCATCATGTATTTGAAGCCGGCGCAGCCGCCGGTCTCGACCATGATGCGCAAGCCGCTCGCCGGCTGTGCGGCCGAGGAGATCGCGGTCTTCACCGCATTCACTGCGCTGTCCGTCAGGTTGATCATTGCTCGCCCTCGCTGTCTGGGTCTGTTGCAAGGAGGGATCGCAAGTCCCGTGCCAGAGCGCATATATCTGAAACCGCTGGATTTTCGCCTGAGCGGACGCCTGTTGTCTTTGCGACGCTTGTCGGGTTTGCGACATGCGGCCATGGCGGCGCCGGAACGAGCGGAATGGCAGCGCGATACCGGGAGATGCTAGTCCTCGCACAAAGTGGTTCGGATTTCCGCTGTATTCGCATTTTTTGGCGCACGCGCGTGAGGTCGGCAAACTCCTTGCATAAGGGCATCGAAGCATAAGCGCATCGAAGCCGTCGCACCGCGGCCAAAACGATCAGGAGAGATTCATGACGTCGATCGACCACACCGCCCTTGGCCGCTTGGACAAGGAGGGCCGGCTTCTGAACGCGGTGCTGAAGGGTGACACCACCAAGCCGGGCCGGTTCGGCTTTCGCGGCGACATCGCGCTGAAATTCCAGGACCAGGTCGCCGACGAAAAGCGTCCGCCGGACTACTCGATCGAGCAGGTGCTGACCATGGCGCAGGAGGGCGAAGAAACCATTCCGGTGCTCGCCGGCTACCTGCATTCCTATGCGTATCTTGCCGATGTCGCCAAGGTGCTGGACGGTGCGCTGAGCCCGAAGGGCAGCTACTTCATGTTCTGCAACAACATCGACCTCCTGGCAAAATACCGCACCAGGATCGGCGACATCGAGTTCCGCATATTGCCGTGCGACGAATCGACGGTATGGAAGGAGATGATGGACCTGGCCGGCGTCGACAAGAACGACATCAAGAAGCTCAATACCGCCGGGAAGCTCGACTACCTCCTCGACGCCGCCCAGGATCTCGACGGCTCCTATACCGAGATCTCCTTCGAGGACGGCGTGGCGAAGATGGAGCCGGTGAAGAACCGCAACGAGAATCGTCCGGTCTGACGCCTCATCGTCAGACCTCCTCCTCGCAAGTCATCTCATCGTCCTCGACCAGCGTCACGCCGGTGACGCAGATATCGCCGTCGAGCACGGCAAGCGTGAGCGGCGTCAAGCTCTCGCCCTTGCACGGGCCGTCCACACAGCGCCCGGTTCCGAGCTCGAAGGTCGCGCCGTGCTTGCCGCACATCAGCCTGGTGCCATTGCCGTCAAGGAACTGGCTGCGCTCCCAGTCGAGGTTCACGCCATCGTGCGGGCAGCGGTTGAGATAGCCGAACACCTGCCTGCCCCAGCGCACGATCACGATCGGCCAGGGCCGCGGTGCGCCGTCCTCGCCGACGATCATGAGATGAAAGCCAATCGCCCGTTGGCTCGGAATGTCGTTGAAGGCGCAGATCGCATAGGCGGTATTCTGGTCCATGCTGTCCTCATTCGCGGTCGAATGTTTCGAAGGCTTTGCAAGAATCGCGCTAGGCGCAAGGCGCCCGTCCGCTTCCTCCGTACGGAATCGGACACGCGCGTCCCTTTTGTCGCAATGGTCCGGCGGGGGGCCCGCAGGGACCAATTTCGAATGGATTCGCGTCCCCGGCGAGGTGACGGCGCTTCGGCACAACGTGGCATGAAAATTGATCATGTTCAGTCAGGCGCCTGGGAGCCGCCGACCGGGCGCGCCGGCTCAGCAACGGGATGGTGGCTACATGGTTCGCGGCGCAGGAGGCCGACTAGCGATGGCAATATTGGTCAAGACCACGCAGGACGGTCGCAAGCTCGAAGTGATCGGGCTTGCGATCACACTGGGCGGCAAGCTCGAGGCCAACGAGTTGATCGACATAAAGGATCATCCCTACCGCCGCGCAATCCGGGCGGCGGCACCCGAGGCCACCCACATGGCGGGGCGCGTCCCGCTGACGCAGGCGGAGGCGGAGATCGTTCTCGCTGCGTTCAAGCGGGCCGAAGCCGACATGCTCGCCAATCCCGTCGCCATTCACGAGCGATTCCGGATTGCCGCGATAATGAAAGCCCGTGAGCAGGGGATTGAGTGAGACGGAGCGCTCAGGCGGCTGCGGGAGCGTGGGTCTGGCAGCTGGTCGGGCAGACCCGCGCGCAGGCGCCGCAGCCGATGCAGGCGCCGTCGTCGTTCATCACCATGACCTTCTTCTCGACCTCGTCATCGTCGTCATCGAGGTCGATCATCTCGCCGTCCTCGTTGATGCCCTTGAGCGTCATGACCTCGCGGCCGCAGACCTTGTAGCAGCGGCCGCAGCCAATGCACTTCTGGGCGTCGATCGACACCAGATAGTCCGGCTTCCAGTCGCGGCCGTCGCGGGTTGCGTTGGACATGGTCGTGACCCGGTTATGCCTTTTCCAGCGTCTTGAGAGCCTCGCGCTTGCGCTCGAGCTCGCCGAAGGCGTCGTGGGCCTTCTGGGCCACGCTCAGGATCGAGGTCCAATTGATCGGAAGCTCCTCCGAGAGATCGTGAAGGTCCATCTTGGCCTGCGTGGCCTTGGCCGACAGCTTCTTGATCTCGGCCTTCAGGGTTTCAAGATCGCTCATGCTCAAACCTCAATAATTCGCCACATCGGGAAATCTGCGGATCATCTCGACCCCGCCCGCGACGTATTTGTCGCCTTCGGCCGCAAGCCTGCCGAGACTGTCGAAGCCGAAGCGATGCACATCGCGGAGCTGCTTGTTGACGACGATGAGCCGGCCGCCGATCAGGACCATGCGGCCAAAGCCTTCATGGTGCATCTTCAACATCGGCGAGATCATCACGCCGGTCACCTTCTCGATCGAGAGCGCCACGGCGTTGAAGAACAGCTCCAGCCGCCAGATCGTGTCCGGATCGGGATCGCCGACGATCGGCAGCGTACGGCGCTTCTCCTTGTCGAGGATATAGGGCTCGATGAGGTCGAGATCCTTCTTGCCTTCCCAGGCGCCATGGGTGTCCTGGGCCCGCCAGATCTGGACGAGCTCCTTGACGAACGGCGCCTCGGCCGCGTTGTCGGGTTGGATCAGTTCAGCCGCTTCAGTCATGGCGATTTCCTTCAGTCGTCGAAATCAAAGCTGCGTTCCTGTCCCTTGGCGAGCACCTTGCGCAGCCACGGCGGCGGCGAGCCCTTCAGCACGTCCTCGAGCTTGACGCAGAGGTCATCGATCGCCTCGGGCTGCGTCACCTTCATCGGGTGGATGTTGTTGGCGACGACCCGCGCCGCGCCCGAGCCGCCGATCGCGGCGACGTACAGGATCGTACAATCCTTGATCGCCTCGATCTTCGGCGCCAGCTTGTCCTCGTTACCGTCCTCCTTGAGGTCGCCGTCGAACTGGATGGCCTCGACAAAGTGATGGCCGTCCGGATTGACGTCGTAGATGGCGATGTTCTTGGCCCAGCCGAAATGCGCATCGACGCGCTTCAGGTCCTGGGTGGCAAAGGCGACTTTCATCGATCTGGTCCCTCTTCTTGCGTCAGTGCAGTTGCGGCGGGACGACCTCGAGGCCGCTGTCCGTGGTCCGCCAGGTATCAGGCGTCGGCTGGTGGTTGGCCTCGCGATCGGCGATGACGAGATTGGCGAGATCGAACACCAGGTCGCGCGTGCCGCGATAGCCGACCGAGAGCTGGTGCCCGGCACCGAGCCGGTCGAACATCGGGAAGCCCGCGCGATAGAACGGGATCTTCAGGCGCGAGGCCGCCTGGCGGCCGTGCGAATGGGTAATGAGGAGATCGCAGTCGCGGGCCTTGGCGAGGTCTTCCAGGTCCTCGAGGTCGCCGATCAGGACCTCCTGCGTCTTCACGCGTTCCAGCACGGGCGAGACCGTCGTGGTCACGGCGACCGCGACCTCGGCACCCATCTCGTGCAGCATGCTCGACAGATCGAACAGCAGGTCCGGCTCGGCCCCGATCGCCAGCTTGCGGCCGCCGATGTGGAAATGCGTGTCGAGCATCGCATCCGCAAGTTGGCCGCGCTGCCGGCGGTACTTCGCCGGAACGGGCCGGCCGCTGATCTCGCTGAGGAAGGCGATGAACTCGTCATTGGGGATCAGGCCGCAGAGCCGCTCGAACAGGCGGAACGGCACCCCGGTCTTCTCCTGCATGGCTTCCGCCGCGCGCCTCATCTGCGCGCCGATTGCGATGGTCCATCCCGCCTGCCCCATGGTCGCGATCTCGTCGACCCCGATGCCGCCGATCGTGGTCGGCGTGAATTCGTCCGGGATATGGCCATCGAGCGAGCCGGCGAGATCAGGCAGGAACGACGGCTTGAGCCCGAAATCCCCCAGTATCGTACGCAGCTCGTCGAGATCGCCAGGGGTGAGATGGCAGCCCGCCAGGACGTTGACGCGCGCCGGATCTCGTGCGGCCCCGGCCTCAACGGGATCGACCAGCACCTCGACCATGCGTGCGACCGTCTTCTCCCAACCGTCCTGGAAAGCGTCCTTGAAGTCGGGCGTCGAGACGTAGACCAGCGGAAACTTCTCGAGATGCGGATGCTTCTGCCGGATCAGGCGGATGAAGCCCTCGACGTCGTCGCCCTTGGTCTCGGTGACGCCGGTCGAATTGATGCCGATGATCTCCGGCTTGGTGCGATTGTAGATGTTGAGGATCGCCTGCTCGACGTTCTCGTAGCCGCCGAGCACGGTCGCAACCTCGCTCATCGCGGTGGTCTGCATCGGCACGGCTTCCTTGAAGTGCCGCACGAACAGCGTGAGCCCGAACGAGGTGCAGCCTTGCGAGCCGTGCAGCAGCGGCATCGCGCCGCGCAGGCCCATGAAGGCGAAGGCGCCGCCGATCGGCTGGCTCATCTTGAGCGGATTGACTGAACAAGCCTTCTTCGAGTTGGTGACGATCGCCATCGGCCGCGCCCTACTCCGCCGCCTGAAGGACGGGTGCCGGCTGGGCCGCGAGGATGTCCTCGATCCGACCCTTGCAGGCCCCGCAGCCGCCCGAGGCGTTGGTGTGCTCCCTGACGCCGTCGACGGTGGAAAGGCTGAGCGTAGCGATGGTATCCTCGATGGTGCCGAGATCGACAGTCTTGCAGAAGCAGATCTTCTTGGCGCGCCGGGTCTCCTCGGCACGGACCGGATCGGCGGCGATCTCGGCCGCCTGCGCGTCCATCTGCGCCATCGCCTTGGCCTGCCAGTTGACGCCGGCCTCGTCCCAGGGGGCGGGCTTGCGGAGCTGGCTCCACATCGGATTGTAGAGCGCCTTCTCGATCTCCTCCATCAGCTTGACCATGCCGATGTAGCCCATATAGCCGTGGCAGCGCTCCTGGTTGATGTCGAGCCAGGGCATCGCCGCCTTCAGCGCGACGAACTGCGACTTGCCACCGGACAGCATGATGTCGGCGCGCGCGTCCTTCAGCATCTTGTACATTTCGCGCGGCGTCATGTCCTCGATCATGTGGGCGTCCTGGCCCATCAGCTCCTTGATCCGCTCCTTGTCCTCCTTGGTGGACTTCTTCACGGAGGTGCCGACGATCTCGAGCCCCGCCTCCTGGAGCGCGGCGACCACGGACCACGACTTCACGCCGCCGGTGATCAGCAGCACCTTCTTGTCCTTGAAGCGCGGCTTGAAGCGCTCGATCGCGGCCCAGGCCTTGGCCTCTTCCCGCGCGATCACGGCCTCGGTGCGGTCCATCAGCTCCGCCGGCGCGCCGCGCTCGATCAACATGCGCGCGATCTCGCGCAAGGAATCACTGGAATCCTGGATGCCGTAGAAGGAGCCCTCGAAATACGGGATGCCGTAGCGCTCCTCCATCTTCCGCGCGACGTTGATCATCGCCTTGGAGCACACCATCATCGCGGCCTTGGCGCGGTGCGAATAAGCCAGCTCGCGATATTTGCCGTCGCCGGAGATGCAGGAGAGGATACGGATGCCGAGTTCGTCGAGCAGCGGCTTGATCTGCCAGAACTCGCCGGAGAGATTATATTCGCCGATGATATTGATGTCGTAGGGCGTCGTGTAGTCGGGCTCCTCGGTGCCGATCACGTGCTCGAGCAGCGCTTCGCCCGCAAGCTTGTTGCCGAGGTTCTTCGGGCCAACGAACCCTGGCGAATTCACGGGAATGACGGGCTTGCCGAACTTGGTCGCCGCGGCCTTGCAGACGGCATTGATGTCGTCGCCGATCATGGCGGGAACGCATGTCTGGTAAACGAAGATCGCCGGCGGATCGTACTTCTCGATGACCTCCTTGATCGCCTTGTAGAGCCGCTTCTCGCCGCCGAACACGATGTCGGTCTCGTTCATGTCGGTGGTGAAGCTGCGGCGCCAGAGGTCGGAGCCTGACGAGGCGCTGCCGCGATTGTCCCAGGAATTGCCCTCGCAGGCGATCGGGCCGTGGACCAGATGGGCGACGTCGGTGAAGGGCTGGAGCGCGATCTTGGCTCCGTCGAAGGCGCAGCCTCCTGCGGCTCCGCCGGGCTGCAGCTGCTTGGTGCAGCCCTTCTTGCGCTCGGCCTCCGTCTTGTTGGCGTTCTTGCCGCAACCGGGCTCGTTGAAGACGTCCTGGATGGTGGCCGACAGCGAGCTCATGCGTCTCTCCTATTCCCTGACCCGCTGCGCGAGCGCTTCGCCCCGCAGTCTCGATCGCTCTGGCTAGACTTGTCGTCTGCCGCCACCGTTTGCGGGCGGCGGCAGACTTTCCTCGGCATCAGCGGATGATGTCGAAGCTGTAGTCGGTCTTGGCGGGGACGTTGGTGCTCCTGTCGATCTCGTCGAAGATCTTGTCGAGGATCTTGACCAGCACGTTCATGCCGCCCTGGTAGCCCCACACCGGATAGCGATGGTGGTGGTGGCGATCGAACACCGGGAAGCCGATGCGGATCAGCGGCGTCCCGGTGTCGCGCTCCAGGTACTTGCCGTAGGTGTTTCCGATCAGGAAATCGACCGGCTCGGTGAACAGCAGCGAACGCATATGCCAGAGATCCTTGCCCGGATACGCATGGCAGTTCCTGCCGAACGGCGAGCTGGCGAACAGCCCTTCCATCTTCTCGGCCCAGGCCTTGTTGCCGTTGGTGGAGAGCACATGGGTCGGTTCGGCGCCGAGCTCGAGCAGGAAGGCGGCAAGCCCGTAGCAGAGGTCCGGATCGCCGTAGATCGCGAACTTCTTGCCGTGGATATGAGCGCTCGAATCGGCCATGGCGTCGACGAGACGTCCGCGCTCCTGCTCCAAGGCCTTCGCAATCGGCTTGCCCGTGATGCGCGACAGCGTCATCAGGAACTCGTCGGTGGCACTGACGCCGACCGGATGGTTGAAGGCCGCGATCTCCTGGCCATGCCCTCCGATGAAAGGCAGTGTCTTCTCGGTGCAGTATTGCTGCATGGAGATCGTGGCCTTGGCGTGAATTGCGTTCGCGGCGTCCTCGAGCGTGGTGCCGCCGTCGTACATGCGGAATTCGCCGTCGGTGGGGGTGTCGAACACGTCGCTGTTGTCGGCTAGAATCGTGTACTCGATTCCCATCAGCTCGAAGATGCGCTTGATCTCGCGGATGTTGCCGACGGTGTAACCGTCGAAGCCGCCGATGAAGTTGACCTTGCCGTTCTCCTTGCGCTCCAGCTTTGGCGCGGTGCCGGCCTTGCCGTCCCAGAAGTGCTCCAAGATGCCCTTGAGCGCATTGTCGTAGCCGGTTACGTGGCTGCCGACGAAGGCCGGCGTATGGGCGAAGGGAACGTCGTACTCGTCGGGAACGGAGCCCTTCTCCTTCGCGGTCTTGATGAAGGCGTTGAGATCGTCGCCGATCACCTCGGCCATGCAGGTGGTGGAGACCGCGATCATCTTCGGCTTGTACATGTTGTAGGTGTTGGCAAGTCCGTCGATCATGTTGTTCAGGCCGCCGAACACCGCCGCGTCTTCCGTCATCGACGAGGAGACGCAGGAGCTCGGCTCCTTGAAGTGGCGCGACAGGTGGCTGCGGTAATAGGCAACGCAGCCCTGCGAGCCGTGCACGAAGGGCAGCGTGCCTTCGAACCCGACGGCGACGAACACGGCCCCCAGCGGCTGGCAGGCCTTGGCCGGGTTCACGGTCAGCGCTTCGCGGGCAAAGTTCTTCTCGCGGTATTCGGGCGTCTTGGCCCACTCCCTGATCCGCTCGACCTCCGCGGGATCGTGCGGATTCTCGAACAGGGCTTTCTTGTTGGCCAGCATCTGCTGGTATTCCGGTCCTCGGAACAGCTCGAAGTGATCGAGCACGTGTTCGGCATTCTGTGTCATCGTGGCACCCTTGTTGGATTCGTGTTCGATCGCCTGGCTCCGGCTCTTCCTCGAAAGAAGAGCCGGAGCTCAGCCTCTGTTATTCCGCCGCCATCAGGCTCGGCCGCGGGGCATCCTTCCAGGGTGCCTTGGTCTTCTTCCAGATCGGGGAGTTGATCGCCATGTCCATGTCGCGCGCGAAGATCGCGAACCCGTCATAGCCGTGATAGGGACCAGAATAGTCCCAGGAGTGCATCTGCCGGAACGGCACGCCCATCTTCTGGAAGACGTACTTCTCCTTGATGCCGGAGCCGACGAGATCGGGCTGGATCTTCTCGACGAAGCGCTCGAACTCGTAGCCGGTAACGTCGTCGTAGATCAGCGTGCCGTCCTTGACGTAGTGCTGGGCGGTGCGCTGGTAGTCGTCGTTGTGGCCGAACTCGTAGCCGGTGCCGACGACCTCCATGCCGAGGTCCTCGTAGGCGCCGATGACGTGGCGGGGACGCAAGCCGCCGACGAACAGCATCACCGTCTTGCCTTCGAGGCGCGGGCGATATTTCGCGATCACCGCATCCATCAGCGGCTGGTATTTCGCGATGACGCGTTCGGCGCCTTCCTTGATCTTGTCGTCGAAGAAGCTCGCGATCTTGCGCAGCGATTCCGCGATCTTGGAGGGGCCGAAGAAGTTGTACTCGCACCAGGGAATGCCGAACTTCTCTTCCATGTGGCGGGAAATGTAGTTCATCGAGCGGTAGCAGTGCAGGACGTTGAGCTTCGCCTTGGGCGTTGCTTCGAGCTCCGCGAGGCTGCCGTCGCCGGACCATTGTGCGATTACGCGCAGGCCCATCTCTTCGAGAAGAATGCGCGAGGACCACGCGTCGCCGCCGATGTTGTAGTCGCCGATGATCGCGACGTCATAGGGTGTGGATTCGAACGCCGGCGCGGCCTCCGGATTGACCTTGTCGAAGATCCAGTCGCGCACGGCATCGTTGGCGATGTGGTGGCCGAGCGACTGCGAGACGCCACGGAAACCTTCGCAGCGCACCGGAACGATGGTCTTGCCGCCATATTCCTTGGACTTCACTTTCGACACGGCCTCGATGTCGTCGCCGATCAGACCGATCGGGCATTCGGACTGGATGGTGATGCCGTGATTGAGCGGGAACAGGTCCTGGATCTCGTCGATGATCTTGGCGAGCTTCTTGTCGCCGCCGAACACGATGTCCTTTTCCTGGAAATCAGAGGTGAACTGCATGGTGACGAAGGTGTCGATGCCGGTCGTGCCGATGTAGTAGTTGCGTCGCGCGGCCCAGGAGTACTGGCCGCAGCCGACGGGGCCGTGGCTGATGTGGATCATGTCCTTGATCGGGCCCCACACCACGCCCTTGGAACCGGCATAGGCGCAGCCGCGGATGGTCATCACACCGGGGATGGATTTCAGGTTCGACTTGACGCCGCAATCGGACTTGCCGGCCTCGTGCACGTTGAGATGCTTGGCGCGGCGCTTTGCGGTTTTCTCCGGATAGACCTTCAAGACGTCGTCGATCAGTTGCTTGTTGCGGGCCTTGATCTCCGCGACGCTCTGGGTGGTTGCTAGGCTCATACGAATATCCTTCGGTTATCCCCGTACGAGGGGTCGGACGCCTCCTCCGAAGCGCCTGATAGACGATCGACAGGCCTCACAACGCGACCTGCCCCGGTGTGGTACTCTGCTCTCCTTCGGCCGATTGCCCTCAACCGGCGCGCCGCTCTCGCGATCTCAATGCGCGAGGTCGCCTTCCAGAACGACTTTTGCAACGAGTGTGCCAGCGCTCGTCGAATGCAAAAAACGAAGCGATTGGAGAGAGATAGCTGCGAGGTTGCCCATTGTTGCAAACCCGACATCGCATCATGTCGACATGCGCCCGCACGAGCGGCTGTTCGAAACAAAACAATGCACGCCTCGCCAACTGAATCGCCGGACTTGCATTTCCTGCGCGAACGCCTCGATTCACGCTGCGGTACGGAGCTTGCTTGATCGATCTCACCAACGCATCGAGTCCGCGTGGCTTCGGCCTCTGGTCCGTCACCCATCCTGGAGACCTTCCATGACCCAATCCCCACCCACGCCGATCACGGACATCATTGAGAACTTTTCCCTGCTTGAGGATTGGGATGACCGCTATCGCTACGTCATCGAGCTAGGCCGCAAACTGACGCCCTTTCCGGACGAGCAACGCACCGACGCCAACAAGGTGCAGGGCTGCGTCAGCCAGGTCTGGCTGGCGACGACCATCGAGCACCACGACGGACGGCCGCTCCTCACCTTTGCCGGCGACAGCGATGCTCACATCGTCCGTGGCCTGGTCGCGATCCTGATCGCGCTGCTGTCAGGGCGGCCGGCCGCGGAGATCTCAGGCGAAAATCCATTGGCCCTGTTCGAGCGGCTCGGGCTCGGCGAGCACCTGACACCGCAGCGCTCGAACGGCTTCCGGTCGATGGTGTCGCGGATGCGCGCGGATGCGACTGCCGCACTGGCGGAAGCCGTGTGAGGTGGAGAACGTCAGGCGACGTCGAACGCGGTTCCCATCCGCGTCATCTCGCGGCCCCGCATGATGACGAACACCGACCTGGCCGCGAATTCGACCGTGTAGTAGACCTCGCCGAGAAAGCGCCAGCTCTCGCGCACGACGCCGGTGTCGCCGGGATGCACCAGCGGCTCGCCGATGTCCTTGTGCGGATACATGCCGTCGTTCCTGATCAGCGCCGCGGCGCGGATCGGCTCGCCTGCCACGAACTCGCCGGCGAAGCGCCGCTCCATGTTTCGCACGGTCCGCCGCCGATGGGCATCGCAGACGATGCGGGCAACGGGCCGTGGCTTGACGGGAAGCGATCGGGTGACGATCTTCTCGCTCATGAGAACAGCTCCTGGGCCCTGATCAAGGCCTCGGCCAGCGCGTCGACCTCCTCCATGGTGTTGTAGAGCGCAAACGAGGCACGGCAGGTCGCGGTCACGCCGAAGCGCTCGAGCAGCGGCATCGCGCAATGGGTCCCGGCGCGCACCGCGACACCGGCGCGGTCGATCACGGTCGCAAAGTCGTGAGCGTGGGCGTTCCTCATCTCGAAC
The DNA here is from genome assembly GCF_006658635.1 of Bradyrhizobium sp. UNPA324. Taxonomy (NCBI): domain Bacteria; kingdom Pseudomonadati; phylum Pseudomonadota; class Alphaproteobacteria; order Hyphomicrobiales; family Nitrobacteraceae; genus Bradyrhizobium; species Bradyrhizobium sp. UNPA324. The sequence continues at coordinate 1,699,556 of NZ_LFJD01000004.1, forward strand.
GACACGATTGCCCCCTTCTCGGCGGCCGTCCCAATGATCCGCAGCGAGTTGATTCCACGCAGTCGTTCCTGCGCATAGGCCAGAAGGCCGCTCTCATGCCTGCGGATCCGCTCCTTGCCGATCGATTCGACATAGTCGATGGCGGCTCCGAGGCCGATGGCCTGCACGATCGGCGGCGTGCCGGCCTCGAAGCGGTGTGGCGGCTCGCCATAGGTGACGGTGTCGCGCGAGACCTCGCGGATCATCTCACCGCCGCCGTTGAAGGGGGGCATCGCCGCCAGATGCTCGTATTTGCCGTAGAGCGCGCCAATGCCGGTCGGTCCGTACAATTTGTGTCCGGTGACGACGTAGAAGTCGCAGCCGATATCGCGGACGTCGACGTCCATGTGCACCACAGCTTGCGAACCGTCGACCAGGACGGGAATTCCGTGCGCATGCGCCAGCCGAACGACTTCCTTGACCGGAACGACACTGCCGAGCACGTTCGACATCTGCGTGATCGCGACCAGCCTGGTCTTCGCGTTCAAGAGTTTCTCGAACTCCTCGATCAGGAAATTGCCTTCGTCATCGACCGGCGCCCATCGGATCACGGCACCCTGCCGTTCGCGCAGGAAATGCCAGGGCACGATATTGGCGTGATGCTCCATGATCGAGAGCACGATCTCGTCGCCCTCGCCGAGCCGCGCCCGGCCAAAGGTCTGCGCCACGAGATTGATCGCTTCCGTGGCCCCGCGGGTGAAGACGATCTCCTCGCGTCGCTCCGCATTGAGGAACTTCGCGACCTTGTCGCGCGCGCCCTCGTATGCCTCCGTGGCGGCGTTGGCGAGGTAATGCAGCCCGCGATGCACGTTGGCGTATTCGCTGGTGTAGGCGCCGGTCAGCCGGTCGAGCACGGCCTTTGGCTTTTGCGCCGAAGCCGCGTTGTCCAGATAAACCAGCGGCCGGCCGTGGACCTGCATCGACAGGATCGGGAACTCCTGGCGAACGCGATTGACGTCATAGCTTCCATTGCTCACCGCCGGGTGCATGGGATCATTCCCGTCCCTTGAGCCAGGCGAGCATCGTCCGCGATAGCGCGTCACGCAGATCATCACGCGCAACGGCGTCGATCATTTCGCCGACGAAGCCCTGGATCAACAGCGCCTCGGCTTCCTTTTTCGGAATCCCACGCGCCATCAGATAGAACTTCAACTGGTCGTCCAGTGCGCCGGTGGTGGTGCCATGGCCGCACTGCACGTCGTCTGCGAAGATCTCCAGCTCCGGCTTGCAATTGGCGACGGCTTCGTTCGACAGCAGGAGCGCCCGCGCCATCATCCTGGCGTCGGTCTGTTGCGCGCCCGGCTGTACCGTGATCCTGCCCTGGAACACCGCACGTGCCTCGTGGTCGACCACCGCCTTGAAGACCTCGCGGCTCTGCGATCCAGCAGCGACATGATCGACGACGAGCGTGGTGTCTGCATGCTGGCGTCCGGCCAGAAGGCTCGCCTGGTGTGCGCTGGCGGTGGTTCCCTCACCTAAAAGTCTTAGCAATAGCTGGTTGCGTACCACGGCGCCGCTGATCGTGAAGCCGAATTCGCGGTAGTCCGCGCCCGCGCCGATCGAAGCCTCGAGTGTAGCGATGTGCAGCGCAGCCTCGCCTTCGCCGGTGATCTTGACGTGGTCCAGGCGGGCCCTGTCGCCGACGTCCACCTGGAAGGCGGCATTGACCTGGTAATCGGAACGATCCGGGCCTTCATGCGTCTCGACCAGTGTGAGGGCCGCGCCGCTGCCGAGTTCCAGCCGCGATCGCGTGAACATTGCGGCGGGTGCGCCGCCCGTGGTCACGAAGACGAGATGGATCGGCCGCTCCACGACAACACCCGGGGCGACCGTGATCACGACACCGTCGGCGGCGAACGCCGTGTTAAGGGATGCAACCGGATCGGTCCCGGCCATATCGAGCGGAAAAACCATCTCGTCCGCGCCCAGCGCCTCGGCGGTCGCGCGGATGGTGACCCCGGATTCGAGATCCGAGAGATCAGAGAGTTCCGGCACGAAGGCGCCATCGACGATCAGGAGCCGGCGCAGGTCGAGACCGGCGAAGACCGCGCCGGCGTCGCGGGCGGCGGTCCTGGCAACCGGATCGGGGCAAGGCGCCAGCGGCTTGGCATCGCGCACCAGACGCCGCAAGTCGGTATACTTCCAGGCCTCGACACGGGAGTTCGGCAGCCCCTGCGCCACGAAACGGTCGAAGGCATCACGCCGGAGCGCCTCGGTGCTTTGGCCACCGGGCAGGCTCTGCCGCGCAGCCGCGAACAGATCGGCGAAGCCGATCTCGGCAGCGGTCTTCACACGACGTATATCGGCATTCATGGGATCACGCCGCTTCGTTTTGATATTGCGCGTAGCCCGTCGCTTCCAGTTCGAGCGCGAGCTCCTTGCCGCCGGTCTTCACGATGCGGCCCGCCGACAGCACATGCACGACATCGGGCACGATGTAGTCGAGCAGTCTCTGATAATGTGTGATCACGATCATGCCGCGATCGGCAGCGCGCAGGCGATTGACGCCGTCGGCGACGATGCGCAACGCATCGATGTCGAGACCTGAATCGGTCTCGTCCAGCACGCACAGCTTCGGCTCCAGCAGCGCCATCTGAAGCGTCTCGTTGCGCTTCTTCTCGCCGCCAGAGAAGCCGACATTGAGCGGTCGCTTCAACATCTCCGGGTCGATGCTGAGCTGCTTGGCAAGCTCCCGTACTCGCTTCAGCACGTCGGGCGACGACAATTCCGCCTCGCCGCGCTTCTTGCGCTGGGCATTCAGCGCCGTGCGCAGGAATGTCAGCGTGGCGACACCGGGGATTTCGAGCGGGTATTGAAAGGCCAGGAACAGCCCCTTCGCGGCCCGCTCGTCGGGGTCCATGGCGAGCAGATCCTCACCGTTGAAGAACACCTCGCCGCCGGTGATCTCGTAGCCCGGCTTGCCGGAGAGCACATAGGACAGTGTCGACTTGCCGGCGCCGTTCGGCCCCATGACGGCGTGGATCTCGCCCTTGTTCACGGTGCGATCGAGCCCGTTGAGTATCTGGCGGCCGTCGATCTCGGCCTTCAATCCGCGGATGTCGAGGAGCGCCGTCATCACGTTTTTCCCTGCCTGTTGGTCGCGAAGATGGTCATCCGACACTCCCCTCGAGCGAGATCGAGATCAGCTTCTGCGCTTCCACCGCGAACTCCATCGGCAGCTGCTGCAGCACGTCCTTGACGAAGCCGTTGACGACGAGGCCAACCGCTTCTTCCTGGCTGAGCCCACGCTGGATGCAGTAGAACAGCACGTCCTCTGAGATCTTCGAGGTCGTCGCTTCGTGCTCGAACGTCGCCGAGGAGTTCTTGGCCTCGATGTAGGGCACGGTGTGAGCGCCGCATTTGTCGCCGATCAGCAGCGAATCGCAGGCGGTGAAGTTGCGGGCGCCGGTGGCTTTGCGATGCGCGGTGACGAGGCCGCGATAGGTGTTCTGCGACTTGCCGGCGGCAATGCCCTTGGAGATGATCCGGCTCGACGTGTTCTTGCCGAGGTGGATCATCTTGGTGCCCGAATCGACCTGCTGGAAGCCGTTCGAGATCGCGATCGAGTAGAACTCGCCACGGGAATTGTCGCCGCGGAGAATGCAGCTCGGATATTTCCAGGTGATCGCCGAACCGGTTTCGACCTGGGTCCAGGAGATCTTGGAATGGTTGCCGCGGCAGTCGCCACGCTTGGTGACGAAATTGTAGATGCCGCCCTTGCCTTCCGAATTGCCGGGATACCAGTTCTGCACCGTCGAATATTTGATCTCGGCATCGTCATGGGCGACGAGCTCGACCACGGCGGCGTGCAGCTGGTTCTCGTCGCGCTGCGGCGCGGTGCAGCCCTCGAGATAGGAGACGTAGGAGCCCTTGTCGGCGATGATCAGCGTGCGCTCGAACTGGCCGGTGTTGCGCTCGTTGATGCGGAAATAGGTCGACAGCTCCATCGGGCAACGCACGCCCGGCGGCACGTAGACGAACGAGCCGTCGGAGAACACCGCCGAATTCAGCGTCGCATAGAAATTGTCCGAGGTCGGCACCACCGATCCCAGATATTTCTGCACCAGCTCGGGATGCTCGCGGATCGCCTCCGAGAT
>NZ_LFJD01000004.1:1703701-1703836 GCF_006658635.1 Bradyrhizobium sp. UNPA324
CGCGACGCTGAACTCGGCGGTGTTCTCCGACGGCTCGTTCGTCTACGTGCCGCCCGGCGTGCGTTGCCCGATGGAGCTGTCGACCTATTTCCGCATCAACGAGCGCAACACCGGCCAGTTCGAGCGCACGCTGAT
>NZ_LFJD01000004.1:1703846-1703927 GCF_006658635.1 Bradyrhizobium sp. UNPA324
TGCGACGCTTGCGACGGCCACCGGCCAGACCAACTCGTCGATCAACGCCTCCGGCCAGCTCAAGCTCTCGACCGGCGTCAA
>NZ_LFJD01000004.1:1703937-2162214 GCF_006658635.1 Bradyrhizobium sp. UNPA324
GGCCGGCGCCGGCGGCTGGTTGATCACGTTGTTGATGACCGTCGTATTGTGGATGTTCTGGTAGATGATGTTGTTCGGCGGCGGCGCGACGTAGACCGGGGGACTGACGAACGCCGGGATCGGCACGAACACCGGCTGCGGCAGCACGAACAGGCCGACCACCGGCAGCGGCGGCGGCAGCACGACGAAATCCGGCGGCGGCGGCGGTAGATAGTAGACCGGCGGCGGCGGTGGCGGCGCGAAGCCGAAATCGGGGTCGCTGAAATACAGCACCGGACGGTCGACATAGACCACCTCCTCCGGCGGCGGTGGCGGCACGTCGTAGTCGATCATCGCAAAGCTCGGCGGCGGCTCGGCCGGCGCGGTGAGGATCGCGAGGCGCCGGCGTGCATCCGCCGCATGCGGCCCGCGCGGATAGCGGCGTAGATACGACCAATAGGCCTCCGGCGTGTCGGTCCGGTAGGTCCGCCGCCAGGTGATCGCCTCGCGGCGCGCCGCGACGATCGCCATCACGCGCTTTGCGAGTGGATCACCGGGATAGGCGGCGAGAAATTCCTCATAGGCCGGCAGCGTGTCGCGTTCGAGCGCGGCGGCATAGGCGTCCTGCACGCCGAGATCGCGGATCGGCTTGCTCCGGATCGCGGCGACCTGGTCCGGCGCGGCCTCCGGCGGCGGCGCATCGGGCCCGCGCTCGAAGAACGAGAACGGCGCCGAGATCTTCTGCTCGTTCCAGGGCACCTGCGCACCCTTGGAGGCCTCGTTGACGCGCAGGCGGACGCGGTCGAACACCTCGGGCAGCGGCAGGCCGCCGGTGCGGATCATCTCGGCCAGTGACTGCGCATAGATGCCATATGGCCCCGGCTCCTGCGGGGCCACAGTGCCGGGCGCAGCGTTGAAGGCGATCAGCATGTTCGCTTCCGGCTCGACCAGCGCCAGACCGCTCGCGATCTGCTGACCGCCCTCGATGAAAGGCTGCGCGCGGGCCGCGTCGAGCACGACGATGTTGGCCTTGAGCGGAATGGACGCGAGCTGGCGCACATAGTCGCTGACGCGCAGGGCCTCGGTCGGAATGTCGGTGTCGCGGGCGATGTTGGAATCGACCGGGACGAAGTAGTTCTCGCCGGCAAGCTGCACGCCATAGCCGGCGAGATAGATCATCGCGACCGTTCCCGGCCCCGAGGCCTGGGCCTTCTGGATGAAGTCGCGGAAACTCTTGCGCAGCGTGTCGCCGTCGAGATCGCGCGCTCCGACGACGTCGAAGCCGGCCGCCTGCAGCGTCTGTGCGATCAGGCCGGCGTCGTTGGCGGTCGTTGCCAGCGGTGACTTGGCATAGGCGCCATTGCCGACCACGAGCGCGATGCGCTTCTCCTGCTGCTGGGCCCGGGCTGCGTCCGGCGCGCCGGCGGCAAGAGCCACGATCGGCAGGAGAAGGCAAATGAAAACTCTGAACGTCCCACGCATGGCTTGCTTGCCCGTGATTGTTGTTGAGGTGCCACCACGCATCAAGCGCGCGGCCGGCTGAACGGCCGTTGAACGAAAAGCTCGGATTGAGGCGATGGCGTGGCCTTCGTCACGGCCGGCGTCAGCTCCAAGTCAGCTTGAAGTCAGCCTCAAATCAGCCGCGGCGCAGCCTAGAAACTGCGCGAGACTCGTTCAAGTCCCCAACGGTGCGATCAGATCGGGCGTCGAGCATCGCGCCGGCCGAATGTACGGCGGCCGGCCTCTGTTGGGCAGAGGCACGACCGCCTGGCCCCGGTACTCCGGAAGGTGGGCTTTAGCCCTGGGCAAGCAACTCGACGGTCCCCGTGCTCAACCGATAGATACCGCCGACCACCTTGAGCTTGCCCTGCTCGACCGCGGCATTGAGGATCGGGGCGGCCGATTTGAGCTTGGCAACGTTGTCGATGACGTTCTGGCGGATGGCGTTGTCGAGCGCATTCCCGCTCTGCTGCGCCGCCGTCTTCACCGCCGGCGCGATCGCGGAGACCAGCGCGGGGATGTGCCCGGGCAGCGGCTTGTCGTCCTTCAGCGACTTGATCGTCGCGTCGACGGCACCGCAATTGTCGTGGCCGAGCACCAGGATCAGGGGCGTGCCGAGCACGGCGACGGTGTATTCCATGCTCGCAACCGTCTCATCGCCGGCAAAATTTCCGGCGACGCGACACACGAACAGGTCGCCGCGTCCACTGTCGAAGGCATATTCGGGCGCGATCCGTGAATCGGCGCAGCTCAGAACGGCCGCGTAGGGATTTTGACCGCCGACCAGTGCCTCGCGCTCATGCGTGAAGTCGTGGCGGCGCGAAACGCCTGACACGTAGCGCGAATTGCCCTCCATCAGCCGCTTCAGCGCCGCATCGGGCGACAGCACGTTCTGAGGTTTCGGCGGCGCCTTCGCGTTCTTGGCCGACGCAGGCCCGCCAAAGGCCGCCATCCCGAGCGCGGAGGCGGCGAAAAGCATCATCGAGCGGCGGGAGGGAGCGAGCGATTGATGCAGATTTTCAGAGCATTTGTCACACATGGTTGTTCTTCCTTGGTTGCGCGCCGGGCGACAACTGATAGCTGTGCCCGGCAGACTTCGAAACCATGCGTGAGCTTGATAGTTAAGCTTTGGTTTGCGGCGCTGACAGTGTCAGATCTGTTGCACGTCCACCACTCCCGCGACCGCCTTGATCGCGCCGGCGATCTGCGGCGAGACCTTGAAGCGGCCGGGCAGCTTCATCTCGACCTCGGTCTCGAGGTCGAGCATCATCACCAGCGAGACCTCGCCGTCGCCATTTCCGCGCGGCGCGATGCCCGGACTGCCGACCTTCGGCGCGGCGCCGTTCGATGCGGCCATGTCGGGGCCGGCCAAACGCTTGGCGATCGAATCCAGCGGCTTGGTGTCGCGCACGAAGATGCGCAGGCCCTTCTGCGTCTTGGCGGCGGCATCGTCGAGCGGCTCGGCGTGCAGCACGCGGGCGCGGACGTCCTCGCCCTGCAGCTCGGCGCCCAGTTGCAGCAGCACGGCGGCGCCCGGCTCCAGCACGTCGCGATATTGCGCGAGGCCTTCGGAGAACAGCACCGCCTCGAAGTGGCCCGTGGGATCGGAGAGCCCCATGATGCCCATCTTGTTGCCGGTCTTGGTGCGCCGCTCCATGCGCGAGACCACGGTGGCCGCGACCTTGCCGGCGGTGGCGCCGGTCTTCACCGCGCGCGAGAATTCCGCCCAGCTCTGCACCCGCAGCCGCTTCAGCACGGTGGCGTAATCGTCGAGCGGATGGCCCGAAAGGAAGAAGCCGACGGCGTCGTATTCGCGGCGGAGTTTTTCGGCCGGCAGCCACGGCTCGATCTGCGGCAGCATGATGGTGGGTGCATCCGCCGACATCCCGAACATGTCGTTCTGGCCGATGGTCTCGGCCTGATGCGCGCGCTGGCAGGCGGCCAGGATCGAGTCCGCGCCGGCGAAGACGCGGGCACGGTTCGGCTCCAGCGTGTCGAAGGCGCCGGCGGCGGCGAGACTTTCGATGATGCGCTTGTTGATCGCGCGCGGATTGACCCGCGCGGCGAAGTCGGCGAGCGAGGTGAACAATCCCCGCTTGGTGCGTTCTTCGATGATCTGCTCGATCGCCTGGATGCCGACGCCCTTCAGCGCCGCGAGCGCGTAGTAGATCGTCTTCTCGCCGACCTCGAAGGTCGCGCCCGACCGGTTGATGTTCGGCGGCTCGACCTTGATGCCGAGGCGCTGCGCCTCCGAGCGGAATTCGGAGAGCTTGTCGGTGTTGTTGAGATCGAGCGTCATCGACGCGGCGATGAACTCCACCGGATAATGCGCCTTCATGTAGGCGGTGTGGTAGGACACCAGCGCATAGGCTGCCGCATGGCTCTTGTTGAAGCCGTAGTCGGCGAACTTGGCCAGCAGCTCGAAGATGGTCTCGGCCTGCCCCTTCGGCACGCCGTTCTTCACCGCGCCCGCGACGAAGATGTCGCGCTGCTTGTCCATCTCGGCGCGGATCTTCTTGCCCATGGCGCGGCGCAAGAGGTCGGCGTCGCCGAGCGAATAGCCCGACATAACCTGCGCGATCTGCATCACCTGTTCCTGGTAGATGATGACGCCGAAGGTCTCCTTCAGGATCGGCTCCAGCACGGGATGCAGATATTCCGGCTCCTCGTCGCCATGCTTGCGCGCGCAATAGGTCGGGATGTTCGCCATCGGGCCCGGCCGATACAGCGCGACCAGCGCGATGATGTCCTCGAAACGGTCCGGGCGCATATCGACGAGCGCGCGCCGCATGCCCTGGCTTTCAACCTGGAACACGCCGACCACCTCGCCGCGGGCCAGCATCTGGTAGCTCTCGGCATCGTCGATCGGCAGCGTGGCGAGATCGATGTGGATGTTGCGCGGCTTCAGCAGCTTCACCGCGACGTCGAGCACGGTCAGCGTCTTCAACCCGAGGAAGTCGAATTTGACGAGGCCGGCCGGCTCGACCCATTTCATGTTGAACTGGGTCACCGGCATGTCCGACTTCGGATCGCGGTACATCGGCACGAGTTCGCTCAAGGGGCGATCGCCAATCACGATGCCGGCGGCATGGGTCGAGGCGTGCCGCGTCAGGCCTTCGAGGCGCTGGGCGATGTCGAAGGCGCGCGCCACGATCGGATCTTCGTCGCGGAATGCCTGGAGCTTCGGCTCGCTCTCGATCGCCGCCGCGAGCGTGACGGGCGCGGCCGGATTCTGCGGCACCAGCTTGGTCAGCTTGTCGACCTGGCCATAGGGCATTTGCAGCACGCGACCGACGTCGCGCAGCACGCCGCGCGCCTGCAGCGTTCCGAAGGTGATGATCTGCGCGACCTGGTCGCGGCCGTAGCGCTGCTGGACGTACTTGATCACCTCGCCGCGGCGGTCCTGGCAGAAGTCGATGTCGAAGTCCGGCATCGAGACGCGTTCGGGATTGAGGAAGCGCTCGAACAGCAGGCCGAACTTGATGGGATCGAGGTCGGTGATGGTCAGCGCCCATGCCACCAGCGAGCCCGCGCCGGAGCCGCGGCCCGGCCCGACCGGAATGCCTTGGCTCTTCGCCCATTTGATGAAGTCGGACACGATCAGGAAGTAGCCCGCGTATTTCATGCGCATGATGACGTCGAGCTCGAACGCCAGGCGCTTGTCGTAATCCTCTTCGGTGGTGCCTTGCGACAGGCCGTGGACGCTGAGGCGCTTGGCGAGCCCCTCCTCCGCCTGGCGCTTCAATTCGGCCGCCTCGACTGCGGCGGCGTCCGAGCTCTGCGCGGCGCCGACGGTGAAGAACGGCAGGATCGGCTTGCGCGTCATCGGGCGGAACGAGCAACGCTCGGCGATCTCCACCGTCGAGGCCAGCGCCTCGGGAATGTCGGCGAACAGCACCGCCATCTCGGCACGCGTCTTGAAACGATGATCGGGCGTGAGCTGCTCGCGCTCGGTCTCGGCGATCAGCCGCCCGCCGGCGATGCAGAGCAGCGCGTCATGCGCCTCGTAATCATCGGTCGTCGCGAAATAAGGCTCGTTGGTCGCGACCAGCGGCAGACCCTGGGCGTAGGCGATGTCGATCAAGCTGCTTTCGACGCGCCGCTCCTTCTCGGTGTTGTGGCGCTGCAATTCGATATAGAGGCGATCGCCGAACAGGCCGGCCAGACGCTCGCAGCGTAAGGCCGCAAGCTCGGCATGACCGCCGGCCAGTGCCAGCGAGATCGGCCCGTCCGGTCCACCCGTCAGCGCGATCAGGCCCTCGGTCTCGCCCTCGAGCCAGTCGAACTTGATGAACGGCGCATGGGTGTCAGGCGTCTCCAGGAACGCGCGCGAGTTCAGCCGCATCAGGCTGCGATAGCCGCGCTCCTGCGCTGTCAGCAGCACCACGCGCGACGGCGCCATCGCGCTGCGCGCATTCGGATCCTGATCGCCGAAATCGATCGCCAGCTCGCAGCCGACGATCGGCTGGATGCCGGAACCCGCCATCTTGTCGGAGAATTCCAGCGCGCCGAACATGTTGTCGGTGTCAGTCAGCGCCAGGGCCGGCTGGTGGTCCTTCTTGGCAAGCTCGGCGAGCTTGGCGATCTTGATCGAGCCCTTGAGCAGCGAATAGGCCGAGTGAACGTGAAGGTGGACAAATCCGGCGCTCGGCATGGTCGCGTGACGGCCTCTTGCAGATGGAATGGAGCGGTCGCCGGCTCTTCAAGGCATCATGCACCCGCATCTGCCCTCCTCCGCCGACTCGCCGCGCAATGGTGAGGTGTCGCAGCTTCAGAGTCCACGTCGGAGCGGCCAATTGGCCGCGTCGTCCTGCTTTTCCCCAAGGGCACTGGCCGAGAAGGAACGCCGGACTACAAAACCACTGCCCTAGAGCTGCGGTATGACTTGAGCCCAGATCGCGATCATCCCGACGAACAGCGTGATCGACGCCAGTGCGGCGGCCTCTTCGACGAAAACCCTGAACATGTCTCGCTCCCTTGCTAGAACGCATGAAGAACATTGTTCTCATTTTGTTCTGAGGAGTCAAGCGTGGCGGACGACCTCCAGGGGCAATGGTTAACTCGCTGAATTCACGCAATAAAAAAGCCCCGGCGAAGGCCGGGGCTTTTCGACGAACGCTCGAAGGCGAGCGATCAGGATCAGTAACGGCCGAGCACCGGCCCGCCGAACTTGTAGTTCAGGCGGACGAGCCCCATGTCGACGTCCTGCTTGATGCGGTCGGTACCCGCCAAGCCTGCGAACGTGACATCCTTGTCCGACAGGAAGATGTGGTTGTACTCGACGCCAACCGACCAGTTCGGCGCAAAACCGTACTCGAGGCCGGCGCCGACCGTACCGCCCCAACGGGTCTGGTCGTTCGAGGACAGCAGCGCGCCCGAGGCCGTGCTGAACACGTCGTACTTGACGCCGACCACAGCCGCACCGCCCTTGACGTAGAGCAGGACGTTGTTCCAGGCGTAGCCGACCTGACCGGTGATCAGACCGAACGAATCGATCTTCGAGCGATTGCGAGTGGCGAACAGCGCGCTGACGTTGTCACCCGCGAAGTCGGCCCAGTTGCCCTGACCTTCCACGCCGAACACCCACTGGCCGGACTGCCAGCGATAGCCGATCTGGCCACCGACCGTGCCGCCGGTCGCATCGTGCGAACCCTCACGGCCGCCGCCGACGAGATCCCAGGTGGAGTGCGACGAACCGCCGCCGCCGTTGATACCGATGTAGAAGCCGCTCCAGTCGTAGATCGCGGCGACCATCGCGGGCGCCTTGGTGTAGGGCCGTGCTGCGAGGTCAGCAGCCAGCGCCGGCGCGGCCGCGCTCAGCGCGACAAGGCTCACAGCAGCAAGCAACAAATTCTTCTTCATTTGATTCCCGTTCCAGTTTCGTCGATGGGCCCCCCGGCCGTGCGTTGGTCATAACAGCGATCAACGGAATTGCTGTAACCTCGACGCCACAGTTCGCGCCAAAGGCCCGCGTTTCATTAATGAAGATTTATCAGCGCGTATCCGAAACCCTTTGAAACAAGTGTTTTCTGTAGTTCCATTGTCGACGAGACGAGATAAATTGCATGCGCGCGTAACAACGTCGCGCGCACATTCGCGTGATGGAGAATTGAAGATGCGTAGAGGAATTGCCTCCCCCATTGTCGCCACATTTTCGCTCGCTCTCGCCACATTTGCACTGGCGTCGAGCGCAAGCACACCGGCGCGCGCGTTTGGCACGCATCATCCGTTCTGCCTCACCGGCGATGAATGGCCGGGGCTCAGCAATTGCAGGTTCGACACCTACGCGCAGTGTCAGGCAAGCGCATCAGGCCGCGCGCTGACCTGCATCGCAAATCCATATTTTGCGGGACAGAGCGATGATCCGTACGCCTATCAAAATCGTCCGCGCAATCTGGCGCCCGGGTACTACCTGCCACGCTGAGATGCGCCGCGTCCCTGTCGCGCTCCTCTCGGCGGGCGTGCTGCTCGCGACCGCGGCTGCTCACGCGCAGACCTATGACCCGAGCTATCCCGTCTGCATGCAGATCTACGGCCCCGTCGGCTATTTTGACTGCCGCTACGGCTCGCTCGAGCAGTGCAAATATCTCGCCGTCGGACGTTCGGCGAGTTGCGTGGTGAACCCGTATTTTCCACCGAAGAAACCTGCTCGCCGCGCGAGGCCGGCCACCCAGACGCCGACGCCGCGATCGCCCTGATCGAGACCGGCCCTTCAGATCATCGACCGTCTGACGTGATCCGTCCCCGGGCTCGGCAACCTTATCCAGCCATTGTCACGATCAAAGGACCGTGCCTTGTGGCGATCACGGTGTGTTCGTACTGCACGGTCGGCGCCTCGGGGCTGCTGTAGAGTGTCCATGGGTCATCGCCATTCTCCGCCCACTCGGCCCCCATGGAGAGGAACGGCTCGACGGTGAACACCAAGCCATCGGTCATGATGCGGCGTTCCGAACGATCGGGCCACGTTGCGATCTCCGTCGGCTCCTCATGGAGCGACAAACCGACACCGTGACTGGCAAGATTCCTGACCAGGCTGTAGCCGTTTTTCCGCGCAAAGCTCCCGATCGCCTGCCCGATCCCGGCAATCGGCCTGCCGGCGCCAACCTGCTGCAGGCCTGTCCACATCGCCCGCCGGCCGTTCCGGCAAAGACGCTCAATCGCACGGGCGACGGGCGGAACGGCGAAGGAGGCACCGGTATCGGCAAAGAAGCCGTTCTTCTCGGCTGACACGTCGATGTTCACGAGATCGCCGCGCGCGATCCGCCGCTCGCCCGGGATGCCGTGAGCGATCTCCTCGTTCACGCTGATGCAGGTCGCGCCGGGAAAATCGTAAGCCAGCTCCGGCGCCGAACGGGCCCCGGCGGCCTCCAGCAGCTTTCGCCCGATCTGGTCGAGTTCGGAGGTGGTCATGCCCGGCTCGATCGCCTTCCCCATCGCTTCCAGCGTATTGGCGACGATGCGCCCGATCTCTTTCAGGCGCGTCAGGTCGTCGTCGTCAGAGATCGTCATGTTGGGGCTCTCTACGAAAGCCGGGGCATAGCGCTTGTGTGGGCGGCTTGCAAATCGGAGCGCGCACCGGAGAATCTTGCCGCGGCCGCGCCGCTAATTCCGCGGGGCGCATGCTCGCGGCCCGGACGTCGGCGAATGGCCCAAGTACGAGCCTGGATTGAACTACATGAAACCCGGGTTGCGCGGGAGGTAGCTGGCCCAATCTCCGAACGGTCGATTCGACATCAGCAACATCGGGAATGTCAAATGCATCCCGTGGTCGATCGCTGCCTTGAGCGCTGGCTCGCTCGCGCCCGGTATGAAGGCCGAAATGGTCGGAAAATCACTCTTTGCCGCGCGCGACAACGCAGCAGCAAGCGCAGAGCCCACGAGATCCGGTCGGCGGACTGCAAGCGGGCCAATGTGTCCGTCCGAAATATAGACGTACCCTACGCACTCGCTGTCCGAGTGAATGGTGTACCCGCCCGTCGTGCCATCGCTCAGGAGATAGCGATGATGCTTTGCTCTGGAGACACCGAGAGCAACGACATCAATGAGTCCCAGCTCATCGAGCCCGGCGGTCCTGTCCGCGAGAGATTCAAGACGGAGCCGCGGCTCAGCCAAGCGCGACGCCAAACGGTCACGAGGTACGCTGACCATGTAGATCGGAAAGCGCGGGAACAGTCCGTGACGGATGTATAATCCTTGAGAAACGTTGTTGAATGTGAAGGTGATGAGCGCCTTGATCGATGCTCCGCGCATATCTGCCTGGGCGAACGTTTTACTGATGAGTTGATTGCCGATGCCATCGCTCTGGCGATCAGGGGCCACGAACAGCTGCGCCAGAAACCAAAGCTCGCCACAAACCCAGCTCCACGCGAAACCGACAATTTCTCCGTCGTCATCGGCTACCCAAAGACCTTCGGGATCGTCCGCTAGCGAGAAAGCTTGGAAATCCTGCGGACGGGAGGACGCCATCCTTCCGAAGCCCCGCCGTTCGGTGAGTTCATTGATGCTGGCGACCACCATTTCGTCGGCTTGCTTCAAGTCCTCCATGCGAGCGGGCCGGCACACGATAGCCATTTCGAGTCCTCCCCCGGAATCGCCACGCCCCGCCGACTAACGAAACGGGCCGCAGCATCGTCATTTTTGACCGACGTCTTAACAGGATGAGAGCGACGAAATCCTTGTCTGGAAATCAGGCCAGCGGCCGGATGTTCTGGTTCATGCGGAAGAAGTTAGTCGGGTCGTATTTCGCTTTGATCCGCTGCAGACGCCGGTAATTCGGTCCACAGGCGGCAGCGACAGGATCGCCGGTCTCGTCATCATCGAGATAATTGACATAGCGGCCTGAGGCAAAGAAGGGGCGCATCCTTTCGTAGGTGTCTCGTGCCCAGGAGATGCAGCGGCTCGTATCGCTGGGCTGCATCCATTGCGCAAGGATCAGAAAATTATAGCCCTCCTGCCGGTGCGGAAATGCCGTATACGCTGTATCGACGCGGGCCGCCGCACCATGGATGTGCTCGAGGAGGAACTGCCCCATGGACGTCGGGCAACGCGCGAAACAATCGATCATGGTCGCAATCGCAGCATCGCTCAGCTCCGAGAGGAAGTTCGATTTCCAATAATTGAAGGCGCCTTTCGGATAGTTGGCGTCGAGCATGCGGTTGAGTTCGCAATAGGGCATCGGTCCGACCGCATCCAGGATCGGAGCCCCGAACTGTTTGAGCGGCCGCATCGCGTCTTCTGCATCCGCGACCGGACCGCAATGGCTGGTGACCAGGGCGGCGACTTCCGTGCCGGACCCGTCGGGCGCGTGGGTCAGGGATGCAAACAGCATGTGCTCGTCCGGCAGCGATCGCGTGCTGGCCCTGAAGAATTCGAGCACATCACGGGAGCGCTCGATCGGGTGGATGATCGGACCGCCGGTGATGATCGGCCCGACCGTATGAAGATCGTATTCGAGGCCGGTGGCGATCCCGAAGTTTCCGCCGCCTCCGCGGATGGCCCAGAACAGATCGGGCTCCTCTTGCTTGCTGGCCCGTAGAACCCTGCCCTCGGCGGTGACGAGTTCGACCGCCCGCAAGTTATCCAGTGCAAGGCCGTACTTGCCCATCAGCCAGCCCAGGCCTCCGCCGAGGGTCAGGCCGGCGATCCCGGTGGTCGAGACCACGCCGCCGGTGACCGCAAGCCCGTGAAGTTGAGTTTCGCGATTAACCTCGCCCCAGGTGACGCCGCCCTGCGCCCATACGGTCTTGCCGACGGGGTCGACCCGAACGCCCTTCATGGGCGAGAGGTCGATCATGATTCCGCCGTCGATGGTTGCGCGCCCTGCCACGTTATGGCCGCCGCCGCGAACCGCGACCTCGAGGCCGAGCTTGGTCGCAAGCGCGACGGCATCAACGACATCGGCCACGCTGCGGCACCTGGCAATCAATGCCGGCCGTTTGTCGACCAGCCCATTGTGGACCCTTCGCGCCTCCTCATAACCCTCGTCGGCTGGCTTGAGGAGTTGTCCTCCGAAGGAAGCGCCAAGATCGGCGGCAGCGCTGGCGACAGATGCGATCGACGACATGACATGGTCTCCTCAGCCTGACTGGCGATATCCTCGATCGCGAGCTGTCTCGGAGCAAATCCGAAGAATTCAGGTGACGGTGAATTGATTTCACCTACACTGACCTCATGCACAAGTTGCCGCCCCTGATCGAGCTTCGCGCCTTTGAAGCTGCCGCTCGCCACCTGAGCTTCAAGAAGGCCGCGGCCGAACTCGGCGTAACGCCAACGGCGATCAGCCACCAGATCGGGCTGCTTGAGCAGTATTGCGGTCGCGCTCTATTCCGCCGCAGGCCGCGGCCTCTTTCTCTGACCGATGCCGGCGCGCGGCTTTTTCCCGCCATCCGCGACGGCCTTGAGGTGTTTGCGGCTGCAATTATGGCCGTCAGGCAGGAAGGCGACCAACAGCCTCTTCGGGTGACGACGACCAACGCTTTCGCGAGCCGCTGGCTCGTGCCTCGCCTGCCGCTCTGGCGGAAGCTGCATCCCGACGTCCGGCTCGACGTCATCGGCACGGACAGTGTGCTCGATCTGCAGGCCGGAGATGGCGACGTCGCCATTCGCTATGCGACCAGCCGAGTCCGGCCGACGGACGGAATCGTCGATGATCTCTTCAGCGATACATTCTGGCCGGTCTGCAGTCCGCGTCTACTTGCAACGGGGCGGCTGAAACGACCGCTCGACCTTGCGAGCCACGTTCTGATCCACTCCTATTGGTCTCCTGCCGATCGCGAACCACCGACATGGCAGAGATGGCTCGCCACGGCTCAGCGCAGGTGGCGCGAAGTGCCCCAATTCAAGGACATGCAACACTTGAGTTTCCGGGAGGAACTGCACGCCATCGAAGCGGTGATCGCCGGACAGGGCGTGGGGGTTTTCAGTGATGTGCTCGTCGCTAACGACCTCGCAGCTGGAACGCTCGTGAAAGTGTTCAAGTTGAGTTTGCCTGGCTACAGCTTCCATGTGGTCAGCAAGCCGAACCATCCTCGCGCGCGGACCATCCGCGCCTTCTCGGAGTGGTTACGATCAAGTCCTTGATCCGCTGCTCGGTGCGCCCGAAATGTCCAATGCAGCTCAAGCGGTGCAGGACGGACTGACCGCAACAGCTCCCGCCTGCCTCCCGACGGCAGACGCGCTGGCCTTCACCGCTCCACACCTCACACCGGCGTGTAAATCACCAGCTTCAACGCGGGATCGTCGTTGGCCTGGAAACTGGTGTGCTCGAACCGGAGCACGCCCCTGGTCGGATGGTTCATGGTCTTGAGGCCGGACATCGTGCTGCGGATGTCGTGGGCTTCCCACCATTTGACGAATTCCGGACTACCCTGGCGCAGCCGCGTCAGCAGCTCCGCGAAGGCGGGATCGCCGGCCCAGACGTCGTGGGTGGCGCGAAACATCGCGACCATGCTCTTGGCAACCTCCGTCCAGCCCGCGCCATAGACCTTTCGCGTCTGCTTGTTCGTCAGCACCAGCAGCAGCGTGTTGCGATCCTGCTCCGGCAATTGCCCAAAGGCGAAGATGTCCTCGGCCGCCTCGTTCCAGGTCAGCACGTCCCAGCGCCGCCCGGTGATGTAGGCCGGCTGGTGCAGGCTCGCGATCATCCGCCGAATGGGTGGTGGCACGACCTCGCGCGTGAACGCGCTTCTGGTGCCGTCGCGCGCTAAGGCCTTCAGGTGGGCGTGCTCGGTCTTGCTGAGACGCAGCGCACGGGCCAGCGCGTCAATGGTGGTGACGGACGGGCTGACGGTGCGGCCCTGCTCGAGGCGGATGTACCAGTCGACGCCGATGCCGGCGAGCTGCGCGACTTCCTCACGCCGCAGCCCCGCGGTGCGCCGGCGCCGGCCGATCGGAAGCCCGACAGCCTTCGGCGACAGCTTTTCGCGGCGGGACCTGAGAAAATCGCCGAACTCGATGCGGCGTGGGTCGGCCAATGCTGTCGCTCCCGCGATGGAGGGTCTCCATAATACTAGGATAATACCAGGCCTTCTTGTCTCCTCCAAGGCGGCGCATATGGGCCTCACCCGATTTTGAGGTGAAACATCATGAAAGCTGCCGTGCTCAAATCCTTCGGTTCGCCGCTGGTAATCGAAAATGCTCCCGAACCGGTGCTCGGCACCGGCGAGGTCATCGTCGATGTCGTCGCCACACGCGTCTTGTCCTACATGAACGAGGTCTTCGATGGGACGCGCAATTACGCGCTCGACCTGCCGATCATCCCGGGTCCCGGCGGCATCGGCCGGGTGCGCGCGATCGGCCCGGATGCGACCAAGCTCGGCGTTGGGGACTGGGTGTTTTGCGATCCGACTGTGCGTTCGCGTGACGACGCCGTCGCGCCCGACATCGCACTGCAAGGGCTGACCGCTGCCGGCCCCGGCGGCATGCGCCTGCAACGGCATTTCCGCCACGGCTCGTTTGCCGAGCAGATGCGACTGCCGACCGAGAATGTGAAACCTCTCGGCGCGATCACGTCGGAAGACGCGACGCAATGGTGCGCGCTGGGCACGCTGCTGGTGCCCTACGGTGGCTTCCTGGCCGCGAACCTGCGACCAGGCGAGACCGTGCTGGTGAGCGGGGCCACCGGCAATTTCGGCAGCGCAGCCGTCTCGGTCGCGCTGGCGATGGGCGCGGCCTGCGTGGTCACGCCCGGCCGCAACGAGACGATCCTGGCTGACCTCGTCTGCCGCTTCGGCCCGCGGGTCAAACCGGTCAAGCTCACCGGCCATGAGGACGACGACCGCGAGGCGATGAAGCACGCGGCGCCCTCGCCGATCGATTGCGTGCTCGACATCATGCCGCCCTCGGTGAGCCCCACCGTCGTGCGCGCGGCGGTCATGACGGTGCGTCCCTATGGCCGCGTCGCGCTGATGGGCGGCGTCGGCATGGCCGGCGGCGCGGGCCTCGAGCTGCCCTACCCCTGGATCATGCGCAATTGCATCAGCATCCACGGGGTCTGGATGTACCCGCCGGATGCCGCGAGCCGTCTGATCGCGCTGGTGCGCGCGGGGCTGCTGAGGCTCGAGGAGTACGAGGCGACGGCCTTCGACCTCGACCACGCCAACGAGGCCGTCGAGCACGCCGCCGCTAATGGCGGGCCGTTCAAATTGACGGTGATTCGGCCTTGAGGCCGAAGGGCGCGGCGGAGCGCCACCGCGCGATTTTTTTCGCAAATCCCGCCAAGCACTTGGCTACTGTGCATGGGGTTGTTTTCGCGAATCTTAGTCGAGCTCGACCACCTGGCCGTTCGACAGCGACACCCGCCGGTCCATGCGGCCGGCGAGCTCCATGTTGTGGGTCGCGATCAGCATCGACACCTTGGTCGCCTTGACCAGCTGCATCAGGGCCTGGAACACGTGATCGGCCGTGTGCGGATCGAGGTTGCCGGTCGGCTCGTCCGCGAACAGCACCCGCGGCGCATTGGCCACCGCGCGGGCGATCGCCACGCGCTGCTGCTCGCCGCCTGACAGCTCGGCGGGGCGATGCGTGATGCGATCGCCGAGGCCGAGATAGCCGAGGATCTCCTTGGCGCGCGTAACGCTCTCGGACTTCTTCAGGCCGCGGATCATCTGCGGCAGCATGACGTTCTCGAGCGCGGAGAACTCCGGCAATAGCCGGTGCGACTGGTAGACGAAGCCGATATCGGTGCGGCGCAGCTGGGTGCGCTCGATGTCGGGCAGCTGCGAGGTCGGCGCGCCGTTGACATAGACCTCACCGGAATCCGGCGCCTCGAGCAGCCCCGCAATGTGCAGCAGCGTCGACTTGCCCGAGCCGGACGGCGCAACCAGCGCGACCGATTGGCCGGCCCATAGCGCCAGCTTGGCGCCGTCCAAGATCGTCAGCGGCACCTCGCCCTGCAAATACTGCCGCTTTATCTCGTGGAGATAAATGACCGGTACATCGTCAGCCCCCTGCTGCTCCATCAGCCCCTCACTCGTACCGGAGCGCTTCGACGGGATCGAGGCGCGCGGCGCGCCACGACGGATACAGCGTCGCCAGGAACGACAGCGTCAGCGCCATGACGACGACGGCAGTGGTCTCGCCGATGTCGATCTCGGCGGGCAGCTTCGACAGGAAGTAGAGCTCCGGCGAGAACAGCTCGGTAGAGGTCAGCCAGGACAGGAATTGCCTGATCGATTCGATGTTGAGGCAGATCACGAGGCCGACGAAGAAGCCGACCAGCGTCCCGACCACGCCGATCGAGGCGCCCGTGATCAGGAAGACCCGCATGATCGATCCCTGCGAGGCGCCCATCGTGCGCAGGATCGCGATATCGCTGCCCTTGTCCTTCACCAGCATGATCAGGCCGGACACGATGTTCAGCGCCGCGACCAGCACGATCATGGTCAGGATCAGGAACATCACGTTGCGCTCGACCTGGAGCGCGTTGAAGAAGGTCGAGTTGCGCTGCCGCCAATCGACCAGGAAGACCGGACGTCCCGCGGCCTCCGTCACCGCCTTGCGGAAGGCGTCGATCCTGTCGGGATTGGTGGTGAACACCTCGATCGAGGTGACGTCGTTGCTGCGGTTGAAATAGGCCTGCGCTTCCGCAAGCGGCATGAACACGAAGCCGAGATCGTATTCGGACATGCCGATCTCGAACACCGCGACGATCTTGTACGGCTTGATGCGCGGCGTCGTGCCCATCGGGGTGACCGCGCCCTTCGGCGCCACCAGCGTGATGCTGTCGCCGGCATGCAGCGAGAGCTGGTCGGCGAGGCGCCGGCCGATCGCCACGCCCTGCCCTTCGTCGAAGCCTTCGAGCGAGCCCTGCTTGATGTTCTTGGCGATCGAGGTGAGGTTGTTGAGGTCGTCGGAGCGGATGCCGCGCACCAGGACGCCGGAGGCATTCCAGGGCGAGGACGCCAGCGCCTGGCCGTCCACCACCGGCGCGGCCAGCCGGATGCCGTCGACCTGGCTGAGGCGGTCAGCGACATCCTTCCAGTCGGTCAGTGGCGATTCCAGCGGCTGCACCAGGATGTGGCCGTTGAGCCCGAGGATCTTGTCGAGCAGCTCTTTGCGGAAGCCGTTCATCACGGCCATGACGATGATCAGCGTCGCCACGCCCAGCATGATGCCGAGAAAGGAGAACCCGGCGATGACCGAGATGAATCCCTCCTTGCGGCGCGCCCGCAAATAGCGCGCCGACAGCATCCATTCGAATGGCGCAAAAGGCGCGGTTTGCACGGTTTCGGTCATGGTCTCATCCATCGCTCGATAATCCCATGATTCGGGGTCAATTGTGGCCGGATTGGCGGCCGCGATATCGCGCGATGAACAATATTCAGCCGACCAGCCTTATCAGCCCACAAGTCTTGCGACCGCGTCCGCAGGCGACATGGTCTCGCGGGAGCCGTCACTTCGCCGCTTGATCTCGACCTTGCCGTCGGCGAGCCCCTTCGGTCCGATCATGATCTGCCAGGGGATACCGATCAGGTCGGCGGCGGCGAATTTGGCGCCGGCGCGCTGGTCGGTGTCGTCATAGAGCACGTCGACGCCCTTGGCCGTGAGCTCGGCATAGAGCTTCTCGCAGGCCGCATCGACGGCCGCATCGCCCTGCTTGAGGTTGAGAATCGACACGCGGAACGGCGCCACTGCTTCCGGCCATTTGATGCCGGCATCGTCATGGCAGGCCTCGATGATGGCACCCAGCAGGCGCGAGACGCCGACGCCATAGGAGCCGCCATGGATCGGCACGTCGACGCCATCGGGGCCAGCCACCAGCGCCTTCATCGGCTCGGAATATTTGGTGCCGAAATAGAAGATCTGCCCGACCTCGATGCCGCGGGTGTTCACCCGCTTGTCCGCGGGCACTTCCTGCTCGAAGCGCGCGGAATCGTGGACGTCCTCGGTCGCAGCGTACAGCGAGGTCCACTGCTTGATGATCGACGTCAGGTCGCTCCGATAATCCACGTCCTCGCCGGGCACCGGCAGGTCCAGCACGTCGCGATTGATGAAGACGCCGGATTCCCCGGTCTCAGCCAGCACGATGAATTCGTGGCTGAGGTCACCGCCGATCGGGCCGGTCTCGGCGCGCATCGGGATCGCCTTCAGCCCCATCCGCGCAAACGTGCGCAGGTAAGCCACGAACATCTTGTTGTAGGCGACGCGCGCAGCGGCCTCGTTGAGGTCGAACGAATAGGCGTCCTTCATCAGGAACTCGCGGCCGCGCATCACGCCGAAACGCGGACGCTGCTCATCGCGGAATTTCCATTGGATATGATAGAGATTCAGCGGGAGGTTCTTGTAGGACTTCACATAGGCGCGGAAGATCTCGGTGATCATTTCCTCGTTGGTCGGCCCGTACAACAGCTCACGCTTGTGGCGGTCGGCGATGCGCAGCATCTCCGGGCCATAGGCGTCGTAACGGCCGCTCTCGCGCCAGAGGTCAGCCAGCTGCAGCGTCGGCATCAAGACCTCGATCGCGCCGGAGCGATCCTGCTCCTCGCGCACGATCTGCTCGATCTTCTTCAGCACGCGGAAGCCGAGCGGCAGCCAGGCATAGATGCCGGCCGCCTCCTGCCGGATCATGCCGGCTCGCAGCATCAGCCGATGCGAGACGATCTCCGCCTCTTTCGGATTTTCCTTCAGGATGGGCAGAAAGAACCGCGACAACCGCATGGCAACACTCTGGGAATCAGTGATCGCCTGCAGTGAAACCGGATTGAGAGCGAAAATACAAGACCGGGAATGAGGAAAAGCCGCTAAGCAGCGGAATTCCTGTCATTTTTCCGTCGGACTTCAGGTTCAGCGCGAGCTGCACCTTACGGCACCGCGACGTCGAGTTCATCCTCGAGTGTGATTTGCTCGAAGTCGGTCACCAGCGCATCGATCCGCACGTGCCAGCGGCCGGCAAAGGGAAGTTCGACCTTGCGCACATGCCAATAGCCGTCCGGCCCGAGCGAGGCCTTCCACTCCATCGGCTCGATCCCGCGCTCGGGCAGGCTCAGCGTCAACGTCGCCTCCTTGGCTGCCAGGAACGTCCCCTCACCGGTCATGAGCTGGAGCACGAAATCATTGGCCCCGGGCTTGCCGGGCGACACCAGGACCTGGAACATCGCCTTGTCGCTGTGGATGTGGATCGCCAAAGGCGTCTCGGGAACCAATGTCCGCGGCGGCGGCGTGAAGCGCCAGCCGGCGACCACGGCCAGAACGGCGAGCGCAACAATACTTTCGAGCAGGATCGAGCGCGTGAAGGCGGGCGCAGCCTTGCGCGTTTCGGCAAGCGCCGGGGTCAGTCGAAAGCGATTGAGCGCCGCAAGCGCCAGCAGCACAAGGACCAGCACGAGCTTGACCAGGAGAATGAGGCCGTAGCGGGTCTCGATCAGCGCGGCCGGCTTTTCGAGTTGAACGATCGCGAGTCCAAGGCCAGTCAATGCCAGAACTCCGACCGCCGGCATGGCGATGCGGGAAAAGCGGCTCACGATGGGTATCGTTGCAGCCGTCGGCTTCGACACCAGGGCGACGAGCGGGGCCAGCGCGCCGATCCAGAAGGCAACACCGAGGCCATGGAGAAAGATCGCCGGCCGCATCAACACCTCGGGCGGTGCCGTCGCGGCGTGCCCGGTCATGGCGAGCGACAAACCGACACCGATGAATGCGATCATCGCAAGAGCGCGCGCGTACCATGCGCTACCCAGCGCCATCAACGCGAACAGCATCGCCGCGAAGGCAACCAGCAAGGCAGGGCCTGCACTGGTCGCAAATGCGACCTTCCAGGGACCAGCCGTCGCGAGAGCGGCCAGGGGCAGCCCGAGCAGATCGAGGCCCAAGGCGCCGACGGACACCGTCGCGCTCAGAAGACCGAGGGCGAGCGCCGTACGCGGGACGGCCATGCCGGTCGTCGACCACGCAATCCAGCGCGCGAAGAGCACGCCGCCAACGCCAACGAACAGCCCGATATAGAGGCCGACTCGCGCCAGCCAGATCAACGCGCTCAACCCGCCGTCCGCGGCGGCCGGAGCCTTCGTTGCCGTCGGCATGCCGATCGAGAAGATCACCGATCCGGTGACGGGATGGCCGTCCTGCGAGATCACGCGATAGCTGACAACCGCGGTCCCCTCAGGCAGATCCGCCGGCATCGCGACCGAAATCGTCTCGCCCGATGCACTGACACGCGCATCGTCCCGCGCCCTGCCCGCACCGTCGATCAGCAGGATCGCGCCCGGCGTCACCGGCTCGTTGAAGCGCAGCTCCACCGCCTTGGGTGCGGTCGCCAGCATGCTCCCGCTCCCCGGCTCGACCGAGACAAGGGCCGCATGCGCCCACGCCGCGCCCGCAAAGCCGGCAGCGAGGAGGAGCGTCGCGAGCGCGGCGAGGAGGCGCATCAGGGTTTTGGCAACAGCTTCACACCCGGCGCCGTCGACTTGCCCTCGGACTTGCCCTCATGCGAATGCCCTGCCCCTTCGGCCGGGATTTCGATCCAGCGGCTGATGCCGGTCTCGCATTCCTGGACGACCGGGAAGTACAAGATCGTGTTCGGCTTGAGCGTATCGGTCAGGACCGTGTGCATGACGAACTCGTCATAGTTTTTGTCCGGCAGCTTGCCGCCCGACCAGGCCACCTCCTTGACGCCGGAGGAGAGCTTGTTGCCATGATAGTCGTATTCTCCGGCATATTTGCCCTCGACGACATCGACATTCCAGCCCGCCTTCGGCATCGGCTTCACCGCAATCACCCCTTCCGGGATCTGCACGCGGATCTTCACCGTTGGCGAGCCCGCGCAACCGTGCGGAACGGTGAACACGGCCTTGTAGGACGTGCCGACCGTGGCTTGCTTGGTCTCGAGGGACACGTGCGCCGCCGCTGGCGAGGCGGCGAGCGCGGCAATTAGGAACAGGCGGGATCGCTTCGACATATCAGGCCTTTCGAGAGTCCAGATCAGCCTCATTGCATTTTCATTCCCGAATGATCCGGCATCTTCTTCATGTCCATGTGACCGGAATGCCCGGCATCGCCGGGGGCCTGGGCGCCGACGCCCTGAACGTCGAGGGAGACGGCGACCTTGCCGGCCTTCTCGAATTGCAGCGTCACCGGCACCTTGTCGCCCTGCTTGAACGGGCCTTTCAGCTCCTGGAGCATCAAATGATTGCCGCCTGGCGCGAGCTTCACCGTCTTGCCGGGATCGACCACCAGCCCCTTGTCGAGCGGGCGCATCTTCATCACGCCGTTATCCATTGCCATTTCGTGGATCTCGGCCTTGCCGGCGATATCGGCGGACACGCCGACGAGCCTGTCCGGCGCCGTCCCCTTGTTCTCGATGACGAGATAGCCGCCGGCGACCTTTGCGCCGCCCGGGGTCGCACGGCTCCACGCCTGCGAGATGACGAGATCGCCGGCCTTGACGTCGTCGGCGACCGCCGGTGCCGCCGAGATCGCGAGAGCGAACGCAGCGAACAACACGTTTTTCGAGATTGTCTTCATATCGGTATTCCCTTTGCAGACTGAAGTTCAGCGTTTGGAGAGTTGTTGCGCCGACCACTTTTCGAGATCGGTAATTTCGGCCGAGCCTTCGATCGTCGTGATGGTCCCTTCCCGGGAGATGAGCATGGTCCTGGGAATGTCGCCCTGCCAGGCCGGATCGATCTCGAACCGCAAGCGCTCGACGAAGCCGTCGTTGAAGATGAAGTTCTCGGTCGACGACAGACCCGCCTTGTCGAGCATCGCTTGCGTTGCCCCCGGCAGGTTCGGCACGAGATCGGCGCTGACCGTGACGACGTCGACGTCAGGATGATCTTTGGCAAACTGCCCGAGCAGCGGCAGCTCAACCTTGCAGGGGCCGCAGGTCACGCCCCAGAAATGCACGAGCACGGGGCGGCCGGCATGCCCCTTGATGACGGCTTGCCAGGTGCCGCGTTCGAACGGCTTCAGCGCGGGAGATGCGCCGAGCGCGTCCGCCGATGCGATCAGAGCGACAAGACCGGCAATGGATGCAAATCGAAATCTCATGGCTGGTCCTCGATGGCTGTCAACCGATAGCCGTCCGCCTTCGTCATCCACGACAGGTAGGTCCGCTTGCCGTTGGAGACCAGCAAGGGGTGATCGGAGGTGTCGCTCGTGCTCGATATCGTCTTCGGCGGTGACCACGTTTCGCCATCATCGCGGGAGATCGTCATCTGGACCGAGGTCTTCTCGCCGTCGAACTCCTTCCAGACCATGACCGTTCCCGCAGGACCTGCAAGCACGAAGGGCCGCGTCGGGCTGCGGCCCGGTTGCCCCAGCGGCAGAGGTGCAGAGAAGGTGCGGCCTTCGTCGCGGGAGTGCGCGTAGAACAATCCCTTTCGCGCCTTTCCGTTCGTGTACCAGACCACATGATAGGTCCCGTTCGGCGCAATTGTGAGGCTCGGCCCGTGATGCGGGCAGGCGTTGATCTGCCAATCGTCGGTGCCGACCCGGTGGATTTCACCCGGCGTTGCAATATCAGTGAAGGTTATCACTGCATGATCGCGCACGCCGCCGTCAAAAATGTTCCTGAAGATCACGGCCGGCCGCCCGGGCGCCGCGAACGTCAATCCCAATCGGCAGCACTCGCAGGTGCCATCACGCGCGATTGCGGCCTCCGCGTAGGTGGCGCCGCCATCGCGCGAGGCGGCAAAGAACAGCGCTGCGCCCTCGTATTTCCGCCCCGCCTCTTTCGCAGGGACGCGATTGCGCTTGTCGAGCCAGGCCGCAAAGACCGTTCCATCCTGATCGAGCGCCAGCGCCTCGAACCGCTGGCTCTCGTTGTTGGCGGTGATGGGCTTCAGCTCGGCAAAGCTCTTCCCGCCGTCGGACGAGCGCGTGTAGAGCACCTCTCCGTTGAAAGCCTCGTCCCTGAACGTCGAGAATGCCAGCGCGATGCCGCCCTTGCGGTCGACCACGATCTTCGGCCGCGCATCCGGCCCCCAATCGAGGTTCAGTCGCTTCGTCGTGACCTGGGTGGGCGCCGAAAAACTGCGGCCCGCGTCCTGCGAACTTGCGACCGAGACCTGCCCTCCCGCCATCCAGACCAGCCACAGCGTCCCGTCCGGACCGAAGGCGGGCGTCGCCTTGGTCGCACAGCGCAGCGTCGGCTCCTCGCACGCGGCTTCAGAGGCAGGCGGGGCACGCATCTGCGTGAGCGCCGCGCCTTGCGCGGCTGCGAGAGCGACGATCGCGAGCAGGCCAGTTCGGATCACGGCCCGCCTCCCTTCGAGAGCCCGGATCATTTGAATGCCACCTTCATACCCGCAACAAATGTGCGCGGCGAGCCCGCATAGATCGATCCCGTTGTGTTTGCGAGCAGGCTCGCAGGATTTTGAAGGCCGGCCCCGGTGACCGTATTGGCGATGTTGTTGGCCGAGGCGACATAGGTCCGGTCGAACACGTTCCTGACTTCGAGAAACAAGTTCAGGGATCTGAAGGTGTCGGAGACCAGGTCGGTCTTGTAGTGAACATTCACGTTGACCAGTTCATAGCCCGGCGCCTTCAGCAGATTTGCATTGTCCATGTAGAAGGAGTCCTTCCATTGGACCTCGACGAAACCTCCGAGGCCTGTCAGCGGCCCGGTGAACTCGTCGTAGCCAATTCGGGCCGTCAACTCGTTGGGCGAGATGCCGGGGATCTTGTTGCCGGCACGGTTGAAGCTGAACACGGCGCCATTGGTGATGTTCTCGACGTACTCGGTGTAGACCTCGTCAAGATAGGTGTACGCCGCCATGAACCGCCAGCCCGGATAGAACTTCCAATCGGCGGCAAGCTCGATGCCGCGATGTTCCGACCGCGGCGCGTTGAACATATAGGTCGCGTTGGGTGACCCCGCAGGTGTTGCCTGCGATACGAGTTCGTCGCGGAAAAATTCGTAAAAGCCAGTCGCGCTGAGTTTGAGCGCGCTGTTCGGTGTCCAATCAAAACCAAGATCGTAACCCAGATTCTTCTGGGCTTGGAGCTGGGTATTATTGCCCGACAATCCCGTCTGAGCGACAAAGAGGTTCGAGACCTGCGGCGTGCCATAGCCCGTGGCAACGCGTCCGCGGAACAGCCATTCGTTGTTGAGATTGTAGAGCAGCGCCAACTCTGGTGCAGTATTTTGAAATTGCCGGTCCGCGGTCGTCGGCGTCGTCGTCGTGATGCCGGCGGGGCCGGCGTACGAATAGGCCGTATTGATGCCCCTGAGTAAGGTTGTCTCCCAACCGATGCCTGCAACGGCCGTTAGTGCCGACGTAAGCTTGAGCTCTTCCCTGGCACGAACACCAAAATTAGTCGTTTCGCTGTAGAGGTTGCTCGACAGCCTGCCGAGCGTCGCGCGACCTCCCGGCATCACGTTTCGCGTATCGCTCGACGCCGTCAGGGTATTGTAGAAGGCACCAAAGAACGCGGTGGACTCCAGGCCAAGAATCTCTCCGCGCTTAGTGAGATCACTCATATAATTGTACGAAGGGAAATCGCCGATCGCGCTGGTCGTGCCGGTGGGCTGGCTGATGTTCCTGTCGTCGAACACGAACTGGTTTCGCCAAGTCATCGTGTTGTCGAAATCATGCTCCCAGCGTCCGCCGACGATGGTTCGCCGGTCGTTGCGCCCGAGACCTGCTTGCGTCGCCGTCTCGGTATCCTTGCCACCGTTGAAGCCGTTGTTGAAAAGAGACACGGTGGGACAGCCGGCGACCGCCGTCGCACCGGTCGCGCAGCCCTGCTGGAACGGGTTCTGATAGTATTGGTTCAGCGACTGGCGCAGCGGCAGCCGCGCGCTGAGGTCGTTGTTGATGATCTTGACCGTGAAGCGATCGTCCGGCGTCGCCTTGAGCGTGCCGAGGAAGTTGACGGTCTGGGTGTTGAACCAGCTATTGCCGATATAGCCGTCGCCCCTTGTGTCGCTGGCGAACAGCGAGCCCTCGAAATTCCCGACCTTCTTGCCGGCCGCCAGGTAGTTGTTGAGGTAGCCGTAGCTGCCGCCATCCACGCCATATTCGACGCCGTCGATCGTGCCGCCCGGCCGCGTCCGGAAATTGAGCGCGCCGCCAGTCGCATAATTGCCGTAGAGCGCCGAGGAAGGCCCCCGGATCACATCGATCGCGCCATAGGCATGGGGATCGATCAGGTCGCTGCGCGACAGGCCGTCCGGCTGCGTCACCGGGAAGCCGTCCTCGAAGATCACGAGATTGCGGATGGCGAAACCGTTGCGGGCGTTGGAGCCCCGAATCGAGATGCCGAAGTCGCGGGGACCGTTGCCCTGCTTGATCGAAATGCCCGGACTGTCCCGCAGGACGTCGCTGACCGAGAACGCCGGACGGTTGTCGAACTGGCTGCGATCGATGGTGGTCGCGGTCTGTCCGGCCGGCGACTGAATGAGGCCGGCCCTCACTTCGCCGGCGCTTCTCGTGTTGTTTTGCCCCCCGGCGCCATCGATCGCGTTCTGCGCGACGGGCTTCGCCATGCGAGCAGTCGAAGCGGAGCGCAGTCGCGATGGCCGGATGATTGGTTTGGGACGGGACGTCTGCGGCGCCTCGACCGTCACTGCGGGAAGCGCTTCCGAGGCAGCCTGGGCCAGCGCGTCTGAACCGATCGGGGACAGCAGTCCGGCAAGCACGGGCAAGCCCGCGCTTCCGATTGCACGAATGCGTAACATTTCCTAGATTCCTGACAGCCGGCACGTCGGCCGGTCCATTGAGCACGCCATCGGCACAGCAACGGCGCGCGCCAATGGTTCGGTTTGTCGCTACGTCAGGAAAATTGAGGCGGGGCGCGCGCCTGGGCGCTCGAGCCCTTGGGAGCGGCGATGGCGAATCCATCCGCCGGATGCCACACCACCCGCTCGGCATGGCGGATGGGAATCGAGAATGCCGCGGGCGTCGGCGAATCGAGCGACGCATTGGCCTGGGCCAGGCAGCACAGGGCGCAGGCGCCCGCATGCCCGGTTGGCGCGCCGCTCTGATCGTTCAGGCCGCCCTGCTCGCTCGCACTGTGGCAGATGACACCGGCAGACAGGGGATCGGCAATGGCGAGGCCGGTCGCCCAGCAGGCGGCAATCGGCGCCAGCACCTGCATCGCCAGGGCGAGCAGGACCAGAGGCAGGAATTTTTGTAGCCGTGAGCGCATCCGCCGAACCGTTCGTTCGTCTACTAACTAAACACCGCACCAAGCCCAAGTCGAGATCAGTTCCGCCGCCTTCTTGACCCAGCGCAAATTTGGCAGAACCGGGGCCACGGTAGCCCAGCACGGCATCGGCTTTGGGCATTTGAGGCAGGGTCAAACGCCCGGTCCACCCAAAGATTTCTTTTATTTGTCATATACTTGCGAGCATCGACGCTCGATCATTTCGTCTGCTGATCGAATTTTGAACATTCGTTGCCGAAAATGATGACAAGTGAGAAAAGTTGATCTAGCATCCCCTTGCTCAGGCTGGCCGCGAGGTCGAAGTCTGGTGGTCCAAGTCTCGGGAGGAGCCCCTGACGCGCAAAATGCAGCGTCGCCCCGTCAATCAAGAGCAAATCTTAGAATCGGGGATAATAGGGTCGACACAATTTTTGAGCGGGGCCAGGGCCCCGCTCTTTTTTTGTCCGCAAGGCTGAAGCGCCGATGAATGCCTTGCCCAATCCGATCGAAATCAGCTTCGAGCTGGCGGCCTCGCGCTGCCCGGATCTGACGCCCCTCGTCTACCGGCGCCTGTTTGACGAACATCCCGAAACGGAGGCGATGTTCCGCTCGGACGGCCGCGATCTCGTGAAGGGGTCGATGCTCGCGCTGACGATCGAGGCCATTCTCGATTTCGCCTGTCAGCGTCGCGGACATTTCCGGCTGATCGCTTGCGAAGTCGCCTCGCACGATGGCTATGGCACGCCGCGCGAGCTGTTCGTCGCGTTCTTCGCCATCATCAGGGATGCCTTGCGCGATCTGCTCGGCGATGAATGGTCCATCGAGATCGCGCAAGCCTGGGACAGATTGCTCGCCGACATCGACGCATTCACCGGCGCGACGGCCTGACGCTTTGCGCTGCACCAACTCGGGTTGCCGCAATCGCAGCGAGTGATTGCAGATTGAGTGGCGCCTACTCTTGTGAGACACTTTCGGACATCGGTCGCGCAATCAATGACGCGCCGACGATAAGATATATGGGAGCGAGCGATGTCCGGGACGAAAGATTTCTCGACGACGAGGCGCGATCTTCTTCAGGCGGCAGCGACCGCCGGCGCCGGAGCTGCCCTTCTCGGCAGCATGGGCATAAACCCCGCATTGGCCGCCGAGGTCGGGCGCAGCGAGAAGCCGCTGAAGGCAGCGTTCTCCAATGCGGGCCTCCAGGCCACCTGGTGCGCGCAGGGTAAGCAGGCGGCTGAATTCTGGGGCAAGCTGTTCAATGTCGAGGTCACCTGGTTCGACGGCCAGCTCGATGCGGTGAAGCAGCGCGCGGCGATCGACAACATGGCCTCGCAGAAATGGGATTTCGTCGCGATCCAGGCTTTCGGCATCGGCACCCTCACCCAGCCCGTGCAGAAGATGATCGATGCCGGCACGCCCGTGATCGACATGGACACGCTGATCGCGCCGCTCGATCAAATCAACGTCCATTCCTTCCTCGCCCCCGACAACGAGTTCATGGGGGCCTCCGTAACCCAGGCGCTCTGCAACGCGATGGGCGGCAAGGGCAAGATCATCATGACGCAGGGCGCGCTCGGCCATACCGGGGCGCAAGGGCGCGCCAAGGGCTTCAACAACGTAGTGAAGCAATTTCCCGGCATCGAGGTGCTCGATACCCAGCCCGCCGACTGGGACGTGTCGAAAACCGCCCGACTCTGGGAAACGTACCTCACGAAGTATCCCCAGATCGATGCTGCATTCTTCCACAATGACGACATGGCGCTTGCCGCCGCCAACATCATGAAGGCGCGCGGCCGCACCAACATCCTGATCGGCGGCGTCGATGCCATGCCGCCGGCGATCCAGGCGGTAAGCGAAGGCCGCATGTTCGCGACCGTGCGTAATCCCTCCTGCCGCATCCACGGCGGCGCGATCATCGCGGGCGTTTCCGCCGTGGTCGGCGGCGAGAAGAGCGGACAGGGCATTCCCAAGAACGTCGTCACCGACGGCCCGGTCGTGACCAAGGCCAACGCCGCCGGGATGCAGTGGATGCAGGATCACTTTCTGATCTGAGCCTCCAAGATCTGAACGTTCATGTCAGAGGGTCGTTCGCCCATCCTTGAACTGCAGGGCATCACGAAGAGCTTCGGCGGCGTCGAAGCACTTCGTGGTGTCGACTTCGCGCTTCATCCCGGCGAGATCCACGGTCTCGTCGGCGAGAACGGCGCCGGAAAAAGCACGCTGATGAAGATCATCGCCGGCGTGCACACCGAATTCTCCGGCCACTTCCTGATCGACGGGGCGGAGACGCGTTTCCGCTCCACCCGCGATGCGCATGCAGCCGGCATCGCCATGGTGCACCAGGAGCTCTCCGTCGCGCCCGACCTCACGGTCGCCGAGAATGTCTTCCTCGGCAACCAGCCGACCAACCGCCTCGGCCTCGTACAATGGCGGCGCATGGCTCGCGAGGCCGGCGAGCAGCTCTCCCGCTTCGGCATCGACGTCGATCCGATGACCCGGCTGGGCGACCTCCCCATCGGGCTGCAGCAGCTGATCGAGATCGCGCGCGTGCTGTTCTCCGGCGCCCGCATCGTCATCCTGGACGAGCCGACCTCCGCCCTCTCCCCGCCCGAAGTCGAGCGGCTGTTCGCGACACTCCGTCGCCTGCGCGAGCAAGGCACCAGCATCGTCTTCATCTCGCATTTCATCGAGGACATCCTGCGCGTGTCGGACACGGTGACCGTGTTCCGCAACGGACGGAAAGTCGCGGAGACCGCGAGCGCGGCAACCAGCAAGGGCGCACTGATCGAGGCCATGATCGGCCGCGGCGGCGAGGCGCTCGAGCACAGCTATACCGACGATTTGATGCTGCCGCGGCCAAGCGACAGCCAAATCGTTCTCAAGGTCGATCAGCTCTCGCTGTCCCGCAGTCTGAAGGACATCTCCTTCGAGGCGCGCGCCGGCGAGGTGCTCGGCATCTATGGCTTCATGGGCTGCGGCCAGCAGGAACTGTCGCGCATCCTGTTCGGCAAGCTGAAGCCGGACACCGGCGCGCTTGTCGTCGAGGGCACGCCAAAGACCTTCGCCAGCACGGCGGCAGCGCGGCGCGCCGGCGTGGCGCTGGTGCCGGAGAGCCGGCGCGACATGCTGTTTCACCAGGAGCCGGTCTACAAGAACATCTCGATCAGCATTCTCGATCGCATCTCGTCCCTGCTGCTCAAGTCGGCGCAGGAGCGCGACATCGCCAAGCGTCAGGTCGAGCAGCTCCAGATCCGGCCGCCGGTGGTCGGTCTCGACCTCGGCATGCTCTCGGGCGGCAACCAGCAGAAGGTTGCGCTGGCAAAGTGGCTGACCTATCCGCCAAAACTGCTGGTGCTGTGCGAGCCGACCCGCGGCATGGATGTCGGCGCCAAGAACGACGTCATCAACATCGTCCGCAATCTCCGCACAAGAGGGCTCGCGATCATCGTGCTGTCGACCGAGCCGGAAACGGTGCTGTCGCTGGCCGACCGCATCCTCGTCCTCAAGCGCGGCGCATTGGTGCGGGAATTCAAGAACGAGCCGATCAGCAAGGACCGCCTGCTGGAAGCGGCGTGACGGAGAAGCACATGAGCAGCGAGACGGCCTTGGCGGCGGAGCAGCGGGCACGCGGGCTCACGCCCTTCCTGCGCTCGCAGATGCGCAACATCGCGCCGTTCCTCACCCTGATCTTCCTGTCCGCCTTCTTCGCCTTTGCCAGCCCCTCCTTCGCGACGCTCGACAATCTCGGCAACATCCTGACGCAGGTGTCGGTCACGGGCATCATCGCGGTCGGGCTCACTTTCGTGATCCTCTGCGCCGAGATCGATCTCTCCATCGCCAGCATCGCCAACGTCACCGGCATTGCGGTCGCCTATTTCACGCTGCAGGAATCCTACGTCAACATCGCCAACATCCCCCTGCCCGGCGCGGTCGCGATTCTGCTGTCGATCCTGCTCTGCGCCCTGCTCGGCCTCGTCAATGCGCTGGGGCTGACATTGATCGGCATCCCCTCCTTCATCATGACCTTGGCGATGATGCAGATCGCCGCCGGCATCTCCGCGCTGCTGGTGCGCGGCCAGATCGCCTACAAGGTGCCGAGCCTCATCACGACACTCGGCTCGGGATCGATTGGCGGCATTCCCTGGATCGTCATCGTCGCCGCCATCATGCTGCTCGGCGGGCACCTCGTGCTGACCTACACGCGCTTCGGCCGCTATGTCTACATGGTCGGGGGCAACCGCGAGGCGGCCGAATATTCCGGCCTCAACGTCAAGCTCATCTTAGGTGCGGTGATGGTGATCTCCGCCGTCTGCTCCGGCATCGGCGGCATGCTCGGCGTCGCCCATTTCGGCAGCGCGCAGCAGAACGAGTTCGACACTTACCTGCTCGACTCCATCGCCGCCGTCGTGGTCGGCGGCACCAGCCTGTTCGGCGGCCGCGGCGGCATCGGCAATACCATCGTCGGGCTTTTCGTTCTCGGCGTCCTCAATAACGGCCTCGACCACGTCAACATCGACAGCTTCCTGAAGATCCTGATCCGCGGGCTGATCCTGCTGGCGGCGCTCGTCATCAACGTCTATGCGCAGCGCTTAAGGGAAAAGGCGGCAGAGTAGATGACCTTCCGAACAAAACTGCGAAAACAGCCCATGTACAGTGAGCAGGAGGGCAATGACCCGTCATCCTGAGGTGCAGAGCCTGCGATGCGACAAGCATCGCATGCGCAGCCTCGAAGGATGAACGGCCGAGCTGCCAGCCGGGCCGTCGCCCTTCGAGGGCCGCTGAAGGTGCGGCCACCTCAGGGTGACGGGGATAGAGTGGCGCTCGCTGCACCGATCTCATCCGCCCGCCAGCACCGCACCGCATGTCCATCGGGCCGCGTCTCCAGCGACGGCCCCGGCTCGTGCCGACACGCCGCTTCCGCATGGCGGCAGCGCGGGCTGAAGGCGCAGCCGTTGGGCGGATTGAGCGGGTTGGGAAGGTCGCCGCCTGTGGTCGCCAGCGGCGCGTGATGCAGGGGATCCGGGATGGCGGCGATCAGGGCCTGCGTATAGGGGTGTGCGGGGCGCTCGAAGATCTCCCGCCAGTCGCCGTTCTCGACGATGCGGCCGAGATACATCACGGCGACGCGGTCGCTCATGTGCTCGACGACGCCGAGATCGTGGCTGATCATGATGTAGGACAGACCGAGCGTCTCCTTCAGTTCCAGCAGCAGATTGATGATCTGGGCGCGGATCGAGACGTCGAGCGCCGAGACCGGCTCGTCACAGATGACGATCTTGGGATTGAGGATCAGGGCGCGGGCGATGCCGATACGCTGGCGCTGGCCGCCCGAGAACTCGTGCGGGTAGCGGCCGGCCTGTTCGGGCCGCAGGCCGACATGCCGCAGCATGGTGGCGACGCGGTCCTCGATCTCGCTTTTCGCGGTCACGCCGTGCACGCGCAGAGGATCCTCCAGCGTGCGGCGCACGGTCTGGCGTGGATTGAGCGAGGCGTAAGGGTCCTGAAACACCATCTGCACGGTGCGGGCCAATGATTTACGATCGCCGGATTGCCTGCTCGTGACGACCTGCCCGTCCAGCACGATGCGGCCGCGCGTCGGCGTCAGCAGGCCAAGGATCGACAATGCGACCGTCGACTTGCCCGAGCCGGATTCGCCAACGAGGCCGAGGCATTCGCCGCGTTTCAGTTCGAGGTCGACCCCGTCCACCGCTCGGAGCAGCCGCCGGCCGCGGCCCAGCAGGCCGCCTCCAAGGGGAAAATGCACCGCGAGATCCCTAACGCTGAGAATGAGATCGTCGTCCGGCCTCCGCTCACCCAGCCTGTTTCGCGGCTCATGCATGGTGATGACACCTCACCAGACCGCCCCCCTCCAGCAAGTCCGTCTTCGGTACGACCGTCCGGCAAATCTCGGTCGCTTGCGCGCAGCGCGGATTGAACCGGCAGCCATCAGGAAAGCTGGTGATGGCCGGGACGACGCCTGCGATCTCCTTGAGCCTGGCGCGGCCGAGCGCGGCGCGGCTGCCGAGTCGCGGCAGCGAGTCGACCAGGCCTTGCGTGTAGGGGTGCGAGGGCGCGCGGAAGATATCGGCCGAACCGCGTTCCTCGACAATCCGACCGGCATACATCACGGCAACGCGGCGGCACACATTGGCGACGAGGCCGAGATCGTGGCTGATCATGAGGATGGCCGTGCCGCGCTCGGCGCACAAATTCCGCATCAGCTCGATGATCTCAGCTTGCACGGTCACGTCGAGCGCAGTGGTCGGCTCGTCGGCGATCAGCAGATCCGGACCACACGCGAGCGCGATGGCGATCATCACGCGTTGACGCATGCCGCCGGACAGCTGGTGCGGGTAATCCTTCACGCGTCGCTCCGGCGCGGGAAC
Organism: Bradyrhizobium sp. UNPA324; assembly: GCF_006658635.1. Classification (NCBI taxonomy): domain Bacteria; kingdom Pseudomonadati; phylum Pseudomonadota; class Alphaproteobacteria; order Hyphomicrobiales; family Nitrobacteraceae; genus Bradyrhizobium; species Bradyrhizobium sp. UNPA324. The sequence continues at coordinate 1,735,887 of NZ_LFJD01000004.1, forward strand.
GCGGACGCTTGCCAGCGCCTCGACCGCCAGCCGGTTGGCGTCCCGCCAGCTCTTGCCCTTGTGCAGCACGAACATCTCGGCGATCTGCCGGCCCACCGGCGAGACCGGGTTCAGCGCCGTCATCGGCTCCTGGAAGATCATGGCGATCCGATTGCCGCGCAGCTCCCGCTGTCTGGCTGCCGAAAGACGCTGGATTTCCCGCCCCTCGAACCGGATGACGCCGCCGCCGATCGACAAGGGCGGCCGCAACAGGCCGATCAAGGCTAGCGCCGTGATGCTCTTGCCGCAGCCGGATTCGCCGACGAGGCCGAATGTCTCGCCGCGGTCGATGCGGAATGAAATGCCCTCGGCGGCTGCGATGCGGCTCGATCCGTCATCGAGATCGATGCGCAAATCCCTGACTTCGATCAGCGGCGTGCCCGTCATGTGCGCCGGCTCCGCGAGTGGGGATCGAGAATGTCGCGCAGGCCGTCGCCGAGCAGATTGAGGCCGAGCACCGTCAGGAAGATGGCAAGGCCCGGAAAAACCGAGAGCCACGGCGCCGTCGTGATCTGCTCGCGGGCGTCCGACAGCATGCTGCCCCAGCTTGGAAAGGGCGGACGGACGCCGAGGCCGAGGAACGACAATGCGGCTTCAGACAAGACCGCGCTGCCCATGCCGAGCGTGCCGATGACGATGAGTGGCCCCAGCATGTTCGGCAGCAGCTGCGTGATCATGATGCGCAGATCGCCGTAGCCGAGCACGGTCGCCGCCTGCACATAGCCCTGGCTCCTCAGCGACAGCGCCGAGGCCCGCGCGATCCGGCACGTGAAGGACCAGTTGGTCAGCCCGAGTGCGATCAACAGGCTGGTCAGGCCGGGGCCGAGGACCGCCATGATGGCCAGCGCGAAGATCAGCGAAGGGATAGCGAGCATGAGATTGGTCAGGGCGTTGACGAAATCGTCCCACCAGCCGCCAAAATAGCCGGCGCTGAGCCCTAAGGCCACGCCGATGACGCTGTTGATGAGCTGCGAGATGATACCGACCGTCAGCGAGACCCGCGCGCCGTACACGACGCGGGAATAGATGTCGCGGCCCTGGTCGTCGGTGCCGAACCACCAGGTCCAGCTCGGAGGCTCTTCCGCGTTCATGAGGTTGGCGTCCATGACGGGATCGGAGTGCGCCAGCCAGGGCGCGAGCAGGCCGACCAGGATCGCCAGCGCGAACAACACTCCACCGATGACGAGATTGGGGCGGAGTTTCATGCGTATCTGATCCTGGGATCGATCACGCCGTAGAGCACGTCGACCAGTAGATTGATCGCGAGAAAGGCGAGTACAACCACGAGAATGGAGCCCTGGACGGCTGGAATGTCGCGCTGCAGGACGCTGTCGACCAGCAGCGAGCCGATGCCCGGCCATGAGAACAGTTTCTCGACCACGACCGCCTGCCCCATCAGCCCACCGAATTGCAGGCCGATGGTCGTGAGGATGATGACGAGCGCGTTACGCATCACATGCCACTTCACGACACGGGTCTCGCTCATGCCCTTGGAGCGCGCAGTACGGACGAAATCAGCCGTCATGATCTCCAGGACCGCGGCGCGCGTCGTCCGGGCAAACAGCGCCATCGGCGAGACGCCGAGCGTGACGGCCGGCAGCAGCAGGTGTTTCAATCCGCCGTCGCCATAGCCGAAACTCGGCAGCCAGCCCAGTTTCAAGGCAAACAGATACATTAGAACGAGTCCGAGCCAGAACTTAGCGATGGACAGGCCCGACACCGCCACGACCATTGCAATCGTGTCGACGATGCCGCCGGGTCGCAGGGCCGCGATGAAGCCGAGCGGCACGCCGATCAGAATCGCAAACGCCATGGCCGCGAAGATCAATTGCAGCGTCGGCCATGCCCGCTTGGCGATCATGGTCGTGACAGGCTCGCGCGTCCGGAACGAGGTGCCGAAATCACCGGTCGCCAGCTTGGCAATGTAGGCGCCGAAACGCACATAGAGGGGCTCATCGAGACCGAGCTGCTTCTTCATGCGCAGCTCGACCTGCGGATCGCTGTCGTCGCTCATGGAGGAGACGATGCTGCCGGGAACGACGCTGAACAGCACGAAGACCAGCAGCACGACGGCGAGCACGGTCGGGACGGTTTGCAGCAATCGACGGATCAGGAAGGAGAGCATCGGCACCGTTCCTCTCTCCCTGCATCGTTTGTGGCGATGCAGGGAGCGCGAGAGCGCAGGTCACTTCGCGGGCGAGGTCTCGTCGACCCAGAGGTCTTCGACGTTCTGGTGGGTCAGCTCCGTCGCGTTCAGCTGAATCCCCTTGAGCCACGGCTGCACGGCCATGACCGCCTTGTTGTAGTTGAAGAACCAGACCGGCGCCTCCTCATAGAGCAGCGCATTGGCCTTTTGCAGCAATTCGGCGCGCTTTGCGCCGTCGTCGACCTGCCCTGCCTGATCGACGATCTTGTCGAAATCGGCATTCCTGAAGTTCATGTAATTGCAGGCCGGTTGCGGCGTCGACGAGTGGAAGCATTTGAGGGCAGACAGCGGATCCGGGCCGCTCGCCTGGGAATAGATGAAGGCCTGATAGTCGCCAGTGCGAACCACCTCCGCCAGCACCGCGGTCTCGACCTGCTTGACCTTGGCCTTGATGCCGACCTTGTCCAGCATCGGGATGACGGCCGAGACGATCGGCAGGCCCCAGCTTTCATTCGGGCTGGTGGTCCATTCGAATTCGAAGCCGGAGGGATAGCCGGCTTCGGTCAGCAGCTGCTTGGCCTTGGCGGGATCGTAGGGGTAGGGCTTCATGGCCTTGTCGTAGGCCGGCGAGGTCAGCGGCAGCCAGCTGGTGGCGCGATAGGCCTTGCCCTTGACCAGCTTGTTGATGATCAGATCGGTGTCGATCGCGTAGTTGATCGCCTGCCTCACGCGCTTGTCGGAGAACGGCTTGAACGACGGATTCATGCCCATGTAGCGCGTGAAGACCTCGGCGACTTCGACGATGGTGCCCTTGAGGGCGGCGTCGGACTGGTAGGCGACGTATTGCGCGGGTCCCAGCACCGAGGTGTCGATTTCCTTGTTCCGGAAGGCGACATCGCGCGCCGCGGCTTCGGCCATGATCGACACGATGACCTTGTCGGCGTAGGGCTTGCCGGGCTTGTAGAACCGGTCCCACCGCTCCAGCACGATGCGCGATCCCGGCACGTGCTCGACGAATTTGAACGGCCCGAGACCGATCGGATGCTGGATGTAGCTCTCCTTGGCGCCTTCGTCGGCCGGGTAGATCGAGGTCAGCGCGGTGAAGAAGTAGAAGCCCGGATCGACCTTCTCGGTCAGCTTCATCTCAATGGTGAGATCGTCGATCTTCCTCAGGCCGGAGATTTCCTTGGCCTGGCCCTTCTCGACCGCGGCCGCGCCCTCGATGACTCGAACATACCGCGCGCCGGGATAGGCCTTGGCGCCGTCCATGATGCGGTTATAGGACCAGATGATATCGTCGGCCGTCATCTTGCGGCCATTGTGAAAATAGGCGTCGTCGCGCAGCTTGAAGGTGTGAACTAGGCCGCCGCCCGAGACCACGTCCTCCTTGGCGAGTTCCAGAACCGGTTTGCCTTCGGCGGAATTCCAGATGTAGAGCGAGCGATGCAGCGCCTTGGCGTAGATCTCGTCCTGAGCGCGCTGCGTGGTGTGAATGTCAAGGCTCGTGAAGCTCGAGCCATAGGGCGCCGTCATGCGGATGGTTCCGCCCTTGCGCGGCGTCTGGGCCTCCGCCGTGCCGGCGAGCGCCAGCCCCACCCCCGCGACGATCGCAATCATCCTGAACATCATGAGTCCCCCAAACAACGCAGGTGTATTCCGATCAGAGATTTGATCATCCGCAGGCTGTTGAATGCAAGCTTCGTTTTTGAGGGAGGCCAATGTCAGTTCCGGAAGGCAGCTCTTCGATGAGTCCCCCGGGCGTCAGGTTGCATCCGCCAGCGATGCAAGCGGCCGATTGACGCGGTGCGTCGTCGAGCAAACCAGGAACGGTGAACATTTTTCGTGGTCAACGCGACCAAGCTCAGGATCGTCGTCTGAGCCCCAAGGATCGCCCAAAATGAAACGCCGAACGTTAGGTGCCTTGCTCGCCGGCGGTCTGTTCGCCGCAACGGCAGCGATGGCGATCCCTGTCACACCGGACCCTGCCCGGGACAGTCCGACGAACACCATCCAGATCAGCTGGTCCCACACCACGCGGTCAAACGGGTATGTCGACGATACATGGTGGGCGACCAGGGACCGTTGCGCACCGGATTATCTCGGCGAGCGCCTGCTCTGCGACGCCGTCGGGCTTCTGGCACGGACCACCAGCCGGACGTTCGAGGTCAAAATGTCCCAAGACATGGGTTTGCCGCTCGCCGACCGTTGGGGCCTGATGACCGCGAAGAATTCACCCTTCATCAGGTCGGCTCACGTCGAGACGCCGCTCGGTCTCGAGGCCGTGCTCGGCTTCTATCGCGCTGCACTCGAAAAGCGCGGCTGGACTGAAAACGACGGTGCGGTCGTCGAGGCTGATAGGGCCGTTGTCGCCTTCACGACGTCAGATGGGCCAGCGCTGCTCCGGCTCGTCCGTCAGGACCACACGACAATCGCCGACCTTGCGCTGCGCAAGCCCTTGGCCGCCACAGCCCTCATCCGGCCGGCGCCGGGACAAGTGAGGTTGTTGCTCGGCAACAAGACGGATGAAGCGGCCGACATCACCGTCAACGAGCGAACCATCAGACTGGCGGCTCACGCCGGAGAGAAACTGATCGACTCCGACGCCGCCGCGGACAAATTGCCTGATAGCCAGAAAATTGATCTGCTGCCTGGCAAGTACAGGGTCACCCTCCAGCTCGAAGGCAGCGCGGCGCAGCAGCGCGAGTTCGAGGTCGCGGCCAATGAGACCTGGGGCCTGCTGGTCGGTCCCGCGGGTGCCCCGCTGCCGATAAGGCTATACTAGCGTTCCGCGACGATCCCTCCCCGTCATTGCGAGCGAAGCTCTCACCACGTCATTGCGAGGAGCTCGCGACAAAATTGCGAAGCAATTTTGTCGCTGATGCGACGAAGCAATCCAGACTCTTTCCGCGGTGGCAGTCTGGATTGCTTCGCTACGCTCGCAATGAGGGAGTATGCAGGTCTACTTTTCGCGACGTCTTCAACCTGACAATTCCGGCTGCCAATCCCGCAATTTTCGCGCGGCGCCGGTGACGTCAGCGATCGTCCGAAACACCGGCGTCTCCACCATCATCGCTCGTGCGAGCCGCACCGCGCGGGCTTCGCAGATCGCGCGTGTCTTCGGGGGCTCAATCAGCTCGAAGTCGATGTTGTGGGCGAGACCAAAGATGCGGCGGATGGTTTTTGCGGCGGCAAAGCCGACGGTGTCCGTGAACAGGCGCTGCATATAGGCTTGGCGCTCGGCCTCCAGGCGCGCCGCGCCCTTAGCGCCGGCAAAGAGCGAGGCCGGATAGGCGTCGCCTGCCGCGCCGGCTCGCCAGAGGTCGAGGAACTTTCGGGCAAATTCGCTCCAGACCTGCTCGACCGTCTCCAGGACCCAGGCCTCGAATGCGGCCCGCTCGCTGGGCGCGCGCTCGTGGCCGGGGGAGGCAAAATAGGCCATCAGGAGATTGGCCAGCACGGCGCCGACGTCGAACCCCATCGGGCCATAGAATGCGAATTCGGGGTCGATCACCCGTGTCTGGCTGTCCGTCACCATGATCGATCCGGTGTGGAGGTCGCCGTGGAGCAGCGCCTCGGGGCTCGCCATGAACTTCAGCTTCAGCCGGGAGATCGTGACGTGCAGGTCCATGTCGTCACGCAGCTCGGTGGCGAGGCCATCGAGATACGGGGCGGTCCAGCGGTTTTGTTCGGCGATGCGGTAGGGATCGGTGAAGATCAGATCCTCGGTGATCTTGCAGAGCGCATGATTGCCGGCGAAAGCCGCGATGCCCTCCTTCTTCTCGGCCGCGGACAGTGCGAGGTCGGAGGTGAAGATCAACGTCCGCGCCATGAAGGTGGTGATGTCGTCAACGAAGCGCGGATAGCGCGTTCCCGCAACCAGCCCCCTGCGCATGATGATATGGGGCTCAAGCAGCTCCATCACCGTCAGCGCCAGATTCTCATCGTGATGCAGCAAGGCCGGCACGAGGCCGGGCGCGAGTTGGGCCTGCCGAGACAAGGCCAAGAATTCGTAATGGGCCCGCGACAGCGGCAACGGCCAGCTCTCGCCGACCAGGCGGACATAAGGAAGCGCCTGCTTGACGGCGACGCCGCCGCGCGCGCCCTTGACGATGAAGACGAGGTTGAGATTGCCGTCGCCGACTTCGGTGATCGTCCAGCCGGCGGGATCACCGAGGAGCGCTTTCAGGTCCGGCAGGCCTGCGAGATAGTCCCGCAAGTCGGCCTCATGCAGAATCCGATAATCCCCCTGCCCCTGCGCCATGACGATCCCATCCCATTTGCAGGGCCGGATCGTTACTCCCGCTCCAGGAAGCTCGAGCCGATCTCGGCCTTTCTTTTGATGGGATCGTAATCACAATAAACGAGATCCGCCACCAGCGTGTAGCTGGCGCTGACATTGTATTTGTCCAGCTTGACGGAGTTCAGGCCGATCACCGAGGTGCTCTTGCCGCCGTTCCATTTGAATGGAGTGGAGCTCTTGGCTTGCTCGCAGGCCGCGACGGCTTCGTTGAAGACGTAGCCCTCGACGAACGCTTTCAGGGTTCGCACCTGCACCGCCGTCTTCCACTCGAAATAGCCGATGGCACCGAGCCCTGCGACGATCAGCACCAGAAGCGCGATGACGATCCTCTGAAAAGTCATTTGTTTCCCCCCGAACAAAACAAGCGCAAAAAATCCAGGCGAGACGAAGCGCGCACGCCTCGTCCTTCGAGACGACCGCTTCGCGGTCTCCTCTGGATGAGGCTAACGGACATCGCCGCCCGTTGAAACTGCTGCCGCGCACTCTGTCCTCATCCTGAGGAGCCCGCCCAAAGGCGGGCGTCTCGAAGGATAGGCCGCACGCAGATAGACCTAAAACGGCATTCCCATCAATTTCGACAGGCGCTCGATCGAGAGATAGCCGGCGTGATAGGCGGCCATCCCGAGCCCGTAGATGATGGCCGAGATGATCGTGGTCCAGATCAGCTTGCGCCCCATCCGCGTCAGGATCGGCGCGCCCGGGTCGGTGCCGGGTGCACCCACGCCGTCCTCGTGCTGGCTGCGCACGCCGAACGGCAGCGTCACGAACAGCGCGATCCACCAGATGACGAAGTAGATCGCGATCGCGGTCGAGATCTGGATGGCCATGGTCCGGCCTTATGCCTGCTCGATTTCGACCAGTGCGCCGGAAAAATCCTTCGGGTGCAGGAACAGCACCGGCTTGCCATGGGCGCCGATCTTCGGCGTGCCGTCGCCGAGCACGCGGGCGCCCTCCTTCACCAGCGTGTCGCGCGAGGCGATGATGTCGACGACCTCGTAGCAGACGTGGTGGATGCCGCCGTCGGCATTGCGCTCGAGGAATTTCGTGATCGGTGAGGCCTCGCCGAGCGGCTCGATGAATTCGATCTTGGTGTTGGGCAGTGTCGCGAACACGGTGGTGACGCCGTGCTCGGGCAGCGGGACGGCGTCCGAAATCTGCGCGCCGAATGCCGCTCCATAGATCTTGGCAGCCTTGACGGCATCCTTGGTCGCGATCGCGACATGGTTGAGCCGGCCCAGCATGGTTCTCTCCCGTTAGACTGTCAGCACGTGTACCAGACAGGGGGGCTTCTTGCCCCAATGTTCGTTGATGACGGCCCGGACGGCGCGTCGCACCGACTCGGCGAGAGCGTCCGGATCGCGGCGGCGCGCCTTCGGCAGTCCCTCGATCGTCGACATCACGGCATCGAAGACGATGTCGTCGAAGGGCTCGCCTGCCCTGTTCTTGTCGGGGATGCCGACCAGGTCGACCTCGGGATCGTCGGCGAGTTCCCCCTGCGCGGTCATGGCAATGGCGACAAAGGCGCAGCCGGAGAAGGCCATGCGCCGCCGCTCGACCACGGCGCGGGACTTGGAATCCTCCAGGATCGTGCCGTCCTTGTAGAGACGGCCCGAGGGCACCTCGCCGACGATGCCGGGATCGCCGGGGCCCAGCTTGACGAGATCGCCGTTGCGGCAGACCAGCACGCGCGGCACGCCGGCAGCGCGCGCCAGCTTGGCATGCTCGTGCAGATGCAGCGCCTCGCCATGGACGGGGATCAGGAGCTGCGGCCTGGTCCAGGCGATCAGGTCGCGCAATTCGTCGCGGCGCGGATGGCCGGAGACGTGAACCAGCGCGTCGCGGTCGGTGATGATCTCCACGCCCTGGAGCACCAGGTTGTTGATGATCGAGCCGACGGCCTTCTCGTTGCCGGGAATGGTGCGCGAGGAGAAGATCACGCTGTCGCCGCGGTTGAGCGTGATCTCAGGGTGGTCGTCATTGGCGACGCGCGCCAGTGCGGCGCGCGGCTCGCCCTGGCTGCCGGTGCACAGCGCCAGCACCTTGTCCTGCGGCAGATGGCCGTAGACCTCGGGCGAGCGGAAACTCTGCACGCCGTCGAGATAGCCGGTCTCGCGCGCGACCTGCACCACGCGCTCCATGGCGCGGCCGACCACGACGACCTCGCGGTCGGCGGCTTTCGCGGCGGCGGCCACCGCCTTGATGCGCGCGACATTGGAGGCGAAGGTCGTCACCGCGACGCGGCCCTTGGCTGATTTCACGAGGTCGATGATGGTGCGGGCGACCTCGGCTTCCGAGGGCGAGCGGCCGTCGCGTACCGCGTTGGTGGAATCGCCGATCAAGGCCAGCAGGCCCTCCTCGCCGAGCTCGCGCAGCCGCTTCTCGTCGGTCGGGCGCCCCAGGGTCGGGGTCGGGTCGATCTTCCAGTCGCCGGTGTGCAGCACCGTGCCGGCCGAGGTGTGGATCGCCAGCGCGTGCGCCTCGGGAATCGAATGCGCGACGGGGATGAACTCGACATTGAACGGGCCGACGTCGATGCGGCCGCCAGACGGCACCACTGTCACCGGGATCTTCGGCGCGTTGCGCTCGGCGGCACATTTGGCCTCGAACAAAGCGGCGCTGAACTGCGTCGCATAGATCGGGCATTTCAGCTTCGGCCAGAGATCGATGATGGCGCCGAAATGATCCTCGTGGGCGTGGGTCAGCACCAGGCCCATCAGGTTCTTGCGTTCCTTCTCCAGGAAGGAGATGTCCGGCATGATCAGGTCGATGCCCGGCAGATGCTCCTCGTCGCCGAAGGAGACGCCGAGATCAACCGCGAGCCAGGCGCGCTGCTGGCGGTTGCCGAGGCCGTAGATCGACAGGTTCATGCCGATCTCGCCGACGCCGCCGAGCGGCGCAAATACCAGTTCCTCGGGCTTCGCCATCATGCAGCTCCCACCGAGCGGACCGGTCCGAAGAACACCTCGCCTGCGGCCACCGGCACGCGGCGGCCCTCCGGGTTGCGGACGATCAGGCAGCCGGTGTCGTCGATGGTGTCAAAAATGCCTTCCAGCGTCATCGTCCCCGTATGGATTGCGACCTTCTCGCCGAGGCCGGCGGCGCGCTCCAGCCAGAGCTTTCGGATCTCGGCAAAGCCGCGGCCGTTGTCCCAGATCCCGCGGAACTCCACCCAGGCGTCGGATAGGGCCGCAAACAGCTCCTCGGCACTGATCTGGACGCCAAGCGCGGCCAGCGACACCGCTGGCGTCGGAGTGCCCTCGGGCGCCGCGACGACATTGGTACCGATGCCGACGACGATGGCGAGACGGTCGCCGACGGCTTCCGCCTCCAGGCCGATGCCGACCAGCTTCTTGCCGTTCGCCAGCACGTCATTCGGCCATTTCAACGCGTAGCGAGGACGGCCCTCGCCGAGCCGCATGGCGGCCTCCAGGCTGACCTTCTCCAGGGCGGCCTCCTCGGCTAGCCCGGCGGCAAATCCGATGGTGGCGGCAACCGCAGGCGCCACGTCCAGGACTTCGAGGACGCTGGCGGCGAGATTGCCGCGCGGCGCGATCCAGGCGCGCTGGCGGCGGCCGCGGCCGGCGGTCTGCTCGGATGTGACGAACCACATCGGGCCGCGTTCCCCGGCCCTGGCGCGCTCGATCGCCTCGGTATTGGTCGAGCCGGTCCGCTCGAAAGCTGCGAGCTTGTAGCCCGCCGACGATGCGCGAGGACCGAGCGCGAAAGCCATCCTAAAACAGCGACTTTGCGGCGGCGGAGGCGACGCTCACCACGGGACCTGCGAACAGCGCGAACAGGATGTTGAACAGGCCCGCGACCGCCAGCACCGTCTTCACCTCGACGCGCACTGGATCGACCTGACCGGCCGGCTCGTCGAAATACATCGTCTTGACGATGGCGAGGTAGTAGTAGGCGCCGACGACGCTGGTCAGCACACCGATGACGGCGAGCGTGAACAGGTTCGCCTTGATCGCGGCGACGAAGACATACCATTTGGCGAAGAAGCCGGCGAGCGGCGGGACGCCGGCGAGCGAGAACAGCAGCATCGCGAACATGAAGGCGAGCAGCGGATTGGTCCGCGACAGGCCGGCGAAATCGCTAATCTGCTCGACGGCCTGGCCGTTGCGGCGCATGGCGAGGATGATCGAGAACGAGCCCAGCGTCATCGCGACATAGATCACGATGTACATCAAGACGCCCTGCGCGCCCTCGACGGTGCCGGAGGCAAGACCGACCAGCGCGAAGCCCATATGGCCGATCGAGGAGTACGCCATCAGGCGCTTGATGTTGCTCTGGCCGATCGCCGCGAATGCGCCGAGCGCCATCGAGGCGATCGCCACGAACACCAGGATCTGCTGCCACTGCGAGACGATGCCCGGGAATGCCGTCAGCGTGACGCGGGTGAAGACGGCGAGCGCGGCCACCTTCGGCGCCGAGGCGAAGAAGGCGGTGACCGGGGTCGGGGCACCTTCATACACGTCCGGCGTCCACATGTGGAACGGCACCACCGAGATCTTGAAGCAGAGGCCGGCGAGCAGGAAGACCAAGCCGAACACGAGGCCGATATTCGAGACCGTTACGGCCGAGGCGATGCCGGTGAAGCTGACCGTGCCGGTGAAGCCGTAGATCAGCGAGGCGCCGTAGAGCAGCATGCCCGAGGACAGCGCGCCGAGCACGAAGTACTTCAGTCCGGCTTCGGTCGACTTGGCGTTGTCACGGTTCGAGGCCGCGACGACATAGAGCGCGAGCGACATCAGTTCGAGGCCGAGATAGAGCGAGATCAAGTCGCCGGCCGAGATCAACACCATCATGCCGAGCGTCGAGAGCAGCACCAGGATGGCATATTCGAAGATGCGGCGCGACGGGTCGGACAGGAACTCGGTCGACAGGATCAGCGTCACCGCCGAGCCGATCAGGGCCAGGATCTTCATGAAGCGGGCAAAATCGTCGACGATGAAGCTGCCGCCGAAGGTCACCTGCTTGCCCGCGGGCAGCATATATTCGAGCACGCCGACCACGACCAGGAGCACCACCGCCAGCGAGGTAACCGCACCGGTCGTCCCCTGCCCGCGATAGGCTCCCAACATCAGCAGAGCCATGGCGCCGATCGCGAGCACGATCTCGGGCAGCACCGGCGCCAGTTGATAACCTGCAGTCTCAAAGCTCATGGCGATATCCTGACCTGCCCGATCAATGGAGCAGTGCGGCGGCCTTCACGGCCGTCACAGCGGTGTTGTAATTGTTGACGAGTTGCTGGACCGAGGCGGCCGACATGTCGAGCACCGGCTTCGGATAGACGCCGAACAGGATCGTCAGCGCGATCATTGGGAACAGAATCACACACTCCCGCAAGGTGAGATCCTTCATGCTCGCCAGCGACGGCTTGACCAGCGCGCCGAACACGACCTTGCGGTAGAGCCACAGCGCATAGGCCGCCGACAGGATCACGCCGAAGCTGGCGAAGAACGCCGTCGGGATCGAGACCTTGAAGGTGCCGATCAGCGTCATGAACTCGCCGACGAAGCCGCTGGTGCCGGGCAGACCGACATTGGCCATGGTGAAGACCATGAAGGTCATCGCGTAGAGCGGCATCCGGTTGACGAGGCCGCCATAGGCCGCGATCTCGCGGGTGTGCAGGCGGTCGTAGACGATGCCGACGCAGAGGAACAGCGCGCCGGAGACGATGCCGTGCGAGATCATCTGGAACACGCCGCCGGCGACGCCCTGCATGGTGCCGGCGAAGATGCCCATGGTAACGAAGCCCATGTGAGCGACCGAGGAGTACGCGATCAGCTTCTTCATGTCATCTTGCATCAGCGCCACCAGCGAGGTGTAGATGATGGCAATGGCGGAAAGCGTGAAGATCAGCGGCGCGAAGTCATGCGAGGCCAATGGGAACATCGGCAGCGAGAAACGCAGGAAGCCGTAGCCGCCCATCTTCAGAAGGATCGCGGCCAGGACCACCGAGCCCGCCGTCGGCGCCTCGACGTGGGCGTCGGGGAGCCAGGTGTGCACTGGCCACATCGGCATCTTCACCGCGAAGGAGGCGAAGAAGGCGAGCCAGGCCCAGGTCTGCAACGACCGCGGCACGGCAGTGTGCATCAGGGTCGGAATGTCCGTGGTGCCGCCGTTCCAGTACAACGCCATGATGGCGAGCAGCATCAGCACCGAGCCGAGCAGCGTGTAGAGGAAGAACTTGAACGACGCATAGACCCTGCGCGGTCCGCCCCAGACGCCGATGATCAGGAACATCGGGATCAGGCCGCCTTCGAAGAACAGATAGAACAGCACGAGATCGAGCGCCGAGAAGGTGCCGATCATCAGCGTTTCCAGGATCAGGAACGCCATCATGTATTCGCGGACGCGGCTGGTGATCGCCTTCCAGCTTGCGATAATGCAGAACGGCATTACGGCGGTGGTCAGGATCACGAGCGGCAGCGAGATGCCGTCGACGCCCATGTGGTAGGTGATGCCGGTCGCGAGCCAGTTCGCCTTCTCGACGAACTGGAAGTCGGGATTGGCAGGGTCGAAACGCATGACCAGGATCACCGACACCGCGAAGGTGATCAGCGTGGTCCAGAGCGCGATCCAGCGCGAGTTGCGCTTGGCCGCCTCGTCATCGCCGCGGCTGAGATAGACGATCAGCGCGCCGACGACCGGCAGGAACGTCGTAACCGAAAGGATGGGCCAGGTTGTCATTTACTGGCCTCCAAAGCCGAACATGAACCAGGTGATCAGGCCGGCGGCACCGATCAGCATGGCAAACGCGTAGTGGTAGAGATAGCCGGTTTGGATCTTCACGACGTTGCGGGTGACGTCCAGCACGCGAGCCGAGACGCCGTCGGGGCCGAAGCCGTCGATGATGAAGCCGTCGCCCTTCTTCCAGAGCTGGTAGCCGATCCACTTCGCCGGACGGACGAAGATGAGGTCGTAGAGCTCGTCGAAGTACCATTTGTTCAGCAGGAACTGGTACAGCATCGGCTGCTCTTTTGCGAGCTGCACGGGGATGTAAGGCCGGCGGATATAGAACAGGTACGAGACGAGGAAGCCCAGCACCATCATCACCGTCGGCAGGAAGGCGATGGTCCCGGGGATGTGGTGCATCTCCTCGATGATGTGCGGGTTCATCTTCACGGACTCGCGGAAGAACTCTTCGACGCCGTGGCCGGCGAACAGCTCCTTGAACGGGAAGCCGGCAACGATGGACCCGACCGCGAGCACGCCGATCGGGATCAGGATCCAGAGCGGAGCCTCGTGCGCGGCCTCGTAATGATGCTCGTCATGCGGCTCGCCATGGAAGGTCTTGAAGATCAGGCGCCAGGAGTAGAACGAGGTCAGGCCGGCGGCGATGACCGTCATCAGGAAGCCGTACATCGCAAATGGAATATGCGAGGCATAGGCGGACTCGATGATCGCGTCCTTGGAGAAGTAGCCGGCGGTGAGCGGGAAGCCGGTCAGCGCCAGCGTGCCGACCACCATCACCGCATAGGTGTAGGGGATCTTCCTCCAGAGGCCGCCCATGTTGCGGACGTCCTGCTCGTGGTGCATCGCGTAGATCACCGAGCCGGAGCCCAGGAACAGCAGCGCCTTGAAGAAGGCGTGCGTGAACAGATGGAACATGCCGACGGAATAGGCCCCTGCTCCCATCGCCACGAACATGTAGCCGAGCTGCGAACAGGTCGAATACGCGACGATGCGCTTTATGTCGTTCTGGACGAGGCCGATGGTCGCCGCGAAGAACGCCGTGGTCGCGCCGAAGAACATCACGACGGCCTGAGCGGTCGGGGCAAGCTCGAACAGCGGCGACAGGCGCGCCACCATGAAGACGCCGGCGGTGACCATGGTCGCGGCGTGGATCAGCGCCGACACCGGCGTCGGGCCTTCCATCGCGTCCGGCAACCAGGTGTGCAGCAGGAACTGCGCCGACTTGCCCATGGCGCCCATGAACAGCAGGAGGCAGGTCAGGGTCAGCGCGTCAACGTGCCAGCCGAGGAAGTTGATGGTCTTGCCGGTGAGGCCGGGCGCGGCATGGAAGATCGTCTCGAAATCGGTCGAGCCGACCAGCATGAAGATCGCGAAGATGCCGAGCGCAAAACCAAAGTCGCCGACGCGGTTGACCACGAAAGCCTTGATCGCCGCCGCATTCGCCGAGGGCTTCTGGTACCAAAAGCCGATCAAGAGATAGCTCGCCAGACCCACGCCTTCCCAGCCGAAGAACAGCTGCACCAGGTTGTCCGCCGTCACCAGCATCAGCATGGCGAAGGTGAACAGCGAGAGATAACCGAAGAAACGCGGCCGGTTCGGATCCTCGTCCATGTAGCCGATGGAATAGAGGTGCACAAGCGAGGACACGGTCGTCACCACCACCAGCATCACGGCGGTGAGCGTGTCGACCCGGAGCGTCCACCAGACCTGGAGGTCGCCGGAGAAGATCCAGGGCAAGAGCTGAATGCGGGCGTCATGGTGCATGAAGCCGACATCGACCAGCGTCATCCAGGACAGCGCGGCCGAGACGAACAGCAGCCCCGTCGTGATCAGTTCGGCACCGCGCGAGCCCGCCGCCGGCGGCTCGGCCGGACCATGGCCATCATGCCCGTCGCCGGGCTCGTGGTGGCCCTCGTGGATGACCGAGGCGTCCTCGTTGATCGTATCGGACGCATGGGCATGCGCGCCATGGCCGTGGTCGCCGTGGTGCTCGACCGTATCGCCCGAGGGGTTGCGGGCATGCGCGCCGAACAGCGCGATCAGGCCGGCCAGAATGGCGCCCAGCAGAGGCAGGAAAACGATTGCCTGAACCATTTGAGAGCTCAGCCCTTCATCAGATTGACGTCCTCAACCGCGATCGAGCCGCGGTTGCGGAAATAGACCACCAGGATGGCAAGACCGATCGCGGCTTCGGCCGCCGCGACGGTGAGCACCAGCAGCGCGAAGACCTGGCCGACGATATCGCCGAGGAAGGTCGAGAATGCCACGAGGTTGATGTTGACCGAGAGCAGGATCAGCTCGATCGACATCAGGATGACGATGATGTTCTTGCGGTTCAGGAAGATGCCGAGGATCCCGAGCGTGAACAGGATCGCGCCGACCGCCAGATAATGTCCGAGCCCGATCGTCATTTCACCCACTCCGCCGCGTCGGCATCCGAGAGCCCCTGCCCCGGCGCCACCTTGCGCATCGCCATCGCCATGTCGGGCGTGCGCGCGTTCTGAACGTTGATGTCCTGCCGCTTCACGCTCGCCTTGTGGCGCAGCGTCAGCACGATGGCGCCGATCATGGCGACCAGCAGCACCATGCCCGCGAGCTGGAAGTAGTGGATGTACTTCGTATAGAGCACGAGGCCGAGCGCCTCGGTGTTCGAGACGTTGGTCGGGATCGCCGCCGTGATCGTCTTGGAGACGCCGGGATTGATGACCCAGAAGCCGACGGTGAGCAGCAGCTCGAACAGGAAAATGCCGCCGATCACGAGGCCGACCGGCAGATATTCGATGAAGCCCTCGCGCAGCTCGAGGAAGTCGACGTCGAGCATCATGATCACGAACAGGAACAGCACCGCGACCGCGCCGACATAGACGACGATCAGCATCATGCCGAGGAACTCGGCGCCCATCAGCACGAACAGGCCGGAGGCGTTGACGAAGGCCAGGATCAGGTACAGCACGGAGTGCACGGGATTGCGCGAGACAATCACCATCACGGCCGAGGCAACGCAGATGCCGGCGAACAAATAGAAGAACAGCGCGGGAAGGATCATGCCCTCACCTCACCGGTACGGCGCGTCGAGCTCGATCGCTTTCGCGATCTCGCGTTCCCAGCGGTCGCCATTGGCGAGCAGCTTGGCCTTGTCATAGAACAGTTCCTCGCGGGTCTCGGTCGCGAACTCGAAGTTCGGACCTTCGACGATGGCGTCGACCGGACAGGCCTCCTGGCAGAGGCCGCAATAGATGCACTTCACCATGTCGATGTCGTAGCGCACGGTGCGGCGGGTACCGTCGTTGCGGCGCGGGCCGGCCTCGATGGTGATGGCCTGCGCCGGGCAGATCGCCTCGCACAGCTTGCAGGCGATGCAGCGCTCTTCGCCGTTCGGATAGCGGCGCAGCGCGTGCTCGCCGCGGAAGCGCGGCGAGATCGGGCCCTTCTCGAACGGATAGTTCAGCGTCGGTTTCGGCTGGAAGAAATAGCGCATGGCGAGGAAGAACGCCGAGACGAATTCCGACAGCAGAAGCGAGCGTGCAGTGGCGTTGACGTTGATACCCATGACGGCCCTCACTTCGGCGCGATGCCGGCGAAATGCAGCACACCAGCCACCACGACCACCATCGCCAGCGACAGCGGCAGGAACACCTTCCAGCCCAGGCGCATCAGTTGGTCGTAGCGGTAGCGCGGCACGATCGCCTTTGCCATCGCGAACAGGAAGAACATGAAGAACAGTTTCAGCGAGAACCAGATGATGCCAGGCACCCAGTTGAAGGGCGGCAGGTCGACCGGCGGCAGCCAGCCCCCGAGGAACAGGATCGTGGCCATCGCGCACATCGTGACGATCGCGACATACTCGCCGAGCATGAACAGCAGGTACGGGGTCGAGCCATATTCGACCATGAAGCCCGCGACGAGCTCGGATTCCGCTTCGACGAGGTCGAACGGCGGGCGGTTGGTCTCTGCCAGCGCCGAGACGTAGAACACCACGAACATCGGGAACAGCGGCCAGACGTACCAGTTCAGAATGGTGAGCTGCGGCAGCCCGATCAGGCTGGCGAGACCGCGCGCATGCTGGGCCTCGACCACGGCCGAGAGGTTCAGCGTGCCGGCGCAGAGCAGGACCGTGATGATGACGAAGCCGATCGAGACTTCATAAGACACCATCTGCGCCGCCGAGCGCAGCGCGGCGAGGAACGGGTATTTCGAGTTCGACGACCAGCCGGCCATGATGATGCCGTAGATCGACAGCGACGAGATCGCGAAGATGAAGAGGATGCCGACATTGATGTCGGAGATCACCCAACCGAGATTGGTCGGGATCACCGCCCAGGCCGCGAGCGCGAGCACACAGGACACCAGCGGCGCCAGCAGGAAGACGCCCTTGTTGGCGCCGGCCGGAATGATCGGCTCCTTCAGCACGAACTTCAGAAGGTCGGCGAAGGACTGGAACAGGCCCCAGGGGCCGACCACGTTCGGGCCGCGCCGGATTTGCACTGCCGCCCAGATCTTGCGGTCGGCAAGCAGGATGTAGGCGATCGCCACCAGGAGGACGACGAGCACCAAGACGCTCTCCGCGATCATGATGATCAGCGGCCAGAGGAAACCGGTCCAGAATGCGCTTTCGAAGAATTCCATCAGATCACGCTCACTCCGCTGCGGTCAGCATGTGCCCGGAGGCGAGGCGCGAGCATTCCGCCATCACGGCGGACGCACGCGCGATTGGGTTGGTCAGGTAGAAGTCCTCGACCAGCGGCTGGAACGGCGCCTTTTCCGGCGAGCCGCCCTTCCCCGCCAGCTTCTTGATCTGGTCGGCAGAGCCGGCCTCGATCTGGTCGAGACGGATCAGATGCGGCACGGCCTTGAAGATCGCCTGGCGCAGCTGCGCCAGCGAGTCGTAGCCGAGCTTCTTGCCGAGCGCCTCCGACAGCGCGCGGACGATCGCCCAGTCCTCGCGGGCTTCGCCCGGCGGGAACGCGGCGCGGCCCGTCATCTGCACGCGGCCTTCGGTGTTGACGTAGATCGCGGACTTCTCGGTATAGGCCGCCGCCGGCAGGATCACGTCGGCGCGATGCGCGCCACGGTCTCCATGGGTGCCGATATAGACGACGAAGGTGCCATCCGGCGCGTTGATCTCGTCGGCCCCCAGCAGGAACAGCAGGTCGAGCGTACCGAACGTCGTCATCTGCGCGCCGTTCAGTCCCCCGCCCGTTGCGGAGAAGCCGATATCGAGCGCACCGACCCGCGAGGCCGTCTCGTGCAGCACGCCGAAGCCGGTCCAGCCGTCCTTGACTGCGCCGACGTCGAGCGCGAGCTTGGCGCTCGCTGCGAGGATGGCCGCGCCGTCGTGGCGCGAGGCTGCGCCCGCGCCGACCAGGATGATCGGATTCTTGGCGTTCTTCAGCACGTCCATGAAGGAGTGCTTGCCGGCCGCGAGCTCACTGAGCGTCTCGGTGCCCGCGCCGAGGTGATCGTAATCGTAGGTCAGATCGGCCTTGGCCCCGATCACGCCGATCTTGAAGCCACCGGCGCGCCAGCGCTTACGGATGCGGGCGTTGAACACGGCCGCCTCCTTGCGCGGATTGGCGCCGATGATGAGCAGCGCATCGGCCTGCTCGACGCCCGCCAGCGTCGGGTTGAAGATGTAGGAGCCGCGGCCAAGCGCGGGGTCGAAGGCGTCGCCGCCCTGCACCGCCAGATTGCCGGAGCCGAACTTGGCGAGCAGATCCTTCAGCGCGAACATTTCCTCGACACCGGCGAGATCGCCGGCGATCGCGCCGATGCGCTTGCCGTCGGTGCGGGCCGCCTTCGAGGCGATCGCGGCAAAGGCCTCCTGCCAGCTCGCAGCGCGCAGCTTGCCGGCTTCGCGGATATAGGGCCGGTCGAGCCGCTGGGTACGCAGGCCGTCGACGACGTGGCGGGTCTTGTCGGAGATCCACTCCTCGTTCACGGCTTCGTTGATGCGCGGCAGGATGCGCATCACCTCGCGGCCGCGGGTGTCGACGCGGATCGCCGAGCCCACGCCATCCATCACGTCGATCGACTGGGTCTTGCCGAGCTCCCACGGACGCGCCGCGAAGGCATAGGGCTTCGAGGTCAGGGCGCCGACCGGGCAGATGTCGACGAGATTGCCCTGCAATTCCGAGGTCAGCGCGTGCTCGAGATAGGTCGTGATCTCCATGTCCTCGCCGCGCCCCGTCGCGCCCATTTCAGGGGCGCCGGCGACTTCTGCCGAGAAGCGGACGCAGCGCGTGCACTGGATGCAGCGGTTCATCGAGGTCTTGACCAGCGCACCGAGATATTTGTCCTCGACGGCGCGCTTGTTCTCGGCGAAGCGGCTGGTATCGACACCATAGCCCATCGCCTGGTCCTGCAGATCGCACTCGCCGCCCTGGTCGCAGATCGGGCAGTCCAGCGGATGGTTGATCAGAAGGAATTCCATCACGCCTTCGCGCGCCTTCTTCACCATCGGCGAACGCGTCGAGATTTCCGGCGGCTCGCCCTTGGGGCCCGGACGGCAGTCGCGCACGCCCCAGGCGCAGCTTGCGACCGGCTTCGGACCGCCCTTCACTTCGACGAGGCACATCCGGCAATTGCCGGCGATCGACAGCCGCTCGTGATAACAGAAGCGCGGAATCTCGGCGCCGGCCGCCTCGCACGCCTGAAGCAGCGTGTACTCGGCGGGCACATCGATCTCTTTGCCGTCGATGATGAGCTTGGTCATGTCTCTTACTCCGCCGCGACCATGTTCACGGGATCGCGGACGCCGATATCGTCAATGTCAGCCCTATGCGAATATTGGTCGATGCGCGCTTCGATCTCGTGACGGAAATGCGCGATCAGACCCTGGATCGGCCATGCCGCCGCGTCGCCGAGCGCGCAGATGGTGTGGCCTTCGACCTGCTTGGTCACCTCGAGCAGCATGTCGATCTCGCGCTTGTGGGCGCGGCCCTCGGCCATGCGGGTCAAGACGCGCCACATCCACCCGGTGCCCTCGCGGCACGGCGTGCACTGGCCGCAGCTCTCGTGCTTGTAGAAATAGGAGATGCGGGCAATCGCACGGATCAGGTCGGTGGACTTGTCCATCACGATCACGGCCGCGGTGCCGAGGCCCGAGCGCAGCTTGCTCAAGGAGTCGAAGTCCATCGGCGTGTCGATAATCTGCTCGGCCGGCACCATGCGCACCGACGAGCCGCCGGGGATCACGGCCTTGAGGTTGTTCCAGCCGCCGCGGATACCGCCGCAATGCTTGTCGATCAGCTCACGGAACGGAATGCCCATGGCTTCTTCGACGTTGCAGGGCCGCTCGACATGGCCGGAGATGCAGAACAACTTGGTGCCGACATTGTTCGGCCGGCCGATGCCGGCGAACCAGGCCGCGCCGCGGCGCAGGATGTCGGGCGCCACCGCAATGGACTCGACGTTGTTGACGGTGGTCGGGCAGCCGAACAGGCCGACATTGGCCGGGAACGGCGGCTTCAGCCGCGGCTGGCCCTTCTTGCCTTCGAGACTTTCGAGCAGCGCGGTTTCCTCGCCGCAGATATAGGCGCCGGCGCCGTGCGCGACGTAGATGTCGAACGGCCAGCCGTTGACGTTGTCCTTGCCGACCAGCTTGGCCTCATAGGCCTGGTCGATCGCGGCCTGGAGATGCTCGCGCTCGCGGATGAACTCGCCACGGACGTAGATGTAGCAGGCGTGCGCGTTCATCGCGCAGCTCGCGATCAGGCAGCCCTCGATCAGGAGATGCGGATCGTGCCGCATGATCTCGCGATCCTTGCAGGTGCCGGGCTCGGATTCGTCGGCGTTGACGACGAGATAGCTCGGCCGGCCGTCGGTCGATTCCTTCGGCATGAAGGACCATTTCAGGCCGGTCGGGAAGCCGGCGCCGCCGCGGCCGCGCAGGCCCGACGCCTTCATCTCGTTGATGATCCAGTCGCGGCCCTTGTCGATGATGTTCTTGGTGCCATCCCAGGCGCCGCGACGGCGCGCACCCTCGAGCCCCCAATCATGGAGGCCGTAGAGGTTCTTGAAGATGCGGTCCTTGTCCTCGAGCATATCAGTGCTTTCCGATCAACGATTGGACTGCTTGTAGGCAAGTCCGGCGGCGCAGACGGCGAAGGTCAGCGCCCAGAGCAGACTGGATTCCAGCGACGCGTTCAGGCCGAAACGCTGCAGCAGGAAGATGAAAGCAGCCGCGACGCTGGCGTGCATCGCGATGAAGCCCCAGTTCTTCATGGCACCGCTCCCCTGCACTGCCGGCGACGAGAGATCACGCATCAGGTGATCTCCTTGAGCGTGGTCGGCCCGGTGATCGGCGCCGAGAACTGGCGGCCGTTCTGCGGACCGGGCTTGGGCGGATTGCCCGAGGCGAAGCCGTCGAGCACCTTGCCGAAGCTCTCCTTGGTCAGGTCCTCATAGGTGTCCTTGCCGATCAGCACCATCGGCGCGTTCACGCAGGCGCCCAGGCACTCCACCTCTTCCCAGCTGAAATTGCCGTCCTTGGACAGCTGGAAGGGCTCGTGATGGATGCGGTGCTCGCAGACGTGGATCAGATCCTCGGCGCCGCGCAACCGGCACGGCGTGGTGCCGCAGACCTGGACGTGGGCCTTCTTGCCGACGGGGGCGAGCTGGAACATCGTGTAGAAGGTCGCAACCTCGAGCACGCGGATATAGGGCATGTCGAGCATGTCGGCGATGACGCGGATCGCGGCTTCCGAGACCCAGCCGTCGTGCTGCTCCTGCGCGCGCCAGAGAATGGCGATGACGGCGGAAGCTTGCCGGCCGGCCGGATATTTCGCGATCTGCTGCTTGGCGAACGCGAGGTTCTCCTCCGTGAACGCGAAGCTCGCGGGCTGGACTTCCTTCGGTGCTAATCGACGAACGGACATCTCTTCAATCTCTCACTGCATGCGGCGCGCGGTTTTGGCATTCAGGGCTTCGATCCTGTCCTGCCAGAATGCGCTTGCGGTGCCGAAAACGTTGTAGCCGACGTGGGTCGAGACCTTGATGCGGTCGAGGATCGACAGCTCGGTCACGGTCTCCATCCGTTTGCTGCGCGGATCGAACACGATCAGCTTCAGCGGGGTCTGTTCGAGGATGAAGCGCGACACCGCATGGGAGCGGTCGCTGCCGTGCTCCTCGCACATGATGACGCTGTCGGCCTGGAGCAGCCGCACGCCGCCCTTGATCGCCTCGATCTCGACGCCCTCGACGTCGAGCTTGATCAGATACTTGCCGGTGGCCGCGATCGTGCCGCCCTCGATCAGATTGTCGAGCGAGATGACCGGCACTTCCTCACCGCCCGCCGAAGGATCGCCGGCGATGCTGAAGGCTTCGTGCTTGGTGCCGGACAGCCGCGCGGTGCCGCGGGCGGCGCCGATCGCGCATTTCATGGTCTCGAAACGATCGCCGTTGACGCGGGCGTTGTTGGCGAGCTTCGGATAGTTCTGCCCCGACGGCTCGATCGCGATCGCCTTGTGCGAGCCGAACGGCTTGCTCGACACCAGCACCGACCAGTAGCCGTAATTGGCGCCGCAATCGAGCAGCGTGTAGTCGACGTCGATGGAGTCGGCGAACAACAGCTCGAGCTCGTCCTCGTAATTGTAGGAACGGTTGAGCAGCTTGCTCCAATAGCCGTCGCCATATGGGAATTCGAACACGGCGTCGGGATTGAGCCTGATCGCGATGTTGCGCTCGGGCAGCGTCTTCCGCAGCAAATTCGCGCAGGCGATGTAGCCCATATGCGAGAAGTGCGAGGAGATCTTTGACCCCGTCACCAGCGCCAAGGCAGCCGTCCGCTCCCACAGGTTGGCCCCTTCCAGGGCGCCCGAGGCACGGTCAAACTGGATTGGCGCCTGCGCCATCACCGATCGACCTCTCCGAACACGATGTCGAGTGAGCCCAGGATCGCCGAGACGTCCGCGAGCAGATGGCCGCGGCAGATGTGGTCCATGGCCTGCAGATGGGCAAAGCCCGGCGCGCGGATCTTGCACTTGTAGGGCTTGTTGGTGCCGTCGGAGATCAGATAGACGCCGAACTCGCCCTTGGGCGCCTCGACCGCGGCGTAGATTTCGCCGGCCGGCACGTGGACGCCCTCGGTGTAGAGCTTGAAGTGGTGGATCAGCGCTTCCATCGAGCGCTTCATCTCGCCACGGCGCGGCGGCGCCACCTTGTTGTCGGCGACGACGACGGGGCCCTTGCCCTCAGGCGCGTTCAGCTTCTGGATGCACTGCTTCATGATGCGCACAGACTGGCGCATCTCTTCCATGCGGATCAGGTAGCGGTCGTAGCAGTCGCCGTTCTTGCCGATCGGAATGTCGAAGTCCATCTCGGCGTAGCACTCATAGGGCTGCGCCTTGCGCAGGTCCCAGGCCGCGCCCGAGCCGCGCACCATCACGCCCGAGAAGCCCCACTCCCAGGCTTCCTTCAGCGGCACCACGCCGATGTCGACGTTGCGCTGCTTGAAGATGCGGTTGGCGGTGAGCAGGCGGTCGAGATCGTCCACGACTTTCAGGAACGGATCGCACCAGGCCTCGATGTCGTCGACCAGCTTCTGCGGCAGATCCTGATGCACGCCGCCGACGCGGAAATAGGCCGCGTGCATACGGCTGCCCGAGGCGCGCTCGTAGAACACCATCAGCTTTTCGCGCTCTTCGAAGCCCCACAGCGGCGGGGTCAGCGCACCGACGTCCATCGCCTGCGTGGTGACGTTGAGCAGGTGCGACAGGATGCGGCCGATCTCGCAATAGAGCACGCGGATCAGCTGGCCGCGGCGCGGCACCTCGATGCCGAGCAGCTTCTCGGCGGCTAGGCAGAAGGCGTGCTCCTGGTTCATCGGCGCGACGTAGTCGAGCCGGTCGAAATACGGGATCGCCTGCAGGTAGGTCTTCTGCTCGATCAGTTTTTCGGTGCCGCGATGAAGCAGGCCGATATGCGGATCGACGCGCGCGACGACCTCACCATCCAATTCGAGCACAAGACGTAGAACGCCATGCGCCGCCGGATGTTGCGGCCCGAAGTTGATGGTAAAATTGCGAAGCTGCTCGGGTTGCTCGTTCATGGTCAGACCTTCGGCCCCGCTTTTTCATCCCCCGGGAGGACCGGATAGTCCGCCCCTTCCCACGGCGACAAAAAGTCGAACTTGCGGAATTCCTGGTTGAGCCGGACCGGCTCGTACACCACCCGCTTCTCCTGGTCGTCGTAGCGGACCTCGACGAAACCGGTGGTCGGGAAATCCTTGCGCAGCGGATGCCCCTCGAACCCGTAATCGGTGAGGATGCGGCGCATGTCGGGATGGCCGACGAAGAACACGCCGTAGAGATCGTAGGCCTCGCGCTCGAACCAGTCGGCGCCGGGGAACAATTCAATCAGCGAGGGCACCTGCGTCGTCTCATCGGCCTGGGCCTTGAGCCGGATCCGCGCGTTCAGCGTCGGTGACAGGAAGTGATAGATCACGTCGAAGCGCTTCTCGCGCGACGGATAGTCGGCCGCCGTGATGTCGGTGAAGTTGACGAAGCGGCAGTTCGGGTCGTCGCGGAGGTACTTGACCACCTCGACGATCTTGCTGGCCTCGACATCAACCGTCAGCTGGTTGAAGGCGACCGAATGACCGGTGGCGGCGCCCGGAAGCGCGCTAACGATCGTCTGCCCCAGGGCGTCGAGCTTGGCGTCGTCCATGACGTAAAACCTTAGCGTTCGATGGTGCCGGTGCGCCGGATCTTCTTCTGCAGCAGCAGCACGCCGTAGAGCAGCGCTTCCGCCGTGGGCGGGCAGCCCGGCACGTAGATGTCGATCGGCACGATGCGGTCGCAGCCGCGCACGACCGAATAGGAATAGTGATAATAGCCGCCGCCATTGGCGCAGGAGCCCATCGAAATGACGTAGCGCGGCTCGGGCATCTGGTCGTAGACCTTGCGCAGCGCGGGCGCCATCTTGTTGGTCAAGGTCCCTGCGACGATCATCACGTCGGACTGGCGCGGCGAGGCACGCGGCGCGAAGCCGAAGCGCTCGACGTCGTAGCGCGGCATCGACACCTGCATCATCTCGACCGCGCAGCAGGCGAGACCGAAGGTCATCCACATCAGGGAGCCGGTGCGCGCCCAGGTGATGAGGTCGTCGGTCGCGGCCACGAAGAAGCCCTTGTCGGACAGCTCGGAATTGACCTCGAGGAAGAACGGATCATTAGCCCCGACCGGCTTGCCGGTCGACGGGTCCAGGATGCCCTTGGGGGCCGGCGCGAGGGCCGGACCCGTGGACGCTGCAGGGTTCAATCCCATTCGAGTGCTCCCTTCTTCCATTCATAGGCGAACCCGACCGTCAGCACGGCGAGGAACACCACCATGGACCAGAAGCCGGTCGCGCCAAGCTTGCCGAACGCCACCGCCCAGGGAAACAGGAACGCCACCTCGAGGTCGAAGATGATGAAGAGGATGGCGACCAGATAGAAGCGGACGTCGAACTTCATGCGCGCGTCGTCGAAGGCGTTGAAACCGCACTCATACGCCGACAGCTTTTCCGGATCCGGCTGCTGGAACGCCACGATGAAGGGCGCGATCAGCAGCACCAGGCCGATCAGGCCCGCTACTCCTATAAAGACGACGAGTGGAAGATAGTTCTGCAGAATGCCGCTCATGGCGAGCCCTTTTTCCCGCAGCCTCGGGACAGCCACGGATTCGTCCGATTTGGAATTGTTCTGAGCCTTAGCGCAGTGCACCAATGGGCGCAAGACACGCTCGTTTCAGGCCCTTTTGCCGCTCCCAGAACGGTGAAAACCCCGGAATCACCCCGCGCTGGTATGGAGCAGATCGGCAAGGCCAGCAAGGGCGGCGGCCGGTTTTGCAGGGGCAACAGTTCGGAGATTACGGCAGCGGGCCAGGGCAGCGTTTTGCCATGCATCGCCCGAGAAAAACGCCGGGTTTTCGGGGGCGGCAGCGCACGCAAACCCGGATAAGGCCGACCTCAGGAACCCCGACTGTCACCCCGGCGACATATTGGCTGGCCGTGTCCGGGAGCAGCGACGCCCAGGGCCAGTGGCTGTCGCGGCCACGAGCCAAGACAAGTTGCAGCAAAGACACCTATCCACAGGCGCAAGTCGTCAGACGAGCCATGAGACGAGCCATGCATCGCGTCGGAACCGGGCCTGCCTCCGGCGAGAACGGCCTCGTCTTACGATATAGTGCAGTTCGATCGGTCGCGAGCGCGGCGGCGGCGACGTGGAGGGCCGTCGCGCGCACCGCGCCCGGATGAGCTTCAGGCTTGGGGGCATAGCCCGGGAGCTCATCTATCTCGTGATCGAAGATCGGCGACGGTCCAGACAGCGACAGGACGATGGCCGAGATCAGGCCGGCCCGACCGATGTTACCCCTCGCCCATCCCTCACCATTTGTAGGAGACGCTGGCGGTGACGCGCCGGCGGTCGCCGTAGAAGCATGACGTGGCCGAGGCGCAGCTCGCGACGTAGACCTTGTCGGTCAGGTTGATCACGTTCAGCGCGGTACGCCAGTTCTGCCATTCATAGTGGAGCGCGAGATCGCCGAGCACGACTGAGGGAACCTCAAGGGTGTTTGCCGCATCCGCCCAGGACGAGCCGATGTAGCGCACGCCGCCGCCGAAGCCGAAGCCCTCAAGCGGTCCCTCCTTGAACGTATAGTCGGCCCACCCCGACGCCAGAAGCTGGGGCGTGTTGGTCGGCGTCTTGCCGACGAGGGTCGGATCGAGGTCCTTGCTGGTGAAGAGATGATAGGACGTGAAGGCGCCGATCAGCTTCAGCTCACGCGTGACATTGGCCACCGCTTCCAGCTCGATGCCGCGCGACGTCACCTCGCCGGTCTGGTTCTGCAATACCGGAACGATACCCGCTCCTGTGGTCGTCGTCACGTTCTGGCGGACCAGGTCGAAAGCCGAAACGGTGAAATAGCCATCGAACCCCGCCGGCGCGACCTTCACGCCGATTTCGGCCTGCTTGCCGGTCTCAGGCAAGAACAGCTGGTTTTGGGCATTGAGGCCGATGATCGGATTGTAGCTGGTCGAATAGGACACGTAGGGCGCGATGCCGTTGTCGAAATTGTAGATCAGTCCGGCGCGGCCGCTGAACCTGCTGTCGTCGCGGCTGCCGACGGTCGCGCCGGTGTCACGCGCCTCCTGCGTCGTCTCGACCCAGTCGTTGCGGCCGCTCAGCACCAGCGTGAAATTGCCGAGCTTCATCTGGTCCTGCAGATAGGTGCCGGCCTGCTTCTGCGTGATGAGGAAATTCCTGAACGGAGCGCCCGTGATCGGAATATCGCCCAGGCCGTAGACCGGATTCAGGGCGTTGATCGACGGCACGCCGAGGAAATTGAAGGCCTGATAGTCATCGATCTGGTAGCCCTTCAGGTCGATGCCGAACAGCATCGTGTGCTTCACCGGCCCGGTGTTGAAGCGGTATTCCAGCTGGTTGTCGAGATTGGCCTGATTGGCCGTATCCTTCGCATACCAATTGTAGCGGAAGATGTCGCCGGTCGTCGCGTTCGTGTAGCCGCTTCCAACATAGCCGCGATAGCTGATGTCGACATGCGCAAAGCGGGCGTTCTGGCGGAACGTCAGGTCGTCAGTAAGATTGCGCTCGAACTGATAGCCCAGCATCTCCTGCTCGCGCGTGAATTTGTCGACGCTGGGATCGCCGACGAAGAAGCTGGTGGGGATCTTGCCGAATGGCGCGGCGGTCACCGTTCCCTGGTACGGCAGGAAGTTGATGCCGCGGGTATCCTGCTTCGAGGCCGAGGCCAGCACCGTGAAGCTCGTGTCGGCATCCGGCTTCCACGTAAACGACGGCGCGATGAAGTAGTTGTTGTCCGGCGTGAAGTTGACCTGCGTGCCGCCGTTCTGGACCTGGCCGACCACGCGCGCGAACAGCTTGCCGTTGTCGGGGCCGGTCGCGACCGGGCCGCCCATGTCGAAGCTGACATAGGCATTGCCGAAATTGTTGACGCCGGCCTCGATGTAGCGGATCGGCTCGGCCGGCGGGATCTTGCTGATCACGTTGACGATGCCGCTCGGGCTTGATCCGCCGTAAAGCACCGCCGACGGACCGCGCAACACCTCGACCCGCTCCATGTTGGGAGTCTGCAGCTTCCAGCTGGCATAGGACGTGTAGAACAGCTGCATGCCGTCGAGGAACAGGCCGATATCCTCGGACTTGAAGCCGCGGATCAGCCACCAATCATTGCGGGTGTCCGTGCCGAAAGTGCCTGCCCGCACGCCGGCCGTGTAGCGCAGCACCTCATCGAGCTTGTTCGGCTTCTGGTCGCGGATCTGCTCGGCGCCGATGACCGACACCGCCTGCGGCGTCTGCATGATCGGCGTGTCGGTCTTGGTGCCGGACGAGCTGCGGCCAGCGACGTATCCGTTCACCGGACCGCGCGGCGTCTCGACGAAACCGGCATTGCGCTGCGGTTGGGGCTTGGTTCTGTTGGCAGCCTGCACCGATGCACGCGGCGCACGACGTTGAGGAATCGTGGCCGCGCGGCGGCGGGCGTCCGGCGCGGTGACGGTCACCGACGGTAGATTCTGTGCGCCGCTGTGCGCGGAAGATTGAGCAAGCGATGCCTGCGGCATCAAAACCAAAGCGGACGCAGTCGCCAATATTGCCGACCGCAGCATTCCAAGACTGTTCAACGCGCCACCCCAAAGCTGCATGTTCGATGCGTCATGCCGCCTGTCCCCGGACGGCATGCGCCTGAAGCCGACGCTTAGGGGAGCGCGCGAAAATTCCCTAATTGAAAGCTTCTTAGAAGGGGTCTTAGAAGCGATCCAACATTTCCAAAGATTGCTGCGAGATCGGCGCGCAACTCTTCTTCGGATTAACCGACTAGTAGATCAGCTTGCGCAAAGCCCGGGCGCATGGCCTGGCACCGAAGGCACCGGACGCGACCAACCGTCCCTCGCCTTCCGGCCGCCGAGGGACGAAAACCGGCGGCGAGATGAAACCATTTTGCGGAACCCGCGAAACCATCCGGAAACAGATGGTCCTTAAGACAGGAGCCATAGACGGCGGCAAAGCCCGTCGGGAGGCTCAGATGAACCACTCCATTCACTCTGCTGATCGTGCGACCCACCTGAAGATCGTGGTGGTGGCGCTGGTGGCTGGCATCATGGTGGCCGGCTTCGGCATTGCAGCCCGCACCAATGCCGATTACAGCCAGACCGCCCAATCCACCCACGTGATCAAGGCCGGCAAGCCGGTGGTGGTGACGAGCGCCGGGACCTCGGAGATCCGCTGACACGTCCTTGTCCGGGCTGACCAGAGGCCGCCTCGGAGCGGCCTTTTTCGTTTTCCAGAGCAATGCTTAGCCGAGATGCACCGCGCAAGCGCAACGTCCTTGACTTCACCCAGCCCCACCTTTAAGTCCCCCCTCGTTCCGCGCGCTATCAGCGAACCACGCGGGAGTAGCTCAGTTGGTTAGAGCGCCGGCCTGTCACGCCGGAGGTCGCGGGTTCGAGCCCCGTCTCTCGCGCCATTTTTGGCAATCCCTTCATAGCCTTAGCCCGACATTTTCAACGCCCAGCGCATCTGCGCCAGGCTTTGCCTGCGGACGGCGGGAACTCTGGGCATAGTCAGCCCGCGCCCGAATCGTCTACGCCTTCCAAGGCTTAGAGGGATCCCCACGCGTTTCCGGCTTTTCCGGGGCTTCCCTGTCATTGAGGAGACCCCGTCATGGCTAAGAAGGATTCGGCGAAGAAGGCAGTCGCGCCCGCCACCGTCACGCTCAAGCACCTCGCCGCCGATATCGCCGAGAGCCAGGACCTGTCGAAAAAGCACGCCGAGGCGGTCCTGACCGACATGGTCGATTTGATCGCCAAGCACCTGAAGAAGGGCGACCGCGTCCGCATCGTCGGGCTCGGCATCCTCCAGGTCCGCAAGCGCGCCGCCCGCACCGGCCGCAATCCCGCCACCGGCGAGCCGATCCATATCAAGGCCAGCAAGAAGGTCACCTTCCGTCCGGTCAAGGAACTGAAAGAGGCGATCTGAGGCAACGTTTCGTTAGGCCTGATCTCATCGCGTTGCGGCCGCAACGCGGCCCGCTTTCTGGTATACCGCCTCTCTTCCCCTGACCCGGCGGTTTGACCAGACATGTCCTCCCTCACCTTTTCGCACACCGTGACCGAGCGCTTCCTGCGCTACGTCACCATCGACACCCAGTCCGATCCGGACTCCCCTCGCTCGCCCTCGACCGAGAAACAGAAGGATCTCGGCCGCGTCCTCGCCGCCGAGCTGAAGGCCATGGGCGTCGCGGACGCGCATCTCGACGATCACGGCTATGTCTACGGCACGATCCCGGCGAACACCGACAAGAAGGTGCCGGTGATCTGCTTCTGCTCGCACATGGACACCTCGCCCGACGTGACCGGCAAGGACGTCAAGCCGCAGATCTGGAAGAACTATCGCGGCGGCGACATCACCCTGCCGGGCGACACCAGCCAGGTGATCCGTTTCAACGAGCATCCGGCGCTGAAGAACCAGATCGGAAACGACATCATCACCACCGACGGCACGACGCTATTGGGTGCCGACAACAAGGCCGGCGTTGCCGAGATCATGGACGCCGCGCACTTCTTCATCAACAATCCCGACGTGAAGCACGGCACCATCAAGATCCTGTTCACGCCGGACGAAGAGATCGGCCGCGGCGTCGACAATGTCGACCTGAAGAAGCTGGGCGCCGATTTCGGCTACACCATAGACGGCGAAAGCGCCGGCTGCGTCGAGGACGAGACCTTCTCGGCCGACGGCGCCACCATCACCATCAACGGCGTCAGCGCTCATCCCGGCTATGCCAAGGGCAAAATGGAGCACGCCATCAAGATCGCGGCCGCCATCGTCGAGCGGCTGCCGAGGGAAGGCTGCTCGCCGGAGACGACCTCGGGCAAGCAGGGCTTTCTGCATCCGATCGGCATCGAGGGCGCGCTGGAGCAGGCGACACTCTCCTTCATCGTGCGCGACTTCACCGAGGAAGGCCTGAAGGAGAAGGAGGTCCTGCTCGAGACCATCGTCAAGGACGTGATGAAGGACTATCCGCGCTCGACCTACAAATTCGAGGTGCGGGAGCAGTACCGCAACATGAAGCAGGTGATCGACCGTCACCCGCACGTGCTCGAATACGCCATCGAGGCGATCCGCCGGGCCGGCCTGCGGCCGATGCGCACGGCGATCCGTGGCGGCACCGACGGCTCGCGCCTGTCCTTCATGGGCCTGCCCTGCCCCAACATCTTTGCCGGCGAGCACGCGTTTCATTCGCGGCTCGAATGGGTGAGCCGGCAGGACATGGAGAAAGCCGTGCAGACCATCGTGCATCTCGCGATGATCTGGGAGGAGAAGGCCTGACGCTTCTCGCAAACGCATCGGCCGGGCTTGCGCCCGGCCATCGCCGAGAGACCGAGAGACTACGGCACCGGCATCGCGCGCGGATTGCGATGGAAGCGGTTCGAGCTCGCCATCCAGTTCGGCAATGGCTCACCATCGCGATGCCGCCCGCCGGCCACGGCCGCAGCCCAGGCCACCGCGGCGCCGATCAGGGTCGCGGCTGCGACCGAGAACGCCACAATGATGGAGTTGCGCCGCGCACGGTTGATCGAGGTCTTGGAGTCTGCGATCAGCGCATCGACGCGTCGTTCGGCGTCGGGGGCCTGCAGTCCCGTGAGACCAGCAACCTGTTGTACCAAGTAGGCCCGGTCATCGGTGCTGACGCCGCTATGACTGGACGAGGTCATCAGAATGCGTCCCGCTTCGGCACGCGCTTCCCTCAGGTCGATGTTGGGCGCGCGCCGCGGTGCGCGGAACAGCTTGTCGAGCTCGTAGCTCAACAGAGGCTCGGCTGCGGACATATTGCTTGCCGAGCTGCGCATCGGCGAACGGTCGATCGCGGCAGCGCCGAGCAGCGCCAGCAGAGCCGCGCCGGCCAGCACGGCCAGAGCCCAGGAGGTCAGCCCGTGCAGGCCGTCCCGCCGCTCGCCATCATCCTCGATCGTTGCAAGCGCAGGCGCCGGTCGGGTCGTCCGGCCGGCGACGTAGCCGCCGAAGCCGAAGCTGACGATCGCCTGGATGATCAAGTATAGCCCGGAGAGCAGCGCCAGTGCCGCCGAGGCATCGCGCCAGGTCGGCGAGGCCGAACTGACACCCAGACCGACGGCGACCCCAAAGCCGATCAGGATGAACGACATTGCGCCAGCGGCGAGAGCGCCGGCGAACACCGAGCTCCACTGGATGGTCCGGCGGTCGTCGGCCGCCGTCACGCCGCCCTCCATCACTTCTTCCCGTACGAGCGTTTCCATTGTCGTCCTCTCAGCGCAGGCCGAAGAACGACAGGATCGCCATGATCACGACGATCAAGCCGATCAGGTAAATCAGTCCGTCCATGGTCCCATCCTCCTCAAGATGTTTCTGCTCGCTAATCAGAAGGGAGGAGGAACGTTCCTAAATTCGGCATCCATTGCGGAACGAACCGGCCGGATGCGCGTTAGTTGGTCGAGTCCCAAGGATGAGATTGTGAGCACAAGGGCCTCAGCCGGTCAGCCGCCGGCTGGGGCCTTTCCGCGTTTGCGATGGGCCAATCTCTCCCCTCGCCTGTCTTATGTTAACGACGCCGACCGCGGGATCATCAAAGATGCGATCGGGGCGGAACCTCCAGATCGGGAGAGGCGCGTGGATCGCAGAACGGCGTGCCTGCGTCAGGCGGATGCTTTCCGGGAAAAGGCCCTCGCCGATCCCGAGCATCACGACCAGTGGATCGACGAAGCCATCAAATGGCTGGAGCGGGCGATGGAGGCGAGTTGTCGTGCCATTGCCGTCGAGGCCGACGATGACAGCCACGTTCCGGAGTCGGCCCAAACGGCCATCATTGAAACCACTGCCCCGCATCGACGCGTCATCGTCCGCCAGTGAGTGGCCGGCGCGGACGCACCGCTGCGCCAATTGTTCCAGGGACGTAACAATGTTGCGGGTCGACACTGTTCCCGCCGCCATGCTAGGCCGGGCACCGACCGTAACCAGAGTGACGTCGTGCTCGCGAACCGCCAGCCCTCACGAACTTGCCGTCCGCGCAATTGGCGCGGGCTGCTGTCCGTGCTGATCGCGGTTGTCTATCTGCTCGCGGGCGCGCTGCACGGCTCGCACGATATCGACGTCACCACGCCGGGCGGTGGCTCGGAGATTGCCGCGGTCCTGGACGGACCCGCGGGCCATGGCGATCACAAGGCCATCGGCGGACATCATTGCCATGGCTGCTTCTCGCTGACGGTCACCCAGCCGGCGCCATCGGCCGTGTCGGTTGCGCCGGTGCCGGCAACATGCCCGCAACAGGCCCCGCGGCTGGCCGGAATCATCCCCGATACCGACTCTCCCCCTCCCAAACATATTGCCTGAATGGATTGGTCGGGCATTCCGCGCCCATTAGGTTCATCCTTCACAGGTCGGCTTCATGTTTCGCAGGGGAATGGCCGCGCGCCTGGCGTGTGCGGCAGCTTGTCTGATTGCCGGAATGGCGCTTGCACCGTCGCAGGCCCAGACCTTGACCATGCGCAGTGCACTGTCGCGCGCGTTGGCCGCGAGCCCGCGCCTGACGGCAGCCGAGCGCGATGTCGGCATTGCCACGGGCCAGCGCATCCAGGCCGGCGCGCTGCTCAATCCGGAATTGTCCTACGAACAGGACGATTCATTCGGCTCCGGCAAATATCGTGGGACCCGATCGGCCGAGACCACCCTCCAGATCAGCCAGGCCTTCGAGCTGTTCGGCAAGCGCGACGCGCGGATCGCGGCCGGAGCGGCCGGTGTCGAAGTCGCCTCGATCCAGCGCAAGGCCGTCAGGCTCGAGGTACTGTCGGAGACCGCGATCGCCTTCCTCAGCGTGCTGGGCGCGCAGCACCGGATCCAGATCCTCGACGAGCAGATCGCCGCCATCGACCGCCTGACGCCGCTCCTGCGCCGCCGCGTCGAGGCCGGTGCCTCCTCGCCGGCCGAGACCGGCCGCGCCGAGGTCGCTTCCGCCCTGGTGAAGGCCGACCGCGAACGCTTCAAGGCCACGCTGGCAAGCGCCCGGCGGGAGCTTGCGGTGCTGATGGGCGATCCTGCCGCGAAATTCGGCGAGGTCTCCGGCCGGCTCGACACCATGGGCAAGCCGCCGACGTTTCAGTCCGTCGTCGCCGCCATCGACGCCAATCCGCAGCTGGTGCGCTGGACCGCGGTCTTTGCCCAGCGCAATGCCGAGCTGCTGCTGGCGCGGCTCAAGCCCTATCCGGACGTGCGGATCGCCGCCGGCTGGCGCCACTTCAACGAGACCAATGACGACGCGGTGCGGCTCTCGCTGTCGGTCCCTATCCCCGTGTTCGACCAGAACCAGGGCAATATCCTCTCGGCGCAGGAAAGCCTCGCCAAGACCAAAGCCGAGCGCGAGGCCAACCGCAACACGCTGATCGTGATTGCCGGGCGCGCCTACGACTCGCTCCAGGGTTCGCTGCGCGAGCTCGCGGTGCTGCGCGAGATCGCCATTCCCAAAGCCGCTGAGGCGTCCGAGGCGATCTCGCAAGGCTACGGCCAGGGCCGCTTCACCCTGCTCGAGGTGCTCGACGCCCAGGCCAGCGTCACCCAGGCGCGGCTGCGCGAGCAGGAGGCGCTGCAGAACTTCCATGCCGGCGTTGCGACCATCGAAGGCCTCGTCGGCAATCCCTTCACGCTGGCGCGGGAGAGCGCACGATGAAGACCTCCTCTACCATTCTCGTGGCCATCGTTGCCGCCGCGCTTGGCGCTTACTTCTACTCCCTGCTCGCCCCGGCCAAGGTCGCACCCGCCGAGCACGCCGAGCATTCCGAACCGAAGAAGCCGAACGACCATGTCGAGCAGGACGAGCACGGCGCCGACCGCATCCGCATCTCCGACGTCAAGCTGGCCGCCGCAGGCGTCACGCTGGCCGAGGCTGCGAGCGCGACACTGACCGACACGCTCGCCTTCAACGGCATTCTGCGCGCCAACCAGGAAGCCGTGGTGCAGG
Source organism: Bradyrhizobium sp. UNPA324 (assembly GCF_006658635.1). Lineage (NCBI taxonomy): Bacteria > Pseudomonadati > Pseudomonadota > Alphaproteobacteria > Hyphomicrobiales > Nitrobacteraceae > Bradyrhizobium > Bradyrhizobium sp. UNPA324. Next base: position 1,771,081 of record NZ_LFJD01000004.1, read on the forward strand.
TGACGCCGCGCTTTCCGGGCCTCGCCAAATCGATCGTCAGGCGCATCGGCGACAAGGTCGCCAAGGACGACCTGCTCGCCGCGATCGAGAGCAACCAGAGCCTCACCGTCTATGAGCTGAAGGCGCCCCTTGCCGGCACCGTCATCGAGCGGCAGATCTCGCTCGGCGAATACGCCTCCGAGCAGAAGCCGGCCTTCGTGGTCGCCGACCTCTCCACCATCTGGGTCGATCTGTCGATCTATCGGCAGGACCTTCGCCACATCCACCTCAACGACGAGGTGCTGATCGATCCCGACGACGGCCGCGGCGAGATCAAGGGCACGATCTCCTACATGGCGCCGATCGGCTCGAGCGAGACCCAGACCGCATTGGCCCGCGTGGTGCTGCAAAACCCGGATGGGCGCCTACGTCCCGGCCTGTTCGTCACGGCGCGGCTTGTGCTGGCTCATCGCAACGTTGCAGTTGCCGTACGCGCAGGAGCGATCCAGCGGTTGGAGAGCAAGACGGTCGTGTTCGTCCGCGAGGACGGCGACAAGATCGAGGCCCGTCCGGTCGAGCTCGGTGAATCCGATTCGAAATACGTGGAGATCCGCGCGGGCCTGTCGGCTGGCGAGCACTACGTCGCCGAAAACAGTTTCGTGGTGAAGGCCGAAATGGGCAAGGGAGACGCCGATCATGATTGAGACGCTCCTTGCCTTCTCCATCCGCCAGCGCTGGCTGGTCATCCTCGTTGCGCTCGCGGCCGGCGCCTTCGGAGCCTGGAACTTCACGCGCTTGCCGATCGATGCGCTCCCTGATGTGACCAACGTTCAGGTCCAGATCAACACCCGCGCGCCCGGACTGTCGCCGCTCGAAGCTGAGCAACGCATCACTTTTCCGATCGAGACCGCGATGGGCGGCCTGCCCAGGCTCGACCACACGCGCTCGATCTCCCGCTACGGCCTAAGTCAGGTCACGGTCGTTTTCCAGGATGGCACGGATATTTACTTCGCCCGTCAGCTCGTCAACGAGCGCATTCAGCAGGTGCGTGATCAGTTGCCGGCCGGCGTCGAGGCCCTGATGGGACCGATCTCGACCGGGCTCGGCGAGATCTACGTCTACTCCGTGGAAGCAAAGCCCGGCGCAAAATCGCCGGCCGGCGTCGAGTTCAGCCCCACGGAGCTGCGTACCATCCAGGACTGGATCATCAAGCCTCAACTGCGCACTGTTCCCGGCGTGGTCGAGGTCAACTCGATCGGCGGATATGAGCGCCAGTTCCACGTGCTGCCGATCCCCGGACGGTTGATGGCCTACGGGCTGGGCTTTCGCGACATCATGACGGCGCTGGCCGCCAACAACGCCAATGTCGGCGCGGGCTACATCGAACGTAACGGCGAGCAATACCTCGTTCGCGCACCCGGTCAGGTCGGCAACGTCGACGACATCAAGGACATCGTGATCGGCTCGCGCGGCGGCGTGCCGGTGCGCATTCACGACGTGGCCGATGTGCAGGAAGGCCACGAGCTGCGCACGGGCGCCGCATCGGTCAACGGCAAGGAAACCGTGCTCGGCACCACCATGCTGCTGATCGGCGAGAACAGCCGCGCCGTGGCCCAGCGCGTGGCGGCGCGCCTCGGCGAGATCGCGAAGTCGCTCCCCGAGGGCGTGATCGCGCGCGCGGTCTACGATCGCACCAATCTGGTCGAAGCCACCATTCAGACCGTCGAGAACAACCTCATCGAGGGCGCGGCGCTCGTGATCGCGGTGCTGTTCCTGATCCTCGGCAACATTCGCGCCGCGCTGATCACCGCCTGTATCATACCCCTCTCGATGCTGTTCACCATCACGGCCATGGTCGAGAGCAAGGTCAGCGCCAACTTGATGAGCCTCGGCGCGATCGACTTCGGCATCATCATCGATGGTGCAGTCATCATCGTCGAGAACTGCCTGCGGCTGCTCGCCGCCGAGCAGCACCGCCGCAGCCGGCTGCTGACTCGGGAGGAACGGCTCCGAACCATCCTTACGGCAAGCAGCGAGGTGATCAAGCCGAGCCTGTTCGGCATGCTGATCATCGCCGTCGTCTACCTGCCGATCCTGACCCTGACGGGGACGGAGGGCAAGATGTTCACCCCCATGGCGCTCACCGTGCTGATGGCGCTCACCGGCGCGGCGCTGCTGTCGGTCACTTTCGTTCCGGCTGCGGTGGCGATCTTCGTCTCCGGCAAGATCTCGGAGAAGGAGAACATCTTCATGCGCGCGGCGACGCGGTTCTATGTGCCGCTGCTCGACCGTGCCATTCGCTACCGCGGCAGCGTCGCCTCGGCCGCCGTCGTGATCGTCGCGGCTAGCCTGTTCGCTGCAACGCGCATGGGTGGCGAGTTCATCCCGAGCCTCGATGAAGGCGATCTCACCATCGAGACGATCCGAATTCCCGGCACCAGCCTGACGCAAAGTGCCGACATGCAGGTCCGGCTCGAGACGACGATCAAGCAGGTCCCGGAAGTGGCGTTGGTCTTCTCCAAGATGGGTACCGCCGAGATCGCCAACGATCCGATGCCGCCGAACGCCGCCGACACCTTCGTGACCCTGAAACCGCGCGAGCAATGGCCCGATCCCGACAAGTCCAAACAGGAGGTGGTCGAAGACATCGAGCGCGCCGCGGACACCCTGCCCGGTTCGGCCTACGGCATGACCCAACCGATCCAGATGCGGTTCAACGAACTGATCGCCGGGATCCGCAGCGATGTCGGCGTCAAGATCTTCGGCGACGATCTCGACCTGCTCGCCGGCGTTGCCGCTCAGGTCAATGCCGCGATCCGCGGCATCGACGGCGCCGCCGACGTCAAGACCGAGCAGATCGCGGGCCTGCCCATCCTCACTGTCAAGCTCGACCGCCAGGCACTGTCGCGCTACGGCCTCAGTCTCAGCGAGGTGCAGAATCTGGTTGAGATCGCGATCGGCGGCAAGCCGGTCGGAAAACTGTTCGAGGGGGATCGCCGCTTCGACATCGTAGTGCGGCTGCCGGAAAGCCTGCGGGCCAATCCCGCGACCATCAAGTCGCTGCCGATTCCACTGCCGCAGGTCCAGGATGCCGCCGCGACCAGATCGGCCTTCGCAAGCGCATCGAGCCCTCCGCCGCGCTACGTACCTTTGTCCTCCGTTGCGGCCATCGAGATCGCGCCCGGCCCCAACCAGATCAGCCGCGAGAACGGCAAGCGGCGCGTGGTGGTGACGGCCAATGTCAGGGGGCGCGACCTGCGCTCCTTCGTGGCCGAGGCGCAGGCGGTGATCGCCGAGAAGGTCAAGCTGCCGCCGGGCTACTGGATCGGCTGGGGCGGCCAGTTCGAGCAGCTCGTCTCCGCCGCCAAGCGGCTGACGATCGTGGTGCCAGTGGCGCTGCTGCTGGTGTTCCTGCTGCTGTTCATGGGCATGGGATCGGCGGCGGATGCGGCGCTGGTGTTCTCCGGCGTGCCGCTGGCGCTGACCGGCGGCGTTGCGGCGCTGTTGCTACGCGGCATTCCACTCTCCATCAGCGCCGGTGTCGGCTTCATCGCGCTGTCGGGCGTCGCCGTGCTCAACGGCCTCGTCATCATCGCCTTCATCGAACGGCTTCGCGGCGAGGAGCGCCCCATCGCCGAGGCCGTGCGCGAGGGCGCGCTGACGCGGCTGCGCCCTGTGCTGATGACGGCCCTCGTCGCCTCGCTCGGCTTCGTGCCGATGGCGCTCGCCACCGGCGCCGGCGCGGAGGTGCAGCGGCCGCTGGCAACCGTGGTCATCGGTGGCATTATCTCCTCGACCATCCTGACGCTGCTGGTGCTGCCGGCGCTCTACGTGCTGTTCCGCCGTGACGTGGCAGTCGAAACGCCTACAATGGCGCCTGATTTGGCGACGTCCGGGGAGCGCTAGAATTGGGCAGCCACGACCACCACGGTCATCACCACCATGATGATGCAGGTCATTCGCATGATCATGGCCACGATCATGGCCCTGGACACGGCCATGTCCATGCGCCCGCCAATTTCGGCAAGGCGTTCGCAGTCGGCATTACGCTCAACACCGCGCTGGTCGTGGCCGAGGCAACTTACGGCTATGTCGGCAACTCCACCGCCCTGCTCGCCGATGCCGGCCATAACCTGTCCGACGTGCTCGGCCTGGTCGTGGCCTGGGGCGCTTCGGTCGCGGCGCGGCGTGCGCCGAGCGGCCGCTTCACCTATGGCCTGCGCGCCTCCACCATCCTGGCTGCGCTGGCCAATGCAATGTTCCTGCTGGTTGCGACAGGCGCGATCGGCTGGGAGGCAATCCTGCGCCTGCGCGAGCCGGAGCCGGTCGCGGGCCTCACCGTGATGGTGGTCGCCGGCATCGGCATCCTCATCAACGGATTTACCGCGATGCTGTTCGCCAGCGGACGTAAGGACGACATCAACATCGAGGGCGCGTACCTGCACATGGCAGCGGACGCCGCGGTCTCGCTCGGCGTCATGATCTCGGCGGCGCTGATCATCTGGACCGGCTGGCTCTGGCTCGATCCCGTCACCAGCCTCGTCATCTGCGCGACGATCCTCTGGAGCACCACCAGCCTCTTGCGCGGCTCGATCGACATGTCGATGGCCGCAGCGCCCAAGGGCACCGACCTCGCTGCGATCCGGGCGTTCCTGCTGGCGCGGCCGGGCGTCTCCGGGATTCACGACCTCCATGTCTGGCCGATCTCGACGACCGAGACGGCGTTGACCTGCCACCTCGTCATGCCCGCGGGCACGGGCGATGCATTCCTGATGGAGACGACCCAGCTCCTGAAGACATCATTCCGCATCGGCCACACCACGCTTCAGGTCGAGACCCATCCCGACAACGGCTGCGCGCTGGCGCCGGATGATGTGGTGTGAGGGGTTGCTGCGGTGGTGCGCACCGATTGGGGCGATGCGCGTCTCTCACCGTCACCCCGAGGTGGCCGCTTCTTCAGCGGCCCTCGAAGGGCGACGGCCCGGCTGCATCGAGGCCGTTCATCCTTCGAGGCTCCCGGCGCGATGCTAAGCATCGCGCCACTCGCACCTCAGGATGACGGGTCTGACAGAGACGCAAGCCGCAACGACAGCTCGCGCTCACTCCGCCTTCGCCGTCACGATCCAGATCGCGCCCTGCAACTCAACGCGCTGGCCCTTCTGGAATGGCGCGAGCATCTCGCGGATCGACGCCTTGGCGGCCTCATAGGTCTCCGGCGGATGGCCCTGCAGGGCGCGGCTGGCCGGGCCGATCTGGAGCGCGCCTTCGACGGCCGCATCGAGGCCGCCGCCGATGGCGACGTCCATCGGCAGATTGTGCGGCTCCATCGCCGGGTCGACGAAGCCCGCCCCCTTCAGGATGCGCATCACGCGCTCTTCCGAGGCGAAGGCGAATGGACCCGGCTCCTCCGGCCCGACCGGCGGCATCTTCGGCACATGTTTGTAGACCGCCATCAGGGGCGCCATCATCCACGGATTCTCCTTCGGCTCGCGCCAGCAGGCGAAGGCGAGCCGGCCGGTCGGCTTCAGCGCGCGCCGCAGATTGGTGAAGGAGGCGACGGGGTCGGCGAAGAACATCACGCCGAAGCGCGAGACGAGCAGATCGAAGCTGGCCGGCTCGAACGGATGGACCGTTGCATCCGCCAGCACGAAATCGAGCGGCAGGCCCTTTGGCGCAAACGCGCGCGCCTGCGCCAGCATCGGCTCGGACACGTCGAGGCCGAGCGCAAATCCGTCAGGCGCTACCGCCTTGGCGAACGCGAACGTCGTCGCACCGGAGCCGCAGCCGACGTCGAGGACACGCTCACCGGGCATCGGGCGGGCGCGGTCGATCAGCACGTCCGCAATGGGTCCGAGAAGGCTCTCCTGGGCCGCGTGGCGATCGGCCCAGCGCTGGCCGCTCGGGCCGTTCCAATAGGCGATCTGGTCGGCGTTCTGCTCGTGGCTAGGCTGTTGCATCGCATTCTCCTTCGGATCGCGCCGGCTGTCCGCCCCGCCGACAGACGCTTATCCGCATGCAGTTCCCGGACGCAAGACCGATTCCGGCGAGGTATCTGACGGCAGCCACAGTGGCGAGCGGAAAGGTACGGGAGCGACGTGAGCGACGGGGTCCAGAGTTGACACAATCGGGACCCACTGTTCTAACTCGGGAAACATGGGGAAACCCTTTGAAATCCGAACGATCAGTCGGCATCGATTGCCTGCGCGCCATCTCGATCATCTGGGTGCTGCTCTACCACTTTGTCCCGCTTCAGATCTTCAATCGGGGCACGTTCGGCGTGCTGCTGTTCTTCATCATCAGCGGCTATTGCATCGCGTTCAGCGTTGAGACCTCGCAATCGGCCTGGCACTTCTACGCCAAGAGGCTCGGCCGCCTGCTGCCGGCGCTGATCGTCTGCGGACTGCTGACCACGCTGTTCAAGAATGTGATGCCCGATCTGGTCGAGCCCGGCCGTGGAGTGACTTGGTTCGACTACGTCTACACGTTGATATCTCTTCCGACTCTCAACGTCCTCCGCGTCGATCATCATTTGCCCGACGGCGCCTATTGGTCATTGCAGATTGAATTTCAGTTCTACCTCTTCTGCTTCCTGATGATGGCGCTGGGCCTCAAGCAACGTCTCTTGGCGCTGCTCTGCGTGGTGACCATCTTCCGGACCCTGACCACCAGCACGGACTTCTACACCTCAAACGATTTCTTTCCGTTCTTCATTACCGGCATGAGCGTTGCAGCTCTCGTCAGGGGGCGCAGCAGGGAGGCGATCATTGGGATCGCCGTGGCGTTCTCGGTCGAACTCTATCATCTGAATTTCAACGTCAAGCAGCCGTCGGTCGCGATCGAGATGTACCGCTCGCTGCTACTATGGTCCGGCACGGCGGCCGTCTATCTTGCCGCGCGGTACGACCACGTCCTGCTTCGATCGCTTCGCGCCGTGGCCGTCCCCTTGGCCTTCATTGGCGTCATCAGCTATCCGCTCTACCTGCTTCATCAGGACATCGGGAATATGATCCTGCACTGGGCTCACATTGGCCGCGACTATAATTCGGCCCTGTTCGTTCGAGCCGTCGTGCTGCCGGGTTTCCTCGCCGCCATGGCCTGGCTGGTCTTTGCACTTGTCGAGAGACCCGCGATCAAACCGTTGACAGCATTGCTGGCCAACCCGCTCGCCTGGGTTCGTCGATCGCAGCCGTCAGCGGCGGGAAGCCGGTATCAAGCCGCCGCGCCCAGCGGAGACGTCGCGCGCCAGGAGCCGGTCGGGTAGATCCGATCCGCGCTGAATCGCAAGCGCACTGACCGGCAGGCTGGTGGGCGGTCACGGCTTCGAACCGCGGACCCTCTCGGTGTAAACGAGATGTGCCAACCAGCTGAGCCAACCTCTCGCGCGCCTGGCGCAGCGTGTCGCGCGTGTGCGCATTGCGGCCGCATTGGTTTCACCGAACGGCCACATCGGAATCAGATGCCAACCAGATTTCGGCGATAGGTTTCGCCGTTCCTCAAACTGGAAAAGGCATGCCCATGCGCAGATTCACCGCGTCCGTCATCGTTGCGGCTCTCTCCCTCGGAACACCGGCTCTCGTGCAGGCACAGGGCGCATCGTCACAACCCGGCGAGGAACAGCCGTCCACGCAGTCCAGCACGGAGATCCGGAGCATCCAGGTCGTCGACGTCAAGGAATTGCAGCCGGCGGTGCGCGCGAAAGTCGATGAACTCGTGGCGCACACAAGCGACAAGGACATCCAATCGCTTCGGCAGTCGATCGACGCCACACCGCAGGCAGCCTCCGTGCTCAAGGCCAAGGGCTTGAGCTCGTCGCAAGTCGTCGCGATCAACATCGCCGACGGTGTCCTGACGATGTTCACCAAGACAGCCTAACACCAGGCGGGCCGTTTCGAGGCGAAACACGGTTGCCCTGCAGCGCGCCTGCTGCAGGGCCGCTCGCGTTCGGCGTAAAAGCCCCCGGCCTGGCCGCGAATTGGAGCCAAGGCGCGGCGCGCTGGGCTCTTGCTTCGGCACCCACCGGGGCGCTAAAGAGGCGCACTTGGGCGGTTAGCTCAGCTGGTTAGAGCATCTCGTTTACACCGAGAGGGTCCGCGGTTCGAATCCGTGACCGCCCACCAGCCTTCGCGAGCTACGGCTCGGCAGGCCAGCACAGCAGGTCATCAGCGCGAAGCGAGCGAAGGCTGCCGCGCCGAAGCCCATCGGGCGAAGGCGGGCTTTTCGCGGCGAAGTACGCCTCGCAATCTCAGCCCTCAATCCTTCGGCCGCCCCGGCAGCAGCGGCACCGCGTCGATCCACACCGCGGCCGACTGGCACCAGATCTGCCTGATGGGCCGCAGCTTGTCACGCTGGCGGATCGAACCCCAGCGGATGCCCCAATCGTCGGCCTGATCGCCCTCGCCGCTGGTGAATAGCGGGGAACCACAATCGGCACAGAAGTGCTGGAAGCGCATCCGGCCGTTATCGCCGCGCTTACCGTAGATTTTTGGCGTGCCGGCGGTCAAGCGGACGTCGGCCTTGGTGCAGATCGCGGTCACCCGGAATGGCGAGCCGGTCAGGGTCTGGCAATCGGTGCAGTGGCAGACCGACACCGCCTCAGGATCGATCTCGGCCTCATAGGTGATCCGCCCGCAATGGCATTGCCCGTCGATCCGCATCGCTCTCCCCAACAAAAACGGCGCCCGAAGGCGCCGTTTTATCATCTTTCGCGATGGCCTAGTGAGCGGTCAGGCCGCCGGCGGCCTCGTCGCCGTCAGGCTTCACCGTCACCTTGGTGTCCTCTTCCCAGACGATCGGCGTCGGCTTCTTCACCAATGCCTTGGCGACAACGTCGTCGAGGCGGGAGACCGGGATGATCTCCATGCCCCCCTTGATCGCATCGGAAATCTCCGTGAGATCCTTGGCGTTGTCCTCGGGGATCAGCACCATCTTGATACCGCCGCGGGCCGCAGCCAGCAGCTTCTCCTTCAGGCCGCCGATCGGCAGCACGCGCCCGCGCAGCGTGATCTCGCCGGTCATCGCGACATCGTGGCGGACCGGGATGCCGGTCATCACCGAGATGATCGCGGTGGCCATGGCGACGCCCGCCGACGGGCCGTCCTTCGGCGTCGCGCCTTCCGGCACGTGCACGTGGATGTCGCGGCGGTCGAACATCGGCGGCTCGATGCCGTAGTTGATCGCGCGCGAGCGGACGTAGGACGCCGCTGCCGAGATCGACTCCTTCATCACGTCGCGCAGATTGCCCGTGACCGTCATCTTGCCCTTGCCGGGCATCATGACGCCTTCGATCGTCAGCAACTCGCCGCCGACATCGGTCCAGGCAAGGCCGGTGACGATACCGACCTGCGGCTCGCTCTCGATCTCGCCGAAACGGTACTTCGGCACGCCGAGCAACTCTCCCAGAGTCTTCTCGGTGACCTTGACCGACTTCTTCTTTGAGATCATCAGCTCCTTCACCGCCTTGCGGGCGAGTGTGGAGAGCTCACGCTCCAAGTTACGCACGCCCGCTTCGCGGGTGTAGCGGCGGATCAACAGCAGCAGCGCGTCGTCGTCGATCGAGAACTCCTTGGAGTCCAGGCCATGCTTGGACACCGCGTTCGGGATCAGGTGCTTGCGCGCGATCTCGACCTTCTCGTTCTCGGTGTAGCCCGCGATCCGGATGATCTCCATGCGATCCATCAGCGGGCCGGGAATATTGAGCGTATTCGCGGTCGTGATGAACATCACGTTGGACAGATCGTAGTCGACCTCGAGATAGTGGTCGTTGAACGTCCCGTTCTGCTCGGGGTCGAGAACCTCGAGCAAGGCGGAGGACGGATCGCCGCGGAAATCGGCGCCCATCTTGTCGATCTCGTCCAAGAGGAACAGCGGGTTGGACGACTTCGCCTTCCGCATCGACTGGATGATCTTGCCCGGCATCGAGCCGATATAGGTGCGGCGGTGACCGCGGATCTCGGCCTCGTCGCGTACGCCGCCGAGCGAGACGCGCACGAATTCGCGCCCCGTCGCCTTCGCGATCGACTTGCCGAGCGAGGTCTTGCCGACGCCGGGGGGACCGACGAGGCACAGGATCGGGCCCGTCAGCTTGTTGGCGCGCGACTGCACCGCGAGATACTCGACGATGCGTTCCTTGACCTTCTCGAGCCCGTAGTGATCGGAATCCAGGATGGCTTGCGCCTGCTCCAGGTCCTTCTTCACCTTGGACTTCTTGTTCCACGGAATCGACAGCAGCCAATCCAGATAGTTGCGCACGACGGTCGCTTCCGCGGACATCGGCGACATCTGGCGCAGCTTCTTCAATTCATGCTGCGCCTTCTCGCGCGCTTCCTTGGAGAGCTTGGTCTTGGAGATCTTCTCTTCGAGATCGGCGAGCTCGTCGCGACCGTCGTCGTCGCCGAGTTCCTTCTGGATCGCCTTCATCTGCTCGTTGAGATAATACTCGCGCTGGGTCTTCTCCATCTGCCGTTTGACGCGAGAACGAATCCGCTTCTCGACCTGCAGCACCGAGATCTCGCTCTCCATCAGGCCCAGCACCTTCTCAAGGCGCGTGGTGACCGACAGCGTCTCCAGGATGCCCTGGCGATCGGCGATCTTGACCGCGAGATGCGAGGCGACGGTGTCGGCGAGTTTGGCGAAATCGGTGATCGCCTGCACGACGCCGACGACCTCGGCCGAGATCTTCTTGTTGAGCTTCACATAGCTCTCGAAGTCGGACACGACCGAGCGCGCCAGCGCTTCCGCCTCGACCGACTTCGCATCGGTGTCGGCGAGCGCGACGGCGGTGGCCTCGTAATAGTCGGCGCGATCGGTGTATTTCGACACGCGCGCACGCTCGAGCCCTTCGACCAGCACCTTCACCGTGCCGTCGGGAAGCTTCAAGAGCTGCAGCACGCTGGCGAGCGTACCGGTCTCGTAAATGGCATCGGCCGCCGGATCATCGTCGGACGCGTTCTTCTGCGTCGCGAGCATGATCAGCGCATCGTTCTTCATCACCTCTTCGAGCGCGCGGATCGACTTCTCGCGGCCGACAAAGAGCGGAACGATCATGTGCGGGAAGACGACGATGTCGCGCAGCGGCAGCACAGGATAGGCGTGCGTTTCGCCATGGACGATGGTTGGCCGGGGTTTTGTATTAGTCATGGCCTTTTCCTTTTGCTTTGCCCCCTTGCACGCAGCCCGCCATGCTTATGCGCAACCGCCACAAGGTGCCGAGGTGATCCGCAAGGCCGGTCGGTCCTCTACGAGTTGGACCGGCTCGCCGGATCGGAACTGAGGCGAATCTGGAAGAGAATTTTTGCTCGCCGCCGACATTAGGTGGCTATCGACCCGGGGGGTGTCAAGTCATTGAAAAACGCGCGCCATCAGGCGCTTACGCATAGCGGCAAGCGACGCAACACCGGCTGCGGAGATACACTTCCGCAGCCCAACTTGAAGGTACAATCGGAGCGTTCCAGCGCCGTCGGTCAGGCGCTGGCATTCTCGACGGCACGATCGGACCGATCGGCATAGATGTAGAGCGGACGCGCCGTGCCTTCCACGACTTCGCGGGAAATCACGACTTCTTCCACACCTTCCAGGCCCGGCAGGTCGAACATGGTCTCGAGCAGGATCGCTTCGAGGATCGAACGCAGGCCGCGCGCGCCGGTCTTGCGCTCGATCGCCTTGCGGGCGACCGCGCCAAGCGCCTCGTCGGCGAACGTCAGCTCGATGTTCTCCATTTCGAACAGCCGCTGGTACTGTTTCACCAGCGCGTTCTTCGGCTCGGTGAGGATCTTCTTCAGCGAGGTCTCGTCGAGGTCCTCGAGCGTCGCCACGACCGGCAGACGGCCGACGAACTCGGGGATGAGACCGTACTTCAGGAGGTCCTCAGGCTCGACGTGGCGGAAGATCTCGCCGGTCCGGCGGTCTTCCGGCGCCATCACCTGGGCGGCGAAACCGATCGAGGTCGACCGCCCGCGCGCGGAGATGATCTTCTCCAGGCCGGCGAACGCGCCGCCGCAGATGAACAGGATGTTGGTGGTATCCACCTGCAGGAACTCCTGCTGGGGATGCTTGCGGCCGCCCTGCGGCGGGACCGAAGCCACCGTGCCCTCCATGATCTTGAGCAGCGCCTGCTGCACGCCCTCGCCCGACACATCGCGCGTGATCGAGGGATTGTCGGACTTGCGGCTGATCTTGTCGATTTCGTCGATGTAGACGATGCCGCGCTGGGCCCGCTCGACATTGTAGTCGGCGGCCTGGAGCAGCTTGAGGATGATGTTCTCGACGTCCTCACCGACATAGCCGGCCTCGGTCAGCGTCGTCGCATCCGCCATGGTGAACGGCACGTCCAGGATGCGGGCGAGCGTCTGCGCAAGCAGCGTCTTGCCCGAACCGGTCGGACCGATCAGCAGGATGTTCGACTTCGCGAGCTCGACGTCGTTGTGCTTGGTCTGGTGGTTGAGGCGCTTGTAGTGGTTGTGCACCGCAACCGACAGGACCTTCTTCGCATGGCTCTGCCCGATGACGTAGTCATCAAGCACCTTGCAGATTTCCTTCGGCGTCGGAATGCCGTCGCGCGACTTGACCAGCGAGGACTTGTTCTCCTCGCGGATAACGTCCCTGTAGAGCTCGACGCACTCGTCGCAGATAAATATCGTGGGACCTGCGACCAAATTGTGGAGTGTAGTGTTGGAGATTGAGTGAACTGCCATGGCGGTCTCAAACCATATCCAGGTGGTTGTAAACGGGAATACGATCATCTGCGGCCCCGCGCCCATTGCCTTTGGCTGAGAACAGTGAGGGTCAACCGACGCATTTCGGCGCCAACAGATCGTTGAAAATATCGATCACGGAATCGAGCGCAGTTAACACCCTCGCGCCGTCGACGCCGCCAGCAGCGGCTTGCCGCAGCATCGCGGACTGATAGAATGAGGCGAGGTAGATGCGGCAAGCCTCGTCTTTGTCGGCCGCATTGGCGGGTTTGCTGCGCACCGTCGCCAAGGCCGCGCGAGCGGCGTTGACATCCTTGTTTAAGTTGGACTCTGCGGCAGGCCCGGCATTAGTAGATGCAATGATCAGAGCCGAGGCGACGAGAACAGTGATTCTTCCCATGATCAGGCTCCAGAATGGCAGGTGTTGCGAGGGACTTACATTTCGGCCGGGCGATAACGCATCCAGGTCTTTCTTTGATCTCCGTTGCGCCGAGGCTAAGGCGATTGTCACGAGCACCTCAATTGAGCGCCGGTTGGGCTCGGGCACCCAAAAGGGCGCGGGACGACGATCCGAAGGTTTAATGCACTCGAACAAATCGTAGAGTTCGTCCGCTTCGAACCGGCCGACGCCCAACAATCCATGCGGGATTTGCTTCGCAATCAGGCTCGCACCTTCGCGCGAAACCGATTTCGGCCCGTACACGATGAGCGGGCGATCCTAGGTTCCATATTTTCGATGAGGCCGGTTGACCGAAAACTATATTTCGTCTTGAAGTTGCCCAGACCGTCGCTGGGAGCGCTGAGGCTCGCCTTGCCGCGGCGAGAGAGCGCACTCGTCGATGAGGATCGGCTCGACGGAACTTTCGGATCAGATTCGTGACGCGGATTTTCGCCTTGAGCTGCGGTCGCCGTGGTGGGTATGGCAGGCAATCCCTCATTCTTGCTAAAATGAAGAAGGGCCAATCATACAGCTTTCGAGGGTACTGTGGCCCCTCCGGACTACCTACGTGAGCACGGCGCGCCGACACGCTCTCGGACCTCGCGCACCACTCGGTAATCGCCAGTCCGGCGCACTCATCGCCGACCTTCTCCTTACGCAAAGACGGCCGTATCTGCTCCGAGCGCGTTGAGGGTCAGCTCGCGATCACCACCAGCGAAGGAGCCACAGCAAGCGCCGTCGCCGGGCTACGGATTGCCGCGTCGGGCGAAATCAGCGTGCGGGCAGAACTGGAGACTGGGCAGCTCGTGCGGGTGCTGCCTAAATGGGATTTCGGCTCGATAGAACTGAATGCGCTTTTCGTGAGGGGTTTGCCGATTTCCTCGTCAAGGAGCTCCGCCCACCTCGCTGCGCACTAGCCCGGCTCTCAGAGCCTCCAGAAAGCGTGTCCGTGCGTCCAAACCGATAGACTGAGCCGTTCCAACGTGTGCATGCAAGTGGCATCCATATGCCGTCATTTCGGCGGCCCCCCGTCACGGCGTCAAGTGCATAGACAGGAGCAAGTTATCGGAGACCCATGGAGCTTCATCAAGTTCGCTATTTCCTTGCGGTCGCGTCCACGCTTAACTTCACCCGCGCGGCCGAGCAGTGCAATGTAACACAGCCCGCTTTGACCAAGGGGATCCAGAAGCTGGAGCAGGCACTTGGGGGCCCGTTAATTTATCGTGAGCGCCAGCTGACCCAACTCACCGACCTCGGGAAGGAGGTTCTTCCGATACTGGCGCGCACGCTGGCCTCGGCAGAAACAGCACGTCGCAGAGCTAAAGAATTTCAACGCAAGGAGATCGCGCCACTCAAGATCGGCCTCGCCCCTTCTATCTCGGCTTCGCTCATTGTCGATCTGATCACTGAGATTGCAAAGTTCGTCGCAGGACTTAATGTCGAGCTGCGCGAGGACACGGCGGAGAAGCTCATCGACCTGCTGCTTGAGGGGGAGATCAGCGCCGCAATCGTCGGGGACGTGCAGGACATACCCGCCCGCATCGACGACTGGTTGCTCTTTGAAGAGCGCTACGTCGCGGTTCTAGCGCCGACACACCAGCTCGCAAATCGCCCCTCGATCGGAATTGACGACCTCCGCGAGACCGTCTTGCTGGAGCGCGTCGGATGCGACGTCGCTCCAAAGATTCAACGGTCGTATTTCCCCAAGGAACCGCCGCATCTGGGCCACGGCAGCGGTCACGACTTGCACCTCCAGTACCTGGCCGCCGCTGGCTTCGGCGTGGTACTCGCGCCCGAGCACATGCCATGCCTTCCGACGCTCAAGACTATTCCGCTCGAAGGTGACCCGATTTCGCGGGAGGTGCGGCTGCTGGCCGTGCAGGGGCGCCGCTACTCGCCGGCGCTGGACGCTTTTATCAAAGTCGCGCGGTTTCGAGACTGGTCGATCGAAGCCCCCCAGAAGCAAATGCCGCACGAAAGGCTCCCGGAGATGGCGAGCGCGCCCGCGCCGGAGAGCACGCAGAGGGCGAGCGGCCTCCAGCGCATCGATCTCACCGCCCGAGGGCTTACGCGGTGCAAACGAGCTAAGACGCTCGCCTGAATCCGCACCGAGCCTCGACTGGATGCGCGATGCAGCCGTGGCGTCAACTCGTTGAAGGGCGGGATTCCGCAGAATTCGTTCTACGAGATGCCGGAGCCAGCTCCACGAGCAGCGCGCCGCCTGAGATGTCGACGCTTAGCCCGCGCCCCGACCCGAGAGGGCACTGAGTTGATCGAGCTCGGGTGTCATCACAAGGCCGCAATGAGCTCGCCGGCGGCGGCGCCAACGCTCGCGCGGACGAAATTCTCACGCGGCATCGGATTGCTCGATCGCATCCTCAGTTGGAACAGCCCTTGCGGACCGTGCGCTCTGCGCTTTGGAGCGGTATTCTGAAGGGTCGCTGCCGTAGTACCGACGAAAACTGCGCGTAAAGCTGCTCCGGCTCTGGTAGCCGACGTTTAGGGCGACTTGGTCGATCGATAGCGCGTTGGCTGAGAGCAGGTCAGCAGCGAGGCGCATCCTAAGGCGGCGCAGGAGAGACATGGGCGCCTCACCGAAGGCAGTTGAGAAGCGCGCCATGAAAGCTGAGCGGCTGAGACCGACGGCCTGGGATAGACTTTGTACGGTGTGCGGAAAGGATGGGCGCGAGGCCATCTCGGCGAAAGCTCGTGCGATCGGCGGGTCGCTTAAGATCGCGAAGCGCTCGACCCACGCTTTCGTCGAGACTAGGCAACGTCGAAGCAGCGCGAGCAACACGAGCTTCAGCAGCGCCGCCGACATTGGCCCCACACCAACGTCCTGGGCCGCGAGCTCGGCTATTGCGCAGGCTATCACTTGGTCAAGTTGGTCATGTACGTCAAACGTCTCGACAATGGGCGTTGCAAGGGACGCGAACAAGTCCAGTGCTGGGCCGTAGGTGGCTCGAAAGATGCCGCACGCAAGCACCAGTGTCGGCTCGCCATCGCCGATGGTGTGCCAGTACTTCGAGCCGGGCACGAAGAGGCAGTCGCCGCCCTTGCCGACCTTCCGTAGAGCGGTCGGGCGCTCCGTGGCGACAATTGTCATTGCTCGTCCAGGCGGGACTATCACCAGTGTATGCGGCGTCAGGCGGATGGGCGTTTCACCCTCCAGGAGAATGAACCCGACGCCTCGAAGACAGTAGTGGATGGTGGTGGCATCTGCGCAGGCGACGGCCAGGTGAGCCCCCGTCGCAAGCACGCATTGCGATAGTCTGACGAAGGTGACGTCCAACGTGGTCATCAACTTGTCGAGGTCTTGTCGCGATATACGCCAGAATGGCTCACCTGCCACGTCCAAAACGCCTCTATGTTACTCAGGTTCATGAGCTCAGCGCGGGCGGCGAGAGGACGCATCTCGCAAGCAGCCAATCTCGCAACCGAGCGAAGGGTCCTTCCGCGCCTTAACTTGATCTGGGATTTTGATTGGTTCGGTCTTCGGTTGCCTCCGACTAAACACGCAGGACAAATAGCCACTTGCGGCTGACCCAGTAGGGGTGACAGCCGAATTAGATATATTCAGCTGTAACATGAATGAGCCCTGAGCGTCTCAACGACTTGGGAACTTTATGAATTCGCGGGAACGCACGCCGACGCGCGTCAGGAAGCCCCGAGCCGCCATCGCAACAGCTGGCTTCGTCACGGACCGATCGTACGCACGGATGTCGGACCCGCAGGTCGTGATGTGACCGCGGACTGCTCGCCTCCCTAGCAACTCGTATGCGACGAATCGTGAGGCGGGCAGGATGGGCACGTTCCAGATCAAAAGCCGCGCGCAGGTGAGTATTACCTCGATTCAAGCCGCGCACTTGTCGCGATCTCGTCGTTTCGGTCGCGATCGTCACGCCGAAGTCAATCGGGCCGATTTGGTGCTTCCCTACTTGTTTCCCCGCGAAGCGCAGGAGCGGGATCCAGACTCGAGCTGGAAGGAGTGCTCGCGCATGACGTTTCGAAGCAACCCAACGGGAAAGAGTGGTCGCGAGTTGCCCTTTTTGTGTCGTCCTACGCCACGCCCAGGCCTCTTGGACGATATCTCACGACTATCGAATGCATGTCCAAAAGGAATTTCTCATTTTGTCCCCTGTATCCGATCTTTCGGTGTGGCGGCGGTCGAGCGCACGCGGCCGTCCCGTTAAGGACTGAAACTAACGCGCGATTCGCCGTGACGCGCGCGGCCAGCGAAGGATGCGCGATGAAAGTACCAATGTAGGGCCCGGCTGTAGCCGTGCGGATCTGGTCTGCTCGGCGCCACTCGCCTCGACTCGGAGACGATCTCAACGATTTCACGCAGCCGCGCCACCTCTGATCCCGATAAAAAAAAGGATGTTCGTAATGAACAGCGCAGGAACACTTCGTGCGATTCTCGCGGCGCTCTTGTTTGCGGGAGCCGCCGCCAATCCAGGCCACGCGCAGGACGCCGCGCACGGAAAGACCATCTTCCAAACTTGCGCAACGTGCCACGCTACGGATCAGGCCAATCGTGTGGGGCCTGGCCTGGGAGGAATCGTCGGCCGAAAGGCGGGTACGGCTCCCGGGTTCCCCTACAGTGACGCGATGAAGAAGTCCGATATTGTCTGGGATACGAAGATCCTCGATGCGTATTTGGAATCGCCCCAGAAGGTAGTTCCCGGAAACAAGATGCCCTACGCAGGGCTGAAGAACCCGACGGACCGGGCTGACCTCGATGCCTATCTTGCGACGTTGAAGTAGCGGATCATTGGGCGAGACTTTGGCAGGGCACGGCCCAGTTAACGTCTAAGCATCTTTTACTGCCGCCTCGTCTGCGCAGGCATCCGAATTGCCTGATCGCGTGTCTGATGAGCGAACGTGGGAAGGGAGCCGCGCAGCCGCCGACATGATCTGGGACGACTGACAGTAGCCGCACTGTGCCACCTCCAGCTCCAGCCATGCCTTCTGTAAGGCTGCACCCTGCGGCGCCTGGCCGATCGCCTCGATCGTGGTGACCGCGCTATCGCCAATGCTGTCGACCAGTGTTTGGCAGGAGCGGACCGGCTTGCCGTCGACATGCACGGTGCAGGCGCCGCACAGCGCCTGGCCGCAGCCGAACTTGGTCCCGGTCATACCGAGCAATCGCGGAGCACCCACAGCAGTGGGGTGTCGCCGTCGACATCGACCTCATGGGGTTTGCCGTTGATCTTTAACGTGAAAACCATGGATGCCTCGTGGTGGCTAGGGCTGATTAGACGGAGGCGGGCGACCCGGACCGCGCCGACCGACTGCATGCATCAAGGGGCACGGGTCCCTACGGACGAACGCGGATGATAGTCTTCCCCTTGCGTCGCTCGGTCCGGTTGAAAGAAGCGACGGCATCGTCGAGGGTCGCGATGTTGCCAATGTTCGTCCGCAGTCGGCCGTCCCGTACTCGCTGGACGATCTCACGCAGTTGGGCACGATCGGACTCGACGACGAAATCGACTGCCAAGCCGTTGGCGGGCCGTTCCTCGCTTGGCCCGACGATTGAAACAAGGGTTCCTCCGGCTCGAACCAGCCGCGCCGACCGCTTTCCGATGTTGCCGCCGAAGACATCGAAAACCAGATCGATTTGGCCGACGTCTTCCAAAACATCGTTCTCGAGGTCGACGAACTCCTGAGCGCCGAAGTCGAGCACCTTCTGACGGTCGGCAGCGCGTCCGGTGCCGATGACGTAGGCGCCGGCCTCTCGCGCGAGCTGGGTCACCATCGAACCGACCACGCCAGCCGCGCCGTGCGCCAGGACGCTCTGCCCCGCCTGAAGGCGGCCGTGCTCGAACAGTCCCTGCCAAGCAGTCAGGCCCGGCATCGGCAGGCTCGCGCCCACTGTGAAATCGACATCGCCCGGCAGCGGTGCGAGATTGCGTGCCTCCACTGCCACATACTCAGCCAGTGTGCCGTCGCGATACCAGTCCGTGAGGCCGAACACGCGCTGTCCCACCGACAGCCCCGTCGTGCCATAGCCGAGCGCTGTGACCACTCCGGCCAACTCGTGCCCAGGGATCGACGGTGTTCGGTCACGATCGAGGCGATCGGTCCAGGTCGGAGGCCACGTCAGCTCATCCCACGTGAACCCCGACGCATGAACCTGAACGACGACGTCGTTTATCGCTGCCTGCGGCTCGGGCTGCTCCACGAGCTTCATCCCGGCCGTGCCCGCAGCCCGGTCCGTCACAATGATCGCCTTCATGGGAATTATCTCCTCGGTCATTTGCCTCTTCGGCGGTGGCCGTTCTGGCTTCATCTCGATCGGCGTGACCGCAACTCACTCCGCCGCGGCCGCCATCGCTTGAGTCGGCTTGCCCTCATCCTTTCCTTCCGCGAGATTTCGCACGACCATGTAGAAGATCGGCGTGAAGATCAGGCCGAACAGCGTAACTCCGAGCATGCCGAAGAATACGGCGACGCCGACGGCCTGGCGCATCTCCGATCCGGGACCGGTGGAGACGACGAGCGGCAGCACGCCGAGGATGAAGGCAAACGAGGTCATTAGGATCGGCCGCAGTCGCAACCGGCAGGCCTCGATCACCGCCTCCACGCGCGGTTTGCCCTCAAGCTCGATGTCCCGCGCGAACTCGACGATCAGGATCGCGTTTTTGGCTGCAAGTCCCACCAGCACCACGAAGCCGATCTGGGTCAGGATGTTAATGTCCTCGCCCATGATGCGCACGCCGATGGTGGCCGCGAAAAGGCACATCGGCACGATCAGGATCACCGCGAGCGGCAGGGTCCAGCTACCATACTGTGCCGCGAGGACCAGATAGACGAACAGCACGCAGATCGGGAACACATACAGTCCAGCATTGCCACCCGTCACCTGTTGATAGGACAGATCGGTCCATTCGAAAGAAAACCCGCTCGGCAATGTCTTGTCGGCCAATTGCTTGATGGTGTTGAGCGCTGTCTTCGAGCTCACGCCGGCGCCCGGCTCGCCCTGCAGCTCGGATGCCGAGTAGAGATTGTAGCGCGCGACACGATCGGGCCCAGAGATATCCTTGAAGTCCACTACGCTCCCCAGCATGACCATGTCACCGGCCGCGTTGCGGGTACGCAGCCGCGCCAAATCAGACGCCTCTCTTCGGAATGGCAGATCGGCCTGCGCGGTGACATGATAGGTGCGCCCAAACAGGTTGAAATCGTTGACATAGGTCGAACCGAAGTAGGTTTGGATCGTATCGTTAATGCTGGCGATGGGAACACCAAGCTTCTGCGCCCTCACACGATCGATGTCGACGAATAGCTGCGGCGTATTCGCCGTGAACGGCGAGAACACCGACGTTAGGTTTGGCGACTTCCGCGCGGCGGCCACGAGCTCGTCCGTGGCAGCTCCGAGCAGCTCGGGACCGCGCCCCTGGCGATCCTGGATGCGGATGGCGAAGCCGCCGCCGGTGCCGATGCCTGGCACGGCAGGCGGTGGAATGACGATGATGAAGGCGCCCTCGATCGCCGACAGCCGCTTTCGCAGATCCGCAGTGATCACGCTGGCAGTCAAGCCCTTCCTAACTCGCGCCTCGGGGTCGTCGAAGACGGGGAAGAGTGCCGCGGCGTTGCTCGCCTGCGTGCGGGTCGCGCCGGAGAAGCCAGCAAACGCCGCGACACGGATGATCCCTGGTGTATCCAGCGCAATTCGCTCGATTTCCCGCACTACCGCGGTGGTCCGCACCAGCGACGCGGCGCCCGGCAATTGCACCGATATGATCAGGTAACCACGATCCTGCGCCGGGATGAAGCCTTGAGACGTGGTGGAGAGCAGCCAGCCAGCACCGCCGATCAGCGCGAGGTAAATTGCCAGCATCACCGCCGTGTGTCGGATCACAAACGTGGCGGCGGCCGCGTAGCCATCCGCTAGGCGATCGAAGATGCAATTGAAAAGCGCGGTGAAGCCATCCCAACCACGTGCAACGATGTTCCAGCGCGCGGTTGGACGTTTCTGCTCATGCGGAGTAAGAATCCGGGAGGCCAGTGCTGGCGACAGCGTTAGCGAACAGAAGCAAGAAATCGCGGTCGCAACCGCGATCGTGACGGCGAATTGCTGGAAGAATCGCCCGGAAATGCCGCCCAGGAACGCGGTCGGCACAAACACCGCGCAGAGCACTAGGGCGATCGAGACCAGCGCGCCGCCAACCTCCTCCATCGTCTTGAGAGCCGCCTCGCGCCGGCTCATATCTGCCTGGAGATGTCGCTCGACATTCTCCACAACCACGATGGCGTCGTCTACCACGATGCCGACCGCAAGTACGAGGCCGAACAGCGTAAGGTTATTGATGCCGAAGCCGAGCACAGCCATCGCTGCAAATGTGCCGACCAGCGACACCGGGATCGCGACAATTGGGATGATCGCAGGCCGCCAACCTTGAAGGAACGCCAGTACCACGATGACGACGAGCGCCATCGCCTCGTAAATCGTCTTGATCAGCTCATGAACCGACTGGGCGATGAATTCGGTCGGATTGTAGCCGATGTTGTAATCGAGCCCTTTTGGGAAGCTCGCCTTGAGCTTCACCATCGTCTCGGAAATATGCTTCGCGGTGGCCAGCGCATTCGATCCGGGCCGCTGCGTCACCACCATTGCAACGGCTGACTTTCGTAGTATGAAGCTGTTGGTAGTGTAGGCGAGCGCGCCAAGCTCGATCCGCGCAACGTCGCGCAGCCGTACGGTACGGCCGTCGGAACCAGCCTTCACCACTATGTCGTCGAATTGCCTGATATCCTTGAGACGCCCAGTGAAGACTAGGTTCGGCTGGAATGCGCGATCGGCGATCGGCGGCTCCGCGATCTGCCCGCCGGCGATCTGCAGGTTCTGAGCGCGGGCCGCGGCAATGACGTCGCTCGATGTCATGCCAAGACTGGCAATCTTGTCGGGGTCGAGCCATAGTCGCATCGAGTAGTCGCGCGCACCAAACATCTGGATGTCGCCGATGCCGTCGAGTCGCAGCAGCTGATCGCGCACTTGCAACAGCGTGTAATTTGAGATGTAGAGCTGGTCGAAGCTATCGTCGGGCGACAGCATGAACACGACCATCAGGATGTCGGGTGAGTTCTTGCGAGTGACTACTCCGTTGCGCTGCACCTCCTCCGGCAACCGCGGCTGCGCGATTGCGACGCGGTTCTGCACCAGGACTTGGGCCTTATCGAGATCTGTGCCAAGCTTGAAAGTCACAGTTATCGTGAGCTGGCCGTTGGAGGTCGCCTGGCTGTACAAGTACAGCATGTCCTCGACCCCATTGATCTCCTGCTCGATGGGAGCTGCGACCGTGTCGGACACAGTCTGTGCCGAGGCGCCAGGGTATTGCGTGGTGACCGTAACCGTAGGCGGCACTACCTGCGGATATTCAGAGACGGGCAGCGTCTGGTACGCGATCGCGCCCACAATCAATAGCACGATCGACAGCACCATCGCCAGAATGGGCTGATTTACGGAAAGACGACCGAGATTCATGACTTACTGCCGCTGATCTCGACGCTGCGCGGGCTCACCTTAGCGCCAACGCGTGCTCGCTGTAGGCCGTCGATGATGACACGATCCTCCGGCTTCAGGCCTGTACGAACAACGCGCAGCCCCTGATCCAACGGACCGAGTTCGACCGCACGCGCTTCCACAGTGTTGTCATCCTTGACCACGAACACGATCTTGCGTGACTGATCGATCGCGATCGCACTATCTGGCAAAAGAAGCGCCTCATAGGGCGAAGAGCCAATCAGCCGGACTCGGCCGAACTGGCCGGGTAGGATGGATAGATCGTGGTTTGGGATGATCGCGCGGCTGCGCAGCGTGCCGGTGGAGACATCGAGCCGGTTGTCGATAAAATCCATATGGCCTTCATGCGATGGTTTGGCTTCGCCGGTCAGCGCCACCTGCACTGGATTAGGCGTATCGCGTGAACTCGGCCGCTTACCCTCGAACCACAGTTTGTTGTTCTTAAGATAAGTCGTCTCGTCGGCGTCGAAATATATGTACACCGGGTCCATTGACACGATCGTGGTAAGTAGCGTCGAGCCGCCATTATCGCTCCCCTGCACGAGGTTGCCGACGCTCACGAGATGGCGGCTGACGCGGCCGTTTATCGGTGCCACCACATGCGTGAATTCGACATTAAGCTGGGCGGCCTTTAGCGCGCCTTCGGCGATAGTCTCAGCGGCGTGAGCGGCCTCCAAGGCCTCGCGACGCTGGTCGACGACTTGCTCGGAGACAGCACTGGTCTTTACGAGTGTGAGCCCGCGCTCAAGCTCGCGCTTGGCCAGCTCTGTCTTGGCGCGCGCATCGGCAAGCTGACCGTCCGCTTGAGTCGCCACGGCCTCGAACGGGCGCGGGTCAATAATGTAGAGCAGATCGCCGGCGTGCACCATGTCGCCGTCTTTGAACTCGACACTGGTGACAAAGCCGCCGACGCGGGCACGGACTTGCACCTCCTGGATCGCTTCGAACCGGCCGGTGAACTCGTCCCAGTCGG
The DNA here is from genome assembly GCF_006658635.1 of Bradyrhizobium sp. UNPA324. NCBI lineage: Bacteria > Pseudomonadati > Pseudomonadota > Alphaproteobacteria > Hyphomicrobiales > Nitrobacteraceae > Bradyrhizobium > Bradyrhizobium sp. UNPA324. Next base: position 1,794,687 of record NZ_LFJD01000004.1, read on the forward strand.
TGACGGTGCGTTTGACCGGTTGCGCCACCGTAACGGACGGCGGAGGCGCAGTCACCTGCGATTGCGCCTTCTCGTTGCAGCCCGCGAGCGCAAGCGCAAATAGCATGCAGATCGATGCGCCCACGCATCGGCGAAAGCGACGAAACGGACGTCGGATGAACTGGCTCGCCAAAGCCATTCTGTCAGCTGCGCTCACTTCCGGCTCTCCCAAACGAGCTAGAACGCTGCATTGACTGAGACAGGTATCTTGCGGCCTTGCGAAGTTTGCGGTCATGTTCGATCGACACAAAGGCAATTACCGCACGAACGGCAGCAATGTCTTGGAAGTAGATAACTTGGCTGACGGCACCGCCAAGAGACGCGACAGCCTGAATTGCGCCGCTGCATTGCATGTCGACTCTCCGATAGCATCGTGTTCCGCGTGTCGGTTCAGCGTTGAAAGTTACGACACGAAGATGCTTTAGAGAGTGCCCCTGCAGCACGACGAAGGGAAATTACAATTCGACATGGACTTGATAAACGACGGTTATTGGTGCTCTCCGATTAGCAGGATTATGTAGTCGGAATGCACGACCACATCGCACACTGAGCCCGGCACTTTGTTTCAGCAGAGACTCTTGAGCCGGGTTGAGGGTATGAACGGCGTCATGACACGCAGACCGTTGCCGCGACTTAGGTCCCGAGCTAGAAGAGACGCTCATCAGTAACCTCCGCGAGCGACACGCACTACGAACAGTAAAGGTGAGCCATTCATGATGCGCATGGATAACTCAAATACATATTAGCCGGCTATCGGCTCATCAGCAAACTTGGCATCTTGTGTGCTAAGATCCGCCGTTCGATCAGGACACTACTTGCCTTCGGCGGAAGCTTCGACTGACGCTAAATTCCGCTCCTGCTATGGACGCCGGTCGAACATCCAAAAGCACAATGAAGACGGTGATTGATCGAAATAGACACTCCGCCCAGCAATGAACGATTGACCGGAACACCGATGCGCACGCAGACAATACTCGAAGGCCCGCCTATCTCGGAAGTCGTCTCGTACCCGGTTTCTTAACCGTGACTTTGTAGGTTTGATGATGGACGCAATTGTTCACGGGCAAAATCGCAGTAAGCGTCTCGAGAAGCGCGATGGCTACGTCGCTCTTGCGCCGGCGGCGGCGGCAATTTGTTATCCATTTCTGCTCAATGCTTTCCATGCTATCGTCGGCACGCAAGCCGCAAGCCTGCCACCCGTCGCAATCGCCTGCGCGACCTGTGTTTTGGTCGTTGCATTCGTGGTGCCGTTCCTCGGGATCGCTCTAGCTTGTCGACCAACGTCCGATCCCGGTTCAAGGCGCCTCGCCTATGCGAGCGTTGTGTCGCCGACGCTCTATGTTTTTCTCGGCGTTGTGCAAGCCCTAATCAAGAGCCCTATTCCCGATGAGGTCATCTGGTGCGCGATATGGATCGCAATCGCGAAATGGTCGCGGTCTGCACGAGGTCCGGTCGAATCAGCTGACCCTGTTGTCGGAGGTTGGCGGGTTATCCATGGAGCAACGGCCGTGGTCCTGAGCCTATATGTGGTGTTTCATCTAGCGAACCATCTGTTCGGCTTGATAGGTCCTGATGCGCACGCCGCAGTGATGAAGATCGGACGCGTGGTTTATCGCTCTGCCGTAGGTGAACCCTTGTTGGTTGCAACCATGCTTTTCCAGATAGGGACCGGCCTCCTTCTGACGTGGCGGTGGAGCGCCTCGGCGCATGACTTCCAGAGGACCTATCAGGTCGCTTCGGGCGCCTATCTCTCAGTCTTCATTCTCGGCCACATGAATTCGGTCTTCGTCTACGCACGAAGTTTTCTCGGCATACCCACGGATTGGAACTTCGCGATCGGAGCTCCGACTGGGCTCATTCATGACGCTTGGAACATCCGTCTGCTCCCTCACTACGCGCTCGGCGTCTTCTTTGTCTTGAGCCACCTCGCTTCAGGATTAAGGGTGGTGCTGATCGCACACGGTGTCGATCAACGTACTGCCGGTCGACTTTGGGGTGTCTGCATCGCTATAAGCGCCGTCGTAGCATCAGCGATAATCGCCGGAATGTCTGGAATCAGAATCGGTGCATTCGCTTCGTGAGTTTCGACCACAAAATCGCCTGGCATACACCTTTTTCAGCGAGGCCCGTGGAAACCATACGTCTCATCTTGTGGCGCTGCCAAGCTATGACTACGATCCGGCGATCGCCGATGGGACCTGACGGAGAAGTCCCGACCCGCCTCCGTTTACGCTCCATCGCCCAGGTCATCGGCGCTTGCGGTGCTGCAGCTACCCTATAACCAATCTAAGGCGTGCTATCGCATTCTCCTACTGCCGCGACTACCCGCTTCGGAGGATGGTGAAGAACAGCGGTCGGTGGCATTTTCATTAACTGTCGGAAGGCAAACGAGAACGCGGCAACGCTGCTGACACCGACATCTGGCGCGACGCGCGAGATTGAACGCCCGACCGAGAGTTGATCGATCGCAAAAGCTATTCTTGCTCTTCGGACTAGCTAGGCCGAGATCATAGCACGATCTTTTTGTTTGGTTGCAGGAATGACCTTCGCTCTGATGGTACCTGCTAGAGCAACGTTCGCCAACTTAGATAGCTTCCAAAACCGGAATGCCAGCACTTCGTCGAAAGTGTTGCCGTTATCTGACTAGGTGAGCCGCTGCAGACGTCGTGGCGGAACCCTAACCAACCACGCGCCATCCAGACACGTGCGCCATCCATCGATCTCCCAGCTAATCCCCCGCTGCTTTGCTGCGTTCAATTTTTGCCAATGATTTGAGGTGGCGGACAAAACCGAGCACATCGTCAGGCATCAGACGGCCGATCGCGCGGGTCGAATAGACGGCCGTCACCACTTGGCCTTCCGGGTTCAGGACGAAGCCGGTTGCCTGGAGACAGACGGGATCGTCATTAACGAAGGCGCCGGTCACCGCGGAAACCGCTCGCGCGTCAGCACCGTAAGCGACAGGGAAACCGATTTTGTGCTTTTCGACGAGCATTTCCGACTTTTCCCGGTCGTCTACCGATACCGAGACGACCTTGATGCCTTCACCGACGAATTTGTCTGCCGCTCGCGCGAAAGCAGCGAGCTGAGCGTTGCAGTACGGGCACCAGGAGCCACGATGGAATAAAACCACGCCGAACCAACCTGCAAGATCGGCAGGCAGGCTGATTTTTCCGCCCCCGACGCGAGCGAAGGTAAGAGATGGAAAGGTGTCGCCGTTTTGCAGCATCATAATCGGCCTCACTGTTTGAACCGCAAGGCGCTCAAATCGCCCGCGGCTTCCTCAAGAACGGCCCCGCATCCGGTGACCATGTCTCTTCGCTGATCCCATCTCCGGAAGGCGCGCCGATTCGATGAGGTCGTTGCTTCGCATTATCGAGCTGCCTAGCTTCTCAAGCCGACATTGTATGTCGGTCGCAGGATCGAATTATACGACGTTAGCTCGGAGATTGACCAAAGGACGTCGGCAACGCAAAATTGATTGTCGCCATAAAATCAATAAACGATAGTTATAGTCACTCGCGCAGTGCGCCCCCGAGCCAGATGCCAGTGGCCGCGTCTGCAGAAAACCGCCGCCTCGGCAATCGATCAACGTCCCAGCTTGCGGCAAACGGCCGCCTATCCCCTCCTGGACTGACATTGCATGGCGCCAATGACGTCATGTGTAGCGTTGACGTGGCACACTTAATTCTCCAGGTGCATGCGGCACGCGGGCTCCTCTCGCGTCGGACCTCATCAGCACAATGGACGCGTTGGAATGGAAACTATAACAGTCAGACATTTTCCCGTGAGGTGACGTCAGCTTAGCATCGCTCAAGCGAGCCCAACGTTCCACCACGAGTTTCAGATAACATTTGAAATAGCCAGTCTCGTGACGACCTCTTCCCGCCCGTTATAACGGATACGATCGTGATTTTCTTATCGAGGATCATCATCTTTCCGACTTGTTGCTCAAAAGGACAAAGCCCATGAAGATCCAAACCATTATCGTCCTCAGCGCCGCTCTCGCCTTCTCGATGACCGGCCCTATTTGCGCCCATGATAGCGGGGCGGAAACCGTCACGAAGAACTTCGAGGCGGCTATTCCCAATATTCCTGGCAAGTCGCTGATTGCTGTGGAAGTCGATTACGCACCGGGCGCGGCCTCTCCGCCCCACACCCACGCGAACTCTGCTTTTATCTATGCATATGTGATCTCTGGCGCGATCGAGTCGAAGGTAAATGATAGCGAGACGCGCATCTATCGGGCCGGCGAGAGCTGGTCTGAATCTCCGGGTTCGCTCCACTCGATCAGTCGCAACGCGAGCAAGACCGAGCCGGCGAAGCTGCTCGCCCTGTTCGTCCTTGACACCAATGACAGCCCGCTCACCACTCCTACCAACTGACGCTTCAGACGCAGTGAGCAACGAACGTCCTCAAGGAGCTAACGATAGACGAGTACAATGCGTTCACTCGGTTCGCCGGGCCTGCACCGCATCGAACGGGTCTTAGCCACGCTCGCTAGCACATTCTAGGACAAGCCAACTGCCCGCGCCGTCGAGGCTGTTTGCGGCAGGATCGGCAACCCCAACGCAGATCTTCACGCGCTACGAATGCGCAAACTACTTGCGCAACGTCGAACAAACGAGCCTCAATGTCGCTAGGCTTGATTGGGTAATCGGCAATTCGGCGACTCAAATTGCACCAGCTAACAACGGCGGTCGAGGGTGACCTCGGCTTCCTGCAGGAGGCACGGACTTTGGCATCATCTACCGTATTTGTGTCAGTGCGCTGTCGCGACGAACTCCCGTCAGTTGGAGCGCAGCGCATGAGATTCAGTGAATTTTGCAAGCAAACACCGCCAATTTCAGAGGGAATACGGCTCTCCGCGGTGCTCGGACTGATCATTCATGCGCCGGGAATCATCGACTGAAACACTTCATCACGCAGATAAAAGTAGTGGAAGAGGGCCGCGGCTGTATGCACGCCGGCAACCCAGAGGATGGTGTTACCTAGCGTGGCATGTATTTCCATCATCAGATGACCCAGACCATGCGCTTTCGTGATCTGCGGAGCAATGTCGAATCCGGGAAGAGTGACGGGAATCCCCTCAAGCCAGGTACCAAGCACGGCCGTTGTTGGAATCGCTATGAGGAACACATAAAGCACGAAGTGGACGAGCCGCGCGACCAGGGTCATCCATCGCGGCTTCGGCTGCTTCGCTGGCGCGCTGTCGATCAGCCTCCATACCAACCGCAGTACGGCGACACTGAAAACAAGAACCCCGAGCGTCTCGTGAATCCTCCGGAGCCCGTCCGCGGAGGCGGAATAGAGCGAGTAGCCATCGCCACTGCTCAGCACATAAGCGACAAGAACCAGCATGACCGTCAGCCAATGGAACAATCGGGCGCCGGCGCCGTAGCGAGAAGAAGTGCTGCGCAAAGCGATTACCTAACTTGGAAATTAACCACCGCGGCTTCGCCTCTGACTCCGGGCAGCGTCACCCTGAAGGTGATTTCGACGAGCTGTTCAGGAAAGGCCAGTCTCGCCACACCGATCAGGTTGCTGGCGCACCGAGGCGTGCCGCCGGCCTCCCTGCGCACGTTGCCCGCCGCGGCGAATGCGGCGACGACGAGGACACAAAGCCTCTCCTGGACGGCGGTGTTCAGCGTTGCTCCGAAGCGCGCTGAACTCTTGACGGCATTGGCGTCGGTCGCTCGCATCTGTCGTTCCATCATCGAAACCTCCGCGAGCCGGCCGAATTCATCGAGAAGCAGGCGCTATCAGGTTGCCATTTTCTTGCCGGCTGAGTTGGCCAGAGACATGGATCGCATCACCGACCTCAAACTGTTGTCTTTCATATCGACCCTCGTTGCCTTTCACGCTGGTCGCGTCTCGTGGCGGCATTTAGTATTTGAATGACGACGGTTGAAGAATGACCCTGCAACTGCGCCGAGTGAAATCACCTTTCGCCATAGAGTCGATAGACGATCGTTATTGCCGCCTCCGCGGTGTGACGACGCCATAGCGTGGAATGCCTGCAGGCGCATATCCAAGCGACTGGCGCTCGCGCCTTTGGACAAATCGAGTTTTGCTCGTTCCATAGCGACGCCCGCTTACCCTTGTCTCAACCTAGGCGATCAGCTCTCTCGAGATGCGACGGGTGGCATTCCTCACTACGACGCTGTTGGTCGGCGATAACGATCGTATATCGACTCTATATCGAAAGGTGATTTCCCTTGGCGGCCTTGCAAGCTCATTCTCCAACGCGTCGTCATACCGCAGCTTTCAAATGACGTCACCAACAGGCGATCAGATCGAGAAGCCAGGAGGCTCGATATGCAAAGCAACGGCGTAAACCCGGCTTCAGTAAGTGGTAAAGCCGCCGATTTCGGCGAACCATGGGAAGATGGCTACCGGTACGTAACGGCGTACAGGATTGGCGAAACGATCCATGTTTCCGACCAGCTCAGCTGGAAAAATAAGCACAACGTGATCGCGCCGGATTCTCCCGATAAAGCCGGCCCGGTTGCAATGCCGCTGACGTCACGCTTTTGGCGCGCCTCAGGGCAACGCTGAACAACGTCGTCGAGGAGACGGATGATGTCCGATAGCGCTGCAGCCATTCCACTTCGCGCGCTCCCTCCGGATGACCGTGTTTTGGCGCGAGTGCTCGCGGCGTACGTGGCGTCGGCAACAATCTGGCTTGTATTCGCCACGGCCGTGGGGCTCTTCGTCAGCTTCAAATTCGCTTACCCAGATTTCGCGACCACGCCGGCGCTCTCGTTCGGTCGGCTGCGCGCGATACACACCAGCGGAACATTTTATGCCTGGGCGAGCCAGGCGCTGATTGGGCTTGCGCTGTTTGTCGCCGCGCGCAGTTCTGGCGCAAGGCTCTACAGCGAGCGCCTCGCATGGATCAGTCTTGCGCTCCTCAATCTCGCCGCCGTGCTGGGCACCGTCACACTCGATCTCGGCTTCACCTACGGCCAGGAGTATCGCGAATGGCTGTGGTGGATTCGCGTAATCCTTGGTCTCGGCCTGATCACCGCGGTCTGGAATATGATCGCCACTGTCGAGCGCCGGGATGGCGAGCATATCTATATTTCTAATTGGTATACTATCGGGGGCACGCTGTGGACGATCGTTATGGTCGTAGTGTCGATGTTGCCCTGGTATCAGCACGGACTGGGCCAGGTCGCGGTACAGGCCTTCTTCATGCATAACGCGGTCGGACTATGGTTCACGCCTCTATCGCTTGGTGTGTCCTACTATGCGCTGCCGAAGCTCCTGAACCGGCCGATCTATTCATATTCTCTCGGCGTCTTTGCATTCTGGACCAATCTCATCTTTTATCCAATCATCGGCGCTCATCATTTTGAATTCAGTCCACTACCATGGTGGCTGCAGACTACGGCCATCGTCTTCAGTGTGGCCATGCTGGTTCCAGTGCTGAGCGGCACCGCAAACTTTCTTCTCACCTTCCGGGGGACCCACGAATGGATATATCGCTCGCCCGCGGTTTTCATCCTCGTCGGTGTCTACGGCTATCTGCTGGGCTCGATACAAGGCACATTCGAGGCGTTTCGCTCGCTGCAGCAGCTTTGGCATCTGACCAATTACACGGTGGGACACTCGCACCTGACGATGTATGGCTTCGTGACTTTCGCGATCTGGGGCGGCGTCTATGCGCTGTTGCCGCGCGCCACCGGCAAGTATCCCTACAACCTGACCATGGGTATACATTTCTGGCTGTCCGCCGTCGGCGTTGTCATATACGTTGCGGCGCTTTCGGCCGCCGGCACCATTCAGGGGCTCGATTGGCTTCGAGGACTCACCTTCATCCAGTCGGTCGAAGATGCCGCGCCATACTGGCTGTGGCGCTCCGTAGGCGGCTCGCTGATGTTCGCCGGCCATCTTGTCTTCGCTTTCAACGTCTGGACAATGACCTACGGTAGGTCATGCACCGAACTTGCGGCAGCCAAGACGGTGGCGGCATGAACAGGACATTGTCCATTTCTGGCGGCTCAACGCTGATCTACACTGGACTAGCGATTCTTATGGGCGTGCTGCCGGGGATCTGGCTGTCGAAGGTGCCACCGACGCCGGGCCTTAAGCCACTAACCTCGATTGAGGCGCGGGGTCGAGATGTCTATGTCTCCGAAGGCTGCTTCTATTGCCATACCCAGCAAGTACGCCCGCTCTCCGGAGATAAGCCGTTTGGCCGCCCGTCTGCGCCAGGCGATTATGCCTACCAGACTACGGAATTACTAGGTTCGGAGCGCACTGGTCCAGACTTGAGCAATATCGGCGCGCGGCAGTCGAGTAGCATATGGCAGTACATCCATCTCTATCAACCGCGTGCAGTTGTGCCGCAATCGATCATGCCGGCGTTCCCTTGGCTGTTCAGGATTGTGGACAAGTTACCGCCAGGAGAGAAAGCGGTGCCATTGCCGCCCCAGTTCGCGCCAGGCGGTACCGTCATCGCCAACGACGACGGCAAGGCGCTCGTAGCCTATTTGTTGTCGCTGAAGCAGCCCCCGCTCGTTCCGACGCAGTCCCGCGCCGCGACTGAGAGTCCTTCGAGCGGGTCCCTGAGGTTTGACGCCACCAAGGGTGCCGCATTGTTCGCCGAAAACTGCGCATCCTGCCATGGCGCGGAAGGCAAGGGTGTGCCGGGAACGTTTCCGCCGCTCGCCGGAGATCCGGTGGTAAACGACGCCGATCCCACGGCACATATTGGCGCTGTGCTGCACGGACTTGGCGGGCGGGTAATCAATGGCCAGAGCTATGAAGCGCAAATGCCGGCATTTGCCGATCAATTGTCTGATCAGCAGATTGCTAACATCATCGATTACGAGCGATCCTCATGGGGCAATCGTGGTGCCTTAATCAGTGCGGCTGATGTCGTCGCGGCTCGCGCCAACGAACCATTGCAGAAGCAGGCAACGACGCCGAAGCAGGTCTCGCCGGTATCGCCCCCGGCGCCGATGTTCGATGCTGCGGAAGGATCGAAGCTCTTCGCCGACAACTGCGGCGTCTGTCACGGCGCCGAGGGCAAAGGTGTTCCTGGCACATTTCCGCCGCTTGCAGGCGATCCGGTCGTTAATGCCACTGACCCTGCCGAACACATCACCACCATGCTGCGCGGCCTTAGCGGTAAGGCAATCGACGGCCGGAAGTACGAAGTAGAGATGCCACCTTTCGCTGACCGACTGTCTGATCAGCAGATCGCCGATATCATCAATCACGAGCGCACGTCATGGGGTAACCACGGGCCGTTGGTGACGCCCGCCGAGATCACGAAGCTCCGCGCTGAAAAATAGGAGGCCGACCATGACCGATACGATTACCGCTTGGATTCTCTCGGCGCTTGGCTACCTCTGCACTGCGCCCTCGATCGCTGGTGGCGGCCCTAGTCTTACCGGACCACTACTCGGCAACGCGCTGGTAGCGGGCGGGGCCGGGCTCGTGACGCTTAGCTGCATCGTGGCGGCGGTGCGGATGCTGGTCGCCCCCGGCGAACGGGATCCCAATCATCCGAAATATCGCATCCTGAATGCCGACCGTTAGAGGAATGCACCACGTGTCCGATCCGCGCATCCGCATCTATCTCGACGAAGCAGCCGATCCCGTCACCGACCAGCGGCCACCGGCGCAGATAGCGCTCGACACCAAGAGCCTTTCCGACGGCGAACACGGCCTGCGCATCGAAGCCCAGGACGCCACCGGCCAAGTCGGCGTCCGACGCCTTCGGTTCCAGGTCCGCAATGGGCCCGGGATCACACTGAGCGGGCTCGGTGATGGGGCCGTCGTTCACGGTACGCTGCGCTTCATGGTCAACGCGTTTGGAGCCGAAGAACCATTCGAGCCGCACCGGGCAGAATCGCCCTCGCCAATCCCTGTTTGGGTTTGGGTGCTAAGCCTGCTGATCGTTGCTTGGACCGCCTGGTATGTCGCGACACTTTGGAACGTTCCCGCAAACTACGCCAAAACACCGACCTATTCCACGTCAATGAACCCATTCAAATAGCGCTCCGCCAGACAGGCGAGCTTAACAATGAGGGGCCTCGCCCCAGCATCAGGTATCAAGCTCACATGCCACGCACCATAATCAACAAGCACGGCTTTCCGGGCGTCAGGAAGCGGTCGGACTGTGCTAGCCGGCGAAAACCCTACTACGCCCGCATCAGCAATGGTTGCGAAAACTTCATCTATAGCAAAGACTTCGCGACGGCCGAGGAAGCCGCTGCGGAGTATCAGCGAATGAGGGCTGAAAAGTCATCGCCCCTATCGTCGAAGGATTACCGGTGAGCATCCTGCCCGAAGGGACCACCCCGGCGCCGCCGACCCATCCGCGACTCCGAGCGAATATGCGCGTTCACGACACAGTGCGTGGAGGCGATCAAAACGCGACGCGATCCAATCGAGCGGCTTCGGCGCTTGATCATGGAGGTTCCCCACTGGCTCAGCATAATGGCCAGGATGTTTCGATCACCGTCCTACCTTAATCGCATCGTTATGAACACAAGTGACGGCAGCCCTCATGAAGCCTTACAGGTCGATCCCTTCGACTTGAAAAGATGCAGGGACTCAATCGATGCACTCGTATCTAAAAGCTCAAATTCCATTCTCGTCGAACCGGCATCTTCATTTTCGACTTGGTCCAGCAACTTTCGAAGTTGCGACCTAGGCTGTTATGCGTTTCGGGCGGCGTGAATTGATGAAATATGGACCGCGGAAAGATGCTCACGCACCAGAGTTCTGTCGTGCGGCTAAAACGAGCAGGTTCCGCACTTATTGCTACTTGCGCAGCGCTAGAAGTCGACGCGCTGAACAATCAGAGCCTTGATCATGGAAATTCGCCTCGGCACCAGACGAAGTGATTTGGCCCGCTGGCAAGCCAGTCACGTCGCCGCTCTTATTCATGGCGTCGAGCCAACCGCCGAGGTACGACTCGTCTTCACGAGTTCGGTTGGCGATAGAGATCGACGGTCGTCCTTTCAACAGTTTGGCGGCATCGGAGCATTCACGAAGGAGAGCGAAGACGCGCTTATGCAAAAAGAAGTTGACCTGGTCGTTCACTCTCTCAAGGATCTTCCGACCAGATTGCAGCCGGGTTTGGTATTGGCGGCCGTTCCCAAAAGAGCGGATCCTCGCGACACAATTTGTGGCGTTACACTAGATCAGCTACGACCGAGGTTGCGCGTCGGCACTGGATCAATTCGGCGCAAAGCGCAACTTCTCGCTCTTTGCAGTGGCCTGGACGTTCGACCTATCCGTGGAAACGTTTTTCCAAGGCTTTGCAAGGCCAAGAACCGAGAGGGAATAGACGCTACTCTATTGGCAGCGGCGGGGTTGTCACGGCTAGGATTGCTTCATGAGGCCTCACAGATTCTAGACTCGAATGTTTTCCCTTATGCGGTCGGCCAAGGCGCCCTCGCGGTCGAAGCTCGCGAAGAAGATACGGCACTCATAGCACTGCTTCAAAAGATTGAAGATCGGAAATCGCGCACCGAAGTAGACGCAGAGCGCGCATTGATGAGAAGTCTCGATGCGGGTTGCAGCTTACCGCTCGGGGTTTCTGTCGAATGGGTCGCCGGGACATTAACGCTTCGAGGACAAGTGACTCATCCAGACGGCCACACGAAGATTACTGATGAATGCGCTGGCACCGCCGATCAAGCCGACGCAATAGGCACACGTCTAGGGGACAAACTTCTTCAGCGAGGTGCGGAGGAGATATTGAAGGCTGTGCCTCGCATCATGGAAGAGCAAAGGACAATCTGAATTCGATACCTGGCGTGAGGAAGGACTTCGGGTCTTTGGACACCGCATGCGATTTCGGCGCGACCAGCTGCAAAGCCTGAAACCTGGTCCACCACCGAAACGAAAGGCTCGCGGCCGCGTTTGCTGCTGCCCAGCGCGCGCTCCGCAATTCGTGTCGGCGCATCGAGTCGATCTTCACCTTGCGGCGCTGACGGTGAAGATAGCCTTCGTTAGGGCACCAGCCAGTCTGCTTTTCAAGTGGGACATATGCGCGTCGGCCCAAAGGATCGCTTGGAACACGCCGACCTCAATTCGGCTCCCCGAGCACGAAAGTGAAGGGCACGACGAAGAGCTCATCGCCCTGATCATCGCTGACATGCAGAACCCAGTCACGCCAATCCTCGAAGCTGCGCTCTTTTGTCAGGGACTCCACGATGCGGTTCGCATGATCCCGCGCTTCAGCAAGGTCATCCACGACGGCGCCGCGGCGATCGACGAAAACCTTCTTGGTGTTCGCGCAGTGGAAATATACGTGCGTCATTTCGACTCCTTCAAATGCGACGGTTTGTCACGATAACTCTGCGTTGCTGGTGTCCTCGGCGGCGGGATACCAGGAGATCTCGACGAGGTGCCCCTAAGTTTCACGCCTGCGATGTGGAACAGGCGGACTGCCTCTCAGGTGGAATCATCTCCTTTTCACGGTCAGGCATAAGTGGCGGCAAGCTATGATGATTTCATGCCGGCGCTCTGCGGCGCATCTCGGATAAGCTCCTGACGCGAAGCTCCCCAGAGCAGGCCGGTCCCGACGACGGCGGAAAGACTAGAGGCGGCGAACACAGCGATTTTTGCGGCCGAGAAGTCGGTGGCACTTGGAAAAGCCTGTCCGGCGATGAAAAGCGACATCGTGAAGCCAATGCCAGCGAGGGCTCCTGCCCCGCCCAGCTGCCGCCACGTGTATTCGGCCGGCTTGACGGCTATGCCTGTGCGCACTGCCGCTGCGGCCGCGAGGAAGACGCCGAGCGGTTTTCCTATAGCGAGACTAGCGACGATCGCAGCCGTGAGACGGCCATGGCCAGCGAGGACGCCTGGGTTGATCGTCACTCCGGCATTCGCCAATGCGAAGATTGGGAGGACAGCGTAGCTCGATCGCGCACCGGCGTGTCGTAGCAGTCGATCGGCGGGCGATTCAATTCTATCGTAGATTACGTCGAGCGCCTGCAGGGCTGGCGTGGAGGGGCCGCGCCTGAGAACTTCGCCCTCATGCCGAGCCTCGGACGCGATAATGGCGCTCGCCTGCGTCATCAGGGCTGCCAGATTGGCTGGCGGTCGCGTCGGAATGAACAAGGCAAGTAACACGCCGGCCAATGTGGCGTGGAGACCGCCCGCGTATACGAGGGCCCACAGCGCAGCGCCCATCAGGATGTAGGGCGAGAGATGATACACCCCAGACCGGCTCAGCAGCACTAGCGCAACTACAACCATCGCCGCCGCAGCAAGGTAGGCCAGATGGATTTCGCCGGAGTAAAACGCAGCGACGACGACGATCGCACCGATGTCGTCAACGATGGCCGCCGCGGTGAGGAAGATGCGCAGCTCAACGGGGACGCGGGAGCCCATCACTGCAATCAAGGCAATCGGGAACGCAGTGTCCGTCGCCATCGGCACGCCCCACCCGTACGACCACGGCCCCGCGGGGAGAACCAGCGAATACAGACAGGCCGGCACAACCATGCCGCCGAGCGCGGCCGCGATCGGAAGCGCTGCGGAGCGACGGCTTGCGAGGTGTCCGACTGTCATTTCGCGCTTCACTTCCAATCCTACAACGAGGAAGAACAGCGTCAACAGCCCGTCGTTAACCCAATGGAGGATGGACATCCGAAAGGCTGTGCTGCCCAAGCTCACGCCGAACTCCCAGCGCCAGAGCGCCTCGAACGCCGATCCGATCGGCGAGTTCGTCAAGACAATCGCCGCCACGGTCGCGACGACGAGCAAAGTGCCGGCGGACGGGCCCCAGCTCGCGAAGTCTAGAGCAGCCGTACGGACGCGGTGTCCAAGCGTGCCAAGCATTGCATCAACGAGAGAACTTTCGTCCCAGGGTCCGTCGTAGCGCCGGCGGTTGATGTAAAATGTCGGCGTGAATCTCACGCCGCTCGCGCGTGCACTCGCGATGTCAGACTCCACCCTCGCCTTCGCGCGGCGAACCGCGTCGTTATCGCGAAGCGTGGGGTTGGCATGCACACCTAGGTCAGCAGCCACCGCTGAAAGATCGTCCTCTGTGAGCTGCATCGACCTTGTCATCAGCTTGATATGCGCCGACCAAAACGCCTCTGGCGTCTGAGCAAGCTCAGCGAGCTCCGCAGCACGGAAGGAAAGACTGTTGTCAGTGAGCGGCCTATGGCGGAAGGCATAGCAAACGCGGTCGCCAAGTTGATCGCGCGCCTGCGCGATGCGCTCGTTGGCAGCCCTGCAGTGCGGACAGGCGTAGCTGCCGTACTCAACCAGCGAGATCTCGGCATCGGCGGGGCCGAGCACGTGCTCTGTCTTGTGATCGACTGCACGATCGAGGCGGCCGGGCGGGATCATAAGCTTCATCGCTGAACGGAGCCCAAGTGTTCGCGCGCCATTCTCACAGGCGGCCGCTCGCCAGCAGCGACCGCGGTTCGCGCATCGAACAGATTGGTATGGCACAAGTCGCCCGACACCTCGCCGTTGGACCCGACGACTGGGATCTCCATACATCTCGACGCAATGCAGCCGGTATCGTCATCGCACACGCAACTCACACTTGTGCTGAACGTACGCTCCAATCCGTTCGCAACACTCGCCGCCACCACGAGCACCACGGCATTCTCCAACGGCCGGTGTTCGACAGAGCGGGGCAAGCAAATGCGGGCCGTCTCTTCGACGCGCATGTCGGACCTCTTATGATCGTCCAACGGAAGGCCGACTTCGGCCACAGCCGCGAGCGGGCGATGACTGATTAAGATTGGGTCAGCGACGGTGAAAAAGAAAATCACCTCTCGCCATGAAGTCGATAGCCAACCGTTATCGGAACAGCTCAAAAGTAGTCGCCCACCGCATCTGAGGAGAGAAGAATCGCCTGCCGCTCTGAAGGCACACGGCCCGACATGGCTTTGCGCTTTCTACCCTGGTGCGGTGTCCGCCACTCGCACGGATTTCCAACACTCGAGGCGTCGATTTAAGCAAGCTCCGCGCACGGAGGACGTCGGGGGCGCGGCCGTCCCGACCGGGTTCGAGGCTATCCACCGTCAATCCGCGCAAAACCAGCGTCGCTATGGCGCCGGGGTCCCTTCGGCCACAACAGCCCGTCGTCCACCGGCGTCATTTACCACGACGGAAAATTTTGGTTCTTCGAATGCATATCGCTCGAAGTTGGTGCCATCACGCTCTAGCCCATGAGTTCGCCGCGCCGTGGGTGGTTACATGATTGTCTGCTCGCCACGTCCGCAGAGGCTCCTAACTCGCCGTCGCCCTTGAACTACCCGATGATGGGCCTCCTCACTGTAGTCTCGCCCAGCAAAGCGGCAATAATGGTCGTCTATCGACTCCATGGCGAGAGGTGATTTCCCTCGACCGAGTTGCAAGGTCATTCTCGTTGCGTGGTTTAAAGCGAACAGGAGCTTCCATGAAGATTCAGGTCTGCAAGCTGGCGAGTGCGCTCGCAATTGCTGTTCCTATCGCGATCGCCGCCACGGCCAAATCGTCAGCCTCGCCGATCAATGGTACGTCGATCAGGGCGACGATACCAGATTTGACGACAGACGTGCACTTATTGGCGCGGCGGAGTCACCACTCTGCGCCGACAGCATACGATTCATCGCCCTACGACGGCTCCTGGGACCTCGTCTTCGCGACGCAAAGAGGAACCTGCGATTCCACTTACAGCTTCACTGTCGATGTGACCAACGGAATTGTCACGCATCCCAATCTCGTGAAGTTTCGAGGATACGTTGCAAAAACGGGCGCGGTTCGCGCTTCCGTGACCGTCCAAGACAAATATGCCGCGGGCGCGGGCAAACTGTTTGCGACGGCCGGTCGAGGGACCTGGAGCGGCCACTCAGGATCAGCGCGCTGTTCAGGCTACTGGACGGCGCGACGGAATTGACGAGCAAGCGGAAAGGCGTGTTTCGTCGGAGACCGTAATGGAATGAGATCTCCAAGACTAGTCGGCATTGCAGTCTCACTCAGCTTGCTCTCAACCAGTCTCGACGGGACAAGGCAGCGGGAGACGCCTCGGCCCATCAGCGATCCCATCTGGTCCGGCAAATCCGCGCCTCTCGACACTAGTCGACTGGCGCTGGTGATTGGCAATTCGGCCTATCCCGATGCTGACTCTCCTCTTCCCATAATGACACGCGACGCTGAAGGCCTGACAAATGCTCTTCGCGAGCACGGCTTTCTGGTCGATGCCATTGAAAATGCCACGGGCTCGGACATGACACACGCAATCGATGATCTAACGGCAAGAGTACATTCGAACTCCACTGTGTTAGTCTATTTCGGAGGTTACGGAATCCAGTGTGACGGACACAATTATCTAATCCCAGTCGATGCGAAGATTTGGAGTGAAGAAGATATCCGTCTACAAGGGTTAAGCATTGACCATCTCCTCTCGCAACTCCAGACCTCCGGAGCACGCGTCAGGCTCCTAGTTATTGAGGCTTCGCGCCGCAACCCTTACGAGCGACGCTTCAGGACTTATTCACATGGGCTTGCACCCATTCAAGGAGGTGAGAATGCGCTGATCCTGAGCTCAGCCGCGCCTGGTGTAATCGTCGAAGACCCTGATGAACTACATAGCCGGCTGATGACCGCTCTTCTTACGCAGATGGATTCTTCGAGGGGGATAGAGGACGTCTTCAACAATACCCAAAATGCAGTGGTGACTGCAACTCAGGGCCAGCAGACTCCAGTTGTGTCATCCACGCTAACCGACAGTGTGGATGTTTGGGCGGAACGGAGCGGCGTTCCCGTGTCCTCGGTCGGATTTGCGGCTAGGGGTCGCAGCGAGTGAACATACAAAGTTCTGCTGATCTGCAAGGAACAAGGGTCAAGGAACACTTCCAAGGGGGGGTCCCCGCTCAATCATCTCCCATGTTCTTTGGAACATTCTACGCGCCCGACCGCCGTCCCATACCGATCTCAACTGCCTTGCTGAAACGTCCCTTCAGGGTTTCATGATCGTTTGCTCCTGCAATGTCCTCACCGACCGCGATGTTCGCCACGCCGTGAACACGGCCGAGGATGCGCTGCGCAATGCCAAACATATCTATGACTGTCTCGGCTGCAGCGCCGAGTGCGGCCGCTGCGCGCGCACCATCAAGACGATCATCGACGAGGCGTATAGGGAATGTGCGCTAGCCTGTCAGGCCGACTGTCCGCATCGCCGGATCAAGGATGACGCGCAGGATGAGCCCAGAGTTGGACCCGCACCGACCAACTTTCTTGGTTTTTCTCGGTAGGTGCCTCTCAGTTTCGTCTCTGGGATGCTTGCTTGTTTTTCCTCAGAAGCGTTCCAAACTAAGAAAGGCGAAGGCCCGATCTCAAGTCTTGGAGTTCATCATACAGGCGACCCCAGAGTCATCGAGTATCTTAACAGGGGACTGCGTCACGAGCTCACCGCCATAAACCATACTGGCTGCACTACCGGTTCTTGGACATCTGGGGCCTGCTGAAACGGTCAAGGCTTGGCGCAGGGAGTCGATCGCGGAGAGGAAGCACGCCGACCGCTTCACCGATGTTGGGCCTGTCGGGAAGGATCGCTCGCTAGCCACGTACGCGTTTGATCATCTGCTCGACATGGGCGATCGGCGTCTCCGGCTGGATGCCGTGGCCGAGATTGAAGATGAAGCGCCCTTGCGAAAAATTTGCCAGCACGTTGTCGACGGCGCGGTCGAGTGCCGCGCCGCCCGTGATCAGCACCAGCGGATCGAGATTGCCCTGCACAGCGACGCGGCTCTGCACGCGCTCGCGGATAAAGGCGGGCTCGGCGGTCCAGTCCATGCTGACCGCATTGACGCCGGTCGCCTCGACATAGCCAGGCAGTTGCGCGCCCGAGCCGCGGGGGAAGCCGATGATCTTGGCATCAGGCACCTTGGCGCGCACGCCTTCGACGATGCGCCGCGTCGGCTCGGTCGACCAGCGCGCGAACTCGGCCGGCGGCAGCACGCCGGCCCAGGTGTCGAAGATCTGCAAGGCGTTGGCGCCGGCCTCGAGTTGCGCCAGCAAATAGTGGATCGAGTTCTCGACGAGGACGTCGATGATCTTCGCAAACGCCTCGGGATGACGGTAGGCCATCATCCGCGCCGGCGCCTGGTCGGGCGTGCCGTGGCCCGCGACCATGTAGGTCGCAACCGTCCACGGCGCGCCGCAGAAGCCGATCAGCGCCACCTTTGGGTCGAGCGCGCCGCGCACCATCCTGAGCGCCTCGAACACCGGCTGGAGAGTGCCGAAGTCGGCCTGCGCGGCGAGCGCTCCGACCTTGGCAGGATCATCGAGCGGCTCGAGCCGCGGCCCTTCGCCGACCTCGAACCGCACCGCGCGGCCAAGCGCATGGGGGATCACCAGGATGTCGGAGAAGATGATCGCCGCATCGAAGCCGAACCGGCGGATCGGCTGCAGCGTGACTTCGGCGGCAAGCTCCGGATTGAAGCAGAGATCGAGGAAGCCGCCGGCCTTGGCGCGCACCTCGCGATATTCAGGCAGATAGCGGCCGGCCTGCCGCATCATCCACAAAGGCGGGATGGTTTGCCGCTGGCCAGAGAGCACATCGATGAAGGGCTTGGTCGCAGACTGGGGTACGGATGGTCCTGATGCAGAATTGAGGTTCCTGATACACCGCCGCGCGCAGAAGCGGAGCAGGGAAACGCCCGGCAGATTATCAAGGCCTACAATCACAAGCGTCGGGTCCTAGCGCGTGCTCATCAAATTCGCATCGACGTGAGAGGGAAGCGTCGGTGGTTGAGAGACCGATTGCGCTTCCCGCATGAACGAGGGAAGCGCGGCTATGTGGCAAGGAGATTATTCATTGGTAAAGCCCACAACCGGACAATTCACTAGATTGCCCGTCGTCTTCACCGGCCCTCCCGCAGGACTCACCAGTAAGCCCGCCGCGCTTTTGGCTTCAAGATCGTCGCCGTCAGTGATCAGTTTCCTTTGATCCTTTACGATAGCTTCCTTGGTCCACTCGGCTAGCCGCACGTCCCACATCGGAGAGTATCCGGCGCTGATCTCCGTGAAGTGCGCGAGGATGTCGAGCGAGGGCCCCTCTCCCTTGATCGCACTGTTGAGTCCCTGGCGATTCGGATCGTTCGCACCCATGGTGCCATTCACAATCGTGTAGATCACCTCAATCGCGCCGCTCTGTAGAATGTCGCTTTCCGCAGGCGCAAAGGTGGACGACTCAAGGGTCGCCGATTCCTCGGAATTTGCGTCAAAACTAAGATAACGCAGGTGTTTTCCGTTCGCGAACCCAAACCGAAGTTTCAAGTCGACAATGCCCTTATCAGGACAAATACTTGCTACGGAGTCCGTCACGAGGGAGTAATCAGGGCTACCCTTGCAGAATGAGATTTTATCCGGCCCGACATCGAACGCGATGATCGGTGCATTGAAAACAATATTCATACGATTGGCTACCCGCACCAGCGGGCTGTAGTGCGCATCCCCAATAGAACCGGCCCGGGCTGTCTTAGGAGGAAAAAACTTGGGCGCGTCCCCTCCGACCAACTTCTGCGAAGGCGAGAAATCGACCCGCCCCGATTCAAACGTGAAGTTACCCGTGTCGTCCATTTCCGCAACCCGTGTGCTCTTCAGGTCCTTGGCATCAGCGAGACTCGGCGCCCACGTAAGCCCCATCTCTTTTGAAGTAGCGTAATCGCTTACGTCGGTGAGCACGAACCAAACGGTCTCTCCCGACGCAAGACGGCCCCGATGGAGCGGTAGCGTCACCACCTCTCGTACTAGGTCCACCTGGCCCGACGTAAGAAATTGCTTCGTGATCTTTTTGCCAGCGGTTGGATCGGCCGCGAGACTTACATGAGGTATCGAAAACGACACCACAAACATCACCATCGATCCGCAAACGCATCTGACGAGCTTTCCGCTGGGCTTCATGAGGTTACCTTCTTTGCATCCAGTCTGGTTTTGCACAGGTGATACTGATAGTTCGCCGACGGCCTGTTACTTTTTGAGCCCGGGATAGCCCTGAACATAGATCCAGTCGGTCGCTTTGGCAGGGATGTGACAACCTAGACAATCTGAGCGAAAGTTCGTTGAGGTCGTTTTCATCGGATCACCCGCATCAAACCAGGACCAGCCCCAACCATTGCCCCAGAGCTTATTATCGGGGTGGCTGTTCTTGCTGTCCTTCACCATCATGAACCATCCTTTGAGAATGTCTTGATGGCTGACGGTCCCAGTCGTCATATCCGACGTGGCCGTGCCGTAAACTTCTTTCACAAGGACCGAACCTTCGGGAAATTTGCCAGTCGCGCGATAGGCCGCCGCAGTTCCGGGCGAAGCGTAGACCACGTGCATCTCCTTGGCACCTTTGTCACCTGCAACAGACCAGCTCCCAAAGAATTCGTAGGCCGTTTGGTAGTTCTTCGGGACATGCATGTTGCCTGCCCCATCGACGAGTTGTTCCTGCGCAGGTGCGGCCTGGCTAGCTACAGGGTGTGAGACAAAGCACCCAACGGTCACAGCGATCAACGATGCGGACGCCAAGGCCGCGCTTCCGGGAATTTTCATCACAGTTCTCCCTACTTTTTGATAGACGGGTTCTCGCTGGGCGGCTTTACTTGGAGGGTTTCGGGCCTGGCGGTAGCGGCACCTGGTCAAGCAACGCATAGAACTGCGTCCATACGTCGTCCCGTTTCGCGTTTGCGATGTGGCAGTAGCCGCATTCCTCAACCGGTCGGACTTTAGCGGTAGCCGCCTTGGGTTCATGGTGGTTGAAGTTGTAATAGCCCCAGCCGTGGCTTGCCTTATATCTCTCGGTGTCCTTGACGGTCACATCCGCTCCGTTGAAGGCACCCGGAAAGAACCCCTTACCCGAAGGCTCCGTTCTCGAACCGTCCGGATTAGTGGCGGGCTGCAGGAGCTGCAGTTCCTTCACAAAGATTGTGCCTTCAGGGAAGACGCCCGTCTTCTTGTAGATCTCGTAAGAACCTGGTTCGATATATACGTTATGAAATTCAGGGAAATTTGCTTGAGGCGGGTTTAAAAAATTGGGCGTTGTCGGCGAGCCAACGTAAACCCATTCGTGAAAGTTCTTTGGCAGAACAAGGTCACCATCTTTCGTGTATTCAGGAAGATAGCGGCCGGTGGCGTGCCAATCGTCCGGTGGTGGAAGCTGTGGTTGCTGCGCGAAGGCTGCGGTTGCTAGAGCGCCAACGCCAAGGACCGCGGAAAGTGCCAGTACGGTGCGTCTCATAATCTCTCTCCTTTGACAGCTCGATATTGCCGATGAGGCAATGACTGCATTCTTGCGCGGGTGGTCTCATTAACTGCGCGCAGATCAGAGTAGGCGTCGATGCAAAAGTGCGAAAGCAACAAAGGGGCATGAAATCAATGCCCGATGGAAATGACGCTCTCGGACTATCAATGTTTGATCATCGGCTCTTTCTGTTTGCTCGCAACGCAACGCCCTGAATTGCGGCCAATGGACATGTTCCAGTCCTTGCTGATGAGCGACACTCTTTGCTCATCTGAAGATTGGGCTTGCTGTTCCAAATGTCGTACGCGATCCCACGAAAGGGCCGATGCAATCTCCCGACCGACACCGAGCCCTGATCATTCAATCTCTCTTAGCGTCGTCAACTCGCTCGCGGCTTGCCTCGCCTATTCCGAGCGATCGCCGTGTCAGCGCAGCTTACGAGCTCTTGTCCATCGTGTTTGGTGAAGGCACTTCTCTTCGAGAAGGCATAGTGTCTCGACTGTCGACACCGCACCGCGCTAGCGTTGGAAGAGGCCTTCTACGTCAAACATTGGGAGTGTGACACTACCAGTCGGCAGGAGAGCTTCGCCTCGGCTTTGTTTACTTCGGCCCGGCTGCCGATCCGGATCGCCCAGCTCTTCACTGGTGAACAGCCATCGAGCGTATTGGACTATGATCTGGGCGGCATCTTCGAGTGCGGTGAGCGACGAACGATCTCGCTGATCTTGCTGATCTGGTCGTACAGCTGACTTAGCTTCCGGGGCCAAGTCGCGACCTTAGGGATTTTGCGTCCGGGCGGCGTACGCATCATGAAAAAAAGACAGGGGCTTAAGCTCGGTCTGAGCTGCCTCAGGCGGCGGCGCTCGATCATAACCGGAGGATTTTAAAATCATAACTGAGACGAGTGCGAAGCGCTCTGCGTGATGGGCTATGGTCGACCCATGCTCGAGCGACGGATAGGGAAGGTTGACATGGAAGATCTGGACATATCGGCTGAGCGTCAAGCGAAGCATCCAGCGCGCGGAAGCTCTGGTAATGGACATTCCTGTACGGACACACACTCGTGTGCGGACATATTGTGCAGGAAACGAGCGTTGACGAGGCCCGCAGCGACGTTCGCTAGGGGCGCCGTCAATTGTGCGGCCGAAACATACGAACAGCATTTCCACGACTCTCTTGAGCGCCTGCGCGGGGAACAACGTTATCGCGTCTTCGCTAACATCGAACGCGTCTCCGGTCGCTTCCCAACCGCCAAATGGCGCCGCACTGACGGATCCGTTGCTGAAATCACGGTTTGGTGCTCGAATGATTATCTGGGCATGGGACAACATCCGGAGGTCGTGGGCGCGCTTACCGCGACGGCACACCGCTGCGGTGCAGGAGCAGGTGGAACTCGCAACATCGCGGGAAATAGTTCGCCCTTGGTTGATTTAGAGGGCGAACTTGCTGATCTGCACGGCAAGGAGGCCAGTCTCGTCTTCACCTCCGGCTACGTATCGAACCAGGCCAGCATCTCCACAATCGGTAAGCTGATCCCAGAGTGCGTAATCTTTTCTGATGCATTCAACCACAATTCGATTATCGAAGGCATCCGTCAATCAGGTTGCGAAAAGCGGATTTTCCGCCACAACGATCTTGGCCACCTTGAGGCCTTGCTGCGCGAGGCGGGAAGCCGCCCCAAGCTCGTCGTATTCGAATCCGTCTACTCAATGGACGGGGATGTGGCGCCGATCGGCGCAATCTGCAACCTGGCCGAGCAGTATGGGGCGATGACCTACCTTGATGAGGTTCACGCCGTCGGCCTCTATGGCGCTCGCGGCGGCGGAATTAGCGAGCGCGAAGGCGTGATGCACCGCTTGACGGTGATCGAGGGTACTCTCGCCAAGGGATTTGGCTGCATTGGCGGTTATATCTCGGCGTCGCGATCTATTTGCGATGCGGTGCGCAGCTTCGCGCCTGGATTCATCTTCACGACCGCCCTCCCTCCACCGATTGCCGCCGCAGCGCGTGCATCTGTTCGCTACCTGAAACACTCGTCTGCCGAGCGCGAAGCACACCAACGACAGGCCGCTGCCACGAAAGAGGCGCTCCAAGCCGCCGGGCTTCCCGTTCTCCGGACCGGAACCCACATCGTGCCTGTGATCGTCGGCGATGCGGAATTGTGCAAGGCGGCAGCCGATCGCCTTCTACAGCGCCACGCCATCTATATCCAGCCGATCAACTATCCGACGGTCCCGCGTGGGACAGAGCGGCTGCGCATCACGCCGTCGCCATACCACGCGGATACCCATATAGCTGAACTCGCAGCTGCGCTCACTGAGACCTGGGAGGCCCTTTCTCTTTACTGAGAGCCGTGATTGGGAACGCTCCCGCGACCGCCTGCGGCTTCGTCGGCAGGGCGTCGGCTAACCTACAAGGGAAGGACGTCGGGCGTTCCCGGTGGTGCAGCCGAGGCAGCAAGCTGGGCAATGCAACATCGCTTTCACCTTTGTAGGGGCGATCGCGTGGCACATCCTGCCGTCAGCGTTCACAATCTGGCTCGCATCCGTTTAATGGGCAGCCCCGAAGAGCGAACCTCCTCGGCCTCCTGGGCTGTTCTCCGTCGCCGCTCGAACACGTTTGTCCCGAACCGTCGTTCATTTCGATAAGCCCTCCAAATGAGGGTTCGTTGAAAACGATCACAACGAAACAGGACAACGAGGACTGAACATGGATATTAGGCAGCGATCCCATCTGCTGATCGAAGATCTGTCCGTGGCGCGCGGCGAGCGCATCCTGCTCGACGGGATGTCTTTGCGACTAAGCGCGGGCCAAATCGCCGAAGTGACCGGTCCCAACGGAGTGGGCAAATCTACACTCTTGCGGGCGATCGCCGGCTTTTTTCCACTAGGATCCGGCCGCATGTCATGGGTGGAGTCCGAAGCCACGGATCCGGCGCCCCTGGCAGAACGCCTCCACTACGTGGGCCATCTCGACGGGCTGAAATCGTCGTTGACCGCCCGCGAGAACCTCGACATCGGCCTGGGATTTTTGGGGCGAGACCGCCGAACCCCGTTAGAGGCGCTGGACCGCATGGAGTTGGCCCACGTTCTCGATCTGCCTGTCGGCTATCTTTCCGCGGGGCAGCGTCGCCGTGTCGCATTGGCCCGGCTCTTAATCGTCGATCGCCCTCTATGGTTACTCGACGAACCGCTAACAGCGCTCGACCGGCACGCGCGCGCCTTGCTGAAGACTATCGTCGCCAGCCATCTCGAAGGCGGAGGATTGACACTGGCCGCGACCCACGAACCTCTTGGTCTGCGAGGAACAGTGCAAGTCAGACTTGGAACCAGGTGATGGCCATTTCGCTGAAGTGCGGTCGCACCCCACATAGCGGTCTGTCTCGAGATCGGGAGAGAAGAGATCACGCCGTTCCGATTTCAGCGGAGCGGTCTCGGCCCAATGGCGATGCCGGATGGGCACTATGACCCGTATTCTCCTCGTCGTTTTTCTTCGCGACCTCATGCTAGCCCGCCGCATCGGTGGAGGTGGGATTCTGGGTCTGGTCTTTTTCCTCAGCCTTGTGACGGTCGTACCTTTCGCGATCGGGCCTGACCTACGCTTGCTGTCGCGGATCGGCCCAGCAATTCTATGGATAGCAGCACTTCTCGCGAGTCTATTAGGCCTCGACCGTCTATTTCAGGCGGATCAAGAGGACGGTTCGCTGGACCAGATGTTGCTGTCGCCGGCGCCCCTAGAACTCATTGTTCTTGTGAAGTGCATCGCCCACTGGTTTGTGACGGGGCTACCGCTCGTTATGCTCTCGCCTCTGTTTGGCCTGATGTTGGATTTGGATGGTTCCGCCCTCCGATCGGTTGCAGCAACGTTGTTGGTTGGTACGCCGGCCTTCACCTTTCTGGGGGCGATCGGGGCGTCTCTTACTGTCACCCTGCGGCGCGGCGGTCTGTTGCTATCGATCCTCGTCGTACCACTGGCCGTGCCGGTGCTGATCTTCGGTGTCTCTGCGGCGCAAAGTGCCACAACGCCCTTTTTGACACCGTTCTTGGTCCTCTGCGCACTCGGACTCGCGTCCATCGCGCTCGCTCCGATAGCTGCGGCCGCAGCACTTCGTAGCGCGGGTGAGTAATGAGCGCGTGCGACGACAGAGTTTTCTTTCGGGCGCCACCTATGTGGAACGACTTCGGCCTTACCCGAAGCTAAGGCCGCTAGACCTCAGGACGAGCCTATAGTGGAGTATCGGAGTCAAACACAGCGGCAAGCCGATTCCGCTCCGCTTGGCTCAATGGTGCCGCTGGCGTGGATTGTTGGCGGCGAAATCCGAACAGGAGAGCGATCGCGCCCGCCGCGAGCACGAAAGCCGGCATTCCCCAAAGGAGAGCGGTTTCCAAGTCGAGTGGCGGTTTCAGCAGGATAAAGTTTCCGTAACGCTTCACCAGAAAATCGCGGACCTGCTCATCACTCTCTCCGAGCTTAAGGCGCTCGCGCACCAGCAGGCGAAGGTCCCGCGCGAGCTCTGCCTTGGAATCGTCGATAGACTCATTTTGACAGACCAGACAACGCAGTCCGGCGGAAAGAGCGCGCGCGCGTGCCTCGAGTTTCGGGTTGCTCAGGATCTCATCCGGCTGAACCGCCCTTGCCAAGCTAGGGGCGATGCTTGCGAGTACGATCGAAAGCAGAAGAATGCGACGAAGCGACGTCATTCGGCGGGCTCCGGCGCTGCGGGGTTGCCGGCGACGCGGAGGCGAGCCGCGCGGCGCACGAAGCCAACTCGGAGGCGTCTATCGGACAGCGACACAATCCCTCCGAACGCTATAATGACCGCACCGATCCAGATGCTCGTCACGAGCGGCTTCCAGAACAGGCGCACATCAATCGAACCATCCGCGTGGCGGTCCCCAAGTGAAATGTAGATCTGCCCAAAACTCAGCGTTACGATGCCTGCCTCGGTGATGGTTGTTTGTCGTGTGGGGAAGCTGCGCTTGGCTGGCTCGACGGCGGTCACGTATGCGCCGCCCTTGCTGATAACCGTATGGCCGACGAGTTCCGAGTAGTTCGGGCCCTGCCGCGATCGAAAATTCTCGATGGTGGCTTGATAAGGGCCGAGATCGATCCTCTGGCCCAACTTGACGGTCGCGATCCGCTCCACACCCCAACCCGTCGCCACCAAGCCCATGAGTGTCAAGCCAAGGCCGGCGTGAGCGATCGCCGCCCCCCACGCGGAGCGCGGCAGCCCGACCGCGCGGGCTAGCATAACCCCGCCGCCTTGCCCTCGTGCCCAAATACGCGACGCCACGTCGGTGAACGAACCGACGATGAGGTAGACGGCTAGGCCGAGACCGGCTGCGGCGAAGACGGGGCCGCCCCGGACGACGGCAACCAGTACAACGGAGACTACAAGACCAACTAAGGCTGCGACCGTTACCCGTTGCGCTGCCCCGAGCAGGTCGCCGCGCTTCCAGGCGATCGACTGAGCGAGCGGCATCAGCAGAACGATAGGCACTACGAGCGGGCCGAGCGTTAAATTGAAAAACGGCGCTCCGACCGAGATCTTGTCTCCCGTCAGCGCCTCAAGCGCGAGCGGATAGAGCGTGCCGGTCAGAACCGTAACGCAGCAGGTGGTCAGCAGCAGGTTGTTGACTGCCAGCGCGCTCTCGCGTGAAAAGGGTGCGAACACGCTACGCTCGCTCAGGGAAGGCGCGCGCCACGCGTAGAGCGCGAGTGGCCCGCCGATGAATACGGTCAGTATGACCAGGATGAAGACGCCGCGAGCCGGGTCGCTGGCGAACGAATGGACGGAGGTCAGTACTCCGGAGCGCACGAGGAAGGTACCCAGCAGCGACAGCGAGAACGTGAGTATCGCCAGGAACAGTGTCCAAATCTTGAGAGCTTCGCGCTTCTCCATGACGGCAGCCGAATGGAGGAGCGCGGTGCCCGCAAGCCAGGGCATCAGTGACGCGTTTTCGACCGGATCCCAGAACCAGAATCCGCCCCAGCCTAGGGTGTAATAGGCCCAGTACGACCCCATGGCGATGCCAAGCGTCAAAAAGATCCAGGCAATCAGTATCCAGGGCCGAACGTAGCGGGCCCAAGCGGCGTCTAGCCGGCCACTGATCAGCGCGGCTACCGCGAAAGAGAACACGATCGAAAAACCGACATAGCCGACGTAAAGGAGCGGCGGGTGTATGGCGAGGCCCGGGTCTTGAAGCAGCGGATTAAGGTCCAGGCCCTCAAACGGCGCCGGAAATCGTCGCAAGAAGGGATCGGAGGTGAACAGAATGAAACAGAGGAAGGCAAGCGAGATCCAGCCTTGGACCGCCAGCGTATTCGCGCGTAGTTCGTTCGCCATGGCGCGTTCTAAAATCGATACAGCCGCTCCAAAAGCCGCGAGAATCAGAACCCAAAGCAGCATGGATCCTTCGTGATTGCCCCAGACGCCTGCGATTTTGTATATTAGCGGTTTGGTGGTGAGTGAGTTCTCGGCGACGGTCACGAGACTGAAGTCAGACGCCACATGGGCGTAAGTCAGTGCTGCGAAGGCATAACCTAAGAGCAGGAACTGGGTGATTGCGGCAGGGACCGCGATTGAAATAAGTGCCGAATCACGAGTACGGGTTCCCCAGAGTGGCAGAACTGATTGAAGCAGCGCGACGGCGAGAGCCAAAGCGAGCGCGTAATGTCCGGTTTCAATGATCATCTTGTGGTCCCATCAGCTGGGATGTTTCGTGGGCGCGGCGCTATTGCGCTCGCGCAGATCTTTCGTTGCGCCAAGTACCTTCTCGCTTGAGCTCGTCAGCTACCTCCTTGGGCATATATCGCTCGTCGTGTTTTGCTAGCACGGTGTCGGCATGAAAAAGGCTCGGTCCTTCCACCGTGCCCTCGGCGACAACGCCCTGTCCTTCACGGAAGAGATCCGGCAACAATCCGGTGTAGCTGACGTCGACATCGTGCTTTAGGTCTGTCACCGCGAAGATGACAGTCGACGAACCCTCATGAGTGAGTGAGCCACGTTTCACTAGCCCGCCGATGCGCAGCCGGGTGCCTGGCGGCGGCGCCTTTGCGGCCAGTTCGCTCGGCCCATAAAAGAAGACAATACTGTCTCGCAACGCGAACAGGATGAGCCCTATCGCGATCGTCAAAGTGACGCCAGCTGCGCTGATGATAGCGAGGCGCCTGCCCTTTCGCGTCAAGATCTACTCCTCTAAACGAAGCTGTCTGACGAGTTCATCCACGCTGGCCGACGCTTGCTCATCGCCTGCTAGCTGAGCACGTGCGCTTGCGACAGCCGCCTCGGCCTTCTCGCGCTCACCCAACGCCGCGTAAGACCTAATAAGTTGTAGCCATCCTTGAAGGTGATGGCCGTCCTTCGAGAGTTTCTCGGCGAGCTCCGCTACCATCCCCCGGATCGCGTTGCTCCGTTGCTCTGGAGGAAGCCCTGCAATGTTAGCTCCGGCTTGGCCGGCGTGGATGTCAGGAACCGCGGCAGCGAGGCTAAAATCTCGATTGGACGGCCTCGATGCGATCGGCATGTCAGGTTGGCTGGGAGCGCCGACCTTGAGGTACGACGCGAGCGCGACGAGCGGCAGCATTAAGACGATCGCCAAAGCCGCCGCGCCGCGTCGCTCACCTCCACGACGGGACGCATGCGGCCGGCCCTCGCATGCCGAGTTGAGTGACGCGAGCAGCCGGCGCTCGATCTCGGCGCGAGTCGTCACGGCATCTTCAGATGCTAGCAGTCCGCAGCGCACGCCTTCATCCGCTTCAGTCAGAAGATCGCGATAGAACGTCACATTCGGATCGTGAGCGCGAACGACCACGCGCCGCTCGGAAAGCGACCTCGCCAGTGCCAGCGCGACTGAAGACGTCATCATTGCAAAAATGGCCCACAGCACGTTTCAAGACCTCCGTTTGTCCTCGCCACCGCATATCGCACCACCCGCCGGTATCTGCCGCCGTTGAAGCTCGGGCTAACCGACTGTGCCGTTTTCATTGGCAGCTCGGACTTTGCGAACAATGTAAGCGGACGGAGCCCTACGACGCCGAGACAAGAACCGATCCTTCTTGCATCCATCGCGGAGTGCAATGGAGACGTCATGGACGCGCCGCTTCGGCAATCGCCGCCATCAAACCAGGCCGACTTGCGTCCGAGATGCCACCAACCAGCTTGTAAGCGATTGTGCCATCGCCCTTGATCACGTAGGTCTCGGGAACGCCATAGACACCGAAATCGATTCCCGTTCGGCCCGAGCGGTCAGTGCCGACCTGTGCAAACGGGTTGCCGTGAGCGACGAGATAGGCCAACGCATTTTTGGGATCGTCCTTGTACACAATGCCGGTGAGTTTCACGCCCCGTCGCTGCAGAGTCGGGTCGCTCGCCAACGCCATTAGGGCTCCTTCTTCTTCCCGACACTCAACACACCATGATGCAAACACGTTCAAGATTGTCACGTGCCCTCTCCGCAAATCTGCGCTCGACAAGCCGGGTGGACCGGATGTTGAAAGCCCTTCGAGCGGCTTCAGCGCAAATTGCGGTACTGACCTGCCTATTAGAGCAGAGGGCACGAGTGAGGGGTCTCCGGCCCCGAGCCGCACTAGAAGTAGTGCCGCAATTCCGCAGAAGACCAATAAAGGGATAACCACCCACAAGCGGGCCACTCGGCGTCGAGGCGGCGTGGCACTCGATGATAGGTGAATTGAGGCCGGGATATTGCTCATGCGCGACCGCGCCGATCCGAGTGATCAATAAGACGAGACAAGGTACGGCGCTGAAAGCGGTAGTCGATAAGCACTGCTACAATCATTCCAGCTAGAACAGTGCCCGTCACCAGAAACGCCGCCATGATGAATCCGTTATGCCGCAACATGGTCTGCTCAGGAAGCTATTTCGGCAGACAGCATACGAGTCATCGCCGCCTCGCCATTTACCGCTAGCGTGATCGCAAGCCGCCGGGCTCGGCGTCGCATGATCTCGTTGCGAACCGCCATAACGTGGAGAGTCACGAACAAAAGTGTGTATGCGAGCGCCATAACGATCAGCGGCCATAGCATCGAGCCAGCAATCGCCGAGCCCTCCATCCGGAACACCGACGCCGGTTGGTGGAGCGTGTTCCACCAATCAACCGAGAACTTCACAATCGGAATATCGATAAAACCGACCAGGGTCATAATCGAAACTGCTCGTGCCGCTCTACTCGGGTCCTCGATTGTCTGCCAGAGCGCGATGAGACCGAGATAAATGAGAAGCAGAACCAGCATGGAAGTGAGCCGTGCGTCCCAGACCCAATATGTGCCCCACATTGGTTTGCCCCACAACGAGCCCGTGACCAGGCAGATGAAAGTGAAAGCTGCGCCTAGGGGTGCGGCCGCTTTTTGAGCCGCATCGGCGAGTGGATGACGCCATACCAATGATCCAAGCGAAGACACCACCATCAACGTGTAGGCGAGCATCGCTGTCCAGGCGGCGGGGACGTGGATGTACATTATTCGCGCCGTCTCACCTTGCTGATAGTCGGGGGGCGCGTCGAACGTTCCAAATAGACCAAGCGCGAACGCGACGGCTGTCGAACCCCAAAGCAACGGCAGCAGCTTTGCGGTAATGCGCACGAAGTTGCCCGGATTGCTATAGGCGCTAAAGCTGAGCTTCAAATTTCGCTCTCCTCGAAGCCAATCTGCAGGCGGGGGGGGAATTCACTCGCCTCCGAACGCGGCTCGCGAAAGGACTCTGCTCTCGGGTCGCCTGCAAGCAGATGAGTATTGCATCACAGGAGGCACGGGTTCGCAAATTACCCTCAGTTATCATTTCGATGCCCGAAGGTCAGAGTTTAGACATATCTATCGAGACGTCGGCCCGATGAGGTTTGATCCTTGACGCTGATTTTGCACGAAGAATATTTGGCTGCGCTTTGAGGCTCGGGGTTGTGCAGTCACGTAGTTGGCGTTGAGGATGTGGAAAGCGTCTGGGGATGCGCGATCACTTGGATAAGTGGCCTCGCGTCTGACGCATGCCTGTCGTGGTAACGGTCGAAGCACTCAACGGCTATCGGTGCTCCTGGCTCGCCGCTTGATCCGGAGGCGGCAATTATGACCACGTCGATGTGGAGTGCGGTAAGCTAGCGGCTTAGGTCAGTAGAAGCGGTTCGCCGAGCGGCGAGCGTCTTGACCTTTCGTATAGGATCCTTGCTGCATTTGGATGGCTGACCTGTACCAGCGTTCAATTGAGCCGGCGATCGCGATCATCGTATGTATGAAGCTGCGATGGTCCTCTCCCCCCGCCATCGCTGCCCACCTTGGGCGCCTCCCTAGACTTGGGCCGCTTGTGGCAACGCAGGCGGCCTTCTTTTGTCTACGCCCATTCGGAATTAGACCGGCGTTGATTCAACCAATACCTCTGTACTGTCACTCGATACCCGCGCCCAATGGCGTCAATCACAAGACCCGTGCTAGCTGTTGATACGGAATGAAAAGCAACGGAACCGGCCCGCGAGCAGGCAGTTGCAGGATAGGGTCGGCGGCGTAGCGCCCGACCGACCTTTCCCCTGATTGAAACGTGCGTCGCCGATCCCGCAAGTGTCTCTAGTTCGACGGTTCGCTGCGGAGAGCCGGCCATGAAAAACATCGTGGATCTCCTAATCTGGTTTTGGCGAGGGAGCCCGCCCGCGCCCAACACACGACTTGGGGCTACGGCCGAAAATCGAGACCAATCCAGCATGGCCGATTTTGTCCGCATCTTGCAGGCCCACGATCAAGACCAGTACGGAGAGAGTTAGGGGTGTCCGCGTAGCAATCGGTTTCGCGGGTCTCAGGGGCCGGGATAGAAAATGCGGGCCACGGGACCGCTATCAAGGGTACATTTCTAAACGGCCATCGCGGTACCGGTGCATCCTTCGAGAATCGGCCACGCATCTTCAAACTCCAACCCGTGACCGAACTCGTGAGAACTATCTCGCACCAATCACGATAAGCGCATAGTGGCCTATGATGTTGTGACCGCGAAGATTAGGGACGCATTTCGATTGCACTCGCCACAAAGTCGCAAGCTCGGGCGGACGCGATGATCTACCACCTCCGAATGATTAATTTGCCGTGTCTGACGAGTTTGCTCGGCGACTGCATAGTTTGCCTCCAAGTAGGGCGTACGGAATTGTTGATTTGCTACAGGCCCGACTAGCCGGCGCGGCAAACTAGAGCTGCACCAAAATTGGGGCCAGGCCAAACAATAGGCGCTTGAAGAACAATCGTTCCAGGTTAGGACCCGCCGCCCGGTATTTCTGGTCTTGTGTTTCTCCGTAGCATGCGCGGGATCCTGAGGGACATCCAACCAACTCGGGGGCGCGCACGACGGTTCAGGACTCCGAGTTGGCCAGGTGAAGCTCCGCGTGAATTAAGTCGAAGCCTGGATATACGAAAGTCGCAGCTCGGCTCCGCGAAAGTTTATCCCCGTTTGGCCCTTCCTGTCAGACGCGCAAATACGAGTGCAATTGAGGACCAAGGTATCACACGGCATGCTCACCTCGACCCGTTCGTCGCGGATTCGGGCGAAGAAAGCCGACGCTCAGCCTAGTGCACACGCAGAAACACCGCGACAATGGAATTAAAGAGTCCTGAATAGACACCCGGAGGTCGAACCCATGTGTCTAGCAAATGACGGTCAGTTGACAGCACGAACCCACTTTGAGCGAACAGGAGAAGCCATGCCCGAAGGCCCCCTACTACTTCCGACCTCCAAACTGGGAGCCGAACTCCACCAAGTGCGTTTACGGACGAATTCGACGACGCCACGCCGTTCGCCGCGTGGTCCTGACGATCTGCAACACCTTTCAAGATCGCAAGCGTTGCTCCCGATAACCCCGTCCCGAAACTTTGAAGGCGACCATGACTGCTCCATTTTTGATACAATTCGCCAATCAGATTGTCACCTCGTGGCGGACGTGATCCATCCTGTCGTTGAAATCTCTCCTTCCGACACTGTGGCACGCTTCAAGGTAAATGGGCATGGCATGACGGCCGAATCCTTGCGATTCACCGGACGAGGTAGAATCCAGAATCATTTTCGGGCTCCAGTCCATATGCTCGTGGTGTACGAGAAGGGAGAGCGCAGTGAAGGAGAGACATTCGTGGAAGGTCTGCCGCGATCTGCGCTCCGAAACCTCGAGCGGAAACTGACATTCGTGCCGGCTGGCCGCGAATTTCACGATTGGCACGAGCTGCGCGGGTCGCAGATGCGGCTCATGTATTTCTACTTCGAACCTGAGAACCTGAAGGTTCTTTCTCAGCGTGGCATCACCGACCTACCGAACGCTCCACGTATACTATTTGAAGACGAAGCGCTCTGGCACACCGCGCTCAAGCTGAAGGCGTTCGTCGAGAGCCGTGCAGGAGACCCGATGTACTTCGGGAGTCTCGGTACTCTGCTCATACATGAAATCGTGCGTTTCACTTGCGGGATGCCCAGCATTCAACCTCAGCTCCAAGGCGGCCTTGCACCGTGGCAGCAACGACTCGTCAGCGCCTATATCCAGGAACATCTCAATGAGCGGATACCGATTGGCACGTTGGCGCAGCTCGTTCGTCTGAGCCCATATCATTTCTGCAGGGTATTCAAGCAATCTCTCGGAATGCCGCCACATCGGTACCAAACCAAGCATCGTGTTGAGCACGCCAAGTTGCTGCTGGCAAAACGAGCGGGCTCGATGACAGAAATCGGTCGGGCGGTAGGCTTCAGCAGTCGTAGCGCGTTCGCCACGGCGTTCCGGAAGGCGACGGGAGTTGCCCCGGCGGATTACCGCCGAAGCGTGGCTCCTCCTTTGACATAT
Source organism: Bradyrhizobium sp. UNPA324 (assembly GCF_006658635.1). Lineage (NCBI taxonomy): Bacteria > Pseudomonadati > Pseudomonadota > Alphaproteobacteria > Hyphomicrobiales > Nitrobacteraceae > Bradyrhizobium > Bradyrhizobium sp. UNPA324. The sequence continues at coordinate 1,828,743 of NZ_LFJD01000004.1, forward strand.
GAATGACCTGCGACGTCGCGACCAAGTCGCTATTCGGAACGTGGAGGCATCTCGGCCTCTCATTGCGTCGAGGTCGGTCTGGCTTTCGGCGCCTTAGGAACGCAGCTCACGAGCCGGAAGAAGACCTGCATCTGCGAGTGATGGCCTAGCAGCAGCCGTTCGCACGACGTAACGGCGAGCACGGTATCGCACGTAAACGGGTCATTTCGGTCTTAATCCGCCGAACCGGTTAACACGCCGCAAATCGGAGATCTGCCGTAATCGATGCTCCCCCATAGCCCACCAGCAACCGGATAGGAGCCGAAAGAGTCGTGGCGAACAGAACGCAGAAATCCCGCCGTGGGAGCTCAGCAAAGGGACCAAAAGCTGAAGCGGCGCGCAAAGGGGACCACCCCGCCCAAATGCCACCGAGTGATCCCGGGTTCCCTAAATACGTCGCTGCTAACGAAGCGTGAAGGTGAGCTGACATTTCATCGAGCGGCTACAGCGTGGAGGTGAGGACATTGGCGAACCTTCTCGTGGCCCACGAACCAAGGCGTTCCACGCTGGAACTCCCCTCATGTGTTGAACGGCCTTCGTGGAGGTGATATTTTTACACAAAGTTGGGAGAGATTATCTCGTGGCGCAGCATTCTATTCAAAAGCGTGCAGCAGCCGAGGAGCCAACTATCGCGGTCGTTGACGATGACAGGGACTTCCGCGACTCACTCGGAGATCTGTTCAACTCGGTCGGCTTCAAGGTCAAGTTGTTTGGGTCGGCCGCGGAGCTTCTCGAAGGCGAATTATTACCCGACGTGGTGAGCTGCCTTGTACTTGACGTTAGATTGCCGGGCTTGGGCGGTCTCGACTTCCAAGCCGAGCTGTCGAAAATGAACGCTTCCATTCCCATCATCTTCATGACCGGTCACGGCGACATTCCGATGTCGGTTAAGGCGATGAAGGCAGGCGCTGTCGATTTCCTGACGAAGCCGTTCCGCGATCAGGACATGCTGGATGCCGTGACGATCGCGCTGGAGCGCGATCGGACGCGGCGAAAGGTCGAGCAGCGGCTTACGGACCTGAAATCGCGTCTCGAACGTTTAAGCCCGCGCGAGCGAGAGGTGCTGGCTCTCGTGACCTCTGGCTTAAAGAACAAGCAGATCGCTTTCCAGCTAGGCGTAGCTGAGATCACTGTGAAGGCGCACCGCGGCCACGTGATGCAGAAGATGGGTGCGCAATCGCTAGCCGAGCTTGTCAGAATAGCGGAGACGCTTGGTATAAAGTTGCCACCGTCCTAATCGCTTCGTGGTGTCTCCATCAGCGAAAAATGCTTAGGCGCAAACCAACTGATGCTTTTGATCGGGTGCCGGAAGCGCCCCCCTGACGCGTCGAGCGCAATGACCTGGCATCAGCGCACGTGTTCGGAAGTGGCCCAAATCGGGTTGACCTATTCAGAAGTTCTGGAGCACTTATTCTAAAGTATAACATCGATTGTTCCGAGGTCTGGCATCGCCCGTCCACAATATAATCGCGGGTCCTGACGCTTCTCGTTATAGTACGATGCTTGGATAGCCGCGCGGTGCCCTACTTGAGATACGGAACGCGAAATGCGGCGGTCCGCATCCCCAGCATTGAAGGCGGGGATATGTCTAGCGAGATTCAGATTTCGATCATCGATGATGATGAGCAATCTCGCGAGGCGTTAGCGGGTCTCATGCAGGCAGTTGGCTTCACGACTGAGGCCTTTGCATCCGCAATGGATTTCTTGGCCTCTCCTAACGTCGGCCATACCTCCTGTTTGATCGTTGATGTCCACATGCCGCGCATGACTGGGCCTGAATTGCATAGCCGCTTGGTAGGATCTGGCTATGACATACCAACAATTCTGATCACGGCTTACCCCGATGACAGCGCGCGAACTCAAGTTCTGGGTCAGGGCGTCGTTGGCTATCTGACCAAGCCCATTGACGAAGAGGTTCTGCTCGGATGCGTCGAATCGGCTCTGCAGCGCGCAAAATCGGATGAAAACCCATCATGACCGCGAAATCAGCTGCCTGCTCGGCCAGGTTCGGTCCCGAGCTTCAGCTCGAAGATCGTTGCTCTTTGAATGGGTCGCCGTGGATGTGATATCCGTTAAATTCCCATAAGCCCGGCGATTCGCGATCCAAAAACTCGATCCCGCGTACCCACTTCACGCTCTTATACGCATAGAGGTTTGGCACCACGAGGCGCAACGGGTAGCCATGCTCGGCCGTAAGGAGTTCGCCGTTATGCCGCAGGGCGAAGATCGTCGTCGGGCGCAGAAAATCCGAGATTGGCAGGTTTGCCGTGTGGTTATTCTCGCCATGGACCATCACATGCCGCGCCTCTGGCCGCAGCTTCACTCGCTTCATTAATTCTGTGGCGAGCAATCCTTCCCAATGGTTGTCGAACCGACTCCAGTGCACGACGCAGTGCATGTCCGCAAATACATCGCTCTGCGGCAGATTGGAAAGTTCTTCCCACGAAAGCCGCAGTTGCTCCTCTACCAGGCCGAACACTCGAAAATCCCACGTCTTGGGACGAAAGACCGGCACCGGGCCCACATGCTTCACCGGCCACTCGAGCGTAAGCGACTGTCCTGGGGGCAGCCGCCCAGCGGCACGCAACTCACGCTCTCGTTCACGTCGCTCGTTCGATCGCACAGCTACCTCCATCGCAAGAGAATGGCGCGCGCAAAAGCACCGCGCGCCCTAGTTAGCGTAACTTGTAATTTCCCGGGCCCGAAAACGCGGTCAGCCGGGTGCGGCGGACAAACATTGAGCTTCTGGTACGCCACATGCCGAGAAGCGGCGAAGGAGCCTCACTGCTCCTCCCCCTCACCGATCTCGGAATCGGAATTATTTGCAGACTCGGAGAGTAAGCCAGGGACAGTCTTGCCGGTATTGTGACGGAAAATGTTGACGGCTCCGATCACTTCGTCGTCGTTGTCACGAATCGGAAAGACATTAACGAGCGCCAGAAGACGATTGCCGTTGGGATGCTCGCAAATCACATCGGCGTTGCGAACGGTGGCGCCGTTGTTGATCACCACGGATGGTGGTGCAAGTTCGTGCGGCATCACTTCTCCTGAAGGGTAACGCAGAAGGTGTGACCCGCAATACTTCTCCGAGGCTCCCAAAGACGGCGTGCGTCCCCAACCCGCGATTGCAGCTTTGTTGCACTTGACGACAGTGGCATCCTTTTCGAGAACGTATATCCCTACTGGGATAGAATCCATTGCCGCTTGGTCTGCAAGAATTCCTTTTGTGACGAGGTGCCCGTCGACGACTTCTCCTCGGAAGTCGATTTGGTCGAAGTCGCCATCCAAAATCATCGTGCTTGTTGCGTTGGTTGCCATTTTCAACCTCCTTTGTGTACCCACCTTGCTCATAGGACCTATTCGGCCTTACACTCGAATTTGAGTAAGCATAGTCTCGCAAGTCACTACCGTCGTCTCACCGTGCGCCGCACGATGTCTCATTTTGCGCCGATCGCCATTCGGTTGTTGTTCGGCTAAGGCCGCGGAGAGGCGGGTGCGGTGATCGGCTCGCCCGCTGGAACCGAGACGCAAAGGAACTCTCCACATCCGCCATTAAAAAGTGGCAGCCCCAAAGTCTGGACCCTCGCTTTGCCCATGTAACCGGTCTAAGTTAGGTTCCAAAGCATTTGGTCGGCCCACGGGATGATCATGCAAGTCCATTTTTCCACGGACCATATTGCGCCGCGCGACCGCGTGAGGTTCTGGTGCGACTATTTCGCGAAGCAGGCCCATAGCATCACGCCGGGCGAGATTCCGGATCCCGCTTCCTTTCGCGCGGAAGCGAGTGGATCGATTGCAGGCGAATTTGCGCTGCTGGAGATAAGTTCGGGACTTGAGAGGGTCCAACGGACGGCGGCCGACGTTGCCAGGGACAAGATTGAAGCGTTCTTCGTCCGCCGATTTCGCGCGCCGGTCATCTGGAGGGCCGCGGCGCGCAGCACGCCAGTCGACCTGATTCATGAGCCCGGTGATTTCTGCATAAGCTCGACCGAATGGCAATTCAACGCGGAATGGAAAGGCCCAGAGTCGTTCGACATGCTGATCATCCCGTGGGCTGCACTCTCGCCGATTATAACCGGGGGCCGACTGGAACGCCCGTTTCGGTTGGCCGGTGCCTCGCCGCTCGGCTCGCTGCTCGGCGCAGCTATTGATGCGGTGAAGGCGCAAGCCCCGCTGCTCTCCAACGAACACGGTGAGGCCGTGCTGCGCAATCTCTGCGGTCTCGTGGCACTGAGCTGTAACATCTCCAACGATGGCATCAATCGGGGGCGGGATTCGCAACAATCGGCGCGGCTCGCGGCCGCCAAGCGTTACGTCGACCTGCATCTCGCCGATCCTTCCCTGACCGCCGCCAGCGCCGCGGCCGCACTCGGCATCTCGGCGCGCCAGTTGCATCGCCTGTTCGAGGCAAACAATGTCAGTTTCGCCCGATACGTTTCGCGCGAGCGACTGCTCCGGTGCCGCGACGCCATCGCCGACGCGACGGGAACCGGCCGATCGGTGATCGATATAGCTTTTGGCTGGGGGTTCAACAGTATGGCGACGTTTTATCGCACGTTCGCAAGCGAGTTCGGTAGCCCGCCTACCATGCTGCGTGCGGCATCGCAAGGACGAGTGAATGGCCAGCGCACGACAGGAAAGGACACATCGTGAATGCTCGGGGCGATCTCCCGCTTGGCGCTAAATGAGACGTTGCCTGGCGCTAAATGAGACGACGTCGCAACTGCTTCCGTGTGAATGACCCAGGGAAATCGCGCGCCAATGAGATGCGTCGGGTTGCATGACGTTTCTATGCGCGTGAGGTGTCGCATCCGATTGCTATCATGTGTCCGCGCAGCCGAGTGAGCCGCGCCCGCACGCAAAGGAAATGACATCGTGGATGCCGTGCAGCAGGAGCTTGTTCAGACCACCTTCGCCCGGCTGGCGGCGATGCCTGAGGTCGCCGCGGCGTTGTTCTACGAGCGGCTATTCGCCACCAATCCGAATTTCCGGCCGCTATTCAGAAACAACATGCGTATTCAGGGTGTCAAGCTAATGACCATGCTCGCTATGGTCGTCTACAATCTACCCGCGTTGGATCAACTTTCGCCCGCGATCCATGACCTTGCCGTCCGCCATGTCGAGTACGGGGTTAAGCTCGCCGATTACGACGCGGTGCGGGAAGCATTGCTCTGGACCCTCGAACAGGCGCTTGGAGAGGATCTCACGCCCGCCGTTCGTGAGGCGTGGACGGTCTGCTACGATGAACTCGCGGGTGAAATGAAGGCGGCGGCCGGCGTCTGATTTACGATCTCCCGCCTGGCACTATGCGCCTTTTTTCCTCTCTGGAAGCCGTGATCCCAATATGTCTGCTCCGGGTCTTGGTTGTGTGCAAACGGATAGGATCGGCGCGCGGCCGTTGTCGGCCGAAGTTTATGACCTCGTGCGTAACAATCGGATGATGTCGCGGTGTCCACCGCGACTTGGACATTATCGCCGACGACACCCGAGGGCATCCGGATCTGTCAGCGATATCTGTTGATCCGGCGTATTTGCGTATCGTACGCATGCGACGAAGACCGCCTGATTGACGCATGCGCGAGAGCCGGGTAGCGCTATGATAGCGCTGCGCGAAGGTTAGGCACCTTGCTGAAGTGGTGATGCTGTGGCAACAAGATTGTCACCTGTCCCGGGGCTCTCGGGGTACGTGCTGGTGCCCCTGCGGGAAAGCGCAGACTTTACCCTTTACCGCGGCCGAAAGCACGACGCCCCCTCGCCGGTCCTAGCGATCGCACTCTTCGAACAGCCGTCGCCTCAGAGCATCAGGCGGCTCATGCACGAATACTCGCTCGGAGCCGAACTCGATCCCGCGTGGGCTGCCAAGCCTCTGGCCATTGCTCGTCACGAAGGGCGGATGATCCTCTTACTCAAGGACCCTGGCGGTCAGCCGCTGGATCGGATTCTTGAGCGTGACCAGGGGCAACCGCTCGACCTGGCTCGTTTCCTTAGAACCGCCATTGGGTTGGCAAGAACACTCGGTCAAGTCCATCAGCAGGGCTTCATACATAAGGATATCAAGCCTGCGAATGTCCTCGTCGACGACACCGGCAACGCGTGGCTCACGGGATTCGGGATTGCCTCCAAACTTACGCGCGAGCGCCAGTCGCCCGAGCCTCCAGAGTTCATCGCGGGAACGCTCGCCTACATGGCACCCGAGCAGACGGGACGAATGAACCGTTCGGTCGATTCTCGGAGCGACCTTTACTCGCTTGGGGTGACCTTTTACGAGATGCTGACCGGGAGTCTTCCATTCACGGCCTCCGACCCGATGGAATGGGTGCACTGTCACATCGCGAAACAACCAGCCGTACCCAGCGAGCGCGTAGGAACGGTACCGACCTCGGTCTCCGCGATCACGATGAAGTTGCTCTCGAAGACGGCGGAGGAGAGGTATCAGACAGCGGCGGGAGTTGAGAGCGATCTTCGGCGCTGCCTCTCCCAATGGGAGTCCCAGGGGCGGATCGATGACTTCACCCCTGGCGCTCACGACACCCCAGATCGCCTTATGATCCCCGAGAGGCTGTACGGGAGGGACCGCGAGGTTGACGCTCTGCTGACCGCCTTCGACCGCATCGTACGCGGTGGCGGTGTAGAACTGGTGCTGGTCTCCGGATATTCCGGCATCGGCAAATCCGCAGTCGTCAATGAGCTCCACAAACCACTCGTGCCGCCACGCGGCTTGTTTGCATCAGGCAAGTCCGACCAGTACAAGCGCGACATTCCGCATGCCTCGTTGGCCCAGGCGTTTCAGAGCCTCGTCCGGCGGCTCCTCAGCCAGAACGAGGAAGACCTGCGCAAATGGCAGGACGCACTTCGCGAGGCGCTGGGTCCCAACGGACGGCTCCTCGTCGATCTGGTCCCAGAATTGAGGCATGTCATTGGCGAACAGCCGCCAGTGCCCGAATTGCCGCCGCAGGAAGCACAGAGACGTTTTCAGATCGTATTTCGACGGTTCATCGGCGTATTTGCGCGACCCGAACATCCGCTCGCGCTCTTCCTCGATGACATGCAATGGCTAGATATGGCCACACTCGACCTCCTCGAAGACCTGTTGACCCGCAACGATTTGCAGCACTTGCTGCTCATTGGTGCGTACCGGGACAACGAGGTCAATGCCACCCACCCGCTCGTGCGTAAGCTGGAAGCGATCCGTCAGGCCGGAGCGGCAGTGCAGGACATCGTTCTCACGCCACTCAGTCGCGACGATCTAGGCAAACTGATCGTGGACTCCCTTCACTGCCAACTGGAGCGCGGCGCCCCACTGGCAGACTTGATCCACGAAAAGACGTCGGGCAACCCGTTCTTCGCAATCCAGTTCATTTCTACTCTGTCGGACGATCGCCTACTGAGATTCGATTATCGCGAGCGCCGTTGGGTATGGGACCTGCTCCGCATTCGTGACAAAGGCTTCACGGACAATGTTGTAGAGCTGATGGTCGAGAAGTTGAAGCGCCTTCCGCCAGAAACCCAGAAGGTACTCCAGCAGTTCGCCTGCATGGGCAACAGTGCAGAGTTCGAGATGCTGCGGATTGGGTATCAGGGCTCGGTCGAGGACATCCACGACCATCTCTGGGAAGCCGTGCGATCGGGCCTCATCTTCCGTACGGACAATTCCTACCGTTTTCTGCACGATCGCGTGCAGGAAGCCGCCTACTCGCTGATTCCGAAGGAGCTGCGTGCCGAGGCTCACCTGCGCATCGGAATGCTCCTCGCCGAGCACACGCCCGCTGAAAAACGTGAGGAGGCGATATTTGAGATCGTCAATCAACTCAACCGGGGCTCCCATCTTATCACCTTAGTCGAGGAACGCGAGCGCGTCGCGGAACTTAATCTGATCGCTGGCCGGCGCGCGAAGCTCTCGACAGCATACGACTCGGCGCTCAAGTATCTCAGAGCCGGCAGAGCCCTTCTTGAAGAAGAGACTTGGAAACGTAATCACCAGCTCATCTTCTCGATCGAGTATCTGACAGCCGAGTGCGAGTTGCTCACTGTCACGGTTTGCCTCGCCGCCGGGGATCCACTCGCCGAAGTGCAAAAGGAGTGCGAGAACGGCTTGGCATCTGCTAGGCGGGCGCGTTTCGGCCTGGCCATCGAGCGCTGCGAAGCACAACTCGGTCTGATCCTCACCTTGCGCGGGCTGACTGCAACTTTCGGATGCCTGGATCACGAGGGATACAGTGAAATCGATACCGAACGCCGCTTAACCAAGAGCCCCGACTTGGTGCTCGCCGAGTTCTATTACTGGACGCGAAAGCTGCAGGCGCACTTTTTCGCCGGAGACCTTGCGTCGGCGGTTGACGCCTCGCTACACGCCGAACCGCTGCTTTGGACGTCGGCGGCAATGTTCGAGTCAGCGGAGTATCGACTCTATAGCGCACTGGCGCATGCGGCGCTCTGTGATCACGCCACACCGGAGGAGAGACCGAGGCATTTCGATTCTGTGCTGGACCACTACCGGGAGCTCCAAATGTGGACTGAGGCCAACCCCGAAACCTTCGAAGATCGCGCCACGTTGGTCGGCGCCGAAATCGCCCGCCTTGAGGGCCGGGTGCAGAACGCCCAAGAGATGTACGACAAGGCTATCCACGAGGCTCACAAACACGGATTCGTGCACAACCAGGCAATTGCCAACGAGATTGCCGGCTGCTTCTACGCAGAGCGCGGTTACGAGAAGATCGCGGCGACCTATTTGCAGGCCGCACGGGCCTGCTACCTGCGCTGGGGAGCCGACGGAAAGGTCCACCAACTTGAGGAGCTTTATCCCCACCTCAACGTGGACAAGTCGATCCCGGATTCCGCAGCGACGATAGTGACACCCAGCGAGCAGCTCGACTTGACTACCGTACTCAGAGTGTCGGAAGCAGTGTCAGGCGAGATCGTCTTCGAGAAGTTAATCAACACCCTCATGAGTTCGGCAATCGAACACGCGGGCGCCGATCGAGGTCTCTTGATACTTTCGCGAGACGACAAATATCAAATTGAAGCGGAAGCCACAACCAGCGGTGACAACGTGAACGTGGTCCTGAAACAGGCACGCGTCACGGCCGCTGATCTACCGGAGTCTGTGTTTCACTACGTTCTTCGGGCAAAAGAAAGCGTTCTCCTGCACGATGCGTCCAGTCAGAGCTCGTTTTCAGCCGATGCCTATATTCGCGACCATCGCTCGCGGTCAGTGCTCTGCCTCCCGATACTTAAGCAGACCAGGTTGATTGGAATGCTGTACTTGGAGAACAACTTTGCGACTAACGTGTTTACTCCTGCTCGAATGGTGATCCTCACACTGCTCGCTTCCCAGGCGGCTATCTCAATAGAGAATGCCAGCCTGTACCGCGAGCTAGCCGAGCGGGAGGCCAGGATCCGACGGCTAGTGGATGCCAACATCATCGGCATCTTCGTCTGGGATCGTGAAGATCGGATCATCGATGCCAACGAAGCTTTTCTCCGCATCGTCGGATACGACCGCGACGATCTCATCTCCGGTCGACTGCGCTGGCGGGATCTGACGCCCATCGAATGGCACGAAGCCGACGCCCGACGCGTGGCCGAGCTGGAGGCGACCGGAACCGTGCAACCCTATGAGAAGGAGTACTTCCTGAAAAACGGCAGCCGCGTGCCGGTGCTGGTCGGGGCAGCGACGTTCGGCGGGCGGCACGACCAGGGCGTTGCCTTCGTGGTCGACTTAACGCAGCGCAAGCGGGCAGAGGAGGAAATTCGCGAAAGCGAGCGGCGCTACAGCGACGTGCAGATGGAGCTCGTGCACGCGAATCGAGTCGCAACAATGGGGCAGCTCTCTGCTTCGATTGCCCATGAAGTCAACCAGCCGATCGGCGCGACGCTCAACAATGCCTCAGCGGCGTTGCACTGGCTAAGCAAAGAACCGGCAGATCTGGAGAAAGCTCGTCAGGCTCTCAACCGGATCTTTGCAAACGGCAATCGCGTCAGCGAGGTCGTCGGCCGGATGCGCGCCCTTTTCAAAAAAGCACCTCTCCGGAAAGAAGAAGTTGACATCAACGGAGCAATCCTTGAGGTCATCGCCCTGACCCGCGGCGAAGTCGAGAAGAATGGCATTGTGGTGCAGTCACACCTCGTGGACGGCTTGCCGCTCATTCAAGGAGATCGGGTCCAGGTGCAACAAGTGATTATGAACCTGATCATGAACGCAATCGAAGCCTTGAGCTCGATCTGTGAGGGGGCGCGAGAATTGGTGATCACCACCGATAGGAGCGAGTCGGATGGCGTTCTTGTCGAGGTGCGGGATTCAGGTCCAGGCCTGAGCTCAGCGGATCTTGAGCGCGTTTTTGACGCTTTCAATACGACAAAGCCCGGGGGCTTGGGGATGGGTCTGTCGATCTGCCGCACCATCATCGAAGCGCACGGGGGACGACTGTGGGCCGCGGCCGCCGAGCCTCGGGGAGCAACTTTTCGATTCACGTTGCCCGCACAGTCAAATCGAGCCGCGTGAATCGAATATCCTGCAGCGGACCAACAGCAGAGCGAATATCTATCGACCGCAAGACTCTTGGTGTTTTTCAGCTTTTGCGATTTCAAGCGTTGCCCGTCGCCTACGTGACAGAGCTGCACCAGTATTGAGTTCGCCCGTTGAGTCGCCTTGATCCAATGACAGATAGCGACCCGGGAGGGCAGGCGCGCTTTAGTGTTGCTAATCCAAAAAGGCAGCTACCAACCAACCAACCAAAGGCGACTTCTCCTATTAATTCTGACTTCTAGGACGCGGCTGACCCTTAACCCAACTTAGGTTGACAGGTGATCGAGACCACGGAGCTGCCGAGCAGGCCAGAGACGAAGCGGAACTACTCACTCGATAAATCCGCAAGAATGAGAACGCCGCAACAAGAACCGAGCTTACCGTCGCGCTCAATCTGCTCTATCTCTGGCCAGACATCAAGACAGCAGCGTCACGGATAACCAGGATGCGAACCATATTCCCTGCGCCAACTGCATTGCCCACCGGGACCGATGTGACCGTGAGGGGTACAAAACGCTGTGCGCATGACGTCGACATCCAAGGTCGCCATCAGCACATCGAGATCGGATCGAGGCCATGCAAGGTTCATGATCCAAGGTTTTTGCCGGACCCTCGAATTGAGCTGATGTCATCGTCCGCGGCGTTAGCAGGAAAGAGCGTTGGCGAGAGAACTTTTTGCCAGGCGGATATCGAGAACTCCGGGCCGATGCATAATTCCCATTTCGTCAAAAACTCCACGACCAATCCTTTTGCCATCACCCCTGCTTCCCATGGCGACGAGCTGAAATGGTCCGGACCATGGCAAATCTCTCGGGTGTGAGCATGCATCTGCAGTTTCATCAGGTGCGATACTTCTTGGCCCTCGCAAGGACGCTCAATTTTACCCAAGCGGCAAAGCAATGCAATGTGACTCAGCCAGCACTGACAAAGGCGGTTCACAAGCTGGAGGAAGAGCTCGGCGGAGCGTTGATTCACCGTGAACGTCGTTTCACCCAACTCACCGAGTTGGGCAAGATGGTTTTGCCCACGCTCGAGCAAGTATTTGCCGCCGCGGAGGCGGTACGGCTTCAGGCGCGAAGTTATCAAAAAAAGACAATCGCCAGGCTCAAAATAGGACTGTCGCCATCAATCTCGGCCGCACTCATTACGGAAGTGCTCTGGGAGCTCACTACGACCATCCCTGACCTACGTTTCGATCTGCGCGAAGCCGATGCCAATGGGCTCGTTACGATGCTCTTGGATGGCGAAATCAATGCGGCGCTCGTCGGCGACGCTGTGGAACTGCCTGAACGTATCGATCGCTGGCCGCTGTTCGAAGAGCGGTACATGCTCGTTCTCCCTCGGGAACATGTAATGGCGAGGAAATCCGTCATCCCGCTACACGACTTGCACGAGTTGATTCTTCTTGAAAGGGTAGGATGCGATGTCGCAAGCAGATTCGTGCGGGCTTGTCTTGCCGACCATCAAAGTCCAAAAATTGTGCATAGCAGTGATCAGGAAAAGCATCTTCAGCAAATGGCATCCGCCGGTTTTGGAGCCATCCTAGCCCCAGAGCACGCACCCAGGCTGCCATCACTCGCCGGTATTCCGATTGAGGGGGATCCCGTCCGGCGCGAGGTGCAGCTCTTGGCCGTGGCGGGGAGGCGGTATTCGCCGGCGCTTGACGCCTTTATCAAAATTGCTCGTGCTCGCGATTGGACGAGCGTGCTGGACACAATCCGCAACGCATCCGCACCTGCCTCGAACAACGACAACGTTCGGAAGCCTGACGCGCAAGGTGCAAGCTCTCTGTTTGAGTCGCGGCTTCGAGTCGATCGACCACGAGATCGTCGGATAATTCGGAGCGAAGATCGAGAGGCGCGGAACCTCCCGCAACCTCACTCAGTTGAGCGGCGGTGACTACTCTCCAGAAAACGAGCTTGGTCTGACGGAGGCATTTGAGATCTTTGGGCCGCTCCTCAGAATGAGCGCAACTCTGTCGGTGCAATCCTCGGGAGCGGCCGTCCGCTAGGAAGCAGAGAAGTCCCGACTGGATCCGCTGCCCCGCCGCTTCGGCAGACCCACGGAAGATCGAGTCTGGCTTGCCTGTTTAGAAGGTCACTCTGGTCGCGTAGGGCTCGCCTACACAGAAAACCATGCGCGCAGGGCTGTCGGTCGAATCAAGTACGATGCGGTTGCGGCAGGGCCTATCGAAGCGCCGCCATTCGAATGTGCGTTTTTCTTCAATAGGCACCGGCTTCCTAGCCATCCGCTCGAATGGCAACAGGTATGACCACCCCCTGATGCGCCTCAGCGTCGTAGAGGGTGGCCCAGCAGCGTCGCCGTGGTTCGTATCATCAGAGATGATCGAAGTCTCGCGCGGACCGCTTTCATCTGAAAGCTATAGACGCACCACGGCCGGAGAGAATGAAAACAATAACGATACTGCATTTCTAACTGCGCGCGAACAACAATACTGTCCTCATGCACCTCATCGATACTTGGTGGCAGCACGGGTCGCGCAATCACACCGCGGCTGGTCCGGTTTGCGCCGCCTCTACTCTCGATGCTCCAATAACTCGATAGAGCCGCCCAGCATGCAGGAGTTGCCTTATGCCCCTTTGCAACATCACAAAGTCCATCCACACCTACCTAATCGACTATCCTGTAGCCATCGTCTTAATGGTCGCGCCGTTCCGGTTGAACTATGGCAAGACGAGTCCTGTCGCGCTGTGGCTTTCCGCGGTGACCCGCGCCACGGCGCTGCTGCCGCCGACTTTCGTGGACCACACGACGGGGCTCATCCGGATCATTCGTTCCTGGCTCCATCTGTGGGTTGATAGCGCATTGGACGCGATTTCCATCGCTGCCCCGTCCGCCGTCCATTTTGGTGTGCCTTACGTCTGGTACTACTGGATTCTCGCGACTGCAGTATTGCTGACGATTTCCGCGAGAGCCTGTCATGGCGTTATCTGGTTGACTTGCTCTGTCTAAGACACTGTGTATTGATCGACTCGCGAGGAAACTATTGGTCGCTTTCGACGAGACGATCTGACTCCCACGACCAACGTCGGCCCGATCCGTTCGACGGAAGCAAGAAAGCGAATCCGCGGAGCGCGGCCGAACGGCCCAAATGCCGGTCGGCCACGTGCATCGATAGGCGCGTGCCGTTCACGGACGAATGCGTATAATTTTCTTCCCGTTGATCCGCTTGGTCTGGTTAAAGGCGGCGACCGCCTCGTGGAGCGGCGAGACGATACCGATGTTCGTCCGCAGCCGTCCGTCTCGCACCCGCTGGACGATCTCACCTAGTTGGGCGCGATCTGGCTCCACAACAAAGTCGATTATCGAGACGTTGGCGGGTCGTGTCTCGGTCGGCCCGACAATGGACACCAGCGTCCCTCCGGCTCTAACTAGGCGCGCGGACCGCTTTCCGATGTCGCCGCCAATAAGATCGAATACCAGATCAACGTCGCCGACATCTTCGAAAGCGTCGTTCTCGAGGTCGACGAACTCTTGCGCGCCGAAGTCAAGCGCCGTCTGACGATCCGCGGCGCGTCCGGTTCCGATGACGTAGGCGCCGGCCTCGCGTGCGAGCTGGGTTACCATCGAACCGACCGCGCCGGCGGCGCCGTGCGCGAGGACGCTCTGGCCCGCTCTCAGGCGACCGTGATCGAACAGTCCCTGCCATGCAGTCAGGCCCGAGATCGGCAAGCTCGCGCCGACCGTGAAGTCCACGTCGCCCGGCAGCGGCGCGAGATTGCGTGCCTCGACCGCGACGTACTCCGCCAAGGTACCGTCGCGGTACCAGTCGGCGAGGCCGAACACTCGCTGCCCGAGCGACAGCCCTGTCGTGCCATAGCCGACGGCGGTGACCACTCCAGCCAACTCGTGCCCGGGGACCGACGGCGTCCGGTCGCGGTCGCTACGATCAGTCCAGGTCGAGGGCCACGCCAGCTCAGTCCCAACGAATCCTGACGCATGAACCTCAACGACAACGTCGTTTATCGCGGCCTGCGGCTGGGACCGCTCTCCCAGCTTCATTCCGGTCGTTCCCGCGGCCTGGTCGGTCACTATAATCGCTTTCATCGTCCACCTCTTCGAGTGTGGTATGTCATCATGATCCAATATTTTCGCAGAGGATCGAAAATACGATGTGAAACTCGGTGGTCCAATGACCTGTAGATATGGAATCGATGCCATCGAGGCAGCGTGCGAGAAGTCAAAGGTGTGGTACGAGTAGAAACATCTGCTTCTTACGACGAAGCGAAATTGTGAGTGGTTGAGAAGATGATTTCATGTCCGCATTGGCATCTTCAGCCATAGGCCGGCACGCTGTGGAGGCCGGCGGGACGCGGCTGACGTCTGCCATAGATCGACTGCAGGACGTACGGCGGCGCTGGTGTCGAGGACCGTGTCGGAGCAGCTCTTCCTTCTCGACGAGTAGCCGAGCCGTACTCTCGACAATCGCCAAAAGTGTTGACGCAGTATCGAAACACCGCTTAGCGGTGGACTCTTCATCAATAGCGCGATCGCGATGGGCGCGGTCGTCAGGGTGTGGTCGAGAGCGTGCAGCTTAGGGCAGCTAGAATTGCGAGTGCGCTCATGGCCGGTGCACTCGACATCGAGATCGATTCAGCGGCGGCACTGAAGGAGCAAGATACGACATGTTTTCAGTGATTTTCGAGACGCTACCCAATAGAGAGAACTGGGATGACTATCTCGATAACGCTAAGATACTGCGTCCCGAGCTCGAGCAGGTCGATGGCTTCGTCGACAACGTCCGCTACCGTAGCCTGACCCGCGAGGGCTGGATCCTTTCACTCTCGAACTGGCGGGATGAGAAGTCGCTCGTGCGCTGGCGCACCTACAGGCCCCATCATGAGGTTCAGCGGAAGGGCCGCGACGAAATCCTTGCTGACTACCACCTGCGCGTCGGCCAGATCATTGCTGACAATCAAGTGCCGCCGGGGTACGCCCTCTCCGAGCAAAGGCTCGATGAGACCGAAGTCGGCGAAGGAACGACGGTCACTCTGATTAACGCGACTCGCCCCTCGGAATGGAAGCGGACCAACAACGCCTACGAATGCGCCGAGCGGCTCGGCCTGAATCCATGGGCGGCCGAAAGCACGTCCTGGGACATCTTCGATGCTTTCACGCCCGGCGATCTGGTTCTGCTCATGTCTTGGAAGAACGCAGCTGCAGCGCAGGCGTACGAAGACACTTCCGTGCTGGATAACAGCGCAAGGGTTCGGAGAGTACGGATTGTACGCGACTACGGGAAGTACGACCGTCGTGAGGCGCCTCAGTATTTCTCCGAGGCCAGGGGCAGCGAGACCATCAACCCCTGACATTGCTTCGTCCTGGAGCCCGAGCAAAGTGGATAGTGGATTAAGCTTCGACATGCCTCTCGACGCTTGCCCCCGCTTTGTTGTCTCCGACGACTTGTTGCCAACCAGGTCCTGAATGGGGCGTTGGCTTCACCCGGCGTCGTTTCTTAGGAGCCCCTACCCGCCTGGAGACGACTGACGAGGCCTCAAGTGGGTACAGAGCAATCCGAACAGCCCTGGCCCTGCGCGATCATTTTAGTCGGTGACTTGCAACCGATACACCTTCCCATCATTCGGTCCATGAAGATTGTAGTGAACGAGCACCTTCGACTGAAAATCTCGGCGTGTGAAAGTGAGAGACGTGAACGCGTCGCGCTTCATACTGGAAGACGAGGTGGTCTCAAACGACGGCTCAGATCCAGCATTTCGAAGCCACAGCCCGATGCAAACTCGTTTGCGTCTCGCGGCTTGAGGCCAGCCTGCTTGGATCACATGCGGCCCCAAACGTTTCTCGAGATGGTAAATGCGACCGGATCGCGTTTAGAGCGAGCCGGCCGGCGTAACGGCGGGAAAGTCCTTCTCAGGGTCGAACACGTTATTGAAAAAGTTCGTCAGAGAGTACATGGCTACGAGCGCGACAATCTCTATGACGTTCGCGTCCGTATATCCGGCATCGCGGACAGCTTTCAGATCGGCGTCACTGACATGGCCTCGTGTCTCAATGACCTTGCGCGCAAACTGGACGGCAGCGTCCCGCTTCGGATCAATGGCGTGCCCTTTCCGAGCAAAAGCTATTTCATCGGCCGGAAGCTTGGCCATATGCTCGGCGGTAAAGCTATGAACGGCTAGGCAGTAGTTGCAGCCGTTCACTTCAGAGACAGCGAGGCCGATGCTGTCCCTTGTCTTCACGTCGAGCGCCTTGCTCAAGGCTCCGAGCAGGGTGGCCCAGGCGTTGAACGCGATCGGGCTTTGCGCGAAGGTCGCCATCATATTTGGAGTGAACCCGATGGTCTTGGCAAACGCATCGAGAGTCTGTTTGCAATCGGCAGGTACCTGTTCCGGCTTTAGAGCTGCAGTTCTTGGCATCGTAGTCTCCGAATTCATATCACACGAGTTCCAGCACATCGCTCACCGGGCGGCGCGGCTTCTGCGGCCAATTTCCCGGTCGCTCCGGCCCGACGGCCAACAGCATGACCGGTACTTCGTCCTTGCTCAGCCCGAACTCGCGGTGCACTGCCTCAGCGTCGAAACCAATCATCGGGGTCGAACCCAGCCCCAGCGAACGGGCCGCATAGATCATCGCCGCCGCGCCGAAGGTGCCGGTGCGTACTGCTTCGTCGCGCTGGCGCTGCGGGTACTCCATGTACAGATTGCGTGCGGGGATCTCCCATTCTGGCACCATCTCTGCAGGCATGATGCCAGCTTTCACCAGAGGCGCCAGACGATCAGGTATTACGCCTGAGTCGGCCAGTTGGCCGCAGACAATGAACGTAACGGCCGCCTCGGTGATCGCCGGTTGACTCCAAGCGATCGGACTCAGTCGCGCTTTGGCTTCCGACGTACGCACGGCGATGAAGCGCCAATTCTGCAAATGGAAGGATGTCGGCGCAGTGGTGCCGATCCGCACCAGCTCACGAATTTCTTCATCGCTCAAAGTGGCGGCGGGATCGTAATATTTTGCCGCGCTTCGGCTTAAGATACAGTCAATGACGGCGTTAGTCAGTGGGATTCCATTGGTCATAGTTGTTCCGGTCATGGTGGTTCCTGTGCGTGCTGGAAAAGTTGCGGCGATGAAGCCGCTCGACATCTCACTCGGGGGCAATGTGAGTTTCCCAGCTTGCGCCCCGGGGGGCCCGATAGGCCGCGGTCGGCGGATCTGGTTGTTGCCGGCCTGCCGTTCCGCCGTCTGGTACGTCGGAACGATTGTCTTTATTCTCCACCCACTCGTGCGCGGTGGGCCGTCATCTTCGGCATTCCTTTGCATACGAACAAAGCTATTGCGGCAGCACTCGATGAACCAATGACCTTTGGTCATGGATTTGATGCCATCGACGGCGCAAGGATCAACAAAGTGTCAATAACGTTCGCTTGTCATGATGAAGGCGACTCTTGGAGAATATTGATTTTCTCCGACCGATATCATTCGTCAGATGCAGAGACAGCCCTCGACCTGAGGCCCGGAAACCTGACGAACCTTGTTCAGGACATCGGCTGGTTCTTGCCGGAACGTAAAGTCAGGTTCAACGAAGGCGTCCTCCACGACGACGCCTTGATCGTCACGGAAGTCGCCGGGATCGGCAGCATCCGACGTGCGGAGTTGCCGCGCGGCCGCTTGGATGGCGCGCAGATCCCGCTTGCGATAGGGACACCATGCTCCCCTATAGAAGGCAATGGGGACTGGGCGACTGTTTAGAACGGCGTACGATGAAATCGTTTTCCACCAAGGATCGCGCAGCCGGAATTCGGGAGCCTGGTCTCCGGCCTGAATAGCTCTTTGTTAGGCATGATCCTGGTCGTGACAAACAGCAGAGCAGCCGTTCATCATTGTGAATATGGCCTAACCGAATTCTCGCGTATGATTCCACCGGTTGCGCTCAATTCTCGTAAGCCTACATAGCGACTGAGGCGACGAAACAGTAGCCGCGTCCGGGGATGTTGACGATGAAGCGATTCCCAGCCTGACCGTCACGCAATGCGCGACGCAGCGCTGAAACATGAACCGAGAGGTTGGCGGGCTCAACAAACACGTTGGGCCACACGCGAGCCATCAGATCTTGTTTGCTGACTAACTCTCCGTTGCGTTCGAGCAAAGCAATCAGAATTTCCAGAGCTCGACTTCCGAGAGGAACGGGCTTATCGCCTTCCAGCAAAAGGAACTGCGATCGAAGAAGGCGAAACGGTCCAAACGAAACTTCTGTTGGCGTTGCTGCGCCAACTGGTTTGGTTGGTTCCTTGAAGAGTGGCCCGGCCGCAGCCCGACGCTGAAGGGCGCGTTCGACGTCAAGCTCTGGCTCGAGATGAAGTTGCTCCAGGCGTTCGGAAGGTGCACTCGATTGCATAATGACCTCGCTCGCTTTGCCATGGCTGATTCCCACAAAGATGCTGGCGACCTGTAATCTGATTCATTTGGAGTACGACGGATATTCGACGGGCGTGGCACCAACGACAGATTTGGTTGCGTTGCTTAAACCAAGATTTACAAGCCGGTGGACGGCGTCGATCGAGCGGCGGATTGCGAGTGGTATGGCGGGTTCAAGTAACGGAGATACCGCAGATTGTAATTAGTTCGCGAAAACAGGGCTTGTTACACATCCCAATACTAACCCGACAGGAGAACTTCAGGCCACCGCGCGTCTGCGCGGCACTCCGCAATCGACAAACCGGCGCACAATTCGCAGTATCCAAAATCGGTAGTCGAACCTTCCTTGGAACAATCGCGCAATACTGACGTACGATAGAGTCGACGGCCCCTGTGTGGTAACAAGTCAATCGATGCTTACCGCCAGTGCATACCAGCCGCTCGTGGTTTGCTCTGGCGCTCGGAGAGGAGACTCGCAGCGGAACCGGACCCGCGAGCCGGCAATTGCAAAGAAACGGTCGGCGGCGTAGCGCCCGCTGGCCTTTTTCTCTTGGAATGCTTGGGAGATTGCGCGGCTGTTAGCTCAGCCTGGCGCGCGAATGGTAGATCCCGCAAAACCGCGTCTTAAGAGCGTTGCGGTGTAACAGGCACCAGATTGAGCTTGTCAGCCATCCGGCCGAGTTCTGGAAGCGAACCGGCCTGCATCTTCTGCATCGCCCTGCTGCGATGGACCTTCACCGTGGCTTCGGCGATGCCGATATCGTGGGCAATCTGTTTGCTCAGACGACCGCGGGCCACCTGAATTACGATCTCGCGCTCCCGGGGACTAAGGGAGGCGAAACGCTGTCTAAGGGAAACCAAGTCCCTGTCATTTTCCCGCCGCGCGCGATCGCGGGCCAAGCCAAGCTGAATGGCATCGAGAAGATCCTGGTCGCGGTACGGTTTGGTCAGGAACTCGATCGCACCCCGCTTCATTGCCTGCACGGACATCGGTATGTCGCCGTGACCCGTGACAAAGATGATCGGGATCTCCCTGTTTGCCGCAGCTAGCTCGCGCTGGAAATCAAGGCCGCTTTGGCCAGGCAATCTGATATCGAGCACCAGGCAGGTGGGACAATCCGGTGGATCGGATTTGAGGAAGTCGGAAATGGAGGCAAATAGCTGAACGTCAATTCCGAGCGATCGCAGCAGGCGTCCGACCGACGCACGGAGATCCGGATCGTCGTCGATGACCAACACTGTGGAGGTCGCGTCAGACATCGCTGCCACTCGGAAGAGATCACGAAAATCAGCCTGTATCTTGGTTTGCAGGTCCGGCAGATTGCGCATTTCTAGTCCCAATCCTTAGACCTGAACAGCCCTTTTTTTGAAGGATGCGCGCCGGGCACATCAAAGCTTACCCGCGCTGACACGGCTCGATCTTCGGCTGAAGTCCACTGTCTGACGGGTCCGATAGCTGCTGAGGAAAGCTGCCCATCAGCTCATGAGTGCCACTCGTAGTCAGCGCTCGTCGGATGAACCAATGCCTTTGCTGCAAGCGACGCCTTCTCGGCTCGCCGCTCGTAGTCATCGGCAAGAGCCTTAAGCTGAGCCGCAATCAGTTGGTCAGTCATGGTTCCCGCAGTCCGAAGCAAACACCGCGCTATCTTCAAATATTCCTTGCCTCGTTGTGAGATCTGAAGCGTCATGACGCCCTCGCGCGGTTTTCGGACGGTCGGCCGCAAGCGATTTGGAACCAGCCTATCCAATTGTGGTCACTTTGGCGGCGCGCCTTGAAGCGATCGAGGCACTTCCTCGAGCAAAGCGGCGTTCGCCACGAATAATGCCGGACGAGACCAAACTTGCCCTCACAGACTGCGCATCGCATGGCCTTGTCGGACCCATGACTTTCCGAGCGGTAAGTCATTGTTTTCTCCTTTTGGCCTGTGTGCATCTCGGACGCACCAAGACTAAGAGGATTGTCACCAACGGCTCAATTGAGCGCAGGTTAAGCGCGAGCATGCAAAGGGAGCGGGACGATGATACGAAGGTTTACGGCGCTCGGGCGAGTTCTAGAGTTCGCCCGCTGCGATCCCGCGACTGCTTTCGTCTGGCGGAGGCCTCGATCAAGCCATCCCGGGTTGGCTTCGCAATCATGGTCCAGATAAACCAAAGTTTACGGGGCACAGGCGGCACACTGGTGGCATTCTCTCAGATATCAAGCAATTCGATGCGGAGCGTCACTATGATTGGATAATTGGCTGCCCACGACGGGTCCAGGAAATGGCCATAGGCTGCGTGATGAAAAAGGTACTGGTTTCGGTCGTTGAAGATGATCGGTCCCTTCGTGAGTCCATGTGCAGGCTCATGAGATCGCTGGGCTATACGGTCGACATCTTCTCGTCTGCAGCCGATTTTCTCGCCTCCCCGCGGCTTGCCGAAACAGCTTGCCTAATCGCCGACATTCATATGCCTGCCATGACTGGGCTCGAACTCTACCGGCATCTTATCGACATTGGCAACGCGATACCGACAATCCTCGTGACGGCCTTTCCCAATGATGCCGACCGGGCTCGAGCTCTGAACGATGGGGTCTTGTGCTATCTGCGTAAGCCGGTGGATGAGGACCATCTCACACGATGTGTTTGCGCGGCTCTCAAGTCGGCAAGCTCGTCTGATGAGGGGTCGTGAGCTCCCATTCCGCTCCCGGCAGTGTGAACTGGAACACGGCGCCGCGGGGTTCGTTCGCCTCCGCCCATAGCTTGCCGCCATGAGCGCGGATGATAGACCGGCAGATCGACAGCCCCATACCCGTTCCACCGGGCTTCGTAGTGTAGAAGGCATCAAAGACCCGGTCGAGATGTTCCGGACCAATGCCCGGCCCAGAATCGCGCACGGCCACAACGGCGCCTGCTTGGTCTTCCTCTGTGCTGATCAACAGCTCTCTCGCCCCCTCGTCCATCGAACCCATTGCTTCAGCCGCATTCAGAATAAGATTGAGCAAGACCTGTTGCAGCTGAACGCGATCGCCCAGAACCGAAACTAGTCTCTCTGCAAGCCGGGTCTTGACCGAAACGCCATTCCTGAAGGTCACACTTCGAGCCAATACGATCACTTCGTTGATCGCGACGTTGAGGTCAAAACATTGCTTTCGCGGCGGCGCTTTCTTGATTTGCTCTCGGATGCGATCGATGATTTCACCGGCGCGATCAGCGTCTCCGACGACGCAGGAAAGTGCTTCCTTGACCTCGACCAGATTCGGCGGCTCCGCCTCTAGGAAATTCTGAGCCGCCCGGGCATTGTTGCGTGCGCTGGCGATCGGTTGCACGATTTCGTGCGACAGCGAGGCTGCTAACTCTCCCATCATGCTCACGCGATTGATGTGAGCAAAATCTGCCTGCACCTGCTGCAGCCGCGCCAACGCTTGTGTGCGATCTTCGGTATCAGTCAGCAGAGAATACCAGCGAACGATGCGGTCCGAGGCATCTCGGACCGGAATACCGCGGATCTCAAACCAACGATACGCACCGTCGAAGCGCCTCACGCGTGCTTCGGCTCCATAGGGAACGCCGGCAGCGATTGATTTTGTGAAGACTTCGGCGAGATGGGGAAGGTCATCGGGGTGTATCGTTCCGTTCGCGCCCCAGTTCCTAAGCTCTTCCAGTGACTGGCCGCAATACTCAAAGATCTGACGATTTACGGCTTCGAGGTCACCATTCGGGGCCAAGATCGCAACGAGGCCCGGTATCCCATCAATCGCCGAGCGCAAACTTCGCTCACTTTCGCGCAAAGCTTGCTCGGTAAGCTTGCGTTGCGTCACATCAACGGTCGAGGTCATAGCCTCCAACAGTTCGCCCTCGGAGGAAAACAGGTGATGGCTGGTCCCTTCAAGGTATTTGACTGTTCCGTCCGGCAGTAAGATTCTGAACTCGGTTGTGAAATCCGTTTTCTGTTGCAATGCTTCTTGGACTATTTCCCATACTCGGTCTCGATCGTCTGGGTGAATGCGTCGCCACATGTCCTCACGGCTTGGAAGGCCCTGCAGCGGATCAAACCCCCAGATTCTGTAGCTCTCGTCAGACCAATAAATATACAGTTTTGTTGTCGCACTATAGACCCAATTTCCGCTACGGCTTAGCCTCTGTGCTTGGCTTAGCCAGGCTTCGGTGCGGCGCAGCCTGTCCTCGGCACGTTTGCGTTCGGTCAAATCAAGCACGAAGGCGAGGCCTTTATCACCTCCTTCCTTGAACATCGCGGCGCCAATAAGCACAGGAACGCGGCTGCGATCCTTGCGAATATACTCTTTCTCAAAGGGCTGAACTATCCCGGTTGAGCGCAGCTCCGTCTGGGTCAATATGTCCCGCTCGCGCCATTCGGGCGGGGACAGCTCGGTCCAGCGCACGCGGCCTGAGACCAAGTCCTCCCGGTCATATCCTACGATCCGTAGAAACGCGTCATTGGCTTCAAGAATTCGACCTTCGAGGTCGGCAATAATGATCCCAATGATGTTAGCGTCAACCAAACGCCGAATCTTCCCTTCGCGATCTGCGACGTCGCGATAAAGCCGCGAATTTTCGAGCGAGATCGCCGCCTGCGACGCAAGCACCGTCAACAAAGCGACGCGGTCGCGCGTAAAGACTCTGGGTGCCAGATTGTTCTCCAGGTAGAGAATGCCTGTAATCTTTCCCTGGTTGATTAACGGCAAACAGAGAACAGAGCGGAGATAACTCTTAATGATGTAGGCATCGGCAGAGAATGGATTGTGAGATGACGCATCGTCGAGAATAACGCTTTCCCGGGTGCGTAGGACATAGTGGAGCACCGACTCCGGCAGTACTGTCGCAGTCACGTCCGCGTC
Source organism: Bradyrhizobium sp. UNPA324 (assembly GCF_006658635.1). NCBI lineage: Bacteria > Pseudomonadati > Pseudomonadota > Alphaproteobacteria > Hyphomicrobiales > Nitrobacteraceae > Bradyrhizobium > Bradyrhizobium sp. UNPA324. The sequence continues at coordinate 1,852,532 of NZ_LFJD01000004.1, forward strand.
GCGCACATGTACCGTCACCAAGTCGCCACCGCTCGTGGCTTCGGCGACGATCCGCTGCTCAGCCTCGCGTGAAACAATCAACAAGCCTCGCTCGGCGCCGGCCTGTTCAAGCGCCGTGCGCATAAGCGTTTCGAGCAGCTTCTCCAGCACGATCTCGCCCGATATGGCCTGCGACACCTTGATCACTGTTGCTAGGTCGAGTTGCTCAACAGACGCTGCGATTGTGCTTGTCGGAGCAGGTGTGGGCTCTTCCATTCTGAGGTACGGATACATCGCATCGAGTTGGCGCACCTTGCCGTCCGCGCCCCAGCGCAGGTAGCAGTCCCGGGCGTTTCGCAGGTATAGGTTCGCGATTTGCTCGAAGCCGCACGCGGTGTAGAAGCGCGCCGCCAACTCGTTGGCGAGCGCCTCGTTGTGGACAAAGCCGTTTGCCTGTGCCGAACGGATGGCTTGTTCATATAGGCTCATGGCATCGAACGCGCGGCCATCAATCCGGGCGATCTCTGCACCAACCAATGCAGCGCGGTTCTCGAAGTTTTCCGCACAGTGTTTTGCCCATACTTCGAGTTGTTTGTGGTGGGCCACAAGAGCTTCAAAATGTTGCTGTCTCTCCTTGGGAGGGGCCCGATGACATGACGCCGCATGAGCAAGCGCATCATAGAAGCTAAACTCCGCCGTTTCGAACATTGACGGTGATGTCCACAGCAGCCGTTGCGCCCTCCCTGAGGCCTCGAGGGCGCCCGCGTTGTCGCCGACGAAGAAGCGCGCCTGCATCTTGCGGATCCAGTACCAGCCTTCGGCCAGCGCCAACCCTGGGTTATTTGCCAAACCGTGCTCGAAGAGATGCTCATCGAAGCCCTCTTCGTCAAATGTGCCAAATGTCGGCGTCAAGCCGCGAAGAGTCCGAACCAATGCGAGTTGGGTTCGGATGCGGTCAATGGCGAGACGGAAGCGCATCTTCAGCGCAAACGTGAGACCACGCTCGGCCTCGCGTTGCACCTCATCGAGTGGATCGCCCGCCGCGAGAAGGTTAGTGTTCAGGTGGGCGTAGCAGGACGCCTCAAAATTGAGATCACCACTTCGGTTTGCGGCTTCCAACGCGCGACGCACCAGATCGCGGCCACCCCGGATATGTCTCGTCCAAGGAATCACCATGCTCCCAAAATTGAGAAAAATCCCGGTCTGGAAGCGCTTTAGCTCTCGCTTTTCGACCAAATCATAGCCGAGCTGCCCAAATCGAAATCCGGCCTGGTAGTCGCCGAATCGTGGCCCAGCGACGACGCCAAGCGCTATATAGGCTAGGCTCGATGCGTCACCGTTGCCACTCTCGAGGCTAAGGTTGATTGCCCGGCAGCTGACTAGGGAAAGCAGGTTCGCATCCGTATGCAAGGCAGGCACCGCGAGCTTGATCAGAACATCAAGGGTTGCCAGGGATGCCGGGTCGCTTAACAAAGGCAGCTCGACAAGCGCCTCGATCGGCCGGTCTCCGAGGGTTGACCAGATCCGCTCGTATTCGCGGCGCGCTTCCTCCGCCGTCGGATGCGGCGACCACTCGACGCCGAGATGCCGGAGGAAATCGAGACCGACGGCGACCGCGCGGGGGCTCTGGTTGAGGGTCACGTACAGATCCACGCGCAGACACGCGACGGTCGCTCGCTCGACCGGATTTGTGGCGTGAGCCGAAAGCGCTTCCAAGCGCCGCTCCGCTTCCGCCAGCGCACCGGTGAGGAACTCGCATTCGGCCCGATTCAGTTCAAGCGCGAAGGGGAGCTCGCGCCGGCGCACCCAGCAATCCTCCGCCAACAATGCGGTACCGGCGGTGAGATAGTTCAGCGCCGAGACGTACGCAGTTGAGGCTTTAGCACGCTCGCCCGCGAGCAGATTGAGCGCGGCGAGCTGCTCGCGCTCCTGCATCGAGGTCATTAAGCTCGCCCCGCGATTGAGCTGATTGACGATATCGAAGATCGCCTTCTCCGGTTTTTCGGGAGGCGTATGCGCCGTGAGCAGTCTCCCTATTCGAAGGTGCGCCTCGCCACGCAGTTCCGCCGGGATCAGCCCATAGGCGGCCTCCTGAACGCGATCGTGGACGAACCGGTAGGCGCCTGGTACACGCTCGACCAGCCCCTGATGGCGGGCCGGCCATAGCGTCGTATCGAGCTGCCCCTCCGAAATCCCGAGCACCATCGAAAGTGCTGTGCTCTCGGCAATGTTTCCGAGACAAGCCAGCTGCCGCAATGCATTCTGCGCCTCGGTCGGCAGGCGAGTGAGCTTCGCGACCATAAGATCGACGATGTTGTCGGTGTAGCCCTTGGCGTGAATGCGGTCGATATCCCACGACCAGCGCGCGCCATCATGATCGAATGTGAGTAATCCTTCCTCGGCGAGCGAAGACAGGAACTGAATGGCGAAGAACGGATTGCCGCCGGTCTTCACGTGCACCAGCTTCGCAAGTGGCGCGGCCCGGTCCAACTCGCAGCGAAGAGCATCCGCAACCAATTGCCCAACGTGCTTTCGGGCGAGTGGCGACAACGTGATCTCCACGACCTTTCCGCCGGCGGTCTTGATGGTGTCGAGCTTTCTCATTATCGGATGAGCGGGATCAACTTCGTTGTCGCGATAGGCACCGATCAGCATGAGGTGCCGCAAATCTGAACGCGTCAGCAGATCCTCAAGCAGATCGAGGGTCGCTGCGTCGAGCCACTGCAGGTCGTCGAGGAAGAGCGTCAGTGGATGGTTCGGTCGGGCAAATGCGCCAATGAATCGCCGAAATACGAGTTGAAAACGGCTTTGCGCCTGCTGTGGCGGCAACTCAGGAACCGGTGGTTGGTCTCCGATGATTAGCTTGAGTTCGGGAATGAGGTCTATCATGAGCCGCGCGTTCGGTCCCAGCGCCTCCAGAAGCGCGTGACGCCAGCATGCTAACTCGGTCTCACTCTTGCTGAGGAGGGGCCGGACGAGACTTTGAAAAGCCTGCACCAGTGTCGCGTAAGGGATATCGCGCTTGTACTGGTCGAACTTGCCGGACGCGAACAGGCCGCCCGACGGCACCAGCACTTTGTGTAGTTCGTCGACGACTGAGGACTTGCCGATGCCGGAATATCCTGAGATCAGCACCAACTCTGGCACACCGGTCTTGATGATGCGATCGAAGCAAGAAAGCAACGTCGCGATCTCACGATCCCGTCCGTACAGCCTTTCGGGCATCAGCAGCTGGCTCGGCATGTCCTGCAGGCCGAGCGGGAAGGCATCGATGTGGCGGCGCGCTTCCCATTCCGCCAGGCAGCGTCGCAGATCGCGCTCGACACCGCCAGCGGTCTGGTAACGATCCTCAGGTGTCTTGGCGAGCAGTTTCATGATGATCGCCGAGATGGGCGCCGGGACACTCTCTAACCGCTCCCTTGGCGGCACCGGCTTTCTGGCAATATGGCAGTGCACCCATTCCATGGGATCGGCCGCCGTTAAAGGCAGAATGCCCGTGAGCATCTGGTACAACGTGACGCCGAGGGCGTAGAGATCGCTGCGGGCATCGATCGAGCGGTTCATCCGCCCGGTTTGTTCGGGTGCCATGTAGGCAAGCGTACCGGCGATGGTCTCGGGCGGCTCGGGCGCCTGCCGCTCGCGGGACAGGCGCGATGCAATGCCGAACCCGGTTAGCCGCGCGCGTCCATCCGCGCAGTCGACCATGAGATTAGCTGGCTTGATGTCTTTGTGGATGAGCCCGCGCTGATGAAGCTTGCCCAGAACCGAGCTAACAGCGATAGCCAGGCGTAAGAAGCATCCTACCTCCATCGGCCCACCGAGCAAACGGTCGAGCGGTTCGCCGCCCGGATCATCGAGCACCAGCACGGTCCGACCAGCGTCGCGCATGAGGGCCAGTGGCCGCGCTGCCCATGTCCCGTCGAGCTCATCTTTGAGCTCGTATTCGTGCGTGAGGCGATCGAGGCTTATCCGGGATGGGTGGTCGGCGGCAGGGGCAACAAGCAGCACGGCGAGCCGGTTGCCATTGTCGTCCAGTCGCCAGCCACGGCTGAACACGCGCTCGCCGTCCTCCCACAACACCTGAGAGCTACGATCCGAGCACGGGACGTTCGGCGACTGCCGCACCATCTGTCAGCCTCTCGGGCTTCGGCATGAAGTCGGCTGATCAAGCTCTTCGTGCGCCATACGCCCGGCCTCTTTCCAACCTGGCGAAAATCGTACTCCCTCGCCCCAGAAAGGCCAGCCGTCCCTTAGTCTTGCTGGATATGGGGGACGCGGATCCTCGTATTTTATGCAGCAATTTGGAACGATTTGCCGGGCTTTACTCGCTACAGTGGCGCAAGCGGGTCAATAAGGGGCGCTGCCCGGTAGTTCCAGGGGAACTCGGGAGCACAACTGCGACCCTTAAGGAAAGTCAACCCATGGAGCTTTATCAAGTTCGCTACTTCCTCGCCGTCGCGTCCACACTCAATTTCACCCGCGCAGCCGAGCAGTGCAATGTCACGCAGCCCGCCCTGACCAAGGGGGTGCAGAGACTCGAGCAAAGGCTCGGCGGCCAGTTGATCCACCGCGAGCGCGAGTTGACGCAGCTCACGGATCTTGGGAAGGAAGTCCTCCCAATGCTCGAGCACACATTGGCCTCGGCGGAGGCGGTGCGTCGCAGAGCCCAGGAGTTCCAACGCAAGGAGGTCGCGCCACTGAAGATTGGCCTCGCTCACTCCATCTCGGCGTCGCTCGTCCTCGACCCGATCGCGGAGATCGCAGAGGCTGTCCCCGGACTTCACGTTGAGCTGCGTGAGGGCGCACCGGAGAAGCTCGTCGACCTCTTGCTTGAAGGTGAGATCAACGCCGCTTTGGTCGGGGACGTGCAGGACATACCAGCCCGCATTGACTACTGGTCGCTGTTCGAGGAGCGCTACGTCGCGGTTCTCGCGCCGACGCACCGGCTCGCAAACCGTGCCTCGATCGGCGTCGACGACCTGCGCGAGACCATCGTGCTGGAGCGCGCGGGATGCGACGTCGCCCCAAAGATCCAACGGTCATATTTCCCCGATGAGCCGCCCCGCCTCCGGCACCGCAGCAGTCACGACTTGCACCTGCAGCACATGGCGGCGGCTGGCTTCGGCGTGATGCTCGCGCCCGAGCACATGCCGCGCCTTCCGACGCTCAAGACCGTTCCGCTCGAAGGCGACCCGGTTTCGCGAGAGGTGCGGTTGCTGGCTGTGCAGGGGCGCCGCCACTCCCCCGCGCTGGACGCTTTCGTCAAGGTCGCGCGGCTTCGCGACTGGTCGGTCGATAGCCCATACGGCATGACGAGGGGGCCGTTGCGGCGCAGCTGCTCGTAGGACTGAGACGGCCGTCTGCGCCCGGCAGGAGGAGGTCCGGCGAGAAGTCTCAGACGTTGGTCATGCGGGCGCGCCGTCACCTCCCCGAGCATTGCATCGGCCAAAGGCCAGAACGCGCAATTCAAGGAAGATCGGCGCGCTGGCCGTCGGCGTCGTTTGGATACCCAAGGACGCCCGACCAACCAGGGCCGGATCGACATAGGCGGGGCGGTCTTTTCGACAAAGTGGGCTCGGCGGGCTGGGCGCCGGGCTGACAAGCCCGACCAACGGTTCCGGTGTGAATTTTAGGGTGCTCGTCACCTTCATCGTCGGCGTGAGCGGCTTAGCCTGCCTCATCGGATCGAACGGCGATTAGGCGACAACGCCCATGCTGCGCCCGTCCCTCTTCGCCTCGCGGGTCGGCTGTCGGCGCGTTCACCGCGTTCCTCTACGGAGCGTTCACGGTCATGCGAACCTTAATCCAATTTGTGATGATCCGGGCGGCGCACCGGCCGACGCTGGTGATTCCGATCCTCTTGCCGCTTGCCGGGATGATCTGCAGCCGCTTCGGCCGAGGCTCGCCATTGTTCGCCGCCGGCGCCGTTGTTGCCTTGGGATGGCTATGGCGCTCCATGTCGATTCGAATGCGACTTATTGGGCGGACGTCTTCCCTAGCATCCTGCTGCTGGCGCTGGAATTCGATCGCGCCGGAACCGCGTCTGGCGTCAACAGCGCAGTCTCGCGCGCCGGGTCGCTCTTCGCCATCGCACCTGCTCGGCGGCGTCTTGCAGCAGGGCGGGCCTCTGCTGTTCTCGCGGTTCCATCTGCCGATGGCTATCGCCGCGGTCGCCTGTGTTCTCGCCACGCTCGCGGGGTTTATTATCGAGCCGGGCCCGGAAGTCGACTCCATCCCGCGAGACTGACCCGTTCGGTGTCCGAAATCAGCAGGCCGTCAAGGCCGGGAGGAAACAAGGAACGCGAGCAATACGGAGCCGGCAAAGCTGCCTCGACACCAGTGACGCCCTTTCCGACCACGCCGATCAAACCGTCAAGAAACAGACCTAATCGGCTTGGTCTCAGAACGGCAGGCCGATCGATTTTCAATCGCCAGCATGTTGCGCGTCACAGTCGCGCGGCAAATCAAGTGAAATCATGGAGGCACGTTGAACGCTTTATTGACCGAGATCCGGGCACCCGCCGCAAACGGATGAGCGGAAGGATAGCGTTGCGTTCTGCTACATCTAGGACCTCACGAGAGCCTTTGGTCTTCAGAAGTGCGCCATCGCTCGTCAGCAACTCCAGATGCGCTACGACAAGCTCCGGCCGCGTCATTGACCTCCGGTGAGGTAGCTCCTCTTAAACCCTGCCACAAAACGAACTGGGGCGGATCCTGTATTTTCGAGGTACTGACCCATTGCGACGGAGATGCCGCTATCACCCCTCGACTTTGATGGGGAGTTCAACTGCTGTGCCGCCGAGACAATCCCGAAGGCGTCACAACAGGCTCCTCAGGCGCGTTAAAAACAGAAGTCGTGAGCAGGATAGCGGCGGCGAGGAGCCAGTAGTACTGGGCATCTAGCTGAGCGAATTTTAAGGCAAACGGCACGATAGCAAATACAACGCCGACTACACGATCGACCCAAAGGTGCAGCCAATAAGGAATGATGCGGACCAACCCGGTGGGATGGTCGGTCATGGCGGCCAAGAGCAGCGCGGCGACACCGACAATAACCGAAAGCCACATTGCGAACGGTCCGCTCTGGCCCAGCTTCAGCACGAACGGCGCCGCGATTAGGACGAACGCGACGGGATAGTCTATCAGATAGGCGTGGAAAGACTTGGTGATGAAGCGAAATGACATCGGTGACTCCTGCGCGATTGCTGGGGCCGGCCCTTGCGACCAGGAGATTGCCCCGATCCAAGAGGACGATCGGACCTCGCCAAGGCGGCGGACACTGTGCACAACGGTCGCGAGTCCGGTTAGACGCACCGAAAGGTATGCCGGAACGCCAAACATTAGAAATGACGGATCGTTATCGTTTCCATTCCACTCGCGCCTCGCCATGGGCCAGCGAAATGGCGACTGCTCTTGCTCGCCCTTGCTCGTGCGAAAGTACCAGCTGATGCGCTTATCCGTTCCTTCAGGGGCGGACTACCTTGATAGGGTCGAGTGTCGGGTCGAATAAAAGGGAATTATGAACCTGGATTGGAGATTTCAGATGTTCGCGCGTGAGCAAGCGAGCCGGCTCGACGAGTGGCTGGTTTAGGCAAGCGGCACAAACCCGCAGCGCTCTCGACGCTATGGAGGCGGCCCGACCTTATCGATTGTTTCGCGGTCGCTCTAAGCTTTTAACATTTAGGAATCTCAACTTCCCGGGGCGCTCCGTCCTTCCGAGCCAGCTGCGGCTGAATCAAACAGAGGCGCTTGAGACGAGTGGTGCGGCGGCGTCGCGCCGATCGTAACGCACGGTCGGCGTACGCATTCCGACGATCTCCTCGCCAACTGTTGGATGTACCGCCATGACCGACATGAAGTCTTTCATTGTTGCTCCACTGCCTATGGCGATCGCGAGCACCTGGATCAACTCGCTGGCCTCGTGAGCGAAGATATGGATCCCGAGGATCCGGTCAGACTCGCTATCCACGATGACCTTCAGAAGAGAGGCCTCGCAATCCCCTGTTACGGCCGCCTTCAATGGGCGGAAGCGGACCTTGTAGACGTCGACTGCGAGGTGCCGAGCTCTGGCTTCCAGCTCCGTCAGACCAACAGTGCCGATCTCCGGGCTGGAGAAGACCGCGGTTGGTATATTGGAGTAGTCGACCTGCGACGGCTTTTTGCCGAACAGCGTGTCGGCGAAAGCTTGGCCTTCGCGGATAGCGACGGGCGTTAAGTTGAATTGGTCCGACACATCGCCCACAGCGTAAATATTGCCGATGTTCGTGCGCGAGTTAGCGTCTACGATGATTCCGCCCTCCGCCGAAGTCTTGACCCCGGCGCGATCGAGTCCGAGCGAACTCGTGTTCGGAGCGCGCCCGAAGGCGAGCAGTACCTGGTCGGCCACCAGCCTCCCGCCCTGTTCGGTCGTAACGTCAATCCTTCCTGCGTCGCCGCCATCGCCGACGTTCCCGTCACGTCTCTTGAGGCGGCAGATGCTGTCGCAAAACATCAGCTTAATGCCACGATTCGTGTAGGACCCGGCCATCGCTTGGCGCACATCCTCGTCAAAGCCGCGGAGGACATTGCTTCCGCGGCAGACGACGGTGACGTCGCTTCCCAACGCGGCGAACAGACCGGCGAACTCTATTGCAATGTATCCGGCGCCCCCAATTACAAGCCTCCTGGGGAATGTCTTCATGTCGAAGACGTCATCCGAGGTGATACCGAGCTCAATGCCCTCGAAGGGAGGCAGTGCGGGGCGTGCGCCTGTTGCGATCAAAATCGTGCGCGCCCGCACGCGACGGCCGTCCTGGAGGAGGCGCACCGTATGCGCGTCGTCGAGCACAGCGCGAGACCTCACGACCTCGACGCCTGCACGTTCTTGGCCGGCGCCATACAGCCCTTCCAGACGTGCAATCTCGCGGTCCTTCGCCGCCACGAGCGACGGCCAGTCGAAGCGAGGAACCGGTAAGTGCCAACCGAATTCTGTAGCCTCGTCGAATGTGCCGCGGAAGCGGCCCGCGTAGACAAACAGCTTCTTCGGCACGCAGCCGCGAATAACGCACGTCCCTCCCAGCCGGTACTCCTCGGCGAGCATCACCTTCGCGCCATACCCGGCTGCAACGCGCGCGGCCCGTACGCCTCCTGAACCGCCGCCGATGACGAACAGGTCGACGTCGAACTCCGGGTCGTGGGGAGGCTTTGAAGCGTCGGCCGCCGGCCTCGACCCGTCTCGTGGACCCTGCAATCCATTTGTATTACTCAAGTCAGGTATCCAGTTCATTCTGTGAGGCCGGTTGAGATGCGTGCGCTGATGCACGCGCGTTACCAATGTCCTGTCAGACCGGCAGCTACTCTGGAGCCGAATGGCCTGAGTTCTACCGCGCGCGCTGTTACTTCGGACTCTCGGCGTCGCTTTTTGGATTCAGTATCGGCGTCGAGCAGATCTTACGCCACCCGATTGGGCAGACAGAGGCCCGGCAAGCGCGGTCCGACGGCTAACGTGTGTGGCCACAGGGCTTCTGCTTTGTCCAGCCGATCCGGTCACCCGAATTTCGCGAGCTGGCGTTGTTCTCAAGCCCTTCTAGTCACCTCGAACAGGAACCATGTACGACGTTCCGCCTCGTCGATCCAGTTCTCGATCAGGCTGACTGAAGCTGAATCGCCATGTTCGTCGCAGATATTACGTGTCTGCCGCAGGCGCTGGCTGAGCGCGAGGTTGTCTTCTTTCAGCTCGGCTAGCATGCCGTCAGGTGTGACGAAATCGGCGTCATTGTCCTTGATATGTTTCACTCTGGCGATGTGGCCGATCGAGCGAATTGTTGTGCCCCCGATCTTGCGGGCGCGTTCTGCGATGTCGTCCGTCATCGCGAAAATCTGCGCCGCCTGCTCATCAAGAAGAAGGTGGTAGTCCCTGAAGTGCGGACCTGAAATGTGCCAATGGAAGTTCTTGGTCTTGACGTAAAGCGCGAACACATCTGCCAGAAGCACGGAGAGGGCGGCAGAAATATCTGTGGTGGCATTGGAGCCGAGATTGCTCGGAGTGTGGAGTGGTGCCTCGCGGCGCTTTCTCGTGTCCTCTAAACTCATTGTGGTCTCTCCTTCAAGCTGCTGCTGTGTTGTTGTTCGTCGGAGATGGCTCTGAATAAGAACGCTTCGCGAGTAGAGACTGCCCAGTTGCAGACGGCGCTTTGACGTTGGCCCGATGTGGTCGGTTCCGCCCCAATGACTATCTACGTCTGCCTAGGTCGGTCTGCGCCGGAACTCCTCGAGACTGTTTTGAGATCCTCGACCAGCATCGCCGTGGCATGGCGCGCGAGTGCCTGGGTTGGGGCGTTGGTATTGCCGCTAGTGATGTTCGGCATGATCGAGGCGTCGATTACCCGGAGGCCGTCGACCCCTCGGACCCTGAGCCTTGCGTCAACCACTGCTCGCGCATCCTGCCCCATCCGGCACGTGCCAACCGGGTGAAACATCGTCGTCACTGCACCCTTCACCCATTCGCCGATCTCTGCATCGGATTGGATGTGCGGGCCGGGATCGATCTCCTCCTCGATCACCGGCGCCAACGACTCCTGCGCCATAACCTCGCGGATCGCGCGTACCGATTCGACTGCGGCCCTCAGGTCTTCCTCCTCGCCCATGAAGTTCGGATTGATGAGGGGCATCGACGTCGGGTGGCTGTCGGCCAACCGCACCCAGCCACGGCTCTTGGGCTGAAGCACCACGAGTTCGAAAGTGATGCCGGAACGGTCTCCCGTCGGGCTGACGCCGCCAGTTGCGACGATGGGCACGTGATAGCATTGGATCGTAGGTTCGGCAGCAAAGTCCGACGGATTCCAGTGGGAAACCGTCTCGATGCCATTGCCCGCCGCCGGGCCATCCTTGGTGACGAAATAGCGCAGGCCCGCCTTCACGCTGCCGAGGCCATGTGCGGCCGCTTGGTAACCCAGATCGCCCTTTACATAGGCGCGGACCGGCACGATCGCATGGTCCTGGAGATTTTCGCCCACCTCCGGAGAATCGACGATAACGGCGACGCCGTGCTGGCGAAGCTGCTCCGATGGCCCGATGCCCGAGTGCATGAGGATCTTCGGGCTATGGACCGAACCGGCCGACAGCACAACCGCGCCGGCCATGATCATCTCGTCATCCATGAGCTCGACGCCGACGACTCGATTGTTCTCGACGAGGACGCGAACAACGGTCTTGCCGGTCAGAAGAGTGACGCGGCCGGACGCGAGGTGCCGACGGAGATAAGCGTCGACTGCGCTGCACCGCCGCTGGTGCCCGACCGTTGACTGCACCGGCGAGACGCCGATCTGGCTCTCGCCGTTATAGTCGGGGTTATAGGGAAGCCCATATTCCTGGAAGGCTTTGAGGCAGTATTGGTTCAGCTCGTTGATGCCCTTGGGCTGCTGGATCGACAGACCACCATTGATGCCGTGATATTCGTCATGGAACGTATCGTTGTGTTCCTGCGCCATGAAGACGGGAAGCAGATCTTCGTACGACCATTTGCCAGTATCGCCGGCCGCGGCCTGCCACGCGGCGAAGTCGCGCTTCTGGCCTCGGACATAGGCCATCGCGTTGATCGAGGAACCACCGCCGAGCACCTTGCCTGAGCGATATGCTCGCTTGGTGCCGTGCTGGGGCACTGTCTCGTATTTCCAGACATGCCGATCTTGGGCCAATATTTTGGCAAAGCCGGCAGGAATATGGATGAACGGATCGCGGTCCGTGTCGCCTGCTTCAATCAGCGCGATCGAAACATCGGTGTGTTCGGCAAGATAACTCGCGACCACACATCCGGCCGCCCCTGCACCAACAACGACGATATCGAAGGCTTCTTGAGACATCAGCGTCTTCTCTCTCTCCGCGCCAATCTGTATCGTTCAACGCCCCTAGCCGGCGCTGCGCGATCGTAGTGCCTGATCCTGAGATTAATGGGACCTTGCGAGTCCGACAGTGACCTTGCATTGTGGGCGAGGGAAATCACCTCTCGCCATGAAGTCGATAGACGATCGTTATTGCCGTGCGCCGCATACATAATGCCGTAGCTAGGAAAGATGCGAGCCTTATTGGACGTAAGACCGACGCTTCTATTGTGCAGCGAGTTAAAAGCCGCCTTTAGTTGGTAAATCGGCCATGAATGACGTCGCGGCATGCGCGACTAGAGCTGTGAATTCGTGCGGTCAAACTACTATCGTTCGTTGGCGTACGGAGGGCGAAGCATGAGCCGGGCGAACGATTTACGACTGCGAAAGTTAGAGGCCAAGCATTTTGACCAACTCCACCACACCCGCACTGATCCGAGTCCCAGCCCGGCATTTGCTCCGTGGCGACGTCACGGGATCAGGCGAAAACGTTCTCAGCGTCGCCGCTGGGGCGCGCACGCCGCGCGGCAAGGTCAGAGGTGAACCTGGAGAAGGGGAGTCGCCAAAGGACGGCCCCGTGGAACGCGCACACCATCATTGGCGTGCGGCGGGATCCTCATTGCTATATTCCAGGTCCGCGCTGCATTGGACCGCAGACGCGACCGCAGGCGATGAGCTGTACCGTCGCTCATACGCAAACTCCTTTGCGTGACCTTAGTCCTTTGCGTTTCTATTCTTTCCCGGTCGAAAGGGACCTGCAGTTGCTCGCGTTGGCCCTTTCAAGCAGGCACCATGATAGGCCAGTCAGAAGGAAGGAATCTTACGCCATACAGATGCTCGTCTCTCCACACAACTTTGCACCTAAGAGTACTCTTGAACCCGTCAACCGATAGCTCAAGATGATCGGCGAAGATGCGAACCGGAGAGCTAAGGCAGGCTCCTTCTTCGCTGAGATTTCTCACAACGCATGGATGGACTCCACGAATGAAGCGAAGGCGGAGCAGCGCGGGTTGATTGACTGAAAGCCGTTTTGACGCACGACGTTCTAGCATCGGGATACTCCCTCAGGGCCATTCATTGTTTAGTGGCTCGCTTGTGCTTTGTACTCGGCACACCGTGGCCGTTCACAACGGCATGTCACGGAATGGCAACCGGGAATGATGTTAATGGCTCAGACAATAAGCGCGGGCCCAGATTGGTTCTGTGGCGAGTCAAGGGCGAGGGAAACCAAAGATGAAGATGGGCTTGCCGCGTTAACGGTCTGCTTCTGGCCATCGCTGCCGCACGACCTTGTCCTCGTAATCCACAAACTTGTCTCTTACCGAACAGAAAGCATCTAACCGAGTATTGTTGTAAATCTGCAACCCCGCCGCCGCGCAGAGTCGATACAACGATCACGGCTTGGGAGTGTATAATGTTCGATGTCTACATCAGCGAGAAGCGCGAACTGTTGGTAGTAAGTTGCGGATCGAAACCCTCGGTCGCGGGGCAACCGGCGAAATGGCGCAAGAGCAAAAAGCGCATCAAGAGCGTAAGTACTGAGATCAGATCAGCTATCGAAAGCCGGGGTTTTTATCTGCGGCGACTAAACGCAAAGCACGGCGCGGGTTCAGGCTCTGAGCAGGGCTTAGTTTAGGCGAGGCAAACCTTACTCTGCGGCGTCTTGAACGGTGCGGATTTGTTCGGCGCGATTGGCTAAATCGTCATAGGTCTTAGCGGCGTTGCGTAGCGTTTTCCTGGTCTGTGGCCGTTCGTAATTCTTGGCCTTCGCGGAACTCCTCCGCGCGGTAGCGAAGGAATAGGTACGCATCCAACATAAATTTCTGACTCAAGCAACATAAGTCCCTGACTCTTCAGGCCCATCCAACGCACAATCCTGCCTCTTCACCGCGCAGAACCGTCTTCTGGTTGTATCGGTGGTGAACTTGGCCGGCCGTTAGGGTGTGCGCCGCAAGAAGCCGTGCGACAAGAAGGGTGTCCTCCTTGGCGACTGCCCTCGACGTCTGGAGGCTACTCGCTACTCTTGCCCAGCAGAGGCCGCCGCCGTGCTCACGAAGTTTCCCTGTAGCGATTTGGTCGCCAACTCGACCACCGCTGCGTTGGGATCGCCCAGCCGAGCAACTTTGTCGGTAGTGATGAGATTAGTCACGCGCAATTCTTCTCGAGAGAGTTCATGTAAATCTTCCCATGGTGGAACGTTTAGCGCCAGTGACAACAGATCACCCGCGCCGCCCATGTCGAAGGTATATTTGGCGAGACGTCCGATATCCCGCTCAACGGCCATGAGATCATATGCGTCGTAGCTCGCGGCCCGAGCAATGTCGGCGCGGTCGCCCATCCAGATCTGATGCACGCGGACATGCGCTTGTTCAGGCACGGAACGCGACTTACCCGCCAGCAGCAGAAAAACGCACATAGATTCGCAGGAGGCCTCCGGCGACACGTGGGCGCGCCGGCCACGTGCGCTAGGGGAAAGCACGGTTAACCCGACGGTTGTGAACATTTCGAGCGCCCGGAACCGCCGTCCGAGCGCGATCGCGTCGTTAACTGAGCCGCCGCCGGAATCCAGCACGACGGTTTCGCCCTCGAGCTGACGATCGCGCGCGAAAGCATCGAAATTGCTTAGGGTTTCGGCGGTGACGATACCGACTGCGCTGATCCAGCCTCGGCAATTCGGCTGGCAAGCGACCCAGCTGAACTTCATCGGCAATTGGCGCTCTTCGAGGCCGGCGCCAGCATACGCCGACTGCCCGGGCATGGCCACAAGGCCGAGCAATGCGATGCACCAAGTGGCGACGCAGAGCGACATCCAAGCTTGAGTGGTCGCTCGGCGAGCGAGCATGTATCTCTTTCCCTCGCCGGCCATCGGGTGGAATGAGCCGCCGCATGGCCTGCGTGCACCGGCGACCTTTCTTGCTGTCGGGTCTTCCGGTACAGATCCAGAATCGAATCTTAGCCCGGATTCGTGCCGGGCGCGCCATTTCGGGCCGGGGCCACGCACGCAGTGCAACCCGGGTCGGTAGCTGTCGCGCACGTCCAGAATTAGGTTGTGAATGACGCTGGCGAAATTGGAGGCAAACCCACCTGTCTCACGGGCAAAACTCGAAAATGTGGTTACAGCCACCGTCGGCATCGATAACCCTCTCCTATTTCTCTTGCTGCTTATCACACCCCCAATTACACCCTAGCGTGGCCTCCGAGATATAGGCGTAGCCATTGCACTGAGGTCGGTCCTCGCGGGACCTTGGGCTGAGAGGATTACACCAAAGTTTAGGAGCCGTGCCCACGAGGGCATCGCGAACAATGGGAAGGTCGCACCGCCTTCTTGGCGCATTATCGCTTTTTCATCGACGGCACTACAGCGCCGCCATCGCTGTCTTGAGTGCCTGCAGTCTGCAGCCCGCCGGACGGCAATCCTAGTCACGCCGCCAATTGCGGCAGGTCCGAGGCCTGCAAGCAGATTGCGGAGCGGTACCGAAAATCGAACATCGTCCGTCATCGGTTCGCTTCTTTAGCAATCCGCGTGTCGAGGGCGGCGCTCACCTCTGGCGCTTTGCGCGAACAGATCTTGCGATGAAGCAACGGGCATGGTGTAACTCCTGCATAATGGGTTACTCGACAGATTTATTGGGACTCTGAGAGATAGCGGCTGCCAGCAGCCTTCAGCTGTAGACTTTAGCAGCATTCCACGAGCGGTTCATCGAGATGTTGCTTCGCGGATGCACCACGCAATTGGGAGACACGCGCAAGCTGCCCTGATTAGACACGTTAGATCGCCTTCTGTTTTGACTTAGGACCGATCATGGGTCCCATAGCTGCGCTAAGTCCGGCCTGGGTGATCCGAAATCTCCCCCACCCACTCAGAACTATCCATCTGTGATCGCCGGCAAACCCAATTCCGCGCTCAGATTCGCAATCATTGAGACCTGCCTCTGTGAGCCACGACTGTGCCATAGCGTCTGCGATATCGATATCCGGTCCGCTCCCATGGTCGATGAGAACCCGCATCACACGCAAAGCTTCTTGTTCTTCCATTCCTGTGCTCCTAATTCCCGTGCGGTCCGGTACCGCTGGGTCGTGCCTGCCTTGCCACTTCGGACGTCGTAGTCCTGCAAAAGGGGACACAAATGTGCCTCTCGTCTACTAGCCCTGCCGAATGTTGGAGATACTGAAGGATGACTAGCTCGTCTCGTCTCCGCATGCGAGCCAATCGTGACCGATTCGCTTGAACGAGCAGATCGAAGAGCCGAGGAGGCCAACTGCAACAAACCTTGGCAACCAGCCATTTTGGGCTTGGCATCGCAGATAAACTATCGGTTCCCATGTACCAAGGATTCGCTGTTCGGAGCGCAAATATTCAGCAGTTGTCGCTGGTTCTCGCGCTCGATCAAGCTCCAGCAATGGCAGGAGATCTGCGCCAGCCGAGAAGCGTCGCGGACGACGAGGCAGCCACGCATCATTTCGATAAGCCCATCCTCCCTGAGTTGTAGAAGGCAGTCGGTAACGCCTGCGCGACGCACTCCGAGAAGCTGAGCAAGCACTTGGTGCGTGAGAGGGATCTCGTCAGATCCCAGGGCATTGCGAGCGATCAGAAGCCATCGCGCAAGGCGCTGCTGTAGTTGATGGGACGTATTACATGCCCCCGATTGAGCGGTCTGAATAAGAACGGAAGCGATATAGGCATGCACCACGTTGCGGAAAGTCGGCAGACGAGCAATCGCCCCCTGAAAGCGATCGACCGTGAGTCGATTAGCCGCCCCGGCCACCTGCACAATTCGTCGGTGCATCGGCTGCGTTTTTGCGGTCAACGCGAGATGTATTCCCGCAAGCCCTTCTGAACCGATCAGCCACACCTCAACGAACTCTTGGGGCCCCACCTTGGCCCCGACCGACACAAGACCACTCTCAATGAAATAGACGTGTTGCACGCGAACGCCGTAGCGATGAAGAACTTGCCGCTTCGTAAGCGGCACCTCTTCCGCGAGCAACAGAACGTGCTTGAGTTCATCAGGCGGGAGCAGACGTAGTAATCTGTTGCGCACTTCATACATCAGATTCAACGTCCTAATACTTTCTGCGCAACCGAGCTCTCCAAACTGTACGTTTTCGTACCAAAAAACTGAGACGGAAAGCGACGTAACGCGACAGGTCAGCTCGGATTTAGTGACGGGCCGGGGACTTGGATCGTGCCGTCACCGGACCTGAGTGTGCGAGGATGGTGCACGACAAGTCAACCGTAGCAGCTGCCTCAAGATCAAGATGGTCGAGATCAATGCAGCGGCAGCGCAACATCGATTGGTCCACGGCGGCAATGGAGTCTCTGCAGTTGGCGCCAGTTGAGTTCTTGGCTATGGCACCTGCGGATCGCAGCGGCAATAACGATCGTTTATCGATTCTATAGCGGGACGTGATTTCCCTCAGCAGCGCTAGAAGCTCATTCTAGTCGGTAGCGGACAGTGAGTATCAACAGGAACAGGGGCCGCCATGACGATTCAAGTGGGAAGCGTGGCAATTGCTATTCTTCTCGCACTGCCGCAGACTCCGCTAAATCGTCTGCCGGACAGATTGATACCACTTCGATCAAGTGGCGGTACCGGCCGTGACAACGGACGTGGGCTATTGGGTGCAGCGGGTCATCCCGATGCTTCCAACTGATGCTATCTCGCCGAGAGTTGGAGTTGGCCCAACCCGACGTATGATTCATATTCTGCAGCAGACTGCCACCGATATTACACGTCAAGCATTCCACGCCCCACCTCGGAGCTTTTGCGACGGCGTCCTGGACCGATACGCGACGTGTCCGCCGTATGGATAGACTTCCCCTGCGTTCTCCTGAGGAGAGATGCTGAAATGAACAAGGCTGCAGAATCCCAGCCGGCCAATCGACGGGATGCCGCATGGGCAATTTAGCGAACTGGCTTTATCTTATCGGGTCGCTGTGTTTTGTTCTTGGTACAGTGATCAACATGCTTCCAGCTTGAGGAAGGCGAACGGTTCTAGCCTTCCGCGGTCATGCGCACTCGTTCTTGAGTCATTCTCGACAGAGCCCGGCGGTTCTGCCTTCCGATTGTTATCCGCTGAAGCGACATGACCCTTGCACATAGGTAAAACACGCGAAGGTCAACTCGAAATTTGGCCCCAGTGCAAAGTCGATAGAGGCGTCGAGTGCTCCCTAATTGGTCACCTCGCTCCACCCCGCGATCTCGCACGTGCACCCGATGAAGAGCAGCGTCGATAGCAGCCGCCGGCCAAGTGCGGCTCTCCCATCACTGGGACGGCCCAGGTAGGTCAATCGTATCCTTTCGTATAGTCGTTTCAGACAAATGCAGCACGCAGATCGACGTCGGTGCAATGGTCCGGTCGGCCTTTCCTGAATAGGCTTGGATAAGAGGGAACAGTCATCTGGAACCGCCATACGGGAACGGCCAAAAAGAAAGGAAAGAGTGATGGGCTGGATGTTCGACAATGTCGAACGTTTGATCGTCCGGCTGCAGAAGCCGGCTAATCGGTGTGAGCCCCTCACCTCGGGCGATGCAACGACCGCCCTACGCCACTCTCTTCAACCCGGTGACGTCCTGCTGGTCGAGGGCAAAGGTCGTATTTCCAGCAGCATCAAATACATCACTCAGTCTACATGGTCGCATTCGGCGTTGTACGTCGGACCGATATCGGGCGCCACAAATGGCGGGGAGCCGCACGTCCTGATTGAAGCCAATATCGACGAAGGGGTCGTGTCGGCCCCTCTGTCGAAGTATTTGCATTGCCAAACCCGCATCTGCCGGCCAATCGGTCTAAGCGATGCGGACCGCGAACAGGTCTGCCGCTACGCATTCGAACGGATAGGTCTCGGCTACGATTTCAAAAACGTTATCGACCTCATGCGCTATCTATTCCCTTGTCCATTCACGCGACGTTGGCGTCGTCGAACCATCGCGCTCGGCTCCGGCGATTCGCGTCGGATCATTTGTTCGGCTTTGATTGCGCAAGCATTCGACGCCGTGCGTTACCCGATCCTGCCCAACATCACGCACATGGAGAATAAGTCCGGGCGGTGCGAGATCGCCGAGATCCGTCATTCGTCTCTATATGCGCCGCGCGACTTCGATCTATCGCCCTACTTCATGGTGGTGAAGCCCACGCTGCCCGTCGGCTTCAACTATAAAAACATGCGCTGGGCAGATCTCCAAGCTGACGCCGCACAGGCCACACTTGCGCCAGATATAGAACGCGGGATCGCTGCAATGGTACAGCCCGACGTGCCGTAAGGTGAGGGCCAGGCTATCAACTTCGGAATCGGTTGTGATGTTGTCATTAGTCGCCATCGGGCTCTTTCAATGGGCTCGAACTCCGATCGGCAAATTCTTTGCTGCTCTCAAAGTCAAAGCAAGCACGACGGTTCCGAATAGCGCCCCATGACCAACGGCCGCTGCCGCGTCAGCATCTCTTGGCCTGGCGTCCGGTCACGCAGTGCGTGGTCTCGCTAGCCTGACCGCCACGGTGCGGGTATGCGTGGTATCCAACCTTGTGGGAGACACAAGCACAATCACGGTGGCTACACCAACACCAAACCAACAGTTGCCTCGCGGTTGAAATCTAATCGGAGGTCTTCCGACCATCTCCACCCAGCCGCGCTTTCACCTTGATGGAAAGGCAAACACTACTTTCCAATCGTCGGTGGCATGCATACGCCCGCCAAGCTCCCGTGCGCTCCAGCGAGTATCTGGGATGCCTAATCACGATCCCATCTTCAAACGAGCCGATCCTTAACGACACGAATTACTTGAATGATGACGCTACACTCTTCTCCGAGACCGCCCCCTAAAAGTCCACATTAAGTGTCCGCAAATCCGCGGCATGTATTTTTTCTTTGACGAACGATTCGCGTGCCCCCAACTACGAGCCGAGAGGCGGCTGAAATATTCCTCAGCCCAGTTGGTGCAAGGCGCGATCGAGGGAGTAGGCTTGTTGGTGATTGATTCGTTTCATTTCAACGCGCTCGTGAAGTCCATCCCATAAGGAGGCTTCGTCAGCATGCACAACCGCTCCTTTGGCAATACGGGCCCTGGAAAGCGCGACGGCTTGGCTCTCAGAATTAGAAACGGCTGGCACCGAGTTGCCGCCACGTTCGCGCGCGATGACGATTACCTTCCGTTTGCCACTCTAATCTGGTGCATATCGGCGGTCGCGGCGGTGCTCTTTCTGATTAGCTGGCTTTACATAGCCGCCAAAATATCCGCCATCGACCTCGGCCTCTTTCCTTCGCCGCCGACCACGCAGCCCTTGAGTTCGTCCGCCATTCATTTTTCCTAAGGGTCATCTCAACCAAAACTTTTCGCGCCCCAGCTCCCTATCTGAGAGCTGGGGTCTCTTCCGCTCCAAGGATTGGGGCGACTTCAGCCGTTTCGCCTACCGTACGCCGCACGCCGTACGTTTCGGCCGCCCTAGCCCTGACCGTCCTCGTCGGGCTATACACCGGCAGGCGTGACGCTCACCGCCTTGTGAGGCTCGCCACTCATTCGGTTTTCGCATAAGTTGGATCCGGGACTAAGCTTGAACATGAACAATCTCTGCGCAAAGACGAGATGACTGATCGGCTCCTTGCTCTAACACTCTTCGTCCGGGTCGCACATACCGGTAGCTTCTCGCGGGCCGGCAAGGATCTCGGACTTTCGCAACCTTCCGCGTCGCGACACATCGCGTCGCTCGAACGCGAGGTAGGGGCCGCCCTCTTCGCGAGATCGACAAGGGCCGTTGTGCTCACCGAAGCCGGCGCGGACTACCTCGCGAAGGTTGAACCCGCGCTTGCCATTCTGGAGGAAGCGACCCAAGCCATTCACGGGAAGGGCGTGCTTCGGGGCGTGCTCCGGATAGGGTTGTCGCCTAGCGTGGCGATCCGGGAGGTCATACCGCGACTTCCCGCCTTCATTTCGAAGCACCCTGCGCTGCGGATCGATTTGGCGATGGACGACGGTCGCCAAGACCTTATCAGGAGCGCGATCGACGTCGCGATCCGGTCCGGAAAGTTGGAGGATTCCTCCGCGACTCAAAGACGGGTAGGATCAAATCCTCTCCTCATCGCCGCCTCGCCGGCCTACCTGAAACGGGCTGGCTACCCGAAAACCCCCAACGATCTGTCCGGACATCCCGTGTTGATTGGTGTCCCGGGCTCGAATGGGATCTGTTGCTTCGAGAAGAATGAAAGAACCGTTTCCATAAAGGTCGAAGCTCCTCTGACGGGGAACATCAACGAAGCGGCCGTGGCTGGCGCCGTCGCCGGAATCGGGATCGTTGCCTGCAGTCTCTGGGGCTGTCGCGCCGAACTTAAGTCGGGTGCGTTAGTGCAGATCCTCAAGGATTGGAACATGGGCGCCGCCGACGTAAACGCCATATTCCCGGCCGGACGCGGAGCGAAACTGGCCGCGCGCGCGTTCGTTGAACATTTCGCAAATAGCCTCAAGAACAATCCGTGAGTCCCGCCGTGCGTCGGCCCGCCGTCGTTCGCATAGCGTTAAATCATGGAATGCGCACAGCATCCGACGAGAGCACGTGGCGCATGCGTTCACTGTGACTCCTTCAAAAGCCACATAAATGCGTCGCGCAGCTCAGCGGCGCCATTTGCGTACGTTTTCGTACCAAAAAACGATGCGAGAGGTTTTCGGATTTGCTGCACCGCCTGACGACAACTCTCTCCTGATGGTGTTAGATCAACTGGCTCGGTGTTTCGTTCTGCTTCAACCGCGGGCACCTTCCAGCCTCGCATGAATGAACGCAGGTCACATCTTGATGCCTTCCAGCTCCAGCAAGATCGCGGTGTTCATTGACGGTTCCAATCTTCACTCAACCGCAAAAGCGCTTGGCCTCGATATCGATTACAAGCGCCTACTTAAGGAATTCGAGAGCTGGGGGACGCTCGTGCGCGTGTGCTATTACACCGCGATCAATGAGAGCCAGGAATACTCCTCGGTGCGCCCACTGCTCGACTGGCTGAACTATAACGGATTTACCGTGGTGACGAAGGCCACGAAGGAATTCGTAGACGCGAGCGGCCGTCGCAAGGTCAAAAGCAACATCGACCTTGAAATTGCGGTTGACGCGATGGAGCTCGCAGATCGCATCGACGAAATGGTGCTATTCTCGGGAAACGGTGACTTTCGTCCACTGGTAGAAGCCGTGCAGCGTCACGGCGTCCGTGTTACCGTCGTATCCAGCCTCGCTACTCAGCCGTCAATGATCGCCGATGAGTTGCGACGGCAGGCCGACGTCTTTTGCGAGATAAGGGAACTGCAGTCAAGGATCGGGCGCGATCGTTCCGAACGAGCGCTATCTCGTATTGCGCGGGATCAAGCGCCACGGTTGATGCAGCGCGCGATGGCGCGATCGAGTGATGATGACGATGAATAGCGAACGCGCGGAATCGAGTGAAGTACAAAGAAAGGGATCTGTTTCGGACGATCCATGGCTGAAGAAAAAGAACAACAAGGCGGATGGGTCAGTTTCGAGCATCCGCTACCGGTACACATGATGGCTATCGACGGCACCTGGCGCCGCTCGTGTAGCCTTAAAGAAGTCTCACAGTGCGGTGCGAGACTCCAAATTCAAGCGTCGATTGAAGGCCTCACACTGAGCGAGTTCTTTCTGCTGCTTTCGTCTACCGGGCTCGCCTATCGGCGATGTCAACTCGTCCGCGTGAACGGCGAAGAGCTGGAGGTCCGCTTCATTCGGCACAATAACGAAACAAAGGGGGAGAAGAGACCTTCCGACTTGAAAAGATAATGTCGCGAACAACCCGCAGGGAACGGCGCGCGCAACACGCACGCGAAGAGCGGAGCATGCCTCGCGGACGAGCACACGAGATACCAAGGGAGAGCCAAAAAGGGCGAGCGACGCTCGGCAACGGACGGTCGCAATTCCCGGTGAGCTCGAGCACCTCACTAGATCCGCCCGATCAACGACGCGGTAGCACCCCGCGCGATCCCACATTGCGCTTGGCAGCAAAGCCGATCATCTCGCGCAGCGGCTCCGCATCAGGGGTCTTCTCCACAAGCGTGCGGAGGTTCATCTCATCGGTCATCGGTGGTTCCTCGAATCAGGGTGGGTGTCAGCAACCTGACCCTTCCGGCGAACTGCCGGTGACCACCGCAAGGCCGCCCGCCCACTAGGCTTCATGGGAGGGCGCGCGTTCAGACGGCTTTGCTCTTACCGAGCTACACGATCACCGGGGACACGACCTTCTTCGTAGGTACAGAAGCTTCAAAAGTTACGCCTCGTCGCGCATTAGTGAATGCGCGCAACATTCCCCCGTGCGCTTCCACGATTGAACGGCAAATTGACAGACCCATCCCCATGCCCGATGTTTTTGTCGTGTAGAACGGCTCAAAGATCCGCTCAATGTCCGCTTGAGCGACACCGGGGCCCGTATCGCTCACAGCAACGGTAACACTTTCATTGTCGCTCAGACTGGTACTAATGACCAACTCCCTCGGACCGTCATAATTTTCGCTCATCGCCTCGATTGCATTGAATACGAGGTTTAGCACGACCTGTTGCAGTTGAACCTGATCTCCTTCAACGAGGGGTAGCGCTTCGCAGAGTTGCGTCCGCATAATGACGCCCTTGCGGCTCGCTTCCGCCCGTGAAAGGGCGACGACATCATGAATTGCCGCATTAATATCAAGTGTCTCCTTTTGCTGCGGCGCCTTTTTGACCAGACTGCGAATGCGATCAAGGACATCGTTCGCCCGAATTCCGCCCTGTCGGATACGGGAGAATACCTGACGTGCCTCGTCTACTTTCGGATCGGCGCCATCCAAAAAGCGCTGCCCCGCGTCCGCAAGTGTGATAGTCGCGGCGAGAGGCTGCTTCACCTCGTGACTGATCATCGCCAGGAGTTGCCCCATTGTCGTCAGCCGGTTTGCATGAGCGAGCGCCGATTGAACCTCCCGGTATCGCGACTCGCTTTCGCTGGCTTCAGCTTCAGCGCGCTTTTGCTCAGTCAGGTCCAGCACGAAGGCAACACCTTCGTCCATACTCCCTTCGAAGTTGGCGACGCCCAGCAATACCGGAACACGGCGGCCGTCTTTGCGAAAAAGTTCCTTCTCGAATGGAGGTAACGTTCCGTCGCGCTTCAGCTTGGAATCCCAAATCTCGTTACGTTCGGCCCAATCGAGAGGAGTCAGGTCTGTCCACCGCACTTCGCCGAACTGAAAATCATCGCGGTCGCATCCGACGATCTGAAGAAACGCGTCATTGGCTTCAGTGATGATGCCTTGGCTTCCGTAAATAAAAATTCCGATGATATTGGCGTCCACGAGACGCCGGATCCTGCTTTCGCGTTCGAACAAATCGCGGTACAGCCGGGCGTTCTCTAGCGTGATCGCCGCCTGCGATGCAAGCAGCTTGAGCACGGGAATCCGGCTAAACGCGAAGATTCCCGGGCCCAGGTGATTTTCGAGGTATATGGCTCCGATCAGATTGGCTTGGTTGACAAGCGGAAGGCACAACACCGAGCGTGCTTGGCGCGCGTTGATATAAGGGTCGGCGGAAAAAGAAACGTCCGACACAGCATCGTCGAGTAAAACATTGCGCCTTGTGCGCGCAACGTAATTGAGAACCGATTCGGGCAAGATCGTATCCTTTATGGGCTCATCACAGAGCCTCACCGTGACCGAGTCGCTCGAGGTGACTGCTTCGGCCTGGACATTTAAACCCGTCTTTCGCCAAAGCATCAGCAGACCACGTGCAGCACCCGTATGCTCCATCGCCATTCGCATGATCGTGTCGATCAACTTCTCGAAGTCCATTTCGACTGATAGCGCTGCCGACATCTTAAGCACGGTGCTGAGATCCAGACTTTCGACAGTCGCGCCGAAAGTAGTGTCGGGTGAGGTGATGGTTTCGTGTGCAACTAGATGCGGATGCGACTCCTCGAGCTGCCGGACCTTGATGGTGGCACCCCAACGAAGGTAGCAGCCGCGGGCGTTGCGCAGATAGGCGTGCGAGACAATCTCCGCGCCGCGGTCAGTGTAAAAGCGCGCGGCGAGTTCGCTGGCAAGGCCTTCGTTGTGCGGAAAGCCGTTCAACTGCGCGGCGCGAATCGCCTTTTCGAAAAGACGTTCCGCGTCGAGGTCTCGGCCATCGAGGCGCGCTACCTCCGCGCCGACGAGCGCAGCCCGATCCTCGAAATTTTCCGGGCCATTCCGCGCCCAGATCTCGAGCTGTTGATGATGAGCAGCAATCGTTTCGTACAACTGCTGCCGTTCTTCGATCGGCTTACCGGTCAGCGATGCGCAGAGCGCAAGCGCCGCATAAAAATGAAAATCGGCTTCCTCGAGAAAAAGCGGGGATGTCCAGAGCAGCGTGCGTGCTTTGGATAGCGCATCGACCGCGACCGTATAGTCCCCGAGCAGATAACGCAGCTGCAATTTGCGAATCCAATACCAGCACTGAGCGATAGCCAAGGCAGGGGTGTTCGACAGGTATTGCTCGACCTGGTGCTCGTCCATGTCCTCATAGCCGAGGCGAGCAGGTTGTTTACCCGACGTACGTAGCGCCTTGATCAATGCAAGTTGAGTCGCGATGATGTGTTCGACGAGCCCAAAGCGTGCATTTCGTACGAAATGGAGTCCCCACTCGGCTTCGCGCTCGGCATGGTCCAATGGGTCGCCGGCAAAGAGAAGATGCGAATTCAGGTTGTTCCGAGCGTAGGAGGCATACAGCATGTCTCCAATATTGTTTGCATCCGTGAAACCGCGCTGGATCAAGGCATTACTCGACCGAACGTGCTTGATCCAGCGGAGGCCGGTGAACACAAACACCAAAATCGTCGACGCACGGAATCGCCTGTTTTCTTGGCGTTCGATGAGGTCGAATCCCACTTGACCAAGCCGGAAGCCCGCGTCGTACTGGCCGTAACGTGGGCCGGCAACGCGCGCGAACATTACGTAGGCAAAACACGACGTATCGCTATTGCCATGCGCGAGACTGATGCTTACTGCCCTACAGACTGCTAGCGACGCGAGGTTCAGGTCCGTGAACATGGCAGGCGTCTGCGCCTTGATTAATACTTCCATGACAGCCAACGATACTGGATCCACCATTGATGGGGCCATGAGGATCTCATCAATAGGCCGGCTGTTCAGAATATGCAGGATGTGGTCGTACTCCCGGCGTACCTCTTCGTCCGCAGGATGGGCAGACCAGTGAATGCCTTCGTGCGCCAGGAAGTCCAGCGCGATAGTGACCGCACAATCGCTCTGGCCATTTGCGGTGCAAATATCCATCCTCAGGCAAGTAACGGCGGCGCGTTCCTTTGTACCGACGGCAAGGATGTACAACCTCGCGAGGCGCGCGTCCGCGGCCAGTAGTTCACCGGTCAGAAATTCGCATTCTGCACGCTCGAATTCGAGGGCGTATGTCAAATCGCGTAGACGAAGCTGACTATTCTCCTCTAATAGAGCGGCCCCCGCGATGAGGTATTTAAGTGCAGAAGTGTGAGCTGACGATGCTTTGGCACGCCGGGCGGCGATCAGATTAAGGTTGGCCAGTCGCTCGCGTTCCTCGCCCGTCACGATATGACTGACGGCTCGATTCAGTTGCCCGACTATGTCGAAGATCGCTTTCTCGAGATGCCCCGCGGGAGTATGTGCAACGAGAAGTCTTCCTATTTGCAGGTGCTTCTGTGCGCGTGTTTGCTCGGGTATGAGCGAGTACGCGGCCTCCTGTATCCGATCGTGGACGAACTGGTACTTGTCCGGCAAGCGTTCTATAAGTTCCAACTGGCATGCTTCCCATAGATCCGCATCCACATCTTTTTCAGTTGATTGTCGAATTCTGGAGATGACCAGAACATCTCCCGTGTTGCCCAGACATGCAAGCTCCTGTAGCGCCTCCTTGCACGCCTCCGGAAGACGCTTGATCTTTTCGACCAGCAGTTCAATGACGTTCTCCGTGTGCCGCGACGCCTGAATGTTTTCAGCGTCCCAATGCCAACATCCCGAAGAGCGATCGGGAACAATCGCGTTGCGTTCCACCAGAGCATTCAAGAACTGACCGACGAAGAACGGATTTCCATCGGTCTTCGTATGCACTAGCCTCGCAAGCGATGCGGCGCGTTCGAGATCGCAGTGCAGCGCATCCGCTATTAACTGCGCTAAATGATGTTGCTCAAGGGCATCGACACGAATCTCCGTGATTGCGGCTCCTGCATTGCTCATTGATTTCAGCATCCGTGAAAGCCGATGAGGCGCGTCGACCTCATTTTCGCGGAAGGCACCGATTAAAAGGATATGACGCGGATCTAGCCGCGTTGTCATATCCTCAATGAGGTCCAGCGTTGCAGCATCGAGCCATTGCAGATCGTCGAGAAAAAGCACTAGTGGATGTTCCGGTCTCGCAAAAACCGCGACGAACCGACGAAATACCAGCTGAAAGCGACCTTTTTCCTGTTGAGGAGTGAGTTCTGGTACCACCGGTTGCTCACCGATAATGTGCTCGAGTTCAGGCACGAGATCGGTAATGAGCCGGCCGTTTGGACCGATTGATTCCAGAAACGCGTTGCGCCACCCTCGTAACTCGTTCTCGGTTTTCCCGAGCAATTGGCGTACAAGCCCTTGGAAGGCCTGTGCCAATGTCGAGTACGGATTGTCTCCCCTCCGCTCGTCGAACTTTCCTGATGCAAATAGCGCATGCGTTGACATCAGGACCCTACGTAGTTCTCCAACAATCGCAGACTTGCCGATACCCGAGCCCCCGGATACCAGTACCAGCTCGGGAGTGCCGCTCCGGGCGACGCGATCAAAAGCCGTCGTAAGCGTCCTGATTTGCTCCTCTCTGCCATATAACTTCTCAGGGATGAGCAGGCGGTCAGAAAGATCTAGCTCTGCTAGCGGAAACGGAGCAACCTGGCAATTCGTTTCAAATTCCACAAGACAGCGCCGCAGGTCATGTTCGAGACCGACTGCCGTCTGGTATCGATGCTCGGCGGATTTCGCGAGCAGCTTCATTATAACATTCGAAACTTGGGCCGGAATGTCAGCTAGTCGCTGTCCTGGAGGTACTGGCGTTCGTGCTATATGGCAATGAATCCACTCGCCAGGTTCAGACGCGGTAAATGGGAGCGTGCCCGTTAGCATGCGATAGAGGATCACACCGAGCGAGTACAAGTCGCTACGTGCATCAACGGAACGATTCATGCGGCCAGTTTGTTCCGGCGCCATATAGGCAAGAGTGCCTGCGACGTATTCGGGCAGTTCGGACATACGGCGCATGCGCGGTAGTTGTGTCGCGATTCCGAATCCGGTCAGCCGGACATGCTCCTCGCCGAGCGCAATGAAAATATGCACGGGCTTCAGGTCCCTATGGACGAGCCCCTGTTGATGAACACAAGCGAGCGCCTCAGTCAGCTTGATGGCGAGCCGCAAGAAGCGGCCAAGCTCAAACGGTGTCCCGAGCAGAGCCTCGAGAGGTTCATCGCCATTGTCCTCGAGGAGCAATGCAACACGCCCATTTCGATTGACGATCGTGAGAGGGCAAAGCGCCCACGTGCCGTGAAGCCGATCCTTTAATTCATATTCATGGGAGAGACGGGCCAGGCTGTCAGCGGAGGGGATCGCAGCCAAGTTGCTAACCGTGAAAACCCTCGTTTGCTCGCCATTACTGTTTGTTCGCCATTCTCGACAGAATATGCGTTCGCCGTCTCTCCATAGGACATCTATTCCGCTGTTTCTCACTGTCGATCTCGTTCGTTCAAGAGATTAACTCATTGTAGGTCCACAGCCATTCGAGGGCGTTGCCGTAGAGGCCGAGCCAGAGCTGCACCGTGTAGGAGACGGCCACAGGACGCCGCCAAAGCGCACCGCAGGTCCGAGGATCCTCGATCCCGCAAACACCGTTCGTTGCTTCGGATCCCTCTGCCAATTTCGCAAGGCCATCCCGATGGCGGCATTGTGAGCACCCAGAACAGCGTGAGGATCACGTAGCGCCACCCCCCTGATGCATATGGTCGTTGGTGTTTCCGGTCAGGAACCGCCTGAGATCAATGAAGGGATGGGCGGGCATGCGCGGGCTCTAAGCTGATGGAGTCGTTTCTCTATATATAGCTTGATCAAATCGTTGCTCAGCACATCGGTTGACAAGCAACGCGCACCGCCGAAGGGACCAGCTGGTGCGCCTAAACCCGAACAATCAATCACTCAAACAACGACCAGTGTTCACTGCGCGTCCACCCAGTCTTCGGATCCCGTGAGTTAGCCAACAAATCCGTCAAGCTAAGCCGAAACGATTTCCCATCGACATCCCGGGACTGCAACTTCCCATTGGTTATGGAATCGATGACAGTATGTTTCGCATAACCAGCCGGTTGTTGGCTGACCACTCGGACCTCCTGCGTTGTTCTCTAAACCGATCCTGTTGCAAGAAGTCGGCGTTCTCGTGCTGAAACTCCATCGCAACAAAGTCGATGATTGGCCCGAACTCATCCAGGCTTTCGCCTGATATCATCTGGGTCGATCTGGTAGTGGGCGCCCCCACACTTTCCGTCAAATTTTGAGGCCGTTTCCGCGCCATCCACAGCCGTCGCCATGACAAGCTACGCAAGCAGCGGCTTTCTCGGGCTTTTGAAAGCCGGGACTCGCCGAGCTAGTCGCTGGGACAATTAAGGGGCTCGTTGCGCGCCTTTGTCTCAATCCGAACATGCGAGCGGGCGTTCGTAGTCCGCCAATTGGACGGAATTCGGGAAACGGCCGCATGACGGGCGGTCGTATCGAAAGGAGAACGACGAGCTATAGCGCGAGAGACCGAGCGTCGCTCTATCCTAAACTGTGATACGGACGACCTCCGGGTCACCTTGACGTCGGGGCATGGCGGTGACCGGACCTGTCTTTGGCGCGATCCGCGCCTGCGCCTTTGTCAGCAGCGCCTGCCAATCGAATCGCCTGCAAATCCTTATAAAAGCCTCGAGCGCGGGCGAATATTGACGTCCACCGACAACAAAGAGCTCAACAGTGTGTTCGAAGTCGAAGTCCGCGATAGGACGGACGACAGCATCCGGCAATGCTGGCGCGTGCTCTGGGGTTAGCATGACGCCAAGGTTTGCGCTAACTAGGTGCTGCAGGTGCTGCAGCCCTTGCGCACGGTGCCCCGGCTGTGCGACCTGCCCCTCGCACAGGTGCTCGCGGAACGCGCGGTAGATCTCGCAGTCAATCGCTTCAAGCCATTTCGCGGATCGCAGATCTTTCAGGCTAACGGTGGATTCTTCTGCCATCCGGCTCCCCTCGGCGCATGCGACAAAGACTCTTTCGCGAAACAAGCTGAAACGCTCAATGCGTTCGGGGGCTGGCCCAATGCAGCTGCTACCCAGGGCGGCGCCGACGTCGCCGCTCAGTAAGCCTTCGAAGACGTTAGAGGATTCAGCATCGACCAGATCGACTTGGAGGCCAGGTAGTTGGGTCGTGAGCGCGGCGATCGGTTTCGCCAGGATCGACGCCGAGATCATCGGTGTCAGGGCCATCCGGAGTGTGGCGACCTTCTTCCGCTTGAATTTCTTAGCATCGGCGCAAGCCTCCTCGACGGCGAGCAGCGTCCGTTCCAGTGTGGGCAGCATTAGCTTTCCGAGGTCTGTTAGCTGGCTGAGGTGCCTTTCACGGAAAACCAGTGCGCCACCAAGTTCGTACTCCAGCTTCTGAATTGACTTGGTCAGCGCAGGTTGGGAGACGTTGCATTGTTCGGCCGCTCGAGTAAAATTCATGCACTTGGCAAGAGTTACGAAATACCGAATTTGGTGGAATTCCATGGTAGCTCCTTATTTCGTCAGCTAGCCCGTCAACCGGGCTCTCGTCGGGGGACTTTGTTCGCCGACGAGATCCGGCTGGACGTCCGTTATGTCGCAACACTCCGTTGAACGATGTCGAGCAGCGAATGCGCCTCGATCGGCTTTCTGAAAAACCCGACCGCTCCAGAGTACATCGCGAGTTCGCGCCACGACTCTTCAGGGCACCCGGTAATGAGAATGACCTTAGGTGGATCCGACATCTCGACGACGCGCTGGACCAGATCGATACCGGACAGCCCCGGCATATCGATGTCCGCGACCACGCAGTCACAGCGCTCGCTCTCCTCGGAATCGAGGAAGGACTCCGCGCTCCCGAAGCAGGCTACTTCGTGGCCGGCAGCACGCAGTAGGTAATTCAGCGACTCACGGAGGAGGGCATCATCATCGACGACGCAGATGAGAGCTTTCTTGTTCATGAAGCGAAAATGCGCCTATTCGACGCGTTCGCCTACTCTCCCACGGCTGAGGTTAGTCCTGTCCTTTTGGACAGGCTTCGATGAGCACCTACTCCTCGCCTTCCAGAAGTGCAGCCATCCGGGTCAATTCCGCGAGGCTGCTGGCCATCATCTTCGTCATGACCGCGCTCCGATGAAATTTCACGGTGGTCTCCTGGATCTCTAATGCGCCCGCGATTTGCTTGTTCATTTGGCCTGCACACACTAGCGCCATGACCTCGCGTTCACGTGCGGTCAGGCTTTCGTATCGTTTGCGCAATTCCGACAGCCGGTCCGGCGCCGCCGATGGCGGCTTCCACGTTCGGATCGCGTTGGCAACTGCCTCCAACATCTCCTGGTCCCGAAAAGGCTTTTCGATAAAGTCAACAGCGCCCGCCTTCATCGCCTGAACTGACATGCGGATATCGCCGTAGCCGCTCATCAGGATTATTGGCAAACGGTTATTACGCTGAGCTAGCGACGCCTGCAGTGCGAGCCCGCTGGGCCCCGGCATCCTGACGTCGATGATCACGCAGCCAGGCACATCAGCTAGATCGGCAGCAAGAAACTCCTCCGCACGACCGTAGAGCTTCACGGTGTAACCGACAGATCGCAGAAGATCGTCGATCGAATGCCTCATGAGGTCGTCGTCGTCGACGACATGGACGATAGCGTCGCCCAACATAGCTATTTCGTCTTCAGAGCAAGCGGTTGCCCTTCGGTCACGTTCACCGCTTATGGTCCCCAAGCTTCGGCTTCCGGTCGATCCGACGCGCTCGTTCCCTCTATCATTTCATTGGGAGACATTGGTAGGCATAGAGTCAATTCCCAATGGGAATGGATGTACTGCCGCGACTGTAACGCGGAGGGAACGCGAATTTTCATCACCCCCATCCCAATATCACGGCGGGCGCCGCCACAGGACGTCCGGTTAGAGAACAGCGTTCCTAGGTCTTCTCCGACAACCATAGATGCCCAAGAGAGTCACGTCCGAAGAGCCTGTCGATGACCATCACAAGCAACTGAGACCAACGCTGAAGATCACCGGACTTACCTCATACGCATCTGATTTCAGCGAGGCGAGCATCGTCACCGCCGTTATCGTCGCGCTCGGGTGCGCCCTAACCTGTCACTATTGTGCTTTGAGGATACCGCGCTAATCGGGCGCAGTGATTGACTGTAGGGATCCCTTTTAGTGTAGCGAAGTCGGACCCGCGCCTCGCGAGGGACCGCGATAACGTAGGGATATAGAACTTATGGCGACCTATGTCTCAAAATCGGTCCAAAGTCGTTCTCGTCGGGTGTCGAATGTCGGCGCTGTGACGAGAACTTGAGGGAGACGCGAATGTCGGTCGTGAGCTTGCGAGAAACGTTGAAGTCAGCATTGGGAGATATTCTTTCGCTACCAGATGCGGCCCCTGTTTCTATCGGAGACGCAGCGTTCGCGATAGATCTCTCCGCCGCAACAGAGGCCACATCTGCAAATGTCCCTAATGGTCGGGCGGAGATCCCTTTGCAAGGAGCCGATGGAGAGAACACGGGCGTCCTGTGCAAACTCATTTCCATCGATATTCCGATCTGCGGGCCCGCAGACATCGATCGAGACACCACGAAGATCTTCGTCCATGACATCGCAAATCTCTTGTCAGTTATCGATGGAGGCCTGCGGCTGCTTGAAGTGAAGACTGACGCGCAAGATCGCGCCGTGATCGTTGAAAGGCTCCACCGCGCAATCCAGCGCGGCGCGTCGCTCAGCCGCAAACTGTTGGACAGCAATCGTCCGTATTGCAAAACAGCTCGGCCCGTCTCCCATGACCATATCGTGGACATCGGTGATCTGGTCGACCAGACGCTACGCGCTGACGTTGTTGTCGACACGCACATCGACCCGGGCCTCGGGCAGTTTCAAGCTGACCCGGAGGAGTTCCATCTTGCACTCCTCAATCTCTGCAAGAATGCATGCGACGCGATGCCCGAAGGTGGGACGATCAGTATTAGCGCGCGGAATGTCTGGGTGCAGATAGACGTTCCCTGGGTCGAGATATCGGTTTCCGATGATGGGACCGGAATGAGCCCGGACGTGCTCGAACGTGCCTTCGAGCCCTACTTCACAACGAAGGAAATCGGCACAGGCACAGGGTTGGGTCTCACACAAGTCAAACGCCTCGTCGAACGGTGCCATGGAACGATTAATATCCAGAGCGCGGAAAACAAGGGAACTATCGTGTGTATGCTATTTCCCTGCACGTAGAATAACATCAGCGCGGCCGATCCGCAGGGCAAGTGGAGGACCGTCACATGTGTAACAAGATCAATATCGAAAGTTACCTCTCAAGAAGAGACCCCTGGCCTGAGACGCGCCATCAGGATCGTGCGCACCGCCAAGGGCCCTTCCGGCTACCCCCTCCAGGGATATTCCTTTCCAGGCACTCGTTGGGGCCGTCATCTACCAGGCATATCCGAATCGGTCGGTGCGACCATTTAATCGCTGCTGGAAAAGATCGCGGGCGGCATGACACCGCCCCGCATGCCGCCTCTGGACAGTCGCAAACATTCAGAAAGGCCGGCTTGGCCCTATCCAAGGCGCGACCTACCTCGCCAATATGTCCGATGTTCAACCCCAATTCCAAGATGGCGAAGAACATACCTTGACGTCCGACGATGAGCTTGTCGAGGCCATTATGGCCATTCCAGGCGCCAGTTTTTGGACGGTGAATGTCCTTTTGGTCTGCGCCAGGCAGCCGTAGCCTCTGCGACGATGGCCATTGTTTCCGCCGCCTGCTCCCACCCGTCACGGCTTTTTCGCGCTCAGCTACGAGAAACAGCGCGGACTTCGGTAAAGCTGAGATTGACTATGACGACGACTTCAGCGACTCCGTGTCGATCGGCAGGCTACGCAGGCGCTTGCCGGTGGCGGCGAAGATCGCATTGGTCACTGCAGCACTGACAATGGCTGTCGGAGCTTCGCCAATGCCACCCGGAGCTTCCGCGTTCTTAATCAAGTGCGTCTCTACCACCGGCACCTCGTCGATACGCATCGGCGGATAGTTGTCGAAATTGCTCTGCTCGACCCGACCATCCTTGAAGGTGATCGAACCATGGAGCGCGGCGGTCAGCCCGAAAATAATTCCACCCTGAACCTGTGCTTCGATCGTATCGGGATTGACGTACATGCCGCAATCGACCGCACACACGATCCGCTTGACCTTGACAGAGCCATCGGCCGCAACTTCGACCTCGGCGACCGCCGACAAGTAACTTGCAAATGCGAGTTGTACCGAAATGCCGCGGCCATGACGTGCGGGAAGTGGTGATCCCCACCCAGCTTTTTCCGCGGCGAGCGACAGAACGGCAAGCGCTCGTGGATCGTGACCAAGCAATCCCTTGCGATAAGCAACAGGATCCTGCTTCGCGGCATGCGCGAGCTCATCCATGAAGCTTTCGACCACAAAAACGTTGTGCGTCGGTCCGACACCGCGCCAGAAAGCGGTCCGGACACCAGGGGGCTCCACCCGGACAAAGTCGATGTGGATATTAGGCAGCGCATAACGCCCGGCAGCTGCTTCTACCGCATCCGGATCCAATCCATCTTTGAACCAATAAGGAATATAGCGTGCAGTGATAGAGGCGCCGGCGATCCGATGCGTCCAGGCAACCGGCTTGCCGGCGGCATCAAGTCCAGCCGACAGCCGCTGGAAGTAGTACGGCCGATACATATCGTGCTGGATGTCTTCCTCGCGGCTCCAGATCACCTTCACCGGGCCATCGACGTGCTTGGCGATCTTGACGGCCAGCACCGTACCGTCGGGTTCCAGTCTTCGGCCGAAGCCACCGCCAATCAGATGATTGTGGATTTTGGTCGCATTCGTTGGGAGCCCGGTGAGTTCGACCACTTGAGACTGCGTGAGTGTAGGTGCCTGCGTCCCGACCCAGATGTCGCAACGATCCTTCTGCAGATGAACCGTGCAGTTCATCGGCTCCATCGCCGCATGGGCCAGGAAGGGAACCTGATAGATAGCGTCAACCCGTTGCGCTGCTTCCGCAAGTGCCTTCCCTACATCGCCTTCTTTACGGCCAACCACGCCCGGCTTTTTGGATTCTTCTTCTAATTGCCTAACGATATCAACGTTGCTGATCTTGCCGTTCGGCCCGTCATCCCACGTGATAGCGGCGGCCGCGAGCCCCTTCTTCGCCGCCCCCATGTGATCGGCGACCACGGCAACCGCCTCTTCAATATTGACCACTTGGCGGACGCCCTTCACTGCCAATGCGGCTTTCTCGTCGACCGTTTTCGCCTTGCCACCAAGCACAGGCGAAATCGCGACGGCAGCAATCTTCATACCCGGCGCTCGAGCATCAATGCCGTAGACCGCACGGCCATCGACCTTGATCGACGAATCCACACGCTTGGCACGCGTGCCGATCAGGGTGAAATCCTTCGGATCCTTCAATTTGACGCTTGCAGCAGGCGGCACAGGCAGTTTAGCCGCAGCGTTCGCAAGTTCGCCATAGCTCAGATGCGTCGAGCCTGACGCATCGAACACGACGCCGTCCTTGGTGCGGCAAGTCGTTGGATCGACATTCCAGTGCTTTGCGGCCGCCGCAATCAGCAGATTGCGACCGACGGCCCCTGCCTGACGCAGCGGTGTCCAAAAGGCACGGACAGAGGAGGAAGCACCTGTCGTTTGAATCTGGAGGAACTGATTGGCGTAGAGCGCATCATTTGCCGGCGCATGCTGAACCTGAATCTGGTCTAGCTTCACGTCCAGTTCTTCAGCGAGAAGCATCGAGAGCGACGTGTAAACCCCCTGCCCCATCTCGGCCATCGGCATGATGAGGGTCACGGCGCCGGTTGGATTGATCCGGATGAATCCATTTGGCGCGAAAGTACCCGTGACCTCGTTATCGACCACCTGCGAAGCAGGCGCCGCGAGGATGGACTCGGTGCTCGCACCGGTCAGAGCAAAACCAAGCAGCAAACCTGCGCCCTGAAGAAAGACGCGCCGTGACATCGCCGTTTCGTGTTCGACCTGGTCCTTCAGAATGCGCCCATCCATGATCTCAAACTCCTGCTGCCTGCTTGATCGCCGCGCGGATCCGCTGATAGGTGCCGCACCGGCACACGTTGCCTGACATCGCCGAGTCGATATCCGCGTCGCTCGGCTTCGGAGTATCTTTCAGCAATGCCGCCGCCGACATGATCTGTCCGGACTGGCAGTAGCCGCACTGCACCACCTCCAGGTCCAGCCACGCCTTCTGCAAGGCCGCGCCCTGCGGCGTCTTGCTGATCGCCTCGATCGTGGTGACCGCGCTGTCGCCGACGCTATCGACCGGCGTCTGGCAGGAGCGGACCGGCTGGCCGTCGACATGCACCGTGCAGGCGCCGCATAGCGCCTGTCCGCAACCGAACTTGGTGCCGGTCATGCCGAGCACGTCGCGCAGCACCCACAGCAGCGGGATGTCGCCGTCGACATCGATTTCATGGGGTGTGCCGTTGATCTTTAACGTGAAAGCCATGGGTGCCTCTCGGTGGCTAGGGCTGATAGGATGAGGACAGCCATCCGGGTACCGCAACGATCGACCGCAATTCAGCGCCAGCCAACACAAGGGCGGCCCGGCGGCTTTATCGGGACCGTTCCCGCCACCTGGTCCTTCACTACAAGCGCCCCGTCACTTCCGACGCGCGCGACGTCGTCGTTTCCCGAATTCCTTTCGCAGGCCACTGATAATACGGACCGAAGTTCGATCGTCCAATGACGTATGGCTATTGAATCGATGCCATTGACGCAGACGCCGAAAATCAAGAAAGCCCCTCCCCAAGCGGTTGCAGCCGATGCCGGCCACGTTGACCGACGCTCCGCTCGACGATCCGGATCGGGTTTCACACAAATTCGACGGCTTCCGAATTTTCTCCGGAATCCGAAGGCAATGTCGCGCTAAACAGCCGTAATGGCAAAATCGTCAGCCATTCGTACGCTCGAACGCGTTAAGGGCGACGCCGTCATCGACAGTGAGCTTGTCGCCGTAGGCTCGGCATCACCGCCTCATGGCCTCTGCGCCGTGCAAACGAGCTCTGCCTTCCGCCGCGCGGTCTCCAAACCGAGCGCAATGAACCGGCGAGCATGACGTAAGTCCTTGTTGTCGGTCCACAGATTGCGCCAGATGGCGGCTTTCCTGGACAAGTTCTCATCGACGCTCTCGGAGGAGAACGACGAGGGAGCTGCCGGCGCCGCAAGGCTCGCGCTGATGGGTGCGCGAGAGGCAGGACTGCTGTGACGCGATGCACATCCAACACCTCATGGGATCCGCCCGCTCGCCGAACGATACGACGTCTTTCTGCTCGACCAGTTCGGCGTGCTGCATGATGGTCGGCACGCTTACGCAGGTGCCGTGCACGCTCTCTCTGCACTGAAGCGCGCAGGCAAGACCATCATATTGGTTTCGAATTCGGGAAAGCGCCCTGCGCCGAACGAAGCCCGCTTGCTGAAGCTTGGTTTTGAAGCGGGAAGTTGGGACTTCTTCGTCTCTTCCGGTGAGGTGGCTTGGCGCTCCTTCTCTGACATGGTGGCGGCAGGAACTTTGCGGCCCGGTACCAAAATCTTTGCTGATCAACCGTGATGCCGCTCGCTCGGCAATTGAACGCCTTCCCCTCGCCTTGACTAGGAGTGGCGAAGATGCGGACTTGGTAGTCATTTCGGCCAGTGAGGGGTGACCGTTATGATCTCGACCATTATCGTGTGCTGCTCGCTCCGGTGGCCGCGCGAGGCACACCGTGTTTCTGTACAAATCCCGACAAGGTTATACTGACAGCTGTCGGTCCGCGCTTCGGAGCCGGCGAGCTGGCCGATCTTTATGAGAAACTGGGCGGCGCGGTCACGCGGATCGGGAAGCCCAACTTAGAATTTTCGAGGCCTCGCTCGAGCTAGCTGGCAGGCCAGACCGTGCACGTGTCGTCTGTGTCGGCGACAGTCTGGAGCATGACATTGTCGGTGGCCGTCGGGCCGGCCTTGCGTCTGCGCTGGTGCTCTCGGGTATACTTAGCAGCACCGCCGATGTGACGGAGTTGTTCCGGCGAATGGACGCCTTCCCCGACTCCACGATCGGTGCTTTCTGCTGGGACTGATCTCCACGGCCACACCCCATCGAACGATGCGCAACGACCGGCGCGAACCTCATCGTGATCAGATTGTTGCTTCTCGGATCATAGCAGCGATCTTGCCCGGCCAAATCCCACTTGTCGCGGTCGTGAGATCGCTCCGCGCCGGGATACCGCCAGCTTCCTGACCAAATCGACAATGATAGGGTCTGCGCGAAACATGATTGACCGATCCGGCGACTCTTACATTGCTAGCTGTCGGTCGCATGCAACGACTTCAATCAGTCCCTGCGAACATCTTCGTCAATGCATCGACGCAATCGCCTCGAATCCGTTGTGAGTCACGGCCAGGCGCTTGCTTGCGTGCCTTGGTCCCAATTAACGCGACTGGCCGGTCGACGTCCTGTTTAGTAGCGCTCGATTGCGATGGTACGATTTGGGGATGACGGCACGCAATATCGCTGCGACAGCAAGGCGGCAATTGATCTAGAAGCCCTTCATTGCGCGACAGCCGATAAGCTGCGCGCTCGCCTCGCTGGATCAGTACGAACGCTTGCAGCCTGCTCCGTCGCCGGGATCGATTTGGTCGACTGGCTTCTTCGAAACTGGCTGCGCAAGTCATTGCGGCTCAGGTTCTTCGTTACCGCTACGCGATGCGTCGGCCTGTAAGCTCGCGGTTCGCCGCCAATCTGATCAGACGAACGACCGCGTTCAGCATCGCTCGCTCGTTGACCAAACGCTCTTCGGCGTTTGACAGACCAATCCTTCCCTCATCGCGTTCGGCGAATGTCTCTCCGGACTCCGCTTGATCGGCAAAGGTTAGGATGCTCCTTTCGGTTTCGGCGATTTGGGCCTTCATTTCTTCGATGACGCGCGGACCATCTGCCGCCATGCGCCTGATACGCTCGATTTCTTCGGTCGTTTGAGCCTGCACCTCATCGGAAAGGACATGAGGGGGCAGCAGAGCGCAGAATTTCTCGAACTCGTCGCTTTCGCTCTGGAGCACAATCGAGGAGTAGTCGGAAAACACGATCAGCGCAGCGATCACTTCTTCGGTTTCGTCTCCCCCGAACCGGTAATCGAGAAAGGCAGCACCGAGAGCGTTC
This sequence comes from Bradyrhizobium sp. UNPA324, assembly GCF_006658635.1. Classification (NCBI taxonomy): domain Bacteria; kingdom Pseudomonadati; phylum Pseudomonadota; class Alphaproteobacteria; order Hyphomicrobiales; family Nitrobacteraceae; genus Bradyrhizobium; species Bradyrhizobium sp. UNPA324. Next base: position 1,891,831 of record NZ_LFJD01000004.1, read on the forward strand.
TGGCGTCCCGTAAGGATCGCGGCCCCTATGCCGGTGAGGGCCGTTCTTCCGAGCGTGCGTCCGACGCGCAGCTTGGTTTCAGCGGCGATTTTCGCGACGCATCTTACTTGGGTGACGCCGTTGTAGCGAACCGAGTTGGAGCCGGACGATATGGGCCCCGTCCGCCAGATGCCGATGACCGGGTTCTTAAAGAACACCTTAATCGATTCGGCGGATTCAACCGGAGCTCCGTCCCCCTCAAACGAGAAGATCTCCGCCTGCAACACGCGCATCTTCCATCCGGAGCGCAGGTCGGAGTCCGACATCACTAGAGCGGGATCGCCGGTTGGAGCCTTCGCCAAGCCCAGTGCCGAATGCTGTGGCATGGCGTCGAGCGCGGACTTGCGAGGACCGATCAGCGCCCACACGAAGAAGCCCAGCCAGCCGAGCACAGTGAAGCCAAAAACGACATTCAGGATGGCCAACACCAGGGCATAGTGATGCCGAACCTTGAAGGCGATGATGGTTGGCAGAAGGTAAACCGCGAGACCCAGCGGGATCAATCCAACCGGACCGATGGCCATGCTCATCAGCGCAGAAAGCGTGACCACGACCGTCAGAAGTCCGATTCCGAAATGCCTGTGCTCAGCGATATTCGAAGAGCGCCTGACATCGCTCCCTCGCAGCGCTGGGGCGGGAGCGCTCGCGCTCGCCTGAGCTGTGTCGCCCGCAGCCCCAATCTGGAGCGGCGCGATCGGCAAGGCTGGTGGCTCGTTGATTATAGGCGCTCCGCACTCCTGCTCTTCTGGACGCAACGCCTTATCGTGGGGTGATGACATGCCAGACGGCTCTAGGGCCTTCAAGTTCATGGGCGCGGCCGCCGGCGCCACGACGGGGCTCGGCACCGCATCAGGCTGTTTGCGCCTGTCGAAGAGCAGAAAACCGACTGCCCCGATGAGCATAACGACAGCTGCTATGAGAGCCCGTTGGAGGTAGTTTGTATCGGGTGGGTTCGCAGCAAGTTTGATGGCGATCGGCGGACCGACAACGCGCGGCTGGACGGGCTCCTCGGCGGATAGCGCCTTTGTAGCCTGTCCGTTGACCTCCGCCGGCAACGGGGCCGCCGGCGTCTCAAGCTGGGCGACTACGGTTTTCTTGGTGGATAAAGCAGGAGCCACGCTTTCCGGCGCGGCCGGGGACGGAAGCGGCTTAGCCAGGGATTCGGATTTTGAGCTCTCAGGCTGAACCGATTGTGCCGCAACCACGGGCGGGGTCGCTGCTATTGTCGGGGTTGGCAACGGTTCCAATGTGGACTGCGCTGTCGACGGGGCCGGCGTCGTTTTTAAGGATTCACTGGCGGGCAGCAGGCTCGAAGGTGTGCTCGGCTGGTGCGACGCGACCTCCCGGTTGGTAATGGACGCGCTCGGCGCGAGCTTCGAGGCGTCGACGGTCAAGAAACGAAGCGTTCCCCGGCCGGCTTGGTCCCAGCTTGCCGCCCAAACGTATCCGGCGCCTCCGGTCACTCGATAGACCGGCAGGCCAATCGAAGCGGAGCGCTGCAAGTTGCCAATGTGGTCGACCAGTATGCCGGCTCTGACATCTCTGCCCGCTGCGAGATCCACTAAACGTGATCGCTCGAGCGGCTGGAGCGAAACGTCGCCCCAGGTGGCCATCAGCGTACGTGGACCGACTGCCACCGCGGGGAGCGCAATGAAGCGGGGCTCTCCGTACTTGGCCGAAAGTCGGCGTACGTCGTCCATTGCCTCCGTGCCGGAAAAGAAGGCCGGCTCCAGGAAGCGATTAACGTAGAGGGCGGTCCCATCTTCCGAGTGGACGATCGTCGTCGTCGAGTTATACGCCCCTCGGGGAGAGGTCTCCTGCCGCCGCTTCTGACACCAGGTCAGACCTGTGAATTGGTCGCTCGGATTGCACCGGTACTCCAGGTACGAAGGGCTGCCGAGGGCAACGTGGGCGCCAAGGTGCAGGCCATCGACGACGTATACGGCTTCTGCCATGGCCGGCCGCGCGATGGGGGCGGCTGCTACGGGCGTGGAATCTACATCAGCGATGGAGGCGCCGCGCTGCTGAAGCTGTTTGATTGCGGAATGCTGGGCGTTCTTGATGCAGCCCGGGTCAGCCCCGCAACCTCGGCGGGCTGCCAGCAAGGGGGCGGCTACGGAGCGGGCGGGCCCCTCTCCCATGTGAAGAACCAATTCTTGGTAACCTTGCCCGATGAGCCGATCGAGCCTTGCAAGTTCCGGATCTCCGCAGATAGCGATTTCGTCCGCCCATCTAGCCCTACGGCAGTCGAAGCTCGGTCCGGAGGCGTTCGCCTGGTCGCGGCATTGGCTTCGAAGTCTCGACACGCGGGGGTCCGCCGGTGACACGCCTTTGCGGATCATCTCGTTAACGGAAGAGCCGCCTTGGCGAAGAACGCCATCGAGACATGCGACTTCAGATTCCGGCAACCGCTCCCAGTCGGCCTGACTTGCCGCGGCGATTCCCGATCTGATCATGCCTCCGAATAGCTCGAAGATCTCCCGTTGCTGTGCAAGAGCCCCCTGCGGAACGCCGGCTATCAAAATGAGCAGAATAAGTTTTACAAAACGGATCAAGGTCGAAAACCCCCAGCCTCACGATCGATTATAGCAACCTCCGATCGGTAGATAAGAATAAAAACGTCTGATTGACCACGACTTATGTAGCTATCACTTTACTCAACTTCCCTAGGACCGCGTCCGCTTTCCAAGTAGCCGAAGGGAGAAGAGCCCCAAGTTGGCGTCTAGACAACATGTTCTATTTTTAACGTAAGAAAATGGACTCTGGCACCGCAGCCGGCATGGCTGACAGCTTCGAGAGGGGCGGATCGGCTTCCAGGCGGTAGGGCAGGAACTGGCTGCAACACGTACCGAAGCCGATTACGGGGCCTGGCGCAGGCCGGATCCGATAGACACGCAAGATGCTCGCTCACGCTCTAGCCGCGCCCGCCACCTGCACAAGTCGACGATGCTTCGGCCGCGCTTTTGCCGTCACCGCGAGATGTATATTCCGGCGAGCCCTGCCGAACCGGTCAGCCACACCTCAACGAACTTTTCGGGCCCAGCTTGGCACTAACCGACATCAGACCAGCCTCTATGAAATAGGCGTGCTGCCTGCGAACGCCGCACCGATGAATTAAGTCGCCCTTTCGTAAGCGGCACGTTTTCTGAGAGCAACAGAATACGGTTGCGTTCATCAGGTGGGAGCCGACTTAGCAGTCTGTTGCGAACCTCAGACTTCAGAATGAAGGTCCTAATAGTTTCTGAACAACTGAGGCATGCAAGTGTACGTTTTCGTACCAAAAAAAACGATGAAATGCATTTTCAGATAAATTTTCCGAGCGATTTGTATCAGACACTCGTCTTTGTATACTTTTTACAGCGGGGGGGAGTAATGGCGGATTTTTTTGAGCTAGATTTTTTGGACGTGGAAACAAAAAGTAGTGGCGACGCAATCTGCATCCGATACGAACTGAACGGCGAGACCTATATTCATGTGGTCGATGGCGGATACCAGTCCACCTACGACAAGATCGCCGGACATCTGAAGAACCACTACGGTGCCCCCTCATTCATCAATCACGTGGTGGCGACGCACAACGACGGCGACCATACGGGCGGCCTGCAGGAAGTTCTGGGGAACTATGACGTCGGTTGCTTTTGGATGCTCGGTCCCTGGAATTACGCAGACGAGCTGCTGCCAAGGTTTAAGAACTACACCAGCGCGGATAACCTGAGGAAGAAGCTGAGAAGCGTCTATAGCAATCTTGCGACGCTGGAAGATATTGCCAAAAAGCGCGGTATCACTATCGGCGAACCGTTTCAGGGCGCTCAGATTGGTGCCTTTAGAGTGATGGCTCCAACAAAGCAGCGCTTCTTGGATTTGGTGGCGTCCTCCGAGAAGACGCCTGAGGAAGCCGGTTTGTCCGAGGCGTTGACGGCGGCAGCCAAGCGTACGTTCGTCAAGGTCGCGAACCTCGTGAAGGCTGTTTGGGGAGCCGAGTACTTCCCTCCGGAAGATACCAGCTCTGAAAACGAGATGAGCGTTGTGCAATACGCGCATCTCTGCGGGAGAAAACTCTTACTTACTGGCGATACGGGCCGGGGTGGTCTCAATGAGATCATTTCTTACGCGCCGGCTGTGGGGCTGACGTTGCCAGGCATAGACAGGTTTCAAGTACCGCACCATGGCGGCCGTCACAACGTGAACACCGAACTACTCGATAAGCTGCTTGGGGCTCGGCTTGATCAACAACCTTCATCGGGCAATTTCACAGCAGTAATCAGCTCTGCGAAGGAGGACGAGGACCATCCGCGTAAATCCGTTGTTCGTGCGATGATACACAGAGGGGCCAAGGTCGTTACCACCGAAGGCCATTCAATCGTGTCTTATGGCGGAGAGACCAATGGACATGGCTGGGGCAAGGCAACTCCGGTTGACTACCCTGACGAACAGGAAGACTGATGTTGGCCGGAATCACCAGTTTGTTTGACCCGTACGGGCGGCAAGCTCGCTTATTCCCAGGGCTGCTTACAATCTTTCCTGCGCTGCTCTGCGCGCTGGCATGGTTTCCGCAGCTCTTGTCCGGTCTGGGCTCAACCCTTTTGACCATCTGCTCATCCTGTGGGCTGCTCTACGCGCTCAGTTCTCTCGCCAGGACGAAGGGCAAGCAGGTGGAGAAGCGGCTGCTGAAGAATTGGGGTGGCTGGCCGACCACCCTATTGCTGCGCCATTCCAACGGTGAGTTGGAAAGCCATACGCGGAAGCGCTACCACGCGTTTTTGGCCAAAAGCGCGAAACTTGCGTTTCCGGATGCCGACACAGAGGCCCGCGATCCGGCCGCGGCCGACGCGGTTTATGCTTCTGCCGTGAAATGGCTGAAAGAGCGTACGCGGTCCAAGGAATTTGCGTTGGTAGAAAAGGAGAACGCTCAATACGGCTTTCGCCGAAACTTGCGAGGGATGAAGTCTTTGGGAATCAGCCTGTGCATGTTTGCCCTGTTGTTGTCTTTAGCAAGCGTGGTGTTTGTCGCTAAAGTGGATTGGTCATCCTACTACGCGCACCTCGGCGAAACAATTTCAACTATCATCGCGGAACAGCCGGCGCAGAGGTGGGGCGCACTGGCGGTGGATATCCTGGCCGCGTTCGCGTGGCTTGTCATTGTCAACGACGAATGGGTACGGCAGGCCGGATATCAGTATGCCTACGCCCTCTTAGCGTGCTGTGACAAACTCACGATAACATCTGCGAACCGATGAGCCGGGAAATCGAAAGGCAACCTGAAGAGAGATCTTGAGATATAGTAGGAAAGAGGACTCGTTTCAGGCTTGGAGGAACCAATATCAACAGATTGCCGAAGGCAAATTTCAGTTGTGGCGATGCTTTGCTCGCCGAACGTCAGCCAGCTTCCGGCATCCGCTCGTTCTGCGATGAGCCTTGACTTACAGCCGCGGCGCGCGACATGAGCGTATCGCTCGGCGGCACCCTCACCAGGGAAACAAGTCAGCGTCCCAGTCGCCCAGGACAAGCCGGACGCTCGCAACGGCGTCATCCACTGCGAAACGCCACTGATCAAGGCTTTGCTATTTGCGAAGAAAGCGGGGAAATCAGTGTTCTCATGACCATGCCCAGCGCGCCGGGCGGAGGAGATCATCCGGCCGGCACTGGGCCGGTGAATCGTGGGCCAAGTGGGAAACATGGATTCTGTCCGTGATTAACCCCACTATCGACGTGGTAGGCGATCTACAGGCGATTTCGGGCAACCCGATGCTGGAGATCTCGAGCCCTGACATGCCTTGCCGGAGGAGGTAACCGATCTTAGCGGAATAGGCCCCACCACTAATGCGGGGCTCCATGTGAGCCCGGCCCTGTCATTCCGAGCATCCGTACCCCTTCGCTAGGACGACGAGCGCACCCTTGTCATCGTTCATCGGAGCCTCAAACAAATTGAGCCAAGAAATGAAACGTATGTGCCTTTTGATCTTTGTGCTGTTTTCCACGGCAGCTTCGGCCGAACAAGTGAGAATTCCGTGGAAGGGTGACTACCCGCACAATTCGAACAAGCCCTGGTCCAAGAATAACCTCTACGACTCCGGCTTCTCGAAAAACTTCAAGAACGGGGCGCCGGAGGAGTTTGGCGAAATACAGAAGGACGGCGAATTGAACGCTTTCATCTACTCACCGAGGGAGACAAAAGGTCCGGTACCATTCGTCGTCGTATTGCATGGATGTGACGGCTTATCCACACTGACCAAAGAGTGGACGCAGCATGTCGCCGATGTGCTCAACGAACACGGCATCGGGGCGCTTGTGCTCGACAGCTTCACCACACGCTACGTGGACAATACCTGCGGCTTGGCTGACTTACATTGGGCTCGCCGCCGTTCTGATGACGCCTACTCAGCTCTCGACTACCTGATCGAAAAGAAGCTCACGAGGGCGGATGAGATCTACATCATGGGCTACAGCAACGGAGCTACGACAGCGCTGGTGTCGATGACTAGTCAAGAGATCGATCACATGCACCACTTTGCGGCGGGATTCGCGATTGCTCCAGGTTGCAGTCCGTCGTTGCAGAATTCCGCAGTGTATACGAGACCGATCGTCATATTTATGGGCGACCAAGACGATGCAAATGATCCCAAGTGGTGTCTTGAACTGGCGAAGAAGACGCGGTCTGTTCCGGTGCAGATGATCGAGTATCGGGGTGCGAACCACGGCTTCCCTGTGAATGCGCCTGCGCACGATTTCATGGGGTGGCACCTCAGCTACAACGCGACCGCGGAGAAGGATATGATGCAGACCATTCTCTCCGCGATCAAGACGAGGAGGTTCACCAAAGGCATCGAGCTCCGATGAACGCTTCTACAAGGACGTTCGCAGCACGAGAAATCGGCACCTGCAGCATTCGGCTAGGTTTGTCCTCAGGACAATTCTCTGGGCCTCTCGCAGCCAGGGTCGGACCCTGCCGCATTAGCTCCGGCGTGACAAAAGGCCTTTTCGATTACCGCTCCAAGCGCTAGGCTTTCACTTGCGTCAGCACTGCGGAACGAAAGGGTTTGTCGGAGAACACGATGCGCCTGGTGACTAGGGATTTGCAGGAAGCGATTGCGGCCGTCACTGACGTTTACTGCCCTCACAACGTTAAGGTGCTTGAGGGCATTCGAGGCATTGACGCTGTATTGGAGTCTTCAGGGCCGTCACGTCAGCAGATTGTTACGCTGCGCTACGCCGCACCAGTCAAAATCGACGCTGGCTCGTTCGACAACCTACTGCTGTTCATGACCTGCGTCGACGGATCGGCAGAAGCGAGGCAGGGAGGAATTTCGGTCCAGTGGGGAAAAGGAAAAACGCTTCCGTTGTCACCCAACATTTCCAGTGAGCTCACCTTCGACCGGCAATTCTGCCAGAAGTCCATAAGGCTGGACAAGAATTTCGTCGAAGAGGTTTGCTCGCGACTGATCGGCAGGGCTCTCGACGTACCGCTTCGGTTTCGTCTCGCCCCCTTTAGCGCGGCTCTGGAAGCCGCTTGGCGACAAGCGCTCCAGTTGATTCGCAATCTCGAAGATACAGAGCTCTCTCTTGCACCGTGCGCCTGGAAACAGTTCGAGGAATTCCTCGGAATGCTGGTCGTCGAAGCGCACCCGCACAACTACTCTGATGTTCTGAGACATGTGTCGTCCGCGGCAGAGCCGCGATTGGTTCGGGAAGCTGAGCACCTGATGCGGACCGGCGGACCGGCAATTACGGTCGGCGAGGTGGCGAAGGCCCTGCGAGTAAGTCTGCGCAGCCTCGAACTCGGATTCCGCGAAGCACGAAACATGACCCCCATCCAAGCTCACCGCCGGATACGTTTGAGCGCCGCGCGGGAGGCTCTTCTTAACTCGACTCGGTCAACCTCCGTAACTTCGGTCGCGATGGCGTGTGGCTTTCCTCATCTGGCGCGGTTCAGCGGTTACTACCAGCAGACGTTCGGTGAAACGCCGAACCAGACGTTGCGCCGATGTCGTGGCGGAGAGGCCTGACCTCACACGGGTGAACTGTCGCGAAATCATTTCGCAAAATGGATATTGCTGCGATTTCCGGATAGCGCGTCGGGTTTGCGGGCGCAAAGTGCTGCGATCCTCCAAAAGGGGCATTTCAGCAGGAAGGAAATGAGCATGTCGTCTCAGGATCGAATTCCTCAAACACTCACGACTATGGAAGCGGCATTCACACTGCACGAAGGCAAGGAGCTTCAGGAGGAGTTCTGGCGTCACCAAGAACGTATGGGACCGATCGCGGCCGCGTCGCCCGGATTCGTTGCGGTGATCGGCGGTCCGATCCAGCGCTCTCATTGGCTTTACTTTTCCGGGAAGTGGGAGACGCCACAACTCATGGACAAATGGCAGTCCGAACCGAAGCACAAACCCATGCAGGATGCTGCCCATTCGCGCTGGTTCGCGTCGGTCTATCTTCGGAAGTGGCGTCTTCCGGGAGAGAACGAGGCTTGCAGCGGCCCCCTCCTGTGCGAGATTGCCATTGCGAGGCAGGACGCTCTCGAACAGGGTACGATCGATAAGATCCTGGACGAGATCATTGGTCCCTCGTTGCACGCGCACGGGGCACGGAATTTCGAAACCTTGACTGGTGAATTCGAAAAGCAACCCTATCAATTCGTCGGACCGCTTCAGGAATTTCCGGCGCTCGCGCCGGTCCGCTATCTGCTGATCACCCACTGGGCCACCGATGTTGCGTTGCAAGGCTGGCTCAAATCGGATGCGGTCAGGCAGCTATCGGCCTATGGCGAGGTTACATCGGCGGTCTCGATTTCGATCAAGCATGATGCCGGCGAACGGAAATACCTGAGGCCTGACGGCTTGCAGCGGGATGCGACCCACTAGTTGGTCCACGCAACAAAATGGCATGGAGGGTCGGCCGCCCACTCGGGATGGGCCCGGAGTCGGGGCTGCGTCATAAGTATCGAACTAAACGGTGGCGAAGCTGGTCTGGGCCACTTCGTCATCACAGCCTTGCGAGGAGGGGTCCTGTCCTGACAAGTCGAAGGTCTGTTCGGCATCCAAAGAAGAGATACGATGGAAAGTCACGCGCAAGAAAACGCGTCCTTGAAAGAAGAAAGGCGATCGTCCTTGCCGAAATTCAGAATGAAGCTGGAAACACGACCGTTCCAACTTGGATCGATAATCCCTGTATTCAGCGTAAGAAGAACTTCATTGCATGCGAGACAACAGAGCCCGGAGGAATCCGAAAGCGCTCCTTCAAGGCGACTTCGACAATTCCCATTGAGGGAACTTGGTGTGCTCTAACAGCAGAAACGAGTTGATTTAAGCCAATTGCGAGTCCGCGAGATCGTCGTGGCGTTCCCGGTCCCTAACGTCCGGTCCCGCCCAGGAGCCGACGTAGAGTACAAGTCGCGTGTTGACCGTTGCGTAAGTGGTTGGCGGAGGGGCGCGTTCCCTAAACCTTCGTATCATTCCCTGGCCCCTTTGGATGGCCGGCGCACTACCCACGCTCAATTGAGCGGCTGACCACGATCGTCCTAGACTAAGCTGCATACGTAGGAAAAGCGCACGGGCCTATGCAGTGCGACGGTGGAAAAGGATGATCGACGAACAGCGACGATAGCGCCAAGAGGAGCGTACGATGCCCCATTGCTCCGATAATCTTAGATCTGGCAGTACCACGCGATGCGCAATTTGTGATGGCAAATTTGGTCTCGTCCGGCACTACTCGTGGCGAACCCCGCTTTGTTCCAAGAAGTGCGTCGATCGCTTCAGAACTCGCAGGGAAAGTGACCGCAATTGGGTGAGCTGGCTCCAGACCGCCTTCGACCAGCTGCCCGAGAACCGCGCGAGGGCTTCATGACGGTCCAGATCTCGCAACGAGGCAAAGAATATTTAACGACGGCACAGACTTTGCTCCACGCTGCCAAAACCATGACCGACTCAGCGATCGCGGGCCACCTTAAGGCCCTTGCTGACGACTACCAGCGGCGAGCGGAGGAACCTTCGCAGTGTGATGCGGCTAAATGAAGCTTGACTACACCAAGATCCGGGATTGCGCGCGAGATGAACGATCACTTTTGGCATGCAGCGCTTGTTGTATTCACTGTCATGCTGCCGATTTCTACAATCGGTCTCGCCCGCGCCCACGATTATCAGCACCCTGAGTTGAAGGATTGGTATGAAAGCTTGCACAGCGGCAAAGGGCTGTGCTGCGACGGCAGCGATGCGAAGCGCGTTGATGACGCCGATTGGGAAACTAAGGATGATCACTATCGCGTCCGCATTGATGGCGAGTGGGTTGATGTTCCGGACGACGCTGTCGTGGACGGACCGAACCGCGCTGGCCGTACGATGGTCTGGCCCTACTACCTAAATGGCCACCCGAACGCGCGCTGCTTCATGCCGGGGGACATGGGCTGACCGCGAGCGCAGGCGATCAGCAGCTCGCACCCAGTAGCTCCAGTTCGTCCGATGCCGTGTATTGCTTCGAAGGAGGCACCAAATGACAACTGGAAGATGGAATAGCCGTAACAGGATCACCAAAGAGACTCGTGAGCAAATCCTGTATGCTTATCTAGGCGACCCCATCAAAGGAACCGAACTTGCGATGAGCAACGGACTATCGGCTGCATACGCCTACAAGCTTGCTTATGAGCGCGGGTTATTGCCGAGGCGCGATAAGAAACTGCTTGGGCGCAGCCATTCAGCGAGATTGGCATCAAAATGATTGTCCTCGCTCCAAAAAACAATGCCCTGCCTTGAGGCCGTCAAAGCCGAGTGTGGTTCGGGAGTGTCGCAGCGCTACGCAGGCTGGCAGATCGTCTTTCAGTGAAGGCGAGTACCATGAGTTCAGCGCAGCTTACAAAAGCTAGGGCAGTGTGGAGCTATCCGCCGCGGCGCCCCCGACGCATCCGTTCGGTCCCGTGCCTCTCTTCCCGTGCAGCGATCTCTGCGACCGCCCCTGGATTGATCGTCTTTCCGGAAAGGTCGTTGATCAGGACCTCGCCACCGGATTCTTCGAGTTCGCGGGCCTTCTCGAGAGCCTCCTTCGCGGAGCCCACCACTACGTCGACCGCCCCGCCGCCACCGCTTGTCAACGGCGCACGGAATCTCCTCAGAAGTGGCGCCGCAAAATTCCCCAGTTGGCGGGATGGCGATCAGCCGTCGACGTGATCAGCACCTCCGTCTTTTGGTGGCCGGCCCGGCGTTTCAGGGTTGGGCGAATGGGGTTCGCGGTTGCCTGCGTTTTGTGTCGGATTGTCTCGGGGACGAGATCAGCATGTTAGCGTAGGCGATAGCTCGAGCCCTCGATTTGGATGACGACGGCGTGGTGAAGCAGGCGATCGAGCAATGCGGTAGCGACGACGGAATCGCCGAAGATCTCTCCCCACTCGGCGAAGGCGCGGTTCGAGATTAGGATCATAGCGCCTTTTTCATATCGGGCTTTGACGAGCTGGAAGAACAAGTTGCCGCCACCGGGAGTGACCGGGAGGTAGCCGATTTCATCGACGATAAGCAGCGCGAAGCGGCAGTAGTAGTGGATCCGTTCGCGCAGAGCGCCGTCACGTTCGGCCTTGGCAAGCGAAGCGACGATATCGGCGAGCGAGCTGAAGTAAACGCTGCGCCCTACCTTGACGGCCTCCACGCCGAGAGCGAGGCTCAAATGGGTCTTGCCGGTTCCTGGTGGCCCGATGAGATGGACGGCCTCGGCCCGATTAATGAACTGCAATCCGGCGAGGGCGGCTTTTTCTTCGCTCAGTTGCTACCTCAAGACGCGTTTGCTCTGGCCCGTTCGCGCCTCGCGCCGGCGTTCACGTCTTTCGCGCCGCCGCTTGGCACGATCGGCAGGCTGCCGCAGCGGAGGAACAGGCGCCGGCGAGGTCGCACTCGCCTCCACAACTGGAGGCGCCTCGGCCCTTTCCAAAGCCGTTGGCCGCGCTTCCATCAATTGGAGCAACGCCCGTCCTTTGGACGTGATCTTCCATCCTCCGCTTATCCGTTCGACCAATCCTTGTGAGAAGATGTCGAGGTCGGGCACTCTGGCCGCGAGGCGCCTGGTCCGGTCCGCCCAGTCGCGACCACTCGTCGCCAGGATGGCCATATCCCTCTTGAGGTCCTCCATCACGGCAAAGCCGTCCGGATAAGCTACCAAAATCTTCAGGACGGTGACTTGGAAGTTCACGCCGGCCCCCGCGATCAGCGCCACATCGTCGGCGCATGCGAGAGGGCGTCGCGACCAACTTGTTTTAGACCTTCGGGAGAGATCTCACCTCTCGTCGCAGCCTCTGGGATTTTCGACGCGACGTGGGTCCGTGCCCCGATCTCGCGGTGCGAGACGCTTTCACAGACTTCATCGAGAACCGCGCGCAAAAGCGCGGTGGTTGCCGTGTCGAACATACGCTTGCCCCCATAAGGGAAATCTAATCGTAGCGCGGTTTCGCCAGCTTGGGGATTCAAACATGTTAAGCTTGCAGATGGTGCGCTGCACCCATGGCCGCGTACCGCGCCGATAGGCCCAGGGTCGGGTCTCACGCAAGTCAAACGCCTCGTCGAACGCTGCAATGGAACGATCAATATCCAGAGCGCGGAAGACAAGGGAACTATCGTGTGTATGCTATTTCCCTGCACGTAGAATAGCATCAGCGCGGCCGATCCGCAGGGCAAGAGCCGCCTCCTTCGTACGTCTTTTCTTGAAAAGCCCTTGAGCCACTCTCAAAAAGGGAACGTTCGCTAGAAGATAAAGAAATCTTCCGGCCACCCCCTTCGAGGGCTCACGGATTTTCGAGACCGTACACTTCCGAGACTTACTATCGCATTCGTTCGTTCGCTCAATTTGCAATCGACCGAGTTTTGGCCCGGGCTCTACATCGCCAGAGCTGCTGCTCATTCGCGCTGGACGGCTTGGTTAGTGACGGTCGGCCGTACCAAGCAAAAAAGCCCTCAGAGAAGGGCCGGACTATTCTGTCCCCTTTGTTTCAAGAAGATCGCGGCTATTGACTATGAGCGCAGCCGCAGATTGCGCTACAGAGTAGCAATGGGAAATTAGATCCGTAGGATCTTTGGTGCTCGTTGTACAAGCGCCAAGATATAGCATCAGTTGGCGCTGTGAGGATCGCGAGAAGGCCGAGCGAGATCGCGAAAAAGCCAATAAGAAATTCGAATTACTGACTGGATCTATGCCTGAGCAAGATTTCAACAACTTTGGGAAAAAGCACCTGTTCTAGGGACGCCAAATAGTGAGCGGTGATAGCGTTCGCTGCCCTGAGAAGGGCACTGGTTACTGTCGTCTGTCCTAGGCGAGGATAGAGGACAGCAACTACAAAAGCACGCTTTCAATCGAGCCAAAACGGCGGCTTCGAATGAAAGTCGTTACGGCGCAGCGATTCAGTGGGATTTTGGCCCCTCCGGGCACCCGCGGATGAACATACATCTATGGGTCGCATCAACGCCGTCTCCGTAGCTGCGGCATTCGCAAATAGCGCTCGACGTCTGCAGCCTCACCTTGACCGCGAAGATTCTTGCAGATGTAGCAATCAGGCGTCTGATCGCTCTTGACGGTTACGGTCCCTAGGTGTCCGCGATAATTCAGCAATTTCTTGGGCTTTCGAAGTCCCGTTACCGCAACCATGAACTCAACCGCTGCCAGGGAGGCCACGACGCCGTTGATCGGAGACACCGAAGGTCCTTTCCCTGCGAGCACACTCTGATCAACGCCATAAATGCGATTTCGTATCTGCCGCTCGGCGTCGCTTTGCAGGTACTCTTGCACAGCGCGGCCATCGAGCTCACCCATACATAATAGGCAACCGTCACCCTCCCACGAGGTACAGACGCGACCCCCATATACTCCGGGCTCGGGTACGTCAGACGCGAGATCGATATAGTTCTTGCGATACGCGGCGCACAACTCATTAAGAATCGCGCGAGGGCCGTCTTCGTCGAAACACCCGAGCACGACATTTGCAGCCTTTATGGCGGCGAATGCCTCCTCGGATACAAGACTTTGGGGGATTTCCGTGATTTTGATCGTTGGATCGATTTCGTTGGCCAGCCGCTTGCTCAGGCCTACCTTTAGGCTCCCAGGCGCCGAGTCGTCGTGGCGAGCGCCGACGAAGCGGTTGCGGTTGGTCTCATCCAGCTCTTCATCATCGACGAGACTTATCTCCCCGGCTCCAAGGAGCGCGAGGTGTTGCACCAGCGGACTACCAAGGCCACCGACGCCAGCGACCAACACTTTAGTCGTTAGGAGTTTCCGCTGACCCTCTTCGCCAAAGAGTCGGATGTTGCGGTCATACCTTTCCGGCAATTCCCTCATTGCCAGCCCTGGAGCGAGTTATTCGTCGGCTTCATCGTGGTGGTGCCGGCGACGAGTTCGTCAAGCGCACGCGGCACCTTCGGGTTGTCGAGCCACACGAGGGCATCGAAACCACCAGGAGCGACAACAATTGCCAAGTACGGGCGTTTAGGCAGGCGCCACCACATGTGTGGAACGGTTTCCCGGAGCCCACGCCGATCTGACATCGAGAAGCCGGCAGGCCAAGGACCGGGGTGCGAATGGAGCTCCACCAGCGACGCCTTGAGGTCGTGTGCCCGCTTGATCAGCCGGCCGCGAGTTTCGTCACGGAGCTCGAGGTAGTCGTTCTCCTGCACGTCGAAGTCGGCTGGGCCAAGCTTCTCGTACTCAAGGAGTTCGAACCTCGCGTCGCGCCCCACCTGCGGGTCCACAAAGAGAAATGCGGCCTGCTCCTGAATGCTGCCGCGCTGCAGCAGATGAGCCCTGATATCCTCGAAGGCGCCCGGCGGCAACTTAAGTGTTGTTTTCATGCTCCCTCCCTTAGCCGGTACTGGAAGCTCCGCACCCACACCAGCAAGTTCGAGCCCTTTCGGGCGTCCGATTGTGGGAACCAAGTCTCGGGCGACCATGAGAACTGCAGCCAGGCGCCGGCAAACGGTGAGTTCGTCGACGCTGTGGTATTAACCGGCCCGGCTCCGCGGAAATTGATGCCATCTGGCAACAGGAACGCGTATGGCAGTGCTGTCGGGTAGCCGCCGCTGACCGAGAAGCAGAGTGCGGAGGCGGAGACCTCCTGTTCCCTAAGACACCACCCTACCGGCAGCGCATATTGCGGAAGAAAGAACCAGTCGTCGCCGGCCGACGCGGCGTGCTGCACGTCGGGATAGAACTGGCGCAGAAGCGTCATTTCTTCCTGGATTCGCGGGCGCATCAGCTACCCCGCTTCCACTTGTGCTTTTTGCCGAAGCCCTGGCCGGGCTTGATGGTAACGGTCTCATCCGCCGTGAGCGTCCGCTCGTTGTTGTCCTGATCGACTTCGATCACGCCTTGGCTGATATCCCAGCCACCCAGGTTTGCGATCTCCTTGGTCGTGATCGTGTCCCTGTCCCAAGGCACCTCGTTCCCCTCGATGTTGAGGATGTACTTCGGACCCTTGCCGTCTTTGGCGGGTTTGTCCGCCTCCGTCACAGTCTGCATGTTCGACCTCATCTTTGCGCTCGCTGCCGCCGAGCCTCTAAATCAGATAATCGACCCTGCCTTGGATTTCAATAGACGCGTTCAAAATGCTATTAATACACGCATTACGACTCATAAAATTGACACTTTGTGTGTAAGGCGTTACACACCTCCATGGACACGCCTAGGCTCTATCAAGAACTCGGTGCTTTAATTCGTCGACGGCGCCGCACGCTCGAGTACACGCAGGCCGATCTCGCGGCTCGTCTGGGGATCTCTCGAGGTGCTGTCGCCAACATCGAGGCCGGTCGGCAGAACATGCTCCTTCATCAGCTCTATCGAATAGCCGAGGCACTTGAGCTTGAAGTGCACGAGTTGCTACCGCCAAACACAAAAGATCAGGCTTCGCCGACTGGGCTTCCGATGCCAGAAGGACTCACGGCCGAACAAGAAGCGCAATTGGCACGCGTCATCACAGGACAAGCACCAATGCGGACTTCCCCAACCAAGGAGCAAAAGAAGTGAGCGCTCGAGCTTCAACTAATCCCTCGCAAGCTGCGCTCGACATTCTTCAGCGTAACAACATAAGAACGGCACCTGTTCCCGTCGACAAAATAGCTCGAACGCTCGGCGCGCTTGTTCGATTCTCGCCACTGCACAATGATATTTCGGGAATGATTTATATTAAGGACAATATTCCTATTATTGGCGTAAATGCTCTCCATCACCCAAATCGTCAGCGCTTTACCATAGCCCATGAGTGCGGGCACCTCGTATTACATCGTCCCATGATTACGACGCAGGTGCATGTCGACAAGGAATTCCCGTCCGTTGTCATTCGACAACTTAATCGAGATTCACGATCGGCCCTCGGAACCGATGACGTTGAAATTCAAGCAAATAGATTCGCTGCCGAATTGCTTATGCCCCGCGCCTTTCTTGAGACCGAATTACGCAAAACCTTCGACGTAGACGACAGCACTCGCATCGAGAAGCTCGCCAAGCAATTCAGGGTGAGTAAAGAAGCAATGGGAAATAGATTAAGCGCTCTGTTTTCTTCGTTTTCTGGATAGTAGTACGACCGGATCAACCCGATGAGTTTTGTGTTCTACGACACGGAGACTACGGGCACGAACGTTGCGTTCGATCAAATTCTGCAACTGGCGGCGATCAAGACCGACAGTGACCTTCTCGAGCTGGACCGGTTTGAGATTCGATCCCGCCTCCTTTCGTACATTGTTCCGTCCCCCGACGCGATGCAAGTAACTGGGCTCACGGTCGATATTCTCACGAACCCACAACTGCCTTCTCACTACGCAATGGCTCGCGCCATCTACGAAAAGTTTCGGTCGTGGAGGCCCGCAATCTTCATTGGATACAACTCGCTCTCATTCGACGAGCACCTCCTGCGCCAGACTCTTTATCAAACTCTCCACGGCGCCTACCTCACAAACACAAATGGCAACTGTCGAGCTGACGCTTTGCGCTTCATGCAAGCAGCAGCGATCTTCGCACCAGGCACGTTGTCTATACCGCTCGATGAAAATGGAAACTCGGTATTCAAGCTCGACAAACTAGCACCGGCGAACGGCTTCAATCACGCAAGCGCCCATGATGCACTTGGAGATGCTGAGGCAACATTGCACTTGTGTCGCCTCGTGTTCGAACGAGCGCCCGAATTGTGGTCATCGCTCGTCCAATTCACGCAGAAGGCAGCAGTCGTCGACTTCGTTTCAAACGAACCTCTGTTTTCGGTCACCGATTTTTTTGCCAACCGTGCGTACTCATGGGGAGTTACATTCATTGGTCAGTCACCCGAAATCGCAAGCGACTTGCTAGTGTTCGACCTCTGCCACGATCCGGTAGAGTTCGCCTCCCTACCGGACGAGGATCTTCTCGCTCGATTGAACCAGCTGCCGAAACCCGTTCGGCGCGTCCGATCTAATGCTGCACCGATTATCCGACGTCTCGAGGACGCGCCGTCATTCGTGAGCACTGCGGGACTACCGTCGGACGTGCTGGAGGAACGCGTTCGTTATCTCCAAGAGAACGAACAACTTCGAGCGCGACTGCGTACACTGTTCGTACAGACGCGCCCGCCGCGCGAACCCTCCGCTCATGTGGAGGAGCAAATTTACGAAAAGTTCTGCTCGCGTGCGGACGAGGACGCCATGGATCGGTTCCATACCATCACTTGGGAAGAGCGGCTCCCTTTGTTGCAGTCGATTGCAGATGACCGCCTTCGCAAGCTGGGAAAGCGGCTCATCTTCATAGAACGGCCGGATCTGTTCAGCGAAGCAGAGCGCGCAGCAATGAATATAGCAATTGCACGTCGCCTTTCGAGTGATGAAGATAGGCCGCCATGGAAAACGTGGGGCCAGGCACTACTGGAGGCAGACGATCTTCTTGCACAGGCGATCGGCGACGCCTCTGTGCGGCTCAAACAGCATCGAGCGTACCTTGCTGCGCAATTGGAAAATGCTAGGCAGCTCTTGCGCTCATGACTACACATGATCAAAAAGCAGAACTGGAAGCTTGTCCGTGAGACAGCATGATAACCACAAATGGTCAATGCGCACCGTCCCCAGTATACGCCCCCTGCTAATCTTGCTGTTGCAGAAATCTTTGGGTTCTCAAGGTGATAAGGAAAAACCGTAGGTTCCTGCTCGAGGATTCGATTGCATGGCGAAAAAACGTTCCTATCGCGGGCACCAATCCATCGCTGAATTCGAATCCTTCAGATATCCCTTAAACCGTCGAAAAGATTGAGCGGCAGCCGTTTTGCGAGGGCGGTGACATCTGGTTCGCGCTCGATGAGACCCGTCCCCTCGCCTGCTTCGCCGAAGTCGAAGCCTGGATGACGGCAGTTCCGGACGAGGCCTTGAAGATGCAGCGGCCACTTCCGGACAGATCGCTAAAAATCGTCGCTCGCGGCGTCAAGGAAGACCCGATCCGGCCGCCAACGTAGTCACGCCGTGTGGCCGGGCCCGACTGCGATTGCCCACAATGAACGGGATCTAAGGCGGGCTGTTCGCTAAACGGCCTTGCGCAAAGAGTCGGCCCTGCGTTTCACGCCGACCTTGGGATCGAGTGACAGCGCTTTGTCGTAGCAGGCGAGTGCCTCCTTGAGATCGGCGAGCGCCTCGAGGCAGGTGCCGCGCGACCGCAGTAGCCGCGCCCGCGTGCGATCGTCACGGGGACCAAGTTTGCCGAGTGCGACATTCGCAGTACTGATAAGCCTTTGTTAGAAACCTTATCAGTCCAAGAACTGCCTCCAATTGCGACTAGATCTTATAGTCGACCGAAGGTCTCGCAACGCCTCACACCGTCTGAACTCCAAGACTGCTAGGACGCTTCTGCGACGCCCTTTCTTTGACGCATGGTAGCGGATGCAAGGGCTCCCTTTGATTTTACGCTGCGCCGTCGCGGCTGGTTGGGGGGGGAATTCAAGGCCCGCAGCATCAGCAGCCATACACAAAAAAGGCCCCGCGCTAGGGCTCCCTTTGCGATGCAAGTGGATGCCATTCCCGGCAAGCGGTGCCGTCTATTTTCCACCGGGGGTGGTGCAGAGATCTAATGAGAACGCTAAAATCGACCCGTAGCAAAGTCTTTCGATGGATCGCGCATGCTGTCACTAGAACCCGAACAACAGTTTTTGCTGAGAGAGCTATGGACACTCGCTTGGGCGGCATCGGTGCAACGCGCCAACCTGTATGCACCAGGTTCAAGACAGACCGGGCAACTGCGCGACATACTCCAGGAGTTCATTACAACTCGGATACTTCCGCATTACGTTGGATCCTGCACCGAGCGGCAGCATTATCTCAACCTTGCGCAGCTGGTGGAATTCGGAACAGGGGCTCTCCCAGACTCCTTGCGAGACGGACGTTACAGATACGGCGTCGCTCAAAAGCTCCTCAATCTCGTGCTCAAGTACCACTGGTGCCTCGGCCAGATCTCCGAGCCGCCGCATTGTCCGATCGACAGGATCATCATCGAAAAGACCCACCTGCGCGGACGCGTCAACTGGACCGAGATCGTTGACGAGGACCAATATCGCGCGGTTATCGAAGCGGTCCGGCGCAAGGCCGAGCCGGAAAGCATTGCCCGCTGGGAACTGCGGAACTATCGCCGCCGCTCAAGCTTGTAGCGCTTGAACTAAGTAGGCAACCGCGCGCCTCTCGGCACAGCTCCTATTCACTCGGCGGCCTCAGCGGGTTGATTCTTAAGCTCCGCAAATTTCGCCGCCATCGTCGGATTGCCCCGAGTCAGCTTCTTGATCGTCACATCCTGCGCCTTATCATTCGCGAGGCGTAGGTTGCGGTCCGCGCCGATCAACGCATCCTTGGTTTTCTGCAGGTGATCGATGGACTTGTCGATCTCAGCGATCGCCGTTTGGAAGTGCCTGGAAGCAAGATCGTAGTTCTTCGAGAATGCGGTCTTGAACGTCTCAAGCTGACTTTCAAACTGGGTGATGTCGATATTCTGCGCCTTCACAAGCGCCAGCTCGGTCTTGTACTTGAGTGAATTGATGGCCGCATTCCGCAAGAGCGTAATCATTGGCAGGAAGAACTGCGGCCGGATGACGTACATTTTCGGGTAGCGGTGGAAGACATCAACGATGCCGGTATTGTAGAGCTCGTTGTCCAGTTCAAGCAATGAGACCAGGATAGCGTATTCGCAACCTTTCTCGGTCCGGTCACGGTCAAGCTCCTTGAGGAAGTCCTCGTTCTTGCTCTTCGTCGCGGTTCTATCGCTTTCGTTCTTCATCTCGAACATTATCGAGATGATCTCGGTGCCGGCCTCGTCCAAGTCCCGGAAGATGTAATCGCCCTTGCTTCCCGTCCGCGCGTCATTGTCCTTCTCGAAATAAGCCCGCGGAAACGCCATCGAGCGCACGCGGTTGAACTCGGTCTCGCAGTGCTGTTCGAGGGTCTCGCCGATCATCTTGGTCGAGAGGCGGGCCTTCATATCCTTAAGGCGCTCAATCGCATCATCGCGATCCTTGATCTGCGTTTCGTACTTGTCCTTCAGCGACTGTTCGGAGAGCTGCTTTTCAAGCTGGACCTGCTTGATGCCGTTTTTCAGCTCATCGCGTTCTTTCTCGATCGCGCCGACCGCTTCAGTGACGGCGAGCTTCTTTTCAAGCTCAAGGGCCAGAAGCTTGGCCTTTAGCTCCTGGATTTCTTTTTCCTTGGCAGCAGTGATTTTATGCTGCTCGCTGGCCAGAAGCGCTTCGGCAAGCTCCGAGGCCGCCTTCTTTTCGCGCTCGGACTCGGCCAGCGCGTTCGCGAGCCTGTCCCGCTCCTTTTCGACGGCGCTAAGCGCTTCGCTAACCGCTAGCTTCTGGGCAACGCCGCTCCCCTCGAGCTTGGACTTCAACTCCAGGATTTCTGCGTCCTTGGCGGCCGCGGCCTGCTGCAGATCATTGCTCACCTGGGCTTTGGCCAACTCAACAGCGCCCTGCTTGTCACGCTCGGCCAGTTCGAGCCGTTCGTGGAGCTGTTCTGCAAAATCGGCGTCACGGACCTGCTTCAGAATATCCGCGTAACCGGACTCATCGACCTTGAAGGCCTTGTCACAGTGGGGACAGATGATCTCGTGCATGGTTCCTGACTGGATTGTGGTCGCTGCTGTTGTGATTTCAAAATGGCATGGGCCGGCAGAATCGCGCCGCACGAGAACAAAATTAGAACAAGAAAATTTGGAGGGTCAAGCCGGAAGCGGCCATTTTGCGCATCTGCTCGGGGAAATCCCCTGCTTCTCAAGGCTAATGATGCCCACTCGCGAAAACATAGAGCCATTGCGCGCCTGTTGGTCTCTAAAGCGTTGCGCCGACGTCCGATCGTCGTCCACACCTTCGGGTTCCTCGACCTCGAGGCAGAGCATCAGCAGCGCTACCGAAACCGGCCTTCTCTCAGGTCCCTCAGTGCTTCTCGTCCACATAGTCCACTAATGGACAGGACGTACCGCGCGTCGCGGCTCTTGGAGGGACCAGTTATCGCTGTTATAGCGGGTTGGTTTACAGCCAGCCACCCCGGTTTGGCCGATTATGCGACCGCAACGCTTACTAGAACCGAAATGTTATCTCGGCTTCCGCGCGAGATGCCTTGCCGGACGAGCCTCTCAACCATGGCGGCGGGATGTGCCAACTCCCGAAACAGCATTGCTAGCTCGCCATCATCGAGAGCCTCTGTTAGCCCATCAGTGCACAACATGAGACACTCGCCGACCTCGAAGGGTGGCCCAGCAAAGACATGCGGCATGATCCCCAACGGAAACTCAGACCCGCCCAAACATTGCGTAATTCCCCGGGGTCTATCGGCTCTGCGGTCCACCACCATGGGCACGTCGTCCTGACTGACTCTGACCAGGCATCCGCGGCTAAATCTATAGCTTCGGCTGTCCCCGACGTTGAAGCTCAGCACGGCCCGTTCCTGCACAACGAATCCCGCGATCGTCGTCCCCATCCCAAGGCAGGTAGGCTCGCGCATCAGACCGTAAAGGTGCTCGTTCGCAGCGTGTAGCGCCTCTTCGCAGGCAGCTTCACTTCGAACCAAGCGAGCGTCAGACCCCAGGAATTGAAGCGCCGATCGACTGGCAAGAGCCCCTTGCGGGCGACCGCCTATACCATCCGCGACGGCAAGCGCTTGGGGCGTGCCGCTCAGTCGCATCGTGATCACATCCCGCAGATTTTCTTGGAATACAGAACCATCGGCAAATATTGCGTCCTGGTTCTCCTCGCGCACCCGTCCCCGATGCGTAAACAAGGCAGTGTCGTAGACCCGGCTATTCAACTTTTACCACTGACCTCGTTCTTGGCGCGGCTCAGATAGCTCTCCATTCGCACGAGCACGGCGAAGTAAGGGTCCAACTGCTCGGCCGCGCAACCCAACGCTATTTTTCAACATCGCTGTTCTCTTCCAACGCGCGGCATTAGTCCGCTCCATCGAGATACCGATAGCGCTGCGTGAGGTAGACCGCCCAAGCATCGCTTGAAGGTACAGAACTGATGAGGGGCACGAACAGTTCTTCCGTAGAACAATTGATGAAGTCCCCCGGCTCGCTCAGAAACGTACGGAACACCTCGAAAGCGTCATCGCCGAACCGGCGAAGCGCGGGCGCGGTCACTCGATGCAAAGAACGGTTCTCCTTTGGAGAAATGTGAAGAATCCGCACCTTTGTTGCACCATCCAGCCTCGCCTTCTGCATCTGAAAAGCAAGCATCTGCTGCCGCAATAGCTGATAGAACGGCTCCCAAAAGAAGTCTTCCAAAATAAGACCGAGGTCAGCGCGAACGGGGCCGTTCGGAGCAAATGCCAAGTCTCTGTAGCGTTGAATCCGAGTCGGATTTCCGCTTGCGGATATGGGCGCCCCATACTGCTCTGTGTATTTCCATTCGATGAGAAGAGTTTCAAGTTCGCCTGCACACTCGAACTTGACGACGGCATCCGCGCTAGTCGAATTCGATCCTCGCCTGAGGCTTCCATCTAGGCCTGCTTCATTGAGGAAATCGCGCCCGCCCCCATTCCACTCAAATGCGACGTACCATGGACGCCCGTCGGGTCCATCTTCAACTGGAAGCATTCTGACCTCGCTTGACTTCAACGCCGTCCTGACGAGCCGGGCGAGAACCTCGGGTCGCTCCGCGAGAGGCATTAAGAAGTTGAGGCAACACACCTGGGATGAGAGCGCGTGATTCGCATGCGTATGCCAAGTGATTTTCTTGTCTTCGAAGTACCTCGGCGCAATATCGCGAATTGAAGGCGCTAGGTTTAGAAACTTGGCATCGGCGGCGAACCGGTAGTCAGAGTTCTTGTAGCGAGAGCGATCGGGATGAGTCTCATCGAAGTGGGCGACTTGTTGCAAACGCTGCCTCAGCTCAAAACTAACGATCTTGTTCATATTCGCGAATTGCCCTGCTTAGAGGAACCCAGTCGGTTCAGGTTGAGGTCTTAGCCAGATACGCGGGAGCGCCGTAAAGACAAACGACTTTCGCATCCTTTCCGGGCCAGTGCTTTTAAAGGGAAATCAGGTGAAGTTTTCGATATGGCTTGGCGAGACGAGGGTAGCAGATCCCCTTACGATGGTACGTGAGATAGAGTAAACCGAAGCCAAGAATTCAGAGTCGCGCTCGCTCGCTATGTGCTCGACAACAAACTTGGCGGCATCCGGATCACATCGAATGATACGGTCGACATGTCTGCCCTCCTTGTCCGAGAGTGCGTGTGTTCTTCGATCGCTGTTCACTAGAGGCGCAACGCCATCTCGCCTCGTCAAATGAAACTTGATGGGTTTTCCGGCAGCATCAATTTCTCGCAGCAAAGTCGATTTTGATAGCTGCTTGGTTTGACCGCTCGGTGGATGCGCAACTACGAGCAGCCGGATATCTTCGGGTCGCTTGGGCAATGCTAACTTCACCATGTCCTTGATCAATCGCTGATCATTGAGATTCTTCTCTTTCAAGAGCTTAAATTCCAGAAAGAGCTTCTCGGCTTTGCCCTCGGCGTAGAGATCTATATTGACATCACCCCTATTCAAACCTGCGAGCTTCCACTCGCACCATTCGCCACTTATCCGCCAGCGCGGGTCTCGCCTAAGGAATTCGAAAAGGGGAATAACAAGCAAAGCTTCGCTAAGCAGACTTTCATCGAACCCAGATCTCGCTCTCTCTGCCAGCCAGCTCGTCGTCGTCGCGCCGAGACTTTTGCCCAGGTTGATGATTTCAGACCGGTCCATAATCCTTCCCTTCCAGCCATTCGCTACGCATATCAAGTTCTACAGTCGGAGAGTTTTTGGCACATCCTTCGTTAAGCAATGCACGCCACCACCGCCCCCGGCGATGTGATCAATACGAAGCATTCTGACTTTCCTCGTCGGGAACGCCTGCTGCAAGGCCCGACAGGCGGCCTCGTCGCGTTCCGGATCTCCGAACCGCCCCGTTATAACAGCACCATTCGCAATATACGCGTTCAGATAGCAAGGTGCGAACGTTTCATTTGAGAACCGCAAATAACGGTCGCGTGGTGGCAGTACAACATTCAGGGCTAGTCTGCGCCCCTTCGCATCGAGCTGACCGCGCAACGTGTCGATTTCAATCTGCCTGCGACGTCCCTCAGGCGTTTCCTCTCGATCGACTCCTTCGACAAGAAGCCTGCTATCGGCGGCGAACAGAACATAGCCATCGACATGCCCGCTCGTGATCGGTTCGTCCGAATCTCCTTCCAGCCATACAACCTTGCTAATTCCAAAGGCGGCGAGGCTCTGTTCGATTGCATGCATCTGGTCCTCCTGTGTCCGCCCGAAAGCCTGGTTGCGGTTGGGATTGAGCAGGCAACTTTTCGTGGTTATGACCATGCCCTGCCCGTCGGTAGCAAGCGCCCCTCCCTCGGCAATGAAGGATGCGGGGACGGACGGAATTGACAAGGATGCCGCTAATAAGCCTGCCAGTCTGTCACCAGGACGTGCGGGACGAACTCGTCCCGATCCCCACCCGTTAAAATTCCAGTCGATGGCGCAAAGCCGACCATTCTGAAGAGCATATGTCGGGAGAATATCGCGCATCCAAATGTCATCGACGGGAGCCGGAATAATTTCGACAGTTTCACTGAAGGCCTGCTGCTTTGCGTCAGCCAGCAAATCCGGCGGTACCAGTAGCCGGACCGGCTCGTGATCCGCGACCGCGGAGATGATTTCGCGAAGCTCGCGCTTCACCTTTTCGGTATACGAGCCCCATTCCCGATGAACCGCCCAGGACATGAAGCAAAAATCATGCGGCTCCCATTCGGCGGGTATCCTGATCGCGGACATGACAGCTGGCTCTATGACATCCCGAGAGCGATTGCCTGGGGAGCAATTCGCAGCCTTCCTTCGAACAAGCTTCCGTCACGAGCGATCTTTTCGAGCCCCAAGGAAAAACCTTTTGCGGAAAGCGCTCGAACCAGGTCCTGTACCACCGAATTCAAAGGCAGCGATCTGGCATTGCAACACGCCTCCTCATCTAGCCCGAGCATTTTGTCGTCGGTCCAAAAGAATTGATCACAGTAAGCCAGCGCCTTTCTAATTCTCGGATTTCCAGCAACCGTTTCGCACGACACCGGCCCGTAACTAGACCAATGCGCGAATCCGACAACACCGTCGTAGGACTCCCGGACGTGCGGCAAGATATCAGGCCAATCAATCCGGCTAAGCCCACAGGAGCTGATATCAATGAGCGCCAGAGATGCGGATGCCTCCCTCTGAGAATTGATTGCCCGTACGTGAAGACCTATGTGACCGTGACCATCAAGGTGAAACGAAAACTGTCCGACGCAGGGGTCGAATTCATACCACTCCGTTACGGCACTAAGCGCGGCTCCGACGCTTCGTGTCAAAGTTCGGAGAGAGAATACATCGTCCCAGATCACTGTCCGTCCGACTGACGCAGGGAGGCTGCTGCTGTCGATCTCGCTGACCCTAAAACTCCAAAGATCGACGGATACGGCCTGGTCGTCCGGAAAGCATTGTCCGCTCGTCGTTGCAAAAAGACAGCCATGCCGAAGCTCATCATCGAGAATGATCGGCGAGTGCTGGATTGCGTCGCTCGTCCCAGCGTCTCGTCCACAGATCAGCGGCAAGACCGAGCAGATGCCCACTCCTCCGATAAGGCTGCGTCGAGAAAGGCTTTTCAAGATGATCTCCACAATCCTTGGGTGAATGCATAATGAATGATGCGAAATTGTTGTCAAATAGCTCTAACTGCCAGACAGATTGTCGTATCTGCAGCTCCTTCAACGATGCCGCAGGCCTTAGCTGCCGTAAGCGCGCTGATGTCCAGTTTAAACGTCGACTTTGACTCCAGAACCATCGGTCATCACGGCGAATCTTAACAATTCGATGTCATGCTCTTTCATTGCAGCGTGAATGTCATTTGGAAGCACTCGGTCTTTCGGAATTACCAAGAATTTGCGCGGCTTCGGTTGTTCTGCGGAGTGAACAATGAGCTGTCCGATGGCGGTATAGAGAACCTGTCGGTCAACTGACGTCTTAGCTTCGTAAACTTCGGTCAGCACTCCGCGGTCCCGAACAGCGAGATCGATTAGATTGGTATTGTAGATGACCTCGCTCGGCGTTTTCAATTTGCTGCGCTTGCGGTACAGTTCGTCGATCACATCGCCATGATAGCTCAGGTATTCAACGGTGCCGTCGAGGTAACCCGTTTTCAAGCCGGCGAACTCGGGGCTGAAGTTTTGAAGCTCCTCGACAAGTTCGCGAAACTTCGGATCTTCATGATGCCCCTGTTTCACGAATTCTTTGAACAAGGCGACTCTTTTTACGAATCGTTCAACTCTCCCGACGAATGTTTCGCGATCGAGAGAACCAATCACAATTCCTGATCGCTGGGTACCGCCGGATACATCCAAGACAGGAACAACCGGACTGCGGCTCCAGGCCAGGAAGGCGGTTTTGCCCACTCCCTTGGCCCCGCCACCAACCTTGCCGGTGTGCATTAGGTAGATCTTCTTGGTAGCCGGATCACGCGCGAAAAAGCCGGACACTCTCCCACTGTTGTCGTCGACAGCGATGTTTAGCTCGACAGTGGGAGTTTGAGCGGAACGAGATTCGTCGTAGATCCCAAGCGCGTTCCAATATCTTGGAATTTTTGCGTCCTTTAACGTCAGTGTTCTTTCACCGTACCAAAGATGGCCATCCCCCTTCGTAAAGAGTTCTAGATCGTCATTGCCGCCTGGGAATCCCACGGTTTGGACGCCTACCGAAGGCGATGCGCTCCGCACGATGCTTGACAACGTCTTCTGAAGACGCGCTTTCTCGTTTTTGGCAATAATCAATTCAAGCATTCACTATCCTCCTCTAACACGATCAGATCGTCCAGTTTCTTAGAGCGACTCAGCCCACAGAGGGCTCACACGCCGAATCGTTTCGCCGCACCATGTATGTTGGTCTTAAACATCATCCCGCGGCTTCTGCAGACCTATCGTACCTGCCGGCGTAACAGGCCACGTGCAGTCGGGGCCAATAGTGGCCCCGGAGAAGTCGGCGCGATCAAATGCAAAACGGAATCGCGTCGCGTTGACGGTTGTGTTCCCGAACTTCGTTCGTATCAGCCGTGATCCCGCGAAAGAGTTCGGACAGTAGACGGCGTCGCCATCGAAGCGCGAGCAGGAAAGGTCCGCATCTACCAGCGACGCATGCGTGAACTGGGCGCCACAGAAATACCCTCTCACCCGCGCCTGCTTGAAATCAGCGAGATCGAGATCCGTGTTGATGAAAGTGGCGGCGGGCGAAAAGTCGTCGGCAGAAACGTCTCCGGTCTGCCTTGCTGGCCAGCCCCAGACCACGTGATTGCACAGAGCCCGACGCAAGGTTGCACCGCTAAAGACCGGGGCAGAAAGAAAGGACGATGTCATCCGTGCACCCTGGAGCGAGGCGTGGTGGAAACTCAATTCATTGCCCCTGATGCCGGAAAGATCCGCGCCCGTGAAATCGGCGCCTCGCAGATCCACAGTGCCCGGCTGGTCCGAGAGAAAATCGAGTCCCGAGAGGTCGCAGTTCGCGAAGACGGCTCGGGCGCCTTCTGTCTCGTTCGTGAGCCACCGGAAATGCAGGTCGATTGCTTCGGCGAGACCCGATTGCGTGACGCGCAGTTTGCGGTGCCGCGCAACAACCGGGCTGGCAATGCCCGGCCCTGCGCCAAGGAGGCATGCTGCCGCAAGAACGGTACGTCTGGCAAAGCGTTGCATGAAATGATCCAGCGGCTGTTTCGCTATCTCCAGCATGCACTCGCCCGGTGACAGATTCTGGCATGTCTTATGGAAGAGCCGGGAAGTCGGAGCGCCTGTAGAGAAGCACCATCTTCCTCAGCGCTTCCGGTGCCAGCACCTCGACTTGGTCACCCCACATATATAGGTGCCAGCACATTTCGAGATGACCGGAGGCCCAGAAGCGCACAATGAGCGAGCCATCGGGTTGGTTTTCGAACACCTGGCTGGGGTGGAAAGCGAAGGCACGCGCATGATCGGCTGCGGAGGGCGTGAAACGCCAGACTACCTCGCCAAATTCCGTATCATTGTGGAATGCACCAAAAGCCTTTCGCGCGTGTTCGTGCAGGTCGAAGCCTGGATCGCGAACGAAGCTCTCGCCCGTCAGCTCACCCGACTGGATGCGCTCCGCCACAAAGTGTCGGAGCGGACCACCGGCATCGTCTTTCGCCCTTGCAACCAGATAGCGCCGGATTCCGATCAGAACACCATAGGGCTCAACCACACGCATGCTCGGCTCCGCGGCCCCTCGGGAATGATACGTGATCCTGAGCCGCCGCGAGGATTTGATGGCATTCGAGATGACAGCGGCGATTTCCGGTCTGATCCTGGCAGCCGGACCCGGCCGGGAGGCAAGGCCCTGAGCCTCCAGCAGCACCTCATGATCGGTCTCAACCCTCGCCATTTTGCTGCGCGGCACAAGCGCGAGGATTTTTTCCTTCAGACGCCGCAGCTCGGTAGCCTCGAGGCCGGACGCCGTGCGCTGAAGGGTCTCGATCGCCAGATCCAGTGCCGCAAGTTCTTCGGGCGACAAAGTCAGCAGGTCCCGTACCGCGCTGGTCTGAAGCCGCCAGCGCTTGAGTCCCTGCTCGTCGTAGCCTGACGTGGTGTCCGGAAACTGCGCTTCCAGCGCCTGCATCATGCGCTGGGCGGTACGCCGCGAGATCTCGAAACGCTCCTCGACATCCGCGAGCGTCACGCCCGCACGATGCGCCATGACGTAGGTCGTAAGATCGAGAAATTGTTGAGCTTTTTCGAAAGACATGACTGCCAACCGCAGGGGTGACAGCTATTGTCATCCATACCCGTTACGGTAGTCTTACACACGGGGGAGTTATGCGAGTTCAGGGGCAGCAGGTCCTTCTATCGGCGTCCGATCTGATGCGTTTCATGTCTTGCAAACATGCGACAGCGCTGGATTTGCGGTTTGCCCGGGGCGAGGATCTGGTCCCCACCGAGGACAGTGAAGACGCCCAGCTTCTTCAAAAATACGGGGACGATCACGAGCTCCGCTACCTCTCGGCCCTGAAGGCCGATGGCCAGAAGGTTCTTGAGCTCAACCGCGACAGCGACCTTGCGACCGCGGCGAATAAAACGCGCGAGGCTCTGGCGACTGGCCCAGACGTTGTCTTCCAGGGTGCTCTGCTCAGCCTTCCGTGGGGCGGCTGGTCGGATTTTCTGATCCGTGTTGAGCGGCCTTCTGCCCTTGGCTCGTTCTCGTACGAAGTGGTTGATACTAAGCTTAAGCGCAAGCCGGATCCCAAGCACATCCTGCAGCTCGTGCTCTATTCCGATCTTCTGTCCGAAATTCAGCACCTCGAGCCCGAACATGCGCATGTCGAACTCGGCAACGGGAAGCGCTTTTCATTCCGTCTGAACGAGTATGCCGCATATTCACGTTATGCGCGGCAGCGGCTCGAGCAATTCGTGGTCGCGCCTCCGACGACGACGCCGGATCCCGTCAAAATGTGCGGGCTCTGCCGCTGGCGCGATACTTGCGAGAAATTTTGGGATGAGACCGACAGCCTCTCATTGGTGGCCGGGATTAGCCGCAGCCAGCGCGGCAAGCTGCTCGCCTCTGGCGTCACCACGATGACCCAGCTCGGGCAACTCAGGCAGCGCATTCCCAAGCTTGCCGAAGCGACCCTGCAGAAGCTCGCCGCCCAGGCGCGGCTGCAGACCCTGCGGCGGGCAGGCGGGCCCCCGTCTTTCGAGCTGAAACCGTTCGACCCCAATCGCGGCCTCGCGCTGTTGCCGAAACCTGATCCGGGCGATGTCTTCTATGACATCGAGGGCGATCCTTATTTCGAAGGCGGCCTCGAATATCTCCATGGCCTGTGGTTTCAGGATGGTGGCAACGGCGTCTTTAGAGATTTTTGGGCCCATGATCGGGCGGCCGAAGGCGAATCTCTAAGGAAACTGATGACGTTCTTCGCCGACAGGCTCGAGGAGTACCCCGGCGCCCACATCTACCACTATGCCGCGTATGAGATTTCGGCGCTTCGCCGCTTGACTTGCAGTCACGGCGTCGGTGAGGCTCTGCTTGATCAGATGCTGAGGGACCATCGTTTCGTCGATCTCTACACCGTCGTCTCGGGCAGTCTCACTGCCTCGGAGCCCGCCTATTCACTGAAAAACCTCGAAGTGTTCTACATGGAGGCGCGGGCCGGCGAGGTGAAGACGGCCGGCGCAAGCGTTGTCGCCTATGAGAACTGGCGCGACAGCCAGGATCCGAAGATCCTGCGCGAGATTCGCGACTACAATAGGGACGATTGCATCTCGACGCAGAAGCTGCGCGACTGGCTCGTGTCCAGCGTGAGGCCCGCAAACATGCAATGGGGCCCCCTGGGCGGGCCAAACGGCAAAGGCGACGGCAGACGCAACTCCGTCCATGACGATGAAGCAGCGGTCGCGGCCCTGCGGAAGAAGCTCGTCCCCATTCGCGATCGATATGGGGAAGCTATCGCCGATCTGCTGTTCGATCTCAGCCGCTTCCACCCCCGTGAAAAGAAGCCAGCTTGGTGGGCCATCTTCGACAAGATGAGCAAAGATGTTGACCATCTGATCGAGGACGCGGAATGCCTGGGCGGACTGGTTGCCAAAACACGGACCATCGACGCGGGCCGCTCCTGGGAGCGCACCTATGACTTTCCCGATCAGGAGAGCAAGCTCAAGCCGGGCGACTGCCACATCGAGGTGGATGGGCTGCCTGCCTTAGTCAATCTGATCAACCTCGATCACGCCCGCCGCACGGCTACGGTTCGGTTCTCTCAATCGCGCTTCCGCGAGGCGCCGAAATTCATCTCACTGCTGCCGGGACGTCCCCTCGACACGGATGCGATCGAGGGCGCAATCGAACGCGGGGTTGACTCTTTCATTCGCGGCGATGGGCGCTACCCGGCCATCCGCGACTTCATCACCCGATCCTCGCCCCGGTTTACGAACGCGCGCCGTCTAAAAGCTGTCGTAGATGCCGGCAAGATGTTTGTGACGGAGGTCGTTTCGGCTGTCGCGGAGCTGGATTGCAGCGTGCTGCCAATCCAGGGCCCCCCAGGAACAGGCAAGACCTATGTCAGTTCATGCGCGATCCTCGAACTCGTGCGCCGCGGCAAGCGCATCGCCGTCGCATCGCACAGCCACAATGCGATCGACAATCTCCTCTACGCAGTTCTCGATCGCGCAGCCGAGACCGGCACGACGGTCAGCATGGCCAAAAAGGGCGGCGGCGATTTCGACGCAAGGTACGGTGACCTGATCCACCAAACAGAAAGAAATGAGGATGCGCGGCTATTGTCAGCGTCGGTCGTGGGCGGCACGGCTTGGCTCTTTTCTCGGATCGACTTTGAGGCAAGCTTCGACTACCTGTTTGTAGACGAGGCCGGACAGGTCTCGATCGCAAACACCGTGGCGATGGCGACTTGTGCGAAGAACATCGTGCTGGTCGGTGATCCGATGCAGCTGTCGCAGCCGATCCAAGGTGCGCATCCCGGGGAGAGTGGCCAGTCGGCGCTTGAATATCTCCTCGCCGGTCACAACACGGTTCCGGTGGATCGCGGGATTTTTCTGCCGACGTCACGCCGGATGCACCCCGACATTTGCCGCTTCATTTCGAATTTCGTCTACGAAGGACGGTTGAATAGCGATGAGGGAGCTGCCCAGCAGTGCATCATCGGCGAGACTTATCCGCTGCGTACGGGAGCCCGTCTGATCGAGGTGGCGCACGTGGGAAACACGCAGAGCTCGCACGAGGAAATAGCGGCGATTCGAATTGAACTGCAGCGCCTGCTGGCATGTAAGTTCCGCGACCGTGCTGGACACGAGAGGAGATTAAGCCTCGACGATGTTCTGATCGTCGCTCCCTATAATCTTCAGGTTAACGCGCTCAAGGCGGCTCTGCCATTGGGTGCGCGGGTCGGAACGATTGATAAATTTCAGGGCCAGGAGGCTCCGGTCTGCTTGATCTCGATGACCACATCGTCAGGCGACGAAATCCCGCGAGGCGTAGACTTTCTCTTCAGCCTCAACCGCATTAACGTCGCTATCTCACGGGCGCAGGCTCTCTCGTTGATATTTGCGAGCCCACGATTGCTTGAGGTGGCCTGCAATACCGTCGAGGACATGCGGCTGGTCAACAGTCTCTGCGCGCTGCGGGAGCTTGGTAGCGAAACACGTGTCGTGCGTTGATGTCAGTGGGTAAGAATCGCATGGTCGGCAGCAATACGTTGCTTGTCGCTTGCGCCCCTGCGTCGCAACCCTTGGTAAAGGGGCCCCGATGTTGCCCCTCCTCGCGCTCACAGCTCAGCCTGGGCCAACACCCGTTGCACAACCGAGGTGCCGATCCCGAGCGTCCGGCCGATCTTGAGGATTCCCATCCCTTCGGCCCGGAGGTCGCGTATGCGCGCTTCAACGGAAACCTTGACTGGGCGCCGACCAAGTTTAACACCGCGCTCCTTAGCTCGCGCAAGACCAGCGTTCACCCTCTCCCGGATCATGCCGCGCTCAAACTCCGCGAAGACCCCACACATTTGAAACATTGCCCGACCCGACGGCGTACTGGTGTCAAGCGCCTGCTGGTGCAGATAGAGATCGCAGCCGAGCGCCTGCAAATCGGTCAAGAACCCGACCAGGTCTTGCAGGCTGCGGCCAAGCCTATCTACTGACCAGGCTGCAATCATGTTGACCTTACGGCCCGTGGCATCCTTCAGCAGTCGATCAAATCCGGGTCGCTTGTCGCGCCCCTTTGCGCCGGAGATGCCTGCATCTTCATAGATCCCGACTACTTGCCAGCCGGAGCGAGCCGCAATCGCCACAAGCTCGCGGCGCTGGTTCTCTGTCGTTTGTCCATTGGTGCTGACTCTTAAGTATATGCCGACTCGCTTCATGACGCCCTCGCCTGCGATATTCATCAGGATACGGGGGGCCATACTGAAATCAAGTATTTTCCGTATGATTGTTCTGCACTTTAGGAGCGATGAAAAGTCAGGACCTTTCATGCGACGGTGGGTAGGGGTTTTCGGTATACCTCCATCCGGAGAATCCGCATGGTCGAGAACCGAAAACTTTCACCACGAAATCCGAATCGGCAGCGACGGGCGTTTCATCTCGAATTCCAGGAATACGTCGTCGGGATCAGCGGCTGGGACTGGAGCTATTCCCTCAGCTTGGATAAATCGCGGCAACGCAGCGAGCCTTATCATGAATTCCGGCATCTTGTGATCAAGGGCATTCTGCTGCAGCCAACACTGCGGATTGACCAAGTTGAGGTGACCCTCCTACCAAACCGCAATCTGGACGAGGAACGTCGCAAGCACCATGAGCCGATCTCAATCGGTACGCTTGAACTCCGCGACGATAAGATGGTTGGGCTGATCCCGATGCCGATGGACGCGCTATCGCCCGTGCTTCTGATGCTCATCTGCAATCGCTTCAAGTTCTTGGCGATGAGCGGCACCGAAATGTATCGACGCAGCACTAGGCTGAGTGGGTTTCGCCTGGAAATGACATTGGAGGAAGAGGAGGAGGCCCCATGAAATAAGTGGCAAATGCCAGCCTCACAAAACCTGCACGGCTGACTCCTTACGCTCACCGGTCGTGTCGGATTTCATGACGCTTTCCGCGCGTAGCATGGAATAATCAGGTTACTAACCCGCTCTTAGGCCGACAACCTGATTATTCATGCTGTCCGACCTGAGCTCCAATACGGCGGAGTTCGACAGGGTATAAGACAGCGACCTACCGAAATCGAAAGGATAGGCGACTGGATTGGAATCCATAGTCGCGACCGCGAGCGGCTTCCGCGCGTAGCGAACGCACGCTTCGACGAGCCAAGTGGCCACTTTGGCTTCTTGTATCAATAGCTTCGGCCGTCTGACCAAGCGTTTGCCCTTCTCCGTTCGCTCGATGGCGCCCCAGTTATCCTGCGTCTGAAGCACCATGTTCGTCATCCGACGTGTGCCTTCGCGCTCACCGTAGGCCTCGGCCATCCGTCGGTGCACTTCCGCCGCCGCGCAATCTCCCTGTAGCGCCGTGAGCCGGCCGACGATCTCTGCAACCCGCCCAAAGAACGGATAAGTCGTAATTGCCATAGCCCAGCTCAGCGCCAGGATGGGCGTGTCGGGTGCCTCCCGATAGAGCTGGATTCCTCGCTCGGCGAATTCGACCAAATCAGGACGAGGTTCGAGCCAGAGCCGGTTGAGCACGGTCCGCGTTTTCTTCTTGGCTGCCGGACCACCGTGAGTCGCATCGATTAGGTCGACGAGCTCCTGCAGTTCCGACGCACCTGTGCGCACCCGGAGGGCAGTCGCCGCCCAGTCAAGCTCAATGAAGCGGTCGAAACCGATCTGTGGGGCCGTGGCCATCATGTCTTACGCAGCGCGACTTACCTTGATGAATGGAACGATCAGCTCTTCCACCGAGACGCCCCCATGGGCGACGGTCGCTTCTCCCTGCCGGACAAACGCCCCACGCGTGCCTGCGTACAATGGCAAAAAATCGGCGGGCAGTCCCGCAACATCGAGACGAAATGCATCGACGCCCGCAGGCAGAAACTCGGCTAGGATCTCGCTCCTGTAAGTCCGGACGCGCTCTCCACGCATTTCTGGGGCTGCGCCCTGGTTAGGGCGCCCGACTCCAACGGCGTCGACATTTCCATGATCCGCCGTAACGTACACGTGGAAGCCTTGGTCGAGCAACATCCCAAATAAGCGCTCGATGAATCCAGTCTCACACCAGCTCGCGATCTGACTTGCAATTCCCCGTTTGCCCAAAACAGCTCCGTGGACGATCTCGTCGATGGTGTCAACGACCAGGCCGGTGACACGTATCGACGGGTTGGAGATCGCGCTCGCCAGCTCAGGTAGCTGGGCGGCTCGCTGAATCGCTTTGCGAAAAAATATTTCGTTGGCGCGTAGGCCATGATCTTGCCAGTACCGAGACCAAAGCGCCGATTCTTGAGATGTGGTGTCGATGGAGTTTGCGAATTCGCGCGGACGCAGGCCTGAGAACAGCGCCTGACGAGAAACGGAGGTCAATGTCGGCAGCCAAGCGAAGCAAGCGCTTTCTTCGAAAGAGAGGCCAGGCTCGCGCTGCGCTACGAATTCGCGGATCTGGATCCATTGATCCATGGCCATGCCGTCGAAAACTAGGAGCGCCACGCGAGTTTGACGAGGATCGTGCCGCAGGGAGATATAACGCGGCACGTGATGCACCATCACGGGACTCTTCGCCGCTGGGAGAGATGGCAAATCAGCGTAGTGCCTTGTGACCCAGGCACGCAAGTGTTCGTCGGCGGCTTTCTGGATCGCGGCGACGTGGGTTTCGATCGTCCCCGCGTGGTCCAGTTTGACGCCGTGAAGCCGATAGATGATCTCCCCCAGCCGCCGAGAGAGCAGCAACCAATCACGGAAGGAAGCCTCTATCGATGGAAGCTCGGTGGCAAGGCGCTGCGTAGCATCGATAACGAGCCTTTCGACGGCATTTGGATTGTCGACAATGCCTATCCGAGCCCAGTCGGGTACGTGTTCCGGCCGTTCCTGCGCTTCTAGTGGCTGAAGCATTCCATCGAGGAACATAGAATCGACGATAACGCGAACATCGGGATGCTCGAACGGGATCGCCGCATCAGGAAGCTCTTCTGGTGGTTTTCCGTCGGCTGCGCGCGAGCCGATAACACCTTTTGTGGCGAGGAATCGATCCCAAGCGCTCTGTACCGCACGTAGCAAGAAGCTCTTCGAGGAGAAGAGATCTCCAATCGGAAGTGTGCTGAATGCAGCCTTCGCTCCGAGGACATTGGCCACATGAATCGCAAGAACCGCTGGGAGGCCATCATCCCGATAGTGCAGGCGCAGTAGCTCGCGCCACAGATCCTCGGGTCGGGAGATCAGGTAGGGACTGATCTTAAAGATATGGGTGAGGATGAAGTCCTTAGTGGCGCCGTCCCCCATCGACTGAGGATTGTGCTGAGCTTGAGCCTCGAACAGATCCTCGTAGTACTCAGAGCCGATCTGTCGGACGACACTATAACTCAGGTTCGGGAAGAGTTTAGCTAGGCCGAGACTAGTTCGACGACCAGTGCGCAGGTAGTCCCATGGCAGAGTGTCAACTTCGGTTCCGCGCAAATGCAGGATAAGGGCGCGAGACGGCGCAGGCACGCCACGGGCCCACGCCGCGCGGTATCGCTCCTCGTATTCTGTGCGGAAAGCGATTGGATCCTCGAAAGGCAGGAGCTCAAAGCCGCGCTCGCGCAGGCTAGATAGGATGTGCTCGTCGAGCAGCAGGTCGTCTGGATCGGCAGCGATCCAGAACCGCGACAGATCTTGCGGGAATTCCAGCAGTATGCGGTCAGTCCAGCGACTCATGGTTGCTGCGCCATTTCTTGACCGATGCGGAGCATCAGCACAGCGTTTAGATCGGGCGTGTACCCTTCTAGGGCATCAAGCTGCGCCATCCGTGCTTCATGCTCAGCCAGGAGCCGCTTACGCCGATATTCGCGCACGTTTGGAAGCCCGATCCGGCCGATTGCCTGATAGCGGGCTTCATAGGCGTACTGCGCCCTCTCTCGCTCCTCGCGGAGCCGGCTCCGATGGTTCTCCACTAGATCTGAGAAGAGCCGCTCTCCTTGAGCGATCGCGGCACTGTGCGAAACATCGAAGCACCGAGTGGTATCGGCCATCGTAGCTGGCACCGCCAACGACAGCTCTTCGGTGAGGAGAAGGTCCCAAATCCTTTTTGCCGTCGGCATGAACGTTCGACCGTCATCATTGACAAAGACTGTCAGGAATCGGCGACGGCTAAGGTCATCGGCTGACAGACTGATTTCCCACAGCGACCAGACGCCCCGCACGGTCTCGGGCAGCCCAGCAATCCTAACGATTGGGAGAGGCTGTCCAGCCACACATCGCGGCAACTCGCTGATTACGGCCCTGGCGCGTGGGTCTTCAAGGGTTACCCATTCGAGCTCGGGGTGCTCCTCGGCGGTGCGGGCAGCAAAGCAAACTTTCGCAGACTCGCTACCGTCGGCCCAGCGCACGCGCCATGCATTGTCATCTTTGACAGCCACTCCGCCGCGCGCCGGCAGCCCGTTGATGATTGCTCGTTCGAGCCAGTACTGCGCCGGATGATTTCTCCACTTTCTTGCGTCATCAGCCTCCAACTCGTGGCTGTCGGAAAGCAGTTCGCTCTGCTCCCGGCTGTCTGCCAACGTCGCGCGGAGCTGCGAGACGACCGCGTCGCATTTCGCTTCGATCGCCTCAGGATTTTGCAGCCCGCCGACGAACAGCTCATCGAACAGCGGCTCTGCCGCGACCGAGTCCATCACGTCGGCTGCTTTGTCGACGCCGAACTCCTCGGCGATGATCGCAAGCTTGGTCTCTAGGACTTCGCGAACGCGATGTTCGACGGTGTCATTGAGCACGAAATTGATGGCTCGCACGATGTGGGGCTGTCCAATGCGATCGACGCGGCCGATCCGTTGCTCCACACGCATCGGGTTCCACGGCATGTCGAAGTTGACGATGACGTGGCAGAATTGAAGATTCAGACCCTCGCCGCCGGCGTCGGTCGAGATCAAGATGCGCACATCTTGAGCGAACGCCCTTTGCGCCTTAGTACGGGCGTCCAGATCCATGCCCCCGTTCAGGGTGGCGATTGAGAATCCGCGACTCTGCAGGAAGTCGGCCAGCATCGCCTGCGTCGGCACGAACTCCGTGAATACGAGAACCTTGAGCGCAGGGTCGTTCTCTTCCTGCTGAAGTTTGTAAATCAGCTCTAGCAGCGCCTCAGCCTTAGCGTCCGTCCCCTGGCTTTCGGTCCTACGCGCAAGGTCGAGCAGCGTGTCGACCTCGGCCTTCTCCATCTCCCAGCCCTTGGTCTGAACTGCGATTTCCACTTGGGTCTGGCCGTCAAGTTCGGCCCACTCCTCGACCTCGGCCTCGTCGAATAGCAACGCCTGGAGCTGGGGTTGATCGAGCAGTGCGTGCCGCTTTTCGAGGGTCGTCCGGATGGCGGCAGTACTCGATGTCACTAGCCGCTGCATCAGGATCATGAGGAACCCGATGTGGCGCTGCTTCGCCGCCATGGCCTGGTTGTAGCCGTGGCGCACGTAATCAGTGACGGCCTCGTAGAGCTGCTGCTGGGCAGCATGCCGATCCTGCCATTCCACCGCATGCAGCCGCGTCATCCTGGGTTTGAAGAGTGGCTTGCCTTCCGCATCGATGGCGGCCCGTTTCTCAGTGCGAATGACGAAAGGGCGAACGCGGTCCCGGTCGACGCTGCTCTCGTCGGGGAACGAGTCCCGATCAATGAGTTGCATTAGCCGGAGGAACTGGTCGGTCTTTCCCTGGTGCGGCGTCGCGGAGAGAAGGAGGAAATAAGGCGCAGCTTCCGCCAGTGCCGCGCCCAACTTGTACCGAGCGACCTGGTCCGTGCTGCCGCCCATGCGGTGCGCTTCGTCGATGATCACGAGATCCCAGGATGCTGAGATCAGATCTTCGAAGCGTTCGCGGTTGTAACTGCTGAGCTGCTCAGTGCTCCAGCCTCGTCGCCCCTCCAGAGGCTTCACCGAGTCGAGCGAGCAAATCACCTGATCGTGCAGGCGCCAGAGGTTCTCCTCGTCGCTGCGCCACTGACGGAACGCGGTCAGCTCAGCAGGCTCGATAAATTGGAGTGATTCTCCGAAGTGCAGTCGCATCTCGGCCTGCCATTGGCGGACCAGTCCCTTCGGAGCTACGACCAAAATACGGCGAACCATGCCCCGTAACTTCAGTTCGCGCAGGATGAGCCCAGCCTCGATTGTTTTGCCGAGCCCAACCTCATCCGCAAGCAAGTAGCGTATCCGGTCGCGGCTCATTGCCCTGTTCAAGGCGTAGAACTGGTGCGGCAGCGGCACGACGCTTGACTGGATCGGCGCCAGCAGCAGATTGTCTTCTAAGGCGTCAAGAAGCTTCGCGGCAGCGGCGGTGTACAGGATGTGCTGTATCGATGGTTGAACGGCGTCGAGTGGAAGCAGATCTTGGGCGTGGGCGCGTACAATGGCATCCTTGGCTGGAAGCCAGACGCGGTAGGCGGTTTTGCCCCACACGTCCTGGCGATCGACGACGCGGCAAGGCGCGGCATGCCGGTCATGCCAGCACCATGCCCCAACGACGTGCCCGCTGCCCGCATGCGTCACGCACCAGCCTCCATGCGGGTCAGTGCCTGATCGTACCAGAGCAACAGTTTCTCATCTTCCTGAAGGACCTCTTCGGGGATCTTCTGGGCGATGCTGATGATGGTCTTATAGTTCTTTGCTGCCCAGGCGTTTTTAAACCCGGCCCGCAAAACCTCCAGTCGGAACTCCTTCAGGCGACGGCCGGTGACCGTTTGGTAGGCCTCAAACTCCTTGAGCAGGGCCTTCTCACGCTTTTGCTCGAGATCTTGTGCCTTGCCTGGATCCGGAACATACCAACGATCCTTGGCCTTCGCCTTGAGGTTTGGATCGCTCTTCTCCAACCCTCGGAGATCCTTGTGATTGGTGGATAGGTAGCTGTGGATCTGGCTCGGCACGTCACCGATGCCATCGTAGCGAAGGAAATTGCCTTCTAGCAGTGCCGATAGCTCTGGTTTTGGTTCGTGCTTTTTCCAGCCCGCCCCAAGCTGAGTAGTAAAATCTGTATGGAGTTCCTGACGGGTCGAAGGTCGCTTCTTAAGGTGGTCGGTCAACCAATCGATCGCACTCCTCTCGTCCGAGACGAACAATTCCATTTGTGGAGCTTGAGTTGCCTGAGCACGCTTGCGGTCGTACTCGGCGACCTGTTCCGGTAGGAAGGCCATGCCATCCCGCCCAGGGAAACGGCTCCTTAGACCGTCGAGGAATTCCTCGGTCGACAGTGGCACGGGAGCGTCGTGGCGCACGAACCATGCAACCATTCGGTCGTAAATGCGACGCGGATCACGTTCGACGACGAACTCAAGCGCCCCGTTTTTCGACTTCGAGACGGAAAGTTGGCGCAAATGGGTCCGCACGAAATCCCAGGCAGATTCAGGAGCGGCGCCGCGTTCTGCGAAGCGCTGTTCTAGTCCGCCATTGGGCTTGTAGGCAGAGATCACGAGATCCTGCTTCACGGCCGTGGTTGACGTCACTTGGCGGTAGCTGCCCTGCAATTTGTCCAGTGCCGTAACTTCGGCCACTACAAAACCCGCTTGCTGAAGCGCGACCTGAATCGCATTCCAGACCGACGCCTTGCTGTTGGAGAAGACCACCGTCATCCATCGACCCGGCTTCAGAACGCGGTAATACTCTGCAAAGCAGCGCTGCATGAGGTGTTGATACTCAGGCAAGGCCTTGTCTTTGAATTTGTCGATGATCGCTTCCGGCTGTGCGTCTGTCGTGACGCCATGCCATGCTTCGACCAGGAAATTCATGTCTGCATAGTAAATGTTCTCTCCAAACGGAGGGTCTGTAAAGACGTAGTCGACGCACGAATCAGGCATTGGAATATTCGCAGCAGTCGCGGTGCTCACAACAGAGAAGCCGGTTCGGGCGGCGAATGTCCGAAAAGTCGAGGCGAGACGCTTTAGCTTCCCCTCCAAGATGTACCATGGGCTGCACTCAGCATGTTGAGACGCAAC
The DNA here is from genome assembly GCF_006658635.1 of Bradyrhizobium sp. UNPA324. NCBI lineage: Bacteria > Pseudomonadati > Pseudomonadota > Alphaproteobacteria > Hyphomicrobiales > Nitrobacteraceae > Bradyrhizobium > Bradyrhizobium sp. UNPA324. The sequence continues at coordinate 1,932,966 of NZ_LFJD01000004.1, forward strand.
ATAGTAGACGCCGGTCAAGAACTGGTTCACTTGCGAAAATCCAGTTGGGCGATACCGATTCAAAATGGAGGCAGTCCATATCGCCTGCTCGACCATGAACAGTAGCATAGCGCGCCTACGTGGATCGGTCTGCGCATTAGCTTTCTCCCACAGCTTCCCCATCGCCTGTACAGTGCGCGGCAAAAAGAAATGATGGGCGTGAGTAAATCCCTTGGGCGCTATTCGCGAGCCGTGGTACATTTTTTCAATTGGGAACCGAGCAGTTGGTACATCACTCGGCAAAGCTAATGACTCAATTTTCTTGAGCGTGGCTAGATCTTGCGTATCAGGCTGCTTACTGAATCGTCCTTTTCCAATCGAGTAAACGATGAAAGAAGGTTTGAATTTCACCTTCTGCCACGGAGCGTTTGTCGCGGGATCGGACCGAGTCTCCATCAGGCGCTCTAACTTGTCCTTGTCGAGCTCTGCTCCGCAGTGTGGACAGGGGAATGAATCTCGAGTCCGATTGTCGTCATCCAGTGCTTCGTTGATAAAGTTCACCTCGCCGGCACACTCTGGGCAGGTGAAGATCTCGCTCCAGACGGTAAATTCAATTCGGCCCTTGGTCTTCCCGTCGGAATGCAGCGTTTCGTACATCCATCCGATTTCGCGCTCGACGTCGCGGAGCAACTGCTTTCCCGACTTTGCGAAGTCATCTACATCGAACGGCAAATTGTAGTTTTCTGCGATGAAAGTTGCCGCCGGAGATAAGTCATTCAGAACTGCCCGACGCGCACCCCATTTCGGTGCTGCCATTCCAGCTTTCTTCCAATCGCTCTCCAGCTTATGGCGATAGGCGGCGGGCGCTGTCCCGCACCACTGCGCCGCAACGCCGGTCATCCCAGATCCGGCGAAGCCGTCGAGGACGATGTCACCGGGTTGGGTGAAGTGCAGGATTGAGGGCACAATCGCGAGATGCGGCACCTTTGTATGGTAAGAATGGGCCTTGTAGATTGGATCTGTCTTTCCCTCCGAGACGTCGATCGCCATCGGCTCGCGTACGTAGCTCACGGCCGGGTCGTATGGCTTTCCGTAGTGCTTCACGAAATCCGCCAGCCACGGATTTGGGCATGCGGTGTAGTAGGGCGGATCCGACATCGCGAGGATGGCTTCGTCCGTCCCCTTCGGAAATCCTTCCTTCTTGCGAAAAGATGGGTCTTTCAGCTTGTCAGCCAGAAGCTTCAGGAAATGAGTCCTGCGCGCATTATCGTCGGCGAAGTTTATACCGAGACACTCCACCGGGCCGCTGCTCATGCCGGCGCTGGTTCGCAGAAGTTCGTTCATCGACAAGCTCTCATCGTTCGTGTTGTTCTGGCGTTCATCGCGGCTCACTCCACGATGAAGCGAAGCTTGCTGGTGTCTTTGCCCTTGCAGCGGTCGGTCAGGAACGCTTCGAAGCGCTTACGCAGATCTTCGGGCGTCGCCGGTGAACCGCCCTGAAGGAGTGCCTTCTTGATGTCGTCGCCGGAGACGCTAATCTTCTCCAATCCCGACAGCGCTTCCTGGATTGCCGCCACGAACTCGGGCGTCACGATATCCGGGAGCGTCTTGTTTTCCGAAAAGCCGCTCACAATTTTGCGCGATGACGTCTTCAGGAGCTCGAAATTTGACTGGATGATCGGGTCTTCGAGGTTTTCGACCAGCGTCTGGACCCAGTTTTCGAGAAGCTTTTCGAGTTCCTCGTCGAGCTGCTTGAGCACATTGGCGGCGGGTAACAGATCACCCTGTTCGCTGGAAGGCCTGAACTGGCAATGCGGGCAGACAGGGCTCGCGGAAAGCTCTGACTCCACAAGGGCGGCGCAGCTCTTCAACTTGTCGAGTTTGTCGTCGAAGCCGGTAAGTTGGCTGGTTGGCATAAGGGAGATCCCGGCCAGGGCGCGCATGGCGACAAGCCGTGGATCCTTACGCAGCGCTGACTTGCTCTTTTCCTCTGCGACGCCCAAGCGTGCTTTGCTGTGCTGGCCAATGTACGCGGTGACGTAATTTTTCTTGAGCTGTGCGAGCGTCTGGCGGTATTCGGTCACATGCTGCGCGGTCCGATCCTGTGCCAGTTTTTCGAGCACCTGCTTGCGGGTTTCCTGAGCCTTCTTCGCCCACGCATCGTCGGGCAAAAGCACCATCTCACCTTGCGACAGATAGCTCGCCGTTGCCCCTAGTTCAGCGATCATCTCCAACATCCGCTCGACTGCGGAGAGAACATCGAGATTTTTCTTCTGCGCTTCGATGTCGTCCGATCCGACGCGCAGGTTCTTGAGCTTGCCGGCGGTGTTGTAGGGCGACAGGCTTTCCGTGAACCCCTTTAGCGCATCCAACCTACCGCGCCAGTCGAGGATCTCCTCTTCGCGCAGCAGCGGCTGCCCCCAGAAAGTAAGCCGGTTCTGCATGTCAGTCGTGACGTTGAGGACGCGTTTTACCAATCCGCCGACAGCTTCCATCAGTTGCTTCACGGGCTCCTCGGACCCCTGGGTAGCAAGCTGCGCGAGCCCCGGAGATAGCGCCAGCAGCTCGAACAGAGACCGAAGGACCGCGACATTGATCTCCTTCGGGGCCTCGACGTGCTTGAACTGCTTCAGCTCGTCGAGCGGTCGCTCTGCGAGCAGCGTAATCTTGCCCGAGTCGACCTTGTCGCCGGTAATCGCCAACACGATGTCGCCGGAATAGACGAGCCCGCCGAGGACCGCGACGAGAAGGTCCGGTTCGAGGCGGAATTTTAGGGGCGCAAAGTATTCTACATCAGTGGGGCCGCTTAACAGTTCGCCGCGATTGAGCACCTGGCCGTGTCCTTTGGCCTTCAGCCGGGAGAGAACTTCTTGCGCATAGCGGGAATGGGTCGGGTCGATGCGATCGCCGTCCAGCATTTCTAAGGCGTCGAGCACTCCAACGGCGTCTTTCGTCCGCGTGCCGCCAGCGAGCGCCTTGAGCGCATTACTCACCAATTGCCGTCGATTGGATTCGGTGACCAGGACTGAAAAGGTTGGATACTCCGGCGACACTTCGCGGAACTGGTTGTTGAGCGCGAGGCCAGAGATGACGTTCACAACGTCTCGGAAGTTGATCCGCTCTTCCGGCCCCAGTCGGGCTTTGTCGCGAAGGGACACTCCCTTGGTCCATTCTTGCAGGGTCTTCGTCTTGCCCTGATAGGTGACCTCGTAGGCGGTCATCTGCTTTTCCTGCAGCCACTTGCTCATATCCCGCAGGGCATCCTTAGCCTTTTCGAGGTAGATGGCCTTTGCTCCGCCGCTGGCGGTTGAAGCCAAATCCTGTGCAGCGGCATAGAAGGACAGGTGCCGCCGGATGGCGTCATCGAGACCCTTCAAACGAAAGAACACCTCGTCGGGCTTATTCTCATCACGAAAGCGCGGCGGCTCGAATGGCTGGATGAAGTAAATGTAAAAATCGCGCTCGGGCTGAGCGGTAGGCCGATCGTTCGGAGCCCCGAAGAATAGGTAGCCGTTGCGATCAACACGACGATCCTGCCATTCGACCTGATACTGCCAGATCAGGTGGCCGGTGACGTAAGTGGTCTCATCCGTCCGCTCCATCAACTGACGAATCGCGCCGTAGTACGCGCGGTCGAGCACATCATCCGATAGCGCTTCTGTGCGCTTCTCGATTTGGGCATCGTAGTCCACGTCCTTCTTCAGATCGAGGTAGTATTGCTCCGTGTCAGGCGCCTTCGAAATGAACTGGCCGTTGACGGTCTTGAGCGTCTCGCGCAGTACGGTTTGCACAAGCGAGAGAAGATCCGCGGCAGGGTCGCCGCCCATATCCTCGATTCCTGGCTGGAAGAGGCACAGCGTGTCGCGAAGCTCTTCAGCCGTTGGACCAATCGGGACGTAGATGTCGCCGCCGGTCGTCAAGCGATGCACAGACAGGCCGTCGATGATGCGCAGCGCCATCGGCCGGTAGGCGGGCCTTGTGAATGCCTTGCGCACACGCTCGGCCAGAACCTCTGACACCTTGAGAACAGGGCCGATGTTCGGATCGGCCCGCAACACTGAGTTGGACGTCACCGTCTCCCAGAACTGGTCGAAGCCGATCAGCCCAGGACGGTCCTTTGGGACATCGTTGTCCAGGATCGCTTGGATTTGATCTCTAAGGGTCACCAGCGCGCCGCGCTTCTCTGTAAAGACGAGTCGCTCGAACGTGCCAATGTAGTCCGGATGAACGGGAAAGAGCCGAACATACTCGTCCATGCGCTCGTTCATCGAGCCATAAAACTTCGCAAACGGTGTCAGATAGGTGCGGATCTTGTTCTGCTGATCGGCCGATTTCTTCAGGAGCCGCTCGGCGACAACGAAGCTTACGTCCTGGCGGGCTAGAAGGACCTGCGTGAAGCGGTCCTTCACGCGGCGGAGGCTGTCCGCGACGTGTTGGAACCTGCTGCTATCGAAGATCGCTTCCTGCACGCCCGCGACGAACCGAAAGCGCAAATGCTTTGTGACTTCGCCAACTTCTCGCAGGAAGGAGAGATCGAGCACCAGATCGTGGTCCCGGCGAGACCGCAGGTATTCCAGAAATTCATCGACGACGAGAAGGACGCCATGGTTCGGGTGAACCTCGGCGAAGGCCGCCATCATCTCCTCGAAGGCCGCCTTGTTGTTGATCACTTTGCCGGCGGGTGGGAAGCTGAAAGCGACGCCATGCTTTTCGAGGAATAGCTCCAGCTGCTGCGTAATGATGTCCCGCAGAGACATCTGGCTCGAGATTTCGATGCGGTGGACTTTGAACTTTCCGGCAATGGCGCTTGCCGCATCGACAACCTTTGGGTGGCGGATTGCCGGAACGTATTTTGCGTCCTCTGCCACCAGCGACAGCACGGACATCAGGTGGGACTTACCAGTGCCGTAGTTGCCGACTATCAGAACACCTTTGTGGTCCACCGACTCGTCGAAGGAAAGTTGAGGGATGATCTGCTTGGTGATCCGCTCAGCCATGTCATCGGAGATGACGTAGGTCGCGACCAACTTTCTCGCCTCGTCCGGGCGGTTCGCATCAAGGAGCTGAATGACCGATTCGATCGGCTCAAACTGAATGAGATCATTATAGCGCATCGAGAATTCTTTCCCCAGTCAGCTACATTACATTCTGAACGCAACGATACCTTCGGCATCGTAGTCTTGATGTTCTGGATGCCCCATCGCAGCGTATGAAAGCCGGTTATTCTGAAGCTCTCCGGGCCACGACGCAACGACACGTCGTGTTTGAGCATTTCGCCTTAGCAAATCAAGTGGATTGAGCCGCAAAGTCCGATCGAAAAGTACTTCGATGTCATCGAGGAGGATCAACCCGTTGGCCGCGCTGTTGCCAGTCATCTCTCGAAGAAGATCTGGCGCCTGTAGGTGTCGGCGGGAAGCAGGGACAGACAGGAGCGCCTTTCCAAGGGCTGCGCCGACGCTTAGGGACGATGTCTGACGGCGCTTGGCTAGTTCCGCAAGGAGCTCTGTCTTGCCCGCGTCGGAGCGGCCGATCACAAGCACGAGCTTGCAGTTGAGGCTTTCGATCTCGTCCACTAGTCGTTCGAGCCGGCCAAGCGTCTCCTCGGAAATCACGATGATGCCTCCAGGATCGGAGCAGGCCGGGCACTTTCAAACGCCCCCAAGCTTTTTCGCTCCCACTTCTAAAAAACTAACTTGGCCGCCCCGCGACGATCTGTTGAATCGTAACTGCCGCGGCTTTGCTGAGGTGTGCACCTTCCTCGGTGGTCAGAAGCTTCCCCGGAAACCACCTGTCGTACCAAGCGCGCTTGCGTTCCCATTCCTCAGAGTATTTGGTTTGTTCCAGCAAGCCGAGGTGCTCCCAATAGTAAGTCTCGCCTCGCCAGGTGATCGTGAAGTCGGGCAACCGAAGAGTCCCGTCTCCTGCAAAAAGAGGCTGTTCGTAGCGGAAGGGGATGTCTCGTTCGTGTAGTAGATTCGCGATAATAACTTCCGATTTCGAACGGAGCATGTCCCCGCTCAAGGCTTCATGAATCTTGCCCGATTCGTACCAGCTCCGCCGGTTCGTTAGAACCTCTTTCGCAACATGCATGGCGAACAAATACGAATTGATCTGCGGCGTTTGCGCATTTTCGCGACGGCGAGCATCAAGCAGGCTATTGATGTCGCGTTGGATCAGTAGAGTGCAGTGCCGACTCGCACGCGTCAGCGCAGTGTAGACCAATTCGGCGGACACTGGTCGCGCCAAACTTGACGGAATGACCACGAAGGTATGAGCGAACTCGCTCCCCTGTGCTTTGTGAATTGATACAGCATAGGCGAGCTCGAGGTTTTGTTCGACACTTTCGTTTCGAGGATATTTATCACCCGTCGGCACCTCGCGACCATATCCAACCGTGATGCCTGGCTTGCGGGTGAACTGCACGGCAAATCGCTTGAGCCGCGGACCGAACCCCGAACTCAATGTCTTCCAGACCTTAGCGTCGAGGCCCATGGTACCCACGGTTCCGATTTCGCCGTTGAATACCTCCACTTTCAGCTGCGCGCGCTTCGCTGCGTCGTAGGCCCATATCATATTCGACTTCGGTCGATTTCGCGTCTGGATCACCTTGTCAAAAAGCGTGATGCCATCGACAGCTCCAACCCGTTCGATTAAATTCCGGGCGATACGATTTTGGCATGCTTCGTTGAGAGCCTCGACACCATGCATTTCGCCTCGATGCGGCGTCAAAATCTGAAATGCTGTGGGATCGTCTTTCAGAGACGCCCGCCATAGCCGGAAAGGTTCACCATCCACTGAAACTTCGCTCTTCATTTTGACTTCGAGCGCATCGATCAAGGTCTCGGCTAGCTTTTCTGGAGCATCCCAGTAAATCACATCAAGATCTCGGTCGACCTGGCCGCCGGCATGGATACGTGAGATCAATTCCTCCTGGTCAGACCGGGTTGATGCATCGTTGCCGCCACTCGCCTTATTCTCATCGTCGATAATGAACAATTCGGACAGAGCAACGATGGCTGTTCCTTGACCCTCCGCTTTGTTGCGCAGCTGCCGGAGGTTACGCTCAAGTCGGCCCAAGCTGTCCTGGTACTCGACACGCAGCCATGCGATTACGTCGGCGAACACCCGACCGCGCCCGATGGGCGGCAGCTGACTGGCGTCGCCAACGAGAATGAGCCGACGGATATGCTGCCAATCGATAGCCCGAAACAGCGCAGCGGCGAGCTCAAGATCTAACATCGAGGCTTCGTCAAGCACGAGTGTGCCGACTTCGGCTCGTTTTCCTCCCCGGCGCTTGAACGTAAGATTGTTCTCCAGCCAACCATTCGAGGCGAGGAATGAATGAACAGTGACCGTCTCAACGCGCTGCAACGAGGACTGTTCAAATACCTCACGAGCGCGATCAGCGGCCTTTCCAGTGGGCGCCAAGACCAGGACCGACGCACCGTCACCCTCCGATCGTCGGACCGCACGGACCAGCGCTTCGATGACGGTTGTCTTGCCCGTTCCGGCTGGCCCTGTAACGACGGAAACCGGGCGACGAAACAGGCGACCACAGACCTCGGCCTGCTCAGCTGTGGCTTCGCGGTATTCAGACGAAGCTTTAAGAGCTAGCAGACTGTCAGGCTTATACACCCATGATGACCAATCAGAGTCAGTGATAGGGCGACGTAAATCGATGTCCGGCCTCGACACCAAGTCGCGGAGGGTGGCTTCGACCAACCTCTCATCCTCGAACACTGATTTCAGGTAAATCGCCAATCCCGGTTCAAGAGGCCGGAGCGTCAATGCGGCCGAGAGGAAGTCGGCGTCGACTTCGAAATAGCGTTCGGTGAATTCGGCCTGTTTCCATGCGGGAAGGCGATCCATTCGCTCAGCGATTTCGATAATAAGCTCGCGGGCAAAGCGAAACGTGTGTTTTGGCTCGCGGCGCAAGTGCTCGACGCATAGCGCCCTAAACCGCCGCTCATCGTTGCAATCGATGTCTGCTAGCGGTTTGCCGCCGAGATCAGGGGACGGCAACACACCGCGATCGATGGCGCTCCAAGGAATTCTATCGCTTGCATCGATGCCACAATACATTTCCGAAATCACATAAGGATTAGCGGATATTTCCAGTGCAGAGACCGGAAGGCCACAAGCTGACCGATCATTTGAAGCAATTGCTTCCATCGTTTCAGCATCGAGGGCCAGGCGAGGCAATACATCGCGCAGAAGCACACGGGACCCTTCATCCCGCAGCTTCCAGTTCCGCGCAATTTTCTTTATCGCTTCTGGACCAAGCGCTTTTGTCAACACGTTGTCTCGACCCGTGTCGAGAACCTCAAACGCTGCCTTATGTGCATTTTGATGTTCCCCACGCGCGCAAATGGATTTAACGCCCTCGATAAGGGAATGCGCCCCGGCCACATCGAGCGCTGTGAGAAGCCCAGGGTAGAGACCACGATGCGTCCATAGTTCTGCAATTACCTTGAGAAGCCAGGTCTCACGAACCGACCAATCCTCGCTATCGTCTCCGAGCTCCTTCAAGAACCGAACTTTGTCGAGGAATTGTTCGAGGAGACCGATGGCTTCGTCATCACTGACGTGCTTCGAGCCGAACTTGCAAAGGAAGGGATTCTCCGGAAACAGCGCAATCTGCGCCAATCTCTCAGGATCATCGCGATAACGATGATAGGGAAGACGCAGCCCTTCGTCGGGATAGGCCGAAGAAATGTCCCGCGCCCAAATCATGCCCCCAGCATATTTCTGGGCTGTCTTCTCCGAAACGTTCTCGTAGTTCAGCTCACCGCCAATTTTGGAAATTCGAGAAACACCGATCAGCGCATAGCGAGGCGTCTCCTCGTCCGACAATGGATTGGAGTAGTTGGCGTAATAGAAGATCAGGTTCTTCCGGCAATCTTCCTGTATGGGCTTGAAGAATTCGAGCGTGAGGGCACGACGGTGGTCATTGTCGAGGAACCCCTTAGCTTTCACCTCTTCCGCGTACATTGCCTCGTATGGCCATACGCTCACCGTCGCTGGCGGGAGTTCCCATTCATGCCTGGAAGCCCCACCGTAGAAAAAGTCCGGGGGATCGGATGCAGCGGGCGCCGCCTTCAGGCCAAAGGCGTTGTAACTGTAGCAGCACGGGGGAACATAGCCTTCGAAAGCTTCTGGACTACGCCCTGCAAGTTTTAGCTCGCGATCCAGATTTCTACCGCGCGCGATAACATCGCCAGGGAATGATTTGCACCCAACACAATAGGTGTTTTTCTCTGGTTGGCGACAAATCGAGCCGTTCCAACCGTCATCGTGCCACGCTAGTCGCGCTGTAATGTGCGTCGGCATGGAGCCCCCTATTCAGTTCAGCCGTTAGGTCAAATCCTTAGTGTCCCCATAAGCGGGAACTGACAGTTTTCGATCCGGTAGATTTGGAACGGGCGAGTATCTGCTCGGCAGTCGATACTGATTGAAATGAAGATTCGGGCTGGTCAATCCAAGCGCAATCACGAAGCGCGGATAGTCATCATTAACGATGCCTGCTGGTGGCGGCACGATCTTCACATCGTAACCAGCAATACCCCACTGTGCGGAGTGGCTGTACTCTTCACAGGTCCGGACAAACAACCGCTGATACCATTCAGATCGGCATCCTCCGCCACCGACAAGGACGGGCAGAGTAGGTTTAGGAGGCTCATTAAGTCCCCGGCGACTGGGTTGCGCGCTTGGTGGAAACAGTCCCCTCTGCACGGCGCCAACAATCACTGTCGAGAAAAACGTTTGGATCCGCTCCTCGATCTGTCTGGGGATCGCAATGTTGATCTGTGGCGACACACCTCCCAGAATGATCGGATGTTCAACAAGAGTTGCCATCGACTTGTAGGCATGGGCGACGAGATTGCGAGTGATCGCCATGGTCCCGAGCTCTTCGACATTGGCTGCTAGAATGTCGAAGGACGACCCCTCGTTGTCTCGCCTCAGCCGAAAAACAGAACCATCCAGGGTGCCGCCACCGATATCAAAGAAGGAATATGCACCAGAGGGTGTATTGCGATGTTCGGCAAAGTGGACAAGCGCCGCCGTCAATTCAGGCGCCACTTGGATGGGCATGTCTTTCAGGTTGATCGAGGATGCGGTCTTTTCATATTCAGCGGCGAGGTTCGCCGCAGATATAGAGTCCGCTGGCTTAGTCCGCCACACCCAGGCGACAGCAGCTACTTCTCGGAAGATCCCGAGCATCTCGCTATCATAGTGCTTGGTTGGTACGCCGACGTTGGCGGACCAGTTCACCGATCTGTTGCTTGATAGCTCTGCCGGGAATGCAGTGCGCGCCGCAGCCTCCGCTCGGCGAAGGATATCAGCTAAGTAAAATGCACACGCTGGCCTGATGATTTGGTTGAGCTGATACTTGCCCACCTCGACGTACCCTCCGAAGGCGCCCGCGTGTGGATCCGCCAACCTGTTCTTTAGATATTCAATAGGCACCTTCGGCTTTGTTTGAGATCCGCAGGTTATTGAGTAAAGGCGATCATCGTCGCCCAAAATCAATCGAGACGGCACGACGCGATCAGCGCCATGAACCGTTAACAAAATACGCCGATCAATATGCGGCAAGAATAACGCGACTTTCGTAAACCTTGTCCCAAAATCAATCCCGAGCACCGCTTCCACAGCGGGCATCCGCATCGTAGCGGCTGGTCGCACCACTACGCCCGGAGCCGCCGCCCTAGCCTTATCCTTCACGCGAGGAGCCGCACTATTGCTGCCCTTGTCTTTCAACAGCTGCTCATGCAGCTTGCGCAGCTTTTCTTGCCAATCGTCTGACATGACTATCGAACCAGAATGATGCCGCCGGATACAGGCCGACTGGCCGTCTCGGCATTCCGGGCCAACGCAATCCGGGCCAGCCGCTGGTCGCGATCTGCGATCAAACGCTTGATCTGACCTTCAGTCAGCTGAGCTGCCCGGCGGCGGCGTTCATCGGTTGACGTTCGCTGGCTGTGTAGGCGCTCTTGTAGCATCTTGAGCTTCTTCTTTGCGCGCTCCTCTGCGATCAATTCGGCCTGCCGCACGCGCTGCTCGTTTTCAAGCTGGAAGAAATGGGCATCAGCACTAAACTGCTCCAGCAGTGACTGCTCGCAACGCGCAAGGCTTTCCCGCAGCGCATCTGCCATCTCCGCGTACGGAAACATGTCGACCTTTTTCCCGAACCGAGCCGCGCTCAGGATCAAACGTTCGGCTGCATCCTGTTCAAGCAAGCTTAGATCGTGCGTGGCCATCACAGCATTTCGAACGACCACTTGACGATGCAGACCTTCCAATCTCCAGAAGTCACTCGCAAAGACATACAACCCGGCAGACGCATCGGTGCTTTGTTCCGACAGCTCGATAGCTACTGCCGGAGCCGACTTGGCGTCGCGACGATCGATCTCGGACCTCAGCCACAAAACCAACGGGTGCGTGAGATCGATCAGTTCCGGCTTTGGCCGCCGGTCGACATGATGCGCAATGTCGAAAACAACAGCCACATTCTGCCCCGGCGCATGAAGTCGGGTGGCACGTGCAGGTCTGGCATTGTCGATAAATGCGGCGAGCGAAGCACGGGCGTCGGTGCTCAACGAGAGTTCGAATAGATTGTCTTTCGTAGGGTGTCGTTCCACCCTAGAGCCGACGAAAAACTCATCGAGCACATCCGTAATGAACTCAACGATGTCGTTCGCGGTGATCCAGCGGCCATCGTCTCGACTTTTCTGTATATTAGAAAGGATGAAGTCGGTGTGTCCGACAAGCTCCGGGGCATCTTCTTCCAGCCGCGCGAGATCTAAACGATGAGCTTCGGCAGCTATTGCATTCTGTTCGAGACGATTCGCGAGATCCTCGTCACTCAATCCGTCTCGGAGGTATTCGAGGAGGAGCTCATCGAATGTCTCGCCGAATATCTCCTCGAGGTCGCCGATCGACTCCCGGAAAATGTCCAGCCGTTGAAAGAGGCGATCCAGGATGATTTCCTCGATCGTGTCTTTGACAACAAAGCTGATGATATGGATGCGATCTGATGCCTGTCCGAGTCGATCGATGCGGCCGATGCGCTGCTCAACCTTCATTGGATTCCACGGGAGGTCGTAGTTGATCAGCACCCGCGCGAACTGAAGATCGATGCCTTCGCTGCCGACCTCAGAAGAAATCAAAATGGACGGGCCATTGGGATCAGCGAATCTCTCCAATTCAGTATTCTTCTCAGGACCCATCCCACCCAGAATGACTGCGCAGCTGAGCTGATCCGCCCGCAGCCGCCGTTCGAGATACTTAATTGTGCCTCGGTAAAAACTAAAGATGATAATCTTTTCACGCGCGTCTTGAGTGGTACGCTGTTTGACGAGCTTGAGCAGCTCTTTGTATTTGGTGTCTTCGCGCTCAAATGAAGGGTTGACTTCGGATACACCACTCACGAGCGCCAAATTGGTTTGCTCGTCCTCGTCTGCGATTATCCCCAGATCCTCCCAGAGCAACTCTGAAAGTGTATCTTTATCTTTCCAACCGTTAATGGCCGCAGGTATCGAGCTGGCTAGCTGCCTGAGACGGCCAATGATCATCAACGTCTGTGCACTGGCAGAGTACAAAGCCTGGGCACGGAGTGACTCCTTTATGGTTTCATAGACCTGACGCTCGGTAGGCGACAATGCTATCCGGACGACCGAGGCGTTGCGAATGACGCGGTTCTGAATAACGTCTCGTTTCCGCGTTCGTGTGAGCACATCACTTAACAACGAGCGCCCCTCGAGAACCCTTGCGACTCGCGTGCGATCGCTCGGTGCTCGCAGATCGATTGGTTCGATTGCCAGCTGCCTTAGCACTTGGTCCTGATTGAAGAATGGGCTCTTTAGGGCTTCATGAACCGCACTCCGGAAGCGAGCCGGGTCAGCGGGTATTCTCGTCACGGCGTTGAGAGCTTCAGTAATGGGCGCATTTGCTCGCCTCATCGCATTAAAGACATCGAGATTGGCGTAACGATCGGCGTCAAGCAGGGTCAATAACTGAAAGAGGTTCTCGCCCCCGATTTGAATTGGAGTCGCAGTCAGGAGAACCAGGTGAGACGAAGCGCTCGCCAACAGCGTCGCGAGATAATTGGCTGCGGTCGCGGGATTGCGCAGATAGTGCGCTTCATCGATGATCACGAGATCGATGAGTTCGCTTTCATCTGATGATTCACGTTCGGCCATAAACGCCGCAAGACGTTGCCGAGGGCCGACCGGGCGTTCTGTATCTTCCGACCTGGGTCTCCGCGCGCGGAGTGCCTCGAGGCTACCGATCGAAACGAAAGAAGTGGTGGTGTCTTCCGCGGCTCTTTCCAACTGCTGAAGCAGCCCTTTCGAATCGACGATATTCGCGTCGATCGAGAATCGATTGCGCAACTCGTTCTGCCACTTCTGCTGCAGCATCGACGGGCAGACGACAAGCAGTCTCCGAGAGCCGAGCCGGGCTTGCAGTTCTTTCCAAACGTAGATCGCCTCGATAGTCTTTCCGAGACCTACCTCGTCGGCGATGAGAATACGCCCGCTTGTAGAGGAGACCAGCTTGAGTACAGGCTTGAACTGATGCGGATAGAATTCCGCGTGTCCCGTGCCCATCGAGTAGAACACGTCTGTGAGCCGGCCCTTCACTTTTTCAGTGAGGATCGCCCTGTGCAGGTGCTCGGGCCCGGCAAGCCGAAGGGCGCCGATCGCGTCCAGCCTGGTTTCGACTTCCGGAACACGCTCCAGCTGTTCGCAGAGGACCTGACTTATCTCTCCGCTTTTCAAGCGCAACCGCGCGTAGCGTCGGCCTGCAAAGCCAATTACCTCGCCGGTCGTGCGGCCTGTCTTCGCAGGATCAAAAATCGATCGAACTGAAATTCCCGGAATCGAAAAATCAATCGCCTCTTCAACCTGACCAGATGGGAATGAACTCATTCATTAACTCTGTCATACCGACAGCATCTTCTCACGACTTAGGATTGAATCCAACGAAATTGCGAGTGGATGCCGTTAGAATAAAGTTGGACAGGCTTACGACGGCACCAGTCGACCTTCGCAGCGCAGCATTTTGATCCGTAGAACGGCCGCCCTTGACACCGAACTAAGCTGATAGAGGGGGTTAGCGGGCGGCCGCCAAATCTAATCCAACGTAGATGGAAGTACTAATTGGACCGCATGCCATGCCGTGGGTCGTAAGACAAAAGACCAGCGGCGCTCGACCAATCGATCCAACATGATCCTGCAACAACTCGAAATCGTCGAGGTCTTCCGCACCTTCCCCCATAGCAGTGCGTGTGCGATCAATCTCATTCTGAAGTTCTGGTTTGATATAATCGAACTCGCCGACCTCAGGAATGTAGTGGAACAGCACAGTCGGAATCTTCTGCCACACAGGCTGCTCACACCCTTCGGCAAATTCCCCAGTTTCGGGGTCGTAGCCAACCGCGACAATCTCTCCCGTAATGGGGCAGCGCAGCGGGGGCACGGACTCCTCAAAGTCCCAGTCGATTTCGATGAGAGCTCCAGAAAATGGTTTGTTATCGTTGGCCATGTTTGTTGTGATTCGCGTTGTTGATACGGCACATGCTGGCTTACATGGTGCGATATGCAGGTCAACGCGCCAAAAGTCGAAGTCGATTACATCGACCTACACTTCCAATTGAAGTTCGAGGGATTTTCATGAAGGAATGGATTGCGGTCCTGAGAGCCGCCGACGCTGTGGCGCGATGGCACATTCACCAACGGCGCAAAGGCTCAGCTCAAGAGCCCTACATAAACCATTTGCTCGAAGTCGCTAGCCTCGTCGCTGATGCGACCGGTGGTGCGGATCCCGAGTTGGTCATTGCAGCTCTATTGCACGATGCCATCGAAGACCAGGAGGTTCCCTCCGAACTCATCGCACGAGAGTTCGGCGACAGGGTTGCCGCAATCGTCGCCGAGGTGACCGATGATAAGTCGTTGGACAAGGCAGAGCGCAAGCGGCTTCAGGTCGAGCACGCCCCGAAAAAATCTGACGCCGCGAAACTCATCAAGCTCGCCGATAAGACGAGCAACGTGCGCGCAATAGCTTTTGCGCCCTCGCCCGACTGGTCCGTCAAGCGTCGCCTCGAATATATCGACTGGGCCAAGAAAGTCGTTCAGGGCTTGCGTGGCACCTCTCCGCGGTTAGAGGCGCAGTTCGATCGCGCCGTCGAGGATGCTGAACGGTCGTTAGCCGTTCCCAACTCGCGGACTTGAGGACTGCGGAGATGCCACCGCCAAATCTCCTCCTTCATATCCCCCATAGCTCGCGGCTCATTCCGCCCGAGGAAAGGGCGCAGCTTGCTCCGGACGACCGAACGCTGGCCTCGGAGTTGCTTCGCATGACCGATGCATTCACCGACGAGCTGTTCGCACCCACCCCGTTCGAAGCTGCGCGGGTGGTCTTTCCCGTCAGCCGTCTGGTCTGCGATGTCGAACGATTTCCCGAGGACGCCGACGAACCGATGGCTACGCGAGGCATGGGCGCCGTCTATGTGAAGACGACGGATGGACGGCCCCTGCGCGAGCACCTGACGGCGGCCGAGCGGGCTCGGTTGATCGAGACCTGGTACCGCCCCCATCATCAGAAGGTCACAGACTCGGTGGCGCAGCTGATTGTCGATGGGAGGGGCTGCATCATCGTCGATTGCCACAGCTTCTCGTCGCGACCTCTGCCGCATGAACCCGACCAGGACCCGGCCCGACCGGGTATTTGCATCGGGACGGACGATTGGCATACGCCCGCGCGCCTCCGCGACGAGCTGGTTGCCGTGGCGTCAGCCGCCGGCTTTTCCGTGCTGGTCGATCGTCCCTTCGCCGGAGCCCTGATTCCTGCAACGCATTATCGGCGCGAGCCGAGGGTCCGAGCTGTGATGATCGAGGTCAATCGACGGCTCTATATGAATGAGGAAACGGGCGAGAAGCTGCCATGCTTCGCCGAGATTAGGCAGGCCGTTTCGGCGATGGTCGCAGCGGCTGGTCACTATCCGCAATGAATGAAGTGCTCAGAGCATTGCAAACGCGCCGCTCGAGCAAATGCGGCATGCTCCTGAACGTGCGCTTTGCGTGTTGGAGAAAAGTTGGAGAAGCGCTATGCCAGCAGCTCAAAAATCCAACTAAGCGCTTGATATCGCTGGCGCTCCCTAGGGGAATCGAACCCCTGTTTCAGCCTTGAGAGGGCTGAGCAGCCGAAGCGAGTTCGCGGCCGACATGGTCGCTGGCTTCAAGCGCCGAGTCCTTGGACGGCGCGGAGTACGCGACCCGGCCTCGATCCAATCATCAAGGATTAGATTGCTCGGGTTTTGTCAGGATGCGTGGCAAGTTCCACCTGCGGCGCGCAAGGGCGGGGAATGGAGGAGTCTGGTTCAAGCGAATGAGCAAGCAGCAAAGACGAGGGCCCTCAACAGATTTCCTACGAAGGGTGCAGCTACGAAGCTCTCAAGGACTAGATTGCCGTTCGCATGCGACACGGCGCTACGAATGCGCTACAGACCGGAATTGCGTCGACGCGGCCAGTTTAACATATTGATATCGTGTGGTTTCTTGGTAGCGGGGGAGGGACTCGAACCCCCGACCCCAGGATTATGATTCCCGGGCTCAGACCAGTGCTCCCATCTTTTCCAGCTCCGATCGGAAGGTAATCGAATCCTTGGCTTCACAGAAAGAGCGGCCGGCTTATTGCGCAAGGAATATCGGTTGCGCATCTGCGTGACCCACGCGTGACCCGGGCAAGATCGTGGGCTCAAACGTTGGAGGCCTGCTTCGTAAACTATTGAAGTCTTGATTGATTTGGTGGGCGCACCAGGGCTCGAACCTGGGACCCGCTGATTAAGAGTCAGCTGCTCTACCAACTGAGCTATGCGCCCGAAAGGCGGTCAATGCCTTGCGAGGCCGGTCGTTTAGCAAAGCGATCCGGGTCTGGCAAGCGATGCGGTGAAGGTTTTTCCACAGTCCCCCAAAAGCGAAAAGCCGCTGGATTCCAGCGGCTTCGCCAAGGTCAATCCAGGGGTTGATCCCCGCAAAAACCCGCTTTGTTCAGAGCCGGCCCTCGCGGTCTCGTCCCTCGCCGCCATCACGGTCGAAACGGTCGTGGTGGAAGTGCTCCATCATGCGGCCCATGCCGCCCTCCATGAAGTGGTGGGGCGGGCCGTCCTCGCCGCCGCCGAACGGGCCGCGGTGGCGGGTCAGCACCGCGAGGCGCCGCTTCTGGCCCTCGTCCAGGGTCTTGTAGAGCGGATCGGCGGCATCGGCGATCTTCTTTAGAGCCGCCGAGGTCGCGCCCATGTCGTCGGCGCGCTGGCGCAGGCGGGCAACCGGGTCGTCCGGCTTGTCGGCGTCACTGGGACCGGCATTCATCCGTGCATTGGCGCGGTCGATGCGCAGCTTGGCGAAGTCCCGCACGGCGGCCTCGACCGGCGGCCACAGCTTCTCCTGCTCGGCATTGAGCTTCAGCCCGGCATGGACGGCGGCGATCCGCGCGTCGACGAGGGCGGCGCGGTCCTCCGGGTTCATGCGCATGTGGCGGATGTGCTCCATCCACGGGTGATGATATTGGGCGTAGACCGCGCCCGAGCCGGCGATGCTGAGCACGGCGATGGCGGCGATGGTGAATTTCCTCATCCGAACCTCCTCTGGAAGGACGTCCATGAAGATGGGCGCGGTGCGGCTGAGGCGCAACTTACAACTTGGACAGGGAGCGCGTCCTTACCAAGATGTAACGACCGATTTTACCTCCAGCCGCAGTCCGGAAATCATTCGCAACAAAAAGGCTTCCGTGCAGATCGCACGGAAGCCCTTGGTTCGTCGTTCGGATGGATCAGTTCGTCGTGCTCTTGGATTCCTTGAGGAATTCGTCGATCAGCGGTTGGCCGACGCGGCTCGCGGCATCCTTGTAGACCGGCTCCATCGCCTTGCGCATCGCCTCGTTCTGCTCCGGCGTGAGCTTGATGATCTCGCTCTTGCCGCTCTTCTTGATCTCGGCCAGCGCGTCGTCGTTCTCCTTCTGCGACTGCGCGTTGCCGAATTCGGTCGCTTCCTTCATCGCCTTGGTGAGCTGGTCGCGGATGTCGGCCGGCAGATCGTCCCAGAACTTCTTGTTCACGATCACGACGTAGCCGATGTAGCCGTGATTGGTCTCGGTGATGTACTTCTGCACCTCGTGCATCTTCTGGGTATAGATGTTCGACCAGGTGTTCTCCTGGCCGTCGACCACGCCGGTCTGCAGCGCCTGGTAGACTTCCGAGAACGCCATCACCTGGGGCAGCGAGCCGAGCGCCTTGAACTGGGCCTGCAGCACGCGCGAGGACTGGATGCGGAACTTGACGCCCTGATAGTCGGCGGGCGTGACCAGCTTCTTGTTGGCGCTCATCTGCTTGAAGCCGTTGTCCCAATAGGCAAGGCCGGTGATGCCCTTGGCATCCAGCAGCTTGAGCAGCCTTGCGCCGAGCGGCCCTTCCGTCACCTTCCGCAGCGTCTTCAGGTCGGGCAGGATGTAGGGCAGATCAAACACCTCGAACTCGCGGATGCCGAGCGGTCCGAACTTGGAGTTGGACGGCGCCAGCATCTGCACGCTGCCGAGCTGAAGCGCTTCGAGCTCTTCCTTGTCCTTGTACAGCGTCGAGTTCGGGTAGACCTCGACCTTGACTTTGCCGCCGGTGTATTTCTCGGCCAGCTCTTTGAACTTCTCCGCTCCCTTGCCCTTCGGCGTGTCGGTGGCGACGACGTGGCTGAACTTGATGATGATCGGTGATTGCGCCGACGCCGGCCCGGTCAAGCCAAGTGCCAATGCCGCGATGGACGCGGCGATCGCGAAGGTGCGCATATTCTCTCCCTGTTGCTATTTGGGCCGCCCGGCGTGCGGGCAGCCAATCCTCATGCCGGCAGCATCAATACAGGCCGCCGGCCTTCGCTGCTATTGGCCGTTAGCAGGGCAGGTATTCATGGTGGATGCCGCACGCACGGCTGCGCTCCCTCTCCCGCTTGCGGGAGAGGGTTGGGGAGAGGGTGTCTCCACAACGGGACAATCCCTCGGAGGAGAGAGCCCTCACCCGGCGCTATGCGCCGACCTCTCCCGCATCCCCCTTCGCCAAGGCTTCGGCGGACAGGAGCGGAAGAGGTGCAACAACTCGCAACTTCGTTTCTTCAGCTCGCCGCGGCCGTCGTCACATTGTCGCGCTGGCGCTTCATGACGATCTTGTTGAGCGCGCCGAGATAGGCCTTGGCGGAGGCCACCAGCGTATCCGGATCCGCCGCGCGTGCGGTCATCGAGCGGCCATCCTGCGACAACCGCACCGACACTTCCGCCTGCGCGTCGGTGCCTTCGGTGACGGCGTGGACCTGGTACAGCTCCAGCTTGGCCTCGTGCGGCACCAGGCGCTTGATGCAGTTGAACACCGCGTCCACCGGACCGTTGCCCTCGGCCTCCTCGATCCTGGTCTGGCCGTCGACGTCGAGCTTCATGGTCGCGCGCTGCGGGCCATGGGTGCCGGCGATCACGGTCAGCGAGGTCAGCTTGATGCGGTCGTGGGACGCCGCCATCTCCTCGTCGACCAGCGCCTCGATGTCCTCGTCGTAGATGTCCTTCTTGCGGTCGGCCAGAGCCTTCATCCGCGTGAACGCATCCTCCAGCTGGTTGGGGCCGAGCTTATAGCCCATCTCCTCCAGCTTGTGCACGAAGGCATGGCGGCCGGAATGCTTGCCGAGCACCAGCGAGGACTGCTTCAGGCCGACCATCTCCGGGCGCATGATCTCGTAGGTCGAGGCGTCCTTCAGCACGCCGTCCTGATGGATGCCGCTCTCATGCGCGAACGCGTTCCGGCCGACGATCGCCTTGTTGTACTGGACCGGGAACGAGGTCGCCGCCGAGACCAGCTTCGAGGCGCGGGTCAGCTGCGTGGTGTCGATCTTGTTCCAGTACGGGAATTTGTCGTTGCGCACGTTGATCGCCATCACGATCTCTTCGAGCGCAGCGTTGCCGGCGCGTTCGCCGATGCCGTTGATGGTGCACTCGACCTGGCGCGCGCCGCCGATGATGCCGGCCAGCGAGTTCGCGACCGCCATGCCGAGATCGTTATGGCAGTGCACGGAGAACACCGCCTTGTCCGAGTTCGGCACGCGCTCGATCAGCGTCTTCATGAAGTGGGTGTATTCCTCCGGCACCGTGTAGCCGACGGTGTCGGGGATGTTCACCGTGGTGGCGCCGGCCTTGATCACGGCTTCGACGATGCGGCACAGGAAGTCCATCTCGCTGCGGGTGCCGTCCTCGGCCGACCATTCGACGTCGTCGATCTGGTTGCGGGCGCGGGCGACCATGGCGACCGAGGTCTCGAGCACTTGCTCCGGCGTCTTGTTCAACTTGACCCGCATGTGCAGCGGCGAGGTCGCGATCACGGTGTGGACGCGGCCGCGCTTGGCAAACTTCACCGCTTCGGCGCAGCGGTCGATGTCGGCCGGATGGGCGCGGGACAGGCCGGCAATAACTGAATTCTTGGAGCGGCGGGCGATCTCGCTCACCGCTTCGAAGTCACCCTGCGAGGTGATCGGGAAGCCGGCCTCGATGACGTCGACGCCCATATCGTCCAGGAGCTCGGCGACCTCGAGCTTTTCCTCGAAGGTCATGGTGGCGCCGGGGCACTGCTCGCCGTCGCGCAGCGTGGTGTCGAAAATGATGACGCGGTCCTTCTCGGACTTGTTCACGGTGGCCATTTCAAATTTCCTTTTGAGCTTTTGCGCCGTTCAGACCGTCTGTTCCTGGCGCTTGAGGTGTCCGGTGATCTCGACCAACCCCTGAGCGCCCAGGCGCATGGCGCCCAGCCGGCCCTCAGGGGCAGCTAAGAAGAAGCCCGCCAATCAGGAGGGTGGGCAGCAGCGCGGCCGGGATCGTGGCGGCGGCCAGAGCCACCTCCCGCGAAATCCCCTCGATTTGGCCGCGAATCAGCATTGCCAGACCCTTTTGAGCCCAGGAATCCTCGGTCAAAACCGTTGACGGTTGGTTGCCGGGAGGCTCAGTCGCCTGTTTCTAGACGAGAAATGGCAGCAACTGCAACGCCAAAAGATGGTCAAGGGGGCTGACCTGGTTGGGGACCTCGTGTCCCGGACGGCGCTGCAACGCCCTGGCGTTGCAGCGCTGTCCGGGACCCCAGGAGGCAGCACGGCACGTGGCGAGATCGGCCCCCGGCTCTGCAGCGCACCACCCCCGACGATGCTTCGCATCGCCGGGCCGCTACACTTGCGTCCGGGTACGAGAGTGGAGTGCGATGCACGTACTCTCTCGCCCGTCATTGCGAGCGTAGCGACTTGTCCGCCGAAGCCTCGGCAAGGCGGAAGCAATCCAGAATCCTTCCGCGGAGAGACTCTGGATGGCTTCGGATGGCTTCGTCGCATCAGCGCAAAATTGCTACCCCGCGCGGCGGGCGCGGGCCCTCGTCTCCCAGCGGTCCAGCATCTTGCCGAGCTCGCCGTTGACCACGGGGATCGCCGTGATGGCGCTTGCGATCTCGTTGGTGTTGGCGGGCGCGTTGGCGGGGAGCCAATCCGGCTCGGTATATTCGCGCCAGCGACGGGCTTCCGCGCGTCGTTTGTTGGAGATGTATTCACGCGTGTAATAGCCGGCCGCGAATGCGATCCCCAGCAATACGATCAATACGATGACGCCAGCCACGCTCAACTCCGTTCATCGCCCCCGGACGGCTTCTGCGTGGCAATCCGCGCGAAATCATGGCTTGAACCGGGCCGAATGCGTTGCATGCCGGCATCTGCGCCAAGCAAATTTTTGTGCAAGCCTGCGGAACATTTCCGAGACTTGCAAACGGCGCAAGACGGACGCGAAGCGCGTCCGCTCCAAACGCATTCGAATATGACGGGATTGCGGCCCCGGCATCGCGCGAGAATAATTCCACCCCTCGCAACCGGCGCTGGACCGCATTAACCTCCGGTTGCTCGGCCGGATCAACCGGCCAGCCGAACATGACTGGGAGGACGCGATGACACGCCAAGAACAGCGTGAGCAGGAGCTTGCGCTTTCACGACGAACACTTGTCCGGGGGCTTGCGCTTGGCGCCGCGGCCACCGTCGCCGGCCCTGCGCTGGCCCAGACGGGACCCGCCGCACCGCCGACCACCATCACCACCCCGCCGCGCGATTTCAGTCCCCATGGCGCGCCGACCACTTATTTCTGGGACCCCGACATCATCGCGGTCGATCCGTCCTTCAACGATCTCGCGCAGCCCAACACCGCGATCAAGCGTCTCTACACCGGCGTGCTGTGGGCGGAGGGCCCGGCGTGGAGCGCGCAAGGACGATATCTCTTGTGGAGCGACATTCCCAATAACCGGCAGATGCGCTGGAGCGAGGACGACGGCCGCGTCAGCGTGTTTCGCACGCCGTCCAACAATTCCAACGGCAACTCCTTCGACTTCCAGGGCCGCCAGCTCTCCTGCGAGCACCTGACCCGCCGGGTGACGCGCTACGAGCATGACGGCACCGCCACCGTTCTCTGCGACAATTACAACGGCAAGAAGCTGAACTCGCCGAACGACGTCGTCGCGCATCCCGACGGCAGTTACTGGTTCACCGATCCGCCCTATGGCGGTCAGCTCTACGAAGGCGAGCCGGATGCCGCGGGCGGGGCGAGCAATGCCGGCGGCAAGCTCAATCCGCGGATCGGACAACCGGCCGGTTTCACACCGGGCAAGCGCGAGCTGCCGACCAATTGCTATCGCATCGACCCTTCCGGCCGCGTCGACCTCGTCGTCACCGAAGACCAGGTGCCCGATCCGAACGGCCTGTGCTTCTCGCCGGACTTCAAGAAGCTCTACGTGG
The DNA here is from genome assembly GCF_006658635.1 of Bradyrhizobium sp. UNPA324. Taxonomy (NCBI): domain Bacteria; kingdom Pseudomonadati; phylum Pseudomonadota; class Alphaproteobacteria; order Hyphomicrobiales; family Nitrobacteraceae; genus Bradyrhizobium; species Bradyrhizobium sp. UNPA324. The sequence continues at coordinate 1,955,780 of NZ_LFJD01000004.1, forward strand.
TCTCGACCGGCAAGGGACCGGGCGACACCGGCCCCGGCGGCAAGGGCGAGATCTTCGTGTTCGACGTCGGCGCGGACAACAAGCTGTCCAACCAGAAGCGCTTTTCCGACTGCGTGATCGACGGCGTGAAGTGCGGGCCGGATGGCGTGCGCTGCGACGTCAACGGCAATGTCTGGGCCTCCAGCAATGCCGGCCGCGCCGTCGGCTATAGCGGCGCGACGGCGTGGTCACCGGAGGGCAAGCTGCTCGGCCGCATCCGCCTGCCGGAGGTGTGCGGCAACATCACCTTCGGCGGCCCCAAGCGCAACCGCCTGTTCATGGCCGCGAGCCAGTCGCTCTACGCGGTGTTCACGGCGACGCAAGGCGCGGGACCGGGCTGAGCCGAGCCCGCTGCATTCTGCAGGCTTGCCCCGCTATCGGTAGGGTGGGCAAAGCGACTTGTCCGCCGTCGCTCGAAGAGCGAAGGCGGAAGCGTGCCCACGATCCCTTGGATACGGAACGAGATGGTGGGCACGGCGCTTTGCGCCTTTGCCCACCCTACGGCACCGCGCTTGTGCGTTTCATGACAGCTTGACGACGCGCTTGCTCCGGCCCGGTTCCGCGGCCGCAATCAAGCTGCACCGCTGGCCTATCCCCGCCATCAAATCGAAGATGATGCGTGACGCGGCAGGGCCGCAGCGCGGGGCGCGAGCATGATGCTCGGCTCGATCCGCGCCCGACATGGACCGGGGAGTTGCAAGATGCGCCATATGCCAAACGACACGATCTTCGTCAGCGTCGGAAGCCAGGAGCTCGTGATCGTATTCGGGGACCCCGGCCTGCCGGTCGACGGCCGCGGCGGGAACGACAGCATGATCGCGACGGTCGATGGCGGGCCCAGCACCCTGCTGCTCGTCGGCGACGATGAGGACTTGCAGGGACGGTCGCACGGCGGCAACGACCATTTCGTCGCCGATGTCGTGGGCTTCGGGGTTTATGTCACCATCGACGGCGACGCGCGGACGATGTCCGGCCATGCCCATGGCGGCAATGATGTTCTGAACGTCGACGCCACGGATTCGATCTATACGAGCACCTCCCTCTTCGGCGACGCCGAGATGGCGATGACGGGAGAAACGCGCGGCGGCAATGACGTCATCACGGGCACGATGGGAGACAGGGCGTACGGGACGTTCGTCGGCGATGCGGGCACGACCATGAACGACGATACTCGGGGCGGCAACGACATCATCAACGTCACCCAGGCCGGAGTCTATGGCGCGGCATCGATCTCCGGCGATGCACTGATCGACATGAGCGGCGAGGCACGTGGCGGCAACGATATTCTCATCTACACGATAGGTACCGAAGCGCGATCCGGAGGTGCGTTCATGGTTGGCGACGCGGACTACCTGAGTGACAACGCCAGCGGCGGCGACGACGTGCTGGTCGCAGCCGTCGATGGCAACCCCGACTCAACGTCGATCGCCATGTTCGGCGATGCCTCGAACATGTCGGGCAGCGCGCATGGCGGCAACGACATCCTCGTGGGCAGCGCGCGCGGCGACTGGCTATATGGCGACGCACACATCTACGCCCCAGCCGTGGACGGCTCGATCACCGGTGGCCGTGACCTGCTGAACGGCGGGGGCGGCAATGATCAGCTCTGGGGCGGACCGAACAACGACCTGTTCGTGTTCGAGGCCGGCTCGGGCCAGGACCTGATCAATGATTTCGATCAGGGCAACAAGGCCGGAGGCAGCACGGCACCCGAGTACGACGTCATCGACGTCCACGCTTACGGCTTTGCGGACTGGGCCGCGCTGAAGAGCCTGATCAGCGACGACAGCGTCGGCAATGCGGTGATCCAGCTGACGGCCAACGACACGATCACGCTGGAAGGCATCCACGCCGCCGATCTCACCGCCAGGGACTTCATCGTCTGAGGCGCGGCTTGCTATCCGCCGAACGCTTATGACAAGGCCCTCGCTGTGACCCCGAGCGGCCTCGCGTCGTGCAGAACGCAACCAGGCGCACTGGCACCGAGGGACCCATCCTGCGATCCTGCCGTTAATCCCGACGCGGCCCGGAGCAGTCAGATGGACGATAGACCCAAAAGAACCGACAGCCTGATGCAGGACGATGGCTTCGTCCGGGTGCGAGGCGCGCGCGAGCACAATCTCAGGAACGTCGACCTCCGCATTCCCCGCAACGCCCTCGTCGTGTTTACGGGCGTGTCGGGCTCGGGGAAATCCTCGCTCGCCTTTGGAACGATCTACGCCGAGGCGCAGCGGCGGTATCTGGAATCGGTGTCGCCCTACGCGCGACGTCTCTTCCACCAGATGCAGATCCCCGAGGTCGACGACATCGAAGGCCTGCCGCCCGCGGTCGCACTGCAGCAGCAGCGCGGGGCGCCGACGACGCGGTCATCCGTCGGCAGCGTCACCACCATCTCGAATCTGCTGCGAATGCTCTATTCCCGTGCCGGCGACTACCCGCGCGGACAAGCGATGCTCTATGCGGAAGCGTTCTCGCCGAACACGCCGGAGGGCGCCTGCCCGACCTGCCACGGCATCGGCCGAATGCTCGACGTGACCGAGAAGTCGATGGTGCCCGACGACACCAAGACCATCCGCGAGCGCGCCGTCGCGGCCTGGCCGAGTGCCTGGCAGGGACAGAACCTCCGCGACATCCTGACGACGCTCGGCTACGACGTCGACAAGCCCTGGCGCGAGCTTCCGAAGAAGGACCGCGACTGGATCCTGTTCACCGAGGAGCAGCCGACCGTTCCGGTCTATGCCGGTTACGATGCCGCCGAGGTCAGACGCGCCCTGCGCCGCAAGGAAGAGCCGAGCTATCAGGGCACCTTCACCGGCGCCAAACGCTACGTGATGCAGACCTACGCCAAGTCCGAGAGCGCCATGATGAAGCGCCGCGTTGCGCAATTCATGATCACCAGGGACTGCCCGACCTGCCATGGCACAAGGCTGAAGCCCGAGGCCCTCAAGGTCAAGTTCGCCGGGCTCAACATTGCCGAGATGTCGCACCTGCCGCTCACGCAGCTGCACCAGCTCATCAAGCCGTTTGCAAGAGCATCAACGGACAAGTCGAAGGCCGTCGTCGTCAGGCGAATCTGCGAGGATCTCTCGGCCCGGCTGGCGGTGCTGCTCGACCTCGGCCTCGGCTATCTCGCCTGCGAACGGAGCACGCCGACGCTGTCGCCCGGTGAGTTGCAGCGGCTGCGTTTGGCGACGCAGGTCCGCTCCAACCTGTTCGGCGTCGTCTATGTGCTCGACGAGCCGTCCGCGGGCCTGCATCCTGCCGACACCGAGGCGCTGCTGCGGGCGCTGGACCGGCTGAAGCGCGCGGGCAACTCGATCTTCGTGGTCGAGCACGAGATCGAGGTGATCAGGCACGCCGACTGGCTGGTGGACGTCGGGCCCGACGCCGGCGAAGGCGGCGGGCTGATCCTCTACAGCGGGCCGCCGGCCGGACTCGGCGAAATCGAGCAATCGCGAACGGCCCACTATCTCTCGCGACCGAGAAAGCCACTGCCGGCTGTTCGTCGCGAGCCGAAGGGGCATCTGAAAATCAGCGGTGTCGTCCGCAATAATCTCCGCGGCCTCGACGTCGACATTCCGCTCGGCATCATCGCCAGCATCACCGGCGTGTCGGGCTCCGGCAAATCGAGCCTGATCAGCCAATTCCTCGTCGACACCGTGGCCGCGCATCTCGGCCACACGCTTGCTACCGATTCCGACGACGACAGCCTGGCCCCGACGGTCGCGACACTGGGCGGCAGGATCGTTGCCGGCCTCGACCAGGTGAACCGTCTCGTCGTGGTGGACCAGAAGCCGATCGGCCGCACCCCGCGGTCCAACCTTGCAACCTATACCGGCCTGTTCGACCATGTGCGCCGGCTGTTCGCGGCAACGCCGCAGGCAAAGTCCCGCCGCTACGACGCCGGACGCTTCTCTTTCAACGTCGCCAAGGGACGATGCGCGACCTGCGAGGGCGAGGGCTTCGTCTGCGTCGAGCTCTTGTTCCTGCCTAGCGTCTACGCGCCCTGCCCGACCTGCAAGGGCGCGCGCTACAACGACAAGACGCTCGAGGTGAAGATCCGCGGAAAGTCCATCGCGGACGTGCTGGCGATGCGCGTCGACGAGGCCTTCGCGTTCTTCGAGGGCGATGCGACGCTGAACCGGTCGCTGTCGGTCGTGCGCGAGGTCGGTCTCGGCTATATCCGCCTCGGCCAGTCCGCCACCGAATTGTCCGGCGGCGAAGCCCAGCGCATCAAGCTCGCGACCGAGTTGATGCGTCCGCAGCGCGGTCACACGCTCTATGTCCTGGACGAGCCCACCACCGGCCTTCACCCGCGCGATGTCGAACGGCTGATCGCCCAGCTCGAGCGGATCGTGGACGGCGGCAGCAGCGTGATCGTAGTCGAGCACGACATGGACGTCGTCGCGCACAGCGACTGGATCATCGATCTCGGCCCCGGCGCCGGTGACGAGGGCGGCCGCATCGTCGCATCGGGAACGCCCGAACAGGTCGCCAAGGCCAGCGGAAAGACGGCGCGCTATCTGGCCCGCCGCCTGGCGCAGTGACGACACATCGCCTGGCCCGTCGCCGTCATTTCGCATTTGCGTTCTATGCCGGACGACGGACCTCGACTTTCGCCATGTTGACTTTCCACTATCCCCCTCCCCATACTTCGCAAAAAGATAACAACCAATCATAAGACGGTTTTGAGGGAGGATAGGATGCCGACTTCACGCAGGCAGCTGCTGAAGGGTACGGCGGCTGCCGCCGCCACACTCAGCCTCGATTGGACCAGGGCTCAGGCGCAGGCCGAGAATTTGCGCATCGGCCTGATCTACGATCTCACCGGCCCCTTTGCCGCCGGCGGCTCGGTCGCCTCGTCGATCGGCGCGCAGATCGCCATCGATCTCGTCAACGAGAAAGGCGGTATCGGCGGCAAGACCAAGATCGTACCGGTCGCCGCGGATTCCCAGAGCAAGCCCGACGTTGCGATCAACGAGGCCGAACGCCTGATCAGCCAGGAGAAGATCGACATCCTCAACGGCGTCTATGCGAGCTCGCATGCGGTGCCGCTGGCCGCGAAGGTCGAGCAGCAGAAGAAGATCCTCTGGATCACGACCGCGGTCTCGACCGCGGTGTTCAAGGACAAGAACCTGCAATACGTGTTTCGCGCCCAGATCCATTCCGACCAATACGGCCAGGCCTTTGCCAGCTTCATCACAGAGCACGCGAAAGCCAAGCTCGGCATGGATCCCAAGGACGTCAAGGTCGCGCTGATCCACGAGGACGGGCCCTACGGCGTCGGCGTCGCCGCCGCCGACGAGGCCTATGCCAAGCAGGCCGGCATCCAGGTGGTGCTGCGTGAAGGCTATTCGGCCTCCGCGCCCGACCTGTCGGTGCTCGTCACCAAGATCAAGCGTGCCAAGGCCGACGTGATCTCGCATGCAGGCTACAACCCCGACATCACCCTGTTCCTGCGCCAGGCCCGCGAGAGCGGGTTGCGCTTCAAGATGCTGTTCGGGGCCGGCGCGGGCTACAGCCAGCTCGACAAGCTGCGCGCCACGTTCGGCGCCGACATCGACAATTTCTGCAACATCGATCCGGTGCCGGCACAGCTGCTCGATCCCGCAAAACTCGCGCCGGGCATGGGCGAACTGATCAAGACCATGGTCTCGCGCTATCAGGCCAAGACCGGCGCCACCGACGTGCCGCCGCACTGCTCGATGGGCTTCAACCAGACCTGGGTGCTGCTCAACAACGTGCTGCCGGTCGCCAAGGAGAAGTACGGCAGCTTCGAGCCAGAGGCGATCCGCAAGGCCGCGCTCGACGTCGACATTCCCGCCGGCGGCACCATCCAGGGCTATGGCGTGAAATTCTTCCCGCCGGGCACGCCGCTGTCCGGCCAGAACGAACGCTCGACCCCGGTGGTGATGCAGAACGCCGGCGAGCACATCTCAGTGGTGTGGCCGACCAACATCCGCACGCAGGACCCGGTGTTTCCGCTGCCGAAGGGCTCGACCTACGGGGCGTAGCTTTGCTCGCCGCGAAGACGGTGCACCCTCTCCCTTTGTGGGAGAGGGTGGCTTCGCGAAGAGAAGCCGGGTGAGGGGTTCCCTCCCGAGTCCAACTCTTAGCAAGCGCGCGGATAGAACCCCTCATCCGGCGCTTCGCGCCACCTTCTCCCGCAAGGGGAGAAGGGTTTGCAGTGTACTTGCGGCGACTTCTTCCCCCTACAACACCACCCTTCTCCCCTCCTCCGCGGCCCAGTACCCTGCGTAATTCACCTTGATCGTCTCGTAGGCCAGCGCGAGGTCGGAGAGCGGCTGCCGCCCGCTCGCCACGCACTCCATGAAATCCTGGATCTCCTGCAGATAGCCGCGCGTCCATTCTTCTTCGAGGCAGACATATTGCCAGCCGGTTTTGCGGTCGACCTTTTCTGTGATGTAGACCGAGGCGAGCTTCTCTTCGCTGGTCTGGTAGCTCATCAGATGATTGTTCGGCGTGATGTTGGCGAACAGCGAGCCGCCGGACGTGTAGGTCTCGATCAGGTTGCGCACGCCGCCCATGATCATGTCGCCGGAGAACACGGTCGCCTTGGTGCCGTCGGAAAAGGTGGCGGTGAGCGTGCCCCAATCTTCGACGTCGACGGGATTGGCCTTGATGTAAGTGCGCTCTTCGGCCTTGAGGCCGGCGGTGACGTTGCCGACATCGCCGGTGACGCTGGCGACGCGAATGGTCTCGCCGCGTGCCTTGGCCTCGACCTGTTTGAGATAAAGCACGGCCGAGAGCGGGTGACAGCCCATGCGGATCAGCGAGCCGCCGCCGGTCATCGCCCATTGCGCGGCGTGGGCCGCGTGCGAGCCGGAATGACTCTCCTCGCCCTTCATGAACAGGATCTTGTCCTTCGTCGCCATGATGATCTCAGCGGTCTTGGCCACCGCGGGCGCGTAGACCCAGTCCTCGGCATACATGAACAGTTTTCCGGTACGCTCGATCGCGGCGCGCGTCCTGTCCATCTCCTCCAGCACGCGCTGATACATCACCGCCTTCGGCACATGACTGCCGATCGGCTGCGCGTCGCCGTCGCGGCCGAAATAGCCGGCGAACGGTTTCTCGCAGATCACGTGCTTGCCGGCCTGCATCGCCGCAATGATCATTTCCGCATGAAGATTGGGCGGGGTGCAGATGTCGACGACGTCGATCTCGCGGTCGGCGATCAGGTCGGCGAAGTTGCGGTAGACGCGCGGAATGCCGTGATGGCCGGCGAATTGGACGACGCGATCGCCACGCGCGGCCACCGCAGCAACCTCGACATCCACGCCATAGACGCGCCGGAACGCATACATGTGCAGCTCCGACACGAAGCCGCAGCCGACGAGTCCCACCCTGATCCTGGCCATAGCCCCTCCCTTGCTTGGGCGGCACTATAGCGCGCGAGCCGGCCTATTCCACGGCGACTCGCACCACGCCGGCGCTCATCATGCCGAGTGCACGGGCGGCCGGCACCGAGAGATCGACGATGCGCCCCCGAATGAAGGGGCCGCGATCGTTGACGCGGCACTGGATTGTGCGCCCGCTCCAGGACACTCTAAGCATGCTGCCGATTGGACGCGTGCGGTGTGCACAGGTCAGTTCGCCGCCTTTGCCGGCTTTTCCGTATCCATAGTATGAAGCAAGCCCAGTTTCGGCATGGGCAACAGAAATGGCAGAAAGCGAAAAACTGGCTAAAGAGAAGAATAGCGTGGTTTGCGCTCGCACGGCACCGCTCCCGGTTGGCCCCGCCCGGCGCTGCAAACGTCGATTTGTTCCCTCGAGTTCCAGGGAGACTGCCGCGCAATGCGCCGTAGTGCCATCACAGATTATTTCTGTTTGTGAAGGCCCTGCCTTTTTGCCTGTGACGATCCGTCCGCGTTCAGCTGAAGACGTTTCGTACGACGGCGGGACGCGCAGGCTTTGCCGTGAAGCCGGCCTGCTGCGTCTCGCCGCGATCGTGCTCATGCATTTTGCCTGCATGAGCCTGATCGTGTGACTCTCGCTGTAACCCGCGAGGGTTCACCAATATCGGCGATAATAGTGACGGTGATAGACCCGGTACGGCCGGTAATAGCCATAGCTATAATACGGACGATAAGGCCGATAATATCGCGGATACACCGGCGCGTAGCCGTAGCCGCCGTAATAGGCCGGGGCGTAACCATAACCGTAGCCGTAGGGATATCCGTAGCCGCCGTAATACGGTCCACCATAATAGCCGTACGGCGCGCCGCCGGCGATGGCGCCGCCGATGATCGCGCCGGCCGCGAGGCCACCAAGCGCAAATCCCCACCCGCCGCCGCGCCAATGCACCTGTGTGACGTCGTCGCCGGCCGCGGCCTTCATGGTCGCGACGTTGGTCGGCAGCGGGGCTGCCGTCGCCTCTTGGATTTGGCCGGCGATGACAACGCCGGCCAGCGAACAGGCAATTGCCGTTTTCCAGATCCTCATCGTCTCAACTCCTGTCTGACGTTTCGCTTGGAAAAGGATCGCAGCGACATGATCGGGCATCCTTGCGCCAAGTCAAAGACCGGATCTTCAAAGCCCGGATTTGCGTGCGGCGCACAAGTCTCATTCATGCCTCGTTGCAAGACGACCGTCGGCTTGCGAGGCGGGCCGCCGCCCTGCTCCGCCCCACGTAACCGTGGTGCGATTCCGGAGCCCGCGGCCAAGGCAAAGCATTAAGCTTCCCGCGTTCGCAACCAACAACCTACTTCACGATTTACTATGCGTACCGTTACTATCGGTTCCAAGGGCGCGGGGGCTTCTCGCGACAAATGGCCTCGGCCTGCGCCGGGGGGTGAGTGGGAGGATGACATGAGTGCCGTCGGTAATGAGCCGCTCGCCCGTCAGGCGCTGGCGTTCGTCCTGGCTGGCGGACGCGGCAGCCGGCTCCTGGAGCTGACTGACCGGCGCGCCAAGCCCGCCGTCTATTTCGGCGGCAAGTCCCGCATCATCGATTTCGCGCTGTCGAATGCCGTCAATTCGGGCATCCGCCGTATCGCGGTGGCGACCCAGTACAAGGCCCACAGCCTGATCCGGCACCTTCAGATGGGCTGGAACTTCTTCCGCCCAGAACGCAACGAGAGCTTCGACATCCTCCCCGCCAGCCAGCGCGTCTCCGAGAACATGTGGTATGTCGGCACGGCGGATGCGGTCTACCAGAACATTGACATCATCGAATCCCACGCCTGCCGCTTCATCGTGGTGCTGGCCGGCGACCATATCTATAAGATGGATTACGAGGTGATGCTGCGCCAGCACGTCGAGAGCGGCGCCGACGTCACGGTCGGCTGCCTGGAGATGCCGCGCGCGGAATCTAGCGGCTTCGGCATCATGCATATCGACGAGAACGGCTGGATCCAGGAGTTTCTGGAGAAGCCGAAAGATCCACCGCCGATGCCGGGCAAGCCGGACGTCTCGCTCGCCAGCATGGGCATCTACGTCTTCAACGCAAGATTCCTGTTCGACCAGCTCAAGCGCGACGCCGAAGACCCGGACTCGAACCACGATTTCGGCAAGGACATCATTCCATACCTCGTCAAGAACGGCCGCGCGATCGCGCACCAGTTCTCGACCTCGTGCGTTCGCTCCGGCAGCAACAACGTCGCTTACTGGCGTGACGTCGGGACGGTCGACGCCTACTGGTCCGCCAATATCGACCTCACCGACGTGGTGCCGGAACTGGATTTGTTCGACCGTGCCTGGCCGATCTGGTCTTATGCGGAGATCACGCCGCCGGCGAAATTCGTCCATGACGAGGAAAGCCGGCGCGGTCAGGCCGTGAGCTCGCTGGTCTCCGGCGGCTGCATCATCTCGGGCGCCTCGCTGCGGCGCTCGCTGCTGTTCACCGGCGTGCGCATCAACTCCTACGCCAATGTCGAGAACGCCGTCATCATGCCCTATGTCAATGTCGGCCGCGGCGCGCGCCTCAAGAACGTCGTGATCGACCGCGGCGTCGAAATTCCGGAAGGGCTCGTCGTTGGGGAGGATCCCGAATTCGACGCGAAGCGATTCCGCACCACCGAGCAGGGCATCTCGCTGATCACCCAACCGATGATCGACGGGCTCAATAAATGACGCCTGTTCGCGTCCTCGCGGTCGCTTCTGAAGTCTATCCCATCGTCAAGACCGGCGGCCTCGCGGATGTCGCCGGCGCGCTGCCGATCGCGCTGAAGACGCACGGCGTCGAGATGCGCACCTTGATGCCGGGCTATCCCGACGTGATGCGACTGGTCTCAGGCGCGGCGGAGATCCGGACCTGGCCGGATTACTTCGGCGGTCCCGGACGGCTGCTCGCCGGCTTCCACGAGGGGCTCGATCTGTTCGTGCTCGACGTGCCGCATCTCTATGCGCGGCCGGGCAACCCTTACGTCACCACCGAGGGCGTCGACTGGCCCGACAATGGCGTGCGCTTCGCGGCGCTGTCGCGCGTCGCCGCCGATATCGGCCACGGCCTCGTGCCCGCGTTCGTCCCCGACGTCGTGCACGCCCACGACTGGCAGGCAGGGCTCGCCCCCGCCTATCTGCACTATGACAATCGCCCGCGGCCCGCCACCGTGATGACCATCCACAACATGGCCTATCAGGGCAAGTTCGCTCCCGAACTGATTGGATCGATCGGCCTGCCCTGGCATTCCTTCAACGTCAATGAACTCGAATATTTCGGCGGCATCAGCTTCCTGAAGGCCGGCCTGCAATTCGCCGACCGCATCACCACGGTGTCGCCGACCTACGCGCGGGAAATCCAGAGCGACGAAGGCGGCATGGGGCTCGGCGGCCTCTTGCGCGCACGCGCAAGTGTGCTGAGCGGCATCCTCAACGGCATCGACATCGCGGTGTGGAATCCGGAAGAAGATCCGCACATCGCCTACCGCTACGGCGCCGAAGATCTCACGTTCCGGGCCGCGAACAAGGCGGTGCTGCAGCAGCAATTCAACCTCGATTCCTCGGACGAGGCGCCGCTGCTCGGCGTGATCAGCCGGCTGTCGTGGCAGAAGGGTCTCGATCTCCTGCTCGAGGCGATTCCGACCATTTTGCGCGAAGGCATGCAGCTCGCGCTGCTGGGCAGCGGTGACCGCGATCTCCAGGAGCGCTATCAGGCCGCGGCCCGCGCCAATCCCGGCCGGATCGGCGTCGTGATCGGCTATGACGAAATCCTGGCGCACCTGCTCCAGGCCGGCTCGGACGCGCTGATCGTGCCCTCGCGCTTCGAGCCATGCGGCCTGACCCAGCTCTGCGCGCTGCGCTATGGCGCGGTCCCGATCGTCTCACGCGTCGGCGGGCTCGAGGACACCATCGTCGACATCGGCGAGGCCGACGCCTCCGGCCGTGATGCCACCGGTTTCAAGTTTGCACCCGTGACAGCGGAGGCCCTCGCCGGCAGCCTGCGCAAGGCCAACGCCGCCTTCCACGACAAGCCGGCCTGGCGCCGGCTGCAACGAAACGGCCTTGCGACCGACGTCTCCTGGCGCAAGCGCGCTGGCGATTATGCCGCGCTGTATCGCGGACTGGTGGCGGCCCGGGCGTGAGGCATGACCGTGATCGAATCCATGTTATAGAGCCGGCATGGAACCCTTCGTGATCAAGCTGATCGGCTTTGCCGCCGCGACCTGCACCACCGTGGCCTATGCGCCGCAAGCCATCAAGGTATGGAAGACCCGCTCCACCGGCGACATCTCGCTCGGCATGTTCCTGGTCATGGTGCTGGGCCTGGCGCTCTGGCTGATCTACGGCCTGCTCTCTGGCGATGCTCCGCTGGTCGCCGCTAACGCCATCACCATGGTGCTCGCCGGCGGCATTCTGGTGATGAAGCTGAGATACGGGTGAAGGTAGTTGCCGCGTAAGGTGGATTACGCTTCGCCAATCCCCCCTACGAAATCATCCAAACACATACGAGGCCATGGCCACATTGGCGACCTCGTCGACGAAGACTCGCCTGCCGACATCGCTGCCGGCGGCGCCGGCGGCCACCATCAGCGGCAGCAGATGGTCTTCGCGCGGATGCGCCAGGCGCGCGCTGGGTGCATTCTCCCAATCAACCAGCATCGCGTTGCGGCGGGCCGGATCCGGGTTGCTGATCGCCTCGTTCAGATAGGCCTCGAAATCGTAGGAGACCGGCTTGGACTCGGGCCGGTTGAAGCCACGCATGTTGTGATAGGTCAGCCCGCTGCCGACGATCAGAATGTCTTCATCGCGGAGCGGGGCAATCGCCTCGCCGACCTTGATGTGCTCGGCCGCATCGTAAGAGGACTTCAGCGAGAGCAGCACGATCGGCACGTCGGCGTTCGGATACATCAGGCCGAGCGGCACGAAGGTGCCGTGATCGAAGCCCTGATTGGGATCTTCCCGGCAATCGAGGCCCGCGTGCTTCAACAGCGCCTTCACGCGCGCGGCGAGCTCGGGCCTGCCCGGCGCCGGATATTTGAGGTGGTAGGTATGCTCGGGGAAACCGTAATAATCGTACACCATCGGCGGATGCGCCGAGGTCGACACGGTGAAGGCGTCGGCCTCCCAATGGCCAGTGATGACGAGCACGGCCTTCGGCCTCGCTGGCAGCAGCTGCGGCAGCCGGCCGAACTCCTGGGCGGTCCTCGCATATTGCACCCGCCTGTCTTCCATGAATGGCCAGGGGCCGCCGCCGTGCGACAGGAAGAGCGTCGAAAATCGCGTCATGGGCTCGTCTCATCGGCAATATGCGCGCGCCAGTGCCCGCGCGACCGGCGGCGAGCATAGGCAAACCGGCATGGTTAGCAAGTCGTTAACGATTTGCCGCCCAAAATCCGGGCTGTGGCCGAAGCAGTCGGCCTGAAGACAAGTGAGACGTGAGATGAGGAAGTTTGCGCTGGGGGACGTCGTCAACAGTGACAAGGGCCGCCGCGGCATCGTGCGCGCCGCCTTCAAGTCCCGCGAAGGCCAGCAGTTTTACGCCGTCGAGAAGGACGGCGCGATGGACTATCTCGAGGAAGACCGGCTGACACCGGCTCCCCGCGTCGAGCTCGCGGCTTAAATTCACGCTATTTTATCGCGCTAGCGCGCGAGCCGGTCCAGACGCTCCGCGAAGGGATCGTCGCCGCTCGCGATGCGGTCGTTCGCGATCAGCAGCAGGCGATCGCGGTCCGCCGCCGCAGCGTCCCAATGCGGCAGATCGGGACCGTTGGGATCGCCGCTCCTGGCGAAGTTGATCCAATAGGGCCGCATGCGGCTTGCGACCTTGCGATCATCTCGCGAGAAGATGCCCGCCCCGGGCACGCCTTCCGCACCGAAAATGAACTGCAACTCCCGCCCGGACCCGCCTTCGGGATTGGCGCGCCGGGCCTCCGGCACATAGGCGAAGTGATAGCGAAAGGTTGCCGCGCCGCTTGCGGCGTGTAGGCGCGCCAACAATCTTGCGGGCTCGGTAAAGACCTTGTCGGTATAGAACCTCGCCGCAAGGTCTGAAGGCCTGACGAGACCGGGATAGAGCTCGCGCAGCTCATCGCTCGTGAGTCCCGACGATGCGACCTCCTCCTTGATATCGAGCTCGCTGTCGAAACCCGTCTCGTCATCGTTCGAGCCGATGATCAGGGGAATGCGGCTTTGGTGTCCGGCCGCAAAGCCGGCGGCAATATCCTCGGTCACCAGACCTCCATCCATCATCGGCGCGAAGCTGCGCCGCGATGTCTGCAAGAGACGGCTCTCGGCGGCCAGCAGGCGTCGCGGCTCTGCGGCGCGCACATTCGCCTGCGGTCCCAGCGCCGCCACGAACTGCCGGCCGACGGTCTCCGCCTCCTGCGCCGAGCGCAGCCGCGCGCGCGCGGGGATCGACTGCAGAATGGCCTTATGGAATAGACCGCGCGCTTGCGCGGACAACATCAGAAGCCCGATCGACGTCGCGCCGGCGTCGCGGCCAAACAGGGTGACGTTACGAGGATCGCCGCCGAACGCCGCGATGTTGTCGTGAACCCAATGCAGCGCGGCGATCTGGTCCATCAGACCGTAATTGCCGGAGCCGCCTTCCGACAGCGCGGGATCCGCGAGCCAGCCGAGCGCGCCAAGGCGATAATTGGCGGTCACGACGATGAGGCCGGCCTGCGCCAGCCTGGCACCGTCGAACAGCGGATCGCTCGCGGTGCCGCGGGCGAAGCCACCGCCATGGATGAACACCATCACCGGCAGCGGGCCATCGACCCCGAAGGGACGGAACACGTTCAGCGTGAGACAATCCTCGCTCGCCTCAGGCAGCGCCGGCTGAAGGCACGGCGCGCCGTAATCGTAGGCGGTGTGCATCTCCGAGCTTTCGGGCGTCGGCTGCGGCGGGCGCCAGCGCAGCGCGCCGAGCGGCGGCGCCGCGTAGGCCAGTCCCTTGAACGACGCCACCTCGCCTTCGACGGCGCCGAGCATCTGTCCTTCGCGCGTCAGCGCGAATGGAAACTGTCCGACCGGCTGAGCCACGGCCGGGCCGGCGAGCAAAAGGAATGCGGAAGCCGCAATGAGCGCAAGCACGGATCGCATCTTCTGGGCATTTCGATGCGCGGACGGGTTCCCCTGAGGTTATGTCCCCGAGGCGCCGGGAGGCAAGCCTCGCGGCTCACTCACCGCGCTTTGCGAGAATCTCCGCCAGCGCACGGCGCGCGACGATGCCGAGTTCACCCAGCGTGGAGTGTCCTGCCTGCGCCGCCTCGATCAGGCGTTCGGCAATGAACTTGCGGCTGTCGTGGTCGCCGCCATGCGGCAGTTGGCGGCACGTCTCCTCCAGGACGACGTCCATGTTCGCTTTGGTCCGCTCACTCAACTCGGGCATGACACTCGGTCGCTACGCGTGGCTTGTAACCGCAAGCATACACAGGCGGATCGGGCATGATTAGCCCGGGTAATCACGGCCATTGTGCATCGCGATGCGTGTAGCGCCGCGACACTCGCGTGGCCACGATGCTGCCGCAAACGACTACCGAAGATTGCACTTGCTCTGATGACAAGCTGAACCTGCAGCGATAGCCTGCCGGCAAAACAAACATACGGGAGGAAATGCGATGTCTGATGCCATGGTTGCCACACGTGCCGTCGAGGAGCGCGGAACCGCTCAACAGGTTGACGTCGCCGTGGTCGGCGCCGGGTTTGCCGGCCTCTATCTCCTGCATCGCCTGCGCAAGGCCGGCTTCTCGACCGTCGCCCTCGAAGAGGCCGGCGACGTCGGCGGCACGTGGTATTGGAACCGCTATCCTGGCGCCCGCTGCGACATCCAGACCATCGACTACAGCTACACTTTCGATCCCGGGCTCGAGACGGCCTGGACCTGGTCGGAGAAGTACGCGACTCAGCCCGAAATCCTGCGCTATCTCGGCTTCGTCGCCGACCGCTACGATCTCAGGCGGGACATCCGCTTCAAGACCAAAGTCACCGAAGCCAGATGGGACGAGACGGCCGAGCGCTGGCTCATCACCACCGACAATGGCGAAGCGGTCTCCTGCCGCCATTACATCATGGCCACTGGCTGCCTCTCGGCGCCAAAGCCGCCTGAGATCGACGGCGTCAAGGATTTCAAGGGCGAGGTCTATTTCACCGGACGCTGGCCGCACGGCGGCGTCAATCTTGCGGGAAAGCGCGTCGCCGTGATCGGCACGGGCTCGTCGGCCATCCAGTCGATCCCGCTGATCGCCGAGCAGGCGGCGCATCTGACCGTCTTCCAGCGCACGCCGAACTTCGCGCTGCCCGCACACAATGGTCCCGCGCCGTCGGAGCGCATGAGCCTGCTGCAGTCCGACCGCGCGGCCTATCGCGAGCAGGCGCGCCAGTCGATGGCCGGCGTGCCCTATCCGCAGCAGATGGCGGTGAGCTGGCAGCTCAGCGATGCCGAGCGCCGCGCGCGGTTCGAGGAAGCCTGGGGCAAGGGCGATCTCGTCTACATCCTCACCCAGCTCTGGGCCGACCAGGCGGTCGACGTCGAGGGCAACAAGCTGATCTGCGATCTCATCCGCGAGAAGATCTCGGCAGCCGTGAAGGATCCCGAAACCGCCGCGGCGCTGATGCCGCACGACCATCCCTTCGGCGCCAAGCGTCCCTGCCTCGATACCAACTATTACGCAACCTATAACCGGCCGAACGTCACACTGGTCAATCTGCGCCAGGAGCCGATCAAGGCGATCACCGCAAGCGGCATCTCCACGAACGGCCGCAGCTTCGACATCGACGTCATCGTGTTCGCGACCGGGTTCGACGCCATGACCGGCGCGATCCGCGCCGTGCATCCGATCACCGGACGCGGCGGCAAGTCGCTCACCGACGTCTGGGCGCAGGGGCCACAGACCTATCTCGGGCTCACCGTCGCGGGCTTCCCGAACTTCTTCATGATCACCGGCCCCGGCAGCCCGTCGGTGCTGTCGAACATGGCGGTGTCGATCGAGCAGCATGTCGACTGGGTGGTCGACCGCCTGGCTGCGCTACGCGATGCCGGCTTCACCACGATGGAGCCGACCGAGACGGCCCAGGCCGGCTGGAACAGGCACATGGCCGATTGCTCGATGCTGACGCTGCACCGGCTCGCCAACACCTGGTACACGGGCGCCAACGTGCCCGGCAAGGTGCAGGGCCTGATGCCCTATACCGGCGGCGTCGGCCCCTATCGCAGCATCTGCGACGAGGTGGTCAGCCGCGGCATGCTCGGCTTCAAGCTCAGCGGCCCGGACGGCGCCGCGCAATGCAATGACGGCGAGGTGGTGCGCCTGCAGCCGGATGTGCGGCTGGTGCTCAACTTGCTCACCTCACTCAATCTGCCGCCGATCGAATCGATGGGCGCGCTCGGCGCTCGCGAGTTCGTGAACGAGTTCAACAAAGGGCGCCCCGCGGGGCGGCCGATCGGCGACATCGTCGACGGCACCCTGCCCGTCACGGGCGGCGCGTTGCCCTACCGCGTCTACAAGCCGGCGGCGCCGGGACCGCATCCGGTCGTGGTCTATTTCCACGGCGGCGGCTGGGTGCTCGGCGACGAGCAGTCGGACGAGCCGTTCTGCCGCGACATGGTGCGGCGGACCGGCATGATGTTCGTCAGCGTCGGCTATCGTCACGCGCCGGAGCATCGCTTCCCGACCGCCGCCGAAGACGGCTATGCGGCAACGCGCTGGATCGCCGAGCATGCCGAAGAGCTCGGCGGCAGCCCGGGCCCGGTGTTGGTCGCCGGCTGGAGCGCCGGCGGCAACGTCGCTGCCGTCACCTGCCAGCTCGCGCGCGACCGGGGCGGGCCCGAGATCGCCGGTCAGCTCCTGATCTGCCCGGTCACCGACTGCACCTTCGATCGTCCCTCCTACAACGACAATGCGACGGGCTACTTCCTGACGCGCTCGCTGATGTACTGGTTCTGGGACCTCTACTGCTCGCCCGCCGACCGCACCGATCCACGCGTCTCGCCGCTGCGCGGCAAGGTCGCCGGCTTACCACCGGCCTTCGTCGTGACCTGCGAGTTCGATCCCCTGCGCGACGAAGGCGTCGCTTACGCCGAGGCGATGTCGGCCGCGGGCGTCCCGGTCCAGCAGCTCCGGGCGCACGGCCATTTCCACTCGTCCTTCACCATGGTCGACGTGGTGATCACCGCCGTGCCGGGCCGGGTGCAGATGGCGGAAGCCTTGCGGCGCTTCGCCGGGCTGCCGCCGGAGGTCAGGCGCGACGAGTCCGGCCACGGCCAGGCCAGCCCAGGGCACAGAATCGCGGCGGCGGCGAGCTGATCGCGACAGCGCGGCCGGGAACCTTTTCGCGGCTGCTGCGTTGCGTTGGCGTGGCATTGAGATGCAGCGACAGGTGTAAGCCCCGGCACGCGAACTCGTGTGCTGGGGCGTTCTTTGCGTGAGGCGGGACGATGGGGGACGTTGTTGGCGAATCAAAGGTCGATTTCGGTGCGCTTGCCGCCCTGCATAAATGGCCATCGCTCGCAAACCAGCGCCGGCTGGACCGGGAGCCCTACCAGATCATCGAAGGCACCCTCGACGATTGCATCTCGGCGTTCATGAGCAAGCCGGCGGCAACTCGGCACCTCTATGAGATCCGCACCGTGGCGCAACCGCCACTCGTCACCGAAATCCTCTCGTCCGAGCACGTCATCGAGCTCTCGCGCTTGAGAGAATTTCTCTGACGACACTTCACGGAATCGCGCAGGAACATTCTTCCGGTTTTTCCCGTTAACGGGGATCGGAAGCCAAGTCGTAAGCCAAGTCGCGAGTGCCTGAGGATGCTTGAAGCTGGCGTGTCATCACCGATCGTACCTTACGGGGCGGACCAGACCTTGTTCGTGGTGGTCGATCGCCGCGATGAAAAGACCGAAATCCGCATCGAACGCAACGACCTCGACGCCACGATCGGCGAGCTCGTCGCCGGCTGCTTCAACGACCCCATCAAGGTGATTTCCTTCAACACGCTCGAACATTGGATGAAGGACATCTCGACCGACGTCGCCGGCGAGATCCGTGCGCGCTGCGACCTCTACGGAATAGAGCTGCCTGATTATCTCAGCGACTTCGTCGAAAGCCATTCCTGAAAGCGCTTTGCGCCGATTTACGCGGGCAACAAAAAGCGCCGCTTCCGCGGCGCTTTTCGTGTGGTGTGGTCACCTCAATGGTGCCAGAACAATGCCAGCAGCAGAATGATCGGCAGCGGCACACCAAGCAACCAAAGCAAAGCACCTCGTCCAAAACCCATGATGTCCTCCTCTCTCCTGCCCAGATGACGCAGGAGAGACGAAGAAGTTCCTCGCTTCGCAGGAAGCACGAATGCGATCAGAGCATGGTTTGCGGGAGTTATGCGCGCCGATATTTGCCGGCGATGACTTCGATCTCGCGGCGGCGTTCGTCGGCAAAGGCCAGGAGCTTTTCGATCGTCAGCGTATCCGTGATCCGTTTGGCGAGCCGCTCGGCGCGTGCGGCCTGATCTTCGAGATACTGGATCGTGTTCAAGCGTCCGCCTCCCCAACAGCCCCAAATTGTTCGGACACGCATGGTGCTTGAGAAGCCGCTAACAGCCGGTTAAGCGCGCCGCCTTGTCTTGACGAGCGCGCTATTGCACGACCTCGAGCCGGACGTTGGTGATGCCCTTGTCGACCATGCCGAGCGCCTCGGCCGCGGACGGCGAGATGTCGACCACACGCCCGCGAACATAGGGACCGCGATCGTTGACCCTGACCGTGACGAAGCGGCCGGAATTGGTATCGGTGACGCGCAGCTTGGTGCCGAACGGCAGGGTGGGATGCGCCGCGGTCAACTCGTTCTTGTCGAACCTCTCGCCACTCGCGGTCTCCGTATCCGAATAGAAGCTGGCAACGCCGTGCGAGGCAGCCTGCTTTGCCTCGCCCGTCGCGTCGGGCACGCGCGCCCGGCTGATCGGTCGTGGATGCAGCGCCGCCACACGGTGCGGGCGCTCGACCACGGCCTGCCGGCTGACGCCGGCGAGATCGGCCTTCTGGCGGCCGACCGGCGATTGCGCGCAAGCCGCAAGCGAGGCGGCGCCGGCGACGGCAAGCAGCAGCCGGCACGAGGTTGCGAAGGAAATCCGGGCAGTTTCGGCACGTGCAATGCGAGACATGGTACGCCCCTCCGAACGGGGGCGATTTTCGGTGGGCAATGAGGGCAGAACCTTGTCGGAACAAAAGCAGGCGTGGGGCCACCGCCGTTTCGCGCCAGCTGTGACGATTCCACCACAGTGACGCGTCCTGAATCGGGACAGGCCACGCAAGGTGGCCGGCCGAGCCGGTGTCTCAGTAATGCGGCTCGTACATCTGGGACTGGACCAGCGCCTTGACGTCGTTGGGCGCCGGTCCGTCCGCGAGCCCGCGCTGATAGGCGACGTCCGCGACGGCCGCGGCGATGCGGACCGAGACCTCGCGAATGCGCGGCAACGCCGGATAGAGACTGCCCTGCGCGAGGTCCTCCTTGCCGACGCAATCGGCGAGCGTATGGGCCGCCGCCATGAACATCTCGTCGGTCACCAGCTTCGAGCCGCTGGCGATGACGCCGAGGCCGACGCCCGGAAAGATGTAGGAGTTGTTGCCCTGGCGCGGCACGAAGCTGCGGCCGCCCAGCTGCACCGGATCATATGGGCTGCCGCAGGCGAACAGGGCACGGCCCTCGGTGTAGCGATAGGCATCCTCCGCCGAGCATTCGGCCTTCGAGGTCGGGTTGGAGAGCGCGAACACGATCGGCTGTTCGTTGAGCTCAGCCATTGTCTTGAGCACCTCCGGCGTGAAGGCGCCACCGACCGCGGCGACGCCGATGATCGCCGTCGGCTTCAGCGTCTTGATCGCGGTGAGGAAATCGGAGATCGGCGGTTGATCGGCATGCGCATAGCGCAGCTTGTGGCCGGAGAGACCCTCGCGGCCGCCGACGACGAGGCCGCGGGAATCGACCAGCCAAGTGCGCCGGAGCGCGTCTTTTTCGGAAGTGCCTTCCGCCATCATCGCGGACACCACGAGATCAGCGATGCCGGTCGCCGCCTCGCCAGCGCCGAGGAACAGGATCTTCTGGTCCTTCAGCTTGCCGCCACTCACACGCAGCGCCGAGAACAGACCGGCCAGCGCCACCGCGGCGGTGCCCTGGATGTCGTCGTTGAAGACGCAGGCTTCATCCCGATATTTGTGCAGCAGCTTGAACGCCGAATGATTGGCGAAATCCTCGAACTGGATCAGCACGCCCGGAAAGATCTTCCGCGCGGCTTGCATGAACTCGTCGACGAAGCTGTCATAGGCCGCGCCGGTCAGCCGGCGCTCGCGAAGGCCGAGATAATAGGGATCGTTGAGAAGCTCTTCGTTGTTGGTGCCGACGTCGAGCACGATAGGCAGGCACGTTTCCGGATGCACGCCGGCGCAGGCCGAATAGAGCGAGAGCTTGCCGACCGGGATGCCCATGCCGTTGGCACCGAGATCGCCGAGGCCCAAAATGCGCTCGCCGTCGGTGACGACGATCAGCTTGGCCTGATAGGGCCAGTTCTTCAGAAGCTCGGCGATCTGGCCGCGATCGCGCGAGGAGATGAACATGCCGCGCGGCCGCTGGAAGATCAGGCCGTATTTCTGGCAGGCGAGCCCGACCGTCGGCGTGTAGATGATCGGCTGGATCTCGTCGATATTGTCGACGACGATGCGGAAGAACAGCGCTTCGTTGCGGTCATGCAGCGCGTTCAGCGCGACATATTTTTCCAGATCGGTCGGCAGCGTGCGCAGATTGGTGAGAACGCGCTGCGCCTGCGTCTCCATCGTCAGCACGCAAGGCGGCAACAGGCCACGCAGGCCGAGTGCGGCGCGCTCGGATTCCGTGAAAGCGGTGCCCTTGTTGAGCAAGGGATCGCGCAGCAGCGCCATGCCTTGCGGCGGATTGGACGACGTCGATTGGGCAACGACCCGGGCAGGTCTATTCACGAATTCCCCCAAGCTTCACATTGAACTACGGACATTGTCGGCCAGCGCTCCATTGAGATCAAGGACGTAGAGACTGAAGCGTCGATTGTGATCTCGCAATGCAGCGAGACTCTCGCGAACGACTGGCAGTTGCGCGAGATGCAAAGGTTAACGCGGCAAGACTCGTGCACCTCATGGTGAGGAGGCGCGTCAGCGCCGTCTCCGGACAATGCTTCGCATCGCCGGGCGAACCATGAAGGCCCCACTCTCGCATTGGATATGCACGATGCTTCGGCATCGGGACTGGACTCCCCCCTCCCGCTTGCGGGGGAGGACTGGGGTGGGGGTGTCTCCGCGTCGGGATTGTCGAGAATGTGCCTGCGCGGCGAGAACCCTCGCCCGCCGCGCTCGGGACGATGCTTCGCATCGCCCGGGGCGCGTCGGCCTCTCCCGCAAGCGGGAGAGGCGGAGCAAGCGGCTGCAGCGCGGCCTCCTCAGAATGAGAGGGCACATGTGAGGCAGCGCTATTCAGGCTTGATGTTGGCCGCCTTCACGATCGGCCACCATTTCTCGGTCTCGGCCCTCTGGAACGTCGCGAGCGCTGCGGGCGTCTGCTGCTCCGGTGGTGGAATCTCCTGGCCCAGCTCGGCAAAGCGCTGCTTGACGGAAGCGTCGGCAAGCACGGCGACGATGGCCGCGTTGAGCTTGGTGATGATGTCCTTCGGCGTGCTCTTCGGTGCCCAGATGCCGTGCCAGTAGGAAATATAAAGGCCAGGCAAACCTGCTTCGTCGACGGTCGGCACATCGGGTGCAGACGGAAGCCTGGTCGGCGAGGTCACCGCGAACGCCTTGATCGCACCGTTCTTGACGTGCGGCAGCGAGTTCGACGCCTGATCGAACATGATGTCGATCTGGCCGGCGACGAGATCGATCATGGCGGGGCCCGCGCCGCGATAGGGCACGAACTGGAAGTCGGTGCCGGTCTTGTCCTTGAAGAAGACGCCGGCGACATGGGCGCCCGTGCCAGCCCCGGCCGTCCCGGCCGTAGCCTTGCCGGGGTTGGCCTTCAGCCACGCGATCATCTCTTTCAGATTGGCCGCCTCAAGCGACTTCCTGCCGACGATGAGCTGCGTTCCCATCGCGATCATCGCGACCGGCTCGAAATCGGCGACGACGTCATAGGGCAGCTTGAAGATCGCGCCGTTCAGCACATGGGTGCCCCAATGGCCGATCGTGATCGTCGTGCCGTCGGGGGCCGCACGCGCGACGCGGCTACCGGCGATGCTGCCGGAGGCACCGGCCACATTCTCGACCACGATTGTCGTGTGCAGCTCGGCGGCGATCCGTTCCGACAGGATCCGCGCCAGCGTATCGGTCGGACCTCCCGCCGCGAATGGTACGATGAGAGTGATCGGGCGCGAGGGAAACGGCTGCGTGTGACCCGGTGCCATCCACGGGCCAGATCCGGCCAAGGCGCACAAGACGATCACATGGCCGCGCAAGCCAGCCCACAGCCCTCGTATCATTCCGCCCATCCATTTTCGTCGCCCGCATGTTGGCAGCGGGCTGGAGGCAGAGTGAACGCTGCCGGACGCGCGGAGGCAAGCCGGATTATCGAACCGCTATCCGGCCGCCCGCCGCGGCGTCAGGTTGGCCGAGCCATCGGCCGGCGGCGCGACATGCATCAGGATGGTCTGGGTGGCGGATGCGACGTCGATGCCGTTCTGCTGGAAGCGCAGCTTCATGCGGCGGTTGAATTCGCGCTGGACCGGCCAGCGCCCGGCTTCGGTGCAGCGGATTTGGCCGACGATCGACACCATCGCGCCGTCCACCTTGTCGACGCCCCACAGCTCGAGGTCGCCGCGGATCAGCGCGCGGAATTCGCTCTCGCGGCGCATCTCCTCGACGATGTCCTTGAGGATCTGGCCGGCGCGGTCGGTGTCTTCCTTGTAGGCGACGTTGACGCTGACCGAGGCGTTACCGGCGCCGCGGCTGGCATTGGTGATGGTCGTGACCGCGCTGAACGGCACGATGTGCACGGCGCCGTCGCCCGCGCGCAGGCGGATGGTGCGGATCGAAACGTTCTCGACCACCCCGGACAGCCCTGACACGCTGACATTGTCGCCGACCTGCACCGTGTTCTCCAGCAGCAAGAAGAGGCCGGTGATGAGGTCCTGCACCAGCTTCTGCGAGCCGAAGCCGATAGCGATGCCGACGATGCCGGCGCCCGCCAGCAGCGGCGCGACGTTGACGCCGATCTCGCTCAGCGCGGTGAGGCCGACGACGGTGGCGATCAGGCAGAGCAGCGCGGTGCGCAGCATCGGCTGGAAAGTGCGCAAGCGCGCGGCGCGGGCGTAATGCCCATCGCGCGACAGCGTGTTGATCTGGCGGTCCAGCAGCGCGTTGCTGGCTTCCCAGATCGCCGCTGCGATGGCGACGGCGAGACCGATCGTCACCACGGCCGAGATCAGACGGCTGCCGATCTGGCCGCCATAGAACCAGACGATGGCATCGACGCCCCAGACCTCCAGCACGGCCACGAAGCCGATGAAGACGATCACGCCGGATACGATCTTGCGCAGCAGCGGCAGATAGCGGTTGGCGCGGATCTCGAGACCCGGAAAGCGCTGGAGAATCTCCGGTTGGATGCGGAAGCCGCGGTCGATCAGACTGAGCGTCAGCATGATTGCGACGCGCGTGATCACAGCGACCACGATGGTGCCGACGAAATATTGCAGCAGCAGCGAATAGCCGTTGCGAATGTTGAGAGCCCATACCGCCCACAGCGCGAGATCGAGGGCGATGGCGAGATAATGCCACCCGCCGGCGATGCGGTTACGCAGGCGGGCTGCGATGCCCTGCCGGTCGGCCGGTGCACGGATGGCCTCGGCGACCTGGCGACGGCATTGCAGGATGATGACGACGACGAAGAGGTGCACGATCAGCATCACCATGCGCAGCAGCGCGGCATAGCCGGCGCGGTGCAGACCGAGCAGCAGCGCCACATTGGCAAAGGCGATGCCGGAGACGCCGACGCCGACGATGCGGCGCGCCCAGATCTCGATATAGGCCGCGGTCTCGGCCCGTACCGGGAACAGGCCGAACGGCCCGGCCAGCGCCCGGACGATGCAAATCAGCCCGCGCGAGAACGCATAGGCGTTGACGACCGCGAGGATCACGAGGCGAACAATGGTAGGCTGGCCGATCTCGGTGCCGAGCAGCGCCGTCGCGACACCCACGAAGACGAGAACGGGAAGCAATTCCAGGACAAGGCGGCCGAACACGGGGGGCAGCCGCAGCATGATCTGCCAGACGCGTGCAAGGCTGTGACGCCGCTTGTGCAGCTCGGGCGAGGGGGTGACATCGACGAGCGACGACGGCGGATCGGCAACCGGCAGCACCTGCGCCGGCAGATGCGCGGTTTGCGGCACCCGTCCCTCCAGGAAGGCAACCGGGCGACGGATCAGGCGGAACAGCACCCATTCGGCCGCGAGCGCGCAACCGATCACCAATGCGAGCTTCCAGGCGATCTCGATCAGAAGGTTATAGGCCGCGGGATCGTTGGCCGTCCGCATGATCCAGTAATAGAACGCCGGGAAATGCGTGATCGTCCGCGCCACGCTGGCGATCTCGCTCGAGATCTCGCCGATCTCCTCGGACACCGTGAGCAGGAGCTGCGCACCGAGACCGTCGGCCGAGAGCGGGATCGGCGACTTCTGCTCGGGTGCGGGCGTCGCCGGCTGCTGCGGACCGGACGCATTGGCGATCACGCGCAGCGTATCGATCATCTGCCCGCGCTTCTTGTCGTCCTGGAGCGTCTCAAGCGCGCGCCTGGCTTCCTCGGGCGACAACGCGGCAGCATTGTTCGTCGCCGGCCGAGGCGGCTCGGCGCGGACGCCGGAGAGAGAGGAGATCGCGAGGAAGACGACGGCGAGGACCGCCGGGACCAGCTTATGCGACACGAGGATTCCCTGAAAAAAATGCATGCGCCGGCGGCGTCGGGACCGCCGAAACACATGCGTCATGTCGGATGCCTGTTATTCGCCCCTAGCCTGTGTCGGAAGTTGGCCTTCGAGGCGACATTCTCTTGGCATTTGCCGCAATGCAAAGATGGGGGAACTGCGTCTCAGCAGAGACCAAACGCCAACGGAACGCGATCCGTCTTTCTGCGGGATTCCGCAGCTCGGCTTTACAAGGTCGTCATGCCCGGGCTTGTCCCGGGCATCCACGTTCTTCGTGCCTCGGGCCAAGGCCGTGGATGGCCGGGACAGGCCCGGCCATGACGGCGTGGAGACCAGCGTGCCCGCGTGCACAGGTCATCCGCAATTGCTTCCCGTCATTCCGGGCACCGGCCCGGAATGACGGCGAGGAGGAAGGAGGAGAAACAGGATGTCGAAAACAGCTGTCGCGGTCGGCCTCATCACGGCCGTCCACACGATCAATGTGATGCAAAATACAGCGCCGGGAAGGTAGGGGCTCTGCCTTACTGATGTAGCCCGCTAAACCTTGACCCGGCGTGCCGTTCGCGGTTTCTGCCGCTATGCGATAGTCCGAACGAGCTCCATCGCACTTAACGCGGCTGGATTTGCGGAGGTGGTGTCATAGACCTCCCCTTGCTCATGAGGTGGACGTTGCGTGTCGCTTGTTTGCGACCTTCGAGATGGTCCTCCTGTGTCATCAGACTGTCAAGCGGGATCAATCAAGTCGGCTATCACAATTGGATTTGCCAGTTCCATCATCGCGCTGTTTTGCCCGACGCAGCAAATCGATTTCGTGAATTCCGCACCACTTGCCGACAACCATCAAGCCATTGATTTCGCTGTGGCCGCCTACTGTGCATGGGGTTGTTTTCGCGATTTCTTCGTATGGCCCCTCTTTTCTTCCTGCTCCAGCGCCTTGCGCACCTCGTCGAACTCCCGCAGCGAGGCCTTGTCGGCACGGGGAAAGCGCAGGTCGAGTTTTTCGAGCGCCGCATTGATCACCGATCCGATCACGACGCGGGCGAACCATTTGTGGTCGGCGGGCACGACGTACCACGGCGCGTGAGACGTCGCCGTGTGGCGGACGATGTCCTGGTAGACCGCCTGGTAACGCGGCCACAGCGCGCGCTCCTTGATGTCGTCCATGGAGAACTTCCACTGCTTGGCCGGGTCCTCCAGCCGGTCGAGGAAGCGCTCGCGCTGCTCGTCCTTGGACACGTTGAGGAAGAACTTCAGCACCACGGTGCCGTTGCGGCAGAGATAGCGCTCGAAGGCCGAGATGTCCTCGAACCGCTCCTTCCAGATGCTCTTGGTGAGGAGCTTTTGCGGCAGCTTCTCCTTGGCGAGGAGCTCCGGGTGCACGCGCGTCACCAGGCATTCCTCGTAATGGGAGCGGTTGAAGATGCCGATATGACCGCGTTCCGGCAGCGCGATCACATGGCGCCAGAGGAAATCGTGGTCGAGCTCCTTGCTGCTCGGCGCCTTGAAGGCATGGACCTCGCAGCCCTGCGGATTGATGCCCTCGAAGATCGCCTTGATCGCACTATCCTTGCCGCCGGCATCCATGGCCTGGAATACGATCAGAAGCGACCAGCGGTCCTGGGCGTAGAGCTTCTCCTGAAACTCGATCAGCCGCTTCTTGTTGACGTCGAGAAGCTCCTGCGCCTTCTCCTTGTCGAGATCGCCCTTCTCGTTGGTCTTGTGGTCCTTGAGGTGAAACTTGCCGGAGCCATCGTAGCGGAACGGCGTGATGTAGCGGTCAAGCTCCTGGGCGAGCGATTTGGACGGCTTCTTGCTCATGAGCGCGGGGCACCTTGCGTTGCGGCTTCAATCGATCGAGCAGGCTACCAAGGATGCCCTTGGGAAGGAATATGATGAAGAGCACGAGCAGCACGCCGTAGACGAGATTGTCCCAGCCGACCGCCTTGGTGCCGAAGCCGATGCGCAGGGTCTCGGCCAGCAGAATGGTGATGATGGCGCCGAAGGTCGGGCCGAGCGAGACGAACAGGCCGCCCACGATGGCCGCGAATACCATCTGCAGCGACACCGCGATGCCGCTGACGGTGTCGGGGGTGATGAACATCTGGTACTGGCAGTAGATCGCGCCCGCGAGCGCCGTCATCAGGGCACTGAGCAGCGTGATCTTCAGCTTCTCCGCGGTGACGTCGACGCCGGCGGCCGCCGCCGCGTCTTCGTCCTCCGAGATCGCCTCCAGGGCATAGCGGGCCATGCTGCGGTCGACCCAGTGCCAGACCACGATGCCGAACAGCCAGACCCCGAGCGCGATCAGGTACCAGGTGGTCTTGTCGTCGAATTGCAGCGCAAGCAGCTTGTTGCTAGATGCCCGGTTCGGCGTGTAGCCCAGCGAGCCGCCGGTATAGTCGCGCGTCGCCGTGATGACCTGAAGCACGATGCCTGACAGCGCCAGCGTCACCAGCACGAAATAGTGGCCGGTGATGCGGAAGCGGAAGCAGGGATAGCCGACGATCAGCGCCAGCGCGCCGGCCGCGACCATGCTGACGGGAATGCCGATCCACGGCGTCAGGCCCAGATGATTCCACAAGAGCGCGGTGACGTAGGCGCCGATCCCCATGAAGCCGCCATGGCCGAGCGAGACCAGGCCGAAACGCCCCATCATCGACCACGAGGTGTAGGCGAACGACCAGATCAGGATCAGCACCAGGATGTGCAGATGATAGGGATCGCGATAGACGAAGGGCAGCGCGACCAGCGCCGCCAGCCCCACCCCCCACGCTGCCAGCCGCCCCTGCCCCGTCATCGGCGCCTCGCCAAGAGGCCCGCGGGCCGGATGAACATCATGACGATGAAGAAGGCGAAGGCGAGCACGTAGCCCCATTCGAGATCAGAGAACAGGCCGCCGAGCGAAATGATCTCGGCAAACACGAAGGCTGCGATGAAGCCGCCGATGAAATTCCCGAGCCCGCCGAGCACGCAGATCAGGAAGGTGATCGGCCCAAACGACAGACCGACGAAGGGGTGCACGTCATATTGCAGCACCAGCAAGCAGGCGGCGAGCCCGGCCAACCCGCCGCCGATTGCAGAGGTGATGAGATAGATCCGCTTGGTGTCGACGCCCATCAGCGCCATGATCTGGCGGTCCTGCGAGATGGCGCGGATCGCGGTGCCGGTGAAGGTGCGCGTCATGAACAGATAGACCGCGACCATGCCGACCAGCGCCGCCAGGAATGACAGCAGCCGCGCGTAGCTGAAATTCATGTCGCCGAAGCTGAGCACCGGCAGGCGGATGCCGAGATTGCGGAAGTCGATGCCGAAGGCGACGGTGGCGAAGCTCTGCAGCACGAACAGAACCCCGCCGGTCGCGAGCAGCTGGTTGATCGGCGGCGCGGTCAAGAGCGGCGCGATCACAAGATAGTGCAGCGCCGCGCCGAGCATCGCGACCAGCAGAACCGTGAGAGGCGCGGCAATGAAATAGCTAATGCCGTAAACCTGCACGATGAAGTACATGGCATACATGCCGATCATGACGAGCTCGGCGTAGCAGATCCAGGTCACGTCGATGACGCCAAAGATCAGATTGAGCCCGAGCGCGAGCAGCGCCAGCACGCCGCCGAGCAGGATGCCGTTGATCACGGCCTCCAGCAGGTAGATGTCGAAAATGTCCAGGAACGCCTGCATGCCCATCACACCCCGAGATACGCTTCCTTGACGGTGTCGCTCGCCAGCATCTCGGCCGAGGTGCCGGACGCCCTGATCGTGCCCGCCTCGATCAGATAGGCGCGGTCGACCACTTTCAGCACCTGCTGCACGTTCTGCTCGACGATCAGCACGGTCAGCCCGCTGGCGCGGATCCGCTTCACCAGCTCGAACACCTGCTGCACCACGACCGGGGCAAGGCCCGCCGATGGCTCGTCGAGCAGCAGCAGCTTCGGATTGGACATCAGCGCGCGGCCGATCGCACACATCTGCTGCTCGCCGCCGGACATGGTGCCGGCCATCTGGTGCCGCCGTTCCTTCAGGCGTGGAAACAGGTCGAACACGACCTCGAGCCGCTCGGCATAATGGCCGCGCGCCTCCTTCATGAAGGCACCCATCTTGAGATTGTCGTCGACCGAGAGCTGTGGGAACAGCCGCCGGTTTTCCGGCACATGCGCAATGCCGAGGCTGACGATCTTGTGCGGCGGCGTTGCGACGACGTCGACGCCTTCCATCTTGATCGAGCCGCGCGAGGGCCGGATCAGGCCGGAGATGACGCGCATCAAGGTGGTCTTGCCGGCACCATTGGGGCCGATCACGCCGACGGCTTCGCCAGCCTTGACGTCGAGGTCAACGTCGAACAGCGCCTGGAAGGTGCCATAGCCGGCATTGACGGCGCGGAGCTCGAGCATCAGGCGCCTCCCGCGCGGCGGCGCGCTTCGGCGGCCGCGGCCTGCGTGGTCTCGGCATCGGTGCCGAGATAGACCTCGATCACCCGCGGGTCGCCCGCCACGGTGCTTGGCAAGCCTTCCGAGATCTTCTCGCCGTGATCGAGCACCATGACGCGATCGACGACGCGCATCAACACGCCCATGATGTGCTCGACCCAGATGATGGTGATACCGAGCTCGTCGCGGATGTTGCGCAGCATGTCGGCGGCCTGGTCCATCTCGGCCTCGTCGAGACCGCCGAGGCTCTCGTCGGCGAGCAGCAGCTTTGGCCCAGTCGCGAGCGCCTTGGCGAGCTCGAGCTTCTTCAGACCGGCCGCGCCGAGACCATCGACGCTGGCATGGCGATCGGTCGGCAGGCCGACCATCGCCAGCGAGCGCTCGGCCGCCTCCTCGGCTTTGGCGCGGCTGTGGCGTCCCTGGCCGTAGAAACCGGCGAGTGCGACGTTCTCGAAGATGGTCAAACGGCGAAAGGGGCGCGGAATCTGGAAGGTACGTCCGATGCCGCTGTTGATGATCCGGTGCGGCGCAAGGCCCGCGATCTCGGTGCCTCCGAACAGGATGGAGCCGGATGTCGGCGCCAGAGTGCCGGAGAGCATGTTGAAGATCGTGCTCTTGCCCGAGCCGTTGGGGCCGATCAGGCCGAGAATCTCGCCCTGATCGACTTTGAACGACACGTTGTTCACCGCGGTGAAGCCGCCGAACCGCTTCACCAGCCCGCTGACTTCCAGCACCAAGGCCCTCCGCTGCTACTGGTTGCTGTAGGTGGTGCCCTTCGGCAGCGGCAGCACGGCCTCGCGCTGCGCCTGGCTCTTCGGCCACACCACGTGGGACTTGTCTTCGAGATACTGGATCACGACGGGGAACGAGCGTTCGTTCTGCCCGGCCATGGGCGTGCCCTCGCCGTAGAACTTCACGCCGAAGCCGAGCATGGTGCCGCCCTCGGGGATGTCGGTATCGAGTGCCGCCTTGCGCAGCGCGTCGGGATCGACGCCGCCGTACTTCTTGATCGCCCGCGGCAGCACATCCGCCATGAAGACGTAAGTGTTGGACGCGCCGATGCCGACATGGGCGGAGCGGATCGCAACGCCGGGCCGGATCTTGTCGAACTCCTCGCCGACCATCTTGATGACGGGCGGTAGCTTCGGATCCATGGTCTTCTGATTGGCCAGCCAGATCGAGATCGGGTCGGTGTTGAAGATATAGGTGGCGTCGGCTCCCATACCTTCCTTCAGCTTCTCATAGACGCCATAGCCCGCGCCATGCCCCATCAGCGCGCCGAACTTCAGGCCCTGCTCGCGAGCCTGGCGCAGCAGCAACGTGATGTCCGGATTGTAGCCGGTGTGGAAGATCACGTCGGGCTTGGCGCGCTTGAGCTTGGTCACCAGCGCGGACAGATCGGGGGCGGTCGCCGAATAGCCCTCCTTGAGCACGACGTTGAAGCCGGCCTTCTTCGCACCGAGCTCGTTGCCCTTGGAGACGTCGACGCCGTAAGCGCCGTCCTCGTGGATGATGGCGACGCGGAGGTCCTTCGCCTCCTTGCCGAACTTCTCCTTGGCGTTCTGCGCGATGAAATCCATCGTCATCATGCCGAACTGGTCGCCGCTCGCCTGCGGGCGGAACACGTATTTGTAGCCCTTCTCGTTGAACACGGCCGACGAGATGCAGGTCGTCATCCACATGAACTTCTTGAGCTGCTCGACGCGGGCGGCCACCGGCACGCATTGCGCCGAGGAGAAGAAGCCGAGCACCATGTCGACCTTCTCCTGCTCGAGCAGGCGAACGGATTCGTTGATGGCGACGTCGGGCTTGCTCTGCGCGTCGGCATAGACCGCCTCGATCTTGTAGCCCTCGACGCCGGTCTTGGCGAAATGGTCGAGGATGATCTTTGTGCCGACATAGTTGAGTTCGGAGCCGCCGCCGGCCAGAGGCCCGGTCAAATCGAAGACGACGCCGATCTTGATCTTCTTGTCCTGAGCCTGGGCGGACATTGCCAAGCCCGTCGCAGATATCGCGACCAACAGCCCACGTAGCAAACGGGCAGCCATGCGCAGGCGCATCAAACCCTCCCTGGACGATTGTGCATTGCATTCGTCTTGATCTTGCTTGCCCCCATCACATGGGCTGAGCGCAGGGATGTCAAGCCTTGCGCATCAGCGCGAAGCGAACTGCTGCTCGACAAAGGCCGTGACAAATCGCGGCATGGTCGGCCTGAGATCGCTCACCCCGCGCACAAGATGGATGGCTGACAATTCGGGCTCGTCCTCGCGGGCGAGGTTGGCTTCGATCCGGGCGCGAGCCTCTTCGCCGGACATATTCAGGTTGAGCACCTGCATCATCGCAATCGCAGGGCCGCTGACGACGCAGTGCCACTCCGGCTCAGCCCAATAGTCGGCTGTGGTCAGCCCGGTCTCTTCCCCAAGCTCTCGGATAACACTGCCGGGAATGTCGAGCGCACCCTCCGCAACGTCGTCGAGGTCGGGCGTGCCCGAGGGGAAATAGATGCGGCCGGCATTGGCGGTGTGCTGCGCCATCTCGCCCATGATAAAGGCGCCGTCGGAAGTGCGCAGCGCGCCCATGCCAAACCCGTTGAACACCGCCTTGTCGGGAAAGCTCCAGTCTCGCCAGGCGAGAAAGCTGGCAAAATCGGTCTCGAAATAGGTCGCGGAGAGATGGCCGTCCGCAAACACCGCGTCCCGCCCGAGCAGGACGCGGCCGTTCCAGATCTTCGGTCGCTCGCGCTGCTTCTCGGCGAAATGCGCCGCGATCTCGGCGCGACGCTCCTCGGCGAACGGCCAGACGATCGGCCGCACGGCAAGATCGAGCGTCGTGACGCGATGAATGATTGGTGACGTCATGAGGGACGATTATCGCGCCTTCGCGTCAACTATTTGACGTTCCCCGTGGTCTTCTTGGCTTGCTCGACGAACTTGTTGGTGAAGGTCTTGCTGACGTCGATCTTGGCATTGGCCACCTCGGGCGAGCCGACGCTGAACACCGCGAGCACGGCGTCCGCGCCCTTCGGGTCCATCTTGCCGGTCTCCGAGTACATCGGGATCGTGTTCTTCAGCGCGGCGAGATAGAGGTCCTTGTTCTTGCCGACCGTCTCCTCCGGCATCTTCGCCATGATCTCCTCGGGGCTGTGCGAATGGATCCAGGCCAGCGTGGCGAGGATCGCGTTGGTGAGCGCCTGCGTCTCCTTTTCGTGGCCGTTGACCCAGGCCGCCGTCGAATACAGCGCGCCGCCGGGATATTCGCCGCCGAAGGTCTCGAGCGTATCCTTCTGCGTGCGGGTGTCGGAGAGGATGCGCAGATCCCCGTGGTTGCCCTGCAGCACGGTGACCGAGGGATCGAGCATCACGGCGGCATCGATCTGGCCCTGCTCCATCGCGGCGACGGCGGTGGCACCGAGACCGACGCCGATCACGGCGGCGCTGGTGGGATCGACGCCGTTCTTCTTGAGCATGTACTTCAGGAAGAAGTCGGTGGAGGAGCCGGGCGCGCTGACGCCGACCTTCTTGCCGGCAAGATCCTTGACCGATTTGATGTCGTTGGTCCGCGAGGGCGCGACCACGAGCACGAGGCCGGGATAGCGGTCATAGACCACGAAGGCTTGAAGCTCCTGCTTCTTGGCGGCCAGGTTGACGCAATGGTCGAAATAGCCGGAGACCACGTCGGCGCTGCCGCCGAGCACGGCCTTGAGCGCGTCGGAGCCGCCCTTGAGGTCCACGAGCTCGACATTGAGGCCGGCCTTGTCGTATTCGCCGAGCTGCTTGGCCAGCACCGTCGGCAGATAGCACAGGCAGGAGCCGCCGCCGACCGCGATGGTGACCTTGCTTTGCGCCGCGGCAAATCCAGTGGTGAGCGTCAGCGCGAGCAGCGCGCCGGCAAGCCTGGCAATCGTGTTCTTCATTGGTTTCCTCCGTTCGGCCGGGCGGCACCATAGAGCAGCCCGGCTGGCTTGAGAAGCGTGGCCGGAGGCACTGGCCATCGGCCATTCGGCGCAATAGCATGTCCAAACAAGAATAATTCTCGATGGGCAGGATCATCCATGAATCGCATTACAGCCGGACTGTCGATTACGGCCGCCTTCGTCGCCGGATGCGGCGCAACCTACCTGCTCGGGCCGGCGCTTGCCGCCGAGAACATCAACGCGCAGATCATCCATACCGGCGAGATGGAAGGCGACGCTCTGGGCCCCGCCAACAAGGTCGGTTACCGCTCCAAGACGTTCATGACCGCCGACGGCGCCACCGTGTCGATCCAGGTCGGCAACGTGCCGAAGCACCTGCATCCCAACACCAACGAGATCCAGTACATCCTTGACGGGACCGGGACGATCTGGCTCGGCGACAAGGAAGTGACGGTCAAGCCGGGCGACCTCGTCATCATCCCGAAGGGCACGCCGCATGGCGGCACCAAGCCGATCACCGGCCAAGTCAAGGCGATCGCGATCAAGACGCCGCCGCAGGCGCCTGACGACGTCAAGCTGCTGGATTAAACTGTTGCTTCGACCTCTCCCGCTTGCGGGAGAGGTCGGCGCGAAGCGCCGGGTGAGGGTTCTGTTCTCTTGGAGATTATCCCATTGGGGAGAGACCCTCTCCCCCGCCCTCCCCCGCAAGCGGCGGAGGGAGCGCACCTGCGATGAGGCTTGATTCCTAGCCCCGCCCATCCGACGCGGTCGGCCGCCACACCAGGAGGCGCCGCTCCACCAGCGTCACGCCGAAATCGATCAGGATCACGAACGCCGACAGCACGAACATGCCGGCGAACACGCCGGCGACGTCGAACACGCCCTCGGCCTGCTGGATAAGATAACCAAGGCCCGCCGCAGATCCCAGATATTCGCCGACCACCGCGCCGACCACGGCGAAGCCGACCGAGGTGTGCAGCGAGGAGAACATCCAGGACAGCGCGGAGGGCCAATAGACGTGCTGCATCAGCTGCCGCTCGCTCATGCCGAGCATGCGGCCATTGTCGAGCACGGTGCGGCTGACCTCCTTGACGCCCTGATAGACGTTGAAGAAGACGATGAAGAACACCAGCGTCACGCCGAGCGCGACCTTGGACCAGATGCCGAGGCCGAGCCACAACGCGAAGATCGGCGCCAGCACCACGCGGGGCAATGCGTTGACCATCTTCACGTAAGGGTCGAACACCGCGGCGACCAGCGGCTGGCGCGCGAACCAGAAGCCGACCAGCACACCGCCGAGCGATCCGATCACGAAAGCCAGGATCGATTCCGCCAAGGTGATGCCAAGATGCTTCCAGATCACGCCGGAGGCGAACCATTTCACGATCTGGCTGAACACGTCGAACGGGTTGGAGAAGAAGAACGGCGGCAGCAGGATCTTGCCGAACACCGGCACGGTCGACAGTACCTGCCACAGCACGATGCAGACGACCGCGACCAGCACTTGCAGCGCGAACAGCGTCGGGCGCGACATCAGACCGCCTCCGCCGCGTGCGTCGATTGCGCGTAACCCTTCATCACCTCGTCCTTGAGCACGCTCCAGATCTCGCGATGGAGCTCGTGGAACTCCTTGTCCAGCCGCACCTCGAAGATGTCGCGCGGGCGCGGCAAGCTGACGCGCCAGTCGCCGATGATGCGCGAGGACGGCCCTGCCGACATGATCACGACGCGGTCGGCGAGCGCGATCGCCTCTTCAAGGTCGTGCGTGACAAACAGCACCGCCTTGCGATCGGCATTCCACAAGTCGAGCAGCAGATTGCCCATCACCTGGCGGGTCTGCGCATCGAGCGGCCCGAACGGCTCGTCCATCAAGAGAATCTTCGGATCGCGGATCAGCACCTGCGCCAGCGCCACGCGCTTGCGCTGGCCGCCGGAGAGCATGTGCGGATAGCGACCCGCGAAGGCGCCAAGGCCGACGGAGGTCAGCCATTGCTGCGCCCGCGGCAGCGCTTCAGCTCGCGGCGTGCCCTTGATCTCGATACCGATCGCGACATTGTCGAGCGCGGTCTTCCAGGGGAACAGCGCGTCGGCCTGGAACAGGTAGCCGGCATCCCGGTTCAGTCCCGCCAGCGGCCGGTCGAAAATCCTGACGCTGCCGGCGGCCGGCTTCAGCAGCCCGGCCGCGACGTTGAGCAGCGTGGATTTCCCGCAGCCCGTGGGGCCGACAATGGCCACGAACTCGCCCTGCGCCACCGCAAGATGGGCTTTCTCCACCGCCGTATAGATCCGCCCGTCTCCGAGCCGGAACGCGACCTTGGCATCTTCCAGCGCCACTGCCGTGGGCGTCGACATATGCTTCCTCCAAATTTCGCTTGATGCCTTAGCCGCTCGCGCGGCCAAGTTCAATCAATCGGCCAAGCGTGCTACGCATGCCCTGCCCCTCCAAGGGAGGGTAAGAATGAGCTGCGTCGAATGCCTTCCAAGCCGGCCATTAGCTACGCCCACATCACCAAGCGGTTCGGCTCTCTCACAGCCGTGGACGACGTATCGCTCGACATTGCCGAGGGCGAGTTCCTGGCCATCGTTGGCGGCTCCGGCTCGGGCAAGACGACCCTGCTCCGGCTCGCCAACCGGCTGATTGAGGTCGACGGCGGCACCATCACGGTCGAGGGCGAGGACGTGAGGAATGTCGATCCGGTCGCGCTGCGGCGGCGGATCGGCTACGTCTTCCAGGCTGGTGGACTGTTTCCGCATTTGAGCGTCGCCGACAATATCGGGATCACGCCCAAATTGCTGGGCGCGCCTGTGGCGAGCATCGCCGCGCGGGTCGACGAACTGCTTGCGCTCGTACAGCTCGACCGCGATGCGCATCGCGACCGCCTGCCGGAGGCACTCTCCGGTGGCCAGCGCCAGCGCGTCGGGGTGGCACGGGCGCTGGCCGCAAAGCCCCGCATCGTACTGATGGACGAGCCCTTCGGCGCGCTCGATCCCCTCACCCGCGACGCGCTCGGTGACGATTATCGCTCGCTGCACCGCAAGCTCGGTCTGACCACGGTGATGATCACGCATGACATGACGGAGGCGATCCTGCTCGCCGACCGCATCGCGGTGATGCGCGGCGGGAAGCTGCTCGCCCAGGGCACACCCGCCGAGCTGTCGAACAGCAGCGACGCTTACGTGCTGGAGCTGTTGCGCACACCGCGCCGCCAGGTCGAACGGCTGAACGCGCTGCTGCCGCAGGGCGGTGCGGCATGAGCCTCTTCACCGATCCGCGCTGGGGCGAGGCGCTGTCGCATCTGCCCGATTATCTCGGCAACCATGTACGGGTGAGTCTTGCCGCGCTCGTGCTCGGTCTCGCCGTCAGCCTGCCGCTGGCGATCCTGACGCGCAACCGCCCGGCGCCGCGCACCGTCCTGCTCGCACTCGCCAGCATCGTGCAGACGGTGCCGGGACTGGCGCTGCTGGCGCTGTTCTATCCGCTGCTGCTGCTGGCGGCGTCCGTGACGCTGGCCTGGTTCGGCGTGTCCTTCTCGGCGTTCGGCTTCCTGCCGGCGATGCTGGCGCTGGCGCTCTATTCGATGCTGCCGGTGCTGCGTAACGGCATCACCGGGCTCAACGGCATCGATCCCGCGCTGGTCGAGGCCGCCAAGGGCGTCGGCATGACCACACGGCAGTCGCTGATCATGGTCGAGCTGCCGCTGGCGTTGCCGGTGATGATGGCGGGCATCCGCACCGCCGCGGTGTGGGTGATCGGCACCGCGACGCTGTCGACGCCGATCGGGCAGTCCAGCCTCGGTAATTACATCTTTGCCGGGCTTCAGACCCAGAACTGGGTGTTCGTGCTGTTCGGCTGCGTTGCCTCCGCCGTGCTGGCACTCGCCGTCGATCAGCTGCTTGGCCTGATCGAGGGCGGCCTGCGCCAGCGCAGCCGTCTGCGCAGCGGGCTCGGCGCGGCCGGCATCGCGGCGCTGGTCGCGGCAACGCTGGTGCCGACCATGGGACGCTCGTCGTCGGGCTACGTGGTCGGTGCCAAAACCTTCGCCGAGCAATATGTGCTGTCGGCGCTGATGCGGGATCGCCTCCGGGCGGCGGGCCTCCCGGCCACGACGCGTTCCGGCCTCGGCTCCAGCGTGGTCTTCGGGGCGCTGAAGGCCGGCGACATCGATCTCTATGTCGATTATTCCGGTACGCTCTGGGCCAACCAGTTGCACCGCACCGACATCAAGCCGCGCGCCGAGTTGATAGCGGAGCTGAAGACGGCGCTGGCGAAGGACAACATCGTTTTGCTCGGCGAGCTCGGCTTCGAGAACGCCTATGCGCTGGTGATGCCGAAGAAGCGTGCCGAGGCGCTTGGCATCCACACCATCACCGACCTCGCCGCGCACGCATCGACGCTGTCGATTGCCGGCGACTACGAATTCTTCTCACGGCCGGAATGGGCGGCGCTGCAAAAGGCCTATGGGCTTTCGTTCCGCGCCCAGCGCCAGATGCAGCCGGACTTCATGTATGCGGCGGTGGCCAGCGGCGAGGTCGACGTCATCGCCGGCTACACCAGCGACGGCCTGATCGCGAAATACGACCTGGTCGCGCTCGACGACCCCAGGCACGCGATTCCGCCTTACGATGCGATCCTTCTGCTCGCACCGAAGCGCGCCGGCGACGAGAGATTGCAGGCGGCGCTCAGGCCGCTGCTCGGCAAGATCGACATCGCCACGATGCGCGAGGCAAACCTGCGCGCCAGCGGCAATGACGCCAACTCATCGCCGGACGCGGTGGCGAGGTGGTTGTGGGAGAAGGTGGGAGGGCGGTAGGCCTAGCTCCGCTCAAGCTCCGTCATCCTGAGGCGCGAGGCATGGGACGCAACGCGTCCCATGGGGAGCCTCGAAGGATGCACGGCCACGGTTGTGGATGCAGCCCGGCTGTCGCCCTTCGAGGCTCACCAAGCGGCTGACGCCGCTCGGTGAGCACCTCAGGGTGACGGTCAATGAGTAGTGGTTGGGGTAAAGCGAGAGACTACAGCCCCCGGATCATCCCCGCGTCGATCAGCAGGCGGTTCAGTCGCCGCGCTTCGGCGCCGTCCTTGCAACCGTAGAAGACGCCCTTGCAGCGGAGCATGATCTCCTTCTGCTCGGCAAAGGACGGGTCGAGCGGGATGCCCGCGGCCTCCTGGATGACCAGCGGCAGATAGGGCCCGTCGATCGTGTCCATCACGGCATCGCTCTTCACCGGCTCGAAATTGACGGAATCGATCGCGTAATAGGTCGCATAGAGGCGCGGATCGTAGGCGTCGAGCTTCTTGCCGAGAGCGCCCTCATCGAGCCCGGGCTCGAGGATCTGCGGCGCGAATTCCGGCTGATGATCGCCGTAACGCACGATCAGGAAGGGCTCGCCCGGGAACGTCTTCTTCAGACCCGCGATAAACGCCTTGTACTGCTCGGCGCTCATCGCCTGCCGGCGCAGATATTCGTCGATCGACGCCACATTGCCCGGCGCGCGCCAGTTCGGCAGCAGCTCGGGGCGGAAGCGCGTCTCCCAGGGGAAATGATTGGCGCCGAGATAGATGAAGGTGAACAGCGGCTTGTTGGGCGGCTGCTGGCCCATCAGCTGCAGCGCCCTATTGTAGAAGAAGCTGTCGGGCTCGACGTCCTTGGCGCCGAGATCCTTGGAGTCGAAAAAGCGTTCGACGCCGGTCGTCATCTGAAAACTGCGTGCGCCCATGAAGCCGCCATAGGCGGGATACAGCGACATCGTGTCGTAGCCGCAGCGGCGCAGCGCCAGCGGCAGCCCGCGCTCGACGCGGTTTGAGGCGATGCGTGTCACGAAATAGGCGAAGCGGCCGAACGAACGCGAGGACAGTCCCGCGAGCACGTTGTATTCGGTGAACCAGCTCGGCCCGCCGTTGCTCTCGGCCAGGAACGTACGCTGCTTGCCGTCCCAGGATTTGAAGTGGCTGCCATAGCCCTGCGGGACCTTGATGCCCCCGGCGGCGCGGATGTCGAAGCTCGATTCATCATGGATCATGATGATGTTCGGCCGGCGCCCGGCGGGGTGGCAGGAATCGACCAGCGGCAGATTGAGCCGCTCATTGGTCGCAGCGGCCGATTCCATGAAGCCGTATTGCACGAAATCGGCGACCGAACTGACGCCGGAGCGGAAGAATTTCGACAGATAGCCGTCGTCGTAATAGCCGCGCCAGGCCTCATCGGGAT
The DNA here is from genome assembly GCF_006658635.1 of Bradyrhizobium sp. UNPA324. Classification (NCBI taxonomy): domain Bacteria; kingdom Pseudomonadati; phylum Pseudomonadota; class Alphaproteobacteria; order Hyphomicrobiales; family Nitrobacteraceae; genus Bradyrhizobium; species Bradyrhizobium sp. UNPA324. The sequence goes on from NZ_LFJD01000004.1 coordinate 1,995,685, forward strand.
GATAGAGCGAATAACCGACCAGCGCGGCCAGACAGGCCAGCTTGCAGGCGAGCGCGGGCAGGCGGCGAATGCGGAACGGATCGAGCCACCACAGCGCGTACATCAGCGGCAGCGTGACGAAGCCGGCCAGGATCACCGACCAGCGCAAATTCGGGAAGATCGTGAACAGGAAGGCGACGGTGTCGCGGTCGATCATCATCAGGTCGATGAAGTTGACCGTCATCTGCACGACGTCGTGCTTCAGCCGCGACAACAGCACCAGCACAACCACCATGGTCAGCGACAGCGCGCCGGAGAGCGCCGGCCGGCGCAGCAGCGTGATCCAGAAGAAGTTGAGGATGCCCCAGGCCAGCACGAAGGAGAGGCGAGAGCCGAAATCGGTCTCGGTCTGGTACATCAGCGCGAGCGCGGCCAGATGCGGCGCGGCAACGGCGAGCAGCCGCCAGATGCCGAGCGCGGCGACGCTCGCCAGCACGGCGGTCGTGGCAGAAGGACCTGGATTGGGCGCGGACGCCATCGACGACACGCAACTCTGGTCCGGCGCGGTGATGCCAAGCCCTCTGGCCAGCCGAAAACGGCCAGGGCCCTCCGGCGCAGCCGGAAGCCTGCACCGTGTCATAAAACTGTAACGGAACGGTCAAGGACAGGCAACGCGCGTCGTGGTCCCACCTTCGCTTAACGTTCGCGAGCCGGGACGTCCTGCACGGCGGCGGGCAAAAGCCGCTTGCGGTGCTAGGGCTTTGCGATCCCGGCGATAAACAGGTCGATCACCCCTTCCGCCATGCGCGCGATGGCTCGCCATCCCCGTGGGCAGACCGTAGCGGCGGGCTGAAGCCCCTGCCTTACTGTGGCAGGAACCCGAGCCGCTTGGCGATGATGCGGTCGACCGTCCGCTTCGGCAGCACGGCCGCGATCAGATGGCGCATCGGGTCAGGGGTGATCTGGTAGCGCACCTTGGGACTCGCCGCCGTGAGCGCCTCGAACACGATCTCGGCGACCCGCTCGGCCGGCAGGCCCTTGGCGCCGAGGTCCATCATGAAGGCCATGACCTTGTTCAGCGCCGGCAGGTAGGGCGAGTTCTGGTAGACGGAGAGATCGATCTGCTCGGCCTTGCTCCAGATCGGCGTCTTCACGGCGCCGGGAGCGACGATGATGACGTCGATGCCGAACAGCATCAATTCGCGGCGCAGACTTTCGGAAAGGCCTTCGATGGCATGCTTGGAGGTGCAGTAGGGCGCCGACAGCGGATTGCCGTTCTTGCCCGCGACCGAGCTGATCATCACGATCCGCCCCTTCGGGCCCTTCAGCGAGGCGTCGGCGCCGAGCAGCGGCCCGAAAGCCTGCGTCGCGATCACGGGGCCGATGACGTTGATGTCCATCTGGCGGCGGAAATCGTCTGCCGACAATTCGAGCACGGGGCCGGCCACCGCGACACCGGCATTGTTGACGAGGCCCGCCAGCGTCTCGCCGTTCAGCGCCTCGCGGACTTCTCGCGCAGCCGCCAGCACGGCAGCCTCGTCGGTGACGTCGAACAGCAGCGGCGTGAAATTGGCGCCGAACTCAACCTTGAGCCGGTCGGCGTCGGCCTGCTTGCGAACGCTGCCGAAGACGCGATAGCCGCGCCCGATCAGGAATCTTGCAGTGGCCCAGCCGATGCCGGTGGACGCACCGGTGACGACGACAGATCGCATGGTCCCTCCTCCCTCAGGTTCCCGCGATCATGCCTTGGATTTCTCCTGGTGTCCCGGACAAGCGCAGCGAAGCGAAGCGCAAAGCCGGGACCCAGCAGCCGCATTGGACCCGGATCAGCAGCGCAGCACCAACGTGCTGCGCTGCGTCCGGGGCACAAATGCTTAGTTCTTCGACTTGTCGACCAGCGCGCCCTTCTTGATCCAGGGCATCATGTCGCGCAGCTTCGCGCCGACTTCCTCGATCGGGTGCTGAGCGAGCTTGGCGCGGGTCGCCTTGAACGAGGTCTGGTTGACCTTGTTCTCGAGCATCCAGTCGCGGGCGAACTTGCCGCCCTGGATGTCGGCCAGAACCTTGCGCATCTCCTTCTTGGTCTCGTCCGTGATGATGCGCGGACCGGTGACATACTCGCCGTATTCGGCGGTGTTGGAGATCGAGTAGTTCATGTTGGCGATGCCGCCTTCATAGATCAGGTCGACGATCAGCTTCACTTCGTGCAGGCACTCGAAATAGGCCATCTCCGGGGCGTAGCCGGCTTCGACCAGCGTCTCGTAGCCACCCTTGATCAGCTCGACCAGGCCGCCGCAAAGCACGACCTGCTCGCCGAACAGGTCGGTCTCGCACTCTTCCTTGAAGGTGGTCTCGATGATGCCGGCGCGGCCGCCGCCGATGGCGGAGGCATAGGACAGGCCGAGGTCATGGGCGTTGCCGGAAACGTCCTTGGCGATCGCGATCAGGCAGGGCACGCCGCCGCCGCGCTGATATTCCGAGCGCACGGTGTGGCCGGGGCCCTTCGGCGCGATCATCAGCACGTCGAGATCGGCGCGGGGATCGAGCAAGTTGAAATGGACGTTGAGGCCGTGCGCGAACACCAGGGCGGCGCCCTTCTTCATGTTGTCGTGCAGGTGCTCACGATAGATGTCGCCCTGGAGCTCGTCCGGGGTCAGCATCATGACGAGGTCGGCCCATTTGGCGGCTTCGGCAACTTCCAGCACCTTGAAGCCGGCGGCTTCCGCCTTCTTGGCCGAGGCCGAACCCTTGCGCAGCGCGATGGCGACTTCCTTGACGCCGGAATCCTTCAGATTGAGCGCATGGGCATGGCCCTGGCTGCCATAGCCGACGATGGCGACCTTCTTGCCCTTGATCAGGTTCAGGTCGGCGTCGCGATCGTAATAAACACGCATAGGTCGTTTCCTCGTTCAGGGCCGAAATCGGCCAATGGTCAGTGTCCGAAGGGTGAAATTTGCGGATTTCGGGGGCTGTCTAGAGCATTTTCAGCCCTGAGGGAAACCCGTTTCTGCATGGAAATCCGCGACATCATGCATCCATGAAAACGGGGTAGAGGGAGGCCAGCAGCAGGAGCGCCATCAGGATATTGAAGGCGCGGACCAGCCGCTCCGAGGTCAGGACCGGCCGCAATGCGGAGCCGAACAGGGCCCAGACCACGGTCGAGACGGTGCCGACCATCAGGCTGATCACGGTCTGGATCGCGATATTGAGCGGGAATTGGGCGATGGCCGCATAGGCGGTGATGGTGCCGATCACGATCACCCAGCCCTTGGCATTGATCCATTGGAACATCGCCGCGCCCCAGAAGGTCATCGGGCCGCGGCCATTCCCCTCCCGCGGTTTGGTCGGGCCGGACATGGCGATCGCGGCGGCAAGATAGATCAGGTAGGCGGCACCGGCATATTTCAGGATGGTCTGGAGGACCGGATAGGCCAGGAACACGGAGCCGAGCCCGAGGCCGACAGCGGCGACCATGAAAGCGAAGCCGAGGACGATGCCGACGATGTGAGGGATGGTGCGCCGGAAGCCGTAGGTCAGGCCCGAGGACAGCAGCATGATGTTGTTCGGCCCCGGCGTGAAATACATCACGACCATGAAGATGAGGAAGGCATAGAACAGCGACTGGGACATGCTCACCTCACGCCGTCTTCGGCAACGGTTCTTCGGGTAACGCGTTGGGCCGCTTCGCCAGCACCATCACGGCGATACCACCGATCACGGTCAGCATGCCGGCAAGGCGCAAGGGTCCGAACCGCTCGCCGAACACGATGCTGGAGGCGGCCGAGCCGACGAACGGGACCAGCAGCGCGAATGGCACCACTTGCGCGGCGGGATAGTCGCGCAGCAATCGGCCCCACAGCCAATAGGCGATACTCGTCGAGATGCCGCCAAGCGCCAACATGCAGAGAGCCGATGTCAGCGACATGTGGCTCAGCGATGTCCAGGTCGGCGCCGGGCCATTGGCGATCAGCGCCAGCACGAAAAGCGGCACCGCCGAGGCGAGGCACAACCACGCGAACAGGTCGAACATCGGCACGCCGCGGGCGTTGCGCAGCAGCAGATTGCCGACGGCAAAGCTGAGCGGCGAGATCATCAGCACTGCAAACGCAGCGACGCTGAAATCATAGCCGACCGTGCCGCAGATCATCAGGAGGCCGATTGCAGCGATACCGATGCCGAGTGCCTGCATCGGTGTCGGACGCTCGCCAAAGGCCATCGCGGCAAAACCGATCGTGAACAGCGCCTGGCTCTGCACGATGACGCTGGTCAGCCCGACCGGCACGCCGTGAGCGATGCCATAGGCCTGGCTCAGGAACTGGCCGAGGAACAACGTGGAGCTGATCGCGATCAGCAGCGACCAGGCGATTTTGGGCTTGCGGATGAACAGGCATGGGACCGCAGCCACGCTGAAGCGCAGCGCCGTCATCAGCTCCGGCGAAAGCTCGTCAAGCGCGATCCGGCTCGCCACGAAGGCAAGCCCCCAGATGATCGCCACCAGGATGGCGATGAGGATATCGGCCGGCTTCATTGTTGTTCTCGGTTCTGCCCTGTCGTGCAGCCCTGTTGTTATTCGTCTAGCCTTGCTCGCCGGCTCTTGATTTGCGCAGCAGATACGTGCCGTGCATCGGTGCGTGGTAATCGGCCGAGACCAGCGTGAAGCCGACGTCGGTCAGCATCCGCTCCATCACCCAGCCGAAGGTGGAATATTCGTCGCGCATATGCGTGACGACGCCTTCGCGCGAAAAGTCGTGGTTCTTGATCTGGAAGTCGGCCCATTGCTCGACGTCGCGCTCGATTGCGTCGGGCATCGATGAGTAGACGATGTCACGCAGATAGAACGTTGCTCCGGGCTTGAGCGCGCGAAAAATCCGCGACATCGCCACCGCCTTCCAGAAATCCGGCAGGTGATGCAGCGTGAATTCGCTGACGATCAGGTCGTAGGATTCCGGCCGATAGGCGAAGCTGAGCAGGCCGGCAGACTGGGTGCGCACGGGCGCCTTGCGGTCGCGGGCGTAGATCTCGGCGAGCGCCAGCATCGCCGGCGAGATGTCGATGGCGTCGACCTCGGCACCCATCAGCGCCGCTTCGGTCGCCAGCACGCCGTTGCCGCAGCCGATATCGGCGATGCGCCAGCCGCGCTGGACGCCAAGCATTTTCAGCGCGGCGCGCGCCCGCAGATCGGCATCGTCGTGGGCGTCGTAGATCGAGGCCACAGCGGGCTCGATCCCCATCCGGTTCCGCTCGTTGTAGTACCAGTCGCGCGCCAGCATGGTTCACATCCCTTCGGGCCCGCGGCCGATCGCGGCAACGCCGGTGCGCGACACCTCGACGAGCCCGAGCGGGCGCATCAGGTCGATAAACTGGTTGATCTTGTCGGTATTGCCTGTGATCTCGAACACAAAGCTCTCGGTGGTGGCGTCGATCACCCGGGCGCGGAACGCATCCGCAAGCCTGAGCGTCTCGACCCGATGCTCGCCCTGCCCGCGCACCTTCACCATGGCGAGCTCGCGTTCGATCGAGCGCCGCGTCTGGGTCATGTCGACGACCTGATAGACCGGGATCATGCGATCGAGCTGATTCTTGATCTGCGCGATCACCATCGGCGTTCCCGTGGTGACGATGGTGATACGCGACAGATGCTTCTGGGCCTCGGTCTCCGAGACCGTGAGGCTTTCGATGTTGTAGCCACGGCCTGAGAACAGGCCGATGACGCGCGCGAGCACGCCCGGCTCGTTCTGCACGAGCACTGCAAGCGTGTGCGTCTCGTTCGGATCGTGGCGCTCTTCGATGAAGTAAGCGGATGCGGGCTGGTTCATTGTCGTCCCCTCAAGTCTTTCTCGTCACACCAGCGCCTTGCCGCCGGCGAACGCCTTCGCGGTCGCCTCGTCATTGGCCTGCTCCGGCAACAGCATCTCGTTGTGCGCCTTGCCGGACGGAATCATCGGGAAGCAATTTTCGAGCGCCGCGACGCGGCAGTCGAACAGCACGGGGCGCTTGACCGAGATCATCTCCTGGATGGCGCCGTCGAGATCGCCGGGCTTGTGCACCTGAAGGCCGACGGCGCCATAGGCTTCGGCGAGCTTGACGAAATCCGGCAGCGCCTCCGAATAGGAATGCGACAGGCGGTTGCCGTGCAGCAGCTGCTGCCATTGCCGCACCATGCCCATGTACTGGTTGTTCAGGATGAAGATCTTGATCGGCAGCTCGTACTGCACCGCCGTCGACATCTCCTGCATCGTCATCTGCACCGAAGCATCGCCTGCGATATCGATGACGAGGCTGTCGGGATGGGCCACCTGCACACCGACCGCGGCCGGCAGGCCGTAGCCCATGGTGCCGAGACCGCCCGAGGTCATCCAGCGATGCGGCTCCTCGAAGCCGTAGAACTGCGCCGCCCACATCTGGTGCTGGCCGACTTCGGTCGTGATGTAGGTATCCTTGCCGCGCGTGGCCTCGAACAGGCTCTGAATCGCATGCTGCGGCAGGATGACGTCGTTGCTCTTCTTGTAATAGAGCGAGTTCCGGGCGCGCCACTGCGCGATCTGCTGCCACCAATTCTTGATCTCGGGCTTCTTCGCCTCAGCCTTGAACACCTGCAGGATATCGCCGAGGATGTTGCCGCAATCGCCGATGATCGGCACGTCGACGCGGATGTTCTTGTTGATCGAGGACGGGTCGATGTCGATGTGGATCTTCTTAGAGCCTGGCGAGAACGCATCGACGCGGCCTGTGATGCGGTCGTCGAAGCGCGCGCCGACGCACAGCATGACGTCGCAATCATGCATCGCCATGTTGGCCTCGTAAGTGCCGTGCATGCCCAGCATGCCGAGCCAGTTCTTGCCCGACGCAGGGTAGGCACCGAGGCCCATCAGCGTGGACGTGATCGGGAAACCGGTGACCTCGACCAGCTCGCGCAAGAGCTTGGTCGCCTCGGGGCCGGAATTGATGACGCCGCCGCCGCTGTAGATCACGGGGCGCTTGGCACCCGCCAGCAGCGCCACCGCCTTGCGGATCTGCGCCGCATCGCCCTTCACGCGCGGCGCATAGGAACGGTGCACGTCGGACTTGCGCGGCGGATGATAGGTGCCGGTCGCGAACTGCACGTCCTTGGGAACGTCGACCAGCACCGGGCCGGGACGGCCGGAGGTGGCGACGTAGAAGGCTTCGTGCAGCACCTTGGCGAGATCATTGACGTCGCGCACCAGCCAATTGTGCTTGGTGCAGGGGCGCGTGATGCCGACGGTGTCGCATTCCTGGAACGCGTCGTTGCCGATCAGGTGCGTCGGCACCTGGCCGGAGATGCAGACCAGCGGGATCGAGTCCATCAGCGCGTCGGTCAGCGGCGTCACCATGTTGGTGGCGCCGGGGCCGGAGGTCACCAGCGCGACGCCCGGTTTGCCGGTCGAGCGCGCGTAGCCCTCGGCGGCGTGGCCCGCGCCCTGCTCGTGGCGGACCAGGATGTGCTGGACCTCGCTCTGCTGGAAGATCTCGTCATAGATCGGAAGCACGGCGCCACCGGGATAGCCAAAAATGTCGGTCACGCCGTGATCGATGAGCGCGCGAACGATCATCGCGGCACCGGTCATCTGGTTCGGATCGTGGCTCTTGTCGCTCATTTGGCTTGCTCCGGATGCGCTGTTGTCAGCGGCTTCGTTCGTGTCGGGTTCGGGAAATAAAAAAGGCCCCGAAGAGGGCCCATGCACACCGCCTGTCTTGTGGATGGCAGCTAGCCATCCCCGGCGGTGTGCCTGGGTACGACGGCGATAAGGAGTTTGGAAATAAAGTTACGCATGGCAGGCGCTCGGCTTCCCAAAGGTTGCGCGAAACATAGCGGCCAAAGCCCGGATGTCAAGGCGATGCGGCCGTTCCCGCGCGATTTTGGCAGTGTAGCGGTGTTCCCCGGGTTCGGCGAGAGGTAAATTGTGGAACCCGGACGGAAAAGCGCGTCAGCGGGGGGCGCGGGCCGCGTTCACAACAGCGGCGAGCCATCCCCTCGCCTGCTCCGGCTTGACCCATTCGAACTCGGGCGATTGGTGCCGGAACCAGGTGAATTGCCGCTTGGCATAATGGCGGGTGTCGGCGCGGCCGATTCCGGCGGCCTGCTCCAGGCTAAGCTCACCGCGTAAGTACCGGATCAGGGCTGGCACACCATGCGCTTTCATCGCCGGCAGCAGCGGATCGAGGTGTCTCGTGGCGAGCCGCTCGACTTCGTCCAGTGCGCCGGCCCCCAGCATGGCCTCGAAACGGGCATCGATCCGGGCATAGAGCGCGTCGCGCTCGGGCGCGAGGAAGACCGCGCGAAAACTGTCCTTTGGCAGCAGCGGCGGCTGGCCTTCGCGGTGCCAGTCAAGCAGCGAACGGCCGGTCGCTTCGACCACTTCGAGTGCGCGCGCGATCCGGGTGCGGTCGCGCAAGTTCAATCGCTCGGCCGCACGGGAATCGCGACGCGCCAGTTCCGCATGCAGCGCCTCCGCACCGTTCCGTTCCAGCCGCGCGCGCACCTCCTCGCGCACCTCGGCAGGGATTGGCGGCACCACGGAGAGCCCCGCCGTCAGCGCCTTGAAATAGAGCCCGGTGCCGCCGATGAAGATCGGCAGGCGACCTTCGGCACGGGCCTCGTCGAGCGCCTTTGCCGCGTCGGCCACCCAGGCCCCGGCCGAGAAATTCACGGCTGCATCGACATGCCCGTAGAGACGGTGCGGAGCGCGCGCTTCCTCATCCCGTGTCGGCCGTGCCGTGATGATGCGCAGGTCGCGGTAGACTTGCATGGAATCGGCATTGATGACGATACCGCCGGTGGCGAGCGCAAGTTCCAGCGCCAGCGCCGACTTGCCGCTGGCGGTCGGGCCTGCGATAAGCACGGCCTCGCCAACAGGCCTTCTGCCGACTTGCTCCTCGCTCACGAAAACCTCAAATGTCCCTCGTCGCCACGCTGATCTGCAACCCCGACAATCCCGCGCTCGACTCGACCATCGTCGATGGCGCCCGCGCCGTGCTGCCCCAGGCAACTCCGGCGCACTGGCTGTTCGACGGGGTTGCGGTCGACATCCCCTTCGGCGCCGACAGTAACCTCGAAGGTGACCGCCACGCCATCGAACAGCGGCTCCGCGAGCTGCGCGGCGACCTGCCCATCGACATCGTCGTGCAACCAGTCGGCGCCCGGCGCAAGAAGCTTTTTCTCGCCGACATGGATTCCACCATGATCGGCCAGGAATGCATCGACGAACTCGCTGATCTGGTCGGGATGAAGGCCCATGTCGCAGGCATCACCGAACGCGCGATGCGCGGCGAGATCGAGTTCGAGCCGGCACTGCGCGAGCGCGTCGCGCTGCTGAAGGACCTCCCGGCCGCCGTGGTCGACGAGGTGCTGGCCAAGCGCATCACGCTGACCCCGGGCGGCAGCACACTGGTCGCGACCATGCGCGCGCACGGCGCCTATACCTGCCTCGTCTCCGGCGGCTTCACGCTGTTCACCAGCGCGGTCGCCGCCAAGATCGGCTTCCAGGAGAACCGCGCCAACGAGCTCGTCGTGCGCGACGGCAAGTTCACCGGCGAGGTGAAGGAGCCGATTCTGGGCCGCGCGGCAAAGCTCGCGACGCTGGTGGATCTGATGGAATCGTTCGATCTCGACGACATCGACTCGGTCGTGGTCGGCGACGGCGCCAATGATCTCGCGATGATCCAGGCGGCGGGGCTCGGCGTCGCCTATCACGCCAAGCCGGCCGTGGCGGCTGCGGCAGCTGCGCGGATCGATCACGGCGATCTCACCGCGCTGCTCTATGCGCAGGGGTATCGGCGGGACGAGTTCGTGGAGGGGTAGACTCTCTCCGCATGCACGGCACAAAGGCGCCTTTGCGCCGTGCCCACCATTCTCGTTGCAGCGGTAGAAAGACGTGGGCACGCTTCGCTTTGCCCACCCTACAGGACCGTACCTTGCGGCTACTGCACGCTCAGCGCCACGAACCGCAGCTCGCCGTCGGCATTGGAGACCAGCAGCAGCACCGACTTCTTGCCGTCCTTCTTGAGCTGGTCGACCCGCTTCTGGATATCGGCACCGCTCGACACCGCTTCCTGCGCGACCTCGACGATGACGTCGCCGGCCGACAGGCGCTTCTCGGCGGCGTCGGAATTGGCGTCGACATTGGTGACGACCACGCCCTTGACGCTGTCCTTGATCTTGTAGCGCGTGCGCAGATCCTTGTTCAGCGCGGCGAGATCGAGGCCGAGCGCCTTCTGGGTCACCGGCTTTTCGGGCGCCGGCTCGTCGGTCTTCACCGCGGCCTGCACCTTTTCGGGATCCTGGAGGCGGCCGAGGGTGACTTTCTTGGTCTGCTCCTGGCCCTTGCGGATGACGACGACGTCGACCTCCTTGCCGACCGCCGTGTCGGCGACGACGCGGGAGAGATCCTTCGGATCCTTGACGTCCTTGCCGTCGAACTTGACGACGACGTCGCCTGGCTCGATGCCCGCGGGCTTGGCCGGGCCCTTGTCGTCGACGCCGGCAACCAGCGCACCGCGCGCGGGCTTGATGTTGAGGCTCTCGGCAATCTCGTCGGTGACGCTCTGGATGCGCACCCCTAACCAGCCGCGGCGCAGCTCGCCGAACTGGCGCAGCTGATCGACGACGCCCGTGACCGTCTTCGACGGCACGGCGAAGCCGATGCCGATCGAGCCGCCCGAGGGCGAGATGATCAGCGTGTTGACGCCAATGACGTCGCCGTCGAGGTTGAACAGCGGACCGCCGGAATTGCCGCGGTTGATGGAGGCGTCGGTCTGGATGTAGCTGTCGTAGGGCCCCGAGGAGATGTCGCGATTCTTGGCCGAGACGATGCCGGCGGTCACCGTGCCTCCCAGGCTGAAGGGATTGCCGATCGCGACCACCCAGTCGCCGAGGCGCAGCTTGTCGCTGTCGCCGAACTTCACCGCGACCAGCGGCTTCGGCGGCTTGATCTTGAGCACGGCGAGATCGGTCTTCTTGTCGACGCCGACCAGCTCGGCCTTGATCTTGGTGCCGTCGTTGAGGATGACGTGGATCTCGTCGGCATCCGCAATGACGTGATTGTTGGTGACGACGACACCCGAGGTGTCGATGATGAAGCCGGAGCCGAGCGAGTTGGTCTTCTTCGGGGCGCCGCCGTTATCGCCGCCCTTGCCGCCGCCGCCAGGGCCCCTGCGGTTCTTGAAGAAGTCGTCGAAGAACTCTTCGAAGGGCGAGCCGGGCGGCAATTGCGGCATGGTGTTGCTGCCGCCGCCCTTGGCCTCCACGGTCTGCGAGGTCGAGATGTTGACGACCGCGTCGATCACCTTCTCGGCGACGTCGGCGATGCCCTCCGGTCCGCGTGCCTGGACCGGCGTGCCGAACGCACTGAAAGCAGTGACGGCGAGCGCAGCCAGCCCTAAACGCAAGCGGGTCGGGGCAATGGTGGCAGCGGGCATTGGTATCTCCAGAGAAAAGGATTCGGGTCCAGACTGCGCTCGAACGGGGGCACGGCGCAAGCACGGAGCTTAACGGCCTCAAGACCCCGATAATACGGCGAAAACCGGTCTTTCGGCTTCACTTTGGCGTTGGCGCGAGCTCTAGACCGGACGCCGCATAACCCAGATCAGGACCAGGCCGACCACGGCCGAGCCGATCCCGACCGCCCGCAGGATGTTATCCGGCGTGGCGATGGCGCTCTTCATGGCCTTGCGCATCCAGTTCGGACTCGCCGCAAACATCAAGCCTTCCAGCACGAACAGGATGCCCAAGCCGATGAGGAAGTCGGCGAACGCAATGGACCTCATCGGATTGGAACCTCCCGTTATGCTGTTCTTGTCTGGACAATGGGCGGCGAGATCCGCCGCCCTTGTCTAGCTTACGGCTTCGCCGGCGTCTCGGTGGCCATCCTGCCGGACGGGTTGCTGAAGTACCGGAAGAAATCCGAGTCCGGCCGCAGCAGGAAGCGGGTATCGTTCGACTTCAACCCGTTTTCATAGGCCGTCATCGACCGGTAGAAGGCGAAGAAGTCGGCGTCCTTGCTGTAGGCCTCCGCAAACAGGCGGTTGCGCTCGGCATCGCCCGCACCGCGGGTCTGCTCGGCCTGCGAGTTGGCTTCCGCGATGATCACCGTCGCCTCGCGGTCGGCCTTGGAGCGGATCTCCTGGGCCTTCTGGCCGCCCTGCGCGCGGAACTCGGCCGCTTCGCGCTCGCGCTCGGTCTTCATGCGCTGATAGACCGCCTGGCTGTTCTGCTCCGGCAGGTCGGCACGGCGGATCCGGACGTCGACGACCTCGATACCGTAGCCGTCGGCCTCGCGATCGAGCTGGTCGCGGATGCGCTGCATCAGCTTCTCGCGGTCGTCCCGCACCACGTTGATGAAGGTGACCTCGCCGAGCACGCGGCGCAGTGCCGCGTTCAGGAGCGTGGTGAGCTGGATGTTGGCAGCCTGGATCGAGCCGACGCTCTGATAGAAGCGCAGCGCATCCTTGATGCGGTAGCGTGCGAAGGCATCGACCACGAGCCGCTTCTGATCGGACGCGATCGCTTCCTGCGACGGGTTCTCCAGGTCGAGAATCCGCTTGTCGATGTTGATCACCGAATTCCATGGCGCCTTGAAGTGCAGACCGGGCGCAGTGACGACGTCGACGGGGCGGCCGAACTGGAGCACGATGGTCTGCTCGGTCTGCTGCACTGTGAAAAGCGACATGTAGCCGACGATCACGACGAGCAGGAGCGCGAGCAGCGTGACGAAACCTGTGACCGGAGACCTCATCGGTTGCCTCCGCCCGACTGCGGACCGGTGGTAGGCGGCCGCTTGGTGGTCAATTCGCCCAGCGGCAGATAGGGCACGATGCCCTGGCCCGAGGAGCCGCCGTCATAGACGAGCTTGTCCGCGCCGCCGAGCACCCGCTCCATCGTCTCCAGATAGATCCGTTCACGCGTCACGTCGGGCGCCTTCTTGTATTCGTCGTACACCTTCAGGAAGCGCGCGCTCTGGCCCTTGGCCTCGGCGACCGCCTGCTCCTTGTAGCCTTCGGCGGCCTGCTGAATCTGCGCCGCCCGTCCGCGCGCCTGCGGCACGACCTGGTTGGCGTAGGTCTGCGCCTCGTTCTGCAGCTGCTCGAGATTGGCTCGCGCCGCCTGGACGTCGCGGAATGCGTCGATCACCTGCGCGGGCGGGTCGACCTTCTGCATCTGCACCTGGCTGATCTGGATGCCGGCGCCGTAGCTATCCAGCGTCTTCTGGATCAGCTCCTGCACGCCCTGCTCGGTGACGTTGCGCGCACCGGTCAGGATCGGCTGGATCTGCGATCGGCCGATCACCTCGCGCATCGCGCTTTCGGCGACCGCCTTCACGGTGCCCTCAGGGTTCTGAATGTTGAACAGGAAATTGCCGACACCGTTGGGCTTGATGCGCCACAGCACGGTGAAGTCGACGTCGACGATGTTCTCGTCGCCCGTCAGCATCAGGCTCTCTTCCGGCACGTCACGGATGGAGCGGCCGCGCCGTGCGGGATCGTCGATCAGCGTCATGCCAATCGAGATGGTGTTGACGCGCAGCGCCTTCGGCAGCAGCACGGTCTCGATCGGATAGGGCAGATGATAGTTCAGGCCCGGATCCACAGTGCGGACATGCTTGCCGAAGCGCAGCACGACGCCCTGTTCCTCGGACTGCACGCGGAAGAAGCCCGACAGCAGCCAGAACGCGATGATGAGCAGGATGATCAGCGTGATGCCAACGCCGGAGAAATAGCCGCCCGGCATGATCTGCTGGAGGCGGTCCTGGCCGCGGCGCAGAAGGTCTTCCAGATCCGGCGGCCTCGGCCCGACCGGTTGCGGGCCTGAGCCCCATGGTCCCTTTGGACCCGAGCCCCATGGGCCACCGCCCTGATTCTTCCACGGCATTCGACGCTCTCCTCGGCAGGGTAGAATTGCCCCCGCCCGCTTTGTCCGGTCCGGCTTTATAGGGGACGGGCAGGTCCCTTACAACGCAGCCCTGACCGTCCTTCGAGCTATGCTCGGGCACGAAAAAGTCAATGTAAACATTGACGAAAGCGGTTAATGGCCGCGCCGCCGACGATATGTCACATAGGAGAAGTCGGCACTGTCGTCCGGGCCGGCAGGATGGCGGATACGTTCAACCTCGTCCCACTCCGCCTTGTCGATGTCGAAATGCGTATCGCCTTCGGGCCGCGCATGGACTTCGGTGATTTCGAGACGATCGGCGCGATCGAGCCATTGCCGAAAAATCTCGGCGCCGCCGATCACCGCGATCTCAGCGACCGAGCGCCGCAGGGCATCGCCGCGCGCAATCGCGTCCGCATCCGCGGCGGATGTCGTGACGATGGCCCCATTGGCGCGATAGGCCGCATCGCGGGTGATCACGATGTTGGTGCGGCGCGGCAGGGGACGGCGAGGCAGCGATTCGAAGGTCTTGCGGCCCATGATCACGGGCTTGCCGATCGTCAGCGCCTTGAAGCGCGCCATGTCGGATTTCAATCGCCACGGCATCGCATTGCCCGCGCCGATGACGCCATTCTCCGCGATCGCGACGACGAAGACGATCTCCATCAGGGCGCACTCCCGGCAAGCCGCTTCAGGGCCGGTCCGGTGACGCGGCACAGCGTCCAGTCGTCCATCATGACGGCACCGAGCGACTTGTAGAACGCGATCGACGGCGCGTTCCAGTCGAGCACCGCCCATTGCAGGCGCGCCCAGCCGTTGTCGACGCATTCCCTCGCGAGATAGACCAGCAGCGCCTTGCCGAGGCCCCTGCCCCGATGCGACGGCCGCACGTAGAGGTCCTCGAGATAGATGCCGTGGCGACCGCTGAAGGTGGAGAAATTCGTAAACCAGACTGCGAAGCCGACGGCCTCGCCGTTCCACGCGGCGATCGCGCAATAGAGTTGCGGTCTCTCGCCGAACAGCGCCTCAGCGATGTTAGCCTCGGTCGCCTCCACCTCGTGCGAGAGCTTCTCGTACTCGGCGAGTTCGCGGATGAAGGAGAGAACGAGCCCGGCTTCTCCGGGCTGCGCACGGCGGATGGTCAACGACATCGGCGTCAGACCGCGACTTCCGCCTTGATGTGCGGATGCGGGTCGTAGCCGACGAGCTCGAAATCCTCGAAACGGAAGGAGAAGATGTCCTTCACCTCAGGATTGATCCGCATCACCGGCAGCGCCCGCGGTGCGCGGCTGAGCTGGAGCTTTGCCTGCTCCAGATGGTTGGAATAGAGATGGGCATCGCCGAACGAATGCACGAAGTCGCCGGGCTTCAGGCCGGTGACCTGCGCCACCATCATCGTCAGCAGCGCGTAGGAGGCGATGTTGAAGGGCACGCCGAGGAAGACGTCGGCCGAGCGCTGATAGAGCTGGCAGGACAGCTTGCCGCCCGCGACGTAGAACTGGAACAGGCAATGGCACGGCGGCAGCGCCATCTTGTCGACGTCGGCCGGATTCCACGCCGAGACGATCAGGCGGCGCGAGTCCGGATTGCGCTTGATCATGTCGACCACGTTCGCGATCTGGTCGATGCTGCGGCCGTCAGGCGCCGGCCAGGAGCGCCACTGATGGCCATAGACCGGGCCGAGATCGCCATTGGCATCCGCCCACTCGTCCCAGATCGTGACGCCGTTGTCGCGCAGATATTTGATGTTGGTGTCGCCTTTCAGGAACCACAACAGCTCGTGCACGATCGCCTTCAGCGGCAGCCGCTTGGTCGTCAGCATCGGAAAACCGGCCGACAGATTGAAGCGCATCTGATGGCCGAACACCGAGAACGTGCCGGTGCCGGTGCGGTCGGTCTTCTCCGCGCCGTCTGAAAGAATCCGCTCGAGCAGGTCCTGATACTGGTGCATGTGCGACTGTGCCTTTGGGGAGGCGGCGAACTTAGCGGCCGCCCCCGCGCTGCAACAGCGGCGATTCGCTGTCCGCACCGATTATACCCGGAAAAGTGAGCTTTCCCGGCGCAAACGACAAGGGGCGGAACTCAGCGTCCCGCCCCTTGCCTATCAGCTTGATCCTGCTGATTAAGTCGCCGACTTGCCCACCGGGGTCCAGCCCCCTCAATTCTCGGATTCGGTGAACACCTCGTCGCGCTTGGCACGCAACGTGGGCAGCACCGTGAGGACCAGGAGGAAGGCCGCAATCGCGAGCAACACGGCCGACAGCGGCCGCGTCAGGAACACGCTCCAGTCGCCGCGCGAGATCAGCAGCGCACGGCGCAAGTTCTCCTCCATCAGCGGTCCCAACACCATGCCGAGCAGCAGGGGTGCCGGCTCGAAATCGTGCTTGATCAGCCAATAGCCGACGAGACCGAACACGCCGGCGAGGATGACGTCGACTGGCGCGTTGTTCACCGAGTAGATGCCGATCGCGCAGAAGATCACAATCGAGGGGAACATCAACCGATAGGGGACGCGCAACAGCCGCACCCAGATTCCGACCAGCGGCAGGTTGATGATGATCAGCATCAGATTGCCGATCCACATCGAGGCGATCATGCCCCAGACGAGATCGGGCTGCTTCTGCATCACTTGCGGACCCGGCACAATGCCGTGGATGGTCATCGCGCCCACCATCAGCGCCATCACAGCGTTCGGCGGGATGCCGAGCGTCAGCAGCGGGATGAAGGAGGTCTGCGCCGCAGCGTTGTTGGCGCTTTCCGGTGCCGCCACGCCCTCGATCGCGCCGCGGCCGAACCGCGACGGGTTCTTGGCGATTTTCTTCTCGAGGGTGTAGGACGCGAAGGACGCGATGACGGCGCCGCCGCCCGGCAGGATGCCCAGAATCGAGCCGAGCACAGTGCCGCGCAGGATCGCAGGCGTCGAGTCGATCATGTCCTTTTTGGTCGGCATCAGGCCGGTGATCTTCTGCTGGACGAGGTCGCGATTCATCTCGGCGCCGGCGTCGAGATTGCGGATGATCTCGGCGAAACCAAACACACCCATCGCCACCGTCGCAAAGCCGAGACCGTCGGCGAGTTCCGGAATGTTGAACGCCATGCGCGAGGCGCCGGTCTCGATGTCGGAGCCGACCATCGACAGCAACAGGCCGAACACGATCATCGCAATCGCTTTCAGCACCGAGCCCTTGGCCAGCACCACCGCGAAGATCAGGCCGAGCACCATCAGCGAGAAATATTCGGCCGGACCGAACGCCAGCGCGAGCTTCGTCAGAGGCGCACCGAGCACGGCGATGAGCACGGTCGCGACGCAGCCTGCGAAGAACGAGCCGATCGCCGCGATCGCCAGCGCCGGGCCGGCACGGCCCTGCTTGGCCATCTGGTGACCGTCGATCGCGGTGACAACCGATGTCGCCTCGCCGGGAATGTTGACCAGGATCGAGGTGGTCGAGCCGCCATACTGAGCGCCATAGTAGATGCCGGCGAGCATGATCAGCGCGCCGACCGGCGGCAATCCGAACGTGATCGGCAGGAGCATCGCCACGGTTGCGACGGTGCCGATACCAGGCAGCACGCCGACCAGCGTGCCGACCAATGCGCCAATCAGGCACATGAGAATATTGATCGAGATCGGGAGCGACAGGCCGTAGAGCCACCAGGGTGACCACCAGGAGATCTGAAACACCACACCGAAGCCAAGGCCCAGATTGTGGAAGAGATCGAACATCACACCCTCACTGAACCAGGAAGCGCGGGAACATCGGCATCGGCAGGCCGAGCACGTAGGGGAAGAGCAGCGCGCAGCCGAGCGTCAGGCAGGCGCCGACGATCATCGCTTCGACCCAGCGCGTCTCATGCGTGCCCATCGCTGCGATCATGAAGCTCGCGAACGCCGTAACCACCACTCCAAGCGGACGAATCGCCAGCGCGAAGAAGACGATCGAGACCATCACGAACAGGGGCCCGCGCCAGGCATAATGCGCCATCCCCGGCCCCTCGGTCAGCAGTCCCGTCAACGCGATGCCGGCGCCAAGTGCGACGAGCAGCCCGCCAAACATCCGCGGCGCCGTGCCGGCGCCGAAGGAGAAGCCGCGCATGCCCTGCAAGTCGCTTCCTGCCCACAGCGCGAACAAGGCCAACGCCATCAGAACGATCCCGCCGACATAGTCCTGCGCCGATCGGATCGTCATGAAGATCGTGAGGATCGCCACCACGAACAGCGGGTAAGAATAGATCAGCGCGAGCAGCACCTCGGATGACATCTTCTGGGTGCCGCCGCCGAACGATCCGAAGATGGCACTAGGCGCGCCTGCGAGCAGCGCCGTTACGTGGCTAGCGACCACCGTCCCCGGGCCGCGGCCGGCCCCCCACCCCAAGATCGTCCCGATCGACCAGATCAATTCGAAGATCTGCGGCGCAATCGCCAGCAGACAAAAGCCGACCACCAACCGGGTATTTCGAGTGGCAGTCGCTGAGTGGCCCATCGTGTCGGCCATGCATGTCTCCTCCGCGACCCGTAAGTCACGAGCACTGTTGTTCTAAATCGGCTGGAACTGGATACCCCGCCCGGATCACTGCCTAGCGATTTTCATCACACAATGCCAGCAAAACCCAACACCCCGCCGGCGAGCAGGAGCCAGAGTGGATTGAGGCGCGAGACCGATGCGATCAGCGCAACCATTGCGGTCAGGAGCAGTGCAGCAAGTGTGCGATCGGTCGACTGGGCCAGGATCAGGGCACTCGCGGCCATCAATCCGATCGAGAGTGGAACCAGTGCAGCCTGAATCAGGCCGGGCCAGCGCGATTGGCTGGGCCGATTCAAGAGCCGGCTGACACAATAGGCAAGCAGCGCCGTCGGCAGGCACATCGCCAGCGTCGCCGCGAGCGCGCCGGGGATGCCGGCGACGGCATAGCCGATTAACGTCACGATAAGCACGTTCGGACCCGGCGACAGCTGCGCGATCGCATAGGCATCGGTGAACTGCTTGTCGGTCATCCAGCGATGCACCTCGACCGCGATGCGGTGCATCTCGGGCACCGCCGCCGCGGCGCCGCCGACCGCGAACAGCGACATCAGGCCAAAGGTGGCGATCAGCGCCCAGATCGGATTCTCGGCGTTCATGCTGCTACTTTCCGCCGCAGGAAATAAGTGGCGCCGATGCTCACGGGGATCGCGACCAGCAGCACCGCCGGAAGCGGCAGGCGGAGCACGCCGATGGCGAGGAACACACCGAGCATCAGGATCAGCGCGAGGGGATCCGTCCGCCTCGGCACCGGCGCCATCATGCGGAAGACCACCGCGATCAGGAGGCCGACCGCCGCGCAGGAGATGCCGGAGAGGCTGCGGCGCAGCACGTCAAGGTCGCCAAAACGGGCGTAGATGATCGCGAGCACCATCATGATCAGCGTCGGCGGCAGCAACAGCCCGGCAAAGGCGGCAACTCCGCCGCAATGCCGCGCAACCTTGATCCGAACACCATCGACAGATTGACGATGTTGGGGCCGGGCAGGAAATGGCAAAGCGCGAAGGTCTCGTTGAACTCGTCCGCATTCATCCAGCGGTGCTGCCCGACGATGGCCCGCCGGGCAAACACCAAAACCCCGCCGAAACCGGCCAGCGACATCCTGGCGAAGGCCAGAAACAGCGCGAGCAGGCCGGGCGGAGCGGCGCCGGTCGCCGGATGGTCCGGCAGTGGATCTGGTTCTTGGACCGCCAGTGCTGAATCCTCGGACATGTCAGAAACTTAGAATGCCGGTCGCGAGGCGGCCAAGATCAAGCTCACGTCCGCCCGGAACCTATCCAACGGGAACCTGGCGAGGGACACTCAAAACCCCTGTTTTTCGAAACCTTTGCGCCCTATATTAGGGATGCCGGTTCGCCGGCTATGGAAATAAACGGTCGTCGCAATAAACCATTCGGACCCGGGGGCGGTACCCGGCGCCTCCACCAAAGCCCATCAACGGACTCTCCCGGAAGCGGGCTTTGGCGGGGGCGAAATAGGATCGACGAGGGCGTAAAGGGCGTACTTTTTCCCGGTATTGTTCCGCCGTTATCGGGCTACTGCAATAGTTGCCAACGACAACTTTGCTCCGGTTGCTCAGGCTGCGTAACGCAGTTTGAAAGACCACTCTAAAGTCCTAGCGGGTTAAGCTCCGCTAGGCGGGGTTCGGAGGCACCTGGCAACAGAAGCCTCCACTTGCCTTTATTTCTTCCCCGGCGGGGACTCCTGCTGACCCGTCAGGCGCGATATTGTTGCGGCTTGGCGAGTCGAGCCGGTAGGGTCCGGCTTCGGGGATGCAACAGGACCACGATGGCGACCGATCATATCCGATACGATGTGCTGGCCCGCGACGCGCTGCGCGGCGTGCTGCGGAAGGTGCTGACCGATGCCGCGGCCCAAGGCCTGCCCGGCGAGCACCATTTCTTCATCACCTTCGTATCGAAGGCCGAGGGCGTGAAGCTGTCTCCACGGCTGCTCGCGCAATATCCGGAAGAGATGACGATCATCCTGCAGCACCAGTTCTGGGATCTGACTGTGCTCGAGGACCGCTTCGAGGTCGGCCTGTCCTTCGGCGGCATTCCGGAGCGGCTGGTGGTGCCGTTCAGCGCCATCAAGAGCTTCCTCGATCCGTCCGTGAAGTTCGGCCTCCAGTTCGACACGTCCGATGTCGCCGAAGTCACGCCGGAGACATTGCCGGCGGCCCCTGCCCCTTCGGCCGTATCGGTGCCCGCCGCCGCTGAAAAGGCGGAAACCGCGGAAGAGCCGCCCCCGCCTAACCAGGGCGGCGCCGAGGTGGTGCGGCTCGATCGTTTCCGCAAGAAATGATCTAGGTTGGCTTTGAAGCCGTCGCGCCCGGCCAAACTGTCTATATAGAAGAGCACCTGAAGAGGCCGCGCGGCGTTTCGCGCGGCGGAATGGATGTGCTCATGGCCAAAGCGTCCCGCTCGAAGACCGCCCGCCCCGCGACCCGCACCGAGACCGACAGTTTCGGTCCCATCGAGGTCCCCGCCGATCGCTATTGGGGCGCGCAGACCGAACGTTCGCGCCAGAATTTTCGCATCGGAACGGACCGCATGCCGATCGCGCTCGTGCACGCGCTCGGCATCGTCAAGCTCGCCGCCGCGCAGTCCAACCTCGAGCTCGGCCTGCTCGACCAGCGCCGCGCGGGTGCCATCATCCGCGCCGCGCGCGAGGTGATCGAGGGCAAGCTGGACGATCATTTTCCGCTCGTCGTGTGGCAGACCGGCTCCGGCACGCAGACCAACATGAACCTCAATGAGGTGATTGCCAACCGCGCCAACGAGCTCTTGGGCGGCGAGCTCGGCGCCAAGAAGCCGGTGCATCCCAACGACCACGTCAACATGAGCCAGTCATCGAACGATTCGTTCCCGACCGCGATGCACATCGCGGCCGCAAGCCGCATCCATGCCGACCTCGTCCCCGCGCTCGATGAGCTGCTCCGCGCGCTGCGCACGAAGGAGAAGGCGTTCGCTGAGATCGTCAAGATCGGCCGCACTCACACCCAGGATGCGACGCCCCTGACGCTCGGCCAGGAGTTTTCCGGCTACGCCGCGCAGGTCGAAAGCGGCATCGCCCGGCTCAAGATCGCGGTGAAGGACCTGCATCCGCTGGCGCAGGGGGGCACAGCCGTCGGCACCGGCCTCAATTCGAAGCCGCGCTTTGCCAAGCTGTTCGCAAAGCATGTCGCCGGCATCACGAAACTCCCCTTCACCAGCGCCGCCAACAAATTCGAGGCGCTGGCCTCGAACGATGCCTATGTGCTGGCGCATGGCGCCATCAATTCGGTGGCGACGGGCCTGTTCAAGATCGCCAACGACATCCGCCTGCTCGGATCCGGCCCGCGCTCAGGGCTCGGCGAGCTGATCCTGCCGGAGAACGAGCCGGGCTCGTCGATCATGCCGGGCAAGGTCAACCCGACGCAGTGCGAGGCGATGACCATGGTGTGCTGCCAGGTGTTCGGCAATCACACCGCGATCACGGTGGCCGGCAGCCAGGGCCATTTCGAGCTCAACGTCTACAAGCCGGTGCTGGCCTACAACATGCTGCACTCGATCCGCTTGCTGGCGGATGCCGCGCGATCCTTCACCGAGCATTGCGTCAGCGGAATCCGTGCCGACGAAAAGCGCATCAACGAGCTGATGCAGCGCTCGCTGATGCTGGTGACGGCGCTCGCCCCGAAGATCGGCTACGACAACGCCGCCAAGGTGGCCAAGACGGCCCATGCCAACGGCACCACGTTGAAGGAGGAGGCGCTGCGGCTCGGCTTCGTCTCGGCCGACGAGTTCGATCGCCTGGTGCGTCCCGAGAAGATGACCAGCCCCGGATAAAATTCCGAATTCCGATTGCCATCCGTAATGATACGGACCCTCGACGCCCAGAAATGTGCGGCTTTGGGGGCGGGATTTGATTACCGTCAATGTTCTGGCGGGACGGCGTGCTACGCAGCCTTTCCGCCCCCTGACGGGGCCAAATTCATCGTTTGATGGCCCGAGGGGCCGATTGACGAGGACAAGCGAATGGCGATCAAGTCTTGTGGGGCGCAACGCGGCACCCTGTTTCGGAATGTTTCATCCAGCCTGAAGAGGATCGGATGATGGAGACGCGGCATGGGGAACGTCATCAACCTGAATCGTTTCAGGAAGCGCGTCGAGCGCCAAGCCTCGGCGAAACGGGCGGACGCCAACCGGACGAAGTTCGGCCGCACGAAGGCGGAACGGTCGGCGGAGGAGACGCGCGCGGACAAGGCGAAGGCGCACCTGGATCAGCATCAGATCGATCGCGAGGAGCAGCAATGAAGTCGCCGGTCGTGAAACGGTCGATCGTCGTCGCCGGGCACAAGACCAGCGTCAGCCTGGAAGAGGCATTCTGGAACGGCATGAAGGAGATCTCCGGCCTGCGCAACATGACGTTGTCCGAGCTGGTCGGCGAGATCGACAACAACCGCCAGCAGGGCAATCTGTCGTCGGCGATCCGTCTGTTCGTCCTGGACTACTTCAAGAGCCGGGCTATGGCGGCCCAGCCGGACAAGGTCCCGGCCCAATAGCCAGCCTCGGGGGCGCCTTGGAGGGCGCCCCGCCGCCCGCACTTTAAAATCGCTCTAAGGTGCGGTTTCAGCGAGCGCGCGCGCTTGACCTCACTGCCTTGCGTTGAAAATACAGGGCATGACCGACACCAATGACATGCGCCCGCACATGCCGCTGGGTTTGGCCCAGCGCGGCTATACCGGCGTCATCCAGCACCTGTCCGCTGGCGAGACAGGCTCGGCGCTCTCGGACATCGAGCTCGAGAGCCGCCTGATCGAGCTCGGCTTCGTCGAGGGCGCCCGGGTCGAGGTCCTGCACGAGGGGCTGGTCGGACGCGACCCGATCGCCGTGCGGGTCGACAGCATCACGATCGCGGTCCGCCGCCGCGAAGCCATGGCGGTCATTGTCGCTTAGACAGCGACCGGACGCCTCATCCCAGCCTTTTGCCAGGCCTTGATCACATGGAATTACCCCTGCTGCATCTCGCCCTGGTCGGCACGCCAAACAGCGGCAAGACGTCGCTGTTCAACGCCCTGACCGGCAGCCGGCAGAAGGTCGCGAACTATCCCGGTGTCACCGTCGAGCGCAAGGAAGGCTTCTTCGTCACCCCCTTGGGACGCCAGGTGTCGGTGGTCGACCTGCCCGGCACCTACTCCCTGCGCGGCCGCAGCCCGGACGAGGAGATCACCCGCGACTTCGTGCTCGGCAAGGCCTCCGGCGAAACCGTGCCCGATCTCGTGCTGTGCGTGGCCGATTCGACCAATCTGCGGCTGACCATCCGCCTGCTGCTCGAGCTCAAGCGCACGGGACGGCCGATGGTCCTCGTGCTCAACATGTTCGACATCGCCGCCCGCCGCGGCATCACTGTCGACGTCGAGCGGCTCGCCAAGGAGCTCGGCCTGCCCGTGGTCACCTCGATCGCGGTGCGCAAGGGCGGCACGTCCGACCTCTTGAGGCTGACCGACGAGATCTCGGCAAAGCTCGCCGCCGAGGCGGAGGCGAACAGCTGGCGCGCGCTCAGCGTCTCCGAATTGCGCGCGACCCAGCGCGAGGCCGACCGCATCATCGCCGACTGCGTCAGCCTGCCGGCTAGACCCGACACCTGGACCGCGCGGATCGATCGGGTCGTGCTGCATCCCGTCGGCGGCCTCATCGTGCTGGCGCTGATCCTGTTCATGATGTTCCAGGCGGTGTTCGCCTGGGCGCGGCCGCTGATGGAGCTGCTGCAATCCGGCTTCGATGCGCTCGGCGAGCTCGTCCACACGACCCTGCCCGATGGCCTGTTGCAGAGCTTCCTGCAGAACGGCGTGATCTCGGGCGTCGGCAGCGTCATCGTGTTCCTGCCGCAGATCATCATCATCTTCCTGTTCATCCTGCTGTTGGAAGATTTCGGCTACATGGCGCGCGCCGCGTTCCTGATGGACCGCATCATGGGCGGCGCCGGCCTGCATGGCCGCGCCTTCATTCCGCTGCTGTCGAGCTTTGCCTGCGCCATTCCCGGCATCATGGCGACGCGCGTGATCGACAACAAGCGCGACCGGCTGACCACGATACTGATCGCGCCGCTGATGACCTGCTCGGCGCGCATTCCGGTCTACACGCTGATCATCTCCGCCTTCATTCCGGCGAATGACGTTTGGGGCTTCATCAACCTGCAGGGCCTCGTGATGTTCGGTCTCTACGCCGCCGGCATCGTCAGCGCGCTTGCCGTCTCGTTCGTGATCAAGTTCTTCATGCTGCGCGACTATGCGCCGGCGCCGTTCATGCTGGAGCTGCCGGACTACAAGATACCGCGGCCGAAATCGATCGCGATCGGCATCTACACCCGCGCCAAGATGTTTCTGGTGCGCGCCGGCACCACGATCTTCTCGATGATGGTGCTGATCTGGTTTTTGGCCTCGTTCCCGCAGCCGCCGGCAGGCGCCACCGAGCCTGCGATCGACTTCAGCCTCGCCGCGATGATCGGCA
Source organism: Bradyrhizobium sp. UNPA324 (assembly GCF_006658635.1). Taxonomy (NCBI): domain Bacteria; kingdom Pseudomonadati; phylum Pseudomonadota; class Alphaproteobacteria; order Hyphomicrobiales; family Nitrobacteraceae; genus Bradyrhizobium; species Bradyrhizobium sp. UNPA324. The sequence continues at coordinate 2,020,560 of NZ_LFJD01000004.1, forward strand.
AGGCGCTCGCACCGCTGCTCGCCCCGGTCGGCTTCAACTGGCAGATCGCGGTCGCGCTGATCCCGGGCATGGCGGCACGCGAGGTCGCGGTCGCCGCGCTCGGCACCGTCTACGCGATCGAAGGCGGCAAGGAAGCGGCCGAGCAGATCGGCCAGGTGCTGGCGACGAAATGGTCGCTCGCCACCGCGCTGTCGATGCTGGCCTGGTACATCTTCGCCCCGCAATGCGCCTCGACGCTGGCCGTGATCCGGCGCGAGACCGGCAGCTGGGCCTGGATGGCCGTGACCTTCACCTACATGCTGGTGCTGGCCTATGCCGCGAGCCTCCTGACCTACAACGTCGCGGTGGCGCTCGGGGCCGGCTAGCGTTCCCTCCAAAACAAAACTCGCGAAACAACCCCATGCACAGTAGACGGGGGTTGTGAAATCAATGGCTTACGCGTGCACGAAAGTGATCCGACCGTAGGCTCCATCCAGACGACGAACCGGTTGATCCGTCGGGCAAAACACCGGCACAATGGCATCATCAACCTCATCGGCACAGTGATCGACCTGGAATGCGTCCATCCGACTCCATGGATCACTTCACCACCATCAGGCTAACCGCCGAGCGTCTACGCGAAGATCACCTCGCCGACCTCGTCGCGCTGCATCTCGACCCCGAGGTCTCCCGTTATCTCGGCGGTGTGCGCTCGGCGGAAAAAACGGAGAACTATCTCGTCGCCAACATGGCCCATTGGGATCAACACGGCTTCGGCCTGTGGGCCCTGCGGACGAAAGAGGGGGCGTTCGCCGGACGGGCGGGCATCCGCCACATCCTGGTCGACGACATCGACGAGATCGAGATTTTCTACGCGTTCAAACGCGAATTCTGGGGCCAGGGATTTGCAAGCGAGATTGCGGCCGCGATGACGGACATCGGGCTGTTACAGCTCGCGCTGCCATCTCTCATCGGCGTCGTGAATGTCAGGAACGGCGCATCCCGCCGCGTGCTGGAGAGATCAGACTATCTCCTCGAGCGGAGCGCGAACAGTCGCGGCGAGGACGTCGTGATCTACCGCATCCGGCGCTAAAGGTCACAGTGAGTGGACCGGTAGCGCCGAGCGGACTTGCTGTGTTCAATTCTGAATCCAAGCCGCGAACCGTCAGCAGCTACCCTCGCCTCGCCGGGAACCCGGCCGCTGCTCAAGAGTTCCTTCAACGGACCTACCTGGTCCAAGCTCCGGCTCGTCGTGCCTGGGGCAATGGCAGCCGTCCCGGCATATGCGTTAGGGGGTTCAATGACTGGTCCATCGAGCGCTGCTTCGGACAGCGCCCCCCGGGATTTACCCAGAATTTCCACGGGCAGCGACGGTTTGGACGACATCCTGGCCGGCGGCTTGGATCCCAACCGGATGTATCTTTATGAGGGACGGCCGGGGACCGGCAAGACCACGATTGCGCTGCAATTCCTGCTCAGGGGCGTGCGGGACGGTGAACGCGTGCTCTATATCTCCCTCTCCGAGACGAGGCGGGAGCTCGAGCTTGTCGCGCATCGACACGGCTGGTCCTTGCAAGGCGTGGACATCTTCGAACTGGTCCCGCCGGAGACGACGCTCGATCCCGATCGGGAGCTCACGGTCTTCCATCCCGCCGAGATGGAGCTGAGCGAAACCACCAATCTGATTTTCAAGGAAGTCGAAAGGCTCAATCCCACCCGCGTGGTGCTCGACAGCCTGTCCGAATTGCGCCTGCTGGCCCAAAATCCGCTGCGCTACAGACGCCAGGTGCTGGCCTTGAAGCACTTCTTCACCAATCGAAACTGCACGGTCGTCCTGCTCGACGATCTCTCATCGTCTCAGGACGATCTGCAGCTGCACTCGATCGCACACGGCGTCGTCATGCTGGAACAGCTCGCGATCGACTACGGGGCCGAGCGGCGGCGGCTTCGCGTGATCAAGATGCGCGGCATCCGGTTTCGGGGCGGCTACCACGATTTTACAATTTCGGCAGGAGGCCTGCGCATCTTCCCCCGCCTCGTCGCGGCCGAGCATCACAAGCCGTTCCCCGGCCAATCCATGTCCAGCGGAAACGTCGAGCTCGATCGGCTGCTGGGCGGCGGGATCGAGCGCGGCACCAACGCACTTCTCCTCGGCTCAGCCGGTGTCGGCAAGTCCTCGCTCGCGCTGGCCTATGCCATCGCGGCGGCCGAACGCGGCGAGCACGCCGTATTCTTCGCGTTCGATGAGGGCCGTGGAACGGTCGAAGCACGCGCTCTTACGCTCGGCCTGCCTCTGCAGAAATATCTCGATTCCGGCAAGATCCGATTTCAACAAATCGATCCCGCCGAATTGTCGCCCGGTGAGTTCGCGGCGACGCTGCGTCGGAGCGTCGAGGTCGACAACGCCCGCGTGGTCGTCATCGACAGCCTCAACGGCTATTTGAACGCGATGCCGGATGAGCGTTTTCTCATCCTGCAGATGCACGAACTTCTGAGCTATCTGGCACAGCAGGGCGTGCTCACCATCCTGATCCTCGCGCAGCATGGGCTCGTCGGCCCAATGGAAACGCCGATCGACCTCAGCTATTTGAGCGATGCGGTGCTGATGCTGCGCTATTTCGAGTTCGGCGGAACGGTGCGGCGCGCCTTGTCCGTCGTGAAGAAGCGAAGCGGCAACCATGAGCATACCATCCGCGAGTTTCGGCTCGGCAGCACCGGAATCAAGCTCGGCCCGCCCCTCCAGGAGTTCAGCGGCATCTTTTCCGGCAATCCGCGTTATACCGGCACGGCACTCCCGGAAGGACCAATCGAATGAACGCGGACCGGGATAGCCGCGTCCTCATATTCGCCCCGATCGGACGCGACGGACCGGCATCAGCCGAGCTCTTCCGCAGCTCCAACCTGGATGCGGCCAATTGCCGGAGCCTGCCCGAGCTCGTCAACGAGATGACAGCCGGCGTGGGCACCGTCTTTCTCGCCGAGGAAGGATTGTTTGGGAAGGACACGACCCCGCTGGCCCAATGGATCGCGGCGCAACCGCCATGGTCGGACCTCCCTTTTGTCGTCCTCACCAGCCATCGCGAGCAGCCGGCCGTCGTTGCGTGGCGACGCAGCATCGTCGAGCTTCTCCGCAATGTTTCGCTGCTCGAACGGCCGGTTCAGCCGATCACGCTGACCAGCGCGGTTCAATCCGCGATGAGGGCGCGGCGGCGCCAGTACGAGATCCGGGCTCTGCTCCAGGCGCGCGAGCAGACGGCGCAGGAGCTCGAGAAGCTGGTGGTCGAGCGGACACGCGAGCTGAAGGAAGCCAACGAGCAACTGCGTCTCGAAATGAACGAGCGTGCCCGCGTCGAGGAGACGCTCCGCCAGGCCCAGAAGATCGAGGCGATCGGCCAGCTCACCGGCGGCGTCGCGCACGACTTCAACAATCTGCTGATGGTGATTTCCGGCGGCCTCGACATGCTCGACCGCCAGACAGATCCGAACCGTCGCCGGCGTCTGATGGACGGGATGATCCAGGCCGCGCAGCGCGGCGCCAGCCTGACCAAGCAGCTGCTGGCATTCTCACGCCGGCAGACGCTTCGGCCGGAACCCGTCGACGTCGCCATGCAGATCGGCGGCATGCGCGAGCTGCTTGATCGAAGCTTGCGAGGCGACGTTCACGTCGAATTCGACTTCCCGGATGCGCTTTGGCCGGTGGAGGTCGATCCCGGCGAGCTCGAGCTGGTCATTCTCAATCTGGCCGTCAATGCGCGCGATGCGATGCCCAACGGCGGCACCATCGTCGTCCGCGGCGAGAATCTGCATGATCTGAATGACGGGGAGATCGCCGGCGACTATGTTCGGCTGTCGGTCGTCGATACAGGCGTCGGCATGTCTTCGAAGATCCTGTCGCGTGTCTTCGAGCCGTTCTTCACGACCAAGGACGTCGGCAAGGGATCGGGACTTGGGCTCGCCCAGGTCCACGGCTTTGCGACGCAGTCGCGGGGCACAGTCCGAATTAGATCGGAGGTCGGCCGAGGCACCAGCATCGAGCTGTACTTGCCGCGATCGTTCGATGTTCCCTCGAGCGAGCGACACCTGATCGACCTCACCAGGGTACGGCCGAAGAGGAGCAATCAGGGCCACGTCCTGCTGGTGGAAGACGATGACGAAGTTGCCGCGCTGGTCAGCGAGATGCTCGGCCAGCTCGGTTACGACGTCACCCGCGCCTCCAGCGCCGCCGCAGCGCTTGGTGCCCTGGCAGACGGCCGCTCCATCGATCTGATCTTTTCCGACATCATGATGCCGGGCGGCATGAACGGGGTCGAGCTTGCGCGAGAGATCAAGAAGAGACGAAGTGACATCCCGATATTGCTGACCAGCGGATATGCCGAAGCGTCCATCCACGAAGCGGAGAACGCGGGTATCGAGATTCTGGCCAAGCCCTATCACATCGACGATCTCGCCGCAGCCTTGAACACGGCGAAGTCGAATCTTCGGCGCAACGCACAATCCAAGCGTTCCAGTTCCTGCTGACCTCGCGAGGCTCGGAAAGGTCCGGCCTTGCGCGACAGAACCGCTACGCCGCGCTCATGGCCCTTGTTCGCGTCCGAAGAAGCTGCATCAAGTTCTTACCGGAAATATCCCAGCACGAGATCGACATCCGCACTCCGGGCCACCGTGCCGGTCAGCTCGGCGTCGATGACGCGGCGACAGGCTTCGATCGCGGCATGATCGCCGAGATCATTGGCGGCTTCCAGCACGAGCCAGGCCGCGTCCACCGACGCCTTGTCCGGTGCTCCGCCGCCGAGATCGGTGGTGACGGCGCTGGTGAGGTTCTTCTTGCGAACGGCGGTGCCGAATTGAGGCAACATTGCAGATACTCCCCTGTCCTTAGTGTACCTGGAGCTCGGGCTGACGGCCCGCATCGGCACCCGTGCCGGTCTTGCGCGACTGGTAGAACTTCAAGATGCTGCGCGAGGTCTCGATCTTGAGCCGACCGTATTCGCGCTCGTTGTCCTGCAGCTCGCGCGCCGTGATCAGATGATCCTTGGCGCCGAGGAACAGCAGCGACATCGTCGTATCCCAGGAGAAGTCGAGCGCCTTGCACAACACCAGGATCATCTCGCGGTTGCGGTCCATCAGCGCGCGCTCGATCACGTCGACGGGCAGCGACGACAGCAGCGACAGGCCGATCTGCACCTCGTCGAAGCGGTGCTGGCGCGCATAGTTCGAGATGGAGTCCTGATTGAGGTTGCCTTGGCGGTATTGCGTCGTGACCACGCGCTTGGCGACGAAATAGCTGCGCGAGGACGGCCCGAATTTGGACTGAAGGTCGCCGGTGACCTCGGTCACCGAGCTCTGGATCTGCGCCATCATCTCGGGCCGCTCGGTCTCGAGACGGCGGCGGACGTCTTCCGAGGCCTTCGAGATCAGCTGCTGGAAGACGTGGCGCGGCACGTCCTTGCGCAGGCCGATCTGCTCGGCGAGGATCGAATCGCCTTCGGCGCGGCGGACCATATGCAGCAGGCCCGAGCCGGAGAAGCGCGCGCCCTCGTTCTTCGCAACCGATGTCACGACCTCCTGGTTGCCGCGCTTGACCAGCACGTCGGTCACGGCCTCGCCGATCGACTTGCGCTGGGCGATCGCGAGCAGATGCGACTGGCCTTTGGTCATGGCGCTCTCGACCAGCATCTTCTCGTCGATGCGATTGGAGTCGCGCAGCACCGGACCGGCGACCTCGATCTCGTCGTCGAGCGCAAGCTTTTCGATGACGTTGAGCGGCGCATGATCGCACGCCGACATCACATCCGAGAGCTGCGCCCGCGCGGCGACCTCGATCTCCTCGGCGAGCCGGCCGATCACCTCGCCGAACGTGCTGATCTCGTCGTCGCTGTAGCGGCCGGTGATCAGAATGTCAGTCGCATGCCACAACGCCTTCACCCGGCTTTCGTCGGTGCCGCGCGCGATCGCGTCGTCCAGATCCTGCAGAAGCGATTTCGCCCCGTTCATCTCGATCACCCCAGTTCTTGGCCGTTCTTTTGCGAACCGTTGCGTCTCAATTGACGCGACGCCGAATTCCTCTGAAACCGACGTTAGAGATGAAACGCGAGAATTCAGTAAAATCGGCAAATCAGTTTTGCCGGGCAAAATTCATTCAAATGCGAGGGAATGGGTTAACCGTTGGAGAAGGAAGACGGTGCGCTCCCTCTCCCGCTTGCGGCTGGGGAGAGGGTGTCTCCGCAGCGGGCCCCCCTAGAGGAGAAAGCCCTCACCCGGCGCTTCGCGCCGACCTCTCCCGCAAGCGGGAGAGGTTAGGCGAGTCCGCGGCTCGGTCGGTGCAAACCAATCCGCCTACGGATTCTGCGGCGTCAGCACCAGCGGCGGCTTCGGCCTGGGCTTGGCAGGCGCAGGGCCCGGGGCGGGCTTGACGTCGATGGCCGGCGGCAGCGGCGCGAGCTGTTGGCTCGCGAGTGGCGGGCTCGGCGCGGCGGGCGCGGCCTGCGGCGCCTTCGGCGTCGGCGCGGCCTTAGGCTTTGACGGCGCGCGGCGCGGATCCTGACCTGGCAGCGGCACATTGGCGGGCGCCTGCTCGGGCGCCGCATCCGGAGACACCAGCGTCGGCAGCGCCGCGGTCGCCGGCGGCGGCTCGCCGCGCTCGATGGCGTCTAACCGGCGCGTCTCGCGATCGATCGTGCGCACCGCGAGCCAGGAGGACAGCGGCGCAAGATCGATCGTGCGATTGAGCCTGTCGGGCGGACCTGCCGCGAACAACTGGATCTCCGGCGGGGCGCCGGAGAGGCCGGTCATGATCGGCGTCAGGCTGGCGCGGATGTCGGCCTGGTCCGCGGGAATGTCGTAGCCGCCGGACACGATGGCGCGGGCGTTCTTCGCTTCCAGCGGGGTCGCGCCGACGCGCAGGCGTCCGTCGCGGATCGTGAACGGAATCTGCGCCGATGCCACCGCAATCGGCGCGGCGGCAAGCGCAGGCTCGACCAGCTGCCGCAAGCGGTTGTCGTCACTGACCTGGCCGCCGTCGCTGGCTCGGATCGCGATCTCGAAGGCGCGCGGATTGAGGCCGCTGATTTCGGCTGACGCCAGCGTCACCGTGCCGTTGCCGGCGAGCGCGCCGGTGAGCGCGGCGACGCTGCGGCCTTGGCTGCTCAGCGCCATCTGCACCGAGACGCGTCCCTTCGGCAGCGCGAGATCGCGATAGCGCAGCGCCGCCGCATCGACATTGCCGAGCTCGATGCGCGCATTCAGAGCGAGGCCATTGGCACCGTTGCGCGCGTCAAAGCTTGCCGACATCTCGCCGCCGCCGACCGCGCCTTTCAGCGCATCAAGCGCGAGCGACTGGCCGTCGCTGCGGATCGTGCCGCCGAACGGGCGCAGCTCGATGCCGCCGGGCAACGTCCCACGCAACGCCTGGAAGGCGATCCGGCCGCGCCAGCCGGTGGTGATGAACCCCGCGCTGAGGGGCTCGCTCGTATCATGCCCGGCTGCGCCGATCGCCATCGCGAGCGCCGGCGCCAGATCGAGCGTATCGAGACCGACTTCGCCGTCGAGGCTCTTCTCGGGATCCAGCATCACCGCCAGATGGCCGCGCAGATGCGAGCCGGCAGCATTGCCGTCGAGATCGTCGAAGGTCAGGCGATGACCTGTCAACCCGACGCGCGAGGACAGGCTGACGTTCTGCGCCGATTTGTCGGCCCGGCTGGTCCCGAGCAGCGGCGCCAGATTGACGTTGCGCACGCGCAAATTCACGCTGCCTTTCGGCTCCGACAATTCGACGCTGCCCTGCGCGTCGGCATCGAGCCCGCCGCCGCTGAGCTTCGCGCTCAATTGCAGCGGCCGCCGCCAGGCACCGGTCAGCTTGCCCTCGAACTGCGAAGCGCCCTCGCCTGCGGCCACCACGCGATCGAGCCCGAGCAGCGCCAGCAGCGCGCCCGCCTGCGGCGTCGACACCTTCGACTCCAGCGAGAAGTCGCTACTCTGCAGGCGATCGAGGTCGATGCCGCCAATGGCGGCCGCCAGCGTCTGCGAGGCCAGCGTCGCGGTCGCCTTGAGCTGTGGCGCGTCGAGCTCGAGCACGGCGCGGGCGTCGCTGCGATCGGCGTGCTCGGCGTTCTTGTCGAGGCTGAGATCGAGCTTGAGGCGGGTCGCGCCTGATGATGCCGGGATGGCATCGAACCGCGCGCGGACCGAAGGCGCGAACGGCTCGAGCAGCGCGGTGAGTTCGCGCAGCGAATTGGCCGAGGATTTCAGCGCGAGCTTGCCGGTGGCCTTGGTGCGGTCGAAGCTGCCGCTCGCCTCGGTGGTGACGCCGCTGGCCTGGCCGAAACGCAGTTGCTCCAGCGACAGCGATGCGGGGCCGTAAGCGAGCTTTGTCGCGAACGGCCGCAGCTCCTGGCCGGCGGAGATGGCGCGGCCGATGTCGAGCGAGAGTTTTGCTTCTTCCGGCCACTCGCCTTGCGGTCCCGCGAGCGCGCGCACGAAGCTTGCGGCGGCGTCGAGATCGAGCCGGTCGGCCTTGAGATCGGCGTCGATCCGCGAGCCGTTGCTCGCGCCTGTCTGCACGAAGGCGATGCGGCCTTCCACGGTACCGCCTTCGATGTCGGCCCTCAGCCTGTCCACGGCGAGATGGTTGGCGGCGATCGTGACGTCGCCGGCAAGGCGCAGCGGCCGCGTGCTGCGGCGGTTGATTTCGCTGCGGCCCTGGAGCCAGGCCACCAGCGTATCGGGGTCGGAGGATTCGACGTTGAGACGGCCGCTGAAACTGTCGGCGCCCGGTGTTGCGCCGTTGAGCGAGAGCTGCGTCATGCCGGGCGCGCGCAGCTCGAGCCGCTGGAAGGTCCAGGACCGTCCGTCGGTCTGAAGCTCGGCCGTGATGTTCTGCAGCGGACGACCGCCAAGCATGATCTGGTCGGAGTTGAACTCGATCTGGGCCGGGATCGGCGCCTGCGGAATGGCAGCTAACCCCGCGCGCAACGCCGGCAGGATGCGGAGGGGCTCGGCATCATCCTTGGCGGCAAGCCTGTCGGCATCGACCTGGCGCGCCGACAGCACCGCGCGCAGCAGCGGCGAGGCGCCGAACTTGAGATCGCCGACGCCGCCGAGCTTCAGCGCGCTGTCTTCGGGGCCGAAGCTCGCGTCGATCTGCTCGAACCTCGCGCCGGCCGGATCCGCCCTAAGCTTGGTCGTGAGCTTCCAGGGCGTCGGCCCCGCCTCGCCGGCCTTCTTGACCGGCGGCACGGCCAGTGTCAGCGCGCCCTCGAATTTCGGCAGGCGATTGTCGAAGGCGAGCACGCCTTCGAGATCGGCGAGAGTGGCACGCTCGCCGGGATCGATGTTGAGGTGGAGACGGGTGGCGTTGCCGTCGGCGCTCGGGCCGGACGAGACGCGGAACGGATAGCGCACCCCATTGGCGGTGAAGCCACCGTCGCCCCGCACCGAGCCGGCGAGCGAGCGGACATCGCCGGAGAAGGCGATATCGTTCAGCTCCAGCGTCGAGCGGCTGGCGGCATCGTGCAGGGCGATGCGGCCGGTGAGATTGAGCCGCTCGATGGCGAGCGAGGCCAGATTGAAGGTGCCGCTCGCGGTGGAGGGCAGATCGACCCGGCCACGCGCATCGAGACCGAGATCGACCGCCATGCCGCCCACCGAAAGCTCGGTCGCGCGCCATTCTCCGCGCATCAGGGAGCCCAGGCTGAACTCGACGTCGAGCTTGTCGGCGCGCAGGCGGCCGAGATCGTTGTTGCCGCCGAAGGTGACCTGGCGCAGCCGCAGCGTCGGCGTCGGCAAGAGCCGCGCGTCCAGCTCGCCCGCGACCCGCACCGGCACGCCGATGATCTTGCCAGCCTCCGCCTCGAACTGGGGCCTGAACTGGTTCCAGTCGACGTAGTAAGGCCCGATCAGCGCGGCCAGCAGCGCAATGATGAAGGCAATCGCCAATCCGAGCAGCGTCGTCTGCACGGGTCTCCCCTCGGCCAAATCGGCACCCGGACCAAACCCTGGCCTTCGCGGACTTCAGGCGTGCCGGAACAGCCCCTTATATAGGGGGAAGTGTGGCGAAGTCACAGCGACTGTTGCGCGCGGAGGTTAACGCTGGGCCGCCTCACCAGCTCGCCGGCAGCCGCTTGAGGCCGCGCAGCACGAAGGTCGGCCGCCATTCCGGGTTTTCGACGTCGTCGATGCGCAGATCGGGCAGCCGCCGCAGCAGCGTGGCGATGGCGATCTCGGCCTCGATGCGCGCCAATTGGGCCCCCAGGCAGAAATGGATGCCGCCGCCGAACGACAGCGGCTTCACGTTCTGGCGGGTGACGTCGAGCCGGTCCGGCCGATCAGGATAGACCGACGGATCGCGGTTGGCCGAGCCGAGCAGGCACAGCACGGTCTCGCCCTTGGGGATCCTCTTGCCGCCGAGATCCTCGATCTCCTCCAGCGCGACGCGGCCGGTCATCTGCACCGAGGAATCGTAGCGCAGGAACTCCTCGATCGCGCCCTCCATCAGCTCGGGGCGCGCCTTGAGCAGCGCAAGCTGGTCCGGATTGCGGTGAAGCGCGAGCAGGCCATTGCCGATCAGGTTGACCGTGGTCTCGTGGCCGGCGCCGAACAGGAGGATGATGTTGGCGGTCAGCTCCTCGTTGGTGAGCTTGTTGCCGTCCTCCTCGGCCTGCACCAGCTGGGTGGTGAGATCGTCGGCGGGATTTTTGCGGCGCAGCTCGAACAGCTGCTGGAAATACATCTGCGCCATCAGGTTGCCCTCGTTGCCCTTCTTGATCTCCTCCGGCGTGAGAGGCACGGGGTCGAGCAACCGCCCGCCGTCGCGCGAGCTCTTGTAGAAGACCTCGCGATGGTCCTCGGGGATGCCGAGCATGTCGCAGATGATGGTGACGGGCAGGCGGAAGGCGAAATCCTCGATCAGGTCCATGTGGCCGCGGTCGATCACGGCATCGATCGCCTGATCGACGATCTCTTGGATGCGCGGCCGCATGTCCTCGACCCGGCGCGCCGTGAAGGCCTTCACGACAAGGCCGCGCAGGCGGGTGTGGTCGGGCGGATCGGCCTGCAGCATCCAATGGCTCATGCTGCGGAACACCGGCTCGTCCATGATCTTTTCGCTATAGCGCCGTTTGGAGCGCTCGACGAAATCCTTGCCGAAGCGCTTGTCGCGCATCACCAGGCTGACGTCGGCATGGCGGCTGGCAACGAACTGGCCGAACGGCGTCACATGGATCGGATCGATCGTGCGCAGCCGGTCGTAATGCGGATAGGGATCGCGGATGAAGTCCGGCGAGAGCGGGTTGAACAACGGCGCGCCGCCGGCGCCTTGCACGTCCTCGTTCATGGTGACCTCAATCGGTTGCCGCATGAAACGAATACGCCGAGCGCAGCCCCACTGCCCGGCGTAACCATCCCTTGAATTTATAAACTCGATACATTGTTGTATCGAGTTGCATTCTGCCCTACCCTGGTCCGATGTCAAGGGTGAGAACCAGGCCGACCAGGGACGATACGCGCGGCAGGCTGTTCGAGGCGGCCGCGCGCGTGTTCGAGGAGGACGGCATCGGCGGCGCCAGCATCGAAGCGATCGCGGCCGCTGCAGGCTTCACCCGCGGAGCGTTCTATTCCAACTTCACAAGCAAGGACGAGCTGATCATCGCCATGATCGAGGATCATGTCGAGCAGTCGATCCGGCGCAACATGGACATCCTCGCCCAGCACGACAATCTCGACGATTTCATCGCAGCGCTGAAGGCGCTGGACCGCACGCGGCAAGATCCGCTCGGCCGCTCGCCGCTCCTGCACATGGAGATGATCCTGTTCGTCGCGCGCGCCGAGAAGCGCCGGCCCGAGCTCGCCAAACGTCTGCGCGCGCGCCGCAAGCTGGTCGCCGACATCGTCGAGGCGACGTTGAAGAGCAACGGACGTAACAGCAATCTGAACCCGCCCTGGATGGCCTCCGTCGTGCTGGCGCTCGAAGACGGCTTTCGCCTGCACCGGCTGATCGATCCCGAGACCACGCCGGCCGACAGCTTCTTGCGCGCGATCACCGATCTCAGGCGGAGGACGGGATTGGCGGCAGGGTAACGACGCCCGGACGGACGGCCGACAAGCGGCTCCGGAGACGAAGGGGCGGAGCGGCTTCCCGGTCGGTCCGACTTTCGAAGGCGGGTTCTCACCAGCTATGCCGGCAAGGGAATCGTGCCTACTTCTTCTTTGCAGGTCCGAAATCCGGCTGCCAGGCGGCTTCCTTGCGGCTCGGAGCCGCGGCGATGACCTTGGACTTCTCCTTCTTCGGCTTCTTGGCTTCGCGGTTGCCGCGTTGTTGGCCCTTCGCCATGTCGCTCTCCTTTGCCGGTTCGAGTTGGTCGAATTCATTTGGTTGCAGGATCCGGCCGCGCCGGGTGCAGACCCTGACGTCCATGTAGCCTTCGCGCAACAGTCTTCGCGCGAGGCGTAGCGCGACCGCCGCGGTGCCGCGGCCCAGATTGGAACTGCCGTATTCGTTGGTCCGACTGACCAGGTACGGCACGCGTATCGCCCTACCCATTGAGGATGGCGGCTCCGCACACGAGAAGCAGAAGAAACAGTGGAACGATCACCGGCGGCACGATCGATTCCGAGATGCGAACACGCGACATCGAACGCTCCTGCGAAGCCTTCGGCAGGAGCACACGTGCCCCTCAGTCACCGGTCGAAGCCGTTGAGACGTGCGGTGATGGCCGCAACCTTACGCCCGCACTGAGGCGATAGCGAGCGCTTAAATGCCTCGCGTGCGTCTATCCGTGACACCGTCGCCTGCGGCGCGGTGACGATAGTGCTGGCTATTGCCGCGCCAGGAGCGAGTGCCCGCCGCGTCCTGGTCGGAGGCCGCGGTGAAAGCGCGCCATTTGCTCAACCTCTACGCCGCGAGCCTGCCCGCCGAGGACACACGCCACCGCGCGCTGGTGGCGGCGCTGTTCGACGATTTCGCCCGGCTGTCGGGGGAGAGCTGAGGCGAACGACCGCCGCCTGCATTCTCGACACGTGTCATGCGCGACGGGAAAGCAGGCGGCCGGTCGCCGCGCTGATTTGAGGGGTGCGATCGTGCCTGCCGATCACGCAACGGAAGCAAGCCATGACATTAACCAGCGGCCGCTCTATCAGCCACGAATACGACCGGATGATCGTTCGGTTCTCGATGCATGACGGCACCAGGGAGATTCCTTGCGCCGTCTCGACCTCCGCGATGGACTATCTCGAGCGTGGCCCGCAGGTCAGCCCCGAACAACGGGAGGCTCAGTTCACCCGCCTGCGGGATCGCATCGAAGCACGCGCGGCGAGCAAATATCGCGCGACGGAGTTCGAAGGCACGCCACCGGGCATCGTGCTACGTGGTATCGATTTCAGGCCATAGGAACGGCAGCACCGCGACGGCGGATGTGTAGCGGAAGGATCCAATATCGTCGCGGTCCCATTGATCGGAGCCAACCCCGGGGTCGTCTCTACTCGGCCTTTGCCTTGATCTCCGGCAACGGCGGCTTGCGTCAGGAGAACTCGAAGACGGGATCGTCGTGCTTTCGATGCTCTAGCCGGGTATCGGCGCGTCCTGGCGATCTCAATTGATCGGCTGAACTCTTTCGCGGACGAATTTCGCTCTCAATACCGGTCCGCTCGCATCCCGAACATTGATGGCCAAGCCGTCGCTGCTGGCGAACGGCTCGAGCTGCTTGGCGACGTCGGCAAGAGACAGCGCGGCCTCGACCTCTGCGGCCCGTTGGCTGGCCAAATCCAGGCCTTCTTCGTCGACGACGAACGTTTCACCATCCCAGATGTCGAAGTAGAAGTGCGACACCTAAGGCGTCCTCTCGGACCGGCTTCGTCGCTCGGCCTCCCTCGCCAACCGTTCGGCCTTCAGTCGCTCCCGATTTGCCTGGAAAGCCTGTTCCGCTTTCTCGTAATCGGTCGCCGGCTTCGCCGCGGCCGGTTTGAAGTGGCTGTTCGCCTCATTCGCTGCATGCGATTGGGAATGCCGTCTCATCTCACGTCCTCCCTGTCTCTGGCGGCTCGAGGTCCTCCGGTGTCGGAGCTTCCTGGTGCTCGCCCTTTTTACTGGATCGGCTTGCTGCGTTTGGCTCGATCAATCCGCACGCGATCGAACTCCTTGGGTCCATCGAGCAGATCCCGCTTGCGGATTGCCCGATCGTCCTCCGTCGTCGTTGCGTCGCCCATTCGATCGATTGTATCGCCGGCCATCTCGCGGGCACGCAGCTTCTGTCGATCCTGGTCGGCGTGCGCAAGTCCCAGCTCCACCAAACGAGTTATTGCCTGGGACAGGCTGGGCCTTTCCTCCTGAAGTGCCATCCACGCCGTGATGGCTCTGAGCAGCGATTGCGAAGGTCGAAAACCTGCCGATCGAACCGAGGGGGTGGCGTTTTCCGGTCTTTTCATCGGGCCCATGCATTCTCCAAACTGGATACGGCGTGGCGCCCCCTCCGGCAGATATCATAGATCAAACCGCCGGCTTCCCGATACGTTCCTATTGGGCCGGAATATCGCCGAACGGCAATTACGCCGACCGCTTCACCGCGGCCACGCCGACCGGTCCCACCCCGAGCCGCCCCAGCATCGCCCTCGCCTGCTCGGCGCAGTGCTCGATCAGCCAGCGTTCGAAGGCGACGGGGGCAAGCGCGGGGGCGTAGAGGAAGCCCTGCACGACGTCGCAGCCGAGTTCGGCCAGCGTTTTGCGCTGGCCCTCGGTCTCGACGCCTTCGGCGACGACGGTCATGCCGAGGCCCTGGCCGACGCGCACCACGGCGGTGGCGATCGCGAGCGCGCCCGCGTCACTCTCGATGTCGCGCATGAAACTGCGGTCGATCTTGAGTTCGCGGATCGGAAGATGCGCGAGCCGGCTGAGGCTGGAATAGCCGGTGCCGAAATCGTCCACCGAAAGCCCGACACCGAGCTCGCGGATCGCGTTCATCGTCTCCAGCGCGGCGACGCTGTCCTGCATGAAAGCGCCTTCAGTGATCTCGAGCATCAAGGCGTCCGCCGGCAGATCGTGTTCGGCGAGAATGTCCTTGAGCCGTGCGGCCAGCGTGACGTTGCGGAAATTGATCGGCGACAGGTTCACCGACACGCAGGGGATGTTGAGTCCGGCGCGGCGCCAGCTCGCCATCTGCCGACACGCCTCGCGCACCGACCACAGGCCGATCTGCTCGATCAGGCCGCACTCCTCGGCGAGCGGGATGAATTTTGCCGGCGAGACGTCGCCGAGCACGGCATCATGCCAGCGCGCCAGCGCCTCGGCGCCGTGGATCGCGCCGTCGCAGCTGCGGATCTGCGGCTGGTAGCTGAGGCTCAGTGCTCCTTCCGCGATGGCGCGGCGTAATGCGGCGATCAGCGCCAAACGCTGCTCGGTGAGCCCGTTCATCTCGGCACTGAAGATGCGATGGGTCGAGCGGCCGGCCTGCTTGGCCATGTACATGGCGGCGTCGGCCTGCTGCATCAGCGTATCGATGTCGGTGGCATGATCGGGATAGAGGCTGATGCCGATGCTGACCGACATCGGCATCAGCCTCGATCCGAGCCTCAAGGGGGCACCCAGCGCCTCCGTGATGTCGGCCGCGACGCGCGCGGCGCTCTCGGCGTTGCGCTGCGGCAGCAAGATGACGAATTCGTCGCCGCCGAGCCGCCCCAGCATGTCCTCTGGGCCGATCTGCTCGCGCAGGCGCTGGGCAAGCTGGATCAGGAGCTCGTCGCCGGCGGCGTGACCGAGCGTGTCGTTGACGTCCTTGAAATGATCGACGTCGAGGAAGGCCAGCGCGATATGGCTGCCTGTCGGGCAGGCATCGATGGCGGTGGTGATCAGGTGCCGCAGCTGCGCGCGGTTCGGCAGGCCGGTGAGGATATCGTGATAGGCGAGCCGCGCGATCTCGGCGCGCGCTTCCTTGCGCTCGATCGCGAAGGCGCCAAGGCTGACGCAAGCCTCGACGATGCGCCGATGCCAATTGCTCGGCGCGCGGGGCTCCCGATAGTAGAAGGCGAAGGTCGCGATGACCCGGCCGTCCTTGGCCTTGACCGGGGTCGACCAGCAGGCGCGCAGGCCGATCGCGAGCGGCATCGCCTTGTAGGGCTGCCAGCGGGGATCGGTCTCGAGGTCGGTCGCCAGCACCGGCTCGCCGTAGAAGGCGGCCGTGCCGCAGGAGCCGACATTGGGGCCGATCGCGATGCCGTCCAATGCGCGGGAATAATCCTCGGGCAGGCTGGGACCACCGAGCGGGTGGATCAAGCCGGCGGCATCGACGTGGAGCAGCGAACAGACGACGTCGGGCGCGATCTCCTCGACGCGGCGGCACAGCCTGTCGGCGATGTCGGTGATCGGAACTTCGTCCGCGAGCGCGCCCATGATGAGCTGCTGCAGTGACCGCAACTGCTTGGTCTCGGTGATGTCCTCGAGCAGCGCGAAGATGTGCTTGACCCGGCCCTTCTTGTCGCGGAAAGCGTCGATCCTGGCGCAGACCCAGATCTCCTCGCCCTCCTTGTCGTAGGCAAGCACTTCGGCTTCGCCGCGGCGGCCGCCATGCATCAGACGCTTGACCAGCTTCGCGACCGCCTTGCGGTCGGTGTGGCAGCCGGCGATGAGCTCACCTGCGTGGCGGCCCTCGGCCTCACCGCTGGTGTAGCCGAACAGCGTCGTGAAGGCCGAGTTGACGTAGACGATGTTCTGCTCGGTGTCGGTGATGATCACCGCCCGGTTGGTCTGATCGGAGACGGCGTGGAGAAGCCCGATTCTGACGCGGCGCTCGGCATCCGCGGTGACGTCGCGCGCGAACACGACGCGATGGGGCGCGCCGTCATGCGCAATGGACGACAGCGATATGGCCGCACGGATCCGGCTGCCGTCGTGCCGCACGAGGCTGATCTCGTCGCGGAACTCCGCGACCGGATCGGCCTGAAGGCAGTTGAGGGTGAGAACTTCGGCATCGCGGCCGACCACGTCGGTGCGCGCGAGTTTCCAGATCCGCTCCGCACTGGCGTTGAAATGCGTGACGCGATGCGCGCTGTCGACGATGACGATTCCATCGTCGGCGCGTTCCAGTGCAGCCAACAGCACGTCCGGAGTTTCTGTCACAAGACTATCGGAAGCAGACATCGGTGGACCCGGGGGCATCGGGAAGAAGCAGCAAATCGGCCCGAGGCTAACGCTCCGATGGTGTCCAAGACGTTCTTGCAATCCCCCTCGCATTTGCCAAGCCGCGACATGCTTAACATTCGGCAAAGAAGCGCAGGTAATGCGGTGTGCGTGGAACTCACTCTGGATTAGCCTCATCCTGAGGAGACCGCGAAGCGGTCGTCTCGAAGGACGAGCGCGCGCTCAGGCGGCGTCGCGGCGTGACGGTTTGACGGGGGCGTCGAACAGGATCCGCTCGATCGGCTGCGGACGGCCAAACAGATAGCCTTGCCCGAAATTGACGCCGAGCGCCTTCAGCCGCTCGTACTCCTCGCGGGTCTCGACGCCCTCGGCCGTCACCGACATGTCGAGCCCGCGCGCCAGCGTCACGATCGAGGAGATGATGGCGGAGCTGCGCGGCTGATGCGTGAGATTACGGATGAACGACTTGTCGATCTTGATCTTGTCGAACGGGAACGCGGTCAGATAGCTCAGCGAGGAATAGCCGGTGCCGAAATCGTCGAGCGCGAGCTCGATGCCGAGATGCTTGAGCCGCTCCATGAAGGCGTGGTTCTCGCCGCCGCGCTCCAGCAGGACGGATTCGGTGATCTCGATCTCCAGCCGGTGCGGCGGCAGGCCGGAATCCGCGAGCGCCGCGCAGATCACCTCGAACAGCTCGGCTTCCTTGAACTGGATCGGCGACAGGTTGACGGCGACCGCGAGATCGGAGGGCCAGCCGGCCGCATCCGCGCAGGCGCGCCGCAGCACGAATTCGCCGAGCGGGACGATCAGCCCGGTCTCCTCCGCAAGCAGGATGAACTGATCCGGCGGGATCAGGCCGCGCGTCGGATGCCGCCAGCGCACCAACGCCTCGAAGCCTCGCCGTGCGCCGCTGAGGGCGTCGATGAACGGCTGGTAATGCACCTCCAGCTGGCACTGTGCGATGGCATCGCGCAGATCCCCCTCCAGCGTATTGCGGGCCTCCAGCTCGGCCGACATCGCCTCGTCGTAGATGGTGAAGCAGTTGCGGCCCGCCGATTTCGAGCGATAGAGCGCAAGGTCCGCCTTCTTCAGCAATTGCTCCTGATCGCTGCCGTGATCGGGCGCGATGGCGATGCCGATGCTGGTGCCGATCTCGATGCGGTGACCGGGCAGGAGGAACGGTTCGGTCAAGAGCTTGGCGATCCGCGCCGCCAGCTCGGTCGAGCAGGCGCGCTGATCCGCGCCGGCTTCCTGGATGATGGCGAACTCGTCGCCGCCGAGCCGTGCCAGCACGTCGCCCGCGCGCACCGTGGATTTCAGCCGCTGTGCCACCTGGCGCAGCAGCGCATCGCCGGCCCCGTGACCGAGGGAATCGTTGACGTTCTTGAAACGATCGAGGTCGAGCATCAGGATCGAGAACGGCAGGCCCCGCACGCCGAGCTGGCTGTTCATCTCGTCGAGCCGGGTGAGGAAGAAGGCGCGGTTCGGCAGTCCGGTCAGGATGTCGGTCTGGGCGAGCTCGAGCACCCGCCGGTTGGCCAGTGACAGCCGCCGCGAATTGCGGCTCGCGAGCATGAGATAGGTCGATAGCGACAGCGTCAGCAGCAGGCCGACGATCAGCACCGCGCCCGCGCGATCATAAGTCGTCTCCAGCGGACCGCCGGCGGTGGGAACGGCCCGCACCTGCCAATCGGTATCGCCGATCTTGAGGCTGCCCGACCAGTGCAGCGCCCGCGCGACGTCCCGCATCGACTGCGGCGCCCTGGCCGCCGAGGAATAGTCCGGCAGCATCTGCTCCAGGCTGGCGATCTGCCCCGTGAAGGGCGGATAGACGTTCATGCTGACCGCGGGGCTTGCTCCGGTGGTCACGCGAATGGCCTGAATCAGCAGCGGCAGGTCGAAGATTCCGACCACGAAGCCGGCAAGATTGCGACGCCGGTCCGCGACCGTCTCGCGCGACGTTCCCTTGGCGTAGACGGGAACGGCAACGAGGACGTCGGGCAGCCGGCCCCCCTCCTTCGGTTCGAACAGGCGCGTGCGGATGGCTGCGATGCCGTCGTTGTCGCGCGCGCGCTCCAGAACCGCGCGGCGCTCCGGCACGGTGGTGTAGTCCATGCCATAGACCGACGAGGTCTTCGGCTGGGTCGAGTAGAACACGGGAAAATATTCATCGCTCTGCGGCGCAGTCGCGAAGCTCTCCCCCTGGAGCGCCTTGATGCGATAGCCGGACACACCGTCCGTGATCGCCGCGGCCTCGTAATCGGAGCGCTCCTTGCGGTTAACGCGCGGCAGCCAGGCAATGCGCAGCATGCCGGGATGGCGCTCGAACAGGCGGGCGCTGAAGGTCTCGAACTCGCTGCGGGTGACTTCGTCGTTGGTCGATTCGAACAGCGTACGCAGCGCGACGAGCCTTGAGATGTATTCGCCCATGCCGTTCTGCATGACGATCGCTTCGGTTTCGGCGGCGTTCTCAAACTCGATCCTGTTGACGCGATCTTCCCACCGCGCCACGGCGGCCGCGCCCACGACCGAGAACAGAAGACCGACGCCGACCGCGACGAGCGCAGGGCGATAGAGCCCGAGCAGCGGCGCGGCACGCCACCATCCGGTCATACGCCTCCGATCCTGATCAATTTGATCGCGATCGCCCATCCTGAAGCCGCTGTCCCCTATCCCGCGACAAGCCGAACCTCTGGTTGAGGTTCAGGTTCGGCTATCGGAACAAGACCGCGGTTAAGAACTGCACAATTTCGGAACCGGATCGTTCCGCAATGCATGGATTAGTTAATGAAGTGCGCGAATGACCCGGCACTGTGGAAACAAGTTGCCGACTTTGCCCGGAGTACTACGGGGCGTCGATACAGTGCCGCTTAGCGAGCTATTCAGGCTCGCAGCGATATGTTGCGGAAGATTTCTTCCAACGATCCAGCAAGACCTTCCGATGCATCGGTTTCGATCAACGAGATCCGTCGTTCTGACCTGCGTGCTCATGGCAGCGACCACGTTCGCGGCCAGGAGCAGCGAGGTCGGCGTCAGCGAGGATGCGATCCTGTTCGGCCAGGCCGCCGCGCTGGAAGGTCCCTCCTCCGCGCTCGGACAGCGCATGCGACAAGGCATCGTCGCAGCATTCACCGAGATCAACGCCAAGGGTGGCGTCCACGGCCGCAAGCTCCAGCTCATCAGCCGCGACGACGGCTACGACCCCGATCGTTCCGTCGCCCAGACGCTGCAGCTGATCGAGGACGACAAGGTGTTCGCGCTGATCGGCGCGGTGGGTACGCCGACTGCGATGGCGACAATTCCCATCACCAGCGCCAGGAACGTTCCCTTCATCGGCCCGTTCAGCGGCGCCGAATTCCTGCGCGACCTCGAACTCGCAAACGTCGTCAACATCCGCGCGAGCTATGGTGCGGAGGCCGAAGCGTGGATCAAGCACCTCACCGAGGATCGCCACTTCACCCGCATCGGCATCTTCTACCAGGACGATTCCTTCGGCCGCGATGGTTTGGTCGGCGTGAAGCGCGCGCTCGCCAAGCGCGGCCTCGAGCTTGCCGCCGAAGGCACCTTCGAGCGCAACACCCGCGCGGTCAAGGCCGCCTGGCGAGTGATCAAGCGCGCAGAACCCGAGGCCATCGTGATGGTCGGGACCTATGGGCCCTGCGCGGAGTTCATCAAGCTCGCGCACCGCAGCGGCTTCTATCCGACCTTCGTCAACATCTCCTTCGTCGGCGCGAATGCACTCGCCAGAGAGCTTGGCCCCGAAGGCGAAGGCGTCATCGTCTCGCAGGTCGTGCCGTTTCCGTGGGACCGCTCGCTCAAACTGGTCGCCGACTACCAGGCGGCACAGAAGGCGATTGATTCGACACAGACACCGGACTTCGTGTCGCTGGAAGGCTATCTCTCCGGTCGCCTCGCAGCTGCAGCGCTGGAACAGGCCGGACCGGAACCGACGCGCGCGAGCCTGCTCCGCGCCATCAACGATGTCGGCGGCTTCGACATCAGCGGCAGCACCGTCAACGTCGGCATCCGCATGATCGACGCGCCGCCGAAGGTGTTCCTGACGGTGATCCAGAAGGACGGAACGTTCAAGGCGGTGGACCGGCTGTAGGGCAGTTCAGGGCCGCCGCGTCCAGCGGTCGGCGTTGACCGCGCCCGGCGGCACCTCGCCTTTGACGATCGCTTCGACCTGCCGCACGGTCTCGAGCGACTGATATTCGATCGCCTGCGGCGTCAGCCCGCCGACATGCGGGGTGGCGATCACGTTCGGAAGCTTCGCCAGCTCGGGTGTCGGCATCTGGTCCGGCGCGCGGCCGACATCCATCGCGGCGCCGGCGATGCGGTTCTCCAATAGCGCACGTGCCAGCGCGGCCTCGTCGACGAGATTGCCGCGCGAGAGATTGACGAAGAACGCATGCTTTTGCATGCGAGCCAGCGCCGCCTCCCCGATCAAATTCTCGGTCTGCTCGTTGGCGATGGCGAGGCAGACGACGTAGTCCGAGGCGGCGAGCAGCTCGTCCAGACCGACCTGCCGGATCGCCGCATCGCTGACGGTCGCGTGGGGATCGGAGACCAGCACTTCCATGCGCAGCACCTTTGCGATCTCGGCGAGATAGCGCCCGATGCTGCCATAGCCGATGATGCCGAGCTTGCTGCCGGCGAGCTGGCGGCCCATCCGCGCCTCGGCCTTGCGGCCGGCCTGGTAGTCCGCCGTCGTCCGCGACACGCCGCGGGAGAGGTCGACCATGAAGCCGAGGGCGAGCTCGGCGACGGCCTGCACGAAGCCGGGACCGGCGCGGGTGACGAGCACGCCGGCCTTTGAGGCCGCTTCCACATTGACATTGCGGATATCGACGGCGCAGCGGACGAAGGCGCGCAGACGCGGCAGCTGCGCAAAGATCTCGCCGCGCCCTTCCGTCATGCGATCGGCGACGATGATGTCGGCGTCTTTCGCCGCACGCACGAGGCCGGCGGCGTCCAGGGTCTCGTCGCTCTCGTGCAGGATCACCTCGGCGGCCGCCCGCAACCCGTTGAGGCTGCGATCGCCGTAATAGTTGCGCCGCATCTCCGGCGTGTGAGCGAGCAGAACCTTCATGACAAAACTCCTTCAGTAGCCGAATGCCCGCGGCAGCGCGGTGCTCAGCCATGGCACGAAGGCGATGACGAGCAGGCAGAGGAACAACAGGCCGAGATAACCCATGATCGGCTTCACCGTCTGCTCGATCGGCACGTTGCCGATCAGGCAGGCGCCGTAAAGGCCGAGCCCGAGCGGCGGCGCGAACAGGCCGATGCCCATGGCGATGACCAGCACGACGCCGAAATGCAAGGGATCGACGCCAAGTTGCACCGCGACCGGCAACAGCAGCGGCCCGAAGATGATCAGCGCGGCTGCACCTTCCAGCACCGAGCCCATCACGATCAGCACGGCGATCGCCAGCAGAATGAAGAGCCAGACGCCCGACGTCTTTGACAATCCCAGCATGAAATCGCCGACCGCGTGCGGCACCTGCTGCAGCGTCAACGTGAAGGCCAGCGATTGTGCGGCGGCGACGATGAACAGCACGAGGCCCGCGCGCGTCGCCGCCTGCACGAAGCTGTGCGCAGCCGATCTGAAGCTGAGCTCGCGGAACACCACGCTGCCGACGGCGAGCGCATAGGCCACCGCGAAGGCCGAGATCTCGGTCGCGGTGGCAAAGCCGCTCTTGAAGCCGAAGAAGATCATGAAGATCAGGCCGAACGAGGCGATCGCGCCGCTCCACAGCCCCGAGACCGGCATCTGCGGCTCGACGTCCTCGACCTTGTCCGGCCGCTTGCCGAAGACGATGGAGACCGCAATCAGCACGGCCGCCATCAGCGCCGACGGCAGCAGCCCGGCGACGAACAGGCCGCCGATCGACAGATTGGCCACAAAGCCGAGAATGATCAAATTGATGCAGGGCGGAATGGTCTCCGCCATTACCGCCGAGGCCGCGAGCAGCGCCACCGCGCCGCCCGGATTTTGCCTGGAGCGGCGCGCGGCCGGGATCAGCACGGAGCCGACCGCGGCAACGTCCGCCATCTTCGAGCCGGAGATGCCGGAGAACAGCACCATGGAGGCGACCATGACGACGTTGAGGCCGCCGCGCATGCGTCCGACCGCGCGTTGCAGCAGCTCGATCAGCCGCAAGGACATGCCGTTGGCTTCCATGAGGTAGCCGACGAGGATGAAGAAGGGGATCGCCAGCAGCACGAAATTGTCGATGCCGCGCGCCATCTGTTGGGCGAAGATCACGCCGGGCAGCGCGCCCTCGACCCAGATGAAGATCAGCGCGGCGAGCGCCAGCGCAAAACCGATCGGCAATCCGCCGAACAGGGTTGCGAAGAAGCCGATCAGCATCAACGTGCCCGCCGACGGCACCGAGGACGGCGACAGATAGTCCCAGGCCAGATAAAGGCCGGTCACGACGGCAACCGCAGCGAGCCCCCTGACGATGTCCGGCAGCGGCCTTGCGCAGAGGTGGTCGATCGCGAACACCGTCATGAACAGCGCGCCCATGCCCATGGGGTAGAAGGTCAGCTCCAGTGGCAGTCCGGAGCCGGTGGTCTGACCCGCCGTCAGCGAGCCCAGCTTGATCGCGTTGTAGGCGACGTAGCCCGAGATCAGCACGATCAACAGCGCGCTTGCGGCGTCGACCAGCGCGCGCAGCCGCACCGGCAAGAGATCGCGGAAGAAGGAGACGCCGACATTCTCGCCGCGCGCGAGCGCACTCGCCGCGCCGAAAAAGGCCGAGCCGACCATCAGCCCGCGCGCAACGTCGTCCGACCATTCGACCGGCGCGTTGAAGAAGAAGCGCAGCAGCACGGACGCGCAGACCACGACGAGATCGGCGGCGAGCAGGATGGCCGCGATCGCGTCGCTGCCGCGCAGCAGCAGGGCGATGCTGCCATGACGGCCGCCGGAGACGGGCGCGGCGGCTGTCATCGCCAGCTCAGATTTGGTCATCTCAGGCTTGGGTCGCGCGAATGATGTCGATGACGGCCTTGGATTCCGGCCGCGCCTTGACGAAGTTCTCGGTCTGCGGCGCGACGCGCTTCTTGAACGCCTCACGGTCGCATTCGGCCACCGTCACGCCCTTCTCGGTCAGGGCCGCCAGCGCCTCCTTCTCGACCGCAAGCCCATGGGTGCGGGTGTCGGCCGCAGCCTTCTTGGCAGCATCGAGGAAGCCTTCGCGCAGCTTCGGATCCATGCGGTTGTAGGTCACATCGCTGAAATAGATCGCAAGCGGCGAGAAATTGTGCTGCGTCAGCGCGTAGAATTTGGCGGTCTCGAAGAACTTGCTGGCCAGGATGGTCGGCGGATCGTGCTCCAGGCCGTCCAGCACGCCGGCCTGGAGGGCCGTGTAGATTTCGCCAAACGCCAGCGGCGTCGCGGCGGCGCCCATCAGGCGCAGGCATTCCGTGATGACAGGGTTGGGCAGCGTCCTGATCTTGAGCCCGGCGAGATCTTCCGGCGTCTTCACCGGCTTCTTCGCCAGCACGCTGCGCGAGCCGAAATTATAGGCCCAGGCGATGATGCGGATGTTGCCGCCCTTGAGCAGCGCGTCCTCGATCGGTTTGGCCGCGCCGGCCTCGAACGCCTTGGTCTGCTGCGGGAAGCTCGAGAACAGGAAACCGAGATCGTAGGTGCCGACCAGCGGCACCAGATTGGCCGAGATCGACGAGCCCGACACCATGAGGTCGATGACGCCGAGCTTCACCGAGTTGATGACGTCGATCTCCTGGCCGAGCTGGTTGTCGGGGAAGAACGCGACCTCGATCTGCTCGCCGAGCCCGTTCGCCTTCAGGCTCTTGACCAGATTGTCGTAGTAGACGCGGCCGTTGGCGAATTTGGGATCGTTCGGCAGCGAGGAGGAGCATTTCAGCTTCAGCGTCGCAGCTTCGGCGCGGCCGATGATCGCGGGAGAGAACACGAGACCGGCGGTGACCGCCGCCGATGACTTGATGAACGCGCGACGGTTCACGGGCACGATGGTCATGGTGCGGTCTCTCCCACATTGTTCTTGTTCGCCGCGGTCGTTACTAGCGGCCTGTTGCGCGAACTGTATGGCTAAAGCGACGGGACAGGCAAGCGTGACGGCCGGCAGCCGCAGAGCGGCACGACGCGCGTACAACTGTCCGCACGCGCGGCTGAACGAGAACGATCCCCTGGGATTTGCGAAGAAGATTGGCCTGCAGCCGCGTCCGCGCAATGGGCGCAGTCGCGCAGGGCTGACATCGATCCAATCGGAGCATGGATCAATGCACAATTCACATGGATCGGCCTGGAACGATGCCTTCCGCCTCCGGCAGACACCCTGCCCCATCTTGCCGAATGACGAACGTGATCCAGTGCACAGACGGACAGATGGCGGCCCCCTAGGAAAAGTGACATCATCGCGCGTATTGCCATTGGAGGTGACATCATGCGCCGTCCAGTCTTTTCGAATTTGCTGCTTGCATCCGGCCTTATTGCATTCGCGCAATTGGTGACACCGACGCACGCTGCCGCCGAAGCGCGGCTCGCGCTGGTGATCGGCCAATCCGCCTATCGCACCGTGCCCGAGCTGCCCAACGCCGCCAACGACGCCAAGGGGATGACGGAGCTGCTTGGCAATGCCGGCTTCACTGTCACCACGGCGGCGAACCTGGCGCAGAACGAGATGCGCGCCGCGATCTCGGATTTCGCCGGCAAGGTCAGCGCCAGCGGCGCCGACACCATCGCGCTGGTGTTTTATGCCGGCCACGGCCTGCAGATCGACGGCGAGAATTACCTGGTGCCGGTCGATCTCGATCCCAAGCGCGAGGCCGACATTCCGCTCCAGGGCGTGCGGCTGAACGATCTGCTCAATACGCTCGGCGCACTGCCGATGCGGGCACGCATCTTCATGCTCGATGCCTGCCGCAACAATCCGTTCCCGGCGCTGAGCGGCGCCGGCCACGGGCTTGCGATCGTCGATACCAAGGCCGGCGCGCCCGGCTCCTTCATCTCCTATTCGACCTCGCCCGGCGCCGAAGCCGAGGACGGCAGCGGCATCGACAGCCCTTACACCACGGCCGCGCTGACCATCGCCAAGCAGCCCAATCTGCCGATCGAGGAAGTGTTCAAGCGCATCCGCGTCGCCGTCGCGCAATCGACCGACGGACGGCAGATCCCATGGGAAAGCTCCTCGCTGACGACCGACTTCAAGTTCTTCGGCGAGAGCAGCGGCCGGCAGCCATCCCTTCCGGGCGCAGATTCGATGGCGCTTGCCAGCGGCACACGCAGCCTCGAGGACTGGCGGAAGGAATTGCAGGGCAAGCCGGCCATGGTCGCCTATGAACTCGTCATCACCGACGACACCGTGCCGGCCTATCAGGCCTATATCGAGCTGTACGCGCAGGACACCCGCACCTCGCGCCTGCGCACGGTGCTGGAGCGGCGGCGCCAGATGCTGGCCTGGGAGCGGGCCACAGCGATCAACACCCGCGCTTCGTTCGAGGCTTATCTGGCCAACTGGGACAACAGCGACCTCGCTGCGACTGCGCGCCGGCTGCTGCTCCGCGTGCAGAACCGCAATTATGGCCCGCCCATTGTCGCCGCGGCATCCCCCGCCCCGGTCGCCGTCGCGATGGCACCGACCTGCCCGTGCTCGGCGCCACAGGCACCGGCAACGCCGGTCAATCCGAGCGTTGCGCCCATCATCAAGAAGCGCGTCGACGACACACCGCCCAAGCGCAAGGTGGTCGAGACGCCACCGAAGCGCCGCCCGCCGCCCGACGAAGTGATCTACGAGCGTGAGCCGCCTCCCGGCCTGCCGCCCGGCGCCGTGATGCAGGGCATCGGCGTCGGTATCGGCATCGGGATGGGCGGCCATGGCGGCGACCATTATCGCGGCGACTACCGCAGATACTGAGACGGTCCAGCATCGACATCGCACCGGCTCGCGCCCATCGCGCGAGCCAGGTCTACTGCGCCAGCGCCGGATAATCGCGCTGAACGGCCTCCCGGATCCAGCCGGCCTGGATCGCGCGAAACAGGATCTGCGCCGTCTTGGCGTCGTCCGCCTTCATGCAGAGGTCGACGATGCGGCGGACCGCATCGTCGCGCATCAGATCGTCTGCGATCTTCATCGCAATTTCCATCGCGACGCGGGCCGCGCGTTCATAGCGCTCGCGCTTGGCAGTCTGTGCGGAGCCTCCGACGGCCTCCGCGCCCGCTTGCGCAGCCTCGCAGATGTTGCGAATTCGCTCCGCCGCTTCGATATCGCCGAGCGGTCCCTGGATCGGCTCATCCCAGATGTCGGCCGGCTGCCGCCTTGCGAACCACTTCATTGCCCCCACCAATGGTCGTTGCCTACACCGTTCAGGACGTGCGGCGCGGTCCGATCGCCTCGAACTGCGCCTTCTGCTCGTCGTTGAGCGTGGCGTAGAAGTCATCGAGCGCCGCACGCACCGACTTGATCCCGTCCAGCATCGCATCCAGCCGTTTGCGGATTGTGGCCATGCGGGCCGGCGGTGTCATCACCTCATTGGGCTCGCAGGCTGCCTTGAGCGAGGCGCTCACCTTGGCGCTGGTATCCTGGAGCACCTGAAGCGCGGCGCGCTGCGTGTCGTTGGGACGAAGTCTCTCCTCGATCGTGGCGCCGGGCCAATCGAACGCGGCGGACACACTGCAGTTTTGCACCGGCGATCCGCTCGCATTGTTCGATGCGCTCGCGCGCCGCTGATCCTCGGCCAGCGCATTGAAGCGCGCCTTCTGTTCGTCGTTAAGCGAACCATAGAATTGGTCGAGCGCGGGCTGGACCAGATCGACAGCCTTCTGCATCGCCTCGATGCGCTGCTGCATCGCCGCGAGCCGGCCGGGCGCAGTCGCTGCGGCCTGCATCGGACAGGACGTGCGGATCAGCGCTGCCGCGTCGACGGAGGCGTTGCCGAGCGCATCAAGAGCGGCGCCCTGCGCATCGGTCGGCTGCACCGCGGATGCAATCTGATCGATCGGCAGCCCGGCGATGGCACGGCGGTCACTGCCGCACAGCTGATCGAGCGGTGCGCTGCGCGCCCGCCGTCGTCGCTCTGGTTGCTGCGGCAGATAGGCCGACAGGCGATCATAACCATAGGGGCCGAATATGCCGGCATAGATGTCCGGGTAGCCGTAACCCCAGAAGCCGAGCCCGTCGCCCCAGATCGTGTAATCGTAGAGATCGTTATAGGCGAACGGCCAGAACAGCGGCCCGACCCAGCCATAGCCGCCACCCGCGTGTTGCCACCATCCGCTGCTCACGCCGCTCCAGCCGGCCAGCGCGGCCGCGGCGGCGAGTTGTGCACGCGCCGCCGGATTGCTGATCAGCCGGCCATTGCGGAATGCGCTGGAGTTCAGGGCATTGCGGAAGGTCGCCGGCCGGATCGCGGCATTGCGGATCTGACCGAAATTGGGGCCGCCGCGTCTGGCACCTGCGGTGAACCCCATGCCGCGATGATGTCCGCCGCCATGCGCATGCCCACCGCCATGACCGCGGAAATGCCCACCGCCGTGATGTCCGCCGCCGTGCCCGCCTCCATGGCCGCCGCCGTGTCCGCCCTTCGCCAGCGCCGCGCCCGCCAACATGCAGGCAAACGCCATCGCGGCAATTCCAATGACCGGTCGCACCATCTCACCCTCCCCGCGTGCCGTCCTGCCATTGAGGCATCGGAACTTGGCGGGAATTGGAACCGGCGGGCCTGGCGAAAGTTCCCGGTCCCCCGCTGCGGCCGGCGCTACGCCTCCGGCACGATCTTGCCGGGATTGAAGATGTTGAGCGGATCGAGCGCCTTTTTCAGGGCCCGCATCGCATCGAGCGCTTCGGAGCCGAGCTCTGCCTTCAGATATTTCTGCTTGCCCTGGCCGATGCCGTGCTCGCCGGTGCAGGTGCCGTCCATGGCCTGCGCGCGCTCGACCAGGCGATGCATGAACTCTTCGCCGCGCGCCATCTCGTCCGCGTCGTTGACGTCGCAGACCAGCGAGCAATGGAAATTGCCGTCGCCGACATGACCGACGATCGGGGACAGCAGGTTGAGCCGCTTCAAATCCTCCTCGGTCTCGCTGACGCAATCGGCGAGCCGAGAGATCGGCACGCAGACGTCGGTCGCGACCACACCGATGCTGTCGCCGGGCCGCAGCGCCTTCACGGACCAATAGGCATCGTGCCGCGCCTGCCACAGTTTCGTGCGATCCTCGGGCTTGGTGGTCCAGGAGAATTCTCCGCCGCCGCAATCCCTCGCGATCTCGCCGAACGCCTTGGATTGCTCGGCGACCTCGATCTCGCTGCCGTGGAATTCCATCAGCAGCAGCGGCGTCTCCGGCAGCGTCAGCTTCGAATAGGCGTTGCAGGCCTTGACCTGCGCGGCGTTGAGCAGCTCGATGCGCGCCACGGGAATGCCGGTCTGGATCGCCAGGATGACGGCCTGACAGGCCCCGTGCACGGTCTCGAACGAGACCGCGCCCGCCGCGATCGTCTCGGGGATGCCGCGCAGGCGAATGGTCAATTCCGAGATGATGCCGAGCGTGCCTTCGGCGCCGACAAACAGATGGGTAAGGTCGTAGCCCGCGGACGATTTCTTGGCGCGCGTGCCCGTGGTGATGATCTCGCCATCGCCGCGCACCACCTTCAGGGCCAGCACGCTATCGCGCATGGTGCCGTAGCGCACCGCATTGGTGCCGGAGGCGCGGGTCGAGGCCATGCCGCCGAGCGAGGCATCCGCGCCGGGATCGATCGGGAAGAACAGACCCTGGTCGCGCAGGTGCTCGTTGAGCGCCTTGCGGGTCACACCGGGCTGGATCACGCAGTCGAGGTCCTCGGCATGCACCGCGAGCACCTTGTTCATGTCGCGCAGGTCGATCGAGATACCGCCCGCGGGTGCGTTGACCTGGCCCTCGAGCGAGGTGCCGGTCCCGAAGGGAATGACGGGGACGCGGTTCTTGGCGCAGATCCGCACCACGTCCTGGATGTCGGCGGTCTCCTGCGCCATCACCACGCCGTCAGGCGGCTGGTTGGGAATCCAGGTGGTGGTATGGCCGTGCTGCTCGCGCACGGCCTGCGAGGTGATGAGGCGGTTGCCGAAGCGTGCGGCGAGCTGCTCCAGCGCGCTCGCGAGGGCTTTCGGCTCCGGCCGCGGCGGATTATTGGTGATGGTCGTACCCACGGAATTCCTCCCGACAGAAGAACCGTGGCAAAGGACATAAAACCGGTCAAGTCAAGCGACCGGACGCATAGCTGGAAGGAAACATGCCGGAGACTGCCGCCTCAACGCCCAAAGCCGAGCCGTTCCGCGCCGCGATCATGCAGATCGAGCCGCAATGGATCGACTATAACGGCCATCTCAACATGGCCTATTACAACGTGATGTTCGACCGCGCCATCGACCAGCTCTGGCTCGAGCTCGGGATCGGGCCGACCTACATGAAGGAGCGAGGCGGCTCGACCTTCACCGCCGAATGCCATGTGCGATACTTGCGCGAAATCCACCTCGGCGATCCCGTGCAGATCCACGTCTGGCTGCTGGAGGCCGACGACAAGCGGCTGCACACGTTCGAGGAGATGCGGCACGCGAGCGAAGGATGGCTGTCGGCCACGTCCGAGAACATGTCACTGCACATGGACATGAATGCGCGGCGCGTCGCGCCGTTTCCGCCCGATATAAGCGAGCGTATCGCTGCAGTCATAAAGGCCCACAGCGCGGTAGCGCGCCCCGAGGGCATCGGCCGGAACGTGGCGATGCCCTCGAAGCGGTGAGCGCTATACCCTGTTGCGGCCGCGCGCCAAGCCGACCACGGCCGAGACCAGGAACAGAACGACCGCGATGAAGAAGATGATCTTGGCGATCTCGATCGAAGCGCCGGCGACGCCGCCGAAGCCCAGGATGCCGGCGATCAGTGCGATAACCAGAAACGTCACAACCCAGCCTAGCATGGTCAATCCCTCGTCTTGATGTTGTCTGCGTCCGGCGCAGGCTCGCCGCGCCACCTGTCCAGACAATCTCGGGGTGGGAACGATGGTTCCGGCCCGCCCCAAGTGGAAATTCGCAAGATTCGCAGGAACAATTTGGCCCGCCGCGCACGTGGAAAACCTCTTTTCGCCGCCCCATATAGGCACCATCCCTGTTAGAAGGCTCCCTTCCGCCTCCCCGCGGTGCCATCGTGGGGTCAATGATTCGCATGACCGAGCCGAGCAAGATCACCAGCGTACCCGACCACCAGCCCGCAGCCGGCGGCATCGCCGCGCGTGCGCGCGCCTCGGTAGGCCCGAAATACCTCTCCGGGCTCAATCCCGAGCAGCGCGAGGCGGTGGAGACGCTGGACGGTCCGGTCCTGGTGCTGGCCGGCGCGGGCACCGGCAAGACCCGCGTGCTGACGACGCGCATCGCCCATATCCTGAGCCAGGGCCGCGCCCGCCCCGCCGAGATCCTGTCGGTGACCTTCACCAACAAGGCCGCGCGCGAGATGAAGCACCGGCTCGGCCAGATGCTCGGCCACGCCGTCGAGGGCATGCCGTGGCTCGGCACCTTCCACTCCATCGGCGGCCGCATCCTGCGCGTCCATGCCGAGTTGGCGCAGCTCAAATCGAACTTCACCGTGCTCGATGTCGACGACCAGGTCCGGCTGCTCAAGCAGCTGCTGCAAGCCGAGAACATCGACGACAAGCGCTGGCCGGCGCGCATGCTCGCCGGCCTGATCGACGGCTGGAAGAACCGCGGCCTGATGCCGTCGCAGGTGCCCTCGGGCGAAGCCGCCGTATTCGGCAACGGCAAGGGCGGCAAGCTCTATGCGAGCTACCAGGAGCGGCTGAAGATCCTGAACGCGGCCGATTTCGGCGATCTCCTGCTGGAGAACATCCGCATCTTCCGCGAGCACCCGGATATCCTCCGGCAATATCAGCAGCGCTTCAAATACATCCTGGTCGACGAATATCAGGACACCAACGTCGCGCAATATCTGTGGCTGCGGCTATTGTCGCAGGCGCCGTCTTCCTTCGCCTCTCCTCGCCTGCGGGAAGAGGTCGCATCGCAAAGCGATGCGGGTGAGGGGGACGCTCCAAGCGCCGCGCTCGTGGAGACAGCCCCTCACTCCGACCCTCTCCCCGTGAAGGACGGGGCGAGGGAGAAGAACCACGTCAAAAACATCTGCTGCGTTGGCGACGACGACCAATCGATCTATGGCTGGCGCGGCGCCGAGGTCGACAACATCCTGCGCTTCGACCACGATTTCCCGGGCGCCAAGGTCATTCGCCTGGAGCGCAACTACCGCTCGACCGGCCACATCCTCGCCGCCGCCTCACATCTGATCGCGCATAATGAAGGCCGGCTCGGCAAGACACTGCGCACCGAGGACCAGGACGGCGAGAAGGTCACGGTAACAGGCTCGTGGGATTCCGAAGAGGAAGCGCGCGGCATCGGCGAGGAGATCGAGCAGATCCAGCGCCGCGGCGAGAAGCTCAACGAGATCGCGATCCTGGTGCGCGCGTCCTACCAGATGCGCGAGTTCGAAGACCGTTTCGTCACGCTCGGCCTGCCCTATCGCGTCATCGGCGGCCCCCGCTTCTACGAGCGCGCGGAAATCCGCGACGCGCTGGCCTATTTGCGCGTCATCAACTCGCCGGCCGACGACCTCGCCTTCGAGCGCATCGTCAACGTGCCCAAGCGGGGCCTCGGCGATGCCACGGTGCAGATGCTGCACGACCACGCCCGCAAGCGCCGCATTCCTTTGTTCGAAGCGGCCCGCGCGGTGGTCGAGACCGACGAGCTGAAGCCGAAGGCGCGCGGCTCGCTTCGCGACGTCGTCGCCCAGTTCGACCGCTGGCGCGCCCAGCGCGAGGTCACCGCCCACACCGATCTCGCCCAGATCGTGCTCGACGAAAGCGGCTATACCGAGATGTGGCAGAAGGACCGTTCGGCGGACGCCGCGGGCCGGCTGGAGAACCTGAAGGAGCTGGTGCGCTCGATGGAGGAGTTCGAGAACCTGCAAGGGTTCCTCGAGCACATCTCCCTGGTGATGGACCGCGACGGCGGCGCCGAGGAAGATGCGGTGTCGCTGATGACGCTGCATTCGGCCAAGGGGCTCGAGTTCGACAACGTGTTCCTGCCCGGCTGGGAGGAAGGCCTGTTCCCGAGTCAGCGCACGCTGGACGAGCAGGGCCGCGCCGGCCTGGAAGAAGAGCGCCGGCTCGGCCATGTCGGCCTGACCCGCGCCCGCCGCCGCGCGATGATCTATTTCGCGACCAACCGGCGCATCCATGGCACCTGGTCGACCACGATCCCGTCGCGCTTCCTCGACGAATTGCCGGCGGCCAACGTCGAGATCACGGAGTCCAAGGGCGGCTCGGCCTGGGGCGGCACCGGCGGCTATGGCGCCTCGCGCTTCGACGACCTGGAGGCCTTCGGCTCCAGCTATTCGACGCCGGGCTGGCAGCGCGCGCAGGCCAACCGCAATCGCGGCGGTGGTCGCTCTGGCAGCGGCGGCCACGGCGGCTTCGAGGACGAGGCCGCGACGTTCTCGTCCTCCTCATCGGCCGGCCCCGATTTCGGCAGCTTCTCTTCGCGCCGTCGTGGTCCCCTGACGATCGAGGGCGAGCTGGTCGCCAAATCGACCGGCACGACGTCCGAATTCTCGCTGTCCGACCGCGTCTTCCACCAGAAATTCGGCTATGGCCGCGTCACCAAGATCGACGGCAACAAGCTCACCATCGCCTTCGACAAGGCCGGCGAGAAGAAGGTCGTGGACAGTTTTGTGCAGCGGGCGTGAGGCCCGCGATATGGCTCAGTACGTTGCCATCATCGAGGATACCGATCCGGAGGAAGCCGTGGGCCTGTGGTTTCCCGACCTCCCCGGCTGCTTTTCAGGAGGCGATGATATCGACGAGGCCCTGGAGAATGCGCCCGAGGCACTGGCGCTCTACGCTCAGGACCTCGCCGCAGACGGCCGCCAGCTTCCCCCGCCTCGGACATTGGCCGAGCTCGAGGCCGACCCCGATGTGGCCGACGACCTCAGAAACCATACCGTCGCCCTGATCGAATGGCCGCCCCTCGACGCCGCGGAGTGAGGACTGTTCGCCGCACTCGCCGGGCCTTCGACGGTTCTCCTCCGAACAGGTCTTGACCATCGCGAACTTCCCCGTATCAGATAAAGCCATGGTCCGGGGCTCCATCACACTGATCTTGCTGGCATTGGGGATGCCGTCGCTCAGCGCGGCGGAGACCATGAGCTTTGGCGATTCGATCGGGCTCTTGGCCAAGAGCTGCGGTGCGGAAATCGTCGCCAATTGCCGTGGCGTCAATCCGGACTCGACGCGCCTGAAGGAATGCCTGTCGCGCAACCGCGACGTGCTCTCGCCGCAGTGCGCGAGCGACTATCTCGGCGCCTTCGACGCCATCCAGAAGCGCGTCGCCGCGCGCGTCACGGTGGCGAACGCCTGCCAGCGCGAGATCGTCAAGGTGTGCGGCGGCTCGACCAAGGAGACCAGCAAGTCGATCCCCTGCCTGGTCTCGACCCCCAAGGGCATCAGCAACAATTGCCTGAAGGCCGTCGACGACGCGGGGTATCGCTGATGCATGCGAGCAGGCTCTTCTTTGCCGGACCGGCCCTCGCGTTCGGCCTCGCTCTGCTCGCGGGCGCAGCCGCCGCCCAGACGGCGGCGCCGACCCGCGACGACATCGTCGGCAAGCTCGACCATTTCGAAGAGGCTGCCGAGGTCGATCTTCCCGCGCTGAAGCAGCAGGTGATGGAGCGCGCCAAGGCCAGGATCAAGAATGACCCGGGCCCGGTGAACCGGCCGCCGATCGCGCCCGATCTGGCCAAGCTGCCCGCCTTCAACGCACAGATCCAGTTCGATGCCGACACGCCCATCATCCAGCCGGCCTCCTACCAGACCGTCGGCCGCATCGCGGACGCGCTGGTGCACTCTTCGCTGCTGCCCTACACGTTCCTGATCGTCGGCCACGTCGAATCCAATTCGAAGACGCGCGAGGCCAATGCGATCCTGAGCCAGCGCCGCGCCGACGCGATCCGTGACGTGCTGGTGAACACATTCAAGATCTCGACCAAGCGGCTGCATCCGATCGGCCTCGGCGAGGAGCAGTTTCTCGACCGGGCCAAGCCAAGTTCGGCCGTCAACGGCCAGTTGCAAATCATGACCTATGCCAGGGTGCCCGACGAGGCGCCTGCACATCCGGCTGCGGCGCCTGCACCTGCGGCGAAAAAGCCCGCCAAGAAGCGCTGAGCGGACACGGCTTCGCGCCTGACGGAACCCTTTGAAGTTCTGATCGTTTTGGTGCCTGTCCGGGGCGCAGCAAGACGGCTTTGCGCGACAAAAGCGCCGGTTTGTGCACCGCCCGGTCCAGTGCTATAGCCACTGTTCGCCCTTCCCGATCCCGTGCTGCATGAGACCAAAATGGGTGGCTTTTTTCAGCGCCAGCTTGCCGTTTACGTCGAGTACCATCGCGATCCCCGCAACACGGCGATGCATGTGGTCGGTATTCTTCTGTTGTTCACCGGCGCGGTGCTGCCGCTGACGCTGGTCAGGCTTCCGCTGTTCGGTTTCGATGTCAGCCTGGCGGTGATCCTGGCCTTGCCGGTTCTGATCTATTGGCTGCTGCTCGATGTGGCGCTCGGGATCGGCATTCTGGCGGTCTCCATCGTGCTGTTTTCGATTGCGACGAGCATTGCGGCGCACGTCAGCATCGCGACGATGTGGGCGATTTTCGCCGCGCTGGTGGTGCTCGGCCTCGCCGCGCAGACCATCGGCCATAAGGTTTTTGAGGGCCGCGAAGCCTCGCTGTTCACTTTTCCTTCGCATCTTTTGCTTGGACCGATGTTCGTGATGGCAAAATTATTCATTGCATTGGGCTTCCGTCGCGACCTTGCCGCGATTCTGGCGCCTCTTCCGACCAATTCCCTTTCAACCCGATAGCTCTAGAAGCGAAACAGCAAAACTTCTGCATGGCTCTCGTCCTGGTTACCGGTGGCAGTGGCTTCATCGGACATCATCTCGTCGAAGCGCTCCGCGCCCGTGGGCAGCGGGTGCGTGTTCTCGACGTCCGTGCGCCGGCCGCGGCGAACACTGAGGTCGAACACGTGCACGGCTCGGTGCTGGACGGCGCCGCGGTCGATGCTGCGGTCGCCGGGGTCGATCAGGTCTATCACCTCGCCGGCCTGCCCGGCATGTGGGTCGCCAACAAGCGGGATTTTCACGAGGTCAATTGCCGCGGCACCGAGATCGTGCTTGCGGCCGCGATGAAGCGCGGTGTGTCGCGCTTCCTGCACTGCTCGACGGAATCCATCCTGTTCCCCTATTCCGACCTGAACGGTGTCCCCGCGGAAGAAGCGCTGCAGCCGGTCGACGCAATGCCCGGCGCCTATACGCGCTCGAAGTCGCTCGCCGAGCATTGCGCCGCAAAGGCCGCGGCAAGCGGCTTTCCGCTCGTGATCGGCACGCCGACCATGCCGATCGGTGCCGCCGACCACAACCTGACGCCGCCGACCGCGATGCTCTGGTATTTCCTCCAGAAGAAGGTGCAGCCGCATCTCAACTTCCTGGTCAACCTCGTCGACGTTCGCGACGTTGCCATGGGCCTGGTGCTGACCATGGAGCGCGGCCGCCTCGGCCAGCGCTACATCCTTGGCGGGGACTGCGTCCCGCTCGGGCGCATCCTGCGGATGATGTCGGCGATGAGCGGCCGCCGGCAGTTTCCGGTCGTCGTCCCCGGCAAGATCGCCGAGCTCTCCGCGATCATGCTGGAGTACATCTCCGATCAATTCACGCGCCGGCCGCCCAACGGCACCGCAGAGGGCGTGCGCATCGCGCTCGCCGCGAGCGATCTTTCGATCGGCAAAGCCCGTAACGAGCTCGGCTATTCGCCACGTCCGATCGAGCCG
Organism: Bradyrhizobium sp. UNPA324; assembly: GCF_006658635.1. Taxonomy (NCBI): domain Bacteria; kingdom Pseudomonadati; phylum Pseudomonadota; class Alphaproteobacteria; order Hyphomicrobiales; family Nitrobacteraceae; genus Bradyrhizobium; species Bradyrhizobium sp. UNPA324. The sequence goes on from NZ_LFJD01000004.1 coordinate 2,057,555, forward strand.
GTGCTGCGCGAAACCATCACCCATCTGCTCGCCCGCAACGGCCAGCAGCCCACCGGCGCCATCGAGCATCGCGCGCTCTCCTCGCGCGCGGGCTGAAGCCGCCGCCCAACGCAAAGAACCTTCATGTCCTTCGATTTCAGCAAGCTTCTCTCTGTCGCCTGGGGTGGCTGGACCACAGCCTGGCCGACCGAACTCCTGGCCCTGGTCTGGCTCGCCTTTCTCGCCAGTTGGGTCGGCGCCTCGTTCTGGCAGGGGCGGACCAAGAAGCAGGTCATGACGCTGGAGTCGCAGCGCTATCGCCTGCCGATCCTGGTCGGCGGCATCCTGTACACGCCGTGGGTTGCCCAGCTCCTGGGCTGGAAGCCGCTTTGGGTGCTCGGCAACACCGGCATCTACATCGCCGCGGTCCTCTCGGCAGCCGGCATCGCCTTCGCCTGGTGGGGCCGGTTGCATCTCGGAAAATTCTGGTCGAACACCATCACCCACAAAGAAGATCACCGCGTTATCGACACCGGCCCCTACGGCATCGTGCGTCACCCGATCTACACCGGCTTGATCTTCGGCATGCTCGTCACCGGCATCGCAATCGGCCTCGTAACGACGATCCTCGGCGCGATCCTGATCTCGCTCGGCATGTGGCAGAAGGGCCGGATGGAAGAGGTGTTCCTCTCCAAGGAGCTCGGCGAAGACGCCTACGGCGCCTATTGCCGCCGCGTGCCGATGATCATCCCGTTTTTGTCGCCCCGGTGAGGGCGAGCCTTCCGCTTTCTCGTGCGACGCCCCTATTAGTCCCGTCATCCTGAGGTGCGAGGTTCGCGATGCGCAAGCATCGCGAGGCAAGCCTCGAAGGACACCTGTCGGCGCTCGTCCCATGCAAATTCGATCGGCTGCCATTCCGCGGGAATAGACCCCGGCGGAGGGCCACACCGGTTGACGCCGGCCCCGTCAGCCAGTTGGATGCGCGCGCAAATAGGGGCTTCTCATGACCTTCTCCAGCATCTTCGCGCAGTTCGTCGCGATTCTCGGCGGCATCGCACTGCAATGGCGCAAGATGACGGGCACCGAGCCCGCGCCGGCCTGGGGCCAGACCCCCGCGATCCCCGAAGCGAAGCCGCAAGGCGCGATCCCGACCTTGAAGATGCCGACCGCGCGCGGCTGGAGCGAGGGCCAGAGGCCGACCGTCGCACCGGGTCTCAAGGTCAATGCGTTCGCCACCGGCCTCGACCATCCGCGCTGGATCGAGGTGCTGCCGAATGGCGATGTGCTGATTGCGGAGGCGACGCAGATCGCAGGCGCCCCGCGCAGCGTGTTTCACTATGCGATGCAGGCGACGATGCGCCGCGCCGCGGCGCTCGGCGTCTCCGCCAACCGCATCACGCTGCTGCGCGACAAGGACGGCGACGGCGTCGCCGAACATCGCGGCGCCTTCATGGAAAATCTCAACCAGCCGTTCGGCATGGCGCTGGTCGGCGACACTTTTTACGTCGGCAACACCGATGGGGTGATGGCCTTCCCTTACGTCGCAAATGACGACCGCATCACCGCGCCGGGCAAACGGCTCACCACCTTCAAGCCGGGCGGCCACTGGACGCGCAGCCTGCTCGCAAGTCCCGACGGCAAGAAGCTCTATGCCGGCGTCGGCTCGCTCACCAACATCGCCGAGATGGGCATGGAGGTCGAGGAAGGCCGTGCCGCGGTCTACGAGCTCGATCTTGCTGCCGGCACGCATCGCATTTTCGGCGCCGGCCTTCGCAATCCCGTCGGCCTTGCCTGGGAGCCGAACACGAATGCGCTCTGGACCGTCGTCAACGAGCGCGACGGCCTCGGCGACGAGACGCCGCCGGATTACCTGACCGCGGTGCGCGACGGCGGTTTCTACGGCTGGCCCTATTGCTACTGGGGCAAGACGGTGGACGACCGCGTGCCGCAGGATCCGGCGATGGTCGTCAAGGCGCTTCAACCGGACTATGCGCTCGGCGGCCACACCGCTTCGCTCGGCCTGTGCTGGATGCCGGCAGGGACCCTGCCCGGCTTCGGAGACGGCATGGTGATCGGCCAGCACGGCTCATGGAATCGCAGCAAGCTGTCCGGCTACAAGCTGGTGTTCATCCCGTTCGCGAACGGCAAGCCGTCCGGTCCCGGTCGCGACATCCTATCGGGCTTCCTGTCCCCCGACGAAAAGGAATCCTACGGTCGCCCGGTCGGCGTCGCAATCGGCCCCGACAAGAAGTCGCTGCTGATGGCCGACGACGTCGGCAACGTGATCTGGCGCGTGACGGGCGCGTAACCGGACCTAATATCTTGAGGCAGGCGCCACGGCGATCGCATCTGCCTTCCGTCATCCTGAGGTGCGAGGCATGGGACGCACCACGTCCCATGGCGCGCCTCGAAGGATGACGGTGATAGAGCGCGCCGCCATTGAGGCAGGTCGGGCCTCACCCCATTACGTCCCCACACACAGCGTGGCGCGCTGCTTCCGCAGCAGCGCGATCACGGACAGCGCGGTGATCAACCCGGTCTTGGGATTTTCGGACGGGATGTTCTCGATGCCCATCGAGAACCGCGCCGAATCCGCCTCGACCTCGATGCGGTGAACGTTGCGCGTCACGGTCGGGTCGGCCCAGACCTGGATCTGGGTCCGATCGGGTCCGATGCCCGCCAGCGACAGCGCAACGGCGACATTGACGTTCGCCGGAAAGCCTTTTGCGGCTTCGCGCGCGCTGCCCTCGAACAATTTCAGCGGCTCGCGCAAATTGTCGATGTCGATGTTGTTCTGTACAATGAACGGTGCGCCCTTCAACCCGTCGATCGGCTTACGCGTCACCATCTTCACCGAATGGATGGTGCCGATTGCGGCGGCGTTGACGGCATCGAGCCCGATCAGCGCGCCGGTCGGCACGATGATGCGGCCGCCGTTGGCGCGGGCGAGATCGACGAGATCGAAATTGTCGAGCAGGCCGCCGACGCTGACCACGATTGCGGCCTTGCCGCGCCTCACCGCCGGCCCGACGATGGAACGCAGATGATGGCTCGGCGCGCATTCGACCACGATGTCGGCGGCCTCGCCGAGCTGCTCGATCGACAGCACCTGCGGCGGGCGGCGCAGGCCGCCGATGAAAGCCTGATGCTTGGCGGGATCGCGCACCGCGACAGCCGACAGCGTCAGCCCCTCGATGCCTTGATCGAGCGCGGTCGCGATCTTGGTGCCGATCGAGCCTAACCCGGCAATGGCAACTCGCAGATCGCTCTTTGCCCTTTGATCCGTCATCGCGTCCCCCTCTGTCCGGTCCAATGTCTTAAACCGTCACGCCTCCCGCGCATAGTTGCGCAGGCGCGCCTCCAGCACCGCCAGAATGGCATCGCGCGCTGGATCGCGCGAGCCGCGCAGCCAGGCGGCGGCGAGCGGCAGCCGGCCGACGGGACCGCTCTGCTTCGGCCGGAGCGGCACGAAACGCACCCCCGACACCGCCATCCGCGTGGTCCAGCGGGGCACGATCGCAACGCCGAGCTTCGTGGCCACCAGATTGATGATGGTCTGCTTCTCGTCGGCGACCTGTACGATGCGTGGCGTCAGTCCAGCCTGCTCGAACAGCTTGATCGTGAGATCATGGCTATGCGGCCGCGAGCGGCGGTCCGGCACCAGCATCGCCTCGTCGGCGATGTCGGCCAGCGTGACCGACTTGCGCCTGGCCAGCGCATGCCGCTGCGGGAACGCCACGATCGCACTCTCCTGGAGCAGATCGCGGAATTCGAGCCGCTTGTCCGCACGATCGGGCGGGCGGACAAAGGCGAGATCGAGCGCACCGGTCAGGATCTTCGGCAGCAGTCGGACCGTCTTGTCCTCGAGGAGCTGCACCGCGATGTCCGGATGCCTGGCGCGGAAATCACGCAGCAGCGGCGGCAGCAACCCTGCCGCCGCGCTGTCGACGGCGCCGATCCGCAGCCGCCGCGCAGTGCCGGCGCGGGAGCGGCTGCGCAGACTGCTCTCGACCGCCTCGACCTTGGCGAGGATGGCGCGGGCATCGCGCAGCAGCGTCGTGCCGTCCTCGGTGAGCGACACTGCGCGCGTCGTCCGGGCGAACAGCCGCGTGCCCAGATCCTGCTCCAGCAACCTGATCTGCCGGCCGAGCGCCGAGGGCAGCATCTGGAGCTGCTGCGCCGCATGGCCGAAATGCAGCTGTTCGGCCGCCGCCACGAAGCATCGAAGCTGATGCAATTCCATTGAAGGTCCTCTCGTCTCGCCCGGCGAGGATTATATCATTTTTTTGTATAAACCAGCGCCGATTGAGTATGCCTCTTCCCCCCGCCTAGGCTCATGGCCGGCGTAGACCTCCAGGTCCGTCGACACAACGACAAACCAGCACCGAGGAGGCCAAGGTGGCGAGCGAGATTCAGACGCGCGTGCTGCGCAAGATCACCTGGCGCATCGTTCCCTTCATCATGCTGCTGTACTTCGTGGCCTTCATCGACCGCGTCAATATCGGCTTCGCCTCGCTGACGATGAACAAGGACATCGGCCTGTCCCCCGCGGTCTATGGCTTCGGCGCCGGCATCTTCTTCTGGGGCTATTTCCTGTTCGAGGTGCCCTCCAACATCATCCTGCACAAGATCGGTGCGCGGATCTGGATCGCACGGGTGATGATCACCTGGGGCCTCGTCTCGGCGGCGATGGCGTTCGTGCAGGGGCCGACCAGCTTCTACGTCCTGCGCTTCCTGCTCGGCGTCGCCGAGGCCGGCTTCTTCCCCGGCATCATCCTCTATCTCTCTTATTGGTTTCCGGCGCGCCAGCGCGCCGCGGTCACCGCACTGTTCATGGCCGCCGCCCCGCTCTCGACCGTGCTGGGCTCGCCGATCTCGGGCGCGCTGCTCGAGATGGACGGCCTCTTCGGCTTCAAGGGCTGGCAATGGCTGTTCGGGCTCGAAGCACTGCCGGCCGTGCTGCTCGGCTTCGTCGTGCTCGGTTTTCTGACCGACCGCCCCGAGAAGGCAAAATGGCTCGCGGAGGACGAGCGGCGCTGGCTGGTCGAGACCATGAACGTGGAGACCACCAGCAAGGCCGCGAGCGCGAGCCACAGCATCTGGCGCGGGCTCGCCGATCCGCGCGTGCTGGCGCTGTCGCTGATCTATTTCGGCACTTCGGCCGGCCTCTACACGCTCGGCGTCTGGGCGCCGCAGATCATCAAGCAGTTCGGCATGTCCTCGCTCCAGGTCGGCTTCCTCAATGCACTGCCGGCAACCGCCGCCGTCGTCGCCATGATCCTATGGGCGCGGCACTCGGACCGCAGCGGCGAACGCACCTGGCATGTCGTGTGGGCCTGCCTGATCGCCGCCGCCGGCCTCGCCTATGCCGGGCTTGCGGCCGGCGTGGTTGCCGTGCTGACCGCGCTGACATTGGTCAACATCGGTATCTCCTCGGCAAAGCCGCCGCTGTGGAGCATGCCGACGCTGTTCCTGTCCGGCCCCGCGGCGGCGGCCGGCATCGCCACCATCAACTCGATCGGCAATCTCGGCGGCTTCGTCGGCCCTGCAATGATCGGCTGGATCAAGGACCAGACCGGCAGCTTCGTCGGCGGCCTCTATTTCGTCAGCGGCCTGCTCGTTCTCTCGGCGGTCCTGACCCTGCTATTGTCGCGCGCGAAAACTGCGCCGGTCGAACCCGTCCCACAATCCCACTGATCTCTCAAACGGAGCATTTCCATGCGCACCCATTCGATCGCAGCCATCCCCGCCGACGGCATCGGCCCCGAGGTGATCTCGGCCGGAATCCGCGTGCTGGAGGCTCTGGCAAAGCGCGGCGGCGACCTTGCCTTCAACGTCAAGACGTTCGACTGGGGCTCGGACTATTACAAGAAGCACGGCGTCATGATGCCGGCCGACGGCCTCGCTGAGCTGAAGAAGTTCGACGCGATCTATTTCGGCGCGGTCGGCGCGCCCGACGTGCCCGATCACATCACATTGTGGGGCCTGCGCCTGCCGATCTGCCAGGGCTTTGACCAATACGCCAATGTTCGGCCGACAAAAATCCTGCCCGGCGTCGCCTCGCCGCTGCGCAATGTCGGCGTCGGCGATCTCGATTGGGTGATCGTGCGCGAGAATTCGGAAGGCGAATATGCCGGCATGGGCGGTCGCGCGCACAAGGGCCTGCCGGAAGAGGTCGGCACCGAAGTTGCAGTGTTCACCCGTGTCGGCGTCACCCGCATCATGCGCTATGCGTTCCAGCTCGCGCAGTCGCGCCCGCGCAAATTCCTGACCGTCGTGACCAAGTCGAACGCCCAGCGCCACGGCATGGTGATGTGGGACGAGATCGCCGCAGAAGTCGCGACCGAATTCCCCGACGTGACCTGGGACAAGATGCTGGTCGACGCCATGACCGTGCGCATGACGCTGCATCCGAAGAGTCTCGACACCATCGTCGCGACCAATCTGCACGCCGACATCCTCTCCGATCTCGCCGGCGCGCTGGCGGGAAGCCTCGGCGTCGCGCCGACCGGCAATATCGATCCGCAGCGCCGCTTCCCCTCGATGTTCGAGCCGATCCACGGCTCGGCCTTCGACATCACAGGCAAGGGCATCGCCAACCCGGTCGCGACCTTCTGGACCGGCGCGCAGATGCTCGAGCATCTCGGCGAGAAGGACGCCGCGTCACGGCTGATGGCGGCCGTCGAGCGCGTCTGCGCGACCGGCGTGCTGACGCCCGACGTCGGCGGCAAGGCAACGACGAAGGAGGTCACGGACGCCGTGATCGACGCGATCCACGGGGCGAATGTGTGAGGCAAGCTGGCGCCGCAGCGACGGTCGGCTCCCTCGCCCCGTTTTTACGGGGAGAGGGTTGGGGTGAGGAGCTGCTTCCGCAAAAAATAGTGGCAGACGGACTCGCGGAGGCTCCCCCTCACCCGGAATGTGCCTTCAAATTCCGGCCTCTCCCCGCAAGCGGGGAGAGGCGAAGAACTTCCTCTACTTCCGCCTCGCCGGAGCCGGCGGCGCTGCCATCGCGGCTGCAGGCTCGGGCGGCGCCAGGTGGCGCGGGACGATGATGGTTTGTCCCGGCGTGAGCGGTGCATTCTCTGCAAGCGAATTGCTCTGCGCGAGCGTCCACAGCGGAACGCGATTGGCGGCGGCGATGCTCTCCATGGTGTCGCCGCGGCGCACCGGAACGCGCACACCGGAGTCCCACAATTCGACCAACGTATCCGCAGGCACGAGATAGCGCAGCGGCACGGCATCGGCCTCGGTCTGCGGCGGAATGCGCGGCAGCTGCGTCACCATCTCGACGATCTGGCGATGGATGTCGTCGGACTTCTCGATGTTGATGTGCGAGACGCGCGCGTTTTCCTTCAGGTCGTAGCTCGCATAGTGGCCGCGAAAGCCGGGGACCGCGACGACGTCGCCGCCGCCGAGCACGCTGTCGGACAGGAAGATGTTGATGAAGCGCTCGACATTGAGCGGCACGTCGCCAGTCGCGTGCGCGGGATCGATGGCGATGACGAGGCTGATCGGGATATTCTCCTTGGCCGCCATCTCGGAGATGACGATCGAGCACAGCCCGCCCATGGAGTGGCCGATCAGCACGATCGGCGCCGGGCTTTCCTTGTAGCTGGCGATGGCGCGATCGCCGATCCATCGGCAGATGGTGAATTCATAGACGTTGGCCGAAAAGCCGGCCTTTGTCAGCTTCTCCTCGAGCCGGTCCATGCCGGTCGAGAAGATCGGTCCCATGGCACCACGGAACAGGTAGATCTTCGGCGGCGGCAATGGCTCGAACGGCGGGGGCGGCGGCGCGGCAGGTACGGCCGCCGTGGTCTTGGACTTGGCGGGTGAGGCAGCGGCCATGCCGGGGCCCAGGGCGAGCAGTGCAACGGCTGCCAGCGCGAGGAGTCGCCTCAGATCGATCATCAGTCCAGCAGTCCCACCACGGGAGAAGGTCCTCTCCCCCAACCGGCTTAGTGACGACCGATTTAGCGGATTTTGGGGCACGGGAACTGGGGCACGACGCACCGCCGCGCATATCAAAGCCCCGTGATCGCACGGACGAGGACGCGCCCGATCCCTCATTGCCTGCTCTTGAGCCGGCTCCGATGTGCGGCCTGCTTGGCGCGGTTGCCGCAGACCGCCATGATGCACCATCGCCGTGCATGCCTGCGGGTGTGATCGGCGAACACCATTGTGCAGTTATGGCCCTCGCACGCCTTCACGTTCGAAAAGTCCTCCTCACACACCAGCTTCGCTAACGCTTCACCAACCGGCAGCATCAGCGCTTCCGGTGATCGCCAGCGCCTCTTCCTTTGTAGCGCGAGGACGCCGCCGCCCTCCTGCGCGGGCTCGATCCGACTGAAGGCTTCGTCGCGCCCGAGCAAACTGTTCAACGGGCCGAGCTCTTGCAACGCCTGCGCGGTCAGCGGCCGCCCCGCATGCTTCAGAACGAAGCCCCTGAACCACTCGCGCAAGGCACGGGTCTGGTCGGCCACCTCGTCGAGCTCACCCCGCCTCACCCGCGCCTTCAGCGCATCCAGCTCCTCCGCCGGTACCAGCTTCGCCTGCGACAGCCAGTCGATCAGGCCTTCGCCATCGTCGATCCAGTCGACGGGCGTGTCGATCGGTGTTGCGACCGAGTTGAGGAAATCGAGGCCGAGCGAGTCGGCGATAAACATGGCGGGCGGTCTGTCCATGAGCGGGTCCTGGCTGCCGGCAAACGGCAACAACCAGGTAACCACTAAAATCGCCGTTGACAAGTTACTATTGACGGAACTAACCTCTAAAAGCGGATTTAACAGGTTACAAAATGGGAGACCATCCATGACCGCGATTACCTACCGCACCGCAGACGTCGACGGCTTCAAGGTGTTCTATCGGGAGGCCGGCCCTAAGGACGCGCCGAAGCTGCTGCTGCTGCACGGCTTCCCGAGCGCCGGCCACATGTTCCGCGACCTGATCCCGCCGCTCGCGGACAGATTTCACATCGTGGCGCCGGACCTGCCCGGCTTCGGCCAGTCCGACATGCCTGCGCGCGAAACCTTCAATTACACCTTTGACAACGTCGCACGCGTGATCGAGCGATTCACTGAAGTGATCGGCTTCGATCGCTTTGCCGTTTACGTCTTCGATTATGGCGCGCCGACCGGATTTCGGCTCGCGCTACGCCATCCCGAGCGGATCACGGCGATCATCTCGCAGAATGGCAACGCCTATGAAGACGGCCTCAGCGACGGCTGGACTCCGATCAAGGCCTATTGGCAGGATCCTTCTCCGGCGAACCGCGAGGCGCTGCGCGCCTTCCTCACGCCGGAAGCGACGCGCTGGCAATACACGCACGGCGTCCCCAATCCGGCGATTGTGTCGCCGGACGGGCAGAACCTCGACAATTTCTACCTGGCGCGGCCGGGCTCCGACGAGGTGCAGCTCGACCTGTTCGGCGATTACAAGAGCAACGTCGCGCTCTATCCCGCATTCCAGGACTATTTCCGCAAGCACAAGCCGCCGTTTCTTGCGGTGTGGGGCAAGAATGATCCGTTCTTCATCCCGCCCGGCGCTGAGGCGTTCAAGCGCGACAATCCCAACGCGGTTGTCCAGTTCTTCGACACCGGCCATTTCGCGCTGGAGACGCATGCAAGGGAGATCGCGGAGAGCATTCGCGCGTTCCTGAAATGACGGGAGCCTGGCCATGGCCCATACGAGGCGATCTCCGGAACGACTGAGCGCATTTTCGGACGGCGTGTTCGCCGTCCTGATCACAGTGCTGGTGCTGGAGCTGCGTCCGCCCGAAATTCCGACTTTTGCGGCATTGCTGGCGCTCTGGCCGACATGGCTCTCTTATGCCGTCAGCTATGTCTTCATCGCGATCGTATGGGCCAACCATCACCATCTGATGCGCTATGCGAGCGAAGCGACGCCGCGGCTGATGTGGTTCAACTTCGCGCACCTGTTCTCGGTATCTCTGCTGCCGCTCTCCACGGCCTGGATGGCGGTCAGCGAGCTCGCACCGCAGCCGGTCGCGTTCTACGCCGCGGTGTTCTTCCTGGTGAACGCGACCTATGTCGCGCTGATCTTCGACCTCGTCGGGCGGGCGCCGGCGGACGAGGTCCCGCCGCGCGAGCGCAGGATCATGCGGATCCGCTCGGTCGTCACGCTCGCGATCTTCGCATTCGCAGCGGCCGTGGCCCTGAGATACCCTGTTGCCGGACTTGCACTGTGCTGCTGCTGCCTGATCGTCTACCTGAAGCCGGAAGCGCCAGGCGGCGAGGACCGGCCATAGAGCAATGCCGCCGTCAACCCGAGGTTGACGGCGGCACAGACGAAGTCTCGAGCTGCTTTGGCAGGTTTCAGTTCCTCGCCGGAGCGGCCGCTGCCGCCGAGCGCGCCTGCCGCGGCGCGCCGTGTTCGGCGACCGGCAAGGCCGGAGCGCGCGAGCGCATGATCGCGGCGTCGATCTCGGCGATGACGCGGCGCTGGATCGCCTCGTTCTTGTCAATCGAGATGTGGCCGACGCCGGTGCCGCGCACGTCGACATTGTCGAGCTTGCCGCGCAGGCCCTGCGCGGCCCGTACCGGCTCGCCGGGACCGTCGCCGATATAGATGTTGATGTAGCGCTCCGCGCCGGTCGAGAGCTTGGTCTTGAACACGGAATCGAGACCGATCGCGAGCTTCACGGGCACGCCGAGCTGGTTGAGCTTGGCGATCATGTCGGGCAGCGCGGTCGCGCCGGAGGAATGGCCGACCAGGACGATGGTCTTGAGGCGGCCGGCCTTGTAGGCAGTCGCGGCTTCGTCGGCGAGCGAGGACCAGGACACGAAATTGGCGACGGTCACCGGGATGCCCTGCGCCTGCAGCCGGGCGCCGATCGTGTCGAGCCCGAGCGAGAAGATATTGAGCACGCCACGGAGTAGATAGACGTGGGTGGTCGCGGTCGCGGCCTGGCTCGGCGCGGCCCTGACGGGGGTCGGGTTGATGGCAACAGCTGACAGCAGGAGCAGGCCCACCGCCCAGACGCGGAGGGCGGACAACTGGCTGGCGCCGGCGGTGTGACGGCCGTTCGGTCTCATCGATGTTTTCCCTGGGGACATACGCTTTGCGATTGGCCGGAATCGTAGCCATGGCCTGCTCGCAGACGCAACAAAGAGCCGCGTGAACGGCAATCTTAGCCACAGCCCGTGACCATCGCGCAACACTTGCCTGAAACCTGCCCCCGAAGGGCCTGTTTTGAGACCATTTTTCTCCGGGGAATTGCGGGCAGGCAAGTGCGTTCCTATTTCAGGGCTCCGCTGACCTCCCTTTCGGGACCGGTCCGGCCCCCTCCCCCCGGCGTTTGCCCCCTCAGCCTTGCGGCCATCATGTCCTCCATCATCTCCGTCGCCAATCTGTCGAAGACCTATGGGTCCGGCTTCAAGGCGCTCAAGAACGTCAATCTCGACATCAAGCGCGGCGAGATCTTCGCGCTGCTCGGGCCGAACGGCGCCGGCAAGACGACACTGATCTCCATCATCTGCGGCATCGCCAACCCGAGCGAGGGCCGCGTCCTCGTCGGCGGCGAGGACATCCAGACCTCGTACCGCAAGGCGCGTTCGCTGATCGGCCTGGTGCCGCAGGAATTGCACACCGACGCCTTCGAGAGCGTGTGGGCAACCGTGAGCTTCTCCCGCGGCCTGTTCGGCAAGCCGAAGAATCCTGCGCACATCGAGAAAGTGCTGAAGGACCTCTCGCTGTGGGACAAGAAGGACAACAAGATCATCACGCTCTCCGGCGGCATGAAGCGCCGCGTGATGATCGCCAAAGCGCTGTCGCACGAACCGCAGATCCTGTTCCTGGACGAGCCCACCGCCGGCGTCGACGTCGAGCTGCGCAAGGGCATGTGGGAGGTGGTGCGCACGCTTCAGCAATCCGGCGTCACCATCATCCTCACCACCCATTACATCGAGGAAGCCGAGGAGATGGCCGACCGCATCGGCGTCATCAACAAGGGCGAGATCGTGCTGGTCGAGGACAAGACGACCTTGATGCAGAAGCTCGGCAAGAAGCGGCTGACCTTGCATCTGCAGGGCAAGATCGCCGCGCTGCCGGAAAACCTTCATCATTACGAGCTCGAGCTCTGCGATAACGGCGCGACACTGGTCTACGACTACGACACAAAGGGCGAGCGCACCGGCATCACCAGCCTGCTCGGCGACCTCCGCACCGCCGGCATCCGCTTCAACGATCTCGACACGACGCAATCGTCGCTCGAGGACATCTTCGTCGACCTCGTGAGGACGTCATGAACCATCGCGCCATCCGCGCCATCTACCTGTTCGAAATGGCGCGCACCTGGCGCACGCTGCTGCAAAGCATCGTCTCGCCGGTGGTCTCGACTTCGCTCTATTTCGTGGTCTTCGGCGCCGCGATCGGCTCGCGCATCAGCCAGGTCGAGGGCGTCAGCTACGGCACCTTCATCGTGCCGGGCCTGATCATGCTCTCGGTGCTGACGCAGAGCATCGCCAACGCCTCGTTCGGCATCTACTTCCCGAAATTCACCGGCACGATCTACGAGATCCTGTCGGCGCCGATTTCCTACTTCGAGATCGTGCTCGGCTATGTCGGCGCCGCCGCGACCAAGTCGATCATTCTGGGCCTGATCATCCTGGCGACAGCCGGCCTGTTCGTGCCGCTGCACATCCATCATCCCATCTGGATGCTGGCCTTCCTGGTGCTGACGGCGGTGACGTTCAGCCTGTTCGGCTTCATCATCGGCATCTGGGCCGACGGCTTCGAGAAGCTGCAGATGATCCCGATGCTGGTGGTGACGCCGCTGACCTTCCTCGGCGGCAGCTTCTATTCCATCGACATGCTGCCGCCCACCTGGCGCACGGTGGCGCTGCTCAACCCGGTGGTCTATCTGATCTCAGGCTTCCGCTGGAGCTTTTACGAAATCGCCGACGTCAGCGTCGCCGTCAGCATCGGCATGACGATTGCATTCCTGGTGATCTGCCTGGTCGTGATCTGGTGGATCTTCCGCACCGGGTATCGGCTGAAGAATTGACTCCAACTGTCATTCCGGGCCGTGCGAAGCACGAGCCCGGAATGACGGCGGTGGACTCACCTGTAGCAGTGGAAGTGGTGATACCCGTCGTAATACCCGCGACAGCGGTGGCGGTAATGACGGTGGGGAATGCCGAGCACCCCCTCGACTGCACCAACGGCGCCGCCGACACCGGCACCGACGACGCCTCCGACTGCACCGCCCACGGGACCGCCGATCCGGTTGCCCTCATAGGAGCCTTCCTGGGCGCCACGCACGATGCCCTGGGCGTGGCTGGCTTGCGGCAGTGACAGCAGCGCGAGCAGGAAGGCGGCAGCTGCGAATAGCAGGCGGGCGGGCAAACTGGCCGGCAATGGCGCGGTGGTGAGACGGGCTTTGTTCATCTTCGGTCCCAAGGAGATTACGAAGGGTGAATGGCGGCGAAAGCCGCCTGTCGAAGCAGGCCATCGTCAACGCCCGGGGCAGCCGGGTGGTTGCGCCTTTATGACGAATTGTCGGCGTTGTGAACACACGCCTTGCTCGCGGAAATGTCAGCGCCGTCGCGCGCGGCGCGGCACAAAGCGGCCTTGCTTACGCCCCGCATCGCGTTAACGATGGCAGAAAGGTTAGCTTGGCAGGCCGCTGGAACGAAAGCCGGATTAAAGGCATATTGCATGCCGGGGACGGAGAGCCGCGGCGGCTAGCGTGACGAGGCCGGAGGCCAGGATCCAAATGCGTTTCCAGATGCGTTCATTTTTCATTGCTTTCACATCCCTGATGCTTTTGAGCGCGGGCAGCGCGCAGGCCAAGGTCGAGATCACCGTCGACAAGGACAATCAGCAGATGACCGTCGCGGTCGATGGCGTGGCTCGCTATCACTGGCCGGTATCGACAGGCATCCCCTCGCGCGAGACGCCGAACGGTGCCTTCCGCGCCTTCCGGATGGAAGAGGATCACTACTCCAAGGAATTCGACGACGCGCCGATGCCGCACGCGATCTTCTTCACCAAGATCGGCCATGCCATCCACGGTACCGACTCAGTCGGCCGTCTGGGCTCGCCAGCGTCGCATGGCTGCGTGCGGCTGTCGCGTCAGAACGCATCGACACTCTATGCGCTGGTGCAGCAGCAGGGCGTGCTCAACACCACGGTGACGCTGACCGGCTCAGCGCAGGTGGCGCTGGCGCGCAATCCGCGTGGCCGCGGCAACGCTGCGGTGGCCCGCGCTCCGCAACAGCCCGCCGAAGAGCAATATGCCACAACGGGTGATCCCGTGAACCTGACGCCGCCGGCGCAGCCCGCCCGCCGCTACATGCCGCAGGATGACAATTACATCTATCCCGCCGACGGCAGCGACACCGGCGCGCGCTATCCGGCGCCGCGTTCCGCCACCCGCCCGCTCTATGACGCGCAGGTCTATCAGCAGCAGCCGCGGCCCTATTACGACCATGGCTACGGCCAGCAGGGCACCTATTATCAGCCGCAGCCGCGGCAGGTTTATCAGCCGCGAGACTATTATTACCAGAACTGACGCTGTTATCTGAGCATGATCGTTTCCGGATCATGCGCTATCTGAACGCGGCATTGTCGCGCTCCACGATCTTTCGCACAGCATCGACGAAGGCGCGCGCGACCGGCTCCAGGATCTCGGGTCCGGTCACTGAGAGTTCGTCCGAGGGCGTGTGGAAAGTGCGATGGCGGCCCGCCATGCCAAGGAAATTGGCATAGCCCGCCGCGTGCACGTCGCGCAATTCGCCGACCGCCTGCTTCTCCGTCACCAGACGTTTCGCCGCGACCCCGGCAAAGGCCTCGTTGGTCAGCGCAACCGCGGATTTGCTGAGCACGAGATAGCGTTCTTCCTCGGGCCGATCGGTGCGGGCGCCGTCCGCGAAGGCGTAGCACGCGTTCGACGAGCCGAAGTGAATCCACGCCAGCGTGTCGTTCGGCGCCGGCGCGCCGTGCTTCAGGAACAGCTCCATGCCGCCATGGCCGATCTCGTGGCCGGCGGTGGCGATGAAGACGAAATGCGCCGGCCATTTTTCCGCAGCAACGGTGCGCGCAAGAGCAAGGAAGTTGGCGATGCCCGGACCGCGCTCGCAGACGCAGGTGTACCAGCCCGTCATTGGCGTCGAGACGACGATGGTCGGCCCGCGGCCCGTGCCCGTCTCGGCGATGACGTTGCGGCCGGCGACATCGCGTTCGTAACGGCCCTTGACGTCGAAGGTGACAGACGTGCCCGCAGCGAGTGCGCGCTCGAACGCCGGCCGCGACTTCGCTCCGACCACGATGACCGGCACCGGCCAGGGCGCATCCTCCTGCGTGACGTTGTAGGCGAAGCGGTCGTCGGCGGGATTTCCGATCATCAGCAGGATGGCCGCGGGCTTCTTCGCTGCCGCTGCCGTGATGGCCGCACGATGGATCGGCCCCAGATAGGCACCCCGGTCGAACGGCAGCTCCAACCAGAGAATCTTGCCGGTGACATCACCATCCCGCGCGAGCGGCGCGTTGAGATGGAAGCTAGCTCTGTCCTCCGGCGGCCACCAGAATGGCGTCGCCTCGACAACCGTGCCGCCAGCTTCGGCGCTGGCCTGCTCGACGACATATTGGCGGCCGAGCACGACAGGCTGGAAGCTGACGTCGAAACTCGCCTGCTTCAGCTCGCCGGCGATCCAGTCGGCGGTCGCGCGATCGCCCGCAGAGCCGAAGCGGTGCAGACCGAAGGAGGCATAGCGCACCACATCTTCGTAGAGACTCGCGCCCGAGAGCGCGTCCCTGGCTGCCGCCTGTCCGATCATGAAAACCGCCATCGCTCCGATGAAGACAAGCCGCATGTGCGTGCCCCCCTGAACCGTTGCTTTTTGAGGGGCAGTTTCCGCCTTCCACGGCTGCCGTCAACCGCGAGACTGGACGAAACGCGCAAAGATTTCATAAGCTCTGCTTTTCACTCGGGCTGAGAACCCTGATGCCGTCACGTGCCGCAACGATCCTGACCGTGCTCTCGGTTCTCACCGCAGGACAAGCCATGGCTATTGATATGGCCTTCGATCTCGAGGCGCATCGCGGTGGGCGGGCGCTGTTGCCAGAAAACACCCTGCCTGCCTTCGCCAACGCGCTGTCGATGGGCGTGGACACGCTGGAGCTCGACGTCGGCGTGACCGCGGACGGCGAGATCGTCGTCTCGCATGAGCGCGGGCTCAATCCTGATCTCGCGCGCAATGCCGACGGCGCTTACATCACTCCGCCCGGCACCCCTTTCGTCAAGCTGCGGCTGGACGAGGTCAGAACCTACGACGTCGGCCAGATCCGGCCGGACAGTGCTTACGCGAAGCAATTCCCCGACCAGCGTGCCGTGCCGGGGACGCGGATTCCGACCCTGAGCGAGCTGTTCGCGCTGGTAAGGAAGTCCGGCAACTCGCGTGTGCGCTTCAACATCGAGACCAAGATCGACCCGAACCATCAGGACGAAACGCTCGATCCGCAGGCCTTTGTCACGAAGCTGCTGGGACTGATCGAGTCCGAAGCGTTTTCCGACAGGGTCATGATCCAGTCCTTCGACTGGCGGACCTTGCAACTGGTCCAGCAGCAGGCACCGAAGATGCCGACGGTGTACCTGACGCTCCAACGCGGCACGGGCCAGACGGTGGCGCTGGACAAGGCGACGAACTGGACGGCCGGGTTCAGCCCGGCCAATCACGGCGGCTCGCTGCCGCGGACGATCAAAGCGGCGGGCGGCGCGATCTGGTCGCCCTATTTCGGCGATGTGACCGCGGCGCTCGTCGCGGAGGCCCACGGACTCGGATTGCGCGTTGTGGTGTGGACGGTCAACAAGCGCGACGACATGGCGCGCATGATCGAGCTCGGCGCCGACGGGATCATTTCCGACAGACCCGACCTGTTGCGTGACGTCGCCGGCGAAAAGGGGATTGCGTTGCCGGCGGGGACGCCGGTCGAGCCGTAGCCTCAGTCTCGTGTCCCGGACGCGGTGCAGCGTGCAACGGCTGCTCCGCAGAGCCGGGACCCAGCAAGCCGCGCGATGGCCCCGGCTCTGCAGCGCATCACTTCGTGCTGCGCAGCGTCCGGGGCACGAGAACAATTCGCAGCGCCTACTCCCCGTCCCGCAGCCGCCGGTACAGCGCGCCCAGGATGTTGGAATAGTCGTCGGTCCAGACCCGCACCCTGTCGTCGGCTTCGGTCTGCTCCCACGATTTGGAGGCGGCGAGCCTGCCGATGTCGGCCTCCTCCCGCGCGGAGATGACGACGTCGGTCGAGAAGATGTAGTCACCATCTCGCCCGGAATCCTCGTTGAAGACCCAGCTCTTGAGATCGTTGGCGTCCGCAATGCCGACCACGACGGTCTCGAGATCGAGATGCCGGTTGGAGACGTGCATCACCACGGCGCCGTGCGGCGCGAGCTTGTCCTTGTAGATCTTCATCGCCTCTTCGGTGGCGAGATGGATCGGGATCGCATCGGATGAATAGGCATCGACGATGATCAGATCGTAGGCGCCGCCGGCCTCCTTGGCGAAGGTCAGCCGCGCATCGCCGATCACGGGCTTCATATCCGGCATGCAGCTCGAGATGTAGCGGAAATTTTTGGGATCACGCGCGGCATCCACCATCGACTGGTCGATCTCGAAGAATTTCCAGTCCTCGCCGGGGTCAGCAGCGCAGGCGAGCGTGCCCGATCCGACGCCGATCGCGGCGACCTTGAGCGGAGTGCCCTTGCGTTCGCGGATCGCGCTGACGGCCTGACCGATGCCGCCGTCCTTGTGATAATAGGTGATCGGCTCGGGCCGGCCGGCGACCTGTGTGCCGTCATTGTTGCGGAAGCGTTCGGCGCCGTGAATGGTGGTGCCGTGCATCAGCACATGGAAGTAGCCGCCGGGCGTCACCACGATCTTATGCACGCCGAAGAAGCTGCGCACCGTCGTGACGCGGCCCTCGTCGGCGGGATAGATGCGGATCAACGCCAGCGCGAGCACGACGGTGGCAAAGATCTTCCAGCGTCCGGCATTGAGCGCCAGCGCAAGCAGCGCGGCGAGCACGCCGACGCTGCCCGCGACCCAGACGCGGTGATCCTCGAACCAGGTCGAGAGGCCGCCCGTGGTGATGGAGGGCACAACCAGCGCCACCGCGAGCGCGGCGAGTGCGAGCCAATACCATTTGACGATGCCGGCAAGCCGCTCGTTCGCAGCCGGCCGGCACAATGCCGCGAGCGCGATCAGGATCGGATATTCGGCGATCCACGAGAAAGTGAACGGGGCGACCAGGCCGGCAAAGAGCCCGCCGACCATGCCGCCGAACGACAGCGCGACATAGAAGCCGGTGAGATATTTGGCGGCCGGCCGGGTCCGCGCTAGTTCGCCGTGGCAGGCCATGGCGATGACGAAGAAGCACAATTGATGGCCGCCGAGGGTCAACAGCAGATTCTGTTCGCCGCCGAAGGCGAGCAGGACAATGACCCCTGCGATCGCGACCGGCTGCAGCATCAGCATCCATTTGTGCGGCAGCAGCGGCCGCGACTGGAACACGACGACCCAGGTGAGCAAGTACAGCGAGAGCGGCAGCACCCACAGCAGCGGCGCTGCCGCGACGTCGGTCGAGATATGCGCGGTCACCGCAATCAGCAGACCCGAGGGCACCGCGGCGAGGAAGATCCAGCGCAGCCGCGTCAGGAAAGCTGGCGCCGGCGCATTGACGTCCTCGATGCGCGCATCGACCACCGGCAGCGTCGGCGAGCGCAGCAGCAGCACGCCGCAGACCGCGATCAAGAGGATCAATAGGCCATAGCCTGCGGTCCAGAGCCGGTTCTGCGTGTGCAGCGTGAACACCGGCTCCAGCAGGAACGGATAGGACAGCAGCGCGAGGAAGCTGCCGATGTTGGAGGAGGCATAGAGGAAATAGGGATCGTGTCCGGCGGGATGGCCGGTGCGGACGAACCAGGCCTGCAACAGCGGATTGTTGGCGGCGAGCGCAAAGAACGGCAGGCCGATCGAGACCACGAACAGCCCGAGCAGCCAGAACGCATAACCGGACGCCGGCGGCTCGCCATAGGCCGAGGCGATGCCGAGCGGCAGCGTAGCGAAGGCCGCCATCAGCAGCACCAGATGCACGGCCACCGGAACGGTGCGGTTTTTGACCTGCATCAGCAGATGCGCATAGGCATAGCCCGCCAGCAGCAGCGACTGGAAGAACACCATCGCCACCGACCACACTGCCGGCGAGCCACCGAGCCGCGGCAGCACCATCTTCGTGAACAGCGGCTGCACCGAGAACAACAGCAGCGCGCTGACGAAGATCGCAGCGGTGTAGACCGTCAGCACCAGCCGGTCGCGCGAGGCGGACGGCTGCTCCGTGGCGGCGGGTTGCACGATCGAATCCATGGAAGCTCCGGCTCAAAACCCGGCGGGCGCCGGACGCGCGCAATGGAGCACAAGGCGCCTGAGCGGGCAATAAAGGGGCGCGTGATGTTGCAGCGAGGATTGCTTGATATTAGAGGGTCGTTCCGGGGCGATGCGAAGCATCGAACCCGGAACCTCGAGATTCCGGGTCTGGTCCTTCGGACCATTCCGGAATGACGGTGGAACAACTTGAAAGCCTCATGAGCGAAACCGACGTCGTCATCATCGGCGCTGGCCATAACGGCCTCACCTGCGCGGCCTATCTCGCGATGGCCGGCTTGCGCGTGCGCGTGGTCGAGCGCCGCAAGGTGGTCGGCGGAGCCGCGGTCACGGAGGAGTTTCACCCGGGATTCCGCAATTCGGTGGCGGCCTACACGGTAAGCCTGCTCAATCCGCAGGTGATCCGCGACCTCAAGCTCGCCGAGCAGGGCCTGCGCATCGTCGAACGGCGCGCCCAGAATTTTCTGCCCGCGCCGGACGGCAGCTATCTCCTCACCGGCGAGGGACGGACCAAGGCGTCCGTCGCGCGGCTGAGCGCGCATGACGCAGGTGCGCTCGACGGGTTTTCACGCGAGCTGGAAGACATCGCCGACGTGCTCAGGCAGTTCGTGCTGCGCGCGCCGCCGAACCTCGTCGACGGTTTCGGCACGGCGGCCATCCGCGAAGGCGTCAACGCCTGGAAGACCGCCAACATCCTGCGCGGTCTCACCCTTGAACAGAGCCGCAGCCTGCTCGATCTCTTCACCCGCTCGGCCGGCGAGATGCTGGATGAGCGTTTCGAGCATGATCTGGTCAAGGCGCTGTTCGGCTTTGATGCCATCGTCGGCAACTATGCCAGCCCCTACGCCGCCGGCTCGGCCTATGTGATGCTGCATCACGCCTTCGGCGAGGTGAACGGCAAGAAGGGTGTCTGGGGCCATGCCATCGGCGGCATGGGCGCGATCACGCAGGCGATGGCGCGCGCCGCACGCGACCGCGGCGCCGTGATCGACACCGACGCGGGCGTCCGCGAGATCATCGTCGAGCGCGACCGCGCGGTCGGAATCCTGCTGGAGAACGGCTCGGCGATCCGCGCGAAATATGTCGCGGCCAATGTCAATCCAAAGCTGCTCTACACGCACCTGATCGCAGCCGAGGCGCTCCCTGCGGACTTCCTCGCCCGCATCCGGCACTGGAAGAACGGCTCCGGCACCTTCCGTATGAACGTGGCGCTGGACCGCCTACCCTCCTTCACGGCGCTGCCGGGCGAGGGCGATCATCTCTCATCCGGCATCATCCTGGCGCCGAGCCTTCCCTACATGGACCGCGCCTATCTCGATGCGCGGGCGGAAGGCTGGAGCCGTTCGCCCGTCGTCGAGATGCTGATCCCCTCCACACTCGACGACACGCTGGCGCCCGCGGGACAGCACGTCGCGAGCCTGTTCTGCCAGCACGTCGCGCCAACGCTGCCCGAAGGAAAGTCGTGGGACGATCATCGCGACGAGGTGGCCGATCTCATGATCGCGACGGTGGACAAGTACGCGCCGGGGTTTTGGGCGAGCGTGCTGGGCCGCCAGATCCTATCCCCGCTCGACCTTGAACGGCAATTCGGCCTCGTCGGCGGCGACATCTTCCACGGCGCGCTGACCTTGAACCAGCTGTTCTCGGCACGGCCGATGCTGGGCCATGCCGATTATCGCGGGCCGCTGAAGGGTCTCTACCATTGCGGCTCAGGCGCCCATCCCGGCGGCGGCGTCACCGGTGCGCCCGGCCACAATGCGGCGCAGGCGATCCTGAGGGATCACCGGTCGCTGTTCGGAAGCCGTGGATAGGCCTGTGGATCTCTTGTGGACAGACTATTGAACCGTCTGTGGACAGGCCGAGGACGCAAGGATCAGAACTTCGAGACAATCGGGGAAAGTCAGTGGAAAATCGCGGGGACAATTGCGGGATAAGTGGGCGGATAGCGTCCCGGTAAAGGAGCGGACAACCTGTGAATATCAAAGAGGCCCGCCAAAATGACCTCGCCCGCCAAGGGGGAATTCCCCTCGCGGGCGGTGATCAGGAATAGCCTCGGAGAAAAACCAGCCCCCGTTGGGAAATGGGGGCGGAAATTACTGCAAGGAGGTGCTAATCGACGTGAACTTGTCGTTCAGGGTCGAGCCCAGGCTGTTCACCACGGTGATGATCGCCAGGGCGATACCCGCGGCAATCAGACCGTATTCGATCGCCGTCGCACCGGACTCATCCGACCAGAACTTCAGAATCATGCTTTTCAAGACTCGCCTCCGTTTCAATTCCAAGCTGTGTTGGCTTAATTCGACATCCGAAAATGTACGGGGCACAACCTTCGGCCAGGTTAATCCGGGAACCGCAACTTGCGGGGAAAATTGCCGACAAAAGTTCCAAAAATTCAACTCAACGGAAGCCTGAATGCAGCCTGCTCCAACCCATCGCGCCAGCTTTTCGATCGGCAGCGAGGCCGACGCCAGGCGCGTCGTCGACGTGCTCACCGAGGTGTTTTTCGAGGGCGATGCCGCGGTCGCCGCCTTCGAGCGGCCGGACGGACAATGGGACGTCACGCTGCATTTCGCCGCGGCGCCCGATCAGGCATGGCTGCGCGAACTCATTGCAATTTCAGCCGGAAATGAGATCGCCGCGACGCTCGCCTTCGACACGATCGAGGCCAAGGACTGGGTCAAGGCCAGCCTGGAAGATCTCGTCCCGGTCCCGGCCGGGCGCTTCGTCGTGCACGGCAGCCATGATCGCGACCGCGTGGCGCCGAACAAGCTCGCGATCGAGATCGAAGCGGCCCTCGCCTTCGGCACCGGACATCACGGCACCACGCGTGGCTGTTTACTTCTGCTTGACCATGTCCTGAAGAGCGCGCGGCCGGGCCGCGTGCTCGACCTCGGCACCGGAACCGGCGTGCTCGCGATCGCCGCGGCGAAGGCGCTGCATCGCCACGTGCTCGCCTCCGACATCGATCCGCCCTCGGTGCGGGTGGCGGCCGAGAACGCCTCGCTGAACGAAGCTGGCAATTATGTGCGGGCGATCCGCGCGACCGGCTTCGCCGCGCCGGATTTTGGACAGGCCGGTCCGTTCGACCTGGTGCTGGCCAACATCCTTGCCAACCCGCTCAGGCAATTGGCGGGCCCGATGGCACGGCATCTCGCGCCCGGCGGACGCGTCATCCTCTCCGGCCTGCTGACGCACCAGGCGCCCGCCGTGATCGCCGCCTATCGCGCGCGCGGCCTCGTGCCGCTGAAGCATCTGCGGATCGAGGGGTGGAGCAGCCTGTTGTTGCGGAAGGTGGGGTGAGTGCGTCCGCGGCGTCGGTGCGCTCCCTCGCCCCGCCTGCGGGGAGAGGGGGAGTCTCCACGGGGACGGTGAGAACTGGACTCGCGGAGAGTCCCCCTCACCCGGATTGCTCAGGCGCGCAATTGCGCGCCAAAGCAATGCGACCTCTCCCCGCAAGCGGGGCGAGGTGAACAAACACCGCCGCTACTCCGCCGGCTTCTCGTCCCGCCGCATCGCCCGCTCGTCCTGCACGGCGCGCCTGGCGCGGCGGTCCGCGAGTCGGTCGATCATCTGGCTGATGACGCTGCGCGGCTTCTTCGGTGCCGCCGCAGTCGGCGCTCGGCGCGCCGGCGGCGAAATCTTCTCAAACGTGAACGCTGGCATCGTGTGTCCCCTCGTCGTTGAGATGAACCACCTGCTCGAATTTCGCTGTCATCCGGACGAAGCGCGGCTGCCGCATCCTTTACTCCACTCAATTCGAATGGAACCATTCAAGCACAGTCCATGCCAGATGCGACGCAAATGCGTCCAGATTGCGGACTCGCCCCCATGATCCTAAAGTGATCCACCATGTTCGAAGCACACTTCCAGACATTCGAGGAGCCGGAGGCCGGCGTCGCATTGACCGCACGGCTGGCCGCACTTCGCGAAGAACTCGCCCGTCGCAAGCTCGCCGGCTTCGTCGTTCCGCGCGCCGATCAGCAGCAGAACGAATATGTGCCGCCGTCGGAAGAAAGGCTGGCCTGGCTGACCGGTTTCACGGGCTCGGCGGGACTCGCGGTGGTTCTGATGCAGGAGGCCGCATTGTTCGTCGACGGCCGCTACACGCTTCAGGCCGCCAAGCAGGTCGATGCAAAGGCCTGGACCGTGGAATCGCTGATCGACCCGCCGCCGGAGAGCTGGATGTCGGCGCATTTGAAAGCCGGTGACCGCCTCGGATTCGACCCGTGGCTGCACACTTTTGCGGCAGCCGAGCGCCTGTCCGCCGCCTGCGCCAAGGCCGGCGCCGAGCTGGTCGCGCTCGACAGCAATCCGATCGATGCGATCTGGCAGGACCGCCCGCAGCCGCCGCTCGCCCCCGTCGCCGTGCACGGACTCCAGCATGCCGGCGTCACGGAAGCCGAGAAGCTGACGCAGATCAGAAGCGAGCTCGGCAAGCTCGGCGTCGATGCGCTGGTGCTGTCCGACAGCCACGCGGTCGCCTGGACCTTCAACATCCGCGGCGCCGACGTCGCCCATACGCCGCTGCCGCTGTCCTATGCGCTGGTGCCGAAAGACGGACGGCCGACCATCTTCATCGATAACCGCAAGCTCTCCAACCTCACGCGCGACCATCTCGAGCAGTCCGCCGACGTGCGCGAGCCCGACGCGATGGCGCCGACGCTGATGGCGCTCGCCAAGGGCGGCGGGTCGATCGCACTGGATAGTGCCACCGCGGCCGACGCGCTCAGCCGGCTGATCGCAGGCGCCGGCGGCAAGCCGGTGCGCGGCAGCGACCCGATTGCACTGCTCAAAGCGGTCAAGAACGCGACCGAGATCAAGGGGACGCAGACGGCGCATCGGCGCGACGCCCTAGCGCTGGCGCGCTTCCTCGCCTTCATCGATCGCGAGGCTACAAGCGGCAAGCTCACCGAGATCGACGCGGTCGAGGCGCTGGAGACGTTTCGCCGCGACACCGGCGCGCTGAAGGACGTGTCGTTTCCGACCATCTCCGGCACCGGCCCGAACGGCGCCATCGTGCACTACCGCGTCACGCGCAAGAGCAACCGGCGCATCGCGCCCGGCGACCTCCTACTGATCGATTCCGGCGCGCAGTACGAAGACGGCACCACCGACGTCACGCGTACCATGGCCGTGGGCGAGCCGACCGAGGAGATGCGCGACCGCTTCACGCGCGTGTTGCGCGGCCACATCGCGATCGCGCGCGCGGTCTTCCCCGACGGCACCACGGGCGCGCAGCTCGACACGCTGGCACGGCAATATCTCTGGGCCGCCGGCGTCGACTTCGAGCACGGCACCGGCCACGGCGTCGGCAGCTATCTCTCGGTGCACGAAGGGCCGGCGCGAATTTCGAAGCTCGGCACCACGCCGCTGAAGCGCGGCATGATCCTCTCCAACGAGCCCGGTTACTACAAGACCGACGGTTTCGGCATCCGCATCGAGAACCTCGAACTGGTCGTCGCCGCCGACATCAAGGGCGCCGAGAAGCCGATGAATGCGTTCGAGACGCTGACGCTCGCACCGATCGACCGCCGGCTGGTCGATGTCGCGATGCTGAGCCGCGACGAGCTCGACTGGCTCAATGCCTATCATGCGCGCGTTCGAGCCGAGGTCGGGCCGGCGCTCGACGAGGCGACCCGGGCCTGGCTCGATCAGGCCACGGCGGAGCTGACGTAGCGCATACAGCTACGCGATTAACGCAAGGCTCTTCCCTCGAACTCACTGTCATGCCCCGCGAAGGCGGGGCGTCCAGTACGGCGCGGCTTCTCGATTCAATCAGGGCGGCCTCTGGAATACTGGATTCCCCGCCTTCACGGGGAATGACACCGAGGATGAGGGGGCGAGCGCACAACATCCCGGCCCTCCGCGCCTCGTAGCATAGCAGCTCCGCGCGCCGCCAAAACAACCATCCCGGAATCCGTATAGCCGCATTCCGAAACGCCGATATCGGTCTTGCGCGAGCAAGCTACAGTCGGATTCGAATTGCAACGAGATGGGCCCGCATGCACGGCATGATCAGCAAGCCGCCGAAAGCGGCAACCAACCTTGCGACCTCGCGCGGGGTGCTGCTGTTGCTGGTCGTGATGACCGGGATTGCGCCGATCTCGCTCTACATCCTGGTTCCGGCGCTGCCGGTGCTGGCGACGACTTTCGGCAGCGACATCTCGATCGCGCAGATGACGGTGTCGCTTTACATGGTCGGAATCGCATTGTCGCAGCTGATCATGGGACCGCTGTCCGACCGGTTCGGGCGTCGCCCGGTGCTGCTCGGAGGGCTGGCGCTGATGGTCGCGGCCAGCATCGCTTGCATCTTTGCCGAAACCCTGCCGCAGCTGATCGCGGCCCGCTTCTTTCAAGCCCTGGGCGGCGCCGCCGGCATGGTGGTGAGCCGTGCCATCATCCGCGACATCTATGAGCGCGACCGCGTCGCCTCGATGATCAGCCTCGTGGTCGCGGCGCTGATGATCGGCCAGATGGTTTCACCGCTCACCGGCGGCTTGATCGAAACCGCGTTCGGCTGGCGCGCGATCTTCTACGCCATCGCCGTCGCCGCGATCTTTGTCGCCGTCGGCATCGCGGTGGCGCTGCCCGAAACGCGCCGCAGCCGCGCCGCCGGCAGCGGTTTTCGCCGCGACGTCGGCATCCTGATCACGAACCGCGCCTTCGTCGGCTATGTGATGTGCCAGGTGCTGGCCTCGCAGATCATCTTCACCTTCGCGGGCGGCGGCCCTTACATCGTGGTGACGCAGATGGGCCGGAGCAGCGCCGAGTACGGCGCCTGGTTCGCCACAACGGGCTTCGCCTATCTGGTCGGCAACCTGCTCTGCGTGCGCTTTGCGCCGCGGCATTCCCTGGAGAAGCTGATCTCGTTCGGGCTCGCGCTGCAGCTCGCCGGCAGCCTGTTGAACCTGCTGTGGAGCTTCACCGGCTGGAACGAGGCGCCCGCCTGGCTGTTCGGGACGCAGATGATCGTGATGGTGGGCAATGCCTTCGTGATGGCGAATTCCGCGGCCGGTGCCATCAGCATCCGCCCCGAAGCCGCCGGCGCCGCATCGGGCGCCATGGGCTTTCTGCAACAGGGGATCGGCGCGCTGATGTCGCAATTCGGGGCCTATCTCGGCGGCCACTCGGCCACGACGCTGCCGCTGACCTCGGCCGTCGTCGCCATCTCGCTGCTCTGTGCCTGCATGATGATCTTCGTCGTCCCCCGCCGCGAAGTCGTCGTGAGCGAGGCGCTGATCGGGCAGGCCGAGGAGGAAGAGAGCGGGATGATGTAGGGAGGCGACGCTCCCTCCCCGTCATTGCGAGCGCAGCGAAGCAATCCAGGCTGCCACCGAGGCGGCACTCTGGATTGCCTCGTCGCAAGGGCTCCTCGCAATGACGGGGAGAGAGTTCACTCCCCGATCAGCTTCAGCCACTCGTCCTCGGTCAGCACTTTGACGCCGTGCTTGTTGGCCTCCGCGAGCTTCGAGCCCGCGCCGGGGCCGGCGACGACGAGATCGGTCTTCTTCGACACCGAGCCGGACACCTTCGCCCCCAAACGCTCTGCCGTGGCCTTGGCCTCGTCGCGCGTCATCTTCTCCAGCGATCCCGTGAACACCACGGTCTTGCCGGCGACGGGCGAATTGCTCTTCGGCTTCTCGGCGTCGACAATTTCGACCTCCTTGGTCAGCCGCTCGACGATGCCGCGATTGTGGCTCTCGCCGAAATAATCGGCGATGCTCTTGATCACGGTGTCACCGATCTGGTCGAGCGCGTCCATGTCGGCCATCGCCTCCTCGTCGCCCTTGGCGACCTTGAGGCAGGCGTCGTGGAAGGCATCCCAGGAGCCGTAGCCGCGCGCCAGCGCCAGCGCCGTGGTCTCGCCGACATGGCGCATGCCGAGCGCATAGACGAAGCGCTCCAGCGCGATTTTACGCCGGCTCTCGATGGCACCGAACAGGTTGCGCACCGAGGTCGCGCCATAGCCCTCAATCTCCTCGAGCTTGAGCTTGGCATTGCGCTTCTCCAGCGTGAAGATGTCGGCGGGCTCCCTGACCCATCCTTCGTCGAAGAAATACTGGAGCTGCTTCTCGCCGAGCCCGTCGATGTCGAAAGCACGGCGCGAGACGAACAGCTTGAGATGCTCGATCTTCTGATAGGGGCAGGCGAACTCGCCAGTGCAGCGGGCACGCGAGCCCTCCTCGCCCGCTGCCGTCTCCTCGCGCACGACGTCGGTGTGCAGCGGACACGGGCACTTCTTCGGGAAGTGGAATTCCTTGGCGCCTCTGGGCCGTTTGTCGAGCACGACGTCGACCACCTGCGGGATCACGTCACCGGCGCGCTGGATCACGACGGTGTCGCCGACCCTGATGTCGCGCCCCTCGCGCAGCACCTCGCCCTTGTTGCCGATGCCTTTGATGTAGTCCTCGTTGTGCAGCGTGACGTTCTGCACGATCACACCGCCGACGCCGACCGGCTCGAGCTTGCCGACCGGCGTGAACGAGCCGGTGCGGCCGACCTGGATCTCGATGTCGCGCAGCACCGTCATGGCGCGCTCGGCCGGGAATTTGTGGGCGATGCCCCAGCGTGGCGTGCGCGAGACGAAGCCGAGACGCTCCTGCCAGCCGATGCGGTCGACCTTGTAGACGACGCCGTCGATGTCATAGTCGAGCCTTGCACGCTGCTCCTCGATCGCATGATGGAAGGCGAGCAGTTCCTCGACCGAGTGACAGAGCTTGGTCAGCGGGTTGGTCTTGAAGCCGCAGCGCTCAAACCAGCCGATCATGCCGCTCTGCGTATCCTCCGGCATCGCGCTCATCTCGCCCCAGGCATAGGCGAAGAAGCCCAGGGGCCGCGAGGCCGTGATGGTCGGATCCTTCTGCCGGAGCGAGCCCGCGGCCGAGTTGCGCGGATTAGCGAAGATGGTGCCGCCTTCGGCCTTCTGCCGCTCGTTGAGCGCGAGGAACGCCTTCTTGGTCATGTAGACCTCGCCCCGCACCTCGCAGATGTCGGGGACGTTGCGGCCCTTCAGCTTCTGCGGCACGTCTTCGAGCGTGCGGATGTTGGCGGTGACGTCCTCGCCCACCGCGCCATCGCCGCGCGTCGCCGCAGTGACGAGCTCGCCGCCTTCATAGCGCAACGACATCGAGAGGCCGTCGATCTTCGGCTCGGCGGAGAAATCGACCTTGTCATCGTCGAGCTTCAGGAAGCGCACGATGCGGCCGACGAAGTCGCGCACGTCCTCTTCGGCAAAGGCGTTGTCGAGCGAGAGCATGGGAACGGAATGCCGCACCTTCTTGAAGCGGCCTGACGGCGCTGCGCCGACTTTCTGCGAGGGCGAATCCGCCGTGACAAATTCCGGAAAGCGTTTCTCGATGGCGTTGAAGCGCTGGCGCAGCGCGTCGTACTCGGCGTCCGTGACGGTGGGTGCGTCCTCCTGATAATAGCGCTCGTTGTGCCCCTCGATCTCGAGCGCGAGCCGCATATGCTCGACCTTGGCCTGGGCCTTGGTGAGATCGGCGACGTCGCGAAGCGGTGTTGCTTTGGATTTTGCTGCTCTGGCCATGGTGCTTGGATACGACAGAGCGGGCGGCGGGGTAAAGGCGTGTGGAAATCTCGTGCCCCGGACGCAGCGCAACGCTCCCGGCGATGCGAAGCATCGGCCGGTCGGTGCGCTACAGAGCCGGGGGCCTATGTGGC
Source organism: Bradyrhizobium sp. UNPA324 (assembly GCF_006658635.1). Lineage (NCBI taxonomy): Bacteria > Pseudomonadati > Pseudomonadota > Alphaproteobacteria > Hyphomicrobiales > Nitrobacteraceae > Bradyrhizobium > Bradyrhizobium sp. UNPA324. The sequence goes on from NZ_LFJD01000004.1 coordinate 2,086,621, forward strand.
TGGGCATTCTGGGTCCCGGCTCGCGCTGCGCGCGTCCGGGACACGAAGTCTAACTCGCCGCCTTGAGCAGCCGTTCCGCAGCCGCCCTCGCCTCGGCCGTGATCTCGGCGCCGGCCAGCATGCGGGCGATCTCCTCGCGGCGGTGGTCGGCGGCCAGCGCATTGACGCGGGTGGCGACGCGCTTGCCCTTGTCGAGGGCGTCCTTGGAGATCAGCAAATGCAGGTCGGCGCGGGCGGCGACCTGCGGGGCGTGGGTCACGGCCATCACCTGGACCTTGCCGGCGAGCCGCGCCAGGCGCCCGCCGATGGCGTCGGCGACCGCTCCGCCCACGCCGGTGTCGATCTCGTCGAACACCAGGGTCGGCGCCGAGCCGCGGTCGGACAGCACGACCTTGAGCGCGAGCAGGAAGCGCGACAGCTCGCCGCCGGAGGCGACCTTCATCAGCGGACCTGGCTTGGTGCCCGGATTGGTCTGGACCCAGAACTCGACGCGGTCGAAGCCCTGCGGCCCCGGTGCGGCCTCGTCGGTCTCGACCTGGGTCATGAACTTGGCGCGTTCGAGCTTGAGCGGCGCGAGCTCGGCGTTGACGGCCTTGTTGAGTCTCTCCGCCGACTTCTGCCGCGCCAGCGACAGCTTCTTGGCGGCGGCGGCATAGTGCGCGTCGGCTTCGATGGCAGCCTGCTCCAGCTTCTTCAGGCGCGAGGCACCGGCGTCAATCAGCACGACGTCGGCGGCATATTTGGCGGCCAGCGCGGCGAGCCCGTCGACCGGCGTCGAATATTTGCGCGAGGCGGCGCGCAATGCGAACAGCCGTTCCTCGATGCGTTCGAGCTCGGCCGGATCGAAATCGGTGGCGGCCAGCGCGGCCTGGAGATGCTGGTCGGCCTCCTCCAGCGCGTTGATCGCGGCGTCGATCGCCTTCACGGCAGGCTCGACCAGTGCCGGCGAATTGACGCCGCGGCGCTCCAGCCGGCGCACCGCCGCCGAGAGGGCCCCGACCGGCGAATGATTGCCGCCGACCGCCTCCTGCGCCTCGCGCAGATCGGAGGCGATCTTCTCGCCCTGCATCATGGTGGTGCGGCGATGGGCGAGTGAGGTCTCCTCGCCCTCCTTGGGCGCGAGCTGCTTCAGCTCGCCGGAGGCGTGGCGCAGATAGTCGGCCTCGCGCGCGGCGCGCTCCATGCTGGCGCGATGCTCCTCCAGCGCGGCGCTCGCGGTCCGGCGTGCGTCCCAGAGCGTTTCGACCGCGGCGACGTCCTTCTCCAGGCCGGCGAAGGCGTCGAGCAGGCGGCGATGGGTGGCGGCATCGACCAGCGCGCGCTCGTCATGCTGGCCGTGGATTTCGACCAGGGCGGCGCCGACCGCCTTCAGCGTCTGCACGCTGATCGACTGGTCGTTGATGAAGGCGCGGGTGCGACCGTCGGCCAGCTGCACGCGGCGCAAGATCATCTCGCAAGATTCTTCAACGCTCGTGTCATCGAGGCCGTTCTCGGCGAGGATCTTCGCCGAAGGGTGATTCTTGGGGACATCGAACACGGCGGTGACCTGGCCCTGCTCCGCGCCGTGACGCACGAGGCCGGCATCGCCGCGGCCGCCGAGCGCCAGCGCAAAGGCATCGAGCAGGATGGATTTGCCCGCACCGGTCTCGCCGGTCAAAACCGCAAGGCCCGTCGCGAATTCGATATCGAGCCGTTCGATCAGGACGATGTCGCGGATCGATAGACGCGCCAGCATGGAACCAAATTTCCTAGCCGAGGCCCATCTTCTTGAAGGTCTTGCTGATCCAGGACCCCTGATTCTCGCTCGGCTCGAGACCGCCGGATTTTACTAGATTATAGGCGTCCTTGTACCAGCGGCTGTCAGGAAAATTGTGGCCAAGCACGGCCGCCGCGGTCTGCGCCTCGCCGACGATGCCGATCGCCATATAGGCTTCGGTCAGCCGGTACAACGCCTCCTCGACATGGCGGGTGGTCTGGTACTGCGTGACGACGGTCTTGTAGCGGTTGATCGCCGCCGTGTAGTCGCGCTTCTGCGCGTAGTAGCGGCCGGTATTCATTTCCTTGCCGGCGAGCTGGTCGCGCGCGCCCTCGATCTTGGCCTTGGCCGAGGTCGCATATTCCGAGTTCGGATATTTGCGCACCACCTCTTCCAGCGCGGCGATCGCCTTCTCGGTGCGGGCCTGGTCGCGGCTGACGTCCGGGATCTGGTCGTAATGGGAGGCCGCGATCAGATATTGCGCATAGGCCGCATCCGGGCTGCCGGGATGCAGCGTGACGTAGCGGGTGGCCGCGCCAATGCAGCCGTCATAGTCGCCGCCCTGGTAGGACGCATAAGCGGACATCAGCAGCGATTTACGGGCCCAGTCGGAATAAGGATGCTGGCGGTCGACCTCTTCGAACTTCTTGTTCGCCGCCTTCATGTCCTTCTTCTCGTTCATGAGGTACAGGCCCTCATTGTAGATCTTGTCGGCGGGCTCTTCGACGAAGGTGTCGTCCTTGGCGGTGAACTTGTCCCAGAGCGAGCCGGTGCCGCAGCCGGCCAGCGGCATCGCGAGCAGGATGAAGGTGACGGCCTGAAGCAGCCCACGGGCTCGCAAAGAGACCGAGAAATATCCGCGCGTCATACGCTGTGCCGACATGAGTTTAAGCCCTGACGCCCTGTGAGCGGTGCCCGCCAGCCCATGAACCTCGTCATGGGCGCGAAATGGTGCCGTGGTGGTGCCTGCCATGCGACCACGCCGATGGATCCGAAAAGCGATCTTTAACCAACCGGATAGGCAGGCATTTCGCCCGGATTAAGGCGAACTTGCCGCAATCCTAGCCGATCATGGTTACCAGGAGTTTCCCGGGGGTCCGCCGCTGCCAGAGGCCAGCGGCGACAACTCTGTTCAGGACACGTCCGGCCCGTAGGCCGCAGCGACCCGGCCGCCGACGATACCGCGACCGACTTCGCCGACGGGACGCGTGGTCCGGCGGACTGCCTCGCCCTCGACCACCCGCCAGGCGGTCCGGTCGGCCAGCATCGCGGTCAGGACAGTGTGGTTGAGCTTGTGGCCGCCACGCACCGAGCGGTAGGCGCCAAGCAGCGGCAGGCCGGCCAGCGAGAGGTCGCCGATCACGTCCAGCACCTTGTGGCGGGCGCATTCATCGGCGTAACGCAGACCCTCGGTGTTCAGCAGCCGCTCGTCGTCGAATACGACGGTGTTGTCGAAGGAGGCGCCGAGAGCATAACCCGCGCTCCAGAGCCGCGCGACGTCGGACATCAGACCGAAGGTGCGGGCCCGTCCAACTTCGCGGCGGAAACGTTCCGGGCTGAGGTCGAAAGCGTAAGCCTGCTGGCCGATGACGGGATTGGTGAAGTCGATCTCGACCTCGACGCAGAACCCGTTGGCGTAGGGCCTGATCTCGCCGAAGGAGTCGCCGATCTTGACCGAGACCGGCTTCAAAACCTGAATGAAGCGGCGCTGTGCCGGCTGGGTCACGATGCCGGCCTGGTCGATCGCCGCGATGAAGGCCGCGGCGCTGCCGTCCATAATCGGCACTTCCGGACCGTCGATCTCGATGATGGCGTTATCGACACCCATGCCCCGCAGTGCAGCAAGCACGTGCTCGGCGGTGGATACCAGCGGACCGCTGCGATCGCCGAGGACGGTGGCGAGGTCGGTCGCGATCACCTGCTCGGCGGTCGCCTGAACTTCACGATCACTTCCCTCGAGGCCCGTCCGGATAAAAACAAAGCCGGCATCGACGGGCGCAGGCCCAAGTGTGAGAGTGACGGGAAGACCGGAATGAACGCCCACGCCTGCCACGGAGGCTTGCGCACGAAGCGTTGTTTGCCGGCTAAATTTCATCAGGAACCGCCCCACTACGACCCACTGCGACTTATACGAGACCCGCTTGGCCGGCCAGTGCCGACACCCCTGCGAATCCGTATCCCCAAGTCACGGCAAACCATAGTCACTGCCCCAAACAGCGCCAACTCACGCTTTTTTACCGATTGTTACCCCAAACCCGCCGTATTCGCGCCAAGGCTTAACCAAATTGCACGGAGGTTTTGGGCCGCTGCCGGCAATTCTACCGAACACCCGAACGCGCAATTAATGATTTAAAATCAGTTGCTTGACTGCGCAATCCGGGTATGCACGGGACAAAAGGAAAGGTCCCGGCAAGCTTGTTGCCGGGACCTTTTTTCGTCTGCCTTATTGTAACAATCCTCAGGTCGCCTGCCGCCGCAGGAAGGCCGGGATATCAAGATGGTCGTCGCCCTGTGGCGCCGGCGCAACAGGGGCGGGACGGCCGTGCATGTCCAATCCCTGCGGGGCGGGACGGCGGGCATACTCGGATACTGGCTCGCTCGATGCGATCTGCTGCGCCACGGTCTTCTGCGGCCGGCGCTCGGGCAGCGGCGGCATCGCGGGACCTGCGGTGCGGGCTGCGACCGGCGGCTCGCTTTCCTCGTCACGACGGCCGAGGCCGACATTGGCGAGGCGCTGGAGCAGCGACAGGCGGCTCTTCTGCGGCGCCTCCTCCTCGACCTCGCCACGAGCCTGGCGAAGCTCGGCCTGGGCCGGCATCGGCAGCTCGTCGATACGGGGCATCCGCGGTGCGCGGACCGGCGCACGCTCGGCCTGCGGCGGGATGAAGGTATCCGGCGTCATCGGCTCCTGCATCGCGACCGGGGTCATGTCGGGCTCCGGGAACAGCGTCGGCTTTTGCGCGATCGGGCGCACGGTGACGTCGCCGTAGGTCTGCATCGGCGCCGGCGCCTGCGGAACGTCCGCAACGGCAGCCGCGATGGCGGCAAGCGCGGCGCGCTCGACGTTCGGACGGGGCGCCATCGGCGCGGCAGCGACCGGTGCCTGGCTTGCGGCCGGGATCTGCGTTTCCAGCTTCTGGGCGCGCTCGGCCATCCGCCGATTGTCTTCACGGAGCCGCGCGGTCAGATCGGCGAGACGGCTCTCGGCGGCTGCGGCCGGAGCTGCGGGCGCCTGTTGTGCCTGCGGCGCCGCGTTCGCGACGGGGGCGGAGGTCGCCTGGCTGTTGCGTGCGATCGCGGCCTGCTCGATGCCGGTGGCGACGACGGAGACGCGGATCAGGCCGTCGAGCGCTTCGTCGAAGGTCGCGCCGACGATGATGTTGGCGTCCTGGTCGACTTCCTCGCGGATGCGGGTCGCGGCTTCGTCGACCTCGAACAAAGTGAGGTCCTTGCCGCCGGTGATGGAGATGAGGAGGCCCTTGGCACCCTTCATCGAAGAATCGTCGATCAGCGGGTTGGCGATCGCGGCTTCCGCGGCAGTCAGCGCGCGCTTGTCGCCGGAGGCTTCGCCGGTGCCCATCATCGCCTTGCCCATCTCGCGCATGACGGCGCGGACGTCGGCGAAGTCGAGGTTGATCAGGCCTTCCTTGACCATCAGGTCGGTGATGCAGGCGACGCCCGAATAGAGCACCTGGTCGGCCATCGCGAAGGCGTCGGCGAAGGTGGTCTTCTCGTTGGCGACCCGGAACAGGTTCTGGTTCGGGATGATCAGGAGCGTATCCACGACCTTGTGCAGCTCGTTGATACCGGCCTCGGCGGTGCGCATGCGGCGGCCGCCCTCGAAGTGGAACGGCTTAGTGACGACGCCGACGGTGAGGATGCCCATGTCGCGCGCGGTCTTGGCGATCACGGGAGCAGCACCGGTGCCGGTGCCGCCGCCCATGCCGGCGGTGACGAACACCATGTTGGCGCCCGAGAGATGGTCGCGCAGCTCGTCGATCACCTCTTCCGCCGCCGCGGCGCCGACGTTCGGCTGCGAACCGGCGCCGAGGCCCTGGGTGACCGCAGTGCCCATCTGCACGATGCGCTGCGCCTTCGACATCGTCAGCGCCTGCGCGTCGGTGTTGGCGACCACGAAGTCGACGCCCTGAAGGCCGGCCGTGATCATGTTGTTGACGGCGTTGCCGCCGGCGCCGCCGACGCCGAACACGGTGATCCGGGGCTTCAGTTCGTGAATATCAGGAACATTGATGCTGATGGTCATGGTTGCCTCTCGATCACGCGCGTGTGGGTTCGCCCCGGCCGGCGGCCGCGGGAGTTGGTGAAAGTCGGGAATTGCGGAAATGAATCATCAGAAGCCCTCGCGTAGCCATCGTCCGACCTTTCCGAAATAACCGCCGGTCCCTGTCTTGACCTGCTGCCGCGTATGCCGCGGTTCGACATGTTCGAGGTGAACATATTGCGGGTAGACGAGGAGTCCGGCCGGCACCGCAAACGCGGCGTTCTTCGCCTCGTTGGGCAGCCGGCCGAAGCCGAGCGGACGTCCGACCCGCACGGGCCGGCCGAGAATCTGGGTTCCGAGTTCGACGAGGCCGGTGAGCTGCGAGGCCCCGCCCGAGAGCACGACGCGGCCGTTGGGCTCTGAGGCGAAGGGCGAATCCTTCAGCTTGTCCCGAACCATTTCGAAGACTTCCTCGGCACGGTGCTTGACGATGTTGGCGATGGTGGCGCGGGAGACGATCTGCGGCAGATCCTGCTCGTCACCGGCCGTCGGCACAGACATCAGCTCACGCGAGTCCGATCCGCCGGTGATGACGGTCCCGTATAACGTCTTGATTCGCTCGGCATCGGCAATGGTCGCGGAGAGTCCGCGCGCCAGATCCATCGTGATGTGTTGCCCGCCGACCGCAAAACCCGCCGCATGCACGAAACGGCCGCCTGAATAAACGGCAATCGTGGTGGTGCCGGCGCCCATCTCGACGACGGCTGCGCCCAGATCGGCCTCGTCGTCGGTCAGCACCGACAATCCGGCGACATAAGGGCTCGCCGCCATGGCTTCGACATTGATGTGGCAGCGCTCCACCGCCAGCATCAGGTTCCGCGCCACGGTGGCGTCGCAGGTGACGACATTCATGTCGACGCCGAATTGATGGGCAACCATGCCGCGGGGATCGCGGATGCCCTTGACCCCGTCGAGCGTGTAGCCGACCGGCAGCGCGTGCAGCACGGTGCGGCCTTCGCCGGTGGCGTGACGCATGCCGGTGGAGGTGACGCGGCTGACATCGGCCTGCGTCACGGCGCCACCACGGATGTCGGCGGCGGCCTCGACCAGCTGGCCGGAGAGCCGGCCGCCGGACACCGACAGCAGCACGGACTCGACCCGCACCTTGGCCATCTTCTCCGCGAGCGCGACGGCCTGACGCACCGCCTGCTCGCATTCACCGAGATCGATCACCGCGCCGGCCTTCATGCCGCGCGACTGGATCTGGCTGTAGCCGATCAATTCCACCGCATGGGTGCGGCCGCGCAGCGCCTCGCTCGGCGGCGACGGCTTCAGCCGTGCGATCATGCAGGCGATCTTGCTGGTGCCGATGTCGAGGCAGGCGACGAGGCCACCGCGCTTGTGCGGCATCGGACGTGTCTTCGGCGTCTGGGTGCGATCAAGACCGGTCATGCGGAATCCCCGGCCTTCTTTTTCTTCTTGTCCTTGAACAGATCCTCGCGCGCCTTGGCGGCGTCCTCGGACAGCTGCACCACCAGCCGATCGGGCAGGCGCATGTCGACGGCGACGATGTCGCGGGAGAACAGCCTGTCCTCCTTGTCGAGCTTGGACAGCATCGCAAGCGCGTTGCCGACGTCCTGCTCGGGCAGGCGGATGTCGAGGCCGTCCTTGAGCCTCAGATTCCAGCGCCGCTCGCCGACGAAGATCGCAGCTTTCGTCACCGCATTGACCTGCGGATAGCGCGCCAGCAGTGCGAGGAAGTCGCGGGCCTGCGTCTCGGCGCCCTTGCCGACCACCAGCGGCAACGACAGGAAGCGCCGCGAGACGTAGGGCTCGAGCACGGCGCCGTCATCGGCGATCACCGAAAGCCGGCCGGCCTCCTGCCACAGCGCGAACGCCTTGCGCTCGGTGAGCTCGATCATGAGCTGGCCCGGATAGAGCTTCAGCACGGTCGCATCCGCGATCCAGGGATTGGCCTTGAGCTTGTCGCGCACCGCATCGGCGTCGAGGAACAGCAGCGAAGAGCGGCCGCTGACGCCGCCGATCGCCAGGATCTCGTCCTGGGTCAGCTGCTTGCGGCCGTTGATCACGACGGCGGTGATGCGGAAGCCGGCGGAATTGGCCAGCGCGTTGCGGGCATCGCTGACCGCGGTGACGAAGTCCTGGAGATGGCCGCCCTTGACGATGCCGAAGCCGCAGCTGCCGATCAGCAGCAGCACGGTCATGCTGATCCCGACCCGGCGCGGCAAATAGCGCTCGACCAGTGCGACCACGCGCGGCGGCGGCTCGCGCTCGACGACGGCCTTGGCCCTGGCCCTCGTCTTGCTCTTGTCCTTGGCGGCGGCGCGCGCCTCGGCGTGCTTGTCCTGCAGCCACTCGCGCAGAAGCACGACCGCTCCGATCGCGGCCGCCTTCAGGTCAGCTTGGGGCCTCAGCGATCTGAAAAGCGACCGGGTGAGGCTTCCTGCTCCATCCATTGCACGAGCTCGTCAACAGTTTGCCCGCGACATCGCGCGGATCCTGGCGAACATGACGTCTTGGACATGCCGGGCCGGGTGCTGGTCTTCAGCAGAAGAAAACCTCTCCCCTTCAAAGCGTTCGCTGGAGGTGACATCACCCGCGACAGCTCACGCGCCGGCAGCCAAAGCGCCATATGCGCCGCCAGCGTTAACCTTCGGACGTCCTGGTAAACAAAAGGTAAAGTTCGTTAACGTCCGGCGCATTTTGCCCCGCTATGTGAGGCATTTATGCCGCGATGTCCGGCATTTTACCGGTTTTGGAGCCCAAACCGGCCCGTTTCGGCCATCCGGCCGTTAACCAGTCCTAATTATTTCCGCACGCCCCGCCTGGCGAGCTCCACCAGGCCGCGCAGGAAGTCGACGAATGCGATGCCCTCGGCTTTCAGCGCCTTGGGGTAGAGCGAGGACTTGGTCAGCCCGGGCAGCGTGTTGGTCTCGAGATAGACGAGGCCCTTGTCCGAGACGATGAAGTCCGACCGGGAATACCCGGTGCACGACATAGCGCGATGCGCCAGCATCGCCTGCGCCTTCAGCGCGGCGGTGATCTCGGGTGCGAAGCGCCCGGGGCAGATCTCCTGGGTCGACTTCAAAAGATATTTTGCGGCGTAGTCGAAACTGCCCTCGCCCGGAATGATCTCGATCGGCGGCAGCGCAATGATCGAACCATCGGTGCGCTCCAGCACACCGCAGGTCGCCTCGATGCCGGCGATATAGGGCTCGATGACATACTCTTCGTGCTTCGCCGCATTGCGGACGGCGACGAGATCCTGCTTGGCGTTAACGAAGATCAGGCCGTAGCTCGATCCGTCGCGCGCTGGCTTTGCGATCAGCCTTCCGTATTCGGCAAAAGCTTCGTCGATGTCATCGAGCGCAATGTTTGCCGGCGGCGTCACACCGCCGAGTGCGGCAAAGCGCTTGGCCGCGAACTTGTCGAAGGCGAGATGCGAGGAAGCCGAGCCCGAGCCGGTGAAGGGCACGCCGCGCGCCTCGCACATCACCTGCAATTCGCCGTTCTCGGCACGCCCGCCGTGCAGGCCGAGCACCAGCACCCGGCTCTCAACCTTGGCCTGGTCGAGCGCCTGCTCCAGCGGAATGCCACGCGTGCCCGGCTTGAACTCGTCCTCGAAGGGGCGGGCGTGCTCGAGCAATTGCTTGGACTGGACCACATGCACCTTGTCCTCGATGTCCCACCACCAGAGATCAGCCTCGGGCAGCGCCTGATGCAGCGCCTGGGCCGAGGCGACCGAGACAAGACGCTCCCGGTTGGAGCCGCCGAAGAGGATGGTGATGCGCATGTTTCCTCGCATTTCGTCATTCCGGGATGGTGCGCAAGCACCAGACCCGGAATCTCGAGATTCCGGGTTCGCGCTTCGCGCGCCCCGGAATGACTGTTAAATCGGAATCCCGATCCGCTTGATTTCCCAGTGTAGCTCAATTCCGGAATTTGCCTTCACCCGTTCGCGCACGGTCTCGCCCAGCGCCTCGATGTCGTGCGCGGTTGCATCGCCCGTGTTGATCAGGAAATTGCAGTGCATCTCCGAGACCTGTGCACCACCGACGCGCAGGCCCCGGCAGCCGGCGGCATCGACCAGCTTCCAGGCAGAATGGCCGGGCGGATTCTTGAAGGTCGAGCCGCCGGTCTTCTCGCGGATCGGCTGCGCGGTCTCGCGATGGCTTTGCACCTCGGCCATGCGCGCGCGGATCGCCTCCGCGTCCCTGATCTCACCGCGGAAGCGCGCGGAGGTGAAGATGATGGAAGGATCAGCGCCGCTATTGCGGTAGACGAACTTCATGTCGGCATTGGAGAACACGTGCTTGGTGCCGTCACGCCCGACGCCCCGCGCCTCGATCAGCACGTCCTTGGTCTCGCCGCCATTGGCGCCCGCATTCATCCGCAGCGCACCGCCGATCGTGCCGGGAATGCCGAAATAGAATTCGAGCCCGCCGATATTGGCGGCGGCCGCCACTTCCGCCACGCGCTTGTCGAGCGCCGCAGCGCCGGCGGTGACGACATCACCGCTCGCGCTAGCCTCGCCGAAGGCGCGCGGCGCCAGGCGGATCACCACGCCCGCGATGCCGCCATCGCGCACGATGAGGTTGGAGCCGACGCCGACGACATAGACGGGAACGTCGGATGCAAGATGCGCGAGGAAGTAAGCGAGGTCGTCCTCATCCGCCGGCGTGAACAGCACCTGCGCCGGACCGCCGACGCGAAACCACGTGAGCTCGGCGAGAGACTGGTTGGCCAGCAGCCGGCCGCGCAAGTTTGGCATTGCGGCTTTGAGAGTGGGCGTGATGTCGGGGAAGCTCACCACCCTACCCCAGCGCCTTCAATTCGCTGGGCAAGGCATACGCCCATTGCGTGATGTTGCCCGCGCCAAGGCACACGACGAGATCGCCGGACTTCGCGAGCCCCTTGACGATGCCCGCGAGCTCCGTAGCCGCCGGCAGCGGCACCACCTCGCGATGCCCGTGGGCGCGGAGGCCTGCAACGAAATGATCGCGGTCGATGCCGTCGATCGGCGCTTCGCCGGCGGCATAGACGTCGGCGACAACAACCGCGTCCGCATCGTTGAAGCAGGTGCAGAATTCCTCGAACAGCGATTGCAGGCGCGTGTAGCGATGCGGCTGCACCACGGCGACGATCTTGCCGTTGGTGGATTCCCGCGCCGCCTTCAGCACCGCCGCGATTTCGACCGGATGATGGCCGTAATCGTCGATCACGGTGACGCCGTTCCACTCGCCGGTCTTGGTGAAGCGGCGCTTGACGCCGCCAAAGCCGGCGATCGCGGTGCGGATCGCTTCGTCCGAGACGCCGAGCTCGCGCGCGACCGCAATCGCGGCCGTCGCGTTCGAGGCGTTGTGGCGCCCCGGCATCGGCAGCATGAGATCGGCGATCTCGTGCACGCTGCCTGTCTTGCGATCGCGGAACGCGACCTTGAACTTGGAGCCGCCGCCCATCGGGGTCAGATCGACGAACCGCACATCGGCCTGCGGATTCTCGCCATAGGTGATGATGCGGCGATCCTCGATCTTGCCGACGAGGCTCTGCACCACGGGATGATCGATGCACATCACGGCAAAACCGTAGAACGGCAGGTTCTCGACGAAATGGCGGAAGGCGTCCTGCACGGCGTCGAAGGTCTTGAAGTGATCGAGATGCTCGGGGTCGACATTGGTGACGATCGCGACATCGGTCGGCAGCTTCAGGAACGTGCCGTCGCTCTCGTCGGCCTCCACCACCATCCAGTCGCCGGCCCCGAGCCGCGCGTTGGAGCCGTAGGCATTGATGATGCCGCCGTTGATGACGGTGGGATCGAGGCCGCCGGCGTCGAGCAGCGTTGCAACCATCGTGGTCGTGGTGGTCTTGCCATGGGTGCCGGCGATGGCGACGCAGCTCTTCAACCGCATCAGCTCGGCCAGCATCTCGGCGCGACGCACCACGGGAATGCGCCGTTCGCGCGCCGCCATCAGTTCCGGATTGTCGCGCTTGATTGCGGTGGAGACGACGACGACCTCGGCACCGTCGACGTTCTCCGCCTTGTGGCCAACCGAGACCTTCGCGCCCTTCTTGCGCAGACGGTCGAGATTGTAATTGTCGGAGGCGTCCGAGCCCTGCACCGCATAGCCGAGATTGACCAGCACCTCGGCGATGCCGCTCATGCCGATCCCGCCGATCCCGACGAAGTGGATGGGTCCGATCTCGCGCGGCAGTCTCATGCTTTATCCTATGGTTCCGTCATCATGCCCGGGCTTGTCCCGGGCATCCACGAATCCCTACCACTTCTTGCAAGACGTGGATGGCCGGGACAAGCCCGGCCATGACGGCAAAAGTAGGAAATTTGGTCGGTTTGGCGTCAGATTCCCGCGACTTTGATCACCAGATCGGCCATCCGCTCGGCCGCATCGAGACGGCCCGCGCCGCGGGCCGCTTCGGCCATGGCGGCGAGGCGCGCGGGCTCGGCGGCGAAGCCGGAGATTTCGGACGCCAATCGGTCGGAGCTGAACTCGGCCTGCGGGATGCGGACCGCGCCATCGACCTTGACCAGCACGCCGGCATTGGCGAACTGGTCCTGGTCGATCGAGCCGGGCAACGGCACCAGGATCGAGGGCCGGCCGATCGCCGCGAGCTCGGCCACCGTGCCGGCGCCGGAGCGCGATACCACAAGGTGATTTGAAGCGAGCCGCGCCGGCAGATCGGTGAAGAACGGCGCGAGCTCGGCCTTGATCTTGAGCTTGTCGTAGACTGCGCGCACGCGGCTCATGTCCTCGTCGCGCACCTGCTGGGTGAGGACGAGCCGGCTCCATAACGCAGGCTCGAGCCGCTCGATCGCGCCGGGCACGATGTCGGCCATGATGCGCGCGCCCTGGCTGCCGCCGACGACGAGCAGGCGCAGCGGGCCGTTCACCTCGGGCGCGGCATATTTCACCGCGGCGGCCGCGAGGATCGCCGGCCGCATCGGCGTGCCGACGGTCGTGGTCTTGCCCGACAGCGCGGGATCGCGATCGAGCACGCCGGGCAAGGACGTCGCGATGGCGCGGACGTGGGCGGACAGGAACCGGTTGGCGCGGCCGAGCACCGCATTGGCGTCGTGGATGATTCCGGGCACGCCGGCGAATTTTGCCGCGACCAGCGGCGGCAGCGTCGGATAACCGCCGAAACCGACGACGGCGACGGGCTTCAGGCGCTTGATCAGCGCGTAGGCGGAGAGCGTGCCGGCGGCGAGCGTGAGCCCGGCATAGGCGAGCTGAAGCGGATTGCGGCCGCGCGCGGTCTCGCTCCTGACGACGTCGATCATGTCCTTGCTGAACAGCCCGCTATAACGCAGCGCGCGTTCGTCCGTGACGAGGCGGACGCGATAGCCGCGCCGGATCAATTCGACACCGAGCGCCTCGGCCGGAAACAGATGGCCGCCGGTGCCGCCCGCGGCGAGAAGAATCAGGGGGGAAGAGTCCATGGTGGGGGGAGTTTTACAGGGAGTTTTTCGTCATTGCGAGTGCGACAACCAAGGTGTTCGTGCCCCGGGCGCAGCGCAGCGCGCTGCCCTTCGCAGCGTGGTGCGCTGCTGAACCGGGGCCCATTGGTTGCTGCATTCTGGGTCCCGGATCTGCGCTTCGCTTGTCCGGGACACGTGCGGCTACGCGTAACTCCGCATCGCCTCGGCGTGGCCGCTAGCTTCGACCTCGGTGCGCGGGCGCAGCCGCGTCAGCGCCAGCATCATGCCGACGCCATAGGCGAGCGACACGATGGAGGAGCCGCCATAGGAGATGAACGGCAGCGTCATGCCCTTGGCAGGGATGAGCTGGAGGTTGACCGACATGTTGATCGCGGCCTGCACGCCGAACAGGATCGCAAGGCCGGACGCGGCGAAGCGCGAGAACATGTCCTCATTGGCATAGGCGCGCGACAGCGTGCGGATCACGACGAAGGCGAATAGCGCCAGCATGGCGAGGCACAGGATGATGCCGAACTCTTCGGCGGCGACCGCGAACACGAAGTCGGTGTGACTGTCCGGCAGGCTGCGCTTGGCGATGCCCTCGCCCGGTCCGAGCCCAAACCAGCCGCCATTGTAGAAGGCCTCCATGGCGGTATCGACCTGGAAGGTGTCGCCGGAGGCCGGGTTCATGAAGCGCTTGATGCGTCCCGCCACGTGCGGAACGAACAGATAGGCGCTGAACAGGCCGGCCGCGGCAGCGCCCGCAAGGCCAAACACCCAGATCATGCGCATGCCCGCGATGAAGAACAGCGAGCCCCACACCATCAGGATCAGCATGGTCTGGCCGAAGTCCGGTTCCATCACCAGCAGTGAAACCAGCATCAATAGCAGCACCAGCGCCATCGAGGTCGCAGGCATCTCCGGCCGCTTGGTCGATTCCGCGAACAGCCAGGCGGCGATGACGACGAAGGACGGCTTGGCGATCTCGGAGGCCTGGATGTTGACGCCGACGAGCGTGATCCAACGCCGCGAGCCCTTCACCTCGGGGCCGATCGCAAGGGTCAGCACGATCAGGATGATGCTGGCCGCGAAGATGATCAGCGCCGAGCGGCGGATCGACCGCGGCGACAAGAAGGACACCCCGAGCAGCACCAGGCAGGACGGGAGAAGGAACATCACGTGACGGCTGAAGAAATGGAACGGGTCGAGCCCGATGCGGGTCGCAACCGGTGGGCTCGCCGCCAGCGACAGGATCACGCCGGTCAGCATCAAGGCCAGGATTGCGCCCATCAGCGGCTTGTCGACGGTCCACCACCACTCGGAAAAGGGGGTGCGTTCTTCACGGGAGAGCATGGGCGGCCGCTTTCGGACAGAGGTCCGTCCATTGGTCGCCGAGGTTGGTTACTGCAGGGTTAATGAATCGTGGATGTTTGGAATGATCTCCGCGGCCACCACAAAACACGCTGTCATGCCCCGGCTTGACCGGGGCATCCAGTACGCCGAGGCCCCTCGGCTCAAGCATGGTCTCTGGAATACTGGGTCGCCCGGTCGAGCCGAACGACGACAGCGGAGATTGTGGGGGAGCGAAGTGCGCTTTGCACCGTCGGCGCGCGGCCATACGCTCACTCGTAGTTGATTGTGACATCCCCCGCGCGCTGATCGCGCTTGTAGATCTTATCTGGCCCGGGAATGAAACCGATCCTGATTGCCCGCTCACTGCTCCAGGCAACCACGGGATCAAGATGCCCGCGTACACTGATGAAGGTCGGCGTGCTCTCGGGCGAGAATGTCCGTCCGCGCGCCACGATGCTGGCTTGCGTGCTGTCGGGCACCGTCGCTCCGCACGACTTCCAGACCACGACAACCAGCTGACCGCCGCTTGGGGAGGCAAATGCACGCTGGCGAACGACGCGGCACGCGCCGAATTCGTGCATGACGCTATCAATGAGGACAACACAGAGGAAACCGACCGGAACTGCAAGAGTAGCGACAAGTCCGATCCAGCGTCGCCGCGACATCCTCACACCACCGGATTCACGCCCGGCAGCGCCTGCACCAGTTCGCGGAACTTGGTGCCGCGGATCTCGAAGTTGCGGTACTGGTCGAAGGAGGCGCAGGCCGGCGACAGCAGCACGACGGCATCAGTGAGGCCCGCGGCATCCGCATCGCGTGCCGCATGCTCGACGGCAACGTCCAGCGTCTGGCTGATCTCGTGCGCGACCGAGCCGAGCGTGCCGGAAAATTCCTGCGCGGCCTCGCCGATCAGATAAGCTTTGCGGATACGCGGGAAGAAGGAGGTCAAGCTGGTGATGCCGCCTGCCTTGGGCTTGCCGCCGGCGATCCAGAAGATGTCGGCGAACGACGACAGCGCATGCGCGGTGGCGTCGGCGTTGGTGCCCTTGGAATCGTTGACGAACAGCACGTTGCCGCGGCGGCCGACCTGCTCCATGCGATGGGCGAGGCCCGGAAAGCTGCGCAGGCCGTTCTGCAGCACCTCAAGGCTGATGCCCATCGCGAGCGCGGCGGCGGCGGCACAGGCCGCGTTCTGCGCGTTGTGCTGGCCGCGCAGCGAGCCGATACCGCCGAGCGCGGCGACCTCGCTGCGGGCGCCGCCCGCAGTGCGCACGATGGTGCCGTGCTCGACATGGATGCCTGAGGCCAGCGGGTTCCTGACCGAGATGCGCACAACGTTCTTGCCGGCGCGATCGAGCCGGTCGGCGATGTCGCGGCAAAAGCCGTCGTCGACGCCGACGATCGCGGTGCCGCCGTCTTGCACGCCCGCAACGAGGCGCTCCTTCACCGCAGCGTAGTGCGCGAGGGTGCCGTGACGATCGATATGGTCCTCGCTGACATTGAGCAGGATGCCGACGGAGGGATCGAGCGAGGGCGTGAGATCGATCTGATAAGACGACATCTCGATGACGTGGACGCGGCCCATGCGCGGCGGCTCCAGCGACAGGATCGCGGTGCCGATATTGCCGCCCATCTGGGTGTCGTAGCCGGCGACCTTGGTCAGATGCGCGATCAGCGCCGTCGTCGTCGACTTGCCGTTGGTGCCGGTGATGGCGACGAACGGCGCGTTCGGAGCGTGACGCCGCCGCTCGCGGCAGAACAGCTCGATGTCGCCGATCACCTCGACGCCTGCCTCGCGCGCCTTCAGCACGCTCCAGTGCGGGACCGGATGGGTGAGCGGGACGCCGGGCGCGAGCACGAGGCTTGCGAAGTTTGCCCAGGAGACGTTGCGTAGATCGGCGGTGACGAAGCCGGCCTGCGCGGCCTTGGCGACGTTCTCGGCATTGTCGTCGGCCGCGATCACCTCGGCGCCGCCGGCCTCCAGCGCGTGGCAGGAGGCGAGCCCCGAGCCGCCGAGGCCGAACACCGCGACGGTCTTGCCGGCAAAGGAGGTGACGGGGATCATCGAGCGATCACCGCAGCTTCAGCGTGGAGAGGCCGGCGAGCGCCAGCATCACCGAGATGATCCAGAAGCGGATCACGATCTGCGGCTCGGTCCAGCCGAGCTGCTCGAAATGATGATGGATCGGCGCCATGCGGAAGATGCGTTTGCCGGTCAGCTTGAACGACACCACCTGCACGATGACGGAGACCGCCTCCAGCACGAACAGGCCGCCGATCACCGCAAGCACGATCTCGTGCTTCACCGCGACCGCGATCGCGCCCAGCATGCCGCCGAGCGCGAGCGAGCCGGTGTCGCCCATGAAGATCGAGGCCGGCGGCGCGTTGAACCAGAGGAAGCCGAGGCCGGCGCCCAAGAGCGCGCCGCAGAGCACCGCGAGCTCGCCGGTGCCGGCGACATATTTGATCTGGAGATATTCGGCGAACACCGCGTTGCCGGCGAGATAGGCGATCATCGCAAAGCTCGCGGTCGCGATCATCACGGGAACGATGGCGAGGCCATCGAGACCGTCGGTGAGGTTCACCGCGTTGCCGGAGCCGACGATGACGAAGGCGCCGAAGATGACGAAGAACCAGCCGAAATGCAGCACGGTGTCCTTGAGGAAGGGTATCGTCAGCGCGGTCGAGGCCGGATCGCGGTTCAGCCGCACCAGGGCGTAGCAGGCCACCAGCGCGATCGCCGCCTCGATCAAGAGGCGCAGCTTGCTGCCGAACCCGGTCGTGGTCTGCTTGGTCACCTTGAGGTAATCGTCATAGAAGCCGACGAAGCCGAAGCCCAGCGTCACCGCCAGCACGATCCAGACATAGGGGTTGAGCGGATTGGCCCAAAGCACGGTGCCCACGGTGAGGCCGGACAGGATCATCAGCCCGCCCATGGTGGGCGTGCCCTTCTTGGCAAGATGCGATTGCGGACCGTCGGTCCGGATCGGCTGACCCTTGCCCTGGCGGATGCGCAAGTGATCGATGATCCAGGGCCCGAACAGGAACACGAACAGCGCACCGGTGACCACCGCGCCGCCGGTGCGGAAGGTGATGTAGCGGAAGACGTTCAGGAAGGTGCGAACGGCACCGAAGCCCGGAAATGTGTTGGAGAGCTCGATCAGCCAGTAAAACATTCAGACGGTCCTATGGCGCCTTTGCACGCACGATCTTGGCCTCGATACCGGCCGTAACGTGCCTCACGCGCATTCGCTGGTCTTCATCATGGTCGCGCGACCTCGGGGAAACCGGACGGCTTCGCGCCGCAAAGGGTGGGATTCGGGAACGGCGCCTTCCAAGCAGTTTACGCCTTTGCCTGCAAGGCGGCCACCAGGCCCGGCACAAACTTGTTGACCCAGAACATCTTCTTGCTGCCCTTGACAACCACGACATCGCCTGCCTGCAGCAGATTTGCGACCTCGCCCGGCTTCAGCGTGGCGGGATCGTCATGCCAGCCGAGGCCCTTGCCTGATGGCAGCACATCGTGGAGGTGGCGCATCAGAGGGCCGACGCAGTAGATCCCGTCGATCCCGTCGAGATGCTTGGCAAGGGCGGTGTGGTAGTCCGGCGCATCATCGCCGAGCTCCAGCATGTCGCCGAGCACCGCAATGCGTCGGCCTCCGGTCATGTGGCGCGCCTGCAGGCTTTGCAGCGCGGCAGCAACGCTGGCCGGATTGCCGTTGAAACTGTCGTCGATGACGGTGATCCCGCCGATCGCCTGCTCGACGCCGCGGCCGGTCATGATGCCGACCCGATCGAGCTTGATCGCGAGCGTCGCCGGATCGAGACCCGCCGCACGGATCGCGGCGAGCGCAGCCAGCGCGTTCTGCACGCGATGCGGCGCACCCGGCGTCAGGCTGAAGGCGATCTCCTTCTTGCCGATCATGGCCACGATCTGCCAGCTCTCGCCATGCGGTGCGTGCGCGACCTCATGCACCTCGGCATGCTCGCCGAAGCGCACGACCTTGCCTTTCCATTCCGAGGCCTTGAGCCCGGCGGGCAGCACCAGCACCCCGTCCTCGGGCAGGCCGAGCGCGATCGACACCTTCTCGTGCCTGATAGCTTCGAGCGAGCCGAGCTTTTCCAGATGCACGGGCTGGACGTTGACGACGAGCGCGA
The DNA here is from genome assembly GCF_006658635.1 of Bradyrhizobium sp. UNPA324. NCBI lineage: Bacteria > Pseudomonadati > Pseudomonadota > Alphaproteobacteria > Hyphomicrobiales > Nitrobacteraceae > Bradyrhizobium > Bradyrhizobium sp. UNPA324. Next base: position 2,105,566 of record NZ_LFJD01000004.1, read on the forward strand.
TCGTCGGCCGCGTCAATTCGCTGAGCCGCGCGATCTCGCCTTTCTGGTTCATGCCCATCTCGACGACCCAGAGGCTGGCGTCGGGCCGCGCATTGCACAGCGTCAGCGGCACGCCCCAGAAATTGTTGAAGCTCGAGGGGCTCGCATAGGCGTTCGGATAGGCCGCCAGAAATTCCTTGGTGCTGGTCTTGCCCGCGCTGCCGGTCAGCCCGATCACCGGCCCGTCGAAACGCGCGCGCGCGGCGCGTGCGAGGCCCCAGAGGCCGTCGATCAGCGTATCCTCGACGACGATCTGCGGAATGCGGATGCCCGCGATCTCGTGCGGCACGATCATCGCGACCGCGCCCGAAGCTTCGGCCTTGTCCGCGAACTCCCAGCCGTCGCGCGCGCTGGCGAAGGCCGAGACGAAGCCGCCGCTCGGCGTGCCGCTCAGCGCCACGAACAGACTGCCTGGTTTCACCAGGCGGCTGTCCTGGGTGACGAAATCGATTGGGGTGTCCGGGAACGATCCGTCCGCGCCCAGCGCACGCGCCACTTCGGCAACCGTCCATATCGGCGCGCTCATGCAACCCTCGACGCTAATGCGGCGGCGACCGCCTCGTGATCACTGAAGGGCAAAACCTCTCCGCCGACGATCTGCCCGGTCTCGTGGCCCTTGCCGGCGATGAGCAGCGCATCGCCCGCCTGCAATTCCTCGATCGCGGCACGGATCGCAGCAGCACGGTCGCTGATCTCGCGGGCGCCCTTGGCGGTAGCGAGGATCGCGGCGCGGATCGCTTCCGGCTTCTCGCTGCGCGGATTGTCGTCGGTGATGATGATTCCGTCGGCGTTCTCGGCCGCGATCTCGCCCATGATCGGACGCTTGCCGGCATCGCGGTCGCCGCCGGCGCCGAACACGACCACCAGCCTGCGCTTCGCATAGGGCCGCAGCGCCTGCAGCGCCTTGGCGAGCGCATCGGGCTTGTGCGCATAATCGACGAAGATCGGCGCGCCGTTGCGCTCGCCGACGCGCTCTAATCGTCCCTTGGCGCCTTCGAGATGCTCTAGGCTTGCGAACACATTGGCTGCATCGCTGCCAGTCCCGATCGCAAGCCCCGCCGACACCAGCGCGTTCTCGATCTGGAATTCGCCGACCAGCGGCAGCCTGACGGCGTAACGCTTGCCGCCGTGTTCGAGCGTCAATCTTTGCGAGAAGCCCTCGACCACGGCCTCGATGAGACGGATGCCCTCGCCTGCCCCGTCGCCGTTGCGGCCGACCGCCATGACGCGCAAGCCGCGCGCCTTCGCAGCATCGATCGCCTCCGCCGAGCAATCATGATCGGCCGAGATCACCGCCGCTCCATCAGGCGCCACCAACTCCCGGAACAGGCGGAGTTTCGCGGCAAGGTAATGCGCGACGGTCGGATGATAATCCATGTGGTCGCGCGACAGATTGGTGAAGCCGCCAGCGGAGATACGCACGCCGTCGAGCCGGTACTGATCGAGCCCGTGCGAGGACGCCTCGAAGGCAAGATGCGTGACGCCCTCACGCGCGATCTCATCGATCTGCCGGTGCAGCGCGATCGGATCCGGCGTCGTCAGCGAGCCGTAGACCGTGCGCTTGGGCAAGACGAGGCCTATGGTGCCGATGCTGGCGGAGGCATGGCCGAGCTGCTCCCAGATCTGACGCGTGAACGCGGCAACCGAGGTCTTGCCGCTGGTTCCGGTCACGGCGGCGATGGTCGCCGGCTGGGCGGGGAAGAAGGTTGCGGCAGCCAGCGCGAGCGCTCGGCGCGGATTGGCAACCGCGACGAACGGCACCTTGCTGCCATCAGGGGCATGGTCGCCGACGATGGCCACAGCGCCCGCGGCAATGGCCGCATCGATGAAGCGCGCACCGTCGGTCTTGCTGCCCGCGAGCGCAAAGAAGAGATCACCCGGCTTGACCACGCGGCTGTCGAGCGCAAGTCCGGTCACGTCGAGCGCCGCCACAGTGGGCTCGATCGCGGCATCATTGCCCAGACTATCCTGACCTAGGAGGTCGCGCAGCTTCATGGTCTTCCAGTCGACATGCCCTGCCGGAAAGCCGAATCCTGTGGGAAAATTCCGACTCAGCAGCGGCGATGGCCTACCCTGTTGATTACTGGGTTGTCCTGGATGCTGCAAGAATAAGGCGGTCCGCAGGCGGCAGGTCAAACCGTGGCTCGACGCCCAGGAGCGGCGCAATCCGCTCGATCACCTTGCCCCCGGTTGGAACGGCGTTCCAGCCCGAGGTGATGAAACCCTTCGTTTCCGGAATTGCCTGCGGCTCGTCCAGCATGACGAGGATCTGATATTTCGGATCGTCGCAGGGCATGATCGCGGTGAAGGAGTTGAGCACGCGCTTCTTGGCGTAGCGGCCGTTGATGACCTTTTCGGACGTGCCGGTCTTGCCGCCGACATAGTAGCCCTTGACGTCAGCGGTCTTGGCGGTGCCGATCTCGGCGTTGAGCCGCATCAGGAACCGCATCTTGTCGCTTGTCTCCGTCTTGATCACGCGCTTGGCCATCGCCGCGGCTTCGGATTCGCTGCGCTTCAAGAAGGTCGGCGGAATCAGATAGCCGCCGTTCACCAGCGCATTGATGCCCATCACCGCTTGCAGCGGCGCCACCGACATGCCCTGGCCGAACGCGATGGTGACCGTGTTCAGCTCGCCCCAGCGTCGCGGCACCAGCGGCGCCGCACTCTCCGGCAGCTCGGTGCGTAGCCGCGTCAATTGGCCCATCTTGGCGAGGAACGCCTTGTGCGCCTCCACGCCCTGGCTCAGCGCGATCCGCGCGGCGCCGATGTTGGACGAGTAGGTGAACACTTCCTTGGTATTGATGAAGCGTCCGAGCGCGTGGCTGTCGTGGATGGTGAACTTGCCATAGTGCAGGTTTCCGCGCGCATCCCACGACGAGTTCAGATTGATCTTTCCGGAATCGAGCGCCATCGCCAGCGTGAACGCCTTGAAGGTCGAGCCCATCTCGTAGACGCCGGTGGTCAGGCGATTGATGCGATCGGGATCGTGCGCTTCCTTCGGATTGTTGGGGTCGAAATCAGGCAAGGAAACCATCGCCACGAGCTCGCCGGTCTTGACGTTCGAAACGATGCCGGAGGCCGCCTTGGCGTGGAACTTGTCCTTGGCCTTCAGAAGCTCGTCGCGCAAAGCGTGCTCGACGCGCAGATCGATCGAAAGCTCGATCGGCTTTTGCAGCCGGTCGGTGGCAAATCCGGCGCGGTGGAGATCGGCGAGGCCCTGATTGTCGAGCCACTTCTCCATGCCGGCGATGCCCTGGTTGTCGATGTTGACGAGACCGATGAGATGGGCAACCTCGTTGCCGGTCGGATAGACGCGCTTGTTCTCGCGCAGGAAGCCGATGCCGGGGATGCCGAGCTTGTGGATGGCCTGCTGCTGCTGCGCCGTGACCTCGCGCTTGAGCCAGACGAAGCCCTTGCGCGTCCTCAGGCGCTCGCGCACCTCGGCCTCGTCGAGGTCGGGCACGGTCGCGGTGAGAAGCTCGATCGCCTCGTCCTTGTCGATGACCCGGCGCGGCTCGCCGAACAGGCTCGCCGCCTTGACATCGGTCGCAAGGATGGCGCCGTTGCGGTCGACGATGTCGGGTCGCGCCGTCGCCACCACCTCCTGCGCCGCGGCGCGGCGCGCGCCATGAGCATCGGCGCCGATCGCAAACATCACGAGCCGGCCGCCGATCAGGGCATAGACCGAAGCGAAGGCGAGCATGGCGAGGCCAACGCGCGCGCGCGCCTTCGCGGCGCGATCGACGTTGCGCCCGTAGAGCAGGCTGCGGATCAGACGCTGCCGCCAGGGTTCCGCGGGTTTGGCAGGAATCGCAGCGCTCATTGATTGTCCTCGGGCTGAGGCACGGAGCCCGTTACGTTGTCAGGATCGCTCGCGGCTTCGATGGTGTTGAGCATCGCCCCGATCGGATCGGGCTCGCCCGGCCTGAACATCCGTGGCGGACGCTCTGGCAGGTTCTTCAGCGAGTCATATTGCGTGCCGTTGACCGGCTTCAGCTGCAGATGCCGGTCGGACAGGCCTTGCAGGCGCAGCGGCGCATCGAGCTTGGCCCATTCGGACCGCAGCGCCGCGATCGCGTCGCGCTGCTCGCGGATCTCCGCATGCAGCCGCAGCACCTTCTCGGTGCGCGCCGTGGAGTCCATCTTGATCCGGTAGACATAGGCCGCCGCGAAGATCAGCGCGCCGATGACGAGGAGGTGAATGATGCGCATGCGCTAGCCACCCCTCATCACGTCGGAGAGTCTTGGCCAGGACGATTGCTCGTCATCCCGATGCGCGGGCGCCGAGGTGCGCTCGGCGGCGCGCAATTTTGCGGAACGCGCCCGCGGATTATGCGCGACTTCGTCGTCGCCGGCGACGACGGGCCGCCGCGTCAGCAGCTGGAAGCTCGGCGGTGCTTGCGCCACCTCCGGCAGATGCCGCGAGCCGCCGCCAATCTTCGAGCGCTCAGACAGGAAGTTCTTGACGATGCGGTCTTCCAGCGAATGGAACGAGACGACGACGAGGCGGCCACCCGGCTTGAGCACGCGCTCGGCGGCGGCCAGCGCGGTCTTGAGTTCATCGAGTTCCTCGTTGACGAAGATGCGCAACGCCTGAAAGGTCCGTGTCGCCGGATGGATATCTCCGGGCTTCGAGCGCACGACCCTGCCGATGAGATCGGCAAGCGCACGCGTGGTCGTGAACGGGGTCTCCTGCCGGTCGGCCACGATGGCGCGGGCGATGCGGCGGGAATGCCGCTCCTCGCCGAGCTGATAGATGATGTCGGCGAGATCGCCTTCGGAGGCACGCGCGACGATGTCGGCCGCAGTCGGCCCTGATTGCCCCATCCGCATGTCGAGCGGACCGTCGAGGCGGAACGAGAAGCCGCGGCCGGCCTGGTCGAGCTGCATCGAGGACACGCCGACATCCATCACGACGCCGTCCACGGTGTCGATGCCCTGCGCCGCGCAGACATCGGCGAGATTGGAGAAGCGGTCCTCGACCAGCGTCAGCCGGCCCTCGGAGCGCTGGACCAGCTCGGCACCGCCTGCGATGGCAGTGCGGTCACGGTCGATTGCGATCAGGTGGGTTCCAGGCACGTCGAGGATGGCGCGGCTGTAGCCGCCGGCGCCAAAAGTGGCATCGACATAGATCCCGCCCGCGCGCGGCGCCAGATGATCGATGGCCTCGCGGCCGAGCACGGGAATGTGAGGGGCGGAGCTCATGCGCCAAGCCTGCCGAACGACCAAGCCAGATCGGGGGCGTAACTGCCCATAACGCCTCGAATCATTCCGCGTCGCGGCGGTTCCACGACAAAGCCCCAGTCCAGCATGGTTACCGAGCCCGGTCATCCCGGGTTGCAAACCCAGTGTTGCCAGTGGAATTTGTCGGGCAGCCATGGGATTTCGAGCCAAAATACGCTTTGGCCGCCTCCGGACGCGGGTCGGCTCTTCATCTCTCAGTAACGGCCCTTAGCGTTAAGAAAGCGTTGATCGGCTGGTTACAAGTCGAAAGGTGACGCGGTGGTGATGCTCCATCCACACACATACGCCAAAATAGATCCATTAACTGCGCCGCGCGGTTGCGCACAATGGAGGGTAAAGGAATAGTAAAGAGAAGGGCTTGGCCCATTCTCATCCGACTTGAGTTGCCTATGCCGCCATCCGGTTCGTCCACGCCGTCTGGATCCGATTCGAAGCGTCAACGCGTTCTCCCGGTTCCCAAGACCGCGGCGAACATGCGGACGTTCGAGCCGGACTCCTCCATCGTCTCCGACATCATCCCCTCGCCGAACTATGGCGAGCGCAACAAGGGACGGCAGCCCGACATGATCGTGCTGCACTACACCGGCATGCCCGATGTCGAGGGCGCGCTGGCGCGGCTGTGCACGGCCGGGACGGAAGTGTCGGCGCATTACGTCGTGCTGGAAGACGGCCGCATCGTGCAATGCGTGTCCGAGACCAAGCGCGCCTGGCACGCCGGCGTTTCCTCGTGGGCCGGCGAAGATGACATCAACTCCTGCTCGATCGGCATCGAGATCATCAATCGCGGCCATGATTGGGGCTATCCGGAGTTTCCGCTGCGCCAGATCGCCGCCGTGATCGCGCTGTGCCGCGGCATCATGCTCCGCCGCAAGGTGCCGCCTCACCGGGTGCTCGGCCATTCCGACGTCTCGCCGGCGCGCAAGAAGGACCCCGGCGAGAAGTTTCCGTGGCACTCGCTCGCCAATTCCGGCGTCGGTCACTGGGTTACGCCCGCTCCCGTCGTGCGCGGCGAGACTCTGATGCTCGGCACCATCAGCGACGAGGTGCTGAGCATGCAGCAGGCGCTCGCCAGATACGGCTACGGCGTGCCGCTGACCGGCAAATACGACGCCGCGACCATGGAAGTCGTCACGGCCTTCCAGCGCCATTTCCGCCCGGCGCGGCTCGATGGGGTCGCGGATCACTCGACGCTGTCCACGTTGCAGGCGCTGCTGGCGAGCCTGCCGCCGGAGGGGACGCCGGTCGCATCGAAGTGACGGCGTAAACTCCGCGGTTCGCTCTCGTGTCCCGGACGCGCGAAGTGCGAGCCGGGACCCAGTCGGCGCCACGGCTCGTTGCAGGATGGGCCCCGGCTCTGCAGCGCACGAGAGCCCTACCCCATCTCCCTCATCCTTCGCGCATACAATCTCCGCAACGGCTCGAGCTGTGTCGCCTGCGTCGCCGCGCGGTAGGCCTCGCGCGCTTCGTCGTCGCGGCCAAGCCGCCGCAACAGATCCGCGCGCACGGCGGGCAACAGCTCATAGCCACGGAGCCCGCCTCGGGCACTGATCGCATCGACGAGATCGAGCGCGCGTGCCGGCCCATCGACCATCGACACGACGGCAGCGTGGTTGAGTTCGATCACCGGCGAGGAACCGATGCGCAGCAAGACCTCGTAGAGCCCGGCGATTTGCCGCCAGTCGGTTTGCGCAAAGCTCGGCGCACGCGCATGCAGCGCGGCGATCGCGGCCTGTACTGCATAAGGCTGCGGTCGGCCGGGGACCCGCAGCGCATCGTCGACCAGGCGCAGGCCTTCCTCGATCTGCGCGCGATCCCACAACATACGGTCCTGCTCTTCCAGCAGCACGATATCGCCGGCCGACGTCTTGCGCCCGGCGCGGCGCGCATCGTGCAGCAGCATCAGGGCCAGTAGGCCCTTGACGCCGGCGCGATCCGGCACCAGCCGGTCAAGCAGGCGGCCGAGCCGGATCGCCTCAGCCGCAAGATCGGGTCGCATCAGATCCGCGCCCTCGGTCGCGACATAGCCTTCCGTGAAGACCAGATAGATCACGGCGAGCACGCCATCGAGTCGCGGCGCCAGCGCGTCGCGCTCGGGCACTTCATAGGGGATACCGGCGAGCCTGATCTTCTGCTTGGCGCGGACCAGCCGCTGCGCCATCGCCTCCTCACTGATGAGAAAGGCGCGCGCAACCTGCGTGGTCGACAGCCCGCAGACGGTACGCAGCGTCAGCGCGACCTGGACCTCGGCTGCGAACGCCGGATGGCAACAGGTGAAAATCAGCCGCAGCATGTCGTCGTCGAGTATCGAGGGCGGCTCGTCGACCGTTTGCGCGTTCAGCTCGAGCTCGTGCACGAGCGCCTGCTGCTTGCCGCGGAAGACCGCTTGGCGGCGCACCCGATCGATCGCCTTGTGCTTGGCGACATTGACCAGCCACGCGCGCGGATTGTCGGGCAGCCCACACGCTGCCCAGCGTTCGAGCGCAACCGCAACGGCATCCTGGAGCGCGTCCTCGGCAAGATCGAAATCGCCGACGAGGCGGATCAGCGTGGCCAGCGCTCGCCCCGCCTCGTCGCGGAAGATCTTGTCGATCTCGCCCGGATTCATGCGTCAATGCGCAGGCTAGCCGTCACTTGTCGTAGACCCAGATCGGCCGCACCTCGATCGAGCCGACACGCGCGCTCGGAATTCGCGCGGCGATCTCGATCGCAGCATTGAGATCCTTGGCCTCGATCAGGTAGTAGCCGCCGAGCTGCTCGCGCGTTTCCGCGAACGGACCATCGGTCGTCAGCGTTTTGCCATCGCGCACGCGCACCGTGGTCGCGGTCGTGGTCGGGCGGAGCCGATCGCCGGCCTTGAAATTGCCGTTCCGGATGATGGATTGCGTAAAGGCCTCATATTCCGCCGACATCTTCTGGCTGGTTCCCGTGTCAATCTTCGCGTACTCGGCCTCGTTCTGGTAGATCATCAGCAGATATTGCATCGCTTCACTCCTGTTGTTCGGCTGTGTCGCCGGCATCCAGTCGAACGGGGCACGCTCCAAACGACATCTTCAGGATAAATTATTTGCAGGCCGCGTGCTCAGCGATATCGGCTTGACGAAACCGTCACAAATGCCCATGCGTTACCGGTCAGTCGGCCGGACGGCCGCTCCGGCAGGTGCCGAAAGGCCGCCGGGGAGGAAAGTCCGGGCTCCCTTGACATGCGGTGCCGGATAACGTCCGGCGGGGGTGACCCCAGGGAAAGTGCCACAGAGAACGAACCGCCCCGCTTGGCCTTCGGCTTCGCGGGGTAAGGGTGAAAAGGTGCGGTAAGAGCGCACCGCGGCTGCGGCAACGGAGCCGGCATGGCAAACCCCACCGGGAGCAAGACCGAATAGGGACGGCGTAGCGGGCTGTTCGCGAAAGCGATAACGCCGCGGGGCGATGTCAGGCCCGCCGTCCGGGTAGGTTGCTCGAGGCCGTGTGCAAACACGGTCCCAGAGGAATGGCCGTCACGTATCGTTCGCGCAAGCGGGCGGTGCCCTACAGAACCCGGCTTACAGGCCGGCTGATATCTTGCAACGAGGGGTTCGGCGTGACTGCGCCGGGCCCCTCACCATTTTCATTGCTGTTGATACGATGGAGTTCAGCGGCAGCCCGCGCGATGCTGCGTCTGCTCAGGCTGCGCGCGTGTCCGCCTTCACGAGGACGGGCGCAAGCTCGACGGCCTCGCGCCGCTGCTTGCTCGCCTCGAAGCCGTGCATGCCGATCTGCCATTGCAGCCCGACGATGGCGCCCTTGGTCGGCTGTAGCAATGCGAGCGAGGCGAACAGCGTCACCGGCAGCCACACCGCCAATTGCAGCCAGACGGCCGGCGCGTAGGCGGTCTCGACCGCGAGAATCGCCGGCACCACGAGATGGCCGACCACGACCATTACGAGATAGGCGGGAAAGTCGTCGGCGCGCTGGTGAGACAGCTCCTCGCCGCAATGATCGCAAGCGGGGGCGACTTTCAGGAAACGGCCGAAGAGGTGCCCTTCGCCGCAATTCGGGCACTTGCCGCCAAAGCCACGCCACATCGCCTTCCCCAGAGAGACCGAACCGGCCGCCATGACCACACCTCTTCCCTTTCGACGATCCATACAATAAGAATTTGCATCCATACATTCAAAGGATATGGGCCTAATTGCATGGATTGGACCCCGACAATCTCGGAGCTATCCGGCCCGCGCTACCAGCGCATCGTCGAGGCCATGGAGGCCGACATCGCCGCCGGCCGGCTGGTGCGCGGCCAGCAGCTGCCGACGCAGCGCGCGCTGGCAAAGGCGCTCGCTCTCGATCTCACCACGGTGACACGCGCCTACACCGAGGCGCGGCGGCGCGGCATCATGGAGGCGCGGGTCGGACAGGGCTCGTTCGTGTCGGAGACCAGCGCGCGCCGCGCGGTCGACCTGCCGCATCCCGTCGCGATCGATCTGTCGATGAACGTGCCGCCGCATCCGCTGGAGGCGCAGCTCGACGAACGCATCATCGCCGGATTGGACTCCATCCGCGCGCAATCCGGCCTGACGGCGTATCTCAACTACCAGCCGCCCGGCGGCAGCGCGCATGAGCGTGACGTCGCCGCGCGCTGGATGCGTGCACGGGTGCCGGACGCGCATGCCGACAAGCTCGTGATCTTTCCCGGCACGCAGACGATCCTGTTCAACGTGCTCGCGCACCTTGCGAGGCCTGGTGATATCGTGCTGACCGAAGCCCTCACCTTCCCCGGTATCAAGGCGGCAGCAGTGCGGCTCGGCATCAAGCTCGTCGGCGTCGCCATGGACGACGGCGGCATCCTGCCCGATGCGCTGGCAAAGGCCTGCCGCACGCATCGGCCTAAGGCCGTCTATCTCATTCCGACGTTGCATAACCCAACCACGGCGACGCTCTCTCCCGAGCGGCGCAGTGCCATCGCAAAGATCATCCGCGACGCCGCCACGGTCCTGATCGAGGACGACGCCTACGGCCTGCTCGACCGCTCGGCATCGCCGATCGCCAATCTCATTGCGGAACGGACTTATCTCGCGACCACGCTGTCAAAATGCATCGCGCCGGCGCTGCGCGTCGCCTATCTGGTGACGCCCGACAGCGCCGCGCAGCGGGAAATGCGTATGTCCTTGCAGGCGACCGTGCAGATGCCGGCGCCGCTGATGGTCGCGCTGGTAACGCATTGGATCGAAAGCGGCGTTGCCGATCGCATCATCACCGCCATCCGCAACGAAGCAGTCGGCCGCCAGCAGCTCGCGCAACGCGCGCTGAAGGGCTTCCAGTTCCTGGCCAGGCCCGCCGCGCATCATCTGTGGCTGCGACTGCCCGAGCGCCGGCCCGATGTCGCCGCAGATCTGCTCCGGAACGGACTTGCGATCGTCGCCGCCGATGCGTTCACAGTCGGTGGAACACCGACGCACGCGGCACGCGTCTCGCTGGGAGCGGCCCGGAACAGATCCGAATTGACGGAAGCGTTGCGCATCCTGGTCGGCGCACTGCGGCAGCCCGCCGAGACCAGACAGATCGTCTAGATCATCGACGATGATGGCGATGGCCGGAGCGCACGACCGGCACCGCGGACGACGGATAGGCCTGCGACGCATAGGCATCATCAGGCGCTCCGTGCTGGCCGAGAGCCGCACGCGCCGCAGGCGTAAGCTGGCCGCCATTGAGCACATCGCGGTCAGGATGAGCGGCCTGATAGGCCGCGGGCTCGGACAACTGCGCCTGGGCCATCGTCGGCATCAGCACTGCCGCCAACAGCGCGGCTGCAACGGCGATCTTGGTGCGGGTCATGGTCATTCTCCGTCATCGCATTCGGGACCGAGCGGACGACCACGTCGGGTAGCGGCCCGGATTGAAGTACGACCGTCATGTAGGCGCGTCTTCCGCGAATGCCCGATGCCGCAGATCACGCCTGCGTGCAGCATGGATTGACCTGCACGGCAGCAAGCGTGTTATGCGAGCGATGGCGATCAACTGTTCGGGATCGCCCCCGCGAAGGGGACAATCTGTTGGAAACGCTCACCTATGTCCTGCTGCTGTTCGGCGCGCTGGCCGGGGGCTTCGTTTCGGGGCTGGCAGGGTTCGGCACGGCGTTGATGGCGCTCGGCATCTGGCTCTACGTGCTGCCGCCCTCGCTCGCGGTGCCCCTGGTGCTGATCTGCTCGGTGATCGCGCAGACCTCGACATTGCCCTCGATGTGGAAGAGCTTCGACCTTTCGCTGGTCTGGCCGTTCCTGATCGGAGGGCTGATCGGTGTGCCGCTGGGGACCATGATGATCGCCTCGGCCGACCCCAAAGTGTTCAAGCTGAGCGTCGGCGTGCTGATCCTGATCTTTTCGAGCGCGATGTATTTGAACAAGAGGCCGCTCGCGATCAAGTTCGGCGGCCGGATCGCCGATGGCGCGGTCGGCTTTGCCGGTGGCATTCTTGGCGGCCTCGCCGGTTTGTCCGGTCCGCTGCCGATCCTGTGGGCCAACATCCGCGGCTGGAACAAGCACGAGCGGCGCGGCATCTTCCAGCTGTTCAATTTCACGGTGCTCGCCACCGCACTTGTGCTGCAGACCGCATCGGGTCTCGTCGAGCTCAAAGTGGTCTGGCTCGCGTTGGTCGCCTTTCCGGGCACCTTGATCGGCGCCTGGGCTGGCGCACGCGTCTATCACGCCCTCAACGACAAGCATTTTGGCGATGTCGTGCTCGGCCTGTTATTCCTGTCGGGCCTCACCCTCGTCTGGAACAGTCTCGGCGCGCTCTAGCTCTTCCCTCCGCGCGAGCGCCATGCCGCGGCGACCCGCGGCCCTTCTGCAGCCCACCATCCATACCGCCCGGCAAGCTAGCCGGAGCGGCCGGAGGGGGAACAAGCTGTCGTTACGCAGGCTCGCGAGCGAGAGGCGCAATGGGTTCGGAGCTCTCCTGCTCGAGGGCCTTCTGCGCCAATGTCAGGCGTTTCCTGAACTCGCGGCGCAGCAGCCACAGGCTCAAGCCCGCCTGGAACGTGGTCGCGGCGAGAGACAGATACCAGACGTGCTCGATGCGAAAGCCCGGCCATGTCGAAAGCCAAATCGCCGGCAGCGAATAGGTGAGCACACGCGTCGCCGAGCTCAGGAGCACCGGCTTGGTATTGCCGAGCCCCTGGAACATGCTCGAGCAGGTGAAGATCAGGCCCTGCGCGACCATGTTGAGCGAGATGATCCGCAGGAACAGGAAGGCGATCTCCATCGTCTCACGGTCGTTCGAGAACCCGGCAAGCAGCAGCTCCGGTTTCATCTGCGCAAAGATCATGAAGCTGACCATCACGATCGTGACGATCATAGCGGCCTTGACGAAGGTCTCCCGCACGCGCGCGCCGTTGGCGGCGCCGACGTTTTGGCCGGCAATCGGCCCGGCCGCCAGCGCCACTGCAAGCGCCGGCATCTGGATCAGGCCAAGCACGCGCTGCCCGATGCCGAAGCCGGCCTGCGCCGCCGCACCGAAATCGCTCAGCACGTAATAGACCACTGCCATGAGGATGAACATCATCGCGAACTCGCCGCCGGCCGGCAGGCCGACATTGAGGATCCGCTTCAGATGGCGCGGCTGCGGACGCCACTGCGCCGGATTGAAGGCGACATAGCGCTCGACCCTGCGGAAATACACCAGCAGTATCAGCACGCCGATCACCACCGCGATCGAGCTCGCCAGCCCCGCGCCGGCTACCCCGAGGGCATGGCCGGTGCCCCAGCCCGTGATCAGGACCGGCGCCAGGGCGATATTGACGACAACAGCGAACGCCTGCACCAGCATGGTGGGACGCACGATGCCGGTGGCGCGCAGCGCAGATCCGATCACTTGGGTCGCGAATTGCAGCGCGAGCGCCGGCGTGAACCACAGCAGATAAGTGGTCCCCGCCTCGATCGTGGCTTGATCCGCGGCAACCGCATGCATGTAGGCGCGCGACAACGCGGCACCTGCTGCCAGGGTCAACAATCCGAACAGCACCGACAGCACCATCGCCTGGTTGAAGATCAGGTTCGCATCCGGCCGGTCCTTGCGTCCCACGGCATGCGCGATCAGCGCCATTCCGCCGACACCGAGCACCTGCATCAGCCCATTGACGAGGAAACCGGCATTGCCGGCCGCAGCAACGCCCGCGACGGCCGCATCGCCGAGGCCCGACACGAAGTAGAGGTCGACCAGCTGGCAGATCATGATCGTGACCATGCCGACCATGATCGGAGGAGCCATGGCCAGTATGTGTCTCACGATGGAGCCGTTCGTCAGGTCCTTCATTTCATTCCATCCTTGACGCATTCCTTGGCGGCGTGACAGCGGGACGTTCGCCCCGCTGCCGCGTGCCTCATTCCGCTGCCACGATATGCCCGAGCTCCACCACCTGGCGCTCGAACAGGCCGCGATAGATGCCGCCCGGCTTGCCCGCCAGCAGAGCATGCGTGCCCTGCTCGACGATCTCACCGCGGTCGAACACCAGGATTCGATCGAGGCTCCTCACCGTCGACAGCCGGTGCGCAATCACGATCGAGGTGCGGCCCTTCATCAACCGCTCCATCGCCTGCTGGATCAGCGCCTCCGATTCCGAATCCAGGCTCGAGGTCGCCTCGTCCAGGATCAGCACCGGCGCGTCCGCCAGGAACGCACGCGCCAGCGCCACGCGCTGCCGCTCGCCGCCCGACAATTTCACGCCGCGCTCGCCGACCAGCGTGCCGTAGCCCTTCGGCAGGCGCAGGATGAAGTCGTGCGCGTTGGCAAGCCGTGCCGCCTGCTCGATCGCCTCCAGGCTGGCGCCGGGCCGGCCATAGGCGATGTTCTCGGCAAGCGAGCGGTGAAACAGGATCGGGTCCTGCTGCACGATCGCGACCTGGCTGCGCAGCGATTGCTGCGTGGCGTGCGCGATGTCCTGCCCGTCGATCAGCACGCGACCGCCGCTGACGTCGTAGAGCCGCTGCACCAGCTTGACGAAGGTGGTCTTGCCGGAGCCGGAACGGCCGACGAGGCCAACGCGTTCGCCGGCGCGGATCCTGACCGACAAGCCGTCGTACAGCGGCGCGCGATGGCCGCCATAGTGGAACGTGACGTCGTCGAACACGATCTCGCCGCCCTCGATCGCTATCGGCCGCGCATCGGAAGCATCCGCAATCCCGATCGGCTCGTCATGGATCGCCACCAATTCCTCCATGTCGTTGACCGAGCGCTGCAGGTTGTTGATGTGCATGCCGACGTCGCGCAAATAGGCGTGGATGATGTAATAGCTCGTCAGCACATAGGTGACGTCGCCGGGCGAGGCATGCCCGGACATCCACAGCAGCACCGAGCCGCCGATCACGGAGGCGCGCAAGGCCAGCAACAGCGCGAGCTGCGCCATGGCGGTGTAGTTGTAGCGAAACCAGGTCCGCCGCACCCGCACCCGCCAGCGGCCGATGACGCGGGCGAGCCGCGCGTCTTCGCGCGCTTCGGCGCCGAAGGATTTCACCACCGCATTGCAGGTCAACGCATCCGCCAGCGTGCCGCCGACCTTGGTGTCCCAGGCATTGGAGACGCGCGCGGCCGGCGCGATGTAGCGGGTCGAGAACAGCACCGTCATCGTGACATAGACAAGCGCGCCGAGCGCGATCACCGCGCCGAGCGAAGCCCAGTGCGCGCCGAGCAGGATCATCGATCCGATCAGCACGACCAGCGAAGGCAGCAGCGCCAGCAGGATGGTGTCGTTCAACAGATCGACCGCCCACATGCCGCGGGTGATCTTGCGCACCGTGGAGCCGGCGAAGGAATTGGCGTGCCAGTCGGTCGAGAAGCGCTGCACGCGCAGGAAAGCATCCTGTGCCAAGTCAGACATGATCTTCAGCGTGAACGGCACGATCGCCTGAAGGCCGATGAGCCGCAGCACCATCGAGGCCGCGCCCAGCGCCACGATGGCGCCGAATGCCGTCAGCGCCGCGTGGCGCGCGTCGAGATCGGACGGGCCGCGCGTCAACGCGTCGACCAAATGTCCCGAGAACACCGGCATGAACAAATCGGCAATGGTCGCACCCAAAAGGCCGCCGGCCACAATGAGGCCGCGCCCCGGCTGCTTCAGCCAGTGCCGGAACACGAAGGGGAGCACCACGCGAATCGCGGCGGGTTTCTTGGACAGAGCGGTCATGACATCATCCGGCCGCACGCGCGGGCCGGCTCCATCGATGGACGCAGGCCGGCCACGAGGGCCGAAACGGCGTCACTCAAAACTGACTTTGACTTGGGAAGCGGAGCGATCGGGACGCCTGGTCGAAACCTTGGCCCAATCGAAGCTGGCGGAAGAGGCCTCTAACAGGCCGCGTACATACCGAGCCAGAACACCATCGAGCGCGGGCGTACGATCTGCGAATGCGACGAAATCATGCAAATCCCTCCCGGTTCGATTGGATGAGGTACGCTTTATAGATGCATCGCTCGCGCTTTGCAACGGGGCTCGCGCGAGATCACGGACCAGTGTTGCAAATTAGTGCGCATCGCCACCAGCACCGAACGGCGACGGCGGCCTGTTCAGCAGCACCACCAGGAAGCTGAGAGAGAGATAGAACAGCGTCAGGATGAAGAAGGCATCGCCAAAGCTCATCACCACGGCCTGGCGATGAACCAGCTGGGAAAGCTGCTTCATGGCCATCAGCGTGGAATCGCCAAGTCCCTGAAATTTCTGCATGAACGTGCTCAGGGTTTCGGTGGCGGTCGCGTTGCCCCAGGTCACGCGCTCCTGCAGGCGGCTGATGTGAAGGTCGGTGCGGTCGTTGAGCACGGTGTTGATGACGGCGAGGCCGAGCGCGCCGCCGAGATTGCGCATCAGGTTGAACACGCCGCTCGCGTTCTTCACCTTGTCGGGCGCCAGCGTTCCGAGTGCGACGTTGTTGGTCGGGACCATCGCGAACATCATGCCGATGCCGCGCAGGATTTGCGGCACCAGCAGTTCATAGAAATCATAGTCGCGCGTCATCCAGGTCATCTGGTAGGAGCCGAGCGCGAACACGACGAGACCGAACGCGATCATGTAGCGCATGTCGAGCTTCGCCATGAGCCGGCCGACCAGCGGCGCCACCAGGAACATGGTGATGCCGGAGACGAACATGGTGTCGCCGATCATTAGCGCGCTGTAACCGCGCACCTCGGCGAGATAGCGCGGATAGATGTAGGTCAGGCCATAGAGCCCGATGCCGATGCAGAACTGCAGCGTGCAGCCCACGGCGAAATTGCGGTCGGAAAAGGTGCGCAAATTGACGATCGGCTCGGCCGCCGCGAAGACGCGCCAGAAGAAGGCGATCGCCGAGAGCGCGCAGATCCAGGCGCAGATCGCCACCGAGGTGTCCTGCAGCCATTCGTATTGCGGCCCCTCCTCCAGCACATATTCCAGCGTGCCGAGGAAACCGGCCATGAACAACAGGCCCCACCAGTCGAAGCGGTCGAGCAGCTCGAAATGCGGCTCGTCGAAATCGACCAGCGCCAGCACGCCGACGGTGATGCCGATGCCGGGCACGACGTTGATGAAGAACAGCCAGTTCCACGACATCAGGTCGGTGATGTAGCCGCCGACCGTCGGCCCGATCGTGGGTGCGAGGGTCGCGACCAGCCCGATGATGGGGCCGACGATGTGGAATTTCGTGCGCGGGAACACGGTATAGGCCGAGGCGAACACCGTCGGAATCATTCCGGCGCCGAGGAAGCCTTGCAACGCGCGCCAGAGGATCATCTCCTCGATGGTGGTGGCAAAGCCGCAGAGCAGGCTCGAGGCGGTGAAGCCGGCCGCCGAGATCGCGAACAACAGCCGCGTGCCGAAGGCGCGCGACAGGAATCCCGACAGCGGAATCGCGATCACCTCGGCGATCAGATAGGCGGTCTGGACCCAGGAGACTTCGCTGGAGCTTGCCGACAGGCCGGCCTGGATCTCGCTCAAGGACGCCGAGACGATCTGGATGTCCAGGATCGACATGAACATCCCGAACACCATGATGATGAAGGCGAACAGCCGCTTCGGCGCGATGCGCTCCGAAGCCGGCGCCGCCATCATGGCAGGTGAAGCGGTGGTGGCGTTGGCCATGTCTCAGCTCGGATTAGAGCACGCTGCGAGTTGGGTACACCTCTCCCGCTTGCGGGAGAGGTCGCGCCGAAGGCCCCGGCCCTCTCCCGCAAGCGGGAGAGGGAGCGCACCTGCATTTGCGGCTGCAGCGCAACTCATATCACCGCACCTACTGCGGGTGGATCGCGGTGGGATCGTCGAGGTCGACCTCGCTGTCGGCGTCGGCGGCGCCCTTGTTGGTGTCGACGGTCGCATAGACCGACATGCCGGCGCGGAGCAGGTTCTGCTTCGCCACCGACTTCGGCACGCGGATGCGGACCGGCACGCGCTGCACGATCTTGGTGAAGTTGCCGGTGGCGTTGTCGGGCGGCAGCAGCGTGAACACCGAGCCCGCGCCCGCCGCGATGCTGTCGACCACGCCGGAGAACTTGCGCATGCCGTAGGCGTCGACCTTGATCGTCACCGGCTGGCCGGGACGGATGCGCTTGAGCTGCGTTTCCTTGAAATTGGCGTCGATATAGACGGCGTCCAGCGGCACGATATTGCCGAGGCGCTGGCCGACCGCGACGAAGTCGCCGGTGTTGACCAGGCGATTGGAGAATGTGCCGTCGACCGGCGCGCGCACCGCGGTGAAGCCGAGATCACGTTCCGCCTTGGCGAGCGCGGTCTTGAGCTCGGCGAGCTGGGCCTGCGCTTCGGCCTGCTGCGCCTTGGCGACATCAACATTGCTGACGGCGACGTCATAAGCGGCCTGCGCGGCCTTGACCGCGGCGGCGCCCTGGTCGCGTCCGGCTTCCGAGCTCTCGAAGGTGGCGCGCGAGGCGAACCCCTTGCTGCTCAGCGCCTGCTGGCGCTCGTAATCGAGATCGGCGCGCTTGAGGCCGGCTTCGGCCGAGACAAGCTGGGCTTTGGCCTGCGCGACCTGGCTGTCGAGCGCTGCGACCTGGCGGCCGATGCGGTCGATGGTGGCCTGCTGGGTCGCAATCTTCGTGGCGGCGGCATCGACCGCGATCTTGTAGTCACCGTCATCGATGCGCAGGACGACGTCGCCGGCGCGCACCGTCGCGTTGTCGCCGGCGAGGATCGAGGAGATGTGGCCGGCAACACGCGCGCCCAGCATGGTGTTGTTGGCGCGGACATAGGCGTCATCGGTGGAGATGTAGAAGCGGCCGACCAGGGTGTAATAGCCGGCATAGCTCGCGGCCGCGAGCGCGAGCACCAGGCCGACGCCCATCAGGACGAACTTGCGCTTGCCGGATTTGGGAGCGCTGGCAGCGGGTGCGTCCGGGGCAGGTGCCGCCGGCTTGTCGGTCACGGGCTTCTCCGGCGCCTCGCTGCTGCGGCGCTTGGCTTCTTCGACCATTTGGACGCGCAACTGCTCGGCAAGGGGACCAGAGGTCTCGGCCGCAGCCGCATCGCCCGCGTGCTCCTCCACCGCTTCCTGGCGAAGGACGCGCGCGGCCTGATCTCTCGATACGGCCATCAAGGCCTCCCCAAAAAAGCGCGATCAGGAGACGGCACGCAAATGGCGCGCTCTCCGCTCTCTGATCTAAATACCATTGACCGAACGGTTCGGTCAATATACATAATATTCCCGGCCGGACCCTTACTGACTAATCCTTTATTCGGGTTTCATCGCCGCAGGACCCGACTCAAAAACCTTCCGAGACCCTGAACCAATGGTTGTAGCTGCCAGCGACCATCTGCACGTCGTCCAAGAGGAGGACGGCTCCAAACGTCGCCAGATCCTGGACGGTGCCCGCAAGGTGTTCATGGATCTCGGCTTCGACGGCGCCAGCATGGGCGAGATCGCGCGCGCGGCGCAGGTCTCCAAGGGCACGCTCTACGTCTACTTCGCCGACAAATCCGCACTGTTCGAAGCGATCCTCGAGCAGGAGGCGCTCCAGCACGGCCAGGTCGTGTTCAATTTCGATCCCGCGCGCGATGCCGAGACCACGCTGAAGGAGTTCGGCCGGGCCTACATCCACTTGCTCTGCCGTCCCGGAGGCGGATCGGCGATCCGTACCGTGATGGCGATCGCCGAGCGCATGCCCGATGTCGGCCGCCGCTATTATGCGCGCGTGCTGGACAAGAGCATCAACCGGCTCTCCGGTTATCTCGACGCCCGCGTCGCCTCCGGCGATCTCAGAATCGACGATTGCGATCTTGCGGCCTCCCAGTTCATGGAGCTTTGCAAGGCCTCGCTCTTCCTGCCTTTCGTTTTCCAGGCAGCCCCCGCACCGTCGGAACAGCGCATGACCGAGGTGGTCGACAGCGCGACGCGGATGTTCCTGGCGGCGTATCAGGCGAAGTAGCCGCGCGTTGCGCAGGCCGGGCCGGCCGCACTATATTGCGCCCATGTCCCGTGATCTTCGCCCGCCTGTCGATATTCTCCATTACGAGATCGTCCAGGAACAGGCCTCGGCGCTTGGGCGGATGGGGCGCACACTCGAACAGGCACTGGTGCGGTTGCGCGAGTTTGACGCTGCCCACGCCACGACGGGAACTGTAACCTCGATGCAGCCGACCAGGCGCAAGCTGGTGTTGGAAGCCGGCGAGGCTCTTTGGATGTTCGTGGTGCAGCGTGAAGCGACCGGCTTGCGCGACAGCCGTCACATCATGCGCACCTACAATGTCCCGGGGGAGGTGCAGCGCTGCATGGGGCTGGCGCCGGCAACGGGCATCGCCAAACCCAAATCATGATCACGCTTGGACGCCATCGCGCGCTTGTGCAGGACGCCTGGAGCGAGTTGGCTGTCCGCACCGCGATCGCGGACATCGTCGCCGACGCCGTCGCGGATTTCGATCCCGAAGCGTTTTGGCCCGGTCACCCCGGCGACGACGGGGTGGGCGACGGCAACCCCAGCTTCTACTTTGGCGCGGCAGGCGTCATCTGGGCGCTCGATTATTTGCGTCGTGTCGGCGCCAGCCTGGTCGCACAAGACTTTCGCCCGGTACTGCCGAAACTGCTCGAACTGACGACCGCCAGGTTCGAGAGTAATGCGCCGGCCGGCTACGCCAAACACGGCTCGCTGCTGTTTGGTGACATGGGCGCCGCACTTCTCGCCATGCGCCTTGATCCGACGCCAGCCTTGGCCGATCTCGTCTATCTGCGCGCCGAAGCCAATAGCGGGCTGCCCATCCGTGAACTGATGTGGGGCATGCCCGGGTCCATGCTGGCGGCGATCCAGATGACCGAGATGACGCGCGAGCCGCGATGGCGCGGCCTGTTCGAATTGCAAGCAGCCCGGCTACTGGATGATCTGGAGGAGACGTCGCAAGGCCTGCTCTGGACCCAGGATCTCTACGGCGCCAAGGACCGCTGGCTCGGGCCAGTGCATGGCTTCGCCGGCAACATCATCCCGTTGCTGCGTGGATGGGACTGGTTGACGCCGGCACAGCAGGCGCAAGTGGCCGATATCGTGCCGAAGACCCTAGCGGCGAATGCGTGGCCGTCTGAGCTCGGAACGAATTGGGGTGCGAGAAGCAAGCGCGGGACGCCACCGACCTTGTGTCAACACTGTCACGGCGCTCCCGGCATGGTGACGACATTTGCCGACGCGCCGTTTGCGACACCTGACTTTGATGGACTTCTCCTGGATGGCGGCCGGTTCACCTGGGCCGCCAGACCGCTGACCAAGGGTTCGAACCTATGCCACGGTACTGGCGGGAACGGCTACGCCTTCCTCAAGCTTTACCGCCGCACGAGCGATCCGGTCTGGCTCGATCGCGCACGCCAATTCGCCATGACGGCTATTGTCCAGTATCGCGGCACCAAGGCCGCCGTTGGCCGCGGACGCTATTCGCTCTGGACCGGCGACGTCGGCCTCGCGATCTACCTTTGGGATTGCATCACCGGAGAGCCGCGCTTCCCGACAATCGACGTGTTTTGATCTGCGAGGCCGACCTCAAGATACGGCTCTAGCTCCGCGGAGCTACCGCGTCAGCTCTTCCAGTCTTCGCCAGCCATGCAGGATCTGGCGCGTCTCGCGCGCGAACGCGAACACGTGGCCGCCGCCCGCCGGCTGATCGTAGGCACGATCGATGGGATGGCCGGAATAATGGCAGAACAGCAGCGTGCCGACGGCGCCGTGACCGACGAAAAGCACGTCGCCCGCACGGTTGCGCGACAGCACCGCTTCCGCCTCACGCACGATACGCGATTGCGCATCTACGCCGCGCTCCCAGCCGCGGACGCTGAGATGGGGCTCGGCGAAGAACTGATCGGCAACCTGCTCGAACTCGGCCGGCTTCAGGAAGCCGGTCGCCGAGCGGTCGTTCTCGTGCATGGCCTCGCGGGTCTCGATCATGACACCGAGCTTGGCGGCGATGATCTCGGCGGTCTCGATCGCCTTGCGTTCGCTGCTCGCGACGATCTGCGTGGTGTTCGCGAGCCAGCCCGCGTTCGCCAGCGCTTCAGTTCGTGCGCGTCCGACCGGACTGAGGCCCCATTGCGGCACCGGTACTGAGGGGTCGATTTGCACCTGCGGATGGGTGAGATAGCGGACGATGGACATTTTGATTGAGATCGTAGCCCGCATGAGCGCAGCGATATGCGGGAATACCGTGTCCCGGATATCGCTGCGCTCATCCAGGCTACAAGGCAAATCGCGTCCGCTCAATCGTCGGCGTAGTCGTCTTCCTCGCGCTTGCGCGCCATGCTCTTGCGCGCGCCGAGCGAACCGGTGACGGACGGATCGCGCGCATTGGCATAGGGGCTGCGCGACTGCGCACGCGCAGCGACCTCTTCGCCGGAGACGGCGGCAGGCTGGCAGATCAGGCGGCGGCTGGCGCGGCGCATCAGATCGACGTGGATGTGATCGTAGTGATAGACGTTCGACCCCGGCGCGAGCACCGTCGTGAAATGCGCGCAGGCGCCCGATTGCACGTCGCGCAGGAACCCCTGCTCCTCCGGCATGCCGCGCCAGCCGTCCTTCACGGTGACGCGGCGTCCGTCGGCGAGCACGAACGCGGCAACATCGAGCGCGTTGCCGAAGGCGTGCTCGGAGATATGAGAATGCGGATTGCCGTTCATGCCGCGGCAGGAATAGGCGGAGATCTGCTTGATCTCGGCGACGCGGACGCCGAACCAGCGCATCGCCGAAGGCTGCACGGTGTCGGCGAGCCAGCGATCGAGCTCGGATACGATCGGACAGGCGAGCGTCGCGGTCGGCTTGATCGCGACCGGACCGACCGCCGTGACGGGATTGCCCTGCGCGGGGCCGAGGCGCGGCAGCGGTTGCTGCGCAGGCGCCTGCGAGTAAGGCGCCGGCCGGGCCGGATAGCTCGGCGCATTCATGTAGCGCGCCGCGCCTGCGGCGTCGGTGCCATCGGGCGGCAGGTCGATCTCGTCCTCCTGCGCCGCCACGCCGGGCGCGTTCAGCGACATCGGCCCGGACGAAGCACCATAGCCGGCGGGTTGGGCCACCGTGCTTTCGGGATAGTTCGGCCGTTGCGGAGTGGACGACGCCGGATAATTCTGGCTCTGCGGATAATTCGGCCGCTGCGCCACCGGCCAACGCGGCTGGCCGCCGATGCTGCCGGGCGGCCGCAGCTCCTCATCGGCAAAGCCGTAGCTGCCCGAGGCTTCGCCGAGGGCCGCGACCTTCAGCGGAAACTCGGCGCCGCACATGCCGGGCCCGGAGATCGGGTCGATCCGGACGAGATCCGGCCCCTCTTTCACCGCGCCCGATTTCAGGCATGCGGCTTCCGCCTCGGCCCGCCACGGTTCGCGTTCGGCCTGGAAGAAGCCGCGTCCGCAACCCGCTAGCGAAACAAGGACGATGGAGCCGACGAGATACAAACGAACTCCGCGCGTCATGCACGCAGGTTCGGTGAATTTACTTAAAGACTCTTCAACACGTTGATTTCACCGATCTTTAACCATGTAGGCGCGCGCCTGCCGAACCCAGGCAGAACTGAGCGACAGCAGGGCTGACTTTTTCACGACGAGTCTCTCTGTTAACTATGATGCTCGCGCGCAAACTGGCGCGCGTGGAGGGAGCGACCTCATGACGTTCGCCGGGAGACTGAGCGTAGTCACCGCCTACCTCGCCATGGCCTTCGTCGGCGCCATCGTGCTCGGCATGATCTAGACGGCAGCAGTCGACCACACGGGCCCGCCCTTCTCCCCTCGCGCGGTGCCTCGATCCGCGTCCAGTCGTTGCCCGAGCACCAGAAGCGGCCAAGCGCGCAGGCCTCGACCTGAAGCCTGCCGAAGCTCTTCAGCGTCACCGTCGCGCAATAGGTGTTGCCGCTGGAGCGGCTGTAGATGCTGCCGGTCCAGGCGTCGTGCGATTTCGGCTTCATGTTGACCACCACGCTCTCGCCCGCTGCCTCGCCCAGACAGCGCGCCAGCGTTGTGACGTTCATCACAGAACGCCCGGCCGGTCCGGCATAGGATCGAACCGCGCGTCATCGACCAGCGACTTCAGTCCATATCGGGACCACGCCATTTCGGAGGTTGTCATGAACAAGCTCGCCATCGCCGCCACCGCGCTCTTCCTGGCGTCGACCGCCGCCGCCGATGCCGGCGGCAATTCGATCTCGTTCCAGATCGAGGGCCAGCACATCCGCATCGAGACGCCGCGCAACTGCGCCTCGCTCAATTGCGTGACCATCGTCGCGCCGGGCCTGTCGGACAAGCCGATCAAGCTGAACAACATCAATCTCAAGGGCCTCGGCGGCTCCAAGGATGATGACGTCGACACCACGCCGGCTCCGGCCACGACCGCGCAGCCCGCGCCGCCACCGGTGCAGCAGCAGCCCGTGCAGCAGGCGCCGCTTCAGGCGACCGCACCGGCCGCGCCTGCCGCTCCCGCCCCGGCCGCGACGGTTGCCGCCGCGCCGTCCGTCGATACGACGACGCAGCCCCCACCGGTTGCGGCTCCCGCCCCTGCACCCGCGCCAGTCGCGGTTGCTCCCGCGCCCGCTCCGGCTCCAGTGACCGCCGCGCCTGTGGCCACGCCGAACTCGCCGATCGGCGTGTGGGCGACCGAAGAAGGCAAGGGCAAAGTCCGCGTCGAGCAGTGCGGCGCCGATCTCTGCGGCTACGCCGAGAAGACCAACGAGCGCATCCTGATCAACATGAAGCCCGAGGGCGCGAAGTGGACCGGCCGCATCCACGATCCCAACTCGGGCCGTAATTACGACTCGACCATCGCGATGAAGGGTCCGAATGCGATGCGCGTGCAGGGCTGCGCCTTCGGCGGCATGTTCTGCGGCGGCCAGACCTGGAAGCGGGTGAGCTGAAGGGCGGAGCGTCAACCCAACGATACCCACAACTCTTCGTCATGCCCGGGCTTGTCCCGCTTGCGCGGCCGAAGCCGCTTCGGCGAGGCGAAGGCCCGGGCATCCACGTTCTTAGTGACGCAAAACAAGGCGTGGATGGCCGGGACAAGCCCGGCCATGACGGCGTAGAGATCTTCGAGCCCAATTCGCTAGCGTCGCCTAGCCTCTGACGTTCGCCCAGCGCATGCGACACACGTTCATCCGCCATTCAGGTCTCCCCGGCTGAAATCGGCCGATCTCGCCTCGCGTTCTCACCGGGACTTCCTCGTGACATCTATGCTGGCTTGGCGCCGCTTCGTGTTCGCGCTTGCGCTGCTGGCATTACCGCTGGCAGGCAGCAGCGTGGTGTATGCATCCGATGCAATCGAGATCGCGCAGGCGCAGCCGCAGGCAGAGCCGGCGCCTGGCCCCTCCCCGACGCCTTCGGCTTCGCCGGCTCCGGCGGCAGACGCGCAAGCGACCGCCGTCGAGCCGATCGGCAACGTCGCGACCGTCACGGGGATCGCAACCGTGATCCGTGACAAGAACTCCTATCCGCTCCGCGTGCGCGACGACATCTACCTGAACGACATCGTGCAGACTTCGTCGAACTCCACGCTCGGCATCACCTTCAACGACGCCACCACGTTCAACCTCTCCGCCAGTTCGAAGATCACCATCGACAATTACGTCTATGAGGACGGCGGCAAGCAGAACTCCGGAATCTTCGACATCGGCAAGGGCACGGTCGCCTTCGTTGCTGCTGCCGTGGCGAAGACCGGCAACATGAAGATCACGACGCCGACGGCGACGCTCGGCATCCGCGGCACCACCGGCGTCGTCGACGTGCCCGAAGGCGCGGCCGCGAACAGCGCGCGCAACGTCAACATCAAGCTCTATCCCGACGCCGACGGCCGCGTCGGTCACATCGACGTCGACGACCGCACCAGCGGCACGCGGCTCGGCGCGCTGACGCAAGGCGCGAGCGGCTTTGCGATCCGGCCCGGCGGCGCGGGCGGCATGCGCTTCGCCGCCGTGCCGATCACGATTCCCGCGCAGCAGATCGCGCGCGACCGCAGCTTCGTCAGCCAGGTCCATCTGGCGCAGACCACGGGCCGCCAGATCGTCACCGAGCAGCGCGACTTCCGCCGCGCCAATCCGACCGCGCAGAGCCGCATCCCGCGGCCGGCGCAGCCGCCGCAGCAACAGCAATTGCGGCCGGCGACCGTACCCGGTCAGCAGCCACAGCGACCGGACGGGCCGCCCGGCCAGAACAACCGTCCGGGTCAGCAGCAGCCGGGCGCGCCGGGCCGGCAAGGCGCCCAGCCGCAGCGGCAAGGCGGCGCGGTGCAGCCGGGCAACCCACGTGCGGGTCAGGGGCCGCAGCGAGGCCAGCAGCGACAGGGTCAGCCGCAACCCGGTCAGCAGCAAGGTGCCGGACGTCCAAGTGCACCGCGCACGGGACAGGGCACAGCGCCCAACGGCACGCCGC
Source organism: Bradyrhizobium sp. UNPA324 (assembly GCF_006658635.1). Lineage (NCBI taxonomy): Bacteria > Pseudomonadati > Pseudomonadota > Alphaproteobacteria > Hyphomicrobiales > Nitrobacteraceae > Bradyrhizobium > Bradyrhizobium sp. UNPA324. Next base: position 2,131,659 of record NZ_LFJD01000004.1, read on the forward strand.
AAACCCAGCCGCCGCGCGGCGGACGAATTCAGCCCGGAGGAGTCGTACCGCCGCAGCAGCCGGGCCCACAGCCGCAACTGCCGCGGACCGGCATGCAACCCGGCCAGCCGCCCGCGGCTCAATCGCCAGGCTTGCAGCGCCCCGGCGGATTCCAGCAGCGCCTCCCGGCCGCACAGCGCCCGGCAGCCCCGCGCAAACCGGCGCCCGCTTCGAAGGAGAAGGAGCGGCGGTGACAATGCCGCCCCTCACCCTGAGGAGCTTGCGAAGCAAGCGTCTCGAAGGGCGAGGCCACAGTCGGGCCGCATGGTTCGAGACGCGCGCGATGCGCGCTCCTCACCATGAGGGTCAACGTCGAGCACGCCGCTCTCTCCTCCGTCATTGCGGAGCGCAGCGAAGCAATCCGGGAGCCCCTCGGCGGAAAGATTCTGGATTGCTTCGCTACGCTCGCAATGACGACGTGGAGGGAGCCCACGGTTCCACAGGCATATCAACTCGTGGATGTCTCCAGACGCGCGAGCAGCGCGGCGCAAGACATCACGCCTCGCCGCGCAGCCAGGCCTTCACCTTTTGCAACAGGCCGTGCCGCAACTCGTCGACCGAGGCGGCTTCGGCGGGTGTCAGCGTCTGCAAGGCTGCATCGAAGTCGTCAGCGGCAGGCGCCGGCTCCGGCGACGCCGCCAGCCCTGCTGCCGCAAGCGCGATCGGGCCGGTCTGGGTCAGGAACGCACGCTCATACTCCCGCGACAGCCGCGCGATCGCGTCGTCCAGCGCGAGCCAGTCGACCGCCCTGATATCGTTCGTCAGCTTGCGGACGGGACCGCCGTCGGCCTCCATCCGCCAGAAATGCACGACTTTTGAGCGCCCGCCGGACTGGTAGACCAACGTGCCCAAAAATTCGTGGATGGCGACGTCGTGGCCGGTCTCCTCCAGCACTTCGCGGTGCGCCGCTTCCTTCGGCGTCTCGCCGTCGTCGAGCTTGCCCTTGGGCAAGACCCATTCGTTGCGCTTGCGCTGACGCACGACCGCAATCAGCGGCGTCGAACCACGCCGCAGCACGATACCACCCGCCGCCATCACCGGCGCTCGCACCATTGCCAAATCCGTCGTCGTCACATCGTCCCCGCCGACGATATAGGCGGCGGGAACGGCGGATTGAAGGCTACTTTCTTCCGAGCAGCGCCTGGCCGGCACGGATGCGCGTACCCTCGGCGATGCCGTCGCAGAAGGTGAAATCGCCGGGCGCGAGGATGATGATGGTCGAGCCGTGCTCGAACCAGCCGAGCTCCTCGCCCTTGGCCACGTTGACGTCACAGGGGAAGTTGACCGGGCCGCGCGTCTGCGCGTTCAGCACCATATCGAGGAAATGCAACCGGATGCTCGCGACCAGGATCGCGGCGACCGGCACCAGTGTCACGGCCTCTCCGGTCGAAAGATGCGTGCGGATCACCGCGCGCTCGTTCTTGCAGAACAGACGTTCGACCCGTTTCAAGGCGATCGGGTTGACGTTCCAGACGTCGCCATGGATCAGCGTGACGCGCTCGATATGCGCATCAAAGGGCGCATGGAAGCGGTGATACATGCTCGAGGTCAGCCGCAGCGTGACGAAGCTCCCGTTGCGGTGCTGATCGACCAGCGCGGAATCGCCGACGAGGTCGAGCAGCGAATAGGGCGCGCCCTTGACCTGGAACAGCTCGGTGTCGGCGATCTTCCCATGCGCGCCGACAATGCCGTCCGATGGACTGGCGACGACGGAAGGATCGGGATCGAACGGCCGCAGGCCCGGCTTCAGCTCGCGGGTGAAGCAGTCATGCAGGCTCTTGAAATGGTCTTTTCGCGCCTCCGACAGATCGAGGTCGGAGAACAGCTTCCACAGCGCGATCGAAAAGTCCCGCACGAGCGGGTTCTCGATCTTGGAGAACCAGCCCATGAAGCGGGTCAGCGCGGCGCGGGGGATGCGGTTGGTCAACAGGAAGTTGAGGTCTTCCTGCTGGGTGAAGGAGGCGATGAGGGCTTTGACTGTCATGAATCTGTCAGCTCACAGTATTAGCGCTTGTTGACATGGAAACGACACTCCCGATTCTCTCGATGTCCGTGGCCGCCGCAGCATCGGCTGCCGCCATCCTCCCGAAGATCAAGGCGCGGGTCGAATTGTCCCGCGCCAAGCATCGCTCGCTGGCCGGGCACTCCAAGATGTCGCGACGGGTGGCAAAGCTGCTCCCGTTCTACGAGTTTGGAGAGAACGACTACTTCTCGTGCGACGGCGCGCCGGCGAACATCGCCGCGCAGCGCAAGGACGGCTTCTTCCGTCTCGCCGCCCTCTACGCCAAGCGCTACCCGAAGGGCCGCGCGATGACGAAGGAGGCCGCGGACAAAATCTCCGACCTGAACTTCACCGAGAGCTACCGCGTGCCGTTCCAGTTCTCGCGCCTGGTCCGCGAGCATCTGGGCACCTCGACCTTCGTGGAATCGTCCAGCGGCGTCACCGTCACGGATGTCGACGGCAACACCTCGTACGATCTTACGGGATCTTACGGCGTCAACATCTTCGGCAACGACTTCTACAAGGAATGCATCGAGGGCGCCGAGAAGCGCGCGCATGCGCTCGGTCCGGTGCTCGGCCCCTACCATCCCGTCATCCTCGAGAACGTGCAGCGGCTCTGCCGGATCTCGGGCCTCGACGAGGTCTCGTTCCACATGTCCGGCACCGAGGCCGTCATGCAGGCGGTGCGCCTGGCGCGCTACCATACCAAGCGCACGCATCTCGTCCGTTTCGCCGGCGCCTATCACGGCTGGTGGGGCGACGTGCAGCCCGGCGTCGGCAACCCGATTGCCGCGCACGAGACCTACACCCTCGCCGAGATGTCGGAGAAGACGCTGCACGTGCTGAAGACGCGCAAGGACATCGCCTGCGTGCTGGTCAATCCGCTGCAGGGGCTGCATCCCAACGCCAACGCGCCCGGCGATTCCGCGCTGGTTGATTCCTCCCGCGGCGGCCATTTCGATCGCGCGGCCTACACGGAATGGCTGAAGAAGCTCCACGAAGTCTGCAGCGAGCGTGGCATCGTGCTGATCTTCGACGAGGTGTTCGTCGGCTTCCGCCTCGCCGCCGGCGGCGCCCAGGAATATTTCGGCGTCAAGGCCGACATGGTGACCTACGGCAAGAGCCTCGCCGGCGGACTGCCGGTCGGCGTCGTCTGCGGCAAGCGCGAGCTGATGCGCCGCTTCCGCGACGATCGTCCCGCCGACATCTGCTTCGCCCGCGGCACCTTCAACTCGCATCCCTACGTCATGACGGCGATGGACGAGTTTTTGAGCCGGCTCGCCAGCCCGAACTTCCGTGCGATCTATGAGGGCCTCGAGGAGACCTGGAACGGCCGCGTGAAGAAGCTCAACGGGATGATGGAAGACGCCGACCTGCCGGTGCGGTTCGCCAACGTCTCGTCGATCTGGACGGTGAAATACACGACGCCCTCCCGCTACAACTGGATGCTGCAATATTATCTGCGTGCCGAAGGCCTGGCGCTGAGCTGGGTCGGCACCGGCCGATTGATCTTCAGCCTGAACTACACCGACGCCGATTTCGGAGAGGTCGCCGACCGCTTCGTCCGCGCCACGCAGAAGATGAAGGCCGACGGTTTCTGGTGGCACGACGGCGTGCTCACCAACAAGCAGATCAAGCGGCAGATTTTGAAAGAGATGCTGACCAAGCGTTTTGGGCGCTGATGCTCCATACTCCGAAGCCGTCATGACCGGGCTTGTCCCGGCCATCCACGCGTCTCCGCACGATGGCTCCAACACGTGGATGCCCGGGACAAGCCCGGGCATGACGTAGACCGTACACATTCGCGATCTGGGCAGGGGCCGTATCAGGCGTGCTGCTCTTCGAGCGTGGGCTCGCCGATGAGACCCAGCGTGTGCTCGGGGTTGAGGTGCAGGCCGGGATCCATCAGCTCGCCGCGCATCAGGGCAAGCGGAGCACTGCGGTAGAGCATCAAATCGTGGAACGGATCGGTCAGGATCTTGGTCATCCAGACGAGACCGGTCTCGACGTCGCGGATGAAGAACAGGTGCACGGTGCGGAACAACAGACCGCCGCCCCCGACCAGGAGCCAGATCTTGGCGACCTGCCGCATGAAGTCGGTCGCGCTGACCCACGGCGAGAACAGGCCGAACAGCGTCGGGTCGAGGAACAGCACCAGGGGCGAGGCCGCCCAGATCGCCATCAGAACGACCTTGCGCTGAAGGTTGTAGCCGACCTTGATCTCTTCCTTGTACTCATGCGTCGCCTGGTTGATGTGGTCGTAAGTATGCGGCTCGAAGAAGAAGTGACCGGCCTGGCGCGAGGTCATCGAGACCAGCCAGCCGACCAGCGCGGAGATCACGGGATCGACGAACAGCCAGACATAGGCGAAGAGGAAGCTCAGCGCGCTGACGAAGTGCAGGCTCTGATTGATGCGGCTGTGGTGATAGTAGCGATGGTCGTCCCAGCGCTGGATCCGCAGCTGCTCGAGATAATTCTTGATCATGCTCTTCCCCAAGATGCTTTCGGATACGGGGTTAAATAGATTCGATGTACGCCGTGTGACAACGTCATCTTGTCATGTGACGGCACGTAGCGGCGCGATGGCGCACGACGTCACGCCGCCTTGGCGATGTCGACCTTACGGAAGCGCACCAGCGAGAAATGACCGAGCGGCGGGATCAAACGGCGCTCGGCGAGCTCGATGCCGTGGGCGCCGGCCAGCCACTTCGCATAACGCGACCAGGCGAACTCGGCGGTACGGAAGCCGAGCGGACGCACCACCGGCTGCAGCTTCTGTTCGATGAAGCGGCGCATGCCGGTGTCGGCACTGACGCGGGTGAGGATGATGAGCTCGCCGCCCGGGCGCAGCACGCGGGCGAATTCGTCGAGCGCCTTTTCGGGGTTCGGCACCGCGGTAACGACATATTGCGCCATGACGACGTCGAAGGAGTTGTCGGGGAATTCGAGCTTCTCGGCGTCCATCACCGCGAGACCCTCGACGTTCTTCAGATTGCCTGCGGCGACGCGGCGGCGCGCCTTGTCGAGCATCGCTTCCGAAATGTCGGTGCCGAAGATGCGCAGGTTCGGCGCGTAGAGCGGCAGCGAGATGCCGGTGCCGACGCCGACCTCGAGCACACGGCCGCCGATCTTGTTGGTGGCCGCGATCGCCGCCTGCCGGCCCTTGGCGAACACGCCGCCGAACACGAGGTCGTAGACCGGCGCCCAACGATCGTAGGCCTGCTCGACCGTGCCGCGGGTAAGGTCGAGCTGCTGGGTGCCGTCAAGGTTCATGATCTTGGCCATCGATGAGGTTCTCGCTGTGGTTCTGATGAAAGATCAACCGCGCACCGGCCGCCGCGCCATGCGAGGCGAGGCGCGCAGGACGCGGCTGGGCTGAAGTGAGGTCAAATTGCCGACGAACTGGCGCGCGCTGTTCTCCCAGGAGCGCTCCAGCGCAAAATTGCGACAGGTCTCGCGCGACATGGTGAGTGCGCGCAGGCACGCGGCGCGCAGATCGTGGTCGATCGCACCGATCGGATGATCGGCGATGACGTCTTTCGGGCCGGTGACCGGAAACGCAGCAACCGGCGTGCCGCAGGCCAGCGCCTCGAGCTGCACCACGCCGAACGTATCGGTCAGGCTCGGAAACACGAACACATCGGCGGCGGCGAGATGCGCGGTGAGATCGGCGCCCTTCTTCTCGCCGAGGAAGACGGCATCAGGATATTTCTTTTCGAGCGCCGCCTTCTGCGGACCGTCGCCGACGACGACCTTGGTGCCGGGCAGATCCAGTGAGAGGAACGCTTCGAGATTCTTCTCCACCGCGACGCGGCCCATGGTCATGAAGATCGGACGCGGCAGGTCGAGCCTGGCCGGCGCGTCAGGGTGGAACAGCTCGGTGTTGACGCCGCGGGTCCAGAAGCCGAGCCGCTTGAAGCCGCGCTCGGACAGCTCCTGCCGCAGCGACGGCGTCGCCACCATGGTCATGGCGGCGGCATCATGGAAATGGCGCAGCACGGCATAGCCGACGGCGGCAGGGATGCCGGTCCGCACCGCGACATATTCGGGAAAGCGCGTCGTGTAGGAGGTGGTGAAGGCGAGCCGGTTGCGACGGCAATAGGCCCGCGCCGCCCAGCCGATCGGACCTTCGGTCGCGATGTGCAGCGCGTCAGGTGCGGCCTTCTCGATCCGCCGCGCGATTTCTTGTCCCGAAGGCAGCGCAAAGCGCAGGCCCGGATAGGTCGGCAGCGGCCAGGACGGAAAGCCGTCCGGGGTGAGGAAGTCGATCTCGACATCGAGACCCTTCGCCGCATTCGCCAGCGAGGTCAGCGTCCGGACCACGCCGTTGACCTGCGGATGCCAGGCATCGGTCGCGATTAATACCCGCATGGGAAAATCCTGAGAGTTTGATGATTCTCAGGCATCGACCATCAACGAAGGATATTTCAGGCGTGTGACGTCATAGAAGTGTCGGCGGGCTGTTTTGTTCGTTAACGGGCCGGCACGGCCACGAAACTGTCATGAAACAATCCTTGCCGCCGTGAAACCGTTTTCGGTTTTCCGCGCAAATGTCCCGAAACGTTTTGCCGTTAGGAAGTCAGGCAACGGAGCACCGAAACGGTGCCGCGGTGGCCGAGACCACCGAGCAAACAGGGGCGATCACATGTTCAATCGGGATACGTTCAAGACGTTTTCGCGCGCCGTTGCTCTCGGCGCAGTCGCGATCTCCGCAATCGCATTTTCGGGTTCGGCCAAGGCCGCGCCGGTGCAGCTCTTCCCGTTCTTCCAGCCACTGCCGCCGATGGCCGCGCCGCAGCCGCTGCAGCCCTATCAGCCCTACCAGACGACGCCTTATCAGGCCGCGCCGTCCGAGGACCAGGACCAGGTCGAGATGCCGGCGCGCTTCCGCCGCCAGACCGTCTCCTACGCCACGCGCGAGGCGCCGGGCACCATCATCATCGATACGCCGAACACCTATCTCTATTACGTGCTCGGTAACGGCCAGGCGCTGCGCTACGGCATCGGCGTCGGTCGCGATGGCTTCACCTGGTCCGGCATCCAGTCGGTGACCAAGAAGGCGGAGTGGCCGGACTGGACGCCTCCGCCGGAGATGATCGCCCGCCAGCCTTATCTGCCGCGCCATATGGCCGGAGGCCCCGGCAATCCGTTGGGAGCCCGCGCCATGTATCTCGGCGGCACCATCTACCGCATCCACGGCACCAACGCGCCCGAGACCATCGGCAAGCACGTCTCCTCCGGCTGCATCCGCATGACCAACGACGACGTCACCGACCTCTATTCGCGCGTCAACGTCGGCACCAAGGTCGTGGTGCTGCCGATGACGGAGCGCCGCGCCGAGCTCGGAACCGCGACGCGCTGAATTGGCAGGACATTGTGACGCAAACGGCCCCGGAACCCACCGGGGCCGCTTTCGTTTGCCCTCGACATGTCGATGCGCGCGCTTGCTGCGGCGCGATCCCCAATGGAGGCGCAGATGCAATCACGCCTGCTCGTCTTGCCAAGCACATGGCCGCGCGCGATCGCCGGCGCCGGAGCATTGACGCTGCTGTTGTCCGCTCCCTCCTCGCTCGCACAGCAGCCGGCGAGCGATGAGGCGGCCCACCAGGCCTTCAACAATTCCTGCCGCACCTGCCACTCGGCGAAAGAAGGCGACAACCGTCTCGGCCCCAACCTCAACAAGATCGTCGGGCGCAAGGCCGGCTCGCTGCCGGACTACAATTATTCGTCCGCAATGAAGGAAGCCGGCTTCGTCTGGGACCAGGACAAGCTCACGCGCTTCATGGTCAAGCCGGACGAGGTGGTGTCGGGCAACAAGATGCAGCCCTATGGCGGCATCTCGGCGGAGGAAGCGGCAAAGGTGGTTGCGTATTTGCAGGCGGCAGGATCGCAATAGCGGCACCTGCGCCGGCTTTGGGCTTGCATCGGAAGTCGCGGCGCATCCTTCGAGACGCCCGCCTGAGGCGGGCCCTCAGGATGAGGGCTGAGTGTGTGACCACCAATCCACACGAAGCGCTTGCACCAAGTCGCAGATGCCAGTTAGCCTCATCCTGAGGAGGCCGCGTAGCGGTCGTCTCGAAGGACGAGGCGTTCAGGATGACCGAAGGAGCGTATCTCTACATTCTTAGATGCGCCGATGGCAGCTACTACATCGGCACGACGCGCACCGAGCTCGAGATCAGGGTCGTGCAGCACAACGCCGGCACGTTCGAGGGCTACACGAGGTCGCGTCGCCCTGTGACACTGGCGTTCTCGCAATGGTTCGATCGCATCACCGACGCGATCGAATGCGAGCGCAAGCTCAAGAAGTGGAGCCGCGCGAAAAAGGAGCCTTCGTGCGCGGCGATTTTGCCGAGCTGCATGAGTTGGCAAAGCGCGGATCAAATCATCCTTCGAGACACCCGCCTGCGGCGGGCCCTCAGGATGAGGGCTGAACGCGCGGCAGCAATTTCGCCGCGGGGCCGATGCCAGTTAGCCTCATCCTGAGGAGCGCGCCCTTGCGCGCGTCTCGAAGGACGAGGCGTTCACACCGGCGGAAGTTCGCCGCTCCGCGATCAGCCTCAGCCATGCCGCCGAATGAAACGCGCTCATCAGGAGATACATCGGCACCATCCCGCCGAGCACCGAGCCGTGCCCGGCGGCGCAAAGCATGTCCGCCGGCCCACTCCCGGCCACGGCCGTCAACACGGCCATGGTCGCGAAGGTCGGCGTGGCCGCCAAGGCCAGCCATCGGGCGAGGTGGCGCGCGGCCACAACGCCCTTGCGGCCGGCGCCGGCGGTTGCGCTGACGGGACTAGTCACGTCCTTCCGCCGCCTCTTTGCGAAAGGCCTTCTCGCCGGCCTCGGAAATCTCGACCCACTTCTTGTCGGGCGCCGCATCTTCCGTGTAGCTGTCGTGCCAGTTCCACCATTTGTAGGTCGGCGTCTGCGGATATCCCTTGGGCGAGTCCTCCCAGACCTCCTGACGGCCGAGCGGGGTGATGTCGAGGTAGTTCCAGGTGCCGCCCATCTGCTCGTCGCCGCGGCTCTTGACGAAATAGGTGCGGAAGATTCGGTCACCGTCGCGGTAGAACACGTTGGTGCCGTGCCATTCGTCCACGCCGAAATCGGCATCGAAACTGTCGGTGACGGTGACCCACGGCATGATCCAGCCCATCCGCTGCTTCAGCCTGATGATATCGGCCTGCGGCGCGCGCGAGGCGAACACCAGCGTGGTGTCGCGGGCATTCAAATGCGCGACGTGGGCGACCTGGTCGGCCACCATGGAGCAGCCGCGGCAGGCGTGATCGGGCCAGCCGAACACGCCCGGCTCGAAGAAGGCACGGTAGACGATCAGCTGCCGCCGCCCCTGGAACAGGTCGAGCAGACTGAGCTTGCCGCCGGGCCCCTCGAACGCATAGGTTTTGGTCACTTGCATCCACGGCATGCGCCGGCGCTCGGCGGCCAGGGCGTCGCGGGCACGGGTATGCGCCTTCTCCTTCACGAGCAGTTGCTGACGGGCTGCCTCCCAGTCCTGCGGCGACACCACCGGCGGTGTTTGCATGCCAGCCTGTCCGTTATTCCGTTCGTTTTGGGCTAATGTCATCATGACTCTCCAAATCTCCTGCATGGGCGATCGGCCTGCGTCTTCCAGAACCGCTCGCCCCTCACCGCACATGGTCGGTTCGACAACGATTTCTGGCACCGCGCGGTTGCGCGGTGGGAGTAACAAGTGTGGCGGGATTTGAATGGAGTCTCTGATCACGGCCGCCGCGCGCGCGCTCGAGGCCGGTGATCCGCTCGGCGCGCTGAACCGGGTTGCGTTGCGCAACGACGCGCCGTCGCTGGCGCTGCGCGGCATCGCGATGGCGCAGCTCGGCGATCTCGCCAAGGCCAAGTCGCTGCTGCGAAGCGCCGCGCGCGCGTTCGGCCCGCGCGAGGCGGTCGCGCGCGCCAGATGCGTGGTCGCCGAAGCCGAGATCGCGCTGGTCTCGCGCGATCTAAGCTGGCCGGACAAGGCGCTCGCCGCGGCACGGGCGGCTCTCGAAAAGCATGGCGATCTCGCCAACGCGGCGCATGCCGGACACATTGCGGCGCGGCGTCTTCTCCTCCTCGGACATGTCGACGAGGCAGAGCATATGCTCGCCGAGCTTAACCCCGCCCCGCTCCCGCCCACCTCACAAGTCGTTCGCGAGCTCGTGCTGGCCGGCATCGCCATACGGCGGCTCAGAACCAAGGATGCGCGCGCGGCGCTCGCGCGGGCAGCCCGCGCGGCGCAACTGGCTGATATCCCCGCGCTCACGGCCGAGGTCGAAAGCGCAAGCCGCGTGCTCGACACGCCGGCGGCACGCCTGATCGTGCACGGCGACGAGCGGCCCCTGCTGCTGGAGGGAATCGAGAATCTCGCAGCATCCGAGGCGCTCGTCGTCGACACCTTCCATCATTCGGTCCGCAGGCGCGGCACCGTCGTGCCGCTCGGCACCCGGCCGGTGCTGTTCGCCCTCGTTCGCATCCTGGCGCAGGCCTGGCCTGCGGACGTCTCGCGGCAGATTCTGATCGCAGGTGCGTTTCACGCCAAACATTTCGATGAATCGCATCGCGCGCGGTTGCGCGTCGAGATCGGACGGCTCCGCACCAAGCTCAAACCGCTCGCCGACGTCTGCGCAACGAAACAGGGGTTTGCGTTGGCGCCGCGCAAGACGCGCGAAATCCTCGTGCTGGCGCGGCCGGTGGAGGAAAAGCACGCCGCTATCCTCGCGCTCCTCTCCGACGGCGAGCCCTGGTCGAGCTCGGCGCTCGCGCTGGCGCTCGGAACGAGCGCGCGCACGGTGCAGCGGGCCCTCGACGAACTGGCGCGGTCGAACAAGGTGCAATGCTTCGGACATGGCCGGGCGCGGCGCTGGATGACGCCGCCCGTCCCGGGTTTCCCGACAGGCTTGTTACTCCCCGCGCCGCTGCTGAAGATGTAACGTTAAGATCACAGGGAACGAGCAGATGAAGCGTTCAGCCGCCGAAATCGTCAGGGAGTATGGACCGTTTGAGGGCGTCGAGGCCGTGCATGGCGTCACCTATGACGGCAGCCATGTCTGGTTCGCATCCGGCGACAAATTGAACGCGGTCGACCCGGCCAGCGGCAAGGTCGCGCGCTCCATCGACGTGGCCGCGCATGCCGGCACGGCATTCGACGGAAGGCACCTGTTCCAGATCGCCGAGGATCGCATCCAGAAGATAGATGCGGCCTCAGGCAAGGTGCTCACCACCATTCCGGCGCCCGGCGGCGGCGGCGATTCCGGCCTGGCCTGGGCCGAGGGATCGCTGTGGGTCGGGCAATATCGCGAGCGCAAGATCCATCAGGTCGATCCGGACACTGGCAAGGTTCTTCGCACCATCGAGAGCAAGCGCTTCGTGACCGGGGTGACCTGGGTCGACGGCGAGCTCTGGCACGGCACCTGGGAGAACGAAGAGAGCGACGTGCGACGGATCGACCCTGAGACGGGTAAGGTGCTCGAGCAGCTCGACCTGCCGGCCGGGACGATGGTTTCAGGATTGGAATCCGATGGCGGCGATCGCCTGTTCTGCGGCGGCGGCGCCGCCGGCAAGGTGAGAGCAGTCCGCCGTCCCAGGCGCAGCTAAGTCACGGTGAAATGAGCGCGCGCCTCGTCCTTCGAGACGACCGCTTCGCGGTCTCCTCAGGATGAGGCTAAGCAACATCGGCGTTCGTTGAAACTGGCGCCGCCCGCTCGGTCCTCATCCTGAGGGCCCGCCGACGGCGGGCGTCTCGAAGGATGGCCACAGTCGAGATCGCGGCTATGTGCGATTGCCCGGCTTGCGGGACAGGGCTCCCTGCAAGCGAAGCACCTGTGTAGAACCTCAAACCGGCGCCGTTAACCCATTCGCCGCAATTCCACCCCATCGGTGCGCTCTAGCGCCCTTCTCGCTCGCCCTGTAGAATCCCGGCCGGGGCGGCTTGGGGGATTGATGCGGCTAACGTTGAATCTGAAGACTATCCTGGTCGGCGTCGCCGTGCTCGCGGCGTCGTTCTTCGTCAGCCTGAAGGCGATGGACTGGCTGTCGCCGCGCGCGACGAATTCGGCGCCACCGGTCGCGCAATTGCCGCCGCTGCCGCCGGTCGCGAAGAGCTCGATCGTGATCGCGCCGGTCGCCATCGCGATCTCGGCGATCCGCGAGCAGGCCGAGAAGGCCGCGCCACGCAATTTCTCAGGGAAGGCCGACAACCCGATCTCGCAGATCCTGGAGAACGCCGACATCGGCTGGTCCGCTGTGCGCGGGCCGATGGCGGCGGCCGGCGACAAGGACGTGCTCACGATCTCGACGCCGCTGTCCGGCAAGCTGAACGTGACGGGCTCGCTGTCGGCGAAGGCCACGGGCGCGCTCGGCGAGGCGCTCGGCAGCGTGCTCGGCGGTGATGCTGCGAAACGGATCGGCGCCGTCAACATCAAGAATTTGAATGCCAGCGCCGAGATCAAGGGCAACGTGGTCGTCACCTCCCGCCCGAAGCTCGCGGCCAACTGGCACCTCGAGCCCAATCTCGGCGCCCAGGTCAATCTCGGCGACACCAACCTTGCGGTGGCCGGCGCCAAGGTCAACGTGCCGGCGCAGGTCAAGCCGCTGATCGACAAGAATGTCGGCGAGCAGATCAACATCGTCTCCGAACGCATCCGCAACGATCCGAGCCTGCGCGAGAATGCGAAGTTGCAATGGGCCAAGGCGTGCCGCTCGATCCCGCTGCAGGGATCTAGCTCCTCGGCCACGCTTCCGCCGCTCTGGCTCGAGATGAAACCGATCCGCGCCATCGCCGCGCAGCCGCGCGTCGACGCGCAGGCGGTGACGCTGCTGATGGGCCTGGAAGCGGAGACCCGCGTCACCTCGACGCCGACCAAGCCGGACTGTCCGTTTCCCGACAAGATCTCGATCGTGCCGCCGACCGGCACCGGCGTGAACATCGGCGTGCCGATCGACGTGCCCTTCACCGAGATCAACAAGCTGATCAGCGCGCAGATGGTCGGCCGCACCTATCCCGAGGACGGCTCCGGCCCGGTCGACGTCACCGTGAAGAGCGCCAACGTGATCCCGTCGGGCGACCGGCTGCTGATCTCGCTGCTGGTCCGCGCCAAGGAGAAGAAGAGCTGGCTCGGCCTCGGCGCCGAGGCGACCGTCCACATCTGGGGGCGGCCGGTGCTCGATCAGGCGCAACAGACGCTGCGGCTCACCGACATCCAGCTCGCGGTGGAATCCGAAGCTGCGTTCGGCCTGCTCGGCGCCGCGGCGCGCGCCGTCGTGCCGCAGATGCAGCAGGCGCTGCTGCAGAAGGCGACGCTCGACCTGAAGCCGATCGCCGCCAACGCCCGCGAGAAGATCGCCGCCGCGATCGCCGATTACCAGAAGAGTGAGGACGGCCTCAAGGTCGACGCCAAGATCGACAGCCTGACGCTGGCCGACATCGCCTTCGATTCCAAAACGTTGCGCGTGGTCGCGGAGGCCGGCGGCTCGCTGAATGTGTATGTGAGCAAGCTGTCGGGAATGTAGCGCGCGCGCTCACGGCATGGCTGTCGCATTTGAGAGCTGTCCCTGCGCCCATCCTTCGAGACGCCCGCCTTTGGCGGGCCCTCAGGATGAGGCTGGAGTGTGCGGCAGCCGTTTCAACGAGCACCTATGCCGCTTAGCCTCATCCTTAGGAGACCGCAAAGCGGTCGTCTCGAAGGACGAGGCGCACAAGCTGCCGCCGCGAATCGTATGCGATAGCCTGCACTCCCGCGCCTCTTCATCGCTTGCGCCGCTGGCATTCTCATCGGAGGATGCTAAGCTGCCCCTCGCAACCTCGAACGAGGTTCTGACAAGCATTGTAGCGGCAAGCCGAGGACAACATGGAAGCCGGCATGGTCACGCCCGCGCCGGCATTGGTGCGCTTTTCCGGCATTCAGAAGACCTATGATGGCGAGCACCTCGTGGTGAAAAACCTCGATCTCGACATCAGGAAGGGCGAGTTCATCACCCTGCTCGGCCCGTCGGGCTCGGGCAAGACGACCACGCTGATGATGCTGGCCGGCTTCGAGGTGCCGACCCATGGCGAGATTTACCTCGCGGAACGGCCCATCAAGAACATGCCGCCCCACAAGCGCGACATCGGCATGGTGTTCCAGAACTATGCCTTGTTTCCGCACCTGACGATCGCCGAGAATATCGCCTTCCCGCTATCCGTTCGCAAGACGAGCAAGGCGGAAGCGCAGGAGCGCGTCAAATCGGCGTTGCGCATGATCAAGATGGAAGCCCTGGCGCACCGGCGGCCCGGACAGCTGTCCGGCGGCCAGCAACAGCGCGTGGCGCTGGCCCGTGCGCTGGTTTTCAACCCGCAGCTCGTGCTGATGGACGAGCCGCTCGGCGCCCTCGACAAGCGCCTGCGCGAGCAGATGCAGCTGGAGATCAAACAACTGCACGAGAGGATGGGCATCACTGTCGTCTACGTCACCCACGATCAGAGCGAAGCGCTCACCATGTCGGACCGCATCGCCGTGTTCAACGACGGCATCGTGCAGCAGATCGACAGGCCCGACGCGCTGTACGAGCATCCGGTGAACAGCTTCGTTGCCCATTTCATCGGCGAGAACAATGTGCTGGCCGGCACCGTCGAGACGGTCGACAAGGACTATTGCCGCGTCGCGTTGACCGGCGGCGGCGCCGTGACCGCCCGGGCGATCAATGTATCGGGCCCGGGCGCATCGACCTCGCTGTCGGTACGGCCGGAGCGGATCGCCATTGTCACGGACGGCAGCTCCAGCGACGGAGCAAACCGCCTGCCGGCGAAGGTGCAGAACACCATCTATCTCGGCGACCATGCGCTGGCCGTGCTCGACGTCGCCGGCAACGCCGAGTTCATGGTCAAGCTTCAGCCGGGGGCGCATCATGATCTCACACATGGCGAAAGCGTCTTCATCAGCTTCCGCCCGGACGATTGCCTCGCCCTCGATCCCGTCTGATCCAGCGCAAGCGGGCCTGGGAACAATCAACCTCAACGCCACTCACATGAAAGAAGGAACCAAGACCATGCTGAAGCGCAAGATTGGCAAGATTGCTCTGGGTTTCGCCGCCGCGCTCGGTGCCAGCGCCGCGCTGGCGACGGTCGCACAGGCGCGTGACCTCACCGTGGTGTCGTGGGGCGGCGCGTACCAGGAGGCCCAGAAGAAGGTCTATTTCGAGCCGTTCAAGAAGGCGGCCGGAATTGCCATGAACGACGAGTCCTGGGACGGCGGTGTCGGCGTGCTGCGGGCCAAGGTGCAGGGCGGCGCCGCCACCTGGGACGTCGTCCAGGTCGAGAGCGACGAACTGGCGGTCGGCTGCGAGGAAGGCCTGTTCGAGAAGCTGGACTACACCAAGATCGGCGGCGAGGCCGCCTATATCCCGCCATCGGTCAATCCGTGCGGCGTCGGCGCCATCCTCTACGATTTTGTTCTCGGCTACGACAAGGACAAGCTGAAGGACGCCCCGAAGGGCTGGGCCGACTTCTTCGATACCAAGAAGATTCCGGGCAAGCGCGCCCTCCGTCAGGGCCCGAAGACCACGCTGGAGATCGCGCTCATGGCCGACGGCGTCGCACCGAAGGACGTCTACAAGGTGCTTGCGACCGACGAGGGTGTCGAGCGCGCCTTCAAGAAGCTCGACACCATCAAGGGTGACATCGTCTGGTGGAAGGCCGGCGCCCAGCCGCCGCAACTGCTCGCCTCCGGCGAGGTGGCGATGACCTCGGTCTACAATGGCCGCATCGACACCGCCAACAAGAACGAGAAGAAGAACTTTGGCATGGTGTGGGACGGCGCGCTTTTCACTCTCGACAGCTGGGTCATTCTGAAGGGAAGCCCGAACAAGGACGCCGCCTACAAGTTCCTGGATTTCGTCGGCAAGGCGGGGAACCAGTCGAAACTGTCGGAGAACATCGCCTACGGCACCTCCAACAAGGACGCAGCCGGCAGGCTCTCGCCCGCCGTGCTGAAGGACCTGCCGACCGCGCCCGACAACATCAAGAACGCGGTCGAGATCAACGTCGCGTTCTGGCTCGAGAACATCGACCGCCTGACCGAGCGCTTCAACAAATGGGCCGCGAAGTAGCGCGCGGCCGAAATGGTGCAGGGAGCAAGTAGAGGATGCGTGGCGGATACCTCGCCCGTCGCGCATCCTTCGAGACGCCCGCCTACGGCGGGCCCTCAGGATGAGGTCTGAGTCTGTGGCAGCGATTCTACACGCACCGATGTCGAGGAGCCTCATCCTGAGGAGACCGCGAAGCGGTCGTCTCGAAGGACGAAGCGCGCGCTCGGGCCGCTCCAAACCTGAAGCGCCGAGGGATGTACGGCCAAAGAGGCTGGCGCCGTGACGGATGGGCTCCTGACCAGCGCCAGCGCGCCGACCGGGGTGCCGCTGAAGCGGCGATTGAGGCGCGCCGAGCGGGCACGGCAGCTCAAGGCGCTCGCGCTGGTCGCGCCGCTCCTCGTCTTCCTGCTCTTCACCTTCGCCGGGCCCATCGCCGGCATGCTGTGGCGCGCGGTCGATGACCGCGAGGTGCGTCAGGTCCTGCCTCAAACCATAGCTGCTCTCGCCGACTGGGACGGCAAGGACCTGCCGAACGAAAAGGCGTACGCGGCGCTCGCAAGCGACGTGCTGGCGGCACGCGCCGCCGGCACCATTGCGATTGCGGCCAAGCGGCTGAACTACGCGCTGAACGGTTTTCGCACGATCCTGACCAGCACCGCCCGCAATCTGAAGGCCGCGCCCGAACCCGGCACCGCCAAGGAGACTCTGGGCAAGATCAATCCGGCCTGGCGCGAACGCGCCACCTGGACGACGATCAAGGACGCCAGCGGTCCCATCACGGGCTTCTACCTTCTGGCGGCGCTCGATCTGACGCGGAATGCGGACGGCGCGATCGTCGCGGCGTTGCCGGACCAGGCCATTTACCGCCAGGTTTTCACCCGCACCTTCATCATCAGCCTCAGCGTCACCCTGCTCTGCCTGATCCTCGGCTTCCCGGTCGCCTACCTCTTGGCGACGCTGCCGCCGGAACGGTCGAACCTCTTGATGATCTTCGTCCTGCTGCCGTTCTGGACGTCGCTTCTGGTCCGCACCTGCGCCTGGATCGTGCTGCTGCAGAGCAAGGGCGTCGTCAACGACAGCCTGCGCTGGCTTGGCATCATCGACGAGCCGTTGCGCCTGATCTACAACCGCTTCGGCGTCTGCGTGGCAATGACCCACGTTCTCCTGCCCTTCATGATCCTGCCGCTCTACAGCAGCATGAAGGCCATTTCGCCAGCTTACTTGCGGGCCGCCGCCTCGCTCGGCGCACCACCCCTCACCGCTTTCTTGCGGATCTACCTGCCGCAAACCTTGCCCGGCATCGGCGCGGGAAGCCTGCTCGTCTTCATCCTGGCGCTCGGCTACTACATCACGCCGGCGCTCGTCGGCGGCGCCGCCGATCAGATGATCAGCTATTTCATCGCGCTCTACACGACCGAAACGGCCAATTGGGGTCTTGCTTCGGCGCTCGGTGCGGTGCTGCTGCTGGCCACCATTCTCTTGGCGCTCGTCTACGGAAAGCTGGTGCAGGGCCAGCAGGTCACGGGGGGCATGAAGAATTGAGCGACAATTCCTCCTTGCGCACACAGAGCCAGCGCATCGCGTGGACGGCGACCATCGTCGTCTCCACGCTGGTGTTCATCTTCCTGATCGCGCCGATCCTGGCGATCATGCCGCTGTCGTTCAGCTCGGGCTCGTACCTCACCTATCCGCTGCCGGGCCTGTCCTTGCGCTGGTACGACGACTTCATCACGTCGCCGCGCTGGATGAATTCGTTGAAGAACAGCGTGATCATCGGCGTGGCCTCGACGGCACTGTCCATGGTGCTTGGCACGCTGGCCGCGCTGGGGCTGGCGCAGTGGAAGAGCCGTCTCAAACCGCTCGTTCTGGCCTTCGTGCTGTCGCCGGTCGTCGTGCCCGGCGTCATCACCGCCGTGGGCCTGTATTTCTTCTTCGCGCCGATCGGACTGACCGGCAGCTATCTCGGCCTCATCCTCGCCCACACCGCGCTGGCGACGCCCTTCGTTGTGATCACGGTCGGCGCGACCCTCCAAAGCTTCGACACCAATCTGGCGCGCGCCGCCGCCTCGCTCGGCGCCTCGCCGCTTGAGGCGTTCCGCCGCGTGATCCTGCCGCTGATCCTGCCTGGCCTCGCATCGGGCGCGCTGTTCGCCTTCGCGACCAGCTTCGACGAGGTGGTGATCGTGCTGTTCATGGCGGGTCCCGAGCAGCGCACCCTGCCGCGCGAGATGTTCAGCGGCATCCGCGAGAACATCAGCCCGACCATCACCGCCGCGGCATTGATCCTGACTACGGTGTCGGTCATCCTCCTCGCCACCATGGAAGCCTTGCGCCGCCGCAACGAACGGCTCAAGGCCGGCGGCTGAAGCGGCGGTGCAACTTCTCCCTCTCCCCGCCTGCGGCCGCAAGCGGGGCGAGGTGAAACAGACACGACAGCGCGCCCGGTGAAAACCGGACGCGCTTCGTCTACTCGCTCAGGACCGCATTACTCCGAATACTTGAACTCCGGCATGTTCTTCAGCTCGTCCTTGCTGGCATTGAACACGGCGTGATCCGGATACCATTTCGACGAGGACGACGTCGTGGTCGTCGCAGTCTTGTCGGTGCCGGTCGCAGCGCCCGTGGTCGTCGTCGCCGCGGGCTTCGCGCCCGGATTCGTGGCAGCGCCGGTATAGGCAACGGCCTCATTGACGAACTTCAGCTTCTCATAGGGCACGGCGACCAGATGCTCGCCCATACCGAGGAAGCCACCGACGCCGATCACGGCGATCTTGATGGCGCCGCTCTTGTCCATCAACAGATCGTTGATGGAGCCGATGTTCTCGTTCGCTTCGTTATAGATCTTCAGGCCCGACATCTTCGAGGCGCGCCATTCGCCCGACGCCGTGGTGGTGGTCGTGGTGGCCGCCGCGGCCGGCGCCTTGTCGGTGGTGGCGGTCGGCGATTGCGCGAACGCAACGGTTGCAAGCAGTGCGGTGCCGGCGAGGCCGGCGGCGATCGATTTCGTCAGCATGTTGTCCTCTCCTTCACAAGAAACTCGTGTGGAGAAAACAGCGCTGATCACACGCAGTTCCTTGCGCGCGGCAATTTCGTCGCGCGATGCGCGAGTGCGAAAAACCCGCAAGGAATGTTCCTGCGTCACTCAGGAACATTTTGCGGCGCACGGTTCCCCGCCGACGATCAGGCACCCTGGATGAAGCAAGATCGCGGCGAGGACCGCGCCGACCCGCGTCGCTCGGGGTCAGCTCTTGTAGTCGATCAAAAGCGCGGAGAAGTCGGAGCCGCCGGATGAGCTGCCGTTGGCGCCGTAGGACGATGCCGAGGATTGCGATTGCTGCAGCGCCTGGAGGAATTGCTGGAGTATCTCGGCG
This sequence comes from Bradyrhizobium sp. UNPA324, assembly GCF_006658635.1. Taxonomy (NCBI): domain Bacteria; kingdom Pseudomonadati; phylum Pseudomonadota; class Alphaproteobacteria; order Hyphomicrobiales; family Nitrobacteraceae; genus Bradyrhizobium; species Bradyrhizobium sp. UNPA324. Next base: position 2,151,150 of record NZ_LFJD01000004.1, read on the forward strand.
GTGGTCTGGTCGCTGGACGTGCTGCTGGTCGTGTCGGTGGAGGACGACGAATCCGAGGAGCTGTCGTCCGGCGGCGGGCCGGGCGGAGGTCCGCCTGCGCCGCCGGGGCCACCCGCTCCACCCGCTCCGCTCGCGAAGGCGGACTGAAACACGCCCTTGAGCGCTTCGGCCTGGTCCGAGGTCAGCGTCCCGTTGGACACTTCATTCGAGATGAGGTCGTCGATCTTCGACTGCATGTCCTCCTTGGAGGGGCGCGTGCCGCTCGACTGGTCGCTCGACCGGCCCTGCTGGAGCGCCGTGTCGATGTCGGTCAGCGCCGTCGAGAGCGCGGACTGATCAGACGACGAGATCGTGCCGGCGGACACTTCCGATTGCAATTCCTGCTGCAACCGCTGCAGCGGCGACTGGTAGTTGCCGGCGGAGGCCGCCGAAATCGAGGTCATGGATGGCTCCGTGGATATTGCGGGGTTTCGTCGCGGACCACGCCACGGTATGGTTAACGGACTTAACGAGACCTTGCCGCTCCGCAGGCGCGCGATTGCCGCCTGTTGCGGGAAGCCGGGCAGAAACAATCCGAAACAAAAATCTTCGCCATTTGGCCCGAATCTTGGACAAACAAAGCGCATGGCCATTCCCAATCCCAACATCCTGGTCGTCGAGGACGACCGCGAAACGCGGACGTTGATTGCGAAGTACCTGCGCAACAACGCCTGCAACGTCACCGCCGTGAGCGACGGCCGCGAGATGTCACGCGCCATGGCCGATCACCGCATCGACCTCATCATTCTCGACGTCATGCTGCCCGTCGAGGACGGCCTCAGCCTGTGTCGCAAGGTGCGTGCCGAGGCACAGACGCCGATCATCATGCTGACCGCGCGCGGCGAGGACGTCGATCGGATCGTTGGCCTCGAGATGGGCGCGGACGACTATCTGCCCAAACCCTTCAACCCGCGCGAGCTGCTCGCCCGCATCAACGCGGTGCTGCGCCGCCAGGCCGCGGCGCAAGCGGCAAGCTCGATCGAAGGCGCCTCCACGCTCACCTTCGAGGGCTGGCACATCGATCTGCGGCTGCGCGAATTGCGCAATCCGGAAGGTGCGCGCGTCGCGGTGACCAGCGCCGAATTCGATCTCTTGCGCACGTTCTGCGAACGGCCCGGCCGCGTGCTGTCGCGCGACAGCCTGCTCGACCTCACGCAAGGCCGCAACACCGGCTCGTTCGAGCGCTCCATCGATGTGCTGGTCAGCCGCATCCGCCGCAAGATCGAACCCAACCCGGCCGATCCCACCCTGATCAAGACGGTGCGCTCCGGCGGCTATCTGTTCACGCCGCGAACGCAGGTCGCAGTCCTTCAATCGGCAAATTCTCAAGCGGCAAGCCCTCAAGCAGCGAGCACTGAAGCGGTTGCGGCGCCCCTGAGCAATTGAAGGGGACGCCGACGATGAGGCCGTTCGGGTTCTTTCACCTCAAGGGGATCGGCGGGCAGATCGCCGCGCTGGTGCTGGCTTCGACCGTCGCGCTCCATCTCGTCGTCACTACCGCCTTCCTGATCAGCCGGCCGGATCGCTCCGACATGCCGCCGGATGGCGCGCATCAACTGACCGATGCCGCGCTGCTGCTCGGCTCGGCCGAGGCCGGCGAGCGGCCGCGCCTCGTCGCCGATCTCGCGCGCGCCTTTCCCAAGCTCGGCATCGAACTGCTCGCCCCTGGCACCGTAAGCGTCGAGGAGAGCGACAATCAGCCCCTGCGCGGAATGCGCCGTCATCTCGGACGCGGCTACAAGGCGGTCCAGCTGGCCTCGAGCGGCCCCCAATCCCGCGTCGGCGTCGAGTTGCCCGACGGCACCATGATCGCCGGGCATGTCGACGGCGGGCCGCGGCCATGGTTCTGGGGGGCGCCCTGGCTGATGGCGCTGATGACCGCCTTCATCTGCGTCTCCGTGCTCGGCCTGTGGGCGGCGCGGGCGCTGGCCGCTCCGCTGTCGTCCTTTGCCAAGGCCGCCGAGAATTTCAGCCTGGACGGCGGGGCAGAACCCCTGCCCGAGCGCGGTCCGGAAGAGATCCGCTCGGTGGCGCGCGCGCTCAACCGCATGCACGAGCGGATCGCCCGCCTGATGTCGGATCGCACCCGCATGCTGGCCGCGATCAGCCACGATCTGCGCACCCCGATCACGCGTCTGCGCCTGCGTGCCGAGTTCATCGAGGACGAGACCAACCGCAAGCGCATGCTGATCGACCTCGACCAGATGCGCGCGATGCTGGAGAGCGTGCTGTCGCTGCTGCGCAACGACCGCAAGGTCGAAGCCGTGACGCTGGTCGACATCGCCAGCACGCTCCAGCTCGTCGCCGACCAGTTCGGCGACATGGGCCATGTCGTGCATTATGACGGACCGGCGTCCGCGACCGCCGCCGCGCGGCCCGACGATCTGCATCGCGGCGTCACCAACCTCGTCGAGAACGCGGTGCGCTTCGGCGCCGAGGTGACGATCCGCCTCGACGTCTCGGGCAGCAGGCTCGTCATCGACGTCGAGGACGACGGTCCCGGCATTTCGGATGCGCGCAAGCAGGAGATGCTGGAGCCGTTCGTGCGCGGGGACGATGCGCGCACCATGGACGAGTCCACCGGCTTCGGGCTCGGCCTGTCGATCGCGCGCGCCATCGCGCTCGCCCATGGCGGCGAGCTGTCCCTGCACGACCGCGCCCCGCACGGACTGATCGTGCGGATGCAATTGCCGCTCTGGCAGCAGCCTAGGCTTGCGGCGGCTTAAGATCGCCCCTTACGCTGCGAGCGGCGGATGCTCGACGGCCACCTCGTCGTAGATGGCCACCGCCTCGAAGCGGTAATTGCAGGCGTGGCAGGTCCAGAGATAGCGGACGCACCCCTCGCCCGGCTCGATCCAGTCGGGCTGCGGGATCGGCGCGCCGCATTGGGCACAGGGATTCTGCCTAGGGATGTCGCTGAGGATTGCTTTTGTCATGGCACCTCTCCCGATTTGCGGCGTCTTCCTACTCGCTTTCGCGCGCCCGCGCGAATAGACAGCTTTGCTGCCGCGAGCGGACCGCGCCCTGAGGGAACCGATACGCCGGCATTGCGTCGTAACAACGGCTCGGCGCCGCAAAATCGCAAGCGGCGGCGTTTGGTCACATCATCGCCGCGTTCGGAAGGCCTAACGGCAGCCGGGCGCAGGTCATTTAAGGGGCCTCAGGGATATCTGATGAAAATTTTACGCATTGCCGCGCTGCTCGCGGCCGGACTGACATTGCCGCAGGCCGCGTTCGCCGGCGAAGCCGAATATGCCGAGATGGTCGCGGCCCATGCCCGCGCCAACGGCGTGCCGGAAGCGCTGGTGCATCGCGTGATCATGCGCGAGAGCCGCTATCAGCCGCACCTCGTCGGCCGCGGTGGCACCATCGGCCTGATGCAGATCAAGCTCGCGACCGCCCGCGGGGTTGGTTACACCGGCGATGCCGCGGGCCTGCGCGATCCCAACACCAACCTCACCTATGCCGTGAAATACCTCGCCGGCGCCTATCGCGCCGCCAACGGCGACCACGCCCGCGCCGTGCGTTATTTCGCCGGCGGCTATTACTACGCCGCCAAGCGCCAGCGGCAGGAGGCCGTGCAGGTCGCCAGCATGGGCGACACCAATATGGGCAATATGGGCCACCCCTGGCTCGAACCGAACGGCAATCCGCAGCCGATGTTCGGCAACGTGCCGCATCGGAAGCTCGCCCAGCGCCTCCGCAACGCGCGGGCGCAGGCGATGAAGTGACTGTCGTGTCCCGGACAAGCGGCAGCGTGCAACGCTGCTGCGCAGAGCCGGGACCCAGCGTCCCACATAAGAGCGTCCCACATAAGCATGGGCCCCGGCTCTGCGACGCATCACGCCGCGCTGGACGATGCTTCGCATCGCCAGGGGCGCGCTGCATCGCGTCCGGGGCACAGCTGCGGTTCCCACCTAACGCGTTGACCACCCCGCCCCGCTGTCCTACATTAGAGCCGTTCCGAGGGGTGCTCCGAGGAGGAGCTGAGATACCGCTAAATGGGCAATACCGCCCAGGACCGCGGTGACCCTTTGAACCTGATCCGGGTCATGCCGGCGAAGGGACAGGGATGTTGCAGAACACCAAGCGACCGGATTCACCGGTATCCATCATCGGCGCAGGCATTGCCGGAGCCTGGCAAGCCCTGTTGTTTGCGCAGGCCGGCCATGCCGTGACCTTGCACGAGCGCGGTGACGAGGCGATGACGGACGCCACCAGCCATTGGGCCGGCGGCATGCTCGCGCCCTATTGCGAGGCCGAGGTCGCCGAACCCATCATCAGCCGCCTGGGGCTGCGCTCGCTCGACATCTGGCGGCGCGAGCTGCCCGACACGCCGTTCAACGGCTCGCTCGTCGTCGCCCATCCGCGCGAACGCAACGATTTCGAGCGCTTTGCCCGCATGACCGAGGACCACCGCCGGCTCGACGCCGCCGGCCTCGCCGAGCTCGAGCCGTCGCTGGAGGGCCGCTTCCGCGACGCGCTGTTCTTCCCGGCCGAGGGCCATGTCGAGCCGCGCCGCGTGCTGCCGCAGCTGCACGAGCGCATCCGCGCCGCCGGCGGCACCATCAAGTTCGAAAGCGACGTCACCGCGAATGATCTCGACGGCATCGTGATCGACTGCCGCGGCCTCGGCGCGCGCGACGAGCAGAGCGAGCTTCGCGGCGTCAAGGGCGAGATGATCCTGATCGAGACGAGCGAGGTGCAGCTTGCCCGCCCGGTGCGGCTGATGCATCCGCGCTGGCCGCTCTACGTGATCCCCCGCGAGGACAATCTGTTCATGCTGGGCGCGACCTCGATCGAGGCCGAGGACACCGGCGTCAGCGTCCGCTCCGCGCTGGAGCTCTTGGGCGCGGCCTATGCCGTGCACCCGGCCTTCGGCGAAGCCCGCATCGTCGAGTTCGGCTCGGGGCTTCGCCCCGCCTATCCCGACAATCTGCCGCGCATCGACATTCGCGGCCGCAGGATCACCGTCAACGGCCTCTATCGCCACGGCTTCCTGATCGCCCCCGCGCTCGCCGAGCTGACGCTCGCCTATGTCGAGCGCGGCCAGATCGACAACGAGGTGATGCAATGCTTGTGATCGTCAACGGCGAGCAGCGCGAGGTGAATTCCGCAAGCGTCGACGCGCTGCTCTCCGAGCTCGATTACGAGGGTAGCCATTTCGCGATCGCGCTGAACTACGACGTCGTGCCGAAGAGCCGCTGGGCCGAGACGAGCCTGAAGGCCGGCGACGAGATCGAGATCATCACGCCGCGGCAGGGAGGGTGAGGATGATGAGGGCACTCTATTTGTCGCCGCGACGCCCGCCAAACACTCCGCTGTCATCGCCCGGCTTGACCGGGCGATCCAGTACGCCGCGGCTTCACGGTTCTAGCCACCCTGCCGCGGCGTACCGGATCCCCGCTTTCGCGGGGATGACACCGCAATCAAAGGAGACACCTCGCACATGGTGACCTTCTACGGCAAAACCTTCGCCTCGCGCCTGCTGATCGGCAGCGCGCTCTATCCCTCGCCGGCGATCATGCAGTCGGCGATCCGCGCCTCCGGCTCGAACATCGTCACCGTGTCGCTGCGGCGCGAATCCGCCGGCGGCAAGACCGGGGACGCGTTCTGGAAGCTGATCCGCGAGCTCGACGTCACCGTGCTGCCGAACACCGCCGGCTGCCGCAGCGTGCGCGAGGCCGTGACCACGGCCAAGCTCGCGCGCGAATTGTTCGCGACGTCCTGGATCAAGCTGGAAGTGATCGCCGACAACGACACGCTGCAGCCGGACGTGGTCGGCCTGGTCGAGGCCGCGACCATCCTGGTCAAGGACGGCTTTGAAGTGTTCCCCTATTGCACCGAGGATCTTTCTGTTGCCAACCGCCTGGTCGATGTCGGCTGTAAGGTCGTGATGCCGTGGGCAGCGCCGATCGGCAGCGCGAAGGGCATCACCAACCGCGATGCGCTGAAGCTGCTGCGCGACCGGCTGCCTGACATTACGCTGGTGGTCGACGCTGGTCTCGGCGCGCCCAGCCACGCGGCGCAGGCGCTGGAGCTCGGCTTTGATGCCGTGCTGCTCAACACCGCCATCGCCAAAGCCGCCGACCCGGTCGCGATGGCCAAGGCTTTCCGCCTCGGCTGTGATGCCGGCCGCATAGCCTTCGAGGCCGGGCTGATGAACGCCCGCGACTTCGCCTCCCCTTCCACCCCTGTCGTTGGGACCCCGTTCTGGCATGCCGTATCCTGATCGTTTCTATCCAGTCGTCGACAGCCTCGGCTGGGTCGAGCGCCTGACCAAGCTCGGCGTCGGCACCATCCAGCTGCGCGCGAAAGAGCTCGACGACGGGCAGGCCTTGCAGATGGTCACCGATGCACTCGCGATCACTGAGGGCACGCAAGCCAAGCTGGTCGTGAACGATTATTGGCGCGCCGCGATCGTCGCCGGCGCCAAATATCTGCATCTCGGCCAGGAGGACCTCGCCGCCGCCGATCTCAAGGCGATCCGCGAAGCGGGCCTGTCACTCGGCATCTCCACCCATGACGATGCCGAGCTCGAGACCGCGCTCGCAGCAAAGCCGGATTACGTCGCACTCGGCCCGATCTTCTTCACCACGCTCAAATCGATGCGCTTCGAGCCGCAGGGCATTCCGAAGATCACCGAATGGAAGCAGCGCATCGGCACCATCCCGCTGGTCGCCATCGGCGGCATCAAGTTCGAGCACGCCGCGGAGATTTTTGCGGCGGGCGCGGATTCGATCGCTGTTGTCAGCGACGTCACGCAGAACGCCGATCCGGATGCGCGCGTGCGGCAATGGCTCGGCCTGTCCACGGAGGCTGCGTGATGCATGTCCCGTTCCCACCCCACATTCCACTGTCATCGCCCAGCTTGACCGGGCGATCCAGTACGCCGCGGCTTCTCGGCTCTAGCCGCACCGCCTCTGGAATACTGGATCCCCGCTTTCGCGTGGATGACAGCGGTATTTGCCTCTCTCGCGCAGCGACATGAACGAATTAAAACGGAGGATCCCATGAACATCCGCTCCAACCCCGACAAGACCATCCCCGCCGTCACCACCGGTCCCCTTCCCTCCTCGCGCAAGATCTTCGCGTCCCCCGATGCCGCGCCCGATCTGCGCGTGCCGCTGCGCGAGATCATCCTGTCCGAAGGCGCCGGCGAGCCGAACCTGCCGGTCTACGACACCTCGGGGCCCTACACCGACCCCAGCGTCACCATCGACGTCAATGCCGGCTTGGCGCGCAACCGCAAGCAATGGGTGCTGGAGCGCGGCGGCGTCGAGGAATATGAGGGCCGGCAGATCAAGCCGGAAGACAATGGCAGCGTCTCCACCGACAAGGCCGCGCGCGCCTTCTCGGCCTATCACAAGCCGCTGCGCGGCCTCGACGGCCACAAGATCACCCAGCTCGAATTCGCCCGCGCCGGCATCATCACCAAGGAGATGATCTACGTCGCCGCGCGCGAGAACCTCGGCCGCAAGCAACAGCTCGAGCGCGCCGAAGCCGCCCTCGCCGACGGCGAGAGCTTCGGCGCCTCCGTGCCCGCTTTCATCACCCCGGAGTTCGTCCGCGACGAGATCGCGCGCGGCCGCGCCATCATCCCCTCCAACATCAACCACAGCGAACTCGAGCCGATGATCATCGGCCGCAACTTCCTCACCAAGATCAACGCCAATATCGGCAACTCGGCGGTGACGTCTTCCGTCGAGGAAGAGGTCGAGAAGATGGTGTGGGCGATCCGCTGGGGCGCCGACACCGTGATGGACCTTTCGACGGGCCGCAACATCCACACCACCCGCGAATGGATCTTGCGCAACTCGCCGGTGCCGATCGGCACCGTGCCGATCTACCAGGCGCTGGAGAAGTGCAACGGCGATCCGGTGCAGCTCACCTGGGAGCTCTACAAGGACACGCTGATCGAGCAGTGCGAGCAGGGCGTCGACTATTTCACCATCCACGCCGGCGTGCGCCTGCAATACATCCACCTCACCGCCAACCGCGTCACCGGCATCGTCAGCCGCGGCGGCTCGATCATGGCGAAGTGGTGCCTGGCGCATCACAAGGAGAGCTTCCTCTACACCCACTTCGACGAGATCTGCGACCTCATGCGCAAGTATGACGTCTCGTTCTCGCTGGGCGACGGCCTGCGTCCCGGCTCGATCGCGGACGCCAACGACCGCGCGCAGTTCGCGGAGCTGGAGACGCTCGGCGAGCTCACCAAGATCGCGTGGGACAAGGGCTGCCAGGTCATGATCGAAGGCCCCGGCCACGTGCCGATGCACAAGATCAAGATCAACATGGACAAGCAGCTCAAGGAGTGCGGCGAGGCGCCGTTCTATACACTTGGACCGCTGACCACCGACATCGCGCCGGGCTACGACCACATCACGTCAGGCATCGGCGCCGCCATGATCGGCTGGTTCGGCTGCGCCATGCTCTGCTACGTCACGCCGAAGGAGCATCTCGGCCTGCCCGACCGCAACGACGTCAAGACCGGCGTCATCACCTACAAGATCGCCGCCCACGCCAGCGATCTCGCCAAGGGCCACCCCGCCGCGCAACTGCGCGACGACGCCCTCTCCCGCGCCCGCTTCGACTTCCGCTGGAGCGACCAGTTCAACCTAGGCCTCGACCCCGACACCGCGAAGAACTTCCACGACGAGACCCTGCCGAAGGAAGCCCACAAGGTCGCCCATTTCTGCTCGATGTGCGGCCCAAAATTCTGCTCGATGAAGATCACGCAGGACGTGCGCGACTACGCGGCGACGCTGAACGATCCGAACAGCGTCGGCATGTCGCTGGCCGGCACCGCCGAGGACGGCATGGCCAGGATGAGCGCGAAGTTCAAGGAGATGGGGAGCAGTGTGTATCTGGATGCGGAGAAGGTGAAGGAGAGCAATCGGGTGTTGTGAGGGGTCCTCTCCGCGTATCACAAGACCGAGAAAGGCCAAGGCCGGGCGAGAGCCCGGCTTTTTCTTCGAGCAAACGCAGCGGAGGGCTGAGCGCGGGTTCGCGAGTCGCTGGCGATCATTCTGCTACCGGCCCCTGCCGATGCGGCTGAGACAAGTTTCCTGTATGCTCGCTGGTCACGAGCTTGCCGAGAGTGGATTTATCGATGTCCCAGGGACCCATGAACGATTTGGAACTGCGCGCATACGGCAAGATCGCACAGGCACTCGCAAAGATTGCCTTCTCAATTGCAGAGGGGGAGTCGGCTACGTTTGCAGCATCGTTGGCTTCCCATTTCCCCGATGCGCCGCGACCAATCTTCAGACAATCTGTCTTTAAGTATCTCGGGCGTGACCTATGGCGGCTCCGCATTCTCCGGCCACTTGACGATACCGGGAAGGGTTATGCCTATCACTTTGCATTCGAGTGCGACGTGAAGGAGGCCGACCATGTCGCCCAGCAAACCTGGGAGCATGGTCCAAGCCTGCCGGAATTGCTCGAGACGTTCATCTTTCATTTTGAAAACTACGGCAAGGAATATCACGACTTTTCGAGCGAGATCGGCGATCCATTCGGACGCAATGGCCGACTGACGCCCGTTCTGGATGCTCTAGCTTCGATCAGCTACGTCGACAAGACGGCCGAAGGTTATTGCTGGACGAACGTCGAACCTGTCGTACGCGTAGTGGACAGATTGAGAAGCCACTATCCAACTCTGTTTCCTTCGCACGAAGACGACAGTTCGTAGTAAGCGGAGCGTCGATGAATGCAGCGACATCCTGGGCTCTGCCGTCCCACCTATCGCCGCTCATGCGAGCTACACGTGGTTCATCGACTTGCCCGAAGCCTCTTCTCACCGCCTCCCCGACCAACTCCGCCCCAACCTCCGCCTCGTCTTCGTCGGCACCGCCGCCTCGACGCGCTCGGCGGAGCTCGGGCACTATTACGCCCATCCCGGCAACCGCTTCTGGCGCGCGATCCACGAGGTCGGGATCACGCCGCGGCGCTATCAGCCAAGCGAGTTCGCCGCGCTGATCGAGCTCGGGATCGGCTTCACCGATCTCTCCAAGACGGGCGCCGGGATGGATCACCAGATCTCGGCGGAGACGATCGACGTATCAGGCTTCAGGGCCAAGATGGAGACGTATCGGCCGCGGACGATTGCGTTCACGAGCAAGAAGGCGGCGAGCTTGTTTTACGGCAGGCCGTCGAGCGGGATTACGCTCGGGCGGCAGAAGCGCGATGCAAGCTGGCCGGAGATTTTTGTGCTGCCGTCGCCATCAGGCGCAGCCTCCGGGCATTGGACACTGGAGCCATGGCGGGAGCTTGCGGTGTGGATCGCTGCGTAGGTTCGGCGAACAATAGCGCGTCACATTCCGCTGTCGTCCCCGCGAACGCGGGGACCCATAACCCCAGGGAGTAGTTTGGCGGAGACTCGGCGTTTCGGTACTGAGACTAAACGCACAGATAGATCACGCGGTATGGGTCCCGGCGTTCGCCGGGACGACACCGTTGGTTTGGCGGCACGCTTGGAAGAGACGAACGTTGTCGGAATCCACCCTCGTCGTTCGTCCTCTGCAGACGAAGCACCATGCCCCCGGAGTCCCCAATGCCCACCATCACCGCCTTCGAAACCTCGCCCGACCGCGGCCGGGGACAGGCGCGCGACATGCGCGTGCGCTGGGCACTGGAAGAGGTCGGCCAACCTTACGACGTTCGCCTCCTCTCCTTCGCGGCGATGAAGGCGCCCGCGCATCGCGCGCTGCATCCGTTCGGGCAGATCCCGACCTATGAGGACGGCGATCTCACCCTGTTCGAGTCCGGGGCGATCGTGCTGCATATTGCCGAGCGCCACGATGGTTTGCTGCCGAAGGACGCCAACGCGAGGAGCCGCGCGATCGCGTGGATGTTCGCCGCGCTCAGCACAATGGAGCCGCCGATCGTCGAGCTCACCATGGCCATGCTGTTCGAGCGCGACAAGAGCTGGTATGCGGAGCGGCTCCCCATGCTGCAGGATCGCGTCAGTATAAGGCTCGGCGAATTGTCCCGCCACATCAGCGATGCCGACTGGCTCGCC
>NZ_LFJD01000004.1:2162224-2162770 GCF_006658635.1 Bradyrhizobium sp. UNPA324
TGCCGACGGCGACACGCTGACCGTGAACGGCAAGACCATCACCTTCCGCAGCGGCTCTGCTCCGGCATCGACCGCGGTTGCGTCCGGTTCCGGCGTCAGCGGCAACCTCGTCACCGACGGCAATGGCAACACCACCGTCTATCTCGGCACCGCCGGTACCCCGGCTGCGACCGTCAACGATCTGTTGACCGCGGTCGATCTGGCCAGCGGCGTGAAGACGGTCTCCATCAGCTCGGGTGCCGCGACGATCGCCACCAGCGTCAACCAGACCGCTTCGAGCGTTGGCGGCGGCGCCGTCACGCTGAAGAGCTCGACGGGTGCGGATCTGAGCGTCACCGGCAAGGCCGACCTGCTCAAGTCGCTCGGCCTGACCACGTCGGTGGGCGGCGGCAACGCCACCGTGTCCGTCAACCGCACCACCAGCGCGGCCTCGCTCGGCGCGACCATTGCGGACGGTTCGACGCTGAACGTCGACGGTCACGTCATCACCTTCAAGAACGCGCCGATCCCGGGTTCGACCGGTGCTCCGAGCGTTCCGAGCGGTTA
>NZ_LFJD01000004.1:2162780-2162898 GCF_006658635.1 Bradyrhizobium sp. UNPA324
AACGCCTGCAGCTCGCGCGACCAATAGTGCGATGATGCGCAAGCCTCGATTCCCACCAGGCATGGCGGCAACTTCTGGAAAAACGCCAAGACGTGGCGGCGCCTCAACTGACGGCGTA
>NZ_LFJD01000004.1:2162908-2162989 GCF_006658635.1 Bradyrhizobium sp. UNPA324
AGGAGCCGAACTTTCCTTCTGGCCTCCCTCGCCGTTCGAATTGGCGATGCCGTCCACCCGGTTGGGTTCGCGCGCATCTTC
>NZ_LFJD01000004.1:2162999-2205633 GCF_006658635.1 Bradyrhizobium sp. UNPA324
TTGACGGCCGACGAGATCATGGCCCGCGTGCTCCATCGCGACGGCCTGATGCTGATCATCGACAAGCCGGCCGGCCTTCCGGTGCATCGCGGCCCCAAGGGTGGCGCCAATCTGGAGGATTCCTTCGACGCGCTGCGTTTCGGCCTGCCGCGCCCTCCGGTGCTGGCCCACCGGCTGGACAAGGACACCTCCGGTTGCCTCGTGCTCGGCCGCCATCGCAAGGCGACCGCCTCGCTCGGCCTTTTGTTCAAGCACGGCAAGATCGGCAAGACCTACTGGACCGTGGTTGAGGGCGGCCCCACCGAGGACGAAGGCACCATCGACATGCCGCTTGGGCGGCTCAATGCCGAACGCGGCTGGTGGCAGAAGCCCGATCCCGAGGGCCAGAAGGCGATCACCAACTGGAAGGTCATGGGCCGCGGCGACGGCTTCACCTGGCTCGCCATGGAACCGGTGACGGGACGGACCCATCAATTGCGGGTGCATTCGTCAGCCACCGGCTGGCCGATCTTCGGCGATAATATTTACGGCAACGGGCCGCGCTTCGGCGAGCCGAAGCTGCACCTGCACTCCCGCGAGATCGTGGTGCCGATCTCCCGGAATAAGGAGCCGGTCCGCGTCGTGGCACCGGCCCCGCCGCATATGCACGAGAAGCTCAGGGCTTGCGGATGGAATGGGGAATAGGTGCCGCTGGCGTTCACCTCTCCCGCTTGCTTGTGGGAGAGGCCGACGCGCAGCGCCGAGTGAGGGTTCTCTCCTCGTGGGGACTGTCCCGTTGCGGAAACACCCTCTCCCCGACCCTCCCCCGCAAGCGGGGGAGGGAGCGCACCGACGCCGCGGGTGCATCTTGCGGAAGCCAGCCGCTCCAGGCCCATGGTTTACCAAACCTTCAGTCCTCGTCCCCATGATGCCGGTTGCTTAGAACAAGCTTCCATCAATTCGCTCAGGACGAGCAACGCGTCATGTCTACGGCCGGGCTATCGATCATCGACGAGGTCGAATCCGCGATTCGCACCGGCTCGCCGGAAAAGGGTCTGGCAACAGCCCGGCGCGTCACGGACCTGTTCCTCTCCTCCGCCGGCAGTTTCGACGACGAACAGATCGCGCTGTTCGACGAGGTGCTCGATCGCCTGATCGGTACCATCGAACTGCGCGCGCTTGCGGACATGGGCGCACGCATCGCGCTCGCCGAGATCAGCGTGCAGCTGGCGCCGGTCGCGCAGGCACCGCCCTCCGTGATCCGCCGCCTCGCCAGCAACGACGAGATCCGCATCGCGGGTCCCGTGCTGCAGGAATCTGCGCGCCTCGACGACGGCGAGCTGGTGAAGATCGCTTCAGCCAAGGGCGAGCCGCATCTGCTTGCGATCGCCGGCCGCTGGTGGCTGAAGGAGATCGTCACCGACGCCCTGCTGGCGCGCCGCTATCCCAGCGTCAGCCGCAGGCTCGCCGCCAATCCCGGCGCGCGCGTCTCCGGACATGGATTCGCGCTCATGGTTGGGCAGGCCGAGGCGGATCCCGAGCTTGCCGTCAGCATCGGCGTCCGCGTCGACCTGCCGTCGGAGCTGCGCCGCCGATTGCTGCACTCGGCGACCGATGCCGTGCGCGCCCGCCTGTTGTCGCGCGCGCCGCCGCATCTGTTCGAGGAGATCCAGAGCGCGATCACGGCCATCGCCGTCGGCGTCGAGCGCGAGATGTCCGGTGTCCGCGATTTCGAGGGCGCCAAACGCGCGATTGCGATGCTCAAGGCAACCGGCCAGCTCGATGAGGCGACGTTGCTCGGCTTCGCCAGGCAGCGGCGTTACGAGGAGACCGCCGCCGCCCTGGCAGCCCTGTCCGGATCGACAATCGAGGTGATCCGCCCGCTGATGCAGAGCCTGCGCGACGACGGCCTCTTGGTGCCGTGCAAGGCCGCGCAACTCGGCTGGGAGACCACCATAGCCGTGCTCGAAAGTCGGTTTGCCACCGGCGCGATGAAGCCGGCGGACCTCGCGCGAGCACAGGATCACTATGCGCGCATGACGCCGGAGAATGCGCGGCGGACGCTGCGGTTCTGGCAGGTCAGGGCGTCGTAGGGGCGCGCTATTCGCCAAACTACCGGTGTCATCCTCCGCGAAAGCGGGGGATCCAGTATTCCAGAGACGTCAGTGAGATGCGGAAAAGCCGCGGCGTACTGGGGCGCCCTGTCAAGCAGGGCGACGACACTGTCTATGTGGTCAGCCGCTCGCCATCGCTGCCGCCAATCACGAGCGGCACGACGCTCCCGATACGCTCGCCTGCAATCGCTACCGGCAGATAGTGCTCGGTGCGGCCCAGGCTCGCGCTCTCGATCAGCACCTCGCGCGTCTGACCCACCTCCGCTTGCAGCCGTTCGCGCAGCGCCGCTTCGCCTGCCGCCCGTAGCCGTCGCGCACGCTCCTTGATCGCGCCGCCTGCAACCTGGGGCATCTTTGCAGCCGGCGTGCCGGGGCGCGGCGAATAGGGGAAGACGTGCAGGAATGTCAGGCCGCATTCTTCGATAAGATCGAGCGAACGCGAGAACATCTCGTCCGTCTCGGTCGGGAAGCCCGCGATGATGTCGGCACCGAAGACGACATCGGGGCGCAGGCGGCGGACCTGCTCGCAGAACGCGATCGCGTCTTGCCGCGAATGCCGCCGCTTCATGCGCTTCAGGATCATGTCGTCGCCGGACTGCAGCGACAGATGCAGATGCGGCATCAGCCGCACATCATCGGCGATGGCATCGAGCAGATCGCCATCCGCCTCGATCGAATCGATCGAGGAGATGCGCAGGCGCTTCAGCTCCGGCACGTGCCGCAAGATCTGCTTGGTCAGCAGGCCGAGCTTCGGCGTGCCCGGAAGGTCGGCGCCGTAGCTGGTGAGATCGACGCCGGTCAGCACGATCTCGGCATGGCCGCGCATGGCCAGGTTGCGCACCTGCTCGACCACCGCGCCCATCGGCACCGAGCGCGAATTGCCGCGGCCATAGGGGATGATGCAGAAGGTGCAGCGATGGTCGCAGCCGTTCTGCACCTGCACGAACACGCGCGGCAGGCCGCTCGCATAGCCGTCGATGAGATGCGGCGCCATCTCCTTCACGGCCATGATGTCGCTGACGGCGATCTTCTCGCTGGCGCCAAGGTCGAAAGCGCTACGCGTCTCCTGCCACGCAGAAGCGCGCATCTTGTCGTCATTGCCGACGATCCGATCGACCTCGGCCATGTCGGCGAACATCGCAGATTGCGTCTGCGCCGCGCAACCGGTCACGACGATGCGCGCACCGGGCCGTTCGCGCTTCAATTTGCGGATCGACTGCCGCGCCTGCGCCACCGCCTCGTTGGTGACCGCGCAACTGTTGATGACGATGGTATCTTCGAGCCCTGCAGCTTCGGCTTCGCGGCGCATCACCTCGGCCTCGAAGGCGTTGAGGCGGCAGCCGAAGGTGACGACGTCGACGGCCATCAGGCCACCGGCGCAAACAGCGCCGGATCGAATCTGCCCTCATATTCGAAGGTCGCCGTGCCCGTCATCAGCACGTGGTCGTCGCGCTCGCGCCATTCGATGCCGAGCTTGCCGCCAGGCAGCGTAATCTCGACATTGCGCTCGGCCCGCTTCAGGCGGGCCGCGGCGACCGCCGTGGCGCAGGCCGCCGAGCCGCAGGCCTTGGTCAGGCCGGCACCGCGCTCCCAGGTGCGGATCGTGATGTGCTGGGGATCGGCGATATGGGCGAGCGTGATGTTGGCGCGCTCCGGGAAGATCGGGTGGTTTTCCAGCAATGGACCGAAACGCTCGAGATCATAGGCGTTGACATCGTCGACCCAGAAGATCGCATGCGGGTTGCCCATGCTCACCACGGAGGGCGAATGCAGGATCGGATTGTCGATCGGCCCGAGCTGCAATTCGATGTAGCGGGTGTCGCGGAACTCTTCCGCCAGCGGGATGTCCTGCCAGCCGAACTTCGGCATCCCCATGTCGACGGTGTAGAGATCAGGCGCCGGACCCTGCCAGGCATTGAGCAGCCCGGCCGCCGTCTCGAACGTCGCCGTCGTCTGCCCGTTCTTCTCGAAGATGCGCCGCACCACGCAGCGCATGCCGTTGCCGCAGGCGCCGGCTTCCGAGCCGTCATTGTTGTAGATCCGGATGAAGGCTTCGGTGCCGTCGAGCCGCGGCTTCTGCAGCACCATGAGCTGGTCGTAAGCCACGCCACCGTTCGCGGACGCCACCGCACGGGCGTCGTCCGGCGTCACCTTTGCCGTCGAATCCCGCATGTCGACAACGACGATCTCGTTGCCGATGCCGTTCATCTTGGCAAATGCGTGGTTGGCCAGCGCGCTCATGAAAATTCCCGAATTTCGCCTGTCTTATATGGCGATCCTTGCAGGCTTGGCCAGTGATTTGCGGTCGGAGGCCAAGAGGTCTGCCAGGAGGTCTGCCATGACGCATCTGTCATGAGACGAATTCCGCGCCCGCGTGTTAGAACGGCGCGGCTCGCCGCGAACCGGGATGCGCGGCCGGGCTTCAGCCGGATAAGGCCTTGGTGGGCAAGGTCTTGGTGATCAGGCCTTGGTGACGAAGGCCGTGGGGAGAATAAAATGATCAGGTTTCGTCGTCTCGCTCTAGCCGCGCTGATCCCGGCAGCGGCCTTGTCGCTTGGCCTGCCTGAGGTTTTGGCGCAAACCCCGAGCCCGGCACCGGCCGCCTCGGCAAGTCCCTCACCGGCCCCATCGGCCACCCCCTCGCCGGCCGCGAGCGCGTCGCCCGCACCAGCGGCGACGACCTTACCCGCACCATCGCCTGCGGCCAGCGCTTCGCCGACTCCGACAACGTCGCCCTCGCCCGCAGCCAGTGCCTCACCGAGCCCAACGGCCCCGCCACCGGCGGCCGCCGTAACCCCCGCCCCGGTGCAGACCGCCGATCCGTTCGGCCTTGAGACCACGCTCGAGGCCAAGAAGGTCGTGATGGTCAAGGGCACCGCGAACTGGGACTCGGCCTTCGACACGCTGATCGACGCCTTCAAGGCGCTGAACGCCCTGCTGGACAAGCAGGGCATCAAGCACGCCGGCAATGCGATGATCGTCTACACCTCGACGGACGATACCGGCTTCACCTTCCTTGCCGAGATCCCGGTCGAGCAGGATCCCAAGAACTTGCCCAAGGACATGAGCGTCGGCAAATCGCCGGAGGGCAAGGTGCTGAAGTTCGTCCATCGCGGCTCCTACGACAACATGGACAACACCTACGAGGCGATCACCAATCACCTCGACGACAAGAGGCTGGAAGCCAAGGACACCTTCATCGAGGAATACCTCACCGATCCCCTGAAGACCGCCGAGGACAAGCTCGTGATCAACGTCTTCGTGCCGCTGAAATGAGAGCTATGAAGAAGCCTGCCGTACTTGTTGTCTCCCTCGCCGCCGTTCTTGCCGCCACGCTGCCGGCAACGTCCGCGCTTGCCGACGATGTCGTATCCGCCATTTCGGTGAGCGGCGAAGCCAATGTCTCCGTGGCGCCGGATCTTGCGCGGATCGACGCCGGCGTCGCCAACGACGCCAAGACGGCGAAGGAAGCCTCCGACGCCAACAACGCCGCGATGGGCAAGGTGCTGCTGGCGCTGAAGGGCGCCGGCATCGCCGAGAAGGATTACCAGACCTCGCGCCTGTCGCTGCAGCCGCAATATGGCCAGAACAAATCCACCGGCGCATCCCCGGTGGTCGGCTTCCGCGCCTCGAACCGCGTCACCGTAAAAATTCGCGACGTCACCAAGGTCGCTAGCATCATCGATACGCTGGTTGCCGCCGGCGCCAACGACATCGGCAACATTTCCTTCGAGGTGACGCAGGCCTCGAAACTGCTCGACGACGCGCGCGAGCAGGCGGTCGCGGACGCCCGCCGCAAGGCCGAGATCTATGCCAAGGCTACCGGCGTCACGTTGGGCGCACCGCTCAGCGTCTCCGAAGGCGGCGCCCCGGTGCCGCTGTTCAAGGCGCGGATGGCGACAGCGCCGATGGCTGCACCTGCCGCGGTCGCACCGGGCGAGGAGACGCTGTCGGTGACGGTGAATGTGAGCTGGGCGATCAAGCCGAAGGAACAATAATTCTCGTGTCCCGGACGCGCTGCGGCACGTAGTGACGCGGCGCAGAGCCGGGACCCAGTTGCATCCAAAAGCGTGGGCCCCGGCTCTGCAGCGCGCCGTCGAAGAGACGCTGCGCTGCGTCCGGGGCACAAGCTGTACGCGTGGAGAGACCTAAATCTCCACCACCTGCCCCGGCTTCATCGCCACGAACCGCTGCTGCGGAATCTGTGCTGCATCCAGCGCTTCCACCAGCGCCTTGGCCGGCGCGTCGATCGCTTCGTCCGTCAGCTGGAACGTGCCGTGGTGGTGCCCGAGCGCGGCCTCGGCGCCGCAATCGGCCAGCGCCTTCACGGCGTCTTCCGGATTCATGTGCTGGTCGCGCATGAACCAGCGCGGCTCGTAGGCGCCGATCGGGAGGATGGCGAGGCGCAGCTTGCCGTGCTTCTCGGCGACGCGACGGAAATGCCGGCCATCGCCGTAACCGGAATCGCAGACCACGTAGATTTTCCCGGCCGGCGTCTCCAAGACAAAACTCGCCCACAGCGCCTTGTTGCGATCGAACATGCCGCGCGCGGTCCAGTGCCGGGTCGGCACCAGATGCGCGGCGACGCCGCCGCCGAGTTCGACGCGGTCGTGCCAGTCGAAGGCTTCGACCTTGATGATGGGATCGGCACTGCGCATCGTGACGTCGTTGCCGAGCGGGGTGACCACGCGCGGGGCAAAATTCTTGGCGAGCCGCGACAGCGTCGCGATGTCGAGATGATCGTAATGGCCATGCGAGACCAGCACGACGTCGATCTTCGGCAGCTTCTCGAAGGCGATGCCGGGATCGTTATGCCGCTTCGGCCCGGCCCAGGAGACCGGCGAGACCCGGGTCGACCAGACCGGATCGACCAGGATGTTGAGGCCGCCGGCCTGGATCAGCCAGCTGGCATGGCCGACAAAGGCCAGCCGCACTTTGCCGCCGTCGACCCGCTCCGGCGGGGTGTCGGCATGAGGGCTGGGGGCCCAATCCGGCCATTTCGCACGCTGCCGCTTGCCGCCGAACTGCCAGCGCAGCACCTCGCGCAGCGATTTCGGCGGCGCCCCATCCGGATCGAAAAACGTGAGGCCGTCGAAATGATCTGAGGTGGGATCGTCATAGGCTTTCATGCGGGACATCCAAAGGGAGGGGACGCCGACCAGCGCCCCGGCCCCGGCAAGCAACCATAAACGCGGCGACGGGCGATCGACACAGGCTGGCTTTCAGGGACGGCGGCGGAGGTAAATCATCACCTTCTATATGGGCGAGGCCAAAGGAAAAGGAACTGACCACCAAAAGCGTCTTGTTTTCAGGAGCTTACCTTGGCAAAGCCACTCTGGCACCCTAACTTTCCTTGACTTTTCGGCGTGAGCGGCGTTTAACCCCGCCACTTTCTCGGAAAGGCTTTCTTTTCGACCCGCCGACCGGCCCTTGGGGCCGGAGGTCAACGCCCGACAGCGCTGTGCGCCCTCGGGCGCAAAGGTGTTTGGAAGATCGTTTGGCCAAGGAAGCGGTCGTCGCCCGACTTGATCGGGCGATCCAGTATTCCAGAGGCGGCTCGGCTGGAACCGAGGTGCCGCGGCGTACTGGATGCCCCGGTCAAGCCGGGGCATGACAGCGGAGAGTAGCGGCGCGCCCTCATCCGGGGACAGCAACAGGACAACGGCATTGTTCGACAATCTGTCGGAACGGCTTGGCGGAATTCTCGATCGTCTGACGGGGCGCGGTGCGCTGACCGAAAAGGACGTCGATGCCGCGATGCGCGAGGTGCGCCGCGCGCTGCTGGAGGCCGACGTCGCGCTCGAGGTGGTCCGCAGCTTCACCAAGCGCGTCCGCGAGCAGGCGATCGGCGCCACCGTCGTCAAGTCGGTGACCCCCGGCCAGATGGTGGTCAAGATCGTCCATGACGAGCTGGTCAACACGCTGGGCAGCGAAGGCCAGACCATCGACGTCAATTCCGTGCCGCCGGTACCGATCATGATGGTCGGCCTGCAAGGCTCCGGTAAGACCACGACCACCGCAAAGCTCGCCCGCCGCCTGGTCCAGCGCGACAAGCGCAAGGTGCTGATGGCATCGCTCGACGTCTATCGCCCGGCGGCGATGGAGCAGCTGGCCGTGCTCGGCCGCGATCTCGACATTCCGACCCTGCCGATCGTGGCGGGGCAACAGCCGCCGCAGATCGCCAAGCGCGCGCTGGAGGCCGGCAAGCTCGGCGGCTACGACGTCGTGCTGCTCGACACCGCCGGCCGCACCACGCTCGACGAAGAGATGATGTCGGAAGCAGCGGCGATCAAAGCCGCGGCCAATCCGCACGAAGTGCTGCTGGTCGCCGACAGCCTCACCGGCCAGGACGCCGTGAACCTGGCGCGCGCGTTCGACCAGCGCGTCGGCCTCACCGGCATCGTGCTGACACGCGTGGACGGCGATGGCCGCGGCGGCGCCGCGCTGTCGATGCGCGCGGTCACCGGCAAGCCGATCAAGCTGCTCGGCACCGGTGAAAAGACCGATGCGCTGGAGGATTTCCACCCCGATCGTATCGCCGGCCGCATCCTCGGCATGGGCGACGTCGTGTCGCTGGTCGAGCGCGCCGCGGCCAATATCGACGCCGAGAAGGCCGCCCGCACCGCCGAGCGCATGCGCAAGGGTCAGTTCGACCTCAACGACATGCGCGAACAGCTGCTGCAGATGGCCAACATGGGCGGCATCAGCGGCCTGATGGGCATGATGCCCGGCATCTCCAAGATGAAGAACCAGATCGCGGCCGCCGGCATCGACGACAGGATTTTGAAGCGCCAGGTCGCCATCATCGATTCCATGACGCGCGACGAGCGCCGCCATCCGGATCTGCTGAAAGCAAGCCGCAAGAAGCGCATCGCCGCAGGCTCCGGCCAGAGCGTCGAGCACGTCAATAAGCTGCTCAAGATGCACCGGAACATGGCCGACGTGATGAAGGCCATGGGCTCGGGCAAGCGCGGCCCGCTCGCCGGCATCGCGCAGGCGATGGGCTTTGGCGGCGGCATGAAGATGCCGTCTCCCGAAGAGATGAAGGCGATGCAGGAGAAGATGCAGGCCGGCGGCGGACAAGGTCTGCCCAGCCTGCCGAAGGATCTGCCGCCCGGGCTTCGCACCGGCCTGCCAAACCTTCCTGGACTGACGGGGCTGAGCGGCAAGCCGACGCTGCCGGGCCTCGGCGGTTTCCCGGGCAAGAAGAAATGAGGAATTCGTCGCGAGGAACCGCACGGTCTCACGCGGCGCGGAATACCAATCAACCGAACAAAACGTACTTTGCAAACCACACTTTCAAGGAGAACTGAATGTCCGTCGTGATCCGCCTCGCCCGCGCAGGCACCAAGAAGCGTCCCGTCTATCACGTCGTCGTCGCCGACTCCCGCTTTCCGCGCGATGGCCGCTTCATCGAGCGTCTCGGCTATTTCAACCCACTGCTGCCGAAGGACAACGAGACCCGCCTGAAGCTCGACATGGACAAGGTGAAGGCCTGGCTCGCCAAGGGCGCGCAGCCGTCCGACCGCGTGTCGCGTTTCCTCGATGCCGCCGGCGTCAAGAAGCGTGAAGCGCGCAACAACCCGGAAAAGGCCGTGCCGCGCAAGGAGCGCAAGGCGCAGGCCGAAGCCGCCGCGAAGGGCTAAGGTTCAATCATGTCGGCGCTGGTCTGCGTCGCGCGGATCGGCGCCGCGCATGGGGTGCGCGGTGCGGTCAAGCTGTGGACTTTTACGGAAGATCCCTTTGCCGTCCGCCGCTACGGTCCGCTTCTCGCCAAGGACGGCAAGCGCCAGTTCGAGCTGGCGACGGCGCGCGAGGCGAAAGACCATCTGGTCGCGACGTTCAAGGGCGTCACGACCCGCGATGAGGCCGAGCGCCTCAACGGCATCGAACTCTACGTCGCGCGCGACAAGCTGCCCGTGACCGACGAGGACGAATATTACCACACCGATCTGATCGGGCTCGCCGCTGTCACCACGGACGGCGACGCGCTCGGCCGCGTGCTCGCGATCCACAATTTCGGCGCCGGCGACATCATCGAGATCGCTCCGCCCAAGGGCGCAACGATGCTGCTGCCGTTCTCGAACGCGGTGGTGCCGGAGGTCGATCTCAAAGGCGGCCGCGTGGTGATCGCGCTGCCGCAGGAGATCGAGGGCGAGGATCGTGGCGAAACTCTCTCCCCGAGTCGTCCCCGCGAACGCGGGGACCCATAGCCACAGGCCATGGTTTTTTGGCTAAGCTGATAGCTCCGATCATCGCAAAATGAAGTGCGGTGGTTATGGGTCCCGGGCTCGCGCTTCGCGCGCCCCGGGACGACGAGACATTTGGATCCGATGACCCACCCCACCCCCTGGCGCGCGACGGTGTTGACGCTGTTTCCGGAGATGTTTCCGGGGCCGCTCGGTGTGAGCCTCGCCGGGCGGGCGCTGGCCGCGGGACTCTGGGACATCGAGGCGCGGGACATCCGCGCCTCGGCCACCGACCGTCACCGCAGCGTCGACGACACCCCCGCCGGTGGCGGGCCGGGTATGGTGCTGCGGGCCGATGTTCTGGCGGCGGCCATCGACGCGGCGGAGATCGGCCCTGACCGACCGAAGCTGCTGATGAGCCCGCGCGGTCGGCCATTGACCCAGGCCCGGGTCACAGAATTCGTCCGGGGCCCCGGCCCCCTGATCGTCTGCGGGCGGTTCGAGGGGGTGGACCAGCGGGTGATCGACAAGCGGGGCCTGGAGGAGGTCTCGATCGGCGATTACGTGCTGTCCGGCGGCGAAATCGCAGCGTTAGCCCTGATCGATGCCTGCGTGCGGCTGCTGCCGGGGGTGATGGGCAAGGAGGCCTCGGGAACCGAGGAGAGCTTCTCCGGGGGCCTTTTGGAATACCCCCAATACACCCGCCCGCAGCTGTTCGAGGGGGTTCCGATCCCTGATATCCTGACCTCCGGCGACCACGCCAAGGTCGCGGCCTGGCGGCGGGCGCAATCCGAGGCCCTGACGGCGGCCCGGCGGCCGGATTTGTGGGCCCAGATCCCGCCCAAGCCCCCGAATCGAGCCGGTCGCCAAAAAACGCCAAAAAACAAGACAGACGGGTGACAAACGCTCCGGCTTGCCTTATAGGAGCGGCCAAATCCGCAATGGCTGGATAGACGAATTTTGCGCAGCCCCCCGTTTCCAGGGCTGGGCGCGCCGATGGAGATTTACCCATGAACCTGATCAAGCAGCTCGAGCAAGAGCAATTCGACAAGCTGTCCGCCGGCAAGGACATTCCGGAATTCGGTCCCGGCGACACCGTGATCGTCAACGTGAAGGTCGTCGAAGGCGAGCGCACCCGCGTGCAGGCCTATGAGGGCGTCTGCATCGGCCGCTCCGGCGGTGGCCTCAATGAGAGCTTCACCGTGCGCAAGATCTCGTACGGCGAGGGCGTGGAGCGCGTGTTCCCGGTGATGTCGCCGATGATCGACTCGATCAAGGTGGTGCGTCGCGGCAAGGTGCGTCGCGCCAAGCTCTATTACCTCCGCAACCTTCGCGGCAAGTCGGCCCGCATCGTCGAGAAGCAGGACCGCCAGACCGCGGTCGGCGAGTAAGCTCCGCCTCATCAGGCAAGTTTTCGAAAGCGCGGGGCTCGGCTCCGCGCTTTTTTGTTTGTCCCGCCGTCATTGCGAGGGGCCTTGCGACGAAGCAATCCAGGCTGTCTCCGCGGATGCATTTCTGGATTGCTTCGCTGCGCTCGCAATGACGAGCCGAAACTCTCGCGCTTTTACCGCTGCATGCTATATAGCTTCTAGAATGTTTCCAGATCCGACCAGCCTCGCCCCCGTCCAGCGCATCGTCATCGACGATCGCTCGCGGCTGCCTGGCCGGTTCTTCGGACGCTTCGCGACCTCGGCAACGTCAGAGCTTATTCGCGCAGCCTGAGAGGCTGCGCTGACGATTTGTTGCCTGCGCGCGATGCGCGCTTACCCGCTTCACACATTCTTTCGGAGCTTAAGCTCATGTCCAAGCCGACCACATTGTACGACAAGATCTGGAACGACCATCTGGTGCACGAAGCCGAGGACGGCACCTGCCTGCTCTATATCGACCGCCATCTGGTGCATGAGGTGACCTCACCGCAGGCGTTCGAAGGCCTGCGCGCGACGGGTCGCAAGGTTCACGCGCCGGAGAAGACGCTCGCCGTCGTCGACCACAACGTGCCGACCACCGACCGCACCAAGCCCAATCCTGATCCGGAGAGCATCGAGCAGATCAAGGCGCTGGCCGACAACGCCAAGGAATTCGGCATCGAATATTACAACGAGTTCGACAAGCGTCAGGGCATCGTCCACGTCATCGGTCCCGAGCAGGGCTTTACGCTGCCCGGCACCACCATCGTCTGCGGTGACAGCCACACCTCGACGCATGGCGCGTTCGGCGCGCTCGCGCACGGTATCGGCACCTCCGAAGTCGAGCACGTGCTGGCGACGCAGACGCTGATCCAGAAGAAGGCGAAGAACATGCGCGTCACCGTCGACGGCAAATTGCCTGACGGCGTGACCGGCAAGGACATCATCCTCGCCATCATCGGCGAGATCGGCACTGCGGGCGGCACCGGCTACGTGCTGGAATATGCCGGCGAAGCAATTCGTGCGCTCTCGATGGAAGGCCGCATGACGGTCTGCAACATGTCGATCGAAGGCGGCGCCCGCGCCGGCCTCGTCGCGCCCGACCAGAAGGCCTACGACTTCCTGCGCGACCGTCCGAAGGCACCGAAGGGCGCGGCCTGGGATGCGGCGATGCGCTATTGGGAGAAATTGCGCTCCGACGAGGGCGCGCATTTCGACCATGAGCTGCGCCTCGATGCTGCAAAACTGCCGCCGATCGTGACCTGGGGCACTTCGCCTGAGGACGTCATCTCGGTGACCGGCATCGTGCCCGATCCCGACAAGATCGCGGACGAGGCCAAGCGCATCTCCAAACATCGCGCGCTGAAGTATATGGGCCTGACGGCGGGCACGAAGATCATCGACATCAAGCTCGACCGCGTCTTCATCGGCTCCTGCACCAACGGCCGCATCGAAGATTTGCGCGCGGCGGCGAAGATCGCCGAGGGCAAGACGGTTTCAGCGAACGTCAACGCCATGGTCGTCCCCGGCTCCGGCATCGTCAAGGAGCAGGCCGAGGCCGAGGGTCTCGACAAGATCTTCATCAAGGCCGGCTTCGAATGGCGCGAGCCGGGCTGCTCGATGTGCCTTGCCATGAACCCGGACAAGCTGAAGCCGGAAGAGCGCTGCGCCTCCACCTCGAACCGCAATTTCGAGGGCCGCCAGGGCTTTAAAGGCCGCACGCATCTCGTTTCGCCGGCGATGGCGGCGGCGGCGGCGATCGCCGGGCACTTCGTCGACGTCAGGGACTGGCGCTAAGCGAACTCCCGCAATTGTAGCGATCGCGGCAAACCGCTGTTAATCGATCGCCTGACACTCTCGTCCTCGCGAGGTTTTCGCGAGGACGCGCCATGGCCAACAAGCCTGAATATGTCGACCTGATCAGCGAAGCCACGCGCCAGCACCGCCGGCGCGCGACGCCGCTGTCCATCGTCGCCAAGCCGGAGGTCGAGGAGACCTCGAAGCTCAGCCGCTGGCCGCCCGCGATGTTCAAGCAGTGGAAGCTGGACAATCTGATGCGGTGGAAGGCTTCGTCGTGGAAGCTGAAGGATTGGCTGTAGCTACGCGCTCCGTCAGCCCGGGCATAGCCGTCCGTAGGACGGCGTCGCTTCCGCTCGCCTATGTCCCGGCCATGACGCTGTTCGAATAGTTTCCGTTACCAATACCGGTACGGATAGTGCCAGCGATGCCAGCGGCAGACGCGGCGCGGGCCATAATAGGTCCAGATGATCCGGCAGCGGCGCGGATGGTGGTAGTAGGGATAATAGCCGCCGACATAATAGCGCCGGTGGAAGTGGCGATGGCCGTAGTGCGGCCGATAGATCCCGTAGCGCTGAAATCCGCCATAGCGGTGAACGCCGCCATAGCGATAGCCACCGCCGTGGAAGGCCGGCGCGGCGCGGATGCCGCCGATATGAGCGCCATGGAATCCACCGCTGCGGAAACCGCCGACATGTCCGCCGCCACCGCGGAAGCCTCCGCCACCGTGAAAATGTCCGCCCCCGCCATGTCCGCCGCCGCCGTGACGAACCTGCGTGACGAGGTCGTCGCTCGCGGCCTTGGCCGCGGGGGACGTCGCCGGATTGATCAAGGCGAGTGCTTCAGCGCGACGCGCGGTCCCCGCCGACAGCATCAGTGTCGCGGCGGCCGCAATCCCGAGCAGGCGCATCGGGCTTGCCCTGGGACCTCTTATTCTCAGCATGGAATCCTCCCTGAATCCGGACAGCGGAGTTGCGATGCTCGTTTCCGGCCCGCGTCATCCCTGTTCAATTGCAGTCGCTCCCGGGATTAAATTGCGGACAGCGACGTGAACGCGCCATGAATGAACGAAGCCGGTGACTGCGATGCGGTGCCGCGACGAGAGGAGTTTCGGAAATGACCGTCTATGCGATCGCGCAGCTGACGATGACGGACCGCGCCGCCTATGACCGTTACCAGGCGCGGTTCTTCGATGTGTTCAGGAAGTTCAATGGCCGGCTGCTCGCCGCCGATGAACGCCCGCGCGTGCTCGAAGGGACGTGGCCGCACGACAAGCTCGTCATGATGTCGTTTCCCGACGAGGCCGCCTTCCTCGCCTTCTCGAACTCACCCGACTACGATGAAATCTCGCGTGATCGCAAAGTCGGCGCGAAGGCGACCGTGCTCTTGGTCAAGGGATTCGCGCCCGCCGGCTAGCGCGTCACCAGAACGGGCCGTAGCCGAATACGAAGGGTGCGGGCACGCCGTAGGGATAGGGACGGTAGTGCACGGGCCGCGCGTAATAGCGGGGATCACGGCGCACGAGGGGCGGCACAATGTATTGGGTGCGCGCGGGCCGCCGCCCATCGAAGATCGCAGTCCCTGCCGAGGCCTCCGGCACCGTCACCCTTGGTGCGGCGGACGCGCGAGGCAGACCGGCGGCAAGCGCGACGGCAACGGCCCATGCAACCCATCTCGCCATGATCACCCCACCGGGCTCCAACGCCGAGCGCCGCCTGCCTCAGCCCGGACGCCAGTAGCAGCTCACACGCGGCACGATCACGGTGCCGCTCGGCCGGAATTCCTGCACATAGGTCGCGTTGCACACGCGGACCGCATTGGGACCCGGATTGTAGCGCGGGTAGACGCCATCAGGCGCGTAATAGGGTGTGACGCGCAGGCGCGCCGGGTGCCGCTTGCGCGGCGGCGGGATGTCGTCCGGTGCCGCCGCCTGCGCCAGCCTCACCCCGGGGGCCGCCGTCTGCGCCTCCGCGCCAACGCAAAACTGCGAAAACAACCCCATGCACAGTAGCGTCAGCACTGTTTTTGCTCGCATTTTTTCGCCCACCTGAAACGTCCCAACCGAGGCCCACGCTCCCCGTTTTGGCGCCGCCCGTCAACCTAGCCCGCGCTTATAAAGCGGGATGCATCGCCAAGGAACCCGCGCTAAGAGATGCCCATGTGGACGGAATTGAAAGCACTCTCGCTGGCCGAGATGGAAGCGACGGCGCACGAAATCTTCGAAGGCCTGCCGGCGGAATTTCGCACCCTGTGCGAGGGCGTGATCATCCGCGTCGACGACTTCCCCACCGAGGAGGTCCTGGACGAGATGGAATGCGAGAGCGAGTTCGACCTGCTCGGCCTGTTCCAAGGTGTCGGCCTGCCGCAACAGAGCCTTGGCGACGTGGCGCGGCTGCCCAACATGGTCTGGCTCTACCGCCGGCCGATCCTGGATTACTGGGCCGAGCACGATGAGAGCCTCGGCCACATCGTCCGCCACGTCCTGATCCACGAAATCGGCCACCATTTCGGCCTGTCGGACGACGATATGGCGGCGATTGAGGCGCGGGCGGAGTAGGGAGCGTACCTCCCCCGAGGCTTGATCCAGCCAAGCAGACGAGACCTGCCCAATTCGGCCTAGGATTTCCGTTCCAATCGCGATAAATACGCCTTCCTTGAACCACCCCGGGAAAGCGCAACCATGGACAAGTTCACCACGCTGGAAGGCGTCGCGGCGCCGCTGAAGATCATCAATGTCGACACCGACATGATCATTCCGAAGCAGTACCTCAAGACCATCAAGCGTACCGGCCTTGGCAAGGGGCTCTTCTCCGAGCAGCGCTACAAGGACGACGGCAGCGAGAATCCTGATTTCGTGCTCAACCAGCCCGCCTATCGCAACGCGAAAGTGCTGGTGGCCGGCGACAATTTCGGCTGCGGCTCGAGCCGCGAGCACGCGCCCTGGGCGCTGCTCGACTTCGGCATCCGCTGCGTGATCTCGACCTCGTTCGGCGACATCTTCTACAACAACTGCTTCAAGAACGGCATTCTGCCGATCCGCGTCTCGCAGGAGGACCTCGACAAGCTGTTCGACGACGCCGAGCGCGGCGCCAACGCGACGCTGACGATCGACCTGCCGAACCAGGAAATCCGCGGCCCCGACGGCGGCAAGGTCAAGTTCGAGATCGACCCGTTCCGCAAGCACTGCCTGATCAACGGCCTCGACGACATCGGTCTCACCATGGAGAAGAAGGCCTCGATCGACAGCTACGAGGACAAGCTCAAGCGCGAACGCGCCTGGGCCTGAGATCGCTCTCTGCTTCGAGCCCCGGTGCCGTCAGCGCCGGGGCTTTTTCTTTGCCCTGCTTATCCCTATAGCTCGCCCTATGCTCCCCGAGATCGTCACCTTCTGGCATGGCCCGATGGACGCACTGCGCCAGACCTGTCTGCGCTCGCAGTTAGCTGCCGGCCACAAGGTCACCGTCTACAGCTTCGACACCATTCCCGGCCTGCCTGCCGGCGTCGAGAATGCGGAGGCAGAAGCGATCCTGCCGCATGCGTTCTCCGAACGGCTGCGGCCGCCGCAGCCGGACGGCAGCTGGCGCGACTGGACCATTCTGCAGTTCAGCGACTTCTTTCGCATGAAGCTGATGGCGAAGGGCCTCGGTCTCTGGCTCGATGCCGACGTGTTGCTCTTGAAGCCCGTCGAGATCGATCCGGCAAAGCCCTACTTCGCCTGGGAGCGGCCGCGCCAACTCGGCAATTCCGTGATCTATCTGCCGGCCAAGCACGGCATCGTCGCCGCCTTCGAGGAGCTGATGGAGCAGGAGGAGCTGACGCCGAACTGGCTGTCGGTGCGCCACCGCGTCACCTTCATGATGCGCCGCCTGCGCGGCGGCTCGAATCGCCTTGCGGACATTCGCGTTGCGATCTTTGGGCCCGCAGCACTGACCGCGCTCGCGCGACGCACCGGCGAGCTCGGATGCGCGCTGCCGAAGCAGTCGTTCTACGCCGTGCATGCCGAACCGAAACTGTTCTTCGATCCCTCGAGCTATCTCGGGCTCGTCACCAACCCCGAGATCATCGGCCTGCATATCTCGCCCAAGGGACGTGGCGGCGAAAAGCCGATTCCGGGCAGCCTGTATGCCTGGGCGGCGGAGCGGTTCGGCTAAGTCTCGTGCCCCGGACGCAGCGCAGCGCTACTCCAGCGGTGCGCTGCAGAGCCGGGGCCCAGCACAGCGGAGGAATGGGTCCCGGCTCTGCGCAGCAGCGTTGCACGCTGCAGCGCGTCCGGGACACGCCACCGGGTTTGGCCCTTCCGAGTTTGATCCAGCGCAACGCGCCCCTGCAACATTGTGCTTAATTCGCTCCAATTCCGCCGTCCGAAGGGAGCTTTCCATGAGCACCGCAAGCAGGCCTTATCCCATCGTCCAGGACCTCATCGAATCCTTTGCGGGCTGGCTGAAGCACCGCCGCGAGATCAACGAGATGCGTCAGCTCGATCGCGCCGATTTCGACCGGATCGCGAACGACCTGAGGATCGCGCCTGACGATCTGGAAGAGCTGGTCCGTCACGGCAAGCACTCTGCCGACGAGCTGCCCAAAATGCTCGAACAGCTCGGCATCAGCGCCGAAGGCCTCGGCCGCGCGCAGCCGCTGCTGCTGCGCGATTTGGAGCGGGTCTGCTCGCTGTGCAATCACAAGGCACAATGCGACCGCGATCTCGCCGATGGCACTGCCGCGGAGAATTATCACGGCTATTGCGCCAATGCCGCAACCCTGGAGTCGCTCGACCACGCCGACGTCGTGCCGCGCTGAATCTGCTGCGGCGGCTATTCGTTCAACATCGATAGAACGATGCGCGCAAGATCAGCAGGCCGCCGCACCAATTGGTCCGCGCCCGCCGTCTCGATCTCGTCCCGGCTGCCATATCCCCAGAGCACGCCGAGGCCGCGCATCTTGACTGCGTGAGCGCCAATGATGTCGTGGCGGCGATCGCCGACCATGAGGCTGCGCGAGGCGGCGATATCCTGTTCGGCCAGGATATGGGCGAGCAGTTCCGGCTTGTGATCCAGCCCGCCGCCCGGCACCGAACCGTAGATGCCGTCGAAAAGCACCGCCAGATTCAGGTTTTCCAGGATTCGTCGCGCGAAAACCTCGCGCTTCGATGTGGCGAGATAGATCCGCAATCCGCCGCGTCGCATATCCTCGATCGCGAAGCCGATTCCGGGATAGGGCTCGCTTCCGAGCAGACCGGTTTCGCCATAGTGCTCGCGATAGGCGACGGCGGCTTCATCGATCCGGTCGTCGCCGTACGCGGCAAGCAGAGTCCGCAGGATGTCTTCGAGCGGTGGCCCGATGGTTATGTCGGGTGCATTGCCGGGGTCGTGTCCGAGCGCACGCAATGCGGCTGAGCAGCTCGCGACGATGCCCGGCCGGGAATCAACCAACGTTCCGTCGAGATCAAGCAGGACGGAACGGGCAGAGCGCACCCCTCAGCCCTTCCCCATCGCCGCAATCGCGTCCGCGATCGCGATCGTGCGCCGCGCCATGTCGGCGTGCAGGCGCTCCACCATGGCGCCATCGAGGCGGATCGCGCCGCGCGAGGCGTTCTCCGGCAGTTCGAACGCCGCGATGATCTTTCGCGCGCGCGCGACCTCCTCCTCGGGCGGCGTGAAGATCGCGTTGCAGGCGTCGATCTGCGAGGGATGAATCAGCGTCTTGCCGTCGAAACCGAGATCGCGGCCTTGCGCGCATTCGGTGGCGAAGCCATCGGAGTTGGCGATGTCGCTGTAGGGCCCGTCGAGGATTTCGAGGCCGTGGGCGCGCGTCGCCAGGATGCAATGGGTGATCATCGGGATCATCGCGGCGCGGCCGGGGAGCATCCTGATGCGCGTCTCGCGCGAGATGTCGTTGGGACCGAACACGAAACCGGAGAGGCGCCGCGATGGATCGCGCCCGGCCTCGGCCAGCTCCTCAGCATGCAGCACGGCGCGCGCGGTCTCGATCATGGCCCAGACCTTCACCGTCGGCGCGGCGCCGAGCTCGGTGAGACGCAGACCGATCGTATCGAGATCTTCGATGCTTGAAACTTTTGGAACCAGGATGCCATCAGGCGAGGCCTTGGCGGCCATCGCGGCGTCGTCGGCCCACCAGGGCGTGTCGAGACCGTTGGTCCGGATCAGGATCTCGCGCCTGCCAAAGCCCTTGGCTGCGATCGCGGCGGCGATGCCGTCACGCGCCGCCGCCTTGGCGTCAGGGGCAACCGAATCTTCCAGATCCAGGATCAGGCCGTCGGCGGCGAGATTGCGCGCTTTCTCCAGCGCGCGGGGGTTGGAGCCGGGCATGAACAGATGGCTGCGGCGCGGGCGGGTCATGCAGGCGTTCCTTCCGGTTTCCTCGGTCTCTATTCTGGCCGAAGCCGATAGCACTTGGCCTGCTCATTCGAAAGGCTTGTTCGTCCCTGCGGTATATGGTTAGGCATAGCCATGACGACATTCCCGAAGCATTTGCTGGAAGGCTACAGGGCCTTCGCCACCCAGCGGCTGCCGGCCGAGCAGAACCGCTACCGCGAGCTCTCGGTCAAAGGGCAGTCGCCCGAGACGATGGTGATCGGCTGCTGCGACTCGCGGGTCTCCCCCGAGGTGATCTTCGACGCGGGGCCGGGCGAACTCTTCGTCGTCCGCAACATCGCCAACCTGGTGCCGACCTATCAGCCTGACGAAAACGCACACGGCGTCTCGGCGGCGCTGGAGTTTGCGGTGACGGTGCTGAAGGTGAAGCACATCGTGGTGCTCGGCCACGCGCAATGCGGCGGCATCCGCGCCTTCGTCGACAAGATCGAGCCGCTCACGCCCGGCGATTTCATCGGCAAATGGATGCAGATGTTCATCAAGCCGGGTGAGGTGGTGGAGCAGCGCGCCCACGAAACCATGGCGCAATTCGTCGAGCGCATCGAGAAGGCCGCGGTGTTCCGCAGCCTGGAAAACCTGATGACGTTCCCGTTCGTACGCAAGGCGGTGGAGAGCGGCCAAATGCAGACTCACGGCGCCTATTTCGGCGTCGCAGAGGGATCGCTGTTCGTGCTGGACAAGGTCGCGAAGGAATTCAAGAACGCGCGGGGTGTGGCTTGAATTCGCAGGGTGGGTTAGCCCTGCGACTCCGCGAAGCGGAGTTCGCACGGCGTAACCCACCACTTCTGTCACCGCGGATACCAAAGAGGTGGGTTACGCCCAGCGGATTGCGCTTCGCGCAGCCGCAGGGCTAACCCACCCTACATTCTTCTTTAGGCCGCTTTCTTCTTCGCGGTGATCAGCTTGCGGTTGATCAGGACTTCCGCGATCTGGATCGCGTTGAGGGCTGCGCCCTTGCGCAAATTGTCGGACACGCACCACAGCACGAGACCGTTCTCGACCGTCGCGTCCTCGCGGATGCGGCTGATATAGGTGGCGTCCTCGCCGGCCGCTTCATAGGGCGTGGCGTAGCCGCCGGGCTCCTGCTTGTCGATGACGAGGCAACCGGGCGCCTTGCGCAGGATCTCGCGGGCTTCGTCCGCGCTGATCGGATTCTCGAACTCGATGTTGACGGCCTCGGAATGGCCGACGAACACCGGCACGCGCACGCAGGTCGCGGTCAGCTTGATCTTGGGATCAAGAATCTTCTTGGTCTCCGCCATCATCTTCCACTCTTCCTTGGTGAAGCCGTCCTCCATGAAGACGTCGATGTGGGGGATGACGTTGAAGGCGATGCGCTTGGGGAATTTCTTCGCGACCAGCTCGTCATTGGTGTAGACGGCCTTGGTCTGCGAGAACAATTCGTCCATCGCGTCCTTGCCGGCGCCCGACACCGACTGATAGGTCGAGACCACGACGCGCTTGATGGTCGCCTTGTCGTGCAGCGGCTTGAGCGCGACCACGAGCTGCGCGGTCGAGCAGTTCGGGTTGGCGATGATATTCTTCTTCTTGAAGCCTTCGGTCGCGGCCGCATTCACTTCCGGCACGATCAGCGGCACGTCCGGATCCATGCGCCAGGCCGAGGAATTGTCGATCACCACCGCGCCGGCGGCGCCGATCTTCGGCGACCATTCCTTCGACACCGAACCGCCCGCCGACATCAGGCAGATGTCGACGTCGGAGAAATCGTAATGCTCGAGCGCTTTGACCTTCAGGGTGCGGTCGCCGTAGGAGACCTCGACGCCGACGCTGCGGCGTGACGCCAGCGCCACGACCTCGTCCGCGGGGAATTTGCGCTCATCCAGGATGTTGAGCATTTCCCGTCCGACATTGCCGGTCGCGCCGACGACTGCGACTTTGTAACCCATCGTTCACTCTCCGGTGAAAAAGCCCGTTCCTGAAGCTGACGCTTAAACAGGAAGAGCAGCGCTTCTATGCGAGAACCGGCCCCAAGACAACGTGGGACCATGCCTTAGGGACGTGGATGCAGTCGCCCGAGGCCAGCACGGCCGCAATCTCGACCCGGACCAGTCTCCATCTGGCATTGGCAGCCTTCGCCGACGAGGTCGTCGGCACGCTGGCGCGGCTGTTCGCCTATGTGGGGACGCTCGCGCTGTTTGCCATCCTGGGCCTTGCGGCGCTCGGCCAGCTGCCCGATTTGCGCGACGATGAGCTGGCGCCGAAGCCCAGTTGGAGCGTGGCCGACCGCTCGCAGCCGGCTTTTGCGCTCAGCCGGCCTGATTCGTTAGAGAAAACAGCCTCTTACACCATCCTTCGGCATCCCGAAGGCGGCCGCCGCGACGTCATGCGCTGGACCGGCGATGCTGACAAGGTGCTGGCCCAGCTCGAGATTTACCGGGAGGGCGGCGAATTCGACCTGACCCGTCCGGCAACCATGGACCTCGCCGTCCAGATGGGCCTGAACGCGGCGACCCCGCTCGAGCAGGCCGGCCTGATCGACACGAAATTCGGCCCCGTGGCGCTGTTGCGGCCGGTCGCCGCCGCGGCGGGCGAGCGAGCCTGCCTCGGCTACCTCAAACGCAACGAGGAGCCCGCCTTGCAGATCTCCGGCTTCTCCTGCCAGGGCGACACCCTGCCCGCTCAGCGCGCAGCCATCGCCTGCACGCTGAACCGGCTCACGCTCTTGACCTCCGGCAACGAGCCGAAGCTGGCGGACCTGTTCGCCCGTGCCGAGCTGAAGCGCCGTGCTTGCGACCTTGCGGGTTCACCGGACTGGCTGCTGGGCGCCGCGAACGCGCAATTGCGCGGGGCGCTTTGACCGGCATCAAGTCCAGGTCAGCTGAGCAAGTGGCTGGTATTGATGCAACTTTTGCCGACGCGCCCGATTATTTTCGAGCTGGTGTGACCCAATAGACCTAGTTGCGCTTACCCCAGCCGGGCTAGTATGGGGTGAAATCGACTGGCGGTGCGCCGCCTGAAGGGGACGTGATGAGCTCGAAATTCTCTGCCAAATTGGCGACCTTGTTTGCTGCGGGCGCCGTGATTGCCATGTCCTCTGCCATGTTCTTGGCGACGCCGGCCTCGGCCGACAACAAGACCAAGCGTTATGACGAGCGCGGCCGGCATTATTACGGCCCAACGGGCCCCAACGCCGTCTACCAGCAGGGCCGCACTCGCATCTATGTCAGCAAGCGCTCCTGGCTCGACGGCGGCACCGAGGTCAATCCGGGCGACCGCAAATTCAGCGACTACGCCTTCCCGCCGGCCGTGGGCTATCCGTCCTTCGCCCGCGAAAACCGCAACCGCCCGATCGATCGCCAGCCGCTCTCGCCGCCGCAGGACGTCGGCGGCTATCCGCAGAATTTCCCGCTGTACTGAGCGGCGGATCTTTCCGAATCAAAATGGCCGGGCGAAAGCCCGGCCATTTTTGTTTTGAAAGTCGTGTGGTGCCGTAGGGTGGGTTGGCCGAAGGCGTAACCCACCACTGTTTGTCTCCGCGAAGACAGTAGAGGTGGGTTACGCCAAGCGGTCTGCGCTTCGCGCAGTCCGCATGGCTAACCCACCCTACGACAGCAGCGCCTATGCGTGCAGCTTCTGCAATTCCTTCAAGATCGCTTCGCCCATCTGCGTGGTGGAAGCAGCCGTGGTGCCCTCCGACTTGATGTCGGCGGTGCGCAGGCCGCTGGCCAGCACCGCGGCGATCGCGGCGTCGATCTTGTCGGCAAGCGCGCCCAGGTCGAAGGAATAGCGCAGCGCCATGCCGAACGACGAGATCATCGCGATCGGATTGGCGAGACCCTTGCCGGCGATGTCAGGCGCCGAGCCGTGCACGGGCTCGTACAACGCCTTGCGCTTCTTGGTCTTGACGTCGACCTCACCGAGCGAAGCCGAGGGCAGCATGCCGAGCGAGCCGGTGAGCATCGCCGCGATGTCGGACAGCATGTCGCCAAACAGATTGTCGGTGACGATGACGTCGAACTGCTTAGGCCATTTCACCAGCATCATGCCGCCGGAATCGGCGAGCTGATGCTCGAGCGTGACATCAGGGTATTCGCGCTTGTGGACCTGGGTCATGACCTCGTTCCAGAGCACGCCCGACTTCATGACGTTGCGCTTCTCCATCGACGTCACCTTGTTCTTGCGCTTCCTGGCAAGCTCGAAGGCGACGCGGCCGATGCGCTCGATCTCATAGGTGTCGTAGACCTGGGTATCGACGGCGCGCTTCTGGCCGTTGCCGAGATCGGTGATGGTCTTGGGCTCGCCGAAATAGACGCCGCCGGTGAGCTCGCGCACGATCATGATGTCGAGGCCCTCGACCGCCTCGCGCTTCAGGCTCGAAGCATCGGCCAGCGCCGGATAGCACACGGCGGGGCGCAGGTTCGCGAACAGCGCGAGGTCCTTGCGCAGGCGCAAGAGACCGGCTTCGGGGCGCACCTCGTAAGGAACGGCATCCCATTTCGGGCCGCCGACCGCGCCGAAGATGATGGCATCGGCGGCCAGCGCCTTGGCCATGTCGCCCTCGGAGATCGACACCTTGTGCGCGTCATAGGCGGAGCCGCCGACGAGGCCGGTATCAGTCTCGAACTTGGCGATCCCTGCCGAATTGAGCCAGTCGATCAGCCGCTTCACCTCGCCCATCACCTCGGGGCCGATACCGTCGCCGGGAAGCAGCAGCAGTTTGTGGGTCGCCATGGTCGTTCTTCCTCCGTTTCGTCATGGCCGGCATAGCCGGCCTAAGGACGGCGTCGCTTCCGCTCGTCTATGTTCCGGCCATCCACGTCCTGACTTGCGGTGCAAAGAACGTGGATGCCCGGCACAAGGCCGGGCATGACGGCATCTCGTGAATTTCGGCCGGAGTGCTAGAGCGGTGTTGCGCGCTTGGCAAGACACCATTGCCGGGGTGCGGCTGTGCAAGGCGGACGGGGCCTGCCACACTGGGCAAGCCGGAGTATCCCCTTGCACGCCCCTGACCGCGCCCCGCCCTACGCGCACCCCGCGCGGCTGATCCTGACCCTGTCGCTCGCCGCCACCGTCGGGCTCGGCATCGGCCGCTTTGCCTATGCGCTGGTGCTACCTGATATGCGCGAGAGCCTCGGCTGGTCCTACTCGGCGGCCGGATTCATGAATACCATCAACGCCGTCGGCTATCTCGTCGGCGCGCTATTGGCGTCCCGCCTGATCCAGCGCGTCGGTTGGGCGGCCGCCATCCGCGGCGGAACCCTCGCCTGCGTCGCCGCGCTCGCAACTTGCGCGCTGACGGGCAATTTCGTCGCGCTGAGCCTGGCGCGCCTCGCGCTGGGTCTCGGTGCCGCGGCCGGCTTCGTCGCCGGCGGCGCGCTGGCCGCCACCATTGCCCAGTCGCGGCCCGAGCGGGCCAATTTCCTGCTCAGCCTGTTCTATGCCGGACCCGGCATCGGCATTCTGTCCTCTGGGCTGATCGCCCCGTTCACGCTGCAATATTTCGGTCCGGGCTCGTGGTGGATCGTCTGGTGGACGCTGACGCTATTGTCGGTCGCGATGACGATCCCGCTGTTCCTGATCCGCATCGAGAGCAGCGTCCGCTTCTCGGAGGGCGGTCACGCCTCGTTCGCGATTTTGCCCGTGCTGATCTATCTCGCCGGCTACTTCCTGTTCGGCGCCGGCTACATCGCCTACATGACCTTCATGATCGCCTATGTACGCGACGGCGGCGGCGGGGCCGCGGCGCAGGCGGCATTCTGGAGCCTGATCGGCCTATCCGCTTTCGCGACGCCCTGGGCCTGGCGCGGCGTGCTGGCACTCGACCGCGGCGGATTGGCCACCGCCATCATCCTCGGCACCAACGCGTTAGGCGCAGCACTGCCCATGCTTGGGCATTCGCCGGCATGGCTTGCGGTTTCGGCTGTCGTGTTCGGCGTCGCCTTCTTCGCCGTGGTCGGCTCGACCACCGCCTTCGTGCGCTTCAACTATCCGCCGCAGGCATGGCCGACCGCGATCGCGGCGATGACGATCTCGTTCGGCGTCGGCCAGACGCTCGGGCCGATCGTGGTCGGCGCGATCACGGACGCGCTGGGGAGCTTGAGTTACGCGCTGAATGTATCGGCGGCACTGCTGGCGCTCGGCGCGGCGGCGGCGTTGTGCCAGCGGAAGGTGGGGCCAGCCAAGAAAGCGGTGCCGTAATCGATGTCGTCCCCGCGAACGCGGGGACCCATACCGCGTCATCTTTCCATGGCGAAAGCTAGAAGTACCGAACAACTAATCTTCGCCAAACCTCTCCCTGGGGTTATGGGTCCAGGATCTGCGCGCGCTTGAGGCGCGCTTGTCCGGGACGACAGCGGGGCTAGCTCCCGCTGAACGAATTATAGCCCTGGTCTTCCCAATAGCCGCCCTTGTAGTCGTTGGTGACTTCCATCGAGACCACGTATTTCGGGTTCTTGAAGCCGAGCTTCGTGGGCACGCGGATCTTCATGGGGAAGCCATAGGCGCGCGGCAGGATCTCGCCCGCATATTTGAACGTCATCTGGGTCTGCGGATGCAGGGCGCTGCGCATATCCAGGGGCGAATTGTAGCCCTCCTTGTCGGCGCACTGGAACCAGACGTATTTCGCACGCGTGTCGGCGCCGATCAGCTTGAGGAAATCACGCAAGGGCGTACCGGTCCAGCTGCCGATCGCGCTCCAGCCCTCGACGCAAATGTGGCGGGTGATCTGCGTGACCTGCGGCAGCTTATAGAGCTCGTCCAGCGTCCAGGACTTCTTGTTGTCGACGAGACCGCGGACCTCGAGCTTCCAGTCTGCGGCCAAGACATCCGGCGCGTCGTCGAGATCGTAATAGGCGTTGAACGGAAACGGTTTCGTGATCGCGCTCTCAGGGAAGGTCGGCGCCAGCGCGTCGGGATTGAAGATGAAGGCCTGCACGGCGTCGTTGAACTTCGAGACCTGCTTCAGCATCTCCTCGGCCGAGGAGGAATCGACGACGTCGCAGCCGGTGAGCAATGTCAGCGCGCCGAGGCTGGCGCCGCCCGCGATGAAGCGGCGGCGGGTGACGTCGGGCATGGTCTTGATGGAATCCTTGATCAACAGCCGCTTGTCGACGCCGGGGATCAGGAATGAACGCTTGGCCATGTTATCCTCCTCAACGACCGATGATCATGGCGCGCAGGCTCTTCGGCACCAGCAGCGCGAGCACGACGTGAACGACGAGGAACGCGCAGATCGCGGCCA
Organism: Bradyrhizobium sp. UNPA324; assembly: GCF_006658635.1. Lineage (NCBI taxonomy): Bacteria > Pseudomonadati > Pseudomonadota > Alphaproteobacteria > Hyphomicrobiales > Nitrobacteraceae > Bradyrhizobium > Bradyrhizobium sp. UNPA324. Next base: position 2,190,081 of record NZ_LFJD01000004.1, read on the forward strand.
TGCAGAAGAAATGGATGTAGCGCGCGGTCGGGTAGTCGCCGAACAGCGCGACCAGATAATAGAGCTGCACCGGCTTCCACATCCCTAAGCCCGTGAGCACGATCAGCACGCCGACCAATATGATGCCGGCATAGAGCAGGCGCTGCACGTAATTGTAGACGGTGAGATCGTCATGGCCGAGCTTGAAGGTCAGGGCGGCCCTGACGTCATGAAGCACCCCAGACGGGGTGATCGGAAACAGCTTTTTGGCGAAGCGGCCGGTGGCAAAGCCGGTGACGAGATAGGCGAGGCCGTTGATCATCAACAGCCACATCGCGGCAAAATGCCAGAGCAGGCCGCCGCCGAGCCAGCCGCCGAGCGTGTATTCGCGCGGGAAGGTGAAGGCGAACAACGGCGAGGCGTTGTAGATCTGCCAGCCCGACAGGATCATCAGGATCATGGCAAGCGCGTTGATCCAATGCATGACCCGCACCCAGGCGGGCTGGATCACTTTGGCCGGATTACCCCTGACCTGCTCGTCGGTGACTGTGAGGCTCGCCATGGTGGTTCCATCCTGATCGGTCCGTCCTGGGATCGCGTGTTGGGAATTATACGCCGGGTCGCCGGTTTTCGTTACGCCCTGCCAGCCATCGAATCGATGCCGTCAGGCTATTGTGGTCACAAAAAAGCGAGCCGGGCATCCCCGGCTCGCGGTCTCGAAGCATCCTGTTCGGGGATGAAACAGGATCGCGCGGTGTTACGTCGCCGGCATCAGCACGGTGTCGACCACATGGATGACGCCGTTCGACTGATTGACGTTGGAGATCGTCACCATCGAGCTGCCGCCCTTGGCATCGACGATCCAGACCTTGCCGTCCATCTTCTTGACCGTCAGCTCCTCGCCCTCGGCGGTCTTCAGCTTCTTGCCGTCGGTGAGGTCGGAGGCCTCGAGCTTGCCGGGCACGACATGGTAGGTGAGGATCTTGGTCAGCGTCGCCTTGTTCTCGGGCTTGACCAGATTGTCGACAGTGCCGGCCGGCAGCTTGCCGAAGGCGGCGTTGGTCGGCGCGAACACCGTGAACGGGCCCTTGCTTTCCAGCGTCGGCACTAGGCCCGCCGCCTTCACCGCCGCCACCAGCGTGGTGTGGTCCTTCGAGTTGACCGCGTTCTGGACGATGTTCTTCGAGGGGAACATCGCGGCGCCGCCGACCATGACGGTCTTTTCCTCGGCGCTCGCAGGCGCGACGATTGTCGCGGTGATGGCCAGGGCGCTGAAGGCGGCGGCAGCGAGATAGGCAATGCGCTTCGACATGGAGAATCTCCCGATTGAATTGGTACCGGCGATGGCCGGCGTTGAGTTGGGGCAACAACGGCAGCTGCGACAGTTAAGGGGTGATGCAGCAGCGCCGTCGTTGGACCGAACTACGGGGGGGTTTGGGTTGCGGTTTCGGAGAAAAATTCTTTGTGATGCGTGAAACTATGCGGGGGGATGTTCGTGTGGGTCGCGGTGCGCGCGACACACTCCGCTGTCGTCCCGGACAAGCGCAGCGTAGATCCGGGACCCATACCACGGGGAGATGTTTGACGAAGACTCGGAGTGACCCGTCGCGTGCGACAAATTCTCCCTGTGGTTATGGATCCCCGCGCTCGCGGGGACGACACCGAATGTGTTGTACGCGCGCCGCCTCTCAATCCCTGTTGTTCGGCGTCTGGATGAAGCCGCGATTATGCGTCGGGCTGATCAGCACTTCGTTGATGCAGACTCTGGCCGGCATGCTGGCGATGAATGCGATGGTGCGGCCGAGATCTTCGGGTTGCAGCATCTTGGCCTGCTCCTCCTCGCTCGGCACCACCGGGCGCAGCTTCAGGATCGGCGTCGCCACCTCGCCCGGCATCAGGCAGCAGGCGCGCAGGCCGTTGACGCATTCGTCCATGTTGAAGGAATGGGTCAGCGCCAGCACCGCATGCTTGGTGGTGGTGTAGGCCGGGCCCGGCATCTTCGAGACGTGGCGGCCGGCCCAGGACGAGACGTTGATGATCGCGCCGTCCTGCTGCTTGCGCATCGTCGGCAGCACCGCGCGCATGCAGTAGAGCACGCCGTTGAGATTGACCTGGACCAGCTGGTCCCAGCCCTCCAGATCCATGTCCTTCCAGCTGCGCTTGGGAACATTGATGCCGGCATTGTTGACGAGCAGGTCGATGCGGCCGTGCCTGGCGACGATCTGATCGGCGGCCTTCTGGGCCTCGGCAGCATTGGAGACGTCAAGCGCGAGCGCCTCGGCGGCCCCGCCCGCCTTGATGATCTTGGCAACCACGGTATCCAGGGCTGACTGGCGCCGCCCCGACACCACCAAAGTCCAGCCGTCGGCCGCCAGCGCCTCCGCGCCGGCCTCCCCGATCCCGCTGCCACCGCCCGTCACCCAGGCCACGCGTTTCCCAACTCTGGTCATGCAAACTGTCTCCGTTGCTTCATCGGGGCGGTTTTTGCTAATCCAGCCCTCGGTTTTGACCAGCCTTGTCCAACAAGCCTTGTCGTACAAGCCCCTGCGGTCGAGGAATTCTTGCATGAACCCAGCAGCTAACGCCAATTTGTTTTCCCGCCTGTTCGACGGCCTCGACGATCCCAAACGTCTCGCGATCGAGACGCATGACGGCGGGCACATCAGCTATGGCGATCTGATCGCGCGGGCCGGGCAGATGGCAAACGTGCTGGTCGCGCGCGGCGTGAAGCCGGGCGACCGCGTCGCGGTGCAGGTCGAGAAGTCCGTGGCCAACATCGTGCTGTATCTCGCCACGGTGCGGGCCGGCGCGGTCTATCTGCCGCTCAACACCGCCTACACGCTGAACGAGCTCGACTACTTCATCGGCGACGCCGAGCCTTCGCTGGTGGTCTGCGATCCCGCCAAGGCCGAAGGCCTCGCCCCGATCGCCGCCAAGGTGAGCGCCAAGGTCGAAACGCTCGGGCCTGACGGCAAGGGCTCGCTGACCGACGCGGCCGACAAGGCGAGCGGCGAGTTCACGACCGTGCCGCGGGCAAACGACGATCTCGCCGCGATCCTCTACACCTCGGGCACGACCGGCCGTTCCAAGGGCGCGATGCTCAGCCACGATAATCTCGCGTCGAACTCGCTCTCGCTCGTCGACTACTGGCGCTTCACCGACAAGGACGTCTTGATCCACGCGCTGCCGATCTATCATACGCACGGCCTGTTCGTGGCGACCAACGTGACGCTGTTCGCACGGGCATCGATGATCTTCCTGCCGAAGCTCGATCCGGACCTCATCATCAAGCTGATGGCGCGCGCCACCGTGCTGATGGGCGTGCCGACCTTCTACACGCGGCTGCTGCAGAATCCCGCACTCTCGCGCGAGACGGCCAAGCACATGCGGCTGTTCGTCTCGGGCTCGGCGCCGTTGCTGGCCGAGACCCATCGCGAATGGTCGGCGCGCACCGGGCACGCGGTGCTCGAGCGCTACGGCATGACCGAGACCAACATGAACACGTCGAACCCCTATGACGGCGAACGGGTGCCCGGCGCGGTCGGCTTTCCCCTCCCCGGCGTCTCCGTGCGCGTGACCGAGCCCGAGACGGGCAAGGAACTGCCGCGCGACGAAATCGGCATGATCGAGGTGAAGGGCCCGAACGTCTTTAGGGGCTATTGGCGCATGCCGGAGAAGACCAAGTCGGAATTCCGGCCCGACGGCTTCTTCATCACCGGTGACCTCGGCAAGATCGACGCCAAGGGTTATGTGCACATCCTCGGCCGCGGCAAGGATCTCGTCATCTCCGGCGGTTTCAACGTCTATCCCAAGGAAATCGAGAGCGAGATCGACGCCATGCCGGGCGTGATCGAATCCGCGGTGATCGGCGTGCCGCACGCCGATTTCGGCGAGGGCGTCACGGCGGTGCTGGTGCGCCAGCCCGGCGCGAGCATCGACGAAGCGGCCGTGCTGAAGGGCCTGGACGGACGCCTCGCGAAGTTCAAGATGCCCAAGCGCGTCTTCGTCGTCGACGAGCTGCCGCGCAACACCATGGGCAAGGTGCAGAAGAACGTCTTGCGCGAGACGTACAAGGATATTTACGCGAAGAAATAGGGGCGGTTTAGCGAGGACCGCGCCACACCGTAGCTGTCATGCCACGCGAAGGCGGGGCATCCAGTACGCCGCGGCTTCTCGGTCAATCATTGCTGCCTCTGGAATACTGGATTGCCCGCCTTCGCGGGCAATGACACCGAATATGTGGTGTGCAGTTTGCCTCGAGCCCTACTGCCCACCCACCAGGCTCAGCACAAACCGGCTGCCGACAATAAACAGATAGCATCCGAACGCCACTTCCAGCCTGCGCTTCGACATCGCATGTGCGGCTCTCACGCCGAGCGGTGCGGTGACGAGGCTCATCGGCATCACCAGCACGGCACCGATCAACGAGACGTAGCCGAGCGCGAACGGCACTTGCAGCGCGGCGACGGCCGGATAAGCCGCCGCCGCCGGCCAGCCGGCATAGATGTAGCCGAGCGCGCCGGGGATCGAGATCAGCACGGCGAGCGCCGACGAGGTCGCGACCGCCTGATGGATCGGGCGGCCGTAGAAGGTCATCAAGAGGTTCGAGAACAGGCCGCCGCCGATTCCCATCAGCGTCGAGAGAATGCCGACGCAGAAGCCGTAGGCCCGCATCGAGAGGCCCTTCGGGAGATCCTCGCCGAACCTCCAGCCCTCGCGCGCCAAGATGAGACGCGCTGCCGCCGAATAGGCGACGGCGACGAACACGATCTTGAACAGCCGCTCGGGCGCGTAGCGCGCGATCACGCTGCCGGCGACGACGCCGATCACGATCGGCAGCCACCAGACGCGCAGGATGGTCATGTCGACCGCGCCGCGCTTGTAATGCGCTTGGAACGAGCGGATCGAGGTCGGGATGATCACCGCGAGCGAGGTACCGACGCAGAGCGGCATGCGCACCTCGAGCGGCACGCCGGCGATGCGGAAACATTCGTAGAACACCGGTACGAGAATTGCGCCGCCACCGATGCCGAACACGCCGGCCAGGAATCCCGAGAGCGCGCCGGTTGCAATCAGCAACACCGCGAGCTCGACGATCTCCTTGATAGCAAGACCCGCAATCACCCCTGACCTGCCCCCGCGACCTGGTCGCAGCGGCTCGCTTCAGAGGGCTGCATCCGGAGCATTAGGCGATCTGATTCGCGCGGTCGACTCGCCGGGCTCCCCGGCTGGGGTGGAATGCAGAGTGCGCATATCCAAAACCGGATCGAGCGGACCGCTGGGAGGACGCAGAATGGCGTGCGCTCGTGGGGGTTGGCGCCCCGGCTCGGCACCATCGGCCGTTTTGGACGGCATGGTCCGTTTAGATGCGTTCCAATAGTAATTTCAACGGACCTTGCTCCTCTTCTAAGTAATGATTATATATTCGTTACTTCGTTGGTGAACGGGGACGCTGGTATACCAAGGCCCTGATTGGCCTTGCATCATCAAGGCTCTAGAGCTGAACGGTCGTTCGATTTATGGCGATTTGGTGATTGCGCGGGCCAAATCGACTCCGTAAATAGAGCCGACCTTTCCGATCCCCGCGCGCCCCCTGCTGGGCCGCAATACAACATCAAAGCCCATGACCGTACGGATCGAACGACCGCTATCGCCACACATCCAAAACTACCGCTGGACGCTGACGATGGCGCTGTCCATCGTCCATCGCGCCACCGGCGTCGCCCTTTACGTCGGCACCCTGCTGCTGGCCTGGTGGCTGATCGCAGCGGCCTCCGGCCCCGCCGCCTATGCCCATGTCCAGGCCTTCACCGGCAGCATCATCGGCCGTCTGATCGTGTTCGGTTACACCTGGGCGCTGATGCACCATATGCTGAGCGGCATCCGGCATTTCGTGTGGGACCTCGGCTACGGCTTCAAGGCCAATGAGCGGGAAGCGCTGACCTGGGGCGCGCTGATCGGCGGCATCGCGCTGACCGTGCTGGTCTGGATCATCGCCTATGCGATCGGAGGCGGACGATGAGCGCGACCGATACGCCCAAGCGCAGCATGCGCACCCCGCTCGGCCGCGTCCGCAATCTCGGCGCGGCGCATTCCGGCACGTCCGATTTCTGGCGCCAGCGCATCACCGGCGTCGCCATGACGCTGCTGATGATTCCGGTGATCGTGATCGTCATGATGCTGCTCGGCCGCAATCAGGCCGGCGCCGCGCAAATCCTCGGCTCGCTGCCGATCGCTGTGATCCTCCTGCTCTTCATCTTCGCCAGCGCCTGGCACATGAAGATCGGCATGCAGGTGGTGATCGAGGACTACGTCCATAACGAGAAGCTGAAGCTCGTCTCGATCATGCTCAACAACTTCTTCTCGATCGCCGTGGCACTCGCCTCGACCTACGCGATCCTGAAACTGTCCTCCGGAGTGTAACCCATGGCCACCACAACGAATGGCTCGGGCAACGGCGCTCCCGCCACCAACGGCAAAGCCTATCCGATCGAAGACCACACCTATGACGTCGTCGTGGTCGGCGCCGGCGGCGCGGGCCTGCGCGCCGTCGTCGGCTGCAGCGAGGCGGGCCTGCGCACGGCCTGCATCACCAAGGTGTTCCCGACCCGCTCGCACACGGTCGCGGCGCAGGGCGGCATCTCCGCTTCGCTCGGCAACATGCACAAGGACGACTGGCGCTGGCACATGTACGACACCGTGAAGGGGTCGGACTGGCTGGGCGACCAGGACGCGATCGAGTACATGGTGCGCAACGCGCCCGCGGCGGTGTACGAGCTCGAACATTGGGGCGTGCCGTTCTCGCGCACCGAGGACGGCAAGATCTACCAGCGTCCGTTCGGCGGCATGACCATGGACTTCGGCAAAGGCCAGGCGCAGCGCACCTGCGCCGCCGCCGACCGTACCGGCCACGCCATGCTGCACACGATGTACGGCCAGTCGCTGCGCCACGCGGCCGAGTTCTTCATCGAGTTCTTCGCCATCGACCTGATCATGGACGACCAGGGCGCCTGCCGCGGCGTGATCGCGCTCAAGCTCGACGACGGCACGCTGCATCGCTTCCGCGCCCAGACCACGATTCTGGCGACCGGCGGCTATGGCCGCGCCTACGCCTCCTGCACCTCGGCGCATACCTGCACCGGCGACGGTGGCGGCATGGTGCTGCGTGCCGGCCTGCCGCTCCAGGACATGGAGTTCGTCCAGTTCCACCCGACCGGCATCTACGGCGCGGGCTGCCTCGTCACCGAGGGCGCGCGCGGCGAAGGCGGCTACCTCGTCAATTCCGAGGGCGAGCGCTTCATGGAGCGCTACGCGCCGTCGGCCAAGGACCTCGCCTCGCGCGACGTCGTCTCGCGCGCGATGACCATCGAGATTCGCGAGGGACGCGGCGTCGGCAAGAAGAAGGACCACATCTTCCTGCATCTCGACCATCTCGATCCGGCCGTGCTGGCCGAGCGGCTGCCCGGCATCTCCGAATCGGCAAAGATCTTCGCCAACGTCGACGTGACGCGCGAGCCGATCCCGATCGTGCCGACCACGCACTACAACATGGGCGGCATCCCCACGAACTATCACGGCGAAGTGCTGACCAAGAAGGACGGCGACGACAATGCCGTGGTTCCCGGCCTGATGGCGCTGGGCGAAGCCGCCTGTGTCTCCGTGCACGGCGCCAACCGCCTCGGCTCCAACTCGCTGATCGACCTTGTCGTGTTCGGCCGCGCCGCGGCGCTGCGCTGCGCCGAGAAGCTGACGCCCAACGCCGAGCAGCCGGAGCTGCCGGCGAACTCGGCTGAAAAGGCGCTCGGCCGACTCGACCATTACCGCTACGCCTCCGGCGGCACGCCGACCGCAAAGCTGCGCGAAGGCATGCAGCACGTGATGCAGAACAATTGCGCGGTGTTCCGCACCGGCGAAGTGCTGAGCGAAGGCCAGAACCTGATCGCGAAGGTCCACAGCGGCATCACCGACATCGCCGTGTCCGATCGTTCGCTGGTGTGGAATTCGGATCTCGTCGAGACGCTCGAGTTCGACAACCTGATCGGGCAGGCGGTGGTGACGATGAACTCGGCCGCCAACCGCACCGAGAGCCGCGGCGCCCATGCCCGCGAGGACTTCTCCGAGCGCGACGACAAGAACTGGATGAAGCACACGCTGGCCTGGCTGGACGATGCCGGCAAGGTCAAGATCGAGTACCGCCCGGTTCACGACTACACCATGACCAACGACGTGCAGTACATCCCGCCGAAAGCGCGCGTGTACTGAGCGAACAGCGAAGGCCTTATCGAAATGGTTGAATTCGCACTTCCGAAGAACTCCAAGATCACCGGCGGCAAGACCTGGCCGAAGCCCGCGGGCGCGACAGAGGTTCGCGAGTTCCGGGTCTATCGCTGGAATCCGGACGACGGCAAGAATCCGAGCGTCGACACCTATTACGTCGACACCAATGATTGCGGGCCGATGGTGCTGGACGGCCTGATCTGGATCAAGAACCACATCGACCCGTCGCTGACCTTCCGCCGCTCCTGCCGCGAAGGCGTCTGCGGCTCCTGCGCCATGAACATCGACGGCCAGAACACGCTGGCCTGCACCCGCTCGATGCACGACGTGAAGGACGGCGCGGTGAAGGTCAATCCGCTGCCGCACCAGCCGGTGGTGAAGGACCTGGTGCCCGACCTCACCAATTTCTACGCCCAATACGCCTCGGTCGAGCCGTGGCTGAAGACGACCTCGCCGACCCCGCAGAAGGAATGGCGCCAGACCCACGAGGACCGCGAGAAGCTCGACGGCCTCTACGAATGCATCCTCTGCGCCTGCTGCTCGACCTCGTGCCCCAGCTATTGGTGGAACAGCGAGCGCTATCTCGGCCCCGCCGCGCTGCTCCAGGCCAACCGCTGGGTGTCCGATTCGCGCGACGAGGCGACCGGCGAGCGGCTCGACAACCTCGAGGATCCGTTCCGGCTCTATCGCTGCCACACCATCATGAACTGCGCCAAGGCCTGTCCGAAGGGCCTCAACCCGGCCGAAGCCATCGCCGAGCTCAAGCTCAAGATGGTCGAGCGCCAGATCTGAAGACGAAGTTCGTGCTTTCAGTCCCGGCCGGACCGGCCGGGACGTTCCGAGATCGCGGTCAATTCGAGGAGAATTTTCTCCGACCCGCCGCGCGCGCAAGTTTCCGGATCACAACCTGCGGTTCCCCGCACAAGCTGCTTCCTTCCTCACGCGAGATTCAGTTAAGCTCCGGTCAGGGACGGAGCGACTGTGCAGAGGGCGCAACGCAACTCGCTGAGGTTATTGCAGTGGATGATGGCGGCATCCCTGGCGCTGCCGATTGCGCTGTTCGTGATCGCCGCCAGCATTTCCTACACCTCGACCAGGGACGTCGCCGATCGGGAGATCGAGCGCACGCTCGACGTCGTCCATGAGCACGCGCTCAAGGTGTTCGAGACCATCGATCGCAGCCTTGCCGAGCTCAACGAGGTGGTCCGCGCCCTTTCCGACGACACCATCCGCGCGCGCGAGCCGGCGCTGCACCGCCGCCTGAAGCGGCTGAGCGATTCGCTGCCACAGCTGAAATCGGCGTGGATCTTCGACGCGGACGGACGGGCGCTGGTCAACAGCCTCGTCTCGCCGCCGCCTGAGCAGAGCTTTGCCGACCGCAACTATTTCTACGCCCATATCGACCAGAGCATAGGCACCTTCATCGGCACGGCCCTGACGCCGCGTCTGCCCTATCAGGGCGCCCGCTTCTTCGGAGTGAGCCGGCGCCGCGACTCCGACGACGGCCGTTTCATCGGCGTGATCCAGGCCTCGGTCCTGCCCGAATATTTCGAGAGCTTCTACGCCAGAATCGGATCGGATCCGGGCAGCTTCTTCGCGATGGGCCGCACCGACGGCGCGATGCTCACGCATTTCCCGCGGCTCGACCACGACCTCCGGCTCGATCCGACCGGACCGGTCGGTCGGGAAATCGCGGCGCGCCCCGAGCATGGCCTCATCACCGTCGCCTGGCCGTCGGACGGGATCGAGCGTCGCATCGGCTACCGACGCGTCGCCGGATACCCGATCTATGTCAGCGCCGGGCTCGAGACCTCGGCAATCCGCGCGCGCTGGCTGGCCACGATAGGCCAGCATCTGGTGTTCGGCCTTCCCGCCACCGCGCTGCTGTTTCTGCTGCTGGCGCTGGCGTTGCGCCGCACCCAGCAAATTCAGGCCGAAGCCGCCAAGCGCCGCGAGGCCGAGGAGGCGCTCAAGCATAGCCAGCGCCTGGAGGCGCTCGGACAGCTCACCGGCGGCGTCGCGCACGATTTCAACAATCTGCTGACGGTGATCCGCGCCTCCGTCGATCTCTTGAACCGGCCGCAACTGACGGAGGAGCGGCGCCAACGCTACATCACGGCCATTGCGGACGCCGTGGCCCGCGCGGCCAAGCTGACCTCGCAGCTGCTCGCCTTCGCGCGGCGCCAGACCCTGAAGCCGGAGGTGTTCGACGTCAGCGAACGGATGCAGTCGCTGCGCGACATGCTTGCGCCCCTGCTCGGGCCGGCCATCGAGATCGCCATGCGCCTGCCCACCGAGCCCTGCCTCGTCCGTGCCGATGCCGGCCAGTTCGAGACGGCGCTGATCAACATGGCGACCAACGCGCGCGACGCGATGCAGGGCAAGGGCAGGATCACCTTCAAGGTCGAGCCCGCGACCACCGTTCCGGACACGTTGGCTGACGCCTCCAGCCAGACCTCGGCAAACCATGGCTTCGTCAGCGTGACCGTCAGCGACACCGGCATCGGTATTCCCGCCGCCCGACTGGGGCGCATTTTCGAGCCGTTCTTCACCACCAAGCAGGTCGGCCATGGCACCGGCCTCGGGCTGTCCCAGGTGTTCGGGTTCGCCCGGCAATCCGGCGGCGAGGTAACGGTCACGAGCGAAGTGGGACACGGCAGCACCTTCTCGCTCTATCTGCCGCGCATGCCGCCGGAGCTGCTGCCGCAGCGGCAGGCGCCCAACACGGCGCCGGCGGTGGCCGGCAGCGGCATGTCGGTGCTGGTGGTCGAGGACAATATCGAGCTCGCCAATTTCGCCGCCGATGGTCTCACCGAGCTCGGCTACAGCATCACGCTGGTCGACAATGCCACCGACGCACTCGCCGAGCTCGTCCTGGACGCGGACCGCTTCGATGTCGTGTTCTCCGACGTGGTGATGCCTGGGATGACCGGGCTCGATCTGGCGCAGGCCATCTGCGACCGCGGCATCGACGTGCCGATCGTGCTGACCACGGGCTACAGCCAGGCCCTGTCGCAAGATGGCGTGGCCGGCTTCGAGCTCGTGCAGAAGCCCTATTCGATCGAGGAATTGTCGCGCGTCCTGCATCGGGCAGCACGGATCCGGCGCGTCCGGGACGGCGCCGCCGAATAGGGCCTTCGTGGAACCCAAGGGAACCGGTTGATTCCCCTTCGCGTTGTCCGCGCATGCACAAGCCGGCCGCGAAGCGCGAACAGGACAAACCGCCCATCGTTGGGATCGAGGGCGAGAATGGGGACGACGTCGCGGCGCCGCCGCCGGAGCTGCTCGAGCCCGACCCTGAGCTCTCGCCCGAGGAGGCCGAGCAGGTTCGCAAGGATTATCTGCTGACGCGGTTCTGGATCAGCGCGCGCGGCTTCTGGGGACGCAGCGGCGATCGCCTCGCCTGGCCGTTCTCGATCGGCCTCGGCCTGCTGATCATCCTCACCGTCGGTTTCCAATACGGCATCAATGTCTGGAACCGCGCGATCTTCGATGCGATCGAACAGCGCGATGCGGCGAGCGTCTTCCATCTCACCGCGTTGTTCTTCCCGCTCGCGATCGGCAGCCTCGTGCTCGGTGTTGCCCAGGTGTTCGCGCGGATGGGCATTCAGCGGCGCTGGCGGGCCTGGCTGACGGCGAGCGTGCTGACGCGCTGGCTCGCCAACGGACGTTACTACCAGCTCAACCTCGTCGGCGGCGATCACGAGAATCCCGAATACCGGATCGCGGAGGATTTGCGCGTCGCGACCGATTCGCCGGTCGATTTCCTCGCCGGCGTCACCTCGGCGCTATTGTCTGCCGTGACCTTCATCGTCGTGCTCTGGACCATCGGCGGCGCGCTCACCGTCACGCTCAGTGGCACGAGCATCACCATACCCGGCTTCCTCGTGATCGCCGCGATGCTCTATGCCGCGATCGCCTCGGGCTCCATCCTGGTGATCGGCCGCCGCTTCGTGCAGGTGTCCGAGGACAAGAACCAGGCCGAAGCCGATTTCCGTTACACGCTGACGCGCGTGCGCGAGAACGGCGAGAGCATCGCGCTGCTCGGCGGCGAGGAGGAGGAGCGCGACGGCATCGACCGCAACTTCACCAGCGTGATTCGGCAATGGGCGCGGCTCGCGGGTCAGCACATGCGCACCACGCTGGTGTCGCAGGGGTCGAGCCTCGTTGCGCCCGTGGTGCCGCTGCTGCTCTGTGCGCCGAAATTCCTCGACGGCAGCATGACGCTGGGTCAGGTGATGCAGGCGGCCTCCGCCTTCACCATCGTGCAGAGCGCATTCGGCTGGCTGGTCGACAATTATCCGCGGCTCGCCGACTGGAACGCCTGCGCGCGCCGCATCGCCTCGCTGATGATGTCGCTCGACGGCCTCGAACGCGCCGAGCAGGGCGACGGTCTCGGCCGCATCCAGCGCGGCGAAACGCGCAACGACGCCATGCTGGAGCTGCACGACCTCTCGGTCACGCTCGACGACGGCACCGCCGTGGTCGGCGAGACCGAAGTGGTGATCGAGTCAGGCGAGCGGCTCCTGGTCGCCGGCGAATCCGGCACCGGCAAGAGCACGCTGGTGCGTGCGATCGCCGGCCTGTGGCCCTGGGGCGGCGGCAGCGTGAATTTCCATCCCGACCGGCGGCTGTTCATGCTGCCGCAGCGGCCTTACGTGCCGTCAGGATCTCTGCGCCGCGCGGTCGCCTATCCCGGTGCCGCCGATCACTGGACCGTGGACGAAATTGGCGGAGCCCTGCACAAGGTCGGGCTCGATCATCTCAAGGAGAAGATCGAGGAGGAAGGTCCCTGGGACCAGACCCTGTCGGGCGGCGAGAAGCAGCGCCTCGCCTTCGCGCGGCTCTTGCTGCACAACCCCGACATCGTCGTGCTCGACGAGGCGACTTCGGCGCTCGACGAGAAGAGCCAGGACAGGATGATGAAGATGGTCACCGACGAGCTGCCGAAGGCGACCATCGTCAGCGTCGCACATCGGGCCGAGCTCGAGGCCTTCCACAGCCGCAAGATCGTGCTGGAGCGCCGCAAGGGTGGCGCCAAGCTCGTCAGCGACATCGACCTGATCCCGCGCAAGGGCAAGCGCCGGCTGCTCGGGCGATTCCTGCGGCAGCGGAAAGCGCCGAAGAAGGCGGCGTAACACCCTCTCTCCGTCGTCCCGGACAAGCGCGCCCGAAGCGCGCGCCGATCCGGGACGACACTGAGATTGTGGCTCGCTTGGCGCCCCGACACCGAAATTGTGGCCCTCCTCAAAACCGGCTATGCATGCGCCGCCTGCAACGAGGATAGCCTGCTTGACGACCGACAATGCCCCTTCGTCCGCGCCGTTCGGCGCGTTTGCGCCGAATGCGGCGCAGGCCGCGATCATTCGCCTCGCGACGCAATCGGGGCTGAAGCGCGGCGCGTTCCGTCCGTGGATGTCGCGGCTGGTCAATCTGCTGCGGAGCGGCCCTGTCGACGTGCAATATCAGGGCGCCTCGTTCCGGCTCTATCACCAGGGCAGCGCGACCGAGCGCGGCGCATTGTTCAATCCCGATTACAATCTCGACGAGCTCGATTTCCTGCGCCAGCACACTCCTGCAGGCGGCGCCTTCGTCGACGTCGGCGCCAATGTCGGCACGTTTGCATTGGTGATGGCGCAACAGGTCGGCAGCACGGGCAAGGTGGTCGCGATCGAACCGCATCCACTGACGTTTGCGCGGCTCTCCTTCAATCACGCCGCATCGAAGACGGCGCAAGTGCGCCTGGTGCAGGCCGCAGCCGGCGACAGCGACGGCGAGCTGATGATCGAGAGCGGCGGCGGCAATCTCGGCGCCACCCACGTCGTCACCGGTACGGCCAGCACCGACGCGATCAAGGTGCCGTCGCTGCGGCTGACGCGCATTCTCGATGAGGCCGGCGTCACGCAGATTGATTCGCTCAAGATCGACGTCGAGGGTTTTGAAGACCGCGTGCTGATCGGCTTCTTCCGCGACGCGCCGCCATCACTGTGGCCACGCGCGGTCGTGATCGAGCACCTGTCGCAGAACGAATGGCAGCAGGATTGTATCGCCGACATGGTCGCGCGTGGTTATGCGATCGTGCGCAAGACGCGTAGCAATACGTTCCTGTCGCGCTGACGGGAACGAACAACGGAGGCTAACGATGATCGACCATTTGGGCTTTTCCGTCTCCGACTACGAGCGCGCCAAGGCATTCTACGCCAAGGCGCTGGCGCCGCTCGGTTACGGCCTGATCATGGAAGTCACGGCGGAGCAGACCGGGCACGCTGCGGCCGCAGGCTTCGGCGCCGACGGCAAGCCGGATTTCTGGTTCGGCGGCGAAGGCGCCATGAACAAGCCGGTGCATATCGCCATTGGTGCTGACAACCGCGCCACGGTCGACGCGTTCTACAAGGCGGCTATCGCGGCAGGCGGACGCGACAACGGCCCGCCCGGCATCCGCCCGCATTACCATCCGAACTATTATGGCGCCTTCGTGCTCGATCCCGATGGCCACAACATCGAGGCGGTCTGCCACACGCCGGAATAAGGCAGACCCAGCGCGATGCGATGCGGAACATCTGCGCGGCATCATCGTTGTCGTTCTCCGGACAACTATCTCGATGATGCCGATGCCGATCGAACCGCCCGAGATTCCGCCGTCGACGCCCGGCACTCCCGTCGAGCCACCGCCCGGAATTCCACCAGGCAATCCGCAGCCTGAAATCACGCCGCCGGTGCGCGAGCCCGGCTCGCCACCGCGGCCCGATGAATTGCCGGGCCGTATGCCTGAGGAGATTCCACCACGCGGGCCAAACGGGCCGCTCACACCCAACCCTGCGACGGATGCAAGTTCACCGCAGGATCGCGCGTGAGGCGAGATCATATGTGTGGCGATTGCAACCTGCGTCTGAATGCGCAATGAACGTCATCATACTGAGTCGATTTCCGTGCAGAAATAAATCGGGCCACGACCGCTTCGCCCGCCACAATCCGGCCTAACGCGTAGCCGTTCATCCCAACACTTCGTCAAAGAACCTTCCGGGGAAGTTCACCACCATGACCAATCTTCGATTCGTGCTGCTTGCGACGACGGCTCTGACCGCGATGCAATTGGCCAACACCTCGGCGCATGCGCAAAGCACCGCGCCGCTCGTGGTCGCGCAGGCCCAGCCGCAAGACACCGGCCCTGACGGAAAACCGAAGCAGCCGCCGAAGGGCCCGCCAGCGGCCGCGCCGCCTGCGCCACCCGCGCGCCCGGCCGCACCGCCGCCCGCGGCTGCACCTCCCCATCCGCCCGCCGCGCCTCCGCCGGCCG
>NZ_LFJD01000004.1:2205643-2232462 GCF_006658635.1 Bradyrhizobium sp. UNPA324
CGACGTTGCTGCTCGCGGTCGCACTGGCAAACGAAGTCGTGCCGCGCAGGTCAGCCGCCGTCGCGCCGGCGATGGTGGCGGAGACGTTGGACTTGGTGGAGTAGCCGACCGTGGTCTGCAGCGCCTGGTTGGCGATCGACTTCGCGGAGTCGATCAGCTTCTGCAGCGAGGTGATGCCGGTGTTGGCGGCCTGCAGCACCTGCACGCCGTTGGCGATGCCGTCGAGCAGGTTGTTGATGTCGCTGGCGCGGTTGTCGAGCGACTGTGCCGTGAAGAAGTTGGTGGGATTGTCCAGGGCCGAATTGACGCTCTTGCCGGTCGACAGACGGTTCTGCGTGGTGGCGAGAAGATCAGCGGTGGACTGGAGAGACAGCAGGTTCTGACGAACCGATGCGGAGAGGACGATACCGGACATGACTCTGTTACCTTTCTGGTAAACGACGCTACTGTTACACGTCTGCTTGGATCGCGATTGACCCAGCGACGGCGGACCGTGGCGCCGAGACCTCTAACGAAACATGAAATGAAACCCGCGCTTTTGCTCGGCCGCGTGTGATTCGGCCCGGGAAGGGGGCGCGCATCGTTGCGCCGCCACGCAAATCCGCCTTTGAAAGCATTGAGCTTTTTCGCGGCAATGGCCTGAATTTACAGCTCGTTAACTAGTTGCGAGCGAGAATCACGTCTTGATAGGCCGCAACGAACGCTCGGTTACGAAAGCGTTGATGGAGAACAGGCATGGCCCTCAAGGTCGAGCTCAGACCGCACGAACGCATCATCGTCGGTAACTGCGTGATTACCAACACGGACCAGCGTGCCCGCCTCCTGATCGACGGCGACAACGTCCCGATCCTGCGCGAGCGCGACATCCTCACGCCGGAGACCGCAGACACGCCCGCCAAGCTCGTCTATCTGGCGGTACAGCTCATGTACATCTCGCCGGATCCGCAGACCCAGCACGGCACCTATTTCAACCTGGTCCGCGACATCGTCACCGCGGTGCCGAGCGCCTGGCCGATCATCGAGGCCATCAACAACAACATCCTGAACGGCGACCTCTACCGGGCGCTGAAGGATGCCCGCAAGCTGATCGCCTATGAAGAGAAGCTGCGGAGCCAGTTCGAGGCCACCCATCCCAAGGCGGAAGCGGCCAAGGACGACGTGAGCTCCGCCGCCTGACCACAGGCGTTCGCGTGCCGAAGCCACGCGAACGACCCAGCCGCGCAAACGACAACGGCCCCGGATCATCTCCGGGGCCGTTGTCGTTTCGCGCATGCACAGGTTGCTATTGGGCCGCGAGCGGCGGCGCTTCGACCTCGATCACGCCGTCGCCGCACCGCCGTCCGCCAAACTCCAGCACGGCCGCAACCAGCGCATCGACGTCCGCCGCGTCAGTGCGGTGATTGACGATCGCGGCACGGATCGCAAATTTGCCGTCCAGTGTCGTGCCCGACGGCGCCGCTATTCCGGACTCCTGGATATCGGCGACGATCTCGCGATTGACCGCATCATCGGCGCGATAACGGAAGCAGACGATGTTGAGGTTGACCGGCGCCAGCAATTCCAGCCGCGGTTCGGCGAGAATGCGCGCTTCCAGATACTTCGCGAGCGCACAGCTTCGCGCGATCGCCGCACCCAGCCGCGCAGTGCCGAACGTCTTCAACGTAAACCAGGTCTTCAGCGCCCGGAAGCCGCGCGACAGATCGGGGCCGAGGTCGCAGGGCCAGACCGCCCCCGCCGCAAGTCCCCTCGCCTCGCGACGCAAATACGCCGCGGGCTGCGCAAAGGCCTGCCGATGCTGCTCGCCGTCACGCACCAGCAGGAAGCCGGCATCGTAGGGCACCTGTCCCCATTTGTGGAAGTCGAGCGCGATGGAATCGGCAAGCTCGATGCCACCGAGCAGCGGCGCGAGCTCGGGCGAGAAGATCGCAAGAGCGCCGAAGGCGCCGTCGACGTGAAACCAGATTCCCTCCTCGCGGCACAGCTGTGCGACCGCCTTGAGGTCGTCAATCGCGCCAATGTCGACCGTACCAGCGGACGCGACGACCAGGAACGGCTTGAAGCCGACCTCGCGATCGACGGCGATCTGCGCGCGCAGCGCCTCGACATCGATGCGATGGTCGGCATCGACGCCGATCTTGCGCAGCGCATCGGTGCCGAGCCCGGCAATGTCCATCGCCCTGGAGACGCAGCCATGCGCGGCCTGCGACGTATAGGCCGTGAGCAGCGCACCGTCATTGCCGATGCCGTATTGCCGCGCCAGCGTGCCGAGCGCAGCGTTACGCGCCACCAGCACCGCCATCAGATTGGCCATCGACGTGCCCGTGACGAAGATGCCGCTCGCGCTCTCCGGAAAGGCGAACAGGCGACGCATCCAGTCGACGATCTGGCGCTCGACCTCGATCGGCATGTGGTCCCGTCCGCCGAGATTGGCGTTGAGGCCGGCCGCGAGCATTTCCGCGAGCATGCCGACCGCGGTGCCGCCGCCATGCACCCAGCCCATGAAGCCGGGATGGACGTTGCCGGTCGCATAGGGCGCGACGTGCTCGGCGAATTCGCGGTAGACCTCGGCGAGGTCGCTCGCCTCGCGCGGCACGTCGGCCTTGAATGCCGCGCGGACGCCATCAGGAATCGGCTGCCAGACAGGGCGCGTCCGGACGTTGGCGATGCCGTCGATCGTCTCGTCCAGCATGCGATGGGCGAGCGCGCGAAATGCGCTCCAGTCCTGCGGGTCGAGCGAGGTGTGGGCGACGGAGCTTTGCGCGTTACGGATGATCTCGTTCATGTTGCGCTCTCCTCGCCCGCTCTTGCATGCCGCGACAGCATCGCCGCGAACGCCGCAAAGATCTTGCGCATCTGCGGCGGCTTGTAAGGAAACACGGCCGGCGAATCCATGTTGTGCACGACGGCGGTATTGTCGGCTTCGAAGACCAGGAGTTCGTTGTCCTGGTTCTCGGCGCAATCGACGATGAAATAGTCGAGGCCGACGCGCCTGCTCATCTCGTCGAGCGCACTTCTGTGGCGCGCCGCGAAGGCGTGGTTGAAGTCGCGCATGAAGAGCGCCTCTTCCGCACGCTTCTCCTCGCTGAAGGCCATGTAGGCGTTGAGATACCAGATGTCCCAGCGGTCGGCGATCGCCATATGGCAGGCGTAAGGTTTGCCGTCGACCATCGCGAGCCGATATTTGCGATAGAGCCCGTCGGGATTCACATAATCGACGAAACGCGCGACGAAGAAATCCTGCTCGTTACGCTCGGCAAGATAAGATGCGAGCGCCGCCGCATCGTCGAGCTTCGCGAGCCCGACGCCGGCATGCGAGCCGCGCGGCCGCGCGATCATCGGAAAGCGCAGTTCACCCGCGATGTCCTGGCAGGCGATCTGCCGGCGCGAAAGATCCGACAATTGCGCGCGCGTCGCGTGGATGGTTGCGGGAATGTCGAGACCCGGCACGCCGGCCAGCAGCCGATGCAGCTTGTCGCGATCGAGGTTGCCGATGCGATCGGGACGATTGAGCAGCGGCCGCGGCCAATGCGGCGCGGCCTTCTCGATCAAGGCGAGCGCCTCGCGGCATTCCTCGGAATCGGAGGCGACCACGATGGCAACGTCGTGCTCGGGCAAATTCTCCGGCAGGCCGATGCCCTTGACCACGTAGAGCGTCAGCAGCTCGATGTCGGAGCCTTCGAGCAGAAAATCGATCGGCGTGTTGCCGCCCATGTCGATGTCGGCGGCAAGCGCAAGCACGCGCAAGCCGGGTTTCGGAGCGGCACTCGGCGTGCGAAACAATTGATGGAAGGTGAGCACCTCCGACTGGATCGCAAGCCCCTGAACCTTGTCGCCGAGAAGCTGGGTGATCAACGACAGATCCAGTCCCTCGCCCGCCAGCGCCGTCCCCGCCGCAATCCGCGCCACCAACTGGTCGCGCAACGGATGCAGGTCGACACCTTCGAAGGCCTGGCGCGTCAGCTGCGCAAAGCCGATGCGATCGGCATAGTTCGCCGCGATCATGCCGATTGGCGCGGAAACCGGATGATGCATCTCACACCTCGAACGCGGAGTTTACCGGCGCGGCCGCGACTGCGCCACGGTCAAGCAGCAGCTCGATCTTTACCAGCACATGGGCGATGCGATCGAGAACGTGCTGCACATTGCGTTGCGCCTCTGCCGCGTCCGGCGACCAGGCCTCGGTGACGAGTCGGGCGCCGACGCAAAGGCGCAGCACGGCCTGCGGTGCCGCGTCCTGCCGCTCCAGACGGACCGGTTGGCCGATCAGGCAGCGCTGCGCGGCGACCTGCCGGTCGGCCGCGCTGCCGCTGATCTCCTGGCTCATGTCACGCGCCAGTGCCTGATGAACGGCGTTGGTCTCGGCGATCGAGACCGGTTTGCCGCCGCGCAGAAGCATGAACGGAAAGATCGTAGTTTGCGCAAATTCCTCGTCATCCAGATCGGCCGTCCTGGTCGCGGCTGCAACGGGGCGAAGCGACGGCGACAACGCGATCATGCTGTCGATGCCGGCGGCGAGCTCGGCGAGCACCTTGGCGCGGAATGCGCCGGGCACGGCGTAGTAGCTGCCGATCTCGGCGAGCGCCGCCTCCCAGCGCAGCCATTGACCGAAATTCGGACGGCGCTCGAAGCGCGAACGCAGCATCGTCCAGGCCATCGGCCAATCACAGCGACCGGCATAGTCGAAGATGCCAGGAGCAATCCCCTCGATCCGGTCGAGCGGTCGCGACAGGCCCTTCGGCACCAGCAGCGCACCGCTGAAGGCAGGCCCACCGAAGAATTTCGAGCCTGACATCAGCACCATATAGCCGCGGTCGAGATAGGAGCGCAGCCGGCGGCGGCCGAGCCTGGCCTGACAGGCGTCGACGACGATTTGGACCTTGCGCGGCCAGCGCCGCGCGATCTCGTCGAGGCAAGCCGCGCTCGGTGCGCGCCAGCCGAGCTTCGATGCATCCATGATCTGGAGCAGCACCGGCGCGCCTTGCGCGATCGTGGCCTCGACCGCATGCAACACCGCGGCATCGGCATCCCCGCGCATTGCAATCGCGGGACCGGTCTCGAGCAGCGGCAACGCGAGACTGGCACCCGCGAGCCCCGCAACCGCGCCGTCCTTGCGAACCGCAAGGCCGTTCGCCGTCATGGCGCTGAAATGGTGCCCGCGGGCGGTATGGATCGTCCCGCTTCCGGTCTGGTCGGCGCCGACCACGATCGTCACCGGCGGCGCCCCGAGCACCGCGCGCGCCAGGAACAGGGCGTGGAGCTGGGAGTCCGTGCCTGAGGGCGAGAAGACGATTTCAACGCGCGGTGGAAGCTGGAGGTGGCCGCGCAGCTCGTTCCGCATGTCCTCGCAACGCGCGTCGAAGGCGACCTCGACTTCGTCGAACAGGCATTTGTGCACCAGCTCTTCGCGCGCCAGCGCGGCGCGGTCATAGGCAGCTTGCGAGATCGTCGACGCGGTCGAGGACGCGAAATTCCAGATCTCAGGCTGCGGCGAGGCCGCGCAGCCATACACGTTGACCCGCTCCCTGGCGTCGAGCGCCAGCCGCGGATCTCCGCCGGAGACCAGCAGCGTGTCGAGTGGCGTGAAGAGATCGCGCAGGCGGTAGCGCGAACCATAGTCGGGTGCGCGTTCCGGTTCTGGCAGACGGGATGCGCCGGTGCTCATCCCGGAAGGCTCACGCGGCATCGGCCGCCGCCCCCGTGGGGGCCGGTGCGAATTGCGAGGCGATGTCGCCGCGGAATACCGACGGTCCGACGTGATCGAGCGAGCTCTGGATGTCGGCCCAGATCTCGCCGCCGATATCGGTCCAGCGCTTGCAGAAGGCGAAGTCCTCGGAAAGATAAGTGCCGGTCGCCGGATCGATCATGCATTCGAACAGCGCAAAGCGGTTCTGGCTCGCGGCCAGCGTGTCGTGCGAATGCTCGCGGAAGAACTGCAGGCTTGCATAATCCGGATGGCGGCACATCGCCTCCAGCACGCGGCGCCGGATCATCAGGAAGCCGGTGCCGGCGTAGCGTACGCGGGTGAAGCCGTTGACCACGACGATACGGTCGGGATCCTCGATCTCGAGCACATAGTCCAGCGAAGCCGCCGCCACGTCGGCACGGCCCGACTGGATCGCCCGCGCGGCCTTGTCCCAATTGACCCGCTTGATCGGATAGCAGCCGGCGACGACGTCCGCGCCGCATTCGATCAGCCGGAATACCTGCTCGGGCTTGAAGCCGATATCGGCATCGATGAACAGGAAATGCGTTGCCTTGGGATCGTCCAGGAACATCGCGACCAGATTGGCGCGGGCGCGGGTGATCAGCGCGTCGCCGTCCCGCAGCAGCACCTTGAGCTCGAGATTGGACATGCCGTGCACGGCGCGCTGCAGCGCGAAGATCGAGCTCGCATAGATGCTCGACACCTGCCCGCCGAAGCATGGCGTTGCCACCACCAGTTGCATCTTGTCCGACATCGCAGCTCCGCCCCGCTCCAATCCTCACCAAGAGGTAAAGAGCCATGGTTAACGGCGCCTTAACGCGCCCTTACAGGAACTTGACGAGCGAGAGCTGCGCGAGGTTCGAGGTCACCTGGTAGGACGCCTGGAGCGCGTTCTGCAGCGAGAGGATTTCGCTCGCCACCTGGTCGGGCGAAGCCGATTCCGCCTGGTCGATGATGGTCTGGAGCTGCGCCTTGGCCTGGGTCTGGCGCGTGGAGGCGTCCTTCATCGTGTTCTGGGCCATCGCGATGTCGGTCTGGATGTCCTCGATGCGCTGCTGACCGGGCTGCTGGGTCAGCGCCTGCGTCACCCGCAGGCTCAGCGCGGAGACCTGCCCACCCGAATACTGTCCGGTCGGCGAGGTCGAGAACGTCCCGAACACCGCGATCGCCTGCAATTGCCGGCGGATCGCGTCCTCGTTCGCCTGGGCGCCATACTGCACCGTGACGGAATCGTCGACCCGCGCCATTGCGGTCGAGCGCGCCGAGCCGGGCCCGTCATTGCCCAAGTACCATTTCACGGTGGTGGCCGAACCGTTGACCAGCGTCGTCGCCGAACTCGCGGGCGAGGAGCCGACGCGCAGCGGCGGCTGCGTGGCGGTGATGGGCGAGGAGCTGAAGCCGAGGGCGCCGAGCGCGGCGATGGCGCCCGGGGTCGAGCCCGAAATGCTCAGGCTCGCCGCATCGTCGGTGTTGATCGTGATCGAGCCGCCATGGATCGTCGACGGCTTCGAGGTCCCCGTGATCCGGTCGATCTTGCCGAGCAGGGTCTGGATGCTGTCGGTGACGTTGAGCTGGTTGCCGGTCGCGCCCGAGGCGACGAAGCTCAGCGTGGTGCCGTTGACGGTGAGGGTGTCGCCGGCGGAGAAGCCGGGCGAGATCGAGTCCGAGGGCGCCGTGCCCGACAGCGCAGTGGTGCCGCTGATCGGTGCCGCCGGCGTCGCCTGGTTGTTCTTGGCGGCGCCGATCGCCGAGCTATCGGTGTTGAAGAAATTATCGCCGGCGGTGACGGCGGATGCCGCGACCAGCGAAGTGTTGGCGAGCTTCGTGATCGCGGTGTTCAGCGCGGTATTGAGATTCGCGGCCGTGTTGTTGGGGTTGACCGGGGTGCTCGCATCGATCGCGAAGCTGCCGAGCGGCGTCGGCGTCGCCGAGGATGCGGTCAGCTCGATCTGCTCGGTCGTGCCGTCCGGCAGCGTGAACTGGATGCTGAGCTTGTCGCCATTGTTCGGGTTGATGCCGTTGAGATCGACCGAGAACGACACCGGCGAGCCGCTCGGGCCGGTCACGGTCGCGCCCGTCAGCGTCGAGGAGACCGCCTTGATCTTGAGGCCGAACGGCGAGCCCGCGACATCTTCCGACACTTGAATCGAGCTCGGCGTCGGCTGCGTCTGCACCAGGCGACCCATGCCGTTGGCCCCCAAGTCGGCAGCCTGGCGCTCCGCCATCACGGTCTTGAAGCCCGCCTGCGTCGTGGTGCCGTTGATGATGTCGCCGGAATCCGCAACCGACTGCGTGTTGACGGCGGTTCCGGAGAACAGATAGCGGTTGCCCGTCTGCGTGTTGAGGACGCCGACCATCGAGCCGAACTGGGCCGCGGCGGTGTTCTGCGCGATGGTCTGGCCGTTGACGTTGAGATCCTGCGCGGTGTTGGCGGAGCCCGTCTGCACCGTGCTGCGGATCTTGGTCAGCGACTGCAACGCGGTATTGGCGAGGTTGATGCTGACATTGACGTTGGTGATCGTGTCGGTATAGGCGGCGATGTTGGAGAGCTGCGCGCGCCCGGCGATCGCGAAGCCCTCGTTGGTGCCCATCCCGGAATAGTTCTGCGACAGCTTGCCGGTCGAGAGCTGCGTCGACAGGTCAGTGAGCTGCTGATTGATGTTGCGGATCTGCGAGCCGAGAACCGACGAGGAGTAGTTGATACTGCTGATCGACATGTTTCAGAGCCCTGTTACTTGTTACGCTTGAGCCTGGATCAACGTGTTCATCATGCTCTGCACCACCGACATCACGTGGGCGTTGGCGGCGTAGGCATTCTGCAGCTGGATCAGGTTCGACATCTCCGAGTCCAGATTGACCTTGGAGGTCGAGTCGAACTTGGCCTGCAGCGTCGAGACCACGACGCTCTGGCCCTGCTGGAGCTGGGTCGCCTGGGTCGAAGCGTTGGCCTGCACGCTCAGGAACTGCTGCAGATAGTTCGAAACGCTGCCGGTGAAGGGCTGGTTGGCCGAGCCGAGGCCGCTCTGCGGTGAATAGGAGAACACCGCGCTGGTGAGCTGCGAGTAGAGATAGTCCGAGCGCGTGGTGTCACCCGCGGGCGTCACCGGCGAAGTGTTGTACACCGACATCCTGGTCGGGTCGGCGGCCAGCTGCGTGTTCACCTTGATGCGTCCGGCAAAGCCGGTCAGCTGCGAGCCCGAGGCCAAGATCGCGCCGGTGTAGAGCGCCTGCCCGCCGTCGGTGAACAGCGGCAGTTGCGGATTGCCCGAGGTCAGCGACGACATCGTCTTGCTCGTCGAGGCCGAATTGACCTTGCCAAGGCCGCTATTGTCGTCGGTGATCCGCAGCGTTGTGGCGGTCGCCGGCGACGGGGCTGCAGAGAAGGACAGGTGCGAGCCCGAGAGCGCGGTGTTGAGCACGGAGGCGATCGTGCCCATGCCGGCCGAGAAGTCCACGCCGATCTGCATCGGGTTGGCGTTGGTCGCATTCTGCAGCGGCAGCGCCGCCGGGTCGGTCACGTTGACGAGCGTGACCTGGCGCTGCGTGTTGGTCGCCGTATCGGTGTAGGTGAAGGTGGCGGTGTTGCCCGGCAGCGCTCCGGCGAGGTCGATGTTGAAGCCCGCCGGCGGACCGGAGACCGTGCTGCCGGCCGTGGTCTTGTCCGACAGCGCGCTCGACATCGTCGCGGCGAGCTGGTCGATCTGGTTCTGCGCCTGCACCAGCGTCTGGTCACGCAGCTTCAGGTCGGCCGCGATCTGGCCCGACGAGATCACATTGTTGGCGACGACGTCGACCTTCGAGCCGTTCGGCAGCACGATGTTGAGCGCGCCGACGCCGGACTTGGCCGGGTCAGTGTTGTACAGCGACGTCGCCGAGAGTGCGCCGGCGGAAGCGAAGGTGAATTGCGAAGCGAGCCCGGCGCCGACCAGCTGGATGCCGGTCGTGGTGTAGATGTTGGCCTGGTTCGAACCGTCGGTGGTGACCCGGACGTCGACATATTTCGACAGCGTGTTGATGGCCTGATCGCGCTGGTCCATCAGCGTCGCGGCCGAGGGGTCGTTGGCCGAGAGGCCCTGCAGCTTGGTGTTGATGTCGGCGACCTTCTGCATCGCCGCGTTGGCGGCGGCCGCCGAGGTGCCGAGATCCTGCTCGACGTTGGAGCGCAGCGACTGGATGCCCTTGGTGGTGACGTTGAGCTGCGTGGCCAGCGCCTGCGCCGCGCCGAGGGCAACCGTTTGCGCTGACGAGGCACCCGAGCTGGTCGACAGCGCCTGCAGCGCCGTGGTGAAGTTGTTCAGCGAGGTTTCGAGCGTGCCGCTGTTGCCCGGCGTGCCATAGACATTCTGAAGCTGCTTCAGGATGCTGGCCATCTGGTCGGCGTAACCGCTGCCGCCGGTTTCGGTGCGCAGCTGGTTCTGCACATAGGTGTCGAGCTCCCGGCTGACGCCGGTCGTCATCGCCGTCGAGCCGAAGTCGCCGGTGGTGACCTCGATCTGGTTTGGCGTCTGGACGACGTAACCCGGCGTCTGCGCATTCGCGACGTTCGAGGAGACGATCGAGAGCGCGGCCTGGTTGGCACGCAGGCCGCTCATCGCACTGGCGAGGGCTGAACTCAAACCCATGTTACTTGCCGCCTTTGGTTACGTTACGCGCCGATCAGCGCAACACGTTCAGGAGGTCCTGCACCATCGAATTCGCGGTCGTGATCACCTTGGTGTTGGCCGAATAGGCCTGCTGGGTCACGATCAGCTTGGTGAATTCGTCGGCGATGTCGGTGTTCGAGCCTTCCAGCGACGACCCGCTGATGGTGCCCGAAGCGCCGTCGATCGCAGGTCCAGACTGCTCGGTCGCGGCATAGGCGCCGCCGTCGAGCGCCTTCAGGTAGTTGGTGCCGTTGAAGTGCGACAACGAGACCTGCGCGAGGTCGAGGTTCTGGCCGTTGGAGAAGGTACCGACCACGAGGCCGTTGTTGTTGACGGCGACGGAGCGGAGCTGACCTGCGGCGTAGCCGTTCTGGGTGATGGTGTTGATGGTCACCGCGCCACTGGTGCTGGCATATTGCGTCAGGCCGCCCTGAGAGATGTTGAAAGCGAGCGAGCCGAGCGACTGACCGCTGACGCTGACATTGTTGAT
Organism: Bradyrhizobium sp. UNPA324; assembly: GCF_006658635.1. NCBI lineage: Bacteria > Pseudomonadati > Pseudomonadota > Alphaproteobacteria > Hyphomicrobiales > Nitrobacteraceae > Bradyrhizobium > Bradyrhizobium sp. UNPA324. The sequence goes on from NZ_LFJD01000004.1 coordinate 2,216,481, forward strand.
GGTGATGCCCGAGGTGCTCGGGGAGGTCAGCGAGCCGTCGGCGGCGAAGGTGAAGGCCTGCCCGGTATTGACCCAGCCGACCGTCGTGCCGGTCGCGTTCGGATCGGTCTGGTAGAACAGGTTCCAGGTATCGGAATGGCCCGTGCCCAGCGAGGCGCTGTCAGTCTTGGCCCAACGCAGCTGCAGGTTCACCGGCGTGCCCGCGGCGTTGTAGGCGGTCACCGCGCCGCCGCTGATCGATTCCTTGGTGAAGGTGGCGATGTCGTTGCCGATCACGCCGCCGGTGCCGGCCGTGCCGCCGCCGCCGCGGTTCTTGGAAATGGATGACGTAAAGCCGAGCGCGGCGAAGGCGCTGCTGTTGTTGCTCGTCACCGTCAGGGTCGGATTGGCGATACCGGTATTCAGGGTGATCACGCCGTTGCTGATCGACGAACCGCTCGCACCGCTGAGCGTGTCGATCCTCTGCAGCAAGGTCGAGATGTCGTCGGTGATGTTGATCTGGTTCGGAGCGACAGCACCGGAATTCACGAAGGTGATGGTATTGGCGGGGCCTGTGCCGTTGACCTGGATGGTGTTGCCAGCCACGAACGGCGTCGAAAGAACTTCCGGGCCGCCGGGCGTCGCGCTGCCGCCGAGCTGTGTAGCCCCCGTAATCGCGGGAGTGGACAGCACGTTACCGCCGCGCGTGATGCTGCTGATGCCGAGCAAGCTTGCCGCAGTGCCGCCGATCGTCACGTCGGCCGTGGTGCTGCTTGTGATCTGGATGTTACCGCTGGAGTTGATCGTCACGTTGGCGGCGGGGACGCCGGCTCCGGCCGCGATCTCGTTGAGGACGTCCTGCATCGTTGAGGTGGTCGGCGACTTCAGACCGATTGTGGTGACGACTGGGGGGCCTGCGGCCGTCGAAGTGTTCGAGACGGTGTTGTCGAAGTTGATGGTCCGGCCGTTGACCGTCAACGACTTGGCGGCGAGGTTGGTGAGCAGGCTATTGTTGAGATGCGGGGACACGCCGGAATCGAGAGACGTGCTGCCAGTCGCTGCCGACGAAGCGCTGTCCAGCAATGTCACCGTGCCGGTCGCGGTCGTCGCCGTATAGGCCGAGCGCAGATTGCCGGTGGCCGCGGCGCCGGAGATCGTCGCATTGGTGTAGGGCGGCGGCGGCGTGCCGACGATCATGGGATTGGCGGCGAAGTCGGACGGGTTCAGGCCGCCGGCCGCCAGCAGCGTGCCGCTCGCCGCGGTCGAGCTCGCCGCCGTATTCGGCACGCTGGGCAGGTTCGCGGCGTACTGGATCGAGGTGGTCGCCTGGGCCGGGATGAAGTTGTTTTGGAATTTCAGCACCGTCGCCACGTTGCCGGTCGGGTTGCCGGTCTTGGGATCGACCGTGGTACCCATCAGGTAATAGCCGGCGCCGTTGACCAGGTTGCCGTTGGCATTGAGCTGGAAGTCGCCGCGGCGGGTGTAATAGGTGACACCGCTGAACACCGGCACGTTGTCGACGACGCCGGTCGCCTTCTGAATGGAGAAGAAGCCGTCGCCGGTGATCGCCATGTTGGTGGCGACGGTGGAGCCCGAGATCGTGCCCTGCGTGGTGATGGTGGCCTTCGCATTGGCCGTCACGCCGCCCGCGACCTGCTTGCTCGGCACCGAGGAGTCGGGAATGAGATCGACGAAGCTGGTGCCGATGCCCTTGTAACCGGTGGTGGATGAGTTCGCGATGTTCCCGGAAATGTTCTGCAGCGCGTAGGACTGCGCCTGCAGGCCACCCACCGAGGTGTTCATTGCATCGAAGATACCCATAACTTTGTCTCCAAATCCGATCTCGGCGGCCGGTCGACCATGGCCGCAGTCGGGAGAGACTGTCGCAAGGGCTATGCCAATGCGGGTAACTTCAGAAAATCAATGACTTAGATAGAGAAGCCCCGGTCGGCTGACCGGGGCACAATTGCCGGGCCGGCAACAATTGCCGGGATCAACCTTACGTCGCCGACGCCGCCGCAGGGTGGAACACCAAGGCGAAACCATCGATGCAATAGCGCAGTCCGGTCGGCTTCGGACCGTCGTCGAAGACGTGGCCGAGATGGCCGCCGCAGCGCCGGCAATGCACCTCGGTGCGGAGCATTCCAAAGGTGCGGTCCTCGGTCTTTCCGACATTGCCCTCGATCGGCTGGTAGAAACTCGGCCAGCCCGTGCCGCTCTCGAACTTGGTCTCGGAGGCAAACAACGGCAGGTCGCAGCCGGCGCAGGCAAAGATGCCCTTGCGGTGTTCCTTCAGCAGCGGGCTGGAGCCCGGCCGTTCGGTCCCCTCCTTGCGCAGGATCTCGTATTGCTGCGGCGTCAGCTGGGCGCGCCACTCGGCGTCGGTCTTCTCGATCTCGAATTTCTGCGCGGCCTTCTCGCCCGCCTCGGCGGGTGTCCCTCTCAGCCAGCGGAAGGCCGAAAGGCCGAACAGGCCGGCGACAGTCGTTAGCAGGATGCGGCGATCAAACATCTCATTCTCCGTGCGGGAGCGTCCACGCCCTGAGATACGGGTTCTAACGGCCGACGTTACACTTCCGGGCGGAGTTTTTCTCGACTTATTGCGAGACGCCGCCGTCGTGGGCGGCCGGTTCCGCGACTTCCGCAGGCTTCGACGGCGGGGCCGGCCTCGGCCGGACGCCCGACGGCGGGCGGCGCGGACCGGTGCCGGCGGCCCGGTTGGCCTCGGCAAGACGCGCCTCGCGTTCCCTGTCCTTGACCCTGGCACGCTCGCGATAGCGGGCGAGCGAGCCTGCGGCGGCGGAACTCGCCCTGCCCCAGATCCCGACCAATTGGCCTGCGACCCGTCCTGTGGCGCCGCCTGCCCAGACCAGCTCGAACGGCGAGAACAGCCGCCAGCGCTCATCGCCCCACAGGATGCTGCGCGCAATCATCTGCCCGGCCATGGCCGAGGTGTTCATGCCCTGGCGGCCAAACCCGCTCGCCACCCACAGCCCTTTGCGCAGCTGGCCGATCTGCGGCATGCCGTGCACGGTCTGGCCGGTGGCGCCGCCAAACATGTCCGTGACCTCGACATTGCCGAGCGCTGGAAAGATCGTGCGGATCCGCCGCCTCACGGCGCCCGCAAAGCGCTGCGGACTGGCAGCCCAAGTGGTCTCCGGGCTTTCCCACATCAGCCGGTCGCCGTCGACGATGCGGAAATGATCGACGCCGTCGGAGTCCATCACCGATCCCTTGAAGGCGATGATCTCATTCACGCGCTCGCCGAGCGGCGCGGTGATTCCGGCATAGCGCCAGACCGGCAGCAGCGTCTCCGACAGGCGCCTCAAGGGCGCGCCGAGATGGATGTTGCCCGCCAGCACGATGTGGGTGGCGCGCAGCCGCGCCGAGGGCGTGACGATACGTTTGCGGATGCCGGAATGATCGATGCTGACGACCGGCGTGTCCTCGAAGATGCGGGCGCCTGCCCGACGCGCCAGCGCCGCGAGGCCGTGTACATATTTGCGGCCGTCGACCTGAAACGCTTTGGGATAATACACACCGTGGAAGTAGCGATCGGTCTTGAGCACCTTGCGGACGCGATCGACCTGCCAACCCTCGACCTCGGTGTCGAAATCCTCGTTCAGCATCTGCAACCGGCTGATCAGCCGGTCGCCGGCATCGACGTTCGAGACCTCCAGCACGCCCTCGCTTCTGGCTATCCCCGGCATGTTCTCTTCCGTGGCGTTGGCCCGGACAAACTCGGCGCCCTCCTTCGACAGCCTCCACAATTCACGCGCGTCTTCGAATCCGATGCGCTCGATCAGATCGGTGAGCGGCAGCGCAAAGCCCGGCATCACCGTGCCGAGCTGGTTGCCGGACGCGTTCCAGCCGATGTGGCGGCCCTCGAGCACCGCGACACTGGCCCCTAACCGGGCCGCCTCCAGCGCGATGGTGAGCCCGGCGAGCCCCGCCCCGATGACGCAGATGTCGGCGTCCAGCTCGAACGACAGCCGCGTGCGGTCGCGAAACCCGGCTTCTTCCTGGGATACGCTTGTGTAAGTCTCGCTCATGCCGTTTTCTTATTAAAGGACCGATCGGGCGCCTGTCACCTTGTCCTCAACCGGCGCCTGTAGATTATTCTGGACGTGGAACGATTCGGGAATGCCATGCGCCGCTTGATGTTGCTGCGTCACGCCAAGACAGAGACTGACGCGCCGAGCGGCCGTGACCAGGACCGCCGGCTCGACGACCGCGGCCAAAGGGATGCTGCGCGGATCGGCGACTGGATCGCTGCCCATCCGCCCTTCCCCGATACCGTGCTGGTGTCACACGCCGTCCGGGCCCGGCAGACCTGGGACATCGCCTGGGAGGCGATGAAGGACCGCGTCCCGGCGCCGCAGGTCGAGATCCTGCCGGAACTCTATGGCGCCGATCCCGCGCAGATCCTGGACTCCATTCGCACTGCAACGGCCCCGGCCGACCCGAAGCGATTGCTGCTGGTCGCCCATAATCCCGGCATGCACGAGGCCGCGCTCATGCTGATGGGCAGCGGCGATCCGGCCGGCGCCAGGGCTCTCGCCGACAATCTACCCACTTCGGGACTTGCGATCTTCGACTTTGACGTCAAGGATTGGGGTGACGTGGCCTACCGCCGCGGCAAACTGGTGCTGTTCACCAGCCCCAAGCTGCTTCGATCGGGATGAGAGGCGCGGCCCGCCGTCTCGACCGGTTGATCCGGTGCGATCAAGGGGGCTGAAGAATTGGAGGCGCAGATGTTCAAGTCCATCCTCGTGCCCATCGACCTCGCCGACACCGATCTGGCCAAGCCGGCGATTGCGACCGCGGCAACGCTGTCGCAGACCTGGAGCGGCACGGTGCGCCTGCTCAACGTGTTGCCGATGACGCCGGTGATGCTGGCCGAATACGTGCCGGCCGATTTCGACGAGCAGCAGCGCCAGACCTCGGAAGAGGCGCTCGCCATCGTCGCGCGCGAATCCGGCATCGAGCCGAGCCGCATCTCCAGCGTGGTGCGTCAGGGCGGCATCTACCACGAGATCCTGGAGGAAGCCGCGCAGATGAAGGCCGATTTGATCGTGATGACCTCGCACCGGCCGGCGATGCGCACCTATTTCCTCGGCTCCAATGCCGGCCACGTCGTGCGCTACGCCAAATGTTCGGTGCTGGTGGTCAGGCACTGAGCATCGGGGCAATGTCATGAAGCAATGGTGGCGGAGATGGACCTACGAGGTCCCCCTCGCGATCGGCGATGCGCTGTGGGAAGTGCTGGTCGTCCAATTGGCAGCGCTGCTGGATCGACTGACGGTGCGGAAGGCCATCGCCTTCATCCCCGTCGTTATCATCGTTCTGGCCTACTATCACAGGATCCCGATTCCACCGGAGTTGATGCTGATCGGCGATTTCCTCGCCTATATCGACATCTTCTCGGTGCTGTTCCTGCTCGGCGTGTTGAGCCGCGTCACGACGATCCTGTTCGTCGTCAAGCAGGCCGCGGCGCGCATCGCCCTGATCGGCAGCAGCATCGTTGCACATGTGCAGCGCCTCGACGTCCGACATCGGCGCCAACGCGGGGCTCCGACAAGGTCTCGCCGCAGGCCCGATAGGTCCGAGGACGATCGAGCTTATGGCTGCGCTTGGGATGAACTCGCGTTGGCCTAATCGTGGTCTTGCAGGGTGGATTAGGCCGCTGTTGCGCGAAGCGCGGTGGCGGACGTAATCCACCAAGTCTGTCCCCGCGGACACGAACGATGGTGGGTTACGCCTTCGCTAACCCAACCCTACGCAGCTATGGCTTGCGCTGCCCGACGGGCAAAACACGCGAGCCCTCGGTCAATCCGCGCCGCCGAAAATATTCCACTTTACCGAATTTCGGAAAGCGCGTATGTGTTGCGCAACCCGGCCCAAGGAAGAGGGGCGTCTCGCGATCGTCACGAATGCGGGCCAGGCGGCGGTGGACGCTGATTGCATCGGCGCGAAGGGTTTTGCAGGGCGGGCAACCGTGAGCAAGACGCCTCGCGCACACGACCGGTGTGATCAGCGTACGGCGAAATCGTGCCGTCCTGGCGCCCGGGGTCTGCGCGCCAAGTCTTGCGGTGATGTGGCGGCCCGACCGGGCACGCGCATCAGCTATCCGATGAGGCGACGGGGGCAATAGTGCATCGCTCCCCGGGGAGATCACGACATAAGCCGTAAAACCACTGCGCAGGGAAGGCCGGGATGTCCTGGCTACACCTGTATGCCGCTGTGCAGTTTCTTGTCACGCAGGTTTCGCACAGTGGACCGTGGGTGCCAGCCGGCGCCGGGCCTTCCCTGCGCCCTCTTCATTTCAGAGGGTGAAGCATCGAGGCAAAGCTCGGGCGAAATGCGCCGCGAGGTTGCGAGGGTGTGTCTGCAACGAAGATGCAAATTGAAAGCGCGAGGCGTTCACCGCAGGCTCCGTCTTTGCGAGCGCAGCGAAGCAATCCAGAATCTTTCCGCGGCGGCAGTCTGGATTGCTTCGTCGCATCAGCGCAAAATTGCTGCGCAATTTTGTCGCGAGCTCTTCGCAATGACGATGTTGAGGCAGCCATGTGCGAAGAATCAGGTCTCTTGCCCCGGACGCAGCGCAGCGTCTCTTCGGCGGTGCGCTGCAGAGCCGGGGCCCATCCATCAGCGCGTGCGCGGCTTGCTGGGTCCCGGCTCTGCGCCGCAACGCTGAGGGCGTTGCAGCGCGTCCGGGACACGCCTGCCTCACAGATACCGCGTCAGCTCGGTCCTGACCTGTCCGTAGACCGCGTCCTCGATCTGGCTGCGCGTGATCCCGATGTCGCGCAGGGCGCGGTCGTCGAGCTCGTTCAGCGTCTTGACGGCGGAGCGGCGCTCCAGGCGGTCGAACAGCGCATAAGCGGCGTGGGCGAGCGTTGCAAAAAACCCGCTCGAGGAGGATGGGCGTAAACTCTGCCCGGCAGTTTGCGAGATCGAGGTCATTTTTCTTCTCCGGCCTATCGTTCCGCGCGGCAAAGCAGATGCCGTTGGCGCGGACGCTTGGGAGCGTCTGCACCTCATTTGCCATCGGATTGCTCTCGCTCTCCTCGGCTCAATCGCGGACCTTGATGGAACTTAAATGCTTCAGTACACTGCTCGGAGCAAGTAAAACATTGCTCTCGGTGCAATAATGTCCAAGTTCGAGTACGTAAAGCTTGCCGATGCCATTGCCGCAGACATCTCTAACGGCACGTTAAGACCCGGCGACCGGCTGCCGCCGCAGCGCAATTTTGCCTATGACCGTGGCATTGCGGTCTCGACCGCGAGCCGGGTTTATACGGAATTGCTTCGCCGCGGGCTCGTGGTCGGCGAGGTCGGCCGCGGCACGTTCATCTCCGGCGACATCAGGCGCGAGGTCGAGGCACTGAACGAGCCGCGCGACGCGCGGATCGATTTCGAGGTCAATTACCCGCTGCTGCCGCAGCAATGGGCGATGATCGCCAAGAGCCTCGCGGGGCTCGAGCGCGTCGATGCGCTCGAATCGGCGCTGCGCGTCTCGACCAGCACCGGCACCAAGAGCGCGCGCAACGCGGCCGCCGCCTATCTCGCGCGCAAGGATTTCGCACCACAGGCCGAACAGATCGTCTTCACCGCCAACGGCAAGCAATCGCTCGCGGCCGCGCTCGCGGCGCTCGTTCCCACCGGCGGCCGCTGCGGCGTCGAGGCGCTGACCTATCCTTACGTCAAGAGCATCGCGGCACGGCTCGGCATCACGCTGGTCCCGATTCCGATGGACGAATTCGGCGCGCGGCCCGATGCGATCCAGAAAGCGCATCGCGAGGCGCATCTGTCGGCGCTGTATCTGCAGCCCATCATCCAGAACCCGCTCGGCGTCACCATGAACGCGACGCGACGCGCCGACATCATGCGCGTCGCCGAAAAGCTCAACCTCACCATCATCGAGGATACCGTGTACGGCTTCCTCGCCGACGACACGCCTCTGGCCGCGCTCGGGCCGGACCGCTGTATCGTGCTCGACAGCCTGTCCAAGAAGGTCGCGCCCGGCCTCGCGCTCGGCATCCTCGTGGCGCCGCCGCAATTGCGCGAGAGCGTGATGAGCGCGGTCCGCACCGGCGGCTGGATCGCCTCCGGCCATGCGCTTGCGGCCGGGCAAAGGCTGATGGCCGACGGCACCGTCGCCGAGCTCACGCGCCTGAAACGCATCGATGCCGCGCGCCGTCAGCAGACCGCGGCAAGGTTGCTCGCCGGCTACCAGCTCGCCGCCGACCCGCGCTCCTATCATCTGTGGCTGACGCTGCCGCCGCATTGGCGCTCGCAGACTTTCGTCGCGGCTGCGGCCCGGCGCGGTATCGCACTGACGCCGTCCTCCACCTTCGCGATCGCCCACGGCCATGCACCGAACGCGGTGCGCCTCGCACTCGCCCCGCCCTCGTTCGAGCAGCTCGATTCCGGCTTGCGCACGATCGTGTCACTGCTCGGCACCAAGGAAGAGGATTTTGATTCCACGGAGTAGCGTTGCGAAGCCTCGTGCTGCTCAGGCCTCCGGCCATTCAGCGATGAAGCCTTTCGCCTTGTACGGCTCGATCTTGTCCCATTCGTGCAGCATGCGGCGGCGAAATTCGGCATCGGTGTGCCAGAGCGCGCGTGGCGTCGCGAAGCTGTCGACGGTGAGCAGCATTTTCTCGACCTCCGGCCAGTGCCGATGCAGCGTCATCGGGTAGCGCCGCGCGGTCCAGGTGTTGCCGAGACATATCACGCTGCGGATGTTGGCAAGGCCGAGCGCCGCATCGATGATCGGCAGCGAGAGGATCACGTTCTCCCCGGTGTTCATGGCGCGATGCTCCTCGAGGACAAGTTCCGCCGGAATGCCCGCCGCAATCATCGCCGCCTTGATGATCGTGCACTCGGATTGCTCCGAGCCCGGCGTCACCCCGCCGCTGACAATCGCCCACCGGAAATAGCCCTCGCGCCACAGCCTTGCTGCGGTATCGGCCCGCAACATGTCGTCCTCTCGAGTGCCGAACACAAACAGAAGGTCGGCCGGCACGAGTGGCGTCTCGATCAGATGCCTACGGTTGATCTCGGCGATCTCGTCCGCGGTCGGCAGACGATCGCCAATGCCCCTGGTTGACATGGAAGCACGATGCGACACCGGCGCAGGGACGCGAACTCACTTTTGATTGCGGCCGGTTGCAGAGCTACGGCAGCAACGCTTCAGGCAGATGCGCCAGGGTATAGGAGCGCGGCTGGTTGCGCCGCACGAAGCCGCCGACCTGCCAGGCGAACAGCGCGGCAAAGCCGAGAATGAACAGCGCGCCGGCGAATTCGCCGCTCACGAGCGCGCGCATCAACAGGCCCGCCATCGCCACCGTCAGCACCGCCAGGAATGCGAGCACCGTCGCATAGGCGGTGCGGCCGAGTCCCGAGGTCAGCACGGCGCGGCTGCCCGCTTTCGCCATCCGTGCATGCAATTCGACAATGAACGCGCGAAAGCCGTTGTCCTGCGGCGCCATCAGCGCCGCAGTCTGCCAGCTCGTCGACAGGATCGCGATGCGGCGGCCGCCAGTGTGCGTGACATCGGCGCGAAAGCGGTGCTGCTGCATCGACACCGGGCGGAACGACAGCCGGATCGCGCTGATCTCGTCATAAGGCCACAGGCCCGAGCGGCCGCCGATGTGCCAGGACAGCCCGTCCTCCGTCAACGCGAAGCGGTGCGCCGAGCCGATCAGCGACGCCTTGTAGGCATAGCTGGTGACTGACGCGGCCTCGGCTTCCAAACCCTGCATTGCCGCAATCGATCCTGTCCACGAAAACCCCGCGGCGATCGGCTTGCGCGATCGCCCTCGCCCATCCTACAAGCGAGGCATGGTTGAGACGACCTTTTTTCCGCGCCGTTTGATTCTCGGCGCCGCAATGATCTGCGGCGTGCTGCTGGCGCTTGCGGTGCACATGCTGGGCGCGCGCTACGGGCTCGACCTCGGCGGGCTCTGGCGTTCCGACTCGGCCGAGTTCATCCCCGCAGGCGCGGCAATCGCCTGGTGGCTGATTGCCACGGTCGGATTCTCCGGCGGCTATTTCACCGCGTCATTGATGCAGAGCGCCGTGTCCGGCCAGATTCCGCAGCGGATGCGCCAGTTCCTGATCGCGGTCGGCGTGCTGCTGCTCGCGGGGGCGGGTCAGGTGGCTTCCGCGCCGAGCCCGATCCCGACCGTCTCGGGCGTGCTGGCCGGGCTCGCTGCGCTGTGCCTCGGCGCCGTCATGGCGTTTTGCGGCGCCCATTTCGCACTGCGCCGCGGCTGACCTTTGCGCTGACGCGCAAGTCGCTGCCGCTCACGTCGTGCTGGCGCGCGCACCGAAGCCGATGACAGCTGCGGCCAGCAACAACACCAGCGCGGAGATAACGAGCGACAGATGCAATCCCGCCATGAAGGCGTCCTGCGCGGCCACGAGCGAGCCGAACAGCGCAACGCCGAGGACGCTCCCGGTCTGCCGCGTCGCGTTCAGGACGCCTGCCGCGATGCCGGAGCGCGCTTTTTCGACGCTGCCCAGCAAGGTCGAGGTCAGCGGCGGAACCAGCAGCCCAAGTCCGCCGCTGATCGCGATCATCTGCGCGCAAATCATCCAGTAGCTCGTGTCCGCCGCGATCCACAGCAGACCGAGACAGCCGAGTGCCGACACGCAGGCCCCGACGACGATGGTCGGACACGCGCCGATGCGCTCGGCGAGGCGTGGCGCCAGCAAGTTGATCGGCAGCACCGCCGCCATCATCGGCACGAAGGCGAGCCCGGTCCACCACGCCGACAGCCCGTTGATCCGCTGGAAGTACAGGCTGAGCACGAAGATCAGGCCGTAGATCGCGATGTTGACGAGCAGGCCGACCAGCGAGGTCAGCGCGAACAGCCTGTGGCCAAACAGCGACAACGGCAGCATCGGCTGCGCCGCGCGCCTCTCGCGCAAAATAAAGAGCGCAGCGAGAATTGCGGCGCCGACAAGGGCCGCGATCACGGCCGGATGTTTCCAGCCCAGCGCTCCGCCTTCGATAATGGCGCCGGCCAGCGCCCCCAGCGCGCCGATCGCGGCGAGCTGGCCGGGCAGATCGATCTCGCGCGAGCGCGCCCGTGTGGTCTCGCGGGCGTAGCGCCAGCTCAGCCACAAGCCGGCGAGCCCGATCGGCAGATTGACCAGAAAGATCGCGCGCCAGCCGACCAGCGTGATCAGCGCGCCGCCGACGAAGGGGCCTGCCGTGAGCGCAAGGCTCGCTCCGGCAGCCCAGACCGCAACGGCGCGGCCGCGCGCGCGGTCGTCCGCATAGGCATGATTGAGCAGCGCGAGCGAATTCGGCACCAGGATCGCTGCCGCCAGCCCCTGGACCAGCCGCGCGCCGATCAGCACGGTCGCATTAGGCGACAGCGCGCAGGCGAGCGAGGCCGCGGTGAAGATGGCGAACCCCGCCATGAAGATACGCTTGGCGCCGATGCGGTCGCCGAGCGCGCCGGCCGTCAGGATGAAGGCGGCAAACGCGATGGTGTAGGCGCTGACCACCCATTGCAGCTCGGCGACGCCGCCGCCGAGCGTCCTGCCCATCGCATCGAGTGCGGTGTTGACGATGGTGACGTCGAGCTGCACCACGCCATAGCCGAGGCTCATTGCGGCCAGCGTGAGAGAGGTTGCAAGAGACGACGAGGTGCGCGACGTGCCGGCCCGGCCGTCGAGAGTTTCATATCTGATGGTGCTCGCTCGCATGCTGCCACCTCGAGCAGCCCCGTGCAAAACATACGCTCTCACCGCCACGCCATGTTTCGATAACGACCGAATGATGACGCAAGGCATGCAAGCGCCGCGCGGAGTGACCGCGCGGCGCCCTGCCGGTTCAGCTTGCGCTTAGCTCGCCGCGCGCAGGTTCACCTTGCTCTCGGCGAGGGTCGTCAGCTTCTTGTCGGTCGCCTTTTCCTCCTCGAGCGTCTTGGCCAGCACGGCGGCGCAGTCGTTGCGCCCGAGCTGCTTGGCCCAGGCGATCAGGCTGCCATAACGGACGATCTCGTAATGTTCGGCGGCCTGCGCCGCGTTGATCAGCGCGGCATCGAGCACCGCCTTGTCGGCGACCTCGCCGGCGGTCTCGTCGGCTTCCTCGATGATGCCGTCGATCGCCGGGCAGTCGACCGCCTTCACGGCAACGCCATGCATCTTGAACACTTCCTCGAGCCGCGTGACGTGCTGCTTGGTTTCCTCAAGGTGCGTCAAAAAGCCCTGTTTCAGCTGCGGATCAGTGGCCCTGCTTGCCATCTTCGGAAGCGCCTTGGTCAGCTGCTGCTCGGCGTAATAGATGTCCTGGAGCTGGTGCACGAACAGGTCGTTCATGGTCTTGATGTCTTTTGTGAACAGTCCCATCGTTCCGTCCTCTTTCGGTTTCTGGAACACGAAGGCAGCGGCTTGCACGAAAAGCCGCTTATTCCGCCATGTTCGGTTGCTGATGGGGCCCAACGAGCGCACGGCATCGACGTTCCAAAAAGACCTGTACGACTTGCGCTGGAACAATGCGGACGGCGTCGGGATCCGAAATCATGGGCACATATGAACGCACGAGCCGGGCCGGTTTCACGACTCATATGCTTAACGCGCCTCCGATGTGAACCAAAAGTGGCCGGTTCGACGCAGAACCTATTGTTGTCAAGGGCTGCACAAGCCGCTGTTTTTGCCTTAAATGAGCTGGATCATGCCTAGCGATCGATGCCTGCCTTTGGCCATGATGGTACCCGACTGGCCAATGCCTGGCCCGGTCGGTCTTGCCCCCCGCCGGGAGGATGAATGTACGGACTGCTGACCGCGTTGAAGCGCGGCTTCAAGAGATGGATCGGCTGGCGACGCCTCGGCATTGCTGCGAGCGTCTTCATCATCGCCTTCGCGATCACCACGCTGGTGCGGACCCTCAAGGGCATCGATACCGGGGTCATCCTGACCGCGCTAACCGAGATTCCCCGCGGGAGCATCGGGATGGCGGCGATCTGCGTTCTCTTCGCGTTCTGTACGCTGACCTTCTACGATTTTTTTGCACTGCGAACGATCGGCAAGAAGCAGGTGCCCTATCGCATCGCGGCGCTCTCCAGCTTCACGTCCTATTCGATCGGCCACAACATCGGCGCCACCGTGTTCACCGGCGGCGCGATCCGCTTCCGGATCTATTCGGACTACGGGCTGAACGCAATCGACGTCGCCAAGATCTGCTTCCTGTCGGGCCTGACCTTCTGGCTTGGTAACATCTTCGTGCTCTCGATCGGCATGGCCATCCATCCGGACGCCGCCTCCTCGATGGATCAGCTCCCCTCGTCGATCAACCGGCTGATCGCACTCGGCGGCCTCGCCTCGATCGGCGCGTATCTGGTGTGGCTCTGCCTGGGCGAAAAGCGACGCGAGCTTGGCCAGAAGGGCTGGAAGGTGGTGCTACCGTCGGCGCCGCTGACGCTGGTTCAAATCCTGATCGGGGTGGTCGATCTCGGCTTCTGCGCCACGGCGATGTACCTCTTGATGCCGGCCAATCCGCCGATCGACTTCATGTCGCTTGCCGTGGTGTTCATCCTGGCGACGCTGCTCGGCTTCGCCAGTCATGCCCCCGGCTCGATCGGCGTATTCGATGCCGCCATGCTGCTGGCGCTGCCCGAATTCGGCCGCGAGCAGCTTCTGGCGACGCTTCTGGTGTTCCGCATCCTCTATTTCGTGATCCCGTTTGGCCTCGCCATCTCCATCATGGGCACGCGCGAGCTCTGGATGAACGTGGTCGAGCCCTGGCAGGAGCGGCGGCGGCTGGCGGAAGCGTGCGCGCAGGCCAATTTGCCCAAGCAGGTGACGCCGATGGAGCGCGAGCGGTTGCTGCGGCAGGCCAATAAGCGCTGAAACAGGCAGCCCGGACCAAAGGGTTGCGGACGGAAGAGCAATCCTCTCTTATTTCCGCCTCAACTTTGCCGTTGAAGACGCGGGCCATGATCCCTGTATTCCTTCGTACCCTCTCCGCCGGCGCCCTGCTGCTGGCCGGGCTTTTGACCGTTTTGCCGGCCGAGCGCGCCGCCGCGCAGGACGCGGGCCTGCAGATCAGTTGGGAGGTGCGTAACCGCTTCCGGCTGTTCCGTGAGGAGCGCGACTTCCTGCTGCATGTCGAGAATGCGCGTAACCGCAGCATCCTGGCCGCAGAACAATCGCTCGAGCTCCAGAGCGAAGGCCGCGGCTGGGCCCGCAATATGGTCAACCGCCTCTGCATCGACCTTCAGGGCCGCGTCAACCAGCCCTGCACCCGCGACAACACCAAGGAAAATTACCTCACCCCGATTGATCATCCCATCACCGTACGTCTCGTCGGCGCCGTGCCTGTCGGCGCCACCTGCGCCTGGTCGTTCGACGACGGCGACGGCCCGCAACAATCGACCTTCGACTGCGCCGAGCCGATCAACTTGCGCGTCCGCTATGGCAAGCAGACGGTCGCGACCGTCGATGTCTCCTCCGGCTCCGATCCGACCCAGCGGGTCCAGACCGAGATCCAGGTCCGCGACATCTTCGTTGCCGGCCTCGGGGACAGCATCGCCTCGGGCGAGGGCAATCCGGACCGGCCGCTGGCACTGTCCGACGAAGGTTTCTGCTTCCGCTCCTATCTCGGTACCGCCGGCGCGCAGTACTACCGGCCGAGCCGCCACGGCTTCAAGGGCGGCCGCGCTTGCGAGGCGCCCGACACGCTCGCGAACTGGCAGCGCTACGGCGCGCTCTGGTTCAACTCGCCCTGCCACCGCTCGCTCTACAGCTACCAGACGCGGACCGCGCTCGCGCTTGCGATCCGCTACACTCACATCGCGGTGACCTATCTGCCGCTCGCCTGCACCGGCGCCAGCATCGGCGACGGGCTGCTCGGCTCGCAGCGCGCCCGCGAATGCCCCCCCGGCAAGACCGGCGTCTGCAACACCAGTGTGACCGCCCAGGTCGCCGAGTTGCGCGAGGCCCTTACCGCGGCGAAGAAGCGCCAGCCCGACCGCACGCTCGACCTCGTGCTGCTCTCGGTCGGCGCCAACGACGTCTATTTCTCCGGCCTCGTCGCCGACGTGATCGTCGACACCGCGACCGAGCGGGCGCTGTTCCGCCGCTCCGGCGTGATGGCGAGCGTCGATGATTCCCGCGATGCGCTGGCCCGCGAGCTGCCGCAGAACTTCGTCAAGCTGCGCGAGGCACTGAAGCCGCTGGTCGGCGGCGACCTCTCGCACGTCGTCTATGTCTCCTACGCCAATCCCGCCCTCGCCGATGGCGGCGTGCCCTGCCGTGGCGGCCGCGCCGGGTTCGACATCCATCCGGCCTTCAATGCCGACCCGCAGCGGCTTGCCCGCGTCTCGACCTTCGTCGACACCGAGTTCTTGCCGCAGCTGAAGGGGCTCGCCACCTGCACTCGCGGCGCACTGTGCAGCAATCCCGAAGCCGACCGCATGACCTTCGTCGATGCGCACCAGGCTGCGTTCGCCGATCACGGCTTCTGCGCGCATTCCGGCAATGATCCAGAATTCGACCGCACCTGCTTTGCCGAGAATGGCCAGAGCTTCAATCCTGATATCGTGAGCGCAGCGAGCCAGCCGATGCTGTGCGGCCGCGGCGCCTCGGAATATCGCGCCTACCTGCCCCGCGGGCGTTGGATCCGCGACGCCAATGACAGCTATTTTTCCGCGATGACCTATCCGCAAGGGCTGCCGGCGGCGAGCCAGCCGACCGACATCCACGACGCGACCTGGGGCGTGCTCTCCGCCGTCTATGGCGGCGCGGTGCATCCGAGCGCGGAAGGGCACGCCGCAATGGCGGATGCCGCCCTGCCGGCCGCGAGCGCCGTGCTCGGGCTGGACGCCGTACCGCCGAGTGTGACGCGGGGCCTGCTGCCGCAATTGTTGCCAAGTGCGCAGCAGTAGCGAAGGCGCGAGCTCTTGGACCTCCCCTAAATCGGTGGACACCTATAGCTTAGGCAGCGAGAGGTGTCAGATGGCAAAACGGCAACGTCGGTCCT
>NZ_LFJD01000004.1:2232472-2243792 GCF_006658635.1 Bradyrhizobium sp. UNPA324
GCGCGAACGATTGGAGCGCGAGCGGATCGAGCGCGAAGCGCTCGAGGCGGCGGAGTTGCGGGAGACGATCGGGTATTGCGAGCGCCTTTGGTCCCAGACGGTGCCGCTGCCGCCGGCGGCCATCGCCTATTTCGCCCGTCGCGGCATCACGCTCGACGACGTGCCCGATCAAGGCGGACTGCGCTTCCTCTCCGCGTGCCCCTTCGACGGCGTCACCCTGCCGTGCATCGTGGCTCGCTTCACCGATCCGGTGACGAACGGACCTGGCGGTCTCTGGCGGCGTCCGCTGAGCGGTGAGAAGCCGAAAAGCATCGGGCCGATCCGGGCGCGTGTAATCCGCCTGTGGCCCGACGAGTATGTCGAACAGGGCTTGGTCATCGGCGAAGGCATCGAGACCACGCTCGCCGCTGCCACGCGCGCGATCCACTGCGGCACGCTACTGCGTCCGGCTTGGGCGTGCGGGCACGCGGACAATCTCAGGAAATTTCCTGTCCTGTCCGGCATCGAAGCTCTGACTATCCTCGCGGACAACGATGCAAGCGGCACGGGTCAGGACGCCGCCCGCGAATGCGCGGAGCGGTGGGAGGCGGCGGATCGATGGGTTGAAGTGCTGACACCGACCCAGATCGACGCCGATTTTGACGATCTCGCAATGCGGGGCGTCATATGACGGAGGCCCCGTTTCGCAGCAAAATCTACGACGGATCGTCGCGCCACCGTGGTGATGATGCGGACGCGCGTGACGATCGTCCGACGAAAGCGATCTCAGCCACACCATTCGTTTGCCGCGATCCGGCCAGCATCCCTGCGCGCCAATGGCTCTACGGCCGACACTACATCCGGCAGTTCCTGACCTGCACGATCTCGCACAGCGGCATGGGAAAAACCTCGCTGGCGATCACGGATGCGTTGGCAATGGCAAGCGGAAAGCCGTTGCTCGGCGTGGCACCAACCGAACGCGCCCGCGGCTGGATTTGGAATGGTGAGGACCCACGCGACGAACTCGATCGTCGGATCGCGGCAGCCATGCAGCAGCACAAGCTCACGGCGCAGGACATCGGTGATTACCTGTTCCTCAACTGCCGCGAAACGCCGATCACGCTTGCAACACAGACCCGAGCGGGGATCGTGATCGCGCAGTCGGTGGCGGAGGAGATCATCGCGACCATCAAACAGAACCGGATCGACGTGCTCGTCGTCGATCCCTTCATTCGCAGCCACCGGGTCGGCGAAAGCGATAACAGCGCGATCGATAGTGTGGTGTCGCTATGGGCGACAATCGCCGACAAAACAAATTGCTCCATCGAACTGTTGCACCACTCGCGCAAGACAGGACATGCCGAAGCGACGATCGAGGACGCGCGTGGGGCATCGGCGCTCATCAGCGCATCCCGATCGGCGCGAGTGTTGAACCGCATGACGGAGGACGAGGCCAAGCGGGCGGGCATCAGTCCAAGCGAGGCATGGCGTTATTTCCGCGTCGAGAATGGGAAGGCCAGCATGGCAACACGGCCCGAGAAGGCCGATTGGTACATGCTTGCCTCTAGCGCGCTTGCGAATGGCGATCACGTCGGCACCACGGTCGCGTGGTCATGGCCGGACCCGTTTGATGGCGTGAGCGTGCATGATCTCCGGGCGGCACAACAGGCGGTCAGCCAGGGTGGACCTTGGCGCGCCGACATCCGGGCGAACATGTGGGTCGGCAAGCCTATCGCCAAGGCGCTTGGGCTCAACATTCGCAAAGGTGCGGACAAGGAAAAAGTGAAGTGCCTACTCAGAACGTGGACCGAAAACGGCATGTTCGAGCACGTCGAGCGGAAGGACACCGACCGGCACTCGTATGTTTTCGTCGAGGTTGGGCAATGGGCCGACGACTAGCAAAGCGCGGCAGTCCGCCAATGGAACCGGAGTGCGGAAGTCCGTCAAAGGAACTTCCGCGAAACTTCCGCAAAACTTCCGCAGTGCTAGTGGCGGGAGGCTGCGGAGGTAGTTGTTTTTTCCCTATAGGGAAAAACAACCTCCGCACCCCCGCACGAAAGCCTGCGGAGGTCGCTGAGCCGGAACTCCCGCACGAGACTTCCGCTGCCGCCATGATCGCCCGGCTCTCTGCCGATGAGGTAGCCGCCTTGCGGCTCGCGCTGCACACCGAACCCGGTCGGCGGCGTCCGGAAACGCTGGCCGCGCTTTCCGAGCGGGACGATTTGATCCGCACGCTGGCCGCAACCTACTATCCCGGTCTCAGCCGCAATCAGCAGGCCAAGGCGATCCGCCGCGATCTGCTTCGCTATGCTGGCGGCGAATGGCGTCGCACCCGTAGTGACGAAGTATGCCGCCACCGTGACAATCGCCGCGTCCTGTACTGGCGAATTCTGCGGTTGCGCGGCGGCCACGTCCCGGCGGTGCGGACAATCTTCGGCATTCTCGGCGTACGTGGCTAGGCAAAAGGCGCGCGGCATCCCGACGAAGGAATTGCGCTCGCTCGTTAAGATCAGGCTCAACGAAGAAAAGAACCGCGAGCTTTACGAGGACTTGGAAGCCGATCAGCAGCAAATCGTTTCGATGCTGGCTGGCGAAGCGCAAGGCCGATGCTGCTGTTTCAAATGGGATCATCTCATAACGATCTTTGCAACGAGCTAGGACTATTCGCAGCAAATGAACCGCGCTGTGATCGCGTCGTCGATCATCGAGCGAGGTGACACCATGGCGGATCGGTATCAGCAGTATGGTTTCGGCCACGACCGGCCAGCGATCAGGAACGAGGCGACGGGCTTCCCGGCAGGCGATGCCAGCGCAAGCATTGTCTCCGGCCCGATCCCCGGCATGCTCGTGATCAACACCGGCGATCCGCTGTCAGTGCTGCCCCGGCCAGCCCGCGAAAAAGTTGAGGACCTGAAACGCCGACGCGAAGAATTCTCTCTGTTGTACCGCGCCGATTTCGAGAACGAGCAAGCGCTGCGCGCCGAAATCTTCAAGCACGAGGCGCGCATCGCCGAATTGCAAAAGCCGCGCGGCGAAGGCGGCTTCGGTCTCGGCAGCGACGACATGCGGGTCACGACCGAACAGGAAAAGCTCGGTCGGAAGCGCAACGACCTTGCCCGCTTGCTCGTCACGAAGGAGGCGCGGGGTGCCGAAAGCCAGCGGCTCGGCGCACTGCTGCGCAACATCGAGCAGATGATTGCAGCGCGTCCAGCGGGGACCGTTGGCAGGATGATCGAGATCGAGCGTCCGTCGTTCAAAGGCGACCTGCTCGATGCCATCGAGCGCCGTCGCGCTCGCACTCGCGAACTGCGGGCCGATGAGGCCCGCGCGCGCTGCGCGCCCCGTCCGAGCGCGGTTCGCAAGGCTGCTATGGTCGCTCAAGTCGAAGCATTGGCGGAGCAAGGGCGGCCGGACGTCGCCAGTAGCATCGAGCATGGCGAGCCGATCACTTGGCCGCTCACGAACCATCGGTTCGATGTATTCAACGCGAGCCCTGGCGCAATCTCGTTCGGCCAGTTAGTCGACATCGTCGCGTTCATGGCGTGGTGGGACCGGCAAGGCATGATCGAGCGGTTGTCCGCCGAACTTGATGCCGTCTCCGATGACGCTGCGGCGCTCAGCGATCAGCAGCGGCGGGAACAGGAGGCCCAAATCCTCGCCGACCTGCTCGTCACCGAGCGCGAGGAATGCGCGCTGATCGATCTCGCAAGGAAGCAGGGTCTGCCCGCCGAGCACCGCAGCGATTGCGACGCGCGCGCGGTTCTCGCGATCGAGTGGGTGCCCGCGCCCCCGTCGGAGCCGCGCGAGGGCGCGGGCGAGGCTGGCCTCGTTCGCCATATTGGCTCGTAGGTTCCGAGATGCGTCGTCGGCCGCGTCGAGCACGGCAGGCGGCGCGCTTGGCGCGGCGCTGTTCGCCGCGTACCGCGTCGAGTGCAACTGGCCTTGTTAGGGGAATGGCAGTCCGTTCTTGACGCCTGCCTAGTCAGGTTCATGTAAGGAAAGGATCAAAAGATCGGGCTTTGCACGCTCATTGCAAACCTTCGTATGTGTACGCCAAATCGTCTTTTTACGTGCGCTGGCCCTCCTGATCAGCAATACACAGTGCTGGCATACTAAAGGCGCGGGGATGATCACAGCAGCACGTGAAGCAGTCGATCTGCTGATACAGGCGGCCAGCAGTTGGCGGTTTGAGGATAATCGGCACGGACTGCTTGATCGAGAATGGATGGCGCTGCGATTTCTCGCTCGTGCTAACAGGTTCTCACGAACGCCCTCTGCATTAGCCCATTTCGTCGGCATCAGTCGGGCCACCGCTTCTCAGACTGTTGGGCGTCTTGAGGATAAAGGTTACATCCAGCGCACACGTTCTGATCAAGACAAGCGCTCGGTGGTCCTTGATGTCACCCCTCGAGGAGAAAATGTCCTTGCGAGCGATCCCATCGCGCCGCTCGTCAATGCAATTGCCGGACTTGCAGTTGGCGCGAATAAATTTCGCGACTTACTTCGTAATGTTTTGGAGCAGCTAGACGCCCGTCGGGATCGTCACCATGCGGATAGTTGCAGACAGTGCATCTTTTTGACTGAACCGACCTCCAAGCGTGGGAGCAAAACGCTGCCGGAATACACATGCCGCTTCTTTCGAGCCGGTCTCAGTGGATCAGAACTCGATCTTCTGTGCGTCAACTTCGAACGACATAAGGCAGGCGCGTTCTAGACTTCCCGGACCTAAGCGACCGCCACTTGCGCTTTGCCCCGGTAAATGGGGTACGAGCCGTTTACCGGAGTTTACGCAAACCGCGCGTCCCTTACAGCCCGCGCCCGGAAAACGCACAGGCGGCGCTCCTAACCAATCAAAACCGAAAATCATCCGGGCAAAATATGCTCAAGGGGAGCGGTCGCGCGTCCCCGCGCTAAGATTTCTGCCCCGGAGGACCCGCCAAAAGCAGAGGAAATCCTTGGGCTCTCCCTGATCGAACAACCTCAGCGGTTGCAATCCGTGCTATCAGTGCCTGCGATTGGGTCAAATCGAATTGTTGCCGCCAACATGTTGCAGTCTACGCCTGACGAGAGACAGGCCATCATCGACTATATGAACGGGCAAGCGCCCGACCTAACCGTCGAGTTTTTGCAGAAGGTCTATGCCGAGAACGTCCTGAGCCATCAGCATGTTGTTTGGGACGTTCACACCAACGTTGACCGTTGGTGGGTCATCACCAACCCGACCAACCTTTACTCGCAAGAACAGTTTCCGAACATGGATTTGGCCGTCACGTTTCACGTCGGCCTATGCCTGCGCATCCCGCGCGGCGAAAGAACGAAGCTATCAGAACTTCCCGTCGAGCCGCTGGCCGGATGTTTTCGTCATATCAGCGAAGCCTTGGAAGCTCTGGCGGGCGCGCAGGAGGTCAGCGATTTTCAGGCCGTTGGCGTCCGTTGCCGTGAGGCGTTGCTTGCCTTCTCCAGCGCCGCGCAGATCGTGGTGCCTTGGGTGGGGGATGTTGCCGCCGAACCAAAACAAGCCGACTTCAAAGCGTGGGTCGATCACATCTGTTCGGTCTGCCTGGCAGGTCAGGCACACGAGCATCGTCGCCATCTGTTCAAGACGCTGCTGGACGAGGCGTGGCGCTTTTCCAATTGGCTCACGCACGCGAAGGCGTCGACGTGGTATGACGCCGAGGCGGCGACGACCACGGTCGAACACGGGCTCGGCTTGTCGGCATCTCTCGTTATCCGTCATCTCCGTGGCGTTCCCGAGGCGTGTCCCGCCTGCGGCTCTAACCGGCTGTCCCCGCAGCGAGGTTTTCACTCAAGCGTTCCCGATCTCGAATGGGAGCGGCCGACTTGCGACAAGTGCGGTTGGCTCGGTGAGCCGGTGCCGATCCTTGACGATCCCGAAGCCTATACTTCGGACGAGGAGGATCGTCCGCCTCCCGAAGGCGAGTGTATTATACCGACCGTGCCCCTTCGGGAACTCCGGAAGCCATCCGGCAATAGCGGTCGATAGGGCAGATTGGCCGCGCATATCGAAAGACAGGAGGAGCAGGCAAGGTAGCGGCTTGGCCGCATCCTTGGCAGGCGCGCCTATTCCTCAGACTTTCTCGTTTCGGCGGGAAACCGACTGATCCGCTTCGATGGATCGTTGGGAAAGCCATGGGGCACGTCACGTCTCGTCGAGTATGGGGATAGTTCGAGCCACCGCCAGAAGCACCAGAACGGCCCATTCATTGGTGAGAAGGGAGCGTAGATGTGCACGCCTTCGAATAGGTCGTCGCCAAGGTCATCAATGGCAACAATGTCCCGCAGCCTAATGCCTCCCGAGAACTTGAGCCATGCGCGGTTCTCTTCGGGCAAGGCATCCCAAGTTTCGCGAGCGACATCGTTGAGTTCATCTAGTTGCGTATCCTCGACCCTCCAATGATGGCGTCGGCGCATCGCGGGCACGCCATCGGCAGCATCCCATTCGCCGGTATCGGGGTCGAGAAACGCATAAAACCACGAAATGCTCATCTCTAGGCCGTTATGGCTTAGAGCTTCGGGAGCAAAGACGCCCCACTTTGTAGGCCGCTCTCCCTCTTCGACGTGAGGGTATTCCTGTGCAAGCGGGTCGCGCACGAGCACATCGGCCGAGCTCAACAGGACGGCTTTCTTCAATTTACGCTTCGTGGCGATTTCTGCACGTATCTGCGTCGCCTGACTACGGCGACGGATTGTCAGCGAAATACCGAAGTAAGCAAACAGCAGATTGTCGTTTTTTGGCTGATATAGCTGATCTTCCAGTTCGCCTTTGCCCCAGATCACCGCTTCGCTGATACCCTGATCCCGGCACCATGCGTAGAAGGCATCGCGCGCCGCTTTGGAGAAGTCACTCGCTGCTGCAACGATAATGCCGTGCAATTTCTCTTCGGGGCCGACGCGTATCTCGGCGAGATATCCTTTAAGTTTGGCCGGGGTGATCTTCCGCTCTCGCTTGCACTGGATCAGCCATAACCGATCCGGTGCGCGGGGCTCCGCTAGCTCGTCCTCTGTTTCATCGGGGTCTAACGCAATAGTTGCGTTCACTGCATCGACGATCTCAAGGGCACGGGCATCGAAGCCATCATCCGAGCCGGATCGACCGGTTGCCTCCAACCTCCGCCAGGGCCGAAAATCGTAGATAAGTTGCCGCACCAAATCCTCGAACCGCTTTGGCTCAAGGTCGGTGAATGGAAGGGGATTGTACGTGCGGGTCGGAGTGGCGCTCATCGGTGCGCAAGTATAGACGGCCGACGTACTCGTGAAACACTCAATTGGGCTTGCGCGCGACGAAATTGGGGGAAAACGCCTCTCGCCCGGCTTGCTAATTCTTCCCAATGAGAGGCAGGTCGTCCAGCCAAAAATAGGGTGGTTCAAGATGACGCCGCGACAGTTCTTTCGTGAGGTAGCCGAACCCAACGCCAAACAGGCAATCACTGCCCGCAGCGATTTGCGCCTGGCGATCAACGCGATCATGACGCTCGATGCCTTATTCGGAATTCTTCACGCGACGCTGCATGAGGCGAGCATCGTCAGAACACCACGTGACGATGATTGGAAGGAGGAACTGGCGAAACAGAGCGCCGACTATCGATTACTACGCGACGCTGCCTACGCGCTAAAGCACGGCCATTTGAATGTCGGCAAGAAGCAGCGGATCGTGCGTCGCCCAGAACAACTGTTCACAATGCCGGGTGCATTTCAGGCAAACGCCTTCAGTTCGACAGCGTTCGATACCGGTCAAGTCTGGATAGAGACTGCTGCAACTGATCACCGGGCCCATGAAGTCATCGAAAAAGTCGTTGAGTTTGCAATTCTGCAACTCGGGTCATATGGAATGTGAGCGCGGAAGCCCGGTCAGTTCCCGCTGACCGGGCTGTTCAAATCCCGCTAATTGCAGGAATTGCTTTGATCAGGCACGAGCCGGAAGGTCTGATCGACCGCCTTCTCGGGCGATCGGCCGATGGTCCGCAATCCGGCCGCGACGCCGTCCAGCACCGCGCGATCGTGATGCCTACGGTGTTGGCCGCCGCAAGAGATGCATCGAGGGAAACGTCGCTCCGCTCAAGCCAGCAATGGCGAGGACGTTATTGTTGCCTATCTTTCGTAGCGCCCAAAGCTCGCGGACCAATTGAGGGCGCTCCGGGCCTTCGCCAGAGCAGCGCATCTCGACGAGATAGACCGGACGACCGGGCGTCGCTTCGCTCTTTTGCTGCACCGATCGGATATCGCAGTTGTATCCCGGCTCATGATAAGTGCGCGGTGTGATCACGATGCCTGTGATCTCGAGATCGCCCACGTCATCGCTCGACCAATCGCCTAAATAGGCTTCTGGCAATTGGGCAGCGTGCGCGGCTCCCATGGCGGCAAGCGCAAAGATCAGAGCAACGGAGTGTTTCATCGGAGGGGCCATGTGTCAGTTCGCGTCGGCGGGCTTGCAGCCATATTCCTCGTTCGGGCCGCACTTGCAGGTTTGATACTCCGACGCGCACATCTCAAACCGGCGATTTCGGAAGCAATCCGCGCCACTGCGGTTAAACCATGTGACGGGCCCAAGCGAAGCCAGTTGATCGCTGCGACCGCTGCCCCGGTTCCAAAACGCCATGGTGGCGTTGGTCGAAGCTTTGGGAATGACATTGACCTCGACATAATATTTCCCCGCGTCAAGCGTTGTGCCGTGACCATCGGGCGAGACGTGAAAATTACAGCGCTCGTTGACCAACAGTTTCCCGTCAATGCTGAGCAAACACTTGGCTGTTCGCGCTTGAACCTCATCGTCCGTTGGGATGGTGCAGGTCTCGGCTTTCGCGTTGGTCGCCCCGAACAATAGCAAGGCCGTAAGGAATGCGCGATTGATCATACCGGTAGTCCCTTCAAAGCAGCCCCGCCTGTGCGTTGCACCACCAATCCTTGATCCTGCTCAATATGTTATCGTCCTAAATTGCGAGAGCAAGGAGGAGCACATGAACTCAACGGCGGCTATCGCCCTTCATCCGGAAACTGACTCGTTAAATCGGTGATCGTTTGGATCGAATAGGTTGGCTGCTCGCCCACGCCAAGCTTTCGATACGTTCCAACAACCCGACACTTCTTGCCAACAGAACATGGCCGCAGCGGATCATGGCCCGCGCCCATTCGCTCGATTGAGCATGCATATCCGCCAGCCGCATCATAGATCACCGCGAGAGGCCAATCTGCTTTCGGCTTTAGCCAAACATCGATCAGTGTGCCGGTGCACGTAATGACATTCTTTTGCGCGCGTGCCGGGTAATCCGTGAGCGCCACGAATATCACCGCGCCAACGATCATCCATCTTATCATCTCACTAACACGTCCTCTGATCTCGCATTATCGTGTCGTGCGTCCCGGAGGGCGGGCGCGCCGGGCTGAACTTAAAGAACGAGACTTCCCCCCGCATAGTCCAGCGCCACAAGGCGACCGTCGAGATAGCCCCAATCGCTTTCCTTGTATTCGAAAGGCGCACTCGGGCCGCCCGGCATGTAATCCCAATCGGGGAAATCGTCGGCGTCGAGACGGCGAAGCTGATCTTCTCGCGTGAGCGGCACGGCGCGCCGCATGACGTTGATCAAGCCGAAAGGCGCGGTCCAGAGAATTGGGCAAAGTATCTCGCGCCTTTCCGGTGTGGCCCGGTCCCATTCCAACCGCTCGCGACGATTGCCATCGCGACCGCGCCGCGATCTTGGAAACTTGAAGGCATACCGACCGATGCAAAGGGTCAGCCGCGTGGTGCCCGCCGTCTGCCATTCAATGTTGAGCATTTCCAGCGATCAGCCCGCCCACGCCACGATCTACGCCACCATCCACACGCAGGCCGACTGCGGCGAGCCCGAGCAGAGATAGACGACGTAGAAGTGACCGTCCCTCGCCCCATAAGAATAGAAGCATTGCATTGCGCCCGTGGGTGGCACTCGATTGGCCGGGGGTCAATTGGGACTTTTCCCAGTGCCTCATGAGACCTTTGACGTAAGTAGAGACCCGGTATCCAAGCTACGGCGCAACTCGCGTTAAAACGTTGTTCGCACCGGGGCAGGCTATTTTCACTATGGAAGAATACTTCATGCCGGTGGGCCGCAGAGCAATCTGCGGCCATTTCGTTTTCTCTGACCGATCCGTGACGCACTGACCGATCAAGCGACGAGGCGCAAATCGGCTTTCGCGGACACCTCAGGCGCAGGCTCGGCGATGATCCGCCGAAGCTCGGCCGCGACGCCGTCGAGCACCGCGCGCTTTTCCTTCATTCGCTTTGAGTGATTGTAGACCTTGCCGGTGACGGTCGGCACGATCTGCTCTCCCTTTTTGCTCGCGGCATGATCGAGACACTTCGCAATCCACGCATCGTCAAAGCCGAGATCGCCCGCCAGCGTCGCCGCCGTCCGCCGCAGATCGTGAGGGGTGAATGGCTTGAGGCCGAGCAGTTGGCAGATGCCGGGCGTCCTCACCTTGCCCTTGCGCTTGTCGCCACGCAGCGCGTCGGCCATCGCCTTGCGGCGCATCGGCTTGTTGTCGAGCGGGCTGGCGAATACGAAATCCTTGTTGTTGCCCTTCAAAGCCTCCTTGACGATCTCCACCGCGAGGCTCGGTAGCGGCTGTTGGATCACTCGCCGTTTCTTCACCCGCTTGAGGGGCACGTCGAGGCGCGGCTGCTCGCCGTCGAGGTCGATCAATTCGCTGCGGTGCGCGCCGAGCAGTTCGGCCGTGCGCAGCATGGTGACGAGTTCGAGCTTGAGCGCCAGCCGGGTCCTACGATCCCAAGATGCCATCAAGTCGTCGCGGTCGAGGCCGTGCCAGAAAATCCTGATCTCGTCCTCGGACAGCACGCGGGTACGCGGATGCTCCGGGTCCAGCGGCTCAAGATCACTGCAAGGGTTGGCGGTGATGTACTCGCGCCGCAATGCCCACCGGAACATGCCCGAAGCCGCCTTGCGCATGTGGCGCGCATTGCTGACCGACGGTTTGCCGCTGTGCCGACCCGCCACGATGTCGTCCGACAACGCCTGAATGTCGCCTCGGGTGACGTCGGCCGCGATCTTCCGGCCGAGCTTCGAGCCGATGAAGCGGCGCAGATGGCTCGCGGTGTTCTCCCAACTTTCCAGCCGGGGCCGCATCTCGCCGTCCGCCTTCCGGATTGGCATCTTCATCCAGTCGATCCGCTCCTCGATGATCTCGGCGACCGTCTTGCCGCGCTTGACCTGCCGCTCTCTCCGGTCGCGGAAGGTCTCGGCAACGGCGTCGCCGCCCATGCCCTTGAGGCCATAGACCTTGCTCCGGGCGTCCTCGACGGTGAAGGTCTCGGGGTTATAGAGGCCGA
>NZ_LFJD01000004.1:2243802-2251241 GCF_006658635.1 Bradyrhizobium sp. UNPA324
GCCGACACATACGCTAAAACCGAATTTCGTTAAAGTGGAATATTTTTAGCGAGACGGATTGACAGAGCGCGACACAGGCACGGTTGCGTAGCCCGGATGAGCGCAGCGACATCCGGGACAGCGCGAGATGCGGGGCGAGCGCCCCCCGGATATCCGCTCATCCGGGCTACGGGAGCATCCATCTCGCTCTAATCGGCGGCCGCCTGTGCCGGGGCGATTTTCCCGATCATCGTCTCGATCTCCGCTTTCACACGATCCGGCACGGCGTTCTGCACCATGTGGCCGAGATCGGGCAGCACGATCAGCTTCGCATTCGGCACCATGGCCGCGAAGGGGCGGGCGTGGATGCCGGTCCTGACCGTCTTGTCGGGCTCGCCGGCGATGATCGTGACCGGCGCTTTGATCTCGCCATAGCGCGGAGCTTGCGCCGCGACGGCTTCCTTCAGCGTCACCAGATCATAGGCGTTGGCGATGAATTCGCGCGGGCGCAGCAGCAGCGGCGTCGCGGAATCCCGCACGAAACCATCAGGCATCATCTGCGGCAGGAATACGTTGCGCGCACCAGACTCGGCCACGACGTAACCGAGCGGCAGGGTGATGGTGTAGGCAAGCAGCGGGCCGATCACCGGCGTCGCGATGATCTCGTTGTAACGGCCGACGCCGCCGCGCCAGGGATGGGTGACGGGCGCGAGCATGACGAGGCCGGCGACGCGGCCCGGGTGATCGAGCGCAAGCCGCGCGCCGAGCGCGCCGCTCCAGGAATGCACGACGAAGACCGCACGCTCGATCCCGAGCTTTGCAAGCGCCTCATCGATCATCCGCGCCTGGATCTGCGGCGTGGAATCCCGGCGCCGCGCCCGCGTGCTCCAGCCATGGCCGGGGCGGTCGACCAGGATGACGCGATGGTCCTTGGCGAGAATGTCGCCGAGCGGGCGCCGCATCGCTTCGAGATTGGAGCTTGCGCCGTGCAGCATCACGATCGGCACCCCCGCATCGCGCGGGCCGATATCGACGACGTGAAGCGTGGCCCCGTCGACCTCGACCATCTCGCCCTGCGGCGGAAAGGCGCGCTGCACGGCGACGATTCCGGCCTGCGTGACCAGCGCCAACAGAACCAGCGCCGTCAAGACTGACATCACGATCATGGAGAGAATCCGGGAGATCCAGGGCACAGGGCAGTTACGGGTCCGATGGGCGGCAGTTTCGCAGCCTCGGCTTTCGGTGCTTCCACCGAAAATGCCGGGGCTGTGGATATGTGCACAATTGCCGAACGTAAAAACTCAATGGAATCAACAATATTCCAAGAGGACACGCAAGCCTCGGACCAGCTTCATGCGGCCGTCATCGCGGCTTCCTTATAATCGCCATGGTCGGTTCCGCCATCTAGGCGCGGGTGGGCGCCGATCCTCCTCGCAGCCTCAGGGGATGTGGGAAAGACCGGCAGAATTTGTCCTGGTTTGAACCGGAGGAATTTCGATGAGCTTCAGATCGAACGACACTGCGATCGACGAAATCGTCGCGAGCTGCAACGGCGACCTGCGCGGTGCCGTGCGGGCGCTGCTGCTGATCAACGAGCATCTCGAGGCGGAGCTGGCAAAGGCTTATGCCGCAGCCGCCGATCACGGCCTCGTCGAGCGCGGCGGCAGCGTTTTGCACTAAAGTGCGATCGATCGCACTTTAGGCTCTGAGCATGATCTTGTCGGAAAACCGCTGCACACTTTTCGCGAACGCGGCCCTTCGGGTCCGGATCAGGCTTGGAACGCAGGCTAATCCGTGCCGTCCTCGTCTTTTTCCTCGTCCGGCGTGAGCGCGGGACAGACGCGGATCGTCGAACGGGCAATCTTGGCATCGGCCTTGGACTTGTAGGGACCGTCGCCGAACCAGATATCGCCGATGATGACCGGATTGCTGCTCACGATATTGCATTTTCCGGTGGCGCGGTTGCCGACCACCCAGAACAGTCCGTCGGCAAAGCTCACCGTCCCCGACGCCAGCAGCAAGCACCCCGCAAAGATCAAACGCTTCATGGCTTTCGCTCCTGCCATGCAGGTAGGCCTGCGGCAGGCCGGGCAATAGTCCTTGCGCCGCGGCGTTTCCGATCGTGGTTAACCCGCGCAGGGTGCAATTGCTCGAAAGCTGATCGAGTTGTCGGCTAGATATCGCGGCCTTCGACCTTCTCGGTCAGCGCCTTGACCTGATCGGGGATCTTTTCGAGGTGCGGATTGACGGCGAGCGCCTTGCGATAGGCGTCGAGCGCGCGCTTCTCGTCACCGACCTCCTGCATGATCATGCCGAGGCCTGCAAGCGCGCCGAAATGGCGCGGCTCCCGGACCAGCACTTGCTGGATATCCGCGAGCGAGCGGCCATAGTCGTTCTGCATGTAATAGAGCGTGGCGCGCCGGTTCCAGGCCTCGATGTAGTCGGGCCTGAGCTTGATGATCGAATCCAGCAGCTTGATCGCGACATCGATCTTCTTCGCATCGACCGCGGTCTTGGCGCGCGTCATCAACAGCGCCGCGGTGTCGCTCGGGGTCTGGAGCCAGATCGCCCAGATCCGCGCTTCGACATGCTTGGCGCTGACCTCGTCGGGTGCAGCCTTCAGCGCGCCGAACAGGAAATCGAGATTCTTGGTGCGATCGACCTTCGGCAGCTTGGCCGGCGCCTCGGGCAGCTTCTTCTGCTTGCCGGGCGGCTCAACCTGCTGGGCCCAGGCTGGAGCCAGCCCAGCGGTTCCCAGCACGAGGGCCAGACACAGAGTGCGCGCAAACTGGAATCTCACTGCCATGGTGAAAGTCTAAACGCGCAAAGCCGCCCTTGCAAAGCAAAGGCGGCGTCAAACTCGTGTGAGCCGTGGTCTTGCGGGAACGCGCGAGGCGACCGCGAGGGCAGAGATCGGACTGACCGATCAGCCCTGGCGAGCCTTGAAGCGGCGCTGCACCTTGTTGATCACATAGACCCGGCCCTTGCGGCGGACCAGGCGGTTGGCGCGATGGCGACCGCGCAGCGATTTCAGCGAGTTACGGACCTTCATGGCGGAATCCTGAACGTTCGAAAGGCCGTGTTCGGCACTACCGTTGCGGCACGCGCGAATGTGGCAAAATGAGATTTTTCCCGCTGGCGGATGACCGCCCGGGACGGGGCGGTTCTTAAGGCATGGCGGGAGGTGATGTCAATGTTAACTGCCGCCTTCCGAACCGGCAAATTCTCGAGAACAACCCCACGCACAGTAGAAACGGCCGGATCGGCCCGATTTATCGCCAGAGAAATCAGGCCCTTTCGACGACGCCTTGCCAAATTCGTTATATCATATAATCAATTTGGCAACCCGTCGGGAGGAAACCCATGCCGAAGCTGAAGCTGCCCAATATCGACGATGTCGTCGCCATCGACATCCACACCCACGCCGAGGAGCCCTGCGGCTGCCACCCCGACGACGGCTATGACGATTTCCAGGCGCAGATGGCGGAGTATTTCAAATCGCCGAACAAGCATCCGCCGACGGTGCCGGAAACCGCGGCCTATTACCGCTCCAAGAACATCGCGGCGGTGATCTTCCCCGTCGATGCCGAGCGCGAGACCGGCTTCCGCCGCTACAACAATTACGAGATGCTGGAGGTCGCCTCCGACCATCTCGACGTCCTCATTCCCTTCGTCTCGATCGACCCGCACAAGGGCAAGCTCGGGGCGCGCGAAGCACGCAAGCTGATCGAGGAATACGGGGTGCGCGGCTTCAAATTCCACCCGACCATGCAGGGCTTCTATGCCAATGACCGCATGGCCTATCCGCTCTATGAAGAAATCAACAATGGCGGCGCGATCGCGCTGTTTCACACCGGCCAGACCGGGGTCGGCTCGGGCATGCCCGGCGGCATGGGGATGCGGCTGAAATATTCCAACCCGATGTACATGGACGACGTCGCGGCCGATTTCCCCGACCTCAAGATCATCCTCGCCCACCCCTCCTTCCCCTGGCAGGAGGAAGCGCTGTCGGTCGCGACCCACAAGCCGAACGTCTACATCGACCTCTCCGGCTGGTCACCAAAGTACTTCCCGCCGATCCTGGTGCGCTACATCAACTCGATCCTGCAGGACAAGATGCTGTTCGGCTCGGACTGGCCGGTGATCACGCCCGACCGCTGGCTGTCGGATTTCGCCAAGATCGACATCCGCGACGAGATCCGGCCGAAGGTGCTGAAGGCCAACGCAAGGAAGATTTTGGGAATCTAGAGCGCAATGGGCTTAGGCTGAATCACGCGGCCGAGGGCTCGGTGCACCCCTCCCGCAAGCGCTTGCGGGAGAGGCCGACGCGCCGGGCGATGCGAAGCATCGTCCCGTGCGGCGGGTGAGTGTTCTTTCCTCTAGGGGATTATCCCGCTGTGGTGACACCCTCTCCCCACCCCTCCCCCGCAAGCGGGGGAGGGAGCATACCTCCATTGTTGCGGCATTCGATCGAACGACCGAAGCCCTCATGCTCAAGACCTCAGACTGCGCCAGGCTTCCGTCGACGCTCCCGGCCGGGTCGGAATTACAGTCGACAACCGACATTCGAGTAACTGCCACGGATGGTCCGCGACGGGCCATAAACGGAAGTGCCCTTCCTGAGCAAGCGTAGGTTAGTGTTGTCGGCAACAACGCCGCGACCTGCCCCAACTAGGAAGCTGTAATGACCCGGTCTATGAAAATTCCAACCGAGCTTTTTGACAGTCGGAAATTCGGTTTTGCTCAGGTGGCCGTTACTCCGACGCCCCTAGGGCACGCGATACACATTTCTGGTCAAGTCGCGTGGGACTCGAATGGAAACATCGTCGGTACTGATGACATTGGACGCCAATTGGAAAAGAGTTTGGAAAACCTCAGCGTCGCCCTAGCTTCCGTTGGTGCCAGACTTGATGACGTGGGATCGCTACGGATTTACATCAGGCAAACCCACCTCCACCAAGGTGACGCCATATCTCACGCCCTCAAGGCTGTATTTGGTGATAATCCACCGTGCACAACTTGGATCGGAGTTACGAGCCTCGCCAGGGACGAGTTCCTTGTTGAGATCGAGCCCTCGGTTGTATTCCTGCCCCGAACAATATGACTAAACACAAATGGCACCCCTTCAACGTCTCTTCCGGGTAACGACCCGCCGATCACACTTGCAGTGGCAGACCTCCGCTTTGCTCTGGTAAGCTGACGATGATGCGCACTCCCCAAGCGGAATTCTTGCGACCGCAACGACCTGGAAGGACAGCCCATGAGCATCAACGCCGTCGTCTTCGACGCCTATGGGACGCTCTACGACATCCAGTCGGTCGCGGAGATCACCGAGGATGCGTTTCCGGGCTATGGCGAGATCATCACGCAGGTCTGGCGCATCAAGCAGCTCGAATACACCTGGTTGCGCTCGCTGATGCGGCGCTACCAGGATTTTGGCGCGGTCACCCGCGACTCCCTTGCCTATACGTTGCGGGTGCTGGGGCTGGCCTACGAGAGCGAGGCGTTCGAGCGCGTCATTGAGAAGTACCTGCAGCTCGATCTTTATCCGGATGCCACCGCAGCGCTCACCGCGCTCAAACCGCGAAAGCTTGCCATCCTCTCCAATGGCAGCCCGGACATGCTGAATGCGTTGGTGCGCAATTCCGGGCTCGACCGCCTGCTCGATGCGACCATCAGCGTGGACGCCAAGAAAATCTTCAAGCCGAGCCCGGCAGCCTATGAGCTGATCGGCGAGGTGCTCGGTACCGCGCCGAGCGAGGTTCTGTTCGTGTCCTCCAATCCCTGGGACGTGGCGGGAGCAAAGTCGTTTGGATTGAACGTCGCCTGGATCGAGCGGGTGACGCCGGAAGCCATGGCGCTGGCTTGCGTCGAGAACGAACTCATGGCACCGCTCACCATGTTTAGGGCGATCCGCACCCAGATGGACGAGCTTGGCTTTGCGCCGGACCACCGCGTCCATGCGCTCTCCGAGCTGCCAGGGATTGCCTAGGCATCGCCGCCCGTAAGTCTGACAAGTCTGACATGAGCTGCCCGGAATGAGCCTGGAATCCGTTCGCGCCTTCTTCGCCAAGAAAGCCCCCGACATCACCGTGATGGAATCGCCGATCAGCTCGGCCACGGTGCCGCTTGCGGCCGAAGCCTATGGCGTCGAGCCCGGCCGGATCGCCAAGACGTTGTCCTTGCGCATCGGCGAGCGCGTGATCCTGATCGTGGCCGCCGGCACCTCGCGAATGGACAACAAGAAGGTCAAGGCGCAGTTCGGCGGCAAGCCGAAGATGCTCGGGCTGGAGGAGGTCGCCGACATCACCGGACACGAGGTCGGCGGCGTCTGCCCGTTCGGCCTGAAGGCGCCGCTGCCGGTCTATTGCGACGTGTCGCTGAAGGCGTTCGACGTGGTGGTGCCGGCCGCCGGCTCAACCCACAGCGCGGTGCGCATCACGCCGGAGCGGATGGCCGAGCTCACCGCGGCCGAATGGGTCGACGTCTGCGAACACCGCCCTTAACAGAGGCTAGTCATCCTCGTCATAGGGACGCGGTTGCGCCTGCGGAGGTGGCGGCAGCGCATTGTTATAGCGCGGCGGTGCAGCGCGATTGCGCGGGACCTGCTGTTGCGGCGGCATCTGGTTGTTGGACTGGAACACGGCGCGGCAGCCGCTCGAGAGCTGCGGCGTGTTCTGCTGCAAGCAGGCGGTGATGCGGCTGACGTCGGGAATCTGGTCGCTGCATAGCCGCCAGACGTCCGGCGTACACGCCATCTGCTGTTCCATTGTTCCGCGATACTCTTCAGCGAATGCTGCGCCCGGCGCGACGATGCCGCCGATCGCGAGCACGACACCCAGCGCAATCCGCTCTGTTCGCATATCCCGATCCTTCTCGATTCCCGTCGATTTTCATCAATCAATGAGGCGGGAGCCGGTTCTGGACCAACAACAAAATGTGAAAACAGCCCCGGAACCTACTCGACCTTGCCGATCTTCTTGACCGCCGCCAAGCGGCAAGAACAAGACGTTTACGAAGCGTTAGCCATGTCTGGCTCCGCCAGGAACGCATGCCCGGACGCGCTGTTGCCCTCTCAAGGAGAGTGAGCGATGCGGAATCTGGCGACCATCGACGTCGCGCTGGACGAGATGCTGGTGAATCTCGCGGCGATCGTGTTGCGGCTTGCAGAGCCCGAATTGACGCGGACGCCGGAAGCGCGGCGCGCATTGGCGCAATCGGTCCATCAATACGCGGTGTGTGCCGCACGCTCGAGCAACCCGCGCGTTCACGAATTGAAGTCGCAGCTCGACGAGACGTTAAAGCCGGGCTTGCGCATCGTGGCGATCGACGGTGTGAAGGTGTCGTAGTCACGCTTGTCATTGCGAGGAGCTCCTGCGACGAAGCAATCCTGATCTTCCCCCAAAAAAGTGGACAGGGTTCAAGCCGATTTTAGCTCCATCTCGACCGGGCTGATATAG
>NZ_LFJD01000004.1:2251251-2253739 GCF_006658635.1 Bradyrhizobium sp. UNPA324
GAGCGTCGAACCGTCCGCGATCTCCGCACCCAGCGAGGCCGCGCTGGTGGTGCGGTTGACGTTGACGGTGGCATTGCCGCCGCCCACGGACGTCGTCAGGCCGAGAGCGTTGAGCAGGTCGGCCTTGCCGGTGACGCTCAGATCCGCACCCGTCGAGCTCTTCAGTGTGACGGCACTCGAACCAACGCTCGAAGCGGTCTGGTTGAGGCTGGTGGCGATCGTCGCGGCACCCGAGCTGATGGACACCGTCTTCACGCCGCTGGCCAGATCGATCGCGCTCAAGAGATCGTTGACGGTCGCGGCCGGGGTACCGGCGGTGCCGAGATAGACGGTGGTGTTGCCGCTACCGTCGGTGACGAGGTTGCCGCTGACGCCCGAACCGGTCGGAACCGCAGTCGCCGCGGGAGCCGCGCCGCTGCGGAACGTGATGGTCTTGCCGTTCACGGTCAGCGTGTCGCCGTCGGCGGGCTGGGCATTGCCGGCCAGACCGGTCGCGGTCGTGCCGTTGGTGGCGATCAGGGTGATGGTGCCGGTCAGCGCCGTGGTGCCGCCCGCGCCGGTCGTTGCCGTGGTGCCGGTGAAGGAGCCGATGGTGGCGCCGAGAGTCGAGGTGCCGGTCGCCGCGGTGATGCCGCCGGCCGCGCCGCTATACAGCACGTTGCTGCTCGCGGTCGCGCTGGCGAAGGAGGTCGTGCCACGCAGATCCGCCGCGGTCGCACCCGAAATGGTGGTGGAGACGTTGGACTTGGTGGAGTAGCCGACCGTGGTCTGCAGTGCCTGGTTGGCGATCGACTTGGCGCTGTCGATCAGCTTCTGCAGCGAGGTGATGCCGGTGTTGGCGGCCTGCAGCACCTGCACGCCGTTGGCGATGCCGTCGAGCAGATTGTTGATGTCGCTGGCGCGGTTGTCGAGTGACTGTGCCGTGAAGAAGTTGGTGGGATTGTCCAGGGCCGAGTTGACGCTCTTGCCGGTCGACAGACGGCTCTGCGTGGTGGCGAGGAGATCAGCGGTGGACTGGAGAGAGAGCAGGTTCTGACGAACCGAGGAAGAGAGAACGATACCGGACATTGAGTGTTACCCTTCTGGTACGCAACGCAACAAAACTTCGATTAGGATTAATCGATGCTCGGAACGGTGAACGTGGAGGGCTAACAAAGCATGAAGCGTGTCGCACCAGTCCTTGCGCGGATTCACCATACGCGCGTTCGGAGCCTGATCGTGCTCACCGATATCGTCATGATAGGATGGCGCTTTTTGGTGCAGCGACGAGACATTTGCCACTTGTCAACCATAACTCAGAGTGAGCAATTGGCGGCATCAAATGCATCATTTCCACTTCGCCGAGCGGCACTGTAATGCCGGCGAAAAAAGAAAGCGGCGGGGCCGAAGCCCCGCCGCCTGATCTTGCTTGCGATGTCGTCCGCTATTAGCGGAGCAGCTGCAGCACGCTCTGCTGCGACTGGTTAGCCAGCGACAGCGCGGAGACCGCGATCGACTGGCGGGTCGACAGCGCCTGGCTGTTGGCCGCTTCGGTGTTGGTGTCGGCCAGCGTCAGGTTGGACGAGCCGGTCTGCAGCACGTTGATCAGGCTCTTGTTGAAGTCCTGACGAACCTGCACCACCGAGAGGTTCGAACCGAGGCTCGAAGCTTCCGAGCGCAGCGTGCTGGACGCGGCGTTCAGGTTCGACAGCACCTTGTTGGTCGCGGAGTTGTCGATGAAGTCGACACCGCTGGTCAAAGCAGCAAGGCCGAGACCCTTGGAGTTGTAGGTCACGCCGGTGATGCTGAGGTTCGACTTGCCGGTCTCGTCGAACACCAGCTTGAGCTGGTCGCCGTTCAACAGGTTGACGCCGTTGAACGAGGAGTCCTGCGAGGTGGTGTCGATCTGGTTCAGGATGTTGTTGTACTGAGACACCAGGTTGGCACGCGCCGTCTGGGCAACCCCATCCTGGACGGGGTTGGAAGCCGTCGAGAATGTCAGCGCCGAGGTGAGCGTGCCGCCGATCGCACCGCCGGCGGCCGTCGATCCGAGCGTCGAGGACGCGTAGTCGTTGGACGCGGTGATGGTCAGCAACCCGTTGGCGTCGATCGTCGCGGACAGGTTGTTGGCCTGAAGCTTGGTGTTGAGCTGGTCGAGCGTCTTGACCGTGCCGTTGGTGCCGTCGCCGAAGGTGACGTTGACCGCCGTGCCGCCGTTGAAGGAGGTGAAGGTCAAGGTCTTGCCGGCGATACCGCCGATGCCGGAGGTGCGCGCCGCGGTGAAGGCGGTCGCCGTCCCGGTGTTGCCGGCGAGACCGAACACGTTCAACGCATTACCGGTGCCGGTGATCGACAGGTCGGCATTGACGCCGGTCGAGATCTTGAGCTGGCCGGACGTATTGATCGTCGAGTTCGATTGGCCGGTGGCTGTCGCAAGCGTCGCGGTGCCGTTGGCATTGACCGTCGCGGTCTGCACGCCGGTGGCAAGGTCGATCGCCTTCAGCACGTC
>NZ_LFJD01000004.1:2253749-2257473 GCF_006658635.1 Bradyrhizobium sp. UNPA324
TCCGGTTGCCCTGTTTTTCCGCTATGCATGAAGCACACGCAGTCTGCTCTTGGCATGGCGGTTCGATGGGAGCCAACCGGCTCCCGGCCTTCCCTGCGCCCTCTTCATTTTCAGAGGGTGAAGCATCGAGGCAAAGCTCGGGCGAAATGCGCCGCGAGGTTGCGAAGGTGTGCCTGCAATCGAAATGTTAGCCGTAGCGCGAATCCGATTCCACTTGCTCCGTCATTGCGAGCGCAGCGAAGCAATCCAGAGTCTTTTCGAGGAGAGATTCTGGATTGGACCTCCCCTAAATCGGTGGACACCTATAGCTTAGGCAGCGAGAGGTGTCAGATGGCAAAACGGCAACGTCGGTCCTATTCGGACGAGTACAAGCGGCAGGCGGTTGATCTGGTTTTGTCGAGCGGTCGGTCGGCGAAGTCAGTATCGAAGGAGCTCGGGCTTGACGGCTCCGTGCTCAGCCGATGGGTGAAGGAGCCGGGCACGGTGAGAGCCGGCGGCAGCGCCGTGGCGCCCACATCGCAGGGGGCGGTGCCGTCGGCGGACCAGGCTGACGTGATCGCGCGGTTGCAGCGGGAAAACGAACAGCTGCGGATGGAGCGCGACATTTTAAAAAAGTCGATCGCGATCTTTGCTGGACCCCGGACATGAGGTTCCGCTTCATCGAAGATCGCCGCGCGGACTATCCGGTCCAAACCATGTGCCGTGTGCTCGGCGTCTCGCCCGCAGGCTACTATGCTTGGCGGGCGCGGCCGGAAAGCCCCCGGGCCGCGGCCAATCGAGAGTTGCTGGAGGACATCACGCGGGTCCATCGCGACAGTCATGGCCGCTATGGCAGCCCGCGCATCCATGTCGAACTCAAAGCCCAGGGACATCATGCCAGCCGTGGCCGGATCG
Source organism: Bradyrhizobium sp. UNPA324 (assembly GCF_006658635.1). Classification (NCBI taxonomy): domain Bacteria; kingdom Pseudomonadati; phylum Pseudomonadota; class Alphaproteobacteria; order Hyphomicrobiales; family Nitrobacteraceae; genus Bradyrhizobium; species Bradyrhizobium sp. UNPA324. The sequence goes on from NZ_LFJD01000004.1 coordinate 2,254,644, forward strand.
AGCGGCAGATGCGCGACCATGGCGTTCGGGCCATCTCGGTCGGGCCGCGACGATGCCGCACCACCGACAGCGGGCATGGCTTCCCGATCGCGCCCAACCTGCTCGGCCGAAACTTCGCGGCCGCCATGCGCAATCAGGTCTGGCTCGCCGACATCACCTATGTCTGGACCGGCCAGGGATGGCTGTACCTGGCCGCCATCATGGATCTGTACAGCCGTCGTATCGTGGGCTGGGCGATGGACGAACATCTGCGCGCCGAATTGCCGCTCGCCGCATTAAGGATGGCGATCAAGGGACAAAAGCCCGGTGCTGGCCTGATCCATCACTCCGATCGCGGCATCCAATATGCTTCAACCGACTACCGCCAAGCGCTGCAAGCCGCCGGCTTCCGGCCTTCGATGAGCCGCAGAGCCGACTGCTACGACAATGCCCCGATGGAAAGCTTCTTCCACACGCTCAAGACCGAACTGATCCATCACCGTCAATATGCAACCCGCAATGAAGCAGAGCGCGACATCTTCTCCTACATCGAGGGCTTCTACAATCATCACCGCAGACACTCGGCTATCGGCTATATCAGCCCGGTCGAGATGGAGCTAAAATCGGCTTGAACCCTGTCCACTTTTTTGGGGGAAGATCAGGATTGCTTCGCTACGCTCGCAATGACGATGTTGAGGCAGTTGTGCGCCCAAACGACTGTCTCGTGCCCCGGACGCTGCGCAGCACCAAGTGGTGCGCTGCAGAGCCGAGGCCCATGTGGCGGCGCGTGCTGTGGCCTGCTGGGTCCCGGCTCTGCGCTGCAACGCTAAAAGCGTTGCAGCGCGTCCGGGACACGTGTGTGCTCCCTGCCCTTCTTTGCATGGCTCTCCGCTCTTGTAACAAGACCGTCATGCAGCGAAACTAAACGATCCGGGGGGCCGCGGGTTGCGGCCATGCCGCTCACCGCAGGGAGAGATCTGATGCGCCGTTCATTGCTGTTGCTGTCCGCCGGATTGACCCTGTTGTCCACCGGATTGGCCTCCGCCCAGAACAACACGCCCCGCAATTTGATCCTGTTCATTCCGGACGGTCTGCGCGCTCTGAAGGTCAACCCCGACACCGCGCCCGCCATGGCCGAGGTCCGTGACAAGGGCGTCAACTTCAAGAACCCGCACTCGCTCTTCCCGACCTTCACCATGGCCAACGGCTCGGCGATGTCGACCGGCCATTATCTCGGCGATACCGGCGTGTTCTCCAACACGATCTGGACCGGCTATACCTCCGTCCCGGCCGGCAATACCGTGGTCCCCTTCATCGAGAACGACGAGGTGCTCGGCGACATCGACGAGCATTTTGGGGGCAACTACCTCAACGAGGACACCATCTTGAAGATGGCCCGCGACAAGGGGTACAGCACCGCTGCGCTCGGCAAGCACGGTCCGACGTACCAGTTCGACCATACCGACAAGCCCGAAAAGGCGGGCTTGCATTCGATCGTGTTCGACGACGCCACCGGCGGCAAGCACGGAGTGGCCCTGTCCGACGAAGTGAAGGACGCGCTGACCAAGGCCGGCCTGCCCACCGCAACGCCGCCGCGCGGCGACAATTCCAAGGCGGGCGATGCCAAGACGCCGGGTACCACGGTGGCCAACGTCGCGCAGCAGGCCTATTTCGCCGACGTCGCCGCCAAGGTGGTGCTGCCGATGTTCAAGGCCCGCAACAAGCCGTTCGTGCTGGTGTTCTGGTCGCGCGATCCCGACGGCAGCCAGCACAATACCGGCGACAGCCTCAACCAGATCAAGCCCGGCATCAACGGCCCGACCTCGATGGCCGGCATCAAGAACGCCGACAACAACCTCGCCCAGCTGCGCAGGGCGCTCGACGAGCTCGGGCTCACCGCCTCGACCAACATCATCGTCTCGGCTGACCACGGCTTCTCCACCATCTCGAAGGAGAGCAAGACCAGCGCCTCGGCCAAGGTCGACTACGACGACACGCCGAAGGATTTCCTGCCGATGGGTTTTCTGGCGCTCGATCTCGCCAAGGCGCTCGACCTGCCCTTGTTCGATCCCAACGACAAGAACGCGAAGGTCGAAGGCAACAAGCATCCCAAGGCCGGCAACGGCGTGCTCGGCAAGGATCCGGAGAAGCCCGATCTCGTCGTCGCCACCAATGGCGGCTCCGACCTCGTCTATCTCCCGAACAAGGACAAGAAGCTGGCGGAGAAGACCATCAAGGCGCTGCTCCAGCAGGACTACGTCTCAGGCCTGTTCGTCGAGGATTCGCTCGGCCGCTTCCCCGGCACGCTGCCGCTGTCTCGCATCAATCTGCACGGCAAGGCCGCGACGCCGACGCCGTCAATCGTCGTCAACTTCCGCTCCTACGCCAGCGATTGCGGCGAGGCGCCGACCAATTGTTCGGTGCAGGTCGCCGACACCGTGCTGCGCCAGGGCCAGGGCATGCATGGCAGCTTCAGCCGCGGTGACACCATGAACTTCATGGCCGCGATCGGACCGGACTTCAAAGCCGGCTTCGTCGACGAGCTGCCGGTCAGCAATGCCGACGTCGGCATGACGGCCGCCCGGCTCATGGGCCTGCGCGCGACGCAGAAAGGAGACCTGGTCGGCCGCGTGATGTCGGAGGCCATGCCCAACGGCACCGTGCCAAAGGCCTATGTCGGCACGCTGAAGTCCAAGCCCGCCGAGGGCGGCCTGACGACAGTGCTGAACTTCCAGCGCATCGGCAGCCAGCGCTATTTCGACGCCGCCGGTTTCCCGGGCCGCACGCTGGGGCTCGAGCAAGACGCCGGCAAACAAAAAACGGCGGGGGAAAAAACCCCCCCCCCGATCGC
>NZ_LFJD01000004.1:2257483-2258155 GCF_006658635.1 Bradyrhizobium sp. UNPA324
ACGGGCAGGGCGGGTAGTCCCTGTGAGCTCGAAACCCGCGTGCGGACGAGCGGCGCTGCTAGGCTTCGTCTCGTCTTGCAAGTTTCCGGCTTCGTCGACAGGGCTGGAAAAACTGCGGCGAATGGCGGGCCGTGCGTACGGCAAAACCGTGTGGTCCTGGCCGTCGTTGCTACGGTCAAGCCTTTCGAAGATGCGCGCGAACCCAACCGGGTGGACGGCATCGCCAATTCGAACGGCGAGGGAGGCCAGAAGGAAAGTTCGGCTCCCGGGAGATCACGGCATAAGCCGTCCGACCACCGCGCAGGGAAGGCCGAGTGATCGGCACCACCTGTATGCTGCTGTGCGGTCTTCTCTGCGTGTGCATTTCGCGCAGCGGACCGCGGGTGCGATGTCGGCACCCGGCCTTCCCTGCGCCCTCTTGGCTTTGAGAGGGTGGAGACCCAATCAAAGCTCGGGCGAAACGCGCCGCGAGGCTGCGAAGGCGCGTCTGCCACCACGCACACAGTGTCATCGCCCGCGAAGGCGGGCGATCCAGTATTCCAGAGGTAGTTGTGATTGAACCGAGAAGTCGCGGCGTACTGGATTCCCCGCCTTCGCAGGGAATGACAGCGTCACTTGGAGAAGCAAGCGGTCGGGCTCACACTCCGTCATTGCGAGGAGCCCTTGCGACGA
>NZ_LFJD01000004.1:2258165-2260737 GCF_006658635.1 Bradyrhizobium sp. UNPA324
GGTGCCGTTGGCATTGACCGTCGCGGTCTGCACGCCGGTGGCAAGGTCGATCGCCTTCAGCACGTCGTTGACCGTGCCAGCCTGCAGATAGACCGTCGAGTTGCCGGCGCCGTCGGTGACGACCGCACCGCTCGCGCCATAACCGCTCGGAACGCTCGGAGCGCCGGTCGTGCCGGGGGTCGGCGCGTTCTTGAAGGTGATGACGTGACCGTCGACGTTGAGCGTCGAACCGTCCGCGATCTCCGCGCCGAGCGAGGCCGCGCTGGTGGTGCGGTTGACGTTCACCGTGGCATTGCCTGCACCGGTCGACGTGGTCAGGCCGAGCGACTTGAGCAGGTCGGCCTTGCCGGTGACGCTCAGATCCGCACCCGTCGAGCTCTTCAGCGTGACGGCGCCGCCGCCAACGCTCGAAGCGGTCTGGTTGAGGCTGGTGGCGATCGTCGCAGCCCCCGAGCTGATGGAGACCGTCTTCACGCCGCTCGCCAGATCGACCGCGGTCAACAGATCGTTGACGGTCGCAGCCGGGGTACCGGCGGTGCCGAGATAGACCGTGGTGTTGCCATTGCCGTCGGTGACGAGGTTGCCGCTGACGCCGGAACCGGACGCAACCGCGGTCGACGCCGGAGCAGCGCCGCTGCGGAAGGTGATGGTCTTGCCGTTCACGGTCAGCGTGTCGCCGTCGGCCGGCTGGGCGTTGCTGCCGAGGCCGGTTGCGGTCGTGCCGTTGGTGGCGATCAGGGTGATGGTGCCGGTCAGCGCGGTGGTGCCGTCGCCGGCCGTTGCCGCGGTGCCCGTGAACGAGCCGATGGTGGCGCCGAGCGTGGTGGTGCCGTTCGCCGCGGTGGTGCCGCCGGCCGCGCCGCTATACAGCACGTTGCTGCTCGCGGTCGCACTGGCAAACGAAGTCGTGCCGCGCAGGTCGGCCGCGGTTGCGCCGGCGATCGTGGTCGAGACGTTGGACTTGGTGGAATAGCCGACCGTGGTCTGCAGCGCCTGGTTAGCGATCGACTTGGCGCTGTCGATCAGCTTCTGCAGCGAGGTCAGGCCGGTGTTGGCGGCCTGCAGCACCTGCACGCCGTTGGCGATGCTATCGAGCAGGTTGTTGATGTCGCTGGCGCGGTTGTCGAGTGACTGTGCCGTGAAGAAGTTGGTGGGATTGTCGAGAGCCGAGTTGACGCTCTTGCCGGTCGACAGACGGTTCTGTGTGGTGGCGAGAAGATCGGCGGTGGACTGGAGAGAGAGCAGGTTCTGACGAACCGACGCAGAGAGAACAATACCGGACATGACTCTTACCCTTCTGGCTTACGCGTCTTCGTTCGATCGCTTCGGATCGAGTGACGGGGCCAGCGTGCCGCGACATGGCTAACAAAGGGTGAAACGAACATTGCCGGCATAAGCGCCGGTTCACCATAAGCGTGCGCAAGGCGCCGATGGGATCTGCAATCGACCTGAAATCATTGGCATTTCTTTGCGCTTACGCTCCATTAACCATAACCGCTGGTTACTTTTTCGAGCATCGCCTGCCCTCTCGAAATTTCGAGCAGCGAGCAAAAAGAAAGCGGCGGGGCCGAAGCCCCGCCGCCGGATCTTGCTTGCGATGTCGTCCGCTATTAGCGGAGCAGCTGCAGCACGCTCTGCTGCGACTGGTTGGCCAGCGACAGCGCGGAGACCGCGATCGACTGGCGGGTCGACAGCGCCTGGCTGTTGGCCGCCTCGACGTTGGTGTCGGCCAGCGTCAGGTTGGAGGAGCCGGTCTGCAGCACGTTGATCAGGTTCTTGTTGAAGTCCTGACGAACCTGCACGATCGTCAGGTTCGAACCGAGGCTCGAGGCTTCCGAGCGCAGCGTGCTGGACGCGGCGTTCAAATTGGTCAGCACCTTGTTGGTGGCGGCGTTGTCGATGAAGTCGACACCGCCGGTCAACGCGGCGAGGCCCAGACCCTTGGAGTTGTAGGTCACGCCGGTGATGCTCAGGCTGGACTTTGCAGTCTCGTCGAACACCAGCTTGAGCTGGTCGCCGTTCAACAGGTTGACGCCGTTGAACGAGGAGTCCTGCGCCGTCGAGTCGATCTGGTTCAGGATGTTGTTGTACTGAGACACCAGGTTGGCACGCGAGGTCTGGGCAACCGTATCCTGGACGGGGCTGGAAGCCGTCGAGAAGGTCAGCGACGAGGTCAGCGTGCCGCCGATCGCACCACCCGCGGCGCTCGAACCGATGGTCGAGGACGCGTAGTCGTTGGTGGTGGAGACCGTCAGCAGGCCGTTGGCGTCGATCGTCGCGGTCAGGTTGTTGGCCTGAAGCTTGGTGTTGAGCTGATCGAGCGTCTTGATCGTGCCGTTGGTGCCGTCGCCGAAGGTGACGTTGACCGCCGTGCCGCCATTGAAGGAGGAGAAGGTCAAGGTCTTGCCGCTGATGCCGCCGACGCCGGAGGTGCGGGCCGCGGTGAAGGCGGTCGCCGTCCCGGTGTTGCCGGCGAGGCCGAGCGCGTTCAGCGCATTGCCGGTGCCGGTGATCGACAGATCGGCGTTGACGCCGGTCGAGAGCTTGAGCTGGCCGGAGGCGTTGATCGACG
>NZ_LFJD01000004.1:2260747-2355224 GCF_006658635.1 Bradyrhizobium sp. UNPA324
GCTACAAAATTGCGTAGCAATTTTGTGCTGATGCGGCGAAGCAATCCAGATTTGGACTGCCTCCGCGGAGGGATTCTGGATTGCTTCGCTGCGCTCGCAATGACGGCCAAGAAGGTGTGCCTCGAACGCTGCCGCTACGGCCGCAAGTACAAATACCCCTGCGACTGCAGCTCGGCCAAACGAACCACGCCGCCCTTCTCCGCGCTGACGAAGCCCGGCAGCAGCTCCTTCAGCGTGACGTTCTGGGCCTTCATCGTGTTGCCGCAAGCGGCGAGCTCGACGCCGTCCTTGGAGAATTCGCCGATCCGCTTGCTGATGTCGGGGTTGGCCTGCGCCGAGTGAAACGCCTTCAACGCCGGTCCGTGGATCACCAGCGCGAGCGTGACATGCTCGGGACCGCCGACCCCCTCGATATGGTTCTGGATGTTGCCGAGCACGAAATTGACCTTCTCGGCGTCGCTGAGATGGTAGACCACTTTCAGCTTGTTGCCCGTGCCCGCGTCCGTTGCGGCTTTCGCGCTGGAGGCGCCGAGCGCTGCGCCCAGGGTCGACATGGCGGTCCACAAGATGTTGCGGCGGTTCATGGCGGATCTCCTCGACTAAGCCTGAATTCGCCCGAGACATATCATTTGTGACGCAGCGCGGCGAGCTCCTTGCGGTCGGTCACGAGCGAGGCGCAGTCGCTGGTGTCGGTGCGGTCGAGCCGGAAGATCTTATCGTCGGCGCCAGCCACCAGCGCATGCTCGGCCTCGTCGTCCGGCCTGTTGTTCTGCCAGACCCTGATTTGTTGAAGCCGAACGATGGCGGCCTTGCTGTCCTTGGACAGCGCCACTTCGATCCCGCCGCCTTCGCAGTCGACACCACAGCCCATGCGGATTTCGTCGCCCTGGCTGAGAAGCACCGCGTGGCTGCCGCACGAGCCGCTGGAGTCGAAATCCCCGCTGCGATGGCGATAGCGGAAGCCCATGCGGAAGGAATTGTGGAGCTGCTTGTCTTCCTCGTCGGTCTCAGCCGAGATCAGCAGCTTCATCGAGGCCACCTTCTGCCTGGGATGGCGCGCCAGATGTTCGGCGTCGTAGCGGCGGACGAAGCAGGCATAGGCCTTGTCGCCGGGCGCCCCCGCATAGATCCGGGCCGTGAAGGCGTCAGCTTCGGCTTTGGTGGTCTCCCGGACCTTGTCGGCCTCATCGGCATGGGCGACGCCGACAAAGGCGGCAAGGGCGAGCGGCAGGAAAAGAGCAAGCTTCATGATCGCACCGGGCGTTTGAACCGTCGTCCCCCACGAGAAGGGCGGCCGACTGCCGGTTAGTCGCAGGCGGCGAACGGCGCGTTCAAGCGCTCCCAGCCGCTCGCCTTGCCGGCAGCCTCGCGCAAGGTTCCAGCCTTAACAGTTTAGAAGGATGAGGGTCGGTAAACCTCCGGTTGCTGCAGATGACTGGTGGCGGTCAAAATGTCCGTAAGTCAGAGCTTGCCCAACCTTGCGATTGGCTATTCCGTGCCGCGGCTATTGAAGATGCTGGCCGCCGGCCTGCTGCTGACGCTTCTGTGCGCCGCGGTCGCTTTCAATTGGTTTCACGTCAAGACCCTCTCCGCGTTTCAGATCGCTGCTAGCTATCTCGGTGTCGTGCTGTTTGGGTTCGTGACCTGCAGGACGTTCTGGAGGCTAGTCTCAACCAGGCAGCCGGTCCTTTTCATCACCCGCGTCGGTCTTCGCGACACCCGCATTGCCGATGACACCATCTCCTGGAGATCCGTGCGGGACATATCGGTTTGGCAGTATCGCAGTCACATGATCGTGGTGCTCAAGCTCGACCCGCTTGTCGCCGACCGCTTCGACGTTGGTCTTCTGAAGCGCATCGTATCGATCATGAACAAAGCGGTCGGCGCCGAGGGCGTGCTCGTCAATCCCGGCGGCCTGACGATGGACGGCGAAACGCTGCTCGAGACCTGCAAGCAATATTGGAAGGCCGGCCGTTTGGCATATACGGCCCATCCCGCGACGGAGCCCGAGCCTGTCAGCTAAGGCGTCCCAGCGTCGGCCGATGCCCTCCTGATACTGTGCGCCTCACCGCAGGCTGGCGTTGATCTTGTCCAGCACCGCCGAGCCCGGGCACAGCGTACCCGCCTCCAGCGAGTTGAGCGGGGTCTCGACCGTGTTGAGGTGCTCGTGCAGGTCTTCCGCATCGGGGTCGACGTACAGAAGCCCGGTGACGATCTGCCCCTTGGCGGCGTGCCTTGCGAGGAAGGTCTGGGCTCCCAGCCGATCATGCGGATCGTAATCGGCGTCGATCTTGCGCAAGGCGATCTTGCTGCCGTCATGCTGCTCGACCACCTGCACCGTGCCGGGGGCATAGTCGACCGCGATGGGATCGCGACCGACCAGGACGTCGAGCCGGTTCACGGCGTCGTTGTGCTCGCGGACATAGTCAAAGCTCTTGGTTGAGCCGGCGTGGTTGTTGAAGGCGATGCAGGGGCTGATGACGTCGATGAAGGACGCGCCCTTGTGGCGGATCGCAGCCGCGATCAGCGGCACCAGCTGGGTCTTGTCGCCGGAGAACGAGCGCGCGACGAAGGTGGCGCCGAGTTGCAGCGCGATCGCGACGAGGTCGATGGCGTTGTCGGTGTTGGTGACGCCCTTCTTGGACTTCGAGCCGCGGTCGGCGGTCGCCGAGAATTGGCCCTTGGTCAGGCCATAGACGCCGTTGTTCTCGACGATATAGGTCATGTTGACGCCGCGCCGGATCGAATGCGCGAACTGGCCGAAGCCGATCGAGGCGGAATCGCCGTCGCCGGAGACGCCGAGATAGATCAGGTCGCGGTTGGCGAGGTTGGCGCCGGTCAGCACGCTGGGCATGCGGCCATGCACGGAGTTGAAGCCGTGCGAATTGCCGAGGAAGTAGTCCGGCGTCTTCGAGGAACAGCCGATGCCGGAGATCTTCGCCACCCGGTGCGGCTCGATCGACAGCTCGTAACAGGCCTCGATGATCGAAGCCGTGATCGAGTCGTGACCGCAGCCGGCGCACAGCGTCGAGATCTTGCCCTCGTAGTCGCGGTGCGTGTAGCCGAGCTCGTTCTTCTTCAGCCCGGGATGATGGAATTTCGGTTTTGCGATGTAAGTCATGCGAGCACCTGCGATGCCAAGCCCGTCATGGCCGGGCTTGACCCGGCCATCCTCGTCTTGGTGGCGGAGAAGAAAGGCGTGGATGCCCGCGACAAGCGCGGGCATGACGGAGAGAGTGGCGCGCAACTCATGACACGGCCTTGCGGAGCGGGGTCACCTTGAGGTGATCCTGGTGGTCGCCGATGGCTTTTGCGATGAATCGGGCGGTGATCGGCGAGCCGTCGTAATGCACGATCGGCACGAGACGCACCGGGTCGATGCCGTTCTCGTTGACGATGAGCTGGCGGAGCTGGCTGTCGCGGTTCTGCTCGACCACATAGACGAAGTCGTGCTCGGCGAGGAAGCTCGCCACGCTCGAATGGAACGGAAAGGCGCGAATACGCAGCCGGTCGAGCTGGTGCCCGCGCGCTTCCAACAGGCCGATCGCCTCGTCCATCGCCGGCGAGGTCGAGCCGAAATAGATCACGCCATATTTGGTCGGCCGTTCCGCATTGGCCTGCAGCGGCCGTGGCACCAGATCCTGCGCGGTCTCGAACTTGCGCATCAGTCGCTGCATGTTGTCGGCGTAGACCGAGCCTTCCTCGGAATAGCGCGCATAGCGGTCCCGGGACGTGCCGCGGGTAAAATAGGAGCCCTTGGTCGGGTGCGTGCCGGGGTAGGTGCGGTAGGGAATGCCGTCGCCGTCGACGTCGAGATAACGGCCGAAGTCGCGGCCCTCTTCCAGCATCTCCGCGGTCATCACCTTGCCGCGGTCATATTGCTTCGCATCGTCCCACTTCAGCGGGCGGCAGAGCCGGTGGTTCATGCCGATGTCGAGATCGAGCATCAGGAAGATCGTGGTCTGCAGCCGCTCGGCGAGATCGAAGGCGGCGGCCGCGAACTCGAACGCTTCGGCCGGGTCTTCCGGGAACAGCAGCACATGCTTGGTGTCGCCATGCGAGGCATAGGCGCAGGCGATGATGTCGCATTGCTGGGTGCGGGTCGGCATGCCCGTCGAGGGGCCGGCGCGCTGGATGTTCATGATCACCGCCGGGATCTCCGCGAAATAGGAGAGGCCGATGAACTCGGTCATCAGGGAGATGCCGGGGCCTGAAGTCGCAGTGAAGGCACGCGCGCCGTTCCAGGACGCGCCGATGACGATGCCGATCGAGGCCAGCTCGTCCTCGCCCTGCACGATCGCGTATTTGGCCTTGCCGGTCTCAGGGTCGTGCCGGTACTTCTTGCAATGGGCGGTGAAGGCTTCGGCCACCGACGAGGACGGCGTGATCGGATACCAGGCGCAAACAGTGGCGCCGCCATAGACGGCACCGAGCGCGGCGGCGCTGTTGCCTTCGATGAAGATGCGGTCGCCGACCTTGTCGGACTTCTTCACCCGCAGCCCTATCGGGCATTTCAGGTTCTGCAGCGCCCAGTCGCGGCCGAGATGCAGCGCGTGGACGTTGGAGGACAAGAGCTTCTCCTTGCCCTTGTACTGCTCACCGATCAGCTGCTCGATCAGCTTGGGGTCCATGTCGAGCAGGGCCGAGAGCGCGCCCAAATAGATGATGTTCTTGAACAGCTGGCGCTGGCGCGGATCGGTGTAGGTCGAGTTGGTGATGGCGGTTAAGGGGACGCCGATCACGGTGATGTCGTCGCGGAATTTGGTCGACGGCATCGGCTTGGTGGAATCGTAGAACAGATAGCCGCCGGGCTCGATGCCGGCGACGTCCTTGTCCCAGGTCTGCGGGTTCATCGCCACCATCATGTCGACGCCGCCGCGGGCGCCGAGATGGCCGTCTTCCGTCACCCGCACCTCGTACCAGGTCGGCAGGCCCTGGATGTTGGAGGGGAAGATGTTGCGGGGGGAGACCGGAACGCCGTGGCGCAGGATCGCGCGCGCGAACATCTCGTTGGCGCTGGCCGAGCCCGAGCCGTTGACGTTGGCGAAGCGGACGACGAAGTCGTTTACGCTGCTGATCGGCTTTTTGTCGGGCATGTCGAACCTGCGTAAGTCATCTCGATGAAATATTTCTGCATGTCCCACGCGCCTGTGGGACAACGCTCGGCGCACAGCCCGCAATGCAGGCAGACGTCCTCGTCCTTGACCATCACGCGCCCGGTCTTGAGATCCGAAGAGACGTAGAGATCCTGGTCCGGATGCGCCGAGGGCGCCTTCAGGCGCTGGCGCAAATCGCTTTCCTCGCCGTTACCGGTGAAGGTGATGCAATCCATCGGACAAATGTCGGCGCAGGCATCGCACTCGATGCAGAGCGAGGTCGAGAATACGGTCTGCACGTCGCAGTTCAGGCAGCGCTCGGCTTCGCCCAAGGCCAGCTTGACGTCGTAACCGAGCTCGACCTCGGCACGGATGTCCTTCAGCGCAATCACCTTGTCGCGATGCGGCACCTTGTAGCGCTTGTCGTTGGAGATGTCGTTGTCATAGCTCCATTCGTGGATACCCATCTTCTGCGACGAGACGTGCACTTCAGGCAGCGGGCGCTCGGTAATGTCCTCGCCCGAGAGCATCTTGTGGATCGACAGCGCGGCGTCATGGCCGTGCGAGACCGCCCAGATGATGTTCTTGGGGCCGAACGCGGCGTCGCCGCCGAAGAAGACTTTTGGGTTGGTCGAGACGAAGGTCTTGGGATCGACCTTGGGCATGTGCCATTTGTCGAACTCGATGCCGCAATCCTGCTCGATCCACGGGAAGGCGTTCTCCTGGCCGACCGCGACCAGCACGTCGTCGCATGCGATGGTCTGGTCCGGCTCACCCGAGGGAACGAGGTTGCGGCGTCCCTTGGCATCGTACTCGGCCTTCACCTTCTGGAAGGTGATGCCGGTGAGCTTGCCATTGTCATGGATGAAGGCCACGGGGACCAGGAAATTGAGGATCGGAATGTCCTCGTGGAGCGCATCCTCTTTCTCCCAGGGCGAGGCCTTCATTTCCTCGAAGCCGGAGCGGACGACAACTTTCACCTCTTCGCCACCGAGCCGGCGCGCGGTGCGGCAGCAATCCATTGCGGTGTTGCCGCCGCCAAGCACGATCACGCGCTTGCCGATCTTGTCGGTGTGACCGAACGAGACCGAGGCCAGCCATTCGATGCCGATATGGATGTGGCTTGCTGCTTCTTTCCGGCCGGGGATGTCGAGCTCGCGGCCGCGCGGTGCGCCCGAGCCGACGAAGATCGCGTCGTATTTCTCCGCGAGCAGCGCCTTCATGCTCTCGATGCGGTGACCGCCTTTGAACTCGACGCCGAGGCCCAGGATGTAGCCGGTCTCCTCGTCGATGACGGAATTGGGCAGGCGGAATTTCGGGATCTGCGTGCGCATCATGCCGCCGGCTTCGGGATCGGCATCGAACACCGTGCAGTGATAGCCGAGCGGTGCCAGATCGCGCGCCACCGTCAGCGAGGCCGGACCGCCGCCGACGAAGGCGACGCGCTTGCCGTTCTTCGGCGGGGGCTTCGGCAAGCGCTGCTTGATGTCGTCCTTGAAGTCGGCCGCAACGCGCTTGAGGCGGCAGATTGCGACGGGTGTTTCCTCGACGCGTCCGCGTCGGCACGCCGGCTCGCATGGACGATCGCAGGTGCGTCCCAATATTCCGGGAAACACGTTCGATTTCCAATTGATCATGTAGGCGTCGCTATAGCGGCCTTGCGCGATCAGTCGGATGTATTCGGGAACCGGGGTGTGCGCAGGACAGGCCCATTGGCAATCGACCACTTTGTGAAAGTAGTCGGGGGCCGCAATATCGGTTGGTTTCATTCCTACCCTGTCCGCGCGGGCTCAAAGACCCGGCGGCCTCTTCTGAGCTTGGCGAACGCTTAACGTGCGTCGATCTGGTTTCTGAATGACGTCATTGGGTTAGCTTATTAGAACGGCTCCGAAGTACAACGGCAAATTTTCGCGCTTCCCCTCTTTCATAGGAGCCAAGCGCGCACAGCATTAACGGCGGCGCGTGATGCGCGTGCGGTGCAGCATTCGCGATGGATATGAGCGCGTCAGCTGCGCGCGATGTCGCTCTTCGCGAGATCCCACATCAGGCAGTAGGTCCCGACGGAGACGGGGAGCGGGAAGGGCGCGGCAGCGGGGCCGGTGAAGCGCTCGGCGATCACGGCCGAGACCGCGCCGACATGCGCGCCGTCGATCAGCACGAACCAGTCGCGCGCACCTTCGTTACGCGCCGCCGGTATTTCCGCCGTTGTGCCCGACAATTCCGGCTCGCTCTCCAGAAGGTGCATGGAGATGATGCCATCGTGCCTGTCAGGCGCCAGTTTGTCTTGCAGCGCATCACGCCATGCCCCCGCATTGTCCGCCCTCGGCCGCAGCCGCACCACGCCCAGGGCTACCCCGCGTCCGGTGCCGTTGCTGACGGTGATCCGCGCGACGACGCGGAGCATGTCCTTGAAGCGCGCCATGGTCCGCCGCGACCAGTCGGTCGGGTTCGCGAGCCGCGCCTTGTAGGCGGGGCTGTCGAGCACCTCTAACGTCGCGGTCGAGTAAAGGCAGAGGTATTTGGGATTGGCGGCATGCGCGACATAGCGCCGTGCTTCCAGGAAACCCTCGATTGCGACGCGCTCTTCCAGATGTTCGCAATCGTACCAGCGATTGAAATCGGCTTCATCTGAAGCGTCGATATTCATCGACGTCAGCAGCATGCCCTTCCCGGCGAGCGGCATTCTTCTTGTCCTCTCATCGCCCGATCTTCGATGCGAGGTCGGCGATCGACTTCATGACCGCGTCCCTCACGCCGGCATCATAAAGCGAATGTCCGGCTTCTTCCACGATGCGAAGCTCGGAACTGGGCCAAACTTTCGCGAGCGCGTGGGATGTCTCGGGAGGACACAACAGATCGTAGCGGCCCTGCACGATAATGCCGGGAATCCTTTCGAGCCGACCCGCGTTCCGCAACAGCTGGTCTTCGCTCATGAAGGAGTTGTTGACGAAATAATGCGCCTCCATGAACGGCGTCGCCGGCAGCGTGCGCCAGACGTTCAGCGAGGCGAGGTCGAGCCGCGCCTTGGCCGCCTTGTGCTCGGATAACGCGCGCTCGGTGTCGTGCCAGGCCCGCGCCGCAGGTCCGTGCATAGCCGGATCGGCATCGAGGATGCGGCGCCAATAGGCGTCCACCGGCTGCGCCTGCTCTTCGGGCGGCAGCACGCTCAGAAAATCCTCGCAGAGAGCGGGGTAGAATTGCCGCAGTCGGACCGTGAACGCCGTCTCGACCTCGGCCCGCGTGCCGAGGAACGTCGCGCGCAGTGCAAGACCGGAGACGCGATCGGGATGCGCCTGCGCATAAGCCAGCGCCAGTGTCGCGCCCCAGGAGCCGCCGACCAGCATCCAGCGTTCAAAGCCGAACTTTTCGCGGATTGTCTCCATGTCCGCGATCAGATCGGCCGTGGTGTTGTGCTCGCGCGAGCCCTTGGGCCGGCTGCGGCCGCAGCCGCGCTGGTCGAACAGCACCGCGCAGAAACGGTCGGGGTCGAACAGTCGGCGATGGTCCGGCTGGCAGCCGCTGCCGGGCCCGCCGTGCAGATAGATCGCGGGGATGCCGTCGCTGCGGCCGACGCTCTCGACGTAGAGCTCATGGCCGTCGCCGACGTCGAGCATTTCGGAGGTCAGCGGCGCAAAGGGATCGGCGCGCCTTGCCGCTGTGCCTGCGTCGGCGTCAGGTCCCATTCTCGGATTCCAGGGTGCCGCCGGCGAAATTGCGGTAGAGGAAGCGGCTGGTCTCGCCCTCGGCCTCGCGCTCGGCCTGCTTGAAGATGGTCTCGTGCAGCGGCGACAGCGCGCAGGCCGGATCGGTGTTGGCGGCGTCCCCGGTCAGCGCAAAGGCCTGGCAGCGGCAGCCGCCGAAATCGATCTCGCGGAATTCGCAAGACTTACACGGCTCCTTCATCCAGCCCGTGCCGCGATAGCGGTTGAAGGCCTCCGAGTTCTGCCAGATCCAGGCGATCGAATGGTTGGAGCGCACGGATTCGAACTCAAGCCCGGTGATGCTCTCGGCGGCGTGGCAGGGCAGCACCTTGCCGGCGGGCGAGATGTTGAAGAACTGCCGGCCCCAGCCGCCCATGCATTTCTTCGGCCGCAGCGCGTAATAATCGGGAACGACGTAGTCGATGGCAAGCGTGCCCTTGAGCCGCTCCCGCGCCTCCTCAACGATGGCCGTGCACTCGTCGAGCTGCGCCACCGTCGGCATCAGTGCGGCGCGGTTCTTCAGGGCCCAGCCGTAATATTGCACATTGGCCACCTCGAGCCGGTCGGCGTCGAGATCGACAGCCATCTGGACGATGTCAGGGAGCTGATGCAGGTTCTGCCGATGCATCACCGCATTCACGGTGAGCGGCAAATCGAGCTCGCGCGTCCATTTCGCCACTTCGAGCTTCTTGCGATGCCCGCCTTTGTAGCCGGCGACGCGGTCGGAGAGGCCTTCTTCGATGCCCTGGAAAGAGATCTGCACATGGCAGAGCCCGGCGTCGGCAAGCTCGCTGAGCTTGTCGCGCGTCAGCAGCACGGCCGAGGTGATGAGATTGGTGTAAAGGCCGACGTCGCTCGCGTGCTTCACCAGCTCGACGAGATCTTTCCGCGCCGTCGGCTCGCCGCCGGAGAAATGGACCTGGAGCACGCCGATCTCGGCGAGCTCGCCCAAGACCTTCTTCCATTCCTCGGTGGTCAGTTCCTTGCCCGAGCGGTCGAGCTCGACCGGGTTGGAGCAATAGGGGCATTGCAGCGGGCAGCGATGCGTGATCTCGAGCAGCACCGCGAGCGGAATGCCGAAGGTCTCGGCCGTCGAACGCTGCTTCTCCAGCACGGCGAGGCTGTCGCTGGGTGGGATGGTCACGTCGCTCATGACGTCTTCTCCCTGATCTCGGTCAGAAAGCCCTTGTCGGCGAGGTCCTGCAGCATGACGATGACGTCGGCCAGGATCGCGTCGCGGGGGGCCGCGTATTTTGCCGCGAGCTGATCGGACACGTCGCCGACGCTGCGCTTGCCGTCGCAAAGCTGCAGCACCTCGACCGCGATCTCGTCCGGGGCCAGCACGCGTTCCGGCGCCAGGATCACCCAGACCTTGCGGGTCTCGTCATATTTCAGCTTGGCATGCCGCGGCAGCACGGGGCGGCTCGCCTCGCTGACGCTGATGTTCCGCGGCCCGGCCATCGCTACTCCTCTTCAGCCCGCTTTGGGCACGAACGCGCCCGGCGGAATATTGCCCTCGACATAGGCGTGCTGGAGCGCGTCCAGCTGCACCCACAGCACGTTGGTCTTGAAGATCAGCGCGTTGCATACCTGGGCGCGCTGCTCCGGCGTCGTGGCATGCCTCTTGACATAGTCGAGCGCGAAATTGGCATCGCGCGGCGCCTGCGTGAGGCGGCGCTTGAAGTAGCTCATGGTATCAGGGTTGACGAAATCGTAATGCTGCAGCATGCCGGCGATGCGCTCTTCGTGGATGCTCGGCGCAAACAGCTCGGTCAGCGAGGAGGCGATCGCCTCCAGCGGGCTTTTTTCGCGACAATAGTGCACGTAAGCCTCGACCGCGAAGCGCGTCGCCGGCAAAATGCCTTCGGTGGATTCCACGTAGGCCGTGTCGAGGCCAAGGCCTTCGGTCAGCTTGATCCAGCGCTCGATGCCGCCTTCCGCACCGACATCGCCGTCATGGTCCTCGATGCGGTGGCGCCATTCCAGGCGCGTGGCGCGGTCGCGGAAGCGCGAGATCACCACCGCGTCCTTGATCGGAATCGTGCTCTGGTAATAGTAGCGGTTCAGTGCCCAGGCCTGCACCTGGCCCTTGTTCAGCTTGCCGCCGTGCAGCAGCTTATGGAACGGATGCAGGCTGTGATAGCGCGTCGCCCCGATATGGCGCAGCGTTGCCTCGAGCTCCTCGGCCGAGTTGAGCCTGATATCCCTGCCGATCGAGAGCGCAGTCATTCCAGTCATGGATGCGGCATTCACAGCACGATCTCCGTTCCGTCTGCGGGAATCTGCCATCCCGCTTGTTCAGCAGTCTTGCGTTCAGCCGAGGCAGGCAGCAGCGCCGGGTTCGAGTTGTTGATATGCAGAAATATCTTCCTGTCGATATTGAGGTCGGCCAGCTGCGCGATGGCGCCGTCGTCGCCGGACATGGCGACATGCCCCATGCTCTTGCCGGTCTTGTGGCCGAGGCCGCACTTGATCATCTCGTCGTCCGTCCAGACCGTGCCGTCGAAGAACACCAGCGAAGCGCCGTCGATCTCGGCCTTGAGCGCGTCGGTCACCTCGGCGCAGGCTGCGAGGAAATAGAAGCACTTGCCGGTCGCCTTGTCGGTGATCTTCAGGCCCAGCGTGTCGCCGTCGCCGCTGTCGCCGCCGGGATGCGCCTTGCCTTCCAGATACCAGGCCGACTTGCCCGGGACCGCGAAGGGCAGCACTTCCAGCCCGGAGCGTGCGCCATCGGTGAGGCGCGGCTCGAATGGCTCATTGATGCCGATCGGCTGGCGCCGGACGTGCTTCTCGTTCAGCACGTTGAAGATGCTGTTGCTGGCAAGGATCGCCAGCACTTTCTCATGCGCATAGATCGTGAACGGCGAGCTCTCGCGCATCGAGAGCAGGCCCGCCACCGCATCCACTTCGCTGTTGGTCAGGATCACGCCCGCAATCGGCGTATGGCGCAAGGCGCCTGCCTTGGGGTGCAGTTGCGGCGTGGCATTCAATTGCTGGCGCAGGTCGGGAGAGGCGTTGATCAGGAACCAATGCTCGCCATCGCCGCTGAAGGCGACCGAGGCCTGCGTCCGGTGCAGCTCATCCCCGCCGTTGCGGGCGGCCCGGCAACCCTCGCAGCCGCAATTCCACTGGGGAACTCCGCCGCCGGCTGCGGCGCCCAGGACGACGACGCGAAGCATGATCCGTCTCCTGGAAAGGAACACGCGCGGTGGATCTCAGGCCGACGCAGATGCCGACACAGATTCTTTCTTTCGGAAACGCGTCGTGACCGAAAGATCCACCGCCGCAGAACGCGAAATCGCCGACCGGCTTACTTGCGGGTGGCGCTCACATACATGTTGATTTCCATGCCACAGGGCACTTCGACGATCTTCGGGGCTTTCCATGCCATTTTTGGCTCTCCATTTTTGCGAATTCGGACGTATCCGCCCACCCGCTAAGTTAATGCGAGTGGAGAAGTTCGCTAGTGAAATTTTCCCGGACCTAGGTAGTAGGTCGGTGGAATTGCTGCACTGCAAAGAGGGCGTGTTGCGGCCATAAATGCGGCCGTAAAGATGCGCAATGGACATAGGCAAAAACCGCCGATAGGTCGTGATCCCTGTCGGGATAAACGAGTTGTGAGTTTAGAACGGCTTCCAATCATCTACAGGCGACCCCATTGGATCAGGCATGCCCAGATATTTCTTCAACACCCGTATCGGCGACGAACTGATCGTGGATCCTGACGGAGAGGACCTGCGCAATCCTGATCGCGCCTGGGAGGTCGCCCGCCAGATGATCCTGGAGGTGGTGAAGTCGGAAGGCACCCAGCGGGCCCTGCTCGCGGCGGTGATCGAGGTGACCGACGCCGAAGGCGAGGTCGTGCTGGAGTTTCCCTTCACCGAGGCGCTGCTGGACCTGCCGGATCCGTCCGCGACGCGGCATTAGCCCTATCTGGCTCCCCGTCATTGCGAGGAGCTCGCGACAAAATTGCGTAGCAATTTTGCGCTGATGCGACGAAGCAATCCAGAGCGCCTCGGCGGAGGGATTCTGGATTGCTTCGCTTCGCTCGCAATGACAACGGATGCAGCAATCCAAGCCTCGCCGCCTTTCGCCTCTGCGAAATCCGCATGGCTTTGCCGCGTTCCCGGCGCTAAAACACGCCGGATACACGGAGCAAACCATGCAAGATCTCTGGCGCCTGTCGGCCGCCGACCTCGCCGCCCTCGTCAAGTCCAAGAAAGTGTCCGCCCGGGAGGCCGCCAAGGCCGGTCTCGCCCGGCTCGATGCCGTCAATCCCAAGCTCAATGCCGTGATCGACCACCGGCCGGACGACGTGCTCAAGCAGGCCGATGCCGTCGATGCCGCGATCGCGCGAGGAGAGGACCTAGGGGTGCTCGCCGGCGTGCCCGTCACCATCAAGGCCAATGTCGACCAGGAAGGCTTTGCCACCACCAACGGTCTGAAGCTCCAGCGCGAATTGATCGCGCGCGAGGACAATCCGGTGGTTGCCAATTTCCGTAAAGCGGGCGCCATCCTGCTCGGCCGCACCAATTGCCCGGCCTTCTCCTATCGCTGGTTCACCACCAATCTTATCCACGGCGATACCAAGAACCCGCGCGATGCCTCGCTGACGCCGGGCGGCTCGTCCGGCGGCGCCGGTTCCGCGGTCGCGGCCGGCATCGGCCACGTCGCCCACGGCACCGACATCGCCGGCTCGATCCGCTATCCCGCCTATGCCTGCGGCGTGCACGGCCTGCGCCCGACGCTCGGCCGCATCCCCGCCTTCAATCCCGCGCTGCCGGAGCGCCCGATCGGGCCGCAGATCATGGCGGTGTCGGGCCCGTTGGCACGCACCGTCAACGATCTCAGGATCGCGCTCGAAGCGATGGCGGCGCGCGACATCCGTGATCCCTGGTTCGTGCCGGTGCCGCTCGAAGGCCCCGCACGGGACAAGCGCGCCGCGCTCTGCCTCAATCCGGGCGGCCTTGCCACCACGCCGGAGGTGAAAGCGGCGGTGAGCGATGCCGGCAAGCGGCTGGAGCGCGCTGGCTGGACCGTCGATGTGATCGAGGATACGCCGCCGATGCGCGAGGCGGTCGAGTGGCAGATCAAGCTGTGGCTCGGCGACGGCTATGAAGCGCAGCTCGAGGCGGCCGAGCGCGAGGGCGATCCCGGCGCGCTGGCCTGCCTGCGCGGCAACCGCGCCAGGGTGACGCCGATGGACCAGGCCAATTACGCCAAGGCGCTGACCCGCAGAGCCGCGCTGACCCGTGATTGGATGCTGTTCTTCGAGAAATATGCGGTGCTGCTGACGCCGGTCTCGGGCGAGCTGCCGTTCCCGGATCATCTCGACTGCAAGGACGATGAATCCTTCAAGCGGGTCTGGGAAGCCCAGCTGCCGCAGATCGCCATCCCCTTCATGGGCTTGCCGGGCCTCGTGGTCTCCACTGGTCTGGTCGGCAAGGCGCCGGTCGGCGTGCACGTCGTGTCCGGCCGCTATCGCGAGGATCTCTGCCTGCGCGCAGGCGAGGCGATCGAGGCGGGCGGCGTGCCGCCGTCGCCGATCGATCCCGTGGGCTAGCGATGTCCGTCATCTACGACTTCAAGGCCAATTCGCTGGCCGGCGAGGAGGTCGCCCTGCGCCGCTTCGAAGGGCAGGTGCTGCTGATCGTCAACACCGCGAGCAAATGCGGCTTCACGCCGCAATATCGCGGCCTGGAGGATCTTCATCGCGATCTGTCTCCGCGCGGCTTCTCCGTGCTCGGCTTTCCCTGCAACCAGTTCGGCGCGCAGGAGCCGGGGCAGGCGAGCGAGATCCAGGCGTTCTGCTCGACCAATTACGACGTCACCTTTCCGCTGTTCGAGAAGATCGACGTCAACGGCGCAAATGCGCACCCTCTGTATGAGTACCTGAAACGCCAGCAATCGGGCCTGTTAGGGGCCTCCATCAAATGGAATTTCACCAAATTCCTGGTGGACCGTGAGGGCAAGGTGGTCGCGCGCTACGCGCCGACCGCACGGCCCGAAGGATTGCGGCATCAAATCGAAACACTGTTGTGAGCGAGACAATCATGAGCGACGAATTTCCCGACCGCCTGTCGGTCGATCCGAACAGCCCTTATTACAACGCGGACGTTCTGGCGCGCGACGTCGGCATCCGCTTCAAGGGCATCGAGAAGACCAATGTCGAGGAATACTGCATCAGCGAAGGCTGGGTCCGCGTCACCGCCGGCAACGCCAAGGACCGCCACGGCAACCCGCTGACCATCAAGGTGCACGGTCCGGTCGAGCCGTATTTCAGGGATAAGAAGTGACGGCGAAGCCGTCATCGCAATGATGGGGCGCGACGCGTCCAAGTGCATCTCCGTCACCCTGAGGTGCTCGCCTCTTCGGCGAGCCTCGAAGGATGACGGGGAAACAGTCTCACGAACTTCACTCGACAATCGAAAGCCGCCCTCATGTCCGTCCGCATCGTCGACGTCCGCGAAATCACCAAACCGATCTCATCGCCGATCCGCAACGCCTATATCGACTTCACCAAGATGACGACCAGCCTCGTTGCCGTCGTCACCGACGTGGTGCGCGACGGCAAGCGCGTCGTCGGCTACGGCTTCAACTCGAACGGCCGCTACGGCCAGGGCGGCCTGATCCGCGAGCGCTTTGCCTCGCGTATTCTCGAAGCCGCTCCGAACTCGTTGCTCAATGAAGCCGGCGACAATCTCGACCCCGATAAGGTCTGGGCCGTGATGATGACCAACGAGAAGCCGGGCGGCCATGGCGAGCGCTCGGTCGCGGTTGGCACCATCGACATGGCGGTGTGGGATGCGGTGGCCAAGATCGCCGGCAAGCCGCTGTTCCGTTTGCTCGCCGAACGGCACGGTGTCGCCGCCAATCCACGCGTCTTCGTCTACGCTGCCGGCGGCTATTATTATCCCGGTAAGGGCTTGTCGATGCTGCGCGGCGAGATGCGCAGCTATCTCGATCGCGGCTACAATGTCGTGAAGATGAAGATCGGCGGTGCTGATATCGACGAGGACCGCAAGCGCATCGAGGCCGTGCTGGAAGAGATCGGCAAGGACGCGCAACTCGCCGTCGATGCCAACGGCCGCTTCAATCTCGAGACCGGCATCGCCTATGCCAAGATGCTGCGGGACTATCCCCTGTTCTGGTACGAGGAGGTCGGCGATCCCCTCGACTACGCGCTGCAGGCCGCGCTGGCCGAATTCTATCCCGGTCCGATGGCCACGGGCGAAAACCTGTTCAGCCATCAGGACGCCCGCAATCTGATCCGCTACGGCGGTATGCGCCCGGACCGCGACTGGCTGCAATTCGACTGCGCGCTGTCCTACGGCTTGTGCGAATACCAGCGTACGATCGAGGTGCTGAAGACCCACGGCTGGTCTCCCAGCCGCTGCATCCCGCACGGCGGTCACCAGATGTCGCTCAACATCGCCGCCGGCCTAGGACTCGGCGGCAATGAGAGCTACCCCGATCTGTTCCAGCCCTATGGCGGCTTCCCGGATGGTGTCCGCGTCGAGAACGGCCACATCACCATGCCCGATCTCCCGGGCATCGGCTTCGAGGGCAAGTCCGATCTCTACAAGGAAATGAAGGCGCTGGCGGAGTAGCCCGACGGCCGCTCCACACTCCGTCATTGCGAGCGAACCGAAGCAATCCAGAGTCTTTCCGTTGCACTTTCCGCGGAGGCAGTCTGGATTGCTTCGCTACGCTCGCAATGACGATGTGGCGCGAGCGAAGTCTCCCTACGACAACCGCATATCCAGCAGCCGCCGCCCTTCGTTCTTGAGCAGCTTCTTCACCGCGCTGGACGCCACGACCTCGCCGTCATTGGCATACGCCTCGTGGTTCTTCTCGATGTCGTCGAGGCGGTAGAGGTAGTTGACCATCACGCCGGCGGATTCGCGCAGGCCCTTCGGCGAGAGGTCGCCCAGCCAGTTGATGCGTTCGAGCCGGGCGCCGTTGCCGAGATGGAAGCGGGCGACGGAATCGATCAGTTTGCCCTTCGGCGTGCGCGCCTTGAGGAAGTAGTGCGCGGCGAGCGGTTCGATCACGCCGCGCAGCAGCGCCGTCGTCTCGGGGCTTTCGAACCATTCGGGATCGTCGAGGCGTTTCAGCACCTCGCGGTCCTCGTCGGAGAGCGGCAGGTCCTTGTCCTGCTTCACCCATTGCATGAAGCCGGGCACCGGCGACAGCGTCACGAATGTGTCGAGCTTCGGCGTTTCGCGGCGCAGCTCCTCGACCACCTGCTTGATCAGGAAGCTGCCGAAGGAGATGCCTCCCAAGCCGCGCTGCGTGTTGGAGATCGAATAGAATACTGCGGTGCGCGCGCGCTCGATCGGCAGATGCTGGCGGTCGACCGCGAGCAGCGGCGCGATCGCGCCCGGGATCGTCTCGGTCAGCGCCACCTCGACGAAGATCAGGGGCTCGTCCACCATCGCGGGGTGGAAGAAGGCGTAGCAGCGGCGGTCGACCGGATCGAGGCGGCGGCGCAGATCGTCCCAGTCAGAGATCTCGTGCACGGCCTCGTAACGGATGATCTTTTCGAGGATGTTGGCCGGGGTCGACCAGTCGATCCTGCGCAGCACGAGAAACCCTCTATTGAACCACGAAGAAAGAAGATGCGAGACGTCGCGATCGAGCGCGGCAAGATCGGTGTGCCCGTTCATCATGCCGAGCAGATCGGCGCGCATGTTGACGAGGTCGCCGGTGCCGCCCGGCGCGCGGTTGAGCCTTCGGATCAGCTCCTGGCGCCGCGGCTCCGAGGCGAAATGCAGCGCGCTTGCGTCCTCGTCGCTGGGCGCGGCGCGCCATGTCTCGATCGCCTTGGCCAGGCGCTCCCGGTCCGGGCCGAAATCGCGCATCAGTCCGTCGAAGAAGGCGCGGCGTCCCGCCGCATCCAGCTCCCGGTAGATGTCGAGCACCTCGCGCGCGATGGCGATGCCCGATGCTTCGCCCCGGCCCGAGAGCAGCGCATCGCACAGATCGAGCAGCCCATCGGCATCCCGTCTGGTGCCGGCGGACTCGCCGCGACGAAGCAGCGTGCGGCCGCGCTCGGAGATGGTGGCGAGCAGGTCGGAGAAGAAGGCGTTGGCCATCGGGGCTTTCGTGTCAGGTTTGTGCGTTGCGGAAGCTTACACGGGATTTGGCTGGAAGCCGATCACAATCAAGCAGGGGAATGCGGCAACTTTAGTCGGGCGATGCGTTTGGGGAATGACGGCATGCCGGGTGGAGGCGGTGCGTTCGCATACGACGGTTTAGGCCACTCCAGTTTCCACATCGTCATGGCCGGGCTTGTCCCGGCCATCCACGCCTTGCCACGCGGCAAGAAGAACGTGGATGCCCGGGACAAGCCCGGGCATGACGGCTTGTTGTGAATGTTGGCAGCCTACTTCCCCGCAAACTCCGTCGGCGTGCGCCCCGTCACCTGCCGGAACGCCGCCGAGAAAGCCGGCACGCTGGCATAGCCGAGCTGGGTCGCGAGCTGCTTCACCGAGACATTCCCATCCGTGGACAACCGCTGGATCGCCGCGGCGATCCGTGCGCGCTGGCACCAGCTCTTGAAGCTCAGCTGCGTCTCCGTCGAGAACAGCCGCGATAGCGTGCGCGCGGAGGTTCCAACTGCGCGCGCCAGCGTGTCGATGTCGTGCAGGCCGGTGGGATCGTCGAGCACGATCATCGCCGCGCGGCGGCAGCGTGGCTCATGCGGCAGCGGCACGAAGGTCGTGGAATCCTCGGCCTGGTGCAATTCCAGCAGGACCAGACGCACCAAGAGCTCGGTCCGTTCCTCGGTGTTGCGCGCGTCGAACAGCGCGAGGATCGCCTGGTTGAGCAACGGCGACACCCGCACCACGAATTCCCTGGTCAATCCCGCATAGCGCTTTTCGCGCTTCAGCCAGGGCAGGTCGAAATACAGCGTGCGCATCTCGATGTCGGCGAGGAGGTCGAGGGCGTGATCGAGCCCGGCCGGGACCCACACGGCCCGGTCCGGCGGCACCAGCCAGCGTCCACCGGGCGTCGTCACCTGCATGGTGCCGCGTGCCGCATAGATCAGCTGCGCCTCGCGGTGCAGGTGCGGATCAATCCGCATGCCCTTGGGATAGTCGCGGGCAACCAGATGCACGCCGGCGGGCGAGCGGTGGTTGCTGCGGACCTCCCGCAGGATTGGCGTTTCCAAGACAGTCATTGGCAGCATCCCGTCATGGGGAGGACATATAACTCATTTCGCAGCAGGAGAGGATTCGGGAAATGAACAGCCCCAGCCGGGTGATCAGTTTCGTCAACGCAGGCCATTTCATCGACCATTATTCGATGCTGATCTTCGCCGCCGCCGTCATCATCATGGGCCCGGCGCTCGGCATGGCCTATTCGGAACTCTTGCCTTACGCGACGCCCGGCTTCGTGGCCTTCGGCGCCGGCTCGCTGCTGACAGGCTGGCTCGGCGACCGCTGGAGCCGCCGCCATATGATGCTGATCTTCTTCGTCGGCATCGGGGCGTCCATGATCTCAGTCGGCCTCGTGCAGACCCCGGCGCAGCTCGGTGCCGCGCTGCTGGCGATCGGCATTTTTGCCTCGATCTATCATCCCGTCGGCACTGCCATGATCGTGTCCTATGCCGACCGGCTCGGCCGCGAGATGGGCATCAACGGCGTCTGGGGCAATCTCGGCGTGGCTTCCTCGGCGCTGGTCACCGGCGTGCTCGGCCAATATTTCGGCTGGCGCTTTGCCTTCATCGTTCCCGGCGTGGTCACGATCCTGATCGGCATCGCCTTTGCGATGCTGGTCGTGCACGAGGACCGCAAGGGCGCCAAGCAGGCGGCGGCGCAGGCGCGGGTGGCAAAACAGGACATGTGGCGCGTGGTGCTGTCGCTGCTGATCGTCGTGATCGCAATCTCGACGACGTTCAACGCCGTCACCGTGGCGCTGCCAAAGCTGTTTGCGGAGCGGCTGGCGGATTTGACGAAAAGCCCGGCGCTGCTCGGGGTCATCGCCGCCTGCGTCTACGTATTCGGCGCGATGACGCAGTACACGATCGGCCGGCTGCTCGATCGTTATTCGCTGAAGACGGTGGCGCTGCCGCTGTCCTTCATGCTGGCGCCGTTCCTGTATCTGGCCGCCAGCCTGAACAATCTGCCGCTGATCCTGGTCTCGATCGGCATCGTCATGGGCGCGTTCGGCCAAGTCACGGTGAACGACGCCATGGTCGGCAAATACACCAGCGAGGAATGGCGCTCGCGCGCCTATGCCGTGCGCTATTTCATCGGCTTCACCGCAGCCGGTGCCTCGGTCGGCCTGGTCGCCTGGCTCTACGAGCAGGGCGGCTTCGTCACCATGCTGCACGCCTTCGCCGGCCTCTGCCTGCTCGCGATCGCGGCGGCGATCATCCTGCCGCGCGAGATCCGGACGCCGCAGGCGGCGTGAGCTCTCGTGTCCCGGACAAGCGCAGCGAAGCGGAGCGCAGAGCCGGGACCCAGACGCCACGAATTCCCGTGCCGCATGGACCCCGGCTCTGCAGCGCACCGCCTGACCGGACGATGCTTCGCATCGCCGGGGAGACGCTGCGCTGCGTCCGGGGTACGAGCGGGGCGCGGGCCCCAGTTTCTCTCCCCTGTCATTGCGAGGAGCCCTTGCGACGAAGCAATCCAGGCTGCCTCCGCGGATGGACTCTGGATTGTTTCGCTGCGCTCGCAATGACGAGGAAACTGGCGGGCATTGTTATCGACCTTTGTCGTCACCGCCCGCTGCGCGCATATGGAACCCGCTCCACCTCCCGCGGGTTCTATCCCCATGGCCCCGAAGCCGGGGTGAAGGGGGAAAGACACCTGCATGCCATCGCGCCTGCTCCGATCGTTCGGCCTTGTCCCCGCGGCGCTTGTCCTCACCACCATTGCGGCCGGTGCTGAAACGGGCAAATCGGCAGGTCCCTCCGAATTCCTGCTGGTGGCGCAGATCGTGCTGCTGATCGCGGTCGGCCGCGGCCTCGGCGAGATCATGCAGCGGATCGGCCAGCCCTCCGTGATCGGCGAATTGCTCGCCGGCATCATGCTCGGGCCGTCGTTGTTCGGCTGGATCTGGCCGGAGGCGCAGCACGCGATCTTCCCCAAATCGCCCGAGCAGAAGGCGATGATCGACGGCATCGCGCAAGTGGGCATCCTGCTCCTTTTGCTGCTGACCGGCATGGAGACCGATCTCAAGCTGGTTCGGAAGGTCGGCAAGGCCGCGATCGCGATCTCGATCGCCGGCATCCTCGTGCCCTTTGCCTGCGGCTTTGCGCTCGGCGAGTTCCTGCCCGATGCGCTGCTGCCCAATCCACAACAGCGCCTGGTGGCTTCGCTGTTCATGGGCACGGCGCTGTCGATCTCCTCGGTGAAGATCGTCGCCGTGGTCGTGCGCGAGATGAACTTCATGCGCCGCAATGTCGGGCAGATCATCGTCGCGACCGCCGTCATCGACGACACCATCGGCTGGATCATCATCGCCGTCATCTTCAGCCTGGCCTCGCAAGGAGCGCCGGATTTCGCCTCAGTGGCGAAGGCATTGCTGGGGACGCTCGCCTTCCTCGCCGTCAGCTTCACGATCGGCCGCCGCCTGGTGTTTCAGCTCATCCGCTGGGCCAACGACAACCTCGTCAGCGCCGCAGCTGTTATCACGGTGATCCTGCTGCTGATGGGCATGATGGCGATGATCACGCATGCCATCGGCGTTCACACCGTTCTCGGCGCCTTCGTCGCCGGCATCCTGGTCGGGGAATCCCCGATCCTGACGCGGCAGATCGACGAGCGCCTGCGCGGGTTGATCTCCAGCTTCTTCATGCCGGTGTTCTTCGGCCTTGCCGGCCTTGCCGCCGATCTCTCGGTGCTCCGAGATCCCAATCTCCTGATGCTCACCGGCCTCCTGGTCGCGATCGCCAGCGTCGGCAAATTCGGCGGCGCCTTCGTCGGCGGCACTGTTGGCGGTCTCAGCACGCGGGAGTCGCTGGCGCTCGCGAGCGGCATGAACGCGCGCGGCTCGACCGAAGTCATCATCGCGACCATCGGCCTGTCCATCGGCGTGCTGAGCCAGAACCTGTTCACGATGATCGTGACCATGGCGATCGTGACCACGATGGCGATGCCGCCGATGCTGCGCGCGGCGCTGGCGAGGCTCCCGATGAACAAGGAGGAGAAGGATCGGCTGGAGCGGGAGGAATTCGAGAAGCGCGGCTTCCTCGCCAATCTCGAGCGGCCTTTGCTGGCGGTGGACGAAAGCGTCAATGCCACCTTTGCCGCCCACCTCGCGGGCCTGATCGCCGGCATGCGCGGCCTGCCGATCACGGTGCTGCATATCGGTACAAACGCGAAGGAGCAGGAGAAGGGTCGCGACGAGGAGGAGAGCCATGAAGCCGTGGTGAAGAAGGCGGCCGTGTCCGCCAGCAGCGAGGGCGAGGCCGGCAGCGTCGACGTCGTCACCCGGGCGCGGCGTGCGGAACTCGGCGAGACCATCACCGACGAGGCGCGCAAGGGTTTCGATCTGCTGGTCGTCGGTATCGACAAGGTTTCCGCGACCAAGGATCGCTTCGACCGCAAGATCGAGGACATTGCCGCGACGTTTGAGGGGCCGCTCGCGATCGCCGCGGCCAAGGGCAAGCACCTGAAGCAGCCGATGCCCGAGGCCCTCAACATCCTCGTTCCGGTCTCCGGCAGCGGCATCTCCAAGCGCGGCGCCGAGGTCGCGGTCGCGCTGGCGCAGGCCGGATCAGGCTCGCTCCGGGTGATCTATGTCGCGACCACACGCGACAAGGGTGCGCAGCGCGGCGCCTCCCGCGGCCTCAGCCAGGAGGCGGGCATCCTGAAGGACGCTAGCGATCTCGCCGCCCGCTACGAGGTCGACATCACCACGACGCTGCGGGTGAACCGGGCGCCGGAGACCGCGATACTGCGCGAGATCGACACCACCGACGTCGATCTCGTCGTCATGGGCGTCGACCGCATCCAGGCCGATCATCTCTCCTTCGGCGGCGTCGCCGACGCCGTGCTGCGGCAGTCGAAGGTCTCGGTGCTGCTGGTGTCGAGCGGCGAGGCCCGGCAGGCGCCGGCGGAGAAGGCTTAGACGACGGTGCGCTCCCTCTCCCGCTTGCGGGAGAGGGCTGGGGAGAGGGTGTCTCCACATCGGGACACTCCCCCAGAGGAGAGAGCCCTCACCCGGCGCTACGCGCCGACCTCTCCCGCAAGCGGGAGAGGTTACACCGAGAACGCCGCGCCGCTGATCCTACCGACACTCTCAAGGCTTCACCTCCGCCACCGCCTTCACCTTCGGCGCCTTTTTGCTCGCCCGCCAGTTCTCGAAGCGCTGCACCACCACGAAGAAGGCCGGCACGAACAGCACCGCGAGGCAGGTCGAGGCCAGCATGCCCGAGAAGACCGTGATGCCGATCGACTTGCGGGCGCTGGCGCCGGCGCCGGTGGCGAGCACCAGGGGAACCACGCCGAGGATGAAGGCGAACGAGGTCATCAGGATCGGCCGGAAGCGGGCGCGCGCCGCTTCGATCGCGGATTCCAGGATCGGCTTGCCGTCGCGGCCATGCAGCTCGAGCCCGACCTCGACGATCAGGATGGCGTTCTTGGCCGACAGCGCGATCAGCAGGATCAGGCCGATCTGGCAATAGAGGTTGTTGTCGATCTTGAGCCCGGAGAGGATCAGCATCGGCCCGAGCAGCGACAGCGGCACGGCGAGGATCACCGAGATCGGCGCGTACCAGCTCTCATACTGGCCGGCGAGCACGAGATAGACCAGCAGCATGGCGAGGCCGAACACCCAGTAGATCTGGTTACTGACCGCCTTCTCCTGATACGACATCGCGGTCCATTCGTAGCCGGTGCCGGGCGGCAGCGTCTTGTCGGCGATCTCCTCCATCAGCTTCAGCGACTGGCCGGAGGAGTAGCCCTGCGCCGGCAGGCCGATGACGGTCGAGGAGGGATACAGGTTGTAGAGGCTGATCAGCGACGGCCCCGTCGCCGGCGTGATCTTGGCGACGGTGCCGATCGGGATCATGTCGCCGTTGGAGTTGCGCACCTGCATGTTGGCGATGTCGCGCTCGGTGAGGCGGAAGGCCGGATCGGCTTGCGTATAGACCTGGAACACGCGGCCGAATTTGTTGAACTGGTTGACGTAGGACGAGCCGAGATAGGTCGACAGCGCCGAGAATACCTGATCCGTCGTCACATGCAGCGTCTGGGTCTTGATCCGGTCGATCTCGACGTTGAATTGCGGCACCGAGGAACGGAACGATGACTGCACGCGCTGTAGCGCGCTCTGGCTCTGGCCGTTCGAGACCATCGCGCCGGTGATGGCCTGCAGCTTGGCGAAATCGCTGTTGCCGTCGCGCAGCTCGACCTGCATCGAAAAGCCCGCGGCGTTGCCGATGCCCTGTATCGGCGGCGGCGGCAGCACGATGGTGCGGGCCTCCATGATGGTCGCGAGCTTGTCGTTGAGGCCATAGACCAGCGAGCGCAGATCCTCGCCGGGCCCTTTACGCGCCTCCCAATCCTTCAGGATGATGTAGGCGACCCCGGCATTGGCAAGGCTGGCGCTGTTGTCGAGCGCGGAAATGCCGGCAATGGTGATGACCTGCTGGACGCCGGGCGTCTCCTTGATGATCTCGCTGGCCCTGTCGAGCACCTTCTGGGTCCGCTCCAGCGCGGCGCCGTCCGGCAGCTGGATCGCGGCGATCAGATAACCCTGGTCCTCGATCGGCAGGAAGCCGGTTGGCACGCGCGACAGGCCGTAGCCGCTGGCTCCGATGACCAGCAGCGCGAACGCGACCGAGACGGTGGCGTGCTTGACGAGGAAGGTGATCAGCCTTGTGTAACCGCGCTCGACGCGGTCATAGACCGCGTTGAAGCCGCGGTAGAAGAAGTTGCGCTGCTCCGGCGGCACCGTCGGCCGCAGCCACAGCGCGCATTGCGTCGGCTTCAACGTCGCCGCGTTGATGGCGGACAGAAGCGCCGTCGCCGCGATCACCAGCGCGAATTGCGAATAGATCCGTCCGGTGAGACCGGCCAGGAACGAAGCCGGCAGGAACACCGAGATCAGCACCAGCGTGATGCCGACGATCGGCGCGAACAGCTGGTCCATCGCCTTGATCGCGGCGTCGTGGCCGTTCATGCCCCGCTCGATGTTGTGCGCGGCGCCTTCCACCACCACGATGGCGTCGTCGACCACGATGCCGATCGCGAGCACGATCGCGAACAGCGTCGACATGTTGATGGTGAAGCCGAGCGCCGCCATTGCGGCGAAGGCACCGATAATGGTGACGGGCACGGTGGTTGCCGGCACCAGCATCGCGCGCCAGTCCTGCAGGAACACGAGGATCACGACCAGCACCAGAAGGCCGGCCTCGATCAGCGTCATGTAGACCTCGTGCACAGAGGCCTCGACGAATTTGGTGGTGTCGAACGGCGTATCGTATTTGATGCCTTCCGGAAACCGCTTGGCAAGCTCGGCCATCTTCTTCTCGACCGCC
Organism: Bradyrhizobium sp. UNPA324; assembly: GCF_006658635.1. Lineage (NCBI taxonomy): Bacteria > Pseudomonadati > Pseudomonadota > Alphaproteobacteria > Hyphomicrobiales > Nitrobacteraceae > Bradyrhizobium > Bradyrhizobium sp. UNPA324. The sequence goes on from NZ_LFJD01000004.1 coordinate 2,286,046, forward strand.
TGCTCGACCTGGAGCGCGTTGGCGCCGGGCGACTGGAACACGCCGATGCCGACGGCCGGCTGCTTGTTGAGCGAGAAGATCTGGCTGTAGGTCTGGGCGCCCAGCTCGACCCAGCCGACGTCGCGCACGCGCGTGACGTCGCCGCTGCTGCCTGATTTGACGATGATGTTCTCGAACTGGCTGGTGTCGTCGAGACGTCCGTTGACGTTGAGCGTGTACTGGAACGCTTGGCCCGCCGGCGTCGGCGGCGCGCCGACCTGGCCGGCGGAGACCTGCTGGCTCTGCTGCTGGATCGCTTGGATGACGTCCTGCGGCACCAGACCGCGCACCTGCAGCTTGTTCGGATCGAGCCAGACCCGCATCGAATACTGACCGGCGCCGAACACGGTGACGTTGCCGACGCCGGGCAGGCGGGAGAGCTCGTCGCGGATGTTGATGGTGGCGTAGTTGCTCAAATAGAGGCTGTCGTATCGCGAATCCGGCGAGGTCAGCGTCACGAACAACAGGATCGAGGTCGACCGCTTCTGCACGGTGACGCCCTGGTTCTGCACGGCCTGCGGCAATTGCGACAGCGCGCTGGAGACGCGGTTCTGCACCAGCACCTGTGCGAAGTTGAGGTCGGTGCCGATCTTGAAGGTCACGGTGAGCGTATAGGTGCCGTCGGAGCCGCTGTAGGACTGCATGTAGAGCATGTCCTCGACGCCGTTGACCTGCTGCTCGATCGGCAGCGCCACCGTATCGATCACGGTCTTGGCGCTGGCGCCGGGATAGCGCGTGGTGACCTGGACGGTCGGCGGCACCACGTCGGGATATTGCGCGATGGCGAGATTGAACAGCGCGACGCCGCCGATCAGGATCATCAGCAGCGCGATGACGTTCGAGAGGACGGGCCGCTCGATGAAGAACTTTGAGATCATGGCTGGCCCTTACTTGCTCGCGGCCTGCGGCTGCTCGATCTTCGTCACCTGCGGATCGATCTTCTGGCCCGGGATCACCCGCAGCAGACCCGCGATGACGACGCGGTCGTCCGGCTTCAGGCCGCTTTCGATGACGCGCAGCCCGTTGTCGACCGGGCCGATCTGCACCTTGCGCTGCTCGACGACGTTGTCGCCGTTGACCACCAGCAGATAGCGGCCGCCCTGGTCGCTGCCCAGCGCAGTGTCGGGGACGAGCAGGGCCGCGTTCTCCTGGTCGAAGGGCACGCGAACGCGGACGAAATAGCCGGGCAGCAGCATCCGCTTGTCGTTGGGCACGAGGCCGCGCACCGCCAGCGTGCCGGTCGATTGATTGAGCGTCGGCGAGACGTAGTCGAGCTTGCCCTCGTGCGGATAGCCGGTCTCGGTCTGCAGTCCCACCTGAATCGGGAATTGCTTCATATCGGCGGGCGTCAGTCCACGGCGGGCGGCTTCGGCACGGATGCGCAGCACGTCCTGCTCGTTGACGGTGAAGTTCACATAGATCGGGTCCATCGCGACGATGGAGGCAAGCTGGGTCGGCGAGGAGACGCCGACGAGCTCGCCGACCGAGACCAAATGGGCGCTGACGATGCCGTCGAACGGCGCCGTCACTTTGGTGTAGCCGTAATTGACCTCGGCGAGCTTGGTATTGGCCTGCGCCTGCTGCAGATTGGCCTGGGCGTTGTCGCGCGCCGAGGTGGAGTTATCGAGCGTGGCTTGCGAGACCGCCTGGCGCTGCACCAGCTCGGCCTGCCGCTTGTAATCGGCTTCCGACTGCCGGACCGAGGCCTGCGCGCCGGCCTCGGCCGCCTGCGCCTGTTCGAGCTTGAGCTTGTAGGTCTCCGGCTCGATCGTGAACAGCTGGGTGCCCTGCTTGACGAAGCTGCCGTCCTGATAGTCGATCGATTGCAGAAAACCCTGCACCCGCGCCACCAGATCGACGCTCTTGATCGGCGCGGTGTTGCCGGTGGCCTCGATGTAGCGGGTCACCGGACGCTGCACGGGCGTTGCCACATCCACCTTGGGCGGCGGCGGTGCCACGAACGTGTTCTTGTCCTCGCAGCCGGCGAGGACGGCCACGGAGGCCGCAGCGGAAAGGACCCGCCCGATATGCCTCCACGCTCCGTTGCGTCGTGCGGGAGAGGCGGGATTCGCTGCGGTCATTCGGTAGCCCCCGATTGCTGTCTGTCGGTGCGGCAGGCTAGCAACAAATGACTGGCCGCGGAACACCATAGCCATGGCAGTCACCGGCCTTGCACTGCAAAGAGCGATGTGGCCTTTGACAAGTTTATCACCACAAACTGCTTTTCACCGAGGGCATGATCGACCAGAATTGTGTCAAAGGTCGCGCCGGCCAAACAGAGCGGCCGGGAAGAAGAAAAGGTGAGGAGACCATGACATGCCAACGCCATTTCGGTCGGCCCTCGCCGGCCTCGTTCTCGCAGCGATTGTTGCCATGCCCGCGCTAGCAGACGGCTTGAAGGACGAGATCGCACCGACCGGCAAGCTGCGGGTCGCGATCGCCATCAGCCCCGCAGGCGGCGCGTTCTGGTCGACCAAGACCGAAGCCGGCTATGCCGGCGTCCCGTCGATCTCGGCAAAGCGATGGCCGCCGAGCTCGGCGTCCCCGTCGATTATGTCGTGCACCAGAATTCCGGACAGATCACCGATGCCTCCGCAAAGGGCACCTGGGATGTGACCTGGCTCCCCAAAGATCCCGAGCGCGAGACCAAGATGCTGTTCGGCCCGATCTACGAGGTCGCGGATGCCACCTATATCGTCAAGCCTGGGTCGAGCATCACCAATTTCGCCACGCTGGACCAACCCGGCGTCAAAGTTGCGGCCGTCAACGCCACCACCACCATGCGCGGCGCGATCGCGCATCTGAGGCATGCGAAGGTCACCGGCTATCAGACCTATGACGAGATCTTCGGCCTCTTGAACAGCGGCGAGATCGACGCCTTCGCGCTGTCGCGCGATCAGCTCAACAAGATGGCGCAGAAGATCCCGGGTACAAGGGTGCTGGACGAGACGTTCAAGAAGACGGTGACTGCGGTCGCCGTGCCGCTCGGCCACAACGAGGCGCTGACCTTCGTCACCAAATTCATGACGGAGGCCACGGTCAACGGCACGCTGCGCAAGGCCTATGACGATAATGGTTTGAAGGATTCGCCGATTCGGACGGAATAGCGGCAGCGGCAGATTAGATGCTTGATCTTGGTCGCGTCTGATGTCCGCTTGTGCCGGAACGGCGGCACAAAAGCGGACATCGTTGAAGGTCGCCGAAGGGCAAGAAGCGCCTCAACGTTTATGGTCTTCTCGACGTTCAAAATTAACGCATAGAAGGTCGAGCTCTCCTCTAGTGATACTTGCCCGAAAAAATCGGCAGGTAAATTCGGCCTGCATCTTGCGCGGAAGTTCGCGAGCCGTTTCTGCCAAAAAAATGCATTCCTTGCATGTGTCTGCATGATGGGAGTGCTGAGTGGTGTCCAAGCCGTCCAAGACCTGACGGAGTATGTCTCGAAACTTGTTTGCACCAAGCTCAAGTGCGTAAATTGCATTCACAAGCGGCTTAATTGGATCGCTTGCGAGGATCATCTCGCCTTGCGGCGTCACAGCTAGAGTTACTGACCGTTTGTCTGTCGGAGAACGCCTGCGCTCCAAGTAGCCCCTTCCTTCCAAGTCCTTGATCATCTGGGACGCGGTGGCTCGAGTAAGGCCGACGAATTGAGCTAGTGCTGAGGGGGTCCGTGAGAACCGATTGGCGCGAGCCAGAAACCGCAAGGCCATCCAGTCTCGATCATGCAATCCCTGTCGGGTACCATCAAAATGCCAGGCATTTCCCGCTTGCACCAGCAGGTCGACCGCTTCCCGAGCTGCCGCAATCATCCCGCACCTTTGCTTACATGCCACTCTGCATGTTCAGGATGGCAATTGGCAGTGCACGTCTAATTGGGAGAGGTCAACACATACATAGGTTTTGCAACCATGGCTCGCGCGCCAGCAATCGGTTACAACCGGTTGGCTATAAATCGTCTGGGCTCCGCTGCCAGAAGCCGACATCGCCACTCGTCAGCACCCACCCTAATTCGCCGGCTTGGCGCGGTCGCTTCCTTGCATCAGGAAGCCCCTCACCTCGCGGTTGAGAAAATCCACGTCCGCAGGATTGAAGCCGCCCGCGGAGGCGTGGCCCGTGACGGTGCCTGGACTGATGGTCTCCATCCTCACATGAGCGATGTTCTTGCCCGCCGCGATCGGTTCGAATTCCGGATTGAGCAGGTCCTTGGTGCCGGTCAGGATGAGCGTCTTCGCCTTGATTGCGGCAAGCGCCTTCGCGGTGTCGCCGTTGAAGCCGGGCGAGGTGCCGACATCGTGGCGTTCGTAGGCCCAGGTCTGGTAGATCCAGTCATTGGCGTCGAATGCCTTCATCGCCGCGTCTTCCTGCTCCTTCATCCACGGCAGGACATCCATGCCGTTCTTGAACTGGGCCTGATACATATCCGGCGTGCGCGCCGCGAGCAGGTTGAGGATGTCGCGCCAGAGACGAATGCCTTTCTCGGGCGGCGCATCGTAATTGCCGCCGTTCCATGCGGCATCGTTCATGATGGCCTTGCGCGAGGCTTCGAGCACGGCCACGCTCCAGGCCGGAGTTTTCGCTAGGGGGACCATTGCCACCAGCGCATCCATGTCGTCGGGATGGCTGACACCCCATTGCAGCACCTGCATGCCGCCCATCGAAGGTCCGATCACGGCGACGAGATGCGAGATGCCGAATTTCTCCTTTACCAGGCGGTATTGCGACTCGACCATGTCGCGGATCGTGAATTTCGGAAACTGCATGCGCGGCTGCGCCTTCGAATTGCTCGGCGAGGTCGTCAGGCCGTTGCCGATCGCGTCGGTGCAGATGATGAAATACTTCTCGGGGTCGAGCGCCTTGCCGGGGCCGATCATGAAGTCGACCCGGTGGTGATTTCCCGAGATCGCCGTCACCATCAGGACGGCGTTGGATTTGTCGGCGTTCAGCGTGCCGTGGGTGACATAGGAGATCGAGAAGTCCTTGATCACCTCGCCGCTCTCCAGTTTGAGGTCTCCCTCGCTGAAGAGCCGATGCGGCGGCTGCTGCGGCGTGTGGGCCGCTGCCGATCCGGTCAGCAGGAGACCCAAGACGGCAACGCGAATGAGGCCGGCGCCGGACACGATCATATAACCCCCCATTTGTTGTTTGCCTTGCTTGGCGCCAGCTAAAAGCAAGCAGACGATTTTCGCAATGATCCGACGCAGCGAAATTTATCTGTGGGGCTACGGGAATAAACGAGATTGCTGGAATGATCGTCTCCCGCGAATGCGCACGCACTGCAATAAGGCAGGGCGATCGCATGTGACTTCGAGCGACAGTTGAGCGCATGCCTCGTCCTTCGAGACGACCGCTTCGCGGTCTCCTCAGGATGAGGCTAAGCGGCATCGATCCTCGCCAAGAAAAATGGCGCAACGCTCTTGGTCTCATCCTGAGGGCCCGCCGACGGCGGGCGTCTCGAAGGACGGCCGCAGGCGAAATCGCTGCCACATGCTATTCCCCTGCGCAATAAGGGGAGAACACGCCTGGCACGCGACCCTACCGCGGCTTGATCTCCGCGTATTTCGCCATCGCTTTCTCGAACTTCCGGTTGAACAGCCACATCGCCCCTAGGATCTCGCGGAAGCTTGCGGAGGTGCGCGCCCGGTCGGCCTGTCCGAACGCGAAGATGCTGTTGTTGCGCAAGTGCTTCATGATCGTGGGGCTGGAGACCCTGTAGTTCAGCAGATCGCCGGATTTGAGCGCGGCGCGCGTCGGGGTCGGCACGATCTGGATCAGCTCGAACAGCTTCATCTGGTCGATCGGGTCGGGCAGTGTCTTCACGATGGCGGGGATCTCGCGGAACACGTCCGCATGTGCGTTCATCAGGGCGTCGCGCACGTTGGTCCAGTGGTTGAAGCGGTGATCGGTGCCGCGGGCTCGCGCCTCTTCCTTGTCGTCGCGCGCGCTCAGGGACGGATCGATCGCGGCGACCTCGTTCTTGATGGTCTCCCATTTCCTGTGACCGTTGCGGTCCTCGGAGGGGCCGGTCTGGAAGCTGCCCATATAGGTGTTCGAGCGACCGTTGCGGACGTTCTGCTTGCCGTTGGTTTCTGCGAAGAACAGCCCGAGGCTGATGCGTCCCGCAGCGGCCGCACGCTCAGGAGCAAGCCCCTTGGCGCGCGCGATCACCGTGGCGAGATCGACGACATCCCTAAACGGCGTCGCCGAGTTCTGCGCGTCGGCCGGCGGCGCCTCCATGACGTCGAACAAGTTCGAATATTCGTCGATCAGCGGTTCGATGTCGGCGTCGAAATAGGCTGGCGGAATCTCGAACTTGTTGGGCCTGCCGATCCGCGACGGCATGGCGTCGGTAAGATCCTTGTAAGTACTGATCACGGCGACACGCGCAAGATAAAGCGCCTGTCCCGGCAGGTTTGGCAGCGGCTGCTTGGCCTCGATCTGGCGCCGCCGCTCGGCCAGGACCGACTTGAAGTCGGCGAGCGCGCGGTCATAGGCGGCAAGCGCCTCCGATTGACGGGGCGTGAGCGCGCGCTGTTGGCCGGCGGCGGGCGCCGTCATCAGCAGGGCGACCGCCGTCAATGTCGCGGCGACAAGGTATCTTGGTCCCATGCGGTTCCCCGGGCGCCTGACGAATCGTGGCCACGATCGTAAGCATCAGACGCGGAGGCTGGCGAGACGCAATCTCTCGCAATCCCAGCGAGCGTCCTCCTCACCTATAGCGCGCGTTTCGAACTTTCCGGGGCGAGCAGGATGCCGATGAAGGCGCAGGCCGCGATCGCCTCGAAATAGAGGATCACAGGTGTGAAGCTGCCGCTTGAGCCCATCAGGGCGGTGCCGACGAGGGGCGCGATGCCGCCGCCCAGGATGATGCCGAGTTGCTTGCCGAGGGAGGAACCGCTGACCCGGACCTCCGTCGGAAATTGCTCTGCGGTGAAGGCTGCTTCCGGCGCGAACATCAGGGCGTGGATGATGCCGATCGAGACGACGAGGCCCAGGATGAGCAGCGTCGGATCTTTGCTGGCGACGAGCTGGAAGTAGATCGGGTACCAGGCCGCGGCCAGCAGGATGCCGAGCGCGATGAACGGGCGGCGGCCGAAGCGGTCCGAATAGGCCGCGATCAGCGGCACCAGGCACATTTCCAGCACGTTGGCGACCATGGTGCCGAAGGTGACGTTGGACTGCGCCATGCCCAGCGTCCTGACGGCATAGCCGAGCACAAAGACCGTGCTCATGTACTGGAACGTGCTGTGGGCCATGTTGGCGAGGCATCCGAACAGCACCGACTTCTTCCACGACCGCGCCACGTCGAGCAGCGGTGCCTTCGGCCGCGCGGCCGAGGCCTGGACCGCCCTGAACATGGTCGATTCATCGACCTGGAGGCGGATATAGCTGCCGAGCATCACCAGCACGAGGCTCAGCACGAAGGGCACGCGCCAGACCCATTGCGCGAAATCCTGCGGGCTCGAGACGAAGCCGAGCAGTGCGATGAAGCCGGATGCCAGGATCACGCCGATTGGACCGGACGCGTTGACAAAGGAAGCGAAGAAGCCGCGCCGTGCCGACGGCGCATTCTCCAGCGTCAGCGACACCGCGTTCATGTATTCGCCGCCGAAGGCAAAGCCCTGCACAAAGCGTAAGGCGACCAGCGCGATCGGCGCCAGCAGCCCGATCGAATCATAGCTCGGCAGGCAGCCGATCAGAAAGCTCGCGACGCCCATCAGCACGAAGGTAATCGTCAGCATCGCCTTGCGGCCGAGCTGGTCGCCGTAGTGGCCGAACACCATGCCGCCGAGCGGCCGGGCGACGAAGCCGACTGCAAACGTGGCGTAGACCGCCAGCATGCTCGCGGTCGAATCCATCTTCGGGAAGAAGAAGCGATCGAACACGATGGGAGCGGTGAAAGCGTAGATGAAGAAATCATAGTGCTCGATCACCGACCCGAGCGAGGATGCGACCACGAGCTTGCGGAACGCGGGCGTGATGGGCGCGGCTTCGGCGCGGTCGGTCGGGCCGGCGATGACCTCGGCGGTGTTGCTCATGTGTTTCCCCTCGTTGGCTTTTTGCTTGTGTCGTTTCAAGTCAGGCGCCTCGGCCCGACGGCGAACAAGGCAAGCTTCGCCGCCGCCGAGATGCAAAGACGTCGAGCGGACAGCTCACGGCGCCTCGTCGACGACGGGATTGCGCAGGATGGCGAGCTTCTCGACCTCGACCTCGACGATGTCGCCGGGCTTCATCCAGAGCGGCGGGGTGCGCCTGGCGCCGACGCCGCCGGGCGTGCCGCTGACGATGACGTCACCTGGCTCGAGCCGGGTGAATGTCGAGCAATATTCGATCTGCCGCGGGATATCGAAGATCATGAGCTTGATCTGGGCTTCCTGCACGATCTGCCCGTTGAGGCGGGTGGTGAGCTTGAGCTCGCCGAGCCCGCCGAGCTCGTCGGGCGTCATCATCCAGGGGCCGAACGCGCCGGTATCGGGAAAATTCTTGCCCGGTGTGAACTGGTGGGTGTGGCGCTGGAAATCGCGGATGCTGCCATCGTTGTAGCAGGAATAGCCGGCAACATGGCCCATCGCCTCGCTGCGGGAGATGTAACGCCCGCCCTTGCCGATGATGACCGCGAGCTCGCCCTCGAAGTCGAGATGAGTCGAGACGCGCGGCCGGATGATGGGCTTCAGATGCCCGGTCTGACTGTTGGAATAGCGCGAGAAGATGGTGGGGTGCTCGACCTCGGCGCGGCCGGTTTCCTTGCGGTGCGTTTCGTAGTTCAGGCCGACGCAGATGATCTTGTCGGGGTTCGGGACGACCGGCAGCCAGGTGAGTCCGGCGAGCGGTGTGGCGGTTGCCTTGGACTTGGCGTCCGCAACGCCTGCGAGGTTACCCGCGATGGCGGCCCGGAGATCGGCGTAGCGCGAGGCGAGCACGGCGCCGACATCAAGGAAATTGTCGCCCTCGACGAGGCCCCAGGTCGTGCGTCCCTCGATCGCAACGGTTGCGAGTTTCATGCTGTCTTCTCCATTTTCAGATCGGGATTGGAATGGGTGTGCAGGCGCGACATGACCTCACGCAAGAGACTGTCGAGCTCGGATGCGCTATGCGCGGAGCCGAACACGTAATGATCGGGCCGCACGATCACGGCGGCGGCCGCGTGGCGGTCGAACCAGCCGGCCAGCACACCGTCGATTTCTTCGAGCATGCCGGCTGCACCGGCGCCGGCCGGCGTGATCGTCGTTGCGGCCAGCTCGGGATGCGCCGCGCAGAGTGCCGTGAGCGAGGCCGCATCGCTGCGGCGGCCGTCGATGAACACGCGCAAGGCGGGCCCGGTGATCTTGTCGAGCAGGCAGGGCGCGCCGTCGCGCAAGATCCGTGGTTGCGGAAACAGACTGCCGCGCGCAGCGCCATCCTGCTCAGCCAGCAAGCCCGTGCGCAGCGGCGGGATGATTTCCTGCCGGGTGATCTCGAGCGGCTTGCCGCCGCCGTCCCTGAGGATCTGCGCGTCGCGGCGTCGCGCGGCGGCCGTATCGCGCTCGCAGATCGACTGGCCGATCGCCTTGATCTTGCCGGTCAGCTCGATCACGTGTTGCTTGCGTTCGGCCGTGTAACTGTCGAGCAGCGTCTCGGGCGAAGTGTCCTTGAGCACGCGGTCGAGCTTCCAGGCGAGGTTGGTCGCATCGCGCAGGCCCTGGCACATACCCTGTCCGATGAACGGCGGCTGCTGGTGTGCGGCGTCGCCGGCGATGATGATGCGGCCGTTGCGCCAGTTTGCGGCGACCAGCGCGTGGAAGCGGTAGGAGGCCGCGCGCCACAATTTTCCATCTTCCGGCGCGAGCCAGGGAGCGAGCAGCTTCCACACGTTCTCCGGGCGCTCCATCTGCTTGGCGTCTTCGCCCGGCAGCAGCATGATCTCCCAGCGGCGATGGTTCTTCGGGCCGATCAGGAAGCTCACGGGCCGCGCCGGGTTGCAGAACTGCGCGGAGTTCTGCGGCAGCTTGGCGAGCGCGTCCTCGTTCACCCGCACGTCGACCACGAGCCAGGGCTCGTCGAAGATCAGGTCGTCGAGCGCGATGCCTGCGATCTGCCGCGCGGTACTCGAGGCTCCGTCGCAGCCGATCACGTAACGCGCCGTCACGGTCCGCAATTGCTCGCCCGCGTCCCTCAGCGTCGCCTCGACGTGGTCGGGCCGCTGCACGAGACCGACCAACTCGACGCCGAGCTCGGCCTTCACGCAGGAGAAGCTCAAGGCGTGACGGCGCAGCTCGGCCTCGACCGGCGGCTGGCTGAACACCATGCTCGGCGTGTAGCCGAGCGGGTAGGGCTTCGTCACCATGTGGACGCGCCGGATCAATTGGCCGTCAACGCCAAAATGCTCGGACGCGGTGAAGGGCTCGACATGAGGCGCGATCGCATCGGCCAGCCCCATATTGTCGAAGTGGCGAAAGATCTCGTGATCGAGCGCGATCGCGCGCGGCCTGTCGTAGATGTCGGTGAGCCGGTCGATGACGAGCGTGCGATGGCCGAGACGGCCGAGCAGGCCGGCGGCGACGGCGCCGGTCGGCCCGAAGCCGACGACAAGCACATCATGCTCCGTGGCAGCCGTGGACGTCGTCATGCGCGGCGACCTGCGTCGAACAGCACGGCGAGTTGCGCCGACTTGCACGCTTCGCTCTTGGGCGGCGCAATGCCCCATTGGTCTGTGCGTCCCGGTGGCCAGACCCATTCCGCCGGGCTCTTTGGACGATAGCTGTCGTCAACCTGGAGGACTTCGGCCGTGTACTCGACGACGATTCCGGTCGGGTCGACGAAATAGGCGAACACGTTGTCGCCGGGCCCGTGACGGCCGACGCCCCAGCCGATCGGAAAGCCGTGATCGATCATACGGCCGGAGCCGCGCATGACCGATTCCAGATCGGGCATCAAAAACGCGACGTGGTTGAGACCGTTGATCGGCGCTTCCGCGAGCACGACCGCATGGTGATCGCTGTTGCAACACAGGAATGCCATCAGCTTGGAGCGGTCGGTCAGGCGAAAGCCCAGCACCTCCTGGTAGAACGTCGAGAGTCTTTCGATGTCTGCGCTGTTGATGTTGACGTGGGCGAGCCGCTCGGGGCGGTCAGCCAAAATGCGCGCCGTCTTGGTGCGATCGCCGTGGACGAACTCCATGCAGGAGCCCTGCGGCTCGCGGATCACGAAGTGCGCACCGCCCGATGGCGCGTGTGATGACCCCGGCGGCGTGATGATCTCGCAGTCCGCCTCGCTTGCGCGCGCGAACAGGCGGTCGAGATCGTCGCGCGAGCGGACGCGAAAGGTGATCTTCCGGAGCGCAGTCCGCTCGCCTTGCGTGAGCTCGAGGACGTGGAAGTCCGTTCCCGTCGCAGCGAGATACATCGTCCCCTCGGCTTCGGCAGCGACATCGAGGCCCCAGACCTTCGCATAGAAGTCGGCCGAGGCGCCGAGGCGGGGCGTCGCGATCTCGACGCTGCGCAACGCGACCACCGGAAAATCGGACATCGGGCTTCCTCGCTAAAGGCACGGGGCGCATCCGAATAGCCGCGGATCGCCCCAGAGCCGGTTGTTGTGGGCGAAGAATTAATATATACAAATCGGCCAGTAAAGATGTAATTTATAAATTCTTGGCCGCTCGCAGGCTGATGTACAAAAAACGCGATGAATCAGTGGGACGCCATGAGCTCAGACCTGTCGAGCCCGAAGACCGACGCGCCGGCGACGCTGGCGACGAGCATCTATGCCCGCCTCAAGGCCGACATCCTGACCACGCGCCTTGCCCCCGGACGCAAGCTGCAGTCGCGCTTCCTGATGGAGCACTACAATGTCGGACAGACTCCGCTTCGCGAGGCTCTCAACCGTCTGACCACGGAAGAGTTCGTGGTCGGCATGGAGCAGCGCGGCTTCTACGTGAAGCCGGTCAGCAAGGATGAGCTTCGGGAATTGACCAAGACGCGCTGCTGGGTCGAAGGGCTGGCCTTGCGGGAATCCATGCAGAACGCGACGCAAGCGTGGGAGGAGGCGCTTCTGGTGACGCATCACCGCCTCGACCGCACGCCGCGCTCGCTCGATCCGGACAAGTTCGCAGACAACCCCGACTGGGAGAGAGCTCACCGCGCCTTCCACGCCACGCTGATTGGCCTGTGCGGCTCGCGCCCGCTGCTCGGCTTTTGCGAGCAGCTCGCCGACCGGCTCTACCGCTACCGCATGATGTCGATTGCCAAGGCCTATCCGGTCCGCAAGATCGGGACCGAGCACGCAGAGATCCTTCAGGCCGTGCTCGACCGGAGAACGGATGAAGCCGTGGCGCTGCTCCAGAAGCATTATCAGCGCACGGCGGATGTGATCGATTCGGACCTGGAGACGGTACTGCCGGAGTCCGACAGGCCTCACGCCGCGCGATAGTCCGGCGCGGTCGCCAGGAATTTCGCATAGGCATCCGCATCCGGCGGCTGGAAGCGCCCGGCCAGCCCGCCGCGCTTCTGCTGCGTCGCGCCGATGTCGGCCATCAGCTCGTCGAAGTGGCGGTAGTGATAGGGCGCGACGCACAGACCGCCATAGACGCCGGCGGCCGGCCGCTCGACGCGCTTGAAGTGCAGCATCATCTCGATGTTGTCGCGCATCTGCTGCGCCGTCGGCTGGTTCGCGAGCTGGCCGTCGGCATAGCGCACCAGCCAGTTGGCGGCGAGGTCGGCGCAGAGCACGGTGCAGAACGACGAGTTGAAGCCGACGAAGCCGAGCTCAGGCAGGTCGGGATTGGCGATCAGGCGGTAGAGCCGGTACTGCCCGTCCGCATCGACCAGCTTCTGCCGGTAGGCTTCGGGCAGGAACGGCACGCCGAGCTTGTAGCCGATCGCGAGCACCGCGACATCGGCGCCCACGCGCTCGCCGCCGCTCATCACGATGCTGTCGCCGTCGTAATGGTCGAAGGTGCCGAACACCGCCTTGATGCGGCCGTCGGCGACCATGGGATAGAAGCCCGGCGTCGCGATCGGCACCGAGCAGTTGACGCCGTCCTCGATCCGCTCTTTCGGCACCATGTTGCAGCGGCCGAGCTTGAGCTGCGCCTTGAGCAGGCTTTCCAGCCCGCGCCAGTTCGCCCACACCAGCGGCGCGGCGATGCGGTGCGCGAGCCGCCCCATCGCGCTGATGCCCCAGCCCGGAAACATCTCCTCCTGGGCGCGGATGTAGAGGATGCGCTTGAAGTTCACGAGGCCGCCGATGAAATAGGGGATGCGCCAGACCGGCTCGCGCATCACGATGGTGACCTCGCGCGCGCCCGATTTCACCGCGTTGACTGCGACGTCGGTTGCGGACTTCGAGCCACCGAGCACGACGACGCGGCGTCCCTTCGCCAGCGAGGGATCGCCGTATTTCGACGAATGCAGGATCTGGCCGCCCTGCGCGAGGAAGCCGTCCTCGCCCGGGCAATGCAGCTCGCGCGGCTCGTTGAACTGGCCGGTGCAAACCGCGACGAAATCGAAATCCTCGTGCGTGCTCACGCCGTCCTTGCTCTTCAGTGTGAGCGTCCAGCCCGGCTTGCCGTCGGCGCGCCGCGCCATGCCGGCAACCTCGGTGTCGAGGCGCAACATGCGGTCGAGGCCGAAGCTCTTGGCATAATCGGCGAGATAGGCGTGAACCTGCGGCCCGGTCGGCCATTCCGGATAGGCCTCCGGCATGGCGCGGTCGGTGTAGCGGTAGAGCTCCTTCGGGCTTTGCGTCTGCACCTCGGGGTAGGAGCGCGCCGGCTCCCAGACGCCGCCGAGACCGCTACTGCGCTCGACGATGGTGACGCGGTGGCCGCGGCCGGAGAAGGTCTTGGCGGCGGCAAGGCCGGAGACGCCGGCGCCAATCACGCAGACATGCTTGGGAGTGATCATGGGTTTGCTCGCAATGTGGTTTTCCGCGCGCAAGCGGCCACGTTCAGCCGCAAGGCGCGGCCGGCGGGCCTGCAAGCAGATGAATTGGACGGGGAGGCGGCCGCCTAATCGTTGGCCTCGGGCGGCAGGAAATCGACCTCGTGCAGCGCCGAGATGCGCACGACTTCGGCAGGGTCGGTCAGATTGTGCAGCTGATTGAACAGCGCCTCCAGTTTCTGCATCGGCGAGACCCAGAACAGCGCGCGGCACGGCTTGTCGGATTTGTTGAAATAGCCATGCGGGATGCCACGCGGCATGCGCACGAGATCGCCGGCATGGGCCTTGACCCATTTGCCGTCGAGCTTGAGGTCGAGCGTGCCCTCCTGCACCAGGATGAACTCGTCCTGGGTCGGATGGATGTGCACCGGCACGAACTGGCCGGGATCGCTGTTGGTCTCGAACGCGAAGGTGGAGTCGGTGACGGCCTTGGGGAAATAAACCTGGCCCAGAATGTTCCAGCTCTTGCCGCCGTAGCCTGTGCCGTTAGCGGTAATGCCTTTTTCGAGTGCAGTCATGGCGCGCTCCCAATGAATTCCGGCGGGGATGGAGCTTCGGTCAACAATGGGGCGCCTGTCTATCCGCTAAACGAATCCACGGAGCGCCTGTTGCCGTGCAGCATGATGATTTCGGGGAGGCCGCCCTTTTCGCGTTCGGAAAACTATTATAGGCTTAAAATAATTCCGCGACGCGAAGCGTGGTCGACGATGTCCGCAGCCGTGCTGGAAATGACCGCAAGGGCGTCCGCAGCCGAACGGCTTGCGGATTTCGCCCGCGTCACCACCGACGACGTCGACGAAGCGGCTGAAGAGATCGGCCGCATCTTCTGTCCGCACGATCTGAAGCCGGCGCAGGCGCGCGCGGCCGGCTTTTCGGCCCGGCACAATTGCGCGGCCTTTGACGGCTTTTCCATCAACTACGTCGCCTATGGCGGATCGGTCTGCATCGATCCCGGCTGCCTCGAGCGCTTCTTCCTGGTGCAGATCCCGCTCGCGGGCACAGCCCACATCCGCGCCGGCGTCGCCGAGCTCGATGCGGCGCCGGAGCGGACGGCGTCGCTGCTGTCCCCAACAATTCCGACGCAAATGATGTGGCGCGACTGCGCGCAGGCGATCCTGCTGCTCGACCGCCGCATGGTCGAGCAGCGCGCCGCGGCGCTGTCGGGCAGGGCGGCGGACACGGTCGAGTTCGATCCCGTGATCGACCTGGAGGCGCCGGCCGGGCAAGCTTTGCGGCGCAGCCTCGCCGAGTTGACGATGCTCGCCGAGCGTCTTGGTTCTTCCGGCAGGCTGTCAGCGGTCGCGATGGCCGATTGGCGCGAGCTGCTGCTCGATCAACTCCTCAATGGCCAGCAACATGGCCTGTCGGATGCGATTCAAACATTCTCCGGCCGGGCCGAACGGCTGCCGCGTGCGCTCCGTGCCGCGCGCGATCATCTTGCGGACAATGCCGGCGAGCCGCTCGACCTCGCGCGGCTCGCCTGCGCCTCCGGCATCGGCATCCGCGCGCTCCAGCTCGGCTTCCGCCGTCATTTCGGCCTGTCGATCTCGCAGATGCTGCTCGACATGCGCCTCGCCGGTCTCAACGCCCGGCTCGCGCAAGGATCGCCCGATTCTTCCATCACCGACATCGCCTTCGATCTCGGCTTCACCCATCTCGGCCGCATGGCCGGCGCCTACCGCGAAAAATTCGGCGAGACGCCATCGGCCACGCTGCGGCGGCGGATGAGCTGAGGCGGAAGACCTACTTCCGCGGCCGCGTCGTGGTGTCTTCCGCCGCCTGCTTGCGCAGAAAAGCTTCGACGTCGGCCTGCACCGAGTAGGGCGTCGGGATCGCATCGCCGGCGGAGTCGACCGCGGTGTCGAGGCAGCGGCGCAGCATGCGGGCGAGCTCAGCCTTGCGATAGGGCTTTCTCAAGAGCGGCGCGCCCATCGTGGCGCGGCCCTGCGCGTGCAGCGAATCGTAGGCGTAGCCGGAGGTGAACAGGACCCGCAAAGAGGGCCGCGCCGCCACCATCTGTTCGGCGAGCTCCCGTCCGTTCATGCCGCCGGCCATCACGATGTCGGTGAAGAGCAGGTCGAACGGCGTGCCTTCGGCCGCAATCGCGAGGGCCTCGGTCGCATTGGCAGCCGGGATGACCTTGTAACCGAGGCTTTCGAGCTGGACCGCGACGTAGTGGCGGACGTCGCGGTCGTCCTCGACGCAGAGCACGGTCTCCTTGCCGCCGACGATCTTGCGATCGTCATAGCCGGTCGGGCGCAACGCGCTGGCCTCCGCCTTCGGTAGGTACATGGTGAAGGTCGTGCCGCGGCCCTCTTCGGAGGCGACTTTGATGCCGCCCCCGGACTGCTTGACGAAGCCGAACACCATGCTGAGCCCGAGCCCCGTGCCCTTGCCGACCTCTTTGGTGGAGAAGAACGGATCGAAGATGCGCTCCAGGATGGCTTGTGGAATGCCCGTGCCGGTGTCGGCAATCTCGATCTCGACATAGTCGCCGGCATAGCCGGCGCCGACCGCCACGGCCTCGCGCACGCCGAACACGACGTTGCGCGTCGTCAGGGTCAGTCTGCCGCCGTCCAGCATGGCGTCGCGCGCGTTGATCGCCAGGTTGAGCAGCGCCGAGCTCAACTGGCCGCGGTCGGCGAAGGCGAGCCAGACGTTGCGGTCGAGCCGGGTGACGATCTCGACCTTCTTGTCGAAGGTTGCCAGCAGCAGCTTTGCCAGCTCTTCAAGCAGCTCGTTGACGTCGATCTCGACCGGCTGCAGCGCCTGCTTGCGTGCAAAGGACAACAGGCTCGACGTCAACGCCGCGCCGCGATCGGCGGCCTCGCTGATCAGCTTGGTGATGGTCGCAAGCGGCGGATTGTCCTTGACGGCTTCGGCGAGGATCTCGATCGTGCCTGTGATCACCGTGAGCATGTTGTTGAATTCGTGCGCGATGCCGCCGGTGAGCTGTCCGACCGCCTCCATCTTCTGGGACTGGACCAGTTGTTCCTCGGCGGCGCGCTTCTGGGTGATGTCCCGGACGAAGGTGTTGACGACGGTGCGTCCGCCGAGCCGCAAGACCGTGCTGGAGGCCTCGGCCAGGATCCGCTCGCCGTTCCTGTGGACCAGGGTGAGCTCGAAGCGAAGGCCGGACGGCGTGTCCGACAATTCCGGCACCAGCCGCGCCATGCGCTGCCTGAAGGCGGCGCGCAGCGGCTCGGCGACGATGAGGCCGACGACGTCGGCACCGAGCGCCTCCTGGCGCGTCCATCCGGTCAGGGCCTCGGCCTGAAAACTCCACTCCAGCACGACACCGCTGTCGTCGATCTGAATGAAGGCATCGAGCGCGGTCTTGATGACGGCTTGCGCCATCTGTGCGCTGTCGCTGCGCGCCCGCGCCAGCTCGGCCGATTGCGCGACCGCGCGTTTCTCTTCCGACCTCTCGATCGCGCGCGCGCAGAGGCGCACGAGCAGCACAGCTACCGCGGCACTTGCCAGCACGGCGACCAGCTGGGCAATGCCGAATTCACGGGTGCCGGTCGCGGCATAGGAAGCGAACAGGGCTACGGCCGTCACGATGACCTGTGCGGCCATCGCGAGTGTCAGAAGCCCTCTGAGTTTCATGGTCTCACACCAAAGACGCCAGCCGCGGACCGCATCGGCCGCCCGGTCCTGGGAGGGCCGCTTCATGTGAGCTACAGACTCGGCGTGGCGGCGTCGAGGGGCAATTTGCAGTGGTACAGGGCGGCGGACGCCTCAACCTGCCGGCGAATCGGTTTGGCGCAGCGTCGTCACCCAGATCACGCGCGCCGCCTGCTGGGTGGGATTGTCGAACATGTGCGGCACGGTACTCGGAAAGCGGAAGCTGTCGCCGGCTTCCAGCACATGGGCCTGGTTGTCGAGCCAGAGCCGCAGGCTGCCGGACAGGATGTAGCCGGCCTTCTCGCCGGTGTGCTGCAGGAAGTCGGTGCCGGAGGAGGCGCCGGGATTGAGCGTGAGCTCGTAGAGCTCGAGCTGGCCCTTGCCTTCGGGGGTGAGCGCTTCCTTGACCACGCCGCTGGCGGTGAGGCGCAGCAGCCGGCGACTGTTCTTGCGCACGATGTAGCGCGGCACGTCGGCGGGATCGCTGGCCTCGAAGAAATAGGAGATGGGAACGTCGAGCGCGATGCTGAGCAGGCGCAGCGTGCGGATCGACGGCATGGCACGCGCGCGTTCGAGCTGGCTGATCATGCCGGTGGAGAGGCCCGTCTGGTTGGCGACGTCCTGGATCGAGAAGCCGGCGCGCTGACGCAGCAGCCGCACGGTTTCGCCGAGGCGCTGGTCGACCGCATCGTCCGCCTCGTTTCCCGGGACGTCCTTCGGACTGTTGGTGTCGCCGCGACCATCCATGTCGCTCTCCCATGCATCATCATGAGCCCCGGCCGTGTCGGTCCGAGGCTTCAGTCGGAGTGAAAAGGTTGCGCATACTAGCAATGCGATTGACAGGTGTATTTAGTCATGATGAAATTTTTACTGAAAAATTTAGAAGCACTAAAGCCCACTCCTGTCCCTTTGCCGGGGTCTCGGGGCGCGGGAGACGGTGCCGCGTGCGGGAACGGAGACTGGTCATGGCAGACAGCACCGGCAGGTTCGGCGTTGGCGGACTCCACTTCGGCATTCCAAACCGCCGACAATTCTTCCAGCTCGGTGCGGGCGCCGCGGCGGGTTTGACGCTGCCGGGCCACGCCTTTGCCCAGAGTGAACGTCCCTCCAATCCGCCGGACAAGCCGCGCGGTCAGGTGATCGCGGCGCTGTCGCAGGAGCCGACCGTGTTTCATCCCTTGATGCCCGGCATCGAGGTCGATCAGGGCGTCTGGTGGCAGGTGTTCTCGCTGCTCTGGTACATCGACCCCGCCGGCAATTTCGTTCCCGACCTCGCGCGCGAAGTCCCGACCATCGAGAATGGCGGCCTGTCGGCCGACGGCCTGACCTGGAAGATCAAGCTGCGCAGCGACGTGAAGTGGCACGACGGCACGCCGTTCACGGCAGACGACGTCAAGTTCTCGCTCGAGCTGATCAACGATTCCAATTTCCGCGCGCGCAGCCGCGTCGGCCACAGCCTCGTCAAGGACATCAAGGTCGTCGCGGCGGACGAGATCCATTGGCGCATGGAAGCGCCTTACTCGCCCTATATGTCGATCCTGGGCTCGCTCACCTTCATCGTGCCCAAGCACATCCTGGAGAAGGTGTCAGATCCGAACGCCTCGCCGTTCCACAATGCGCCGGTTGGTACCGGGCCGTTCCGCTGGGGTGAGCGCGTACCCGGCGATCACATCCTGCTCAACGCCCACACCGGCTATCACGGCAAGGGACCGTACGTCGAACGCGTAGTGTTCAAGTACATCCCCGACCTCACCGTGCTCTACACCCAGTTCCGCACCGGCCAGGTCGACTACACCGGCCTGCAAGGCATCTTGCCGAACTTCGTGCAGGAGGCGAAGACGCTGAAGGGCCGCAAGATCGTCGTCTCCTCGACGTCATCCGTGGAGCATATCGCGCCTAATCTGGAGTTCGGTCCCTTCGCCGATCGCGCGGTGCGCGAGGCGCTCTACCTCGCCATCAACAAGCAGGCGATCATCGACGCGCTCTATTACGGCCTGCCGACGCAGACCGAGAGCTTCGTGCCGCAGCAGGCCTGGTCGTTCCAGCAGGAGCTGTCGCAACACAAATACGATCCCGCCAAGGCCAACGCGCTGCTCGATGCCGCAGGATGGGTGCGCGGCGCCGGCGGCGTGCGCGAGAAGGGCGGCGTCAAGCTCGAATTCACCAATTCGACGACATCGGGCAATGCAGCGCGCGAGCAGACTCAGCAGCTCCTGATCCAGGACTGGCGCGCGATCGGCGCTGCGATGCGCGTCAACAACATGCCGGCGGCCGTGATCTGGGGCGACTTCTGGCAGCAATCCAAGTTCAATTCGGTGATCGTCGGCGTGAACTTCATGCTGGGCAGCGACCCCGACGTGACGCCGCGCTTCGGCTCCGGCGCCATTCCCGCCAAGGGCGGCCGCGGCTACAACACTTATCAATATCAGAGCGCGGAGGCCGACCGGCTGCTGGCCCAAGGCGCCAAGCAATTCGACCTGGCGCAGCGCAAGGCGACCTATGGCGAGCTGCAAAAGCTGATCCGCAACGACCTCGCCATCCTGCCGCTGTTCCAGGGCTTCATCGCCGAGGGCGTGAAAGAGGGGCTGCAAGGCTTCCGCCCCAACATCAACACCTCGATCAATTGCTGGAACATCCGCGAATGGTACTGGGCCTGACGGATCAGGTGCGCAGGGCAGCCTGAGATGGCCCGTTACGTCGTCAACCGCCTGGCGCAGGCGATCATGCTGCTGGTGATCGTCTCGGCGATCGGCTTTGCCATCCTGCATCTGGCGCCCGGCGGTCCGCTGTCGCAATTCGCGGCCTCCGCGCAGATGACGCAGGAGGATCTCGACCGCGTCACCAGACAGCTCGGCCTCGATCGCCCGCTGCCGATTCAGTATCTCGACTGGTTCGGCCGCATGCTGCTGGGCGATTGGGGCAAGTCCTATCGCGACGGCGGCGCGGTGCTGTCGGTGATCTCCTCGCATCTCGGCGCCACGCTGGAGCTGATGGCGACGGCGACCATCATCGCGGTGCTGCTCGGCTGCTGGATCGGCATCCTCGGCGCGCTGCGCCGCTATTCGCTGTTCGACATGCTCGCCACCGTCGGTGCCATGATCGCGCTGTCGATCCCGACTTTCTGGTTCGGCCTCGTCACCATCTACGTGTTCTCGGTCAAGCTCGGCTGGCTGCCGGCTGGCAATCGCGAGACCGTCGGCGACGGCTCGCTGCTCGATCTCCTGCATCATCTCATCGCGCCGGCGATGGTGCTGGCGCTGGTGGAGACCGCGATGTGGGGCCGCTTCATGCGCTCCTCCATGCTCGAGGTGATCAACCAGGACTACATCCGCACCGCGCGCGCCAAGGGCATGCCGGAATGGCGCATTCTCACGGTGCACGCGCTTCGCAATGCGCTGCTGCCGATGATCACGGTGGCAGGTCTGCAGTTTCCGACGCTGCTCGGCGGCGCGCTGGTGGCCGAGACCGTGTTCACCTGGCCCGGCATGGGGCGGCTGTTCCTCGATTCCATCGGCTATCGTGACTATCCCGTGGTGATGGGCATCCTGATGTTCTCGGCGACCATGGTGCTGATCGGCTCGCTGCTTGCCGACATCCTCTACGCCGTCGTCGATCCGCGCATCCGGGTGGGCTAGGTGATGGCGACCGCGGCCCTCTCCACCGTTCAGCTCGCGCCCGGCCAGGCCGCCTGGCGGCGCTTCCGCCGGCATCGTCTGGCGCTCGCCGGCGGCGTCATCATTCTGGTGCTCGTGCTCGGTTCGGCATTTGGTCCGTATCTGCTGCCGTTCGACGACACCTATATCGACATCATGAAGCGGTTCGCGCCGCCGCTCTCGGGCGCGCACATCCTCGGCACCGACGAGCTCGGCCGCGATGTGCTGGCGCGGCTGATGATGGGCGCGCGCGTCTCGCTGTCGATCGGCTTCGTCGCGATGATGATCGCGATGGCGGTCGGTATCGTCGTCGGCGCCTTCGCCGGCTTCTATGGCGGCCTGATCGGGGCGGTCTTGATGCGGCTTGTCGACGCCGTGCTGTGCTTTCCGACGATCTTTCTTCTGCTTGCCCTCGCCGCGCTCACCGAACCGGGCCTCGTCACCACCACCGTACTGATTGCAGCGACCGCCTGGATGGCGGTGGCGCGCGTCGTCGAAGCCCAGGTGCGATCGCTGAGGGAGCGCGAGTTTGCTGTCGCTGCGCTCGCCTTCGGCTCCTCGAACCTGCGCATCATGTTCCGCGAGCTCGTGCCCAATGCGATCGCGCCGATCGTGGTGGCGGCGACGCTGAACGTCGCGAAGGCGATCCTGCTCGAATCCTACGTCAGCTATCTCGGCTACGGCATCCAGCCGCCGGCCGCGAGCTGGGGCAACATGCTCAACAACGCGCAGATCTATCTCACCAGCGCGCCGTGGCTCGCGATGGCACCGGGCCTCGCCATCACGTTGGCCGTGACCAGCTTCAACTTCCTCGGCGACGGCCTGCGCGATGCGCTCGATCCGCGCATGAACATCCCGTGACGAACAAGACTTCGATCGAAACTGAAATCCAGGAGTGCCCCATGTCACCGCCGCTCAATCGCATCAACAGCGACGAACGCCTGCCGGCGCAGGTGGACGTCGTCGTCATCGGCGGCGGCGTGATCGGCGTGTCCGCGGCCTATCATCTGGCGAAGAAGGGGCATTCCGTCGCGCTGGTCGAAAAGGGCCATGTCGGCGGCGAGCAGTCGAGCCGCAATTGGGGCTGGTGCCGGCAGCAGGGCCGCGCGCGCGAGGAAATTCCGCTGGCACGCGAGGCGCTCCGGCTCTGGGAGGACATGCAGAACGATGCCGGCGTCGATGCCGGTTTCCGTCGCACCGGCGTGCTGTTCCTGACCAAGAGCAAGGACGAGCTCGCAAGCTGGGAGCGGTGGGCCGCGGTCGCGCGCGAGATGCAGGTCCACTCCACCGTGCTGACGCCGGCAGAGGTCGCCGAGCGCGTGCCGGGGAATACCGACGCCTGGGTCGGCGGTCTTCACACGCCGAGCGATGGCCGCGCCGAGCCGTCGATGGCCGTGCCGGCGCTGGCCACTGCCGCGCGCAAGCATGGCGTCAGCATCCATCAGGGCTGCGCGGCGCGCGGGCTGGAGACGCAAGGCGGCCGCGTCAGCGCCGTCGTCACCGAGAAGGGCACCATCCGCACCCAATCGGTGCTGCTCTCCGGCGGGGCGTGGTCGTCGCTGTTCTGCCGCCGCCATGGCATCGAGCTGCCGATCGGCCTCGTCAACGCCACCGCATGCCGGACCACGCCGGCGCCGGAGATCACTTCCGGTGCGCTCGGCACGGATTTCTATTGCATTCGTCGCCGCCTCGATGGCGGTTTCACGTTGGCGCTGCGCAACCGCGGCACGGTCGAGCTGTCGCCCGACCTGTTCCGCTACGCGCGCACGTTCTGGCCGACTTATTTGCATCGCAAGAACGGGCTGAAACTCTCGTTCGGCAAGTCCTTCTTCGAGCAGATCGTGCGCGGCACCAGCTGGAGCCTCGACAAGCCGTCGCCGTTCGAGACTGAGCGCGTGCGCGATCCCGAGCCCGACATGTCACTGGTCAATGCCGCGCTTGCGTCTTTGATCAAGGCGAATCCGGAATTGAACGACATCGAGATCGCCGAAGCCTGGGGCGGCACCATCGACTGCACACCCGACACGATCCCCGTGATCTCGCCGGTCGATGCGCTGCCGGGCTTCTTCCTTGCGACCGGCTTCTCCGGCCACGGCTTTGGCATCGGCCCCGCGGCCGGCAAGCTCGCCGCCGACATCGTGACCGGCGCGACGCCGCTGGTCGATCCCGCCGCCTACAGCCACAAGCGCATGATCGACGGCCGGCGGCTGGCGCCGGTCAGCCCGTTCTGAGGGCCGCATGACGGTTCTCTACAAGGCCAACATGGTGCGCGGCGCCGAATGGGCGCGCTTCTTTGCGGAGCGTGCGCCCGAATTGCCGTTCCGGCTCTGGCCCGATATCGGCGATCCCGCCGACGTGCGCTACCTCGTGACCTGGGTGCCGCCCGACGACATCGCGACGACCTTTCCGAACCTGGAGCTCGTGTTCTCGGTCGGCGCGGGCGTCGACCAGTTCGATGCCACGAAAGTTCCGGCGCACATTCCGCTGGTCCGCATGCTGGAGCCCGGCATTGCCGAGACCATGGTCGAATATGTCACCATGGCCGTGCTGGCCCTGCATCGCGACCTCCTGCAATTCATCAGCCAACAGAAGGAGCGGGTCTGGCGCGAGATCCGGATCACGCCGGCCAGGCGTCGGCGCGTCGGTGTGATGGGGCTCGGCCAGCTCGGGCAGGCCGTGCTCGAACGCCTCAAGGCATTCGGCTTTCCGCTTCTGGGCTGGAACCGGTCGCCGCGCGAGATCGAGGGCGTCGCCTGCTACGCGGGTGCAGAAGCGCTATTCGAATTCCTTGCGCAGAGCGACATCCTCATCTGCCTGCTGCCTCTCACCGATGAGACGCGCGGCATCCTGAACGCGGACCTGTTCGCGCGCTTGCCGCGCGGGGCGAGGCTGGTCAATGTCGGCCGTGGCCCGCATCTCAATGAGGCCGATTTTCTCGCCGCGCTCGACAGCGGCGCGTTGTCAGGTGCGGTGCTCGACGTCACCGATCCTGAGCCGCTTCCCTCAGGACATCCGTTCTGGAGCCACCCGCGCATTTTGCTGACGCCGCACAATGCCAGCATGACGACGCCCGACACCGCCGTCGATTTCGTGCTCGACGTCATCGCCCGCCACCGCCGCGGCGAAGTGTTGCCGGGGCGCGTCGATCGCACGCGCGGATATTGAGGCGCGATGATGATGAGACCGTTGGTGCAGCCACGAGCTCCTCTTACCTCTCCCGCCTGCGGGAGAGGTCGCGCCAAAGGCGCGGGTGAGGGTTCTCTCCTCTGGGGGAGTCTTCGTTGTCGAGACACCCTCTCCCCAACCCTCCCCCGCGAGCGGGGGAGGGAGCGCACCTTCTCTGCGGCAGGCTTCGAGGTCCAGGTATGAGCACCGGCGCGACCAAACCCGAGCAGCTCGTTGCCGAAGCCCCCGTGCTGTCAGTCTCCGGCCTCACCACGTCGTTCATGCTCGAGCGACGATGGATTCCCGTCGTCCGCAACGTCTCCTTCGACTTGGCGCCGCGAGAGACCGTGGCGATCGTCGGCGAGTCCGGTTCGGGCAAGAGCGTGACCGCGCTGTCGATCATGCGGCTCATCCCGAAGGAGATCGGCCGCGTCGAGGGGCGTGTCACGCTGGCCGGCCGCGATCTGCTGACGCTGCCGGAAGCGAGCATGAAGGACATCCGCGGCAACGATGTCGCCATGATCTTCCAGGAGCCGATGACGAGCCTCAATCCGGTGCTCACCATCGGCTTCCAGATTGCGGAGGCGCTGATCCAGCATCGCGGCCTGTCGCGCGCGGCGGCGGAGGCCGAGACCATCCGCCTGCTCGACCGCGTCCGCATTCCTGCGGCGAGGTCGCGCTTCCACGAGCACCCGCATCGCTTCTCCGGCGGCATGCGCCAGCGCGTGATGATCGCGATGGCGCTGGCCTGCAGGCCGAAGCTCCTGATCGCGGACGAGCCGACCACCGCGCTCGACGTCACGATCCAGGCCCAGATCCTCGAGCTCCTCAAGGAGCTCCAGCAGGAGGAGGGGATGTCGATCCTCTTCATCACCCACGACATGGGCGTCGTCGCCGAGATCGCCGACCGCACCGTGGTGATGTATGGCGGCCAGGCGGTGGAGACGGATGCGACTGCGCGTATCTTCGCGGCGCCATCGCATCCCTATACGCGCGCGCTGCTTGCCGCGGTGCCGCGGCTCGGCTCGATGGACGGCTGCGCCCGGCCGATGCGGTTTCCGATCGTCGACAAGGTGACGGGGAGCTCGGACGAGCCGGCGGAGACGCCCGACACCGTCTCGACGGCCGAGCGGCCGCTGCTCGAAGTCGCTGGCCTCACCACGCGCTTTCCGATCCGTTCCGGATTGTTCGGCAAGGTCTCCGGCCGCGTCCATGCGGTCGAGAACGTCTCCTTCACCTTGCGGGCCGGCGAGACGCTGGCGCTGGTCGGCGAGTCCGGTTGCGGCAAGTCGACCACGGGCCGCTCGATTCTCAAGCTGACCGAGCCGGACAGCGGCACCGTGCTGATCGACGGCCAGGATGTCCTCGCCCTGAATGGCCGCACCTTGCGCGACGTTCGAAAGCACATGCAGATCATCTTTCAGGATCCGTTCGCGAGCCTCAATCCGCGCATGTCGGTGGGGACGGCGATCGCCGCGCCCTTGCTTGCCAACGGGCTGGCTTCGGCGTCGCAGGCGCGCGACAAGGTCGCGGACCTTCTCGTGCGCGTTGGTCTTGCCGCCGACATGGCCGCGCGCTTTCCGCACGAATTCTCAGGCGGCCAGCGCCAGCGCATCTGCATCGCGCGTGCTCTCGCGCTCGGGCCGAAGCTGATCGTCGCGGATGAGGCGGTCTCCGCGCTCGACGTCTCGGTCAAGGCGCAGGTCGTCAATCTGATGCTCGACCTGCAAGCCGGCATGGGCCTTGCCTATCTCTTCATTTCGCACGACATCGCGGTCGTCGAGCGCATGAGCCACCGCGTCGCGGTGATGTATCTCGGCGAGATCGTCGAGATCGGCCCGCGCGCATCCGTGTTCGGCAATCCGCAGCATCCCTATACCAAGAAGCTGATGGTCGCCGTGCCCGTGCCCGATCCGTCGCGGCGCGGCACGCGGCGCGACGTGTCGAACGACGAGATCAGAAGTCCCGTGCGTGCGCCGGATTATCAGCCGCCGGTGCGGCAATATCGCGAAGTCTCGCCTGGCCACGTCGTGCAGGTCTGGGGCGAGGAATGGTCGGGCTGACTGCGAGCTCCACATGTCCTCCGGAAATCGTGAGCGGATGGCGCGACAGGGAACAGCGGTATGTGAACCGCTTCATACTCGATCACTCTCTTTCTGAACTACCACGTCCGCAAGAAATTGCCGCACCCGGACCTGATTGACGAACACGGGTGAGATGCAATGCCTGCGCAGCCGCGTGCTCGCAGCTTTGGATTGGCTCCTCGTCTTGCTCACGAGCAAGCCAGCTCCATCACTCAGCACAGATTTTTCAGAAATTGGAATCAAGGGCATCGAGAAACGCGTCCTGGCAGCTTCTATTCGGGTCGGCCGGTAGGCTGCTATTTACTCAGAAGGAGCCCCCAATGAAGATTAGCAGCGCATTTTCCAACGCATTTTCCCTCACAAGGCACGTCGGCAGTCTTCGGATCCCCCGTTCCAGTCTGATCAAGTCGGCCCATATCCTTGAAAGAATTGGGCTGGGAGCCGTTGGAGCCTCTTGCGGCCTCTATGTGGGTGCGACCCTGTTGCGTCAGAAAGGCGGACTGTTTGAAAGCGGCTGGATCGTGCTGATAACAATGATCTACGGAGCTCTCAGTTATTATGTCGGAATCGACTTGGCCGGCAATGTCGCACGGAAGCCGGCATCGAGCATCTCGGAAGAATGGAACGGTTCCGAGCCGGCCGAGATCATGAGTGCAGCCGGTACGTTCAGCGCAGCGATCGCCGCAACTCTGTCGGTCAGCATCCTTGTCCTTGATCAAAATCTGCCTAACGGCCTGATAGGCTTTGTTGCCGGCTGTTGGGTGGTTGGTTCTTCGCTTCAGGTTGCGGCGGGCACGATGGCTCGCAACTACGAAGCGCCCATCAACAAGCAATGAAGGACGTGCGCTCATGGAAGAACGTCCGCTTGACATCGTACGTCAGCACAAGCCGCAGTGTTGGTTCGGCTTCAGGTCTGGAATGAGCAACGACGATTCATCGCAACCTCTGCTGTCCAACGCTGCGCGCCAGCGATGTTTGGTAGCGCAGCCGTTTCGCATCGAGCAGTGTCCCGATCGAAACCGTACCGGTACTGAGTAACCTAGGTTTTCGCACGGCAAACAAGACGTGCCATCATGACCGCGTTGGGATATTCTCTCTGCGCGGCCGTGGTCCAAAATTCTGCTAACTGCCAGTCACAAGATCGGTGGGAGCCATGCAGATTGCGGAGTGGCTCGAGAAGCTGGGGCTTGGGCAATACGCAGAGCGTTTTGCCCAAAATGGCATCGACGTGGGCATCCTCCCCGAACTGATGGACGAGGACTTTGACAAGCTCGGAGTCCTGCTCGGTCATCGCCGCAAGATGCTGCGTGCCATTGCCGAGCTCGATCCAGCCGCATTGATCGCGTCGCCGTCTCCTCCTCACGACGCGGAGCGGCGCCACCTCACCGTCATGTTTTGCGATCTGGTCGGATCGACTGCGCTCTCAGCGCGTCTCGATCCCGAGGATCTGTGGGAAGTGATCCGGGCCTACCGCGCCGCTTGCGCGCGCGTCATTGCCGCTTATGACGGCAGGATTGCCAGATTCGTCGGTGACGGAATCCTCGTCTACTTCGGTTATCCGCGCGCCCACGAAGATGATGCGGAGCGCGCAGTGCGGGCGGGCCTCGACATCATCGCTGCGATTCGCCAGCTCGAGACAGGAGCCGGCGAACGGGTTGAACTGCGGATCGCAATCGCGACCGGGCTCGTGGTGGTCGGCGGCCTCATCAGCGGAGATGCATCTGAGGAGCACGCAACCGTCGGCGATACGCCAAACCTCGCTGCCCGGCTGCAGAGCCTGGCGGAGCCGGGGGCGGTCGTCGTTGCTTCATCGACGCGCCGGCTGCTTGGCGATCTCTTCACCTTCCGCAATCTCGGCCGTCGCGAGGTCAAGGGGATAAGCGAGCCCATCGCGGTCTGGGCGGTGGAAGGAGCGAGCGCATCGGAGAGCCGCTTCGAGGCGGTCCGCGCCGCGCGCTCGATCGGCTTTGTCGGCCGCAAGGACGAGATCGAATTCATTCTCTCGCGCCAGCGGGAGGCATGGCAGGGCTTGGGCCAGATCGTATTGATTTCCGGCGAAGCTGGCATCGGCAAGTCGCGCGTTGTGGCAACACTGTCCGAGAGCCCCTCGCTGGGGACACACCGTCGAGTGCGGTATCAGTGTTCGCCTTATCACACCAACAGTGCACTTCATCCCTTTATCGCGCAGCTCGAGCGCGCCGCCGCAATTCGCTTGAACGACACGCCGGAACAAAAGCTCGACAAGCTCGAGGCCATGCTGGCGCTGGGAACCCAGCAGGTCGCCCGAGCAACCCCGCTGATTGCGGCTCTGCTTTCGATTCCCATAGGCGACCGTTACCCGCCCCTCGGCTTGAGCCCGGCGCAGCAGCGGAGACAGACGTTTGCCGTCCTTCTCGATCAGCTCGAGGGATTGGCGCGAGGCCAGCCTCTGTTGCTCATCTGCGAGGATATGCATTGGGCCGATGCCACGACGCTCGAGCTGTTCGATCTCGCGGTCGATCGGATCAGGGCCCTGCCGATACTCGTGCTCATGACATCCCGGCCGGAGTTCGAGCCCTCCTGGTCGGGCCTTGCCAACGTCAGTCTGTTGCGGCTCGACCGGCTCGACCGGCAGGACACGCGCGCGCTGGTGGAGCAGGTGGTCGTCGGCCGCCAGCTGCCACGCGAGATGATGAAGCAGATCATCGACAAGACCGACGGCATCCCGCTGTTCGTCGAGGAATTGACCAAGATGGTGCTGGAGTCCGGCTTGCTCGTCGAAGATGCCGGACGCTACCGCCTGAATAGTCCGCTGCCGCCGCTTGCCATCCCCGCGACGCTGCAGGATTCGCTGATGGCGCGGCTCGACCGGCTCGCTCCGGTCAAGGAGGTGGCACAGATAGGCGCGGCCATCGGCCGCGACTTTTCGTACGCGCTGCTGAAGACCGTGGCAGGACGCGATGATCTGACCCTGAGGGCTGCGCTGGGACAGCTTGAAGAGGCCGAATTGCTGTTGCGCCGTGGGGCGCCGCCCGAAGCAAATTATAGTTTCAAGCACGCCCTCGTTCAGGAAGCGGCGTACGAGAGCCTGCTCAAGAGCAAACGGCAGGTGCTTCACACGCGAATTGGCGAGGTCCTGCGCGAGAAGTTTCCAGCCGTCGCCGAGACCGAGCCGGAAGTCCTGGCACACCACTTCACTGAGGCGGGGCTGAGCGAGGTCGCACTCGAATGGTGGCGCAAGGCGGGCCAGCAGGCACTGAAACGCTCGGCCTATTCCGAGGCGATCGCGCATCTCGGCAAGGCCATTGCGATCGCAGATCAGTTGCCAGACGAGCCGCGCCGGGTGATGAGCAGGCTGCATCTTCAAATCGCATATGGCCGTGCACTCAGGGGCAGCCTCGGCCATAGCGCTCCCGAAACGGTCGCGGCATGGACGCGTGCGCGCCAGTTCGCAGCCCACATCGATGATCCCGTTGAGCTGGCGCCGGTGCATTCGGGACTCTTCAATGCCTGCCTGACGCACGGCGAACTCGCTCCGATGCGGGAGCTGGCGGACGCCATCAGAAGCGCCGCTGACCGACGACCGGACTCGCCGGTGGCCGCCGTGGTTGCCCATTGGGCGGGCGGCGTCACCTGCTGGTTCGCGGGCGATTACTTGAATGCGAGAACGCATCTCGAGCGGGCGCTGGCGATCTATGGTGCCGAGCCGGATCCCGCGACCTTCAGGGCTTCGGCGCTGGATCTGCCGTTCGTGATCATGAGATTTCTTGCCCTGGTGCTCTGGCCGCTCGGCAGCACCGCTCGTGCGCGCAAGCTTGCCGCGGAAGCGGTGGGTGCTCCGGCAGAAAAACGAGCGCTGTCCCAGGCGAATGCGCTGGTTCATCGCGCAGTGTTCGACGGGATATGCGGGGGCACGCTGCAGCAAACAGAGACGATCCTGGCGCTCGGTCTCGCGCGCGACCACACGATGCCGCTATACGTGGCCGCGGGCACCTACCTGAATGGCCTCGCCAAGTGGCGCGCCGGCGACCGAATGGCCGGATTGGCGGACATGCGTCACGGCTGGACCTCGCTGCGCGAGAACGATTGCTACCTCTGCGAACCGTTTTGGGGGCTGCATGTCGCCATGGCGAATGCGGAGCTGGGCGAAGTCGAGACCGGGCTGGATATCCTGGACGAATTGATCGCCGGGACGGCACAGTCCGGCCAGCATTGGCTTGATGCCGAGCTGCATCGTGTCCGCGGTAAACTCTTGTCGCGCCATGACGGATCCAGTGCCGAAGATGCCCTGAAGCGAGCGCTGGAAATCGCGCGACACCAGCAGACCAGGACTTTCGAGCTGCGCAGCGCGCTTGAACTTGCCCGGCTGCAAGAGGCAAATGACCGAGCGAATGCGATATCCGAGGTGCTCGCTCCCGTGCTCGCTGAATTCGAGGCGGAGCAAAATCTTCCCGAAGTCCTGGAAGCGAAAGAGCTACTTGGGAATGGGCGTTAGCCGCGCCGTGATCGGCGCAAACGCCGCGCCGACTTCAAGCCGGAATGGAGCGATATCCTGATCCTCGATTCGGCAGCCGTAGTTATCCGGTTTTGACACGGCTTAACCTGATGTGGTGAACCCTAGGTATGCTTCTCGTGGTTGCGAAGGCGAGTCTGCCGCGGTGGCGAATCCTGATTTCGGCTGGCGGCAATGTTGTCGGATTGCTCCTTGCCTCAAGGCGCAAACTTCATCCCAACGCCCGACGATTGGTTTGCCTTCGCTGCGGCAGGCGCAGCGACCAAAGCCCATTGGAGATCCAGTCGTGGTTCGTTTGCACGTCGAACGTTTCATTCGCAGCCGGGTTGTTCGTCGAGCCCTGGCGCTCGGGATCATCGCGCTGAGCGGATGGGCCCTGTTGCCGTATGTGACCTACCGAATCGCTCCCTCCGCCTTTGTCAATGCCGAGCTGATGCGGGTGACCGCACCCTTCGCGGGTCAGCTCTCGCCTGATCTTCCGCGCAAGGGCGAATATTTCCAGCAGAGCCGGGTGGTGCCGCTGGTCGGGGCGCGTTCGCCGGACCGCCGACAC
Source organism: Bradyrhizobium sp. UNPA324 (assembly GCF_006658635.1). Taxonomy (NCBI): domain Bacteria; kingdom Pseudomonadati; phylum Pseudomonadota; class Alphaproteobacteria; order Hyphomicrobiales; family Nitrobacteraceae; genus Bradyrhizobium; species Bradyrhizobium sp. UNPA324. Next base: position 2,317,569 of record NZ_LFJD01000004.1, read on the forward strand.
CTCATGGACCTCGATCAGCAGCTTGCCGTGTCCACCAAACGCGCCGAGCTCGCACGTCGGCAACTCGAGGAAATCGCCGAGCTCGATCGCAAGCTCCGCGAGCGCAGCGAGGACTATCGTTTGGGGATGGTCGCGCGGCTGAGCCACGAAATCGGCGAAACGGAAGTTGAAAAAGGCGGCTGTCTCGCCGAGGCGCGGCAGCGGAACGATGTCGCGGGCCGGATGGAGAGGCTCGTGAAGCTCGGCATCAGTTCGCAGATCCGCTCCGGCGAAGCCCAGGCGTCGCAGGAGGCAACCGCAACGCGGTGCCAGATGGCCGATGAACGCCTGCAGCGCCTCAAGACCGAGTTGGGGGCGGCCGAGAAAGGTCTTTATCTTCGTGGCGATGCCAATGACGTGCCCTACTCCCAGCAGCAACGCGAGCGGCTTGTTCTCCGCCGCCAGGAGCTCGAGACGGACGAGTTGCAAAACAGCTCACGTTCTGCGCAACTGGCCGCGGAAATCGCCGAGGAGCGCGTTCGGCTTGATCGTCTCGATCACTACGATCTGTCGTTGCCTGCCGCCCATGTCGTCTGGTCAGTCGCGGCCAGCCCGGGCTCGATGGTCACGGAAGGGCAATCGGTCCTCGATTTTGCAGACTGCCAACGCCGCTTCATTGTCGTTGAACTGCCCGAGCGCGATTTCGAGAAGATCAAGGCCGGAGATGCGGCTACCGTCCGCCTGATTGGGAGCGGCGAATGGAAGACCGGCCAGGTCCGGCAAGTCCGGGGATCGGCTGCTTACGCCGATGATCGACTGCTTGCGGCTCGGGTGCCGCGGCCTGATCCCGGCAACATTACCGTCGAGATATCGCTTCCCCCAAACGAAACGTGGGCCGACCGCAATGGCTCCTGCGATATCGGACGGCTGGCCGAAGTGCGCTTCGAGCGCAGAGCCGACGGTTTGCTACGATTGGTCAGCTCGAAGTTGAAATGGCTAACCGCGCGCCTGGAGCTCGCCCAGTCGTCCCTGTGAGCGAGGTGTTCCATGCAGGCCATGACCCTGTCTCTCTCTCAGCTGTTCGCGCCGATGGTGGGCATCTTTGCGGCGATGTACCTGTTGGCGCCGACCTTTCCAGTCACGCGCCTTTGGGCACGCGTCGCGGTCTTTGTCGCGGTTTGGCTTGTCGTGGCCCGCTATCTCGAATGGCGTATTTTCACCACGGTGCTGCCGGCAACCGGGACTTGGTATCAGGTCTGCTGGATCTGGTTCTGTCTCTTCGTTGAGCTCCTGACCTTCACGGATCAGTTCATTCTTTATCTGATTTTCCTTCGCAGGACCGATCGCCGCAGCGAGGCAGATCAGCACGAGCGTCGGCTTCGCAGCCTCCCGGATGACGAGCTGCCATCGGTCGACGTCCTTATTCCAACCTATGACGAGCCGTTCGAGGTGCTGGAAAAGACGATCACCGGCGCGCTGTGTCTGGACTATCCAAACTTCCAGGTCTGGGTTCTGGATGATGGTCGCCGGCCTTGGCTCAAGGAACTCTGCGAGGAAAAGGGTGCCGGGTATCTCACGCGCGCCGACAACTTGAATGCCAAGGCGGGCAATATCAATCATGCGCTGACGCAGACGAGCGGCGAGTTCTTTGCGATCTTTGACGCGGACTTCGTGCCGCAGCGCAAATTCCTGATGCGCACGATCGGCTTCTTCGCGGATCCAAAGATCGGAATCGTTCAGATCCCGCACACCTTTTACAACGAGGATCCGATGCAGGCGAATCTCGGCCTGCACAGGGGATTGCCGGACGAACAACGGTTCTTCTTCGATTCAATCATGCCCGCGCGCGACGGCTGGGATGGTGCCTTTTGTTGTGGTTCCAACTCCGTCACGCGTCGTGCAGCACTTCGCGTGGTTGGGGATGCCTTGCCAACCCAGTCCATTACCGAAGACATTCTGCTGACGCTGGTCCTGCTGCGCAAAGGCTACATCACCCGTTATCTCCACGAGCCCCTGGCGATTGGATTGGCGCCAGAAAGCCTTGACGCGTTTTTCGTGCAACGGCAACGCTGGGCGCGTGGCGCGATCCAGACTCTGTATCTCGCCGCCGGTCCGCTCGGCCCCGGACTCGGCTTGATGCATCGGCTCCTGTTCTTTCCGACCCATTGGCTCTCATTGGGCTTGCGGGCGCTCATGGTTGTGGTGGTTCCGATCGTGTTCATGTGGACCGGTCTAGCGCCTGTCGTCGACGTCACCCCCGAGTCGGTCTTCTTTTACTTGTTCCCCGCGATCCTGGCGCTCAACGGCGGCATCTCTTGGTTTGCGCCGCACGTGCACTTTCCGCTGGCCGCTCAGGTGTCGGCGACGATCCAGAGCTTCAAGATTCTGCCGACGGTGCTCGGGACTCTCGTCAAGCCGACGGGACATGCGTTCAAGGTGACGCCCAAGGGAGCTGCCGCGCGGTGCGCAAGCTACGCCGCGGAGATATTCTGGCCGTCGGCGGCGCTGATGGCGTTGACGGTTGTCGGCCTGGTTCTGAACACCATCCCGGAATGGCGGATGATCGATCATCCGGCCGCTTTACCGATGGTCGCCTTCTGGTCGGTGGTGAACATCGTCGTGCTCTTCTTCGTCTGCATGACCTCGCTGCAGGCTCGGATGGGACGCGCCGAGGAGCGTTTCGACGTCGATGAATCGGTCTTGATCCAGACTGGGACCGGCGAACGGCTTTCTGGGCGCGTGAACAACATCTCCCTCTCTGGCGCTGGCGTTCTGCTCGGCTCCGGCATTGACTGTCCTGGCGCTGGAGAACCGCTGCGAGTGCACATCATGCAGGTGGGCTGGATCGACGCGATGATCGTACAACAACGAGGCCGGCTGGTCGGGATGCAGTTCCATTTGCCGCAATCGCTTGAACGAGACCTGCTGATTCGCAAGCTCTTTACCGTCGCCCGTCTGAAGGAGAACGGTGTCATCGCATGCTCCGTGAACAGGGCGATGCTCAAGAACATCTGGTCAATGGCCGTGCCGTTGCCTCAAATTGTTACAACTGGCGCGAAGCCCGCATCGCTCTCGCCGCCGGTGCGTTTGCCGGCAGAGAGCCTGGTCGTTCGGCCTCAACCGCGGATCGACGATTTGGCACATCTTGCCGGAGTCCGAAGCCTGCATCCGGCCAGTTTCACTGAGCCTCACTTTGGCCGAGTGGCCGGCACGTTGAGCGAGGCCGTCAAGTCGGGCTGATTGCTGTGGTGTCCTTCTCGCCCGACCGGTCGATGGGTTATCGATCGACGGTCAAGCCGCTCATCGATGCCGTCGGTCTTCTCCCGGAGCCTTGTCAAAAAACTCAACCGGAACGGGCAACTGTCCCTTAGCCCAAGGCGTTTACGGGGTTGAGGGTGGAGGGAACATCTCTTGATCGATCACCGTACTGATGTTCGCCAGGGGCGTCTGACGTTCTGGGTCTCGGCATTCGTGGCGGTCGCCTGTATGGCGATTGTCGCGCTCAGCGGCTGGCGGGAATGGTCCTCGCGACTGGCGGTGCTGAAGGGCTCCGAAACGGACATGGCCAATCTGGCCCGGTCGCTGACGCAACACGCGGACGACACGTTCGAACTCGCGGACACCGTTCTGAATGTGCTGGTTGGTCAACTCGAATTGGAGGGAACCGGGCCAACGGCAATCGCCAAGATTCAGACCTTTTTGACCCGACGCAAGGCCGCGAACCGGATCCGCGCCGTATTTATCTACGACGAGACCGGCCGCTGGCTCGCAACTAGCGCGCCAGTGGATTTTGCCCGTCTCAACAACAGCGATCGAGATTATTTCCAGCATCATCGTGCCGTGGCGGACCGGGGGACCTTCATTGGGAATCCGGTGAAGAGCAGATCGGGCGGGCAATGGATCATCACCGCGTCAAGGCGCTTCAATCATCCTGACGGCAGTTTTGCCGGAGTTGCCCTTACGACGATCGATGTCGACTATTTTCTACAATTTTATCGCGGGTTCGACGTTGGCCAGAACGGTTCAATCGCTCTGGCGACCGCGGGAGGCATTGTCCTCGCGCGTACCCCGGACAACGGATATACGGGCCGCGATCTGTCGAGTGCTCCGCTTTTCAAGACTATTCGCGAGCGGCCGGCGGCGGGCGTCTACTACTTCACGTCGCCTCTCGACGGCGTTCGGCGTCTGAGCTTTTATCAACTCAGCAGCCGCTACTCCGTTCTCCTCGTTGCTACGGAATCGGAAGATGACGTCTTGGCCCCCTGGCGCCGAGCCGCGCTGACGCGCATGGCCGCAGTCCTGGCGCTGATAGGTGGGCTCGGTGTTGCCGGGCTCTTTCTGGTGCGCCAGTTGCACCTGCGGCAGAAGATGGCCGCTGCCCTGGTCGCCAAGGAGGCGGATTTTCGCCTCCTTGCAGAGCAGTCGGGAGACATGGTCATGCGCGTCGCAGTCGATGGACGGATCCTCTATGCGTCGCCGTCCACCGCTCGAATCCTTGGCTGGGCTCCGAACGAATTGGTGGATACATCAGCCCTCGCCGGCATCAATCCCGCGGATCTGGCCCGAGTTGAGCAAACGCTCTCCGCATTGATGAACGGCGAAGCCGAGGAGGCGAGAATCACATATCGCGCCCGTCATCGTGAGAAGGAAGAGATCTGGGTCGAAACTGCACTGCGCGTCACGAGGAGTGCGCAGAGTGGACACATCGACGGCGTGGTGGCGATCTCGCGCGACATGACCGAACGCAAGGATCTGGAGGATAGGCTGGCGGCTCTCGCCAGTTCGGACGGCCTGACGGCCTTGGCAAACCGCAGACACTTCGACGAGCGGCTGGAGGCGGAATGGGACCGGGCCAGGCGGGAAGGAACGCCTCTGTCACTGCTGCTGATGGACGTCGATCATTTCAAGAGCTTCAACGACCGGTACGGGCATCAAGCGGGCGATTCATGTCTCCGCTCGATCGCGGGGGTCCTGGCGCAGCAGGCCAGACGGCCGGCAGACGTGGCGGCCCGGTACGGTGGTGAGGAATTCGCCTTGCTGCTACCGAATACCGACGCAGGAGGTTGCGAGCAGGTCGGCGAGCGAATCCGGCAGGCGATTGAGGGCCTCGGCATCCTGCACGCGCTCAACCCGTCATCCAGGCAGGTCACCCTCAGTATTGGTGGGGCCACACATAATTCGTTCGGCGAAAAGGCGGATTGCACGTCGCTGATAGCGGCTGCGGATAAGGCGCTCTACGCCGCCAAGGAGGGCGGACGCAACCGCCTTGTGATGTCAGGGCAAGTCGTCGCGTGGCCCGGCTCGATACGGGCTTGAAGAGCAACTCCAGCGCGCCGCGGCGTGGCCTCACGAATTGACGTGCACGAAATCTCGCAACAGCGGATAGATCTCGTTATTCCAGCGCCGGCCTGAGAACACGCCGTAATGGCCGACGCCGGCCTGCATGTGGTGCACCCGCCGATAGGCGCGCACGCCGGTGCAGAGGTCTTGGGCGGCGAGGGTCTGGCCGATCGAGCAGATGTCGTCTTTCTCGCCCTCGACCGTCATCAGCCCCATGCGGCTGACGGCCCTGGTGTTCACGGGACGGCCGCGATGCATCAGCTTGCCCTGCGGCAACAGGTGCTCCTGGAAGACGTCGCGCACGGTCTCGATGTAGAACTCGGCCGGCAGATCCATCACGGCGAAGTATTCGTCGTAGAAGGTCTTGATGGTCGCGGCCTTGTCCTTCTCGCCCTTGGCGATGTGGTTGGCGAGGTCGAGATGCTGCTTGATGTGGCGCTCGAGATTCATCGAGACGAACGCGGTGAGCTGTACGAAGCCGGGATAGACCTTGCGCAGGGCGCCGCGGCATTGCACCGGCACGTAGTTGATCAAATTGCGCTCGAACCATTCGATCGGCCTGCTCTTGGCGAAGTCGTTGACCCTGGTCGGCTGGATCCGCGTGTCGATGGGACCTGCCATCAGCGTCAGCGTCGCCGGCCGCGAGGGATGGTTGTCCTCGCACATGATCGCGGCGGCCGCGAGCGCCGAGACGGAAGGCTGGCAGATCGCGACCATGTGGGGGCGCGGGCCGAGCTGGCCCAGGAAGTCGATCAGATGCTCGGTGTAGTCGTCGAGCCCGAAGCGGCCTTCGCGGCGTGGAATGTCGCGCGGATTGTGCCAATCGGTGATGTAGACGTCGTGGTCCTGGAGCAGCGTCTGCACGGTACCGCGCAAGAGCGTCGCGAAATGGCCGGACATCGGCGCCACCAGCAGCATGCGCGGCTGCTCGCCAACGCCGTCTTTCCTGAAATGCAGCAGCGAGCCGAACGGCGTCGCGTAGGCGATCTCCTCGGTGACGGCCACTTCGCGATTTCCCACCATCACGCGCTCGATGCCGTAGGCGGGCCGGTGATAGGTCAGGGTCGAACGTGAGATCAGCTCCAGGGCGGCCGAGAGCCGGCCAATGAGCTGATCCGACATGCCCTGCGGCACCAGATTGACGAACTTGAGCGCGGACGAGGCCCCCGCGCGCCACGGCGCCGTCAGGTCCATGTGGTTCTGAAAGGCCTGATAATACATCGACATCATACTGACATGCCCACCCGTTCCGCGGTGCTATGCAATAACGACGCCAACGGCAGCCGGACCGCCCGCAAATTGGCACGTCGCTTGCTGCTCACGTCACGGCAAGCACAGGGCAGGTCCGCGCGCCGGCGGAGAGGCGGGATCAGGGAAGGGCCATATGGCAAAGGCGACACTGACCATCAGCAGCAAGAACTATTCGTCCTGGTCGCTGCGCGGCTGGTTGCTGGCGAAATTCTCCGGGCTCGATTTCGAGGAAATCGTCACCGCGCCGGACGATCCGTCGGCGCGCGCGGAGATTCTCCTGCTGTCGTCGTCGATCCTGGTGCCGTGCCTGCGGCATGAGGGCGCGGTGGTCTGGGATACGCTTGCGATCGGCGAATATCTCAACGAGGTGATGCCGGGCGCCGGCCTGCTCCCTGATGACCGCATCCAGCGCGCCCATTGCCGCTCGATCTCGGGCGAAATCCATTCCGGCTTCACCACGCTGCGCGCCTCGCTGCCGGTGAATCTGAAGGGACGTTTTCCCGGCTTCAAGATCTGGTCGCGCGCGCAGGCCGACATCGACCGCGTCTTGTCCATCTGGCTTGACTGCCTGGAGAGGTCGGGCGGCCCCTTCCTGTTCGGCGCGCAGCGCACCATGGCCGATGCGATGTACGCGCCGGTGGTGACGCGCTTCGTCACCTATGATGTCAAGCTGGAGCCGCTGCTGAAGGCCTATGCCGACACCATCATGGCGATGCCCGAGATGGCCGAATGGATCGCGGCGGCGCGGGAGGAGCCGGCCGACATCGAGGAGCTCGAGGTCGAATATTAGGCAGCCATTGCGCGGCCTTGCCTGCTTCGGCGGCGGCGATCCGCTCACCCAGCCTGAGAGCTATATGCTTGTCACGATTAACCTTTGGCGATCGTGACCAGCCGACGCCGTCTCCCGCGTTGCACAGATATTGTACGCACCTGCACGGCAGCATCGACATCTAGCCGTGAACAGATGCGTACACGGCCGTTCGGCTGATTCGGACGTGATTCGTTCGGGCCGCGTTCCGTTGGTTAAGGCGGAGCGCGGCGCCGTTGCATTTTGGAACAGATATCGGCTTCAGGCGGCCCCGCGCTGCTTCACGCGCGGCAGGCGCCAGCCGATGACGGTGGCTTCGACCGCGATGCCGGCTTCGTGGTTCTGCCAGCGTCCCTCGACATAGCGGCAGGCGAAGGGCAGTTGGTACGTGCCGCTGTGGTCCTCGCACAGCACTTCGAGCGCCAGGCCCGGCGGTGGTTCTCCGGCGCCATCGAATTCCGCCAGTCGTCTATCGCGCGTTGCCATTCCAAAAATCTCCCCTAAACAAAGCCGCGGAACGAGCGCCCACTTCTTCCGCGTCCGGATCATCGTTCCCCGTCCGAGGGAACGGACGCAAGCTCAACGCGAGAATGCGGTACGAGTGTGGTAGCCTTTCCCGGCTGTGCGCAAACAGCGCACATTGCCGTGATCGATCGGACGAGGAACCTTTCATGCTGCTTCGAGATGCCGGCATTTGTTTCGCGATATTGCTGCTCGCAACGCTGGCGAATGCGCCGGTGCACGCGCAGGACGTGCCCGGCATCGAGATCTGCACGGTCGAGAAGACCATGGAGCGGCGCACCAGCTGCCTGCAGAGCAATGTCGACTTCCTGCAGAAGACGATCACCAAGCTCAATCTCGACCATCAGCAGAAGCTGGATGCGGCGGGTCGTCAGATCGACGCATTGAAGACAGGCATCGCCGGCTTGCAGAAGACGCTTCTCGATCTCCAGGCCGCCCAAGCGAAGACGGCCGAGGATCTGAAGAAGAAGCAGGACGCGCCGCTGGCCAAGGACGCTGCGAAGTAGGCGCGGCGATCACGCCACGCGATAGCGCTCCATCACGCCGCGATCGGGCTCATAGCCGAGCCCGGGTCCCGTCGGCACCGCGACGTGGCCCGTGGCATCGACGTCGGCGCGGCCGCCCCAGAGGCAGGCCTCGCGCTTGAGATAGAACATCTCGACCAGCCCGTCGTCGCGCGTCGCGAGCAGATGCAACGTCGCCAGGAGGCCTGGACCGAAATACGGGGAGTGCGGAACGATCTTGACGCCGAGCCGGTCGGCCAGCGCCGCGACCTTCAGAAATTCGGTGATGCCACCGACCTTGATCACTGACGGCTGGGCGTGGCTCACCGCGCCTGCCTCCATCATCTGGCGGAATTGATAGTCCGTGCAGGCATTCTCGCCGGCGGCGATGTCGAGCCCGCCTTTGCGGCGGACCTCGGCGAGCGCGGCGAAATCCTCCGGCGGCCAAACCGGCTCCTCCAGGAACATCGGTCGCGCGTCGCGGCACGTCGTCGCAAACGCGATCGCCTGCGCGGCCGTCAGAGGGCAGTTCATGTCGACCATCAGCGGAATGGCTGGCCCGATCGCCTCCCGCGCGGCGAACACCGCCGGCGCCGTGGTCTCGTGCAGCTTGATCGCGCTATAGCCGAGCGCGAGCGCCTTCCGGCATTCGGCCGCGATGTTGTCGGGCGAGCCGATCCGCAACAGGCTCGCATAGGCCGGAATGGCCGTGCGCCTGGTCTCGCCGAACAGGCGATGCACCGGCACGCCCTCGATCTTGGCAGCAAGGTCCCACAGCGCGATGTCGAGCCCTGAGATCGCGAACATGGTGATGCCGTAGCGGCCGAACAGATGCAGATTGCGCTGGATCTGCTCCATCATTGCGGGAATGCCGGCGGCATCGGGCACCTTCAGCCCGCGGGCCTGCGGCGCGATCATCTCCTCGACGGCGCTGCGCGTGGTGCGCGGGCAGACATAGGCGAAGGCATCGCCCCAGCCGGTCAGCCCGGCATCGGTTAAGACCTCGACCAGCACCATGTCGAGCGCGGTGATCGCGGACGCGCCCTGACGAAAGCTCGCGACACCGGAATCATAGGGGATGCGGATATGGTGCGCCCGCACATCGGTGATGTCCATGATCCGGTTCCCCCTTCTCGCGAGCGGTTCTGGCGAGTGTAGCCGCGAACGCCGGAGCGTTGCCAGTGGCCATTGTCGGATTATCCTTCCTGTGCCGCCAGCAATGCCGATCAAGCGACGCGGCCGCATGCCGCGCATCATGACCGCGCTTCGAACGAGGGTTGAGCCGCCATGAACCCAGCGCAGCGTGCGCTCTGGTATATCGAGAGCCATCTGGCCGAGCCGATGACGCTCGACGAGATCGCTGCGATCTCGGGCGTGTCGCGGTTCCACATCGTACGTGCGTTTGCCGCAGCCACGGGTCTGCCAGTGATCCGTTATGTGCGCGCCCGCCGGTTGACGGAGGCCGCGCGCAGCCTTGCGGACGGCGCGCCCGACATCCTGTCGCTGGCGCTGGAGGCGGATTACGGCTCGCACGAAGCATTCACCCGCGCGTTCCGCGACCAGTTCGGCACCACGCCCGAAGCCGTCAGGGCCGCGTCATGCGCCAGCCACCTCAAGCTTCAGGAGCCGATCCTCATGGATTCCACCATGCTCGACCATCTCGCCCCGCCGCGTTTCGAAACCGTGAAGGCTTTCCTCGTCGCCGGTCCCGCCGAGCGTATCTCCTGCGACAACGGCGCCATGATCCCCGGCCTGTGGCAGCGCTTCCATCAGGAGGTCGCCGACATTCCCGCACGTGTCGGCCAAGGGAAAGATCAAGTCGCTTACGGCGTCTGCTGCAATGGCGACGATGCCGGCAATTTCGACTACATCGCCGGCGTCGAGGTCGCCGATTTCTCCGACCTGCCGCGCCGCTTTGGCCGCATCCGCATTCCCCAGCAGCGCTATGCGGTGTTCACCCACACCGAGCACGTCGCCTCGATCCGTCGCACCGTCAACACGATCTGGAATCAGTGGTTGCCGGCATCGGGTCTCGAGGCCGCGGACGCGCCGAGCTTCGAGCGCTACGGCGAGGCCTTCGATCCCGCAACCGGCAATGGCGGCTTCGAGATCTGGGTGCCGGTGAGGGAGTAGAGCTTCCGCAACGCTGGCATACCGTCCCGCTTGCTTGGCAAGCCCGGGCGACTTTGTCATAACCGCAGGCAAATCTTGCGTGTGGGGCCGTGCCGGACATCCCGTGCAAGTCATAACAAGCAGCCGGGAGGGTCTCGCAATGTCTGATGTCCGCGTTCTCGCCACCGACCTCGAATTTCCCGAAGGGCCGGTCGTGATGCCGGACGGCTCGGTGGTGCTGGTGGAGATCCGCGGCCAGCGCCTGACGCGCGTCTACCCTGATGGCCGCAAGGAGATCGTCGCCAAGATTCCGGGCGGCCCGAACGGTGCCGCGCTCGGCCCTGACGGCAAGATCTACATCTGCAACAATGGCGGCTTCTCCTGGATCCCGACCCGGAACATGATCATGCCGGGCCCGCAGCCTGACGACTATCTCGGCGGCTCGATCCAGCGCGTCGATCTGCAATCCGGCAAGGTCGAGACCGTCGCGACCAAATGCGGCGCGCACGATCTGCGGGGGCCGAATGATCTGGTGTTCGACAAGCAGGGCGGTCTCTGGTTCTCCGATCTCGGCAAGCGCCGCGCGCGCGAGATGGACGTTGGCGGCATGTATTATCTCAAGCCCGGCATGACCGAGCTCGTCGAGATCGTGCACGGCATCCTGCCGGCGAACGGCATCGGCCTGTCGCCGGATGAGAATACCGTCTACATCGCGGAGACGCCGACAGGCCGGCTCTGGGCCTACGAGCTCTCCGCGCCCGGCACGCTGAAGCCGCGCGACGTGATCTATCGCGGCGAGCGGGGCAAGCCGATCTGCGGCCTCGGCGGCTACCAGATGTTCGACTCGCTCGCGGTGGAAGCTGGCGGCAATGTCTGCGTCGCCACTCTCGTTTCCGGCTGCATCTCGGTGATCGCACCCGACGGCACCCTGGTCGAGCAGGTCCCGACCGGCGACCGCGTCACCACCAACATCGCCTTCGGCGGCCCCGAGCTGAAGACGGCCTACATCACGCTGTCAGGCAAGGGCGAGCTGGTCGCCATGGACTGGCCCCGCAGCGGATTGCCGTTGAATTTCTTGAATAAGTGAGCCAAGCCGTCATTGCACGGGAGGCGAGGCAACTCCCAGACCCTCACCCTGAGGAGCGCGCCCCTGGCGTGCGTCTCGAAGGGCGAGGCCACCAGCCGGGCCTTCGTCCTTCGAGACGCGCGAAGACGCGCTCCTCAGGATGAGGAGTTGGCAGTCTGGATTGCTTCGCTCCGCTCGCAATGACAACGGAGAGACCTCAAATGCCCTGGCCCGATCCCGTCACCCTGCGTGGACAGCACGCCCGTCTCGAGCCGCTGTCGCATCAGCATCGCGAGGGCCTGGTCGAGGCCGTCAAGGACGGCGAGCTGTCAAAACTCTGGTACACCGCGATCCCGCTGCCGGAGAACATGGGCAAGGAGATCGACCGCCGCTTGGGCCTGCAGGCTGCAGGCTCGATGCTGCCCTTCACCGTGTTCGATGCCGGCGGCAACATCGTCGGCATGACGACCTATATGAACATCGATGCCACCAACCGCCGCGTCGAGATCGGCTCGACCTGGTATGGCAAAAGCGCGCAGCGCGGCCCGCTCAACACGCAGTGCAAGCTGCTCTTGCTCCGGCATGCCTTCGAGACGCTGAATTGCATCGCGGTCGAATTCCGCACCCACTTCTTCAACCACCAGAGCCGCCGCGCGATCGAGCGCCTCGGCGCCAAGCAGGATGGCATCCTGCGCAGCCATCAGGTCGCGCCGAATGGCACGCTGCGCGACACCGTGGTTTACAGCATCATTGCCGCCGAATGGCCGACGGTGCAGGCGCATCTGGAATTTCAACTCAACGACAAGCCGCGCTAGGGGCGGCCGAGGTACCATGGATAGATTTGATTATGTGATCATCGGCGCAGGCTCTGCCGGTTGCGTGCTCACCAGCCGGCTCAGCGAAGACCCCAACACCAGCGTCTGCGTGCTGGAGGCTGGCCCGTCCGACTGGCATCCCTACATCCATCTGCCGGCGGGTTTCATCAAGACCTTCCACATGAAGAGCATCAACTGGGCCTACCAGCAGGAGCCGGGGCCCTGGACCGGCGGGCGCAGCATCTACGCGCCACGGGGCAAGACGCTCGGCGGATCGTCCTCGATCAACGGCCACATCTACAATCGCGGCCAGCGGATGGATTTCGACACCTGGGCGCAGATGGGCAACCGCGGCTGGGGCTATGCCGACGTGCTGCCTTACTTCCGCCGGCTGGAGAAACGCGTCGGCGAGGGCGAGGACATTTATCGCGGCCGCGAGGGCAACCTCATCGTCACCACCATGAACTGGCGCGATCCGCTCTGCGAAGCCTTCATGGAAGGCGCGGTGTCGCTCGGCATTCCCCGCAATCCCGATTACAACGGCAAGACACAGGAAGGCGTCTCCTACTGCCAGCGCACCATCGACAAGGGTTTGCGCGTCTCCGGCTCGACCGCGTTCCTCAAGCCGGCGATGAAGCGGCCGAACGTGCATGTGCACACCCATGCGCATGCGACCGAGATCATCTTCGAGGGCAAGCGCGCCGTCGGCGTGCGCTACATGAAGGGCGGCCGCGGCGGCACGCCGGTGGAAGTGCGCGCCAACAAGGAAGTGATCCTCTCCGGTGGCACCTATAATTCGCCGCAGCTCCTGCAGCTCTCCGGCATCGGCTCGCCCGATCTGCTGCAGCAGCACGGCATCGCCGTGCGTCACGCGCTGCCGGTCGGCGAAGGCCTGCAGGACCATTACGCCCCGCGCACGGTGGCGCGCGTCAAGGACATCAAGACCATCAACGAGCTCCGCCGCGGCCTCTCGCTCTGGATCGAGGCGCTGAAATGGGCGACCGCACGCCGCGGCCTGCTGTCGCTGTCGCCGACCATGGTCTATTGCTTCTGGCACTCCGGCGAGAGCGCCGAAAGCTCCGACCTGCAGCTCACCTTCACGCCGGCGTCCTACAAGGAAGGCGTGCAGGGCCAGCTCGAGGACGAGCCCGGCATGACCGTCGCCTCCTGGCAGCAGCGCCCGGAGAGCCGCGGCTATGTCCGCATCCGCTCATCCGATCCGTTCGCGCCGCCGATCATCCAGACCAACTATCTCGACGCCGAGCTCGACCGCCGCGTCATCGTCGGCGGCATGAAGCTCGCGCGCAGACTTCTCAAGTCCGCGCCGCTGTCGCCCTATTACGCCTACGAGGATTTCCCCGGCCCCAACGTCAACACCGACGACGAGTTCCTGCACGCCGCCACCGAGCGCGGTACCACCACCTTCCACCCCGGCTGCACCTGCCGCATGGGCCCGGCGGATTCCACCTGGGCCGTGGTCGACGACCAGCTCCGCGTCCACGGCCTGGAGGGTCTCCGCGTCATCGACGCCTCGGTCATGCCGCGCATGATCTCGGCCAATCTCAACGCCTCCACCATGATGATCGCCGATCGTGCCTCGGACCTCATCCGCGGCAAGGCGCCAATGGAAGCCGCAAGGATTCCGGACGCGGCGGTGGCGTAGGAGGATGCCGTGCCCCGGACGCAGCGCAGCGCTCCTTCAGCGTTGCGCTGCAGAGCCGGGGCCCATCTCACCACGATCTCCACGTGAGGTCTGGGTCCCGGCTCTGCCCAGTATCGTAGGGTGGGCAAAGCGAAGCGTGCCCACGCTTCTGTTGCGATATTGTAGAGGTGGTGGGCACGGCGCAAGTGCGCCTTTGCCCACCCTACCAGCTTGCTGTGTCGCTCCCGCGTCAACCCTCTTTTGCAAAAATATTCCACTTTACCGAAATTCGGAATTACGGCATAGATCGACACAGTCCGGCCCGACGAAGAGGGGCGGTTCGCGAGTCGTTCGAAACGCGGGCCGGGTTGCGGTGGACGCGGCAGCGTCGGCACGAGAGGTGCGGGCAGGGCGGGTAGTCCCTGTGAGCCCGCCCTGCGTGCGGACGAACGGCGCTGAGCGCGTACGGCAAAACCGTGTGGTCCTGGCCGTCGTTGCTACGGTCAAGCCTTTCGCGGAGATGCGAGCGAGCCCAACCGGGCAGACTGCATCATCCAATTCGCGGGGTGAGGGAGGCCAGAAGGAAAGTTCGGCTCCCGGGAGATCACGGCATAAGCCGTCCGACCATCGCGCAGGGAAGGCCGAGTGATCGGCACCACCTGTATGCTGCTGTGCGGTCTTCTCTGCGTGTGCATTTCGCGCAGCGGACCGCGGGTGCGATGTCGGCACCCGGCCTTCCCTGCGCCCTCTTTCTGGTGGGGCGAGGAATGCAAGCAAAGCTCGGGCGAATTAAGCCGCGAGGCTGCGAAGGCGTGTCTGCAAGCGAGATGGAGCGGGAAGAGCGGAGCCGTTGCGTCACACTCCGTCATTGCGAGCGAAGCGAAGCAATCCAGAAATCTCTCCGCGGAAAGATTCCGGATTGCTTCGTCGCAAGAGCTCCTCGCAATGACGTGGAGAGTGTGTGCCCCACACGCCGCTCTCGTGCCCCGGACGCGGCGCAGCGCCCTTGCGGTGCGCTGCAGAGCCGGGGCCCATGTCTCCGAGCAGGCCGTGTCGCCTTCTGGGTCCCGGCTCTGCGCAGCAGCGTTGCACGCTGCAGCGCGTCCGGGACACGGCTCCCCTCACACTTCCCTACGGCTCAAGAACGCCAGCCGCTCGAACAGATGCACGTCCTGCTCGTTCTTGAGCAGCGCGCCGTGCAGCGGCGGGATCAGTTTGCGCGGGTCGCGCTCGCGCAGCTGCTCGACGCTCATGTCTTCGTTGAGGAGAAGCTTGAGCCAGTCCAAGAGCTCCGAGGTCGATGGCTTCTTCTTCAGGCCGGGCACCTCGCGCACTTCGAAGAAGATGCGCAGCGCCTCTTCCACCAGGCGCTTCTTGATGCCGGGGAAGTGGACGTCGACGATGCGGCCCATCGTGTCGGCGTCGGGGAACTTGATGTAGTGGAAGAAGCAGCGGCGCAGGAAGGCGTCCGGCAGCTCCTTCTCGTTGTTGGAGGTGATCATCATGATCGGGCGCTGCTTGGCCCTGATCGTCTCGCCGGTCTCGTAGACATGGAATTCCATGCGGTCGAGCTCGAGCAGCAGGTCGTTCGGGAATTCGATATCGGCCTTGTCGATCTCGTCGATCAGAAGCACCGGGCGCTGCTCGGCCGTGAAGGCCTCCCACAGCTTGCCGCGCTTGATGTAGTTCTTGATGTCGGAGACGCGCGCGTCGCCGAGCTGGCTGTCGCGCAGGCGCGACACCGCGTCGTATTCGTAGAGGCCTTGCTGCGCCTTGGTGGTGGACTTGATGTGCCAGGTCAAAAGCGGGGCGTTCAGCGCCTTCGCCACCTCCTCCGCCAGCACCGTCTTGCCGGTGCCGGGCTCGCCCTTGATGAGCAGCGGGCGCTCGAGCACGATCGAGGCGTTGACGGCGACCTTGAGATCGTCGGTCGCAACATAGTCCTTGGTGCCGGTAAATTTCATTGCGTGTCCTTGGGTCATTGTCGGCGAGAGGCGCTCGCCTCGTCGCGACAAGCGAACGGCCGCTCGCGGCGGCCGTTCCTGGTTCGGTCAGGCTTTCAGACCCGTTTTATCAGCGAAAGGATGACGAGCACAATCACCGCGCCGATGGTGGCGTCCACGATGGCGCCGAAGGTGCCGGTGGCAAGCCCGATGTGGAGCTGTGGCAGCACCCAGCTCGCAACCAGCGCGCCGATGATGCCGACGACGATGTTGCCGACCAGCCCAAATCCCGCCCCGTGGACAATCTTGCCGGCAAGCCAGCCTGCGATCGCGCCGATGATGAGCGCTGCGACAATTCCCATTGCAAACGTCCCCCAAACAACCCCGTGAGGGCGCCAATTCTAGAGCAAAAAGCCTGCCGGTCCAGAGTCCCGCGAAGGACTCCGCCCCTTGACGTTCGCCCCCCGACGGGCAATCTGTCACCCATGTTCCTGCAATTCTTCACCTCTCTGCGCGACGCGCAGGTCCCCGTGACGCTGCGCGAATACCTCACGCTGATGGAGGCGCTCGACGCTGACCTTGCGGACTACACGGTCGAGAACTTCTACTACCTGTCGCGCGCCTCGCTGGTGAAGGACGAACGCAACCTCGACAAGTTCGACCGCGTCTTCGGCACGGTGTTCAAGGGGCTGGAAAACCTGCTCGACGCCATGGAGAAGGCGGAGATCCCCGAGGAGTGGCTGAAGAGGCTCGCCGAGAAATATCTGACTGAAGAAGAGAAGAAGCAGATCGAGGCCATGGGCTGGGACAAGCTCATGGAGACCCTGAAGAAGCGCCTCGATGAGCAGAAGGGCAGGCACCAGGGCGGCTCGAAGTGGATCGGCACCGCAGGCACTTCGCCGTTCGGCGCCCACGGCTACAATCCCGAGGGCGTGCGCATCGGCCAGGAGAAGAACCGCAACAACCGCGCCGTCAAGGTGTGGGACAAGCGCGAGTTTAGGGATCTCGACGGCAATGTCGAGCTCGGCATCCGCAATATCAAGGTGGCGCTGCGCCGCCTGCGCAAGTTCGCGCGCACCGGCGCGCCCGACGAGCTCGATCTCGACACCACCATCCGCGAGACCGCCAATCACGGCTATCTCGACGTCCACATGCGCCCCGAGCGGCGCAATGCGGTGAAGCTCTTGGTGTTCTTCGACATCGGCGGCTCGATGGACGCGCATATCGAGCAGGTCGAGGAGCTGTTCTCGGCGGCGAAGAGCGAGTTCAAGCACATGGAGTATTTCTACTTCCACAATTGCCTCTATGAAGGCGTGTGGAAGCAGAACAAGCGCCGCTTCACCGACCGCACGCCGACCTGGGACGTGCTGCACAAATATCCGCACGACTACAAAATCGTGTTCGTCGGTGACGCCTCGATGTCGCCTTACGAGATCATGGTGCCCGGCGGCTCGGTCGAGCATGTCAACGAGGAGCCCGGCTCGGTTTGGCTCGACCGCATCATCCGCACCTATCCGCATGCGGTGTGGCTGAACCCGGTCGCGCAGAAGCATTGGGATTATTCGGAATCGACCACCATCATCAAACGCATCTTCGCCAATCGGATGTACCCGATCACGATCGAGGGGCTGGAAGGTGCGATGAAGGAATTGACGCATTGATGCGTGATTAGTCCGGCTCGATCGGCGACGGGACTGCGCTCCCTCCCCCGCCTGCGGGGGAGGGTTGGGGAGAGGGTCTCTCCACGAGCGACGTCCCCCAAAGAGGAGAGAGCCCTCACCCGCCGCGCTCTTCGAGCGCGCCGACCTCTCCCGCAAGCGGGAGAGGTTACCTCCACCTCCGGCAGTTCGCCCGGAACGGCGACGTAACAAGAGGGAGAACCACATGCCCCAAAACATCACCCGCGGCATCAAGGCGCTGATTGACGAGGCCAATGCCGAAATCGAGACGCTCACCGCCAAGGATGCCATCGAGATCTCCAGGAACGGCGACGTCGTCATCGTCGACATCCGCGATCCCCGCGAGATCGAGCGTGACGGCCGCATCCCCGGCGCCTTCGCCTGCACCCGCGGCATGCTCGAATTCTGGATCGATCCGCAGAGCCCGTACGCCAAGCCGATCTTCCAGGAGGACAAGAAGTTCGTCTTCCACTGCGCCGGCGGATTACGCTCCGCGCTCGCGGCCAAGACCGCGCAGGACATGGGCCTCAAGCCCGTCGCCCACATCGCCGGCGGCTACGCCGCCTGGCGCGACGCCGGCGGGCCGGTGGAGAAGTGGGAGCCGAAGAAGAAGGGGTGAGGGTACGACACCTACACCACACACTCCGTCATGGCCGGGCTCGTCCCGGCCATCCACGTTCTCACCTGCGGGTCGAAAGACGTGGATGCCCGGGACGAGCCCGGGCATGACGACCGAGAAAGCTGCCGGAGAGTACATCAATGACTGACACCGCCACCGACCCCCTCGTCTCCACCGAATGGCTCGCCGCCCACATGGGCGACGCCAACGTCAAGATTCTCGACGCCAGCTTCAAGCTGCCGGGCGTGCTGCCGCTGCCGAAGGACGATTATCTCGCCGCGCATCTGCCGGGCGCGGCCTTCTTCGACGTCGATGCGGTGTCAGACCATTCCAACCCGCTGCCGCACATGTATCCGAGCGCCGAGCAGTTCGGACGTGACGTCGGCAATCTCGGTATCTCCAACGCCGATACCGTCGTGATCTACGATGCCGGAGGCTGGGTTGCCGCGCCGCGCGCGTGGTGGATGTTCCTGGCCTTCGGCCACGACAACGTGCGCATCCTCAACGGCGGCCTGAAGAAGTGGCGGGCCGAGGGGCGCCCCGTGGAGAGTGGCGAGGTGAAGCCGAAGCCGGCGACGTTCAAGGCGAGCTACGATCCAAAGCGCGTGCGCAGCATGCAGCAGCTGATCGCCAACGTCGAAAGCCGTGCCGAGCAGGTGATCGACGCCCGCGCCGCCGACCGCTTCGAGGGCCGCGCGCCCGAGCCGCGCGCGGGCATCCGCTCCGGCCACATCCCCGGCGCCCGCAACGTGCCCTACAATCTGCTGTTCGACGCCGCGACCGGCACGATGAAGCCGCTCGAGGATCTGCGCGCCGCCTTCACCGGCGCCGGCGTCAAGCTCGATGCGCCGATCGTGACCAGCTGCGGCTCCGGCGTCTCCGCCGGCGTGCTGACGCTCGCGCTCTATCGCTTAGGCGTCACCGACACCGCGCTCTATGACGGCTCCTGGTCGGAATGGGGCCAGGAGGGCGGCCCGGCAATCGCGACCGGGCCGGCGTAAATTACTGGCGCGACCTCGTGGCCGTCGTCGTCGCAAACGTCTGCTGCTGACCGAACGGATCGAGCTGCTGCTGCAACTGCTGAGGCGGCGGACGGCGCACGACGCGGTGCCGCTTCTTCGCTTTCGCCTGCCGCTTCGTCGCCTTGCCGTCAGATTTGCTGTCCGCCTTGTCAGGCTTGGCCTCAGACTTAGCTTCAGACTTAGCCTCGGACTTGGCCTTCGCCGGCACGTCCTTCACGACCGTCG
Organism: Bradyrhizobium sp. UNPA324; assembly: GCF_006658635.1. Taxonomy (NCBI): domain Bacteria; kingdom Pseudomonadati; phylum Pseudomonadota; class Alphaproteobacteria; order Hyphomicrobiales; family Nitrobacteraceae; genus Bradyrhizobium; species Bradyrhizobium sp. UNPA324. Next base: position 2,337,095 of record NZ_LFJD01000004.1, read on the forward strand.
TCGCCGGGGCGTTCAGCGCCGCAACCTTGTCCGAGGCGATCTCGAGCGCCGAGGCGGCGGGGGCGGCATTGGAGTTGGCGGGAGCCGGCTCGCTGGCGGCCGCGACAGGCTGAATGTCAGGCTTGATCTCGGGAATCGATGCCGTGGTATCGGCCGGCGTGAGCGTGTCGGGGGACGCCGGGACGGTGGCTTCCGCCGTGGTCTCGGTCGGGACCGGCTCGACGGCCGCCGCTTCCGCCGGAGGCGGAGTGAGCTGCGGCTGAAGTTCGGCCTCGGTTGTCGGCGCGCCGGCTTGCTCAGGCTCACTCGCCGGCAATCCAATGGTCGGCACGAGGTCGCGCAACGACGGCTCCGGCTCGGCCATCACCTCGGGTTCGGCGCGAAGGACCGCGAGCACGGGCGGGGCAGGCTCGGGAGCCTGGGCGAACCTCTGCTCCTGCGGCCCGTTCAGCCAGGACGAGTTGTTGGCATACTGCTCGTGGCTCGCCCGCAATAGCGCGGCGGCGCCCAGGCCGAACACCAGGATGGAGGTTGACAGCAGGATCGCGGCAAACAGGAAGCGAAAGCCGGGAAGCATCGAGCGGTTACGAATTTCCGCCCCGGCGGCGTGGGTGCCAGGGCCCATGAGCCATCTGAACGCGGTGACGGTACTGTTTGCCGCGTTCGCCGCGCGGAGATCGGGAGCTCAAATGGACGGCGAATCAGGCTGATTCGAACATAGCGCAACGATTCCGACCCGTTCCCTTAAATTCGGGGCCGATGTGTCAGGCAATTCACGACACGATGCGATTTCCGCCCCGTGATGCAACGGGGCAACGGTAGTCTTGCGGATCACAAATCGGCAAAACCGGCGCAAATATGCCTGATATGTCTTGAATGTGCCGCTATCTTCCGTCATCTGGCCGTTAACGGTCCGATCGGGCTTGGGGACTATACAAGAGCGATGATGATCAAACATTTTCTGACGATATGCGCTGCCGCAACAGTCGCTGCGGCGGGAACCTCGCTCGCGCAGGCTCAGAGCTATCCGGTCCAGCAGGCCCCGAGCTACGGCGCCCCGGCCGAGTATCGGCCCGGTGACCGCACGCCCAATTTCGACGCGCTGGATGACGAAGACGACGCGGCGCCGCAGGCATCGCTGCCGCCGCCCGGCCCGGGCGACGATTCGCGCTATGGCCGCCCGGCCGGCGCACCCCCAGTCTACTCGGCCGCGCCGCAGGGGCCGGTGATGTCGCCGGATGATCCGCGTTATGGCCGCCCCGCTGGCGCTCCGCCGGTCTATTCGGCCGCCCCGCCGCAGGGCCCCGTGATGTCGCCCGACGATCCCCGCTATGGCCGCCCCGCCGGTCCGCCGCCGGTGATCTATGCCAATCGTCCGGATCAGCAGGGACAGGCTCCCGCCGGTGACGGCGTGCGTCCGCCGGAGGCTGTCGGCGGTCCCGCCGCGACCGGAGCGGTCCAGGCCGGCCAGCCGCCCGTCGGCACTGATGGCCGTCCCGTGACGATTGCCTCGCTGCCGCCCGAGGAGCAGCCCGACGCTGCGCCGGCGCAGTTGCCGCCGAACCTGCGCCGCCAGGAGGTTTCGTTCCAGACCAAGGAGCCGGCCGGCACCCTCGTGGTCGATACGCCGAATACCTATCTCTACTACGTGCTCGGCAATGGCCGCGCGATCCGCTACGGCGTCCGCGTCGGCCGCGACGGCTTCACCTGGACCGGCGTGCAGAAGATCACCCGCAAGGCCGAGTGGCCGGATTGGCATCCGCCGACCGAGATGATCGAGCGCCAGCCCTATCTGCCGCGCTTCATGGCCGGCGGTCCCGGCAATCCGTTAGGGGCCCGCGCGATGTATCTCGGCTCGACCGTCTACCGCATCCATGGCACCAACCAGCCCTCGACCATCGGCAAGTTCGTCTCGTCGGGCTGTATCGGCATGCTGAACGAGGACGTCTCCGACCTGTTCGATCGCGTCAAGGTCGGCACCCGCGTGGTCGTGATGCCGGGCGGCCCGCCGCCGGGAACGGCGACCGCATCCGCGGCGCCCGCCTCCGGTGCTGCTGCCGGTCCGGCTCCGATGGCCGCTCAGGCTGGTCCGGTCCCGGGCACGCAGCCGACCGTGGTGCCGCCGCTGCCCGCGCCGGTCACCGTGCGCTAAGAGCTTCGCGAGAACTGGATTGCAGAAGGGCGTGCCGTCGGCACGCCCTTCGTCGTTTCAGACGAGCTTGCGCGGCAAATCACTGCCTTTGGTGAAGGCATCGATCGCCTCGACCATCTGACCGTAATGGATGCCAAGACCATCCTTGGTGGCGTAGCCGAGATGCGGCGTCAGCACGAGGTTGTCGAGCTTGCGGAAGGGATGGTCGACCGGCAGCGGCTCGACTGCGAACACATCTAAGCCGGCGCCCGCAATCCTGCGCTGCTGCAACGCTTCGAGCAGCGCCTGCTCGTCCACGATCGGCCCGCGCGCGGTGTTGACGAGAAAAGCCGTCGGCTTCATCCGGGCCAGGTCCTCGCGGCTGACGAGACCACGCGAGCGCTCGCTCAGCACGACATGGATGGTGACGATATCGGCCTTGGCGAACAGCTCCTCCTTGGTGGCGTAGCCGACGCCTGCGCCTGCGCACTTCTCTGGCGTCAGGTTCGGGCTCCAGGCGATCACATTCATGCCGAACGCCTTGGCGATCCCAGCCATCTTGCTGCCGAGCTTGCCGAGCCCGATGATGCCGAGCGTCATGCCCTCGATCTCGACGCCGGCAAAGGTCTGCCAGGCTTCGCCCGAATGCATGCGCGCATTCTCGCGGCCGATGCCGCGGGTCAGCTCCAGGATCAGGCCCATGGCGAGGGGTGCGGTCGGGTCACGCGAATATTGCGTGCCGCCGACGACGATGCCGCGCGCCCTGGCAGCCTCCATGTCGATCGCGGCGTTGCGCATGCCGGAGGTCAGGAGCAGCTTCAGCTTCGGCAAGCTCTCGAACAGGCTCTTGGGGAATGCGGTGCGCTCGCGCATCGCGCAAATGATCTCGAAGTCGGCCAGCGCGCTGGCCGCGGCCTGTTCGGAGGCAAAGGGATGGCTGAACACGGTGACGTCGACGCGGTCGGACAGTTTCTGCCAGTCGGCGGCGTCGAGCGCGAGGTTGAAATAGTCGTCGAGAATTGCACAGCGCAGCCGGCTCATCAGCGTTCATCCATGGCGAGAGGTGAGGGCGCTGGGTGGGCGCCATCGTCGAAATCAGGCCATGGTTGCGCGCAATCGCACCCGCGCGCAAGTCGCTGCGGTCTTCAAAAGTCCGATAGGGAAAGGCCGCTCAGAGGTCGCGGGGCTTCAGGCGGAACGGCGCATCCATGCCGTGCTTGGCGCGCCAGGCGGGGCCGGGGCCGCGCATGTAGTGCAGTTCGGGCCGATAGGGATTGAAGGCGGTGGCGAAGAAGCGCTTCCAGAATCCCTTGATCTCCGAGGCGAAGTCGGAGACGTGGCCGGCTTCTGCCGGAACAGGAAGAGAATGGGTCTCGATCAGAGCCATGATGCGGCCTCGCTGTGCTCCCGTTCGTTCTGAGCGGGTGGCGCTGTTTCCGCGCGAAACCGAGCTTTCGGCCTGATTTATTAAAAGATGGTTTCAATTGTCCGGATCGATGGCCGGATGGTGTCCGGTCCGTATTCATCCGTGGTGAACGGACGGAAAACGTTGCCCTTTTGGGACGGGATCGCTACATCGCAGGCGAAGCAAATTTCCTCAAATCGAAGGTTTTCGGGACCGATGGCGCGCCAGTTCATCTACTTCATGCAGGGCCTGACCAAGAGTTACCCGACCCGGAAGGTGCTCGATAACATCCATCTGTCGTTCTACCCGGACGCCAAGATCGGCGTGCTCGGCGTCAACGGCTCGGGCAAGTCGACGCTGCTCAAGATCATGGCCGGCCTCGACAAGGAATACACCGGCGAGGCCTGGGTCGCCGAGGGCGCCCGCGTCGGCTATCTCGAGCAGGAGCCGCAGCTCGATCCGAAGCTCTCGGTGCGCGAGAACGTCATGCAGGGCGTCGCCAAGAAGAAGGCGATCCTCGATCGCTACAATGAGCTGGCGATGAACTACTCGGAGGAAACCGCCGACGAGATGACCAAGCTGCAGGACGAGATCGAGGCCCAGGGCCTCTGGGATCTCGATAGCAAGGTCGACCAGGCCATGGACGCACTGCGCTGCCCGCCCGACGATGCCGACGTGACCAAGCTCTCCGGCGGTGAGCGTCGCCGCGTCGCGTTGTGCAAGCTGCTGCTCGATCAGCCCGAGCTTCTGCTGCTGGACGAGCCCACCAACCATCTCGACGCCGAGTCGGTGTCGTGGCTGGAAGGACATCTGCGCAACTATCCCGGCGCGATCCTGATCGTCACCCACGACCGCTACTTCCTCGACAACGTCACGGGCTGGATCCTCGAGCTCGATCGCGGCCGCGGCATTCCTTACGAGGGCAATTACTCGTCCTGGCTGGTGCAGAAGCAGAAGCGTCTGGAGCAGGAAGGACGCGAGGACGCCGCCCACCAGAAGACGCTCGCCCGCGAGCAGGAATGGGTCGCCTCCTCGCCGAAAGCGCGCCAGGCCAAGTCCAAGGCCCGCTACCAGCGCTATGAGGAGCTGCTCAAGCAGGCGAGCGAGAAGCAGACCCAGACCGCGCAGATCATCATTCCCGTTGCCGAGCGGCTCGGTGCCAACGTGGTCGATTTCGAGGGGCTCAGCAAAGGCTTCGGCGATCGCCTCTTGATCGACAATCTCACCTTCAAACTGCCGCCCGGTGGCATCGTCGGCGTCATCGGTCCCAACGGTGCCGGCAAGACCACGCTGTTCAAGATGATCACGGGCCAGGAGAAGCCGGACTCAGGCACGATCACGGTCGGCGAGACCGTGCATCTCGGCTATGTCGACCAGTCGCGCGATGCGCTCGACGGCAAGAAGACCGTGTGGGAGGAAATCTCCGGCGGCAACGAACTGATCCTGCTCGGCAAGAAGGAAGTGAATTCGCGCGGCTACTGCTCGTCGTTCAACTTCAAGGGCGCGGACCAGCAGAAGAAGGTCGGCGCGCTCTCCGGCGGTGAACGTAACCGCGTGCATCTGGCCAAGATGCTGAAGTCCGGCGCCAACGTGCTGCTGCTCGACGAGCCGACCAACGACCTCGACGTCGACACGCTGCGCGCGCTCGAAGAGGCGCTGGAGGACTTTGCCGGCTGCGCCGTCATCATCAGCCACGATCGCTGGTTCCTCGACCGTATCGCGACCCACATCCTGGCCTTCGAAGGCGACAGCCACGTCGAATGGTTCGAAGGCAACTTCCAGGACTACGAGAAGGACAAGATGCGCCGGCTCGGCCAGGACAGCATCATCCCGCACCGTATGAAGTACAAGAAGCTGACGCGGTGATGTCGGCACGCCGGCCACCTCCGGGGGCGTTGGCTGGCATTTTCATCAGGTCAGGTCCGTGATAAAGTGGATCGATGGTTGAGCCTGACAACATGGTCCTCGAGCTCCTGCGTCCCATTCGCGGCGCCGTCGACGATGTGCGAGATGATATCCGTGAGATGAAGCAGCGTATTGGCAATCTGGAGAGCCAATACGCCAATATGTCGAACCGGCTCGACCGTATGGATGTTCGCATTGAGCGAATAGAGCGACGTCTCGATCTGGCTGACGCGTGAACGGGCTGAGCCGATCGAGTTTGGCGGCCGTCGCGTCCGCTCTGTTCCTCGGATTGCTCGTGCCCACTTCGGCCTCTTCGGCCGACGCCGCCTTTACCCAGTTCATCGCCTCGCTCTGGCCGGAGGCGCAGGCAGAAGGCGTCTCGCGCACGACGTTCGACGAGCAGACGCGCGGTCTCGAGCCGGACTACAAGCTACCCGACCTGATCTTGCCCGGGCGTCCCGCGACTGGCGCGCCATCGCAGGCCGAGTTCGTGCAGGTGCCCGCTGATTATGTCAAGGAAGCCTCGATCGCGCGGCTCGCGGGCGAGGGACAGCGGCTGCTGCAAAAATATCGCGCCGCGCTGAGCGAGATCGAAAAGAAGTCAGGCGTGCCGGCGACCGTGATGCTCGCGATCTGGGGCCGCGAGACCGATTATGGCCGCTACACGCTGCCTTACGATCTCGTCCGCGTGCTGGCGACGCAGGCCTATGTCGGGCGCCGCAAGGATCAGTACCGCACCGAGTTCATCCTCGCGCTGAAGATCCTGGGCGACGGCGTGGTGACGCGCAAGGAGATGCGCTCGTCCTGGGCCGGCGCCACCGGGCTGACGCAGTTCCTGCCGTCCGAATATTACAAGCATGGCGTCGATTTCGACGGCGATGGCCGCATCGACATCTGGCACTCGGTGCCGGATGCGCTGGCCTCGGCCGCGCAACAGCTTGTCAACAAGGGCTGGCAGAGCGGCGTGCGCTGGGCCTACGAAGTGCAGGCGCCCGCGAAGATCGATTGCACGCTTGGCGTGCCCGAGATGACGAAGCCGATCGGCCAGTGGCTGCGCGAAGGTTTTGTGCCGGTGCGCGGCCAAAAGCTCAGCGCGGCGGAGCAGGCGCAGCCGGCCTCGCTGCTGCAGCCGGAGGGCATCTACGGCCCGTCGTTCCTGACCACGAAGAATTACTTCGTCATCAAGGAATACAATTTCTCCGACCTCTATGTGTTGTTCGTGGGCCACCTCAGCGACCGCATGACGAGCCCGCTGCCGTTCGCAACGCCCTGGTCGGCCTCCAAGCAGCTGCGTACGAAAGACGTCGAGACCATGCAGCGCGGGCTCACGCGCGTCGGGCTCTACAAGGACAAGATCGACGGCAAGGCCGGCATGCAGACGCGCGCGGCGCTGGGCGCTTATCAGAAATCGGCGGGGCTCAAGGTCGATTGCTGGCCGAGCGAAGAGGTGCTGCGCTCGATCCAGGCGGCGCGATAGCGCAGCGGCAAAAAGAAAAAGCCCGGCCGATGGTCTCGGCCGGGCTTCAATCGCGACGCTCGTGAGCGCGGTGCGATCAGATCAGTAGCAAACGCGGACCGGGCGGCTCACCCAGCCGTAGCCATCCCAATAGCGCTCACGGCGCCAGTAGCATGGCGCGGGCGGCGGGGGCTCGGCGACGTAGACGGGCCCGCCATAGGCGGGACGGCTCGACGCGATGGCGCCGCCGACGATGGCGCCGCCGATCAGGCCGGCCGCGATGCCGGCGCCGACGCCGTCACCGGCTTTCGCGGGCGGCGTGGCGGTGACCAGCGAACCGGCGATCGTCGCAACCGTGAGGGCGGCAACTAAAGTCTTGTTCATGCTCTTGGCTCTCCTGGGAGATGGGGTCCTCTTGTTAGAGGCGCCCGGGTTTCAAAGGTTCACGCACACGCTGAGGGAATTGGCCGTGCAGCTAGGAAGCGCGCAATTGGTCAACCCACGGTAAACGCACACGGAGCTGTGACGTGAAAAAGCGGTCTTTTTCAGGCCCCGAGATGAACAGCGCATCCGTAGTGAACCGGTCCAAACGAACCCTGCCCGCGGCGCCTCAGCCACAGACTCTGACGCGGCGGACGCGCCAGCCATAGCCGTCCCAGAAGCGCTGCTTCTGCCAGACGCAGCCGCCGCCATAATAGTCGTCAGCGACATAGCCGGGACCCGGTGCATAGTAGCGGGGCGGGTAGTAGCCCGGCTCGTAATAGCCCGGGCCGGGTCCGTAATAGTACGGAGATGCCAGCGCGCCGCCGACAATGGCGCCGCCGATGATCCCGGCCGCCACGCCCGCGGCGACACCGCGCTGGGCCTGGGCCGGCGTTCCGGCCGCAACGGCCAAGGTGGCGACGGCGGCGACCGCCAGGAGCAATTTCTTCATTGGCTTGACCTTTCGTACAAACACTCTGGGACCCTTTGGGGGGAGAGTTCCATATTTCGCTTGAATGATCAATGAACGGCACCTTTGCCGGGCACGACCAATTCAATGGACCGCGGCTCTGCCAGGGAGGCGATAATGGGCAACGCGATGATAAACGCATTGATCGCTGCCGGGATCGTTTTTGCGATCGGCTATGGCTGGTTGACCCACCTCCAGAACCGCGGCCGACGCTCGCGCGCCGGCGCTGGTGGCGACGGCGGGAGCAGCAGCGACACCTCCTGCAGCGGGACGAATGACGGGTTCTCACTGGGGAGCTGGTTTTCCGGCGACGGTTCAGGGAGTTCGACAGATGGCGGCAGCTGTTCCAGCAGCGATAGCAGCGGTGGTGGCGGGGATTGTGGAGGTGGCGGCGACGGTGGTGGGGGCGGCGGCGACTAGATCCGCTCTAATCTTGATTCAGCGCAACGCCGGGTTTTGAAGCCGCTCTAGGTTGCCAATGGGCCAGTTTGGAATAGCTTCAAATACCGGTTTTTCCTTTTGCATCCGGCCGGCTCGTTAAATATCGATGATGTCGCATCACCGAAGGGCCTGCCGCTTCCATGATCGTTTGTTCCTGTAATGTGCTGAGCGATGACGACATCCGCGCCGCCGTCGCCGAGTCCGACGACGCCGTGCGCCATGCCAAGCAGGTCTATGGATGCCTCGGCTGTAGCGCCGAATGCGGCCGCTGCGCGCGGACGATCAAGACCATCATCGACGAAGCGCTTGGCCCCTGCGCCCAGTCCTGCTGTACCGGCTGCCCGCACAACCACACGGTGGCAGCCAATGACGAGACGGCCGAGCCCGCCCAGTTCGCCCTCGCAGCCTGCTGAAATCTTCCCGCCGGATTGGCTGAGCTTTTCCCCGGCTGCGTTCTCGGTAGCCAGTTGCCCTCATCCGCAAACTGACTTAGAAACGTTCTAAAGTCGGTTGGGGCCGATTTGGACTGCAAGAGCTGGAGTGAATCATGCAGGGCGACGCAAAAGTTATCGACTATCTCAACAAGGCGCTGCGTCACGAACTGACTGCGATCAACCAGTACTGGCTGCACTACCGCTTTCTCGACAATTGGGGCCTGCTCGACATGGCCAAGGTCTGGCGCAAGGAGTCCATCGAGGAGATGGAGCATGCCGACAAGCTCACCGCGCGCATCCTGTTCCTCGACGGATTCCCGAACATGCAGGTGCTCGATCCCCTGCGCATCGGCCAGAACGTCAAGGAGATCATCGAGTGCGACCTCGCCGCCGAGATGAGCGCGCGGGCGCTCTACCAGGAAGCGGCGACCTACTGCCACGGCGCCAAGGACTATGTCACGCGTGACCTGTTCGAGAAGCTGATGAGCGACGAGGAGCACCACATCGACTTCCTCGAAACCCAGCTCGACCTGATCGGCCGCATCGGCCTCGAACTCTATACCCAGAAGCACGTCGGCGGGCTCGAGGGCGAGGGGCATTAATTCGACGCGCTAGCGCTGCCACACACTCGGTGTCGTCCCTGCGAAAGCAGGGACCCATAACTCCAGGGAGGAGTGTGGCGCGAGGCTGGTAACTCCGAATCTTCGCCAAACGCCTCCCTGTGGCTATCGCGACGAGCGCAAGCGCTCGCGCGGAGGTCGCGGATCTGCGCTGCGCTTGTCCGGGACGACACCGTCATTGTAGGAGCGCTCACAACTGCGTCTTGTAAATCTCTTCCACGGTCTCCTGGCTCGCCGGTTCGCCGAGGCCGGTCTGGTCGTGAATGACCGTGACGATGCTCGGCATCACCGAGCGCTGCACCTTCTCCGACGACCATAGCTTCGAGCGCATCAGCGCCTTGCCGCAGTGGAAATAGACTTCGTTGACGGCAACGTTCAGCACGGCGCGCGGCGGCTTACCGAACTCGACCATGGACGCGAGCAGACCCGGGTCGGCCGACAGCGTGCCGCGTCCGCCGACGCGCAGCGTCTCGTCGATGCCGGGGACGAAGAACAACAGCTGCACGAAGCCCGAGCCTTCGACGACGTTGCGAAAACTGTCGATGCGGTTGTTGCCGGAGCGGTCGGGCATCAATAGCTGGTTGGGGCCGGCGACGTGGACGAAGCCGATGCCGCCGCCGCGCGGTGAGGCATCGACGCTGCCATCGCTGCCCGATGTCGCGAGCACGCAGAACGGCGACATCTCGATGAATTTCTTCGCATGCGCGTCGATCGCGGGACGCGCCTTCGCAATCACGCGCGGGCTCGGCTTGGCATAGAAGGTGGCGAGGTCTTCGGCGCAAAGATCGGTCAACGGCGTGCCTCCGCATCGGATTGGCGGCAACCTACCCGATCGGGCCGCCGCCAGCCAATGGAATCGATGAAGACGCGTTACACGGCATCCGCCGGCACGAAGCAGCTGATGATGATGGCTCCGCGGTGGTGAACATACCACACGACGGCCTCGCCGACCGGATTGCCGCGGTCACGGATGATGGCGCGCTCGGGCACCTCCATCCATTGTCCTTCGATTGGCACCCAATAGCGGCCCGCGCGCACGTCGTAGTCGGTGCGATGGCCGTCGGAGATGTCGCAGCAGGGCACGCCGTTCGGCGCGATCACGCTCTTGAACCAGGCACGGATGTCGGGCGGGACGTGATCGTACTGCCCGTTGTCAAATGCGAACGCAGCGCTCGTCAGCGCGGCCAGCCAAACGCACAGTGCGAACCTGTGCATGCGATCCTCCCCCATCGCGTGTCGTGCCGTGGCGCGCCATTGTTCCGCGCCTCGATTCGTATCGTCGACGCGATTAAGCCCGAGCTGTCGGCGCATTGCATGCTCAAATAATATGCGGCGCCGAGACGCCGCACATGATGCGTTGCGATATGAGTGGTCTGCCGTCTTACATCGTCCGCTCCGGTGCGGTCTGCAGCAATTGTCGGACCTGCTCGCTGTAGAACTTTGCATTGCTGGTGGTGCCGTGGCCGCGCGTCTCGGTGCTTGCGGGGATGAGATACAGCTTGCCGTTCTTGACCCGCTTCATCGCTGCGTCCGTGATGCCGGTCTCGGGCGGGTTGCGCTCGTCGTCGGCGGAATTGATCAGCAGAAGCGAGGCCTCGATCGCTTCCAGCTTCTCGCCGGCATTGTAGTCGTGCGAGGACTCCCACTGGTAGACGAAGTCGTTGGCATCGGCCGTGATCGGTGCCGCCAGTCGGTCGTCGACCATCTTGTCGGCCTTGGCCGCGGTCGGCGCCTGCGATTGATAGGCCAGCGTTCCACCGATGCTCGCGATGCCGTAGGCAGTGACGGCGTATTTCATCATGCGCGGCTGGCTGGTGTAGTTGCCGCCATTGTACTCGGGATCGTTGCGGATGGTGTCGAGCATGATCCGCCGCATCATCCAGTTGCGCGATGCCATCTCGGTCGGCTGCGAAGCCATCGGCACCAACGCGTCCATCTCCTTCGGATATTTCTCGCCCCACAGCCAGGTTTGCATGCCGCCCATCGAATTGCCGATCACGAGCCGCAGATGCTTGACGCCGAGGCCTTCCGTCACCAGGCGATGCTGCGCTTCGACCATGTCGTCGTAATTGTATTTCGGAAAGCCGGTCTTCATGCCATCGGACGGCTTTGACGATTTGCCATGGCCGACCGCGTCGGGAATGATGATGTAATATTTGGAGGCGTCGAGCGGTTGCCCAGAGCCGAACAGTTCGCCCGCGAAGGCCGCTGACAGCATGCTTGCGCCCGAGCCGCCGGTGCCGTGAAGCACCAGCACCGGTTGGCCGGTCGGCTCGCCGACGGTCGTGTAGTGCAGCTTCAGCTCCGGGATGATCTCGCCGGTGTGGAACTTGAAATCTTTGGCGATCCAGTCGCCCTGCTTCGGGGCCGGATAATCTGCGGCCAATACGGATGTCGAGACGGATAGCAGGATGGCCGACAACGCCGCGCAAGTGGCTTTCATGTTTTCTCTCCCCGTTGCGGCTCGTCGTCGGCGGCCGCGTTAGGACGAAACTTAGCAGAAATGCCGGGAAGGATGTAGGATTTCGGCTCCGCCGATCGTCTTCATGGAAACATCCGGAGAGAGGCCTGCATGTGCCGCAACATCAAGACGCTGTTCAACTTCGAGCCGCCGGCGACGGAGGATGAGATCCACGCCAGCGCGTTGCAATTCGTGCGAAAATTGTCCGGCTTCAACAAGCCGTCGCAGGCCAACGAGGCGGCTTTCGACCGTGCCGTGGCGGAGGTCTCGGAGGCCGCGCGAAAACTGCTGAGCTCGCTGCATACCCATGCGCCGGCGCGCGACCGCGAGGTCGAGGCGGAGAGGGCCAGGGAGCGCTCGCGGCTGCGCTTCGGTTAGTGGGCGCCGGCCACTCGTTCCGTGATCTGGCTCACGGTATGGAGCGCCTGACTCCGCAATGATGTCTGCCGGGGTTTTGACAGCCCGGAGCACGACCATGAACCGCCCCCTACTTCCTCTGAAAGCAGGTGCCATCGTTTTCACGCTGCTATGGACGGCGTGGATGATGTGGTGGAGCGGCTCGGCCTCGCGCGCGAGCGTGATCATCCTGGCCCTGTGCGGCGCGGCGGTCGGCTATCTCTGGTACCGCGCCATGCGCTGGCAGTTCGAGCGCATGGGCATGCTCCCGCACAAGGATGATCCATCGGCCTGAACCGAGGCTCGTGTCCCGGACGCGGCGCAGCGCGTCAACGCTGCGACGCAGAGCCGGGCCCAGAAAATCGCGAGCCGCGCAGCATTGCATGCCGCGCTGCGTCCGGGGCACGCAACCAACTTGCCGCTTACTTCTAATCCTTCTGGCCGTGCTTCTTCTTTTTCTTCTTTTTCCTGGGCTCGTCGCCATCGCCGTCGTCGCTCTCGTTGTCGACGATCGCTGCGTCGGGCTCCTGCACGGCGGCTGCGAGTGCCTCGCGCTCGGTGGCTTCACGTTCGCGCTGGCGGCGGCGCTCGTCCCAGGCGTCGAACAGTTGATCGAGCCACGGCAGCACCTGTTCGATCGAGGGTAATTGACCGGCAGGTCCCGGCTCGCCGCGCGGGCCTTGCGGCCCCGCAGGTCCCTGCGGTCCAACAGGCCCCTGCGCGCCGATTGCCCCGCGCGGGCCGGCCTCGCCCTGCTTGCCTTGCGGACCGGGCTTGCCCTGAGGTCCCGCCTTTCCGATCGGCCCCGGCTTGCCTTGCGGACCCGGCTTGCCACGCGTGCCGTCGGGGCCGCGCCGGCCCGGATGACCCTGCGGTCCCGGCCGTCCCGGCTCGCCCTGCCGTCCGCGCGGTCCTTGAGGTCCCTGCCGTCGTCCCTGATCGTCTGCCACGCCGCTGCTCCCTTGACCGGAAGCAAGTTACTTAGCGGCGTTTGACGACAGCAGCAATTCCGCCCGCGCGGCACGCCGGGCTTGATCAACATCAATTGGCGGCACGCGCCCTGTGCCATCGATCCCACGGCCAGACCCAACTCTCGCGAGGACCGACCGATGCGCGCCGCGTGGAAAGTCTTTTGCCTGTTCGCCGTCGTCCTTGCAGCGGCGCTCGGCGTCGCTCACCAACTGGTGCCCGACGTCGTGGCGGTCGCATTCGCCGAGGAGCCGCAGCCGTCATGGGCTGTCATGACGGCCTTCTTCCTCCGTGCGGTCGAGATCATCGCCGCCTCGGTCGCGATGATCGCGCTGGCGGTCATCGTCGGCGGACTGGTTCAGCGGCGACTTCTCGGACGCTAATCCTGGTAGGCGGGCACGTCGATGCCGGAGGCGGCGTAGAGCTTGATCTTGTTGCGCAGCGTGCGTACCGACAGGCCGAGCACGCGCGAGGCGCGCGTGCGGTTGCCGTCGCAGCGCGCGAGCGTCTGGAGCACGAGCTCGCGCTCGACCTCGTCGACCGTGGCGCCGATCAGAAGCGGAACGATCTGGTTAGGAGCAAGAAATTGCGCGCCCGGCTCGGACGCAGCGACATGAACAGTGGTCATCAATACACTCCCCGATCAACGCCCGCTTCCATCGTTGGAAGCGGATCGAGAACAAACGACCCCCAAGCCGTGGATCTACGGTGGTCGGGTTTGGTTAATGAAAGGTTAATTCGCCGCGGTCAGCACCAGATGACCTCGGGAATGCCGCGAAGCCGCCGCGATTGGCAGAAGGTGAATGGTGATGCGGACCTATCTCGCGCGGCAAATACGGTGTCATCGTCCGCGAAAGCGGACCATCCAGTACGCCGCGGACTCTCGGCGTCTCACTGTCGTCTCTGGAATACTGGATCGCCCGCCTTCGCGGGCGATGACACCGAGCAAATGGTGAGAACCTCTGATCACACCGTCCGATAGCCGCCGTCCACCATCACGATCGTTCCCGTGACATAGGCCGACAGATCCGAGGCGAGGAAGAGCGCGGGTCCGACGATATCCTCGGGCTTGCCGGTGCGCGCCAGCGGGGTGTGGTCGACGAAGGCCTGCACCAGCGCCGGATTGGTCGCGCGCACATTGGCGTTGATGTTGGTCTCGATGAAGCCCGGACCGATCGCGTTGACGCGCACGCCTTCCTTGCCGAGCTCGACGGCAAGCGCCTTGGTGAAGCCGAGCACGCCGTGTTTCGAGGTCGTATAGGCCGCCGAGCTCGGCGTGCGCAGATGCACGAAGGACTGGATCGAGCCGATATTGACGATGCGGCCCTTGCTGGCGCGCAAGGGTGCGAGGAAGGCCTGCGTCATGTTGAAGACGCCGTTGAGGTTGAGCGAGATGATGTCGTTCCAGTCCTTCGCCACCGTCTCGGTCTCGGCGGTGAAGGCGTTGCGGCGGGTGATGCCGGCATTGTTGACGAGGATCGAGACCTGCCCGACCTTGTCCGCGACCTGCTTTGCCAGCGCGAAGCAATCCTCGCGCCGGGTCACGTCGAGCGCAAAGCTCTCCGCCGTGCCGCCCGATTTTCGGATCTCCCGGGCGGCCTCCGCGACGGTCTCGGAATTGACGTCGAGCAGCACCACCTGCGCGCCTTCCCGCGCATAGCCGGCGGCGATCGCGCGGCCGATGCCGGAACCGGCCCCGGTAACGACGGCGATGTGGTTTGCAAGCAATGCCATGACATTTTCCTCCCGATTTCTTGTCGAAGTTTCACGAAACGCTAACTCGAAATTAAGGGGTCGGAAACGGCAGCCTTGGCATACTGATCTCGATTGCTAAACGTTGCGCGCATGATGGAACGGCTCGACTCCTGGAAACTCGCCCTTGAACGGCTGCGGTCGGCGCCATCGGCCGACTTCGCCGAGGCGGTCCGGCTCGTGGCCGAGATCGCGCGGATGAGCGTTGACCCCACGCTGCGTCAGGCGGCGGAGCAGGCGCTTCCGGTGCTGCGCCAGGCGGTCGACAATGACGACGACGGCGTCACGCTGGCGGCGCAGCGCCGTCTCGGCGTGGTGCTCGAGGTCGTCCATGATTTGACCGCGCCGCGCTTCGGCCGCCGCAACGCCAAGCCGAAGCAGCTCTCCAGCGAGGATCGCGCCCGTAAGATGCTGGGCCTGCCGCTCGCGGTGCAGCTGACCTGCGAGGACATCAACCAGGCCTATCGCCGCGCGGCCAAGGGCATGCATCCCGACCACGGCGGCAGCACGCAAGCCTTCATCGACCTCGCCGCCGCCCGCGACGTCCTGATCCATCCCGGCGCGCACAAGGACGCGTGAGAGCGTCTCATCAAAAACGAGCGGGCAAGGACGCTGGCGCCCTTGCCCGCCCTTCGTCCGCCGATCGAATTACCAGCTGCAGTGGCCGTTCTTCAACGCATGATCCTTCAACATGAGCGCGTCACCAAGGGTCGGCACGCTCGCGCTGACGCGGGAATAGTCGGAGGGCCACGGCGTGGTCGGGATGCTCTCGTCCCAGATCTGGCAGAAGCCGGTGTCCTGCCAGCGGATCAGGTGATAGCTGGCCTCCGCGGGGCTCGCCGCGACGAACGAGGTGACGGCAAGTCCGGCGGCAGCGCACAGCAGGGAAATACGACGCATGATTAGCTCCTCGAAATGAATGATGTGATGCGCCTCCCGGCAATGACGGGGAGGGCTGGTGCCGGACGCTTTTGGGGATGCGCGCCGGACAAGATGTGAGTAGTTGGACGTGTTGATCAGGTTCAAAGAACGCGCGCGCCATGGCTGACTTCGGCGGGACAAATCCGCGGTCCTGCAAAAAGAAAAGGACGGACCGCTTGCGCGATCCGTCCTTGAAATCCGTCTTGTCGCGTCAAGCCTAGAGCGTGCAGCGGCGTTCGGCGCGCAGCTTGATCTGGAGGTCGGACGCGGCCTGGAAGGTCGGCAGCGGCTTGCTGACCACCTTGTAGGTCGACACGCCAAACTGGAACGGCTTGTACTTCAGGTCCTCGTTCCAGACCTGGCAGATGCCGGTGTTGTCCCAGCGGATCACGTAATAGCCGACCGCCGCGGATGCGGGCCCGGCGAACACGGACGAAGCGATGCCGGCAACGGCACAGAGCGCGAGAACGCGACGCATGGAATATCTCCTTGTGGGGAAGAGTGACCCGAAAATTCGTGCGGTAAAAGCAGGTCCTTTGCAAGCCGGGGAGCGGCCGTTCACGGATATGTCAGACTGCGCAGGGCACTTGGTTTGGCGGAGTGCCCGGCAAGTCACACGCGCAAGGCGCGGCTCACTTCGCTAGCGAGGCCACCGCCTCGATTTCGATCAGCATCTTTGGATCGGGCAGCGCATGGACCACGCAGGTCGTGCGCGCCGGATAAGGCGGCGGGCCGAAGGCGCCGGCATAGAGCGCATTCATGGCGGCGACGTCGGAGGCGCGGGTCAGGAGCACGTTGACCTTGGCGAGGTCCCGGATTCCGGCGCCGGCCTCGTCCAGCACGCGCTTGATGTTGACGACGACATTGGCGAACTGCGCCTCGAAACTATCAGGCAGCGCGCCATTGACGTCGAAGCCGGGAATGCCCGAGACGAACAGGAGATCGCCGACGCGCGTCGCAAAGGACAGCGGCGGCGCCTTGACGTGCGGCGGGGGCGCGAAATGCTGGATCGGCATGGGATCACCTCGAAAGACGTTCGCTAAGGCCTGAGGGTAGCCGCAGGCGAGGGGCGCTCAAACCAAAAAATGCGAAAACAACCCCATGCACAGTAGGCATGAGATGGAAATCATTGGGCTTTTCAAATTCGGGAAGAGCGAAAATGAGGATTTGCTCCGTCGGGCAAGACAGGGGCAGAATGGCATGATGCGGTTGGCTTCGACGATGGCCCCTCACTCCGTCGTCATGCCCCGGCTTGACCGGGGCATCCAGTACGCCGCGGCAGACGTGGCGAGAGCGAGCCCTCCGACGAAGGCCTCTGGAATACTGGATCGCCCGGTTGAACCGGGCGATGACAGCTGAGTGTCTGGCGAACAACCCGACTGACGCCGCCCCCATCATGTTGCCGCCCCGATCAATCAGATACATTCGCCGCGTCTGATTCGAGTCCCCCCTAAAAAATAGCCCCCCGGAGACCCCCATGAAGCTCGCATCCACCCTTCGCGCCGCGCTGGTCGCCATTGCCGCCCTGGCCGGACTTTCGACCGCGGCAGAGGCCGACAGCGGTTTCGTGACGCTGACGATCTACAAGGCGGGCTGGATCATCGGCGGCTCTGGCGGGAGCGGAGTCCTCAGCTTCCGCGGCCGCACCTATGGGCTCTCCACCGGCGGCCTCGATTACGGCCTCGTCTTCGGAGGCTCCAAGACCGTGCTGCGCGGCCGCGTCAGCAACATCAACCGCCCCTCCGACGTCGCCGGGGTCTATGGCGCCGCCGGTGCCGGCCTTGCCGTCGGCGCCGGCGCCCGCGCCATCGTGCTGACCAACCAGAAGGGCGCTGTGCTGGAGCTGTCGGGAACGCAGGTCGGCCTGATGGCGAACGCAGATCTCAGCGGCCTTGCGATCACGATGCGGTAGGGCGGTGCGTAGGGTGGGTTAGCCCTGCGATTGCGCAAAGCGTAATCGCTCGGCGTAACCCACCACTTCTGTCACCGCGGAAAGAGAAGCGGTGGGTTACGCCGCGCGGGCTCCGCTTCGCGCCGCCGCGCAGCTGACTCACGCTACGAGCGCGATGCGGCCGTAAATACCGCCAACTGCGCGTCGAACGCCCGCCGGAACGCCGGCCGCGCTTCGCCGCGGGCGACATAGGCGGCGATATCAGGATATTCCTCCAGCAGGCCCGACGTATTCAGCCGGCGCAGCACCGTCACCATCATGAGATCGCCGGCGCTGAAGGCGCCGTCGAGCCAGTCGGCATCGCTGATGTGGCGGGACAAATCGCCGAGCCCTTTA
>NZ_LFJD01000004.1:2355234-2398027 GCF_006658635.1 Bradyrhizobium sp. UNPA324
CGCCGCCGAGCAGCGTGATGAATGAGCGCCGGTTCATTGCCCGGTCCCTCCGTTCTTGCGGCCGAAAGGATAACACACCTTATTGCGGCAGGAGACTGCCGCGCTGCGGGATTTCGATCTAACTCATGTCGCAGATGGGTCACAATGCGAATGACTCAACCTGAGCAAATCTGGCGCGCCATGCCTCGCTAAGCGGACCTCAACGAGATGCGCCGCGCTTCGCTGATGAGCCAACAGCAGAAGTTGACCCCATCAATCAATCGCGCGGCCTGCAGCGGCTGCCTCTAGGATCAAATACAGCAACTGGGACGACCAGATGTCTGTAGCCCACTCCCCGAGCCGGACAGGGATTAAGGCGAAGCGCCCTCGACCGCATGGGTGTGATACTTGGCATATTTCTCACCGATGCGTCGTACTTGCACGTGTTCCGGATCGTTCCGCCAGGCTTGAAGCGCTTCCATGCTCGGATACATGTCAATAACGACTCGCTTGGGCGCCTCTCCGTCCACAGCTACGACCTGAGAGCCGCTAGCCGCCACACCTGCAGCTGCGATCAGCCGTCCGCCATGTGCCTTAATGATCTCCCTGGCTTTCCGCTCGCGCGGAAACGGCAGTGATATGCAGGCTCAAATCGAGAGAATTCCACAACCATGAGTGTGCCCCGAGGCACCGATAATTTGCAGACGAGATCGGACGTCGCCGCGACGGCGATGTCCGAGGGGCAGTTAGGCTGATCTATTGCTGCGACGTTTGCCGCTGCATGTCAGTGGCGCCATGCCGCAACGCCGGCTGTCAGCCGCCAGACCCGAGCAAAAACGCATCGACCGACGCAGCTAATCGGTCCGCCACTTGCATGACCTGCGGTTGAGGAGGCAGCGAACCTTTAGAATGGACTGCCAGCCCAGTGCCAGCGGCAAGAACAGCTATTGCGATCGCAGCGAGATATTGAGTCCTCATGGCGATGGTCCTGTCCTGTCATCACCTCAAAACTAACCAGACAACCCCAGAAATGGTTCCCGAGCCGCCTAGGAAGGCCCCCAAGCATGACTTTGTTTGCGCAGCTTAGTCAGTGGCTGGTATTCAGGTGAGTTGTACCAAGCGGCCAGCGAGTGCTTGTCAGGAAATTCGGTAATGACGACGTGCTGCGGCTTTCAATGGCCGCCTTTCGGGAACTGATGCGCGTTATATCCTTTGTCAGATAGCGCCCACCGAATTTGTCGATCATAGGTGCAAGCTTGATTCGATATCTTAAAATATCGCGGGCTCCGTGATGATGTGTGATGTATTCAGCGACAGGTAAGCCTTTTGGCAGAGGCCAGTCTCCGCTTTGATTTTCATGCCGGAAGATTATCACACCCACCAGCGCACCAGCCCACCAGCGGCAGGGTCAGCGGCCGGTATTGCGCGGTTCAAAGTGTCGGTGCGGGGACGCGCGACTGCCCGCCTGACAATATCTTACGATCTTGTTTCCCAATTTTGCCTCGCGCAAGCGACCGCCGGCGAGCTCGCTGGACATGGGCCTAATCCGGAGTGAGCGGCTTGCGCAATTCTCAATGTTTCGGCCGTAATTGGCCAAGCTCCCAAATGATTTCATTCCATCGGGGATCTCCGCGCGCAGGCAGCGAGTTTCAGTAGCCGCGGTCCGCCCGCCGCTCCGCGTTCGCTCTTTCTTCGTGTGTGATACCTTTGCGTAGTGTACGATTGTTCGACATCGAGAGCGAGCGCCAGGCCATGAGAGGCGTCACGGAGTGGCTGGAGTCAATTGGCTTATCGGAATACGCCCGGCGCTTCGCCGAAAACGGCATCGACCTCTCGGTCGTCCACGACCTGACAGAACAGGATCTAAAGGAGCTGGGCGTCTTGCTAGGTCATCGGCGCAAGCTGATGCGCGCCATCGCAGAGCTTGATGACGAAGCTAGGCCTTCGGCTAAAACAGAGCTTTACCTGAACCGACCGGATGAGGGCGAGCGGCGTCATCTTACAGTGATGTTTTGTGACTTGGTTGGCTCCACAGCCCTTGCGGCGCGACTGGACCCGGAGGATATGCGAACGCTGATTGGCGCGTATCACAGTTGCATCACCGAAGTCATAAGCCGCTATCAGGGAAAGATTGCCCGTTACATGGGCGACGGGGTGCTGATCTATTTCGGCTATCCGAAAGCGCACGAGGATGATGCCGAACAGGCTGTGCGCGCCGCCCTTGCAATCATTGATGCCGTAGCGAGCATCCGGAATGTCGCTGCTGCCCTGGAGGTTCGCGTCGGCATTGCGACAGGCACTGTAGTGGTCACCGAGCTTCTGATTGGGAGTGTTCCGGCGGAGCAAGCCGTTGTTGGTGAGACGCCGAACCTCGCCGCGCGGCTACAAGCGATGGCGGAGCCGGGATCTGTGTTGATCTGCGCGAGGACGCGCCGGCTCGCCGGGGGGGAGTTCGAGTACTGCGAGCTGGATCCCGTCGCGCTGAAAGGCTGGGCGGAGCCGGTCCGGGCCTGTCAGGTTCTGCGGACCAGCGGTGTCGAGAGCCGATTCGAGGCGATGCACACCACCAAGCTGCCACCGTTGTTCGGGCGTGACGAGGAGATGGAGCTGTTGTTACGCCGCTGGCGACAAGCCGTACAGGAAGAAGGTCGGGTGGTGACACTTACCGGCGAGCCAGGTATCGGCAAGTCCCACATTGCGTCGGCGCTCAACGAGCGGCTTCAGGCTGAATCCCACGCCACTCTCCGCTATTTCTGCTCCGAGCATCATACCCACAGTGCATTGTTCCCCTTCATCAACCAACTCGAACGTGCTGCCGGATTTAAGCACAGGGACTCGCCTCGGGAGAAGCTATCCAAACTGGACGCTCTGTTAGCGCAATCCACACGAAATCCCGAACACTTGGCAGTCTTGGCAAACTTATTGGTGCTGCCGGCGGATGATCACCACCGGCTGCAGGACCTCACTCCACAAAAACGTAAAGAGAAGACCTTCGCAGCACTATTGGCCCAGCTTGATGGATTAGCGGCGAGGCAGCCGGTCTTACTCATTTTCGAAGATGTACATTGGATTGATCCAACCTCACTTGAGCTGCTCGGAGTTGCGGTGGAGCATGTGCCTCAGCTTAGGGCACTGGTGCTGATCACGGCGAGAGCCGAATTCACTCCCCCCTGGCCGAGTTATCCTCACACCACCATCATCCCGCTTACCCGACTTAGCCGACGTAACGGCACAGCGTTGGTCCTGCGGGTGACCGGAGGCAAAACCCTCCCCAAGGAGGTAATGGAGCGTATTCTCGCACACACGGATGGCGTGCCCCTATTTGTCGAGGAGTTAACAAAGATGGTTTTGGAAGGCGGGCTTTTGCGAGAGCGTGACGGTGAATATGTTCTTGAGGGGCCTCTGCCGTCATTCGCAATCCCAACCACTTTGCAGGCTTCGCTGATGGCCCGCCTTGATCGGTTGTCACCGGTGCGGGATGTGGCTCAAATCGGTGCTGTCGCAGGGCGAGATTTTCACTACGAGCTTCTGAGCGCCGTCGCCGGGCTGCCGAAGCAGAGGTTGGACGAAGCTCTTGATCAGTTGGTCCGTTCGGAACTGATGTTCTGCAGGGGGGAAAATCCACACGCGGTATACACGTTCAAGCACGCTTTGGTGCGAGACGCCGCATATGCTGGGCTCCTGAAGAGCCGCCGCGTGCAACTGCACGCCGCTATCGCGAAGGCGCTCGAGCAGAAATTCCCCGAAGCTGTACGGACGCAGCCCGAGATTATCGCATACCACTATACACAGGCCAAGAATCACAAACGGGCCTTACACTACTGGTACGAAGCAGGCAGACAGTCAGCGGCTCGCTCGGCGCACAATGAAGCGGTCCGTCACCTGAAGCAAGGGTTGGATCAGATTCCGCAGATCGACGACCCGATACTCCGCAACAAGTCGGAGTTGCTGCTACAGATAGCACTCGGCAACGCTCTCCGGGCAACTAAGGGGTGGAGCACTGACAGCGTCAAGCATGCGTACACGCGAGCGCTTCAACTCTGCAAAGAGAGTGGGCTTGACGAACATGTCTTGCCTGCGATCTTTGGTTTATGGACGTGGAACTTCGTTCACGCATCGCTTGGTGAAGCTCAAGCTCTTGCACAACATTTGCTGGATAGTGCCGAGAGGGCGGATAACTCGGTTTTCAGGGTTCTTGCCCACGAGGCTGTAGGGTTTACATTGTTCGCCCAGGGGAAATTTGCCGATGCTCACGCGGAGCTGGAACGTAGTCTTGGCCTCTGTGAGGACAGTAAGGCTGCAGAATACCTTGACCTGTCGGCACAAGACCCCCGAATTCATGTCCGGGTATACGACGGCATGACCCTCTGCTTACTCGGTCATCCAGATCGAGCTTTGCGAATGTGCACGGAGGCACGCCGATACGCAGATGCATCTCAACATCCCTTCAGTGAGGCAATCGCACGAACGATAAGCCTTCGCGTGCATCAGCTTCGGGGCGATGCCACCGCTGTCGCTGCGGAGGCGAACGTCGCAGTTGCGTTCTGCGAAGAACATCAGTTTGCGCACTATCTGGCCATGGCCCTGATTTTGCGGGGATGGGCGAGCGCTTACCAAGGCAACTTTGAGAGAGGTCTCGCCGAAATTCAGGAGGGCTTGGAACAAGAACGCGCCACTGGCGCGCTATTGTTTGAGACTTACGCTTTAGGGCTATTAGCGGACGCATGCATAGAGCACGAACACTACGGGAAGGCGCTCGACTTTCTGAAGCAGGCGCAATTAAGGCTCAATGAGGAGAATTCCGAACGCTTTTACGAGGCTGAGATATATCGTTTGTTCGCCGAAGCCTACCTCCGATCGAATCATGACTTGGATCAGGCGGAGTTCTACTTTTCTAAAGGCCTTGATGTTGCGCGCGAACAAGAAGCGAAGTCGCTGGAACTTAGACTTTGTTTGAGCATGTGTGACCTGAGCGAACTGAGACACAACGCAGACAGGTATCGCTTACAACTCGGCGCGATTTACGGATCGTTTAGCGAAGGGTTTGAAACTCCGGACCTTGTCAGAGCCAAGGCAAGATTAGAAAGCGCTGGGTGCTGATCAGCTTTGGATTTCTTGGGTCGAAATGCGACCAGGGAGGGCCGCTTGTGGTCCCAAAGCGGACATCCTGCAGACACGCCACTTCTGCTGTGGGCGCTGTTATCGGACTCTAGTTCTTTGCCGACGCGGATAGGCTGTTGAACGCCAAGTCAGTTCCGGGTGTTCATTTTCGACGAAGCGATCGCTGCTCGGACGAAACCAGGCGCGACGACGCTTCACCCCAATCTCATCCCGCTTTGATGTCATCCCCAAAACGGCGCGTCAGCGCCGTCAGCACCACGAAGGTGGCGACCCACACCATCCGCGCGCCGTAGCGGTCGTGGGGGCCCGAGATCACGCCGCAGATGAAGGCGTTGCCGAGCAAGGCCAGCGTTACGGTCGCCGCCAGCAGCGTCAGATCGTCGAGCCGGCGGCTGGCGAGCGCATGCGCCAGCAGCGCGACCAGCGCCAGCATCGAGGCCAGCGCGACGGGGACATGCAGCCAGTTGACGTCGTCGAAATTGATCGCCCAGTGCTGCTGCCGTGCCGCGCGCATCGGCGCGACCTGCGCGGGGACGTAGCGCTCGATGATGCCGTAGGTGTGCGGGATCCAGCCATTGGTGCCTTCGCCGGTCGCGACATGCAGCAATTGCTGGCCCATCGCCCGCAGCGCCGCGCCGGCCTGCCAGGCCGGATAGTCTTTGAGCGACTGCACGACGATGTAACCCATCTCGTCGTTCATGCCTTCAAAGCGGCCGAGCGTGTTGAACATGCTCTTGCCCCACAGGAACTCGTCTGCGGTCGCCGGCAGTTCATTGCGATACGGACAGAGCTTGTAGCGCTCGCGCGGGCAATGGTCGTTGAGATAGCGCGCGACGATGCCGTCCTGCATCATGCGGCCGAAGGCGACGCCGTAACCGCCGGGCGTCCAGGCGAGCTTGCCGGACAGCGCATAATTTGCCGAGACCAGCATCAGGCCGCCCGCAACGATGGTGAGGCTCGCCTGTGCCAATCCGGCCAGCGCAAGGCGCTCTTTAAGAAACGGCCGCGCCATCCAGCCCACGGCGCAAAGGCCGAGCAGCACGCCGAGCGTGGCGCTGTGGGTCGCCGCGGCAAAGGCGGTGAAGACGAAGAGCGAGATCTTTTCCAGCACCGAAGTGCGGCTTGCGCCGACGGCCAGCAGGAACAGCGACAGCACCGAGAGGCCGGCGAAGATGTCGGTGAGCAGCATGCTCGCAAGCCAGGGCAGCGCGGTCGACACGATCAGGCCGAGGCTGATCGCAACGAAGCGGAAGGTCTGCATCATCGAGAGCACGCGAAGGGTGAGCTGCAACAGCCACAACGTCGCCAGCGACTGGACCGCGAGGTTGATCCAGAAACCGAAACTCTCGCCATAATGCAGATAGAGCCCGAACATTGTGGAGCGGCTGGGGACGAGATAGCCCTCGTACCAGCGCGCGAGATAGCCGCCGGTATCCCATTGCAACAGCGGATAGCCATTCCAGAACGCCGGCGCGATCATCAGGAGGGGCAGGGCCACCGCCGCCAGACGCAGCCAAAGCGAGCCCGCGGCGCGCGCGCGCAATTGATCGGTGGTGATGCTCAAATCCGCTCCCGTCCTCGCTTCGGACCATGCTCGCAATAGCGGCTCAAAGAGAATTCACCAATAGTTTGACGCCGCCTGGCTTGAATTTGGCAAAACTCTGACCACCTTGAGCCGACCTTGCCGCTTGGGGGCGTCGGAAGAAACTGTTGTGTTTCAACGTCTTGGTATGCTTTCGCGGGGCAAGCCAAAGTTCACTCTCAGGCAAGCCGGTCAGGACTTTGTCGCCTAGACTATGCTATAGAACCGGTCAAACGAGCCCATTCGAAAGAGCGCCCCATGGCAGTGCATCAGGTCAATCCGGGAGGAAAGCTCGCATCGCTCGATCCGATCTGGGAACGGATCCGGGGCGAAGCGGAGGACATCGTCCGTCGCGAGCCGGAGCTTGCGACCTTCATCTATTCGTCGGTGCTGCATCACAGCCGCCTGGAGGATTCGGTGGTTCACCGCGTCGCCGAACGGCTCGATCACTCCGCATTGTCGGGCGAGCTCGTGCGCCAGGCCTATGGCGAGGCGCTGCGTGACGAACCCGATCTTGGCAACGCCTTCCGCGCCGATCTCGTTGCCGTCTATGACCGCGATCCCGCGACCTCGCGCTTCATCGATCCCTTGCTCTACTTCAAGGGCTTTCACGCGATCCAGACCCATCGCCTGGCGCACTGGCTCTATCTGAAGGGCCGCAAGGATTTCGCGTATTATCTCCAGAGCCGCGCCTCCGCGGTATTCCAGACCGACATCAATCCGGCCGCGCGCATCGGCCGCGGCATCTTCCTCGACCACGCCACCGGCTTCGTCTGCGGCGAGACGGCGGTGATCGAGGACGACGTCTCGATCCTGCACGGCGTCACGCTCGGCGGCACCGGCAAGGAGAACGAGGATCGTCATCCCAAGATCCGCCATGGCGTCCTGATCGGCGCCGGCGCAAAAATCCTCGGCAACATCGAGATCGGCCATTGCGCGCGCATCGCCGCCGGTTCGGTCGTGGTCAAGCCGGTGCCGCACAACGTCACGGTCGCGGGCGTGCCGGCCAAGATCGTCGGCGAGGCCGGCTGCGCCGAGCCGTCGCGCACCATGGATCAGATGATCAACGCCATGGGGCTCTGAGGGGGCCTTTGACGTTGTGAAGGGCCGGATTTTCCGGCCCTTTCCGTCCCAAATTCTTTGGCAATTCATGCTGGCGGTTCGTCGCGTCTCGTCCTAAAACCCGCCGACCATTTTCGATCGGAGACTTGCCGTGGACGTCAAAGAAGTCAGAAAGCTCGACGCATATCTGAAGCGCGTATTCGGCAATCCCAAGATCCGCGTCGTTCCGCGGCCGAAGAAGGACGATTCCGCCGAAGTCTATATCGGCGAGGAATTCATCGGTGTCCTGTTCGTCGACGACGAGGACGACGATCGCTCGTTCCAGTTCCAGATGGCGATCCTCGAGGACGATCTCGTCGATCAGGAGTAGTTTCGCTTTGGTGCCCCGGACGCAGCGCAGCGCCTCGTCGGCGATGCGCTGCAGAGCTGGGGCCCATGCATCGGCGGAGCGCGGGGCCTTCTGGGTCCCGGCTCTGCGCAGCAGCGTAAGCACGCTGCAGCGCGTCCGGGATACGCGAACTGCGAATGCCGCGTCCCACCGCACCGAGATCGAGGGCATTTTCTCCACACCGTCATTGCGAGCGCAGCGAAGCAATCCAGGAATCTTTCCGCGGAGGGATTCTGGATTGCTTCGCTGTGCTCGCAATGACGAACACCAGCTTCATGCCCGCCAATGATGACATCTCAAATCGACTTCGAAAAATACGAATAATTCCAGGCGCTTGGCTGCTGTGCATGGGGTTGTTTTTGCAGTTTTTGCTTTTGACCTAGGCCGAAAGGACCGCGCTCAGCCCTTCGGCCCGCGCAGCTGTGCGGTCAACCTGTCCATCGCTTCCGCCGCATCGCGCCACTGCGACAGCCAGCTTCGCGGAAATCGGAAGGTGAGGTCGGCGCCGCCGACGCGGCGCTCCGAGAGGCACATGCCTGGCGTCGCCGCATCACGCGTGCAACGCGCGGTCAGGGCGGGGCTTGCAGAGGAATAGAAGTCCTCGCTGCCGTAAGGCGTGTCGCTGCGGAACATTCGCATCGTCAGGCCGTCCACGGGCTGGGCTGCGGCCTGGTCGAGATAACGCGGATAGATCGTGGCGGTCCGCTGCTCGGGCGAGAGCGCATCGTGATGGGCTGCGATCGACAGGAAGATGCGGTCGATCGATTGCACCGCCGCTTCCACCGTGTCGGCGGTGACGTGCTTCGGCGCGCCGGGCGGCTCCAGCGACGGATAGAGGAAGTCGAGATCGATGCGCTCCTGCGGTCCCGAGTGCCGCTGGATCTTCATGCGGATCGCTGTCGTCGGCAGGTTGAACAGGGTGCCGCCGACGCTCACCGGCAGCTTGTCCGGGGCGTTCGCGCCGCTGGTGCCCCAGGTCGGCCACAGCAAATAGGCGACGAGCGCAATCGCGCAGGCCGCGGCAATGCCGCCGAGCACGATCGGGACGACGTGCGCCCGGGCGTGCGTGCGGGGGGACCTGAGGGGAGCTTCCGAGAACACCGTCATGAGCTAGCGCAAGAGAGCCGGACGTCGGCCGGGCCGACGAATCAGCGGCGAATATGCCATGCGGCGGCGATTTCGCGCAGCGTTCCCGGCTGCGGCGGGCGGGGACCGCCCTGCGCGCAAGGAGCGCCGGCGTTAACCTTCCCTTAAGGATAATGTAGCGTTAACCAGCGCTATTTGTCACAGGAAGGCGGTGGCGTTGCGTAAGGGCGGACCGTTCCGATGACACCTGAAGCTCTCAATACCTTCTTCTCGATCTGCATCGGTTTCGCGCTCGCGGGCGCGCTCGTGAACGGATACCAGGCGCTGGCGCAGCGCCCCGCAGGCTTCGGCCTGTTGCAGGACGGCGTGGCGCCGAAAACCTTCGCGGCGGTGCCGTTCCTGGTGTTCGCCGCGCCCTTCATCATCATGCGCAACACGCTGCGCGGCATGCGGGTGGAAAGCCGCCGCGCCGAGTTCGTGATGATGGCAACCCTCATCGCCGGCTTCTGGAGCATGATGAGCGGCACCTTCTTCCTGATGACGCTGCGCGCGGCCGGCGTTCTCGGCTGAGGCCTGGCCGGATCGCCCGGCGCACCGGTTCCTTTGCCTCTTCGCCGCCGTTTCGCTATGGCTGGGGTCGACGCGACAGGAGACCTCCATGGCGATCTACGAACTCGACGGGCAGGCGCCCGACCTTCCCGCCGACGGCAATTATTTCATCGCGGAGACCGCGACCGTGATCGGCCGGGTGCGCCTGAAACCGGGCGCGAGCGTCTGGTTCGGCGCCGTGCTGCGCGGTGACAACGAGTGGATCGAGATCGGCGAGGGCGCCAATGTGCAGGACGGCTCGACCTGCCACACCGATCTCGGCTTTCCGCTCGTCATCGGCCGAAACTGCACGGTCGGCCACAACGTCATCCTGCATGGCTGCACCATCGAGGAGGGCGCGCTGATCGGCATGGGCTCGATCGTGATGAACGGCGCCAGGATCGGCCGCAACAGCATCGTCGGTGCCGGGTCCGTCATCACCGAGGGCAAGGAATTTCCCGAACGGTCCCTGATCATCGGCTCGCCGGCGCGCGCGATCCGCACGCTCGACGACGCCCAGGTGCAGCGAATGGGAAGCGCGGCCAAGTTCTATGTCGCCAACGGTCCGCGCTTCAAGAAGGGCCTGAAGCGGATCGATTGAGTTCAGCTGCTCTCGGATTCGCGCGCTTCGATCGCGCCTGCCACCTTCTCGTGGCCGGCGGCCCACAGCGCATGCTCGTCGCTGCCGTCGAGGTAAGGATTGGCCTCAGTCGGAATGTTCTCGCGCGCGGCGCGTTCGCCCTCTGCAAAGGGATCGCGATCGGTCATCGTGATGGCCTCCTCGCTTTCAAGCTGATGTGACGGCATTTGTTCCGGAACCGGCCTTCGCCGCGGCGGTTGACCGGAGAAGGAGAATTTCCAATGGCTGCATCGCCTGCAACCGCTTCAATCAAGACGCTGACCCTGATCTTGACGCTGAACTTGGCCCTCGCGGCGATGCCGGCGGTATCGTTCGCGCAAGCGACTGGCGGGTCTGCCGGATCGACCGGAAGCTCTGCGGCATCGACCGGAGGCTCCGTGGGGGCGAGCGGAGGCGTCGCCAACGCGCCGGCTCCGCCGCCCGGCACCAACAGCCTGGGCACGGCTCAATCGTCCGGCCCGGGCTCCGGAGTCACCACCGGCAGCGGCACCGGGGGCGCGGCTGACGCCACTGTCAACGCCGAGAATCGCATGCTCGACAAGAAGCTGAAGAGCATTTGCCGCGGCTGCTGATGCTCGCGTGGAAGTGAGGCAGTGTGGCTGTCCGGAATGCCCGGGTGACGTTAGCTTGGTCCTGCTGTGAAGCGTGGAGTGTGTCCCTGCGGAGGATCGAGTGATGTTACGCAGGATGATGATGGCGGCGCTGACCGTAGCAGTGGTCGGGTTGTCAGTGCCGCAGGCGGCCGAGGCGCGGGGGTTCGGACATGGCGGCTGGGGTCATGGCGGTGGTGGCTGGGGCCATCGCGGCCATTGGCATGGCGGCGGCTTCTGGCCCGGAGTCGCGATCGGGGCCGGCATCGCCGGCGCCGGCCTCTACGGCGGCTATTACGGCTACGGCTATCCCTATTACGGCGATCCCTACTATTATGGTACCGGCTACGGCTACAATGATGGTTATGGCGGCTGCTACGTCGTGCGGAAGCGCGTCATGACGTCAGCCGGCTGGCGATACCGTCGCGTGGATGTCTGCGAATAGCGTCCTCGACGAGAGGCTGACCGACCAAAAAACAAGGCCGTTGACGCAGTATACCGTCAACGACCTTGCCAGCCCCGGACATTGAAATCGGCTCACGCCATCCGGTGACCGCGAGCATCGCGCGGAATCACACGGGCGAATGTGATCCAGTTCACAAGTCGAAAAAATTAGTCGCGGTAGCGTGAGTTGCTCAGCCGCGCGAGCGCTTGCGCGCGCTGGCGTGGACGCGGTGCCGCTCTGGTTTCCTGCGGGTAACCGTGGGCGCTTCGACGTCGGTTGCTCGCGCGCTGGCGAACGACTGCCGCAGGCCGTCGATGGACTCGTTCAGCGATGCCACCTGCTCGGACAGACGCTTGGCGTCGGCCTGCTGCGCCGCCATCAGCCGCTTCATCGTCTGCAGCTGATCCTGCACCACCTGGAGCTGGTCGATCGATTCCTGCTGGGTCGCCTCCAGCCCCTTGGTCTTCTCGACGAGCTGCTCGGAGGCCTGGGCGGTCCGCGCCTGGAGCTGCCGCGATGCCACCACCCGGTCGGTCTCGGGTGCGGCGCCGGTATAGGCACGCCAGATCGCGATCGAGGTGACGCCAGCGATCAGGAGCAGGAGCGCTGCGGCGGTCAGCGCGATGGGCTGGGCGCCGAGACGAAGAAGGGGGTTGGACGGTGTGTCCTGGGCGAGATCGATCATCGCTGACAAAACCCAAATTGAAACTTGGTGAGTGGCGAAGACCGGCAGCCTGAGGCCGCCGGGGCGTCCCGAAAACGTTACGTGTCGGCAACGAATGGGACCAAAAAGAGGCTAAAGGCCAAAAAACCAGCAATCAGCGGGCCTTGGGGCCTCCGAGGCTCCGCGCCGGCTCGGGAATTAGGGCTGAAACGGCGAAAATGGCCCGGAATAGGTCTTCGCACGCGGCGCCGCATAGGGGCCGAGCCGGGAGGTCTTCAGCCCCAGCCGCACCAGCGATTCCGCCAGCGTCACCGCCGCCGCGACGCCATCGATCACGGGCAGGCCGTGCGTGGCGGCGAGCTCGGCGGCGAGATCGGCCATGCCGGCGCAGCCGAGCACGATGGCTTCGGCGCGGTCGTCACGGACCGCAGCCGTGATCTCCGCGGAGATCTTGCCGAGCGCATCGCTGTTGCGCTCTTCCAGCGCCAGCACCGGCACCTCGGCGGCGCGGACGCGGGCGCAGCGATCGGCGAGGCCGTATTTCCGCAAATTGTGCTCGATCGGCACGATCGAGACACCGAGCGTCGTCACCACGGCAAAGCGCGCCGCGATCAGGCTCGCCATGTGGAAGCCGGCCTCGCCGATGCCGATCACCGGCGCTTTGGCGACGGCGCGGGCGGCATCTAGGCCGGTGTCGTCGAAGCAGGCGATGATGTGCGCCTCCGCGCCATCGCGGTCGGCCTCGCGGATGCAGCCGAGCATGCCGGGCACGGCGAAGGCTTCGTCGTAAAATCCCTCGATCGAGACTGGACCCATCGTCGGCTGCCGCGCGTCGATCACCGTGCCGGGCAGGGCGACCGCGCGCACGGCAGCGGCGATCTTCGCCGTCATCGACGCGGTGGTGTTGGGATTGACGACGTGCAGCCGCATCGGATCAGACAAGTCCCTCGTCAGACAAGCCGGTTCTTAGACGAGTCCTTGGCCGGCGTCCGAACCCTTGGCCGCCTGCCGTTTGTTGAGCATGTGGATGGTGCCAAGCGCAAGGGTGATCACCGTGAACGAGACGGCCGAGATCACGGTCCCGAGCGCATAGATGTCGGGGTTCGTCACCGTGGTGGTGAGGCCCTGCAGATCCAGCGGCAATGTATTCACCGCCCCGATCGCCTGGCTGGAACGGGCGAGCTCGTCCCAGGATAGCGTGAAGCCGAACAGACCGATGCCGATCACCGACGGCAGGATGATCGGCAGCACGACATGGCGGAAAGTCTGCCATGGTGTGGCGCCGAGATCGCGCGCGGCTTCCTCGAGGCGCGGGTCGAAGCGATTGAAGATCGCGAACATGATGAGCAGACCGAACGGCAGCGTCCAGGTCAGATGCGCACCGAGACCTGAGGTGAGCAGGCCCATCGAGGTCTCGAAATTCTCGTTGAAGTAGCTCTTGATCAGATCGTCGATGATGCGGAATTCAAGCGAGATGCCGAGCGAAGTGATGATCGAAGGAACGATCAGGCTCGCGATCGCCGAGTAGAACAGGATGCTTTGCGCGCTGAACTTCCTGCGGAAGGCCATGCCGGCGGCGACCGACAGCACGACGGTGACGATCATCACGATGATGCCGAGCAGCAGCGAGCGGCGGAAGGCCGCGCCGAGATCGACGATGCCGGTGCCCTGGAACAGTTTTGCGATCCAGAAGGTCGACACGCCGTTCATCGGGAAGGTGAGGCCGCCCTGTGGTCCCTGGAACGACAGCACGTAGATCGCGATCATCGGGCCATAGAGGAACAGCACATAGGCCGCGAAGAAGGTCGCGAGCACGTAGAAAGAGCGTGAGCGTCCTTCCTTCATGCTCTAGAGCTCCTTCTTGATGTCGACGATGCGCGACATCATGGTGATGATCAGGAAGGTGATGGCGAGCAGGATCACGGCGTTGGCTGCCGCCGCCGGGAACTGCAGCGCGTTGACCCGCGTTTCGATGATCTTGCCGGCCGCCGCGATCTGCTGGCCGCCCATCACGCCGATAGTGATGAAATCGCCCATCACGATGGTGATGACGAAGATCGAGCCGATCACGATGCCCGGCTTGGCGAGCGGTATGATGACGTTGACCAGCGTCTGGAAGCCGGTGGCGCCGGCGTCATAGGCGGCCTCGATCAGCGACTTGTCGATGCGCACCATCGAATTGAAGATCGGCACCACCATGAAGAAGGTGAAGAGGTGGACCAGCGCCAGCACCACGGAGAATTCGGAGAACAGCAGCCATTCCAGCGGATGGTTGATCAGGCCCGTCTTGACCAGGCCGGAATTGACGAGGCCGTTGCGCCCGAGCAGCGGAATCCAGGCGATCATGCGGATCACGTTGGAGGTCCAGAACGGGATCGTGCAGAGCAGCGACAATCCCATCTGCCAGGTCTTGGACTTGACGTGGAAGGCGAGGAAATAGGCAACCCAGAAGCCGATGAACAGCGTGATCGTCCAGACCATGAAGCACAGCTTCAGCGTCTTCAGATAGGTCTTGCCGATCGTGCAGAGATCGGGGAGCTGCGCGATGCAGCCTTCAAACGTGTCGGTGTAGCCACGGCCCGAAAGGGCCGGCAGCAACTGGTATTCGTTGTAGTCCCAGAACGAGACGATGACGACGAAGACGAGCGGAATGAGGAAGAAGGCGAGAAACACCAGCATCATCGGCCCGGCCTGAAGCCAGGAGATGAAGGACGGCGACAGGCGCGTCGGTTTCGCGGCGCGCGCTGTGCCTGACCCCGGGATCAGGCCCGGGGATGCCTGTTGCAGGACTTCTTCGGACATCTCAGCTACGCCGCGATGAACTCGTTCCACTTGCGGACCATGTAGTCGTTCTCGTCCATCACGGCGTTCCAGCAGGCGACGCCGCCCATGCGGTCCTCATAGGAGCCGCCGTCGCGCACGGAGCCTGCCTTCTCCAGCAGCGAGCCGTCGGGCGCCTTGATGTCCTTCTCGGCCGGCTTGCCTTCCATCCAATAGGCCCATTCGTAGGGCTCCATATGCGCCTTCGCGGTGGAGAGCACGGCGGAATAGTAGCCCTGGCGATTCAGATAGGCACCGGCATAGCCTGACAGGAACCAGTTGACGAACTCATAGGCCCAGTCGAGCTTCGCACCCGACACGCCCTTGGAGACGCAGAAACCGGAGGCCCAGGAACGGTAGCCTTCCTTCAGCGGCTGGAAGGTGCAGGCAATTCCCATCGAGCGCACCTTGGTCACCGCCGGCGACCACATCGACTGGATCACGGTCTCGCCCGAAGCCATCAGGTTGACGCTTTCGTTGAAGTCTTTCCAGAAGGCGCGGAACTGGCCGGCCTTCTTGGCCTCGGTCATCACCTTCATGGTGAGATCGATCTCGTCCTTGGTCATGTTGCCCTTGTCGGCATATTTGTACTTGCCGGTGGCTTCCACGACCATCGCGGCGTCCATGATGCCGATTGAGGGGATGTTGAGGATCGAGGCCTTGCCCTTGAACTCGGGATTGAGCAGCTCGGACCAGGAGTTGATCGGCCGCTTGATTAGGTCGGGGCGGATGCCGAGCGTGTCGGCGTTGTAGACGGTCGGAATCAGCGTGACGAATTCGGTGGCCGACGTCGCGAACTTCTTGGAATCCTTGCCCTCGAGGTAAAGCACCTTCCACGGCGCGGTGCCCTGGCCGCCGATCTTCTTGCCGCCGGGCGTCTCGCCCTTGGTGAAAACAGGCGTGATGTTGTCGAACTCCTTGATCTTCCTGGCGTCGAGCGCGAGGATGTTGCCCGACGGCACGATCTTCTTCAGCGAGAAATATTCGGTGTCCAGCACGTCGAAGGAGTTCGGCTGGGTCATCACGCGCTTGGTGACGTCGTCCGTGGTCGCCGTGATGTATTCGATCTTGATGCCGGTGTCCTTCAGGCACTGCTTGGAGATATCGTCGCCCTCGTTCACGGCGGTGCCGAGATAGCGCAGCACCTTGGTCTCGGCCGACTTCACATAGGGAAAGCCGGTAATGGCGCCGGAGCCGGCGGCAAGGCCGGCAAGACTTGCGGTGCCCTTGAGCAGCGTACGGCGGCTGAGGCCGGTCTTCCTGGTCGTCTCGGTCATTTCCCTCACTCCTCTAGTGTTGCGCATTTTCCAAGATGAAGGGCGCTATTGCAGGCGTTGCGCCTTGGCGGGATCCCAGGTGGCCAGCACGCGATCGCCCGGACGGAACGGGTGGACGTCGAAAGTGGCTTCGGGAACGTGGGAGAACAGGGCGGTGCCGTTGTCGAGCGTGAGCGAGACGGCGATGTAGGAGCCCTGGTACTCGGTCTGGGTCAGCAGCGCCGGCGCGCCGAACGCGCCGTCAGCAAACGGCGCGATGCCGAGCTGATCGGCGCGCACGGCGATGAGCTTGCCGGCGTCGCTGAGCACGTTGTGGCCGCCGATGAAGCGCGCCACGAATTCGGTGCGGGGATGGTGGAAAATGTCGCGGGCCGTTCCCTGCTGCTCGATCTTGCCGTGGTTCATCACCACGATGTGGTCGGCGAGCGCCATCGCCTCTTCCTGGCCGTGGGTGACCTGGATGAAGCTGATGCCGAGCTCGCGCTGCAATCGCTTCAGCTCGCCGCGCATCCTTACTCGCAGGAACGGATCGAGGGCAGAGAGCGGCTCGTCAAGCAGCAGGATCTGCGGCTCGGTGATCAGCGCGCGGGCGAGCGCGACGCGTTGCTGCTGGCCGCCGGAGAGCTGCGCGGGGAGGCGGCCCGCATATTGGCTCATCGCTACCAGCTCCAGCAGCTCGCCGGCGCGCCTGTGGCGCGTCGGCTTGTCGATGCCGCGCATCTTCAGGGCGAAAGCGACATTGTCGAGCACGGAGAGATGCGGAAACAGCGCGTAGGACTGGAACATCATCGCGGTGCCGCGCTCGGCCGGCGGCAGGTCGGTGACATTCTGGCTGCCCAGGATGATGTCGCCCTCGCTGACCGCCTCGTGGCCAGCGATCATACGCAGGGTCGAGGTCTTGCCGCAGCCGGACGGGCCGAGCAGGCAGCAATAGGTGCCGGCCGGGATCTTCAGATTGACGGTATCGACCGCCAGCGTCGTGTCATAGCGCTTGGTGACGGCGACCAGTTCGAGGGCGGCGGGAGTGGCCATGGCGTGTCCAAGGAGGGGCGGTGCAGCCGCTCTCTCCGCAAGGTCCGTGCCAATCGCCGCTTTGCCAGCTGAATTTCGAAACTGTGCAGCGGAGTCAGATCGTTAGATCGAATCCGGCGGCTCTGTCCTGCCCGCCCTGTGCGGAGCCGTCTGCACACAAAACGGGCGAAGATTGTATAAACTTTCGCCTGTGATTGGATACAGCTGGTCGACTAACATTCGAAAGCGAATGTCGTCGATCGAGCCCTCAAGCCCAACCCTCGAACCAATGGCCGCCAAGCCCCGCCCGAAATCCGACGCGCCCGATGCGAGCGATCGCGTCAGCCGCATCCGGGAGGGTGTGACCGCCGCGATCCTCGAGCATCGCCTGCTGCCGGGCACCAAGCTCGGCGAGGACGAGATCGGCGAGATCTACGGCGCGAGCCGCACGCTGGTCCGCACTGCGCTGCAGCAGCTCGCGCATGAGGGCATCGTCAACATCGAGAAGAACCGTGGCGCCTTCGTCGCGCGGCCGACGCCGGCCGATGCCCGCGAAGTGTTCGAGGCGCGCCGTCTGATCGAGCCCACCATCGTCGATCATGCCATCGATGCGGTGTCGCCGGACTGGATCGATCGCCTCCAGCACCATCTTGCCGAGGAACGCCAAGCCGAGCTGCGCGGCGATGCCCGCGCCTCGGTGCGGCTCTCCGGAGAGTTTCACCGTCTCGTCGCCGAGATGAGCGGCCACAGCATCTATCTCGGCTTCCTGAAGGAGCTGATCGCGCGCTCCTCGCTCATCATCCTGCTCTATCGCCGCCACGACACGCCGGCCTGCGGCACGGAGCACCATGCCGGCATCGTCGAGGCGATCCGCAAGCGCGACAAGCAAGCTGCCCGCGCGCAGATGCTGTCACACTTGACCGATATCGAGGACGAGCTGTTCTTGAAGGAGCCCGCCGCCGACGAGCTGCGGCTCGCGGATGTGCTGGGCGCCTGATCCGGTCAGTGACTGAGCTCGCGTTCTGCGGCGAGCTGCCCGTCCGGGGTGATCTCGTAGTCGCCGTCTCGCTTCGTCATCCATCCTGACCTGACCATCTCCCGTGCGAGCTGCACCGAGCAGATCGGATGATTGCCTCCTGGGTAATACAGCCTGTCATTTCGCACCAGCAAGTGGCCGTACAATTGGGCGTGACGTAATGCCCTGCGCATCCCGGGTGATGGATTTGTCATGCCGGTTCAACCGCGAGCGCGACGAAGGTTCCTAATTCAATGCCGAGTCCCAACGGCATTTCCGCTCGCCGACCGCCCGCGAGGAACCCTGATCTTGTCGCGTCGTTTGTTCGTGCGTGAGGAGGCGTTGTCATGAACGTACGGGATGAGCACACCCGATCGCTCTGGATGGATGTTTCGGTCGCGGAGGCGCCGGCACTATCCGGGACGATAGGCACGGATGTCGTCGTTATCGGCGCCGGAATTGCCGGGCTATCGGTCGCCTATGAGCTGGCCTGCCATGGACGCTCGGTCGTGGTGCTGGACCGCGGCAGCATCGGCAGCGGGATGACGGCGCGCACCACCGCGCATTTGGCCACCGCACTCGACGATGGTTACGATGCCTTGGTGAAGGTACGTGGCCTCGACTGTGCGCGGCGCTGCTATCAGAGCGTCGCCGCCGCGATCGATCGCGCCGAGGCCATCCAGCAAGCCGAGCACATCGATTGCGATTTCAGGCGCCTCGATGGTTACTGGGTGCTGGCACCCGAAACGTCAGCATCCGAGCTGGACGACGAATTGGATTGCTGCCGCAAGCTCGGGATTCCCGTCGAAAATTGCGTCGATCCAACCCCGTTCCATGCCAGGGGGCAGGTGCGTTCGCTGCGCTTTGCCGGCCAGGCACGTCTGCACCCGACCAAATACCTCGCGGGTCTGGCGGGCGCGCTGAAGCGCCGCGGGGCGCAGCTCTACGCCGACACCTGTGTCGAGAGTATCCGCGAGCAGCATGGCGACATGGTCGTGACGACCGCCTCAGGCCACGAGGTCCACGCCACTGATGTGGTGGTTGCGACCAACTCGCCCGTCAACGTCGAGGTGGCGATCCACACCAAGCAGGCGCCTTACCGCACCTATGCGCTCGCCGCGAAGATAGCGGCCGGCGCGCTGCAGGATGCGCTCTATTGGGATACGCTCGATCCTTATCACTATGTCCGGCTCCAGCCGTTCTCCGATGATGAGGACATCGTGATCGTCGGCGGAGAAGATCATAAATCGGGTGAAGCGAACGACGGCGCGCAGCGCCTCGATGCGCTCGAGCGCTGGGCGCGCGAGCGCCTGCCGGATTTGCGCGAGGTTACCCATCGGTGGTCCGGCCAGGTGCTGGAGCCGGTCGATTTCGCCGGCTTCATCGGCCGCAGCCCCGACGAGGAGCATGTCTTCATCGTCAGCGGCGATTCCGGGCAGGGGATCACCAACGGGCTCGTCGCCGGTCTATTGCTGACGGATCTGATCACGGCGGGCGCAGGCCCCTGGGAGGATCTCTACGCCCCGTCCCGCAAAATTCAGAGAAACATCAGTGAGTTCATCAGCGAGAACATCACGCCGCTGAAGAATTTTGCGGAATATCTGACCGCGAGCGAGATTACGAGCGTCGAACGGCTGCGCCCCGGCGAGGGGCGCCTCGTCCGCAGCGGTCTGAAGAAGATCGCGGCGTGCCGGGATCGCAACGGACATTTGCATCTGCATTCGGCAAGCTGCACCCATCTCGGCTGCGTCGTGCACTGGAATGCACTGGAGCAGTGCTGGGACTGCCCGTGTCACGGGTCGCAGTTCGCGCCCGACGGCACCGCGCTCAATGGCCCCGCGGTGTCGCCGCTGGGCGAGATCGAGAAGCCCGCCAATCTCGAAGCCGCGGAGTGAGGTGAGGCTGGAGGCCGCACTCCGCGAGATTCGGCTCTCATTCTCAAACCGCGCCGGTGAATTCACCCCGCGCCGGGTAGTCGTTCTTGATGACGAAGTCGAGCGCCTGAACCATCTCACCGAAGTTCGGCCGCACGAAGGGCATCGACTGTACCGAGAGATAATAGATGGTCTTGTCGGGACGGATCAGGAAGACGCCCGGCTCGGAGAACAGCGCAGGCTCCTCAATGCCAATCGACGTCTTGCCGCGCGAGGCAGAAATGTAGAGGCCCCATTCGCGCGCTGTGGCAAGGCTCAGTCCATAGCCGAAGCGCAGCTCTGAAGCGCCGACCTTCTCGGCCATCGACCGCGCGCGCTCCGCGTTGTCGGAGCTGATCGCGATCGTCGTTACCCCGCGCTCGGCGAAGGCCGGCGTATGGCGCTCCAGCTCCTTGAGGTAGTTGGCGCAGATCGGGCAATGCAGGCCGCGGTAGAAGCAGATCAGCGTGAAACGCTGTGGCGCTTCATCGGCAAGATCGAAGCGGCCGAGGCCGAGCGTTTCGACCGACAGATCCGGCGCCTTTTGTCGGGGCGTAAGCATGGGAACTCCTGTTGGGCAGATTGGCCAGCTCTCCGGCCGGTTGCGAGAACCAGCCCTCTCTGTCACACTCCAGGATATGAAACATCCAAGTTACATGATCGAAAGTCCTGAAAGGCCCAAGCGCGATCGCCTGGCTGCCTTCTTCGAAGCTTTTGACCTGTCAGTCGCAATGCTCTCGCCGGACGCCGTGGGTGCGGCGGCTAATCTCGTCGTGACCGGCCAGGCCGGCGTGGCCGAGCGGGTGGTCCTTTACGCCAGAGCCGACAGCCGGTCGGAGCCCAACTTGCTCGTCGCCGCAATAGTCGATTTCGGCGGCCCGGCGAACCCGTTGATGAATGCTCTGCCTGAAACGGTGGACATCGATCTCGACGGCCGCCCGACCTTGCAGGCCTTGGTCAGCACCTTCGTGACCGAGGGGTACGGCAATCGCTGCGGCCAGCGCGTCGCGCTGAACCGGCTCTGCGAGTTGATCGTGCTGCTGGTGCTGCGGGAGGCGATCGATGCGGGTACGACGAAGCCGGGTCTTCTTGCCGGCCTGTCGCATCCCGCTCTGCACCGGGCGATCGTGGCGATGCATGATGAGCCGGCAAGATCCTGGACCGTCGAGCAACTCGCCGAGATCAGCGGCATGTCGCGCAGCCGATTCATGGACGTCTTTCCCAGGATCCTCGGCACGACGCCCGCTGCCTATCTCAACGCTTGGCGCCTGATGCTAGGGCAACGGGAGCTGATGCGCGGCGAGCAGGTGAAGGCGGTGGCTCGTCATGTGGGTTTTGGCAGCGCTGCCGCATTCTCGCGGTCCTATTCGAGGCTGTTCGGCTCGCCTCCGATATCTGCGCGAGCTACGCGGCTGGCGGTCGGCGGCGGCGTATCGGATCTCACAAAGATGGTCGATCGGGGCAAGGGCAGCGAGCCAGCGTCGATCTTGCCTGCAAGCCTTGCAGATTAAAGCGCGCCGCACCGCGTTCCGGGATACGACCCCTCAAAGAAGTTGCGCCCAGCCATTGGGGGATGGCTGGGCGCGCGCGAACCGGTCTGGGACGGGGAGGGGTGGGGATGTGACCGGATCGCGTAACTTGTCGTCTCGTTCCTAATCTCTTGCCTAGTCTCTGGCGCTGGCGGTGGAGACCGCCGGCTTGGTATCGCCGAGCGAGACCCAGACGTTGGGATCGCTCTGCGACTGGCGCTTGACGAAGCGGTAGCCGGTCTCCGTCCAGGCCACGACGTTCTCGTTCTGATTGTCGAGAACGAACTCGCCCTTGTCGGTCTTCACCGTCAGCACCGCGTGTCCTTCGCCCTTCTTGTCGCGCACGACGGTGATGAGCAGGGCCTCGCGCGGCCATCCGGCATCGATCAGCATCTTGCGCTTCAACAGCACGTAGTCTTCACAATCGCCGTAACCGTCGGTCGGCAGCGACCATTTCTCGATCACGCCCCAGTGCTCCTGGTCGGTCAAAGGCTTGACGGTCTCGTTGACCCAGCGATTGACCTTGACGAGGTCGCGCCATGCTCCCTGCGACATCACGATGTCGCGCGGCTGCGTCGGTGCGCCCTGGCACTGGGCGGCGTTGTCCGCACAGAATTCGACCCAGCCGATCGGTGCACGCGTGGTGTCACCGAGGCTCGCGTAGAGCAGGCGGCTCTCGCCGGCCTGCGCTGCCGCACTGATCCCGAAGAGCATGGCAGCCAGCACCAGCCCTTTCCCCTGTCCCTTGAAGTCAAACATTGCGGCCCCCGTTTCTTGTTGGGACCACATTTCGCACGGAGCTTTTGAGTTGCCGCTAAGTCGACCAAGTCAAGTCGAGACGAATACAAGTAAAACCTGCGGCGAATTCGATCTATACTTGAATCGAATTCTCATAAAATTT
Source organism: Bradyrhizobium sp. UNPA324 (assembly GCF_006658635.1). Classification (NCBI taxonomy): domain Bacteria; kingdom Pseudomonadati; phylum Pseudomonadota; class Alphaproteobacteria; order Hyphomicrobiales; family Nitrobacteraceae; genus Bradyrhizobium; species Bradyrhizobium sp. UNPA324. The sequence goes on from NZ_LFJD01000004.1 coordinate 2,377,846, forward strand.
GAAACAACTGCAATTGATTCAAATTTTATCGATTAACGCGGAAACGCTGGCGGAGCCGCTATTTCCATGTGCAAACCAGCCGCGCGTTAACCCGCGCTGGCGCTGTCACGGCGCATGAAAAAGGCGGCGTCCGCATTGCGGAGGCCGCCTTCGGGGCTGGAATACAGGGGGTTTTGGCGTTCGTGCGCTTTACCGCGCGGTAACGCTCTCTTCGAGTGTCTCGATCGGCTGCGCGTGCAAGAACTCCAGCGCGAAGCCGTCTTCGAGGTTTCGGACCACGCGGCCCTGGACCCGGCCGAGCAGGACCGTCGATTTCAGCGGCGGCCGGTTCTCCGCCGCGATGGCCGCACCCGACAGCGAAAGGTCGATGATGCGGCAGGTCATCTTGGTGCCGTCCTCGAGCGTCAGCACCGCGATCGGGTTGCGCGGCACGATACGGTCGTGACGGCGGTCCTCCGGCAGGTTGAGGATGTCGCGGTTGGCGAGCCAGGTCAGCTGGGCCGCGAGCTTGTCGCGCTTGCGGGGCGTGGCACCGATCGTCATGGCGAAGCCGTTGTCGATGATGCGGGTGATCTTGCCCTCGACGCGGCCGATATGGTCGAGATAGGCGACCACGCGGTCGCCGACATTGCCGATGCCGGGGGCGAGCAGCGCGAGACCGCCCGGTGACATGTTGATCACCTGGCAGGGGAATTCACGGCGGTCCGGCAGCATGTAGCGGCCGAGCAGGTGCACTTTCACCCGCTGGAAGCGCCGTCGCTCCTCGGTGGCCGGAAGAAATTTTCTGTTCGCCAACGCCATTTTCAACACCCGACCCCCCGCCCGGGCGGAGTCCGGGACGACCCTAAGGTGCATAGGGTTAATGCCGCGTTAGGATCGGCCACGGCGGCAATGGACAGACACAATGCGCTCGAAAAGCCACACTCAAAGGCTCGGCGCTCAAGCCGGCTTCGTCGCCCGTCGCTGCAGCAGGATCAGCAGCGCCAGCAGCAGCGCGGCCGACAGGCCGAGCGACCAGTGAATGCCGATCGCCGCGCCAAACAGTCCGACCGTGATGCCGCTGAAGGCCCGCATCCCGAGCCCCGCCATATTATAAAGACCGACGACGCGGCCGCGGATGTCGGACGGCGCGTTCAGCTGCACCAGCGCCTGTGCCATGGTGTTGAACGACAGCTCGAAGAAGCCGGCGCAGAACAACAGCACGATCGCGACCGGATAGATCCGCACCACGGCAAAGCCCAGCAGCGCCACGCTCCAGAGCATTGCGAGCATGATCGCGGTGCGCGGCGTGCCCTTCAGGCGTCCCCAGGATTCCAGCGCGATGGCGGCGAGCACTGCGCCGGCCGCATCCGCCGCCAGCAGCACGCTGTAGGAGGCGCCGGGATCGCCGTGGCCGAGATCGCCGGCAAAGCCCGGCGTCTGGGCGTGATAGGCATTGCCGATCATGAAGGAGGTGAGGCCGGCAAGCCAGGTCATCGCCGTCAGCACCGGCTGGGTGCCGATGGCGCGGATGGTCAGCATGATGTCGGCAAGGCCGCGCACGGCAAAGCGCCGCATCGCCACGCTTCTGTCGCGCACCGGCGCCCAGAACAGCCAGAGCAGCATCGGCAGGTAGAACAGCGTGTTGAAGATGATGCCGTGCGAGGTGCCGAGCGTCAGCATGATCACGCCGCCGACCGCGGGCCCGACCAGGATGCCGAGATAGCGCGCCATCGCGTTCAGCCGCACCGCGCTCGGAAGGTCCGCCGGCCCGACGAGGTCGTAGAGCAAGAGCTGGTTCGGCGTCTGCCACAACACGCCGGCGCAGCCGTGAATCACCAGCAGCAGCATCGCGTGCCACATCTGGATCGTATCGGTGAGGAAGAAGAAGCCCCATCCGCTCGATGCCACGATGAACAGCAGCATGCCGCACTGGATGATGCGGCGCGGATCGAACCGGTCGGCGAGCCCGCCGACCGCGACCGAGAACAGCAGGAACGGCAGCCAGTGCGACAGCACCGCAAAGCCCGCCAGCGCCGGCGAATGGAATTCCTGGAACACCACCCAATAGCTGATCACGTGCTCGATATTGTCGGCCATCATCGCCAGCACATAGGCCATGAACTGAAGCCGGTACGGCACCGATTTCATCGCCGCGAACGAGCCGGACGCAACGACGGGATTTTGGGGAAGGGGATTCAAGGGATGACCTGGGTGGGACTTCGCCGTCCGTACACGGTCGCCGGTCGGCGCTCAAGACAATTGGATGTGCGTGGACATCTGCCATGCGCTGCGCTGTAGGTGGCGGTTGTGGCAGGCTCCGTAGCCCGGATGAGCGAAGCGATATCCGGGGCCGCTGCTCCCGCATGTCGCTGACGCTCATGCGGGCTACGAGACTTATGCTACGAGACTTGCGCTTGGCACGATCGCGCATCTCACATACGCTTCGCCCTACGCCCGCGCCAAGCAATCATAACAGACGGGCAATGAGGAAACAGCCATGCAACAGATCCGCGTCTGCACCCACGCCGGTCCCGGCTCGGAGCCCGTCATCCGCACCGTGCCGTGGCCGAAGGTCGGCAAGAAAGCCGCGCTGATCAAGGTCGGCGCCTGCGGCGTCTGCGGCACCGATCTGCATATCCTCAAAGGACATTGGCCGAAGCCGCTGCCCTGGCCGTTCACGCTGGGCCACGAACTCGGCGGAATCATCGTCGAATGCGGCGCGGAGTTCACCGAGGACTTCATGAGCAAGCCGCTGACCGTCGGCTCGAAAGTGATGATCCCGCCGCTGATGCCCTGCGGCCATTGCTATTACTGCATCCATTATCCGCAAACGGCCAACAAATGCCTGACGCCGGTCTATTACGGCCGCTATCTCGGCTTCGACAAGGCGCCGCACATGTGGGGCGGCTGGGCCGAATATGTCTATGTCGATCTCGACATGCTGCCGGGCACCAAGATCTACAAGCTGCCCGACGACATGTCGCTGCGCCTGGGCGCGCTGTCCGAGCCCCTGACCTCCTGCATCCGCGCCTTCAACCGTGCCAGCCGCGCGGGCGGTTTTTCCTGGGGCGATACGGTGGTGATCCAGGGCTCGGGTCCGATCGGCATTCTGGCGGTCGCAGCCGCCAAGGAGATGGGGGCGGGGCGCGTGATCTCTGTCGGTGCGCCGGAGCAGCCGCGGCTGAAGCTGGCGCGCGAGTTCGGCGCGGAGGCGACCGTGAACATCGAGGAGCTGAAGTCACCGCAGGAGCGCATCGCGCGCGTCCGCGAGATCGTTGGCGGCTTCGGCGCTGACCTCGTGATGGACTGCTCGGGCCATCCGACCGCGGGTCCCGAGGGCATCGAGATGCTGCGCGACGGCGGCACTTACGTCGAGATGGGCCAGTTCACCGATGCCGGCTCCATCGACACGTCCTGGCACCGCATCTGCACCAAGGATCTCAACGTGCTCGGGTCCTGGGGCTTTACCGGCAACGACCTGCCGCTCGGCGTCGACATGCTTTATCGCACGGCGAACAAATATCCTTGGGCGAAGATGCAGACGATCTATCCGTTCACGGAAGAAGGCGTCGCGCAGGCGGTGAAGGACGCGATGGCGATGAAGACGGTGAAGTCGACCATCGTGCCGTGGCCGGAGCTGGTGGACTAGAAAATGTCGTCCATCCCGCACGATCTCGCAGCCTTCCTGGTCGAGGCCAAGCGGCGCACCTATGCCGGCCTCGACGACGACGCGACAATGGCGACGCCGCTGCTCGCCGGCTCCAAGCAGCTCGAGCACCGCGCTCCACCTTATGCCTATCGCGATATCTATTTCGGGATGGGTTTTTTCGTCGGCCAGGAGACCGTGTCGCGGGACGACCGCGTCATCTGGTCGATGAGCTATAGCGGCGGCGTCCGCGCCGAGATCAGGGACCGGGAGAGCTTCCTCGCGATCTACAAAGTCCTGCGCCAGGCGCTGCTGGGTGTGCGCGCCGAGCAGCCCTACCGGGGACCGCCTTTGTTCGAGCAGGCCGGCATGGTCTACCGCAGCGAGGTTGAGGGCGCGCTTGGTCGCTTTCACGGCGTCGAGACGATTGCGTGGCAGGACGGCACCAAGCTCTACGAGCTGCGCTATAGTGGCGGTTTGTTGCGATAGATAACTCGTAGCCCGGATGGGCGAAGCGACATCCGGGGCTTTTGTTGCAGCGGTCCCGCATATCGCTTTGCTCATGCGGGCTACGTGCTTGCGGTTCTCGCGGCCTGCGCTTCAATTCTCTGCGAGAACGTTTGTCACGTGTTTCTATTTGACGTTGAGGAAGTTATGCTGCGCACCTCGAAAGCATCCGGTGTGTCATGAATAGACCTGCCGACATCCCGCATTCCGCTCTTGCCTCTCTCATTCCCGACATCGATCGGCTCGCCGCGGAAGCGATGGCCGTCTGGAAGGTGCCGGGCGTTGCGCTCGCCATCGTCCGGGACGGCGAGGTCGCGCTCGCGCGCGCCTATGGCCAGCGCAACGTCGAGGCCGATCTGCCGGTGACGCCGCACACTCAGTTTGTGATCTGCTCCATCACCAAGTCGTTTACCGCCACCGCCGTCGCGTTGCTGCACAATGACGGCGTGCTCGACTGGAGCAAGCCGGTCCGCGACTATCTGCCGGAGTTTCGCCTCTCAGATGCGGTCGCCACCGAGCGCGTCACCATTCGCGACCTGCTCAGCCATCAATCGGGGCTGCCGCGGCACGATTGGGTTCATTTGCCCAGCGACCTTGCGCCCGCCGAAATGCTGCCGCTCATGCGGCACCTTGAATTGAGCCGCGACATTCGCACCGGCTGGCAATACAGCAACCTCTGCTACAATGCTGCTGGTCTCTTGATCGAGCGGCTGAGCGGGAAGAGCTTTGAAGACTTTGTGCGGGAGCGGCTGACGGATCGGCTCGGCATGACGGTTGGCTTCTCGCTCGACGAGCTCGAAGCTGTGGCCGATGCGGCGCGGCCGTATATGATACATGTCGACACGCGGCTGCCGGGACTACGTCTGCCGATCCGGGTCACGGCCGCAGGCGCTATCAATACGTCGGTGACCGATCTTGCGAACTGGATGCGCCTGCATCTCGGCAGGGGCGAGTTTGATGGTGAGCGCTTGCTGCCGGCTGCGCTGGTGGAGCAGCTGCATACGCCTTTGGCGCACGTCGGGAAGTCGGAATTCTCCGAGTTCGGCCACGGTCATTATGCATTGGGGTTTCAGTCCAACACCTATCATGGCGATCGCCTGATGTGGCACGGCGGCGGCTGGAATGGTTGGGGCTCGCTGATGACGCTGGTGCCGGATGCCGGCATCGGGGTTGCCGTGCTGACCAATCGCAGTCCGAGCGCAGTGCCGCAGATCCTGGCGTGGTACATTGTCGACCGGTTGCGCGGACGCGAGCCGGTAGACTGGTTCACGCGCTTCCACAAGGTTCGCAATGACTTCATCGCACATATTCCGGCCGACAAGGAGGCGCGGGAGAGAGCACGCCACAAGGACACGCAGCCCGCACATGTGCTGTCCGCCTATGCCGCCGATTATGCGCATCCAGCCTATGGCGTGATGTCCGTCCGCGTGAACGATGGTGCGCTGCATTGGTCGTGGCGCGGCATGAGCGCGCCGCTTGCACATCGGCATTTCGAGACGTTCGTGACGCCCGAGGTCGTCGATCGGCTTCTGCCTGACAATCTTCCGATCACGTTCCACACCGATCGCGACGGCAATATCGTGCATCTCTCGGCGCCCCTGGAGCCGACGGCCAAGGACATCGTGTTCGAGCGGCGCGCCGCCGGCGATTGTATAGATGCTGCGTTTCGTCGGCGCTGCGCCGGGCATTTCAACAGCGGTGGCGTGAACCACCACGTGACCCTCGACGCCGATGGCCGGCTGATTCTGAAGCCCGACTTTCAGCCGGCCTATCGTCTGGAGCCGCAGCAGGGACGCAGGTTTCGTATCGTCGAGCTGGACGGTTTTGCCGTCGAGTTTCGTGGGGAAGACGGCAAAATTGATCAGATCGTCTTTCACCAGCCGAACGGCGTCTTCGTCGCCGACCGTGTGGTGGACCAGGAGTGACGCCGCCGATGGCGCCGCAGTCGAGCCGGCCGCGCTCCCCCTTCGACGCCATTCGCGCGATCGACTACACCGTCGTCTTCGTGCGCGACATGGCGGCGATGCGCCGGTTCTATGAGGACGTGCTCGCCTTGTCCGTGCTGCGCGAGCTCTCGCCCAACTGGATCGAGTACGGCATCGGCAGCAACACGCTGGCGCTGGCGAGACCCAGTCGAACCGCGGCGGATGCGCCAATCCCTCCAGGCAGCGCCGCATTGCAATTGGCCTTCAAGGTCTCCGCCGCCGAGGTCGACGCCTGCGCGGATGAGCTCGTTCGGCAGGGCGTGGCGCTGGTCTCGCCGCCGACGAACCAGTCGTTCGGCCATCGCACGCTGTTCTTCCGCGATCCCGACGGCAATTTGCTGGAGATCTACGCGGAAATCTGAGCGGGACCGATGCCGCAAAAGTTCCATCTGATGTCCCCGAACTATTCACGCCGAGGTGAAACTTAGGCCCAAGTTCCGGCTTTCACTTTGCGGGAGAGGTGCCGTGAAGCGAATCCTGAAACCCGTCACTTACATCCTGGCCGCGATCTACTTCCTGGTGGATGCGGTCTTCATGGCCGTGGCCAGGCCGATCGCCCGCTGGATCGGGCGGCATTTCGAATTCAGGCGTTTGCGCGGCTGGATCAGGTCGCTGCCGCCATATCCGTCGCTGGCGTTATTCTCTGTTCCGGTCATTATTCTCGAGCCGGTCAAGCCGATTGCTGCGTACCTCGCCGCAACCGGTCAGATCCTGGGCGGCGCGGTGATGTTCATCATCGGCGAATTGCTCAAGCTCGTGCTGGTCGAGCGCCTGTTCCATCTGACGCGGGACAAGCTGATGCGAATTCCCGCCTTTGCCTGGGCTTACGGAAAATATGCGGCGGCGAAGGCGTGGCTGCAGGAGACGGAAGCCTGGCGCGCCGTCCGAGCCCTGGCCCGCGCGGTCAAGGACAGTGTTGCGCGCGCGAGAGCCTGGCTGGCCGGCAGCCTCAGCGGACTGGCGACCTCGAGGGATTAGGCCGCGCAGGCGTGCTGCCCACTATGCGAACTTGCGCGCTGCCGCAGTTGCCTTGTCGCCCGTATTCGGCGTCCCCGTCGGCTCGATCAGCATCAGGTGAGCCTCCTCGCGCGCCACCGGGCGATGCTCGACACCTTTGGGCACGACATAGAGCTCGCCCGGACCAAGCGTCACCGTGCGGTCCCGCAACTCGATGTCCAGACGGCCTTTCAGAACGAGAAAGAAATCGTCGGTGTCGTCGTGCTTGTGCCAGGTGAACTCGCCCTTCACCTTCACCACCATCACGTCGCAATCGTTGAAGGTCGTGACCGTGCGCGGGGACCAATAATCCTCGAAGGTCGCGAGCTTGTCGGCAAGCGAGATGCTGTCGGCCATGGGTCCTCCAGTCTTCTTTTCCTGAGGCACGATTTGGGATCGAATGTCCGGCCAGTCAATCGTTCGCTTTCACGATTGTCGCGCCCACGACCTTCGTGCCCTCCAGCTCCCGCACGATCCGTTCGTCCGGCCCGACGACGCCAAGATCGAACTCGTGATCCGATGTGATGAGGAACATGCGTAGGCCAATGATCACGACCACCGTCATGTCGTTGCGTTCACCTTCGACAGCCCATGCACGGATGTCGCCGGCGTAGGGCTGCTTGCGCCAAGCGTCGGGAAAGCCCGGGTCGCATCGGACTTCGATACCGTCCTCGGACGTGGTCAGGACGAGTTTCGACCGGCTTGGCTTCCATCGCTCGTCGAGGAGATCGTTGACGAGCCACAGGCAGGCGAAGTCTTCACATTCCGCCGGTCGTCCTGCGTAGATCGCGCATCCGCGGCCGGGCCTGCAATGCCCGCACCAGGCGCTCGCCGGCTTGGCCAGCGCCTCGATGGCCATGATCTTGCAGCAGAGAGTGCAGTCGCCGCAGCGGCGTTTGGTGGAGGCCGTCACGTTCATTTTCCATAAGATCCGGTTGGTCTCAGGTTAGTGGAAGTGGCCGCAAAAATCCGCTGCAACCTTCGGGCGCGGCTCTCCTGGCCAAGCCATGCATCATAGGCATGGTGATTTCCGAACTCTTGGCGTAAAGAGCGGCCAGATCAAATCCAGCGTGTGGCCGGGCCGTTTGCCGCGCACGCGAGCTCGGGCCCGCCGGTTCACCGTTTGCGCGCCTGAATTAACCAAGGTTCTCCATCCCGTGTCTTTTCCGGCCCTGACCCCGCCGCTCGCCCGCGCTTTGGCCGAGCGGAACTATGATTCTCCGACCCCCGTTCAGCTTGCCGTGCTCGCGGAGGACGCCGCCGATCGCGACCTCCTGGTTTCGGCGCAGACCGGCTCCGGCAAGACCCTCGCTTATGGCCTAGCCATGGCCAGGGATCTGCTCGGCGATGCCGAGCAGTTTGCGCCCGCCGCCGCACCGCTCGCCCTGATCGTGGCGCCGACCCGCGAGCTCGCGATGCAGGTTCAGCGCGAGCTCGCCTGGCTCTATGGGCATGCGGGTGGGCGCGTGGTCTCCTGCGTCGGCGGCATGGATCCGCGCCGCGAGCAGCGCGAGCTCGCAGCCGGCGCCCATATCGTCGTCGGCACGCCCGGACGGCTCTGCGACCATTTGCGCCGCGGCCGTCTCGACATCTCCGAATTGAAGGCGGTCGTGCTCGACGAGGCCGACGAGATGCTCAATCTCGGCTTTCGCGAGGACATGGAATTCATCCTCGAGACCACGCCGGAGACGCGCCGCACGCTGCTGTTCTCGGCGACGTTCCCGCGCGGCATCGTCGCGCTGGCCAAGCAATATCAGCAGCAAGCATTCCGGATCGAGGTCGCCGGCGACGAAGGCGGTCACGCCGATATCGAATACCGCGCGATCCGGATCGCGCCCGCCGATGCCGAGCACGCCGTCGTCAACGTGCTGCGCTTCTACGAGGCGCCGAGTGCGCTGGTGTTCTGCAGCACGCGCGATCACGTCAGGCATTTGCAGGCCGCGCTCTTGGAGCGCGGCTTTTCCGTCGTCGCTCTCTCGGGCGAATTGACGCAGAACGAGCGCACCCTGGCGCTGCAGTCGCTGCGCGACGGACGCGCCCGCGTCTGCGTCGCGACCGACGTCGCCGCCCGCGGCATCGATCTGCCGAGCCTCGACCTCGTCATTCATGCGGACTTGCCCAACGACGCCGAGGTGATGCAGCATCGCTCGGGCCGCACGGGGCGGGCGGGCCGCAAGGGGACGAGCGTCCTCTTGGTGCCGCCGGCTCGGCGGCGGCGCGCGGAGCTGCTGCTCAATCTCGCGGGGGTCGACGCGGCCTGGGGCACGGCGCCGCAGGCGGACGAGATCCGCAAGCTTGATCATGCGCGCATGAAGGACGTGCTGTTCACGGAGGAGACGACCCCCGACGATCAGGCTCTGGCGCAGGCTTTGCTCGCCGAGCGGTCGGCCGAGGACATCGCGGCCGCATTGGCGCGGCTTTATCGGGCGCGCCTGCCGTCACCCGAGGACATCATCGATCCGGGCGAGCGGAGCGGCCGGCCGCGAGACGAGCGCGGGCGCGACAGGTTTGAAGGCGGCGACGATCGCGCCGCCAAGCCGCGATCGAAGTCCGGAAAGGCGTCGTCGAAACACGTCATGGCGGAGGGCAGCGTCTGGTTCCGCGCGGCGATCGGACGGCGCAAAAATGCGGAAGCGCGCTGGCTGCTGCCGATGATCTGTCGCCGCGGCGGCATCGACAAACGCGACATCGGCGCCATCAAGATCATGGACACCACAACCGAGTTCGAGATCTCAGCGCAGGCCGCAGAATCTTTCGCCGCAAAGATCAAGCGTCCGGACAAGGAAGACAGCATCCGGATCGAGCCGCTGGGCGAGGCGCCGCAGCGATCGGTGCCGTCGGAAGAGCGGTCACGTGCGCCGCGGCGCGAGAGCGACAATGGCGATCATCGCGAACGTCGCGACGAGCGACCGCGCGAGGCGCGTGAATTCAAACCACGCGGCAAACCGTCCGGCGAGCGCGGACCGAGATTCGACGATGCGCCGCCTTTTGGAAAGAAGAAGCATCGCGACAAGCAGGCCCGCGCGGAGCCGTCGGTCACGCCGTGGCCGGTGAAGGGCGCACCGGGAAAGAAGACGAAGAAGAAGAAAAAGCATCGCGGCTGAACCGCCGTCGTTCAGCACGGACGGCAATGATGCCGCCGGATTGCACCGGCGACATCATCCGAAAGGTCAGGTGGGAGTTCAGCGGCCGCCACCGCCGCCGCCACCACCACCACCGCCACCGCCGCCGCCGCCACCTCCGCCACCACCGGCATCGCGCATGGCCGAGCTGTAGCGCGGGTCAGACTGCTTCATGTAGGTCGGCGAGGTATCGTTGAGGCGAACGACGGTACGGCGTGCGCGGCCGGGGGTCGACGTGTCGGCGACGATGCCACAGCTTTCGAAAAAGGCGAACTGGCAGCCGTCGGTTCGGTGTTGTGCCGCGTTGGCGCTGGTCGTTGCGAACGCGCTCGTCGCAACGCATGCAATCAAAGCAACTTTCGACAAAGTAAGCTTCATGAATTTTCTCCAGCCTCGGTTCGGCGAGACCGGAACGGCTCGCACATCCCTTCGACGGAGGCTGGTCCAACCCGGTTCGAGGCGGCGGTTCACGCGCGCGTGAGCCGGGGGCGGTCGGGCAGGGACGTTACGTCGCAGCGAGGTCGTGGAGCATATAGGTCGCGCCTTCCCCGTAGCAGGCGAGCTTGGCGCGCAGGTCCCCATCGGCGGTGACGGCACGAAAGCCGAGATGTTCCCACAGCGGCCGCGTGGCGTAGACCGAGACCAGCGCGAGCGTCGCGATGCCGGATGCGGGCGCCAGCTCCGCGATCCCGGCAACATAGTCGCGCGCAACGCCGCCGCGCCGGTCTGGCAGCACGGCGACATCGTGCACGTAGAGGCATTCTGCGTTCTCGGGCAGGCGTTCAAGGAAACCGTCGAGCGGCGGGATCCGATGCAGCTTCCAGGGATGCGCGAGGCCGTAGCCGGCGATCGCATCCTCCGCGACGAGCACGCGGCAGCCCGGAGGATAGAGCTGCATCTTTTCCATGAACACCTCGGGCCTCTCGGGAAGATCAGGATGTAGCCGCGCCGCGATCGCGCTGATCGCGGGTAGGTCGGATGCGTGCGCGGGACGCCAATGCGGCTTGCTCATGTCTTTCCGTCGTTCGGTTCGGTCGGTCCAGTTTATTCCGCTGCCTCGAGGCGCGCAGCGAAAAATATCTTTGCCGACGTCTCAGGAATACCAGGCCGCGCCCGGCGTCCTACCCATGCAAGCCAATTGCATGACAGGAGATATCATGACGTCCTCGATCCGCCTCGCGCTCGCGCTGGCAATGTCGCTCGCAATCGTTCCCGCAGCCTTCGCCGCACCGCCGACCAAGACCGGCAAGACCGACAAGGGCAACGTGCTCACCGATGCCAAGGGCATGACGCTCTACACCTTCGACAAGGATGCGAACGGCAAGTCGGCCTGCAACGGTCCATGTGCGACGAACTGGCCGGTGCTGAAGGCCGAGGCGAGCGACGCCGCCGGCGACGGCTACACCATCATCACCCGCGACGACGGCTCGAAGCAGTGGGCCTACAAGGGCAAGCCGCTCTACACTTTCGCCAAAGACCAGAAGCCCGGCGATGTCACCGGCGACGGTTTCTTGAACGGCGCCTGGCACCTGGCGATGCCGTGAGAGCAGGCGTCTGAGAATGTCTGCTGCCCCAAGCGCAGCTCAGTACCGCGAGGTGATGAGCTGCAGGGCCGGGGCCGTCTAACCGCGATTGTTTTTGAGAGGTTAGGCCCCGACTCTGCGCAGCAGCGTTAGCTCGTTGCCGTCTGTCCGGGATACGAGACTATCTCAGCCCCTCATACACCATCAGCCCGCGTGCGACCTGCAACTTCCGGATCGCGCGCGGCAGCAATTTCTCCGGCTGGTGCAGATAGCGCCAGGAGGTGAGGGTGAAGGCTGAAAGCGCGCCGCACTCGTCGTCGAACGGCGCGAGCACGCCGGTCACACTCACCGGCGTATGCGGGCGGGCGTTGAAGGGCAGCAGCAACAGCTCGAGATAGGCCTTGCTGCCGTCCTCGCGCGCGGCCGTGACACCGGCGATCGCACCTAACGCCTCGTCGGCGACGATGGTCGTGATCTCCTCGATCTCGCTGCGGCTCGCATCAGCGAACAGCGCCGCAAAGCTCTGGTCCTTGAGGTCACACCCTGCCAGCGCGCAGACGCGCGTGCCGGCGACGCGGAACGGGAAGCCGAGATTCGGCTCGCAGGAGAGCACGAAGATGTCGCCGAGCAGGCCGCGGACCGCGGCCGGATCGATGTCGGCCCGATCAGGGGCCCGTGCGGCGCCACGCTTCTTGTCCCAATACGCGAAGAACGCGCGGCTTGACGGATGTTTCATGTCTGAACGCTTACCCCGGAGCGCAACCCCGAAGGGACAAACCTGTCCCGCTTCAGTGCAGCCGCGATCCCTTGTGTTGTTGTGCAGGAGGGGATTTGCAGCGTCCATGCCGAGGAGGCGTTTTCGCCTGCCTTGAGGCCGCCTTTGCGTCGTTAACGTTAAATTAACTATGGACTTTGCGTCGGCAGCGGCCCTGTTAAGGTGATCGCAGTCGCAAGCCCCGCCGCTTTTCTCCAGGTTCTCGGCGGGGTCGGTACACAGGGCGTCAAACAGTTTGGCCACGGGCCGGGGAGGGGTGGGGATACACCTTCATTCCTCGGGCGCGGAAAAGGCCGACACGGACAGGCAGGGCTTTCCCAGGGCCCTGCCTTTTCCTTTTGTGCACTTGCGCAAGGGCGGCAAAGGCGACTATCTGCAAGTGGATCGCTCCGATCGCGCCTGAAAGCGAAGCTGCCTTGGATTCCCCGCCGCAAGATTCGTCGCAAGATCCTCAGCTCGACCTGCCTGCCGCCCATGAGGAGGCTCCGCGCGAGCCGGTCCTGACGCTGCCCGGGGCGCTGACCGCCTATATCGTCCTCCTGGCGGGGATCCATCTGCGGGTGCTGCTGCCGCCGGACCTCGAGAACTGGACCATCGACGTCTTCGGCTTCATCCCGAAGCGCTACGATTCCTCCCTGCTCAATTTGCAGATCCCCGGTGGCACCGGGGCCAAGGTCTGGACCTTCGTCACCTATTCGCTGCTGCACGCCAATCTGACCCATCTCGGCTTCAACGTGCTGTGGCTGCTGCCGTTCGGCAGCGCGCTGGCGCGGCGCTTTGGCGCCGTCAGGTTCTTCCTGTTTCTGGCGGTGACGGCAGCGGCCGGCGCGCTCGCCCATCTCCTCACCCATGAGCATGCGGTGGCGCCGATGATCGGCGCCTCGGCCTCGGTGTCGGGCGCGATGGCAGCCGCAATCCGCTTCGCCTTCGTCCGCGGCAGCTTCCTGTCGTTCAACCGAACGGATGCCGATACCGCGGCAAAGGTTCCGGCGCTGCCGCTGTCGCGCGCGCTGCGCGACGGACGGGTGGTCGGCTTCCTCAGCGTTTGGTTCGGCGTCAACATCATCTTCGGCGTCGGCGCGATCGGCATCGATGCCGAAACCACGAGCGTCGCCTGGCAGGCGCATATCGGCGGCTTCTTCGCCGGCCTGTTGCTATTCACCCTGTTCGATCCCGTGCCGCGCGTGCGAAACGATGCTGCGGATGCGTCATCACAGGACGTTTCAGACCGTATTTGAAGCGGCGCTTGCGGCGCAGCCCGAATTCATCCATCATTTGCGGGAAGAATGTTCCGAAGCGACAAACCCATAGCGGCAACGCTTCGACAAGCGCGCGAGCGCGAAACCCGCGCCGAAACTGTTAGTTGAAGACTCGAAGAACAAGTCCTGACCGCCAAGAGGCGGAGGGCTCGGATTCAGGGAGGCGACAATGACGGTACGTTCCATTCTCAACACGAAGGGGCACCAGATCGTGAGCGTCGAGCCCGACGCCAAGCTGGCTGCCGCGATCAAACTGCTCGGCGAGAAGAAGATCGGTGCGGTGCTGGTGATGAACCAGAGCCGTCTCGAAGGCATCCTGTCGGAGCGCGACATCGTCCGCGTGCTCGGCGAGCGCGGCGCCGGCGTGCTGGAAGAGCCGGTGGCTCAGGTCATGACCCGCAAGGTCGTCACCTGCAAGGAGACCGACACGGTCGCCGAGCTCATGGAGACCATGACGACAGGCAAGTTCCGCCATCTGCCCGTCATCGACAACGGCAAGGTGGTCGGCCTGATCTCGATCGGCGACATCGTCAAACGTCGGGTCCAGGAATACGAGTCCGAGCAGGAAGCCCTGCGCGACTACATCAAGACCGCCTGATCAGGTCTGCTCGTCCGCTTTTGGCGCGGTGCCCGCGGGCGCCGGCGCCAGCACATGGATCGCCTCCTGGATCGAGGCGAGCGCGCGCTCGGTGGCGCGCGTGCCATGAGCGATCAAGTCTTCGGAGCGGTGGAAGTCGAACCAGCCGAACTGGCCGACCCGCGGCGTGATCAACAGATCCGGCGGATCGCCGGCGAGGCGGGCGCGGGTGATGCGGTCCTGCATGATGTTGAAGGCATCGACCATCACCGAGGAGATGCCGGGCCGGCCGTTGCCGCCGAAAAACTCACGCTTCACAGTCTTCTCGGGCGAGAACAGCCGCGGGAAGCGCCGCTTGGCCGTCGGTTCCTCCGCCTCCGGCGCGACTGGGGTGGGCACTGCGCCGTGTGAATAGATCGTCGTGGAATGGGTGAAGATGTCGCTGGAAAGATTTGCCGCGATGACGATTTCGGCGCCGAGCGCGCGGGCGGCGGAGACCGGCACCGGGTTGACCAGCGCGCCATCGACCAGCCAGCGGTCCCCGATCAGGACGGGCGCGAAGATGCCGGGCAGGGCGTAGGACGCACGCATCGCATCGACCACACGGCCGCGCGTCAGCCAGATCTCGTGACCGGTGCGAACCTCGGTCGCGACGCTCGCAAACTTGATGGGCAGATCCTCGATCAGGACTTGCCCGATCGCCGCCTCGAGCCGGGTCGCCAGCTTCTCGCCGCCGAGCAGGCCGGAGCCGTTGAGGCGGATGTCGAGATAGCCGAGGATGTTGCGCATGCCTTGCAGGCTGCGCCCCCACTCTTCGAACGTATCGAGCCGGCCGGCCGCATGGAGGCCCCCGACCACGGCGCCAATGGAGGTGCCGACCACGACGTCGGGCACGATCCCGTTGGCAAGCAGTGTCCTGAGAATTCCGATATGGGCAAAGCCGCGCGCCGCGCCGCCGCCCAAGGCAAGGCCAATGATCGGTCGACGGATGCTGCCGAGACCCACCTTCTCGCCATTCGAGCCGTTCGCGCCCCGACCTTTCAATCTGTCCAGCACCGAAACTCTCTCCTACGCCGGGGCCAGCCCGTAAGCTCAGACTAGGCATCGCACTCGCGCTCCGCCAGAACCAGGGCGAAGCATGGTTTATGCCGCTTTGGAGAGGGCACGGGGCAGGAGTATGGCGAGGGGCGTTGCCTCCGCGATAATCACGCAGGCCTCAACCGGGTTCCAAAGAACCGTCCGGGACCGTATTTCGCGGGGCTTTAGAGGCTTGAATTTGCCGCGTTTTCGGTGAAAAGCAGGAGGTATGACACGCGGGGGTGACGGCATCATCGGATGGCGGCGCAGCGGCAGGCTGCTGCCGGCGCTGATCTTCGCCGCGTGCCTCGTTACCTCGGGCCAAAACGCTGCGCAGGCGCAGCTTTTCTCCGATCGCCCGCCGCCGGTGCCGCCGGCTTCGGTGCCTGACCCCGGCGGCGCCGTCAGCCTGGCGCCGCCCTCCGGGCCTGGCGCCGGCCCTCCAAGCCTGCCGCCGACCCTGATGCAGCCGGCCACGCCCAGCATGCCGCCGCCCGCGGTCACCACCGTGCCGCCGGCCGCGCCGCTCAATGCGGCCGTGCCCGGACAGGGCGTGCTGTCGCTGACTGCGAAATACGGCAAGGACACACCGGCGATCACGAGCGGCCTGGTCTGGCGCGTGTTTGCCGACCGTCCCGACGAGAACGGCACCTTCAAGCTGATCCGCGAGGACCGCAACGCCACGCCCAACATCGTGCTGCCGCCGGGCAACTACGTCGTGCACGTCGCCTTCGGCCTGGTCAGCGCGGTGCGCACCGTCAGCCTGAAGGCCGAGACCGATCGCGAATCCTTCGTGCTGCCGGCCGGGGGCCTGCGCATCGAGGGCCGGGTCGGCACCAGCCGCATTCCGCAGAACCAGATTTCGTTCGCGATCTACAAGGGCAGCCAGTTCGAATCCGGCGAGCGGGCCTCGCTGGTGCCGAATGTCGCCGCCGGCGACGTCGTGCTGATCCCGGAAGGCACCTACTACATCATCTCCAATTATGGTGACGCCAATTCGGTGGTGCGCTCGGACATTCGCGTCCAGGCCGGCAAGCTCACCGACGTCACCATCACCCACCGCGCCGCCGTGATCACGCTCAAGCTGGTCAGCGACAAGGGTGGCGAGGCGCTGGCCAACACCGCTTGGTCGGTGCTGACCCCGGGCGGCGACGTCATCAAGGAATCGATCGGTGCCTTTCCGCGCGTGGTGCTCTCCGAAGGCGAATACCGCGCCATCGCCAAGAACGAGGGCAAGGTCTACGAGCGCGGCTTCAATGTCGTGAACGGCGTCGACGGCGAGGTCGAGGTCGTGGCGCGATAGGGCTTGGGCGGCGATGCCGCCCGGCGAGACGCTAGACCGATGCCCCTCGCACGACTCTTCTCATTCCGCGCACAATTGACCCATCTCCCATTACCACCGTCGCCCAACGTGCTGGTGCACGGAGGCTCTTCGGCAGCAAATCCAGTCTTCTGTTTTGAATACCCGTCAGCGCTCCAGGCTGCGGCGGGAGTGCATCAACACCGGCACCATTGGCTTATTCCTGATGCTTCGCGCGTTCATCACAGCCGGTGGAAGATACCTATTTCCGACAATCAATTTTATTCTCTTTCCGTCCTGCTGCGATATATGTCGGGGCCTCCGTCTGACGGAGGAGGCCGGAGCAGACTTGTGTGTCTGCGAGACCGGCAGGGAGCAGGGGACCAAGCTCGTCGGCATGTTCGAAGTGATCCTCACCAGGCGCAAGCGGTTCGGCTGGCGATGGCAGGTGTGCGACCAGTCCGGCAAGATCTTTGCCGACGGCTTCGAGCGCACCCGGCCGTCCGCCAAATATCACGGCGAGCGCGCGTTGTTCTTCCTGTTGTCGCAGGCCTATTTGCGCAACCGCTCGGCGGCGTCCAGCGAGGATTAGCAGCGGACGAGCCTTCGGAGCCCGGGTGAGCGCAGCGATACCCGTCGACGGAATCCCGGATGTCGCTGCGCCCATCCGGGCTATGAGCTACAACCTCAGACATCGACGACCAGCTTGCCGTTCGTCGCGCGATCGCGGATCAGCGCATAGGCATCGCCGACGCTCTCCATCGTAAAGCGCCTGGGGTCGAGCAGCGGCACGAGCTTGCCGGCTTCGACGAGGCGTGTGGCCTCCATCAGGATCTCCCCATGGTGCGCGCGGCCTTCGCCCGACAGCAGCGGCAGCAGCGTGAACACGCCGGAATAGGTGGCGGCGCGGAACGACAGCGGGGCAAGCGCGTGTGTCCCCCAGCCCAATGCGCTCACCACATGACCGAAGCGACGCACCGCCTCAAAGGAGGCGTCGAGCACCTTGCCGCCGACGGTGTCGTAGACGATGTCGAAGCCGCGGCCGCCGGTATGCTGCGCAACGTAGGCTTCGACCGGGCTGTCGCGGTCGATGAATATCGCGCCAAAGGCTTCGATGGTGACGCGCTGCGACGCCGAGCCCGTGGCGAACACGTCCGCCCCGAAGGCGCGCGCGATCTGAACCGCGACATGACCAACGCCGCCCGCGCCGCCGTGGATCAACACTTTCTGGCCCGCGTTCAGGCCCGCGCGGTCGATCAGGCCCTCCCAGGCCGTGATGACGATCAGGGGTAGGGCGGCAGCTTCCCGCATGCTGAGATTGGCGGGCTTCAATGCGAGAAGATCGGCATCGACCGCGGCGAATTCGGCCAGCGATCCCTGTACGCCGCCGACCCCTCCGGTCATGCCGTAGACCTCGTCGCCTCTCTTGAACCGCGTCACCTCGCTCCCGCTGCGTTCGACGATGCCGGCCAAATCAATCCCCGGAATCGCCGGCAGCGGATGGCGCGCATGCGCGGCCGTACCGGCATGAATCTTGGTATCGAGCGGATTGACCCCGCTCGCCCGCATCCGCACCAGCACCTCGCGCGGGCCGATCTCGGGTCTGGAAATCGTCGAGAGGCGTAAGGGGCCGTTGTGAGCCTCCAGCACGCCGGCGCGCATCGTCAATTGTGTCGTCATGACCGTCTTGCTCCGTTGTCGGCCCCAATATGCTCATGAAATTTTGCATGAGAAGGAACAAGGCTGTACGGTATCCATACATTTTTGTACGACAGGAGTTCTGATGGACTGGAGCGATCTGCGCATCTTCCTGGCGATTGCCCGCGAAGGCACGCTCGGCGCCGCCGCGCGGAAAATCGGCCAGACCCAACCGACCATGGGGCGGCGGCTTCGCGCGCTCGAAGGTGCGTTGGGGCAGACCCTGTTCCAGCGCACGGCGGATGGCTTCGTGCTGACCGACGAGGGCAACGCCGTGCTGCGTCACGCCGAGCGGATCGAGGACGAGGCGCTCGCGCTGGAGCGCCACGTGTCCGGAGCGACGACGCAGCTCGATGGACTGTTGCGCCTGTCCTCGTCGGACTGGTTCGGGACAGTGATGCTGTCGCCGGTGATCGCCGCGTTCGGCAAGCGTCATCCCGCCGTGACGGTGGAGCTACTGACCGATGCGCGGCTCTACAGTCTGCCGCGGCGCGAGGCCGATCTGGTCTTTCGCATCAAGCCGTTCAGCGAGCCCGAGGTGATCTCCAGAAAGCTGCTGCACATTCCCTACGCGCTCTACGGCAAGAAGGGCAGCAAACCGCCGCGCGCCGGCGACGGCAGCAGCGTTCGCGTCGTGACCATGAATGCGGAGTTCGCCGACATGCCGGACGCGGTCTGGCTGAAGCGCGTGCTGCCGAATGCGGGCGTTGCTTCGCGCAGCAACAACAGGCAGGTGCAGGCGGAGCTTTGCGCGAGCGGCGGCGGCTTTGCCGTGCTGCCGCGGCCGCTCGGCGACAGCGACCGCCGTCTGGTCGCGCTCGACATCGGCGCGACGCCGCCCGGCCGCGACACCTATGTCGGCTATCATCGCGATCTGAAGCGGCTCGCTCGTCTGCGTGCGCTGCTCGATCTGGTGATCGAACGGCTCGCGGGCCCAGCTCCGTAGCCGGCGATGTCGGAATTCCCGGTGAGCGTGTAGCCCGGTGAGCGCAGCGATAGCCGGGGCCGCTCTCGATGAGAATCCCGGATGTCGCTGCGCTCACCCGGGCTACGAGACCTTGCGTTGCCGACGGGCAAAACACGCGAGCCCTAGGTCAATCCGCGCTATCGAAAATATTACGCTTTACCGAAATTCGGAAGTCTCGTATGTGTCGCCGCAACCCGGCCCAAGGAGAGGGGCGTATCGCGATCGTCACGAACGCGGGCCGGGCGGCGGTGGACGCCGATTGCATCGGCGCGAAGAGGTTTTGCAGGGCGGGCAACCGTGAGCAAAGCCGTCGCGCACACGACCGGTGTGATTTGAGCGTACGGCAAAATCGTGTGGTCCTGGCGCCCGGGGTCTGCGCGCCAAGTGTTGCGGAGATGTGGCGGCCCAACCGGGCAGGCGCATCGATCATCCGCAAGGCGACGGGGGCAATAGTGCATCGCTCCCCGGGGAGAGCACGACATAAGCCGTAAAACCACTGCGCGGGGAAGGCCGGGATGTCTCCGGTTGCCCTGCTTTTCCGCTATGCATGAAGCACACGCAGTCTGCTCTTGGCATGGCGGTTCGATGGGAGCCAACCGGCTCCCGGCCTTCCCCGCGCTCTCTTCATTTTCAGAGGGTGAAGCATCGAGGCAAAGCTCGGGCGAAATGCGCCGCGAGGTTGCGAAGGTGGACCTCCCCTAAATCGGTGGACACCTATAGCTTAGGCAGCGAGAGGTGTCAGATGGCAAAACGGCAACGTCGGTCCTA
>NZ_LFJD01000004.1:2398037-2592222 GCF_006658635.1 Bradyrhizobium sp. UNPA324
CGCGCTCTTGTCGAAGCCGGCGGCCATGCCGATCGGATTGGGAAAGTTGAGCCCGAAGGCGCGCATCGCGAGCTTGGGATCGTCCGCGCGCGGCTTGACCGGCGGCAGGAAGCGCAGGCCCTGGATCGCCAGGCGATGCGCGTCTTCCGGATCGAGCCAGCGCAGCACCGGCAGCGAAAAGGCGTCGAAAGCGCGGATCACGGGGCAAGCTCCGGAACGTCGTGGCCGCCGTCGGAGCGGATGTTGAGGTTCATCACCGCGATGACGGCGCCGAGATCGAGCTCGCCATAGAGATGCGGAAACAGCTCCTCATTGCGCGAGCGCTCCCAGCGCAGCTCGCTGCCGAGCGCGTCGCCGTCGACCTCGACCAGGAACAGCGCACGCTGCCCGAAATAGTGCTTGCGCAAGGTCTCGGGAACCTGGGCGGCGGTCGAGAAATGGATGAAACCGTCGCGCGCATCGTCCGCGCTGCCGCGGTAGACACCCTGCCGTTCCGCCTCGCGCCAGGCCGAGGCCGGACAGATTTTGTAGATCTTGACCACCGCTTGCGCAGTCCTGTTTGCTCTTTGAGTCTTTTGGGTTTTTTCGTCTGTTGCGGGTCTTCAAAACCCCGGCGCGACCGTAAAGGCCGGCTCTGCCGAACTCAAGACTTAGAGCCATTTCCGTTCCGATGAAATCGGAACGGGGCTCTCAATTCCGGTTTTGACGCATTTTCTTGTCGCGAACCGGTCCCCGCTTCGCTTGAAAACGCCTTCTCCCATCGCCCCTTGCGCGAAAAACAGAAAACCGGTTGATTTGAGGACAATTTTCCTGGGTTGCGACGGGCTGGACCTTCCATGGTCAGACAGGCCAAAGCGCAGAGGATGCTGACGCACGACCAGATCTGGGTCGCGCTGGATCGGCTGGCGGCGCGCGCCGGTCTGTCGCCGTCCGGCCTTGCCAAGCGCGCCGGGCTCGATCCCACCACCTTCAACAGGTCCAAGCGCGTCACCTCGGACGGCCGCGAGCGCTGGCCCTCGACTGAATCGATCGCAAAGGCGCTGGCGGCCGCCGATTCCTCGATCGAAAGCTTTGCGAGGCTGATCGACAACGATGACACGGGCGACGGGCGCTCGGTCCCGATGCTCGACTTTGCGCTGGCCAGTGCGAGCGGCGCGTTCGACGAGTCCGGCCTTCCCTCGGGAAAGGGCTGGACCGCAACCGCGCTTCCCGCCACCGAGGACGGCCACACCTTTGCGCTGGAGATTTCCGGCGATGCGTTCGCCCCGGTCTACCGCGGCGGCGACATCGTGCTGGTTTCGCCGGGCGCGCCGATCCGCAAGGGCGATCGCGTGGTGGTGAGAAGCAAGACGGGCGAGGTGACGATCGCAACGCTGAGGCGCCGCGCCGCGAAGGCACTGGAGCTGCAGCCGCTCGATGCGTCGCAGGCCGTGCGCACGATGGCGGCAGGCGATGTGGCGTGGATCGCGCGGATCGTGTGGACCAGCCAGTGACCGTGACCTTGACGGCGTCGTGATCCGCATTCATGCGGGCCCCATTTCATCCCGATCGCCATTGCGACTCAGCGGCCCTCTCGCATAGGTTGCCGCCGATATTACGGCTCCAGCTTTATCTTAGGGGAATATGATGAATCGCCGTCACGCATTGAAGGCTCTCGCCGGTCTTGCGCTTTGTCCGCTGTGCAAGCCGGCTTTCGCCGCCGAAGGCGCGCATTGGAGTTATGAAGGCGCCGGTGGTCCGGCCAAATGGGGCGATCTCGACGCAGCCAACAAGGCCTGCGCGGTCGGCCTGCAGCAATCGCCGATCGACATCGAGGGGACGATCAAGTCGCAATTGCCGGTTCTGAAGCTGAACTGGGGCAAGAGCGCCGACACCATCGTCAACAACGGGCACACGATCCAGCTCAACTTCGCCGAGGGCAGCACGTTGATGCTCGGCGACGTCAAGTACAAGCTGCTTCAGGTGCACTTCCACCGGCCGAGCGAGCACATGATCGGCGGCAAGAATTTTCCGATGGAGGCGCATTTCGTCCATCGCAACGAGGCCGGCGGGCTCGCCGTGGTCGGCGTGCTGATGGCCGAGGGCAGGGCGAATCCGGCCTTCGGCAAGATCGTCAAGACCATGCCGGCGGCGGAAGGCCCGGCGGTGAAGGCCGATGCCGGCATCGATCCGCACGCTTTGCTGCCCTCGAAGCTCAGCTATTTCCGCTATCCCGGCTCGCTGACGACGCCGCCGTGCTCGGAAGTGGTCGAATGGCTGCTGTTGACCACCCCGATCCAGGTTTCGGCCGCCGACGTCGCCGCGTTCGCAAAGCTCTACCCGATGAATGCGCGCCCGGTGCAGAAGGACAACCGGCGGTATGTGCTGCGGTCGATTTGAGGTGGCGCTCCACACCACACTGTCGTCCCGGCGAACGCCGGGACCCATGCCGCGTGATCTATCGAAGAGCGGCGGTCTTCATCCCGACTCAAGCGCAACTACGAATCTTCGCCTAACCTCTCTCTGGGGTTCTAGGTCCCGGCGTTCGCCGGGACGACGATGGAGAATGTCGCAGCCTTACGCACTCCGCGCCAGCGCGCCGTCGATCATGTTCACCGCGTTCTGCACGCCATACACCGCGACGAAGGAGCCGAAGCGCGGGCCCTTCTCCTGGCCGAGCAGCACCTGATAAAGCATGTTGAACCAGTCCAGCGTGACGCCGGGGCGGCCGTCCTTGCCCTTCTTGACTTGGTCGAGGAACGGCTCGCGGCGGCCGATCTCGTAGACGACGTTCTGGATGTCCTCGGCCGAGGCGTCCGGCGCAAGCTGCGAGAGCGCATCGCGCAGATCCTGCAGCGCTGCACGCTCGGTGTCCGTCGGCACGCGGAACTGCTTCGTCGGCGCCACGAAGTCGCGGTAATAGTTGATGGCATAGCCGACCATCGCGTCGAGCTTCGGATGCGTCTGCGGCGACACGCCGGGGCGGTAGCGGCCGATGAAGCCCCACAGCGTCTCGGCATTCTCCGCGTTCGACGACGACACCAGCGTCAGCAGCAGCTGGAAGGTGACGGGCATGTCGCCCTTCGGCGGCTTGCCGTTGTGAATGTGCCAGACCGGATTGCCGAGCTGCTGCTTGCCGTCCTGCTTGGCAAAACCGTCGCTGAACTGCTGATAGTCGTCGACGTTGCGCGGGATGACGTCGAAATACAGCCGCTTGGCCGCCTTCGGCTCGCGATACATGAACAGTGACAGCGATTCCGGCGAGGCGTAGCGCAGCCATTCGTCGATGGTGAGGCCATTGCCCTTCGACTTCGAGATCTTCTGGCCCTTCTCGTCGAGGAAGAGCTCGTAGTTGAAACCCTCCGGCGGCGTGGCGCCGAGCGCTCTCGCGATCGCGCCGGACAGCTTCACGGAGTCGATCAGATCCTTGCCGGCCATCTCGTAGTCGACGCCGAGCGCGACCCAGCGCATCGCCCAGTCGGCCTTCCACTGGCACTTGACGTTGCCCCCGGTGACTGATGTCTCGACTTCCTCGTTCGTATCGGGGTCGACATAGGTCACCGTGCCGGCCGCGACGTCGCGGCGGATCATCGGCACCTGCAGCACGACGCCTGACGTCTTGCTGATGGGGAGGAACGGCGAATAGGTGGCGCGTCGGTCGGGGCCCAGCGTTGGCAGGATGATGTCCATCACCTTGTCGTAGGCAGCTAGCATCTTGAGCAGCGTCGCGTCGAAGCGGCCTGACGTGTAGTAGTCGGTCGAGCTCGCGAACTCGTAGTCGAAGCCGAAATGATCGAGGAAGGCGCGCAGGCGTGCGTTGTTGTGGTGCCCGAACGAGGGGTACTCGTTGGAGAACGGATCCGGCACCCGCGTCAGCGGCTTGCCGAGATGCTCCGCCAGCATCTCCTTGTTGGGGACGTTGTCCGGCACCTTGCGGAAGCCGTCCATGTCGTCGGAGAAGGCGAGCAGGCGCGTCTTGATCTTGTCCTCGGTCAGCACGCGGAAGGCATGGCGCACCATCGAGGTGCGCGCGACCTCGCCGAACGTGCCGATATGCGGCAGGCCGGACGGCCCGTAGCCGGTCTCGAACAACACCTCGTCCTTCGGGCTCTTCTTCAGCCGCGCGACAATGGCCTTCGCCTGCTCGAACGGCCAGGCGTTGGATTGTTCGGCGAGCGCACGCAGATCGCTCGGGCTCATGCTGGGATCGATAACGGACATCGAGAAGGGCCTCCGGGCCGCGGAAAATAGCGATTTCCGGGCAGAATGCAATTTCGTGGACGGTATTGCCTCTTGCACCGTCATTGCGAGCGAAGCGAAGCAATCCAGACTGCTTCCGCGGTGACAGTCTGGATTGCTTCGTCGCAAGGGCTCCTCGCAATGACGGCGGAGAGAGCGACGACGACGTTAAAACGGGCTCACCGAGAAATAGCGCAGCCACAGGTCGGTGTAGCGGCCTTTTTCCCAGACGCGGAACAGCGCCCAGTTCAGGGCTTGGCGCAGCACGTCGTTGCCCTTGCGCACGGCGATGCCGATGCCTTCGCCGAAGAAACGGCTCTCGACGAAGGGGCCGCCGGAGAAGGCGCAGCAATCGCCGGAATCGGTGCCGTTGATCCAGAACGCCAGCGAGATGGCGTCGCCGAAGATGAAATCGACCTCGCCCTTGCGCAACGCGGCGCGCATCGCCTCGTCACTGGGATAGGCATGCAGCTCCGCGTCGGTGAACATGGCCTTCAGATACGCCTCGTGCGCGGAGCCGCCGATGACGCCAACCTTCTTGCCCTCGAGATATTCCGGCCGGATCTCCGGCATCACCGCGTCCTTGCGCGAGGCGAAGCGCGCCGGCACGCGATAATAGGGATCGGTGAAGTCGACCCGGGCACGCAGTTGCGGGCTCACCGCCATCGAGGCGATGATGGCATCGCCGCGGTTGGAAGAGAGCGCGTCGACCAGCGTCTCGAAGCGGCGCATCTGCACCGTGCAGGTGACCTTGATCTCCTCGCACAGGCTGCGCGCGAGATCGACGTTGAAGCCGGCCGGGTTGCCGTCGGCGCCGGTGTAGTTGAACGGCGGATAGTCGGTCTCGGTCAGGAAGCGGATCACGGTCAGGCGCGACAGGTCCGGCCGTTCCGGCCGCCGCCTGGGGTCCCAGAAGCCGGGCACGGCCTGTGGAGCGGCCTGGGGCGAGACCTGCGGCGTCGCCTGAGGCGCCGCCGGGGGCCGTTTGGCGGGAGCCTGGGCGCTTGCGGCGGACAGGCCCGTGAGCAGGCAGGCGCCGACAGCCAGCCCCGTCAGCAAGCTACGGGCAGATTTAATCGATTTCGCTTGATGCGATGGAGCCATCGGCCGGAAATGAACGAATTTCGTTGGGATCGGAGGGCGTTATAGACCATCCCGGCGGGAACGCGAGCTGAAATGCGGCCAAGGCGAAGGTACGCTCCCTCCCCCGTGAGCGGGGGAGGTTGCAGCGGAGTTCGCGGCAGGTTGACCAGTTCTCAGAGATACTTCTTCAAATCCGCCGCGGCTTCTTCCGGAGTCCGTTTCAGGTTGAACGGCGAGACGAAGCGGCCGTCGCGGTCCATCAGGTAGATCAGCGCGGTGTGGTCCATGGTGTAGTCGCCGTCCTTGGTCGGGACCTTCTTGGCGTAGACCCGGTAGGAGGTGATGACCTTGGCGGTCACGGCGGGATCGCCGGACAGGCCCTCGAGGTGCGGATCGAAGCTCGACAGATACTCCTTCATGGTCGCCGGCGTGTCGCGCTCGGGATCGACCGAGATGAAGATGGCATTGACCTTGTCGGCATCCTTGCCCATCGCGCGCAGCACTTCCGAGATCTCGAACAACGAGGTCGGGCAGACGTCTGGGCAATGGGTGTAGCCGAAGAAGATCAGGGTCGGCTTGCCCTTGAGGCTCTTGTCGGTGACGGCCTTGCCGTTCTGGTCGGTGAGCTGGAACGGGCCGCCGATCGCGGCCGGTTGTGCCACCTTGCTGACCCCGCCCATGGCCCAGAACATGATCAGGAGCCCGACAACGAGGCTTGCGGCGAAGGCGGTCGCGATCACCAGCGGACGGGTGGCGGAGCTCATGAGCGGAAAACTTCCTGTCGCGAATCAGAAGCAGGCGGCGAAACCGGTCCTGATCATTTCGAAGAACATCTGCGTGCCGTAGTGGAACCACAGCGCCAGCGCGCCGAGCACGAGCAATCCACAGGTCGCCGCGCCCGACAACAGCAGCACGGGCGGCGTCCGGCCGGCAGTGGACGAATTGTCCTGTAACGGATGCGTCGGGTGCAGTGGTTGAGCCATGACAACGATCGAGGGCGAAAGGCCCCGGTTCCCAAGCCTTCTAGATAGGACACCTTCAGATAAGCTTTGGCCCGCCTGCGGACAAGCCGCAGGGGGGCCGGAACGATCCAGTCAGGCCGAGAATGTCAGCGCGCGAGCTGGCCCCGGGCGGATTCGATCTGGTCCCCTTGCGGGAGGGGCCGGCGGGACGGCTTGATGGTCGAAGCCTGCGCGTCCAGGTAGCAGGGCTTGTACATGGTCTGGAGTTGCTTGCCCTTCAGGAACAACATGTGCGGGGTGAGGCCGCCACGCTGGCTGATCCAGCGCTTCACCTGCGAGGGGTACATCGCATAGAGCATCTGGGTCGCCTCGGGATTGGTGACGGCGCGGCCATTGCTGCCGAAATCCCAGGCGGCGTGAAAGCCGAGCGTCGCGCTCGAGGTCACGCAGATGCGGTCATGCGGGATGGCGCCGAGGACGATGGTGCAGGCGGAGGCGCACAGACCGTCGATGATGACGGTCTCGCCTGATTGACGCAGGTCCTGATACCTGTCGACGTAGGTTCCAATCCGGCCACCGCGGTCATCCGCGATCCGAACCACCGCGTGAGAAGCCCCCATGCCAGCGATCAACAGAACCGCCGCAAGCAACCCCGTCAGAAACTTCATTGTTCCCCGCCCCAGTCGAATTCGAATCTGCGTGTCAGGTGGTGATGCACGGCTAGCGTCCGTCGTAACCAAGGTTTTGTCTAGGCAGCCCGGCTGGCCCAAAACAAATTCAAATCCAGTGTTGCGTCCGCGCTGCACTCGAGGGGTCTTTATCCCAGACTGGAACAAGTTAACGATGTCTTGCGCGCCATGCCCTTGATCTCAGTTACAACCGCTGGCTTCAATCCGGGCAATTACAGGGGGGGAACTCATGGAGGGGGACATGCATGGCTGAGGAAACAGACGTCATCGTCGTCGGCGCGGGACTGTCGGGCCTCGTGGCCGCCACCGAGATTGCCGACGCGGGCAAGCGCGTGATCGTGGTCGACCAGGAGGGCGAGCAGTCGATCGGCGGCCAGGCCTTCTGGTCGTTCGGCGGATTGTTCCTGGTCGATTCGCCGGAGCAGCGCCGGCTCGGCATCAAGGATTGCTTCGACCTCGCCATGCAGGACTGGATCGGCGCCGCCGGCTTCGACCGCGACGAGGATTTCTGGCCGCGGCAATGGGCCGAGGCCTATGTCGCATTCGCGGCCGGCGAGAAGCGCGCCTGGCTGCGGGCGATGGGCCATCGCTTCTTTCCCGTGGTCGGCTGGGCCGAGCGCGGCGGCTACGACGCGATGGGACACGGCAATTCGGTACCGCGCTTTCACGTCACCTGGGGCACCGGGCCCGGTATCGTCGAGCCGTTCGAGCGCCGCGCGCGCGAGGCGATGAAGAGCGGCCGCTTGATCTTCAAGTTCCGCCATCGCGTCGACGCGCTCTCGATCACCAACGGCACGGTGGATGGCGTCAGTGGTGCCGTCCTCGCGCCTGATAGCGTCGAGCGCGGCAAGAGCTCTTCGCGCAACGTGATCGGCGAGTTCGCGCTCAAGGCCCAGGCCGTGATCGTCGCGTCCGGCGGCATCGGCGGCAATCACGAACTGGTCCGGCAGAACTGGCCTAAGCGGCTCGGTGAGCCCCCGAAATTCATGATCTCCGGCGTGCCCGATCATGTCGACGGCCGCATGATCGGCATCACGGAGACATCAGGCGCGCGGCTGATCAACCGCGACCGCATGTGGCATTATGTCGAGGGCATCCAGAACTGGTCACCGATCTGGCCGCGACACGGCATCCGCATCCTGCCAGGCCCTTCCTCGATGTGGTTCGACGCAACAGGCACGCGGCTGCCGGCGCCGCTCTTCCCCGGCTCCGACACGCTCGGCCAGCTCAAATACATCATGTCGACGGGCTATGATTATTCCTGGTTCATCCTGACCCAGAGCATCATCAAGAAGGAGTTTGCGCTGTCGGGCTCGGAGCAGAACCCTGACCTGACCGGCAAGAGCTGGCGCATGACCTTGCGCCGCGCCACCAACAAGGGCGCGCCGGCGCCGGTGGAGGCGTTCAAAAGCCATGGCGTCGACTTCATCGTCCGCGACAAGATCGAGGATCTTGTTGCGGAGATGAACAAGCTTGCCGGCAGCGACCTCCTCAAGCTCGAACATATCAGGACGCAGATCGAGGCGCGCGACCGCGAGATCGCCAATCCTTACGTCAAGGATGCGCAGGTGATGAACATCCACAATGCGCGCCGCTATATCGGCGACAGGCTGATCCGCACCGCCTCCCCACACCGGATCCTCGATCCCGCGCAGGGGCCGCTGATCGCGGTCAAGCTCAACATCCTCACCCGCAAGACGCTGGGCGGCTTCGAAACCGACCTGGAGTCCCGCGTGTTCGGCGGCGAGGGCAGCGTCATTCCCGGCCTCTACGCGGTCGGCGAAGCCGCCGGCTTCGGCGGCGGCGGCGTGCACGGCTATCGCTCGCTCGAAGGCACCTTCCTCGGCGGCTGCCTGTTCTCGGGCCGCAACGCCGGCCGGTCGGCCGCAAAGGCGGTGGTCTAACCGCATCCCGCGCTGCGCCACTCATCGCCCGACCGGGATGTAAATCTGACTGGACATGCATGCGCGTTCGGCCACGCATGCGTGCCGGGCCACGCATGCGTACCGGGGGTGGCAGAGCGCAAGGTGCTGGGCTAGACAGGGCCGCCATTCCAGTGAGGAGATCCCAATGAGCATTGAGCGTTTTGAAACCGGCCCGCGCATGAGCCAGGTCGTCGTGCACGGCAACACCGTCTATCTCGCCGGCGTCGTCGCTACCAAGGCCGCCGGCGAAAGCGTGACGAAGCAGACCCAGGACATCCTGGCGACCATCGACAGTCATCTCGCCAAGGCCGGCACCGACAAGTCGAAGCTGCTCTCGGCCACGATCTACATCACCGACATGAAGACCTTCGGCGAGATGAATGCGGTGTGGGACGCCTGGGTGTCGCCCGGCAATACCCCGGCGCGCGCCACGGTCGAAGCCAAGCTGGCGGCGCCGCAATACACCGTCGAGATCATGGTGACGGCGGCGAAGTAGTCTTCACGACCAATTCCATGCGAACGGAGCGCGATGACAACATCATCGCGCTCTTTTTTTGCGCAGCGATGACCTGCGAGGTAATCGATCGACGCGCGTGAACCTCCGATAGTGACGGTGAGCCGAATACGGCGCCATCGAAGGAGAGCACCATGACCGACCCCGTCACCATCGCCCGCCGCTACATCGAGCTCTGGAACGAGCGCACCGCCGCCCGACGCCGCGAGCTGCTCAGCGAAAACTGGACGAATGATGCGAGCTATGTCGATCCCTTGATGAAGGGCGACGGCCGCGACGGCATCGAGGCGCTGGTCGCCGGCGTGCAGCAGCGCTTTCCCGATTTCAAATTCCGCCTGATCGGCGAGCCCAACGGCTTCGGCGACCACATCCGCTTTTCCTGGGGACTCGGTCCCGACGGCGCCGATAGCCCGATCAAGGGCACTGATTTCGCCGTGCTGAAGGACGGCCGCATCAGAAGCGTGACCGGATTCCTCGATCAGGTGCCGGCCGGGGCAGAAGACTGCGGACCTTCGTTGCGCAGGCGGGGAGGGTGACGCATATGGTCTCAGCGGCTCCGGAGCGCGCGCCTCGTCCTTCGAGACGGCCGCTTCGCGGTCTCCTCAGGATGAGGCTCAGCGGCATCGCGGACTGTTGAAACTGGTGCCGCACACTCCGTCCTCATCCTGAGGGCCCGCCGAAGGCGGGCGTCTCGAAGGATGGCCGCAGAGATAGTCTTCATATGCGATAACCCTCCTCGTGCGGGCCGGGAGGGCAGGCCCCCTCGACGAAGCCATCCCTACGGCTTACCTGTCATGTTGTGCCGCCCCGTACCCTCCAAACATCGGTCGAGCCGACCACGCTGCTGCCAAGCCGCTTCCAGCAATGGTTCGTGGCCCGGGGTTGGTCGCCGCGCGCGCATCAATTGGCGCTGCTGGAGAAGGCGCGTGAGGACGCTAGCGCCCTGCTGATCGCACCGACCGGCGCCGGCAAGACGCTGGCGGGATTTCTGCCGACCCTGGTGGAGCTGTCGACCGAGGCGGCCGAACGGAAGGCGGGTGCGAAGCAAAGCCTCGTCTCCACCGGCCGCAGCGTGCAACGTTCCGGCGGCCTGCACACGCTCTACATCTCGCCGCTCAAGGCGCTGGCGGTCGACATCGCGCGCAACCTGGAGCGGCCGATCGCGGAGATGGCGCTGCCGATCAAGGTCGAAACCCGCACCGGCGACACGCCGGTGTCACGGCGCCAGCGGCAGCGCCGCTATCCGCCGGACGTGTTGCTGACGACGCCCGAGCAGCTTGCGCTGCTGCTGTCCTCCGACGACGCGCCGTTTCTGTTTTCCTCCTTGAAGCGCATCGTGCTGGACGAATTGCATGCGCTGGTGACGTCCAAGCGCGGCGATCTGCTCTCGCTTGGGCTCGCGCGGCTGTGGCGGCTGGCGCCACAGCTGCGCGCGATCGGCCTGTCGGCAACCGTGGCCGAGCCGGAGCAGCTCGCGCGCTTCCTGGTGCCGCAGCCTGGCGGCCAGGAGCGAGCCGCCGATATCGTCGTCGCCGGCGGTGCCGCGCCGCCCGAGGTCGAGATGCTCGACACGCGCGAGCGCCTGCCCTGGGCCGGCCACAGCGCGCGCCACGCGCTCCCTGAGATCTACGAGCTGATCAAGGCGAACAAGACCACGCTGATCTTCGTCAACACCCGCAGTCAGGCCGAGATGCTGTTCCAGAATCTCTGGAGCATGAACGACGACGGCCTCGCCATCGCGCTGCATCACGGCTCGCTCGACGTCGCCCAGCGTCGCAAGGTCGAAGACGCGATGTCGGCGGGCAGGCTGCGCGGCGTGGTCTGCACCTCCTCGCTCGACCTCGGCGTCGACTGGGGCGATGTCGATCTCGTCGTCAATATCGGCGCGCCCAAGGGCTCCTCGCGCCTGATGCAGCGGATCGGCCGCGCCAATCACCGTCTCGACGAGGCCTCGCGCGCGGTACTGGTGCCAGCCAACCGTTTCGAAGTGCTGGAGTGCCGCGTCGCCATCGACGCCATCGCCGAGAACGCGCAGGACACGCCGCCCTTGCGCACGGGGGCGCTCGACGTATTGGCCCAGCATGTGCTGGGCTGTGCCTGCGGCGAGCCGTTCCTCTCCGATGAACTCTATGCCGAGGTTCGCACCGCCGCGCCTTACGCCGATCTGTCGCGGCAGGATTTCGACGACGTCGTCGATTTCGTCGCCTCCGGCGGCTACGCGCTGAAGACCTATGAGCGCTTCGCCCGCATCAAGCAGGACAAGGAAGGGCGCTGGCGCGTCGCCAATCCCAAGGTGCGGCAGAGCTACCGGATGAATGTCGGCACCATCGTCGAGGACGACATGCTAAAGGTACGGCTGGTGCGCTCGCGCGCCGGCGGTGCAGGAAAAGCAGGCGGATCGACCGGCGTGATTGCGCGCGGCGGCCGGCTGCTCGGCGAGATCGAGGAAGCCTTCATCGAGGGCTTGAGCCCCGGTGATACGTTCGTGTTCTCGGGCGAAGTGGTGCGCTACGAGACCCTGGTCGAGGATCAGGTCTACGTCTCGCGGGCCCATGACAAGGACCCGAAGGTGCCGTCCTATATGGGCGGCAAGTTTCCGCTCTCGACCTATCTCGCCGAGCGCGTGCGCCGCCTGCTCGATGACGGCCGCGCGTGGGGCGGCTTGCCGGAGCAGGTGCGCGACTGGCTGTCGCTGCAAAAGGACGTCTCGCGCGTGCCGGCGGTGCGCGAGCTTCTGGTCGAGAGCTTTCCGCGCGCCAACAAGCATTATCTGGTCTGCTATCCGTTCGAAGGCCGCCTCGCGCACCAGACTCTCGGCATGCTGCTGACGCGCCGCCTGGAGCGCGCCCGCGCCCGGCCGCTCGGCTTCGTCGCCAACGAATACGCAATCGCGGTCTGGGCGCTCGGCGACATGTCCGTCATGATCCGCGACGGCCGCATCGACCTCGACGCGCTGTTTGACCCCGATATGCTCGGCGACGATCTCGAAGCCTGGCTCGCCGAATCGGCTTTGATGAAGCGCACCTTCCGCAATTGCGCGATCATCTCCGGCCTGATCGCGCGTCGCCACACCGGCGAAGAGAAGAGTCGCCGCCAGGTGCTGTTCTCGACCGATCTCGTCTATGACGTGCTACGCAAGCACCAGGCCGATCACGTCCTGCTGCGCGCCGCGCGCGCCGATGCCGCCACCGGCCTGCTCGATCTGCGCCGCCTCAGCGACATGCTGATGCGCATCCAGGGGCGCATCACGCTCCGGGAACTCGACCGCGTTTCGCCGCTCGCCGTCCCCGTCATGCTGGAAATCGGCCGCGAGTCAGTTTATGGCGAAGCTGCAGACGAGCTCTTGGCCGAAGCCGCCGATGAGCTCGTCAAAGAGGCGATGGGATAGAAGCAGGTTTCGACGTGAGGGCAGGGGCGCAGGTTTCGGGGGATGTCGACGACATGCGCGTGTCCACCGTCACTATCAGCGATGTGACTTTCGCCGCCGATCTGTCCGGCGCGCTGTTCTGGGACGAGCAGCGCCTGCTCGTCGTCTCCGACCTGCATCTGGAGAAAGGCTCCAGCTTCGCCATGCGCGGCGTGCTGCTGCCGCCTTACGATACCGCTGCGACGCTGAGCCGTCTCGCTGCGGTGATCGCCCGCCATGACCCGCGCATTGTCATCGCGCTCGGCGACAGTTTTCACGATCGTAGCGCGCATGAGCGGTTGTCCGCAGAGGATCGCGATGCCGTCGCCGCGCTGCAGACCGGGCGCGACTGGATCTGGATCTCCGGCAACCACGATCCGGCGCTGCCGCGCGATCTTGGCGGCACCGTCACGGGCGAGGTCGCGATCGGCCCGATCACCTTCCGTCACGAGCCGACCGGTGCACACGGCGAGATCGCCGGCCATCTCCATCCCAAAGCGCGCGTCTCCGCGCGCGGCCGTTCGATGGAGCGCCGCTGCTTCGCCTCCGATGGGATGCGCGCGGTGATGCCGGCGTTCGGCGCCTATGCCGGCGGCCTCAGCATCCGCGACGCGGCATTCGCAAAGATCTTTCCGGCCAATGGCTTCGTCGCCCATCTGCTCGGCGACCGCCGCGTCCACGCCATTGCGGCCTCGCGCTGCTATTGAGCCCCGCGGAAATTAGGACAGCACTGCGTTCGGTAGTTTTCCGGAATCGCCCAAGTCTGTTGCCGGCTCTAGCGTGACGCTTGCCGGGGCTGGAATTTCTGATCCCGAACAAGATTGTAACCGGCAAGGGGTCGCTGCGAGGCGGCCCCTTTCGATTCCGCGATCCGAGACGAGCTTAGCGGCGATCCTTGTCGAGTCCGGAACAAATTAAGAACACTTTAGCAAGTCTTTGATATATCATTGTGATTCGGCGCAATGCCGACACAATATCTAGCGTCTGTCAGACTTTGCGAGGACTAGATGTCCACCATCGCCTTCGATCAATTTGCCCTCACCCGGATCGCCGATTTCGCGCGCTCGCTGTCGCGGCTGCATCAGGCGGCGCGGCGCCAGAGGATCGACGACGACCAGTTCGACCGCGAGTTCAACGCGGTGTGCCAGTCGATCTGGGGCTACACCATCGATGACGTCAGCGACGATCTGTTCTCGGTCGAGGATCATCTGTTTCTCGACACGCTGGACGAAGCGCAGGCGCGCATCTTCGCGGCCGAGCAGGGCTATGACCTCGTTGGCGATCAGGGCATGCTGACCGACTGGTGGGGTTTTTGCTGGATGATCCTGGCCGAGAAGCGCGGCCTCTTGACGCCGGAGAACCGCGCCGCTGCGCGCGCGGCGATCGAGGAGAAATATCTGGCGGCGCCGAACGTGATCGGGGTGATCATCGGAAGGTGATCGCCGTGCCCCGGACAAAGCGCATCGCGCCAGCGGTGCGCTGCAGAGCCGGGGCCCAGAAGAGCTGAGTCCCGGCTCAGCGTCGCATCGCTTCGCGCTGCGCCGCCGTCCGGGACACGAGAGCTACTCCAGCCCCGCCCGCTTCGCCGATTTCTGCGCCGTCGTCTTTGGCGCCGTCACATTGGGCAGCGTCTCACGCACGATCTCCGCAGCAGGCGTGTCCGCCGATACCGTCTCTGCCCGCACCGGCGCCACCTTCATTTCGCCGAGGCGGGCGCGGACCTGGGCGGTGAGGCCGGGATAGGAGGCGACCGGGGTGAAGTCCGCCGCCTGATCGTTGCCGACGCGGATGCCGGTATAGGCGACAAGGCCGTCAGTGGTGGCAATCACGTCGCCGGCCTTCAGCGAGGAGTCCAGTGCGAGATCGACCGGAGCAAGGCCGACCGGCTCGCGGCCGTTGCAGGTGCAATCGGCGCGCAACGCCTTGCGGTAGGCGAACGCGTTCTCGCTGTCGGCGTAGCGCTCGCCGGTCTGTGAGGCGGCACCGTCGATCGAGGAGCCGAAATAGACCTTGGTCGCGGTGGCGGGACAGAACGCCTGACACATCTGCGCGGGCGAGGCGAGGCCGCGCATCAGCGGAAAATATTTGCCGTCGCAACTGCGCACGCAGAAGGCCGGGCCGGAGCCGCCGGCCGCTGCCGCGCGGGTCGGTGGCACATATTGCGGGGTTGCGGCGTTCTGTTGCCCGGTGAAGGGATCGGCGTAGGAGCTCGCCTGCTGCGGCACCTCGCGCTGCGGACGCTGCTGCTGCATGCCGCCGAAGAAGAAGTCGAACAGGCCTTCGGCCGAAACCGGGGCTGGAGCCGCGAGCAGCGGTGCCGCAAGCGTGGCGGCCACAAGCATCGCGCGACGCCGCCGGCGCGCATGGGACAGGACTGTACGCAACGCTCACTCCACCCGACGCTATCAAACCGACCGGGACCCCAGGGGATCTCAGCACATGATTCACCATAGAGCGCGATGGTAAATGAGCGGTTGAGGGAGAGTTGGTCTCGTGCCCCGGACGCAGCGCCGCGCTCCTTCAGCGGTGCGCTGCAGAGCCGGGGCCCCTGCCGATGGTGAGCAAGCTGGGTCCCGGTTCAGCGTCGCACCGTACCGGACGATGCTGCGCATCGCCGGAACGCTGCGCCGCGCCCGGGACACGAGAGCTCTAAGCCTTCAAGAACTCCGAGGCCTTGTACAGCGAGCGGAACGGCAGGCCGGCCGCGCCGAACGTGTCGGTGGCGCCTTCCTCGCGGTCGACCATGGTCAGCACCAGCACCACCTCGGCGCCGGTCTCGCGCACGGATTCCACCGCCTTCATCGCCGAGCCACCTGTCGTGGTGACGTCCTCGACGATCACGACGCGCTTGCCTGCCAGCGTCTCGCCCTTTGGCAGGCCCTCGATCGCGAGCTTCGCGCCGTGCTCTTTCGGCTTCTTGCGTACGAAGAACGCCGCGATCGGATGGCCCTTGATCCAGGAGATCTGCGCCAGCGCCCCGGCGAGCGGCACCGCGCCCATCTCGAGGCCGCCGATGAAATCGAGATTGTCGTCCTTCAACGCCTCGTAAGTGAGCTCGGCGAGCAGGGTCGCCCCCTCAGGGTCGAGCATGGTCGGCTTGAGGTTGAAGTAGAAATCGCTCTTGCGGCCCGACGCGAGCGTCACCTCGCCGCGGCCGAATGAGCGCCGGCGGATGATTTCGAACAGGCGGGCGCGGGAGGCGGATTTCGACACGGCGGTCCCTCGAACAGCTTTTTGGAGGAGGCGGAATTTATCCGCGACGGCTGCGACATTCCAGAGGGAGCGTCCCTCGTCAACAGGGATCGGCCATCCCGGGCCGCCGGTTGTGGGGCCGCAACCATCTGGAGTAGTTGAGAGCTCAGATCGGGCGCGACGCCTCCTCGGGAAGGAAATGGGAATGACCATCGAGCTGCACACCTGGAACACGCCGAACGGCCGCAAGATCTCGGTCGCGCTTGAGGAGATGGGGCTGCCCTACACGGTGATCCCGGTGAACATCACCAAGGGCGAGCAGATGGCGCCCGAGTTCCTGAAGCTGTCCCCGAACAACAAGATCCCCGCCATCGTCGACGCCGAAGGTCCGGACGGCAAGCCAATCAGCATCTTCGAATCCGGCGCGATCCTGCTCTATCTCGGTGAAAAGTCCGGCAAATTCCTGCCGAAATCGCTTTCCGCGCGTATCCCCGTCTACGAATGGCTGATGTGGCAGATGGGCGGCTTCGGCCCGATGCCCGGCCAGGTGCATCATTTTATCGCACTCGAGAACGAGCAGGACCGCGCCTACGGCCTGAAGCGCTACATGGCGGAGACGCGCCGGCTCTACGGCGTGCTCGACCGCCGACTGGCGGACCACGACTTCGTCGCCGGCGACCTCTCGATTGCCGATTTTGCCATCCTGGGCTGGGCCTGGCGCCACCCTCGCCACAAGGTTGATCTGGCCGACTTCCCCAACGTCAAGCGCTGGTATGAGGCCCTGATGGCTCGTCCGGCGGTGAAGCGGGGCATGGAGGCGAAGCTGGATTGAGCTGACGCTGTCGTCGCCCGGCTTGACCGGGCGACCTAGTATTCCAGAGACGGCGGTGATTCAGCCGAGAGGCTGCGGCGTACTGGATGCCCCGGTCAAGCCGGGGCATGACAGTGTGCCTCACACCTTCTTCGCTTCAACCGCCATCCGCACCGCGAGCCCGGCCAGCACGGTGCCCATCAGCCAGCGCTGCACCAGCATCCAGCTCGGCCGGTTCGCCAGGAACAGCGCGATTGATCCGGCGGCCAGCGCGATCATCGCGTTGACGCTGACGCTGATCGCGATCTGGATCGCCCCGAGCGCCACCGACTGCGTCAGCACGCTGCCCGTGGCGGGATCGATGAACTGCGGCAGCAGCGCCAGATAGAGCATCGCGATCTTCGGATTGAGCAGGTTGGTGACGAAGCCCATCGCGAACAATTTGCGCGGGCTGTCGATGGCGAGCTTTCTGACCTGGAACGGCGAGCGCCCCCCCGGCTTCACCGCCTGCCAGGCGAGCCAGAGCAGATAGCCGGCGCCGGCAAAGCGCAGCGCGTCATAGGCAAAGGGAATGGCGAGCAGCAGCGCCGTGATGCCGAACGCCGCGCACAGCATGTAGAACACGAAGCCGAGCGCGACGCCGCCGAGCGAGACGATGCCCGCCGCCGGCCCCTGCGTGATCGAGCGCGAGATCAGATAGATCATGTTCGGCCCAGGCGTGAGCACGAGGCCGAGGCAGACGAGGGCGAAGCCGAGCAGGGCGGAGGTGTGAGGCATGGGGTGACCGCTGCGGGAGATGCCGCGGTTCTAATATGCGGGACCTCGCGGAGCCATCGCGCAATTGCTCGGAGGACAATTCAGTATCTCGCCGCGCATTCGGTGCGCTCCCTCGCCCCGTTCTTACGGGGAGAGGTAAAGAAGAGCTCAGTGCGCCTCGTCCCAATTGTTCGCCGCGCGCGCATCCACGTGCAGCGGCACCGATAGCAGGACCGCCGGGAACGGCGCGTCCTGCATGACGTGCTGCACGACCGGCAGCGTCGCCTCGACCTCGGCGTCCGGCACCTCGAAGATCAATTCGTCGTGCACCTGCAGCAGCATCTGCGCCGACAGCTTCTTTGCGGCGAGCGCATCCTCCACCCGCGTCATGGCGCGGCGGATGATGTCGGCGGCAGTGCCCTGCAGGCGCGCGTTGATCGCGGCGCGCTCGTTGAAGGCGCGCACCGAGGCGTTGGAGGCCTTGATGTCGGGGTAGTGGCATTTGCGGCCGAACAGCGTGGTGACGTAGCCGTGGCTGCGGCAGAAGTCGCGCGTCTCGTCCATGTAGGCGCGGATGCCGGGGAAGCGCTCGAAATATTTCTTGATGTAGGCCGAGGCTTCCTCGCGGGCGATGCCGAGCTGGTTGGCGAGGCCGAAGGCCGAGATGCCGTAGATGATGCCGAAATTGATCGCCTTGGCGCGACGGCGGATCTCGCTCGGCATGCCCTTGATCGGCACGCCGAACATTTCGGAGGCAGTCATCGCGTGAATGTCGAGGGCGTCGCGGAAGGCCTGCTTCAGCACGGGAATGTCGGCGATCTCGGCGAGCAGCCTGAGCTCGATCTGCGAATAGTCGGCGGAGACTAGCTTGTGCCCGGGCGTGGCGATGAAGGCGCGGCGGATCTTCCGGCCGTCCTCGGTGCGCACCGGGATGTTCTGCAAGTTCGGCTCGTTCGAGGACAGCCGGCCCGTCGTGGTCGCCGCCAGCGCGTAGGTGGTGTGCACGCGATGGGTCTGCGGGTTGACATAGGTCGGCAGCGCGTCGGTGTAGGTCGATTTCAGTTTCGAGACCTGGCGCCACTCCAGAATCTTCTTCGGGAAGTCGTGGCCCTGTTCGGCGAGCTCGTCCAGCACCTGCGCGGTGGTCGACCACGCGCCGGTCTTGGTCTTGGTGCCGCCTGATAGTCCCATCTTGCCGAACAGGATGTCGCCGATCTGCTTGGGGCTGCCGACATTGACCGGCTCGCCCGCGATCTCCTGGATCTCGGCCTCGACGCGCGCTGCGGTCTGGGCGAAGTCGCCGGACAGCCGCGACAGCACCTGGCGGTCGATCGAGATGCCGCGCCGCTCCATGCGCGCGAGCACCGACACCAGCGGCCGCTCCAGCGTTTCGTAGACGGTGGTCATGTGCTCGGCGACGAGGCGCGGCTTCAGCACGCGCCAGAGCCGCAAGGCGACGTCGGCGCCTTCGGCCGACAGCGCGGCGGCCTCGTCGATCGGCACCTGGTCGAAGGTGATCTTGCCCTTGCCGCTGCCGAGCAGCTCGCCCTCCTTCATCATGGCATGCCCGAACCAGCGCTCGGCGAGCTGCTCCAGCGCATGGGAGCCGCGGCCGGCATCGAGCACGTAGGAGATCAGGAGCGCATCGTCGATGTTGCGCAAGGTGACGCCGTGCTGCGCCAGCATGACGGCGGTGAACTTGACGTCGAAGCCGATCTTGAGGATTCCGGCCGATTCCAGCACCGGTCGCAGCGCCTCGATGGCATCCGCGTGCTTGACCTGATCGGGCGCGAGGCCCGTGTCGAACAGGCCGGCGCCGCTGCCAGACTGCTTGTGCGCCAGCGGCACGTAGCAGGCATCGTTCGGCGCCAGCGCCAGCGCAATGCCGCAGAAATCGGCCTGCATCGGGTCGATCGAATTCGCTCTCGTCTCGATCGCGACATGACCGGCATCATGGATGCGCGCGACGAAGGCGTTGAGTTCCCTCAGCGTCTTGATCGCCTGATACTTGCTGCGGTCGACCGGAAGCTTGCGCAGCGCCTCTTCACGCGCGGCGGCGAGCGAGATCGGCGCGCCTTTCGGGCTCGCAGCCTTGTCCTCCTTGCCAGCTGACTTGTTGGGCTGGCCAGGTGCGGCTTGCGCCGATGCGCCGGTCCCCGGTGCGGGCACGACGTCCGACGCTGGCAGCGGCGTGAACACGCTGGCGCCGCGGGCATAGCCGGGGTCGGCATCGACATTGGCCGGATCGATCTGCGAATATTCGGCCACGCGCCGCGTCAGCGTGGTGAACTCCATCGCCTTCAGGAAGGCGATCAGCTTGCGCGGGTCCGGCTCGTGGACGGCGAGGTCGTCGAGCGGTACGTCCAGCTCCACCTTGTCGTCGAGCAGCACGAGCTTGCGCGAGATCCGCGCCTTGTCCGCGTTCTCCAGCAGCGCCTCGCGCCGCTTGGGCTGCTTGATCTCGCCGGCACGGAACAGCAATTGGTCGAGGTCGCCATATTCGGTGATCAGCTGCGCCGCGGTCTTGACGCCGATACCGGGCACGCCGGGCACGTTGTCGGTGGAATCGCCGGCCAGCGCCTGCACCTCGACGACCTTGTTCGGCGGCACGCCGAACTTCTCGATCACTTCGGGGATGCCGATGCGGCGATCCTTCATGGTGTCGTACATGGTGACGCAATCGGTCACGAGCTGCATCAGGTCCTTGTCCGACGACACGATCGTCGCGCTCGCGCCGCGCTCGCAGGCCTGCCGCACATAGGTCGCGATGAGGTCGTCGGCCTCGAAGCCGGTCTGTTCCAGGCAGGGCAGGTCGAAGGCGCGCACCGCCTCGCGGATCAGGGCGAATTGCGGAATCAGGTCGTCAGGCGCCGGCGGCCGGTGTGCCTTGTATTCGGGATAGATCTTGTTGCGGAAGGTGATCTCCGACTTGTCGAAGATGATGGCGAGATGCGTCGGACGGTTGTCTTCCGGCATGTCGCGCAGCAGCTTCCACAGCATGTTGCAGAAGCCGAGCACGGCGTTGACCTGCAGCCCGTCGGACTTGCGGTTCAGCGGCGGCAGCGCGTGATAGGCGCGGAAGATGTAGGAGGAACCGTCGACCAGGAACACGTGGTCGCCCTTGCCGGCGGCCTTCGCTGCAACCGGTTTGGCAGCAGCTGGCGCGGCGGTTGCCTTGGCAGCAGGCTTGTTGTCGGCGGCTTTGGACGCGGCCTTGGTGTCGGCTTTGGCGGTGGTCTTCGGAGAGGTTTTGGGCATGGCCGCAATGTATGAATTTTTGCGGGCTTTGACAGCCTTGAGAGGGGGATTTTTGGCACGGTGGCGCCACTATCCCCACTGTCATTCCCGGCGAAGGCGGGGAATCCAGTACGCCGCGGCTTCTCGGCACAATCACTGGCGTCTCGGCGTACTGGGTCGCCCGGTCAAGCCGGGCGACGACAGCGAGCTACTCCGCCGCCTGCAACACCGGCCCCGCCTTCCTCGGCGCGATCCAGAACGCATCCGGCCGCTCGAACAGGAAGCGCGCGTTGAACAGCAAGGCGGCCTGCCAAATCAGCAGCGCCCCGATCACCCCGGCGATGGTGACGATCAGCGACACGGTGCCGATGTCGGCAATGACGCCCGTGCGCAGCAGCAGCGTCCGTGTCGCCGCCATCGGCAGGAAGAAGGCGAGATAGATCACGATCGAATGCTCGCCGCAGAAGCGCAAGGCGTTCATCCATTGGGCGCGTGCCAGCAGCGTGCCCATCGTGATGATCGCGCAGGCGCCGGCAAAGCCGAGCAGCAGCGAGACGAGCTTCCATTCGCTGGCCCCCACCATGACGAGGCCGGCATTGACCAGCGCCCAGGTCGCGAGCGATGCGAGCGCAAGCGCCGGATGCTTGCGCGCCCGATCCGACAGCGCGAACACGTAAGGCGCGAACAGATAGCCCGAATAGAAATAGACGAAGCGCGAGCAGAACTCGTCGATGACGGTCCAGCCGGTCGAG
Source organism: Bradyrhizobium sp. UNPA324 (assembly GCF_006658635.1). Classification (NCBI taxonomy): domain Bacteria; kingdom Pseudomonadati; phylum Pseudomonadota; class Alphaproteobacteria; order Hyphomicrobiales; family Nitrobacteraceae; genus Bradyrhizobium; species Bradyrhizobium sp. UNPA324. The sequence continues at coordinate 2,419,583 of NZ_LFJD01000004.1, forward strand.
ATGCGGACCGTCTCCAGCGCGGCGGCGACCAGCCAGATCGCGAGCGGCGGGACCTTGCGTGTCAATTTTGTGACGACGAAGAAGATCGGCAGCAGATAGATGAACCACAGCGTGCCGAACGGCTCGACGAAGGATTCCAGATACAGCAGGCCGACGTGATGCCAGCTCGTCTCCGCCGCGAAAGAAGGCGCCTTGAAGCCGAACTGGATCGTCACCCAGACGACATAGAAATAGGCGAAATGCACCACCTTGCGGTCGAGATAGGTCCGCCAGTCCCGGTCGATCACCAGCGCCAGGAACAGGCCCGAGATCAGGAAGAAGTCCGGCATCCGGAACGGCTTTGCGAAGGCGACGGCAACATGCATGAACCCGGTCTCGCCCGCGGCGAGCTCGACGCCCAGCACCGAATGCATCATCACGACCATGATGATGCAGATGCCTTTGGCGTAGTCGACCCAGTCGACACGGGCGGCGGAAGGGGCTTTGGTGCCTACGCTTCCTGCGATTGTGCCTGATGGTGCCATGGTGTCTCTTTTCGAGGCGTGTTCCGCCCGTCCTGTCCGGGTGTGGAGCAGTGTGGGGCCGCAGCGGTTTCCGACTTCTTTACCGTTCAATTCCCATGCCGCTTTTTTGCATGCGGACTGTTCCTTCCCCGCGGGAAAATGCTAAACCGCCCCGCGTCGGGGTTTCGTTTTCGTTAACCAATCTAGAACAGGGATTTCCATGCGTATCGCGATGATCGGCACGGGCTATGTGGGACTGGTGTCCGGAGCCTGCTTTGCTGATTTCGGTCACGACGTCACCTGCGTCGACAAGGACGAGAAGAAGATCGCGGCGCTTCACCGCGGCGAGATCCCGATCTACGAGCCCGGGCTCGACGAGCTGGTCGCGACCAACGTCAGGGCGAAGCGGCTCGACTTCACCACCGACCTCTCCAAGCCGGTCGCCGACGCCGATGCCGTCTTCATCGCGGTCGGCACGCCTTCGCGCCGCGGCGACGGCCACGCCGATCTGTCCTACGTCTACGCCGCCGCGAAAGAGATCGCGCAGTCGCTTTCCGGCTTCACCGTCGTGGTGACGAAGTCGACCGTGCCTGTGGGCACCGGCGACGAGGTCGAGCGCATCATCCGCGAGACCAATCCCAACGCCGACGTCGTGGTCGCCTCGAACCCCGAGTTCCTGCGCGAGGGCGCGGCGATCCGCGACTTCAAGTTTCCCGATCGCGTCGTGGTCGGCACCTCCGACGAGCGCGGCCGCAAGGTGATGGGCGACATCTACCGGCCGCTGTCGCTGAATCAGGCGCCGCTGATGTTCACGGAACGTCGCACCGCCGAGATGATCAAATACGCGGCAAACGCCTTCCTGGCGACCAAGATCACCTTCATCAACGAGATCGCCGATCTCTCCGAGAAAGCCGGCGCCAACGTGCAGGAGGTCGCGCGCGGCATTGGCCTGGACAACCGCATCGGCACCAAGTTCCTGCATGCCGGCCCGGGCTTCGGCGGCTCGTGCTTCCCGAAGGACACCAAGGCGCTGATCAAGATCGCGCAGGACTATGACGTGTCCTTGCGCATCGTCGAATCCGTGTTGGCCGTGAACGAAAACCGCAAGCGCGCGATGGCACGCAAGGTGAGCCAGGCCCTCGGCGGCTCGCTGCGCGGCAAGGCCATCGCGGTGCTCGGCCTCACCTTCAAGCCCGACACCGACGACATGCGCGATGCGCCGTCGATCCCGCTGGTGACCGGGCTGATCGACATGGGCGCGAAGGTCAAGGCGTTCGACCCCGTCGGCATGGAGCAGGCCAAGGGCGAGCTGCCTGACATCACCTATTGCGAGGACGCCTATTCCTGCGCGCAAGGTGCCGATGCGCTCGTCATCGTCACCGAATGGGTGCAGTTCCGCGCGCTCGATCTTGACCGGCTGAAAAGTGTCATGGCGCAGCCCGTCGTCGTCGACTTGCGCAATATCTACCGCCCCGAGGAGATGGCTGCCGCCGGCTTCGTGTACGAGAGCATCGGTCGTCCGCCGGTGCAGGGCTGATCGTAACACATTCTTCTTGAACGAAGCCGTCATGGCCGGGCTTGTCCCGGCCATCCACGTCTTGTTCACTGCCAGATGAAAGAACGTGGATGCACGGGCCTTCGCCCCGCCGAAGCGACTTCGGCCGCGCAGGCGGGACAAGGCCGGGCATGACGACGGGATGATTCCTTGCCCCGCAGTTTCGACACGCCCCTCCCGATCGATGCCGTGCTCGAGGAGCTCTCGCGCACGCTGGAGGCCAATAATGCCGCCGTGCTGGTGGCGCCGCCCGGCGCCGGCAAGACCACACGCGTGCCGCTGGCCTTGCTCGATGCGCCCTGGGCGAAGGATAAGAAGATCATCGTGCTGGAGCCGCGCCGTATCGCGGCGCGCGCCAGCGCCGACCGCATGGCCAAATCGCTGGGCGAACGCGCTGGAGAGACCGTCGGCTATCGCGTCCGCTTCGGCTCGAAGATCTCGCGCGCCACGCGGATCGAGGTGGTGACCGAGGGCATCTTCACCCGCCAGATCCTCGACGATCCCGAACTGTCCGGCATTGCCGCCATCCTGTTCGACGAATTCCACGAGCGCTCGCTCGATGCCGATCTCGGCCTCGCGCTGGCGCGTGACGCGCAAACCGGCCTGCGCGAGGATCTACGCATCCTCGTGATGTCGGCGACGCTCGACGGCGCGCGCGTGGCAAAGCTGCTCGGGGAGGCGCCCGTCGTCGCAAGCGAGGGCCGCGCCTTCCCGGTCGAGACGCGCTATCTCGGCCGCAAGATGGACGCGCCGGTGGAGCGGCAGATGGCGGAAGCGATTGCTTCTGCGCTGCGCGCCGACAGCGGCTCGGTGCTGGCATTCCTGCCGGGCGCCGCCGAAATTCGCCGCACCCAGAATTTTCTCAGTGAGCGCGTGCAGGACGCTTCGATCGAGATCGTGCCGCTGTTCGGCGCGCTCGATGCCGCCGTGCAGGACCGCGCCATTGCACCGGCTCCGAAGGGCTCGCGAAAAGTGGTGCTGGCCACATCGATCGCGGAGACCTCGCTGACGATCGAAGGTGTCCGCATCGTAGTCGATTCCGGGCTCGCTCGCGTGCCGCGCTACGAGCCCGACATCGGCCTGACTCGACTCGAGACCGTGCGTGCCTCACGCGCGGCGGTGGACCAGCGCCGAGGTCGCGCTGGCCGCACCGAGCCGGGGGTCTGCTATCGGCTCTGGGACGAGCCGCAGACGACCTCGCTGGCGCCCTACACCCAGCCGGAAATCCTCAGCGCGGATCTGTCATCGCTGGTGCTCGATCTCGCGCAATGGGGCGTCAGCGACCCCACCGCGCTGTCGTTCCTCGACCCGCCGCCTGCGCCGGCCTGGAAGGAAGCCAAGAGCCTTCTCGCCGAGCTCAATGCACTCGATGGCGACGGCCGCATCACCGCAGAGGGAAAAAGCCTGCGCGCGCTGGCGCTGCCGCCGCGGCTGGCGCGCATGATCGTGGATTCGCATCGTGCCGGCGAGGGCGAGGCCGCCGCTGAGATCGCGGCCATTATCACCGAACGCGGCCTTGGCGGCGACAGCGTCGATCTCGAGCATCGGCGCGACCAGTTTCGCCGTGACCGCTCGCCGCGCGCTGCGAGCGCGCGCGACCTGGCGCGGCGCTGGGCATCGCAGGTGGCGGCCTCGGAGAAGGCCGGGCCGCAGGAGGATCTCTCAACCGGTTTGATGCTCGCTTATGCGTTCCCGGACCGCGTCGCGCGCAATCGCGGCAATGGCAGCTTTGTGCTTGCCAACGGCCGGGGCGCCGCCGTCGAGCAGACCTCCTCGCTCGCCCGCGCGCCCTATATCGCGATCGGCGAGATGACGGGCACGGCCGCGAGCGGCCGCATCCTGCTCGCCGCGCAAATCACCGAGGACGAGATCGAGCGGCATTTTGCCGAGCACATCGAGACCGTCGACGAGATTTCGTTCGATCGCGGCGCGATGGCGCTGCGCGCGCGGCGCAAGCGCGCGCTCCATGCCATCACGCTGTCGGAAGCCACCCTCGCACTGTCGCCGTCCGAGGACACCGCGCGCATTCTCGCCGATGGATTGATCGCCGCCGGTCTCGACCGGCTGCCGTGGTCGAAGGCGGCCAAGCAATGGCGCGACCGCGTGATGTTCTTGCGCAAGGCCGAGGGCGACAGCTGGCCCGACCTGTCGGATGACGGGCTGATCGCGCGGCGCGACGATTGGCTGGTGCCGGCGCTCTACGACAAGATCGCGCTGAAGGAGATCTCCCCCGGCGATCTTTCCGATGCGCTGATGGCGCTGCTGCCCTGGGAGATGCGCGCGCGGCTCGACCGCGAGGCCCCGACGCATTTCGAGGCGCCGACCGGAAGCGTGCTCGCGATCGACTACGAGGCCGAGCAGGGGCCGACCATCGCGGTGCGGCTGCAGGAATTGTTCGGTCTCAACACCCATCCCTCGATCGCCGCCGGCAAGGTGCCGCTGGTGCTGGAGCTGCTATCGCCGGCACAGCGCCCGGTGCAGGTGACGCGTGATCTCCCAGGCTTCTGGCGCGGCAGCTACAGCGCGGTGCGCTCCGACCTGCGCGGCCGCTACCCGCGCCATCCCTGGCCGGACGATCCGGCGAGCGCCGTGCCAACCCGGCGGGCGAAGCCGCGCGGGACGTGAGAAACGCGCCAGCCCATTAACCGTCCGCTCATCCTTTTCATCAAAATGACACGGGCTCCGGCGTGGCTCCGCTCGCGGACGGGCGTCTCGCGTGGTGAAATCGAGCTTTCGGCTCGGAAGTGGTGTGATGCGTAACATAATGATTATCGCAGCCGTCATGATCGGCCTCGGCACCTTCATGGCGCAGATGGCGGACAAGATGAGTTCGGCTTCCGCCACGTCGGCGCCGCGCACGACGGTCGCCGTTGCGGCGACCGCGCCGGCCGGGGGCCGCAGCCTCGCCATTTCCCGCGATGGCCGTGGCCATTTCCAGACCGAGGGCCGGATCGATGGCCAGCGCATCGGCTTCATGGTCGACACCGGCGCGTCCGTGGTTGCGTTGAATGAGAGCTCGGCGGCCCGCTTCGGCCTGCGTCCCTCGCGCAGCGAATACAATGCCACCGTCTCCACCGCCAACGGCATCATCAAGGCCGCGCGCACCCGCATCGCCATGCTCGATGTCGGCGGCCTCATCGTGCGCGACGTCGATGCCATGGTGCTGCCCGACGCGGCATTGTCGGAGAACCTGCTCGGCCTCTCCTTCCTGTCCCGCCTGAAGCGCTTCGAATATTCCAACGGCCAGATGGTGTTGGAGCAATAGGCAGAGCCTGTTGCGATCAGCGGCAATTCATTCCAAAGACATCTCTTTGCCTCGACCGCCCTCGCGGTAACGTTTCTTCGTTACCAAACTGCCGCAATTATCGGCCATAAGCCTGCATTCCCGCCTTCCGCTGTGGCCTGGCATTCGCTAAGGCTGCATCTGCCCCCCATTTACGAGACCGTCTCAATGTTCCCGAAGCCGAAATCCGTATTGCTGCCCAACACCTACGCCTTCGAATCCGAGCCGATGGTGAAACCGACGGGCTTTCGTGAATACGACGCGCGCTGGTTGTTCCAGAAGGAAATCAACCTGATGGGTGTGCAGGCGCTCGGCATGGGGCTGGGCGCGTTGATCGCCGAGCTCGGCGTCAAGCAGGAGATCGTCACCGGCCACGATTTCCGCGGCTATTCGGCCTCGATCAAATACGCGCTGATCTCCGGCCTGATGGCCGCGGGCTGCAAGGTGCACGACATCGGGCTCGCGGTGACGCCGATGGCCTATTTCGCGCAGTTCGATCTCGACGTGCCCTGCGTCGCCATGGTGACGGCCTCGCACAACGACAACGGCTGGACCGGCGTGAAGATGGGCGCCAACCGTCCGCTCACCTTCGGCCCCGACGAGATGACGCGGCTGAAGGAGATCGTGCTCAATGCCGAATTCAAGAACAAGGCGGGCGGCTCCTACCAATTCCACGAGAATTATCCGGCGCGCTACATCGCCGATCTCACCTCCCGTCCGAGGCTGACGCGCAAGCTGAAAGTGGTCGCGGCCTGCGGCAACGGCACCGCCGGCGCGTTCGCGCCGCAGGTGCTGGAGGCGATCGGCTGCGAGGTGATCCCGCTCGACACCGAGCTCGATCACACCTTCCCGAAATACAATCCGAATCCGGAAGACATGGAGATGCTGCACGCGATCCGCGATGCGGTGCTGCACCACAAGGCCGATGTCGGCCTCGGCTTCGACGGCGACGGCGACCGCTGCGGCGTCGTCGACAATACTGGCGAGGAGATCTTCGCCGACAAGGTCGGCGTGATGCTGGCACGCGACATGTCGGCGATCCACAAGGATGCGCAGTTCGTCGTCGACGTGAAATCGACCGGCCTGTTCGTCACCGATCCCGTGCTGCAGAGGCAGGGCGCCAAGGTCGCCTATTGGAAGACCGGCCATTCCTACATGAAGCGCCGCACCAACGAGATGGGCGCGCTCGCCGGCTTCGAGAAGTCGGGCCATTTCTTCTTCAACAAGCCGTTCGGCCGCGGCTATGACGACGGCCTGGTCTCGGCGATCGCGATCTGCGACATGCTCGACCGCGCGCCGGGCAAGTCGATGGCGGATCTGAAGGAGGCGCTGCCAAAGACCTGGTCGTCGCCGACCATGTCGCCGCATTGCGCCGACGAGACCAAGTACGGCGTCATCGACAAGGTGGTGAAGCACTTCGAAGGCCTGCAGGCCAAGGGTGCGAAGATCAGCGGCCAGGCGATCCGCGATCTCGTCACCGTCAACGGCGTCCGCATCACGGTGGAGGACGGCAGCTGGGGTCTGGTGCGCGCCTCCTCCAACAAGCCCGAGCTTGTCGTGGTGGTGGAGAGCCCGGTCTCGGAACAGCGCATGCACGACATGTTCGAGATGGTGAACAGCGTGCTGCGCAACCATCCCGAAGTCGGCGAGTACAATCAGAAGATTTGAGGAGCGTCAGGGGAGCACAACACCGCCGTAAAACTCCGCCGTCATGCCCCGGCTTGACCGGGGCATCCAGTACGCCCCGGCTTCTCGGCTCGATCACTGACGTCTCTGGAATACTGGATCGCCCGGTTAAACCGGGCGATGACACCTTTCGTGCGGTGAGCCTACGCCGCCACCACCGCCGGGATCGGCAGCGCCGTCACCGACTTGATCTTCTCCATCGCGAAGCGCGAGGTGACGTTCTTCAGCGGCACGGCGCTGATCAGCTTCTTGTAGAACACGTCATAGGCCTGCATGTCCGCGACCACGACGCGCAGCATGTAATCGACGTCGCCGGCCATGCGATAGAACTCCATCACCTCGGGCATGGCGCTGACGGCTTCGGCGAATTTTTTCAGCCAGGCGTCGGAATGGTCGGAGCTTTCGACCGACACGAACACGGAGATGCCGAGCCCGATCTTGTTCTGGTCGACGAGGGCGACCCGCTTGAGGATCACGCCATCGGCCTCCAGGCGCTGGATGCGCTTCCAGCAGGGGGTCGAGGACAGGCCGACGCGGTCGCCGATCTCGGCGACGGACAGCGAGGCATCCTCCTGCAGCACCATCAGGATCTTACGGTCGATGGCATCGAGGCGGCGGCTGGTCTCGGGAGGTTGGACAGCAAGGTCGGTCATTTGAAGAACTTTGTTCCATTTCAGGGTTCTATTTCCCTGATATAGAGAAAATATTTCTATAGCAAGCCCATTATCGCGGCTCAATGCCGGCCGGCGCTATTCGGACGTCGCGTAAAAGCTCTTCAACTTCAAGGCGTTGCGGGGCGGCTTGGCCGCCGCCATGGCGGGTGCATTTCAGCGCTGCGGTGGCCGCGGCGAATCGCAGCGCCTCCCGTACCCCTTCGACCTCGGCGAGGCGAAGCGCGAAAGCGCCATGGAAGACGTCGCCGGCGCCAAGCGTATCGACCGCCTCGACCGGAAAGGCCGCGGTCTCCTCCAGCTCGCCCGTCTCGTTCAGCCAGATCGTGCCATTCGGGCCGCGGGTGGCCGCGAGAAAGGCGGGCGTCAGCACGGCCAAGCGCCTCAAGGCCTCGCCGTCGTCGGCAATGCCAGCGGTCTCCTGCACCTGCTCGCTGGCGAACAGCAGGTGCGATGCCGCCGTCACGCCGACGATGACGGGAATGCCGCGCCGGCGTGCCTCGGCGCAAAGGTCCACGCAGAACGATGCGCAGCGGCTTTCGACCAGAACCGCGCGGCAGTCCGTAAGCAGGTCGTCGGCGTCGGGCAGCTTGATCGTCCACAGACCGGGATCGCGATAGATCGTCAGCGTCCGCTCACCTGTCGCGTCGATCATGATCGCGGAAACCGGCGTGGTCACATCGGGCATGCGCACGATGTGCGTGGTGTCGATGCCCTCCTGCGCCATCTGCGCGAGAATGAAGCCGCTCGACATCTCCCGCGCATCGCCCATGGGGCCCGCGAACGCGACGCGGCCGCCAAGCCGTGCAATGGCGATTGCGGCATTGAGCGCGTTGCCGCCGCAGATCTCGGCGAGATGCGTGGCGTTGGCCTTGCTGCCGCGCGCGGGGACGGCCTCGACCCGAAAGGTGAGGTCGCGCACGGGAATGCCGATGCAGAGGATGCGCGGCGCGGCCTTAAGGTGCGCCATCGGTGGTCAGCTCTTGTCGTGGACCCAGCGGCCGAGCAGGTGATGGGCGATGGCGAAGGGATGCGGGCCGGCGAGCCCGTCCGGATGCGTCCGTGTCAGCATCAGGGCGGCCTCCTCGCGCGTGAACCAGCGCGCGTCTTCCAGCTCCATGCGATCGACGACGATGTCCTCGCTCACGGCCCGCGCGCTGCAGCCGATCATCAGCGACGATGGATAGGGCCAGGGCTGGGTCATGTAATATTGCACGTCGGTGCAGCGAATGCCGGATTCTTCCAGAATCTCGCGGCGCACCGCGTCCTCGATGGTCTCGGCGGCCTCGACGAAGCCGGCGAGGCACGAATACATCCCTGCCGGAAACTGCTTCTGGCGGCCGAGCAGGCACTTGTCGCCGGAGGCGACCAGCATGATCACGACCGGATCGGTGCGCGGAAAATGCTCGGCCTTGCAAGCCGGACAGTCGCGCTTCCAGCCGCCTTCCTTCATCGCGCTGCGCGTGCCGCAATTGGCGCAATAGCCGTGGCGCTGGTGCCAGCTCACCATCGATTTCGCCATCGCGATCGCCGAGAGCTGGTCGGGAGGGATCGCGCCCTGCATCGCCATGCCGCGCAGCTCCGTCAATGTGTAGTCCTCGCGCCCCACCAGCTTCTCGGCGGCGGCCTGCGACAGGCCCATGCCGAACATCGCGGCGCCGTCGCGCAGGCCGAGGAAGATCGTGCCGGGATTGGCGCCGCACTTGAGCGCCTCGTCGATCGCGAGCAGCGCGCGCACCTTGTCGCCCTCGCGCTTCACCAGCAGCGAGTCGCGATAGACGACATAGGCGCGCGAGCTCGGCTTCTGCTCCATCGCGAACAGCTTCTCGTCGTCGCGCCGCAGATGCGCGGCGCGATCGAGGATGTTGGTGACGAAGGCCGGCTGCCCCGGCGGAAATGCGTCGAATGCTGACATTATCGTTCTTTCAACCCAACCAGATCTTGCGGCGAAGCACGCTGATGAAATTCTGAACCTCTGCGGCGTCGTGCGCCAATGGCGGCATCACGCCCCAGACCGGCCGCGGCCAGGCGGCGTCACTGGTGCGGCGCGCGATGATGTGGACGTGAAGCTGCGGCACGAGGTTGCCGAGCGCCGCGATATTGAGCTTGTCGCATTTGGTGATCTCCTTCAGCGCGCGCGAGACGCGGGAGATCTCGGTCATCAGCTGCGCCTGCTGCACCTCGTCGAGATCGATGATCTCGACCGTATCGGGCCGCCGCGGCACCAGCAGCAGCCAGGGGTAATGCGCGTCCTTGATGACCAGGACCTTGGACAGCGGCAAATCGCCGATATCGATGGTGTCCTCTTTCAGGCGGGAGTGCAGCGACCAGGCGGGTTCGGGCATGAAGGCTTCTCTGGATTGATTCTTACCGTCGCAGAGACCACGCCCCCAGACAACATGCGTATGCGTCGTGGTCCGTATGCGCCAGGTCGGGTAAACCACGCGCTTCCGTCGCTGAGAAACAGGCCCGAAGGGGCGGAGCGGAGCGATTCGGGCCGGAAGCCCCCAGCGGCCGTGGGAACAGCCCCAGACCCCGCTTGCTTTCCGCCCCTTTTGGCCCCAAATAGGGATCGGGAGATTGGCGGTGGACGAGCCACTCGCCAACCGGGTCAGGTCCGGAAGGAAGCAGCCCTAACGAGGTCCGGATCGGGTCGCTCGTCAGTCTCCTACCTGTTTTTCGAGCGAACCAGCGCCGGCGGCACCTGCCGCCAGCGCGCTCCTTTCCGCAAAAGCCGGCCAAGAGACATTTCATTGCGGATCGACCGATGACCGACGCTGGCGCCCCTCCCAATCCCGACAGCGCCGGCCCGGCCGGCAACGCGCCTTACCGGGTGCTGGCGCGCAAATACCGTCCCTCCTCATTCGACGATCTGATCGGCCAGGAGGCCGTGGTCCGAACCGTCTCCAATGCGTTCGAAACCGGGCGCATTCCGCAGGCCTGGATCCTCACCGGCGTCCGCGGTGTCGGCAAGACCACCACCGCGCGCATCCTGGCCCGTGCGCTCAACTACGAGATGCCGGATGGCTCGGTGAAGGGCCCGACCATCCACATGCCGACACTGGGCGTGCATTGCCAGGCGATCATGGAAAGCCGGCACATGGACGTGCTGGAGATGGACGCGGCCTCGCATACCGGCGTCGACGACGTCCGTCAGATCAACGACAGCGTGCGCTATGCGCCGGCCAGCGCGCGCTACAAGGTCTACATCATCGACGAAGTCCACATGCTGTCGACGGCGGCGTTCAACGCCTTCCTGAAGACGCTCGAGGAGCCGCCGGAGCACGCCAAATTCGTGTTCGCGACCACTGAGATCCGCAAGGTTCCGGTCACGGTGCTGTCGCGCTGCCAGCGGTTTGATCTTCGCCGCGTCGAGGCCGACGTGCTGATGAAGCACCTCGCCAATATCGCGGCGAAGGAAAACGTCGAGATCGAGCCGGAGGCGCTCGGCATCGTCGCGCGCGCCGCCGAAGGCTCGGTGCGCGATTCGCTGTCGTTGCTGGACCAGGCGATCGCGCATGCGGCGGGCACTGTGAAGGCCGACGCCGTCAGGCAGATGCTGGGTCTTGCCGACCGCACCCGCGTCATCGACCTCTTCGATTCGCTGGCGCGCGGCGACATCGCGGCGGCTTTCAAGGAGTTCCGCGACCAGTACGATGTCGGCGCCGACCCGATCGTGGTGCTCTCGGATCTGGCCGAGTTCGTCAATTTCGTCACCCGCGTGAAGATCGTGCCGGCGACTGCCGACAACGTCGCCTATGGCGAGACAGAGCGCGTGCGCGCGAGGGAATTCGCCTCGAAGATCTCGATGCGCGTGCTGTCGCGGATGTGGCAGATGCTGCTCAAGGGCATCACCGAGGTGCAGGCCGCGACGCGCCCCGCCGCGGCCGCCGAGATGGTGCTGGTGCGCATCGCCTATGTCGCCGACCTGCCGACGCCGGACGAAGCGATCAGGATGCTGGAGCAGAACGGGGGCGGATCGCCGGTCGTGAGCGGCGGCGGAGCTGCGCGCAGCAGCGTGCCGGCCGCCCCGGTGGCCTCCGCCGCGCCGGTGTCGGCTGCGCCCGTGCGCATGCCGACATCGCCGCCGACCGCGTTCGGCGGCGGCGCCCGGCCGCAGATGGCCGCGTCCGCACCGGATCCGCAAGGCGCCGCGCCCCAGCTGCGCGTCACGAGCTTCACCCAGCTCGTTGCGCTGGCCGGGCAGAAGCGCGATCTCATGACCAAGGGCGCGCTCGAAGGCGACATGCGCCTCGTCCGTTTCGAGGAGGGCCGGCTGGAAGTCGCGCTCGAACCCAACGCCTCCAAGACCATGATCTCGGAGCTTGCGAAGAAGTTCGAGCTGTGGACCGGCCGGCGCTGGACCATCATCGTCTCCAACGAGCAGGGCCAGCCGACGCTGCGCTCGGTGAACCAGGCGGCCAAACAGGAGCATGCGCGTACCGCGGAGGCCGATCCGCGCGTGCGGGAGGTGCTGTCGCGTTTCCCCGGCGCGAAGGTCGTCGAGGTCCGCAGGCTTGCCCCCGAGACGCCGGAGTCCAATATAAACACCGACTATGGCAGCGACGATCCGCTAGAGGATTTCGACGGCGACGATCTCTGAGCCAAGCTTTCAAGGACAGACACCGATGGCTGATTTTCTCGGCATGATGAAGCAGGCGGCGCAGCTGCAATCCAAGATGCAGGAGATGCAGGAGCAACTCGCCAACGTGGAAGTCGAGGGCATCTCCGGCGGCGGCCTCGTTGCCGTGCGCATGACCGCGAAGATGGACGTCAAGGCCGTCAAGATCGATCCGTCGCTGATGAAGCCGGAAGAGCGCGAGGTGCTGGAAGACCTGCTGGTCACCGCCATGGGCGATGCGCGCCGCAAGGCGGAGGCCGCCATGCAGGAGAAGATGCAAACTCTCACTGGTGGGCTCGGCCTGCCGCCGGGGTTGTTCGGCCAATAATATGGGCGCTGTTGCAGGTCCCGAAATCGAACGGCTGGTCCAGCTGCTCGCACGGCTGCCGGGCCTCGGTCCGCGCTCGGCGCGGCGCGCGGCGCTGCACCTGATCAAGAAGCGCGAAGCGCTGATGATGCCGCTGGCCTCGGCCATGCAAGTGGCGCTGGACAAGGTCCAGGTTTGCAAGACCTGCGGCAACATCGACACGCAAAACCCCTGCACCGTCTGCACCGATCCGAAGCGCGATCCTGCCATCATTGTCGTCGTGGCCGACGTCGCCGATCTCTGGGCGCTGGAACGCGCCAATGCGACTCAAGGGCGCTATCATGTGCTGGGCGCGACATTGTCGCCGCTCGACGGCGTCGGCCCGCAGGATCTGACCATCGACGCGCTGGTTGCGCGCGCCCACGATGCGCAGGTGCACGAAATCATCCTGGCGCTGAATGCGACGGTCGACGGTCAGACCACGGCGCATTACATCACCGACCTGCTTCAGGACGCCAATGTGAAGGTGACGCGGCTCGCCCACGGAGTTCCCGTTGGCGGCGAGCTTGATTATCTCGACGAAGGTACGCTATCGGCAGCGATGCGGCAGCGCACCCTGTTCTAGCAATCCAAAGATCTCACGGAACGGAACGACATGACGAAACTTTTCGCCACACGATTGGCTTTGGTCGCGACGATGGCGATGCTGGTGAGCCCGGCCATCTCCGCGCAGCAGGGCGACGAGGCTCCGCTGCCGTCGAAACCCGGCAAGCCGATCAACAATGGCGACGTGCTGTCGGGCGAGCTGAACGCGATGAAGGTGCGCGACGGCAAGAACGGCAAGCGGGTTCCGATGTATCAGATCACCTCCGAACCGCGCCGCCTGCCGGCGCCGAACGGGCTGTGCAATCTCGAGACCGGCCCTGAGACCTTCCAGCTCGTCACTTCCAGCGACGCGCAGGCCACGCAGTTGAAATCGTTCGTCGGCAAGGAAATCTCCGTCAAGGTAGACGAGATCGCCTGCGCCAGCGATGCCGGCCAGATGAGCGAGGCCGTGATCACGAAGTGGAGCCTGATCAGGAAGCAGTAGGGGGGGCGGTCCGCGCAACTCTCTCCGCCGTCATTGCGAGGAGCCCTTGCGACGAAGCAATCCAGACTATTTCCGGGGAGCTATTCTGGATTGCTTCGCTTCGCTCGCAATGACGAAGGAGAGACGGGAGCCTACACCCTCACCGGCCCCAGCGCCTCGAAATGCCCACGCTTCTGCAACCAGGCCAGCAGCATCAGGCTCGGGATCGCCACCAGCACACAGATCACGAAGAACAGCGGCCAGCCGGTCGTCTCCGCGACGAAGCCGGCGCCTGACGACAGATAGGTCCGCCCCACCGCCGCGAGCGCGGTGAGCAGCGCATATTGCGTCGCCGTGTGCAGCGGGTTCTGGCACAGCGCCGAAAGGTAGGCCACGAAGATCACGGTGCCGACGGCGCTGGTGAAATTCTCTGCGCAGATGGCGAACGCCAGCGCCCATTGATTGGTGCCGACGATGGCGAGCCAGGAGAAGGAGAGATTGGCCAGCGCCTGCACCACGCCGCCGATCCAGAGCGATGTCGCCAATGAGTAACGCCGTGCGACGAAGCCGCCGGCAAAGCCGCCGATCAGCGTGGCGGCGAGGCCGACGCCCTTCACGATTGCCGCATAGTCGTTGCGGGTGAAACCGAGGTCGATCACGAACGGCGCGGTCATCGTTCCGGAAAAGGCGTCGGTGAACTTGAACAGCACGACGAAGGAAAGCGCGGCGAGCGCGTCTTTCCTCGACAGGAACTCCGAGAAAGCCCCGATCGCCGCGTGCAGCACCCGCGTGAACGCGGTCTCTGTTTTCGTCGCAGCTTCAGCCTGGACCGATTGCTCGGGCTCGGTCGCGACCAGTGCGGTGATCGTCCCGATCAGCACCATCGCCGCCATCACGATATAGCCCCACATCCAGGCCGATGTGCGCGTGATGCCCGTGCTCTCGAAGCCCGAGACGATGAACAGCGCGCCTGCGGTCGAGACCAGCATGCCGATGCGGTAGGCGGCGACGTAAGCCGCCATGCCGGCGGCCTGCTCGCTCTCGGGCAGGCTCTCGACGCGGAAGGCATCGACCACGATGTCCTGCGTCGACGACGTCGTCGCCACCAGCAGCGCGCCGAGCGCGACATAGAACGGCGAGCGCCCGGGGTCGGTCATTGCCAGCAGCAGGATCGCGACGATCAGCAGGGCTTGCGAGAACAGCAGCCAGCCGCGCCGCCGCCCGAACGCGCGGGTGAACAGCGGCACATGCAGCGCGTCGACCAGCGGCGCCCACAGGAATTTCAGTGTGTAGGGCGTGCCGACCAGCGCGAACAGCCCAATGGTCTTCAGGTCGACCCCGGCCTCGCGCATCCACACCAGCAGCGTCGAGCCCGACAACGCCAGCGGCAGGCCGGAGGAGAAGCCGAGGAACAGCACGATCAGCACCCGCGGCTGCAGGTACACGGCAAGGCTGTCGCGCCAGGAGGCGGCGGGAGCATCGGTCGCGGCGGAGGAGGTCGCGTCAGGGGCGGTCATGGGGTGGTGTTAGCAGATTCTGGCCCTACAGGTGAGCTGTCGTCGCCCGGCTTGACCGGGCGACCCAGTATCCCAGAGGCCGAAGTTATGGAGGACCCGCGATCCCCGGATAGAGGTCGTTCCAGTCTGGATTGTCTTTCTCGATCAGCGCGATCTTCCAGTCGCGCTTCCACTCTTTAGCCGCTTCTCTCGCTTGATCGCATTCTCGGGATCGTCGAATTGCCCGGAAATAGACCAGCTTCACGACGCCGTATTCTTTCGTGAAGCTCTCAATCAGCTGCAATTTGTGTTCCGCCACACGGCGGATGAGATCGTTCGTCACGCCGATGTAAAGCGTGCCGCCGATCGTGCTGGCGAGGATGTAAGCGTAGTAGCCGCGTGCGCCCATCTGCCGTCTCTGGGATACTGGGTCGCCCGGTCAAGCCGGGCGACGACAGTGTGCCTTAAATTCACTCCCCCGCCTGGAGCTTCCGCGGAAACAGCTCGCCCGGAGCCGCCGCCACCAGCCGCGGTCCCTCCGGCGCATCCGCCTTGCTGAAATCGAGCTCCTCGATGCGTCCTGCGCGCTTCTCGATCTTGTCGGCGGAGATCAGGATCTGGCGGACGTCCTCGTTCGCATCGGAAAAATGTTTCTGCAGTTTGACCACGCGCTCGCGCAGGCGGCCGAGATCGTCGCCGAGCTTGATGACCTCGGTTTGGATCTGGTCGGCGGCATCGCGCATGCGCGCGTCCTTCATGATCTGCTGCATCACCTGGATCGCCAGCATCAAAAGCGAGGGCGACACCAGCACGACGCGGGCGCGATAGGCCTTCTGGATCACGTCGTCGAAACCGTCGTGGATCTCGGCGTAGACCGATTCCGACGGCACGAACATCAGCGCCATCTCCTGGGTCTCGCCGGTGACGAGATATTTTTCGGCGATGTCGCTGACATGCTTCATCACGTCGCCGCGCAGCCGCTGCGTGGCCACGCGCCGCTCCTCGTCGCTGCGGGCGTCGTGCAGCGCCGTCATCGCCTCCAGCGGAAACTTGGCGTCGATGCAGAGCGGGCGCTGGTCCGGCAGGAACACGACGCAATCCGGCCGCTTGCCGGTCGAGAGCGTGAACTGGAACTCGTAGGATCCCTTCGGCAGCCCGTCCTGGACGATCGCCTCCATCCGCGCCTGGCCGAAGGCGCCGCGCGACTGCTTGTTGGCGAGCACATCCCGCAAGGTCGTCACCTGGGTGGTGAGATCGGTGAGGTTCTTGTGCGCGCTGTCGATGATGCCGAGCCGCTCATGCAGCGCGCGCAGGCTCTCCATGGTGTTGCGGGTGGAGTGTTCCATGGACTGGCCGACGCGATGGGTCACCGAATCCAGCCGCTCATTGACCGCCCGCGCCATCTCGGCCTGACGTCCCGCCAGCGCCTGGGTCATCGCATCGACCCGGCCGGAGGATTCGCTCTGGGCCCGCAGCACCTCACTCAGGCGCTCCTCGAGCTCGTCGGCCCGGATCGCGTGCGCCATCGCGAGTTCCGCGCCGCGCCGCCCGGATCGCGCGATCGCCACCGCAATTACCACCAGCAGGATGAGGACGAGCGCACCGAAGCCGATCAGCGCGTCGATCGTGCGCACCGGCCAGTCGCCCAACGTGAAAATGATCTCGTTCATGCCGACCGTTCTAGCCGATTCGCCGGGGGGCACGAACGAATAGCGAACGCCTGTGGGTCGACCGCCCCCTAATCTTTATGGTTAACGAAAGCTGAAGTTTTATGGTTAGCGAGGAGTTAACGGGGTTCCTCGCCGCATTGACCGCATCCGGCATGGGGCTTAAATCGCGGCCATGGCCCTCAGAGAAATCATCATCCTGCCCGACAAGCAGCTGCGTCTGGTCTCCAAGCCGATCGAGAAGGTCACGGCCGAGATCCGCAAGCTTGCCGACGACATGTTTGAAACCATGTACGACGCGCCCGGCATCGGCCTCGCCGCGATCCAGGTCGCGCAGCCGCTGCGGCTGATCACCATGGACCTCGCCAAACGCGACGAGAACGGCGAGACCAAGCCGCTGCCGCGCGTGTTCATCAACCCCGAGATCATCGCCTCCTCCGAGGAACTGTCCGTTTACGAGGAAGGCTGCCTCTCGATCCCCGAATATTACGAGGAGGTCGAGCGCCCTGCGAAAGTGCGCGTGCGCTTCACCGATCTCGATGGCAAGGTGCACGAAGAGGACGCCGAAGGCCTTTACGCCACCTGCATCCAGCACGAGATCGACCATCTCAACGGCGTCTTGTTCGTCGACTATCTGTCGAAGCTCAAGCGCGACCGCGTGATGAAGAAATTCGAGAAAGCCGCCAAGCGCGCGGAGTAGGGCGTCATTTTTCCCAGCCGTCATGGCCGGGCTTGACCCGGCCATCCACGCCTTGCTTCCTGTACCGCCAAGAACGTGGATGCCCGGGACAAGCCCGGGCATGACGGAGAACCGGAACTCTTAACCGAACGCTGCCACATGTCCCTTCGCCTGATCTTCATGGGCACGCCTGATTTCTCCGTGCCGACGCTGCTTGAGCTGGTCGCGCATGGCCACGAGATCGCAGCCGTCTATACCCGCGCGCCGAAGCCGGGCGGGCGGCGCGGTCTGCAATTGCAACCGACCCCGGTCGAGGAGGCCGCGCGACGACTCGGCGTGCCCGTGTTGACGCCGAAGACGCTGAAGACTCCCGAAGCGCTTGACGAGTTTCGTGCGTTCGACGCCGATGCAGCCGTCGTCGTCGCCTACGGCATGATCCTGCCGCAGGCGATCCTCGATGCGCCAAAGCTCGGTTGCTACAATTTGCACGCTTCGCTGCTGCCGCGCTGGCGCGGCGCTGCGCCGATCAACCGCGCGATCATGGCAGGCGATGCCGAGAGCGGCGTGATGGTGATGAAGATGGATGTCGGTCTCGATACCGGCGACGTCGCCATGGCCGAGCGCCTCGCGATCACCGACACCATGACTGCGGTCGATCTGCATGATCGCCTGTCCCGACTCGGTGCCGATTTGATGGTGCGCGCGATGGCCGCGCTCGCTCGCGGCGGTCTTCAACTCAAGAAGCAGAGCGAGGACGGTGTCACCTATGCCGCCAAGATCGACAAGGCCGAGGCACGGATCGACTGGACCAAGCCCGCGCATGCCGTGCTGCGTCACGTCCACGGCCTGTCGCCGTTTCCTGGTGCCTGGGCCGAGCTCGCCGGCGTCAGCGAGAATGCACGCGTGAAAATCCTGCGCTGCGAATTGGCGAAAGGTTCGGGCGCTCCCGGCGAAGTGCTCGACGAGCATCTCACCATTGCTTGCGGTGACGGCGCGATCCGCATTCTCGAACTGCAGCGCGAAGGCAAGGCCCGAATGCAGGCCGCGGACTTTTTACGCGGTGTGCCCGTCAAGCCGCCTATGCGGTTCGGTTGATGCCCCGCTACAAGCTCACCATCGAATATGACGGCGCACCGTTTTTCGGCTGGCAGGTGCAGGAGACGCTGCCCTCGGTGCAGGGCGCGCTGGAAGCGGCCGTGAAAGCAATGATCGGTGTCGACGCTCGGGTCCATGGCGCGGGGCGCACCGATGCCGGCGTGCATGCGCGCGGCCAGGTCGCGCATGTCGACGTCGACAAGCAGTTTCCGCCGGGCCGGTTTCGCGACGGGCTCAACGCGCATTTGCGCCCGCACCCGATCGCGGTGCTCGAAGCCGACATCGTGCCCGATAGTTTCGAGGCGCGCTTCTCGGCCGTGAAGCGGCACTACCGCTATCGCCTCATCAACACCCGCGCCAATCTCGCCCTCGACGCCGGCCACGCCTGGCGCGTGCCGCGTAAGCTCGATGCCGAGGCGATGCATGCGGCCGCGCAGCGCCTGCTCGGCAAGCACGATTTCACCACCTTCCGCGACACCGAGTGTCAGGCCAAGTCGCCGGAGAAGACGCTCGATCAGCTCGACGTGATGCGCGATGGCCGCGAGATCACGATTGTCACCTCGGCGCGCTCGTTCCTGCACAGCCAGGTCCGCTCGATGGTGGGCTCGCTGGTCTGGGTCGGCGAAGGCCGCTGGACCGCCGACGATCTCTCCGCAGCGCTCGCCGCACGCAACCGCGCCGCGTGCGGCATCGTGGCGCCGCCGGAGGGGCTGTATCTGATGAAGGTGGATTATTAGCGCCTGATGCCATCTCTGGCGTCATGGCCGGGCTTGTCCCGGGCATGACGGCGGAGATCTGGGTGCCGATGGGGACCTACCCAAAATACCGCGTCAAAATCCCGCGATAGACCTTCGTCAGCTTCTCCAGATCGGTCACCGGCACGCGCTCGTCGACTTGGTGCATGGTCTGCCCGACCAGGCCGAACTCGATCACCGGGCAATAGCTGGAGATGAAGCGCGCATCCGACGTGCCACCTGATGTCGACAGCTCCGGCTTGCGCCCCGTCACCTCCTCGATCGCGGAGACCGCGAGATCGGTGAACGGGCCGGGCTTGGTGACGAATACGTTGGAGTTCGAGGGCTCCCAGACGATGCGGGCCTTGATGCGGTTGCCGCAGGCTTTGGCGAGGCGCGTCTCGACCAATTCGCGCAAGGACGCCTGGGTGTGGTTGTCGTTGTAGCGGATGTTGAATTTGGCGCGGGCCTCGCCGGGGATGACGTTGCTCGCCTTGTTGCCGACGTCGACCGAGGTGAATTCGAGATTGGAGGCCTGGAATTGCGCGCTGCCATGGTCGAGCGGCTCGTCGGAGATCGCCACGATCAACCGCGAGATGTCAGGCACCGGATTGGAGGCGCGGTGCGGATAGGCGACATGGCCCTGCACGCCGTCGACGAAAAGCGTGCCGGATTGCGAGCCGCGGCGGCCGACCTTGATGGTGTCGCCGAGCGTCTCGACATTGGAGGGCTCGCCGAGCACGCAATGATCGAACTTCTCGCCGCGCTCGGCGGCCCATTGCAACAGCTTGATGGTGCCGTTGATCGAGACATCTTCTTCATCGCCGGTAATCAGGAACGAGATCGAGCCCTTGCCGTCGCTGCGCGGCTTGCCGCCGTTGGCGGCGAGATGCTCCAGCACCGCCGCGACCGAGCAGGCGATGCCGCCCTTCATGTCGACCGCGCCGCGGCCGTGCAGGACGCCGTCCTTCACTTCGCCCGAGAACGCGCCGACGCTCCAGGCGCTCTCGTCGCCCGGCGGCACCACGTCGGTATGGCCGGCAAAGGTGATGTGCGGACCTTCGGTGCCGATCCGCGCATAGAGGTTGTCGACATCGGCGGTACCGGCTTCGGAAAACGTCACGCGGTGGCAAATGAAGCCTGCGGCACCGAGGGTTTTTTCGAGCACCCCGAGTGCACCGGCGTCGGCCGGGGTTACCGAGGGGCAGCGGATGAGATCGCGGGCAATGGAAAGAGCATCAGTCATGCGCCCCGCTTAACATGCATGCCGCCGGGTGGGCTAGCACTGGGCGGGACAATTTCGATCTCGCGGCTCTGGTCCCAACTTTTCGCAGGGGGCGCGGGCGATGCCGCGCTGTCGTCGATCTCAAGGAGCGGATCGGGGCCGAACCGGTTGTGGCCCGAGGTGCCCGACCGGCAGAACATTTCGAAGAGGCCCCACAGCCATAGGAGCGCGGCGGCTAGGTTGAGCGAAAGCATCCAGCTTGATTTGGGCAGGAGATCGGAGAACTGGTTGAATAGGCCGGGTATGAAGAAGAACGGGCTGATCCACCAGCCGCTTCTGTTGCGATCGTGCAGTCGCTTGACCGCCGTCGCGAGATAAATCCAGAAGAACAGGGCCATGCCGGACGTCTTGAGGATTGCGGTCGCGAGGTCGGTGGATGCCCGTGAGTGGGAGGCGCGCGGATCGACCAGCTTGAAGAGGTCGTCGAGACCGAAGTCGAAATCCAGCTCGATGCCGAGCTTCAGGGTGGATCTGGTTCCTCCGACGATCCCGATGACTTGACCTGCGATCTCGAGCAAGCCCGCCAGGAGTGCGACAATCAGCAGCGCCTGCCACAGCAAAGCGCGGTTGATGCGGCCGTCGAAGCGGAAGAGGTACCAGGTCCAGTCCATGCGAGAAGCTCCGGGCGGCGCGGGCCGCCCGAAGATTGGTCGCGATGGGGGGAGAGGGGGTTCGAACGGGTTCTCTTCACCTCGCCCCGCTTGCGGGGAGAGGTCGGATTGCGAAGCAATCCGGGTGAGGGGGTACAGGTCTCTCGACGATCTCGCATGTGGAGAGAGGCCCCTCACCCCGTAAGAACGGAGAGAGGGGGAGAGAGTCTCAATCCCGCAGCAGCTCGTTGATGCTGGTCTTCGAGCGCGTGCGCTCGTCGACGCGCTTGACGATGACGGCGCAGGCGGTGCTGGGTCCGATCTGGCCGTTCTTCATCGGCTTGCCGGGCAGGGCGCCGGGCACCACCACCGAATATTCGGGGACTTCGCCCATGAAGACTTCGCCGGTCTCGCGGTCGACGACCTTGGTCGAGGCTCCCAGGAACACGCCCATCGCCAGCACCGCGCCCTTGCGCACGATCACGCCCTCGGCGACTTCGCTGCGCGCGCCGATGAAGCAATCGTCCTCGATGATCACGGGCTCGGCCTGCAGCGGCTCGAGCACGCCGCCGATGCCGGCGCCGCCGGAGATGTGCACGCGCTTGCCGATCTGCGCGCAGGAGCCGACGGTGGCCCAGGTGTCGACCATGGTGCTCTCATCGACGTAGGCGCCGAGATTGACGAAGGACGGCATCAGCACGACGTTCTTGGCGATGAAGGCCGAGCGGCGAACGACCGCGCCCGGCACCGCGCGAAAGCCGGCGTCGCGAAAACGGTTCTCGCCCCAGCCTTCGAACTTCGAGGGCACCTTGTCCCACCAGGTCGCTTGGCCGGGGCCACCGGGAATGACGCCCATGTCGTTGAGGCGGAACGAGAGCAGCACGGCCTTCTTCAGCCATTGATTGACCTTCCACTTGCCGTCAGCGCCGCGCTCGGCAACGCGCGCCTCACCCTTGTCCAAGGTCTCCAGCGCCTGGTTCACGGCCTCGCGCATCTCGCCCTTGGTCGACGTCGAGAGGGTCTCGCGCGCCTCGAAGGCGCTGTTGATGGTGGATTCGAGGGCTGCAAGGGACATCGGGACTTCCTCTGGGCGGGCGTGGTTTCGCGTGAATTGGAGCGCTTTTTCGGGATTTGAGCCGGGAGAGTCAAGCTTGGTTCGGTATCGTCACCCGCGAAAGCGGGTGATCCAGTACGCCGCAGCCGTCGTGATGAATCGAGATGCTGGTGATTACTGGATAGCCGCCTTCGCGGGGTATGACGGCTACGTTGGGTGGGACAACCCAGCCAAAAACCCCGTCAGATCATCGGTGACGTAGTCGACATGGGCGGCGTCCCGGCCCTCCAGTTCCCAGTCTTCCCGCACCACCTCCTTCGTTCCATCCGGCACCACCAGCACCGTGGTCATGCCGAGCTCATGCGGGACGGTGAGGTTGCGGGCGAGGTCCTCGAACATCGTGGCGCGGGTCGGGTCGACCGAATGGTCGGAGAGGAATTTCCGGTAGGTCTGCTCCGCCGGCTTCGGTTCGAACTCGGCGGCGATGATGTCGAACACGCCGTCGAAATGCGAGCCGAGGCCAAGACGCGCCAGCACCGCATCGACGTGGTCGACCGAGCCGTTGGTCAGGATCAGCTTGCGGCCCGACAATTTAGCGATGGCTTCGCCGAGCGCCGGGTTCGGCTCCAGCGGCGAGTGATCGATCTTGTGGACGTAGGCGAGATAGTCGTCGGCGGAAACGCCATGCAGGGTCATCATGCCGCGCATGGTGGTGCCGAAGCGCCGGTAGTAATCCTTCTGGATATTACGCGCTTCCTCCGGGCCGACATTCAGCCAGTTGCAGACGAACTCCCCGATCCGCGCATCGACCTGCTGCCACAGATTGACGTGATGCGGATAAAGCGTGTTGTCGAGGTCGAACACCCAGGTGTCGACGTGGCTGAAGCTGCGGGGTGGGGTCATTGCAGGTCTCTACTGGTTACACGCAAGCGTTGCCCACTCTCCGCTGTCGTCCCGGACAAGCGCAGCTCTTGGCAACGCGTAGCGTTGTCCAGGGCGGAGCGCCGATCCGGGACCCATAACCACAGGAAGTGGTTTGGCGAAGACTCGGAGTTGCCACCTCGCGCCACGACTGCTCCCTGGGGTTATGGGTCCCTGCGTTCGCAGGGACGACAGCGGAGTTCTTTGCGCCAGCGCTTCAATCACCCAAACACCATCACGGCACGGCAAACCGCAGCGTCTTGCCGCCGCTCGACATGTCGACCGCGCCAAAGCCCGTTGCCGAAAATCCGCGCGCGCCGCAATCGGTCTGCTCATTGGTCTCGAACTTGGTCTCGCGCGTGCACAGCTGCCTGTCGCCGCCCCAATTCAGTGGCCGATCCTTCAGTTTGACCGTCCGGTTGTCGGCGTCGACCGCTTCCGCGAAGCTGAAGATCTGCTTCGGCTGGCCGGTCACATCGGGGTGCAGGCAGGTCTTGGGATCGATGCGATACCAGCCGCGGCTGGTCACGGATTTGCCGTCGTCGGTCGCGATCGCCGCCATCACCTTGTGCGGCGTGTCGTTGCACCAGGTGAGGCCGGTCGCAGACGGCGTTTGGACCGCATCGACCATGCTCTTGAAGAAGTTTTGCGAGCCCACGATGTCCGGCGACAAGCCGCGGCTTTTCAGGAACGCGGCCAGCGCGGCTTGCGTCTTCGGCCCGTCGACGCCGTCGATCGGCGCTGCGTCATAGCCTGCGATCACCAAGAGCCGCTGGATGCCGGCAAGCCGTGCCTGCTCGTCGTCATATTCGGAATCTTCGGCGAGATAGGCAACGAGGTTGCCGTCCGCGCCTTGCGTCGGCGTCACTTGCGTGAACGCGGCCTGGGCCTGGCCGCTGCGGCATTGCCGGGCCGCCGCAATGACAAAATTGTCCTGCGCGACACAGAGCATGTCGCTGCCGCTCTGCGGGATCGGGGACGCGCCGTAGACGCCGAGCGCGCGGGCGTTGAGCAAAATGCGGTCGGCGATCAGCGTGCCCTGCACCACCACGCGGCAGGTCGCTGGATCGATCCTGAACCAGCCGCGCGTCGCGGTCGCCGCCTTGTCGTCGATGCCGATCGCGGCCTCGACCACATAGGACATGCGGTTGCAGATCTTGAGGTCGGCGAAGGCGGGGGCGGCGGAGAACACGAACGACACGACGGCCGCCGGCAGCGTCATCAGAAAGCGGGTGAGGAGGGAGCGACGATGCCTCGGCTTTCTCCGCCCGTCATGGCCGGGCTTGTCCCGGCCATCCACGTCTTTGCCCCCAGTGGAAAGATCGCGGATGCCCGGAACAAGTCCGGGCATGACGACCTTTTTCCGCTGCTCGCGTTCGCGCTTCACTTGTGGATCAGCGTTCCCGTGCCCTGATTGGTGAAGAGCTCGAGCAGCACGGCGTGCTGCATCTTGCCGTCGATGATGACGACGCCTTCGACGCCCTGCTCCAGCGCGTAGATGCAGGTCTCGACCTTCGGGATCATGCCGCCGGAAATGGTACCGTCGGCGATCAGCTTGCGCGCGTCCTTGACGGACAATTGCGGGATCAGCTTCTTCGACTTGTCGAGCACGCCCGGCACGTCGGTGAGCAGCAACAGGCGCTTGGCCTTCAGCGCGCCGGCGACCGCACCGGCAAAGGTGTCGGCGTTGACGTTCAGCGTCTGGCCTTCCTTGGAGGTTGCGAGCGGCGCGAGCACCGGGATCAGCTCGTAGCCGATCAGCTGATTGAGCAGCGTGAGATCGACCTTCTCGGGGTCGCCGACGAAGCCGAGGTCGATCGCCTTCTCGATGTTCGAGCCCGGATCGATGATGGTGCGCGTCGTCTTCGACGCCTTCACCATGTTGCCGTCCTTGCCCGACAGCCCGACGGCCTTGCCGCCGGCCTCGTTGATGTAGCCGACGATCTGCTTGTTGACGGAACCAGCGAGCACCATCTCGACGATCTCGATGGTCGCGGCATCGGTGATGCGCAGGCCGGCGGCGAACTCCGATTGAATGCCGAGACGCTTGAGCATGGTCGCGATCTGAGGTCCGCCGCCATGCACCACGACGGGATTGATGGCGGTCTGCTCGAGCAGCACGATATCGCGGGCAAAGTTCTTGGCGGTCTCCTCGTCGCCCATGGCATGGCCGCCATACTTGATGACGATGGTTTCCTCGTCATATTGCTGCATGTGCGGCAGCGCTTCGGACAGGATGCGGGCCTGGTCGAGCGGAGAGATGTCGGTCATGTCGCGGTCTCGCTGGCGGGACGGTCGGTGCGCGTTCTATCCGATTGGCGGGCGGGGCGCAAAGTGTGGCTGATATTCGATTCTGTGTCCCGGACGCGGTGCGGCACCAAAAGCGCGTTCACGCGCGTCTTCGACGCGCTATGGTGACGCGCCGCTGAACCGGGACCCAGAAAGGCGCATGGGCCCCGGCTCGGCAGCGCACCGCTGAAGCGCTGCGTCCGGGGCACGAGACCTATTTCCGCGCCACCACCGCGGCCAACGTCACCGCCAGCCATCCCAAAATCATCACCGTTCCACCCGTCGGCGCCGCGTAGGGAAACAGCGAATGCCCGGCATATTGCCGCACGGTGAGGTCGCCCGCGAACAGCGCGGCGCCGATCACGAAGCCGAACGCGGCGTTGAGGCCAATTCCGCCATGCAGAAGGCCGCGTGCGAGCAGGGCAGTGGTCGCAAGTATGGCCGTTGCATGAAACAGCAGCATGGCGCTCGCCGTGGCAAGCCGGCTCGCATCCGCGCCGTGGGCGGAGGCCGCGGCCAGCGCGACGCCGGCGGCGCCCATCAATCCGGCAAGCCCTACCAAGAGGCGATGGGCCACCATTACTTGCTCCGCTCTTCCAGCAGCTTCGCCATCGCGGCGCGCAGGCTCTCCATGCCGGTCGAGCTGCGCGACGATGTCGCAAGCACGTTCGGGAATGCGGCCGGATGTTTGGCGAGGGCAGCCTCGGTCTCGGCGATGCGCGCTTGCAACTCGGACGCCTTCACCTGATCGGCCTTGGTCAGCACGATCTGGTAGCTGACGGCGGAGCGATCGAGCGTCCCCAGGACTTCGAGATCGACGTCCTTGAGTCCATGACGCGCGTCGATCAGCACGTAGACGCGGGCGAGCGAGGCGCGTCCGAGCAGGAATTTGTGGATCAGCTCGGTCCAGGACGCGACCTGGCTCTTCGGCGCCTTGGCATAGCCGTAACCGGGCATGTCGACGAGACGCAGGTCGGTCTTCCCTGGGACCTCGAAGAAGATCAGCTCCTGGGTGCGGCCCGGCGTGTGCGAGGTGCGCGCCAGCGCGTTGCGCCCCGTGAGCGCGTTGATCAGGCTCGACTTGCCGACATTGGAGCGTCCGGCAAAGGCGACCTCCAGCCCCGCCATCGGCGGCAGCGTCTGGATCGAAGGCGAGGCCCAGATGAACTGCCAGTCGCGGGCGAACAGCTTTCGTCCGGCCTCGATCAGCTTCGCATCTTTGTCGTCGGTCATGCGAAGGCTCGCTGTTTCCCCGCGTCATTGCGAGCGAAGCGAAGCAATCCAGAAATGTATCCGCGGAGAATTTCTGGATTGCTTCGTCGCTTCGCTCCTCGCAATGACGATTACGTCGCCTTCCTCGCGAACGTCGCCTTGAGATTGTCGAATAGCTCCACCTTCACGCCGTTGCGGCGCATGATGTAGCTCTGCTGGACCACCGAGAGGGTGTTGTTCCAGGCCCAGTAGATCACGAGGCCCGCCGGGAAGCCCGCCAGCATGAAGGTGAAGATCAGCGGCATCCAGTTGAAGATGATCTGCTGGGTCGGATCCGGCGGCGTCGGGTTCAGCTTCATCTGGAACCACATCGTGATGCCCATGATGATCGGCCAGATGCCGAGCGCGAGGTAGTGGCCGAAGACGGGAATCGTGGTCGGATCGAATGGGATCAGGCCGAACAGCGTGAACAGATTGGTCGGATCCGGCGCCGAGAGGTCCTTGATCCAGCCGTAGAAATGCGCTTGCCGCATCTCGATGGTGACGAACAGCACCTTGTAGAGCGAGAAGAACACCGGGATCTGGATCACCACGGGAAGACAGCCGGCGACCGGATTGATCTTCTCCTTGCGGTAGATCTCCATCATCTCCTGCTGCTGCTTCACCTTGTCGTCGGGGAAGCGCTCCTTCAGCGCCTGCAGCTGTGGCTGGACCGACTTCATCTTCGCCATCGAGGCGTAGGATTTGTTCGCCAGCGGGAAGAACAGGAGCTTCACGATCACGGTCACGAGCAGGATCGAGATGCCGAAATTGCCGAAGAGGCGGTAGAAGAAGTCGAGGCCGAGGAACATCGGCTTGGTGATGAAGTAGAACCAGCCCCAGTCGATCAAGAGATCGAAATGGTTGAGGCCGAGCTCCTTGTTGTAGCCGCCGTGGCCTGCGAGCGGGAAATTGATGCCGACCACGCCGGCTTCCTTGGCGCCGGCAAACAGGCGCGCATTCGCGGTCGCGGAGCCGCCGATGGCGACGGTGACGGGGTCGAGCAGATAATCGGTCTGGTAGGTGTGGACGTTGCCGACCGGGTTCGACGAGAAGCGCGCCTGAAGCTGCGCATTGGTGTCCGGCAGCAGCGCCGAGGCCCAGTACTTGTCGGTCATGCCGAGCCAGCCATTGGTGGTCTTGAAGTTCACCGACTTGGTCTCGTCGATCTTCTTGTAGGCATATTCCTGCAAGCCATCGAGATAGCCGATCAGGCCTTCATGCAGGATGTAGTAGCCAGAGACTTGCGGTGCGCCGTGGCGCGAGATCAGCGCGAACGGATAGAGCGTAACGGGCGCATTGCCGACATTGCTCACCTCGTCCTTGATGGTGAAGAGATAATGGTCGTCGACCGAGATGGTGCGACGGAAGGCGAGGCCCTCGCCATTGTCCCATTTCAGCAGCACCGGCGTCGTCGGCGTCAGGCTGCCGCTGCCGTCCTGCTGCCAGACGGTTTGCGCATCCGGCAGCTTCGCCGTCACGCCCGTCGCCGGCACCCAGCCGAACTCGGCATAGTAAGGCTCGGCAGTGCCCGAGGGCGAGTAGAGGATGATCGGCGGCGATTTCGGGTCGACCGTCTCGCGGTGTTGAACCAGCGCGATGTCGTCGATGCGGCCGCCCTTCAGCGCGATGCTGCCGGCAATCCGCGGCGTCTCGATCTTGACGCGCGGGCTGGCTGCAATCGCGGCGTCGCGCGCAACGACCGGCTGGGCCTGCTGGCTCGCGCCCGGCGTTGCCGGCTGAGCCGCGTTGCCTGGCTGCTGCGGCGTGCTGCCCGGCGTTGCCGACGCGGTCGGCTGCGGCGTGCCCTTCTGGAGCTCGGCCTGGGTCTGCTGCTGGGCGCGCTGCTTCTCCATCGCCGGCACGTTGTAGAAATACTGCCAGGCGATCAGGACGAGGCCCGACAGAATGACGGCGAGGATGGTATTGCGATTGTCGGTCATCACTATTGTCTCGTCATCAATCCGGTTTGCGGCTGGCAGCAGGAGCTGGACTGGACCTCGTACGGTCGGTCCTCGGGCCGCGTCCCTTCGCGGGTCCTTTGGCCATATGCCGCGCGGGCTTCGTGAACGCTATGCGCAGATCGTCGAGCATGGTGGCGAAGGGGCGCGAGAGCGCGTCCCTTCGGCCGACTAGCACATAATCATGATGGGGCTGCATCGACACCGGATCGAGCCGCTTCACCAATTCGCGAAGCCGGCGCCGGATGCGATTGCGCTCGGGGGCGTTGCCGTTCTTTTTGGTAACGGTGAAGCCGATCCGGATCGGGCCGCTGTCATCGCGGGGATGGCTTTGCAGGACGAACGCGGGACTGTTCACCCGCGCGCCATTGGCAACGGCGAGGAAATCCGCCCGCTGCCTCAGCCGATCCATGATGAAATCCCAAAAAGGGGGTCTGGCTCAGGCGCTCAGACGCTTACGACCGCGGGCGCGGCGGGCGGCGAGAACCTTGCGGCCGCCGGCAGTGGCGAGACGGGCACGGAAGCCGTGACGGCGCTTGCGCACCAGTTTGCTGGGTTGATAAGTCCGCTTCACGGGTTTTTCTCCGCTGACCGGGCAATTTGCCTGTAGAATTGATGATAAAGTCCGGAAGATGCGGCCCAAAACGGGCCCTTTCCGGCCCCTAGAGAGCCGCTCCCGGCGTCGCACCGGGTCATCGCGGACAATTTGCGCGGCTTATAAGCGAGCGCCTTGTTTTCGTCAACGCCGCACAAGCGCGCGATTTTCGTGAATATCGCTGTTTGTGCGAGGTTTTTAACCCTTGAGGTGGCGAGTAGCGATATCAGCGCCTACATCCCACCTCGGCAGATTAGCGATCCGTAATTTGACCGGAACGGGGTCGGGCCGCATCTTCCTACCGCCAATCCTTCACACGCCAAAGGCAGCGAGGGCGAATTCCGTGGCAGCGACAGACCTCCAGCCGGTCCAGGATCAGGATCAGCCGGACCAGCCGGCGATGCGCTCCCGCGGAACGCGCGGGCTCGGGCTGTCGGGCAAGCTGCTGCTGCTGACCGTTCCCCTGGTGATGATCGCGGCCAGCCTGCTCTATGTCCCCGCCATCGCCAACTTCTGGGTCAACCGGCTGAACGACCGCGTCGCGGCGGCCAACACGGCGGCGCTGGTGCTGGATGCGGCGCCGCTCGGCATGGTTCCCGATTCGCTGTCGCGCCAGATCCTGAAGAGCATCAATGCCCGCGCCGTCGCCATCAAGATGGGCCAGCAGCGCCGGCTGCTCGCCAGCGACAACATTCCGGCCGCCATCGAGCATGACATCGACCTGCGCGATATGACGGCGTGGGAGGCGATCACCGGCTCGTTCCGGATGATGCTGGAGACCGGCAACCAGGCCATCCGGATCGTCGGACCCGGCGTCGGCACGGCCCAGTTCATCGAGATCGTGACCGACGAGCTGCCGCTGCGGCAGCAGATGTATCGTTTCTCCCGCAACGTCGTGGTGGTTGCGCTGATCATCGCGGCGCTGACCGCCGGCCTCGTCTATCTCGCGCTTCATTATCTCTTTGTGCGCCCGATGCGGCGGCTGACCGCGAGCCTGGTCGGGTTCCACGAGAACCCCGAAAGCTCGGCGGGAATCATCGTGCCGAGCCAGCGCAGCGACGAGATCGGGGTCGCCGAGCGTGAATTGTCGGACATGCAGCGCGATCTGATGTCGATGCTGCATCAGAAGAGCCGGCTCGCCGCGCTTGGTCTCGCGGTGTCCAAGATCAACCACGATCTGCGCAATCTGCTGGCTTCGGCCCAGCTGCTGTCGGATCAGCTCGCCAGCGTGCCGGATCCGCGGGTGCAACGCTTCGCGCCCAAGCTGGTGCGCTCGCTCGAGCGCGCCATCGCCTTCTGCCAGTCGACGCTGTCCTACGGCCGCGCCCAGGAGGCTGCGCCCGACCGCCGCATGATCCTGATCGAGCCTGTCGTGCTGGAGGTGCGCGAGACCGCAGGCCTCGCCTCCGATGCCTCGATCGCCTGGGTCGCCGCGATCGAGCGCGGGCTGGCGATCGATGCCGATCCTGATCAGCTGTTCCGGGTGCTGCTCAACCTCGTCCGCAACGCCGCCCAGGCGCTGGAGAGTCATTCCTCCGGCGACGGCGGCCCGCAGCAGATCCGGATCACCGGAAAACGCGAAGGCGCCGTCGCGATCATCGAGGTCTCCGACACTGGTCCCGGCGTGCCTCAGAAGACGAGGGACCATCTGTTCGAGGCGTTCCAGACCTCCGGGCGTCCCGGCGGCAGCGGTCTTGGCCTCGCCATCGCCGCCGAGCTGGTCCGCGCCCATGGCGGCGATATCCACCTCGTCGAAGGCACCATCGGCGCCACCTTCCGCATCGTCATTCCCGACCGCCCCGTGGAGCTCCTCTCCATCCGCAACGAGCGGGCGAGGGCCTAGTCGGCCAGAGGCCGATTTTTCCGTCATTCCGGGGCGGCGCAAAGCGCCGAACCCGGAATCCGGAGGTTTGGCGCGAGATTCCGGGTTCGATGCTGCGCATCGCCCCGGAATGACATTCAAGCCGTCATTTCCCTGCAAAATCTCCCCATCCCGGACCTTGCCAACCGGGACAAGAGCGGTTAGTCAGAGCGCTCTTTCGCACCCCCTCCGGCTTTGCCGGGGGCTGCGTCGCGGGCTATGCCCGCGCTGTTTGCGAAGCACGCGCCCGTAGCTCAGCTGGATAGAGCATCAGACTACGAATCTGAGGGTCGGACGTTCGAATCGTTCCGGGCGCGCCATTCTTCGACGCAGGTCAGGACAAAGCAGCATCTGGTCGCCAGACGGGCCCGAGACCGGATGGCGACGCCGTGTGAGGAGCGGGATGAGGATATCGCAGGCGTTCAAGTTCGAGGCGGCGCATCGGCTGCCGAACGTGCCCGAGACCCATCGATGCCGCCGGCTGCATGGTCATTCCTACCGGGTCGAGGTCCAGTTGGACGGGCCGGTCGATCCGCACGCCGGTTTCGTCGCTGATTTCTTCGATATTGAAAAGTGCTTCGCCGACATCTTGGACGCGCTGGATCATCACTGCCTGAACGAGGTCAAAGGGCTCGAGAACCCGACCGCCGAGAATATCGCGATCTGGATCTGGGACCGGTTGAAGCCGAGCCTTCCACAGCTGTGGGCGGTCCGCGTCTATGAGACGGCGGATTGCTGGGCCGAATATCAGGGGCAGTGACGGGCGACGGCGCGCGCTCGCTCGGCATGGCCAGAATGTGGGCACTCGGCGCGGTCAAGGCCACGAGCCGACGAAGCCGGTCGCGCAGCGCGAGCTAATCCGGGTACTTGCGAAGCTCAGCTTGCCATCTTGTTGCGACCACGCGGTCACCGATCGTGAAGCGCATGAGGTCCTCTCCGGCCTCCAGCGGCCCTTGATAAGTGCCTTGTGTCCTGGACAAGAGCTCGCGCAATTCCGTTCCGAGCAGAACGATGTGCGAATAAGCGGCGAGCTTTGGCTTGACGCGCGAAAAAACCGTGCCGGCCTCCTCGGGCGAAGTGTGATGCGCCGCGACCGGCTTGAGCTGCGGCAATTTTGCCAATTGCTCCGACATCGCAAAAACTTCGTGGATCAAGAGATCCGTTCCCGCCGCATGCCTGATCAGGTTTTCGTTGAACTTGGTGTCGCCTGAAATCGTCACAGATCGTGCACCATAGTCGATCCGATAACCCACCGATGGCTTGATCAGGTCACCATGGTCGACCGCAAACGCGGTGACCTTGACGCCGGCTTCGTCGAACACCACGCCGTCTCCGTGAAAGTCGTGGACCTCGATCTGGGTGGCAGCCGCAGGGATCTGCTCATCCGCCTGACGGATGCGCATGTCGTCAGAGAACGCCTCGGCAAGGCCTCTGGCAATTTTCGCGACGCCGCGAAGCGCGGGATGAGGCATCCTTCGTCTGACATCCATCGAAGGCCTCTCGTTTGGCGCCACCACAAAGCATCGCGCCCGGTCGTCGGCATGCCAGCACAAAGCTAGGGAGCGCGGGTCAGCTCCAAGCCGTCGACGACCATCTTCCATGTCCCCGCCTCCTGGTGAGGCGGCGTGGACACCTCGAATGTCGTGGACAGGAACGGAATTCCGACGACGAAATTATCGCCTTCGAACCGCCGCAGCGGCGCATTGATCGTTGTCGTGACCTCGCCGATCGCGGTGCCGTCCGTGACGCGCTTGTAGTGCACGATCCCGTCCTTGGTCAGCTCGACGTCCATCGCCCGCGCGTGCCATTCGCCGACAAAGGCGGCCTTGTCCTCCGGCACCCGCTGTCCGCATCCCGACAGCAGCGGCAGGGCCGCAACGAGAACCACCAAAGACGTTTGCTTTCTCATGTTTCGCTCGACAGCAGCAGGTGCCACGAAGATGCGGTAGCGCCCGACTTCGTCGGTCATCGCGTCATTCGGGTTCACGGCCCGCCAGCACCTCCTTGCACTTGGCCGCAAAGGCGTTGAGGTACGCGCCCATCTCGCTCGCCAGCGCATCGGAGCGGTCGACATTCTGCAGGCTCATGTTGAGTGCGTAGACCGGAAGCCCATCCAGCACGATCGGCGTTGCGACGGCGAGAACGGCGGGCTGCCAGGACACGGCACAATAGCCCTCGCGCTCGACGGAGCTGATCGATCTCCTGACGTCCGCAAGCAGCGCCTTGGTGGCTGCTGCGCTGCGCCGCCTAAACTGCTTCAGCAATCGCTCGCGCTCGGTCTCTGCAATGCCGGCGAGGTAGGCGCGGCCCAGCGACGTCAATTCCATCGGCACCTGCTGGCCG
The DNA here is from genome assembly GCF_006658635.1 of Bradyrhizobium sp. UNPA324. Classification (NCBI taxonomy): domain Bacteria; kingdom Pseudomonadati; phylum Pseudomonadota; class Alphaproteobacteria; order Hyphomicrobiales; family Nitrobacteraceae; genus Bradyrhizobium; species Bradyrhizobium sp. UNPA324. Next base: position 2,453,099 of record NZ_LFJD01000004.1, read on the forward strand.
GCGACCACGTTGCGCAGCGCCGCGCGCGGGCTGTAGCGGATCGATTCCAGATAAACCATCATGGTTCGATCCGCGGTAGCTAACCCGACGTTGAGCCGGCGCTTGGCCGATTCGGCCCGCATCGTCGGTCCGATGGCGTTGAGCACGGGTGATCCCGTCCGCATCGCGTGACCGATGCTGATGACGGACGCGGCAAGGCGGTAGGCCCGCTGGTGACGGACTTCGTCGAGCATCCCGGAATTGACCAGCGTTCGTGTCAGACGGCTGACCGTCGATCGCGGCAAGCCGCATCGCTCCGCGATCTCGCCGTTGCCGAGCGTGTCGACGCCGGGCCGGAAGGCTCTGAGGATCTCGATGCCCCGTTCGAGCGAGCGGTTGCCGTCAACTCCGCCCGCATATCTGCGCGCCTGCGCCACGTCCAGCCTCCCCACGACATTTCCACTTAGTGGAATTAAGGGGATGTTGCGGAGGGTGCAAGGCGCTATAGCCACGGCAAAGAAGAATGCTTGGCCGCGCACGGCTCGACGAGGAAGCGACACGGCCTGAAATCGGCATTCGGGAGCCCGCACGGAGCCTGCCATGTCCTATCAGCTCATCGAATTTTCCGTCGAGGCCGGTGTCGCGACGATCGCCTTCAACCGACCGGAACGGCGCAACGCCATGAGCGACGAGATGCGCGCCGAGTTCGCCGGCGCGCTCGACACCGTGGCTCGCGACAAGCCGATCAAGGCCCTGGTTCTGACCGGGCGCGGCACCGCCTTCTGTGCCGGCGGTGACATCAGCGGCATGAAACGCCGGCTCGCGGCGCCGCAGGGCGAGGTCGCATTCAACGGATGGGGCCGCCAGCAGGGCGTGCACCACGTGCAGTCGTTGCTGCTGGGGCTGCCGAAGCCGACGATTGCCGCCGTCAACGGCGCTGCGGCGGGCCTTGGTGCGGATACCGCGCTGGCCTGCGACTTCGTCATGGCAACGGAACGCTCGAAATTCACCTGGTCCTACATCAAGCGAGGCTTGATACCTGATGGCGGCGGGCTGTATTTGCTGCCGCGCCGGGTTGGGCTTGCGAAGGCCAAGGAGCTGATCTTCAGCGGCCGCGTCGTCGAGGCCGACGAAGCGCTCGCGCTCGGCATCGTCGATCGCAAGGTGGCCGCGACCGAGCTGCTGCCGGCCGCGCAGGCCTGGGCAGCCGAACTGGCTCAGGGATCACCCACGGCTCTCGCGCTGAGCAAGAAGATCCTCAATGAAGCCTTCGAGCATTCCGCGCACGACATTTTCAATCTCGGCAGCCAGGCGCAGGCCATCTGCTACACCAGCGCGGAGCATCGCGACGCGGTGACGGCGTTCCTTGCGCAATCCTCGTCGAAGGAATGAGCGATGAACGCGATTGAACGCCTGGTCCGGCCGCGCAGCATCGCCGTCATCGGCGCTTCCGCGGACCCGAGCAAGACGTCGGGGCGGCCGGTGTCTTATCTCCAGAAGCATGGCTTTGCGGGTGCGATCTATCCGGTTAACCCGAAGGTCGGGGAGATCGGCGACTTTAAGTGCTACGCCGACATCGCCTCGCTGCCTGAGGTACCTGACGTGGGCCTTGTCCTGCTCGGCGCCGAGCGCGCGCACATCGCGGTCCGCGAATTGTCCGAGCGGGGGGCTGCCGCGGCGATCGTTCTTGCCAGCGGCTTCACCGAGACCGGAGCAGAAGGTGCCGCGCGCCAGCAGCAGCTCATGGAAGCCGCGGGCTCGATGCGGATCCTCGGGCCGAACACGATCGGCCTCGTCAATCTCACGGACAATATCGTGCTGTCGGCGTCGGGCGCGCTGGCGATGGATCACTTCGCGGCGGGGGCCACGGGGCTGATCTCGCAAAGTGGGGGCATTCTCGGCGCCGTGCTGTCGCGCGCCGCGGCGCGCGGGGTCGGGCTCTCGAAGCTGGTGTCGACCAGCAACGAAGCCGACCTCGAGCTCTCCGACTTCATCGACTTCCTCGCCGAAGACGATGCGACCAAAGTCATTGCACTCTACATCGAGGCGATCCGCAATCCGCTTCGCTTTCGCGAGGCGGTCCTCAGGGCGCGCCGCGCCGGCAAACCCATCGTCGCCTTCAAGATCGGTCGATCGGAGGCGGGTGCACAGGCGGCCGTCTCGCACACCGGCGCGCTGGCCGGCTCGGACCGCATGTATGACGCCTTGTTCAGGCAACTCGGCGTGATCCGCGCCAGGACGTTCGAAGACCTGCTCGACATTCCCGCAGCCCTTGGCGCGGGACGAAAACTTTCCGGCCGGCGTTTTGCGATCCTCACCTCGACCGGCGGCGCCGGCACGATCGTATCGGACAGTCTCGGCGTCGCGGGCTTTGCAACCCCCGCTCCCGACACTGAGACAGCCGCGCAATTGCGCAGCCTCCAGTCGGGGTCGCATGCCAATCTCGATCGCAACCCGATCGACGTGACCCTGGCCGGCCTGCAGCCGGATTTGCTGCGCGCCGCCATTCGCGTCCTGCTGGCAAGTCCCTCCTACGATGCGCTGGTGGTCATTGCTGGCTCGTCAGCCGTGGGATCGCCGGCCCTGATGGCCGACGCCATCCACGACTGCCTGCCGCTCAGCGACAAGCCGGTCATTGCCTATGTCAGTCCCTACGCGCCCGAGGTGGTCTCCGTGCTCACAAGGCGCGGCGTGCCCGCTTACACGTCCGCCGAGAGCTGCACGGCTGCGCTCGACGGGCTGTTGCGGGCTGGACTGCCGGAGCAGGTCCAGACATCCGGCTCGCCCCTGACTGCGATCGATGTCAGCGACGTCCCGGCGGGATCGCTGGATGAGGCACAGGCCAAGACGCTGTTCGCCCGCTTTGGCATTCCTGTCGCTGCGGAGAAGGTGGTCGCAACGGCGAGCGAAGCCGAACAGGCGGCGCGCGGCCTCGGTGGCCGGGTCGTGCTCAAGATCCTCTCGCGCGAGATTACGCATAAGAGCGATGTCGGCGGCGTCGCCGTCAACCAGACCGCCGAGACGATCGGCGGCCGCCTGACGGCGATGGCGGATGAGGTCGAGGCCAGGACCGGGAAGCGACCCGGCCAATTCCTGGTTCAGGAGATGATTTCAGGCGGTGTCGAAATCATTCTCGGAATGCATCGCGATCCCCTGGGAACGGCGATCCTTCTCGGCATGGGCGGCGTTGCGGCCGAACTGTTCAAGGACACGACGATGCGCCTGCTGCCGCCGAATGGCGGCCTCAGCCTGGCAGAGGCCCGCGCGATGGCGCGCGATCTCGTCACCTGGCCGCTTCTGGACGGTTTTCGGGGCCGGCCGAAATGCGATGTCGAAGCGCTCGCAGAAGCGGTCGTCGCTTTCTCGCGCATGGTTGCGCAGCTCGGCGATCGTCTCGCGGAGGCCGAGATCAACCCGGTCTTCGTGCTGCCGGCGGGCAAGGGCGTGAAGGCAGCAGACGGATTGGTTGTTCTCAATGTCTGAACAGAATGGGATGGAGCTCCAGATGGCCAGTGGCGAAATCATCGATCACGACGGCGCTCGCGGAAAGGGCTTCGCCCTGCGACGATGGCTCGATCTCGGCATCCTCGCCTGTGCGGTCGTCGCGGCGCTCGGAGTGACGCCGGCGCGCGCCGAATATCCCGAAAAAATCGTCAAGATCGTGGTGCCGTTCGCAGCCGGCGGCGGGACCGACATCATCGCGCGAACGACGGCACAGGAAATCCAGGCGGACCTCGGCAAGTCCGTCATCATCGAGAACAAGCCGGGCGCCGGGACCATCATCGGAACCCAGACGGTGGCGACCAGCGAGCCCGACGGCTATTCGCTGCTGATGGCGACCTTCGCGCACGCGGTCAACCCGAGCCTGTACAACAAGCTGCCGTTCGATCCGCACAAGGATTTTGCGGCGGTCTCGCTGATCGCGCGATCTTTCAACATCGTCGTCGTCAATCCCGCATCCAAGATCAACTCGATCTCCGATTTGATCACTGAAGCCAAGGCCAATCCCGGCAAGCTGAATTTCGGCACGTTCGGCACCGGCACCTCGGCTCATCTCGCGGGCGAGTTGTTCAATGTGATGGCGAAGGTCAAGATGACGGCGGTGCCCTACAAGGGCGCGGCGCCTGCGATCAGCGATCTCTTGGGCGGACAGATCGACGTGATGTTCACCACCGTGGCGAGCGCGGCCTCGCTGGTGGCTGCAGGTCAGCTCCGGGCGCTGGCCGTCACATCGGCCGAGCGTTCGGCGGCGTTTCCGCAGTTGCCGACCGTTGCCGAAGCCGGGGTTCCCGGCTACGCCGCCGAGTCCTGGTACGGATTGTACGCTCCGGCCAGGACGCCTGCTCCAGTGATCGCCCGTCTGAATCAGGCGATCGCAAAGGCGGAGCAGTCCGGTGCTTTCAAGAAATTGGAGGCGAACGAAGGCCTCATCATGGTCGGCAGCTCACCGGAAGAGCTCGATCGCTATGTTGGGCAGGAGGAGGAGCGCTGGCGCAAGCTGGTCAAGGACGCGAATATCGAGGTGCAATAGAACGCTGGCCGCGCTCTATCTGTCCTCGCTGTCCCGGCGCCGGAAGGGATCGGCGACATCATCGTGACCGCTGCGGCTGCTGAAGAACATCAGCGCCATCAGCCCGCAGCCGATGAGCAGGGAGAAGAAAGCTCCGAGGCCAAGCGCGATCCAGCCGTGCTTGCCCATTTCGACGCCGCTGCTGGATTCCCAGACTGAAAATCCCCACACGCCCGTGAGGATCAACATGGCTCCGAGAGCAACCAACAAGACGATCTGGCCGACACTGATGTTCTTCATGGCTGTCTCCATTGTCGTGCCCGACGAGAGTCAATGACGAAGGGTGACGAGGCGTTCCGGTGACGATGCCGCCCTCTGAGCCGCTCTCGTGAGTTAGCCTGCCGGAACACGCTTGGCGAGGCCTGAAGGGAACTGAGAGGCCGATCGGAGCGGCTCCGACGGGCGCCAGGATCGATATCCCGCGTCGCATTGTCGTTCCATGCGTCTCCGTGTCACTGCCGGCGACAGACCGAGGCCGGGTTGTTGACGGCGCGGTCGCCGGATTTCCCCATCATTGATCTGAAGCAATGATGATCTCGACCGCAGATGATAAAGCGATTCGCAAGTCGCGACTCAGGGCTCCCCAGCCGGTCAAGACGATCTCAGCGCGCGTTGGAAACCGAGGGTTAAATGGGACGACTCCTGAATATCGTGACGCCACTGCATACGGCGACCAAGCGCGACTACATGGCCCGCATGAACGACGACAAGATCGGCTGCTCGCTGAAGGCGCGGGAATACGAGGCCGATTATTGGGATGGCGACCGCCGCTTCGGCTATGGCGGTTACCGCTTCATCGAGGGGCGCTGGGCGCCAGTCGCCAAGGCGCTGATCGAGACCTATGGCCTGAAGGACGGCTCCAGCGTGCTCGACGTCGGCTGCGGCAAGGGCTTTCTGCTCTACGAGATGCAGAAGATCCTGCCGGGCTTGAAGGTCGTCGGCTTCGATATCTCCAAGCACGGTCTTGCCAATTCGCACGAGCAGGTGAGGCCGTATCTGTTCAACTATCGCGCCCAGGACATCTATCCCTATGGCGACGACAGCTTCGACCTCGTCATCTCGCTCGGCACCCTACACAATCTGCGACTGTACGAGCTCGAGGCGGCGCTCAAGGAGATCGAGCGGGTCGGCAAGAACAAATACGTCATGGTCGAGGGTTACCGGACCGTCGCCGAATTGCACAATCTCGAATGCTGGGCGCTGACGGCGGAATCCATCCTGCACACCTCGGAATGGATCTGGCTGTACGGCAAGCTCGGTTACACCGGCGATTACGAATTCATCTATTTCGAGTGATCGGGCGCTCCTCATGGACATCAAGACTGCCAAGGCGGCCATTCTCGTCGAGTCGGGCAAGCCGCTGATCGTCGACGAGTTCAATTTGCCGGATAGGCTCGAACACGGCCAGGTGCTCGCGCACGTGCACACGTCGAGCATCTGCGGCGCGCAGATCAACGAGATCGACGCCGTCAAAGGCGTCGACAAGTTCCTGCCGCACCTGTTGGGGCATGAGGCGCTGGCGACGATCGTCGAAACCGGACCCGGCGTCGTCTCCTGCAAGCAGGGCGACACCGTCGTCATGCATTGGCGGCCGGGCAAGGGCATCCAGTCCAACACGCCGGTCTATTCCTGGCGCGGCAAGCGCCTCAATGCCGGCTGGGTCACCACCTTCAACGAATATGCCGTGGTGTCGGAGAATCGCGTCACGCCGGTTCCGGCCTCGATCGATCGCACCAGCGCGCCGCTGCTCGGCTGCGCCGTGACGACCGCGCTCGGCGTCGTCAACAACGACGCGCAAATCGCCATCGGCGAGGCCGTCGTCGTGTTCGGCGTCGGCGGCGTCGGATTGAACATCGTGCAATTTGCCGCGATGGTCGGCGCCTATCCCGTCATTGCGATCGACCGCCTCGACAACAAGCTCGAAATGGCGAGGCAGTTCGGCGCCACCCACACCATCAACTCCGAAGCGGTCAAGGATGTGGCCGCCGAGGTTCGGTCCATCACCGGTGCCGACGGACCCGACAAGGTCGTTGAGACCACCGGCGTCAAGAATTTGATCGAGCTTGCCTACGAGATCACCGCGAAGAAGGGCCGCTGCATCCTCGTCGGCGTTCCCCGCGAGAAGGCCGAGATCTACACGCTGCCGCTCCACTTCGAGAAGGTGCTGAAGGGCTCGGAAGGCGGGCAATGCCAGCCGGCGCGCGACATCCCGCGTCTCGTCCGCCTGAGCGACGCCGGCAAGGTGAGCTACCGCGGCATCGTGACCCACCAGTTCGCGCTCGACGACGTCAACGACGCGTTGGACCTGATGCGCAGCGGCACCTCGGGACGAATCCTGCTGAACATCAGCTGAGCGCGACACAGGCACCGACGACATGTCGGCGCTGGCGCTGCAGCAGCCAGGCCGCGATCGCCATGTTGACGATGTTCCAGGCAATGCCGTTGACCAGCGCCGAGGCGTAGGAGCCGGTCCAGTCGTAGATCGCGCCGGCCATCCAGCCGCCCATCGCCATGCCCGCGAGCGTGACCGAGATGGCGAGGCTGACGCGAAAGCCGGCTTCCTGTGCCGGAAACAGCTCGCGGACGATCACGGCATAGCTCGGCACGATGCCGCCCTGCGCCAGGCCGAACACAGCGGACACGACGTAAAGTGAGACCAGCCCATTGAACGGCAGATAGAGCGCGAGCGCCACGGCCTGCATCACCGAGCCCAGCAGCAGCGTCGGCAGGCCTCCGATGCGGTTCAACACCCCGCCGAAGATCAGGCGGCTCGCCACCCCGAAGCCGAGCATGACCGCCAGCATCTCGGCGCCGCGCGCAGAGCCGTAGCCGAGGTCGCCGCAATAGGCGACCAGATGGACCTGCGGCATCGCCATGGCGACGCAGCAACAGATGCCGGCCAAGGCCAGCAGGCCCTGGGTGACGGAAGGGGGCAGGCCGATAGCCTGCATCGTGTCGCCGCTCTTCGTCGCTTCGCGCGCAGCCGCGTCGGCGACCGGCCGCCGCAGCAGAACCAGAGAGAGCGGCAGCATTGTTACCAAGCAGAACAGTCCGATGCCGATATGGGCCTGCCGCCAGCCGTGCGCGGCGATGGCATGCTGAACGACGGGTGGCCAGACCACGCCGGCGAGAGAGCTGCCGGCCGTTGCCAGGGCAATGGCAAGGCCGCGGTGCCTGTCGAACCACAAGGAGACGTCGGCCACCAAGGGCGCGAAGCTCGCTGCGCCGCCGAGGCCGATCGTGACGCCTGAGATCATCGCGAACATTGGCAGGCTCGGCGCAAAGGCGGTGAGGACATAGCCGAGGCTCATCAGGATCGTGCCGCCGGCCAGCGGCGGCAGGATGCCGAAGCGATCCGCCAGGCGGCCGACCATGATGCCGCCGACCATGAAGCCGACGATGGCGAATGTGTAGGGCAGGGCCGCCGCGGCGCGGGGCGCATTGAAATCGGCTTGCACCGCCGGCAACGCCACGACCAGCGACCACATGCCGACACAGCCCAGCGTGCTGAGGGCGATGGAGACGGCGAGGCGAATCCACGAATACGAATTTTCGATCGACGGTTTTTTAGGCGGCACTGCGGCGGGTTTCCTCGGGCTGCGCAAAGGTCGGCCCCGGGGTATCGCCCGCCGTCACCGGCGACAAAGCAGGATTTCTCTTTTGTCGCGCGAGCAAAACTCATGCATCCTGCCGGTCCCCCCGCATCGCCCGGAGCCGGCCATGACTTATCTGCTGCCGCCACTCAATGCGCTGCGTGCCTTCGAGGCGGCCGCCCGCCATCTCAGCTTCAAGCAGGCCGCCCATGAGCTGCATGTCACCGCCGGCGCAGTCAGCCAGCAGGTCCGCCTGCTGGAGGAGCGGCTCGGTGTGCAGCTGTTCGAGCGGCGGACGCGGCAGGTCATTCTGACCTCGGCCGGCGAAACCTATCTGGCGCAGGTCCGAAAGGCGTTTCGCTGCCTTGCCGAGGCAACTGCCGAGCTCAAGCCTGAGGGCGTCACAAGTCTGCTGCATATCGGGCTGCACGCAAGCTTTGCCGTCGACGGCTTGCGGGCGCGTCTGGCGCAATTCCGCCGCGCCCAGCCACAGCTCACCATTCGCATCAGCCAACCGGCGGGGCTGCACGAGCTGCTCGAAGGCAAGGTCGATGTCGTAATCTCGGACCGGGTGCAGCGTTACCCGGGCTACAAATGCGAGCCTCTGGAGCGCGGCTTCCTGATCGCTCCGCTCGGTACCGCCGATTGCCCGGAGATCGAAGCCCTGCGGTCCTGCCTGCTTGGCGATGTCGAGCCCGCGCGTCCGGCCACACCCAGGGCGGCCCTGGTCGCGGGCACGGCCAAGCCGCGCGCCATGACGGCTTCGCGCCGGCCGTAACCGCGGGTTAACCATGGCTATTTACGGTGTCGAAAGCCTCTGAATTGTGACTGTCAGTTGATTTCGAGTTCAACCCCATGGCGTTCGGTAGCCGCGCATCTCCGCGAAGCATCGCCCCGACGGAGCCTGCGGCTTCGTGGGAAGCGCCGCGGGCTGCGAGCACGCGGCCCGACGGCGCCGGCCCCGGGCTGATCAGGGGATCGCTGACCGTCTCCGGAGCACTCTCTTTCCTGCGCGAGAACGGCCGGCGCATTCTGACGTTGGCGCTGGCACTGTTCGCCTTGGGCGTCATCGTCCTGATGGTTCTGCCGGTCCGGTATGCCGCGACGGCCCTGGTCGTGCTCGACCCCCGGGAGCTGCGCATCACCACGGAGCAGGACGTCTTGCCGGGCATCGGCCAGGATGCCGCGGCGCTGCAGAGCCAGATCGAGATCGCCAAATCGGACGGCTTTCTCCGCCCCCTGATCGAGCAGCTCAAGATCGCTGATGACGATGACATCTCGGGCGGTCAGACCGACATGACGCGCCTGCTCGAAAAATTCCGCAGCCGCCTCGAGATCACGCGCCGCGGGCTCACTTACGTCATTGCGATTTCCTTCACCTCGAACCGCCCCGAACGGGCCGCCTCCTACGCCAACGCCATCGCCGAGGCGTTCGTCGCCAGCCAGGGCCGCGCCCGCACCGCGGCGACGGACGAGGCCGCCGACTGGCTCAAGGACCGGCTGAAGACGTTGAACGAGCGGCTGCGCGCCTCGGAAGATGCCGTTGCCGCCTTCCGGCTCGAGCACAAGATCCTCAATGCCGGCAAGGATTCCACCACCCAGCAATTGCGGGTGACCGATCTCAATCAGCAGGTCTCCGCCGCGCGTCTTCGCACCGAGGAAGCCAAGGCGCGCTACGAGCAGGTGCAACGCGATCTCAAGGCCAACGTCGAAGGGCCGGTGAAGCAGGACCTGTTGAGCATGCTGCGGGCGCAGCGCTCGGCCCTGAATGACCAGATCGCGCAGAAGAAGGCGGTGTACGGCGACCGCCATCCCGACCTCGCTATCTCCTACAGCCAATTGGCTGACATCAACCGGCAGATCGAGGTCGAGCGGAAGAAGAACATCGATACCGCCAAGTCCGAATATGAAGCCCAGCTGGAGCAGCAGAACGCGCTGGAAAAGCAGCTCAAGGCGGTCGAGACGCAGATGCTGGTCGACGGGCAGGCGCTGGTGAAGCTGCAGGAGCTGCAGCGCGATGCCGATGCCAACCGGAACATCTACGAGCAGTTCCTGTCGAGGTTCAAGACTACCAACGAGCAGCGTCAGCTGCAGGCGTCGCAGACCAAGATCGCGTCACCCGCCATTCCGCCGCTGCGCTCGACGCGTCCGCCGCTCGCGCTGCTGCTGGCGGCGCTGGCGATCGGCTCGCTGCTGACGTCGACCGCCGTCGTTGCGGCGATGGCGAGCCTATCCGACCAGTCTGCGCCCACCGAAGCTCCCGTACATGTCGCGGTGGGGAACACACAAGGCCGGCATGACCGGTCCCAAGTCCAGCCGCAAGTCCAGCCGCAAGTTCAGCCTCACGTCCAACCTCCGGCCGCCGCCGTAAGCCGGCCCGAGGCGATGCCGCGGCTTCCTGTCTGGGCCCGCATCCCCGATCTGGCGTCGGGGACCGCGACCAACACCGTCTGGCAAAGACCGATTGCGACCTCGGCCGAGCTCGATCTCGGCGTCTATCTGCGGCCGCTGCTCGAGCGGATCGATCGCGTACCGGTGCGCGGTTGCAAGGTCGCTCTCGTGTTGTCGGTCGGCAAGAGCGCCGGCGGCAACACCGTTGCGCGCGCGATGAATCGCGCCGCCGTGAACCGCGGCATGATGAGCGTCTTGATCCGGCTGCAGGGGGAATTCGCAGGTCACCAGCCTCCGGTGACCGAATGGAATGACGGCTCGACCACCGCGGGACTTCAGTCGATCGACGAGCTGCTGAGCGCCGGCCGCAAGGCCGATGCGCGACCTGAGGACGATATCCGTTCCGAGTTCGATCTGATCATCGTTCATGCCGGCAATCTCGCCCTGCAGCCCGATGCCATCGCGCTGGCGGTGCATGCGGATCTGATCGTGCTGGTGGCGCGCGCCGGCGAGCTCGGCTCGGCGGCGATGCGCCGGGTAACCGCGGCGCTGTCGCGCTACGAGACCGTGCCGACGGGGCTCGTCGTCAATCATGCGCCCGCGGGCGCGCAGGCGCCGCAGCCCGAGGGCGCATTGGGGCTTGCGGTTTCACGATGACTGGCTCGCGCCGTCGTCTGCTGGCCGCGGCGATGCTCGTGTCGATCTCGTGCGGTCCCCCGGTCCTTGCCGACGCTTGCGTACCCGTCCCGCACACCGTCGCGCCGGCAAGGCTTGCCGCACTGTCTCGCGGCTTCAATGCCGACGGCTGGATCAACGGCGAGGTGCCGAGCCGCGAATTGCTGCAGCAATTGGGCAGGGCGGGAATGAGCCATGTCCGCTTGCCGGTGCCGGCCGAGCGCGTGATGCCTCGTTTCGCATCGAAGACCGAGCGCGACGCGACGCTGGGTGTGCTCGACAAGGCGCTGAAGCAGCTCACCGCGCTCGGTTATTCGACCTCCGTCGATCTTCATCCCCGCGAACGCTTCAACCGCCTGCACAAGGAGGATCCGGACGCGGCGCTGCAGGAAATGCAGGAGGCCTGGAGCGGCCTTGCGGATGTCATTCGATCTTATCCAGCGAATCGCGTCTTCGCCGAGCTGCTCAACGAGCCGGATATCGACGCCGACAAATGGCAGACGGAGGTCGAGGCGCTCGCCGCTTTCGTACGCAAATTGCTTCCCGCCACCACTCTCATCGTCGGTCCGGTCAATTGGCAGCGCGCGGACTCGCTGCCGCGGTTTCGTCCGCTGCAGGACCCGGACGTCGTCTACGCCATCCACTTCTATGATCCGATGGTGTTCACCCATCAGGCCCATTGGGATGCTCAGGATCCGCTGCACGACATCATCGATCTGCCTTATCCGATCGACGCCGGCGATCCCAAGGTTCGGGCGATGCGCCAGGATTTGCAGGCGAGGGGCGCGACCAAGGCGCTCGGCCTGCTCGACGTCGCGATCGCCGCCGCCAGGGACAAGCCGACGGCCGATCGCTGGCTCGCGCCCGCGCTGCAATGGCAGCAGCAATTCGCGCGGCCGATCATCGTCAACGAATTCGGCGTGTTGAAAGCCGGCGCGCCCCGGGAAAGCCGGTTGCGCTGGCTGGCCGAAGTCACCGCTTATGCCAGGGAGCATTGTTGGAGCTGGGCGCATTGGGAATTGGCGCAGGGCTTTGGCCTCGTCGACCGCAGCACCGGCAGGCCCGATCCCGACGTGATGCGGGCGCTGCTCGGCCCGACCCGGCCCGGCCGGCACTGACCGCGGGCGTTCCGCTATCGTTAACGAATCCTTACACATCGCCCCGCTATCGTGCCTGAAGCGCGATGCCAAAGGACGATTGATGAGCGCCGCCGACTTACCGCAGGTTCAGGCCGTGCCGGCCGGGCCATGGCCGCCGGCCTGGCGCGAGCTCGCCGCGACATTCTGCATCGCCATCGCAACGATCGGTTTCGCGCCGGTCCTGCATCTGGCGAATCCGGCACTCGCGATTGCGGTCGAGGTCCTGGTCGGCATCGCCATCGTCGTGGCGGTCCCGACCTATGCGCCGGCCATCGCGATCTTCGTTCTGTTCTTCCAGAATCTGTTCGTCTCGATCCTGTCGCCGCTGGTGCCGCTGCCGTCCGATCTCGACTTCATCAAGGGCTATAATTTTCTCGTCTGCTCCGTCATGTGGCTGGCGACGTTCGGCCTTTACGTGTTGGGCCAGAGGAATCAGTCGACTGAAGTGAACCGGATCATGCGCTGGGGTGTCGTCACCCTCGCCGTGGTGTCGGTGTATTTCGCGATCGGCTTCATCCAGGACGGGCAGCCGGCGGCCGTCTATCTGCGCAACATCGTGCTGCCGCTGTTCCTGTTCCAGCTGTCGCTGCTGACGGCGGCGACCTACGAGGTGCGGATCACGCCGTTCCTGGTGACGCTCGCGGTCATCCTCATCCTGTGCGGGTACGTCGAGCTCGTCTTCCGCGATGTTTGGCTTGCCATCACCAACAGCTATACGTTCTGGGGTTTCGACGAGCTCAAGGCGACGCATTCGGGTGTCTGGGAAGCCCAGATGAGGGCCACCGGTAACGTGCCCGTCGACCTCAAGGACCGCTTCAGCTTCGACTTTCTGAACACACCCTTGCTCGAAGGGTTCGGCCTGTCGAAGCTGCTGCGCATCAACGGTGCGAACATGCACCCGATCAGCTTCGCTTACGGGATCGGTTTCCTCGCCCTGTTCCTGTTCTCGGTGGGACGCCCGTTGCTGGCCCTCGCAGCGTTGCCGCTGCTGGTTCTTTGCAGCGTGAAGGGCGCGATCATCGTGGTGATCTTCGTGGTCGCGGCCTGGATCGCGACCGGGCTGCTCGGCGCCGTAGTGACGTTGTTGCTCGGCTTCCTCGGCATGATCGCCTTTGCGGTTGTGGCGATCCGCCTCGGACTGCAGATCGGCGACTATCACGTCATTGGGCTGATGGGCGGTCTAGACGGATTCGTGCAGAGACCTTTCGGCCGGGGCCTTGGCATCGGTGGCAACTTGTCGGAGAGCTATTTTTCCATCGACTGGAGCGCCGCGCAGGCGGCCGGAACGATCGATGGCGCGGTCGAGAGCGCGATCGGCGTTCTCTTGTACCAGATGGGCATTGCCGCCTTCGTGCCGCTGGCCTTCTATTTCGCGACGGCTCTCAAGGCCTGGCGTCTCTACGCCTCGTCGGGCTATCTGACGCAGGGTCTCGCCGGCTTCGGCGTCATGGTCGTGCTGCTCAACGGATTGTTTCAGGAAGAGGCGCTGTTCGCGCCGCTCGCGCTGGGGCTCATGCTCTCGCTCACCGGCCTCGTCATCGGCAGCCATGTGAGAATGCAGACCGTTGCGCGCGAGGACGCGGAACGCGAGCCGCTCGCGCACTACCAGCCCGTGATGTAGCGCGGCGGCCCGCCGGCCGGCCTGCTCGATGCCTAGTTAGGCGCACGTCGATCCAGGAACTTCCACTTTTCCCTGGCGTTGATCGACGGCCCGCACCAGGGGCCGACGCACACGATGAAGAATTTTTCCAACGCCGAATTTTCGCCCGAGGCGATCGAGATCATGACGACCGCCCTGGAAGCTGCCGTTGCCACACTACCGGAGCCCGTGCACGCTTCGCACGTCAACGCGCTCGCGGAATCCATTCTGCGCACGGCAGGTGCGGGCGAGCGCAACGTCGCGAATTTGCAGCGGATCGCCCTGATGGAGCTGCAACTGGCGCCGCGCAAATGATGAGGCCGACATGAAGACGATAGCTGCTGCCGTCATTGCGCTGTCTGTCACGCTCTCCGGCGCGAAAGCAGATAGCTGGACGACCTATCGGATTGCCGAGACAGGAACCTCGGTCGACGTTCCCGTCTCAGTCTTCACGGAGATAGCCGGCAAGCCCGACGGCTACGGCCAGCAATTTCGCACCTCCGACGGCTGGGCCGATCTCACCGTCCAGGCTGTTTCCAACCGGCAGCATCTTTCGCCGGCTCAATTCCTGGCCAGGAAGGATCCGCCGCCCGGAATCATCTATAAACGGATCGCGCCGAATTTCTTCGTGGTCTCCAGCATCAAGCGCGACAAGATCTGGTACGACCGCTGCAATTTTTCGCGAGGTTACGTGCACTGCGTGCTGATCAACTATCCCGCGGCCGAGAAGCGGCAATGGGACCATCTCCTCACCCGGATCAGCCACAGCCTGAGCGCCGACTGAATCGGATCCAAAAAAGAGCTGCCCGGGCAAGCCGGGCAGCAGGTCGTGAGGTCAGCGCGAGGTCGTCGATGTGGTCGACATGGTCGGCTTCGAGCCCGGCACGTGCGACATCGTCTTGGTGGTCGAACCGACCTCTTCGCCGGCCTTGACCTGGGTGCGCGTATGCGAGCGGCTGAACGTGCCGCCCTCATGGGCTTGCGCGCGGGCGTTGGAATTCAACACCGGCCCGTTGCCCTTGTTCATGCTGACGCCGGTCTGGGTCTTGCCGTTCACGGCAGCGGCGCTGCCACCGGTCGCGATCGACGAGCCGGTGCTGCCCGTCGCCGATGTGGACGTGCCACCGGTGCCGACCGTCGAGGCCGACGTGCCGCCTACTGCGGCCGAGCCGGCGCTTCCGCCGGTGATACTTTTCTGTGCGAGAACAGGTGAGGTGGCAGTCAGCAGAACTGCGACCGCCGAGGTCGTAAGCAAGGTTTTCATGTTTCCATCCTCTCGATGAATCTTAGGGGGACGACGTCGAGATCGTGCAGCCGTTGACGGTGATGGTGCTGGCACGGGTGGTGCCAGGACCGCCCGCTGTCGACGAGGAGCTCGAGACACTGCCGCCGCCCGCCTGCACATGCACTGACGATCCGCCGGCTGAGCTCGAGCTCGACAGCGAACCGCTCGACGCCGTCGATCCAGTCGTGCCCGAACCCGACGCTCCGGCCGCGCTGATGCTGCCGTCCGCGTGCTTCTCGACGGTGACCTTGCAGGTCTCACCCGACGCTGTCTTGCCGGTCTTTTCCATGGTTGCCGCCTGCGCCGCGCCGGCAATCAATGCCAACGCTGCGATCGCAACGATTGATCTATTCATGCGAGTTCTCCACCGACAAAGGGGAAGGAGCGGCATTGCTGCCGCTCCTTCCCGAGGCATCAATCCTTGTCCTTCTTCCACTCGTCCTTGTGGTGACCCTTGCCCTTTTCCAGGCCCATGTCGCTGGCATGGCTGCCGGACTTGCCGTCGCCCATGCCGGGTGACTTCGACGCGCCCGACTGACCAACCGTCGAGCCGCTGCCTGCGGCCGATCCGCCGGTGCCGACGCTAGACGAGCTCTTGCCGCCGCCGGCCGATGAGCCACCAGTACCGAGCGTCGAGGCCGAGCCGCTGCCGGTGCCGCTACCGGCCGCCGAGCCACCCGTGCCCACGGTCGAACTGCTGGTGCCGCCGCCTGCCGACGAGCCGCCGGTGCCGAGCGTCGAGGCGGAGCCTGACCCGCTGCCGCCAGCGGAAGAGCCGCCGGTGCCAACCGTCGAGCTGCTGGTGCCACCGCCCGCCGACGAACCGCCGGTGCCAACCGTCGAGCTCGATTGCGCAACCGCGAGCGCCGTGCCGGCGAGCAGCGCGGCCGCAGCCGCAGAAAGCTTCAGAATCCGCATGTCGTTCTCCTCCAGGGTTTTCAAAAACCAAATTGCCAAATCGGGCCCGGGATAAATTGGCAATCGCGCAAACGTTCCTTGTGTCGGAAACGCTGACGCATTGATTGCTGCTCATGGCGAGTTCTGCGGCGGGAGAGGGCAGCGCACCGCATTCGTTCGTTCATTCAATGTTCATCGGGGCCGGACGCTTGCAGCAATGCACGCAGTGCGCCGCGGTCGAGGTCAAGCAAATCTCAGAATGCTCCGACCATCACCTGACGCTCGTAGAGCCGCCTTGAAGGGGCTGTACGCGCTGTTCGCTTCGAACGGAAGCTCTTTGCCGGAACGGCGCTCGGCTGAGATGGAGGTGTGATCCTGGTCTCTGGCTTGTGCGGCGCCATCGCAAACGCGCGGTTGGCCTGATCCTCTTGCCGCTCGGTAGCAAGCAGGGGCGAGGAGGCCGCGATCGCGATCTGAGTGGACGTGTCGAAGATGATATTTTCAGGCCAAGCGCGCGCGGAGTGGATGCGAATGATGCTGCGATCGACACCGGGGTCTGTAGAGATTTCGGCGAGCGGCGGCAGCGAGCGATCGAGTGCGAACAGCAGCGCCACAGCGAATGCGCCTGCAAACAGGAAGTATCGGATGATGGGCATCAGGTGGGACCGCGGCGGGAATAAGGTGCGATAACGCGGCGGGCCGCTCCTCCACGGCCCGCCGCGGCGGCGTTAGTCGACCTCCTGGACGACCATTCGGGTCTCGGGATCGACCAGCATCACGTGGCTGCCCGAATAGACGTAGCGGTACTTGGTAAGCGAAGGACCCCAGTCGCTCGGAACGGTCGCGAGTTCGACGTCGCGCGGCACTGGCGAGCCGACCACGATCTTCTCGCGCGTCTCGACAGGACGGATCTTGTGCTCGGTGACGTAGGACCGGATCTTGGTGCGATATTCCGGTTCGATTTGTATGGCAGCACCATGCCCGGCGCCGGTCGTTGTCGTGACGGTGGTCTGCGCCATCGCGCTGGTCGAGACCAGCAGGGCGGCGGCCGATATCAGCATGAATTTCTTCATCGCATTCTCCCTCGCCGCTGTATGCGGCGCTGCGATGAACTCGCCATCCACCTGCCCGTTCCGTTCGCGGCGGAACGTTTGTCCTTTTTTTCCGTTGCGTTCTCGGGAGCAGCTGATTGGAGGAGAGGAAAAATGCCCGTATTGATTCTGTGGGCCGTGCCCGCCATCCTGGTCGTCGGCGGCGGCATTTATCTCATTGGCCATATGCATTGAACGTGAAGGGCCCCGGTTTCTAAACGGAAGAAGCCGGGGCCCGCGCAATCCGCAGCTCAACGATAACCGCGCTCCGGGCAGCGCGGCGTCTTGTTGTCAATTGTGATGGCGCACCTGCCGCTCAGCTCGCAAGCTCACCTGTAATCTGCTTCACACGTAAACTTGGTCAATGACGCTAGATGAACCAGGGCCTCGCTCCCGCGCGGCTCTGTTCGGAGCGGGCGATGATGGCTGCACTGGCGAGGGTAATATCCCGTGTGACGCAAACCAGCGTCGACGTCGAAACTCTGAAGGTGCTGATGATCTTCGCAGGCGCGGGCCTGCTGCTCTCCCTCGTCGCCGCGATGATCTACCAGCAGGCCGCCAACGCTGCCTTGTGGTGACATCGTGAGAGTTGCGGCGCTTCGGCCGGCCCAACGCGCCGGCGAGCCGGTTACGCCATGAGCACGCGTGCACGGCCCGGCATCATCGAATTGTCACCGCTTTGTCATTCGCGCTCTATGGATCGCTGTTCCTTTCGCCGCGCGTCGTGGAGGCTGATATGCATTTGACTGAGACCCTTTCGTCTGACCGCCGGTCGATCCTGAAGGGCCTTGCGGCCGCAGCTGTGGCGCCGCTTGCGGCGCCGGTGATGGCGGCCGAGGGGCTTGTTGCGCCGCCGGCCGGTTCGGCCGTCGCAACCGCCACCGACAAGGCCTATTGGGCGGACGTGAAGCGGCTCTATGCCGTGACGGCCGATGTCGTCAATTTCGAGAACGGCTATTGGGGCATCATGGCCGAGCCGGTGAGGCGCGAGTTCATCCGCCAGTCCGACATGATCAACTATCAGAACACCTATTACGCGCGGCAGCGCGCGGGCGCGGATTTCGATTCCGTGCGCGCCAGGGTGGCGGAGGCGGTCGGCGCGGCGATGGAGGAAATCGCGCTCACCCGCGGCGCGACCGAAGCGCTGCAGCTCCTCATCGGCGGCTACAACAGGCTGAAGCCCGGCGACGGCGTGCTCTATGCCGATCTCGACTATGATTCGATGCAGTATGCGATGAATGCGCTTCGCGCGCGCCGCGGCGTCGACGTGGTCAAGTTCGACGTGCCGGAGCCTGCCACCCGCCAGGCGGTGCTCGACGCCTATGCCCGCGCCATCGAGGCCAACCCGAAGACGAGACTTCTGCTGCTGACCCATGTCAGCCACCGCACCGGCCTCGTGATGCCGATCGCCGAGATCGCCCGCATGGCGAAGGCCAAAGGCATCGACACCATTGTCGACGCTGCGCATTCCTGGGGGCAGATCGACTTCCGGGTGAGTGAGCTCGAGACCGATTTCGTCGGCTTCAATCTGCACAAATGGATCGGCGCGCCACTCGGCGTGGGCTTCCTCTACATCAGGAAGGACCGCCTCGCCGCCATCGACCGCGACATGGGCGACGAGGATTTTGCGGAGAGCGACATCCGCTCGCGGGTTCATACCGGCACGGTCAATTTCGCCACGGTGCTGACGGTGCCGACGGCCCTGGCGCTGCATCAGCAGATCGGCGCCGCGGCAAAGCAGGCCCGCCTGCGCCATTTGCGCGACTATTGGGTGAGCCGCGCCCGCGGATTCAAGGACATCGAGATTCTGACGCCGGACGAGGTCGGCTCTTACGGCGCGATCACCTCATTTCGCCTCGCCGGCAAGACCAGCAAGGCCGACAATGAGGCCATCGTGGTGAAGCTCCGCGACGGCCACAAGATCATGACGGTGCGCCGGGCCGGCGTCGCCAAGGGCCAATGCATCCGTGTGACGCCGTCGCTCTTTACCGACGAGGCCGATCTCGATCGCCTCGTCGAGGCACTGGCCGTCATCACCGGGACGAAGACGGGATGAGGCTGCGCGAGGCGGGGGAGCGGCCGCTCCTGCGTCAATTGCGCTTGACTGATTGGATCAGGTCCCAGCGGTTGCCACAGAGATCCTCGAAAACCGCCACGACGCCATAGGCCTCATGCCGTGGCGCCTCGACGAAACGCACGCCCGCGGCGACCATGCGCGCATGATCGCGCTCGAAATCATCCGTTTCCAGGAACAGGAAGACGCGCCCGCCGGTCTGGTCGCCGATGCGCGCCGTTTGCGCCGGACCGTCCGCCCGCGCCAGGAGCAGGCCAGTGCCAGGTTGGCCCCGCGGCCGCACGACCACCCAGCGCTTGCCGCCACCGAGCGGCGTGTCCTCGCAAAGCTCGAAATTCAGCGCGCGCGTGAAGAAGGCAATCGCTTCATCGTAGTCCGCGACCACGAGGCTGACGAGGGACAGATGCTGGTTCATCGTGCGACCCGGCTGATGGCGGCAAGCTCGGCGTCAGGAAGACGAGGATAGCACGACCTGGGTCCAGTCGCGCTGAGGACTTGCACAGCTCGCCCCCGCCATGGGGCGCGCGCACCCCTCCACGGCGACGCCCCCGCTATTGCTGATAAGGCATCTACGTCACCGGGCAGCAGTCCGAAGCAGTCCCGCCCAGTCGGCGCTCGCGGCGGCGATGCTGCTGATCGATGCGAGCGTGAAGGCGGGCGAGGGGGCAGGTGGCAGATCAGGCTGCCGATAGACGTACCCGGAACTTGCTGCCGGTAGCCTCGGCATAGCGCAAGCTTGTCGAACGGAATTGTCACGTGACCTTCTTTCCATTTGGCACGATTGCCTATGACAAAACTAACCTTCTATTCGAGCGAGATTGTCATGTGATCTCATTGGCTCTCCGTAACGCCAGTTCAATCTCGGTGCGTGGGGTCTTTCGCGTCTTCTTTATGAACGCGCGCACAGTTGGCGAGAATCGTGCAGGCCAGCGCGACGACCGGAAGGATCGCATAGCGGCCGAGGCGCAAGATGATTTGCAGGACAAGGCGTTTCATCCGCGTTTCGACGGCGGAGCGCCTCAGATCACGCCTTGCCACATGAGCCGTTGCTCTGATGCAAGCTGGCGACGTCGGCACGGCCCTGGCTTTCCGTGACCTGAATCAACGTGATTGCACCGGGCGTGATGATTCCCATCTGCGGCTGGGCGGAGAGGTAGATGGTGCTGCCGGCGCGCAGATCGAGGCTCACCTTCTCGCTGCCTTGCCCGAACAGATTGCTGCTCAGCGGAAGATTGTTGACCGCAACCTCGTGGCGGCCCGGAGCCAGGTCGCAAGCCACGAAACCCGCAGCCTGACTGCCTCCAACGACGCGTCCATCTACCGAATAGCTTGGCTGGACCGCGAAACCCAGGGCGGATGAGCGATAGACCACCAGCCGCGCGGTATTTGCCTTCACGTTATCCGTCAGAGCCGCGCTGCCCGTCGGCCCTGACGCGCACCCCGCCAGCAAGAAAGCCACGGCAAAGATCCCCGGATACAAGCGCATTCCAGCCCCCTGGTTCAGTCCAACAGTCCCCAGGGCATCTTTGGCGGGGTAGCGTATGAAGTCAATCGCGACTTCTGGTCGTGCAGTGCCGACTCATGTCAACGCCACCCAAGCGCCGGCGCCACATGCGTCAGGATCGCCTCGATCGCATGCGCGCAATAATCGACGCCGAGCTGGTTCGGGATCGTCAACAGCAGGGTATCCGCCTCGGCGATCGCCTCGTCCTGCCTGAGCTGCTCGATCAACACCTCCGGCTCCGCCGCATAGCTCCGGCCGAAGATCGCGCGGGTCTGCGGGTCGATGAAGCCGATCTGGTCTTCGCCGCCGCGCTCCCCGCCGAAATAGGCGCGGTCGCGGTCGTTCATCAGCGCGAAGATGCTGCGGCTGACGGACACGCGTGGCTCGCGGGCGTGGCCGGCTTCCTTCCACGCGGCGCGAAAGCTGCGAATCTGCGCCGCCTGCTGCACGTGAAAGGCTTCGCCGGTCTCGTCGTTCTTCAGCGTCGAGCTCTGCAGATTCATGCCGAGCTTGGCCGCCCACACCGCGGTGGCGTTCGAGCCGGCGCCCCACCAGATTCGCTCGCGCAGGCCCTGCGCATGCGGCTCGAGGCGCAACAGCCCCGGTGGGTTCGGAAACATCGGCCGCGGATTGGGCTCCGCAAACCCTTCGCCGCGCAAGAGGTCGAGGAAGACCTCGGCATGGCGCCGGCCCATGTCGGCATCGCTCCGCCCCTCGGCCGGGAGATAACCAAAGTAGCGCCAGCCGTCGATCACCTGCTCGGGCGAGCCGCGGCTGATGCCGAGCTGCAGCCGGCCGCCGGCAATGAGGTCGGCACTTCCGGCGTCTTCCACCATGTAGAGTGGGTTCTCGTAGCGCATGTCGATCACGGCCGTGCCGATCTCGATCCTGCTGGTCTTGGCGCCGACGGCCGCGAGCAGCGGAAAGGGCGAAGCGAGCTGCCGCGCGAAATGGTGCACGCGGAAATAGGCGCCGTCGGCCCCGAGCTGCTCGGCCGCGACCGCAAGCTCGATCGATTGTAGCAGCGTGTCCGCCGCCGAGCGGGTCTGCGATTGCGGCGAGGGGGTCCAGTGTCCGAAGGAGAGGAATCCGATTTTTTTCATGGACGCAACGTATGCATGACCGGAAGAATTTGCGAGGCGTCGGCCGAGAAAGATGGCGACAAGGCGTATGGGCCGCAAGCCCCCCTGGGCGAAAGCAGGCAGGGGTTTGGGCTTGCGGTGTCCTCAGATCTCGCAACCGGTCAAATTCAGCGCTTTGAGCAAGCCGCCAAACGCCTTGAGCCGACAGGGCTCGGTCTCGCCGGCGGCCTTTGCACCCTGAACATTGGTCGTCCGCTTGGCAACAATTGCCTTTGGCTTCGGCTTGGGGCGTTCGGCGGCCGCGATCGTCTTTGCATTGCGCCGATGACGGACGACCGGTTCCGGCGTGGTCGAACCGACTTGGATGTCTCGCGGAGCAACGGAATTATCGACCGGAGCAACCTGTGTCGGCATCGCGCTGCTCACGGCGGCAACATCGAGGCGATCGGCCTTCGGCAACGCGTCATGGGAAGCAGAGACGCTTGCGCCCTGCTCGGCAAGCGGCGGGGCGATCGCGACGGCGCGACGCGGTGGTGCGCTCAGCTCCATTGCCGACAGTACGCCTGCACTCAACAGGATGAGGAGGCCCAACAACGCCATCTTCAGCATAATGCGCCTCTAACCCGGGGTTAGCGCCGCCGAAAATTCTCCGCCGCAATAAGGCAACTTGTCGGCGGCAGCCGACGTGCGGCCAACCATTTCCCAACAGGGTTAATGTCGGTGATGCGTCTGCAGCCGCGGAGAATGCCACCGCTCACGTGGGTGAGCCGAGTTCGTATATGAACCATTTGAATTGTAACCCCGACCAAGGGTCGGAAGAGGGTTCGGGGAAATAGCGACAGGCCGAATCCCGACGCCCTGGAAGCGATCGGGCGGGTGAAGAAAGCTTTGAGCCCAAAATGATGAGCTATCGAGCTATGCGGAAGCGCTCAATCTTCAATGGAGGGCAATTCGGAGTCGATGGTCGAAAGGCGCTCTTCCTGGTGCTTCTCCTTTTCGCGATCCCCGCGCACGACTGCTCCGCGCAGACACCTCCGCCTCCAGACCGCGAACATGCGTTCGAGCACGTGCCTCCGACGGTCGTGAAGAGATTGGTGACCCGCTTCTCGCTGGGCGCATTCGCCGGCCGCTTCGAGAAGACGCGGCTCGGCGCGGTTCGCGAAGCCGTGGGCAAAGGGACCATCCAACACCAAGGTGACGCCGGAGATAGTGTCTATTGGTTGTGCTATAGGCGCGCGCAGCATCGACTATGGATCGTGTCCAGCGGAGAGATGGGCGGCCCGGACCATCTCGTCACAGAAGTCGTTGAAGAGCGCACCGAGAACGACACCGAGACCTCGACCGATTGCGCCATCATCCCGGAAAAGTTCGCGCCCCTCGTCTTCGACGGCAAGCTGCATTTAGGTATGTCGCGTTCGGAGGTCGTCACAGCGCTGGGACCGCCG
Organism: Bradyrhizobium sp. UNPA324; assembly: GCF_006658635.1. Lineage (NCBI taxonomy): Bacteria > Pseudomonadati > Pseudomonadota > Alphaproteobacteria > Hyphomicrobiales > Nitrobacteraceae > Bradyrhizobium > Bradyrhizobium sp. UNPA324. The sequence continues at coordinate 2,476,463 of NZ_LFJD01000004.1, forward strand.
TCGAAGTCGGAAGCGGCCCAGATGGTGTATTCTCACCACGGAAAGCTCGCAGACGGTTTTGATGAGACCGCATGGCTCATTCTCCGATTTCGTGAGGACAGGCTCGTGTCCATGCGTGGCGGCAAGACCACGACGAATTGAAGTGGCTGCTCTGCTCAATCTGGCGCTAAAAGAAACGTTGTCACACCGCCTCATTCGCGGGGCAAGGAATCATGTCCACACACGCCGGCGCATCCGGCTCTGGCATGAATCCCCGGCCGTCGTGATGTCTCACGCGTAGGCCACCCAGCCGCGGAAGGCGAAGCCGGTGTAGAACAGCGTAGGATCGGAAAAGCCGGCCTCGCGCAAGATCACCTCGTCCTGCGCCGGTGCGAGAATCTCCAGATGGTTGGTGACGGCGTTCCGCGCGGCCGCAGCCTGCTCGGGCTCGACGCCTGACGCCGCCAGGAACGCGGAGTAGCGCGACAGCCACAGTGGGCGCTCCTGCTCGCCATCGGGCGCGCTCAGATGCGCGACCACGAACGGCGCGCGCGGCTTGAGCCGGCGGCGGACCTCCGAGGCGATGCGGCGCCGCTCGGCGACATCGACGAAGTGCAGGGTCAGCAGGCAGGTGGCACCGTCGAACGGTCCCTCCGGCGCATCGTCGATATAGCCTTGATGCAGGCGTGCACGTGGTGCGAGCGATCCCAGGGTTTGCCCGGCCAGCGCCAGCATCGCCGCGGACGGATCGACGCCGTCGAAGCGCCAACCGGGATGTGCTTGCGCAAACGCTTTGAGCTCGAGGCCGCCACCCGCGCCGAGGACGAGCACCTGCCCATCGCGGGGGACGCTTTCGGCGAGCAGAATCGCCGTCATGGACTGCATGGCGTCATAGCCCGGCACGAAGCGCCGCGGCCCCTCGGTGTATCTCGCCACGAATTGCGGATCGGAGAATGCGGCTTGAATGTCGGTCATGATGTTGTCCCCGTGACTGGAGCCGTTCACGCGCGATGCGCGCTGATGTCGTGGATCTTTCGGGACCCGAGCCGCTTGCGAAGATCTTCGCCCAGCATCGCCAGCGTCACCTCGCCGAGCCGCGCCAGCAGCAGCGCTTCCGCATCGTCAAAGGCCTGGTCGAGCGCGGCATTGACGGCCTGCTCCACCAGACAGCCGGGCGACTCGGTCCGGTTGCCCATGGCCAGAAGCGGGGGATTGCCGAGCGCGGCATAGACATCGCGCAGCGTCACCTTCGACAGGTCGCAGGCAATGGTCCAGCCGCCGCCGTGCCCCTTCTCGGAGCGCACGTAACCGATCTCCCGCAGGCCCGCCATGATGCGGCGGATCACCACCGGATTGGTGTCCATGGCCCTGGCCAGGGTCTCGGACGTGAACGGCCCCGGTTGCTGCGCCATGTGCAGGAGAATGTGGAGAACGCCGGAGAGTCGGGAATCTCGTTTCATGTAACTTTACATGTTACGTGATGGCGGCGAAGTCAAGCGGTCTGCGCGCACCCAGAGATCAGCCGGTTTATACGCGTCCTAACCCATTGATCCCGCTCATGCCGTCTACTGTGCATGGGGTTGTTTTCGACAATTCTGTCTCGGAGACGCGACGCGCGAGGCAAGCCGGAGCGCTTCGCGCCTACTTCATCACCCGCAGACCTTTGGTCGTGAACTTCTGCGTCTTGCCGCCCGGCCGCACCGGCCGCCGTGTGCCGGCCGCCTTGCCGGTGCCGGGCGGCTGGTGCGCCGGCACGAGCTGATAGGGCTGTGAGCCGATCAGATCGCGGCGACCCATCTCGATCAAGGCCTCGCGCAGCACGGGCCAGTTGTCGGGATCGTGGTAGCGCAAAAACGCCTTGTGCAGGCGGCGCTGGCGCAGGCCCTTGATCGCCTCGACCTTGTCGCTGCCGCCGTGGCGCACGCCGCGCAAGGGATTGACGCCGGTGTGGTACATCGCGGTCGCGGTTGCCATCGGCGAGGGCAGGAAGGTCTGCACCTGATCGGCGCGATAGCGGTTCTTCTTCAGCCACAGCGCGAGGTTCATCATGTCCTCGTCGGTCGTGCCCGGATGCGCCGCGATGAAATAGGGGATCAGATAATATTTCTTGCCGGCGCGTTCGGCGGCTTCGTCGAACATCCGCTTGAACTTGTTGTAGGCGCCGATGCCCGGCTTCATCATCTTGTCGAGCGGGCCGCGCTCGGTGTGCTCAGGGGCGATCTTGAGATAGCCGCCGACGTGATGGGTGACGAGCTCCTTGATGTATTCCGGGCTCTCGACCGCGAGGTCGTAGCGCACGCCGGAAGCCACCATCACCTTCTTGATGCCTTTTGTCTCGCGCACCTTGCGATAGAGCCGGATCAGATCGTCATGCGAGGTGTTGAGGTTCGGGCAGATCTCGGGGAAGACGCAGGACGGCCGCCGGCACGCGGCTTCGACCTTCGGGTCCTTGCACGCCATCCGGTACATGTTGGCGGTGGGGCCGCCGATGTCGGAGATTACGCCGGTGAAGCCCGGCGTCTTGTCGCGAATCTTCTCGATCTCGCGCAGGATCGATCCTTCCGAGCGGTTCTGGATGATGCGGCCCTCGTGCTCGGTGATCGAGCAGAAGGTGCAGCCGCCGAAACAGCCGCGCATGATCGTCACCGAGAACTTGATCATGTCCCAGGCTGGAATCTTCGCATCGCCATATGACGGATGCGGGGCGCGCGCGTAGGGCAGGTCGTAGACCGCGTCCATCTCGTCGCTGGTGAGCGGGATCGGCGGCGGGTTGAGCCAGAGATCGCGGTCGCCATGACGCTGCACCAGCGGCCGCGCATTGCCGGGGTTGCTCTCCCGGTGCAGCACGCGCGACGCCCGCGCATAAGCTTCCTTGTCCTGCTCGACCTGCTCCAGTGCCGGCAGCCGGATCACGGTCGCGCCCTTCTGGCGCGTGGCGCCCTCGTCGGCGGAATCGAGATCGTCGGCGTGCAGCTCGGTGTAGTCCGCAGGAACTTTGCGAAACAGCGCGACGCCCCTGATGTCGTCGAGCGCGCGCGGCGCTTCGCCGGCGGCGAGCCGCTGCGCGACTTCGACCACGGCGCGCTCGGCATTGCCGTACAGCAGGAGGTCGGCCTTGGCGTCGGCCAGCACCGAACGGCGCACCTTGTCGGACCAATAGTCGTAATGCGCGATCCGGCGCAGCGAGGCCTCGATGCCGCCGAGCACTACGGCTACGTCCTTGAACGCCTCGCGGCAGCGCTGGGCGTAGACGACAGTGCAGCGGTCCGGCCGCTTGCCGCCTTCGCCGCCGGCCGTATAGGCATCGTCATGGCGGAGACGTCGATCCGCGGTGTAGCGGTTGACCATGGAATCCATGTTGCCGCCGGTGACGCCGAAGAACACTTTTGGCTTGCCGAGCACCTTGAACGGCTCGGCCGAATGCCAGTTCGGCTGCGAGATGATGCCGACCCGAAAGTCCTGCGCCTCCAGCAATCGGCCGATGATCGCCATGCCAAAACTCGGATGGTCGACATAGGCGTCCCCGGTCACCAGCACGATGTCGCAGGCGTCCCAGCCGAGCGCGTCCATCTCGGCGCGACTCATGGGAAGGAACGGCGCCGGCTTGCGCGGCTGGGCTTGCGCCATCAGGGGCTTTGCGGCGGTGGCGATCTGGGTGTCCATGGGGCGTAGGCATAGGGCTCTCGGCCCGTGAATTCAACTGGCGGTCATTCCGTTATCGGACTGCGTGGCTCCATCCGACGGCCTCACATGCGAATCGCTGGAACCAACTGCCGCCGGGAACATTGACGCGAGGGTCGGCGTGGCCCGGCTCGTGCGCGCCTGCTCAATCCGCAATCCTGCCTCGATGGGGCGATGGGGGAGCTGTGAGTACGGTCATAGAGAACTTGCTGTCGCGAAAGCAGAAGCTCGTGGAACAGCTCGAAAAGGCGCCATCGGTCGAGGATCGCGACAAGATCGAGCACCAGCTCGAACAGATCAACACCGCGCTGGATTTCCTGGACAGGCCGGGACGGCTGGACGCGAAATAGTCACGCTCGATCCACTTCGGGCGTCTCCACCCTCAAGGCCTTGGCATAGACCACGCCCGAATTGGTGATGTGCGTGGTCATCGATTCTTCGAAGGCGGCGAGCTCGCCGCGCGCGAACAAATCGAGCAGCTTGCGATGCTCGTCGAACGACGTGCGGGTGCGCACGTCGATCGGCGAGGTCAGATTGGTGCGAAGCGCGGCGACGCGGCCGGAGACCAGCTGATAGGATTCGGCGAGGTAGCGGTTGCCGCAATGGGCGAACAGCGCCTCGTGAAAGACGGCGTCGGCGCGGCCATAGGCGACGTTGTCCTTTGCCACAACCGCCGGCTCCATCGCCGCGATCGCCTCGCTCATCGAGGCGACCGCACCGTCGCGATCGTGACGATAGGCGAGCTCGGCGGCCTTGGGCTCGAGCGCGATGCGGAAGGTGCAGAGCGCATTGATGTCATCCGCACTCGGCGTAAAGACAAAACTGCCGACTTGCGGCCGGATCACCACAAGGCCTTGTGCCTGCAACTGGCCCATGGCCTCGCGCACCGGGGTGCGGCTGACGCCGAAGGAATTGGCCACCATCTCCTCGGAGATGGCGGCCCCTAACGCGAACTCGCCGTCGATGATTGCCTGCCGCAGCCGCTGCATCACCCGCTGCGACAGCGATTTCGGCGTATCGAGCTTGAGCGAGCGCATTGGCGTTTCTCAGATCACCTTGCCGGGATTGAGCAGCTGATCGGGATCGAGCGCCGCTTTCAGCGTCCGCATCAGCGCGATCTCGGCTTCGCTGCGGGCATGGCCCAGCCATTTCTTCTTCAAGGTGCCGATGCCGTGCTCGGCGGAGACGCTGCCGCCGAGCTCACGGACCAGACCGTAGATGATCGCGTCCATCTCTTCCTTCGGCTGCTGCTCGACGGGAAGGCCGGTGACCCAGGAGACGAGGTGCAGATTGCCGTCGCCGATATGGCCGTAATAGACGCTCTCGCAGCCCTTGATGCCGGAAGCAAGCGCCGCCTTGCAGCGCGTAGCGAACTCGTCCATCCGCGCCACCGCAAGGCCGATGTCGTAGGAGATATGCGGCCCCAGCACCTGGCCGAACTCGGCGCAGATGTCGCGCACGCGCCAGAAGGCCTGCGTCTGCGCCAGTGATTGCGCCACGGCGGCATCCGCCAGCAGCCCGCGCTCCATCAGCTCCTCGAGCCAGGCCTGGAAGCGCGGCGCGTCCACGCTCTCGTCGGTGCCCTGTGCTTCCACCAGCACGTAGAGACCGTGGCCCGCGGCGATCGGCGGCTTCACGCCGGCACGATTCGTGATCACGTCCCAATAGTCCGGCCACATCACCTCGAAAGCCGACAGCAGCGGGCCGAGCCCGCTGCGCGCCGCGCCGAGCAGCGCGACCACCGCGGCATAATCCTTCAGCGCGCACAGCGCGGCCATGGTCGAGCGCGGCTTCGGGAACAGCTTCAGCACCACGCGGGTGATGATGCCGAGCGTGCCTTCGGAGCCGATGAAGAGGTGCTTGAGGTCATAGCCCGCGTTGTTCTTCATCAGCTTGTTGAGGCCAGTGATGATGGTGCCGTCGGGCAGCACGACTTCGAGGCCGAGCACCAGCTCGCGCGTCATGCCGTAGCGGATCACGCGGTTGCCGCCGGCATTGGTCGAGAGATTGCCGCCGATCGCGCAGGAGCCGCGCGAGCCGAGGTCGAGTGGAAAGAAGAAGCCGGCTTCGTCCGCGGCCTTCTGGATCGTCTCCAGCGGCGTGCCCGCTTTCACCGTCATCGTTGCGGAGGCAGGATCGATCTCCTCGATGCCGGTCATGCGCTCCAGCGAGATCGCGACCCAGCCGGCTTCGGGCGAGGCGCCGCGGCACAGTCCGGTCAGTCCGCCCTGCGGCACGAACGGCAGACGCGCCTGTCGGCAGGTCGCAATGGCGTCGGCGACACCTTGCGCGTCCACGGGTCGGATCACCGCCAGCGGCGCCTGCGGCAGGCTTGCACTCCAGTCGTTGCAATTGCGCGCCGGCACGTCGGTGCCGATCAACACCGCGGCTGCGCCGAGCTTGTCGCGCAGGGCGCCAAGCAATTGGTCGGGGTGTCCGATGGGGGTCACCATGTTCATGCGAGACCTCCTCAAAAGCTGGCTGCGCCTGATGTGCGCGATTGCGGCGGAAAGAGTTTGCGTGTCGCTTGTATGTAAGGTACAAGACGAAAAGTAAAGCAAAAACAATGACCGATGAAGCTTCGTAAGATCGTTGAAGATCAATGGCTTAGTTCGGGATCGAAGCAAAGGGCAGTGTGATGACCGAGGCAATTCGCGGGTTCTGGGTGGCATCGGCGACGCCGCTGGCGACGGACGGCAGCGTCGACGTAGCGAAGCTCGCGGCTCACGCCAAGCAGCTCTTCGGCAAGGGCGTCGACGGCGTCGTGCTGTTCGGCACCACGGGCGAGGGCACCTCCTTCAATGTCAGCGAGCGCATCGCGACCATCGAGGCCGTGCTCAAGGCCGGCGTCGCCCCGGAACGCATCGGCATCGGCGGCGGCTTCCCCGCCATCACCGACAGCATCGCCCTCACGCGCGCCGTGCTCGGCCTCGGCCTGCGTCACGTCCTGTTGCTGCCGCCATATTTCGATCGCAGCGTCACGGGCGAAGGCATCGAGGATGCCTTCGCCGCGATCATCGACGGCATCGCCGACGATCGGCTGCGCGCCTATCTCTATCACATCCCGCAGACGTCGGGCGTTGCGATCCCCACCACCGTCGCTGCGAGCTTGCGCAAACGTTACGGCAAGGTGGTCGCGGGTCTGAAAGACTCCAGCGGCGACTTCAAGCAGTTCCAGGCATTCCGCACTGTCGCTCCCGAGCTCGCCATCACCGTCGGCAACGAAGCCGATATCGCCCGCGCGATTGCCGCGGGCGGCGCCGGCACCATCTGCGGCATGGCCAATGTCGTGCCCGAGCTGGTCAAGGGCATGGTCGACGGCAAGGTTGTCGAAGCGCGCATGCAGGCCGCGATCGACGTCGTACTGAAGACGCCGTCGTTCACTGCCACGCTGAAGGCGATCCTTGCGGCGCAGACCGGCGATGCCGCGTGGCTGCGCGTGCGCCCGCCGCTGCGCGCCTCGTCGGACGGCGCCGCGTTGAAGCGCAAGCTCGACGAGTCGACGGCGCCTGCCATCGCGTGAGGCCGCACAAAATCGTGATACGTCGCCACGAATTTCGCGCGCGACGTGTCGCAATGGGCTCGATGGCAATTGGAGATTGCCGTTTGCTGCCGCTCAGGTCTTAGAACCATTCAACACTAGAGCGATTCAACTCCGGCTGCGGTTCTCTTCGCGCACCGCGGCTGTTAGACGCGCCAGCTTCAATGCTGCGTCTGACCTGGAAGTGAATCGAACGTGCCTGCTCATCTGGACGGCCTCTTTGTCAACGGCCGTCGAACCCACGCCGGCGAAAGTCGTGCGGGTCTTCTCATCGGTGCAGCGGTGCTGCTCGCATCTCCCTTCAACACGACGACTGCGCCGGCGCAATCGGCGCTCCCCCCCGTGACGGTGGACGCACCGGCGCCGCGGCCGAAACCGGCGCACGCTGCGGATCAGTCTTCACGCCGCACGCAGGCTGCCGCGCGCCAGCGCAATCGCAACCCCGCATCCGCGGCCCCGACGATTTCGGAGCGTGCCGCAGCAGACGCTGCCGCGCAACTGGCCGCCAAGCTCGGCTATCGCGCAATGCCGAGCGCAACCACGCTGCGCACCGGAGCCTCGCCGCTCGATACCTCGCAGGCCGTCAACGTCGTGCCCGCGCAGGTGTTGAAGGATCAATTGCCGCGCAACGTCGACGACGCGCTGGTCAACATCAGCGGCATCAGCCAGGCCAACACGCTCGCCGGGACCCAGGACGCCGTGATCCGCCGCGGCTTCGGCGATAACCGCGACGGCTCGATCATGCGCAACGGCATGCCGCTGGTGCAGGGCCGCAGCCTGAACGCCGCAGTGGATAGCGTCGAAGTGCTGAAGGGACCGGCTTCGCTGCTCTACGGCATCATGGATCCCGGTGGCATCGTCAACACCATCAGCAAGCGTCCGGAACTCTACCAGCACGGCTCGGTCACCCTGCTTGGCTCGACCTACGCGAACAACCGCAGCGGTGCTGACGGCACGCTCGACATCACCGGTCCGATCGGCGACGGCGGTCTCGCCTATCGGTTCATCGGCTACGGCGTCAGCGAAGATTATTGGCGCAATTTCGGCCGCCACCGCGAGATGCTGGTGAACCCATCGCTTGCCTGGTACGGCGACACCACGACCGTCCAGCTCACCTATGAGCACCGCGAATTCATCACTCCGTTCGACCGCGGCACGGCCTTCGTCAAAGGCGCTCCACTGGCGATCCCGAAGACGCGCCGGCTCGACGAGCCGTTCAACAACATGTGGGGCACTTCCGACCTGGTGCAGGCCTCAGTCGAGCAGAAGCTCGACGACAATTGGAAGGTCACCGCGGCCTACAGCTACAACACCGAGACTTTCAGCGCGAACCAGCTTCGTATCACCAGCGTCAACGCCACGACCGGTATTGAAACCCGCAGCAACGACGGTACGCGCAACTCGCTGAGCAACGCCAGCTACGGCACCTCCTATCTGCAAGGCGACGTTTGGGTCGGCGGCTTCCGCAACGAGATCCTGTTCGGAGGCGAGGCGCTGTATCGCACGATCGATCGCCACGATCTGATTCGCCAGGCGACTCCCAGCTTCAACTTCTACAACCCGGTTTATGGACTGGTCGCGCCGGGCACGACCGTTTCGGCAACCGACAGCGAGCAGACCGACAAGCTCGGCACCCGCAGCTTCTTTGCCCAGGATACGTTCCACCTGACCAACTGGCTGTCCGTGGTCGGTGGTGTGCGCTGGATGGAATATGAGCAGCTCGCGGGAAAAGGGCGCCCCCTCTTCGTGACCGCCACCAATCTGGCAGGCGACAAGGTTCTGCCGCTCGGCGGCGTCATCTTCAAACTCAACGACCAGCTCTCTTATTACGTGAGCTATACGCAGTCATTGAAGCCGACATCGGTCATCCCGCCTTTCACGGCCGGCTTCGTTGTCGATTCCACCATTGCGCCCGAAGAAGGAATGCAGTGGGAGACCGGACTGAAATTCGACGTCAACAAGCGGCTGTCTGGCACTCTGGCGCTCTACGACATCCAGAAGAAGAACGTGCTGGTGCTGGACGACATCGGCGGCGGCAAGTCGGCGGCGCGCACGTCCGGTGCGGCCAGGTCGCGCGGCGTGGAACTGGACGTGACCGGCAGGCTGACCGACGAATGGAGCTTGATCGGAAGTTACGGCTATACCGACGCACGGCTGATCGATGATCCCGTTGTTGGCAATGCCAAGCTGTTCAATGCTCCAATGAACACGGCTTCGCTCTATCTCGTCTACGATTTCGGCGACAGGCTCCCCGGACGCCTGCGGCTTGGCGGAGGCGCGCATTATGTCGGCGATCGGGCAGGCGACTCTGCCAACACGTTTTTCATGCCGGCCTATACCGTGGCGGACATTTTTGCCACGTACGACACCAAGATCGATAGTCTGCCCGTGACTTATCAGTTCAATGTCAAGAACCTGTTCGACAAGCTCTACTATACGTCCAGCACCGGGAATGCCTTGAACGTCGCCATCGGCGATGCGCGGCGCATCTCGCTGTCGGCCACGGTGAAATTCTAGCCATGGCAGTACGGCTGGGACACACGATCAAGGCGGTCCTGTTCCAGGTCCATTCCGTCGCGGGTCTGGTTCTGGCGTTGCTGCTGTCCCTGATCGCGCTGACCGGCGCGATCATGAGTTTCGAGGACGAGATCGTCGATCATCTCAACGCCGGCATCATGCAGGTCGCGCCGCGTCAGGCCCCGCCGCTGATGCCTGACGAACTGGTTGCGCGGCTGATAGCGGCGCAGGACCTCGGCAAGGTCGCTGCCGTCACGCTGTCGAGCGATCCATCGGCGGCGGTTCATGTCCGCTTCGGCCGCGACGAGCAGGGCGGACGGCCGGCTTCGCTCTATGTCGATCCCTATGACGCGCACGTGCTGGGCTCGCCGCGGGGCGAGGCATTCTTCGCGACCGTGCGCCGGCTGCATCGCTGGCTGCTCATTCCCGGCGACGGCAAGGGCTGGGGACGCCCCATCACCGGCACCATCGCACTCGGCCTGATCGTCATGCTGGTCACGGGCCTCGTGCTGCGCTGGCCGCGGCGGGCGGGCAGCGTGAAGATGTGGCTGAAGCCGAACCTCGCGCTCGGTGGGCGCGCCCTGCACCGGTCGCTGCACACCGTGATCGGCACCTGGGTCCTGCCGGTCTATCTGGCGATGACGCTCACCGGCCTGTATTTCTCCTTCGAATGGTACAAGGACGGCGTGACCTGGCTGCTGGTGCGTCCGCACGTCACCGCAGCGAAGATGCCCGCAAAGTTGCCCCGTGCGGCCAACTCCGAGCCGGTGCGGCCAATCGGATTCGATCAAGCATGGACGACGTTCCAACGCGAGAAGGGCGACCGGTTCTCCAAGGCGTTGCTGACACTGCCGGCGCAGGGTACGACGTTGCGCATCCGGTCATGGGGGAAAGCCTCGTTGCTGGAAACCACGCGCGATGAATTCCGCATCGACACCGTTACCGGGCAACTGGTCTCCGCGGAGCGCTTTGCCGACAAGACGTTCGGCGAGAAGGTCATCGCGGCCATCTACGACATCCATCGCGGCGAGATCCTGGGTTGGCCAGGCAAGCTCGTCTTCATGATCGCCGCGATCACAATGCCGCTGTTCTCGGTCACCGGCATTTTGCTCTATCTGTCGCACCGCAGGCTGCGGCGTCCGGCGCAGCCACCGCTCGGGCGGCTCGTTCCCGGCGAGTGAGCGGACGAGGCGGTCGCCGAGAGGCCTATGACAACTTGGTCTCTTGGGCCGAGGCCAGTTACTCCAAGCGTCGCCATCACAGCCAAGCAAGGAAATCCTTGTCTCGGGCGTTAGAGAATGGTTCCCTCCACACGTTGAGGTCGTGTACGGGAGCCCTTCAGCAATGTCGGAACGAGACGAACTTGAAGAGACGGCCCGGCCTGCCGTGCTGGTCAGGCGCAGCGATCTGCCCGTGCCATTGGAGCACTCGGCCCGAAGTTTCTTCGGGGGGCTTCCCAAATTGCCTCCGCGTTTCGATTGGCCCACTGCAGACGTCACGGCCTATAATTTACCAGAGACTGTTGCATTGACATTCGTGGCCCAGATCGACTTGGCCGAAGTGCCAGGGGCCGGCTGGTCACCGCTCCCGACGCGGGGTACGCTTTATTTCTTCTGTAGTTCTGTGTTCGTTGGCGAGGGACACCCACCGTGTCGCGTCCTCTACAGCCCAACCGACGGCAATGCGTATCCCGACCGCCAGCCACCACCGGATCTGATGCCGTTGGCTGGCAGCGACGGTGACTACCAAGTCAGATGGCTCAATCCCGACGTCGATTTCCATTCCAAGGTCGAATTCAAATATCCGGTTGCCTTCCGGCTGTTCCGTGATTTCTACTTTCTGGAAGATGCCGTCGGAGGCGAACTCATGATCAAGGAATTATGTAAAGCGCTTGGTCCAGGCGAGCCGCATCAGAATGATCTGCTTCAGTTCCGAAGCGTGGACAACTATCAAAAGGATGAGAATTGGCCGTTCAATTGGCTGCTGATCGCTTGCGTGGTTCGGTCGGTCTTATCGAATGTCCAGTGCGACCTGACGAACGGATATTACGGCAAGCCACCCACCGAAGAAGCAATCGTGGAACTGAAGCGTTGTCGTGCCGGGGCCATAGGGTGGCTCGAACGGTGTCGGGATCTGACTCCACTGGATGATGTCGATGCGGGCACGAAGGCAGCGTTCAGGTCTTGGTGGTTCGACATCGTGCAGGGCTACGAGAAGTTGGACAGGCAGGTAACCACTGGTGTCGGCCGAATCGCGGAAGACCTTGGTAACGCCATCAACTATACGATCCGTTGTATGGCGACGCACGATGTCGACGCTGTCGATGACGCTCCATTGAGTTACGTTGCAAATCTCGTGCGACAAAATCGTTGGACGGCGCCGACGGCTGAACAGGGGCGACGCCGCCATTTCCACACGGCGATTCATCAAATGCTGGGGTATGGCAGCTCATGGCAGGATGCGACCGAGGAGCATCTGGAAGATATATTGCTGCTTCAGATCGAGGGCGATCTTGCCTTTTTCGATTGGCACTCAGATATCGGCGGCGTGCTTCATTTCTGGATCGATCCCGATGCGCTTGCTCAAGGCGATTTCTCCCAGGTCGTCGCAACATACCAATGCGACTAGCCTGATCTCCGCATGTGCTTCTGGCTTATTGCTGGCCAACGCTACCGCAATGGTTCAAAAGGTCCCTGTTCTCTTCGCAAGGCCCGCACAATGAAGCTCCCGACCGTCACTCCCGCCGGCATCCGCCGCGCCCTTCTGCTGCGCGAAGAAATCGCGCTGCTCGATCTCAGATACGAGGCCGGCTTCGCGACGGGACATCCGTTGTTTGCCGCCAACATGGTCGCCGACCGGATCGCGATCGAGGCCGAGACGAGGCTGCCGCGCAAGGATGTGCCGATCGTGCTCTATGATGACGGCGAAGGGCTGTGCGCGAGCGGCGCCGAGCGTCTGGCCGCGCTCGGCTATACCAATGTCAGCGCGCTCGAGGGCGGATTGAAGGCCTGGCGTGCGGCGGGCTATGAGGTCTTCGAGGACGTCAATTCCTATTCGAAAGCGTTCGGCGAATTGGTCGAGGCGCGGCGCCACACGCCTTCATTCAGCGCCGACGAGGTGGCAAAGCTGATTGCCGAGAAGGCCAACATCGCCATCCTCGATGTCCGCCGTTTCGACGAATATGCGACCATGAACATTCCGGGCTCGGTCAGCGTGCCTGGCGCCGAGTTGGTGCTGCGGGCAGGGCAGGCCGCGCCCGACCCTGAAACGACCATCATCGTCAATTGCGCCGGCCGCACCCGCTCGATCATCGGCACCCAGTCGCTGATCAATGCCGGCGTGCCCAACAAGGTGCGCGCGCTGCGCAACGGCACCATCGGCTGGACGCTAGGGCGGCACACGCTCGATCACGGCGCCGACAGGCGCGGCGCGATCGGGCCGTTCGAGGGCGGCCCGGCCAATGCGCGCGACGTCGCCTATCGCGCCGGTGTCCGTCATATCGGCGCGCGCGAGATGGCCGCGCTTGTCGCGCAGACCGATCGCACGCTCTATCGTTTCGACGTGCGCGACGCCGAGGAATATGCGGCCGGCCATTTCCCGGGCTTCCGCCATTACCCCGGCGGCCAGCTCGTCCAGGAAACCGACATGGCCGCGCCTGTGCGAGGGGCACGCATCGTCCTGACCGACGACAGGGGCGTCCGCGCGGACATGACGGCGTCCTGGCTGGCGCAGATGAGCTGGGAGGTCTATGTGCTCGAGGGCGGCTATGACAGCGCGCTCGAGGTCGGCCCGCCACGCGTGCTGCCCAAGCCCGATCCGGCCCATCGCTACCGCCGTCCCTATGAAGGTACCGACGTCGCGCAAGCCGCGATGCAAGCCTATCTCGACTGGGAATATGGCCTCGTCGAGCAGCTCCGCCGCGACGGCACGCACGGGTTTTACGTGATTTGATCCTGTTATCCGTCACCCCCGCGCAACGGCGAAGCCGTTGCCGCTGGAGGTGGCCGCTTCTTCAGCGGCCCTCGAAGGGCGACGGCCCGGCTGGCACCTCGGCCGTTCATCCTTCGAGGCTCCCGGCGCGATGCTGCGCATCGTGCCACTCGCACCTCAGGATGACGGAATGGCTACTGTGCGTGCGAGAATGACGGAGCTGGTGGGATGCCAAGCATCTCACGCACCGCCATTTTCTTCCCGTATCTGCCCCCTATTGTGCTGCGCATCGTTCGCGGTCTATGAGCTGCGGCAAAGCTCATCATCTACGGAGACACCATGTCAGCCCCAGGCCAAAGCCCTGAGCGGAGCGCGAAGGCGCTGCTGCTCGAAGGCGTCAATGATAGCGCTGTCGACCTTTTCAAGGGCGCGGGCTTCACCAATGTCGAGCGGCTGACCAAGGCGCTGGACGGAGAGGTGCTGCGCCGGGCGCTCGACGGCGTGTCGCTGCTCGGCATCCGCTCGCGGACCCAGATCACCGATGAGGTGCTGGCCGCTGCCGACCAGCTGCTCGCGGTCGGCTGCTTCAGCGTCGGCACCAACCAGGTCGATCTTGCGGCGGCGCGCAAGCGCGGCATTCCCGTGTTCAACGCGCCGTTCTCCAACACGCGCAGCGTCGCCGAGCTCGTGATCGGCGAGATCGTGATGCTGCTGCGGCGGATCTTTCCGCGCTCGGTGTCGGCCCATGCTGGCGGCTGGGACAAGTCGGCGACCGGCAGCCGCGAGGTGCGCGGCCGCACGCTCGGCATCGTCGGCTACGGCAATATCGGCTCGCAGCTCTCGACGCTGGCAGAAGCCATGGGCATGCGCGTGATCTATTTCGACCGCACCGACAAGCTCCGTCACGGCAACACCGAGCCGGTCGAGCGACTGCAAGAGCTGCTGGCGCAGAGCGACGTCGTCAGCCTGCACGTGCCGGAGACGCCGGAGACTGCGGGCATGATCGGCGAGAAGGAGCTGCGGGCGATGAAGCCAGGCTCGTTCCTGATCAACAACAGCCGCGGCACCGTGGTCGATCTCGACGCGCTCGCGCGCGCCTTGCGCGATGGTCATCTCGCCGGCGCGGCGATCGACGTGTTTCCGGTCGAGCCCTCGTCGAATGCGGATCGCTTCAAGAGCCCGGTGCAGGGCCTCGAGAACGTCATTCTCACCCCGCATATCGGCGGCTCGACCGAGGAGGCGCAGGAGCGCATCGGCGGCGAGGTCGCGCGCAAGCTGGTCGACTATTTCATCACGGGCTCGACCATGGGCGCGGTGAATTTTCCGGAGGTGCAGCTGCATTTGCGTCCCTCCGGCGCGCGCTTCAGCCATGTCCATCGCAACGTGCCCGGCATGCTGCGGCGGCTCAACGAGGTCTTCCTCCAGCGCGACATCAACATCGCCGCGCAATATCTGGAGACCGCCGGCGATCTCGGCTACGTCGTGCTCGATGCCGATCTCGGCGGCCAGGATTCCGCCGCGCTGCTGCAGCAGATCCGCAGCCTCGACGGCACGATCGGCGCGCGACTGGTGTTCGAGCACTAGCGCGTCATTGACGGCTGCTCGGAGGTCGCATTGAATGCGGCCTCCGGTCGATTTGAACAAGAACACAAACGGGGTGGGAACGATGACGCTGACAAGAGCGACGCTGTGCGCATGGCTCGTGGGCACGGCGGCGGCCCTGAGCGCGAATTCCGCTTTCGCGCTCACCCTGGCGGAGGATGCAGAAACGGTCTGCAAGGGCCTCAATGGCCGGACCGATGCCGTGAAGATCGATTCCGCAACGTTGCAGCCGCCCTCGCAGCTCAGTGTGGCCGAACGCGGACCGACGCCGTCCGGGCGCATCGCGCCGGCCAATCCAGCCTTCTGCAAGGTGCTCGGCCATATCGACCCCGTCGACCCCAAGGCGCCGCCGATCAGATTCGAGGTCAACCTTCCCGTCGAATGGAACGGGCGCTCGGTGCAATATGGCGGCGGCGGATTCAACGGCGTGCTGATCACCGGCCTTGCGCTGCCGCCGGCCTATCCTTTCGACAAGCCATCGCCGCTGGCGCGCGGCTTCGTCACTTACGGCACCGATTCCGGTCATGAGACCAAGCAAGGCGAGGCGCCGCAGGTCTTTGCGCTGAACGACGAAGCGTTCGAAAACTTTGCCCATCGTGCCTACAAGAGAGTGCGCGATGCCGCGGTCGCGCTGATGCAGCGCGCCTACGGCAGGATGCCCGAAAAGATGTACTTCATGGGCTCGTCCGAGGGCGGCCGCGAAGGTCTCACCATGGCGCAGCGTTATCCCGACGATTTCGACGGCATCCTTGCCCGCGTGCCTGTCATCAACTGGGTCGGCCTGCAGCACGCCGGCACGCGTTCGGGTCTCGTCACCATGGGCGCGGGCTGGATCAATCCGGCGCAGGTGAAGCTCGTCGCCGATGCCGTGCGGGCGGCGTGTGACAAGGCCGACGGCTCCGACGATGCGCTGGTGCAGGATCCCGTCGGTTGCAAGGCCGCATTCAAGGTCGAGACGCTGCGCTGCGAGGCCGGTAAAGCGGGTGATCAGTGTCTCACCGACGCGCAGATCACGGCGATCGAGACGCTGCACGGAACCTACAAATTCCCGTTCGCGCTCGCCAACGGTCTCGACGATTATCCGGGCTGGGGCGTCTCGGGCGAGGACACGCCCGCGATCGGCCCGACCGGCGGCTGGACCGCGTGGTGGCTCGGCACCGCGCCGCCGGCCCAGCCGCCCGCGCCCAACAACGGCATCGCCTGGATCTACGGCGCCGGCGGCATTCAATATGTGTTCGCGCGCGATCCCAAGCTCGACGTCACCACCTACAAGGTGGAGGAGCACAAGGCGCGGCTGCTCGAGGTGTCGAAGCTGATGGATTCGACCGACCCCGATCTCGGCCGTTTCCGCGCGCGCGGCGGTCGGCTCATCATGCTCGAGCACATGGCCGACTACGCCCAGAGCCCTTATGCCGGCATCCGCTATTTCGAGAGCGTCGAACGCAAGCTCGGCAAGGCCGAAACGGCCGAGTTCGCTCGGCTCTACACCGCACCCGGCGTCGACCATGTCGGCTCCGGCGCGCCGGCCAATGTCGACATGCTGAGCGTGCTGGTCGACTGGGTCGAGAAGGGCAAGGCGCCCGGCGATCTCGAAGTTGCCGAGCAGAAGGTCGAAGCGCCGTCGTTCACGACGTTGCGCGCGCTGCCGCTGTGCCGCTGGCCGGCCTGGCCGCACTACAAATCGGGACCGGTGACGGAAGCGGCAAGCTTCACCTGCGCGCCGTAGCGAAACGGCTCGTTTGACATCCTCCTCGCGCCCGGCTAGATATTTCGCATGCGAAATAAAAGCGCCGACGCGCGGCATCATCGGCTGGTCTATCTGCTGAGCGTCGCCCAGCGCCGCTTGCAGCGCTGGATGGCGGCGCGGCCGGACAACGAGGTGACGCCGGCGCAGGCCGGGCTGTTGTTCATTCTCGGCAAGCAGGACGGCATCCTGATGGGCGAGGCCGGCGCGGCGCTCGACATCGGGCCGGCCGGCATTTCCGGCCTCGTCGATCGCACCGAGGCTGCGAAGTTGATCGAGCGGCGGGCCGATCGCGAGGACGGGCGCGCCTGGCGCATCTGGTTGACGCCGAAGGGACGCGCCGTGCTGGCGCAAGCAAAAGCTGGCGCGGCCGAGGTCAACGCCGCGCTGACGGACGGATTCACGGCTGCCGAGATCGATATCGTCGCGCGCTGGCTGACCAGCATTCAGGACAAGTTTCCAAGACCTCCAGAGACAAGAAGTTCAGACGAATAAAAGGAGAGACCCATGACCGAGCATGTCCGGATCGAGACCAACGGCGGCATTCTCACCCTCACCCTGGCGCGCCCCGACAAGAAGAACGCGCTGACCGATGCGATGTACGGCAAGCTTGCCGACGCCATCGAATCCGCCGAGCTCGATCCGTCGGCTCGCGTGATCCTGATCCGCGGCGAGGGCGACATGTTCACCGCCGGCAATGACGTCGGCGAATTTGCCGCGGTCGCAGCCGGCAAGTCCGAAGGCAGCCGCAACGTCATCCGCTTCATCCAGTCGCTGGCGCGCTGCACCCGGCCGCTGATTGCGGCGGTGCAGGGCCGTGCCGTCGGCGTCGGCACCACGATGCTGCTGCATTGCGACCTCGTAGTGCTCGCCGACAACGCGCAATTGTCGACGCCCTTCGTCAGTCTCGCGCTGGTGCCGGAAGCGGCTTCCAGCCTGCTGATGCCGGCGCGCATCGGCTATGCCCGCGCCTACGAAATGTTCGCGCTGGGGGAGACCGTACCGGCGCAGGCTGCGCTGCAATGGGGCCTTGTCAACCGTGTGGTGCCGCTCGACACGCTCGATGCCGAGGCGCTCGCACTGGCGCAGCGCATTGCCCGGCAGCCGGCCGGCGCCCTCACGGCGACCAAGCGCCTGATGCGCAACGGCGAGGCGCTGGTTGCGCAGATGCAGGCCGAAGGCGAGCAGTTCGCCCAGCGCCTGCGCACCGCCGAGGCGCGCGAAGCATTCACGGCTTTTGCCGAGCGCCGGCCGCCGGATTTCACCAAGGTGGCGTGAGCGGACGCGGCCTGCCGGGAGGAGCGGCGGGCACAACCGCAGGTATTTGATTAAAGTCTTAACCAAACCTTGGCATGTCGCCATGCAAGGTGGCCTCTCGTGAAGAGTAGGCGCCCGACCCATGACGATGTTTAACAAATCGGTAAGCTCGCTTCTCCTGACGCTGATGGCGCTACTGGCCGTCGGCGCGCTGACCTCTACCGCGACCCAGATGGTCGGGGCCTTCGGCCGCTACAGCGACAGTCTGGAGACCGAACGGCTTGCGAACGCCGACAAGGCCATCTTCCACGGCGTGGTGTCCCTGCGCAGCAATCGGGGCGATGCCCAGAGTGCGCTGCTCGGCGAGGACGATCCGCGCGCCAAGCTCGGTGCCGCCGAGAAGGCCGAGCAGGCCGGCTATGATTCCATCGTCGCGGCCCTCTCCACCATCGAATTCACCCGCCGCGACGAGCTTGCGAGTACGCTGAAGCAACGCTGGAGCGAGGCCGCCCCGAAGTTCCAGCTGTTCTACGACGAGGCGAAGCTGCCGCGTGCCGAGCGCAAGATCGAGCGCACCGCGGCCTGGTACGATGGCGTCACCAAGGTGATCGAGACCGCGAATCTGGCCTCCACCGCGGTGTCGAACCGCGCCTGGACCAACGATCCCTTCATTGCCCGCATGATCCAGGCCCGCCGCCTTGCCTGGCAGGTGCGCGACCGCTACGGCATCCAGTGCTCGACCCTGCGCCCGAACGTCAACACCTCCAAGCCGCTCGACGAGACCCAGAAGCAGACCGTAGCCGGCTGGAACGGAATCATCGCCGCCGGCTGGACGGGCATGGAGGAGCTGCTGGCCGCGCCTGACGTGTCGGCGGAGATGGTCAACACAGCCAAACAGGCGCGCGCGAAGACCGACGGCGTCCTCAAGCAGATCGGCGATCTCACCAAAAATTTCGACGGCAGCGGCCGTCCGGCGATGCCCCCGGCGGAATGGAACGCGTTGTGCCAATCGCCTTTCGCGCCCATCGTCGCTGTCGCCAACACGGCGCTCGACCAGTCGATCGCGCGTGCGGAGGCCGTTCAGGCCAAAGCCCTCACCAATCTCATCGTGCAGTCGTTCGCCTTCCTGCTCGCGCTGGCCGTGACCCTTGCCGGCGTGTTCGTGGTACGCAATCGCCTGATGCGGCCGGTGCGCGCCATCCTCGATGCCATCGCGCGCATCAGCGCGCGCGACTATGCGACGCCGGTGCCGCAATCCCGGCATCCCGACGAGTTCGGCACCATGGCCGCGGCGCTCGAGAGCCTGCGCGAGAGCGCGGCGACCGCGGAACGCCTGGGCCAGGAGCGCGCATCGCAGCAGGCGCTCCAGCTCGCCCGCTCCGGCACCGTCGACGCAGCGTGCCGCTGCTTCGACGACACCGTGCAGGCGGTCATTCACAGCGTTGCGGCCTCGACGCGGGAGCTCGATGCCACCGCAACCGGCGTACGCTCGCTGGTTTCGCAATCGAGCAGCCAGACCGCGGCGGTGTCGTCCGCCGCCGAGCAGGCCACCAACAATCTCGAGACCATCGCGGCCGCGACCGAGGAACTCTCCGCATCCGTCGGCGAGATCTCCGCGCAGGTGCAGTCGAGTGCGCGAGAGGCGCGCGAAGCCGTGTCGCAGGCCGAGCAGACCAACGCGACCGTCGAGATCCTCGACCAGACCGCCAGCCGCATCGGCGAGGTCGTGAAGATGATCAACGCCATCGCCGGCCAGACCAACCTCCTGGCCCTGAACGCCACCATCGAAGCCGCGCGCGCAGGCGAGGCCGGCCGCGGTTTCGCCGTGGTCGCCGGCGAGGTCAAGAGCCTCGCCTCCCAGACGGCGACGGCGACGGAAGAGATCTCGCGCCAGGTCGAGGAGATCCAGGGCGCGACGGGCCAGGCGGTCGCAGCCATCCGTTCGATCGGCGGCGCCATCAGCGGCATCGACGAGAAGATGACGGCGATTGCCGCCGCCGTCGAGCAGCAGCGCGCGGCCACCACCGAGATCTCGCGCAATTTCCAGCAGGCGGCCCAAGGCACCCGCGAGGTCACCGACACCATCGGCAGCGTCGCCAGGCTCAATCAGGAGACCGGCAATGCCGGCACGGTGTTGTCGGAGTCCGTCAAGAAGATGACGGCCGACGCCGATCGTCTCCGCGTCGCGGTTGAGGGCTTTTTGGGAGCGGTGAAGACCGCGTAAGCACCTTAGGCAATCGTCAGAGATTCGGCCTGCATGGTTCGAGACGCCCGCTTTGGCGGGCTCCTCACCATGAGGATCTGATATTTTGCCGCGGGCCACGACCTCATCCTGAGGGCCCGCCGCAGGCGGGCGTCTCGAAGGATGGCCTCAAACGAGCTTCCTCTCAGTTCCCCATCCGACGTCGCGCGGCCATTGCCGCAGGTCCCGGCGGCGGCTACATCTGTGCCGCCTCGCGCCGTGAGCGCAGCGCCAGACGTAAGACACATCAGGGATGGAGAGTTCGATGCCGGTCACCCCACACAAGGCCCAGCGCCCCTATCGCGGCGTGTTCCCGGTCGCGCCCACCATCTTCGACGAGCGCGGGGAGCTCGACCTCGAGGGACAGCGCCGCTGCATCGACTTCATGATCGATGCCGGCTCGAACGGCATCTGCATCCTCGCCAATTTCTCCGAGCAGTTCGTGCTCACCGATGCCGAGCGCGAGAGCGTGATGCACGCGGTGCTGGAGCATGTCGCGGGCCGGGTTCCCGTGATCGTCACCACCACCCATTTCAGCTCGGCCGTCTGCGCCGCGCGCAGCAAGCAGGCCGAAGCGGCGGGCGCCGCCATGGTGATGGTGATGCCGCCCTATCACGGCGCCACCTTCCGGGTCCCTGAGAAGGGCATCGTCGAATTCTTCAAGGTGCTCTCGGGCGCGATCGACATTCCCATCATGATCCAGGACGCCCCGGTGGCCGGCACGCCGCTGTCGGTCGAGCTGCTCGCGCGGCTGGCGCGCGACTTCTCGAACGTCCGCTATTTCAAGATCGAAGTGCCTGGCGCGGCTTCAAAGCTCCGCAGCCTGATCGAGGCGGGCGGCAAGGACATCGAGGGTCCGTGGGACGGCGAGGAGGCGATCACGCTGCTCGCCGATCTCGATGCCGGCGCCACCGGCGCGATGACCGGCGGCGGCTATCCCGACGGCATCCGCCAGATCATCGATCCCTATTTCGCCGGCGATCGCGAAAAGGCGAAGGCCGCCTATGAGCGCTGGCTGCCGCTGATCAACTACGAGAACCGTCAATGCGGCCTGATCGCCTGCAAGGTCATGATGCAGGCCGGCGGCGTGATCAAATCGGACGCCGTGCGCCATCCGCTGCAGCCGCTGCATCCGGCGACGCGCGCCGGGCTGCTGGAGCTGGCGAAGGAGCGCGATGCGCTGGCATTGCGGTGGGGGAAGTAGGTCTCCCTGTCGTCCCGGCCCCCCCGTGCACAATTGCTGCACTAGGCCGGGACGACACTGAATAGGACGCGTGCGTTCCGCCCGATCCCGGCGGCATGCCATTCGACCCAAGGCGTCGAAATAGCGCGGTTCGGCCAGTTTCCCCCGGCGCGGCGATGGCATATTGTACGTTCGCCAACCGGCCCTGCGGAGCATCCCAAGACATCGCGTAATACCTCTCCATGCCGTTATCCCGGGCCAGGTTGGCGCGTACCGACAGAACAGGGAGGCAGTGCCATGACGATGAGGCCGGATCCCACCTTTCACGCATCGCCCAAGCTTGCGATGGAAGCGCCTGCTGAGAACTTTGCCTACACGTTGCTGCTCAGTCCGGATTTCTCAAAGCCGGATGCGCTCGCGGTCATCGACGTCAAGCCGGGATCACCGACCTATAGCCAGATCGTGCACACCGTGACGATGCCCAACAAGGGCGATGAGTTTCATCACTTCGGCTGGAATGCCTGCTCCTCCGCCTTGTCGCCGCTCGCCGGACATGCCTTCATCGAGCGGCGCTATCTCATCATTCCGGGACTGCGCTCGTCGCGGATCTACATCATCGATACCAAGCCGGATCCGACCAAAGCCAAGATCCACAAGATCATCGAGCCCGAGGAAGTGTTCAAGAAGACCGGCTACTCGCGGCCGCATACCATCCATTGCGGGCCGGACGGCATCTATGTGAGCACGCTGGGCGGTGGTGGCAAAGACGGCACCAATGGTCCTCCTGGCGTCTTCATCATGGATTGCGAGACGTTCGAGGTTCTTGGACGATGGGAGATCGATCGTGGCCCGCAGACACTGCATTACGATTTCTGGTGGAATCTGCCGCGCGACTACATGGTGACGAGCGAATGGGCGTTGCCGCCACAGTTCGAGAACGGGATCGTCCCGGAAGATCTGCTTGCGAACAAATACGGCCATCGTCTCCACTTCTGGGACCTCCGCGCCCGTCGCAACGTCCAGACCATCGACCTCGGCGCCAATCATCAGATGGCGCTGGAGGTGCGGCCGGCGCACGATCCGGTTCGTGAGTACGGCTTCGTAGGCGTCGTGGTCGACACCACCAACCTCGAAGCCTCGATCTGGACCTGGTGGCGCGAAGGCGGGAAATTCCATGCCGAGAAGACGGCGACGATCCCGCCCGAGCCGGCGCCAAAGGAGAAGCTCCCGCCGCTGCTGCAGGGCTTTGGTGCCGTGCCGCCGCTGGTGACCGACATCGACCTGTCGATGGACGATCGTTTTCTCTATGTCTCGTGCTGGGGCACGGGCGAAATGCGCCAATACGACGTGAGCGACCCGCGAAAGCCGAAGCTTGCGGGCTCGGTCCACATCGGCGGCATCGCGCGCCGTACGCCCCATCCGAACAGCAAGGCATTCGCGGCCGGCCCGCAGATGGTCGAGATCAGCCGCGACGGCAAGCGCGTATACTGGACCAACTCGCTCTATTCCACCTGGGATGACCAGTTCTATCCCGACGGGGTACCGGGCGTGGAGGTCATGGCCAATGTCGGTCGCAACGGCGGCCTCGAGCTCGACAAGGATTACTTCGTGAGCTTCCCCGACGGATATCGTGCGCACCAGATCAGGCTGGAGGGCGGCGATTGTTCGACGGACTCCTTTTGCTACCCGTCGGTCTAGGTTGGGGGCACGCGAGCCCGGCGGTCGGCTGGCTTTGGCTCGCGCTTATTGCGAGCGGTCTCTACCACGGGATCAATCCCGGGATGGGATGGCCGCTCGCTGTTTCGGCCGGGCTCCTGGACAAGAGCCCGCGCGCGCTCTTCCGTGCATTGGCGGCTCTCGCGGCCGGACACCTTCTGGCAACGCTTCTCGTTCTGCTGCCTTTCGCGCTGCTGCTCGTGTTGGCGGAGTGGCAGCGTTCGATCCAGCTCAGTGCGAGCCTTCTTGTCATCGGCTTTGGCGTCTATCGGCTGATCGAGCGGCGCCATCCGCGTGCGCTGGCACGAATTCCGCCGACGCAATTGGCGCTCTGGTCGTTTGCCGTCGCCATTGCTCACGGCGCCGCCTTGATGCTCGTGCCGATCTATCTCGGTCTCTGCCAAGCATTCGAACTCGATGCCGGCCACGAGGCCGCTGGCGCGCTGATGAAGACAAGTGTCGGGATGGCGATGCTGGTGTCTCTGGTGCACGTTGTCGCCATGATCAGCGCGGGCGGATGTCTGGCGTGGCTGGTCTACCGTTACCTGGGATTGAGGTTTGTCTCACGAAGCTGGTTCAATCTGGATGTGATCTGGGCGGCCAGCCTCATTGTGGTTGGCGTGGTGGCGCTCGGCTTCAATTTCGCGAGCCGGTCGTGAAACCTACCGCGTCAAAGCCCACTCGTCGACGATGCGAAAGCGCCCCCTCGCGTCGTGCTGTCTAAACAGCGCGATGCGATCGATCACGAGCGCATCGATCTTCAAAGCCGCAAACCGCGCCCGCAGCATCTCCAGGATCGCCCCGCGCCGTTCCGCATCCAGCCGCCCGGTCAGCGTCATATGGAAGCGGAATTCCTCCATCACGTAAGGATAGCCCCAGCGGTCCAGATAGTCGCGCTGCCGTTCGCTCAGCTTCTCAGGTCTGCGCCGCGCGCGATCCTCCGCCGACAGAGCGGCGCGGAAGGGATCGAACTCACGGACGCAATCGGCGGCGAGCTCTTGTAGCGCCTCGACCGGCTCGGCCGGAATGACGGCGATGAAGCCGCTGATGGAATCCACAATCGGCCGGATCACGGGAAGCGGTCGAGACTTGTCGGCGAAACTCGCGCAGGCGGCCATCAGCTCGGCATCAGTCTTGCCAGGCGTCAGCGCCATCGGTGCCTTCAGCGTGGCATGAAAACCGTATTTGCGGGGATCGGCACTGACATCGCACCAGTCCGGCGCGACGCGCAATGCGTCGGCGGGAAAGGCCAGTTCGCTACCGGTATAGGCATCATAGCCGAGCAGCTCGGCGCCGAAGCGAGAGAGGGCGCTGTCGGCGCCTGCGGCAAAATAGATCGCGTAGCGGGGAAAACCTGTCATTGCCTCAGCATAACCAATTTACGCCGCAACGACAGTCTCGCGTGGCATCGCTGCGGCGGCGAGGAGGCGTGTTGCATCGGTGAGATGCACGAGCTTGCCGCCCGAGATCACCGCGATCAGCCGCGGTCGCAATGGCAGGCTGTCGTCGACCAGCAGAATGTCGGCCCGGCGGCCTTCGTCGAGCACGCCGCGATCGGTGAGGCCGGTCGCACGTGCGGGTCCGGCGGAGACCAGATCCCAGGCTTTCGGCAGCGGCAGCACACCATCGGCGGCGAGGCGGAACGCGGCGAGCAGCTGCGCCGGATAATAATAGTCCGAGGCCAGCACCGAGCAGAGTCCCTTGGCGATCATGTCGGAGGCCCTGGTCCAGCCGGTGTGGCTGCCGCCGCGCACGACGTTCGGCGCGCCATAGACGATGGCATCGCCGTGGTTCGCCGCCGCTTGCGCGGTCTCCTCATTAACCGGAAACTCCGCGATGTCAGCCCCGAGCTCGCGAAACTCCCGGCGCATCGCCGGTGTGGCGTCGTCGTGCGAGAGCATCCGCACCTCGGCGGCACGGGCTGCGGCGGCCAGGCGCGCAACGGAAGCCGGCACCTCGTCGGCGCGCGAGGTCACGCGTTCGACCAGCCGATCGAATTCCTCGGCTGACAGGCCGGTGCGCTCCACCATGCGGTTGCGCTTGCGCGGCTTGGCCATGTCGGCGACGGTGCCGTCCATGTGGTCGTTGAAGGCAAGCAGGTCGACGCGGCCCTCGGCCAGCCACTGGCTGATTTCAGGCTCGGACTCAAGATTGTAGGTCTCGTGCCTGAGATGGAAGCGGGTGTCGGCGGCGAATTGCGGGCGCTGCCGCTCGATGGCCTCCATCAGGCCGCGCGCATTGTCACAGCTGCGCAGGCCCGGCTCCCACGAACAGGTCGTGGCGTGAAACACCGTGGTGATGCCGTTGCTGATCGCCTGGCGGTCGCTGTCGGCGAGCGCGACGTCGATCGGGAAGTCGACGCCGGCGCGGGGCATCATCTGCCGCTCGAACGCATCGCCATGGAGATCGACGATGCCGGGTAGCACCAGCAGGCCCCGTGCATCGATCGCCAGCCGCGCCCGGCCGCGCGAGGCGTCCATCGCAGTGATGTCCTGCCCGGATACCGCCAATGACGTTTCGGCGACCTCAGTGCCGATCAGGGCCCCGCCGCCTTCAAGGAAAATGTCTGTCACGCGACCGCGCTTCGTTTGCTGGGAGAATTGGCGAGAGAGCTCGCTCGTGCTTCGTATGTCGCAAGAAAATCTTCAATCCCGAGCTTGCGGAAATCAGGCAGAGCTTGCCGCAATTTGTCGTGATCCCAGTCCCACCAGGCCAGCCGCGCAAGCCGCCCGGCGATCTCTTCGGAGAATCGCCGCCGCACGATTCGGGCCGGATTGCCGGCGACGATGGTGTAGGCCGGCACGTCCTTGGTGACGATGGCGCCGGCCGCGATCACCGCGCCGGTGCCGATGTTGCGGCCCGGCAACACGACCGCGCCATGGCCGATCCAGACGTCGTGGCCGATATCGACGTGATGCTGCCGCCGCCACTCGAAGAACTCGGTATCGTCGCTCTCGCCTTCGAAGTAGGCGCTCGAACGATAGGTGAAATGCGCCTGCGTCGCGCGGTGCATCGGATGATTGCCGGGATTGATGCGCGTCATCGCCGCGATCGAGCAGAATTTTCCGATTGTACTGTAGGTGATCTGGGCGTCGTTCACGACATAGGAGTAATCGTCCATCGCCACTTCGTGCAGGATCGTGCGTGCGCCGACCTCGGTATAGGCGCCGAGCCTGGTCTCGTGCAGCGTGGCCGAAGGATCGATGGTCGGCTGGACCGAAAGCGCTTTGGCGGCCATGTTGGTTCCGGATTGCGGGCGGGCGTTCCTCTTCGAGCGGCTTGATGACGATGTCATGACGGGGCGATGACAGGGGATGAGCTGCGTAGGATCGCCGCACCGCACAGCACCTGTCACACAAGTGTTAAGCGCCGGCGTTAGCGGTTGGCTCCAGTTAATCTGGAGCGCTGCATGCTGGTGGTGGAAGGTCTGACGTGTCGCTTCGGCGCGAAAGCCGCGGTGGACGACGCATCGTTTCAAATTTCCCCCGGCGGCTTCGTCGGTGTGATCGGACGGTCCGGCGCCGGCAAATCGACGCTGCTGCGGAGCATCAACCGCCTGGTGACGCCGACCGAGGGCCGCATCCTGTTCGATCGCGTCGACGTCACCGCCTTGCGCGGCAGGGAGCTGCGGCAATGGCGGGCGCGATCGGCGATGATCTTCCAGCAGTTCAACCTGGTCGGCCGGCTCGATGTCCTTACCAACGTCCTGATGGGGCGCCTTGCGACGATGCCGGCCTGGCGCTCGCTGTCGCAAGTATGGCCCGAGCAGGACAAGGCGCTGGCGATGTCCGCGCTCGAACAGTTCGATATCGCATCGCTCGCTGCGCAGCGCGCGGACCAGCTCTCCGGTGGTCAGCAGCAACGCGTCGCGATTGCCCGCGCCTTGGTGCAGCAACCCGACATCATCCTCGCCGACGAGCCGATCGCCTCGCTCGATCCGCGCAACACCAAGATCGTGATGGATGCGCTTTTGCGCATCAACAAGCATTTCGGCATCACCGTGCTCTGCAACCTGCATTCGCTGGATCTGGCGCGCAGCTATTGCGACCGCCTGATCGGCATGGCGCAGGGGCGCGTGGTGTTCGACGGTGCACCGTCCGCGCTGACCGATCACGTCGCGCGCGAGCTCTACGATCTCGAAGCCGCCGATGTCATGGGCGGCATGCCTGTACCGGTGCCCGAGGGCGTCCCGGCGCTCGGAACGGCCGCGGCCGCCTGAGCGAAATCCGTTTCGTTGCAAATCTTCGTTTCAAGTCTTTGCGTCAACCGACCTCAACAGATGAAGAGGATATCATGATCACTCGCAGATTAGTTCTCGCCGGCGCCGCCGCGCTCGCGTTCACGGCCTCCGCTTCCGCCGACGACTGGAAGGCCAAATATCCCGAGCTGACCTTCGCGGTCGTTCCGGCGGAAAACGCCTCCGGCGTCACCGAACGTTGGGCGCCGTTCGTGAGCTATCTCTCCAAGGAACTGGGCGTGAAGGTCACGCTGCGCATCGCCAACGACTATGCCGCTGTCATCGAGGGCCAGCGCGCCGGCAACATCCATATCGCCAGCTACGGCTCGGCCTCGTTCGCCCGCGCCCGCCTGACCGGCGTCAAGACCGATGCCTTCGCCAACGACATCAACGCCGATGGCTCGACCGGCTATTATTCGGTGTTCTTCGTCAAGGCGAGCAGCCCGTACAAGAGCGTCGATCAGCTCAAGGGCAAGAACCTAGGCCTGGTCGATCCGAACTCGACCTCCGGCAATAACGTGCCGCGCTTCGAGCTCGACAAGATGGGCATCCCCGATGCCGACGGCTATTTCAGCAAGGTCGTCTTCACCGGCAGCCACGAGAACGCAATGCTGGCGTTGTCGCAGGGGACGGTGGACGTTGCCGCCAACCAGTGGACCAGCGACGACGATTCCACGCTGGCGCAGATGCTGACCAAGGGCATGCTGAAGAACGCCGACGGCTCGGCGATGAAGAAGGACGACTTCCGCATCATCCACAAGTCGGCGCCGATCATCAACGGCCCCTATGCCTACAATTCCGACCTGCCGGAAGACGCCAAGGCGGCTATCGCCAAGGCGTTCTTCGACGCGCCGGCCAAGGACAAGGCCGCGTTCGATCGCCTCTCCGACGGCCAGAAGAAGGGTTTTCATCCCGCCACCACCAAGGACTGGGATGGCACCATCGAGCTGATCAAGTTCGTCGACGCGCTGCGTAAGAAGAAGGCGTCCTAAGTTTCGGGACGACGCACCTGGAGCCGGGTCGATGAACCCGGCTCCTTCTTTGACCGGACCCATCCGAAGTCGATGACAACAGCGGTTTCGATCCTACCCGAGCAGCAGCTCGCCGTCCT
Organism: Bradyrhizobium sp. UNPA324; assembly: GCF_006658635.1. Lineage (NCBI taxonomy): Bacteria > Pseudomonadati > Pseudomonadota > Alphaproteobacteria > Hyphomicrobiales > Nitrobacteraceae > Bradyrhizobium > Bradyrhizobium sp. UNPA324. Next base: position 2,505,203 of record NZ_LFJD01000004.1, read on the forward strand.
CAACGCTGCCTATCGCCGGGCGGTCGGGCGCAGGCGGCTCCGCCTGCTAGGGGGAATCGCGATCTTCGCCGCGGCGCTGGTCCTCGCCGCGATCGGCGCGGAAGTGAATCTGCGCACGCTGTTCACCTATTTCGGCAATTTCGTCAGCTATTTCGACCGCATCCTCACACTCGACAGCGGCCAGCGCGTCTGGACCGATGCCGGCGAGTGGCTCTGGGGCTGGCGCAAATGGCTGAAGATGCTGGGCGAGACGCTGCTGATCAGCTACGTCGGCACGCTGATCGGCGCGACCTTCGCGTTTCTCCTGAACTTCTTCGCGGCGGAAAACACCTCGCCCGCGCCCTGGCTGCGCTTCGTCGTCCGGCGCCTGCTAGAATTCGCCCGTACCGTGCCCGGCATCGTGTTCGCCCTGATCTTCGTGATCGCCTTCGGTCTCGGACCGATGGCGGGCGTGCTCGCGATCGCGATCCACTCCACCGGCGCGCTCGGAAAGCTGTTTTCGGAGATCGTCGAGAACGCCGACATGAAGCCGGTCGAGGGCATCCGCTCGACCGGCGCGAGCTGGCTCTCCTGCATGCGCTTCGCCGTCGTGCCGCAGGTGACGGCGGGCTATGCCAGCTACGCGCTGCTGCGCTTCGAGATCAACGTCCGCGAGGCCTCGGTGATGGGGTTCGTCGGCGCCGGCGGCATCGGCCAGGAGCTCGTCGTCGCCATCCGCAAATTCTACTATTCGGACGTCAGCGCCATCCTGCTCACCATCATCGTCACGGTCTTCATCATCGACATCACCACCGGCTGGCTGCGCAGCCACCTGTTCGGCAAGGAGGCGCGGACGTGACGCCGCGAGAGGTCGATCCACGAGAGCTTCGCGCGCGCTACCCCGACGTGTTCGACCGGCCGGCGTCCGCGCGGCTCGCCATGCCGGCGATGATCGTCGCGGCGTTCGCGCTCCTCATTTACGGCCTCGTCGATCTCGACTTCTCGCCGTCGCGGTTCTTCGCAGGTCTCAGCCAGCTCGGCTGGATCACATTGATGATGATTCCGCCCGATCCCGGCTCGTCGCTGCCGATCTATCTGAAGGCGCTTGGCGAGACGCTGTCGATCGCGCTGCTGGGGACGACGCTGGCCGCGGTGTTCGCGCTCCCCGTCAGCCTGCTGGCCGCACGCAACATCATACCCTCGCAGATCCTGCGTTTTCCCGTGCGGCGCTTCCTGGATTCGATCCGCGGCGTCGACACCCTGATCTGGGCGCTGGTGTGGATCAACGTGGTCGGGCTCGGCCCGTTCGCCGGAGTCCTCGCCATCGCGGTGTCGGATTTCGGTGCGTTCGGAAAGCTGTTCTCGGAGGCGATCGAGGGGGCCGACCAGAAGCAGGTCGAGGGCATCCGCGCCTCCGGCGGCAGCCCGCTGCACGAGATCCGTTTCGGCCTGTTGCCGCAGGTACTGCCTGTCATCGCCGGCCAGGTGCTCTATTTCATTGAATCCAACACGCGCTCGGCCACCATCATCGGCATCGTCGGCGCTGGCGGCATCGGCCTGCAACTCGCCGAGCAGATTCGCGTGCTGGAATGGCAGAAAGTGTCGTTCCTGATCCTGATGATTTTGGTTGCGGTCGCCGCGATCGATTTCATCTCGGGCAAGCTGCGGTTCGCGATCATCGGGCGAAGGGCTGTGGCGTAGAAGATTCTCTCCGCGTCATGGCCGGGCTTGTCCCGGCCATCCACGTTCTTCTGTTGGAACTTTAAGACGTGGATGACCGGGACAAGCCCGGGCATGACGAAAATGCGGAGCCGGCGCAGCCCACCCTACGACTCCACCAGAAACTCCACCCGCTCCGCCGCGAAGCGGGAATGCTTGGTCATCAGCGGCTTGCCCTGGAGATCGTGGTCGGTGGCGTCGACCACCAGGATCGGGCGTCCGAGCGCGAGATCCAGCCGGGCCGCGTCGGTGGCGTCCACGATGCCGGCGGTGATCCGGGTCGCGCCGCGACGATAGTCGCGCACGCCATAATGCGCGAGCAGTTTCGTCATTGAGCGCGTCGCCGCGAACACCGCCCCCGCATTCGGAAACAGCTCGGCCGACAGCCAGGTGGTGGAGACGCAGATCGGCGTGCGGTCGGCGAGGCGGATCGCCTCGATCCGCACCAGGGGCGAGCCGGCTTTCAAGCCGAGCTCGCGCGCCAGCTCGCGGGTGGCGACATCGTCGCAGGCCTCGATCAACTGGCCGCGCGGCTCGCGGCCGCCGGCCCCGACGATCTCGGAGAAACGGGTGCGCGAGCGTAAGGGATAGGCGAGCTTCTGCGCCTCGACATAGGTGCCGCTGCCACGCTCGGCCCGCACCAGGCCGCGCTCGGCAAGGGCTGCGAGCGCGCGCCGCACGGTGTGGCGGTTGACGCGATAGGTTTCGGCGATCTCCATCTCGCCCGGCAATTTGTCGCCGGCGGCAAAGCGGCCATCGGCGATGCCGCGCTCGATGCCGTCGGCAACGAGGCGCCACAGCGCGACGCCGGACGACGCAGTGTCTTGCATGCTCATATCGCCGGTCAGCCTAGCCCAGAAATCACGGCTTTGTCACGAAACAGTCATGGCGCGCCCGTATGAAGTTGTCTATTATCATAGACAACTTCGGCGCGGCAAGTTCTGTCAAGAGGTTCGGTGGATCGGGTGACCCAGCAAAGCAACCAGCAAGCCCAGCGCAAGGCCGCCATGGCCGTGCTGGCGCACGCGGAGGCGGGCGAGATCGCCGCCCGCCTCCGCGACTTGGCTCTGGATTTGGCCCTGCCGGCCCATCAGGATTTGCGTGCGCCGGAAAACGGCCTCGTCATGCTGCGCGGCCGGGTCGGCGGCGACGGCGCCCCCTTCAACCTCGGCGAAGCCACGGTGTCCCGCGCGGCCGTGAGGCTTGCAAGCGGCGAGGTCGGCTTCGGCTACACGCTCGGGCGGAACAGTGAGAAGGCGCGGTTGATCGCGCTGTGCGATGCGCTGGTGCAATCCCCAGATTTTGGTGCGGCCATCGAGCGCGACGTAATCGCCCCGTTGCGCGAGCAGCTTATGATTCGCCGCAAGCAGGCGGCGGCCGAGACCGCCGCGACGAAAGTTGATTTCTACACCATGGTGCGCGGTGAGGGGTGAGATCATGACCACGATTGCGGAATTGCCGCCGGGCTTCGCCGACAAGGTGCTGTCGGCGCAATCGACCTTTCGCTCGGTGATGGACGCGATGGCGCGGCCCGGCTCGGTCCAGCGCATCGTGCCGGGAGCGGGGGCGCCAGAGCCGATGATGCGCGGCACCGCGGCGATCGCGCTGACGCTGTTCGACCACGACACGCCGCTCTGGCTTGACGCGCGGATGGCGGCGATCTCGGATATCGTGAAATGGCTGAAATTCCACACCGGCGCGCCGGTGGTGCAGGATTGCTCGATCGCGAGTTTTGCGCTGATCAGCGACGGCGCCTTGCTGCCGGCGCTGGAGCGCTTCGCGCTCGGCACCAGCGAATATCCGGATCGCTCGACGACGGTGATCCTGCAGGTCGAGAGCCTCGAATCAGGTCGCTCCTTCGAGCTGCGCGGACCCGGAATCGACGGCACCGCGACGCTTCAGGCGTCGATCAAGCCCTTCGATCTGTTCGAGCGCCTGCATGTCAACGAGGCGCTGTTTCCGCGCGGCATCGATGCCGTGCTGGTCGCCGATGATGCCGTGGTCGCGATCCCCCGCACCACGCGCGTCGTGAGCAAGGGAAGCTGAAGCATGTATGTCGCAGTCAAAGGCGGCGAACGCGCCATCGAGAACGCCCATCGCCTGCTCGCCCACAAGCGACGCGGCGACCAAAGCGTTGCGGAGGTCACGCTCGACCAGATCTCCGAGCAGCTTGGCCTCGCCGTGGACCGCGTCATGAGCGAAGGCTCGCTCTATGATCGCGAGCTTGCGGCGCTCGCGATCAAGCAGGCGCGCGGCGATCTGATCGAGGCGATCTTCCTGGTCCGCGCCTTCCGCGCCACGCTGCCGCGTTTTGGCGCGAGCGAGCCGGTCGACACCGGCGCGATGCGCGTGCAGCGGCGGGTGTCCTCGACCTTCAAGGACATTCCGGGTGGCCAGATCCTCGGGCCGACCTTCGACTATACCCACCGCCTGCTCGATCCCTCGCTTGCGCAGGGCTTTGCGCCGGAGGCACCCGCCACGGCCGATGCATCCACGGCGCCGACGCCGCGCGTGACGGACATTCTCGGCCGCGATGGCTTGATCGAATCCTCGCCGCAGGCCGAGGAGGGCGCCGGCGTCGGCGATCTCACCCGCGAGCCGCTGAACTTCCCGGCCGGCCGCGACCTGCGGCTGCAGAACCTCGCGCGCGGCGACGAGGGATTTCTGCTGGCGATGGGCTATTCCACCCAGCGCGGCTATGGCCGCAACCATCCCTTTGCCGGCGAGATCCGCTTCGGCGAGGTCGAGGTGGAATTTTTCGCGGAAGACGCCGGCTTCGCCGTGCCGCTCGGTTCGATCGAGCTGACCGAGTGCCAGATGGTCAACCAGTTCAAGGGCTCCGCGACCGAAGCGCCGTGCTTCACCCGCGGCTATGGCCTCGCCTTCGGCCAGAGCGAGCGCAAGACCATGTCGATGGCGCTGGTCGACCGCGCGCTGCGGGGCCGCGAGCTCGGCGAGGAGGTGCGTGCGCCCGCGCAGGACGAGGAATTCGTGATGTCGCATTCGGACAACGTCCAGGCGACCGGCTTCGTCGAGCATCTCAAGCTGCCGCATTATGTCGACTTCCAGTCCGAGCTCGGCCTGCTGCGCAAGCTGCGGAAAGAGTTCGCCGATGCCCAAACGCCCGATGCCATGAAGGAGGCCGCGGAATGAACGCGCCGGCCTACAATTTCGCCTATCTCGACGAGCAGACCAAGCGGATGATCCGCCGCGCCATCCTCAAGGCGATCGCGATTCCCGGCTATCAGGTGCCGTTCGCCAGCCGCGAAATGCCGATGCCCTATGGCTGGGGCACCGGCGGCGTGCAAGTGACGGCGGCGATCCTGGGACCGCAGGACGTGCTGAAGGTGATCGACCAGGGCTCCGACGACACCACCAACGCGATCTCGATCCGCAAATTCTTCGCCAAGACCGCCGGCGTCGCCACCACGACGGCTACCGAGGAGGCGACGGTGATCCAGACCCGTCACCGCATTCCGGAGGCGGCGCTCAGCGAGAGTCAGGTGCTGGTCTATCAGGTGCCGATCCCGGAGCCGCTGCGCTTCCTCGAGCCGCGCGAGACCGAGACGCGGCGCATGCATGCGCTCGCCGAATACGGCCTGATGCATGTGAAGCTCTACGAGGACATCGCCCGCTTCGGCCACATCGCCACCGCCTATGCCTATCCGGTCAAGGTCAACGCACGCTACGTGATGGACCCGTCGCCGACGCCGAAATTCGACAATCCCAAGATGGATAATTGCCCGGCGCTGCAATTGTTCGGCGCCGGCCGCGAGAAGCGCATCTACGCGATCCCGCCCTATACGCAGGTGGTGTCGCTCGATTTCGAGGATCACCCGTTCGAGCCGTATCGCTTCAACGCGCCTTGCGCGCTGTGTGGGGCGGAGGACTCTTACCTCGACGAGATCGTCACCGACGACAAGGGCAGCCGCATGTTCGTCTGCTCCGACACCGACTATTGCGAGGGCCGGCAGGCCGCCGGCCATCACGGCAGCCTCAGTGGCGCGCCGTACAAGGAGAAGGCGCAAGGAGGCACGAATGGCTGATCCAGACCTGCGCGAGAACGACGAGCCGCTGCTGGTCGCGACATCCCTCAGCAAGTCCTTCGGCCGCATCGCCGCGTGCCGCGACGTGTCGTTCGCGCTCTATCCCGGCGAGGTGCTGGCGATCGTCGGCGAATCCGGCTCGGGCAAGTCGACGCTGCTGCAATTGCTGTCGGGCCAGCTCGCGCCGAGCGCCGGCCACGTCGCCTACCGCATGCGTGACGGTGTCACCCGCGATCTCACCACGCTCGGCGAAGCCGAGCGGCGCTTTCTGTTCCGCACCGACTGGGGCTTCGTGCACCAGGATCCCGCCCAGGGCCTGCGCATGGCGGTGTCGGCCGGCGCCAATGTCGGCGAGCGGCTGATGGCGGTGGGGTGGAATCACTATGGCCGCATCCGCGACACCGCATCCGACTGGCTGACGCGCGTCGAGATCGACATCGCGCGGATCGACGATGCGCCGCGGACCTATTCCGGCGGCATGCGCCAGCGGCTCCAGATTGCGCGCAACCTCGTCACCGAGCCGCGGCTGGTGTTCATGGACGAGCCGACCGGCGGCCTCGACGTCTCCGTACAAGCCCGCCTGCTCGACCTCCTGCGCGGCCTCGTCGCCGAGCTGCACCTTGCCGTCATCATCGTCACCCACGATCTCGCGGTCGCGCGCCTGCTCTCGCACCGGGTGATGGTGATGAAAGGCGGCCGCGTCATCGAAACCGGTCTCACCGATCAGGTGCTCGACGATCCACGCGAGCCGTATACGCAACTCCTCGTCTCGTCGATACTGCCGCCATAAGCCTTCCAAGATGGGTTTTCAAATGACCGTCATGATCGACATCGCCGACGCCAACAAGACCTTTACGATGCACCTGCAGGGCGGCATCGAGCTGCCGGTCGTGCGCGGCGTCACCTTCCAGGTCAACCCGGGCGAATGCGTCGTGCTCTCGGGGCCATCGGGCGCCGGCAAGTCGTCGATCCTGAAGATGATCTTCGGCAATTACCGCTGCGATAGCGGCCGGATCGGCATCCGCCACCGCGGCGCGCTGATCGATCTCGCCAGCGCCGAGCCGCGGCAGGTGCTCAACGTCCGCCGTTCCACCATCGGCTATGTCAGCCAGTTCCTGCGTGCTGTGCCGCGCGTGGCCACCATCGACGTCGTCGCCGAGCCGCTGATCGTCAATGGCATGGCCCGCGCTAACGCACAGGCCCGCGCCGGCGGCCTGCTGCATCGCCTCAACATCCCCGAGCGGCTGTGGCAGCTGCCGCCCGCGACCTTCTCCGGCGGCGAGCAGCAGCGCGTCAACATCGCCCGTGGCTTCATCTCGGATCTGCCGATCCTCCTCCTGGACGAACCGACCGCCTCGCTCGACGCCGCCAACCGCGCCGTGGTGGTCGAATTGGTCGCCGAGAAGAAACGCCAGGGCGTCGCCATGGTGGCCATTGTCCATGACGACGAAATCCGCCATCTGATTGCCGACCGTATCGTCGACGTCACCAGCTTTGCCGCCGCGGCCTGAAGGACATGGAAATGAACGCCCCGAAGGATACCGTCATCGCCAACGCCAGGATCGTGCTGGCCGACCGGGTGATCGACCAAGGCTGGCTGGCCCTTGCCAATGGCCGTATTGCCGAGATTGGCGAGGGCAGGGCGCCCGCAGGCGCCGGGGATGCCGGCGGCGACCTGATCATGCCAGGCCTGATCGAGCTTCACACCGATCATCTCGAAGCCCATTACGTGCCGCGGCCAAAAGTGTTCTGGAATCCGGTCGCCGCCGTCGTCTCCTATGACGGCCAGCTCGCGACGTCAGGCATCACCACCGTGTTCGACTCGCTCCGGGTCTGGCGCGAGGACGGCGCCGAGGAGGTCGATGGTCGCGCCGGCGTGCTTGCCGCTGCGATCACGACCGCGCGCGATGCCAGCCTGCTGCGCGCCGACCACTTCCTGCACCTGCGCTGCGAAATCCCGATGCCGAGCGTGGTCGAGGAGGCCAAGGAGCTGATCGACCGTCCCGACGTCAAGCTGATGTCGCTGATGGACCACACCCCCGGCCAGCGCCAGTTCCGCGACGAGGTCAAGCTGCGCGACTATTATCGCGGCAAGGGTGGCGGCAAGACCGATGCCGAGCTCGACGAATTGTTCGCAAAGCGCTTCGAATATCAGAAGCAATACGCCGCAACCAATATGCGCGAGATCGTGGCGCTGGCGCATCGGTACAACATCCCGCTGGCGAGCCACGACGACACCACCGAGGAGAACGTCGCGGATGCCGTGCGCGACCGCGTTTCGGTCGCGGAATTTCCGACCACGCTGGAGGCAGCGCGCGCCCTGCACCAGGCCGGCATCGACATTCTGATGGGCGCGCCGAACGTCGTGCGCGGCGGCTCGCATTCCGGCAACATCGCCGCGGTCGATCTCGCCCGCGAAGGCCTGCTCGATATCTTGTCGTCGGACTATATCCCGTCGAGTCTGCTGATGGGCGCGCTGCAATTGCCCGAGCATGTGCCCGCGATCAGCCTTCCGGCGGCGATCCGCACCGTGACGAAGGCGCCCGCCGAGGCGGTCGGCCTCACCGACCGCGGCGAGGTCGCGACCGGCAAGCGCGCTGACCTGATTCGCGTGCATGTCGCGGGCCACGTTCCCGTCGTCCGCAGCGTCTGGCGCGCGGGACACCGCGTCGCATGAGCGAGAGCGCGACCACGGCCGAGGGGGCGGCGGGCGCAATCGGCCCCGGCCGGCTCGTGCTCGTGGTCGGCCCCAGCGGTGCCGGCAAGGACACGCTGCTGCGGCTCGCGCAGGCGGCCTGCGCCGACGATCACGACATCGTCTTCCCGCGCCGTATTGTGACGCGAGCGTCGTCGGCCGACGAGGACAATATCGCGTTAAGTCCCGACCAATTCTGCCGCGCGCGCGAGCGCGGCGACTTCGCCGTGCATTGGGACGCGCATGGGCATTGCTATGCCCTGCCGCTCGACATCGACGACCATATCCGCGCCGGGCGCACGGTCGTCGCCAACGTCTCGCGCACCGTGCTTGGCGCCCTGCGCCAAGCCTATGCCAATGTCATTGTGGTCGCGATCACCGCGCCGCCGGACGTGCTGGCCGCGCGGCTTGCCGCGCGCGCGCGGCAGAGCGATGGCAACATCGCCGAACGTCTCACCCGCAGCGTCGATGATACGGCGGCGCAGGCCGATGTCACCATCCTCAACGCCGGCAGCGCGGAGGATCACAGCCGTCAGCTCGTGCGCGTGATCAGTGATGATGGCCGGCACGGGTAAACCGCCGGCGCAACATGGAGAGAGTGGAATGACGGTGATCAATACGGTCGAACAATTGGAGGCCATCTACGGCGTGACCAACGACGCCTCGACCGTGAAAGTCGCCGACCATGTCACACCGCTCTATCGCGTGTTCATCGAGAAGGCGCCGTTCGCCGCGCTCGCCACCATCGGGCCCGAAGGCATCGACTGCTCGCCGCGCGGCGACCGGCCCGGCTTCGTCCGTGTCCACGATCCCAAGACGCTGATGCTGCCGGATCGCCGCGGCAACAACCGGGTCGATTCGCTGCGCAATATCGTGCGCGATCCCAGGGTGTCGCTGATGTTCCTGATTCCGGGCTCCGGCAACGCGGTTCGCGCCAACGGCCGCGCCCACCTCTCGATCGATCCGGAGCTGCTGGCATCGTTCAAGGTGCAAGACAAAGCGCCGCGCAGCGTCATGGTGATGAGTGTCGATGAAATCTACTTCCAATGCGCCCGCGCCATCGTTCGCTCCGACCTCTGGAATCCCGACAAGCGCATCGATCCGAAAAGTTTGCCGACGCCCGGCCAGATCCTGGCGGAGATGAGCGACAACAAGGTCGGCGGCGCGGAATATGATCGTGCCTGGGCGGCGCGCGCCGCCGCGACGATGTGGTGACGCTCTCTCGTCTCCCTCGCCCCGCGCTTGCGGGGAGAGGGCGGGGTGAGGGGCCTCTCTCCACACACGAGATCGTCGTGGGACAAGCGGCAGGGCAATCGCATAGGATTTCACGAGGACTGTCTGCGGGCTTGCTCCGCCTCTCCCGCCTGCGGGAGAGGCGGACGCGCTCGCAGAGCGCGGCGGGTGAGGGCTCTCGCGACGCAGGGACATCCTCCTCAATCCTGAGCAATCCCGACGCGGAGACACCCCCACCCCCAGCCCTCCCCCGCAAGCGGGAGAGGGAGCCCAGTGCCGATGCCGCCGCATCGTGGACACCATATGCGATAGCAAGCGGGGAGAGGTGAAGAGGAGCCCGCTGCGGACGGCAATGCTTTAACTAAACGCCATGCCGCCGCTCAGCGCGATCGTCTGGCCGGTCATGTAGGCATTGTCGACCAGCAGCATCACCGCTTTAGCCACTTCCTCGGCCGTGCCGAAGCGGCCGAGCGGAATGCGGCTGACGAGCCCGGGCTGGCCGCCCATCATGTCGGTCTCGATCAGGGACGGGGCCACCGCGTTGACGGTGATGCCCTCCTTCACCAGCCGCGCCGCGTAACCTCGCGTCAGACCTTCCATGCCGGCCTTGGACGCATTGTAGTGCGGACCGATCGAGCCGGCGCCGCGCGCGGCGCCGGAGGAGATGTTGACGATGCGGCCCCATTTTCGCGCGCGCATCGACGGCAGCACCGCTTGCGTGCACAGGAACGCCGATTTCAGATTGACCAGGATCGTTCGGTCGAAATCCTCCTCGGTGAGGTCGTCGAGGCCGCGTGTGATGGCGATGCCGGCATTGTTGACGAGGATGTCGATGGGGCCAAGCCCGGCCGTCACGCGCTGGATCATGTCGGTCACCGCCTCAGCTTGCGAGACGTCGGCGGCAACGACGATGGCGCGGCCGCCGTGCTGACCGATCTCGCCCGCCAATTGCTCGGCCTGTCCGATTCTTTCACGGCAGTTGATCGCCACGGCGGCGCCTGATGCGGCGAGTGCGCGACAGATGGCTGCGCCAATCCCGCGCGAGCCGCCGGTCACGATCGCGGTACGTCCCTTGAGACTGTCTGACATGAGGAACTCCGATCGATCCGGCCATGGCGGGATCGTCGAGCGTCAGCGGCTGCCATTCAAATCACAAGGCCGCTACATCAGGTTAGCTTCGGCGGCGCGTCCTGGTGCGTGCCGCCTTCTTCGCGGCCGCGGACCGGACTTTGGCACCCTTGGTACGGCTTGCCTTGCGTGCGGCGGCTGAACGGGATGCTGCGGACCGCCGGTCTGCCGCGCGCTTGCCTTGCTTCGACAGCGCGCTCCGCGACGCCGTCGAGCGCGGCTCCTTCTTCAACACGCCTTCGACGGCGCGCGACACCTTCGGGCGGCGCTTCGCGGTGCGCTTGCCCTGACCGACTTCATAGGCGTATTTGGCGCTGCGGCGCGTGGCTTTCTTGGTGCGTCCCTTGCGCGGTGGCGGCAGGTCGACGCCGGCGCGGCGTGCCTCGGAGAGGCCGATTGCGATGGCCTGCTTCGTCGAGCGGGCGCCGTGCTTGCCTTTGCGGATCCTGTCGATCTCGTCCTTGACGAATTCGCCGGCCTGCGTGCTCGGCGACTTTCCGGCGCGCTTGTCCTGCTTCGCTTTACGGATGATTTCTTGTCTTGGCATGGTCGAGTTCCCCTGTGGACTCATAGGGATATCTGACCGCAACGCACGACGCGGAGGATTGATCCTTTTCAGTTCCGTAAGGCTGCCAGCAGCTCGTCCGGGCGCTCGGCCATGATCATGTGCCCGGCGCCCGGCACCACGACGGTCTTCGCATGGGGGATTGCCGCCGCAAGCGCCTTGCCCGCCTTCGCCGGCGTCATCATGTCCCGCTCGCCGAGAATGAGCGTGGTCGGCACCGTGACGCTCGCGGCGGCTTGAAGCGCATTCGTATAGGCATTGCAGGCCGACAGATCCCTGAACAGCACGCCGGGCTCGCATGCCCTGAGCACCGCCTGCGCGCCGCCATGCATCCACAGGCCCGGCGCGAGGCTGCCGCCGAGCTCGGCGTTGAAGCCGAGGCCCCAGATCGAGACCATGTCGTTGGCATCCTGCGAGTTGGCCTCGGCGGCCTTCAACAGATCGGGGCCGACCGTCATGGTCGCGGCGGTGCCGATCAGGCTCAGCGCGGAGACCTTGTCGGAATGCCGGGCGGCGGTCTCGAGCGAGATCAGCGATCCCATGGAATGGCCGATCAGGTGCGCCTTGGTAGCTCTTGCCGCATCGAGCAGAGCCGCGGTCCAGTCGGCCATCTCGGCGATGCTGCCGAGCGAAGGCCCAGGAGAGCGGCCATGACCGGGGAGGTCAGGTGCCAGCACGCCAAAACCGTGATGGGCGAACCAGCGCGTGTGCAGCGCCCAGGTCGAATGATCGAAGCCGGCACCATGGATGAAGACGACCGCGGGCAGGGATTTGTCGAAATCGCGGCCGCCGGTTGCGACGAACACATCAGCGCCGTTGACGGAGAGCTTCATGGTGTCAGACCTTTTGCGAGATGCGCAGCGCCTGCGCCAGATCGTCGATGATGTCGCTTGCGGTCTCGATGCCGACCGAGAGCCGCACCAGCTCCTCGCCAATGCCGGCGTCCCTGAGCTGCTCGGCATCCATCTGCTGATGCGTGGTCGAGGCCGGGTGGATCACCAGCGTCTTGGCGTCGCCGACATTGGCGAGATGGCTGATCATGCGCAGGCTTTCGATGAACTTGCGTCCCGCCGGGCGTCCACCCTTGATGCCGAAGGAGATGATCGAGCCGGCGCCGCGCGGCAAGAGCTGCTTGGCGAGCTGATAGTCCGTGTGCGTCTCCAGCGAGGGATGCAGCACCCAGTCGACCGCCTTGTTGGATTTCAGCGCTTCCAGCACGAGGTGCGTGTTGTGCATGTGGCGGTCCATGCGCACGCCGAGCGTTTCGACGCCCTGCAGCAGCTGGAACGCGTTGGTCGGCGACAGGCAGGCGCCGAAATCGCGCAGGCCTTCGGTGCGCGCCCGCATGATGAAGGCAGCGGTGCCGAACTGCTCGTCGAAGACGATGCCGTGATAGCCGCCATAGGGCTCGGTCAGCACGGCGAACTTGGAGGACGCCCGCCAGTCGAAGCGGCCGCCGTCGATGATCGCGCCGCCGATCGCGATGCCGTGGCCGCCGATCCATTTTGTCGCCGAATGCATGACGATGTCGGCGCCGAGCTCGATCGGTCGGCTCAGATAGGGCGTGGCAAAAGTGTTGTCGATCAGCAGCGGGATCTTTGCGTCATGCGCGATCGCCGCGACCTCTGGGATGTCGAGTACCTCGAGGCCGGGATTGCCGATGGTCTCGCCGATCACGAGCTTCGTGTTCGGCTTGATGGCGCTGCGGAACGCGTCGAGATCGCGCGGTTTCACAAACGTCGTGGTGATGCCGAAGCGCGGCAGCGTGTGCGCCAGGAGGTTGATGGTGCCGCCATAGAGCGAGCTCGACGCCACGATGTGATCGCCGGCATTGAGCAGGGTCGCGATCGCCAGATGCAGCGCGGCCATGCCGCTCGCGGTGCAGATCGCGCCGACGCCGCCTTCGAGCGCGGCGAGCCGCTCCTCGAGCACGCCGGTGGTCGGATTGGAGATGCGCGTATAGATGTGGCCGGCGCGCTCCAGATTGAACAGCGCAGCGGCGTGATCCGAGTCCTGGAACACGTAGGACGTGGTCTGGTAGATCGGCACCGCGCGGGCGCCGGTCACGGGATCCGGATGCTGGCCCGCATGCAGGCTCAGGGTCTCGAAGGCGGGTGGTTTTGGCGCGGGCATGCATGGCCTCGTTGGTCGGTCGGCGGTGGAGGGCGTTGTGCCACAGAATGGCGCGCGAAGTCAGCCATTGACAGCGCCGTCTACGCCTCACCCCCCGATCGCCTGCTCGATGATCCGCGCTTCCCGAAGCAGGATCTCCGCGACCTCCTGCTCGCGGCGGGGGCCGAGCCTCGTTCGCACCGCGGAGACGGTCATCGCCGCGGCGGGGCGGCCGTCCGAGGTCTTGATCCAGGTCGAGATCGATTTCGTGCCCTGCACGAGGCCAATCTCTCTCATGCCGTATCCCAGCCGTCGTGCGGCGGTGACCTCGCCGAGGACCGTCGCCGTATCGGTGCGGTAGGCCTCGAACCGCTTCTCGTTGGCCGCGACGATCTTGCGCGCGTCCTGCGCCGGCATCGCGGCGAGGATGGCGACGCCGGCACTGGAGACGCCGAGCGGCCGCCGCGCGCCGACCTCGATCGACAGCACCTGGATCGGATAGACGCCGATCCTGCGATCGACGCACAGCGTATCGTTGCCGGTTCGCGCCGTCAGAAACAGCGTATCGCCGATCTCGGCGGACGCGCGACGCAGCGAAGGATTGGCGGCAACCAGCAGCCGCGATGGTCGCGGCCGTGCCAGCGCCAGCTCCGGCACCTGGTTGCCGATCGCGTAGCGGCCGCTCCGCGCATTCCGCTCGACGATGCCTTCCTCGATCAGCACGTGGACGATGCGGTGCACGGTGGGACGGGTGAGGCCGGTCGCCTGGATCACCTCAGCCAATGGCACACCGTCTTCGCGGCCTGCGGCGAGAATGCGCAGCACGGCGAGCGCGCGCCGGATTGCCTGCGCGCCCTGCCGCGGTTCCAGGGCGCCGCGGCCGGCTTTCGGGGAATTCGTTCTGTCCATAATATGGACAAGAACGCCACAATTCACTCGACAGGTAAAGTGCGCATCTGGAGATTGCGCTGCGATCGAGATGCCTTTCGCGTTTCCTTGGATGACGCCCACGGCATTCGACGTGAGATTGGAAGCGCTGCCGGGAGGTTAACATGAGATTAATCTGGATTGCCATAGCTGCTGCCGCCGCGATGCTGGCGGGGCCCGCGTCGGGCCAGCAATGGCCTGCACGCAGTGTCAAGCTGATCGTGCCCTATCCCGCCGGCGGCAACGTCGACAGCGCCGCGCGCATCGTCGCCGACAAGCTTCAGGAAAAGCTCGGCCAGCCCTTCATCATCGAGAACAAGGCCGGCGCCGGCGGCATGATCGCAGGCGAGGCCTTCGCCAAGTCGGCGGCCGACGGCTACACGCTGTTCGTCGGCGCCAACGGCCCGGTGCTGTTCGCGACCGAGATCAACAAGCGCGACGCCTATAATTGGAAAAAGGACTTCATGCCGATCTCGACGATCTCGATGACGCCGCTGGTGCTCGAGGTACATCCGTCGGTGCAGGCCAACAATTTCAAGGAATTCATCGAGCTCGCCAAGCGCGAGCCCGGCAAGCTGACCATGGCCTCGCCTGGCCCCGGCACCACCAACCATCTGCTCAGCGAGCTGATGCAGTCGAACCTCGAGCTGCAATGGGTCACCGCGCATTATCGTGGCAATGCGCCGGCGATCAACGATCTGCTCGGCGGGCAGGTGCAGTTCGCATTCGACCAGCTCACGGTCAGCCTGCAGCATATCAAGGCCGGCCTGTTCCGCGCGCTCGCCGTCACCAGCCCGCATCGGCTGAAATCACTGCCCGACGTGCCGACCTTCACTGAACTCGGCTACAAGGATTTCGACGGCCAGACTTTTACGGGCCTGTTCGCCCCGGCAGGCACGCCGGCACCCATCATCGACAAGCTGCACGAGACGCTGGTCGCGATCCTGAAAGACCCCAGCGTCGTCGACAAATTCGAAAAACTCGGCGGCGAAGCCACGCCGATGACGCCGGACGAATTCAAGGCCTATCTCGAGCGCGAGGACGCCAAGTGGATTCCGGTGGTGCGCAAGGCCAACATCAGGGCGGATTGATCGATGCGGATTGATCCCAGCGAGCTCGGCGCGGAGCGCATCTACCGGCTGATGACCGGCATCGTGGTGCCGCGCCCGATAGCGTGGGTCACCAGCCTGTCGAGTAAGGGCGTGCTCAACCTCGCCCCGTTCAGCGCCTTCACCTTCGTCTCGCAGAAGCCGCCGATGCTCGCCATCAGCGTCGGCCGCAAGGGCGCCGATTACAAGGACACCGCGCACAACATCCTCGACACCGAGGAATATGTGATCCACATCGCCGATACCCCGCTGATGTCGGCGGTGCATGACTCATCGGTCGAGCACCCGCCTGAGATCAGCGAGGTCGAGCATCTCGGGCTGGAGACGCTGCCCTGCGAGCGCATCAAAGTGCCGCGACTTGCCGCCGCGCCGGTCGCGATGGAATGCCGCTTCCGGCAGTGCCTCGAATTCGGCGACGCCAAGAGCCGGCTCATCGTCGGCGAGGTCGTGATGTTCCATTTGCGCGACGGCCTCGTGAATGACGGCAAGGTCGAGACCAAAGCGCTCGATCCGATCGCGCGCATCGGTGGCCCCCGCTACGCCCGCCTCGGCGAGATCGTGACGCTGAACACGGTGTTCCAGACGCCCAAATCGAAAGACTGAGCGCGCCGGCCGGTCGCCGGCCAGGCCGCCTCGACATCATCGGAGGAATGATAATGCGACTCCTGAGCTATCTCGTGGACGGAGAGCCGCGTTACGGCACGGCCGTCGAAGGCGGTGTCGTCGATCTGACCAAGCGGATCGGCCGCGACTATTCGGACGTGAAGGCGCTGATCGCGGGCAACGCGCTCGCCGATGCGCAGGAAGCGATCGCCGAGCAAGAGCCTGATTACGCGCTGGACAAGCTCGTGCTGCTGCCGCCGGTGCTGGCGCCGGAGAAGCTCTGGTGCATCGGCGTCAACTACGCCGAGCGCAACGCCGAATATAAAGACAATTCGGACCTGCCCAAATATCCGAGCCTGTTCGTGCGCAGCATGTCGTCGATGACAGGCTCCGGCCAGCCACTGGAGAAGCCGAAGGTTTCGGATCAGCTCGACTACGAGGGCGAGCTCGTCATCGTCATCGGCCAGGGCGGCCGTCACATCCCGCGCGAGAAGGCGTGGTCGCACATCTTCGGCATGACGCTGTGCAACGAGGGCACGATCCGCGACTGGCTGCGGCACGGCAAGTTCAACGTCACGCAGGGAAAGAATTTCGACCGCTCCGGCAGCATCGGCCCGTGGATCGTCACGTCGGACGAACTCGACCCGCGCGGGCCTCACGACATCGTCACGCGCGTCAACGGCGAGGTGCGGCAGCAGGACACGACCGAGCGGCTGATGTTCCCGTTCGACTTCCTGATCTCATATCTCTCCACCTTTGCCACACTCAAGCCCGGCGATATGATCGTGACGGGCACGCCGACCGGCGCCGGTGCGCGCTTCGATCCGCCGCGCTGGCTGAAGGTTGGCGACGTCGTCGAGGTCGAGTCGCGCCGTATCGGCGTGCTCAGCAACACCGTCGCGGCGGAGCAATAAACGATGCTGGATGCCGCCACGATCGACCGCCTTGCCGCGCGCCTCGATGAGGCCGAGCGGACCAAGACGCTGATCCGGATGTTCACGAAGGATTATCCGGATTTCAGCATCGAGGACGCCTATGCCGTCCAGCGCGCCTGGACCAAGCTGCAGCTCGGCCGCGGCCGCATCATCAAGGGCCACAAGATCGGTCTGACCTCGAAGGCGATGCAGAACGCGGTCGGCATCTCCGAGCCCGATTACGGCGTGTTGTTCGCCGACATGTTCTATGCCGACGCCACGCCGATCCCGTTTGACCGTTTCCACGCGCCGCGCATCGAGGTCGAGCTCGCCTTCGTGTTGAAGGCGCCGCTGCGCGGGCCCGACTGCACCATCTTCGACGTGCTCAACGCCACCGACTACGTGACGCCGGCGCTGGAGATCCTGGAGACACGCATGCACCGCGTCGATCCCGAGACCGGCAAGACGCGGAAGGTGATGGACACGATCTCGGACAACGCGGCCAATGCCGCGCGGGTGCTCGGCGGCCGGCCGTTCCGCCCCATGGATGCGGATCTGCGCTGGATCGGCGCGCTGCTGTTCCGCAACGGCGAGGTCGAGGAGACCGGACTTGCCGCCGGCGTGCTCAATCACCCCGCCAACGGCATCGCCTGGCTCGCCAATCGCCTTGCGCCGCATGACGAGTATCTTAGGGACGGCGAGGTCGTGCTGGCGGGCTCGTTCACGCGTCCCGTCGACATCCGCCGCGGCGACACCTTCCACGCCGATTACGGCGCGTTCGGCTCGGTGTCGTGCCAGTTCGTCTGAACCAACAACAAAGAGGGAGCGCACCATGACAGGCCACACGCGGCGCAAGAGCATCCACATCGGCGGCTTCAAACACGTCAATCCGATCCCGAACGCCTGCCGCATCGGCAATCTCGTGATGTCAGGCGTCATCCTCGGCCGCGATCCCGCCACCAACGCGATGCCGGAGAGTCTCGATGCGCAATGCGCCAACATGTTCGCGCATATGAAGGCGACGGTGGAAGCCGCCGGCGGCACCACGGATGACATCATCAAGATGACGGTCTGGCTGAAGGATCGCACGCAGCGCGGACCTGTGAATGTCGAGTGGTTGAAGATGTTCCCGGACGAGCATTCGCGGCCGGCGCGTCACGCGCTGCCGATGGACAACATGGATGGCGGCGCGCTGGTGCAGTGCGACTTCACCGCCGTGATCGACTGAAGGAGCGCTTGCATGCCGACCTATCTGCCGTTCGACCCCAATCCGCGCCGCCCGAGCAAGGCGCCGCCGCCTAAGACCGTCGACAGCCAGTTTCACGTGCTGGGGCCGATCGAGAAATATCCGGAGCGTCCGGGCGCCGCCTATCGGATGCCGACCGCGACCTGGGAAGCGGCGCTGCGCATGCACAGGGCGCTCGGCATCGAGCGCGGCATCATCGTGCAGACCACGACCTACGGCGCCGATCATGCCGTCGTGCTCGACGGTCTCGCCGCGATGGGCCCGAACTATCGCGGCTGCGCCAACGCGCTGGTGTTTGCGGAAGCAGACGATTCCTATCTTGCCAAGCTGCATGACGCCGGCGTGCGCGGCGCGCGCTTCAGCTTCCGCCAGGAGCTCGGTGCCGTACTGTCGGACGCCGATTTCGCCCGCGCCATGGCGCGCATCCGCGAGCTCGGCTGGTACGTCAAGATCCAGCCCGAGAAGGACGGCATCATGTCGAGCGTCGCCAAATACGAGAATCTCGACGTGCCCGTGCTGATCGACCACATGGGCCGCCCTGACCCCGAGGCCGGCAAGAGCGATCCGAACCTGCGCAAGATGCTGGAGCTGCTCGAGAAGGGCAATTTCTGGGTCATGCTGTCGCTCGGCGAGAAGACCTCGAAGGCGGGCGCGCCCTACGACGACGTGATCCCGATCGCGCGTGCCTATATCGAGGCCGCCGCCGACCGCTGCGTCTGGGCCAGCGACTGGCCGCATCCGGTCTCCGTCAAGCAGCCGCCGAACGATGCCGATCTGATCGAGCTGATGTACCGCTATGTCGCGGACCAGGCGGAGCTGGAGAAGATTTTGGTGCACAACCCGGCCAGGCTGTTCGGGTTTGCGGATTAGCGGGTTCGAGGCTCGCCACGCGCGCGGTGCGCTCCCTCTCCCGCTTGCGGGAGAAGGCGGGGGTGAGGGCTCTTTCCTCTAGGGGATTGTCCCATCGTAGAGACACCCTCTCCCCCAAACCTCGCCCGCAAGCGGGGGAGGGAGCGCACCTTCATCGCCGCGATAATCGGATTTCATCACACCGCTGGCTGTTTCGCCAGGTGGTCGCGCACCTCCGCCGCGATCTCGAACGAGCGCAGCCGTGCGGAATGGTCGTAGATCTGCCCGGTGGTGATCAATTCGTCCGCGCCGGTATCAGCGATCAGCGCCTTCAACTTCGCTTCGACCACGCTGGGCGAACCGACCGCGGAACATGACAGCGACTAGCCAACCATGGCCTTCTCCGCCGGCGACCACAGCGCGCCCATGTCGTCCACCGGTGGCGGGAGGGGCCCCGGCGTGCCGCGGCGCAGATTGATGAATTGTTGCTGCAGCGAGGAGAACATCCGCTGCGCCTCCGCGTCGCTATCGGCGGCGAACACATTGACGCCGACCATCGCATAGGGCTTGTCGAGCTGTGCCGACGGCTCGAAGCGCGCGCGATATTCGCGCAGCGCCGGCATCATCATCTGCGGCGCGAAATGCGAGGCGAAGGCGAACGGCAGCCCCAGCATCGCCGCGAGCTGCGCGCCAAAGGTGCTGGAGCCCAGGATCCAGAGCGGCACCTTGGTCCCCATGCCGGGCACGGCGCGGATCGCCTGGTTCGGCTGCACCTCGCCGAGCAGCGCCTGCAGCTCGAGCACGTCGTGCGGAAAGTTCTCGGAAGTCGTGGCGAGATCGCGCCGCAGCGCCCGTGCCGTGAACTGGTCGGTACCCGGCGCCCGCCCGAGCCCGAGATCGATCCGCCCGGGATAAAGCGATTCCAGCGTGCCGAACTGCTCGGCGATGACGAGCGGCGAATGGTTCGGCAGCATGATCCCGCCAGAGCCGACGCGGATCATTGTGGTGCCGCCCGCGATGTGGCCGATCACCACGGACGTCGCCGCGCTCGCGATCCCCGTCATGTTGTGATGCTCGGCGAGCCAGAACCGTTTGTAGCCCCAGCCTTCCGCATGGCGGGCGAGATCGAGCGAATTGCGGAACGCCTGCGCGGCATCGCCGCCCTGGCAAATCGGCGCGAGGTCGAGCACGGAGAAGGGGATCATGGGGGGCTACCAATGTGGGGCGATGCGCGCTGGAACTTCACATATAGGAGCCGGACATGGGAATGTTAGCGCGTAGGGCTGCTTGCCGCAGATCGAGATTGCCGTATCCTTGCACGATGGTTGTCACTGCCCCCGATCTGAAAGCGTTCCTGCTCGCGACGCCGTTCTTCGGCGGCCTTTCGGAACCGAGCCTCGATCTCCTGATGTCGATGCTGGCCGAGCGCCGCTTCGATGCCGGCGCGACCGTCGTGTCGGAGGGCGAGCCGGGACGTTCGATGTTCATCGTCCAATCCGGCCGGCTCGCGGTGAGCAAACGGACGAATGCGGGCGTCGTCATCCCGATCTCCGTTCTGGAGCGCGGCGATTTCTTCGGCGAGATGACGCTGATCGAAATGCAAAACCGTTCTGCCACCGTGGTCGCGGAGGCGCCGACCCTATTGTACGAGCTGACCGCCAAGAATCTCTACGCCTGTTACAAGGCCGACATCCACGCTTACGTGATCGTCCTGCAGAACATCAACCGTGAGCTCTGCCGGCGCCTGCGGCGGGCGGATGAGCGGTTTGCGGGGCATGCGGCGGGTAGCGACAATTGATAGTGCGTAGGATGGGTAGAAAGAAGCGAAACCCATCATGCCGCGGTACCGAACAAGGCCGCGACTTCGCCTTCGCTCTTGAGCTACGGCGGACACGTCATTCCACGCATCCTGCGAGCCGCCGTCCCGATACGGCTACAGCAGCGCCATCGAGTGCAGCGAGTTTCTATGAAAGCCGAAGGCAACGATGCCGGAAAGAAGCAACGCAGTCCCAGTCACGATCAGGCAACACGCAAACACTATCGAAGCCTCTGGTTCGTCATGAATGACAAAGACGATAATAGATAAAACTTTACTGACAATCGAAAGGAAGGATTAACCTTACTTGCGCAGCCCAGTCGCGCCCCGTCGGGCAAAACACCCAAATCCCGTCAACCTCCTCCTGCAAAAATATTGCACTTTACCGAAATTCGGAATTACGGCATATTCGCCGCCATCCCGACCCAAGGAGAGGGGCGATCGTACGTCGCAACGAACGTGGGCCGGGCTGCGGTGGACGCAGCTGCGTCGGGCACGGCAAGGCGGGACCAGGGCGGGTGAACCTCGTGAGGTCCGTCTTCGTGTGACGAACGGCGTAGTCGCGTACGGCTAAACCATGTCGTCCTGGCTGTCGTTGCCACAGCCAAACTTTCGCGAAGATGCATCGGCCAACCGGACGCGGTGCATCGGATTTCGCGAGGTGACGGAGGCCAGAAGGAACTCGGCTCCGGGGAGAGCAGGCATAAGCCGTCAACCCATCGCGCAGGGAAGGCCGGGTGTTTCCGGCCCACCTGTCTTCCGCTTGCGCATTCGCGTGTGCAAATTCTTGGCGCAGCGGGTCATGGGTGCCAGCCGGCACCCGGTCTTCCCTGCGTCCTCTTCACAAGAGAGGGCGAACGAGAAGAGCAAAACTCGGGCGCTTCGAGCCGCGAGAACGCTGAACCGCGCGTGGGTTGAACACGAAGAGCATCGTGCTGTCAGATCGGAATGAATTCACGCATTCATTCTGTTTTGTATCAATTTGATCGTATTTTCTTGGTCCGACGATGCGATCTTATGTGGCACTCTGGCGTGGCCCGTTGATGTCGAAGAGCAGGCGATGCTTCTGTCGATGCAACTCGGCGCTTCGAAGTTCGCCCCTACGGTACGTTTGAGCCCGTCCATGAACAGGATGCTTGTCGGTTTTGCGGTCCTCTTGATCGGCGCTGTTGCGGCCGGGGCCTCTGTTGCCAAGAAGCAGGCGTTTTTCGAATCGCATCGGCGGAGCCGTCAAGTCATCCTTCATTACACGCTGTCCCGGGTCGACGATCCCATCATCGTTCTCGGCGACAGCGTGGTCGAAGCCTCTGCGCTCCCGCGCGAACTCTGCGGTCATCCGATCGTCAATGCCGGCCTGGACGGTGCCTCCACAACGAGCGATTTGGGCAGTTGGTTGACCGATGTGCTCGACGGCAGACCTGCGCATGCGATCGTGATGGCGCTGGGTATCAACGACGCACTCGGAGCTGCGCGTGACTTGCCGGAGTTCAGGGCGAGCTACAGCGCGCTCCTGGCGAAGCTGTCGGAGACAAAAGCCCGCATTGTCGTGCTGGCGGTTCCCCCACTCGAGGTTTCGTCGCGTCTGCCCGCCGAAGCGCAGATGAAGGCGATGCGCCTGATCGAGAGCTATAATTCCGCCTTGCCTGAACTCGCCAGCCGCGGCGGCGCGACCTTTGCCGCGCTGCCGCCCATGCCGGCGCCGCACACGATCGACGGGGTGCACCTGAACGCCGTCGGGTATCAGCTGTGGGATCAAGCCGTCTTGCAGGGAGCATCGGTCGCATGCAGGGCGAACTGACACCGATGGTTGCTCCTGCCCGAGCGAACAAGCTTCTCGGATTGGAGCTGTTGCGCTTCCTGACGGCGTTCGCGATCTTGGTGTTTCACTATCGTCAATTCGCCTTCGTTGGCGACAGGGACGTGGGGCTTCTCCAGGATCATCTGCCGCTCTATTGGCTGCTTGCCCCATTCTACAGCAGCGGTCCCTATGCGGTCCGCATTTTCTGGTGCATCAGCGGCTTCATCTTTTTTTGGAAGTATCGCGACGCGATCGCCGATCGGGCGCTCGACGGCTGGAAATTCTTCGTCCTGCGTGTCTCGCGGCTCTACCCATTGCACCTCGCCACGCTTCTGCTCGTGGCCCTGCTGCAGCCCGTTTACGTCGGGGTCCATGGATCGTCTTTCGTGTATCAGAATAACGATCTCACGCATTTCGTGCTGCAGCTCCTGATGGCCGGCACCGCGACGTCTCAGGATGCGCTGAGCTTCAATGGACCGATCTGGTCGGTCTCGGTCGAAGTTCTGGTCTATTTCGTCTTCTTCGTGCTGTTGCTGGTCAGTCGCTCCTGGTGGCTCAATGTGGCGCTGATCGCCCTCGGCTTGATGATTCCGGGAGAGGTCGCGGACTGCTTTACTTTCTTTTATGTCGGCGGGCTCGCGGCGATGGCGCGCCGATCCTTGCAGTCTTCGCCCGCTCATGCGCTGGCAGCCGAAGGCATCGCCTGGCTTGCTGTCGTGTCCGTGGTCTGCGGATATTGGCTGATGGGTGGCCGGCTGCAATCGATAGGCTTGCTGCTGCTTCTGATCTGTACGCCGCTGCTGCTCTATAGTCTCTCGCGCGACATCGTCTTGCCGGCCCGGCTTCAGCTACTTGTCGAGGCGGCCGGCAACGTGACCTATTCAAGTTACCTGCTGCATTTCCCGATCCAGCTGGCGATGGTGTTGGGCTTTTCTTTGATGCAGGCCCCGATTCCGCTCTATCACGACGCATTCTTCGGAATGTTTATCGGCGTCACGCTGCTGGCGTCGCATTTCACCTACCGCTATTTCGAAGAACCGGCGCAGCGGCTCATCCGCGCCTCGTTGCTGCCGGTGCGCAGTGAGGCTGTCCGCCATCCGGCCATGGCGTGAGCACGCAGCGGCGTTTCGCGGCCATAACCCTCACGCAGGCCCGAATTTTCGATAGAATCAATGTTCACAGCAGGAGGGAATGGTGCTGCCAGACAGGATTGAACTGTCGACCTCTCCATTACCAATGGAGTGCTCTACCACTGAGCTACGGCAGCATGTGCTGGTGAAGAATCGGGCGCCCGAGGGGCCCTGCCAAGCGGGCCGATATCTGCCACAAGCCCCCCTCCTGTGCAAGCTTGCTCGACCCGTCAAAACGAGAAAATCGGGCCGATATCGGGGCCAAAGTGCCCATTTTTGGTTGAAACCACCGGCTTTCCCTCGATTCGAGGTTCGCTCATCCCCGCCAACTGGCCAGGTGACCGAGGATGTGGATTCGGTCCATTTCGAGTTTCGCACGATCGGATCGCAAAGGGCCTCTTGAGCTGCCGCATTCTCTGGGCATGTTATCGCCGATGGCAGTATCGGATCCCCGTGATGATGGACGAGAACGAGAAGAGCGCGCCCCAGGCGAAGACGTCCCGGGACGACCGGCTGAAATCGGCGCTGCGCGAAAACCTGAAGCGGCGAAAGCTGCAGGCGCGCGAGCGCGCCGCAAGCCCTGAGCCCTCGCCAAACGACGATGGTTCCCTCAATCAGGGGACCGCCGGGAAAGCCGGCACTTGAAACATTTGAATGAGCGAGAATGACGATGGGGCAGGACGGACAGCAACGGACCAATGGTGACGCGCTGATGTCGCGGTTCACGCGTCCCGAACAGACCTTTCCAACGCTGACGCCGGCCGAGATCGAGCGGATCAGGCATTTCGGCGAGGTCCGCAGCTACAAGGACGGCGAGTTCCTGTTCGAGACCGGCAAGCCGGGACCCGGCATGTTCGTGGTGCTGAAAGGCCATGTCGCCATCACCCAGCGCGATGGGCTTGGTCACGTCACGCCGGTGATCGACCAGGGACCGGGGCAATTCCTGGCCGAGCTCAGCCAGCTCTCGGGGCAGCCGGCGCTGGTGGATGGGCGCGCCGAGGGCGACGTCGAGACGCTGCTGCTGCCGCCGGACCGGCTGCGCGCGCTGCTGGTCGCCGAGGCCGAGCTCGGCGAGCGCATCATGCGCGCGCTGATCCTGCGCCGGGTCAACCTGATCCAGGGCGGCATCGGCGGCCCCGTGCTGATCGGGCCCTCGCATTCGGCCGGCGTGGTGCGGTTGCAGGGCTTTCTCACCCGCAACGGTCAGCCGCATCATCTGCTCGATCCCGAGCGCGATCGCGACGCCGCCGAGGTGATCACGCGTTATTCGCCCAAGCCCGAGGACTGGCCGCTGGTGGTTGCCGCCGATGGCGCGGTGTTGCGCAACCCCAGTGAGAGCGAGCTTGCGCGCGCCATCGGCATGATCGGCGGCGCCAAGGATGACCGCATCTACGACGTTGCCGTTGTCGGCTGCGGACCGGCCGGGCTCGCCACCGCCGTGTACGCGGCGTCCGAAGGGCTGTCGGTTGCCGTGCTCGACATCCGCGCCTTCGGCGGTCAGGCCGGGGCCAGCGCGCGCATCGAGAATTATCTGGGCTTTCCCACTGGCATCTCGGGCCAGGCGCTGACTGCGCGCGCCTTCACCCAGGCGCAAAAATTCGGCGCCGACATCATGATCCCCGTGACGGTGAAGTCGCTCGATTGCACGCGCACGGACGGCGCATTCTCGGTGGCGCTCGACGGCAGCAATCCCTTGCGCTCACGCGCGGTCGTGGTCGCGAGCGGCGCGCGCTATCGCCGGCCCGAGATCGCAAACCTCGACAAGTTCGAGGGACGCGGCGTCTGGTACTGGGCCTCGCCGATCGAGGCGCGGCTCTGCGCCGGCGAGGAAGTGGCTCTGGTCGGCGCCGGCAATTCGGCAGGCCAGGCCGCCGTGTTCCTGTCGGGTCACGCCAGACGCGTCCTGATGATCATCCGCGGCGGCGGTCTCGGGGCCAGCATGTCGCGCTATCTCATCGAGCGCATCGAAGCAACGCCGAACATCGAATTGATGTTCAACACCGAGATCACCGCGCTCGAGGGTGACGAGGCCGCGCTGCTGCGGCGCATCCGCTGGAAGAGCCGGTTGTCCGACGACGAGGATGCTGCCGACATCCGCAATCTGTTTCTGTTCGTCGGTGCCGATCCAGCCACCGCCTGGCTCGACGGCTGCGGCGTCACGCTCGATCGCGGCGGCTTCGTCGTGACAGGCGCGCAGTCCGAGCAGAACCAGGGCCGCCTCGTGGCGCCGCTGGAGACCTCGGTGCCCGGCGTCTATGCCGTCGGCGACGTTCGCTCCGGCTCGGTCAAGCGCGTCGGCGGCGCCATCGGCGAGGGCGCCCAGGTCGTGGCTTCCCTGCACGGCTATCTCGGCGATGCCGCAAAACCGGCGCTTTAGGCAACGAGAAGTCAAGAGAATGGCAAGTCGAATGGGACTTGCCATCGTGCCAGCAACTACAGACTATCTCCTCATCCAGAGGAGCGCGCCTGAGCGCGCGTCTCGAAGGATGGAGGCTCGGAACGACGACCCGGGCCTTTCATGGTTCGCGCGTCGATCCGCAAGCATCGTCCGCAGGCGTGCTTCGCACGCTCCGCACCATGAGGATCCATGACTGACAAACAAGACGCTTAACGGGAGGACTAAATGGCTGAAGTTGTCGTGCTCTATAAAACGCCCAAGGATGCTGCCGCCTTCGACAAGTACTATGCCGAGACGCACATTCCGCTCGCCAAGAAACTTCCCGGCCTGAAGAAGTACGCCGTCAGCAAGGGGCCGGTCGCATCGCCAACCGGGCCTTCCGGAATCCATCTTGTCGCCATTCTCACCTTCGACAGCGTGGCCGACATCCAGGCGGCCTTCGGCAGCCCGGAAGGCAAGGCGACCGGCGCTGACGTGCCGAAATTCGCCAGTGGCGGCGCCGACCTCCTGATCTTCGACACCAAGGAAGTGTGAAGGGTCGATTCAAGTTTCGTCGGCAACTGCCGTCGTTTGTGACAGCGGTGCAAAGAATTCAGCCATGCGTTTGTCGATTCGCACGATGACGCATGGCTTCGCACGTGCATGTGACGACATCGCAGGTGGCAATCCCATGAGGACCGTAATACGACTCTCGTGAATCTCAATGAGAGTAGGAGAGAGATGTCATGGTCCTTGGCTTGAGCCTGCCCGCCTTCACGATGGTCCACGTCATCATCAGCCTGATCGCCATCGCCGCCGGCCTCGTCGTGATGTTCGGCCTGCTCGGCTCGAAGTCGATGCCCGGCCTCACCGCGATCTTCCTAGCGTTCACGATCCTGACCAGCGTCACCGGCTTCCTGTTTCCGTTCGAGAAGCTGCTGCCGTCGCACATCATCGGCATCATCTCGCTGCTGCTGCTCGCGGTCGCCTGCGTCGCGCTGTACGGCATGAAGCTCACCGGCGTCTGGCGTCCGGTCTACGTCGTGACCGCGATGATCTCGCTCTATTTCAACGTCTTCGTGCTGGTGATCCAGTCGTTCCTCAAGGTGCCGGCGCTCGCCGCGCTCGCACCTGCCGTGGCGCCGGCGCCGCCGTCGGGTCCCGTGTTCGCGGTGGTGCAGGGCATCGTGCTGGTGTTCTTCGTCGTGCTCACCGTCGGCGCCTGGCGCCGCTTCAAGCCGATGGCGTTTGCCTGAACGATCGCGAACACGCGACGCATTCACCGTCATTCCGGGGCATCGCGCAGCGATGAACCCGGAATCTCGATCGAATAATCTCCAGATTCCGGTTCGCGCTTTGCGCGGCCGGCAATGACGTTCCATTCAAAGGAGCCCTACAATGCCCACCATCACCACCAAAGACGGCGTCGAGATCTTCTACAAGGACTGGGGCAGTGGCCAGCCGATCGTGTTCAGCCACGGCTGGCCGCTGTCGTCGGACGATTGGGACGCGCAGATGATGTACTTCGTGACGCGCGGCTACCGCGTCGTCGCCCATGACCGCCGCGGCCACGGCCGCTCGGCACAGGTCGCCGACGGCCACGACATGGATCACTATGCCGACGATCTGGCGGCGGTCACGGCGCATCTCGACCTCAAGAACGCCCTCCATGTCGGCCATTCCACCGGTGGCGGCGAGGTCGTGCACTACATCGCGCGCCACGGCGAGAGCCGGGTGGCGAAGGCCGCGATCCTCTCGGCGGTGCCGCCGTTGATGATGCAGACCGCGGCCAATCCCGGCGGCCTGCCGAAGAGCGTGTTCGACGATTTTCAGAAGCAACTTGCCGCCGGCCGCTCGGCGTTTTACCGCGACATCGCCGCAGGTCCGTTCTATGGCTACAACCGTGCCGGCGCAAAGCCGTCGGAAGCCGTGATCCAGAACTGGTGGCGCCAGGGCATGATGGGCGGCGCGAAAGCGCATTACGACGGCATCGTCGCGTTCTCGCAGACCGACTTCACCGAAGACCTGAAGAAGATCAACGTGCCCGTGCTGGTGATGCACGGCGACGACGACCAGATCGTGCCTTACGCCGATTCCGCGCCGCTCTCGGCCAAGCTGCTGAAGAAGGGTATCCTGAAGACCTACAAGGGTTTCCCGCACGGCATGCCGACCACGCACGCCGACACCATCAACGCCGATCTGCTGGCGTTCTTCAGGGAGTGAGGCGCCTCACCTCGAGATCGCCCTGATCGCACGGAGACGCCGACCGGTGTATCCTTCGACAGGGCGGTCGCCGCATGAGCTGCGACGCCATTGGGGACATCCCGATGCAAGTCATCATCTTCGGCGCGACCGGCATGGTCGGGCAGGGTGTATTGCGCGAATGCCTGGTCGATGCCGGTGTCGACCGAGTGCTCGTCGTCGGCCGCAGCCAGACCGGCGTGCGCCACGCCAAGCTCGCCGAGATCATCCACGACAATTTTCTCGACTATTCGGCGATCGAAACGCAGCTGACCGGCTTCGATGCCTGCTTTTTCTGCCTCGGCGTCTCCTCGATCGGCATGAGCGAGGAGCACTATCGCCACCTCACATATGACCTGACGCTCGCGGCGGCGACGACGCTGGCACGCCTCAATCCACAGATGGTCTTCACCTATGTCACTGGCGCCGGCACCGACTCCACCGAGCAGGGATCGCGGATGTGGGCGCGGATCAAGGGCAAGACCGAGAACGATCTGCTCAAGCTGCCGTTCAGGGCCGCCTACATGTTCCGGCCCGGTGCAATCCAGCCCTTGCACGGGGCCCGTTCCAAGACCGCCTGGGTGCAGGCGGTCTATGCCGCAACCTGGCCGCTCTGGTCGGTGCTGCGCCGGCTCTCGCCGCGGCTCGTCACCTCAACCGAGCAAATCGGCCGGGCCATGATCCGCGTCGCCCGGGAAGGGTATCCACGGAGGGTGCTGGAGATGGAGGATATCAATAGCCTCTAGCCTGCCGGGCCGTTAGGTTGTGCGGAAATTTCAGGGCCTGTAGGCGTTGAGCCCGGTCCACTCCCAGGGAGAAGCGTCGGCGATGTCGCCCCAGCTCAAACTGATCGCACTCGACGCCGACGATCTCGCTGTGATCTCGACCCATGTCCAGGACGCCCGTGTCCAGGCCTCCGACATCATCTGGCGACAAAGCGAGAAGCGGCTGGTGGTCGGAATGAGCCGGCTGGACTGGGAGCAGACGCTGGAGGGCGAGGCCGAGCCGCGCCGGCTGGTCGCCGCGCTCCGCTTCGACCGCGTGCTCGCCTGCAAGTCGCGCAACATCGACTTGGCTGCACCCGACAAGGTCCTGGATCTCGTCGGCATCGAGTTTCACCCGAGGGACGGGCGCGAAGAGGAGCCTGCCGGCAGCGCCCTGCTTTTGTTCGCCCAAGGTGGCGCCATCCGGCTCGACGTCGAATGCCTGGAATGCGAGCTGACCGATCTCGGGGCGGATGCGCTGGGAACGGGGGTGGAGATCGAGGGGGACGGCTGAGTGGCATGCCAACCACGCCTCCCTGCCGTCTCCAGGGACGGTGCCAGGCGGCAGCGGCTCGGCCGCAAGGGTTGACGCCGCTTCCCCGCCGCGCCATTGAGCAGGGGACCTGGTGCGCCAATCCGCCCCAAAGACCAGCCAGAAGCCAAGCCAGACATGTCCGTTCGCCTCGACCGCAGCAGCGCCGACTTTGACCAGCGATTCGCGGCCTTCCTCGCCGCCAAACGGGAGGTCTCGGCCGACGTCGAGGCCGCCGCGCGCGCCATCGTCGACGATGTGGCCAAGCGCGGCGACGCGGCCCTGCTCGAGGCCACCGCAAAGTTCGATCGCCTGAGGCTGGATGCATCCGCGCTGCGCGTCACCGCCGCGGAGATCGAGGCCGCCACGAAGGCCTGCGATGCCGCGACGCTGGATGCGCTCAAGCTCGCGCGCGACCGCATCGAGACCTATCACCGGCGGCAAATGCCGCAGGACGAGCGCTTCACCGACGCGCTCGGCGTCGAGCTCGGCTGGCGCTACACCGCAATCGAATCGGCCGGCCTCTACGTGCCCGGCGGCACCGCGGCCTATCCGTCCTCGGTGCTGATGAACGCAGTGCCCGCAAGGGTCGCCGGCGTCTCGCGCCTCGTGATGGTGGTGCCTTCGCCCGACGGCAAGCTCAATCCGCTGGTGCTGGCGGCCGCGCATCTCGGCGGCGTCACGGAGATCTACCGCGTCGGCGGGGCGCAGGCCGTGGCCGCGCTGGCGCACGGCACCGCGACCATCGCGCCGGTCGCGAAGATCGTCGGCCCCGGCAATGCCTATGTCGCCGCCGCAAAGCGTCTGGTGTTCGGCAAGGTCGGCATCGACATGATCGCCGGCCCGTCCGAAGTGCTCGTCATTGCCGATGACACCGGCAATGCCGACTGGATCGCCGCTGACCTCTTGGCGCAGGCCGAGCATGATGCCAGTGCGCAGTCGATCCTGATCACCGACTCGGCGCGCCTTGCCGCCGACGTCGAAAAGGCGGTCGAGGCGCAATTGAAGACGCTGCCGCGCGCCGCGATCGCCAGCGCGTCCTGGATTGATTTCGGCGCAATCATCATGGTGAAGAACCTGGGCGACGCCATTCCGCTCGCCGACGCGATCGCTGCCGAGCATCTCGAGATCATGACTGCCGATCCCGATGCCCTCGCCGCGAGGATCCGCAATGCCGGCGCGGTGTTCCTCGGGCCGCATACGCCCGAGGCGATCGGCGATTACGTCGGCGGCTCCAACCACGTGCTGCCGACGGCGCGCTCGGCGCGATTCTCCTCAGGCCTGTCGGTGCACGACTTCATGAAGCGCACCTCGATCCTGAAATGCGGCCCGGATCAGCTCCGTGCACTGGGTCCGGCCGCGATGACGCTCGGCAAGGCGGAGGGGCTGGACGCCCATTCGCGCTCGATTGGATTGCGCCTCAATCTGTCATGACAAAGCCGCCCGAACAGGACGACTCCAGCAATCGCATCGTCGGCGTGACGCTCGACGAAGACTCGATCGGCCGTTCCGGGCCAGACATCGAGCACGAGCGTGCGATCGCGATCTACGACTTGATCGAGCAGAATTTGTTCGCGCCCGAGGGCGCCGAGGGGAAGGGCCCGTTCACGCTGCATATCGGCATCACCGGCAACCGGCTGATGTTCGACATCCGCTGCGAGGACGGCACGCCCGTCGTCGCGCATCTGTTGTCGCTGACGCCGTTCCGGCGGATCGTGAAGGACTATTTCATGATCTGCGACAGCTACTACCAGGCGATCCGCACCGCGACTCCCGACAAGATCGAGGCCATCGACATGGGCCGCCGCGGCATCCACGACGAGGGATCGCGCACGCTGCAGGAGCGGCTGAAGGGCAAAGTGCGGGTCGATTTCGAGACCTCGCGCCGGCTGTTCACGCTCATTACCGTACTGCATTGGAAGGGTTAAACGCGGATGGC
The DNA here is from genome assembly GCF_006658635.1 of Bradyrhizobium sp. UNPA324. Taxonomy (NCBI): domain Bacteria; kingdom Pseudomonadati; phylum Pseudomonadota; class Alphaproteobacteria; order Hyphomicrobiales; family Nitrobacteraceae; genus Bradyrhizobium; species Bradyrhizobium sp. UNPA324. The sequence goes on from NZ_LFJD01000004.1 coordinate 2,536,925, forward strand.
TGCGCCCCCACGCGCACGCGATCCGCAATCGGTGCTGTTCGCCTGTGCGATGAACAGCGTGCGCTCGCCGATGGCCGAGAGCCTGCTGCAGCACATGTTTCCGCAGGGCCTCTACGTCAAATCCGCGGGCACCAGAAAAGGCGAGCTCGATCCGTTCGCCGTTGCCGTGATGGCCGAGCTTGGCCAGGACATCTCCACCCACAAGCCGCAGACCTTCGAGGAGTTGGAGGACTGGGAGGGGCTGAATTTCGACCTCATCATCACGCTCTCGCCGGAGGCGCACCACAAGGCGCTGGAGCTGACGCGGACACTCGCGGCCGACGTCGAATACTGGCCGACGCAGGATCCCACCACCAGCGAGGGCAGCCGCGACCAGAAGCTCGCCGCGTACCGCGACGTCTGCGACCAGCTGTTGATGCGCATCCGCCGGCGCTTCGCCAAGGCGGGCGCGGCGAGCGGGTAGCACGCGTGCCCCGGACGCGGCGCAGCGTGCAACGATGCGCTGCAGAGCCGGGGCCCATCTCACCGCATGTGCCAGGCCTTGGGTCCCGGCTCAGCGTCGCGGCATTTCATGCCGCGCCGCGTCCGGGACACGAGACCTCCCGTAACACCCGCGTTACAAACCGCGGGCACATGCGTGGTGGGGGAGGCCTCGAATCACCAAACCTCGGGTTCCCGGGTTGTGAAATCAGCCCCCTTCCGATAGGTTCCGCGCGCAATTCACCCCCGCTTCATCCCCCAAATCACCTGATGCTTGGCCGCCCCAAATTCGTACTTGCCTCCGGTTCGCCGCGGCGCCTGTCGCTGCTCAACCAGGCCGGCATCGAGCCGGACGCGCTCCGGCCGGCCGACGTCGACGAGACGCCGAGGCGCGGCGAGCTGCCGCGCGCCTGCGCCAATCGGCTCGCGCGGGCCAAGGCCGATGCGGCGCTGAAATCGGTGCAGCTCGACGACGAGCTGCGCGGCGCCTTCATCCTCTCGGCCGACACGGTGGTCGCGGTCGGCCGCCGCATCCTGCCCAAGGCGAATCTGGTCGACGAAGCGGCGCAGTGCCTGCGCCTGCTGTCGGGCCGCAACCACCGCGTCTACACCGCGATCTGCCTCGTCACCCCGCGCGAAGCCTTCCGCCAGCGGCTGGTCGAGACCCGCGTCCGTTTCAAGCGCCTCTCGGAAGACGACATCCAGGCCTATATCGGCTCCGGCGAATGGCGCGGCAAAGCCGGCGGCTACGCCGTGCAGGGCATCGCCGGCTCCTTCGTGGTGAAGATGGTGGGGTCCTACACCAACGTCGTCGGCCTGCCGCTCTACGAGACCACCACACTGCTCGGCGGCGAGGGCTTTCCGATCCGCTTCGGCTGGCTCAATTCCACCGCGGTGTGAGCCGACAAGCCGGTCCAACAAAATCGCGAAAACAACCCCATGCACAGTAGAATGGCCTGACGAGGCGCATCCGCCGTCGGGTGCGGAACCCGTTTGCCGACAGGCTCTTGAACCCTTTCACCCCGTGCAAGCTGCCGACATCATGGACGACCAGATCAAAAAGCCCGCCAGCCCGCTCAGAACCTGCCCGATCTGCGGCAAGCCGCAATCGGCAGCCACCCGCCCGTTCTGCTCCTCGCGCTGCCGCGACGTCGATTTGAACCGCTGGCTGAAAGGCTCCTATGTCATCCCAGGCCGCGATGACGACGTGGACGGCGTTGAATAGTCAAACAATATCAATGATTTGATCGACATGGCGGCGCGCCGCGCACCAGCCGCGTCAAGCCCGTCCCGCCTTGTGCACAGCTGGGCCGTGCCCGGCGAAGCCTCTTGGCGAAGCCGGGTGGACAGGCCGCTTCCGGCCCACTATAACCCGCCCGCTCGATGGGCTTTGGCCCCTCTCTTGGAGCACGCCCAGGTAGCTCAGTTGGTAGAGCATGCGACTGAAAATCGCAGTGTCGGTGGTTCGATTCCGCCCCTGGGCACCAAAACTACGCTTTTCCACGCTGGAGCACGACCCGGTACGCCGCGAGCGATTGCGCGAACGAGCCCGTCCTCCTGTTGGCGGAGAAACGCCGCTTAGACCGGTAACTGATCTGCTGCACCCAAGCGATCAGGCCGATGCGACCCCGGCTAGACGTGCGACCACATCATCGATCTCGTCCGATGTGGTGGTCCTTCCCAAGCTGAAACGGATCGCTCCCATACCGATCCTGTCGGGCACGCCCATCGCGGCGAGAACGGGCGAGAGCTTGATCCGTCCCGAGTGGCACGCCGAACCCGTCGATGCAGCGACGCCGCGCAGCTGTCCCAGTATCTCCGCGCCGATCTTGCCGACGAACGATACGTTGAGAGTGTTGGGCAAACGATGCGTGATGTGGCCATTAAGCGCGACACCATCGCCAAATCGATCTTGCAGCGTCCGCCAGAAGCGATCGCACAAAGCTTGGACGCGCTCCATCGGCTTCAGATCCTGCGCTAACACGCTGGCAGCCCCAAGACCAACCGCGAGCAGCGCACTTTCGGTGCCGGCGCGCCGGCCTAGCTCATGGCCGGCGCCGTGGATCAGGGGCTCCAGTTCGACTCGGCTTCGGACATAGAGCGCGCCGACACCTTTCGGGGCGTAGAGCTTGTGACCGGCGATCGACAACAGATCCACGCCGAGCTCGTTGACCTTGGTCGCGAGTTTTCCAACCGACTGTGCTGCATCCGTGTGAAAGCGGATTCCATGCTCCCGCGCGATCGCAGCGATTTCCCGGATCGGCTGGATGGTGCCGACCTCGTTGTTAGCGTGCATGATGCTGATCAGGACCGTCTGCGGAGTGATGGCGCGGCGCACGTCCTCCGGATCGATCCGGCCCGTCCGGTCCACCGGGAGGTAAGTGACCGAGCCGCCGAGCCGTTCGAGAAACCGGCAGGGAGCAAGAACAGCCGGATGCTCGATTGCCGACGTGATGATGTGCGCCCCTTGGCGGTTCGGCGCGAAGAACGTGCCTTTGATCGCTAGATTGTTTGCTTCGCTGCCGCCGCTGGTGAACACGATCTCATCGGGCGCGGCGCCGATCAGCGCGGCGACTTGGCCGCGGGCGCGCTCCAAGGCGGCCTTGGCCGGCGTGCTCGCCCAATGCCCGCTCGATGGGTTGCCGAAGGCCTCCTTCAGGAAGGGGTGCATCGCCGCCGCGACTGCGGGATCGACGGGCGTGCTCGCGTTGTAGTCGAAATAAATCGGCGGCATACCAGCTCCTGGGTGGTTCAAAACACCAACACCTTCTCCGCGGAAGCGGTGAGGGTCGCGAGTTCGGCCATGGTGCTGCGTCTGGCGCCACTGAGTATCTCGGCATCAGTGAGCCCGCGGGCATCCATGCAGGTGCCGCAAAGCAGGACTTGTCCTTTGCCCGCGAGAACGCCCTTCAGCATGCGCTCCACATTGTAATAGCCGTCCGGCGTCTTCTGGCCGGACTTCGCGGCCACGACCGCGTCGGCCATCAAGAATACCGTCACGGAGACCGCGGGATCGCTCTTGGCGAGAGCGAGTGCGATGCGCAAGCCATTATAGGTCCGCTCGCTGCTATAGGGCGGATCGTTCAGTATCAGCAGAATCTGCACGGTTGTTTCCTTTCCAACCAGGCGAGCCTGAGACGGCGCGCCGAGTCACTCGCCGAGGACGCGCCGCCGGTCCTCGAATTCCGCCTTGTCGATTTCGCCGCGCGCAAAGCGCTCCTTGAGGATATCGAGCGGTGTGCGGGCCGGCGGCAATTGATGCGGCGGATATGTTCCTGGCCATGGCCCGCCCAGCCAGCGAACGAGGGCGACTGCAAGGGCAACCAGGACCGCGAGAAACAGGATCATGAACAACGGACCGAAGATCATGGGATACCATCCTCCGCCCCAACCCATCATGTGCGGACCCCAGCCGTAGTAGCGTTCGGTATCTGATGGCGCTTGCGCCTGCGCCCATACTGCGCTGGGCAGGAGGGAGAGAGCGGCGACCGTCTGGATCAAGACTTTCTGCATCGGCTTGCTCCATCATCGAAGAAAATCAGCCTACTCCGCCGGTCGGCTCGCTTGTTGCGCGAGGTCAACCGAACCCGCCGCTCGCTCCCGCATGAACACCGCCACGACAGCGCCGGAAAGGAACGTCAGGGCGGCGATCGAAGCGATCGCCGCTGAAAGTCCGAATCTGTCCGCGATGAGGCCGGCCGACAGCGCCCCGATCGCGTAGCCGAGATCGCGCCAGAAGCGGTAGACGCTGAGCGAGCGTGCGCGCCAGCTTGGGTGCGAGGCGTCGGACACGGCGGCGATCAAGCTCGGGTACACCATGGCCGTGCCAAGTCCGAGCAGCAGGCTGCCGACGAGCCACCACTCGAAATGAGTCGTCGCCCCCGTCAGGAACAAGCCCGCGGCCTGGACCCACATGCCGGCGACGATCAGGCCCTTGCGGCCCCAGCGGTCGGACAGAGGACCTGTGGCGACCTGGAGGATGCCCCAGGTCGCTGGATAGACGGCCTTCAGTATGCCGATCCGGTCGATCGCCAGACCGAAGGAAGCGAAGAACAACGGGAAGATGCCCCAGCTCATACCGTCGTTGAGGTTGTTCACCAGCCCGGCCTGCGATGCGGCGAACAGGTTCCGATCCCTGAACGACGTGAGGACGAAGATCTCCCGGAAGCTGATCGGCGACGCTTGACGCACATGCGCCGCCGTCTCCAGCCGGACGTGCTCGCGCGTATCGCGCACCAAAAGGATCGAGAGCGCGGCGCCGAGGACGGCATAGGCGACACCAAGGTAGATCGGTGCCGGCCGCAGCCCGTACTCCGACGCAAGATATCCCGTGAGGTAGGCGGTCACGCCGACCGCGAGGTAGCCGGCGAACTCATTCAGACCGACGGCAAGGCCGCGCGATTTCGGTCCGACGAGATCGATCTTCATGATCACGGTCATCGACCAGGCAAGACCCTGATTGATCCCGAGAAGGGCATTGGCGGCGATCACCCATTCCCAGCTCGGAGCCCAGATGATTATGAAGGGCACCGGCAGCCCGACCAGCCAGCCGAGGACCAGAACCCGCTTGCGCCCCCACTTGTCGGCGAACTGGCCGGAGATCAGGTTGGCGCACGCCTTCACGACGCCGAAGCTGACGATGAAGGAGACGACGAGCGTCGTCGAGCCGACCTTAAACTCCTCGGCGCCGATCAGCGGCACGACGGTTCGCTCGATCCCGACCATCCCGCCGACGAAAGCGTTGATCAGGACAAGCAAAGCGAACTGCGGCCAGTTTTCCTTCAGCCCCAACCTGACCGAAGGCGGTCCTTGCGGGACGGTTAGCGCTTCGCTCATGACATCAGGCCGCAGCGGCCGTGACGCCTGAATTGGCGGCTCTGATCTTCGCGGCTTCCGGCGGAGCCGGCGGAATCTCGGCGACCATGAACCGAACAAACTCGGCTTCATTCTCGATCGCGAACGCCTGATTGTGTCGCTTCTCGAAGCCGATGGTCGACCATGGTTTCCCGCTCAGCCGGCGGCCACAGACAGAACCCGCATAGGCGCCGGGCAGGACCTCCACGTAGTCCGGCAGGCCTTTCAGCTTGCTCACGCTCCGAAACAGTTGTTTTGCGCCTTCTTCGGCGCTGACGGCGAGCTCGGTACGGCCGAGATCGCCGACCATTAGAGTATGGCCGGTGAAGACGAACCAGGGCTCGTCGACGCGCGTCCGGTCCGTCACCAGAATGCAGATGTGCTCAGGTGTGTGACCCGGCGTGTGGAGAACCGTTGCCGTGACGTTGCCAAGCGGAAGGACATCGCCGTCGCCAACCCCCTTGAACGGAAACGACACACGCGCGTTCGACGAGAGCACGTAGGACGACCCTGCTGCGTCGGCTAGCGCCCGGCCTGCCGAGAGGTGGTCGGCATGAATATGCGTATCGACGACGAAATGAATGCGCATGCCGGCATTGTCGGCAGCCTGAAGATAGGGCTGGATATCGCCGACGGGATCGACGACCGCGCCGGCCGCCTTGCCGCCGCATCCGAAGAGGTAGGAGATGCCGACGGGATCGCTATGCAAGAACTGGCGGAGGATCATGGACTTGCACTCCTCTCAAAGGGCGGCTAGATACGTTCAATCAATCTGCTGAATGATATATTCAGGAGCTACCGTGTCAAGTGCCGGACCGAAACACGCGATCTATGAGAACCTCGCCGAGGTGGCGCAGGCGTTGGGCCATGCGCATCGGCTTGAGCTGTTGGAGCACCTCGCCCAGGGGGTGCGCAGCGTCGAGGAGCTGTCGGCCCGCGCGCATCTGACGTTCGCCAACACATCTCGGCATCTGCAGATCCTCAGGCGCGCGCGTCTCGTCGAGACGGAGCGTCGCGGTAAACACGTTCTCTATCGCCTCGCCGGCGAAGCCGAGGTGGTCGCGCTGACCAAGGCGCTGGGTCGCGTCGGCGAGCGGAATATCGCCGAGATCGGCCGCGTTGTGACCGACTATTTCCACGCCCGCGACGCGCTCGAACCGGTCTCGCGCGATGATCTGGTCGCAAGATTGCACGACGATCTGGTTACGGTGCTGGATGTCCGACCCGAAGACGAATTCGCTCTTGGTCATCTGCCGGGCGCACTCAACATCCCGCTTGCCGAGTTGGAACGACGCCTCGGCGAACTTTCGAAGGGCCGCGAGGTGATCGCCTACTGCCGCGGCCCTTATTGCGTCCTTTCATTCGAAGCCGTCGCGGCGCTAAGGGTTAGGGGCTATCGCGTCCGCCGGCTCGAGGACGGTTATCCAGAGTGGAAAGCTGCCGGCTTGCCCGTCGAATCCCTCGCTTGAGACAAGCCGATCAGGTGCATCATGGACGACAAGCCTCATCGCGCAGAAGCCGCGTGGCCGATTATCGGCCTCAAGGACCACAACGCGCCCTCGGTCTTTCGGCCCGAAGCGCTGTTGAGGGAGGCGCGCCGGCAGAGGCAATTGCCGCTCGTCACTGTCCCCGAGATTTGCGTCCTCGATCCGGACGGTGACGTCGTCCGTCACCTCAAGCGGACCGGTGCCGGCCGTGTCCATGAAGGCTGGGCCTGTTATCACACGGAGCTTCTTGCCTTCGATCTCGACGGCATGGGCGAGGTTGGGATCGTCGGCTGCGCCGTGGGCGCGCCGTTCGCCGTGCTGGTCGCCGAGCAACTTTTCGCATCCGGCTGCCGGCTGCTCGTCAGCGTCACGTCAGCCGGACAAATCACTCCGATCGGGCCGACGCCGTACTTCGTGCTCATCGACCGCGCGCTGCGCGACGAGGGGACGAGCTATCATTACCTGCCGGGCTCGACCTTCGCCGAAGCACCCGACGCGCCGCTGCTCACGAATGTCGAGCAGGCCGGGCGGGCTCTGCCGGGCATCACGATGCATCGGGGCGCAACGTGGACGACCGATGCTCCCTATCGCGAGACCGAGGCCGCCATCTCGCGAGCGCGGGATCTGGGCGCGCTCGCCGTCGAGATGGAGGCCGCCGCTCTCTATGCCTTCAGCGCGACGAGCGGCAGTCCGGTCGTCTGTTTTGCGCACGTCACGAATGCGATGGCGCAGACGGAAGGCGACTTCGAGAAGGGCGAGGCTGACGGCGCGAAAGCGACGCTTGCGGTCGTCGCCGCCGCGGCTCGCGGCTGGTCAGCTACTCCTAGGCCAAGTTGAACCGCCAGGGGAGGGGGACAAGGGGCGGCGTCAGCAGGCCATAAAGATGCTTCCCAGCGGGCCAGCTTGCCCCGGCGATAAGAAAAGCTCCGCGATCGAGGGGTTTTGCGGCGCAGCAAAACTGCGGCCCCTTCCGGGGGCTCAGGCCACCATATTAAGGACAAACAGCAGTTCGTCTTGTCGGTGATTGCGTATGATTCCCTCCCTGGGCACCATTCCCCTGATCCCGGACGTACTGAATCCCCCGGCTACTCTGCCGTATGCATTACTATCCGCGCCCGGCTGAGGCTGATATGCTTTGGCCATTGGACGGTAATGGCAGCTCGCCACCAGACTTTGCGCGATGCCGGCCTTCTGATCGGATATCGATCCCGCTCGCGCTTTTTCGCTTTGCTTCGACCTAACGCCGACCAACTCGGCCAAACAGCTGCCGCGTCCCCGCTCACATTGGGAGATGTGCCATGGCTGCATCGGACTGGCGTCTCGAAGGCGAATGGATGAAGAATTGCACCTGCGCGTTTGGCTGCCCCTGCGATTTCAATGCGCCGCCGACCCAGGGCTATTGCAAGGGGCTGGTCGCCATGCGGATTGCCAAAGGGCATTTCGAGGGGACCAGGCTCGACGGTCTCTGTTTCGCGATCACGGTCGATTTCCCCGGGCCGCTGCATGAGGGCAACGGGACAATCCAGCCCATCATCGACGAGCGCGCCACGGCGGAGCAGCGTCAGGCGCTGTTCGACATCTTTTCCGGCAAACATTCGGCCGAGGGTACGCTGTTCCAGATCGTCAGCATGATCGTCACCAAGATCCACGATCCGGTCTTCGCGCCGTTCGAGTTTTCCTTCGACAAGGACGGACGCGTCGCCAAGCTCGTGGCCAAGGGCGTGCTCGAGACCGATGTCGAGCCGATCAAGAATCCGGTGACGGGTCAACCGCACCGCATCCAGGTGATCATGCCGGAGGGTTTCGAGCATAGGGCCGCCGAGGTCGCGTCCGCCAACATCCGCTCGACCGGCGCGATCCCGTTCGAGACCAAGGGCACGCACAGCTCGCTCGCCAATGTCGTGCAGACGCCCAAGGGGGTTGCGGCCTGATGCGGCGCCGACATCGAGACGCGATCTCGATGTCGGCTCCTCATCGCGATTCCGGACAAAGTCCATGCAGGGGCACTTGATGCTGGAACACCTGCTCCGTCGCGATCGGCTGGTCGTCGCGATCGGGACCGCCGCAGTGGCGACGCTCGCCTGGGCCTATCTTGCGAGCGGCGCCGGCATGGATACCGAGATGATGGCGGACATGCCGGACATGGCGCCGATGCCGTGGACGCCGCTCTATGCCGCGCTGCTGTTCGTGATGTGGTGGGTGATGATGATCGCGATGATGGCGCCGAGTGCGGCGCCCACCGTTCTGTTGTATGCGACCGTCAAGCGCAAGCAGGAGACCGAGTCCCGCGCCGCGATCGATGCCTGGATATTTCTCGCCGGCTATCTCGTGGCATGGGCCGGGTTCAGTCTCGCTGCGGTCCTGGCGCAAGGGGCGCTCGAACGCTACGGGCTGCTGTCGATGGCGATGGCAAGCACCAGCGCGATCCTGGGCGGCGGCATCCTGGTTGCCGCAGGGCTTTATCAGTTCACGCCGCTCAAACATTCCTGCCTGCGCTACTGCGAGAGCCCCCTGTTGTTTCTCAGTCGGCACTGGCGGCCCGGCACGCCCGGAGCATTCCGGATGGGACTTCGCCACGGCAGCTACTGCGTCGGCTGCTGCTGGTTTCTGATGGTGTTGCTGTTCGTCGGCGGCGTGATGAATCTGACCTGGATCATCGGCATCGCGCTCTATGTCGCCGCTGAGAAACTGCTGCCGTTCGGCCGAGGATTGAGTCATGCGGCAGGCGCAGCCCTCGTCTTGTCCGGCGTGATCGTCCTTGCGCGCGCGATGTGAGAGACCGGGACAGAGCCGAGATATCGTCTCCCATTATGCCAATACCGCGTGGTTACCGAAGAACAGCCGACCTCCGTGATCATACGGAGATCGTAAGTTAAAGAATTGACCTCGACCCGAACCGAAACTTAAGGCTGTGACGCCTAGCTTTGGGCCGTGAACCGGCCCGCGCGCCGCTTTCGGCCGCGGCGGTCCCCGGGGCAATCGAGGCAGAGACGGGCGATGTCACTACTGGCGGTGAGTGCAGTTCTGCCCTGGCGGCCGAGGCGAGGGGGCATTTCGTGATTCCGGCAAGATCGGTCCGCAGAGCCGGAAGAACGATCCTGCGGAATGCTCCGCTGCAGATCGCATTGTTCTTCCTGCCCCTGATCTGGATCAGCTATTTCGCGATCACGTCATCGGAACGCACGGATGCGGTCCAGCAGGCGCGGTCGCACGGCAACAGCGTCGCCGAATTGTTCGAGGAGAACACCGAGCGCATCTTCGAGCGCGTGGATCAGTCGTTGCTGGTGGTGCGAGCGCTCTACGCCCAGGATCCGATGACCTTCAGTCTGAAGTTCTGGTCCGACAAGGCCCGCATCGCCACCGGTGACGTCGTCCAGTTCGCCCTGATCGGGTTGGACGGGTACATGATCGATACGACGGCGAGCTATTCCGGCCCGCGGCTCTACCTCGGCGATCGCGAACACTTCATTCATACCATGTCGCAGTCCGAGGATCGCCTCTATGTGGGCAAGCCGGTGCTGGGCCGCGCGTCCAACAAATGGACCATACAGCTTGCAAGGAGGATCTTCGACCTCGCAAGGAATCCGGCAGGCGTGGTCGTCGGCTCGATCAGCGTCGAGGTGGTCGGCCGGTTCTACGACACCGCAAAGCTCGGCACCGGCGGAACGCTGGTGCTCAGAAACGCAGACCAGGTCGTGCTCGCCGCGCGCGGCATCGATGCGCACTCCGTGTTGGGGCAACGTTCGCCGAACCGCGTCGAAAGCGAGCTGGGGGACGGCTTCTACGCCCAATACTGGAACGAAAACCACCCCAACCGCCCTGACAGGCTGGTGACCGCACGCAGATCGCGGCTCTTTCCGCTCATCTTCACGGTAGGCATCTCGGAGCGCGAGATCTATTCGCGCGCGGACACCAGGCAGGGGGTCTATCTCGGCGGCGCGCTGCTGCTCACGTTCATCATTCTGACTGCGATGCTGTTCTACTGGCGGCGCCAACTGGCGCTCGATCGCGCCCAGCGCGAGCTTCGCGAATTTGCCAGCAAGTTCGAAGATGCGCTCAGAAACCTTCCCCAGGGGTTGAGCATGTTCGACGGCCGCGACCGCCTGATCGCATTCAATCGGCAATGGATCGAGCTTTACGGCCTCGCGCCCGAGGAGATTCGAATCGGCATGGATTTCCGCGAAGTGTTTGCGAGACAGACCGCCGTCCTCGACGTCGAGGCTTACCTGGCCGATCTGAAGCAACGGCTCACCCAGTCGGAGCACACCTCGAACACCGTGCAGTTTCCGGATGGGCGGGTTGTCTATATTTCCTACGGACGGCGCGAGGGCGGCGGCTGGGTCGCCACCCATGAAGACATCACCGAACGCAAGGCATCCGAGGATCGAATCGAAAGGCTGGCGCATTACGACAGCTTGACCGGACTTGGTAATCGCAATCTATTCAAGGAGCGCATCGACCAGGCGCTCGCGAAGTCCGGCGCCTCGGAAGCTCCCTTCGCCGTGCTCCTGCTGGATCTCGACAAGTTCAAGTCGGTCAACGACGCACTCGGTCACCAATGTGGCGATGCGTTGCTGAAGCAGGTCGCGGATCGGATCAGGGCGCAGATCCGCGACACCGACACGGCGGCGCGGATTGGCGGTGACGAGTTTGCCGTGATCGTCGCACCGGGCCGGGCCGCGATGCAGGACGGTGCGGCCAGCCTCGCCGCGCGGCTGGTCACGGCCATCGCCGAGCCTTATCACATCGACGGCCATCCCGTCGTGGTCGGCTGCAGCATCGGTCTTGCTCTCGTCCCCGAGCACGGCACGCGCGTCGATGAGATTCTTCGCAATGCCGATCTGGCGCTGTACAGCTCGAAGAACGCCGGCCGAAACTGCTTCCACGTGTACTCGGCGGAGCTCAAGGCCGAGGCCGATCAGCGCAACGTACTCGAGATCGAGCTGCGTGAGGCGATCTGGCGCGAGGAGATCGAGGTGTTCTATCAGCCCGTGATCGAGCTCGGCACCGGCCGCGTGAAGTCGGTCGAGGCGCTGGCGCGCTGGCAGCACGCGACCAAGGGCTTTATTCCACCGGCCGAGTTCATCGCAGTCGCGGAGGCTGGCGGGCTGATCGTCGAGCTCGGCAATCAGGTGCTGGCCAAGGCCTGTCGCGATGCGATGACCATGCCGACCGATGTCAGGGTTGCGGTCAATCTCTCCGCCCTGCAGTTCGCCGGCACCGATCTCGTCGATACGGTGAGGTTCGCGTTGGCGCAGAGCGGGCTGGCGCAAAGCAGGCTCGAGCTCGAGATTACCGAAAGCGTGTTCCTGGCCGACACGCAGGAAAACCTCAGGACGCTTCAGCGCCTCAAGGCGCTCGGCGTTTCCATTGCGCTCGACGATTTCGGTGTCGGTTACTCGTCTTTGTCCTATCTGACGGCGTTTCCCTTCGACAAGGTCAAGATCGACAAGTCCTTCATCGACCGGATTGATCGCAGCGAAACCGTCGCGGTGCTGAAATCCATCGTGCAGCTTGCCAAGACCCTGAAGCTCTCGATCGTTGCCGAGGGCGTCGAGGCTTCTGAACAGGTCGGACGGCTCCGCGCCCTCGGTATCCCGCTCGGCCAGGGCTTTCTCTTCAGCAAGCCCGTGCCCTTGGCCGACCTGTCATGGCAAGGCCCCGCACCGCAGCGCCGACGGCAGGCGGTGGCGTGAGGCGTTCCGGCTCCCGGGTGAGGCCGCACTTGCCAACGACCGCGCATCGCCCCGAGCACCAACAGCTTGTTGGCCGGGCTTGACGAGCCTTCGCAAGGGCTGAGAGACGGCCATGACGTCAGCTCTCCACCGCCCGTGCATTGCGGGTTGATTCCGGAGCCGGATCGCGCCCGCCATCCTGGCACCCTGCTTGCTCAGTCCTAACCCAAGTCAGGCCTCGGTGGAGAGGCCCGTTTCAGGTTGAGGCAAGCGATGCAAGAAGTGTCCCGTTCTGGTACTGCCGGCGAACTCCGGCTCGATGCGTTGATCGCCGATTTGTGGTGGCGCGTTCGACTCTTGAATACCGATATTCTCGAAGAGGAAGCCAAGTCCGGCGTGTTCGATGCGCAGCAGCCGACCTATCCGCTGCTCGCGCTTAACCTTCGCGCGCGGCGGGACAATCTGGTCTCCACGATCGGCGTGCTCGAGCAGCGCGCGAAATCGGTGTCGGAAGCGGCTTGAGGGCGATCCTCGTTGATAGCGGCGTCAGCGATTTCGCGCGCCTGACGAGATCGACTTGATGCCGGCACCCGTCTTCTGGCAGGGTGATCGCGTATGGCGCTTTGTGGGAGCTGAGCGCGCGCCTCGCCCTTCGAGACGACCGCTTTGCGGTCTCCTCAGCATGAGGCTAAGCGGCATTGGTGCTCGCTGAGAATGGTGCCTCGTACCCGGTCCTCATCCTGAGGGCCCGCCAACGGCGGGCGTCTCGAAGGATGGCCACAGGCACGATCTTCCTAAAAAGCCCGACAATCGCCCCGCGCGCAACGCCGATGTGCATTCGCGATTGTGAGGCCTGAGCACGCGCCAGATTCTCTTCGCCATGCTATGGCTGCCTGCGCAACTTCCCGCGAGGACTTCCATGCTTCCCATTCCCGCCGACATCTTCACCGAGTCTGAGGACGTCTCGCCCGACGGCCTTGCCAATCTCGGCCCGCTGCGCCGCCTCGCGGGCATTTGGCAGGCGGACAAGGGCATCGACATCAATCCGAAGGCGGATGGGCCGGAGCGGCGAACTTTCATCGAGCGCATCCGCATGGACCCGATCGATCCGTAGGCCAACGGCCCGCAGCTGTTCTACGGGCTGCGCTATCACATCCACATCAACACGCCCGAGGAAGACATCACCTTCCACGATCAGGTCGGCTACTGGCTGTGGGAGCCCGCGACCGGGCTGATCATGCAGACGTTGGCGATTCCGCGCGGACAGGTGCTGCTGGCCTCGGGCAAGGCCGGGCCCGACGACAAGACAATTTCCGTCACCGCGAAGCGCGGCGACACCGCTTACGGCATCTGCTCGACCGATTTTCTGGAACAGGCGTTCCGTACCGACGCCTACCGCTGCGACATCACCTTCAACGACGATGGCAGCTGGACCTATCTGATCCAGACCGAGTTGTTCGTGCGCGGCGCGCCGTTCAATCATCACGACACCAACACGCTGCAGCTGGTCGCGCCGCCAAAGCTCAACCCGCTCGCGGTGATCGTCAACGATCGCGCCAAGGGCAATGAGAAGAGCGATGCGCCGGCGGCGTGAAGCGCATTACGGAGAGTTGCATGAAGCCCTACGTCATCTGCCTGATGCACTCCAGCCTCGACGGCCGCACGCACCCCAGCCGCTGGCGTCCGAAGGGAGCGGGCACCGACTGGTTCGAGAAGATCCATGACGAGCTCGGCGGCGATGCCTGGGTGATCGGCCGCGTCACCGGCTCGGAATTCGCCAAGGGCCAGCCCTACCCGACCGAGACGCGCGAGACATTTCCGCGCGAAAACTGGTTCGCGCGACGCGATGCCAAGACCTATGGCGTCGTGCTCGATGCGCAGGGCAAGATCGGCTGGGGCCGCGCCGACATCGGCGGTGACCCGATCGTCGTCGTGCTGACCGAGAGCGTGCCGGATTCGCATCTCGTAGGGCTGCGCGGCGAGGGCGTGTCCTATATCTTCGCCGGCAAGTCCGAGATCGACCTGGCGCTGACGCTGGACATCCTCAACCGCGAGCCCGGCGTGAAGCGTCTGTTGGTGGAGGGCGGCGGCGTCGCCAATGGCGCGTTCCTGCGCGCCGGCCTGATCGACGAGTTCAACCTGATCCTCAGCCCCGCGATCGACGGCGCCATGGGCGCGCCCTTCGTGTTCTCTTCGACGGAGGCGGACAGCGACAAGCGCGCGCCGATCGCGGCGATGACGCTGGAGAGCACACGGGACCTCGGCGGCGGTGTGCTGCTGCTGCGCTACCTGATCAGGAACGATCCGCAAGCGGCGAGCCGGTAAAGCCGGCCATGTCCGAGATGGCAGAGCATATCGTCATCGTCGGTGCCGGCGCGGCAGGCCTGATGGCGGCGCGCGAGCTGGCGTGTGCTGGCCGGAAGGTGACGGTGCTGGAGGCACGCGCGCGCTGCGGCGGCCGCATCCATCAGCTGCCGCTTTCGGAGTTCGGCTATCCCGCCGAGGGCGGCGCCGAATTCGTCCATGGCGAGGCGCCGGTCACGCGCGGATTGCTGCGCGAGGCCGGGCTCTCGCTTCAGGAGATCGAAGGCGAGCAGTGGAGCTTTGACGGGGCGAGGCTCTCGCGCGAAGAGCGCGACGACCCGCACGAGGCCGAACTCCAAGCCTTGCTGAGGGATTTGCAGGACGATCTCCCTGTCGCCGAGTTCCTGCGCCGGCATTTTGCCGGGAATGACTCCGCGTCGATGCGCCATTCGATCGAGCGGATGGTCGAGGGCTATGACGCGGCCGACCCGGAGCGCGCCTCGACGCTGGCGCTGCGCGAGGAATGGATGGATGGCGGGCATGCTCCGCAGGCGCGCATCGATGGCGGTTATGGCGCGCTGGTCGACTTTCTGGTGGCGGACTGCCGCCGGCACGGCGTCACCATCCATCTTGGCTGCGTGGTGTCGGCGATCGAGGAGGACGGCCGCGAGGCTGTCGTTCGCTGCGCCGGCGGTGACGTGCATGGCTGCAGCCGCGTGATCCTCACCGTGCCGCTGCCGCTGCTGCGCGAGATAGCCCTGCCGGCGAGCGCGAGTGCGAGGCTTGCCGTCACTGATGACATCGGCTTCGGCAATGTCATCAAGATCCTGCTGCGCTTCGCGCGGCCATGGTGGCGCGAGCGACACCAGGATCTCGCGCACATGACCTTCCTGTTGTCCGAACAGAAGATCCCGGTGTGGTGGACGCAATATCCGAGCCAGCATGCCGTGCTCACCGGCTGGTTCGGCGGCCCGCGCACGCTGGAGCTGGACAGCCTCGATCCGCAAGGATTGATCGAGGCCGGGCTCGGTTCGCTCGCCGCCATCTTCAAGCTGCCGCGCGAGGACGTCGCGGGCGAGCTCGTGGCGGCATCGGCGACCAACTGGGCGCACGATCCCTTTGCCCGCGGCGCCTATTCCTGGGCGACACCGCGGACGCGCGCGGCACAGGCGATTCTGGCGCGTGCCGACGGCCTGGTGTCGTTCTCGGGCGAAGCGCTCTATCGCGGCCCCGACATGGGCACGGTGGAAGCGGCGCTGGCGAGCGGGCTGGAGACGGCGGGGCTGATCCTGCGGAGGTAAGATAAAAGGCCCGCATCTCTGCGGGCCTCGTGGCTCACCAGCGGCTGCCACCGAAGCCGAATGTCACGCTGGGGCCGCCGCCATAATATCCGTACGGCCCACCGCCGTAATAGCCGTGGTGGCGCGGGTAATAGCCGTAGCTTCGATAATAAGGCCGGTAGTGGCCGTGATGCCGCCAATGATGGTGACCACGCCAGTGATGGTGCCTGCGGTGTGCACTGATGTCGGTGGTCTGGCTTTCCTGCGCGCTCTGCTTCGCGCTCGAATTGCCGGCCGCGTTCGCCGCCGATCCGCCGGCAAGCGCCGCAGCTCCGACCGCCATCGCGACAATGAGATACTTCATGTTATCACTCCAGTTGAATGTCGTGGGACAACAGATGGGCGTCGGCTGTGTTCCAGGACGTTGCGGGCGTCGAAACGACGCAGTGCGCGGCATGCGATTCGAAAGGCGGATGATCCTGCGTCGTGAGATTTATTGTCGCATCGGCGGTATCGATCACGTCGTTGCCATCACTTGGCCGCGAATGACGCGATCACGTCACGGGTGGTAACGATGCTGGCGAACTCGCTGTCGAGGTTCGACAGCGTCATCGCATGGATCTCCTCGGCGGAATGCTTGTCGCCGTCGGGTCCGATGCGGTCGAACGTCCAGGTCGCATCGCGCACGAGACGCGCGTCGAAGCCGAGATTGCCGGCCATCCGGGTCGTCGTCTCCACGCAATGATTGGTGGTGGCGCCGCAGATCACGAGCGTGCCGATGCCGGCCGCGCGCAGGCGCTGCTCCAGGTCGGTGCCGATGAAGGCGCTGTTGACGCGCTTGACGATGACGGTCTCGCCGGGTTGCTCGCGCGCCTCGTCCTTGACGGCATAGCCGGAGCTTTGAGGCAGGAACGACGAATTCGGCTTTGTGCCCTCATGGCGGATATGAAAGATCGGCGCGCCGCGCGCCCTGAACGTCTGCAGCAGATCGACGATCCGCGCCACCGCATCCGGATTGTTGCGTCGCTTTCCCGCCGCCTCCCATTCGTCGAACGCGCGCTGCACGTCGACGACGATGAGAGCGGGGAGGGGGCTGGTCATGAGCGGATTTCTCAATGGGTTTGTCGAGTGGAATGTGCGAGGTAATGGAGACGGCAGGCAATGCCGATTTTCCCTCGTTTCGCGACGACACTCGTGCCCCGGACGCGGCGCAGCGTCTCTTCGACGGTGCGCCGCAGAGCCGGGGCCCATATCGCCAGAAGGCTCTTTGCGAGTATGGGTCCGGCGCTGCGGCGCAGCGCTACGCGCCGCACCGCGTCCGGGACGCGAGGGTGAGTTGCGGCCGCCTTGCTGAGGATCAAAGCGGCAAGGACTGGCCGGCCTAGTGTCGAGGCACCAAATGGTTGGGAATCGATGAGATGCGAGAGGACGCCATGCCGGGGCCGATGAGTCAACCGGACGGTCTTGCCGAGATCAAGACGCTGCCGCAGGTCCTGCGCTGGCGGGTCGAGGCGACACCGGCAGCGGAGGCCTATCGCCATTTCGACGCGACCGCCCAGCGCTGGGTCAGCCAGTCCTGGCGCGAGATCGATGCGGAATTCGAGCTGTGGCGGCGGGCGCTCGCCGCGGAGGAATTCGCGCCAGGTGAACGCATCGCCATCCTGATGCCGAACGGCATTGCGCATATCGCCATGGACCAGGCGGCGCTGTCGCGTGGCCTCGTGCCGGTGCCGATGCACGCCGTCGACAACCCCGACAGCATTGCCTACGTCCTGGTCGATTCCGGCGCGCTGCTCTTGTTTGTCGATACACTGGAGCGCTGGCAGGCGATCGTGGCGACCGGACAGCCGCTGGACCATCTCAAGCGCATCGTCTGCGCAGATGCGGGCGGGCTCATCACACCGGATGCGCGCATCGTCGGGCTCGACCACTGGCTCGCACAAGCCCCCCGCGTAAGCGCGCCGCTGACCGACGTCGCGGTCCAGCCGGACGATCTCGCCGCCATCGTCTACACCTCGGGCACGACCGGGCGGCCGAAGGGCGTGATGTTGTCGCACGGCAACGTGGTCGCCAATGTGAAGGCGATCGCGCGCCGCATCAAAGCCGAACCGCACGACGTCTTCCTGTCCTTCCTGCCGCTCTCGCACACCTTCGAGCGCACCGGCGGCTATTACTTCCCGATCGCGGTCGGCGCCTGTGTCGCCTATGCCCGCTCGGTGCCGCAACTCTCGGAGGATCTGAAGCATGTGCAGCCGACGGTGCTGGTCTCGGTGCCGCGGATCTACGAGCGCATCTACGCGCTGATCGTGCAACATCGGGCATCCGCGAGCTGGATCGAGCGCGCGCTGCTCGACCTCACCATCGCCGTCGGCGGGCGGCGCTTCGACGCGCGGCAGCAGCATGGCGTGCCGTCGCTGCTGGACCGGCTGGCTTGGCCGCTGCTCGAGCGCCTCGTCGCCGACAAGGTGCTGGCGCAGCTCGGCGGCCGCCTGCGCGTCGCGGTCTCCGGCGGCGCGCCGATCGCGGAGCCCGTCATCCGCCTGTTTCTCGCGCTCGGGCTCGACGTCCTCCAGGGTTACGGGATGACGGAGACCTCGCCGGTGGTCTCCGTCAACACCCCTGACGACAACGATCCGCATTCGGTCGGCCACGTCCTCGACGGCGTCGAGGTCAGGCTGGGCGAGAACGACGAATTGCTGGTGCGCGGCCCCAGCGTGATGCTCGGCTACTGGCACAAGCCGGAGGAGACGCGCCGCGTCAAGGACGCCGATGGCTGGCTGCATACCGGCGACCAGGCCCGCATCGAGACTGGGCGCATCACCATCACCGGCCGCATCAAGGACATCCTGGTCACGTCCACCGGCGAGAAGATCGCGCCGGTGGATCTGGAGACCGCGATCCTCGCCGATCCCTTGTTCGAGCAAGCGCTGGTGGTCGGCGAACAGCGGCCGTTCCTCACCGCGCTGGTCGTGCTGAATGCCAAAGCCTGGGTGGAGGAAAAGGAAAGGCTGGCGGCGCGCGGCCAGCAAGGCGGCGCGGCGGAACGGGCCGCGTTGCTGGCGCGAATAGCGGCAGCCGTGAAGGCCTATCCGTCCTACGCGACACCGCGCGCGGTGTGGTGGACGCTGGACCCGTGGACCATCGCGGCGGGCCTGCTGACGCCGACGCTGAAGAACAAGCGTCCCGCGCTCGAACGCCGCTTCGCGGACGAGATCGAGCACGTCTATGCCAAGAAGCCAGCGCCGATAACGGCCACGTGATTTCGCCGGTCCCGCAGCGCTTGATCCAGCGCAATCTCGGCCGTTGCTGCGCGATGCAATGTCGCCGCGACATTCGAACCGAAATCGAGGCAGGTCATGAAGGCGTATTTCATCGGCGGTGGCATCGGATCGCTCGCGGGCGCGGCGTTCCTGATCCGCGACGCGCAACAGCGGGGGCGTGACATCGTGATCTACGAGGCGCAGCCGCTGGTCGGCGGCAGCCTCGACGGCGCCCAGCTCGCGAACGGCGCCTATTCGCTGCGCGGCGGCCGCATGCTCACCACCGACCATTACGAATGCACCTGGGACCTGCTGTCGAGCATTCCCTCGCTGGAGCATCCGGGCCTCAGCGTGCGCGACGAGACGATCGCCTTCAACGTGGAGAATCCGGCACACTCGAAGGCGCGGCTGGTCGATCGCAACCGCTTCAAGGTCGACGTCTCGCATATGGGCTTCTCCGCGCGCGACCGGCTGGAGCTGGTGCGACTCACCGAGGCCTCGGAAGAGGCGCTCGGCAACAGCCGCATCACCGACTGGCTCTCGCCGGAATTCTTCGAGTCCAATTTCTGGTACATGTGGCAGACCACGTTCGCCTTCCAGCCCTGGCACAGCGCCGTCGAGCTGAAGCGCTATCTGCACCGCTTCATGAACGAGTTTCCGCGCATCGAGACGCTCAGTGGCGTCAAGCGCACCGTCTACAACCAGTACGATGCGATCGTACGGCCGCTCGCCAACTGGCTGAAGAGCCAGGGCGTACAATTCGTGCGCGGCACGCGCGTCACCGACATGGCGATCGAAAGCGACGGCGGACGCTTGCGGGTGCGCCAGCTCGTGCTCGATCGCGACGGCCGCACCGCCAATGTCCTGCTCGAGGACGGCGATCTCGTGTTCTTCCAGAACGGCTCGATGACGGACGCCTCGAGCCTGGGCTCGATGACCGAGCCGCCGTCGCGTCTCACCAAGAAAGACAGTCAGGGCTGGACGTTGTGGGAGACGATCGCGCAGGGGCGTCCCGAATTCGGCAATCCCTCCGCTTTCAACACTTCGATCCCCGAATCCTATTGGCTGTCCTTCACCGTCACCTGCCGCGATCCGCTGTTCTTCGATCGGATGGAGGCGTTCTCCGGCAACAGGGCCGGCACCGGCGGCCTTGTGACGTTCAAGGATTCCAACTGGCTGATGTCGGTCGTGCTCTATCACCAGCCGCATTTCGCAGGACAGCCGAACAACGTGCAGGTGTTCTGGGGCTATGCGCTGCATCCCGACCGCGTCGGCAATTTCGTCGGCAAGGCGATGTCCGATTGCGGCGGCGCGGACATCCTGAAGGAGCTGTGTGGCCACCTGAATTTCGACATGGGCGTGTTCGAGGACGCGATCTGCATTCCCTGCCGCATGCCCTACATCACCAGCATGTTCATGCCGCGCAATTGGGCCGACCGGCCGCTGCCGGTGCCGAAGAATTCGGTCAATCTCGCTTTCGTCAGCCAGTTCGTCGAAATCCCCGACGACGTCGTGTTCACCGTCGAATATTCGGTGCGGGCGGCGCAGATGGCGGTCTATCAGCTGATGAAGATCGATCGCCCGGTGCCGGCGGTGACGCGGCACGACAAGTCGCTCGCGGTGATCTTCGCTACGCTGGAAAAGGCGTTCGCGTGAAGTTGTTTCTCCCGCTCCCCGTTCTTACGGGGAGAGGCGAGAAGAGCTACTTGAACGGATCCTGGATCGAGGGCGAGGACTGCCGGATGCGGCGCACGCTGACCGGCGTGCCGTCGGAGACGAACAGCAGTTCGTAGCGGCGGCCCTCGCTGTCGGTGGCGGAGCAGGTGACGTCAGTTACCTTCTTGGCGGCGAAATTGCCGGTCTGGCGGCAGAGGCCGGTGGAGGTCTGCTCGGCCGGCACCGGCAGGCCGTCGACCTTGGGGCGGTCCTTGGAGTTGAGCAGCATGCGGTCGATCGGCAGCTCGTAGGAATTGTCGTCGGCGCGCTTGCCGTTCTCGCCCGAGAACGACACGACGTGGCTGTCGTCGGAGGGATCGTCGACCGCGACCGCGAAATTGACCCGGCCCTTGTCGCCATGGGCGTAGGCCACCGTCTTGCAGGCGAAGGTGCGGCCGGCGACCTTGAACGTCTTGCAGTGGCCGGACATCAGCGCCAACAGGTCGATGAGGGTATTCTGCTGCGCCGCCGGATTGTTGACCGGGATTGGTTTGGAAGTCTCGGCAAAACAAGGACTTGTCCCAGCGGCAAGGGTGGCGGCCAAGGCCAGCGCTGCGGCCGGAAGCGGTCTGCAGAGGCGCATCGGAAGGCTCACCTGCCCGAGAACCGTGAACCGGTTCCATCCCACAACCATCGAATCGCAAATTAGTTGCGATCCCGTTTGTTCTGCAAGACCCGTCTGGAATACCACCGCGCCATCCCGAGGGCGATTCGCCCACATCGCCCAACCCGTCCCGCCGGCACTTGCCGCCAGGCCGGTGTTTTTTTCGTGGCAGAGCTAGCCCGTGGCCGTCTGCCAGCGCGCATCGCGCAGGGACGGGCGGCGGTGCAGGCGGGCGTCCAGCAGGGCACGGGCGCGGGGCAGCTCGCCGCTGCGCATGAGCGCGATGATGTAGGTGTCCTCGACCAGCTCGCGCTGGGCGTGGCTGCCGCCGATCCGCACGACCTCGGTGAGGACAGGCGCGAGCGTTTGCGCGCATGAGGCGTAATCCTCGTCCGCGAAGGCCGCCAGCGCGCGGAAGATCGCCGGCACGACGGGGCCGGCCGGCAGCTTGCCCTCGGCGAGCCGCTGCTCGATCGTCGCAAGGCGTGCGGTGAGCGCCGCGTGGTTTTGCGTCGCCGCCGCGAACAGGGCCATGTGGACGTCGGCGAAGGACAGGCTCGACTTCGGAAACAGTTTTTGTGCGGTGGCGTCCGCTTCCTGCCACAACGTCTTCGGCACGGTGTGGCCGTACGCCGATAGGCGCCAGAGCAGCGAGGCGGCGTCGGTGATAACGTTGAGCGGCGGCGCCTGTGTGGCGGAAGGCCGGAGCACGTCGGCATAGATCGCGAGGGCGCGCGCGGCATCGTCCTGCTCGAGCGCGCCGAGCGCCTGGTGCCAGCGGATATGGCCGTGCAAAATTCCGGCGCGGTCGTAGGACGGAATCCAGTCGTCGACGAGGCGATCGGCCGCCTCGATCGAGCCGTCCTCGAACATCGCATGCAGCACCGCATGCGCGGCGTGGGCATTCGCCCGGCGCAAACTGAAGCCGCGCTCGGTGACGGCCCGGCCGCGTGCGACGTCGCCATTCTCGGTCATGGCCCAGCCGGCCATCGTGAGGAACCACCAATCCTCGCCGTAATGCCGCGCCACGCGCTCGCACAGCTCGTGCCGCGCGCGATCGTGGTCCGCCATGCCGGAGAAGGCGAACAGGCCGAACGCCCCGAGCGGCAGCGACAGCACCAGGGCATCGCGCGGCCAGTTCTCGACGTGCTTCAGCGTCGATGCGATCGCCTCGTGCAGCCGGCCCTCGATCGCAAGCGCCAGCGTCTCGACATGCGAGCGCTCGCGCTCCGTGCCGCGCCTTGCGACCAGCTCGCGCGCGAGCGCCGCCTTGCTCCGTGCCAGATCGCCCTGTTGGTAGAAGGCGTGCACGCGGGCGCGGGCGATATGGGGAAGCGCGAAATCGGGATCGGCCGCAATCGCGCGCTCCAGCGTCTCCGCCATGCCGGTCCAGCCGGAGAGCATGAGGTCGACGCCGTCGCGATAAGCGCCGGCAGCCGCATCGGATGCGGTGGAGAGCGGCAGGCCGTAGCGGTCTTCGTGCGCCATCGTCGTCTTTCGAAAGTTCACGCCGTCCGCGCGCGGCGGCCCTCGATCGGGTAGGCGGGGTCGTTGTAGCCCGGCGTCGAGGGATGGCCCGGCACGACCAGCCGGTCGATCAGTGCCTCGTCATCGGCGGTGAAGCGATAGTCGAGCGCGCTGATGTAGCCGTCCCACTGCTCCTCGGTGCGGGGCCCCGCGACGATCGAGGAGACGAAGGCTGAGTTGAGCACCCAGGCAACCGCGAACTGGCCGGCGGCGATGCCCTTCCTCTCCGCGTGCGCCTTGATCTCCTGCGCGAGCTGAAGCGATTCCGGCCGCCATTCGGTCTGCATCATGCGGGTGTCGTTGCGCCCCGCGCGCGTCTCCTGGTCGGGGGCAGCATCCGGCTTGTACTTGCCGGTGAGCACGCCGCGCGCCAGCGGGCTGTAGGGAACGATGCCGAGGCCGTAATAAGAGCAGGCCGGGAAGTGCTCGACCTCGGGCATGCGGTTCATCGCGTTGTAATAGGGCTGGCTCACCGCCGGACGGTCGATGCCGAGCCGGTCGCAGATGTTGCAGATCTCGGCGACGCGCCAGGCGCGGTAATTGGAGACGCCGAAATAACGCACCTTGCCTGCTCGGATCAAATCGCCCATCGCGCGCACCGTCTCCTCCAGCGGCGTCGAATGGTCTTCCTTGTGCAGATAGTAGATGTCGATGTGATCAGTGCCGAGCCGCTTCAGGCTTTCGTCAGCAGCCTGCAGCACCCAGCGCCGCGACAGGCCGACCCGGTTGGGATCGTCACCCATCCCAGTATTCATCGGATTGGCGAGCTTCGTCGCGAGCACCCAGGCGTGGCGGTTGCTGGCGATGGCGCGGCCGACGACCTCCTCGGATGCGCCCTTCGAATAGGCGTCGGCGGTGTCGATGAAGTTGATGCCGGCCCCGCGAGCCTTGTCGATGATCCGCTTTGATGCGGCTTCATCGGTCGGCCCGCCGAACATCATGGTGCCCAGACAGATCGGCGACACTTTCAGGCCGGTGCGGCCGAGCTGGCGGTATTGCATGGGCGGGTCCTCGATATCTTTATGGAGGGCAGCATAGCCGCCTGGTTCCGTCATTGCGAGCGCAGCGAAGCAATCCAGAAATGCATCCGCGGAAAGATTGCTGGATTGCTTCGTCGCAAGAGCTCCTCGCAATGACGCGGAGAGGAAGGCCGCCCAATCTCCTCTCGTCGTCCCGGACAAGCGAAGCGCAGATCCGGGACCCATAGCCACAGGGAATTGTTTGGCGAAGACTCGGAGTGGCCTGCTTCGCGCCACCACTCCTCCCTGGGGTTATGGGTCCCCGCGTTCGCGGGGACGACAGTGGAGTGTGTGACTGCGATGGTGACCGCTTGACCACGCCTCCCCTTTACCCCGGCCCCTTCAGGATCTTGAACACGCCGTTCGCCATCACGATGCAGCGGTCGTCGACCGTCACCTCCGTGCTCATGAAGATCAGGCTGCGGGTCGAGCGCACCACGCGCGGGCGGGAGATCAGGATGTCGCCGATCTGGCCGGCTTCGACGAAATGGGTGTCGAGCTGCACCGTCGCCATGAACTCCTTGCCGGAGACGTAGCGGGCGGTCATGCCGCAGGTGCGGTCGGCGAAGGTCATCATCACGCCGCCCTGCACCATGCCGCGGCGGTTGTGGTGCTTGTCTTCGGTCGCGAGCGCGAACTCGTGATGGCCGCCGACCTTGCGCTCCCACAACGGACCGATCAGGTGCATGAAGCCGGTCGTCTCCAGCATGCTCCAGCCCTCTGATTTGAGCCTTGCGGCGGCCTTGCTCGTCATCGCTCCGTCCATCTCTGCAGCGCTGTCTCTCCTCGTTTCATCAGATGCAGTCCTGGTGTAGTCAAGCACCATGAGACCTTTCGACGATGCCACCAGACGGAATATCGAAGCTGCCTGCGCGTCCTTCGCGCGGCTGCCTGGCGAGGCCGAGCCGTCGGCGCTGAAGCGCGCCGCGGTGGTGCTGGCGCTGACCGAATCCAGCGACGGTGACGACACCGCCTTCCTGCTCACCAGGCGTGCCTCTCATCTGCGTGCGCATCGTGGCCAATGGGCGCTGCCCGGCGGACGCTGCGATGCCGGCGAGACGCCGGTCGAGGCGGCGCTGCGCGAGCTCGACGAGGAGCTTGCGCTCAAGCTTTCAGCCGACGCGGTGCTCGGCCTGCTCGACGATTATCCGACCCGCTCCGGCTATCTGATCACGCCGGTCGTGGTCTGGGCGGCTGACAGTGCCGCGATCGCGCCGAACCCGGACGAGGTCGCCTCCGTCCATCGCATCGCGCTCGATACGATCGAGCACGACGACGCCTTCGATTTCACCGCGATCCCCGAAAGTACCCGCCGCGTGATCCGGTTCCATCATCAGATGAGCCTGATCCACGCGCCGACGGCGGCCCTGATCTACCAGTTCCGTGAAGTGCTGGCGGGGCGGCACACCCGCGTCACCGACCTGGAACAGCCGGTGTTCGCCTGGAAGTGATGGTAAACGGCGCGTTAACGTGACGGTTACCGGATGCCTGCTAAGAGGACGGCATGCATCGATCGATTCGAAACAAATTGGCGCTGGTTCCACTTGCGCTTGTCCTGATCACACCGGCCGCCCGCAGTGGCGAGGCCGACGCGCTGCCGCCGGCCGTCCGCGATGCCAACGCCCAGCTGCTGTCGCAGTTTTTTGCGCAAAGCGCGGGGGCCTCGCCCGCCGTGCTCGAATATCGCCGCAAGCTCGCGGAATATCAGGCGGCGCGCGCGGCCTTCGATGCCGAGGCCGGTGCCTATTGGAGTCAGATCTCGGAGAAGCGGAAGACCCGCAATGCCAAGCGGCGCAGCGGGCAGCAGGTGACGCTCGATGATTACGTGCTGGAGCATCCGCCGCTCTATAACGGGCCGAAGAAGCCGGTGAATCCGGAGCCGGAGGAAACGCCGGAACGGCCGCCCCGCAAACCGATTCCCGTCGTTGCCGATTTCCTGCGCGCGGCGCAGGAGCTCTACCAGTTCACGCCGCAGCGCCCGTCCAGCGAGGCCGAGTTCAAGCGCGCCTATGCGCGCTACGCGCTCGCCTCCGGGCTGACGCGCGAGCAGGCCGTGCGGGTTTACGCCTTCGAGACCGGCGGCACCGGCAGCCACGACGTGCAGGCAGGAATCGAGCATGGCGGCAAGCGCGCGATCTCGACCGCGATGGGTTACAACCAACTCCTGACCACCAACAGCGTCGAGCTGCTGGCCGAGCAGGGACACGAACTCGTTCGCGCGCTGTCCGAGAAAGTTGCGCGCACATCAGGACCGGCGCGCCAGGCGCTCGAGCACAAGCTCGTCGTGCTGAAGAAGATGGTCGCGCATGCCAAGGCGGTGCCCGACACCTGGTCTGAGCATGAGAAGATCGGCAACACCGCGCAGGGCTGGGCCATGCATGCGATGGTGCTCGACATCGATGTCGGTCCGATGCTGCAGACCCACAAGCTGCTCACCTCGGTGCTGTTCGCCCGCGCCAAGGGCTACACCCGTCCACTCACGGCCGCCGAGCTCGAGATGATGAATCTCACCGGTGACGGCACCGGGCTCGACATGGTGACGATGCCGCAGGCGATGCGCGAGCAGGTGCCGACCTCGAACTTCTTCCAGCGCGGCGGCTATGAGCGCAATCCGGTCGCGATCCGCCACAACACGGTGGCCAAGCTGCTGGCGGTGACGGACGATCGGATGGATTCGAACAGCGGCAAACCCGGCGCAAGGGAATTGGCGGCGGCGTTTTAGATATCGGTGTCGTCCCGGACAAGCGCGCCTAAAGCGCGCGCAGATCCGGGACCCATAACCACGGAATCAGATTTGGCGAAGACTCGAGGTTACCAGCTTCGCGCCGCAACTGCTTCCTGGGGTTATGGGTCCCGGGTTCGCACTTCGCGCGCCCCGGGACGACAAAAAGCGATTACTGATCCGGACCGAACTTGAACTTGCCGTCGCCTTCGAGATACGGGCCGCTGCGCATGTAGAGCTGGCCGTTCTGGCCGATGAAGAACAGCGTGCCCCTCGGCACTTTCTTGGCGCCCTTCAGCAACTCGCCAGCATTGCTGGTGCCCATCTTGTAGGAATAGGTCTTGCCGTCCCTGTCATACGCATAGCCCATGTCGGGCTTGAGCTCCCACGGCGTTGCCGTGGCTTGCGCGCATGCGGGCGCGGCGAACGCGCCGAGCAGCGTTACGAATGCAGCCGAAGCAAGTGCAAATGTCTTCGTTGAAAAGGCCATGATCCCATCCTCCCCGTCGTTGGGGGCGTCGGGCTTGAACAAATCACGAACGGTGCATCCGGGTCAATTTGCGAAAGCGCCGCAGCGCATCACGTCTTGCCCAGCAGGTTGTGATTTTCCCTTCGTCCCCTCGCGACTATGTTCCGCTTTCCGTCTAGAACGCAACTCGACAAAATTATGGGTAGGGATGATTCGGATGCGCCATGTGATTAAACTTTGCTGGGCTGCTGCATTGTCGTTGACGGCGCTGGCGCCGGCCGCCCGGGCCGATGACTACCAGCTCAGCCACAACCAGCGCATTTCGTGCAGCCGCGGCCTTGCCCCGGGCAAGCTGAACACGGCGACCTGCAAGTCCTACACCTATCTCTTCAACACCAAGACCTCGGAATATTTCCGCTGCCAGGTCTCGCTGGCGCTGACCCGCGACAACAAGGAAGTCATCAACGTCCAGACCGACGGCGGCTGCACCAAGAAGCCGCGCATCTTCGAGACCGATGGCAAGTATGATTTCGATGTGACCGAGACCGAGCCGCCGAACACCAATTCGTTCTTCGGCCCCGGCGGCTATTCGGTGTGGGCCGCCGACGTCGGCGCGCAGAAGGTGCGCGGCTGCATCATCATCTCCTCCGGCCTCGGCTCCGACATCTCCAAGTGCCTGGACATGACGTTCCAGTAAGGGCTTGCCAGTAAGGGCTTGCGACGGTGCGCTCCCTCCCCCGCTGGCGGGGGGAGGCTGGGGAGAGGGTGTCTCCGCAGTGGGACAATCCCCTAGAGGAGAAAGCCCTCACCCGCGCCTTCGGCGCGACCTCTCCCGCAAGCGGGCGAGGTGACCGAGCCAGCCGCGCGCGTGATCGAACCTCACGCAAGTCAGCAACTGCGCCACGTCGCCGCAGCCCGAAGTTCCCGAAAAATCGAGCCGGATCGGCCATTTACTGCAGTCCTGTTTTGTCTTTTGGATGGGTTGACCCGCATGCCTCATCCGGCCAATTTCGCGGCCGGTTTGGGGAGAACAACAACCATGAAACGAACCATTTTCGGCGCGGCCGCGGCTCTTGCTCTGGCGGCGTCGGCACCTTGCGCGCAGGCGCAATCCTTCATCAACGTGCTGACCGGCGGCACCTCCGGCGTCTATTATCCGCTTGGGGTCGCGATCGGGAAGATCTACGGCGACAAGATCCCGAACGTGAAGACGCAGGTGCAGGCCACCAAGGCGTCGGTCGAGAATCTGATCCTGCTGCAGCAGGGCCGCGGCGAGCTGGCGTTCACGCTGGGCGACTCGCTCAAGGCCGCCTGGGACGGCGAGGAGGAAGCGGGCTTCAAGACCAAGCTCGACAAGCTGCGCACGATCGGCGCGATCTATCCGAACTACATCCAGATCGTGGCGACCGCTGAGTCCGGCATCAAGACGCTGGCCGACCTCAAGGGCAAGAGCCTCTCGGTCGGTGCGCCGAAGTCGGGCACGGAGCTGAATTCGCGCGCGATCCTGGCCGCGGCCGGCATGAGCTACAGGGATCTTGGCAAGGTCGAGTATCTGCCATTCGCCGAATCCGTCGACCTCATGAAGAACCGGCAGCTCAACGCGACGCTGCAATCGGCCGGGCTTGGCGTCGCCTCGTTGAAGGACCTGTCGACATCGAGCCCGATCACGGTGGTGTCGGTGCCGAAGGAGACGGTCGACAAGATCGGCCCACCCTTCGTCTCCGCGATCATTCCGGCCAATACCTATACCGGCCAGGACAAGGACGTGCCGACGGCGGCCGTGATCAACTATCTCGTCACGAGCTCCGCCGTATCGGACGATCTCGCCTATCAGATGACCAAGCTGGTCTACGAGTCGCTGCCGGAGCTCCAGAACGCGCACGCGGCCGGCAGGGAGATCAAGCTCGAGACCGCAGCCAGCGGCAGCCCGGTTCCGCTGCACCCCGGCGCGATCCGCTATTACAAGGAAAAAGGGCTGATCAAGTAGGATCGGCTCTCGTCATCGGACGTCATGGTCGGGCATTAGCGCGAAGCGCGTCTTCGCACAGATGGCCCGGCCATCCACGTTCTATGGGCAGGCGAGAAAGATCGTGGATGCCCGGGCCTTCGCCTCGCCGAAGCGGCTTCGGCCGTGCAGGCGGGACAAGCCCGGGCATGACGGCGCGGGTAGACCGTGCCAAGTTATGAGCGCTCGACGGCGAAGGACGATTTAGATGCTGGAAAAGGCAGAGGGCACTGAAGCTGCGCCCATCAAGGTCGAGTTCGACAATTTCGAGCATGGCTTTCCGGAAGGGTTCGGCCCGGGCTGGTGGGGCGCGCTCGCCTACTGGATCGGCATCGCCTTCGCCAGCTTCCAGCTCTATGTCGCGGCTTTCAACTATCTTCCGAGCCAGGTGGTGCGCGGCGTCCATGTCGGATTTCTGATCCTGCTCACCTTCGGCCTGATCGCGAACTTCACCGCGAAGAGCAATGCCGGCCGCGCGCTCGGCTGGGTGATCGGCGGCGCCGGCTTCCTCTGCGGGCTCTACCAATGGATCTTCTATGCCGACCTGATCGCGCGCGACGGCGACCCGACGCGGCTCGATCTCGTGGTCGGCACGCTGCTGGCGGTGCTGATCTTCGAAGGTACCCGGCGGCTGATGGGCGCGGCGCTGCCGCTGATGTGCGGCGCGTGCCTCGTCTACTGGTTCTTCGGCCAGTATCTGCCGTCGCCGCTCAACCATCGTGGCTATGATTTCGACCAGATCGTCACGCATCTGTCGTTCGGCACCGAAGGCTTCTACGGCGTGCCGATCTACGTCTCGGCGACCTACATCTTCCTGTTCATCCTATTCGGCTCGTTCCTGGAGCGCGCCGGCATGATCCAGCTGTTCACCGACGTTTCGCTCGGCCTGTTCGGCCGCACCCGCGGCGGACCCGCCAAGGTCGCCGTGTTCGCCTCCGGCATGATGGGCACGATCTCCGGGTCGGGCGTCGCCAATGTCGTCACCGTCGGCCAGTTCACGATTCCGCTGATGATCAGGTTCGGCTACCGCCGCGCCTTCGCCGCCGGCGTCGAAGCCACCGCGTCGATGGGCGGACAGATCATGCCGCCGGTGATGGGCGCGGTCGCCTTCATCATGGCGGAGACGCTCGGTGTGCAATATTCCGAGATCGTCAAGGCGGCTGCGATTCCCGCGATGCTCTATTTCGCGTCCGCGTTCTGGATGGTGCATCTGGAGGCCGGCAAGCACGGTCTCACCGGCATGAAGCGCTCGGAGATTCCGAGCGCCTGGAAGGCGCTGGTGACGCGCTGGTACCTGGTGCTGCCGCTCGCTGCCCTGATCTACATGCTGTTCGAGGGCTTCACCCCGCTCTATGCCGGCAGCATGGGTCTTGCGCTGACCGTGGCGCTGATCCTGGGCACCAGCATCACGGCCGGCGCCTCGGCGACAATCATTCGCTACATCTTCTGGATCGGGCTTGCACTCGTCGTCGCCGCGCTGTCGCGTGACGGCCTCAAGATCGTGCCGGTCGCGAGCGTCGTCGTCGGATTGATCGTGATCACCGCCTTCGTCCGCGGCGGCTTTGCGGCGTTGCGCGGCTGCCGCGATGCGCTGGCCGAGAGCGCCAAATCCGCCATCACCGTCGGCATGGCCTGCGCCATCGTCGGCGTCATCATCGGCATGATGTCGCAGACCGGCGTCGGCACCATCTTCGGCGGCTGGGTGATCGGGCTCGGCGAGAAGAGCCTGTTCCTCGCGCTGATCATGACCATGCTGCTGTCGATCCTGCTCGGCACCGGCATCCCGACCATCCCGACCTACATCATCACCGCCGCGCTCGCCGCGCCCGCACTGGCCAAGCTAGGGGTGCCTCTGATCGCGAGCCACATGTTCGCGTTCTACTACGGCATCATGGCCGACCTCTCGCCACCGGTGGCACTGGCGGCGCTCGCGGCGGCGCCGATCGCAAAGGAGAATCCCGACAAGATCGGCTGGGAGGCGATGCGCATCGCGCTCGCCGGTTACGTCATCCCCTTCATCTTCGTCTATTCTCCGGCCTTGATGCTGCAAGCCGGCGATCCCATGGCGGCCAAGCTCGGCTTCTACGGAGCGGTGGCGCTGGCGGCCTTGAAGGCGTTGGTGGCGATCGGCCTATTCGGCATGGTCGCGATCGGCTTCCTGTTCACGCGCTTGAGCCTGATCGAGCGCCTGGTCGCGCTCGGCGCTGCATTCTGCCTGCTCGGGGAATTCGCGTTCAGCGACACCGCCGGCTTCGTGCTCGCTGCGGCGCTCGTGCTGTGGCAATGGCGGCAGCGTCCGTCGGCGCCGGTCGAGGCGGCGTGAGCCTCTGCTTCGCAACGGCCTTCGGCGTGAAGACGCTGGCGCTGTCCGCGTTCACGATTGCATGGACGCATTCGATCGCGAAGGTCGACTGGCAGGAGGATTGGCGCGTCACGCCCGCCGGCCTCGAACTCGTGCAGGCCCGAATCAAGGGCACCGGCCCCGGCATGGAGCCGCCGCCCGAGGCGCGGCTGGTCGACGGCTGGTTTCAGTGGCAGCCGAAGCGCGCCGCCATGCAGGAGGTCGTGCTCGGCAATTCCGGCGCGGCCGGCGAATGGCGGCTGTGTCATGAGGGCAAGTGCCGGACGCTGTCGGAGATTGTCGGGCATCCCATTGGTGCTAACGTCACGACGATGAAGATTTGCAGTGATCCGTAGCCCGGATGAGCGAAGCGACATCCGGAAATGCCAACCCGGATATCGCTGCGCTGATCCGGGCTACAAGAACAATAAACAAGGAGACACAAAATGGATCGGCTCAAGGGCAAGGTTGCGATGGTGGTGGGGGCCGGCTCGATCGGGCCCGGTTGGGGCAACGGCAAGGCCACTGCCGTGACCTTTGCGCGCGAGGGGGCCCAGGTGTTTTGCGTCGATCGCAACGGCACCGCGGCCGAAGAGACCGCGAAGATCATCACCGGCGAGGGCGGCAAGGCGACGGCGTTTACCGCCGACGTCTCGCGGCCTGCCGAGATCGAGGCGATGGTGGCGGCCTGCCTGAAGGCCTATGGCCGCATCGACGTGCTCGACAACAATGTCGGCATCGCCGAGATGGGCAGCGTGGTCGAGGTCACCGAGGAGAGCTGGGACCGCGTCTTCAGCGTCAACCTCAAGAGCGCCTATTTCGCCATGAAGCACGTCATCCCGGTCATGGTGAAGCAGGGCGGCGGCTCGATCATCAACATCTCCTCGATCGCCTCGATCCGGCACATGGGCATCTCGTACGTCACCTATGGCACGTCGAAGGCGGCGATGAACCAGATGACGCGCACCACGGCGATCGAGTTCGCGCGCCACCATGTGCGCGTCAATGCGATCCTGCCCGGCCTGATGAAGACGCCGATGGTCGAACATTCCGCGGGCCTTGCCGCCAGCTACGCCAAGGGCGACGTCGAAGCGATGTGGCGCGCCCGCGACGCGCAGGTGCCGATGGGGCACATGGGCGATGCCTTCGACGTCGCCAACGCCGCGCTGTTCCTGGCGTCGGACGAGTCGAAATATGTGACGGGGATCGAGCTCGTGGTCGACGGCGGCATCACGTGCAAGGCGGGGGCTTAGCTTCAATCTCCGCTGTCGTCCCGGATCTGCGCTTCGCTTGTCCGGGACGACAATGGTGATTACTGCGCCAGCGCCAATATCCCGCCGGCGAACGAATGCCACGCTGCCGTCTCGCTGATCGGCCAGTTCAGCACCTTCACCGCCAGCAGCGCCAGCGTGCCGGTGATGTAGACCGGATGCACGCGGCCCTCAGTGCGCCAGTCGCGCACCATGGCGACGACGAGCAGGAGCGAAGCGACGACGGCCGGCGCGATCGTCACCGGCACCGGCGGTGGGCCGGGCGGTCCGGGAGGGGCGAGGAAGGTCAGGAACCAGCGGGCGATCGCGGCATCGAGGATCGAGACCGCGGCCAGAAGCATCAACCGCTTGTGAATCTCGGGTCTGCGCGTGTTCATGATCGCGAGCAGGAACACGATCGCGAAGAACGCGATCCCGCTCATTGGCACGATCGAGAAGGCGATGCCGGCCTCGCGCTGCCCGAGCGCGGCGGAATGCTGCATCACGTGGACGGAGGCGAGGAAGCCGAAGATCGTCATCGCGGTCGCGAGCGATACGCCGGCGATGCCGAGCGAGCGGTGATTGACCACCCGGCCCGAGGCCGCGAGCCAGGTCTGCAGCACGAAATAGAGCGACCAGGTAAAGAACAAGAATCCGTGAAAATGAATCACCGGGCTTGCGGACAGCGTCCGGTGGGCGAGCGGCATCCAATAGGTCGGCGCGAAACCGAGAAACGCAGTGGCCGCGCAGGCCAGGGCCATGTGCAGATAAAAATATCGTGCAGGCGACGCATCACGCGCGCGTACACGACGGTCGTCGGTCAGGGTTGTCATCAGGAGTGAGTCTGGGGAGGCGGGATTTGGTTCAAACGCCGCTGTCGTCCCGGATCGGCGCGCGCTTGCGGCGCGCTTGTCCGGGACGACATCGAGTTTATGTCAGCAGCCTCGCAGCCTCAGCCCCCCGCGCTCAACTCGGCCCGATCGAGCTCTTCCTCGAGACGATGGAAGGCGTCGTCGCCGATCACCTCGGTGGCGCGGAGGTGGAAGATCGATTTGCGCGCGGCGTCGATGGCGCGGCGGCGCAGGGGATCGGCCGGCAGTTCGCCATTGGCGATGCCGCCCTTGGGATCGTTCTCGGCCTGCATCAGGATGGCGCGATATTCGAGGCGCAGGATCTCCGCCTCCTCGGACGGATCGCTCTCGATCGCATCGAGCGCTGCGCGATAGGCCACGGCGCGCGCCTGCGCGACCTCGGTGCCGACGGGATCGTCGTCCTTGAGGCCGAACGCCAGGATCAGCGGCCGCAGCGTCAGGCCCTGGATCACCAGCGATCCCAGCACCACCGCAAAAGCGATGAAGACGATGAAGTCGCGATGGGGAAAATTCTCCGGCAGCGCGAAGGCGGTGGCCAGCGTCACGAGGCCGCGCATGCCGCACCAGGAGATGATGAGGCCGCCCTTGGGCGAGGCGACGGCCCTGGGGTCCCTCGGATGATAGATCCCCTGCGCGACCAGCACGCGCAAGGTGGTGCGGTAGAACGTCACCCAGAGCAGCCGGACCAGCACCACGGTGAGGAGGATCCAGGCCGCGGCCACGCAATATTCCCAGCGCACGTCTGCCTCGAGGCGCGTCCAGATCGGCCGCATCTGCATGCCGATCAGCATGAAGGCGAGCACGTTGAGCACGAACACCATGGTCTCCCAGACCGCGTAGGACGGCACCCGCAGCCGCGCCGGCATCCGTAGCCCCGCCGAGCGCGCCATCGTCATGGCATAGACCACGATGGTGAGAATGCCGGAGAGGCCGAGATGCTCGGCGCCGATCCAGATCATGAAGGTGGTGGCGAATTGCACGATGATCGCGCTCGGGGCTTCCGTCACCCGCCCCATGATCGGCGGAATGATGCGGCCGGCGAGCAGGCCGGCGACGACGCTGCCGACCAGGGCCAGCGCCATGGTCGGTGCAACCTGGCCCCACGTCAGGTGCTCGGTGGCGACGGCGCCGACCGCGATGCGATAGATCAGAAGCGCGCTGGCATCGTTGAGCAGGCTCTCGCCCTCCAAAACCTTCACCATGCGGTGGGGCAGCTTGACCTGGCTCAGGATCGCGACCGCGGCGGCCGCATCGGGTGGCGCCACGATCGCGCCGAGCGCAACCGCGGCGGCCCAGGGCATGTCGGGCATCAGCCGGTGCGCGACAACGGCGACGCCGGCCGTGGTCAGGCCGACCGCGGCGACGACCAGGGTCGAGACCGGAACCCAATTGTTGCGCAGATCGCGTAGCGAGGTGTCGAACGCGGCATCGAGCAGAACTGGTGCGACAAAAAGGGCCAGGGCCAGGTCGGGCTGCAGCGTCCAGGACGGACTTGATGGCACGAAGGCGATCAGGGCGCCGCCGATGGCGAGAAAGGTCGGGTAGGGGACCTTGATCCGCCGCGCCAGCGCCGATAAGGCAACGGCGCCGAGCAGAAGCACGATGATCCATTCGAATGTCGACACGATGATCCCCGAAACCGATGTGAGCGCCGCCACAAGCTAGCACCAATCCGGCCGTATGATGGATAGTACGGCCCCGAGGCGCGACTTAAGGGCAAGATCGAAAGCAAGATTACCGACTGCAACGAGCATGCGTTTTCAAAAACTCATTCAATCGTCAGGTGCATTATTGCTTTGCGCGCTCTCGCTCGCCACCGCCCAGGCTGCGACCGGCGGCGAGCCGGCTGCACTGATCCAGGTCGACGTCGCGTCCTGCCTTGCTGCGACTGCCGCCGACGACATGGACAAGGTCGCCACGGCCTGCGCCGCCGTAATCGACAATGAGAAGACGGCGAAGGGGGATCTGGTCAAGGCGCTGATCGCGCGCGCGGCGCTCTATGCGCGGCACGATCAGATTGACCGCGCCATCGCCGACGACAGCCGCGCGCTTTCGCTCGATCCCACACTTGCCGACATCTTCAATGCGCGCGGCGAGCTCTGGCTCAAGAAGGGCGACAAGCCCAAGGCGGTGCAGGATTTCGGCGCGACGCTGAAGATCGATCCGAACCACGAGAAGGCCAAGGCCAATCACAAGGCGATGGCGCGCGAGATCGAGCGGATCGGCGCGCAGATGGCCGTCGCCGGCAAGCCCAGCTTCAATTGCGCGCGAGCGCGCCGTGCGGTCGAAAAAGCGATTTGCGGCAATCGCGAGCTCGCCGATCTCGACCGCGAGATTTACGGATCGCATTTGCGCGTGCTCCGCGAAGCCCAGAGCCCGGCGGAGACGCGCAAGATCCAGCGCGAGCAGGACGATTTCATCGCGCGCAGGAACGCCGGATACGGCCGGCCGGGCTTTGATCTCAAAAAGGCGATGCAGGACAGGTTGCAACAGATCAACGGCGTGGACGGGTATTGAGGCTTCTTCGCCTCTCCCCGCTTGCGGGGAGAGGCCGGAATTTGCGCCAGCAAAATCCGGGCGAGGGGGACTCTCCGCGAGTCCAACCCTCACCGTCCTCGAAGAGACTCCCCCCTCAGCCCGACCCTCTCCCCGCAAGCGGGGAGAGGGGGACACGCCCCCTCCTTTTCAGCTTGAACCGCGGCCCGTTCCCGGGAAAATAGCCCTCAAGCAAGGCCGGCATTGATCCTGGTCATGGCGGGACGCCTGTCCTGCCACGAGGCTCGGGCCAGGCGAATAAAGGGAATGGGAGCGCGGGAATGAACATCGACGGTAAAAGTCGTTATCACGAGGTCCATGCGCGCTCTCTCGCCGACCCCGAAGGCTTCTGGGCCGAGGCGGCGAAAGACATCGACTGGGTCGAGCCGCCCAAGACGATCTTCGATCCCAACCAAGGAACCTACGGCCGCTGGTTCGCCGGCGGTGTCGTCAATACCTGCTACAACGCGCTCGACCGCCATGTCGAAGGTGGCCGCGCCGACCAGGTCGCGCTGATCCACGATTCGCCGCTGACGGGCAGCGTTACCAAATTTACCTATGCCGAACTGCTGACCGAGGTGCAGGCGCTCGCCGCAATCATGCAGGATTTTGGCGTCGCCAAGGGTGATCGTGTCATTCTCTATATGCCTATGGTGCCGGAAGCCGTGGTCGCGATGCTCGCCTGCGCGCGGATCGGGGCGGTGCACTCCGTGGTGTTCGGCGGCTTCGCAGCGAAGGAGCTCGCCACCCGCATCGACGACGCGCAGCCGAAACTCATTCTCTCAGCAAGCTGCGGCATCGAGCCCGGCCGCATCGTGCAGTACAAGCCGCTGCTCGACGAAGCGATCAAGCTGGCCGGCAGCAAGCCGAAAGCCTGCATCGTGCTGCAACGTCCGCAGCTCACCTGCGATCTGGCCCCGGGCCGGGACTACGATTGGGCGAGCCTGCGCCGCAAGGCGCTGAATGACGGCAAGAAGGCACCTTGCGTGCCTGTTGCCGCGACCGATCCGCTCTACATCCTCTACACCTCGGGCACCACGGGCATCCCGAAGGGTGTCGTGCGCGACAATGGCGGCCATCTCGTCGCGGTGAAATGGTCGATGTTCAACCTCTATGGCGTCAAGCCGGGCGAGGTGTGGTGGTGCGGCTCCGACATCGGCTGGGTGGTCGGCCACAGCTACATCGTCTACGGCCCGCTGCTGCATGGCGCGACCACGATCATGTACGAGGGCAAGCCGGTCGGCACGCCCGACGCCGGCGCGTTCTGGCGCGTGATCTCCGAGCACAAGGCTGTTGCGTTCTTCACCGCGCCGACCGCGTTCCGCGCGATCCGGAAAGAGGATCCGGAAGGAAAATTCATCCGGCAATTCGACCTCTCGAAATTCCGCACCCTGTTCCTCGCCGGCGAGCGGGCCGATCCGCCGACGGTCGAATGGGCGGAAGTGCAGCTGAAGGTGCCGGTGATCGACCATTGGTGGCAGACCGAGACCGGTTGGTGCATTGCCGGCAACCCGGTCGGACTCGGCATGCTGCCGGTGAAGCACGGCTCACCGACGGTGCCGATGCCGGGCTACCAGGTCGATGTGGTCGACGAGGCGGCGAAGCCGGTGGGGCCCAACACCATGGGTTCGATCGTCATCAAGCTGCCGATGCCGCCTGGCTGCCTGCCGACGCTGTGGAATCAGGATGCGCGCTTCAAGGAAGCGTATTTGAGCGAATTTCCCGGCTATTACAAAACCTCGGATGCCGGCTACAAGGACGAGGACGGTTACGTCTTCGTCATGGGCCGCACCGACGACATCATCAACGTCGCCGGCCACCGGCTCTCCACCGGCGGCATGGAGGAGATCCTGGCCTCGCATCCCGATGTCGCCGAATGCGCGGTGCTCGGCGTCAAGGACGCGATCAAGGGCGAGGTGCCCTGCGGTTTCCTGGTGCTCAAGGCCGGCGTGAAGCGAGCCCCGGCCGAGATCGAGAAGGAGATCGTCGCGCTGGTGCGCGACAAGCTCGGCCCGGTCGCCGCCTTCAAGCTCGCCATCACCGTCGGCCGCCTGCCCAAGACGCGCTCCGGCAAGATTCTGCGCGGCACCATCAAGAAGATCGCCGACGGCGAGTCCTGGACCATGCCGGCGACGATCGAGGATCCCAAGGCGCTCGACGAGATCGGCGAGGCGCTGAAGGGGCGGGTGTGAGGCTTGTGCTTCGGTCGCCGGGCCAGTGAGGCGCGACGGCGCGGCCCAGCCTCCGCTGTTATCACCCGCGAAGGCGGGTGATAACAGCGAGCGGGGAACGGCGTTCGGGACTTACATTCTCCTCATTCCGCGCTAAACAGGCCCGGCCAACAGGGGACCTCGTATGCCACTCGCCGCCGCGCCGCGCCTGCTTGCAGCTGTGCTGCTGGCCACCGCTCTCTCCGCCTGCTCCGCGCGTCACCAGAATCCGGTGGCGGTGGGCGGCGACGATGACGACGCGGTCTGCCAGAGCCGAGGCTATGCGCAGGGCTCGCCGGAATATGTGGCGTGTCGCAAGGACCGCGACGTCCAGCGCAACGCCGCCACCGCGCGCGCCGACCGCCGCCAGCGCGACCTCGGCGAATACATGCTGAACCATCCGGAGCGGCCCTGACGTGAGGGTGCGGCACTATTTTGCCGCACACAGCGTCTCGCCTGCATGGTTTTCGTGACACATCTGCAACGCCGTGGCCAAATCGTGGCGACGTTCGCCTGAATTGATCGAGATCAAATCCTCCAGCG
Source organism: Bradyrhizobium sp. UNPA324 (assembly GCF_006658635.1). Lineage (NCBI taxonomy): Bacteria > Pseudomonadati > Pseudomonadota > Alphaproteobacteria > Hyphomicrobiales > Nitrobacteraceae > Bradyrhizobium > Bradyrhizobium sp. UNPA324. The sequence goes on from NZ_LFJD01000004.1 coordinate 2,576,078, forward strand.
GCCCCTTTCTGCTCTGACGCTCATGTCGCGCAACGACGCGCGAGAGATGGCTGAAGGGGATTGAAATGCAGAGAACGACAAGAAACCTGGCGCGGCTTGCGACTTTTGGCGCGATGCTCGCAGGCACGTTTGCATCGGTGCAAGCTGCCGATTTGCCTGTTTACAAGAAGGCGCCGCCGCCGGTGGAGGCATTCAATCCGTGGATGGTGCGCCTGCGCGTGCTCGGCGTGTTGCCGGATGCCGGCGGCTCGACCGTCAATGTGGCGGGCGTGCCCTCGCTGTCATCGCCGAATTCCGGCCTCTCGATCAGCGACCAGGTCGTCCCCGAGCTCGACATCAGCTATTTCTTCACCAAGAACATCGCAGCCGAGCTGATCCTCGGCGTCACCCGGCACTCGATCAGCGGCACCGGCTCGCTCGCGAACCTGCCGATCGGAAAGACCACGCTGCTGCCGCCGACGTTGACGCTGCAATATCACTTCGACCAGTTCGGCGCGTTCAAGCCCTATATCGGCGCCGGCGTGAACTACACTGTGTTCTTCAACAATTCCGCGGCCAATTCGCCTGCCGCGATCGCCGGTCCGCCCGCGATCGTCGCCACCACCACCAACCTGCATGTCAGCAACGCATGGGGCGGTGCCGTGCAGTTCGGCTTCGACTACATGATCGACCGACACTGGGGTCTCAACGTCGACGTCAAGAAGCTCTGGCTGCGCCCGGATTACAGCGCGACCGTCTCCGGCCTGCCGGTCACCGGCACCGCGCATATCGATCCGTGGCTGGTCGGCGCGGGCGTGACGTATAAGTTCTGAGTGACAATCGCCTAGAGCAACAAATTCCGCTGTCGTCCCCGCGTTCGCGGGGACGACCACCGAGGGTGGGGTACACAAAACAAAAAGCGCGGCAGGTTTCCCTGCCGCGCTTTTTGCGTTTGAAGCGAACGAAGAGGGAGAGGAACTACCCCTCCTCGTCTTCCTGCTTCTTGCCGCCGAGCGTCTTCAGCTTGGCGAACACGGCGTCGACGTTGAGGTCGTCGCTGGACTTCTCCGCGGACTCGTATTCGTCCTTGCGGGTGGTCTCGGAGGCCGGCAGCAGCGTGGCGCCGCCATAGGCTGCATCGATCGGCTTTTCCTTGGCGGCGCGCTGCACCTCGAAATCGAGCTCGATCTGCGAGCAAAGGCCGAGGGTGACGGGATCGATCGGGGTGAGCTGGGACGTGTTCCAGTGGGTGCGGTCACGCACGCTGGCAATGGTGCTCTTGGTGGTGCCGACCAGACGCATGATCTGGGCGTCCTTGAGCTCCGGATGGCTGCGCAGCAGCCAGAGGATGGCGCTCGGACGCTCGTGGCGGCGCGAAACCGGGGTGTAACGCGGGCCCTTGCGCTTGGGCTGCGGCGGCAGCACCACCTTGCTCTCCTGGAGGCGGAGCCGGTAATCCGGGTTCTTCTCGCCCTTCTCGATCTCCTCGCGGGTGAGCTGGCCGTTGGAGAGGGGATCCATGCCCTTGATGCCCTGGGCCGCATCGCCGTCGGCGATCGCGCGCACCTCGAGGGGATGCATCTTGGTGAAATCGGCGACCTGGTCGAAGGTCAGCGCGGTGTTGTCGAGCAGCCAGACGGCGGTCGCCTTGGGCATCAGAGGTGCGTTGCTCATGGCAAATCTCCTTTGTGCTTCGCCCACCCCTCTGGAGGCGAAACCGGTGGTCATCAGCGATGACAGGGAATTCGCGCTATATAAGCCCGGAGGGGGTAGCCATGCAATGGTTCTGCTATAGATAGTGCCTTGACAGCGCCCGAAAGGGGGCCCAATTCCCTTAGAAACTCGCGGCATAGTTCAAGCCGACCGTTTAAGCCCTATTCCATCCATCGACCGCCCCCGCCAAAAGGCGAAACGGGTGATTCGGTCCCGAGATCGCTCAATGTCAGCCAAACCAGACCTCAAGATCGTGCTTTGTTCTCCCCGCGGCTTCTGTGCCGGCGTGGTCCGGGCGATCGACACCGTGGAACGGGCGCTCGATAAATATGGCGCCCCCGTCTATGTTCGCCATGAGATTGTGCACAACAAATATGTCGTCGACGGGTTGAAGAAGAAGGGCGCCATCTTCGTCGAGGAGCTCGCCGAGATCCCGGAGAACGCCACCGCGCCGGTGGTGTTCTCGGCCCACGGCGTGCCGAAATCAGTTCCGGCCGACGCGCAGTCCCGCAATCTGTTCTCGCTGGATGCGACCTGCCCGCTGGTGACCAAGGTCCATCGCGAGGCCGCGATCCATTTCAAGCGTGGCCGTGAGATATTCCTGATCGGCCACTCCCATCACCCTGAGGTGGTCGGCACGCTCGGCCAGCTTCCGGTCGGCGCCGTGACCCTGATCGAGACCGCCGAGGACGCCAAGACCATCGCCCCGAAGGACCCCAACAATCTCGCCTTCGTGACCCAGACCACGCTGTCGATCGACGACACCGCGGAGATCGTGGCGCTCTTGAAGAAGCGCTTCCCCAACATCAACGGCCCGCACAAGGAAGACATCTGCTACGCCACCACCAATCGCCAGCTCGCGGTGAAGAAGGTGGCGCCGGTGGTGGACGCGCTCATCGTCGTCGGTGCCCCCAATTCGTCGAACTCGCAGCGCCTGCGCGAGGTTGCCGAGCGCGAGGGCTGCCGGATCGCGGTGCTGGCGCAGCGCGCCGCCGACATCGACTGGGACAAGTTCGGCAATATCTCGAGCCTGGGCATCACGGCGGGCGCCTCCGCGCCGGAGGTGATCGTCGAGGAGATCATGGACGCCTTCGCCGAGCGTTACACGCTGCATGTGGAGACGGTCTCGGCCGCGGAAGAGAACGAGTTCTTCCCGCTGCCGCGTCAGGTGCGTCCCGAAGCTGCCGCCGAGTAGACCTTTATGGCGGTCTACACCGACGTTGCCGCCGACGAGCTTGCGGATTTCCTGAAGCAATATGATCTCGGCGAATTGCTGTCCTACAAGGGCATCGCCGAGGGCGTCGAGAACACCAACTTCCTGCTGCATACCAGCCAGGGAGGCAAGCAGGCGTCGTTCATCCTCACGCTCTACGAGAAGCGCGTGGCGAAGAACGATTTGCCGTTCTTCCTCGCGCTGATGACGCATCTGGCCGAGCACGGCATCAACTGCCCGCTGCCGGTGAAGGGACGCGACGGCGAGGCGCTGCGCGAGCTGTCGGGACGCCCTGCGGCGATCATCACCTTTCTCGAAGGCATGTGGCCTCGCAAGCCGAACGTGACGCATTGCGCCGGCGTCGGCGCGGCGCTGGCGAAGATGCATCTGGCCGGCGCGAATTTTGCGGTTCGGCGCGCCAATGCGCTCTCGGTCTCGGGCTGGCGGCCGCTGTTCGATGCGGCCTCACACCGTGCCGACGAGGTGCAGCCGGGCCTGCGCACGTTCCTGGCGGCTGAGCTCGATCATCTGTCGAGCGGGATCTGGCCGACCGATCTGCCGGAAGGCGTGATCCACGCCGACCTCTTCAACGACAACGTCTTCTTCCTCGGCGATCAGCTCTCCGGGATCATCGACTTCACCTTCGCCTGCAACGACATGCTGGCCTATGACGTCGCGATCTGCCTCAACGCCTGGTGCTTCGAGCCGGATCATTCCTTCAATGTCACCAAGGCGCGTGCCTTTCTCAACGCCTATGGCCGGGTGCGAAAGCTCTCGGAGGCGGAAGAGGCCGCGCTGCCGCTGCTCGCGCGCGGGGCTGCGATCCGCTTCCTGCTGACGCGGCTGGTCGACTGGCTCAACGTGCCGCCCGGTGCGCTGGTGAAGCCGAAGGATCCGCTGGAATATGTCCGCAAGCTGCGCTTCCACCAGAGCGTGAGAAGCGTGCGCGACTATGGGCTGATGCCGTCGGGGTTGGTGGCGTGAGCGAGCGTCCCAATGTCACGATCTTTACCGACGGCGCCTGCTCGGGAAATCCCGGGCCGGGCGGCTGGGGCGCGATCCTGAAGTTCGGCGACAAGGAAAAAGAGCTGAACGGCGGCGAGCGCCACACCACCAACAACCAGATGGAGCTGATGGCGGCGATCTCGGCGCTGGAAGCGCTGAAGAAGCCGTGCACCGTCGATCTCTACACCGACAGCCAGTATGTCCGGCAGGGCATCACGGGATGGATCTTCGGCTGGAAGCGCAACGGCTGGCGCACCGCCGACAAGAAGCCGGTGAAGAACGTCGAGCTATGGCAGCGCCTGGATGCCGCGCTGAAGCAGCACGAGATCCGCTGGCACTGGGTCAAGGGCCATGCCGGCCACCCCGAGAACGAACGCGCCGATCAGCTCGCACGCGACGGCATCGTGAAGGCGCGGTTGCAGCAGCGGCTTGCGGAGTAGAGGCGCGCCGTCGGTGCCTCATTCTCAACTGTCATCGCCCGGCTCGACCGGGCGATCCGGTATTCCAGAGATGGACGTGATTAAGCCGAGAGGTCTCGGCGTACTGGATGCCCCGGTCAAGCCGGGGCATGACAGTGTCTTTGTCGCGAAGAGAGCTTACAGCTGCCCGAGCAGCGTATCGCCGCCGGAGACCTCGACCTTGCCGGGCATCGCCTCGAGGTTCAGCTTCTTGACCACGCCATCCTCGACCAGCATCGAATAGCGCTTGGAGCGGATGCCGAGGCCGTTGGCGGAGGCGTCCAGCTCCATGCCGATCGCCTTGGTGAAATCGGCATTGCCGTCGGCGAGGAAGATGGCCTCGTCGCGCTGGTCGGTGTCGCGCTTCCAGGCGCTCATGACGAAGGCGTCGTTGACGGAGACGATGGCGATGCTGTCGACGCCCTTGTCCTTGATGGCATAGGCGTTGAGGAAGATGCTCGGCAGATGCATCTTGTGGCAGGTGCCGGTGTAGGCGCCGGGCACCGCGAACAGCGCCACCTTCTTACCCTTGAAGATATCGTCGGTGGTCTTCACCTGCGGGCCTTCCGCCGTCATCACACGGAATTTCGCTTCCGGCAGCTTGTCGCCAATCTGGATCGCCATTGTCAGTCTCCCTGAAAATCGGTCCCGCTTTTTAGACCGTGCGGCGGGCCTGCACAATATTGCCGGCGGCCGAAGCGGAGAGACTTGGCCTTCTCCTTGGGCACTTCACCATCATGTCATCACCCGGAAAAGCCGCCATCGTCGAGGAAGGCCTGCTCTTCCTCGGTGGTGTGGCGGCCGAGGAGGCGGTTGCGGTGGGGAAACCGGCCGAACCGCTGGATGATGTCGGCGTGCGCCCGGGCGTATTTCAGGTTCTCGGTATTGTCGGTTTGCTGAAACAGCGCGACGCAGTGCTCCTGATCGGCGAGGCGCTCGGAGTGCATCAAGGGCATGTACAGGAATTCGAGCAGGACGGGGTCGATCCTGGTATCGACACTCCGATCGATGGCACGGCGGGCGACGTCACGCGCCAGCGCGTCGCTGGCAAAGGCTTGCGGCGTGCCCCGAAACATGTTGCGAGGAAACTGGTCGAGCACGATGACGAGCGCGAGCGCGCCGTCGTCGCTCGCCTCCCACGAGGCCAACTCGCCGGCGGCCGCCTTCTGCCACAGCGTCAGAAAGCGGCGCCTGACCTCGGCGTCGAAAGCGTCGCTGCGCTTGTACCAGCGCTCGCGGCCGGCCTCGCGCCAGAAGGCGAGAATGCCTGATGGCGCGATGGCACCGACGTCCGGCATCAGCGGTGCAGCTTACGCCGCCTCCGCCTTTTTCTCGTCGCGCAGCTCGCGGCGCAGGATCTTGCCGACATTGGTCTTGGGCAGATCGTTGCGGAATTCGATGTGCTTGGGCACCTTGTAGCCGGTGAGCTGCTCGTGACAGAACTTGATCACCGCCTCGGCGGTGAGGTTGGGATCCTTCTTCACCACGAAAGCCTTCACCGCTTCGCCCGACTTGGAATCGGGGATGCCGATCACGGCGCATTCGAGCACGCCCGGATGGCTCGCGACCACTTCTTCGACCTCGTTCGGATAGACGTTGAAGCCGGAGACCAGGATCATGTCCTTCTTGCGGTCGACGATCTTGGTGTAGCCCTTCTCGTCCATTACGCCGATGTCGCCGGTGCGGAAATAGCCGTCCGCGGTCATCACCTTGGCGGTCTCCTCCGGCCTGTTCCAGTAGCCCGACATCACCTGCGGACCCTTGGCGCAGATCTCTCCTGCCTGACCGAGCGGGACCTCGTTGCCGTCGTCATCGCGGATCGAGATGTAGGTCGACGGCACGGGAATGCCGATCGTACCGGTGAACTCCGTTGCCGTCGCCGGGTTGCAGGTCAGCGTCGGCGAAGTCTCCGACAAGCCGTAACCTTCGGCGATGAAGCAGCCGGTGATCGCCTTCCATTGATCGGCGACGGGACGCTGCACCGCCATACCGCCGCCGTTTGAGATCTTCAGCTTGGAGAAGTCGAGCTTCTTGAAATCAGGGTGGTGCATCAAGCCGTTGTAGAGCGTGTTGACGGCCGGGAAGCTGTTGACCTGGTATTTCGCCAGCTCCTTGACGAAGCCCGCAATGTCGCGCGGGTTGGGGATCAGGAGATTGCAGCCGCCGGCGCGCACCGCGAGCAGGTAGCAGGCCGTCAGCGCGAAGATGTGATAGAGCGGCAACGCGCAGACGATCATGAGCTGATCGACATGCGGCGGCGCGGCGACCGCCGGCTGAAGCCAGGCGTCATTCTGCAGGACGTTGGCCACGATGTTGCGGTGGAGCAGGGTGGCGCCCTTGGAGACGCCGGTGGTACCGCCGGTATATTGCAGGAAGGCGACGTCGCCCGGCGAGAGCTTTGGCTTGTTGAAGGTCATGCCGCGTCCAGCGGAGAGCGCGTCGTTGAAGGAGACCGAGCCCGGCAGCGACCAGGCCGGTACCATCTTCTTGACGCGGCGGACAACCAGATTGACGATCACGCCCTTGAAGCCGAGCAGGTCGCCCATGCTGGCGACGATGACATGCTTCACCGCGGTCTTCGCGATCACCTGCTCGACGGTGTGGGCGAAATTCTCCAGCACGATAATGGCTTCGGCGCCGGAATCCTTGAGCTGGTGCTCGAGCTCACGCGGGGTGTAGAGCGGGTTGACGTTGACGACCGCGAAGCCAGCGCGGAGCACGGCAGCCGTCGCAACGGGATATTGCAGCACGTTCGGCATCATGATGGCGACACGGGCGCCGCGCTGCAGCCCGCGGCCCTGCAGATAGGCGGCGAGCGCGACCGACATCTGGTCGAGGTCGCGGTAGCTGATCGACTTGTCCATGCAGATGAACGCCTTGCGGTCGGCGAACTTGGTGAAGCTCTCCTCAAGGAGGTCGACCAGCGATGCGTATTGGGTCGGCTCGATATCGGCGGGCACGCCGGGCGGATATTGCTTGAGCCAGATGCGCTCCATGGAAAACTCCCCTCATCTACCAGAGCCCGTTGTGTCTCGGGCTTGCCTCATTGCCGCCAGTATCGAACCTGCCGGAACTGCTGGCAAGCCGTCGAGGCTTAGGGCAAAGGCCGGGGAGTGGCTACTGGAATCATCGCGAACAGCTGCCGCAGGTGCGAAGCCGGGCCGGCTCTCGGCCCGGCGTGCGGGTCAACCGTTGTTGGCCGGCTTGGCGGCGGGCTTGGTCGCGGCCTTGGGCTTGGCGGGCTTCTGATCGCCGCTGGCCGCAGGCTTGTCGGCGGATTTTGCCGCCGCATCATGCTTGGCGGCAGCATGCTTGGGCGCTGCCGGCTTCGCCGCAGTCTTAGGCTCGCTCTTGGGGTCGCCCTTCGCGTCGTTTTTGCCGTCGCTCTTACCGTTGTTCTTGGCCCCAGCCGGCTTGGCATCCGGCTTCACCGCTGCCGTCTTGGTGTTAGCGTCCTTGCCCCCGTCTTTCGGCCTGTCGGCCGCATCAGGCTTCTTGGCCACGCGCGACTTCTTGCCACGCGGTTTGGACGCCGCCTGCTGGTCGGCATCGGCCGCGACCGCCGCGATCAGGGCGGGGCCGGTACGGGTCGGGCCGGTATAGACCAGCACGGGCTCGGCCGCCGCCGGCGGAGAGGCCATCAATTCGGAGGCCTTCATCAGGGGCGGCTGGAGGCCGGCGGTGAAGAAGGTCACCTGGGCTTCGCCGCCGGTGGCCGAGGCCGATCCTGATGTGCCGCCATTGGCGGCAATCAGCGCATCGTCGTCGTCGCTGGCCGGCCGCTTGCGCTGGCCGCCGCACATCTCGTCGCGCAGGTTCGGCGGCGAGGCGTCGACCGGCACGAGGTTCTCGACCGTGCCGAGCGAGGGGCGCAGCCATGTCAGATTGTCTTGGGCGAAGCCGCGCTCCAGCAGCTGCGCCGCCTTCACCGCGCGCGCGGTGCCGGAGTTCGCACCCAGCACCACCGCGATCAGCCGGCGGCCGTTGCGGGTGGCCGAGGCGACGAGATTGTAGCCGGAGGCGCAGATGAAGCCGGTCTTGAAACCGTCGGCACCGGGATAGCGGCCGATCAGCTTGTTGAAATTGCCGGTGACGCGCTTGCCGAAGCGGATCGCCGGGATGTGCACGAAGTATTCGTATTCCGGCAGGTCGCGCAGGAACGAGCGCGCCAGGATGCCGAGGTCGCGCGCCGACGTGATCTGGCCGTCGGCGGGCAGGCCGTTCGGATTGACGTAGCTGGTCTGCGTCATGCCGAGCTTCTTCGCGGTGTCGTTCATCATCGCGGAGAAGCCGTCGATCGAACCGCCGACGCCTTCGGCGAGCACCACGGCCATGTCGTTCGCCGACTTGACCATCATCATCTTCAGCGCGTTGTCGACGGTGAGCTGCGTTCCCGGACGGAATCCCATCTTCGAGGGCGATTGCGAGGCCGCAATCGGCGACACCGTGAGCAGCGTGTCGAGCGTCAGTCTGCCGTCCTTGACCGCCTTCAGCGTCACATAGGCGGTCATGATCTTGGTGACGGAGGCCGGATACCAGGGAATGGTCGCGTTGTCCGCCTGCAGCACCTTGCCGCTGTCGGCCTCGATCAGCAGCAGCGCCTCGGCGCTCGCCGCGTGCGGCGCAAGCAGCGCGGCACATGCGAGGCTCGCAGCGAACAGGTTGAGCGATTTGCGAAGCAGCGGGCGTAGGGCGTGCACTATCCGATTCCGGTCCTTGGAGACCCGCCTGGATACGGGCGGCTCTCGTGATCTGATTGTCGGTTCTGAAATCCAGCGCCGCCGCTTGCGGCGCCGCAAACCTATACCGGCTGATGCGTCGAGAACAGGGGGCTGGGTGCGGTATTCCGCAATGAAATAGGCCGAATTTCGACGGCGCTGTGAGGACTTGCTAGGGGGATTTGGCTGCCGTCGCGGCAGCCTCAGAAGCCGTCACGCTGGCCCGTGCGGTTTCATGGACCATGAACTGAGCCCTGGCGAGCTCGGCAAAATGGCCGCCTTTGGCCACGAGTTCATCGAAAGTTCCGCTTTCGATGACGCGCCCGTTCTCGAACACCAGGATCCGCGTGGCGTTGCGAATGGTGGAGAGGCGATGGGCGATCACGAAGGTGGTGCGGCCCTTCATCACTTCGTCGAGAGCGGTATTCACCTTGGCCTCGGTGACGGCGTCGAGCGCGCTGGTGGCTTCGTCCAGGATCAGGATCGGCGGGTCCTTCAAGAGCGCGCGGGCGATCGACAGGCGCTGCCGCTCGCCGCCGGACAGCATGCGACCGCGCTCGCCGGCATTGGTCTCGAAACCGCCGCTGCGCTCGATGAATTCGAGCGCCTGCGCGCGCGCCGCCGCCTGGCGCATCTCGGCCTCGGTCGCATCCGGCTTGCCGACCCGCAGATTCTCCGCGATCGAACGGTTGAACAGCAGCGCTTCCTGGAACACGACGCCGATGTTCCTCCGCAGCGAGGTCAGCGTCACGCCGCGCACGTCCATGCCGTCGATCTTGATGAAGCCGGATTGCGGATCGAAGGCGCGATGCAGCAGCGCGATCGCGGTCGATTTGCCGGCGCCGGTCGGGCCGACCAGCGCGATGGTCTGGCCGGGCAGCGCGGTGAAGGTGAGATCCTCGATCGCCGGCCGCTTGCCGTCGTAGGAGAAGGTGACGTCGTTGAACTCGACGAGGCCGGACAGCCTGCCGGCATCGATCGCGTCGTGGCGATCGTGCACCGCGGGCACGGCGTCGAGCACATTGAAGAACTCGCGCAGACGCGGAGCTTCCATGAACACGTTGTTGATGAAGCTCACGACCTGCTCCAGCTTCTGGATCAAGAGCGTGGCGAAGCTCACGAACATCACGATCTCGCCGACGGATGTCAGTCCCTGGTCGTGCAGCGCGATGCCGAACGTGAAGATCGCCAGCACCGTGATGGTGGTGGAGGCGCGCGTGATGACGGTGACCAGCGCCCACCACGACAGTACCGGCATCTGGGCTTCGAGCAATTGATCGGCGACGGAGCGCAGTCCCTTCACCTCGGATTCGACGCGGACGAAGCTCTGCACCAGCGCGACGTTGCCGAGCGCATCGGAAGCGCGGGCGGAAAGCTCGCTGTAATGCTCCTCGACTTCCATCTGCATGCCGAAGGTCTTGCGCACCACGAAGGTCGTCAGTGCGGTGAAGACGATGCAAAGAACGAACAGGAGGATCGCGAGCCGCCAGTTCAGGTAGAGCGACAGCGGCAGCAGCACCAGGACCGAGAGGATCGCGGCAAAGTGCTCGCGGAAGAAGCCGAGCCACAGCCGCCACAACGCGTCGGTGCCGTTGAGCATCACTTTCATCAGGCGGCCCGAATGGGTGCCGGAGTGGAAGGTCAGCGGCAATTGCAAGATGTGCTCGAAATAGTCGGTCAGCACCGCCTGGCGCTGCCGGTGCGAGAGCCGGTCGGCTTGCAGGGCCACGAGCGCGCTGCACAGGATGGTGAAGAGCCCGAACGCGACCCAGGCGGCCAGGAACGGCCAGGCCGAGTTCGAGCCGGCCACCGTCTTGCCGGAAAGCACGTCGACGATCCGGCCGAACAGCACGGGTTCGGCAAATTGCGAGCCGGCCAGCAGGAGATTGGCGACCGCGAGCAGCCAGCCCAGCCGCGCCTCGTTGCCGAGCAGCTCGAGAACGCGGGTATAGAGACGGAGGATGGACATGCGGGCGACGAAACTCGAGCGGATAACGGGGCCTGTATTCTAAGCAGGGATCGCGCGCGAGATATAGCGGAAGCTGTCAGTTTTTCTCAATTGATCAGCCGCCCCGCGACCGGCGGCAGGAACCGATCGTCGAAGATGTCGCCCGCCGTGGGCCGCTTGCGGAATTTGAAGTCCTGCGCGATCTGGTCGATCGAGCGTTCCAGGCGCAGTGGCTCGATACCGCCGAGACCGTTGCGCTTGACCTCGTCGGTCAGGACGTTGTCGGCAAGGACGGCGCGCAGGCGTTCCAGCTCCAGGTCGCGGTCGCCGCCGTCGATGCGGCTCGCGGCCTCGTCCGCCGCACGCGCCGGTTCCTTGGCGGTCGCGGTGATGCCGGCGATCAAGGCGCGGATGAAGCCCTTCACGGCATCCGGCTTCGTTGCGGCGAAGGCGGGATTGGCCACCACGGCGAAGCCATAGGCCTCGCAGCCATAGTCGGCATAACGCAGCACGACGAGATCGGCTCCGGGCACGCCGCGATCACGCAGGTTCACTGCCGAGAGATAGCTGAAGCCCGCGACGGCATCGACCTGTCCCGCGGACAGGATCGGCTCGCGCACCGCCGCGCTGATCCTGTGGAATTTGACGTGCGATGCCTTGATGCCGTTCTGCTGCGCCAGCGCCGGCCACAGCCGCATCGACGGATCGCCGTCGGCAACGCCGACGGTCTTGCCGTCGAGATCGGGCAATAGATGAATGCCGCGGCTCTTGCGCGCCACGATCGCGTAAGGCGCGCGGTTGAACAGCACGAACACCGCCTTGACCGGCGCCGCATCCTCCTTGTCGCGAAATCGGATCAGCTCGTTGATGTCGACGAGCGCAAGTTCGCTGTCGCCTTTGGCGACGCCTGCGAGCGCCTCGGTCGATCCGGTCGCGCCGCTGAAGGACACGTTGAGACGCTCGGCGCCGAACCTGCCGTCCTTCGCCGCAAGAAAGAACGGCGCCATGCTCGCATCGAGCGGGCGGTCGAAGGTGAAGTGAATCGCAGCGGAGGATGGCGCAGGCGTCTCGGCCGCGCTGACATCGCGTGCAATCGGTGTCGCAAGCGAGATCGAGAGGGCCAGCAGGCAACGAAGCGCGATCGTCTTGAATTCCGACATCAGTTGCGCCGGTCCCGCATTGTTATGGTTTGGTGACGCTTGCAGCGCCGGCTGGCGGTCAGTCTTTCCGTGCCAACATGAACGGAGGATGAGCGGCGGTTGCGTCACGATTACGCAACCCCGTTCAGCTTGTGTTGGGGTTGGGGAACCCAACTTGGGCTATGCGGGTTTGAAAGGCATGAGCCTGTCCGCAGGCGTCCATTCCAGGTCCCAAAGGAGGGCCCAAGACATGTTCGAGCGATTCTCCAATTTTGCGGGCCGAAAGGCCGTTCTTGCCACCGCCACGGTGCTGGCGCTGACCACGATTGCCCCGACCGCTTCATACGCGGGCGGCCGCCACTGGCATGGCGGTGGAGGTGGCGCGGCTGCTGCTGCGGCTTTCGCGGCCATCGGCACCGGTCTTGCCATCGCGGCAACCCGGGACTCCTACGCCTATGATTACGGTCCGGGCTATGGCTATTACGGCGGTCCCGCCTATTACAGCGGCCCTGCCTACGGTCCCTATTATGGTCCGGGCCCGAACTTCCAGTATCAGCGCTACGGCGGCACCGCTCCGTCCGAGTATTGCGGCCAGGGTTATTACCAGAACTGCTACTAGCTCTGGCAGCTGGGGTTGACCAGGAGAGGCCGTCGCGCTTGCCGCGCCGGCCTGTTTTTTGCTTTTATGCCCACGCGTTAACACGCCCGCCATTTGTTTAGAGTAGTTTTGAGTACCATGAGTGATTCGCTTGAGCGGCTATATCTGGCTGTGCTCGCGGCCAGGGACCTTGATCCGGCAACATCGCGTACGGCCCGGCTGTTTCAGCGCGGGCCCTCAAAAATGGCAAAGAAGCTCGCCGAAGAGGCCATCGAGGTCGTGATCGATGCCGTCAATGGCGACACCGACGCCGTGGTCCGCGAAAGCGCCGACCTCTTGTACAATCTCACCGTGCTCTGGGCCTCTGCCGGCGTGCGCCCCGAGGACGTCTGGCGCGAGATGAGGCGGCGGGAAGACATGCTCGGCATCGCCGAGAAGCTGCCGAAATCGTCGATGAAGCTGCCCAAGGTCGCGTCACCGCGCGTGGCTGCCAGGCGGCCAATTGTCGCGCTCGAGGGGCGTGCCGCGCGCAAGCGCCACTAGAAACGTCATAATTCGCCTCAATCTCGGCATGGACAAATCCGTCCCATGGTGCTTCATCGCGGCGCCATGCTGAAACGTATTTACGACTGGTGCATCGACGCCGCCCACAAGCCCTACGCGCTCTGGATCATGGGCGTGGTGTCTTTCGCCGAAAGCTCCTTCTTTCCGGTTCCGCCGGATGTGATGCTGATCCCGATGTCGCTGGCGCGTCCGCAGCGCGCCTGGCTCTATGCGACGGTCTGCACCGCGACCTCGGTGCTCGGCGGGATGCTCGGTTACGCCATCGGCGCGCTGCTCTATGACTCGCTGGGTCATTGGCTGATCCAGCTTTACGGGCTCGGTGATCAGGTCGACGGATTCCGTGCCAAATACGCCGAATGGGGGGCGGTGATTATTCTGCTCAAGGGGCTGACGCCGATCCCGTACAAGCTCGTCACCATCACCTCGGGCTTTGCCGGCTACAATCCGCTTTTGTTCGTCCTGTTCTCCGTCATTGCGCGCGGCGGGCGCTTCTTCATCGTCGCGATCCTGCTCAACCGCTATGGCGATTGGATCCGCGTCAGGATCGAGAAGCATCTTGGGCTCGTGGTGGCGATCGGCGCCGCGGCGTTGGTGCTCGGCTTCGTCATCGCCATCAAGCTGATCTAGCGGCGTGGCCGCTTTGCCGCCGGGCCGGCTTCGGCTACGGTTGCCGTCATGATGGTTCGATCCGGCAAGCCCGCCCTGCTGCTCAGGACGCTGACGTCAGCAGTCGCGCTGCTCCTGCTCGGTGCTTGCGGGATAGGGTGGGCGCAATCGGCGCCGCCGTCGCTTGGCTTGCAGGAGCAAGGGCCGCAGGCTCCGCCGCCGTCGGCACCCGCTCCATCGGCACCGCCGGCGCGCGAGGAAAATCCCGGGCTGATCAATGAAATGGGCAAGCTGTTCGGCAAGCTGCCCTCGATCCTGCCGCCGATCAAAAGCCCCGGTGAAACCATGAACGACCTGTCGCGGCTGGCCAAGCCCTCGACCATGGTGTCGGGGCGCGCGGCCTGTCCGGCCTCGTCGAACGGCGCGCCCGACTGCAAGCAGGCCGCCGACCAGCTCTGCCGGAGCAAGGGCTACAAGGAAGGCAAGAGCCTGAATGCCGACTCCGCCGAAAAATGCTCGGCCAAGGTCCTGATCCCCGGCCGGCCCCGCAAACCGGACGACTGCCGCACTGATACTTTCGTGACCAGCGCGCTGTGCCAGAACTGACGTGAAGGTCTCGCGCGCATGCAACAAGGAGCGCCCATGAGCCGGACGGAGCAGGACTTCCTCGGACAGCGTGAGATCGCCGACGACATCTATTACGGCGTCCAGACCATCCGGGGTAAGGAGAACTTCCACATCACCGGCATTCCGATGAACCAGGAGCCTTACTTCGTGAAGGCGCTCGGTTATGTCAAGAAGGCAGCCGCCATGGCCAATCGCGATCTTGGCGCGATCGACGCCAGGGTCGCGGACGCGATCATCCTCGGCTGCGACCGCGTCATCGCCGGCGAGATGATGGATCAGTTCGTCACCGACTTCATCCAGGGCGGCGCCGGCACTTCCACCAACATGAACGCCAACGAGGTGATCGCGAACCTCGCGCTGGAATCGCTCGGCTTCGGCAAGGGCGACTATCAGCACGTCAGTCCCAACGATCACGTCAATTACGGCCAGTCGACCAACGACACCTATCCGACCGCCTTTCGCCTCGCGCTGGTTCTGCGGCTCGAGAGCTACATGACCGCGCTGCGCCAGCTCCAGGAAGCTTTCTTCGCCAAGGGACGCGAGTTCGACCGCGTGCTGAAGATGGGCCGCACGCACCTCCAGGACGCCGTGCCGATGTCGCTCGGTGCGGAGTTCCGGGGATGGGGCACCACGCTCGGTGAGGAGGTCGACCGCATCTCGGAAGCGCGCGCGCTGCTGCGCGAGATCAATCTCGGCGCCACCGCGATCGGCACCTCTGTCACGGCTGCGGTCGGCTATCCCAAGCTCGCGGTCCGGCATCTGAGCGCGCTCACCGGCGTCGACTTCATCCTCGCAGGCGATCTCGTCGAGGCGACCTCGGACACCGGAGCCTATGTGCAGCTCTCCGGCGTCTTGAAGCGCACGGCGAGCAAGCTGACCAAGATCTGCAACGACATCCGCCTGCTCGCCTCCGGCCCGCGCGCCGGCTTCAACGAGATCAACCTGCCGCAGCTGCAGCCGGGCTCTTCGATCATGCCTGGCAAGGTCAATCCCGTGATCCCCGAAGTGGTCAACCAGACAAGCTTCCTCGTCATCGGGCTCGACACGACGGTGACGCTCGCGGCCTCGGCGGGCCAGCTCCAGCTCAACGTGATGGAGCCGGTGATCTCGTTCGCGCTGTTCTTCTCGATCCACACCATGGAGCGCGCGGTCAACAGCCTGCGCGAGAATTGCGTCGTCGGCATCACCGCCAACGAGGAGCACACCCGCAACATGGTGCTGAACTCGCTCGGCATCGTCACGGTGCTGAAGCCGCTGCTCGGCTACAAGCAATGCGCCGAGATCGCGCGTGAGGGCTACAAGAGCGGCAAGTCGCTGCACCAGATCGTGGTGGTCGAGCGCAAGCTGCTGACGCAGGAAAAGTGGGACGAGATGTTCTCGTTCGAGCGGCTGATCAATCCGGATCTGATCGGGTAGGGCTGTCATCCGCAGCTTCGCCCCGTCATTGCGAGGAGCCCTTGCGACGAAGCAATCCAGGAGTGCTTGCGCGGAGACAGCCTGGATTGGACCTCCCCTAAATCGGTGGACACCTATAGCTTAGGCAGCGAGAGGTGTCAGATGGCAAAACGGCAACGTCG
>NZ_LFJD01000004.1:2592232-2974259 GCF_006658635.1 Bradyrhizobium sp. UNPA324
CTGGGACCTCACTCATTGTGCGCTGTCGCGCCGCTACCGTGAGACAAGCGGACATCGCGGATCTGTGAGCATACGCCTAGGACGGCCCTCCGGTGTCCTCCTTGTCACTCCCACGGGCGACGATCTTGAGTCCTTTATCAGGCAGCGGACGCTGCAAGGATTTTGCTTCGTCCCACGGCGCACGAAGCCAAATGTTCCACTCCTCGGGCGAAGTCAGGAGGACTGGCATGGCCTTAGGATGTATCGGTTCGACGACCGCGTTTGGGCTCGTCGTGAGAAACCCATAGACCTGATGCGGCCCCGGAATGGGCTTCGACTTCGTGCCGCGGTCGCCGTTGAAGGTTGACCAGATGCCGGCGAATGCAAAGAGTGGCCGCGTCTCCGCCAGCGCAAACCAAACAACATCTTTCTTCTTCGTCTCCGGATTCGGCTCCGGTGCGTATTCGGCGAAGCTGTTGGCGGGCACGAGGCAGCGGTGCTCAGGCTTGAGCCAAGCGCGCCAGTGAGGCGAGGCGGTGTTGCGGATGTTCGTCACCGGCGGACCGCCGGTGCGCGGTGGTGGCGGCATGCCCCAGCGCATCATCACCAGCGCGCGCTCGCCGCTTGCGTCGCGAATGACGGGGGCGGGGTAGTCCGGAAACACGCCGGGCATTGGCGGCAAGTTGCCTTCGTAGCGGTGGACGACACGGAAGAGTTGGGCGATGGCGGCCTGATTGGTGGTGATCGAATAGAGATTGCACATAAAAGAGTTTATTCCTACCGCTCGCCCGGCCACCAGATCGAGGGTGGGTGGCTGGCTGAAATCTTTGTCGGCCTGAGCGCTACAAGCGTACTGCGCTTATACGGGTAGCCACGCACTTGCGAACACTCCTTGCAACGCATGTAGCGTTCGAGTTCGTGGACCGGTGTGATCTTAGGACGCCGGATGACCTCGAGTGCAACGGTTTGATTGGTGTCGCAGCCAAGGCAGCGGACCTCGAGGTAGGGATATCCTCCATTGATCGCATCGCCAATGGTTGGCGATGGCTGGGCGGGACCTTTATAGCCGAGCATGCGGTAGTTCCACGCTTCGCAGGTTGTCGGCCTCTTTGCGCGCTTCCTTGGCGCGTTCGGCCGACATTTTGATCTGAGTGCCAAAGAGATATTGGCGCGACTTCGTGGACATCCGATCATCAAGGCCATGAGCCAACAGGGTTGGCAAATTATCGATTCCTAGTAGGAGGGTCGGCCGGCCAGCCACTGCCGGTCGTGGCTGTGGAAAATCTCCTATCGCTATTGCCTCGTCGGCTCCTCTTCGATGGGCTCACCGTGTTGATGCTCGAACAGCTCGCCAAGGTCGCGGCAATCGAACAGCTCCCCACAGGTGGGACAAATGAGGAAGTGATCTTCCTCGCTTGCGGGCTGCCAACCTTCGTTACGGAATTTAGGTCTCATCGCGAGCCTCCGCCTTCTTTGCTGATGCATTTACCTTGGCGCGATCCTGCCGCTCCTCGGGCGGGAGGCTCAGCACGGCCGTGTGAAGCCACGCTGGAATGGTCAGCGGATCATCAAGCGATTTCTCCGCCCATGTCCGCCAGCGATCAAACGCGTCCATCACAGGTCCTCCCTCAATCCCTTGAAGAAGGGATGCCGCACCTTTCCCTCCGCCGACTTGGCGCGGTACTCGACCTCGGCCAGCAGCTTCGGTTCGACCCAGATGCCCTTGTGCGCGATACGCTTTGCGTAAGGCTGCGTCCTGCGGCGCAGCGGCTCCAGGCGCTTCCGCAATTCGGCGGCTGATGTCTTGTCGAACCCATGGTCGACCTTGCCGGCGTAGATGAGGTCACCGCCCTTGCGGCGGCCGAGATAGACGCCGTTCCATTTTCCTTCGTCGAGCGCGAAGCCCGCGATGGTCAGGGTCTCTCGCTGCCGGCAGGCCGCTGTTGTAGGGACTGTCGCGAACCTTGGAGATCACGCCTTCAAGCCGACCTTGCAGGCATGCACGAACATCTCGCGCCCTTCCAGCTCGAAGCTCTCGCTGAACTGCACGTCGGTGCCGGAAATGAGCTTCTTCAGCTCGGCCTTGCGCTGAATCAGCGGCAGACGGCGGATGTCGCGGCCGTTCAGATACAGCAGGTCGAAAGCGACCAGCACGATCTTGGACGACTTGCCCTTGAGTTCATTCTGCAGAACGGAGAAATCAGTCGTGCCGTCGGCGGCCGGGACAACGACTTCGCCATCGACGATCGCCGAGCCCGCCCTGATATGCCACGCGTCATTGGCGACTTTCTTGAAGCGTTTGGTCCAGTCGTGGCCGCGCCGGGTATAGATGGTGACCGCTTCATTGGCCAAGTGAAGTTGGACGCGATAACCGTCGAACTTGATTTCGTGAATCCACCGCTCCCCGGACGGCACCCTCTCGACGGAGGATGCCAAGGCCGGTTCGATAAAGCCCGGCAAAGGCGCCTTGACGCCGATCGCCGGGGACTTCCGCTGACGCTGGGACGCCACCAAACAACTCCACGCAACAAACTCATTTGATTCGAATCTTTCGGCGCCGATTCGTTCCGAGTTCGCCGTCGCTACAGAGAAGCTTTAGGAACAAACTGAATCCTCTGTGGTTTTCGCAGCGCATGGAGGTGCAACATGGCTAAAGCAAAGAAACAGACCGCTCGCGGTCGCAAGCAAGATCGCGCGCGGGTGGCGGGCGGGCAGAAATACGAAGTCAGCTACGAGGCCAAGAAGACGGGCCGCTCCGCCTCTGCCGTGAAGAAGGCGGTCAAGAAGGTGGGCAGCAGCCGAAAGAAGGTTGAGCGCAAGCTGAAGGGGCGTTGAGCTTCATCTTTAGGCTGTAGATCCGCAGGCCACCGCTGACTCGGTGAAAGTCAGCGCTTGGTCCTGAGGTGCCAGTAGCCGACCAGCGCTCGCCACTCAAAGATGATGACGGTGCCGCCGATCAGCGCCGTCCCGATGACGGCCATGATCAGGATCATTTCCAGCATCGAATCACCTCGCCCTGTTGGGAGATTCCTAAGTACCAAAGGGAATGGTTATTCCTAGTATATCTTTCGATGGATGTTTGAATCCTTGGTCCATGTTCGTCTGCCTCGCTGAAGACGAGGAACGGGATACAGTCGGTTCAGTTCAGCTCCCATGCCGCGCTACCATTTCGATTTGATCGATAGCAAAACTGTTGCTGACCACGGCGGACAAGTGCTCGAAGACGTGTCGATGGCAATTCAGGTCGCGAACCGTCTAGCGCGTGAATTGTCAACGGCTCGTCCCGAATTGCGTGGCAAAGGCTACAAGGTGCTGGTCACCGATGAAGACGGCGAGCGTATCCACGAAGCCCCGTTAGACTAATCGGAGCACCGCCAAGAATCTTCTCAACTCAGGAACTGCAGCAATCGCCGTGGATTTGAGTCGTTGCTAGCTCGCCGCCGAGCTGGCGGAGCGGCCCCGGCCATACCCCAAGCCCCCCTGCATGCCGGGGCCGTCTCTCCGCCAACGCGCAGTTTCGGAGTAAGCGTATGCGTTCATCGCCCTCGGTCGTCCCGACCGATCGCCTCGACCGGGACATCTATCTGGTGCTTAAAGATTTCGGCGCACGCGCCGGCTGCGCCTGGCGCGAGACCGACGAACAGGACACGGACCGCGATACGATCATTCGCGATCTGCTCTCAGGCCAATACACTTATCCGGTGCGGATCGTCGCCTTCAATGCGATCGAGGGTACGCTCGCGATGCGACCAACGAGATTGCAGATGAGTTGGCAGAGGCTGCCGCCAGGGACGCAGAGATCACGCCGGCCTTGCAGGCCTTCGTCGAAGCCAACGCGACGCGACCTTTTGGACTTCAACTGGCGTTACCGCTGCGCGGAGCGGCCTAGCTCTTATCACGACCGGCGAAGTCGTTTGACACGTCGGGCAAAACACCGGCGGAATAGCATCATCGAGACGAGTTTGTTTTGCACCCGCGCCGGATTTTCCGCCGCAGGTTTTTTGCGTCCCGATCCATTGTGATTGAATTTACAGAGAGAGATTGCAGATGAATGAGATCGTCCTATCGAAGAACAAACGCTCCGAAGTGGCATTTGCGAGGGAGGCTGCTCGCAGGACTTTGAAGGGGCGGACCATGACGGAAATCAAGTCCCTCGCGCGGACGCAGACCTTGCAGGCCGTGAACACGCTGGTGCAAATCATGCGGGACAAGAAGGCCCCGGCGTATGCGCGCGTCTGCGCGGCGAATTCGCTTCTCGATCGCGGCTGGGGCAAGTCGTTGCAGCGCATTGCAAGCGAGGACGGCACGCCGCTTGAGTTCCTTCACCGCATCGAGCGGGTCATCGTCCATCCCGGAGACCCAGTGAACGATCCAGTGATTGACGCCACTATTGAGGAATCCGTGCGGCGGGTGCCGCTCAGTGTTCTCGGAAGTGTCGGCGCGACAAACGATTTCGACGTCTCTCACGAAGACGTCTGGCTGCAATCGCAGGAGCAGGCATGAGCGAAATACTTCAGAAGCTGCTCCAAGCGCGGGCTGAGCCGAGTCCCGAAGCGAAATGGCCGCAATGGATCGTCGACGTGATTGCGTACAGGCCGGAGAGCCCAGCTCCGGTGGTGGGCTCGCCAACAAAGGCGGTCCCACTGGAAGCCGACGAGCGACGCAACATTCGGGTGCTGAGCCGCGTCTCGAGCAAATGAAGTTTAAGAAGCCCGCGGGCAACCGCGGGCTTTCTTCTGGCGGTAAAGAGGTGCGCCAGGTCCCGTACTCATAAGGGTCGAGCGGACATCTTCCGAGCAGCCGGAGCATGACTGCTTGTGCCCTCAGCCGACTTGGGTGTTGTCCCGATTTGCTCTGAATGCTAGATTTTATCGACATCATTCCAGTTAGGATTGATGGGGCGGGTGGGTAATCAGGCTTACGGACTGCCACCTGCCATTGGAAATTGGAATACTGTAGCCATAGGCCCCGCCTCCGGACGCATTCCAAAGTCGGCTGGGAGTGTTCATTTTATTTCATTCTCTCCGTTCTTCCCATTGACTCGGAGGCGGGCTTTTTCTGTCTAACGCGTTAGAAAAAGCCATTCGCCATGTCTCTTTTCAGAAGCCAAGCCTGCTGCGCGGCAGGTAATGACCATTCAAGCGCAACGCGAGTTTACTTCTACGTTTTCGCCTTCATACTCTGGGCAGCCTGCGTTATTGCCTTCGCGAGCACCGCGTCGGCGCAATGCTCAGCCCGGGATGTCTTGCACAACCAGCTGCAGCTTAAGACGCGTTCGACCCCAGCGCCCCAACAGCCCATCATGTCCGCTCGCGACGTTGCGACATGGAAAGCGATTACAATAGGTACTTTCGCCGACTCTCTTAAGCTGCGCAACGAGCTCGATAGTAGGGGCTGCAGCGTTGGCAGTCAGGCCGCTGAAATCCTTGCTCGGCCCGCGTTCAAGATTAGCTCTCAAAGAACAAACGTGGAGCTTGTCAATATCTCGCCGGCCCAGCTTGGGTTTACGTCCGATACCGTGGCCCTGGCAAACGTTTACGCACGTGCCCAGCAGCTTGGTTTTGAACTTGCTGCGGCCGAAGTCGGCCCCCAATTGCGTATCCAATATTTCGACCAGCCCATCGGCGAATTTCTCATCGTCGGCATGGAATCGATCAAGACATGGAGCGGCGAGCCGATTATTCTGAATGTTGCAAATGGCGGCGCCGGCTTGATTCTCATCAGCCAAGATGGTCGAGCTGAGGCGGATATCCCGGTGCAATCTCGCTTCATCTTCGTCCGACCGCCTCAACCAGCAGCTAGCAGGGAATTTATTGAAACAATCGCAGCGTTTCTGCCGCTGTGAGCGAATTAACGTGTTAGCGTCGAATGCCAAGTCGTGGCCCATCGGGCGATCTTCGATGTCCGCTGTCGAGGGACGAGCGGAGATCCGGAGCACCTAGAGTAAGTGATTCAGGAGTACCGCCCTACGCCGCCGCGGGCCCGAACCACCGCGTCAGCGCCTCCTCGAGCCCGTGCTGGCCCTCGTCTCCCACCCAGGCCACGTGCCCGTCGGGCCGCATCAGCACGGCGCCGGGCGTGGCGCCCCGCCCGAGGACCGGAAGCTCCCACACGCCGTCGTAATCGCCGTCGACGACATCGATGCGATCCGCCCACGGGGCCACGTCGACGCCGCCGCGCTGGCCGAAATTGAGCAGCATGCCGCGCGCGCCGTGTAGCAGCGTGAACAGGTTCAGCTTCCGTCCTTCGACGGTCAGGTCGAGATCGGGCATGCGCCGGCCGAGCAGCACGTGGCCTTCGCCGAGATCGTAGGCGATGTCGAGCCCGCTCATCATCGCGCCGAAGCGCCGGCGCGGTTCGTCCATGGCGAGCAGCTCGGCGATCGCCTCGCGCGCGGCCTTGCGGCCGTCGTCGCCGCGGCGGAGCAGGGCGATCTGCGCCATGGTGTTCTTCAGCACGCGCGCGGCCACCGGATGACGCTCATCGTGGTAGCTGTCGAGCAGGCTGTCCGGTGAGACGCCCTTGACCACCTGTGCCAGCTTCCAGCCGAGATTGACGGCGTCCTGCACACCGAGGTTGAGGCCCTGTCCACCGACGGAGTGATGGATATGCGCGGCATCGCCGGCGAGCAGCACGCGGCCCTTGCGATAGGATGCAGCCTGCCGCGCCGCATCGGTGAAGCGGGAGATCCACGCCGCGTTTTGTAGTCCGAAGTCGGTGCCGTACACGGCGACGAGCGCGTCGCTGAGATCGCGCAAACTCGGCTGGCTGGTAGCCGCGAGGGTTGCTTCCGTCACCACGGCCAGCACACGTCCGCTCTCGCTTCTGCTGAGGCCGTGAAAGCCGAGCGCATCGTGACGCAGGCCGAATTCCGGCGCCTCGCGCATCTCGACCTCGGCCATGAGGTTGCTGAGCGTTGGTGAGGAGCCGGGGAAGTCGATGCCGGTGGCCTTGCGCACCAGGCTGCGGCCGCCGTCGCAGCCGACCAGATATTTTGCGCGCAAGCGCTCGCCGCCGGACAGCGTCACCTCGACGCCGGTCTCGTGCTGCGCAAAGCCCGTGACCTCGCGCCTCCGATAGATCGGGACGGCGAGCTGTTCGACCCAATCGGCCAGGATGCGCTCGATGCGGGTCTGCCGCAGCTTGAGCCCGTAAGGGTGCCGGGTGGGGAGATCGCTGATGTCGAGCCTGGTCCAGGCAAAGCCGGCGAGCTGGAGGATCTCTCCTTCGCGCAGGAAGCGGCCCGCGATGCCGCGCTGATCGAGGATCTCGAGGGTGCGGGCGTGCAAGCCGCCGGCGCGGGTCTCGACAATCGTTTGATCGGGACGCCGCTCGACGATTGCGACGTCGACATCGGCGAGCGCGAGCTCGGCGGCTAGCATCAGCCCGGTTGGGCCGCCGCCGGCGATCACGACGGCGTGGTCGGTCGGCGTTTCCATCGCGTCGGTGCCCTGGGCGCTGTGGCGTGAACGGGACGGCGGAAGCAGGACGGGCACGTTGACCCCTTCGGCTGGTTGCTTTGGATGTTCGTTGGGGCGGGGGGTCTACGGCGGGGCGGGGACTTGAAGCAAGCCCGTTGCGCACCACATATTGAGTTGGGAGGAGGATCTCCTTCGTCCGCGTTCGCCGCGTTGACTCGTCGGGCAAAACACCGGCATATTGGCATCATCGAAAGAGTTGAGTTCAGCCCGCGCGGGAGCCATCCGTTGCGGGTTTTGTTTTGGCCGACGCTCAGCAAACGCCCGTGGTTCGCTGCATGACGTCGGCGAGTTCCTCGAACGAGAACGGTTTCCTTATCATCGGCAGGCCGCCGCGCCGGGGCTCGCGACCGGACAATTGCAGCACTTTCAACTCCGGACGGTTTCGCTTTGCCAGCTCGGCCAATTCATGGCCGTCCATGCCGGGCATGTTGATGTCGGTGATGAGGATGGAGATCTCCAGGTTTTGCCTGAGCCGGTCGAGCGCCTCCGGTCCGTTTTGGGCTGAGATCACCTCGTAGCCGAGATCTTCCAGCATGCCGATGATCACGTCGAGGACGGCGGGCTCGTCATCAACGACCAGGACAGTGTGGTTCATCGCGCGAACGTTCCTTCTGAAAGGCATCAACGCGGCACTCGTCGGGGTGGTTCCGGCGGGCCTAATCGTCCTTCGACAAATCGCCGGGCTCGCCAGGAAGGTCGATCGTGCCGCCTTCGCCGCGCGCGAGATCGCGACCGCCGTCGGCGCTCTCGCCGGGCTCTTCGACGATCGCCCCTCGCCTGTCGCGCGCCTTGTCGCTGCGCGGTCTGGCTCCGGACAGGTTTCGCGATCTCTGCTGTGATGTCGTCTTGGGTGTCATCGGGCGATCCTCCCGATCGGCTAACTTTCGCCGAGCCGGTAAGTTCGTTTGACTCGTCGGGCAAAACACAGGCAAAATGGCATCATCGAAAGAAGTTTGGTTCAGCCCGCGCGGAGAATTCTGCGGCGGGCTTTTTCATTTTCGAGATGGGTTTTGACACGTCGGGCAAAACACCGGCATGATGACATCATCGAGACGAGTTTGTTGACCCGCGCGGACATCATCCGCTGCGGGTTTTTTCGTCTCGATTTCAGAATCGGACGGTGGCCGCGCATCCGGCCACGCACTCGACGTAACGTTCATGGAGCGTCCGATCGGCGCGCCGCCGTCCGAACCATTGCAGGCCGTGCACGCGCGAACGTGCCGGCTCGCGGCGCTGGGCCGATTGCCCGCGCCGCTGCGGTCTCCGGAATATACGGAGATAGGGGTCGCGCCCGAAACGATCGCGCTTCGCTTGACGCGATCTGCCGCGCATTTTCTTCGCATGGAGAGAAGATGACCACCTATCCGATATCGCTCGCGCTTACGAGCCGGACAAGCTGATGGGATATTGCGTGACGCTGTATTTCGCGAAGCTCCTGGTCTGGGACAAGGTCCTCGGTTTGGGTTCTACCGACGCCCTGGCGGGATTTTGCGGCGATTATGGCCAATCTCGTGGTCTCCTTCTACTTTGCCAAACGCCGCTTCGAAAACGTTGCAAGGATCATCAAGCGGTGAAGATGGCGGACGACGAAATCAAGGCCATCGTTGCCGAGACGCTGGTCGAGCAGCACAGACTCCATCAGGAGAGCATCGATGCGATCGTCTCGAAGGTGGTGGCGTCGGTGCTGGCTTCTCTTGGAATCGAAGATGACGATCGGAAGGAGCTCAGAGTAGACTTCCAGCATCTGCGGCGCTGGCGGAAAAGGGTCGAACAGGCGCAGAGTTATACGTTCAAGGCCGTGATCACGGTGGTCGCAACCGGCTTGATGGGGGCGGTCTGGCTGGGCGTCAAGGTCGCGCTGGGCAAGTGAGGCTCCCCGACGTCGCCGTGCGACGGAGCGAATTCGTCCCTCGTCGATGGATACGTCATGTACAGAATTCGTATTGTCGATGCGTCTGATGATGACGTTGCCGACACCTTGGCCGATCTTCACCAACTGACGTTTTTCGATGCTGCGGCAATGCCTCAGTTCGACCTTGGAGCGTGGTGGCTGGCCTATCGCGGTAATGACGCAGTCGCCTTTGCCGGTGTCATGCCGTCGACGCTTGTCCGAAATAGCGGCTACTTCTCCAGGGTCGGAGTTTTGCGGCGGCATTGGGGGCACGGCCTTCAGGTGAGGCTGATGCGAGCGATCGAGGCGAGGGGACGCCGCATTGGATGGGACAGTGTGTTTCGGATGCAACGGACAAAATTTCATCCAAGCAGGCTATCGGCTCTATGAGCCGGAGATCCCCTGGGCCTGGTCGCATACGCTTTACTGGCGAAAGCGGCTGCGCTGACTGGGTGGGGTGCGTTTCCCGTGGTGCGGAACGTGGCCTGCAATGGCTCATAAGAGGTGCGGCGCAGCCTGTGTGCGCATAGCGAGAAGCTCGGCAGCCTGATGGCTGCCGGGCTTCTTTTGCGTTTACGGGCGATGCAAGCGGGACACTTGCGAAGTTGGCGGCGCCGGGCTTTAAGTTTGCTATTGCAGGAAATTCGGCGGCCATAAGCCGATGTAAGGGAGCGCCCTCGATGCCCACCAAACCTCAATTGCCGGAACGCTCGTCGCGAGGGACGGGAGGGCTGACTGCGCTCGATGGTCTCTTGGTCATCGATTTTACGCGTGTCGTTGCCGGCCCGGCCTGCACCCAGACGCTCGCCGATTTTGGCGCACACGTCATCAAGATCGAGAATCCCGACGGCGGCGACGACACGCGGGCCTATGAGCATGCCGAGATCGGCGGCGAGAGCGCCGCCTTTCTCAGCCTGAACCGCAACAAGCGCGGCATTGCGCTTGACCTTTCCGTACCTGAGGCCCGCGAGATCGCGCTGGACCTGATCCGCAAGGCGGATGTGGTCGTGGAAAATTTCTCAAGCGGGGTCATGAAGAAGTTCGGGCTCGACTATGAGGCAGTCGCGCCGCTCAATCCACGGTTGGTCTATTGCTCGATCTCGGCCTACGGACGCTCGGGACCGTTCGCCTCGCGCCCCGGCTTCGATCCCATCACGCAGGCGGAAAGCGGCTTCATGTCGCTCAATGGATTTGCCGACGGTCCGGCGGTTCGTACCGGCCCACCCATCGTGGACATGGCGACGGGGATGTCGGCCTGTAATGCCATCCTGATGGCGCTGCTCGCGCGGGACCGGCTCGGCCGCGGGCAGCATGTCGAAGTCGCTTTGTTCGACGTCGCGATGGGGATGACCGGCTTCTACGGCATGGCCTATCTCATCAACGGCGAAAATCCCGGCCGGTTCGGCAATTCGCCGAGCGGCTCCCCCACCGTCGGCGTCTATGAAGCCTCAGACGGGCCGCTCTACATGGCCTGCGCCAACGACCGGCTCTATCGCCGGCTCGTGGTCGAAGTGTTCAACCGGCCAGATCTCATCACCGATCCGCAGTTTGCGACGCGCAAGACCCGTTCCGAGAACAAGGAGCTCTTGCGCGCAGCCATTGCGGAGGTTTTTGCCAGCGATACCCTGGAGAACTGGATGGCGAAGATGAAGCAGGCCAAAATTCCGGTTGGCTATCTCCGGACCGTGGAGGAGGGGTTCAACGCGCCTGAAGCTCGCGAGCGCCAGCGCCTGAACCGGATTCCGCACCCGACCGCGGAATGGGTGCCCAACATCGAGCCGCCGATTACCATGAGCCTGACTGGCACGGTCGATCCCGTTGCTGCCCCGCTGTTAGGGGAGCATACCCAGGACGTCTTACGTAATATTCTCGGTTATGACGCGCGTCGGATCACGGAAGTCACCCAGAAGGGAGTTTTTGGGGCGAGCAAGCCTTCCACGGGCTAGGCCCGCGCGATCAGTCCCCGGCGTCGGGACCGCCGGCTTTAAAGCAAGGCCGGCGGCGTTGGCTTGATTTGGCGAAGGGGTGGCCGCATAAATACGTGAAGTGAGGGACAGAATGGCGCCTGGTCGAAAGCCGAGCATGGGTCAGCCCACCGGGTCGGAAGCCGGCGAACGCGCCTATGCGGCGATGATCGCGAGGGCTCAGGCCCTCGTGCCGCGGCTACGCGAGCGGGCGGCGCGAACGGAGGAGTTGCGGCATCTCCCGCCGGAGACCGAAAGGGATCTCCACGATGCCGGCCTGTTCCGAATGCTGCAACCGGCACGGATTGGCGGCGCCGAGCTCGATTATGTCGCGCTCGTCGACTGCGCCGAGTTGCTCGGACAAGCGGATGCGTCGGTCGCCTGGAATCTCGCCAATCTGGCGAGCCATCACTGGATGCTCGGCATGTTCGAGCCGAAGGCGCAGGATCTGGTCTGGAGCCGTGATCCGGACGTGCTGATCGCATCCTCGTTCATTTTTCCCGCCGGACGCGCGACGAAAGTCGAGGGCGGATACCAGCTGCGCGGCAGCTGGCCATTCTCCTCCGGCGTTGCCTCGTGTGAATGGAACATGCTGGCAAGCGTTGTGTACTCCGAAGACGAGGCGGACGGCATCGAGTATCGCATCTTTCTGCTGCCGAAGGGCGACTACAACGTGCTCGATACCTGGAATGTCGCAGGGCTGCGCGGGACGGGGTCGTGCGACGTGGAGGTCAGGGATGCCTTCGTGGCTGACCACATGACGATTGCCGTTGGCGACCTCTCAGGCGGCCCGGCACCGGGAAGCAAGGTCAATCCGAATCCGCTGTATGCGCTGCCCGTGTTCTCACTGTTTCCATACGTCCTCTCCGGCGTCGCGTTGGGGAATGCGCAGGCGTGCCTCGACGACTACACGGAGGTCGCGCGTCATCGCATTTCGACCTATAACCGTGCCAAATTGAGCGACTTTCAGAGCACCCAGATCAAGATCGCGGAGGCTTCGGCGAAGATCGATGCCGCACGCCTGATCATGCGATCGGCGTGCCTCGATGCCATGGAGGAGGCGCGGCGCGGTCACATCCCTGATATGGCGACCAAGACCCGATATCGGCGCGATGGATCTTTTTCAGTGAACCTATGTACGGACGCGGTCTCGATGCTGTTTGCCGCCAGCGGCGCGCGCGGCCTGTTCACGAGCGGTGTGTTGCAGCGGCAGTTCCGCGATGCTCACGCCATCAACTCGCATCTCGCGTTCAACTTCGATGCGGCCGGAACCAATTATGGACGCGTGGCGCTGGGCCTTCCGTCCGAAAATCTCACGCTGTGAGGCCGGCTGATGAATGATCTGCCGCAGCAGGCGGCCGGACCCGATCCAGCCAATGAGTTCGCGAGCGACAGCTCGTCGATCGATCCTCGAGACTTTCGCAACGCGCTCGGGACCTATGCGACGGGCGTGACGATCATCACGGCCGCGGCGCCTGACGGCAAGCCCTACGGGTTGACATGCAATTCGTTCGCCTCGGTCTCGCTGAATCCGCCGCTGGTGCTGTGGAGCCTCGTCGTTTATTCCTCGAGCTTGACCATCTTTCAGAACGCCAGCCATTTCACCGTGAACGTGCTTGGCGCTTCGCAGCAGGCGCTCGCAAGCAAATTCGCGAAATCCTCGGACGACAAGTTCACCGGCGTGGACTGGACGCCGGGCCTCGGCCAAGCGCCGGTGCTTGCCGAGAGCGTCGCGAACTTTCAATGCCGTTCGGTGAATCGCTATTATGGCGGCGACCACGTGATCTTTCTCGGCGCGGTCGAGGCCTATACCTACAACACCACCGAGCCGCTGCTGTTCGCGCGAGGGGCGTTTGGCCGGTTTCTCTCGGACGACGAGCGCAGCAAGTCACCTTAGCATGCGTCGGGCCGCGCTCGACAGCTTAGCGGTCTGCTGCTGAAAGCTTGTAAATCTCCAGCGCGTCCGCTTCGGCGCCGCGCGCGGCCTTGGCCAACCTGAACAATTGTCCTGCAAGCGAGGCCATCGGCACTGGCGTCGACGTCGCCTGTGCGACGTCGGCGACCGTATCGAGATCCTTGAGCATCGTGGCAATGTGACCAAGCGGTGGTGAGTGAATGCCTTGCACCATCCGCGGCACGAAAAGCTGAAGCGGAATGGAGTCCGCAAAACCGCCGGCGAGCGCTACAGGCAGACGATTGGCATCGATTCCGGCGTTGACGGCGAGGCGCGTGGCTTCGGCCAGCACGGCCATCGCACAACCGACGATCACCTGATTGCACAGCTTCGTGGTCTGGCCGGCGCCGGTCGGGCCCATGTGGGTGAACCTGCGCGCCATGGCCAGCACGTAAGGCCGGACTCGCTCGATATCGTCCGCTTCTCCGCCGGCCATGATCGCAAGCGTGCCTTCCTCGGCGCCCTTCGTCCCGCCGGACACCGGTGCATCGATCCAGCCAGCACCATTGGTGTCTTTCAGCCGCTTTGCGAGGTCGCGTGCAGCGTCGGGGTGTATTGACGAAAAGTCGACGACAAGCTTGCCTGCGCCGGGCGCCGCTGCCAGCCCCTCGGGCCCGAAGATCACCTCCTCGGCGGCCGTCGCATCCGTCACGCACATGAAGGCGATATCGGAGTTCACCAGGAGATCGCGGGGTGTGACTGCACGCTTGGCACCGCCTTCGACAAGCGGAGCCATTTTGCCCTCCGACCGGTTCCAGACAGTGACCGGATAGCCGGCCTTGAGCAGACGACGCGTCATCGGCGTTCCCATCAGGCCAAGGCCGAGATAGCCGAGCCTCTCGGCGCCTTGCGGGTTTGCCTTGCTCGCATCAGCCATAGGTTGCCTCCCTCTGTCGCAGCGCGAAGCCGCTTTACCATACATTGCGTATCGGACGGCAAAACCGCCTGGTTCGCATGGCTTGCCTGAATGTTTGAACCATGAAACATTTGAGGCGGTCGGGGTGGGTGGCGCCGGTCGGCGCTGGAGCAGCGGAGTGGGCACGATGCGAACCGTTTCAAAGTGGATCCTGGCTTTTGGGACGGCGGCGGCCGTGAGCGCAGGGGCAACCTCATCATGGGCGCAGCAGACGATCCGCGTCGGCTGGACGATCCCAGCCGAGGAGTCCAAGTATTGGATGATGCGCCGCCCGGCTGAATTTCCCAATATCGGCAAGGCCTACAACATCGAATGGACCCAATTCCAGGGCACTGCGCCGATGACGCAGGCCCTCGCGGCTGGCGCGCTGGACTGCGCGACGCAGGCGCCTCTGTCGCTTGCGAATGGCGTCGTCGGCGGCAATCTCAAAGCCTACATCGTGGCGCAGCACGTGTTCGAGAAGCCCGGCGGTTTCTCGGTCTATTGGGCCGTCAAGGATGGCTCGCCCATCAAGACGATCGCCGACCTCAAGGGCAAGACCGTCGGCATTTCCGTGATCGGCGGCGGTACCCAAGGTCCGTTCAATCTGCTCCTGAAGCAGAATGGTGTCGATCCGACCAAGGATATCAAGCTGGTCGAAGTCGGTTTTGCGGTCTCCGAGGACGCGCTGCGCCAGGGCCGCGTCGATGCGGTCAACATGAACCAGCCGTTCGCCGCGCGCGCGGAGGCGAAGGGCGGCACAAGGAAGCTCTTCTCACTGTCCGAGGCCATGCCGAACATCGTGCACATCCTGGAAGCCTGCCGCGCCGATTTCGTCGACAAGAACCCTGAAGTGGTCAAGGCCTATGTCCGCGACATCACCTCGGGCATGAAGAAGGCGCTGGCCAACCGCGAGGAAACCCTCAAGGTCGTCAATGAAGTGCTGAAGGCGCCCATCCCGGTGCTCGAGACCTACCTGCTCAAGGACAACGATTTCGGCCGTGATCCAGGGGCGGCGCCGAACTTCCCGGCGATCCAGAAGATGCTCGACATCTACGCCGAGACCGGAATGCTGCCGAAACTGGATGTTGCGCAGTTCAAGCATCCGTCGATCGTCGCTCCGCTCCAGTAGGCAATCGAGCGAACGATCCGGACGAGGATCTAGCCGCGTCCCGGAGGATCAGGGATGAGGCACAATGAAGATGCACGCATGAAGAAGCTGCGATCACGAGTGACGACAGACGGCCTCGACCGGGCCCCGCATCGCGCCTTCATGCGTGCCATGGGTCTCGACGACGCTGCGATTACCAAGCCGATGGTGGGCGTCGTCAGCATGAAGGGCGAGCAGACGCCCTGCAACATGACCCACGACTTCCAGGTGGCTGCGGCGAAAACCGGCATCGAGGAGGCCGGCGGCACGCCGCGCGAATTCTCGACCGTTTCGGTGTCCGACGGCATCAGCATGAACCACGAGGGCATGAAGTTCTCGCTGTTCTCGCGCGAGCTGATCGCCGACTCGATCGAGGCCGTCGTCCATGGTCTGGCCTACGACGCGTTGATCGGATACGGCGGATGCGACAAGACGCTTCCGGGCGTGATGATGGGTATGGTTCGCTGCAACGTGCCGTCTATCTTCATTTATGGCGGCAGCGCGCTCCCGGGCCGCGTGGACGGGCGGACGCTGACGGTGCTCGACTCCTATGAGGCCGTCGGCAGCTTCATGACAGGCGAGATCGACGGCGCTACGCTGGAGCGGATCGAGCGTGCCTGCCTGCCGACGATTGGTGCGTGCGCCGGCCAGTTCACCGCGAACACCATGGGCATGGTCTCGGAGGCGATGGGACTGACCATTCCCAACGTCTCGATGGTGCCGGGTATCTATGCCGAGCGTGCGCAAATCTCGCGCCGCGCTGGACGCCTGATCATGGAGATGCTGGAACGCGGCGGGCCGTTGCCGCGCGACATCGTGACGCGAAAGTCCCTCGAGAACGGCGCGGCGATCGTTGCGGCGACGGGAGGCTCGACCAACGCCGCGCTGCATCTGCCGGCGATCGCAAACGAGGCCGGCATTGCATTCACGATCGATGACGTCGGTGAGGTCTTTGCAAGGACGCCGTTGATTGGAAATCTGCGGCCGGGCGGCAAATACACGGCAAAGGATGTCTACGATATCGGCGGCGCCGCCGTGGTGATCCGTGAGCTGATCCAGAGCGGGTATATCGATGGCAGCTGTCTATCCATCACCGGCCGCACGCTTGCCGGAGAATATGGCGCTGCCAACGCACCCGATGGAGAGGTCGTGCATGCGGCACGTGCGCCGATCATGCCTGACGGCGGCGTGGCGGTGCTGAAGGGTAACCTCTGTCCTGACGGTGCGGTTATCAAGGTTGCAGGTTTGAAGACTCAGTTTTTCGAAGGCGTGGCGCGCGTGTTCGAGGATGAGGAAGCCTGCGTCAAAGCGGTTCGGGATCGCACTTACGCGGCGGGCGAGGTTCTCGTGATCCGCAATGAGGGGCCGGTGGGCGGTCCCGGCATGCGAGAGATGCTCGGCGTCACTGCGCTGATCTACGGGCAGGGCATGGGCGAAAAGGTGGCGCTGATCACCGACGGCCGATTCTCCGGCGCCACTCGGGGCATGTGCATCGGCTACGTGGCTCCCGAAGCATTTGTCGGCGGCCCGCTGGCGCTCGTTCGGAACGGTGACAGGATCCGGATCGATGCCGCAAACCGGCGGATGGATGTGCTGCTCGATGAGCAGGAACTCTCCGCGCGGCGCCGCGATTGGAAGCAGCGTCCGCCGCGCCACCGTGCAGGCGCGCTCGCAAAATATGCGCGACTGGTTGGGCAGGCGCCGGGCGGAGCCGTGACACACGAAGGTCCGGCGGAATGGCCGTGGTTCGAATGACCTATCGCATCGGTGCGAAAACATTCGCCTGTCTGGCAGGCTTCTTGCTAAGCCCGTGCCTCACGGTGAGGCGAGCGACGGGATGACGGCAGTGCCTGCGAGATCGAGCGAATGGGTGAGACCGGTGACATCAAAAGATCCGGCTTCCAAAATCATCGAGATCGACCGCGTCTCGCAGGTCTTTCAGACCTCGACGCGCAGGGATCATGTGGCGCTTTCAGATATCTCGCTAACGATCGAGGAGAGAGCATTCGTCTCTATCCTTGGCCCCTCCGGCTGCGGCAAGTCGACCCTGCTTTATATCGTCGGCGGCTTTGTCAGCCCGACCAGCGGTGCGGCGAAGATGAAGGGACAGGCGATCACGGGGCCCGGTCCGGATCGTGGTCCTGTATTTCAGGAATTCGCGTTGTTTCCCTGGAAGACCGTGCTCGGCAATGTGATGTACGGCCCGCGTCAGCAAGGCGTTCGCGCTACTGAGGCTGAAGCGCAGAGCCGGGCGTTGATCGAGATGGTCGGCCTCAAGGGCTTTGAGAATTTCTATCCCAAGGAGCTGTCAGGCGGCATGAAGCAGCGCGTGGCGCTGGCGCGGACGCTTGCCTACCATCCCGAAGTCCTGCTGATGGACGAGCCGTTTGGGGCGCTCGACGCGCACACAAGGACACGCCTGCAGAACGATCTGTTGAACATCTGGGAGCGCGATCGCAAGACGGTGCTGTTCGTCACCCATTCGGTCGACGAAGCCGTCTTTCTGTCCGACAAGGTCGTGATGATGTCGAAATCTCCCGGTCGCATCCGTGAGGTCATCGACATCGATCTGCCGCGGCCGCGCCGCCGCAACGAGCTGTTGCTCGACCCGCGCTATCAGAAGTATGTCGTCGATATCGAGCGCATGTTCGATGAGAGCGACGAATCCGGAGCTGCCTTATGATGTCGCCGGCCGCCTTGACCAGACGCGCCGCTCCGGTGCTGGCCTGTATCGGGTTATTGGCGGTGTGGCAGGTTGCCTCGCTCGCGCTGAAAAACGACAGCTTCCCGACGGCCATCGAGGCGATCCGCGCCATTCCGGATATTCTCGGCGACAAGGAATCCCTCATCAACATCCTGGCTTCGCTTCGTCGCATGGCGCTCGGGTTTGGTGTGGCGGTACTGGTCTCGATTCCGCTGGGCCTGCTGATGGGGCGCAGCCGGGGCGTCGCGGCTTTCTTCAATCCGCTCCTGATGGTGATCTATCCCGTGCCGAAGGCCGCCTTGATGCCGATCATCATGTTATGGCTGGGCGTTGGCGACATCACGAAGACATTGGTGATTTTCCTCGGTGTCAGCCTTCCCGTGATCTATCATAGCTTCGAGGGTGCCAAGGCCGTCGAAGAGAAGATGCTGTGGTCAGGTGCCGCGATGGGGCTGTCGCCGACCCATCGCCTGGTGCGGATCGTGCTGCCGGCGGCGCTGCCGGAAATCCTGACCGGATGCCGCACGGGATTGGTGCTGGCGCTGATCACGATGATCACGAGTGAGATGATTGCCCGGCAGTCCGGCGCCGGCAACATCCTGTTCAATGCACTCGACATGGGCCAATACGACACCGTCTTTGCGATGATCATCGTCGTGGGAGCGATGGGAATCTGCCTCGATGCCATTTTTGAAAGGGTTCGGGCCAGGCTCGTGCGCTGGTCCGAGCCGCAGTTCGATATGCCGCTGAGTTTCTCGTGATGTCGCGCCTTCTGTCCCCGAACGTCCTTCTTGGAATTGCCCCGATCGTCCTGATCATCGCCCTGTGGCAGGGCCTGGTGTCGTTCGGCTTTGCGCCCGCGGTCCTGCTGCCGCCGCCGGGCTTTGTCTTCAGTCGGCTGCTGCAGCAACTCGTGACGTGGACGTTCGAGCAGGAGATCGCGGCGACTCTCATTCGGCTGTTCGCCGGGTTCGCGATCGCGGTCGTGCTCGGCGTCAGTATCGGCATTGCGGCCGCCGCAAGTCCCGCGATCAACGCCGTGGTCCGGCCGATCGTCCGCGTCTTGGCTCCGCTGCCTAAAGTTGCGCTCTATCCGGCACTCCTGCTCTTGCTCGGATTCGGTCACGGATCGAAGATCACATTGGTGGCTGCGGACGCGCTCTTTCCCATTCTGCTCTCGACCTATTACGGCGCATCGACCGTCGAGCAGAAACTGATCTGGTCAGCTATGGCGGCGGGAACGCCGCGCACCGAAATCCTGTTCAAGGTCGTGCTGCCGGCGGCGATGCCGTCGATCCTGACCGGATGCCGGATTGGACTTGTCATTTCCTGCATCGTGGTGTTTTTGGCCGAGATGATCACGTCGACGGACGGATTGGGGCACGCGCTTGTCACCGCGGCGCGAACGTTTCAGGCCGTCGATATGTTCGTGCCGCTGATCACGATCTCGCTGCTGGGGTTGATCCTGAACGCCCTGCTGGGCGCCCTGCGGTCGTACCTCTTGCGCGGCTTTCCAGAAGCGTGATCTGGACGAAGAATAAACAAGACCGGGAGTGACCCATGCTGGCTGATCGCATCGAGGCAAAATGGATCGACGCATTTTGCGAGATTTTCGAACGATGCGCCGTCAAGGCTGGCGACACCGCCGCAATTCTCTCGGAGACCCAGTCGCGCGCGCTGAATGTGCATCTGGCGGAACTGGCGCTGCTGCGCATGGGCGCGAGGCCGTTTCACGTGGTGATGCCGACGCCGCGT
Source organism: Bradyrhizobium sp. UNPA324 (assembly GCF_006658635.1). Taxonomy (NCBI): domain Bacteria; kingdom Pseudomonadati; phylum Pseudomonadota; class Alphaproteobacteria; order Hyphomicrobiales; family Nitrobacteraceae; genus Bradyrhizobium; species Bradyrhizobium sp. UNPA324. The sequence continues at coordinate 2,612,006 of NZ_LFJD01000004.1, forward strand.
AACCGGCATATCGTTCCGGTTCGATCGACAGGGGCGAGCGAGGCGATCCAGAAGCTTGGCCCGGTCATCAGCGCGCTTCAGCAGGCCGGCTTTGTGGTGGATTGCACCATCGAGGGCCTGATGCACGCGGTGGAGACGCCGGAGATCCTCAAGGCCGGCGCGCGCATCCTGGTGATCTCCAACGAGCATCCCGAGGCCTTGGAGCGGATGGTGCCGGATTCCGCGCTCGAGAAGCGCGTTCGGGCGGCGGCGAAGATGCTGCGGGGAACCAAGCGGATGCGGGTGACCTCGAAGGCCGGCACGGCGCTCGACGTCGATATGGTCGGCGCGTCCACGGTCGGTGTGTGGGGCTGGACCGACAAGCCCGGCACGCTCGCGCATTGGCCTGGTGGCATCGTCGTCAGCTTCCCCAAGAGCGGGACCATCAACGGCACGCTGGTGATGGCGCCGGGCGACATCAATCTCACATTTAAGCGCTATTTGACGTCGGCTGTGAAGATGACGCTGAAGGATGACTATGTCGTCGAACTGGAAGGCGAGGGCACGGATGCCGCGATGATGCGCACCTATCTCGCGGCCTGGGGCGACCGCGAGGCTTATGCGGTCTCGCATGTCGGTTTCGGGATGAATCCCGGTGCGCGTTATGAGGCGCTCTCGATGTACGACCAGCGCGACACCAACGGCACGGAGATTCGGGCGGTCTCGGGTAATTTCCTGTTCTCGACCGGCGCGAACGAATTCGCGGGACGCTACACGGCGGGGCATTTCGACCTGCCGATGATGGGAACGACGATCGAGCTCGATGGCGTTGCCGTAGTCCGGGAGGGCGTGCTTCAGGACGTCTTCGGCTAGTCGCGATCGAGCACCGGCGGGCGCGCAAGTCCGAAGTGACGGAGCAGGTCGACCATGGCCTGCAGCCGCTTCACGCGATAAGCATCGACATCCATCCCGGAGTAATCCATGAAGCCTGCGCCCGTGCGCAGGCCGATCCGGCCTTCATGCATGTTGCGCGAAATGACGTCCGGCGCGCGATAGCGGTCGCTGCCGAGCGCACCTTCGAGATACCGGCTGGCGTAGTAGAGGATGTCGCCACCGCCCCAGTCGATGAATTCGAGCAGCCCGAGCACGGCGTAGCGGAAGCCGAAGCCGTAGCGAATCGCCTTGTCGATCTCTTCGGCGCTGGCGACGCCTTCCTCGACCATGCGTGCGGCCTCGTTCATTGCCAGTGCCTGGATGCGGGGAACGATGAAGCCCGGCGTCGCCGCGCAGACAACCGGCACCTTGCCGATGCCTTCGAGCAGCGCCTTGACCTCGTCGACAATGGCGGGGTCGGTGGCTTTCCCGGGCGAAACCTCGACAAGTGGAATGAGATAGGCCGGGTTGAGCCAATGCACGTTGAGGAAGCGTCGCGGGTTCACGATCGCGCCCGAGAGGTCGTCGACCAGGATGGTCGATGTCGTCGATGCGATGATCGTGTCAGGGCCGACCTGCTTTGAAGCTTGCCCCAGCACCTCGCGCTTGAGCTCGACGACTTCAGGGACGCCCTCGAAGACCATGCCGGCTTCCGCCAACGCGGCGCCGCTTTGGCTTGCCGGCACCACCGAGACCCGCGCGATCAGCGGATCAACGTCGGCCTCGGTCAGCAGCCCGAGCTTCGACAGGCTGGCGAACGTCTTCCCGACTTCGCCGAGCGCGTCGGCCTCCAGCTTGGTGAACGCCTCCGCGGAGCGCGCCTTGACGTCGATCATCGTGACCCGGTGCCCCGCATAGGCGAACGCGACGGCGATGCCGCGCCCCATGCGGCCAGCCCCGAGACAGGCGATGTCGGCGCGATTGGTCATCGATCAAAATCCATTGCGAAGCAGCGTCTGCAATTCGGCCTTTTTGAGATTGTCGAGCCCCAGCGTCTTGAGCGTCCGGCCACCTTGCGCAAAATCCTCGCCGCAGATCGCGCCGCCGATCGACAGGAACGCGTTGGCCAATGGGGTGGCCACGCCAGCCAGGCCAGCGACGGACACCAGCAGCGACAACCCCAGCCGCAGATCCTCTCGCATGTACCGATGCTCCGTCAGCACGATCCGCTCGCGCCAGTCACCGGAATCGGTCAGCCGGTCATGCGAGCCGCGGCCGTACATCCATATCTCGCCTTCCTTCGCGTAGTGATGAGCCAGCGGAAAATGCGGCGCGCCATAGCCGAGCGCTTCGCGCACCGCGATCCGTTCGGCGTCGAGTGCGTCGGTCACCCGCCGGATCGCGGCTTGCGTGCCTTCCTTGTGGATATCCCACCTTTCGAAATGCTCGATCGGGCCTGCGTTCATCACGATCAACGGCGGATGGATGATCGGGCCTGCGTTCATCAGTGCGCCTGACAGCGCGTCTCCGCACGGCTCGATGGCATCGGGGAAAGCCCGTCCGATCACGTCGAGTGCGTGCGGTGCCTGGTCGAGCGGGAACACGCCGACCGGAAGCCGTTTGGCGCGAATGGTGATCGCGACCTCGAACGGTCCGTGCTTGCGGGTCAGCCACGGCAGCGTGCCGGTTTCGGCAAAGCTTGCCTTGGCGTGGTTGCCGGCATCCCGCGCAGCCTGGGCGAAGATCATCGAGCCGAATGTCGCCGGCGGCAAGAAGACGACCTGGCCGTCCCGCAGATGCGGAGCGAGCAGGCCGGCGATATCTGCTTGCGCAAAGGCAGGAGCCGGACACAGGATCAACTCCGTGCCGTCGACGGCCTCCGCGATATCGGTCGTGACCAGCGCGAGCTTCACGTCGTGGCGGCCGTTATGGTCCTTCACGACAATCCGCGAGCCGGCGTCACGATGGGCCGCCACCTGGTCTGCATCGCGGCGCCAGAGCCGGACCTGGTGCCCCGACAGCGCAAAATCGCCTGCGGCCGCGAAAGAGCCGTTTCCCCCACCCAGAATCGCAATCTTCAAGATGCTTCTCCTTGCGCGCGGGACTGCGCATCGAGCTGCTTCAGCAGGAAATGCTGGACCTTGCCCAACGCCGTGCGCGGCAGGTCGGTGACGAAGACAATGTCGCGCGGCACCTTGTAGCGAGCGAGTTGTGCCTGAATATGCATTCTGAGTTCATCCGCTTCGAGCCGGGAGCCGGATCTGCGGATCACATAAGCGACGGGGACCTCGTCCCAGCGCGGGTCGGGCCGGCCGATCACGGCGCATTCGCTGACATCGGGATGTTCGAGCAGGACGCGCTCGACCTCGGCCGGGTAGACGTTCTCGCCCCCTGAAATGATCAGGTTCTTCTTGCGGTCGCGGACCCAGAAATAGCCGTCGGGGTCGCACAGGCCGATATCGCTGGTGCGATACCAGCCGTCGTGCAACGCCTCGCGCGTTGCGGCCTCGTTGCCCCAATATTCGAAGAACACGTTGGGTCCGCGCACCGCGATTTCGCCCGGTGTGCCCGCTGGCACCTCGCCGCCGGAGAGATCGACCACCTTCGCTTCGCAGCACAGGCCGGCAAGACCGGTCGATCCCGCACGCGACAGGTCGCCGCCAAGCCGCGTGTAGATAGCGATGGGGCAGGTCTCGGTCGAGCCGTAGACCTGAAGCACCGGAACGCCGCGCGCGACGAAGCGCTCGATCAGGTGCGGCGGCACGATGGTCGAGCCGGTGGCGACGGCCTTGAGTGACGAAAGATCGGCTTCCGTCCAGGCGGGATGCTCGCTCACCGCCTGGATGATCGCAGGCACCATCACCGTGAGGGTCGGCCGTTCCTGTTCGATGGCCGCAAGCGCGGTATCCGGCGCAAAGCGCGAGTGAACGGTGACGGTCGCGCCCAGTTGCAAAGCCGGCGTCGTCTGGATGTTGAGGCCGCCGACGTGGAAGAATGGCAGCACGGTCAGCACATGGTCATCGGACGTCATGTTGTGCATGTGCTGGCTCATGACGCCATTCCAGAACAGTGCCTCCTGGCGCAGCACGGCGCCTTTTGGCCGTCCCGTCGTTCCTGAGGTGTAGACGATGAGCAGCGGGCAGGAGAGGTCCGTGTGCGGGTTGCGTCCGCCGCCGCCGCCGCAATCCAACAGTCCTTCGAATGTCCTGCCGCGAGGTGGTGCGAAGTCGAGGCCAACGACGGCTGTCCCGGGCGCAAGCTCGGCGAGAACTCCCTCGAATGCTCGTTCGAGCACCAGCACCTTGGCGCCCGCATCGGCGAGGATGAAGTGCTGCTCGGCGACCGCCAGCCGCCAGTTCAGCGGCACCAGCATCGCACCCAGCCGCGCAGATGCATAGAGCAGAACCAGATAGTCCGGTCGGTTCAGGCTCAGGATCGCGACGCGGTCGCCGCGGCCGACGCCGAGTTCCTGCTTCAATGCCGTGGCGGTCCGTTCGATGCGTGCGGCGAACGCCGCATAGCTCAGCCGCTCGCCTTCGAAGGCAATGGCTGTCTTGTCTGGCGCGAACGCCGCGTTGCGATCGATCAGACTGCAGAGGTCCACCGTCAGTCGTCCGTCTCGCCGGCCTCGTACAACGCCTCGCGCCCGATGCGGTCGAGGCAGAGTTCGGCCGTCCAGGGCAGCATCAGCGAGCCGCAGCGGCTGTCGCGATAGATCCGCTCCAGCGGCAGCGAGCGAAGCATGGCCTGGCCGCCGCAGGTGCGTATCGCGAGCGCGGCGAGCTCATTGGCACCTTCCATCACCGAATATTGCGCAGCATAGGCCCGCAGCACCTGCTCCTTGGTCGGATTGGCGCAGGCTTCGGTCACGGCCTGGAACCAGATCGCCTTGATCTGTTCGAGCTTGATCTGCATCTGGGCGACCGCGATCTGCTTCGTCGTGTACATGCGGCGCTTGACAGGCGGCATGCCCGGCACCTCGCCGCGCAGATAACGCAAGGTGAAGTCGTAGGCGGCTTGTGCGAGGCCCATATAGGTCGGCGACAACGTCAGGAACATGTGTGGCCAGCGCATCGCGGCCTGGAAGTAGACGCCGCGCGGCATCAGCGCAGAGTCGTCCGGGACGAACACGTCCTTGAACAGAAGCGTGCGCGACACCGTTCCGCGCATGCCGAGCGGGTCCCAGTCACCGACGACCGAGACACCTTCCGATTTGGCTGATATTGCGAGGTAGAGCGTGTTGCGGCGAGATGCCTTCTCGCCCTCTTCGATCTCAGTGCAGAGCACGCCGTAATAGTCGGCGTGGCCGGAGAGCGACGCAAAGATCTTCTTGCCGTTGACGATCCAGCCGCCCTTGACCGGCTTTGCTTCCGTGCCGAAGGCGACGCCGCCCGCGGCCGCAGCGCCGCCTTCCGAGAACGGTTGCGAGTAGATCGCACCGTTTTCGACGATCCGCTTGTAGTGGATCGCGCGCCGCCGTTCGTGCTCGGCGCGGGTCGCAGAATCCATGTCGAGATCGTCCGCGAGGGGGCCCGACCACAGGGTCGAGCAGACATGCATGTTCCAGGTCAGCGCGGTCGCGCCGCAATAGCGGCCGATCTCGGCGGCTGCCAAGGCGTAGGTCTGGTAGTTCGCGCCGAGCCCGCCGTGTTTCTTGGGAACGGCAATGCCGAGCAGACCGACGCGATGCAGGTCGCGATAATTCTCGGTCGGGAAGATCGCCTCGCGATCGTAGGTGGCGGCGCGATCGGCAAATACGGTCTGCCCGATCTCCCTTGCGCGGGTGATGATGCCGGCCTGCTCGTCGCTCAGGCGGAATGCGATGGGATCGAAGATCGGGGCGTCCAGCGCGACTTTGCCGGTGGCGCCAATCGTCTTGTTGACTTGCATGGTCATCGCGCAGTTACCCTTACGCTTTGGTCGTAACGGAATTCAGGAAGCGGCCGAGCGCCTCGTCGAAGGCATCGGGACGTTCGAGGTTGGCGAGATGGCCGACGCCGGCGAGCTCGACATATTCAGCGCCTGGGATGTAGGTCGCCGTCTTCGCCATCATCGGCGCCGGCGCATTATTGTCCTTGGATCCCGACAGCAGCAGTGTCGGGACGGGAATATTGCCAAGCGTGCTGCGCTGATCGAACCCGATCAGGGCCAGCATCATGGCGCGATAACTTGCCTCGGGCACGCTTGCCATGCACTCGCGCGCTAGCTCCATTCCCTTTGGATCCGGATCGTCGCCGACGAGCTCCTTCACCAGCGAAGGCGCCAGCGAGGTCATCGTCTCGCCGCGATCGAGCGGGCCGAGCCGCGCCGCAATGAACGATTTCTGCCAGTCGCCATCGGCCTTGCCGAAGGCTGGGCTAGTCTGCGCCAGCACGATTGCGCGGGCCAGCTTCGGGAACTGTACCAACCATTTCTGGACGATCATGCCGCCGATCGAGTGACCGACGAGAATGGGTCTGGTTGCACCGAGTTGCTCGATGAATTGCTGGAGTGCCTCCGCCAGGGCAGTGATGCTGACGCTGGCGAGCGGCGCCGAGCCGCCATAGCCCGGCATGTCCCACGCGATTGCGTGGAAGCGTTCGCCGAATGTGGCAAGTTGCCGTCGCCAAGCGCGTGCCGCACCGCCGATGCCATGCAGGAAGATCAGAGGTATCGCGCCGGGATCGCCCGCGGCTTCGTAGGCGAAGCGACCGTCCTTTGTTATCATTGGCGCAGGCTGCGACACGCGACATCCTTTTGCTTGGCCCTTCGATGCTAACAGGCCTGTGAGGGATGGAAAGCGATAATTTTATACTTAAAGCAATTTTCGGGCCGGTCGCTCATGGTGCGATATCCGCGGACGGCGATCGCCGCTTTCATTGCAAAAGCTTGAAGGTTAAAATATATCGGAGGCACGTTCCGCAGATCTGAGGGAGCTAGCGCATGTCCGGATTGCCGCATTCGCCGCACGCGCTGGTGACCGGTGGCGGTCGCGGGATCGGCCGCGCCATCGCGGCGGCTCTCGTCGGCGCCGGCGCCACCGTGACGATCGTCGGCCGGAATGCCGCGGTCCTCGACGAGGCAGTCAAGGCGGGCGCTGCGCATTTTGCGGTTGTCGCCGACGTCGCGAACGAGATCGCTCTGAAAGCTGCCATTGGCGAGGCCCACGCGCGCAAGCCGATCGATATCCTGATCGCGAATGCGGGCAGCGCCGAATCTGCGCCATTCGCGAAATCGGACAGTGCCCTGTTCGCGCGCATGATGGACATCAATTTCATGGGCGTAGTCCATGCCATCCACGGCGTGCTGCCGGGCATGAAGGATCGCCCCTATGGCCGCATCGTCGTGATTGCGTCGACGGCGGGGCTCAAGGGCTATGCCTATGTCAGCGCATATGCTGCGGCGAAGCATGCCGCGGTCGGTCTCGTTCGTTCACTTGCCCTCGAGCTGGCCGGCGGCAATGTGACCGTGAATGCGGTTTGCCCGGGGTTCACCGATACTGACCTAGTGGCCGGCAGCATCGACAACATCATGAAGAAGACGGGACGAAGCCGCGAGCAGGCGATCGCCGAGCTTGCCAAGCACAATCCGCAGGGACGGCTGATCGCGCCTCAAGAGGTCGCGGACGCGGTGCTTTGGCTATGCGGGCAGGGCGCGAGTGCGATCACCGGACAGGCGATCTCAGTCGCAGGCGGCGAAATCTAGCGGCGCGGAACAAACACCTAAGGAGATCGCATGAGCAGACCAGCCAATCCCGTCACCTTGCCGCTCGCTGATTACTCGCCCCAGCACTTCCTTTTGGCTGTGGTCGACGGCGTTGCGATGGTCACGCTCAATCGGCCCGAACGAAAGAATCCGCTGACGTTCGAAAGCTATCGGGAACTCACCGATTTCTTCCGCGCCTGCGCGTTCGACGACGCAGTCAAGTCCATCGTCGTCACCGGTGCCGGCGGCAATTTCTCGTCCGGTGGCGATGTGTTCGAGATCATCGGCCCGCTGGTGAAGATGGACACCAAGGGGCTGACTGCCTTCACGCGGATGACCGGCGATCTGGTCAAGGCGATGCGGGCCTGCCCGCAGCCGATCGTGGCCGCCGTCGAGGGCATCTGCGCCGGGGCGGGGGCGATCGTCGCCATGGCCTCGGACATGCGCCTCGCGGCGAGCGGGGCCAAGGTGGCGTTCCTGTTCAACAAGGTGGGCCTTGCCGGCTGCGACATGGGGGCCTGCGCAATCCTGCCGCGGATCATCGGGCAGTCCCGCGCCTCCGAGCTGCTCTATACCGGCCGGTTCATGACTGCGGAGGAGGGCGAGCGCTGGGGCTTCTTTAGCCGCATCGTCACTGACGAGCAGGTGCTGCCTCAGGCGCAGGTCCTGGCCAAGCAGATCGCGGAAGGGCCGACCTTTGCCAACACCATGACCAAGCGGATGCTGGCAATGGAATGGGCAATGTCGGTGGAAGAGGCGATCGAGGCGGAAGCTGTTGCCCAGGCGCTGTGCATGACCACGGCCGATTTCGAGCGCGCTTTCGAGGCGTTCGCCAACAAGGTCAAGCCGGTCTTCCGCGGCGACTAGGCCGTTGTTCAGCTTGTGACCAAGCCGGCAGCGGGGACTTGCGCGAAATTATTTTAGGCTTAAAATAGTTTTCGTGGCCGGGTGAATTGGCGAGGCTCCCATGAAAGTCGCGATCATCGGTGGCGGACCTGCGGGTCTCTATGCTGCGATCCTGCTCAAGAAGCAGCGCCCGGGCGCCGAGATCGCGGTGTACGAGCGCAATCGGGCCGACGACACCTTCGGCTTCGGCGTGGTGTTTTCCGACGCCACGCTGGACAATTTCGAAAAACATGATCTGCCGAGCTATCGCCGCATTACGCAGGAATTTGCTTACTGGGACGATATCGCCGTACATTTTCGCGGCACGGTGCACCGGGTCGGCGGCAACGGCTTTTGTGGCTGCTCCCGGCGCAAGCTGCTTTTGATCCTGCAGGAGCGGGCGCGCGAGCTCGGCGTCATCCTGCACTTCGAAGTGGACATCGACGACGAAGCCCGCTTTGCCGATGCCGATCTCGTCCTGATCGCCGACGGCATCAACAGTCGGTTTCGCGAGAAATACGTCGATCATTTTCAGCCGGAGCTCGACATCCGCTCCAACAAGTTCGCCTGGATGGGGTCGACCAAACCGCTTGATGCCTTCACCTTCATCTTCCAGGAGACCGAGTGGGGGCCGTTCATCGCCCACGCTTATCAATATGAGGCCGGACACTCGACCTGGATCTTCGAGACCGATCCTGAAACGTTCGAGCGCGCTGGCCTGACAGCGTTGGACGAGACGCAGTCCGCCGCGCGGATGGCCGAGATCTTTGGTTGGTTCCTCGATGGGCACAAGCTGCTCACCAATCGCTCGATGTGGCGCAATTTTCCGATGATCCGCAGCAAACGCTGGGTCAAGGACAACATGGTACTGCTGGGCGATGCCAAGGCGAGCGCGCATTTCTCGATCGGCTCCGGCACCAAGCTCGCGATGGAAGACGCCATCGCCTTGGCCGAGGCGATGGAAAAGGCACCCGATATCAAGGCTGCGCTTGATGTTTACGAGCACGGCCGACGCGAGGAGGTCGAGAAGACGCAGCATGCCGCCGACGTCTCGCTGGTCTGGTTCGAGCATGTCGATCGCTTCTGGGATTTCGACCCGGTGCAGTTCGCTTTCGGCGTGATGACGCGCTCGAAGGCGATCACCTATGACAATCTCAAGCTCCGCGCGCCCGATTTCGTGGCTGAGGTCGAGAAGTCATTTGCCAAACAGGTTCGCGGCAGCGGCTTTGACGTCGATACGGAAAAGCCGGCGGTGCCGCTGTTCCAGCCGTTCCGGCTGCGCGAGATGGAGATCGCCAATCGCGCCGTGATGTCGCCGATGTGCATGTACTCGGCAAAGGAAGGCGTGCTGACCGATTTCCATCTCGTGCACTACGGTTCGCGCGCGATCGGAGGGGCCGGCCTCATCTTCACCGAGATGACCTGCGTCAGCCGCGATGCACGCATCACGCCCGGCTGCGCCGGATTGTGGAACGACGAGCAGGAGGCCGCCTGGCGGCGCATCGTGGACTTCGTCCACGGCAATTCGGCTGCAAAGATCTGCCTGCAACTCGGGCACGCCGGGCGGAAGGGCGCGACCAAGCTGATGTGGGACGGGATGGACCGTCCTCTGGACGAGGGCGGCTGGGACGTATTTTCGGCATCGCCGCTGCCCTATTTTCCCGACAGTCAGGTGCCGCGCGAGCTCGATCGCGCCGGCATGAAGGCGGTGAGGGAGTCTTTCGTCGCGGCGGCCGAGCGCGGCGAGCGCTGCGGTTTCGACATGCTCGAGCTGCATTGCGCCCACGGTTATCTGCTCGCAAGCTTCATCTCGCCGCTGACCAACACCCGCACGGACGAGTACGGCGGCGCGCTCGAGAACCGTCTGCGTTTCCCGCTCGAGATCTTCGAGGCGCTCCGCGCGGCCTGGCCATCGCACAAGCCGATGTCAGTGCGCATCTCCGCGACCGATTGGGTCGACGGGGGCATCACTGGTGACGACGCGGTGGCGATCGCCCGCGCTTTCGCCGAGGCAGGCGTCGATCTCGTCGACGTCTCGACCGGGCAGACCGTCCGCGATGCGCAGCCGGTGTACGGCCGCATGTTCCAGACGCCGTTCTCCGATCAGGTCCGCAACGAGGCGCGGGTGGCCACGATGTGTGTCGGCAACATCACAACGGCGGACCAGGCTAACACCATCCTGGCAGCGGGCCGGGCAGACCTCGTCGCCCTTGGCCGGCCGCATCTGGTCGATCCGTTCTTCACCATGAAGGCGGCGGCGTGGTACGGGGCGGACGCGGCATTTTGTCCCCCGCAATATCTGCCAGGAAAAGAGCAAATTTTCCGCAACAGCGTCCGCGACCGGCAGGACCTCGAGGAGCTGCGAATTAAGGCTAAGCCCAAGACCCGGGCCGAGCTCAAGGCGGAGGCGACAAAGCCGCTTGCGGCGGAGTGACCGCCCGTGCGACGTTAACCCATTGCCTGTGTTTCGAGTGGAGTAAGGGCGATGAAGGCGATTATCGTCGGTGGCGGTATCGGTGGTCTCACTACGGCGCTGATGCTGCGTTCGCGCGGCCTCGACTGTGAGATCTTCGAGCAGGCCGACACCATTCGCGAGCTTGGGGTCGGCATCAACACGCTGCCGCACGCCATGCGCGAGCTCGCCGGCCTCGGCCTGCTTCAGAAGCTCGACGACGTCGCGATCCGCACCGACCAGCTCTATTATCTCAACCGCCACGGCCAGGAGGTCTGGCGCGAAGCCCGCGGCATCGACGCCGGCCACGACGTGCCGCAATTCTCAATCCATCGTGGCCGCCTCCAGGGCGTCATCCATCGCGCCGTCGAGGAGCGGCTCGGGCAAGATGCCATCCACACCGGCTGCCGGCTCGGAGCCTTCACCCAGGATGAGGGCGGCGTCATCGCTTATTTCTTCGATCGCGCCGGCGCGCACATTCACACCGCGCGCGGCGACATTCTGATCGGCGCCGACGGCATCCATTCCCGCGTCCGCGAGACGTTATTCCCGAACGAAGGCCCGCCGTGCTGGAACGGCCTGATGCTGTGGCGCGGCGCTCGCGACTGGCCGCTATTCCTCACCGGAAAATCGATGATCGTGGCCGGCGGCCTCAATGCCAAGGTGGTGATCTATCCGATCGCGGAGGGATCGAGCCCGGCGAGCCGTCTGACCAATTGGGCGGTGCTGGTGAAGGTGGGCGAGGGCAATGTGCCGCCGCCGCGCAAGGAAGACTGGTCGCGGCCGGGGCGGCGCGAGGAGCTGATGCCCCATGTGGCACGCTTCTCGGTGCCCTATATCGACGTGAAGAGCCTGATCGCGGCGACACCCGAATTCTACGAATATCCGACCTGCGACCGCGATCCCTTGCCATATTGGTCATCAGGACGCGTCACGCTGCTGGGCGATGCAGCGCACCCCATGTATCCGGTCGGCTCCAATGGCGCCTCGCAGGCGATCCTCGATGCGCGCTGCCTTGCGGATGCGCTGGTGCGTGCCGAGCATCCGCGCCAGGCGCTGCTTGAGTACGAGAAGAAGCGTCTGCCAATGACGGCCGATATCGTCCGCTCCAACCGGCGCGGCGGCCCCGAGGGCGTCATCGACGCCGTCGAGCAGCTCGCCCCTGATGGATTCGACAATGTCGACAATGTCCTCAGCTATTCCCAGCGCGAGGCCATCGTGCGCGGCTATGCCACCAAGGCCGGCTTCGCCGCGGTGCCGGGGCTCGCGGCCGTGCGCGCCTGAGGCGCGCCGCTAGCCGCCGGGCGGCGGCGGCAGGAAGTGGATGTTGAACTCGGCCGCCATCGCCACCACATCTTCCGGCTTCTGCTCCTTCATGTTGTGAAGGCCCCAGAACAGGTCGAACAGCTTGCGGCTTGGCGAAACCCAGAACAGCACTTTTGCAGTCTGCTCCGACTTGTTGAAGATGCCATGCGGCACGCCCATGCCGAGGCGGATCAGATCGCCGGCCGTGGCCTGCGCCTCGGAATTGCCAAGCACGAAATCGAGCTTGCCCTCGAGCATGTAGAGATACTCATCCTGGTCGGGATGGATGTGGGGCGGGACGAACGTGCCCGGCGGCAGCGTCGCATGCCAGGAGAAGCTGTTCTCGGCGTAGCTCTTCGGCACATAGGTCTGGCCGAGGATGTTCCAGGAGATGCCCTGGATTCCTTCATTGGCCCGTGTGATGCCGGTAATTTCGCTCTTCATTGCAGTCCTCCCCTAACGCAATACTTGGTTCTAGTTCGCCGCCTTGCAGTCCTTGGCATAACGGTCGCCGTAATTCTCGAAGACCTTCTGCACGATCTCGGTCTGGAACTTGCCATCCGGACGCTTGGCGACCTTGGTCAGATAAAAATCCTGAATGGGATAGCCGTTGGTGTTGAACTTGAAGGCGCCGCGCAGTGAGGTGAAATCGGCTTTCTTCAGCGCGGCCTGGACCGCCTCCTTGTTCGACAGGTCGCCCTTCACGGCCTTGACCGCACTGTCGATCAGCATCGCGGCGTCGTAGGCTTGGAAGGCGTAGGTACCGGGCACGACGTTATAGGTAGCCTCGTAGGATGCCACGAACTTCTTGTTCTGGGGATTGTCGAGGTTGGGCGCCCAGTTCGCGCCGCCGAACATCCCGACGGCCGCATCCTGTTGCGCCGGCAGGGTCGATTCATCCACCGTGAAGGCCGAGAGCACCGGAATGCTGTCGGCAAGGCCGGCCTGCCGGTACTGCTTGACGAGATTGACGCCGAGGCCGCCCGGCATGAACGTGAACAGCGCATCGGGCTTCTGCGAGGAGATCTTGGACAGCTCCGGCTGGAAATCCAGCGTGTTCAGCGGCATGTAGGACTCCTCGACGATCTCGCCCTTGTAGTCGAGCTTGAAGCCTGCCACCGAATCCTTGCCGGCCTGATAGTTCGGCACCATCAGGTACATGCGCTTGTAGCCGCGATCCTGCGCGACCTTACCGAGGATCTCGTGAACCTGGTCGTTCTGATACGACGTCACATAGAAGAACGGGTTGCAGTCCTTGCCGGCAAAAGTCGACGGACCGGCATTGGGGCTGATCAGGAAGGTCTTCGATTCCGTGACGGGCCGGTGAATCGCCTGCAGGATGTTGGAGAAGATCGGGCCGATCACGAAGTCGACCTTGTCGCGCTCCAGAAGCCCCTTGACCTTGGTCACCGCCGCGTCCGGCTTCAGCTCGTCATCCGCAACGATCACCTCGACATCACGGCCGCCCATCTTGCCGCCGAGATCCTTCACCGCCAGTGCAAAGCCGTCGCGGACTTGCTGACCCAGTGCTGCTGCGGGTCCCGAGAGGGTCACCACCACACCGAGCTTGATCTTCTCCTGCGCCACGGCTGGATTGAGGGCGGTGCCGACCAGCAAGGCTGCGGCCAAGGTCAATTGCGTCTTCAAGATCTGTCCCCCCGTGACATCAGGGCTTGCGCTGCAAGCCGCGTACTTCAATCCAAGCTTATGCCGATGATGGCTGCCGCGGCAAGCAGCGCTCAAGGTGTCGCCATCCTTCGGACGGCGGCGCATGCAAACGCCGCGCCAATTATTTGAAGCCTAAAGAAGTTGACGTGCGGTCGATTGTTGCAGCTTTGGACTTGCAGCCGGCTTCGATTTATTTGAAGCTCAAAATGTTGGGGGAATCCGTGCCGGCGCCAATGCCCGCCGAGAGTGACTGCAGCGAGATGCTCGATTCCGAGACCAAGGCCGTCGAGACGCCGGAGGACCATGCCGACGAGCTGCGGCTGTGGTTGCGCCTTCTGACCTGCACGACGCTGATCGAGGGCGAGGTCCGCGGTCGGCTGCGGCAGCGGTTCGACGTCACTCTGCCCCGCTTCGATCTGATGGCGCAGCTCGACAAGGCGCCTGATGGCATGACGCTCTCCGATGTCTCCAAGCGCATGATGGTGTCGAACGGCAACGTCACAGGTCTCGTCGAGCGTCTCGTTGAATCCGGTCATCTCGACCGCCGGACGTCGGAGACGGACCGTCGTGTCCAGGTGATCCGCCTCACAAAACTCGGTCGAGGCGAGTTCCGCCGGATGGCTGCGGAGCACGAGACCTGGATCGCCGATCTGTTCGCCGACCTTTCGCCAAAGGACGTGCGCGAATTGATGCGGCTGCTCGCCAAGACCAAGGCGTCGGCGCAGAAATCGGCCGCGCGCCGCCGGCCGTAGGCGCGGGGCCGGCAGGGCCGCTCAATCCCTTTTGCCGCAGGAAAAAGCACGGGATGCTCAAAATCCGCTATTGCGCCAAATTGTTTTAAGCCTAAAATGTTTTCCAGATCGTGCTGCCGGGTGCAATCCATGCTGAAAGGAGCGTGCGATGGCCAACGCCGCCAAGGTTCAAGTCACGGGCTCGCATGACGGCAACGCCGCGACGGCCCATGTCGATACGTTTGCGCAGCGGCATCTGCCGCCGCGCGAGCTCTGGCCCGAGTTCATCTTCACGCGGCCGGAGCTGAACTATCCGCCACGATTGAATTGCGTCAGCTACTTTCTCGACCGCTGGGTCGAGCAGGGCCATGGCGACGCGCCCTGCGTCATCAGCCCCGCCGTCAGCTACACCTATCGCGAGCTGCAAGCCCTTGTGAACCGCATCGCCAATGTGCTGGTTGGCAAGCTCGGTCTTGTTCCCGGTGGCCGCGTGCTGCTGCGCTCCGCCAACAATCCGATGATGGTTGCAACCTATCTCGCGGTGGTCAAGGCCGGCGGCATCGTGGTGGCGACGATGCCGCTGCTCCGTGCCAAGGAGCTGTCCTACCCGATCCAGAAGGCGGAGATCACCCTCGCGCTGTGTGACGGAAAGCTCGCCGAGGAAATGGAGAAGGCGAAAGCTGCGGCGCCGGCTCTCAGACGTATCGTTTATTGGGGCAATGGCGCGCCGGACTCGCTCGAAGCGCTCATTGCCGACGCGAGCGCGGAATTCAAAGCCTTCGATACCGCCTCCGACGACGTCTGCCTGATCGCCTTCACGTCGGGCACGACAGGCGATCCCAAGGGCACCATGCATTTCCATCGCGACATGCTTGCGGTCTGCGACGGCTATGCGCGCAACATCTTGCGGGCCGAACAGAAGGATCGCTTCGTCGGCTCGGCGCCGCTGGCGTTCACGTTCGGCTTCGGCGGCGTGTTGTTTCCGATGCACATCGGCGCCTCTTTCGTGGTGCTGGAGAAGACGACGCCCGACGACATCCTGACGGCGATCGAGCAGTACAAGATCACGATCTGTTTCACCGCCCCGACCGCGTACCGCGCCATGATCGGTAAGCTTGCCGGCCGCGATATTTCCTCGCTACGCAAATGCGTCTCTGCCGGCGAGACCCTGCCCAAGCCGACCTTCGACGCCTGGCTCAAGGCCACCGGCATCAAGTTGATGGACGGCATCGGCTCGACCGAGCTGCTGCACATCTTCATCAGCGCGACCGAGGACGAAATTCGTCCGGGGGCGACGGGCAAGCCCGTGCCGGGCTATGAGGCCAAGATCGTCGACGACGACGGCCATGACGTGCCGCCGGGCACGATGGGGAAGCTTGCGGTGCGCGGGCCGACCGGTTGCCGCTATCTCGCCGACGAGCGGCAGCGCAAATACGTCCAGAACGGCTGGAACATCACCGGCGACACCTATCTGATGGATAGCGACGGTTATTTCTGGTACCAGTCGCGCTCCGACGACATGATCGTGTCGGCCGGCTACAATATCGCAGGCACCGACGTCGAGGCGGCCCTGCTCACGCATCCGGCGGTTGCCGAGTGCGGTGTGGTCGGCGCTCCGGACGAGGCGCGCGGCATGATCGTGAAGGCTTATGTCGTCGCGGCGTCCGGCGTGACAGCGGACGCGCAGCTTGTGGCCGAGCTGCAGGAGCATGTCAAACGCGAGATCGCGCCGTACAAATATCCGCGCGCCATCGAGTTCGTGACGCAACTGCCGAAGACCGAGACCGGAAAATTGAAGCGCTTTGCCCTGCGGCAACTGGCGCAGGCGGCTGTGACGTCCTCAGGCGTTGCGGCGGAATGAGAGAAGGATGAAGAATTGTCCGTGACGACGCCGAAAGGCCCGCAGCTCGCGGTGCTGACAGCAGCCGAGGATGACACCCGTTCGCGCGTGCAGGTGCTCCAGCCGTCGGGCTGGCCGATGCCGAAGGGCTACGCCAATGGCATGGCCGCCGAGGGGCGCATCGTCGTCACCGGCGGGGTGATCGGCTGGGATGCCGAGGAGCGTCTCGCCGACGGCTT
Source organism: Bradyrhizobium sp. UNPA324 (assembly GCF_006658635.1). Lineage (NCBI taxonomy): Bacteria > Pseudomonadati > Pseudomonadota > Alphaproteobacteria > Hyphomicrobiales > Nitrobacteraceae > Bradyrhizobium > Bradyrhizobium sp. UNPA324. The sequence continues at coordinate 2,628,662 of NZ_LFJD01000004.1, forward strand.
CGCCGCCCAGGTGCACCAGACCTTGAGCAACATTGCGGCGATCCTGGCCGAAGCCGGCGCGCGGCCCGAGCATCTCGTGCGGCTAACCTGGTACGTGGTCGATATGGACGAGTACCTGTCCAACCTGAAGGAGCTCGGCAAGATCTACCGTGCCATCTTCGGCGCGCATTACCCCGCGATGGCGCTGGTGCAGGTGGTGCGCCTCGTGGAGAAGGCGGCACGCGTCGAGATCGAGGCCACCGCCGTCATTCCGCGCTGAAGCGTCTGGCTCAGCTCGCCTCGTCAGCTCGCCTGTCAGCTCGCCTTGGCGAGCTCGTCGTCCTCGGGCGAGTTCAGATAGATGCCCGACATGGTGTCGACCCAGCACAGATGGTCGTGCACCTTCTTCACGCCGTCGACGTTCTCCGCGGCGACCATCGCGGCCTGCCGTGTGCGCTCTTCGGTGATGACACCGCTGAGGTGAACGATACCGTCACGGACGATGACGTTCAGGCCGAACGGGCACCAGTCGTTCTTCTCCATGGTTTCGATGATGCGGCTGCGAATGTGGTCGTCATCCGCCGTCGGATCCGGCACTTCGCGGGCGAGTCCCGCCACCGCCTGCAGCAGATTGGCGCGCGATACGATCCCGACGACCTTGTCTCCGCGCACGACCGGCAGCCGCTTCACGTTGTTGCGTTCCATGAGATCGACGATCTCGGCGAGCGCCGTATCCTCCGTGATGGTGACGGGCGTGTCGGTCATCACCTCCGAAACCTTGCGGCCGTGCTCGTGGACGAAATCGCTGGCGGATTTGCCCGGACCCAGGATGAACCGCAGCCAGCGTCCGCGCTTGCGCCCGGTGCCGATCTCGCTGCGGCGGATGAAATCTCCTTCAGAGACGACACCGACAAGCTTGCCGGTGTCATCGACCACTGTGAGGCCGCTGACATGCCGCTTCAGCATGATGTTTGCCGCCTCGACGATGCTGGTGTCGGGGGCGACCGAGATGACCGACCGGGTCATGATCTGGTGGGCGCGCATGGATAACTCCGCTGGCTTTGTCGAATTTTGATGCGCGAAAACTAGCCCGAGCGGCGGGGTACGGCTTGACCCAGGTCAATGGGAGGAGCCCGTCCGCACCGATGAAGCAATTGTGATCCGGGCCTTAGGTTTGATGCAGCTCAACGCTTCTGCGAAAGCTCGCCCTATCGTTCCGCCGACTTAGAAGCAGCCCTTGGGATCATTGAGCCATGAGCGTCGTGCAGATATTTCCGCGGGCCGAAGAGCCGGCAGTGCAGGCTCTTCCCGTCGACCCCCCGCGGGTTCCGAAGCTTCGACGGTACGCGCCGAAAAGCCCGCAGAAATGCCAGCTGCCGCCGACCCTTTGCCTGCATCGGAGCCATATCCGCTCGACCGCGCGTTTCACGCGATGCTGGCGCGGTTCACGGGCGGCCTTTCGCCGCTGGCCCTGTCGCTCGCCTGGCTCGACTGGGGTTCGCATCTCGCTGCGGCGCCGCAACGCCAGATGGAAATTTCCCGCAATATCCTCCGCGACACTGGCCGGTTGGCCGAAGCCGTCGCGCACGCGATATCACCGGAGCAGAAGCCGTGGTCCGTGGTTCGGCCGCAGGGACGGGATCGCCGCTTCAGTGGACCGCAATGGGAGGCCGCGCCGTTCAACCTGCTGGCGCAGGCGTTTCTGCTCGGAGAGCGCTGGTGGCGCGATGCCGCGACGGGCGTGCGCGGCGTGTCGCACGCCAACGAAGCCATCGTCGAGTTCTCGATGCGGCAGATGCTGGACATGCTGGCGCCGTCGAATTTCGCGGCGACCAATCCGAAGGTGCTGGAGAAGGCGTTCCAGAGCGGCGGGGAAAATTTCGTCTTCGGCTGGCAGAACTGGTACAGCGATCTGATGCGTTTTCTCTCCAACTCGAAATTGGCGGACGACGGGCAGTTCGCGGTCGGCGACACCGTGGCGGTTTCACCCGGCAAGGTCGTCTACCGCAACGAGCTGATCGAGCTGATTCAATACCATCCGACCACCGCGCAGGTGCGGCCCGAGCCGATCCTGATCGTGCCGGCCTGGATCATGAAATACTACATCCTCGATCTCTCGCCGCAGAACTCACTGGTCAAATATCTGACCGACCAAGGTTTCACCGTATTCGCGATCTCCTGGCGCAACCCGGATGCGAGGGATCGGGATCTTGCCTTCGACGACTATCGCAAGCTGGGGGTCATGGCGGCGCTGGACATGATCGGCCTGATCATGCCGGGTCGGAAGACCCATGCGCTCGGCTATTGTCTGGGGGGTACATTGCTGTCGATCGCCGCCGCCGCGATGGAGCGCGACGGTGACAACCGTTTCGGCACGGTCACGCTCCTTGCCGCCCAGACCGACTTCACCGAGGCCGGAGAGCTAACGCTCTTCATCAACGAGAGCCAGGTGGCCTTTCTCGAAGACATGATGTGGCAGCGCGGCTATCTCGATACGACGCAGATGGCTGGCGCCTTCCAGCTGCTGCGTTCCAACGAATTGATCTGGTCGCGTCTGTCACATGACTATCTCATGGGCGAGAGCGCACCGCCGAGCGACTTGATGGCCTGGAACGCGGACGCCACGCGGCTGCCTTATCGCATGCACTCGGAGTATCTGCGCAAGCTGTTCCTCGACAACGATCTGGCGGGAGGGCGCTATCTCGTCGGAGGCAGGAGCATTTCGCTCTCCGATATTCACGCGCCGATGTTCGTGGTCGGCACGCTCGCCGATCACGTGGCGCCATGGCGATCCGTCTACAAGATCCACTATCAGGTGGATGCCGACGTGACGTTCCTGTTGACCAGCGGCGGTCACAACGCCGGTGTGGTTGCGCCTCTTGAGGAGCCCGGCCATAGCTATCAGGTGCTGACCAAACCTGCTGATGCGCCCTATGTTGGTGCGGATGAATGGCTGGAGCTGGCCCCACACGTTGAAGGATCGTGGTGGCCGGAATGGGCCAAATGGCTGGCGGCGCGCTCCGGCGCACCCTGCAATCCGCCTCAGATCGGGCTTGGAGACGCCCTCGGCCTCCCGGATGCGCCGGGAGACTACGTTCACACCTAGACCTCCGGCTCAGAGCTCGGCGCGAGCTCCGAGGAGCGGAAGGCCTTGGCCTTGTCCAGCTTCCGATAGGCCTCCGCGGCCGTTCGCAACAGCTTCTTTTCCCGCTTGCGATTGAGGAAGCGATTGCTCGCATCGAGGCCGGCCCCGTTCAACGACGCCGCCAGCGCTTGTCCCCGCGCATCGTCGTTCAATTGTCCGAGCGAGCGTTGCGCCTTGCGCAATTGCTTGAGGATCGACTTCTGCCTCGCCGCCGTCCCATCAGCGAACAGATCCTGGAGCGACTCGATCGAATAGGTCATCCGCTTGTTGAGAAGGCGTAGTTTGTGGCGTTTCTCGACGTCGAGCTTGCGGAGCTTTCGCGCTTTCTTGAGCAGCGTCGTTTCCCATTCGGTCAGTCGCTCGGTCGCATGGTCAGCGAGCGTGCAACGGCGCAATCGGATGGCTTCCTTGCTGCGCCGGGTCGACCAGGGGCCGCTCTCGATCCAGGTCGAGGTCTGCTCGACGAGGCGGCGGTACCGCGCGGATTGCAGCGCGCGCGCCAGCTGGCGGTGGCTCTCGACGCGCCTTTCGTCCCAATGATGAAGCTCGGCGATCACGGCGAGTTCGTTGCCACTCTCAGCGACGACCCGCTCGATCGCCACATCGAGGTCTCGCACCATGCCGAGCTGACCGTTCAGCCATTTCAGCTCGGCCCAGACATTCGGCCGCAGGGCGTCGTCGACCATCGGCGAGAAGAAGCGGATAGCGGTGCGCAGATGCGTCAGCGCGATCCGGATCTGATGCAGCGCGTCGGGATCGCCACGGCTGGTGCCGTCATGCTGGGCGATGATGGCGGCGAGGTGGCGGCGCGCGATGATCCGGAACGCCGTATCGCAGGCCATGCCGGGGCTGAGGCGACCGGGCAGGGCATTGCGCCGCGCTGCCGGCGTGGCGCGAGCGGCCGTCGAGGTCGTGCTAGGTCGCGCCATCTTTGCCCGCGCCAATCAGATTGCCCTGTTTGCCTTCAGCGATCGCGCTCCGGCAGTTCTGGAGCGTCTGCTCTTGTGTCCCGGATGCATCGATGGTCGCCCAACCGACATGGCCGATATTATAGTGCTCTTGCAGCGCGGCAACCTCTTGCGTGGCGTCCGATGCGTCTTCCCGGCGGCTTCCGATCCGTGTCTGCCGGGTCGCGAGGTCCGCAACCAGAAACAGGCCGTTCAGCGGCACGTTGCCCTCGCGCGCCAGTGCGGCGATCGCGTCCCGTTCGTCCTCGCGGGCGAATACGCCGTCGATGATTGCCGAATGGCCTTGCGCCAGCACCCGCCGGGCATGCTGAGCCAGCGTGTCGTAGACGCGGGCCGCATGCTCCGGTGTGTAGGCGGACGGTGGCAGGCGGTGGGTGTCCTCGACCCCGAACATCTGCTTGCGGACGAGGTCGCTGCGCAGCACGACGGCTCCGGGTGGCGGTGCGATGCCGGGCGCGAGCGCTTGCGCCAGAACGGTCTTGCCCGTGCCTGACAATCCGCCGACCGCAATCAGACGCGGAGCGGCAGGATGGATCAGCATCCTGGCGAGATCAAAATAACGCTGTGCCTGGTCCAGAATGTCGAGATCATCGGAATGCGGCGGCCTCAGCCGCGCCAGGGCCACCTGGGCGCGGATCGCCGCCCGGATGGACATGAACAGCGGCAGGGCGGAGAGCGCGTCGAGATTATCGGCGGGCGTCGCGGCGAGATAGCGGTTCAGGACGACGTTGGCCGCGCGTGGCTGATCGTGGTGCAACAGGTCCATCAGCGTGAATGCGAGATCATAGAGCACGTCGACGGTTGCTATCTGCGCATCGAACTCGATGGCGTCGAACAGCACGGGCCGGCCATCGATCAGAACGATGTTTGCAAGATGCAGATCACCATGGCAGCGGCGCACGAAGCCCTGACGGCCGCGCCCTGAAAGCAGGGGACGAATACGTCGAAATGCCTCGTGCGAGGCACGGCCGAGCTTTTCGATGTCTTCCGGATTGAAACGTCCGCCAGCCCGCAGGCCGTGACCGTTGCCGTCAATCAGGCCGGGGATGGATGACACCCATGCTCTGCCGTCGGCGCCGGTCGCCGCCACGTGCGAAGCCACGATCGCGTCGGCGGTAGCCGAGGCGAGCGCCGGATCCAGCGGGCTGGCCTTTGCCAGATGATCCAGCGTCCTGCTTTCGTCGAAGCGCGACATGTCCACCGCGTACTCGATCGGCCGGCCGGGGCCGCCGACCTGCACCGATCCATCCGGCTCTTCCGTGATCGCCACGACGCGATGATAGATCTGCGGGGCCAGCGGCCGGTTGATCCGGATCTCCTCCTCGCACGCCGCCTTGCGCTTCTCGAGCGTCGAATAGTCGAGGAAGGGAAACCGGACGGCGCGCTTGATCTTCAACGCGCGCTTCCCGTCGAGGAACACCGAGGCTCCATGCGTGTCGATTCGCGTTACGCCGGGATGGCCGGTCAGCGTCCGGAAGATCCGCTCCTGGGCCGCCAATTCATCTGTCATGGAAACGGGCATCCGAAACCACCATCAGGGCGTCAGCACAGCCGCGCCGAGAATCTGGCCGGCTCGCAGCATGGTCAGAACTTCGTTGGCCTGATCGAGCGGAAAGGCCGTCGTTTCGGTGCGCACGCCGGCTTGCGGAGCGACTTTGAGAAAATCGAGGCCATCCTGCCGGGTCAGATTGGCGACCGAGACCAACTGCCGTTCCTGCCAGAGCAGATCATACGGAAAGCTCGGAATGTCGCTCATGTGGATGCCGGCGCAGACGACACGACCGCCTTTGCGGACAGCGCGCAGCGCGGCCGGGACAAGCTCGCCTGAAGGTGCGTAGATGATCGCGGCGTCGAGCGGCTCCTCGGGCATCTCATCGGAGGACCCCGCCCAGACCGCGCCGAGACGACGGGCAAGGTCTTGGGCAGCGGCATCGCCGCGTCGCGTGAATGCATGGACGGATCGTCCCTGCCAACGCGCGACCTGCGCAATGATGTGGCCCGCCGCGCCAAAACCATAGAGGCCGAGCCGCTCGGCAGGGCCGGCCAGCACCAGCGAGCGCCAGCCGATCAGCCCTGCGCACAGCAGAGGCGCAATCTCCACGTCGCTCCCCTCCTCACCGAGGGGAAAGGCGTAGCGTGCGTCGGCGATGGTGTGGGTCGCGTAGCCGCCGTCGCGTGTGTAGCCCGTGAACAACGGTGCGTCGCACAGGTTCTCCATGCCCTCGCGGCAGAAGCGACAATGCCCGCAGGTGAAGCCGAGCCAGGGAATGCCGACGCGATCACCGGGCGCATGCGTTGTGACATACGGGCCCACGAGGTCGACCCGACCGACGATCTCGTGGCCGGGCACGATCGGATAGCGAATGTCAGGCAACTCGGCGTCGACGAGATGAAGATCGGTCCGGCATACCCCACAGGCGCTGATCTTCACGCGCAGCTGACCCTCGCCAGGCATCGGGTCGGGCCGCTCCTCCATCTGGAGCCGCGTTCGTGGGGCCGGCAACACCATCGCACGCATGAGTCTCTCCGGGGCAAACGGCTCCGCTGGATCATCCATAGAATAGCCGTGTGGCCAGTCCTTGACGTCGGTCAACGCGCGTGGCGGACCGAGTTTCATTAGCTTGACGAGGATCAAGCGTCTCGATGAAAGCCGGTCTATTGTGGTGGCCGAGGAGAATTCCGATGCCCATCAAGGACGTCTTTCTGCCGCTTGTCGGCCGGCCGCGCGGGCCGGCCCTGGCCGCGATCGAGAAATGCGTAGCCGTCGCCGCCGATCTCGGCGCCAGGATCACCGCGCTCGGGCTTGAGGAAGACGTTTTCGAGCGGCCGAGGGTGATGCTGCCCTACGATCGCGATTCCGCGGAGACCAGCGGTTCGCGTGAGGCTGGCGACATGCAGCAGCTCCTGAACGCATTCACCAATGCGACATCGCGCGCCAATCTTCGCGCTCAGAGCCGAGCGGGCAAGGTGCCGGCGGACCAGATCGCGGCGATCCTGGCCGAGCATGCCCGTTTCAGCGATCTCACGCTGCTTCCGGTGAAGCCGCACGACAGCCGAACGGAGAGCATTGTCGAAGCCTTCTTGTTCGAATCCGGCCGGCCGCTTCTGCTCTGTCCAGAACATCTCGCGGACGAACTTCGGCCTGAATTCGAGAACGTCATGATCGCCTGGAATCACTCCGCGCGTGCGGCGCGAGCGGTCGGCGACGCGTTGCCTATTCTTCGGGCTGCCACCTCGGTCCGGGTGGTGACCGTGGTCGAGGATAAGACCGAGGCGGTCGTACAATCCGGAACGGCTCTCGTCGATCATTTGAGGGAACACGGGGTCCATGCTTCGTTCGAAACGACGAAAGGCGGCGGCAGCTCGATCGGCAAGGTCCTGGGAAGCTGGGCGAATTCCCATGGCATGGATGCGATGGTGATGGGCGCCTACCATCATTCGCGCCTGAACGAGATCGTCTGGGGCGGTGTGACAAAGACCGTCATTGGCCAGCCACCGTGCTGGGTTATGATCTCGCACTAGGCTCGCCACCTTTCTCGGCCTGATCGTCAACCATCGGAACCGCCGCTGACCCGGCGCATTTTCTTTCATGTCAATCTATCGTTTGAACAACCTGCTGTCGCCACGCTCGGTCGCGCTCGTCGGGGCGAGCGCCCGTCCGGCGTCCGTGGGACGCGCGGTCCTGGAGAATATTCGCAAGGCCGGATTCAAGGGGCAGTTTGGCCTCGTCAATCTGCGCCATGCCGAGATCGGGGGCGTCGCGGCGGTGAAGAGCCTGGACAGGCTGGACTTTGTGCCCGAACTCGTGGTCATCACCGCCCCCGCGGGCGAGATTCCAGGCATCGTCGACCAAGCCGGGCGTCGCGGGTCTGCGGGCGCGCTGATCGTCTCGGCCGGACTCGGCCAGGGACCGGGATCGCTGCACGAGGCTACAAGCGCTGCCGCCCGAAAATACGGCATGCGGCTGATCGGGCCGAACTGCCTCGGCATCATGATGCCCGGCGTCAGCCTGAATGCCAGCTTTGCCGCGCATATGCCGGGGGCGGGTAGTCTCGCGCTGATCTCGCAATCGGGCGCGATCGCTGCCGGCATGGTCGATTGGGCCGCGCAGCGCGGCGTCGGCTTCTCCGGCATCGTCTCGATCGGCGATCAAATCGACGTCGATATTGGCGACCTGCTCGACCATTTCGCGATGGATCAGAAGACCCGCGCGATCCTGCTCTACATCGAGGCCATCAAGGACGCGCGCAAGTTCATGTCGGCGGCGCGCGCCGCCGCGCGCGTGAAGCCGGTCGTCGTGGTGAAGTCCGGCCGCATGGCGCAGGGCGCGAAGGCGGCTGCCACGCACACCGGTGCGCTCGCCGGTTCCGACGCTGTCTACGACGCGGCGTTCCGCCGCGCGGGCGTCCTGCGGGTCTCCGATCTGCGTGAGCTGTTCGATTGTGCCGAGACACTCGGCCGTGTCGAATCGCCGACGGGAAAGCGTCTCGGTATCCTGACCAACGGTGGCGGCATCGGCGTCCTTGCGATCGATCGATTGGTGGAACTCGGAGGAATTCCGGCAACCATCTCGGCTGAGGCGCGAAAGAAGCTCGATGCAGCGCTGCCGTCGACCTGGTCCGGTGCAAATCCCGTTGACATCGTGGGCGATGCCGACGCCTCGCGCTACGCGGTGGCGCTGGAGGAGCTGCTGGCCGATCGTGACAACGACGCAGTCCTGGTCCTCAACGTGCAAACGGCGATCGCCTCGGCCGCCGAGATCGCCACGACCGTGACGGAGCTCGTCAGAAAATATCGCGAGCAGCACCGCAGCTGGGCGAAGCCCGTATTGGCGGCCTGGGTTGGAGCCGACCAGCACATCATTCAGACACTCTCCAGCGCCGGTGTACCGAACTATCCGACCGAGGACGACGCCGTGCGCGGCTTCATGCATCTGGTCCGGCACCGCGAAGTGGTCGAGGAGCTGAGCCAGGTTCCTCCCGCGATGCCCGACACGTTCATTCCGGACGCGAGGGGCGCGAGGCAGATCGTCACCGCCGCGATCGCGGACGGCCGTCAATGGCTCGAGCCGGTCGAGATCAAGCACCTGCTCGAAGCTTACGACATCGCGATGGTGCCGACCTATGCGGCGACCGATGTCGAGCAGGCGGTGGCCTATGCGAACGACATCTTCGCACAGGGCGACACCGTCGTGCTGAAGATCATGTCGCGGGACATCGTCCACAAATCCGACGTCGGCGGCGTCGTTCTCAACCTGACCACGCCTGAAGCAGTCCGAGGGGCCGCCACGGGCATTATCGCGCGTGCGAAGAAGCTGCGTCCGGAGGCGCGCATCGGTGGCGTCATCGTCCAGGCGATGGTCGTCAAGGCGAAAGCGCGCGAGCTGATCCTGGGCCTCGCCGACGATCCGACCTTCGGCACGGTCGTCGTCTTCGGCCGGGGCGGGACGGCGGTGGAGATCATCAACGACAAGGCGCTCGCGCTGCCGCCGCTCGATCTGCAGCTGGCCCGCGACCTGATCGAGCGCACGCGGGTGTCGCGGCTGCTCCGCGCTTACCGAGACGTGCCGGCTGTGAAGCCGGACGCGGTCGCCATGGTGCTGGTCAAACTGGCGCAGATGGCGGCCGACATTCCCGAGATCCGCGAATTCGACATCAATCCGCTGCTGGCGGACGAAACCGGCGTGACCGCGGTCGACGCCCGTGTTGCGGTTGGGCCGCCGCAACGGAAGTTTGTCGGTTCCGGCCCGGCTAATTTCGCCGTTCGCGCCTATCCATCGCAATGGGAGCGCCGCCTCAAGCTCAAGGACGACTGGCGCATCTTCGTGCGGCCCATGCGCCCCGAGGACGAGCCGACCATCCACGAATTCCTCCGTCACGTCACGCCACACGACCTTCGCCTGCGGTTCTTCGCGCCGATGAAGGAGTTTACCCACGAGTTCATCGCGCGCCTGACCCAGCTCGACTATGCGCGCGCGATGGCCTTCATTGCATTCGACGAGGCGACCGGCGAAATGGTCGGCGTGGTTCGGCTCCATTCGGATTCGATCTACGAGAGCGGCGAATACGCGATCCTGCTGCGGTCCGATCTCAAGGGCAGGGGGCTCGGCTGGGCGCTGATGCAGCTGATCATCGACTACGCCAAGTCGGAAGGATTGAAGGCCATATCGGGCGACGTGCTCAAGGAGAACGCCGTGATGCTCGAAATGTGCCGGCACCTCGGCTTCGAGGTCAAGCCGGATCCGGCCGAGCCGGATATCTGCGACGTCAGGTTGAAGCTCTAAGCGCGCCCGTCAGGAGCGCGCTTCGGCCGAATTTGCCGCGGCGGAGGACTTGGGCGTCGTCCGCAAGTTCTTGATGATGACCGCGATCAGCGGGACCAGCACCGGCACGATCGTGCTGAGCGGATGATGCACCGCGCCGGACATCTGGGCCTGGAGCGCGCGCGCCTCGAGCTGAAGGGCTTCGATGGAGGTGTCGTGAATCTCGTTGGCGAGCTCGATGTCACGGCCTGACGGAGCGCGACCGGCGATCACGAAGAGAGCGGCCGCGATGGCAAAATTGACGGCGCCGAGGATGGCCGCCGCTGCAATTGCACTCCAGATCTGAACCAGCGCGAAATAGGCCGACAACTCCAGCATCAGAAGCCCGAACGCCGCGGTCAGCGCCGCAAAGGCACGCAGCCCGAGGCCGATCAGCAGATGGCGCAGCCTGATGTCCGCGATGATCCTGTCGGTGCGCCAGAGCACGCGCAGGTGTTTGACCACATTCTCGCTATTCACCTAGTGTCTCCTCAGCATGAAGCCGACGACCACGCCGAGCGCGAAGGCCGAGGCGAGCGATGTGATCGGACGGTCCGCAACGAGGCCTTGAAGCTGCTCCTGCTCTTCGTCCACGGTCTCGCCGAGCTCGGTCAGCGCGGCCCTGATCTGGTCGGCCAGTGCTTCGGCGCGATCTTTCGAGCTTTCGAACATCTCCTCGCCCGCGGTGCTCAGCAGGCGTGTGACGTCAACCTTCAGCGCGTGCAATTCTTCGCTCATCCTGTCACTGTTGAACATGGACTCGATATCCCCATTGAACGGAAGCAAGCCTAGGACCCGCGGGTGCGATCGCGCTTGATTTGCGTCAATCGGCGGCGTGGTCCGGGACTTGAGACAGGTCAAGCGGGCGGCCATATGCTGGCCTAGAAAAGCCGTCTGAATGGGGACCGATTGTCCCGATGAGGTGGAAGCGTGAACCACGAGCCGCTGTTGCTCGCAACGCCGTCCGGCGACGAGCTGAAATTGCGCCCTGAAGGGCCCTGGACTGCCGCGAATGTGGTCACGCTCGAGACATTGTCCCGGACGGTCGGAGCCGACGTCGATCGGTCGCGCGTCGTTACCCTCGACATGTCGGGCGTCAGTGCGCTCGACACGCTCGGCGCCTGGGTCTTGGAGAAGCTGTCGCGCAGGGCTGCATCGTCAGGCAGGTCGGCAAAATTCGTCGGCGTTGCCGACCATTTCAGCGGGCTTATGGACGAGGTGCGTCAGGTCAACCGTAATGCGCAGGCCCCGACGGTTGCACCCAACCCGGTGCTGGCGAGGCTGGGCGATCTCGGCAAATCCACGGTCGGCGCGCGGGAAGACATCACGATCTTCCTCCAGATGCTCGGCGCGTTGTTCATGGCGGTGATTGGTGTGCTGCGACGGCCGGGCTCGCTGCGGCTGACCTCGCTGGTCTATCAGCTCTACCGCATCGGGTGGCAGGCGATCCCCATCGTCGCGCTGATCACCTTCCTGATCGGCGCCATCATCGCGCAGCAGGGTTTTTTCCACTTCCGCAGATTCGGCGCGGAATCGTATACTGTCGACATGGTCGGCATCCTGGTGCTGCGCGAGCTCGGCGTGCTGATCGTCGCCATCATGGTCGCCGGCCGGTCGGGAAGCGCCTACACCGCCGAGCTCGGCTCGATGAAGATGCGCGAGGAGATCGACGCGCTCTCGACCATGGGGCTCGATCCGGTCGACGTCCTGATCCTGCCGCGCGTTGCGGCTTTGGTCATTGCGCTGCCCATTCTCACCTTCATCGGATCGATTGCCGCGCTCTATGGCGGCGGTCTCGTCGCGCAGTTCTATGGCGACATGGGGCCGGCGATCTACCTCGCGCGGCTGCACGAGGCCATCTCCGTCACCCATTTCGAGGTGGGCATCATGAAGGCGCCGTTCATGGCGCTGGTGATCGGGATCGTGGCCTGCAGCGAGGGATTGCGCGTCAAGGGCAGCGCGGAGTCGCTGGGGCGGCAGACCACGACCTCGGTCGTGAAGTCGATCTTCCTGGTGATCGTGCTCGACGGCCTGTTCGCGGTCTTCTTTGCCTCGATCGGAATGTGACGATGGATGCATCGCAAGACCAGTTCGCGATCCGCGTCCGTGACCTCGTGGTCGGCTTCGGCCGTCAGAACGTGCTCGACCATCTCTCGCTCGACGTCCGCCGAGGCGAGATCCTCGGGCTGGTGGGGGCGTCCGGCGGCGGCAAGTCGGTGTTGATGCGGACCATCATCGGTCTGATCCCGCGCCGGGGCGGAACCATCGAAGTCATGGGACAACCCACCGGCGGTCACGATCGAGGCGCAGCTACGACATGGGGCATCCTGTTCCAGCAGGGGGCGCTGTTCTCCTCGCTGACGGTCCGCCAGAACATCCAGTTTCCCTTGCGCGAAAATCTGGTCCTGTCGCAGGAGCTGATGGACGAGATCGCGATCGCCAAGCTCGAAATGGTCGGCTTGCGCGCCCAGGACGCGGACAAATATCCGGCGGAGCTGTCCGGCGGCATGACCAAGCGCGTGGCGCTGGCCCGCGCGCTCGCACTCGATCCGCCGATCCTGTTCCTGGACGAGCCGACCTCCGGCCTCGATCCGATCGCCGCCGGCGATTTCGACGCGCTGATCAAGACGCTGCAAAAGACGCTGGGGCTGACCGTGTTCATGGTGACCCACGACCTTGCGAGTCTGACCACGGTCTGCGACCGCGTCGCCGCGCTCGCCGACGGCAAGATCGTGGCGATTGGCCCGATGCGGGAATTGCTGCAATCCGAGCATCCCTGGGTGCGCGCTTATTTCCACGGCAAGCGCTCACAGATGCTGCAACACGAGATGAGATGAGACATGGAAACCCGCGCTCCCTACGTGCTGATCGGCAGTTTCGTGCTGGCCGCGATCCTTGCGGTGTTCGGCTTCGTCTACTGGCTGAACAACACCGGCGGCATCGGACCGCGTACGAACTACCACGTGCAATTCCAGGGGCCGGTCCCGGGTCTTCTGGTCGGCGCCGGCGTGCTGTTCAACGGCATCCGTGTCGGTGAGGTGACCCAGCTCGGGCTCGCGCCGGACAATCCGCGTTTCGTCAATGCGACGATCTCGGTTGCGACCGCCACCCCGGTCCGTTCCGACACCAAGGTCGGCCTCGAATTCCAGGGCCTGACCGGCGTGCCGGTGGTGACGTTGGAGGGCGGCGTGATCGTCGCCAAATCCGGCGAGCCGCTGACCCTGATCGCCGAGGCCGGCGCCGGTCAGAGCATGACGCAGGCGGCGCGGGATGCGCTGCGGCGGGTCGACACGGTGCTTCAGGACAATTCCGGCCCGCTGAAGGACACCATCGCGAATTTCAAGTCGTTCTCCGACGGGCTCGCGCGTAACACCGGCAAGATCGATAGCATTCTGGCTGGCCTGGAGAAGATGACCGGCGGCGGCGCTCCTGCGCAGAAGGTCACCTACGACTTGCACTCGCCGCAGAACCTCGGGCCGGCCGGCAAGACGCTTCCCGCGTCACTGGCCATTCCCGAGCCGAGCGCGGTCGCCATGCTGCAGACCCAGCGCATGCTGTTCGCGCCCGTCGGGGACAGGCCGGGCTTTGCCGAGTTCCTCTGGGCCGACAGCATTCCGAAATTGGTGCAGGCGCGCCTGATCGACAGCTTCGAGAATTACGACATCGCCCACGCCCCGCTACGTACGACCGACCTCGGTCAGGCGGATTACCAGCTCCTGATCGACATCCGGCGCTTTCGGATTGTGACGGAGGGCGAGACACGGGCCGAGATCGGGCTGTCGGCGCGGATCGTGGACAAGAACGGCAAGGTGGTTGCCTCGCGCCTGATCGAGACCAGCGAGAAGCTCGACAAGGTCGAGCCGGCCGCCGCAGTCGCCGCCTTCGACGCGGCCTTTGCCCGCATCGCCAAGGAGCTGATCGGGTGGACCGTGCAGGCGGTATGACGCCGTCTATTCCAGCGTTTTCAGGTAGGACAGAAGGTCGTGGATCTGGTCCGGACTGAGTTCGAAGGCCGGCATGTCGGCGTGACCGGTGTAGATCCCCTCTGCCAGCGCCTCGCCAAGGGTCTCGATCGGATAACGCCGATGCAGGGTGCGGAGCGGGGGGGCGCCCTCGAGCGGGCTTCGGGAGGCGCGGTCGATCGCGTGGCAGCGCGCGCAATTGGCCCTTGCAAAGGCCTTGCCGCGCTGTTCGGCGGTCGGGGCCGCCAGCGCAGGTGTCATCAGAAGCAGCCCAATCAGACCGTGACGCAGGGCGCTTGGCAGCATGGAAAAGTGATCCCGTCGAACTCTGGAGGCAGAATAAGACGGGGATGCCATCCAAATTTGATCTGAGTCAATTGGCTTTGGCGCAGTGCAGTAAAATCCAGCCGCGCGATGGACTCGGCCTGGTGTCGGGGGCAGCCGGCGCGGGGAGCGGTGGATGAAGCCTTCCGTGGTCACGATTGAGCCGAACGGGCATTTCTGCAACGATTGCGCCGTACGCGGAGCGGCGGTTTGTTCGTCGCTGGACGCGGCCGAGCTCAGGGAATTCGAGCATCTCGGGCGCCGCGTTCATTTTGACGCGGGCGAGACCGTATTCTCCGAGGAGGACATCACAACCTCGTTCTACAACGTGCTCGATGGCGTCATGCGGCTGTACAAGCTGCTGCCCGACGGCCGACGTCAGATCGTCGGCTTTGCCTTGCCCGGCGATTTCCTGGGGATGAACATATCCGGCCGGCACAATTTTTCGGCCGATGCGATCGGCGTCGTGACTGTGTGCCAGTTCGCGAAGGCCGCCTTCGGACGCTTCATCGAAGACCGGCCGCAGCTGCTGAGGCGGATCAATGAGCTGGCCATTCGCGAGTTGGGCCAGGCACGCGATCATATGGTCCTGCTCGGCCGCCGCTCGGCGGACGAAAAGGTCGCCACCTTCCTGCTCGGCTGGCGTGAACGGCTGGTCGCGCTCAAGGGGCTGTCCGACACGGTTCCTCTTCCGATGAGCCGTCAGGACATCGCCGACTATCTCGGCCTGACCATCGAAACCGTCAGCCGCACCTTCACCAAGCTGGAGCGTCATGGCGTGATCGAGATCATTCATGGCGGCATCAGCCTGCTCGATCCTGCCCGCGCCGAGGCGCTGGCCGCAGCCTGACACTCCGTCCGGGACGGCCTCCGACGTTTTTGATCTCGATCAATGACACCGGCCGGCTGCAGCAAAATAATGCTACAAACTATCGGGAGGGAATAATGCCTGCGGACGCGTTGCTGGTGACCGTTGTCGTCGTCGCGATCTTCGTCGCATTTGCCGCAGCCTTGGCTTGGGCGGACCGGCAAACCAGCTCAGGCCGGCTCGATCTGGATTCCAAGCGCTGAACTTTCGAGTTCTCGTCCGCAAGACGGCCGACGCTCGTCCGGCAGGCTCCGCCGTTCGTTAGCGCCTCAACACAATCACAGCTTGCGCAATCTGCAACTCTGCAGCGATCAAAACGCATCGGCGCATCCTTCGGATGCGGGCTCCGGCTCGACCGCGGCTTTTTCGCGGCATTTGCCTCAAATGGCGCGCGTGCTTTCCGGTTGAAAAGCCTGATAACGTTGACTACGCAGGAACCTCAGTGCCTCGCAGTCTTAGGAGCCCCGCGGCGTGCCTCAGGACAAGACCGGCGACCCTCGACAGTTGGCGGGCAACAAACTATCGGTCCTGCGCAAGCACCCGATCTTCGCGGATCTGGAGCCGGAAGCGCTCGATCAGCTCTGCCGCTACGCCAAGCACACCACCGTGAAGCGCGGCGCGACGATCGCCGCCAAGGGCGATCCCGGCAACAATCTGTTCGCGGTGATCTCGGGCACGGTGAAGATCTCCTCCTCCTCGCCGGACGGGCGGAACGCCATTCTCAATCTGATCGGTCCCGGAGAGATCTTCGGCGAGATCGCGGTGCTCGACGGCGCGCCGCGATCGGCCGATGCGACCGCCAACACCAATTGCGAGCTCTACATCATCGATCGCCGGGATTTCCTGCCGTTCGTGAAGAGCCAGCCGGCGCTGGCGATGAAGTTCATCGAGCTGCTCTGCGCGCGCCTGCGCTGGACCAGCCAGCAGGTCGAGCAGGTGATCCTGCAGAACCTGCCGGGCCGGCTGGCGAGCGCGCTGCTCGGTCTCACCGAGGAGCGCAAGTTCGACTCCGGCAGCGGCACGCTTGCGATCACGCAGCAGGAGATCAGCGAGATGGTGGGGATGACGCGCGAGAGCATCAACAAGCAATTGCGCGCCTGGGCCGGCCGCAACTGGGTTCGCCTCGAGCACGGCGCCATCGTCGTGCTGGATATGGATGCGCTGCGCGAACTCGCCGAGAGCGGCCTCGACGGCGAGTGATGCCGTCCGCCTAACTGTCGATGATGGCAACCGCGCGGGTCCAGCCCGCCGAGGCGCGTTCGATCTTCACCGGAAAGCATGAGACCGTGAACCCGGTCGAGGGCAGCTGGTCGAGATTGTGCAGCTTCTCGAGATGGCAATAGCCGATATGCCGCCCCGCCTTGTGGCCCTCCCAGATCAGGCCGGCATCTCTTGTTTCGGCATATCTCTTCGCGGTGTAGACGAACGGCGCGTCCCAGCTCCAGCCGTCGGTGCCGGTCAGCCGCACGCCGCGTTCGAGCAAATACATGGTGGCTTCATAGCCCATGCCGCAGCCGGAATTCACGTATTCGGCCTTGCCGAACTTTGCGCCGGCGCTGGTGTTGACGACGACGATCTCCAGCGGCGACAGCGTGTGCCCGATGCGCTTCAATTCCTTCTCGACGTCGTCGGCGCTCGCCACGTAGCCGTCGGGCAGATGCCGGAAGTCGAGCTTCACGCCGGGCTGAAAGCACCATTCCAGCGGGACCTCGTCGATCGTCCATGACCGCTCGCCGCGGTTCATGGTCGGATGGAAATGCCAGGGCGCGTCGAGATGCGTGCCGTTGTGGGTCGACAGCGACACCTGTTCGACGGCCCAGCCCTGTCCGTCCGGCAAGTCCTTCGCCTTGAGCCCCTCGAAGAATTGCAGCATGCGGGGCAGGCCCTGCTGATGGTCGATATACTGGATGGTCGGATGGTTGCCCGGCGGATCGGCCGTCACGTCGTTTCTCAGCGGCACCGAGATATCGATCAGCTTCCGCGGCATGGGCATTCCTTCGAGATGGTCCGCTGTGTCGGTCATCTTGAGGTGCCTCGATTGCTGGCGTCAAGTCACGTGCCGGCGACGTCAGCCTGCCCGCCTTACCCCGCCATAATGCGAATTGCGCCAGAAATCGATCGATGCAACTGTTGCATCGATCGATGCCGGATTTGGCTTGGACAGAGAATGCCGCCCGCCCTACGGACGACATTGGCGCTTGACTTCACGCCTGAGGTGGAGCGACCCAAGGCGGCTCGCAGCATCTGCCGACAACGACATAATCAACCCCGGAGGAAGCCCAGATGAAGACACTCACCGGCATCATCACAGCCGTTGCACTGGCGGTCACAGCGCCCCTGGCGACCGCGCGTGATTTGCGTTCCGCCGACGTCCACCCCGCCGATTATCCGACCGTCGAGGCCGTCAAGTTCATGGGCAAACAGCTCGCGACGGCGAGCGGCGGCAAGCTCGGCGTGAAGGTGTTTCCCAATGGCGCCCTGGGCTCGGAGAAGGACACCATCGAGCAGCTCAAGATCGGCGCGCTCGACATGATGCGGATCAACGCATCGCCGCTCAACAACTTCGTGCCCGAGACCATCGCCCTGTGCCTGCCCTTCGTCTTCCGCGACACGCAGCACATGCGCACCGTGCTCGATGGGCCGATAGGCGACGAGATCCTGGCCGCCATGGAGCCTGCGGGCCTGGTCGGTCTTGCCTATTACGACAGCGGCGCCCGGTCCATTTACACCGTCAAGGCGCCGGTCAAATCGCTCGCCGACCTCAAGGGCCTGAAGATCCGCGTCCAGCAATCCGATCTCTGGGTCGGCATGATCCAGAGCCTCGGCGCCAACCCGACGCCGATGCCGTATGGCGAGGTCTATACCGCGCTGAAGACCGGCCTGGTGGACGCTGCCGAGAACAACTGGCCCTCCTACGAGTCGTCGCGTCACTTCGAGGCCGCCAAGTTCTACAACGTTACCGAGCACTCCCTGGCGCCCGAAGTCCTCGTGATGTCGAAGAAGGTCTGGGACACGCTGAGCAAGGAGGATCAGGCGATGATCCGCAAGGCGGCCAAGGAGTCGGTGCCGGTGATGCGCAAGCTCTGGGACGAGCGTGAGCAGGCCTCCCGCAAGACCGTCGAAGCCGCCGGCGTTCAGGTCGTCACGATCGCCAACAAGCAGGAATTCGTCGATGCGATGAAGCCGGTGTACCAGAAGTTTGCCGGCGACGAGAAGCTGCAGAGCCTCGTCAAGCGTATCCAGGACACGAAGTAAGAACATCAGGGCGGGTCCGGCGTCGCCGTGAGGTGACACCGGACCCTCGCCGGGGGAGACGCGGGATGACAGACCCACACGTCGCAGATCACGAGCATGACGCGGTCACCGGACGCCCGTCGACCGGCTTGCTGTCGCGGATCAATGCACCTGTTGCGCGCGCGGGGATGTATCTCTCCGTGACCGGACTGCTGGTCATCGTCGCCATCGTATTCTACCAGGTGTTCGGGCGTTACGTGCTCAATTCCAGCCCGACCTGGACGGAGAACCTCGCATTGGTGCTGATCCTGTATGTCACGCTGATCGGCGCCGCGGTCGGCGTGCGCGATGCAGGGCACATTGGCATGGACAGCTTGCTGGTGATGCTTCCGGATCCCGTGCGAGAAAAGATCGAGCTTGCGATCCATGTGCTGGTCGCCGTCTTCGGCATTGCCATGGCCTATAACGGCTGGATCCTCGGGGCGTCCGTAGGCACCGTGAAGATCCCCAATCTCGGCCTTCCCGAGGTCATCCGCTACGTGCCACTGATCGCCTCCGGCATCCTGATCGTCTCCTTTTCCATCGAGCACATCATTGCTCTCTTGCGCGGCGAAGAGGTCGTCCCCTCATGGAACTGATCATCCTCGGTGCCACCTTCTTCGGCTTCCTGGTCCTCGGCGTGCCGGTTGCCTTCGCTATCGGCCTCTCGGCGATCTGCACCATCCTCTACGAAGGCCTGCCGGTCGCCGTCATCTTCCAGCAGATGATGTCGGGGATGAACATCTTCTCGTTCCTCGCGATTCCCTTCTTCGTGTTCAGCGGTGAGCTGATGCTGCATGGCGGCGTCGCCGACAAGATCGTCCAGCTCGCCAAGAATCTCGTCGGACACATCCGCGGCGGGCTCGGCATGTCGAACGTGGTCGCCTGCACACTGTTCGGCGGCGTCTCAGGCTCGCCCGTGGCCGACGTGTCGGCGATGGGCGCGGTGATGATCCCGATGATGAAAAAGGAAGGGTTCGACACCGACTACGCCGTCAACGTCACCACCCACGCTTCCCTGGTTGGAGCGCTGATGCCGACCAGCCACAACATGATCATCTATGCCCTGGCCGCCGGCGGCAAGGTCTCGATCGGCGCCCTGATCGCCGCCGGCCTGCTTCCGGCGCTGGTGCTGATGGTCTGCATGCTGGTCGCCGCCTACGCCGTCGCGGTCAAGCGCGGTTATCCCGCCGGCAAGTTCCCGGGCTGGGCCGAGGTGTTCCGTTCGTTCGCGGCCGCGCTGCCTGGCCTTCTGATCGTCGGCATCATCCTGGCGGGCATCCTGTCCGGCGTCTTCACGGCAACCGAATCCGCGGCCGTCGCGGTCACCTACACGATCCTACTGACGTTCTTCATCTACCGCACCATGACCCTGCAGAATTTCCTGCGCGCTGCCGCCAAGGCGGTGAAGACGACGGGCGTGGTGCTGCTGCTGATCGGCGTCTCCACCATGTTCCAATATCTGATGGGGCTCTATGAAGTGGCCGACTTCGCCGGCGACCTGATGAGCAAGGTGTCGTCGCAACCCTGGATGATCTTCCTGCTCATCAACGTCATTCTGTTCGTCCTCGGCACGTTCATGGACATGGCAGCGACCATCCTGATCTGCACCCCGATCTTCCTGCCGATCGCGATGAAGGCGGGCATGGATCCGGTGCAGTTCGGCATGCTGATGCTGATCAACTGCGCCCTTGGGCTGAACACCCCGCCGGTCGGAACGACCCAGTTCGTGGGCTGCGCCATTGGTGGCATTTCGGTGGGCGCGGTGATGCGCACCATCCTGCCGTTCTACGCTGCACTGATCGCAGCTCTGATGTTCGTGACCTACGTCCCCGCGTTCTCGCTGTGGCTGCCCCGCCTGCTGATGGGCTACAAGGGATAGCAGCAATACAGGAGAATTCGTTCGTGACTGACTATCGCAAGCTCTTCGATCTCACCGGCAAGACGGCCGTGGTGCTCGGCGCTGCATCCGGCATCGGCAAATCGTCTGCCGAAGCGCTGGCCGGGCTCGGCGCCCGAATCGTCTGCGCCGATCGCGCGCTTGACGCTGCCGAGGCGACCGCTGCCGGCATTCGCGACAAGGGCGGCTGGGCCGAAGCGGCTAGCTGCGACGCCGCGAGCGCCGCGGACGTCAATGCGCTCGCCAAGACCGTAATGCAGAAGTTTCCGCGGCTCGACATCGCCGTGACGACGCCCGGGCTCAACATCCGCAAGACCATCCTCGACTATACCGAGGAGGATCTCGATCGCGTCCTCAGCCTCAACGTCAAGGGCACCGTCTGGTTCTTCCAGGCCTTCGGTCGCATCATGGTCGAGCAGAAGGGCGGCAGCATCATCGCCTGCTCCTCGGTACGGGCGGTGACCATCGAGCCGGGCCTCGGCGTCTATGGTTCGACCAAGGCGGCGATCGGCCTTCTGGTGAAGGGCTTTGCCTCCGAGGTCGGCCATGCCGGCGTGCGCGTCAACGCCATCGCGCCCAGCATCGCCGAGACCGCGCTCACCGGTCCGTTCAAGCAGCGGCCCGACATCTACAATCTCTATGCCGGCCACACCGTGTTCAACCGCTGGAGCAGTGCCGACGAGGTCGCGACCGCCGTCGCCTATCTCGCGTCCGATGCCGCGAGCTATGTCAGTGGCAGCACACTGTTCGTCGATGGCGGCTGGACCGCCGTCGACGGTCCGCCGACCGGTCTCACCCAGCTGCATAAATAGGCTTCGCGCCTAGCCGGTAAAGCCCATGCGCTGGCGCAGATCTCTCCGATCTGCGCCAGTCAGCAGTGCGATCAGCGCGGCGGCCTCCTTTGGATGTGCGGCTCGTACGGTTACGCCGGCCGTATACATCGTCACGAGCGCGTAGCCCGGCGGCAGCGATCCTGACAACGTGAGGCCGTCGGTTGCGATGATCTCGGTCGCCTGCGTGCATCCGATCGGGCGTGCCGCCGTCGATGCCGCGAGCTCACGCATCGCAGTCGCGCCGTTCGGAAAAATCTTGAGGCGCGAGGCGACTTCATAGGCGATGCCGAGCTGGTCCAGCACTTTTGCGACGTGTTGGCCCGCGGTCGAGGCCTTGGTGTCGGGGACGTAGATCGCGTCGGCACCGCGCAGCACCTCGCGCAGATCAGCCTCGGTCTTCACCGTCAGCTTGGGATCGCGACTGCGGACCGCCAGGGCGGTCTCGACCCGGCCGACATCCGTGAGCGAGGATGGGGCGACGAGCTTCTCCTCGGCGAGCTTTGCAAGCAGCGCCTGCGTCAGGATCACGAGATCGGCCGGCGTACCGGCGCGCAGCTTGTCGGCCATTATGCCGACCGCGCCGAATTCACCGTCAATGCCGAATCCGGTCTGCGCCTTGAAGGCCTCCGCGAGGCCGCGCACCAGGCCTTGCGCCGCGCCGCCGCTCAAGATGTTCAGTGTCGTCAAGACGCACGCTCCATGGCTGCAATGATCTTGTCGCGCGTGATCGGCAGGTCGCGTACGCGCACGCCGAGACAATCGTAAACTGCATTTGCGATTGCCGCCGTCACCGGGCCGTGAGCAGCTTCGCCGGCGCCGACCGGTTCGATCTCCGGCCGCTGGATGATCTCGACGTCCACCGCCGGCACCTCGCTGAACGTCAGGATCGGATAGTCCGTCCAGGAGGTCGAGGTGATGCGGGTCCGGTCGAAGCGGACACGCTCCTTCAGCACCCAGCTCGTCGCCTGGATCGCGCCGCCCTCGATCTGATTGATGACGCCGTCCGGATTGATGGCTTCGCCGACATCGACTGCAAGCGTCAGCCGCTTCACGCGGATATCCTCGGCGCCCTCGATCTCGGCGATCGCGGCGCAATAGGCGCCGGAGTTCTTGTAGCGGGCGAAGCCGACGCCGTGACCGATGCCGGGCCGCTTCTGCGGCTTCCAGGCGGCGCGCCGCGCCGCGGCGCGGATCACGTCCTTCGCGCGCTCATCGCGCAGATGGCGCAGGCGGAATGCGATCGGGTCCTCACCGCGCAAGGCTGCGATCTCGTCGAGCAGGGACTCGATGGCGAACACGTTGCCTTGTGCGCCGAGAGTCCGCAGCGCCGAGGTGCGCACCGGCATGGTCAGCCGCCGGTGACTCGTGATCGTCCAGGCTGGAAAGTCATAGAGCGGAACGGAGTTGCGGTCGCCGCCGCCGCCATTGGCCGCCGGCGGGTTGGTCGAGATCATGCGCGGATAGGGATTTGTGATCTCGGTCGCCGCAAGCAGCGCCGGCTGCGCCGCGCGTCCCGGCCTTGCGGCGTGGCCGTTGCTCCAGATCGCATGGCGCCAGCCGACGATCTCGTTGTCGGCGCCGAGATCGGCCTCGATCTCGATGGCCATGGCCGCGCCAAAGGGCGCATGGGACATCTCGTCATGGCGCGACCATTGCACCCGCACCGGACGGCCGCCGGCGGACTTGGCGAGCAACACGGCATCGAGCGCGACGTCGTCGGCGGCGTTGTGCCCGTAGCAGCCGGCGCCCTCCATGTGCTCGACCACAATGTTCTCCGCCGGCAGCTTGAGCACGATCGCGAGATCGGTGCGGAGCAGGTAGACGCCCTGGCTGTGCGTCCAGACATGAATGCGATCGCCGTCCCATCGTGCCACAGCGCAGGACGGCGCGATCGAGGCATGTGCGATGTAAGGGCGGGTATATTGCCGGCGGAGGGTTTGGGCGGGCTTGCGGGCTGGCCCCACCGTCCTGGTGTCGATGACGGTGGTCTCGACCGGCTGGCTCTTCAGGAAGCCCGCCAGATCGTCTTGATCGGGCAGCGGCTCGCCGGCCGTCCATGTCGCGCCCTTGCGCAGAGCCTTGAGGGCTGCGTCCGCCGCCGCCTCGGTGTCGGCGACCACGCCGGCAAAACCGCCGTCGCGAACCACCGCAACCAGGCCGGGGACCGCGCGCGCCGCCTTCTCATCGAGTGCGGTCAACTTGGCGCCCGAGATATCCGGCCGCAGCACGCGTCCGTGCGCCAGTCCTGGCAGCGCAAGGTCGTGGATGAAGCGCGGTCGTGCGAACACCTTGTCGGGAATGTCGACGCGCTGGACCGAATGTCCGGCGACGTTGCGCTTGTCGGCGCCCTTCGCAGCCACGTCCGCGGCGGCATCGTGGTCGAGCGAGACCTCGCCGCTCAATTCCCAATAGCTGGTCCTGACATTGCCGGGACCCAAGATCATTCCGTCATCGACATTGAGCTGCGACATGTCGACGCCCAGACGTTCCGATGCCGCGCAAAGGAAGCGCTGGCGCACGTCGGCGCAGACATGGCGGAGCGCGCGGCCGGATTGCTGGATCGACAGGCTGCCCGAGGTGACGCCCTCGTTTGGGCTTATCGCCGTTGAGGCGCGGACCATCTCGATCCTGCCGATATCGACGTCGAGCTCGTCCGCCGCGATCTGCGCCAGCGCCGTGATGATACCCTGGCCGATCTCGACCTTGCCGGGCGAGATCGCGACACGGTCGTCATCGGTGAACCGCACCCATGACGACAGTTTTGGATTGGCCGCGAGGCTGACCGGCAGTTTCGGGGCAGGGGACGTCATGACGCCGCCATCTCCGCAGCCGCACGCAGCACGGCGCGGACCATGCGGTTATGCGACCCGCAGCGGCACAGATTGCGGTCCAATGCGGCTCTGACCTCTGCCTCCGTCGGTGACGGATTGCGCTTCAGCAGCGCCGCGGCGCTGACGAGGATCCCCGCGACGCAATAGCCGCACTGCATCGCCTGTTCGGCGATGAAGGCGCGTTGCAGCATATGCGGTTGCTCTGACGTGCCGAGGCCCTCTAACGTCACGACGTCCTTGTCCGCGACCGACCACAACGGCATGTCACAGGAGGCCATCGCATGGTCGCCGACCATAACGTAACAGGCGCCGCACTCACCAGCGCCGCAGCCGAAATGCGCACTGGTGACGCCGAGCCGACCGCGCAGCACATCGAGCAGCGTCTGATCGGGATCGGCATCGACAGCCATGGCACCGCCGTTGAGGCGGAATTGAATGGTCGGCATGATCGCTCTGCGGCCTCAGGATTTGTCGAACTTCTTGACGACGTCAGCCCACTTCTCGATGTCGCCGCGCAGGAATTTGTCGAACTGTTCCGGCGTCATCGACATGGGCACCGCGCCCTGTTCCGTCCAGAGCTTGACGATGTCAGGCCGCTTCACCATTGCGTTGATGGCTGCATTGAGCTTGTCGATCACAGGCTTCGGTGTGCCGGCCGGTGCCATCAGACCCAGCCAGATCGTCGCCTCATAGCCGGGCACTCCGGCCTCGATCGCCGTCGGTACGTTCGGAAGCACGGTCGAACGCTGTCTGCCCGTAGTGGCGAGCGCGCGGACCTGTTTCTCGGCAACGTTCGGCGCCATCGCCGGCACCGCGTCGATCATCATCTGGACCTGTCCGCCGATCACGCCGCTGCGCGCCTCCCCGCTGTTGCGATAGGGAACATGGACGACGTCGATGCCGGCCATGGCTTTGAACAGCTCGCCGGCCATGTGATAGGGCGTGCCCTGACCGGAAGAGGCATAGTTCAACTTGCCCGGCTGCGCTTTGGCGAGAGCGATGAACTCCTGCAGGGTCTTGGCCGGGACACTCGGGTTCACCACGATGACGAGATCGGAATAATTCACCGGCGCGATCGGCGTGAGGTCGCGCATCAGCTCGTATTTGCGTTTGTCCGCCGTCAGCAGCGATTCATTCGCGGTCTGGGTGTTCGACATCATGAGCAGCGTGTAGCCGTCGGCCGGCGACTTCGCCGCCTCAATCGTGCCGATGACACCGCCGGCACCGGTGCGGTTCTCGACCACGAAGGGCTGGCCAAAGCTCTCCTGGAGCACATTGCCGATCAGCCGGGCCGCGACGTCGGCCGGTC
This sequence comes from Bradyrhizobium sp. UNPA324, assembly GCF_006658635.1. Taxonomy (NCBI): domain Bacteria; kingdom Pseudomonadati; phylum Pseudomonadota; class Alphaproteobacteria; order Hyphomicrobiales; family Nitrobacteraceae; genus Bradyrhizobium; species Bradyrhizobium sp. UNPA324. The sequence continues at coordinate 2,654,355 of NZ_LFJD01000004.1, forward strand.
CGCCGGCGCCGAACGGCACCACGATCCGGACCGCGTGGGTGGGATAATCCTGCGCGAAGGAGGGGGCCGCGGAGAACGCGGCCAGCAGGCCGGCCGCCAATGCCAGCGCGAAGCTTCGGGCTATCATGCCCACCTCCCTGATGTCGTTCTTGTTGATCGGCACTGTAGCGGGACGGAATACGGACTGTCGACGCCTCACAAAAGCGATTGGGCCGGGAATACCGGGCGGCTTCCGGTGTGGCCGGTCCGCATTTCGCGGTCGCAGCAGGAACCGGCGCCAGGTGCGGCTTGAGCAAATCGCATGGGCGCTGCCGGATAAATGCCCCTCGGCTGACAGGTATTTTGGTGTTACGAACTGGGACATGAACCAGCACGCCAAGATCGAAATCCGCCATTCGACCTGTCCGCATGATTGCCCCTCGGCCTGTGCCCTCGATGTCGAGGTGGTCGGGGGCCGCAGCATCGGTCGTGTCCGAGGTTCGAAGCAACAGACCTATACGGCCGGCGTCGTCTGCGCCAAGGTCGCTCGCTACGCCGAGCGCATTCATCACCCCGAGCGGGTGATATTTCCGCTGCGCCGAACGGGTGCGAAGGGCTCCGGGCAGTTCGCGCGGATTTCCTGGGACGAGGCGCTGGACGAGATCGCGCACCGCTTCAATGCGGCCGAGCGCGAGTTCGGCGCAGAATCGATCTGGCCCTATTACTATGCCGGCACGATGGGCCTCGTGATGCGTGACGGCCTCAACCGCCTCACACATGTGAAGAAATATTCGCGCTTCTATCAGACCATCTGCGCCAATGTCGCGCGTATCGGCTTTGCGATCGGCACCGGCAAGATCGCCGGCGTCGATCCGCGCGAGATGGCGCTGTCCGATCTCGTCGTGATCTGGGGTACCAATCCGGTCAATACCCAGGTCAACGTGATGACGCACGCCTCGCGCGCGCGCAAGGAGCGCGGCGCGAAGATCGCGGCAGTCGACATCTACGACAACGAGACCATGAAGCAGGCCGACATCAAGATCATCCTGCGGCCTGGCACCGACGGTGCCTTTGCTTGCGGCGTCATGCATGTCCTGTTCCGCGACGGCTACGCCGATCGCGCCTATCTGGACAAATACACCGATTGCCCGGCCGAGCTGGAGGCGCATCTGAAGACGCGCACGCCGGAATGGGCGTCCGCGATCTCAGGCGTCCCGGTGGCCGAAATCGAGGCCTTTGCCAAAGCGGTCGGCGAGACCAAGCGCACCTTCTTCCGCTTTGGCTACGGCTTCACGCGCAGCCGCAACGGTGCCACGCAGATGCACGCGGCCAATTGCATTCCCGCTGTGACCGGCGCCTGGCAGTATGAAGGCGGCGGCGCTTTCTTCAACAATTACGCGCTGTGGCACTTCAACGAATCCATCATCGAGGGTCACGATGCCATCGATCCGAGCATCCGCGCGCTCGACCAGTCCAAGATCGGCCGTATCCTCACCGGCGATGCCGAGGCCTTGCGCGGCAAGGGGCCGGTCAAGGCGATGCTGATCCAGAACACCAACCCGATGACGGTAGCGCCGGAGCAGGCGCTGGTCCGGCAGGGCTTTGCGCGCGAGGATCTGTTCGTCGCGGTGCACGAGCAGTTCATGACCGAGACGGCGCAGATGGCCGATATCGTGCTGCCGGCGACGATGTTCATGGAGCATGACGACCTCTATTACGGCGGCGGCCACCAGCACATCTCGGTCGGGCCGAAGCTGATCGATCCGCCCGGCGAATGCCGCTCCAACCACGAGGTCCTGCAGGCGCTGGCGCCGCGGCTCGGCGCCAGGCATCGGGGTTTCGAGATGACGCCGCGCGAATTGATCGACGCGACCTTGAGGTTGAGTGGCCACGGCGACATCAGCGGCCTTGAGGCCGACATCTGGCGCGACCTGCAACCGGATTTCCGCACGTCCCACTATCTCGACGGCTTCGCCCATGCCGACGGCAAATTCCACTTCGAGGCCGATTGGGCGCACCCGCCATTCGGCGTGACCATGGGCGAGGTCGACAAGATGCCGTCCTTGCCGGATCATTGGGCCGTGATCGAGCAAACCGATCAGGCCCATCCGTTCCGGCTTGCGACCAGCCCCTCGCGTTCTTTCCTCAACACCACTTTCAACGAGACGCCGTCCTCGCAGGCGCGCGAGGGCAAGGCCAGCGTGATGATCCATCCGCTGGATGCCGCCGCGCTCGACATCGCCGATGGCGATGCGGTGACGCTCGGCAATGCCCGCGGCGAGACCACGCTGATCGCAAATTTGTTCGACGGCGTGCGGCGCGGTGTGCTGATCGCGGAATCCGTTCATCCCAACAAGAACCATATCGGCGGCCGTGGCATCAACATGCTGACGGGCGCCGAAACCGTTGCGCCCATCGGCGGCGCTGCGTTCCATGACAACAAGGTCTGGATCAGGAAAGCGGTCGTTGCCTGAGGGGTCGCTCCGCCTTGTTCGCCTGCAAATTTGCGTCGAGACGCTAAAGCGCTGCCGCGCAGTAGTTTGAGCTTGCACCTTGCGCCGGAGCTGCCGCAAATGGCGGCACGAAGCGACGGAAGCGAGCGTGCCATGACCGACACCACAGCAATCATCACCGAGAAGCGCGGACAGGCGTTCTGGATCACCATCAATCGTCCGGATAAACGCAATGCGCTGAACCGCGAGGTCATCGCGGGCATCAGCAAAGGCTATCGCGAGGCGCATGAGGACAAGGATGTTCGTGTCATCGTGCTGACAGGCGCGGGCGACAAGGCATTCTGCGCGGGCGCGGATTTGCAGAATTCCGGCGCGGCGTTCGCGATGGATCATTCCAAGCCCAATGTCGACTATGCCGATCTGCTGCGCTTGTCGCAGAACGCCACCAAACCCGCGATTGCGCGGGTCGGCGGCGTCTGCATGGCCGGCGGCATGGGGCTGCTCTGCATGACCGACATGGCGGTCGCGGCCGATCACGTCATCTTCGGCCTGCCGGAGGTGAAAGTCGGCGTGTTCCCGATGCAGGTGCTGAGCCTTTTGCAGACCATCGCGCCGCCGCGGCTCGTCAACGAATGGGCGCTCACCGGCGAGCCGTTCGACGCCAAGGCCGCGCAAGCGGCGGGCTTGCTCAACTACGCGGTGCCTGCCGCCGAGCTCGATGCCAAGGTCGACTGGCTGATCGGCCGCATCGTCGACAAGTCACCGACCGCGATCCGCCGCGGCAAATATGCCATGCGCGCCATCGCCTCGATGTCGTTCGACGAGAGCATCGCCTACACCGAAAGCCAGATCGCGCTGCTGGCCATGACTGAGGACGCAAAGGAAGGCCTGAAGGCGTTCAGCGAGAAGAGAAAGCCGGTTTGGACGGGGAAATAGACGATCATCTCGTCGTAGGGGCGACATGCTCCGGCCATCTGCAGCACTTTATTCCGGCGAAGGAATGACATTCAATCGAAAAAGGAGTGATCTTGTCCGCTCCTCGCGACGCTTTTTTGTTGCTGTGATCAGCTGCTTGCCGGTGCGCTTGGCGTAGGTCGGCAGCTGACGGTTTGACCTATGACGGCCCGCGGCTCGCAGTTCTGCGTCCGTCAGATCGCTGTCGGCGCCCTCAGTGAAACCTCCATGCCGGAAGGAGGTGAAGGACAGTTCCTGGCGGATGCCAGCCTCTGCAACTATCTTCTTCACAACGCTGCGCAAATAGCGCAGGTCCTTGCGCGGTGTAATCCATGGAAGCGGGATTGCCGAGCTACGATGGGCATGGGTACGCCGGAATACCAGGCCCGGGAGCGAAGTCTTCTTAATCTCGTCGAGCTCGGCCATAAATTCAGGAAAAAGGGGGACGCCCGTTTCGTCAAACAGCGGCCACCAAGCTTCTTCTCCGTTCTTAGGATGCACAATCCTAACACTATTTGGCCGTTCGGCAGGTCGGTAGTGCGAGATATCGAAGGCACCAAAGACCGCGCAGGTCACCGAGAATGTTTTTGACACACCGACCGGCCGCTTTCTCCTTGTGCCTCAGGGAGCGCGTCTGATCGGAATTTACGATAGCCAGGTAAGCTTCGGCCAGTCCCGTGTCCTACTCGTGTGGACGCGGCTGATCATGCCGAATGGACTTTCCATCGTTCTCGAGCGGCAGCCTGCCGCTGACGCCGCCGGGTATGCAGGCCTCGAAGACCAAGTCGACAATCACTGGGGTGAGCTGTTCAAAGCTGCGGCACTTTCGACGTTTCTTGCTGTCGGGACTGAGCCGGGTGCCGGCTCCGACACCAACAGCAACGACAGCGCCATTATCCAGGCATTGCGACACGGAGCCTCGGACTCGCTGAATCAAACCGGACAACAGGTGGTTCGGCGCAGTCTCAACGTCCAGCCTACTCTGACCGTGCGACCTGGTTTTCCAGTTCGCGTTCTCGTCAATCGTGACCTCATACTTGTGCCATACGGAGGGTAACGCCATGCCCAAGCTTAGAATAGGAGCGCTGCCCGACGACAAGCCGGTCAAGGTCGCCACTGAGCTTCCAGCGTCAGTGCATCGAGATCTCGTCGCCTATGCAGAGGCCTTGGCGCGCGAAAGTGGGCAGCGTATCGACCCGGCAAAGCTGATCGCGCCCATGCTGGCGCGCTTTATGGCCACGGACCGTGGATTTGCAAAAGCGAGACGATCTGGTCATTCCCCAAGGGCCGGCGAGGGTGAGGGATAGCGTTCTGCCAACAGATTAAGGAAACGCTTCAGAGCCGGATTCTCATTGTCGTCGCGCCAATGCGCATAGAAGTCCACCCGGCTTGGTCCCGCTCCGTCCTGCAACTCCCGGTACACAAGGCCAGCGAAGCTTGCACCAATATCCGATTCCATAGCCAGACTAAGTCCCATGCCCATACTCGTCAGACTCTTGATAATGCCACGGCTTACGTCATGGCGTTCTACCTTGGGCCGATCGTCGGGCAGTACCAGCTTCGAAATCAAGAGATCCTCGAGCTCTCGTCCTGGATCATATTCACTTAGAAGGATCTTTTCGTTACGCAAATCTGTCCAATAGATGATCTCGCGTGCCGCCAGGCAGTGATCCTGCGGCAACGAGATCAGGATGCGTTCGCTCCAGAGCAATAGTGATCTTGTGTCCTTTGAAGGTAAACGTCCAGGGCTAACGACAACGTCGACGGTTCCGCTACGGAGGGCAGTCATCAGACGGAAGCGTGAGCGTTCCATCGTTGCCAGTTCGAGCCCTGGGAGCAGCTTCTTAAACTCACCTATCGTCGCTCGCAAATTGCCCGTGGACATGGATGTGAAGAAGCCGACGACAAGATGCCCAGTATCGCCGCGACCACCGGACCTTCCGGTGTCAACGAGCATATCGACCTGCTCCAGAATCAGTCGTGCAATGCGCAAAACTACGCGGCCGGTCAACGTAGGCTTGATTCCCCCACTTGAGCGCTCAAACAGTGAAGTTCCCACGAGGTGCTCGAGTTGGACGATAGCACGGCTGAACGCGGTATGTTTGATTGAAAGCGCTTCTGCGGCTCGTCGAAAACTTCCATGGTCAGAAGCGGCAACCGCAAGTCGAAGCTGTTGCAGGTCAACAGCTCTCGCCGCGTTTCGCTGACCGTTCCTGGTCTCAATTTCCGTCATGTACCTAGCTCGGTAGCGAACCGCAAGACGCGGCGTCCCCGCTCTAGGCGGGAACAGGCATATCGTTTACTGGCCTGTATCGTTCTACGCGGCCGCGAAGATTACTGGCGTCCAAAGGGCCGGTGCCGAAAGCCCGCCGGCTCTACGAAGGGTGACCAGAGTATCGCGCGAGATCTCGAGGTAACCCGCCACGGCTAAGGTGTTGCCAATTGCGGAAGGATTGCCAATGCGCCGCAGGGGCCAACCCGCTCGTCTAAGGATTCGCTCCATACGGACGTCTGTGACGGTAACGATGTCAGTGAGTTGTCTTGAGAGCCCGAACTCTACCATTCCCGCAAATAGCTCGTAAACAGCACGAGTAAGACCGTGATCCCCCTTCGGGGCATCGGCAGCAACATCGATCGCGAATCTACTACTTTCCCAAACGAGAGGAGTTGACGGCGCAGGTTGACTTTCGAGAAGCGTAGGGAAGGTGTCGCAAAGCATGGTCGGGCCAAGTGTCGGGAGGAGGCGTACGGAACCTTGCACCTGCCCGTTGTCACATAGCTGGACTAGGTAAGCGGGATGCAGTGCATCGAAATCGTCGATCTCCATGTCGCCGCTGGTTTGAACGTCCCATGCCATGCGAAGTTTGAAAACGCGATACCGTAACCGATGCATTTCAGCGAGGGTTTCGGCGAACTGGCCATACAAGGGCGGTGTGATTAGCTGAATCATAGTCCCTCCAGGGGTGTACATCGTCACCTTTGGAGCGGATCTCGGATCTCAAGTCATTACCTGTAGTTGTAGGGGGCTCCGCCCCTAATTTTGCTGCTTTCTTTTCACAGCGGCTAAGCGTGCTACCGCTTGCACAATCGTCCGAACACCAAGTTTTTTCTTCGCTCCTTCTAGGTAGAAGGCAACCGTGTTGCGCGAGATGCCGAGAATGCATCCAATCTCCCAAGCGCTCTTGCCACGAGCTGCCCACTCCAAGCATTCGAACTCACGCGGAGATAGGCATGCCCCCTCTAAATCGTGTACGTTCGCTAGCTTTCGGCGGGTATGAGCATGGAAATACATCGCCATAAGCTGAAGAACGCGTTCATGCGATTCAATGAACCGTTCGAATTGTGGGCGGCTCTGGTCCACGGCAAAGGTCAATGCAGCGATGGGGCCGTGGCCATCGTGAATGGGCACCGTAAAGCCAAACCGAATTCCGAATTCCCCTGCCTCTTCGAAAAGCCGATCCTGTGCTTTCGATGTGAACTTCGAGTTGAAATTAGCCCCCCATCGAAAGGGCTCGGGGTTTCGAAGAGCTTCTTGGATAACGGGATCAAGTATTTGATAATTGTTTCGTAGATAGTGTTCTACCCACCGCGATGGATATGTAGAGATTAGGCGCGGTTTGCCTCTGTTGGCGCGCTGGAGGGCTAGATAGGCAAAACACGATAAGTCCAAAGCGGTCGCGGTGTCCGCCATGGCTTTGGAGAAGTCTTGGAGATCTTCTGCCGTCGCGAGGAGATCAATGAAATTTTGAAAAATGCGGCGCATCGCTGCCAAGCAACCGTGCATGGTGCGAGAGCAGAGATCTCGCCCAATTCGTTGATTTTGCCCACAACAAATGACCAAAGAGCCGCGCTTCGCGGCTGGTGAAGTGAAGGCAAAAACCTCTTATACCAAACACCACAAAGCCGTGCCTCGTACAGTTTGTCTTTGCCTATTCTCATAATGCGCCCGGCATTTTGTGCCGAAATCGCGACCGTCACCCCTAAATTGCCGAATGTGATGCGGCTATGCAACTGGCCAAGGACCTGTCGTGCTGCGGATATTGCGCTGACCGGGCAGCGAGACCAGTTCGCAGTTCAGTGTTGGGCGTCGAATGCTGCCGCATCTTCAAGAGCGCTCCGGTATCGCTGCTGAACGCAAGAGACGCAAGATGCGTGACCCGAGCATTTTCGTAATTGTTGGATTGGGGCTATTGTCGCTATCGATCCAAACTGTGACGGTCCGCCCAACGATCAGTTCATCCGCATCATTTTTCACATGGAGCTTGATCCGTACTGGAATTCGCTGTGCGAGCCGAACCCACGAGAAGGTCGGATTGATGTTCGCCAGCATGCTCGCACCGGAACTCCTTTCGCGATCTTCAATTCCGCGGGCGATGCTCTCGACCTCTCCTCTCAGTGTCGAGCCCCCCATCAGGATGACGTCGGCAGGATCGCCTACATGGATGCGCGCGAGCTTTGTTTCTTCGAAGTAGCCTTCCGCACGCACCGTATCGGTTTCGATCAGCGCCATTATGCCTCGTCCGGCCGGCAGATAAGCGCCCGGCCGGAGATCGAGGTTCGTTACGCGACCACTAACCGGCGCGCGGATTTCTGATCGGATCAGGTTAAGATGTGCGATTTCCAGATCCGCCAGCGCTTGATTGTAGGTAGCCTTCGCTTGGAGGTCAGCCGCGCGGACCGTCTCGCGTTGCTGTTGAGAGACAACGCCGTCGCTAAGCTTTTCATAACGGGTACGGTCATTCGAGGTCCGTTCAAGCGCGGCTTCGCGGCTTGCGACCACGGCTTCTGCCTGCTGGACGGCCAGGCGGAAGCGCTGTGGATCCAGCCGGATGAGTACGTCACCTTTGCGAACCGCCTGATTGTCCTTGATCAGAACCTCTTCGACCAGCCCGGAGACGTCCGAAGCCACGGCGACGACGTCGGCGCGGACGTGGCCGTCACGCGTCCAGGGAGCCTCCTCGTAGTGGTCCCACAAGTTGATGGCAATCGGCGCCGCAATTGCGACGACCAGACCAGTAACAACGATGCGTGGGATCGAACGTTTGGTAGTCATGGAAGAAACTTTCCAAGTAGCGTGTAGCAAATGTCGACGAGAATCACGAAGATTGCGAAATCGAATAGCGCCGGGTGCCATGCGAAGCTCTTGATCTCGAATGAGACAGAGCGGTTGAGTGTTGCGGACAGTGCCATCCCTAGCCCGAGCGCGAAGATACAGGCGACGACAAAGGTCGGTATGAACACGCCCGCGACGTTGATCTCTTCATTCATCACGCAACTCTGTTACCAGTAGGAGCTGGTGCATCTGGAAACAGGGCGCGGCGTAAGCCGACCAGCGCGGTTAGTCTTGCTCGCTGGATTGCGGCGTCCCATTTGCAGTATTCGCGAAGTTCGGTATCAATGGTTGCGCACAATGCCTGCGCATCCTCGAGAGGGAGCTCGATATTCCCAGATGCAAACCATCGGAAGGCGTGCGACAGTTTGACAACAAGACCTTCGAGATGCTCGCTCCCGTGGTCGTTCGCGTTCGCCACGCTTGATTTCAGATCGAGCAGATCCAGTCCCATCTGTAGAGCGGCAAGCGAGCGGCCAGCTTCTGTTTCTACGTCCGTGCCGGACAGCGCCAATCGCGGAACGATCAGGCCGAGACGGTCGAGCATTACGCCCACCCAGCGTTCTCGGTTCATCGGTCTGTGGGCACCGGCCAGGATTGCTAGATCGACCCAGCCATGCCGGATCAGGCGTTTGGCCGCATGCTTTGCGGTCACAGAACGAAATGCGCGAACTGCCAAGAACGCCGCAATAAGACCGATTAGTGACGCTGCATTGACGTTAGCGAACGAAGCGAAGTCCTCCAAGAATCTGTTCTGCAGATCGAGTGCCCCGATTAGACCGAGCCCGAGAGCCAACGCTTTGACAATGTGACGCGGATTGGCCTGGAGATAGCCGATGACGAGAAACGGCGGACCCAGCGAGGCCGCCAGCATCGGAAACCCATCGACTGCTGGGAAAATGACAAAGAGGTAGATGGCTGCGATCGGCAGCGACGCCACAGTCCAGAGTGTGTAGGACATCAGCGTGGGTGCAGGATCGTCGAGGCTGCTGTAGAGCGCTGCAGCAATAGCGGCGATCTGCGCGGCGATGCCGCCTTCCGGCCATGCCGTGGCGATCCAGACCGCGGCGCAGCCAAGGACTGCCGCAAAAAAAGCGGCGACGGATAACGCCGCGAGGCCCTGGTCACGATGGAGGGTTCTCTTGGCACGATGGATTTTGGAAGCAGATGCCGTCGCTAGGCGGGAAGCAGGCTTGGATCCTTGGATGACCTCACTTAGTTCCAGGATTACGGCCAATGTTTCGATCATCGCCCTTGATTTGGCGATCAAGCTGGATACGAGAAACGTATCCCATTCGTTTTGCATGGCAGGAGGTGCGACCTTGAATTCTGCGCAGAAGCGCATCAGGTCGTCTGCGCTGTGCTGCGATTTAGCGGGGGCCCGCACCCATTCGCCCAGCTTTGAGAGAAGCTGATCCAGTTCCGGTGTACGCCGCTCCCCCAGTGCATCCAGCCTGTCTTCGATCGCTGTCAGCGTTGGAAGGACGAGCGCGAGGTTGTCCTGCACGGCCCGAATCGCCCAGATCGGCGGTTTCGCTGCTGCTGTGTCGAAACGGAGGTGGGTCAACTGTATTTCGAACTGCGTAACGTCCGAAGCTAGCCGCCAGCGTGCCGCGTTGCTCTTGGTCGGAGCGCGCTTGAGGAAGACATCTGCTGTCCAAGCGGAGGCATCACGAACCGCTGCATCAATCGACTTGATAAGGGCACTGGTGACGTCGCTTGGAAAGAGCAGAGTATGAACAGCCGTTGCGCAGCAGATGCCGAGCACAATCTCCTCGACGCGGGCCAGAGCGACGTCGAACACCAAATGTGGAGCAGCTACACTCGAGAACGCGACGGTTGTGGCTGTGTATCCTGCCAGCACAAAGGCGTAACTGCGAGGAGTGCGATCCTGAAGGGAAACGTACAGACAGAACGCGGCCCAGCTCGTGATGGCGAGTGTCATCAAGGATGGCTGATTGACCAGCAGTGGGACAAACGCCACGGCTGCGCTGGCGCCGAGCAGAGTGCCGAGCAAGCGGTAAACGGCTCGCGAACGGACGGCGCCGGCGAGCGGTTGGGCGGTAAGATAGACAGTGAGCATCGCCCAGTAGGGCCTCTGCAGGCCCAGACGAAACGCCAGGTAGATTGCGAGCATCGCCGCGATGAACGAATTGGCCGAAAACAGCGCCCATCTGGGGTCGAAGCTGCCGGGAAAAATGGCGTCTCCGAAAATGCGGGAGAGGAGCGTTCGGGTCATCGTTCTAATTCCAGGTCTGACAAGCACCCGAACGATAGAACTTGCGGCCCTCCAGGAATTTCGTTACTTTACCAAAAAATTGCTAAAAGATGACAATGCGCGGTTCTCTCCTTCAGTACTTTCGTGAGCTGGATCCGGACTCGCTCGAGCGTCCGGTCGTCGCACTCATGGTAGATACGCAGGAGAAAGAGGACGAAGTTCCGATCCACACACATCGGAAAGGGCAGTTGGTTCTTGCCCAGCGGGGGGGTGTGACTTGCGAGGTCCCTAGTGGGCTTTGGATGGTGCCTCCGCGATGCGGCGTCTGGATTCCTGGAGGCATGCCGCACAGCAACCGCGCGACCGCCAATGCCAGCATTTACTTCCTGTACGTGGATATGAACGCGGCACCTGTTCCGCACGAGTGTTGCACGCTGTCGATCACTCCTCTGCTGCATGAGGTCATTCACCGTCTGGCGACACTGGCGCCTCTTTATGATCAGGAAGGTCCGGCGGCTCATATAGTCGCGGTTCTGCTGAACGAACTCATCGAGATGCCGACGGAGCGATTGCATCTTCCGGTTACGCGTCATTCAAAGCTGCGTGCGATTGCGGATGCGCTGATGGAAAACCCGGCGGATCGCCGTACGGTGGCAGAGTGGGGCGAGGCGATGGCGCTAGGGGAGCGAACCTTGATGCGCCTCGTCGTCGCCGAGACCGGCATGACGTTCAGTCGTTGGCGCCAACAACTGCACATCATCATCGCGCTTCAGCGGCTGTCGGCGGGAGATTCAGTGCAAGCTGTATCCGAGGTTCTCGGCTACGACTCCGTCAGCGCTTTCATAACGATGTTCAAGAAAGCGCTTGGCAAATCGCCGGCGCGGTATTTTTCCGACCGTGCTAAGCGAGGCGAACAGACGCCCGCGGCTCATCTCAGTTAGAGAAGCTGGCCTTTTGAAAGTGGGACCGGCTGTCGTGGATGGCTCGAAGTCCTCCCGCGACAATATTTCCGCTCATGAACAGGACCGGAAATCGGTGATCGCCCGGTTCGTTCTCATGACCGCGATCCCGTCCACGGACGTCCGTTGTGACTGACGTCTTTGCTCTTGCATTGAGAGCGTCGACTTTGCGTGTCCCCTCGTGGTTTGAGCGGAACGGCGCCGCCGCGAAAGCGCTACCTTATGCATCCTTCTTCAATTCTATCAGAGTTGCTCGTTTTTGATGATCTCGATGCCGAATCCCGCAAGCCCCTTGAAGTGATGGGTGGATGATGTCAGATGGCGGATCGAGGCTATGCCAAGATCTCGCAATATTTGCGCCCCAACGCCGATCTCGCGCCACTGCCGGCCACGGTGCTCTTCCGAAGAGGACGATGGGAGCAGGGGGGCCGGTGGAACACCAGCCGCACCGTCTCTTAGATAGACGAGCACACCACTTCCGTTCTCTTTGAAGCGTTGCAGCACAACATTCATCTTTGCTTGTGCCTCTCCCGAGAACATGTCCCGGATGATGTTCGGCTTGTAAAATCGGGTCAGTACGTTCTTGCCGTCGCCGATCCCGCCATACACGTATGCCACGTGATGGATCGGATCAAACGGCGTACGATACGAATATCCCTGCAGCGGACCAATCGGGCTGTCGGCGGTCACACTTGAGACCCTTTCAACCAACTTCTCACGCGCCTGCCGGAAGCCAATGATGTCAGCAATAGTTACGTATTTGAAAGCGTGCCTGGCGGCGAAATCTCGAACTTGCGAGCCCTTCATCACGGACCCGTCGTCGTTCATCAGTTCACTGATTACTCCAACTGGAGCCAGTTTGGTCAACCGGCACAGGTCGACCGCAGCTTCAGTATGACCCGACCGCATCAGGACGCCACCCTCCTTCGATATAAGAGGGAAGATATGGCCAGGACGTGCAAAGTCGCTTGCGCTGACATTGCAGTTGGCCAGCGCCCGGCAGCAGGAGGCGCGTTCTTCAGCTGAGATTCCGGTCCCGCCATCAGGCTTGTAATCGATCGAGACAGTGAAAGCGGTGGTGTGGTTGGACTCGTTGTGGACGACCATTGGATCTAGTCTCAAACGACGCGCCTGCTCTAACGTGATGGGTGCGCAGACGATTCCAGAGGTATGGCGGATAATAAACGCCATCCTTTCAGTTGAGCAAAGAGACGCCGCGACAACGAGATCTCCTTCACCTTCTCGATCATCATCGTCCGCAACGACGACAATCTCTCCTTCGGAGAATGCTTTCAGGGCGGCAGAAATCGAGGCCATCATGTGTCCCTCGGTCCGTTTGGTGCGCTCAATGACCAAGTTTGTGTTCGAAGCCCCAGCTTTAGCCCGCTATTGCCTTCGCTGATCCAGCCGTTTCACGTAACAGGAACTTCTGAATCTTTCCGGTGGAGGTTTTCGGAAGCGGGCCAAAAATTACTGATTTCGGTGCCTTGAACCCTGAAAGCTGATTTTTGCAAAAAACAATGAGTTCGGGTTCTGTTACAGCGGAATTGTCCTTGAGCTCGACAAAAGCACACGGGACTTCGCCCCATTTCGCGTCCGGCTTGGCCACCACGGCAGCAAACAACACGGCCGGATGCTTGTAGAGCACGTCTTCCACCTCCACCGATGATATGTTCTCGCCCCCTGAGATGATGATGTCCTTCGATCGGTCTTTGACGATGACGTAGCCATGTTCATCCAGAACGCCGAGATCGCCGGTGTGGAACCAACCGCTCTCGAAGGCCTTCCGGGTGGCTTTCTCGTTTTTCAAATAACCTTTCATCACCATGTTGCCGCGGAACATGACTTCGCCGATCGTCTCGCCGTCACGCGGTACTTCCTGCATCGTCTCGGGATTCATGACCGTGACGGCGTCCTGCAGATGGTAAGGCACGCCCTGCCGGCTCTTCATCTTCGCGCGCTCGGCGGCGGGCAACTCGTCCCAACCAGGTTGCTCGGCGCAGACGGAGGCGGGCCCGTAGACCTCGGTTAGGCCGTAGACGTGCGTGAGCTTTATGCCGATGCTCTCAGCGCCTTCGAGCACTGCAACCGGAGGCGCAGCGCCGGCGATCAGGCCCACGACGCCGCGGGCCGCATTGCGCTCGAACGCGTCGGGCGCGTTGATCAGCATATTGTAGACAATCGGCGCGCCGCACGTGTGGGTAACGCCGTGCTGCTTGATCAGCTCGAAAATCCTGGTCGGCTCGACCTTGCGCAGGCAGACATTAATGCCGGCAGCTGCTGCCAGGGTCCAGGGGAAGCACCAGCCGTTGCAGTGAAACATCGGCAGCGTCCAGAGGTAGACCGGATGCTGGCCGAGATTGCCGGCGAGGATGGTGCTAACGGCGCTCAGATAGGCTCCGCGATAGTGCGTTACGACCCCCTTTGGATCACCCGTAGTTCCAGAGGTATAACTGAGGGCAATTGCATCCCACTCATCATTCGGATGATGCCACGCGAAGGCGGGGTCGCCGGGTACGAGTGCAGTTTCGTAGTCGATGTCCCCGATTGCAGCGCTCGAGAAGTGATTGTCCCTGACATCGACGATCAGTGGCTTCGGTCCGGATAGAAGGGCGATCGCCTCCCTAATCAGGTCTGCAAATTCTGGGTCGACCAGCAGGACTTTGGCGCCGCCATGATCAAGCTGAAACGCGATGCTGGCGGCGTCAAGCCGAATATTTATGGCGTGAATGATCGCTCCGATCATCGGTATTGAAAAGTGCGATTCCACCATGGCCGGCACGTTTGGCAGCATCACGGCGACAGTATCGCCGCGACGGATGCCGTACTGATCCAGAAAGGAGGCAAACCGCCTGCAACGCTCGAAAGTCTCCTTCCACGTGAAGCACCGTTTCTCGTAGATGACACTAGTGAGATTCGGATAGACGTGGGCGCTGCGCTGTAGGAAGCTCACCGGGGTCAACGGTACATAATTCGCTTTCACTTTATCCAAGTTCTTGTCGAATGGACTGATCGTCATCTGTTCTGAAGCCATTGGGTTACATCGTGAATCAGAATGAGTGTCGATGGCCACCGTGATTGGAGTCGCTCTCAACGGTCGCTTCTGACATCGCATATTTTTTGGCGGCTAAAGGCCGGCCGTGCCGTGATCAAAGATCCGCGAAGTCTCCAAGTTCATTCCGCCGTCGGGCCGAGCCTGAGGCGAAGCATCATATTGGGATTTGGTGGGTCTCTCGATGCGCCTAGAAGCAGGGTTGCCCGACTTGATCTGAACGGGACGGTTTGTGTCGATAGGAAGCACAGTCTTATGGGAAATCCGCTTCAGCGCCAGGCTTGAGCGAATGCTGGAAACACCTGCGATCCGTGAGAGCTTGTTCACGATGAGGTCTTCAAGAGCCTCGATGTCTGATACCATGACGCGAAGGAGATAATCGCTATCTCCCGTCATGAGATAGCATTCCATCACCTCACCCAGGCGATCTATTGAGCGCGTGAAACTGTCGAGGGACAATTGAATCTGCTTTTCAAGTTTGATCTGTATGAAGGCAGTGACGCCGATGCCGAGAACTGCTGGATCCAGCACAGCGATTCTTCGGTCAATGACTCCCAGCTTTTCGAGGGTGCGAACTCGGGCGAGGCAGGGGGATGGTGAGAGATTGACGCGAGAAGCGAGCTCAACGTTCGTCAAGTTCGCGTTCTGCTGCAGTTCATTCAAGATCTTGATATCGATCCGATCTAAAGCTGTCGTCGTCATGTCGGTTTCTCCCGTGGGCAAGCGTTCGTTATGGCATCGAGGCCCGGCCCCCCGCGTTATCTCGCGTGATGACATCTCGATGAAACGAATGCTAACCGCTGCCTGGGCATGTAGAATTTCGATAAAATGACGACTTATATCGAAAAACGGACAATCTATGCGGCGCTGCCAAATCTATTCTGCATGGCCGAAAAGGCTCGTTTGGCTGTTGCCACGGCTGTGTGCACAATGATTGCAGAATGAGCAACGCCCTCTGGCAGCAATTGCGCAGCCTCTGCTAACCTCTCGTGGCGAACGCATTTAGTGGAGCTGGATCCCTAGCAAGAGCAGAGATCTTAGGAGCTTCGCTTCACCATTCCCCAACTAGCTTGAAATCCGGTAGGGCAGTATGTGCCTGCAGTCTCGATCGATGTTCAATCTGCTCTTGAGCGGAGGGATCGCGCGCTGGGGACAGCTGGTGCGCTCGCAGATTCGACAGGAGATTCCGATCGGCTCGTAGGTGCCCTTGTTGGTGAGGTCGAGCCCGTCCGCATAGACGAAATCCTTGGCGTAGGAGACTTCGCATCCGAGCGCGATGGCGTAGCGCGGGCGCGGCGAGCCGAAGCCGCCGCGGCCTTTCGAAAGTTCGGTCGCAATGCAGAGAAACCTGACGCCGTCCGGCGTCTCGGCGAGTTGCCGAATGATCTGGCTGGGTGCCTCGAACGCCTGATGAGCGTTCCAGAGCGGGCACGCCGCCCCGTAACGTGCGAATTGCAGCTTTGCCGCGCTATGTCGCTTGGTGATGTTTCCGGCGCGGTCTAGCCGCGCGAAGAACACGGGCACGCCCTTGGAGCCCGGTCGTTGCAAGGTGGACAAGCGATGGGCCACCTGCTCCAGGCTCGCGCCGAACCTCGTGGCAATCAGCTCCAAATCGTGGCGCAAGTCTCGCGCGGATTGCAGGAATCTTTGATAGGGCAGAATGAGAGCGCCGGCGAAATAGTTGCGCAATCCCGCCGCGCAGACGTTCCGCGCATCGGCGGATCGAAAAGCCGCTTGGTCGGCAATCTGGCCAATGCGCTCCTCCTCCTCGAGGGCGGCGATTTGCAGTGCGATCTGGAAGTTTCGGGTTGGCGTGGGAAGGTAGGGGCTCAGCCACAAGGTGCGGGATGCACGATCGAATTGCCGTAACGAATTTTCGTGCGGTCCGCTCTGGCGGATCTGCACGCCATGTCGGGCCTCCAGGTGGTTGACCAGCGCCGTGGTCGTATTGTTGTCGGGAATGCCGAGGCGCTCGGCGAGCGCCTCGGCGGCGGTATCGAGCTCGTGGACGTAGTTGTCGACCAGATGAAAGAAGTCGCGGACTTCTTCGTAAGCGGTCGGCTCGCCGGCCCAGTTGACTATCTGGCCGTCCAGACTGGCGAGCTGCTCGCTGTTGCGCCGGTACGCCTGGTGCGCGTTGAGGAGCGCTTGCGCGAAACCCGGCGCGTTCTGAACGACGAGTTTCAGCTCCTGCATGTTCGGCGCGTAGGGCGCAAAGATCGGATCGGCCAGCGCTTCCGTCAGCATCGACATGACCCTGTCGTTGTCATTGACCGACAGCGAACTGAGGTCGATCTGAAAGCGCTCGGCGAGAAGCACCAGGACAGAGGCCGAAACCGGCCTCTGGTTGTTCTCGATCTGGTTCAAATAGCTAAGTGAAATTCCGAGCCGTTCGGCGAACGCCTTTTGAGTGAGCTTCTTGCTCTCCCTCACTTCGCGGAACCGTCGCCCAATAAATAGCTTTCCAGTCATTTGCAACTTCGCAATTTGCAATTTGCAAGAATGTAACATGCGCAGTTGTGCATGTTCAAGCCTTCTCAAGGTCGGTCTTGCGGTTGTATCGCGGGAGAAGGGCCCGCGTACCGTAACGGCGGGGCCATCGAGGAGAATTCCGTGATCTCGACCATTGAAGCCCTTGAAGACCGTCGCGCCGGCGCCAGGCTGGGCGGCGGGGAAAAGCGCATCGAGGCACAGCATGCCCGCGGCAAGCTGACCGCGCGCGAGCGCATCGAGCTTCTGCTCGACAAGGGATCGTTCGAGGAGTTCGACATGTTCGTCGAGCACCGCTCCACTGAGTTCGGCATGGAGAAGAACAAGATCCCCGGCGACGGCGTCGTCACCGGTTGGGGCACCGTCAACGGCCGCAAGACTTTTGTCTTTGCCAAAGACTTCACGGTGTTCGGCGGCTCGCTCTCGGAAACGCACGCGCTGAAAATT
The DNA here is from genome assembly GCF_006658635.1 of Bradyrhizobium sp. UNPA324. Lineage (NCBI taxonomy): Bacteria > Pseudomonadati > Pseudomonadota > Alphaproteobacteria > Hyphomicrobiales > Nitrobacteraceae > Bradyrhizobium > Bradyrhizobium sp. UNPA324. The sequence goes on from NZ_LFJD01000004.1 coordinate 2,672,017, forward strand.
ACAAAACTCCAGGATATGGCGATGAAGGCGCGCGCGCCCATCATCGGCCTCTATGACGCGGGCGGCGCCCGCATCCAGGAGGGCGTCGCCGCGCTCGCCGGCTATTCCTACGTGTTCCGCCGCAACGTGCTCGCCTCGGGCGTGATCCCGCAGATCTCGGTGATCATGGGCCCCTGCGCCGGCGGCGACGTCTATTCGCCGGCGATGACCGACTTCATCTTCATGGTGAAGAACACCAGCTACATGTTCGTCACAGGCCCGGACGTGGTGAAGACCGTCACCAACGAGGTCGTCACCGCCGAGGAGCTCGGTGGCGCTTCGGTGCATGCGACGCGCTCCTCGATCGCGGACGGCGCCTTCGAGAACGACGTCGAGACGCTGTTGCAGATGCGCCGGCTCATCGACTTCCTGCCGTCCAACAACACCGACGGCGTGCCGGAATGGCCAAGCTTCGATTCGATCGAGCGCATCGACGATTCCCTCGACACGCTGATCCCCGACAATCCGAACAAGCCCTACGACATGAAGGAGCTGATCCTGAAGGTCGTGGACGAGGGCGATTTCTTCGAGATCTCGGAGGCCTTCGCCAAGAACATCGTCACGGGCTTCGGCCGCATCGCGGGCCGCACCGTCGGCTTCGTCGCCAACCAGCCGATGGTGCTGGCCGGCGTGCTCGACAGTGACGCCTCGCGGAAAGCCGCGCGCTTCGTCCGCTTCTGCGACGCCTTCAACATCCCGATCGTCACTTTCGTCGACGTACCGGGCTTCCTGCCGGGCACCGCGCAGGAATATGGCGGCCTGATCAAGCACGGCGCGAAACTGCTGTTCGCCTATTCGCAGTGCACCGTGCCGCTCGTCACGGTCATCACCCGCAAGGCCTATGGCGGCGCCTTCGACGTCATGGCCTCCAAGGAAATCGGCGCCGACATGAACTATGCCTGGCCGACCGCCCAGATCGCGGTGATGGGCGCCAAGGGCGCGGTCGAGATCATCTTCCGCAGTGACATCGGCGACCCCGACAAGATCGCCGCCCGCACCAAGGAATACGAAGACCGCTTCCTGTCGCCGTTCATCGCGGCGGAGCGCGGCTACATCGACGATGTGATCATGCCGCATTCGACGCGGCGGAGGATCGCAAGGGCGCTCGCGATGCTGAAGGACAAGAAGGTGGAAGCGCCGGCCAAGAAGCACGACAATTTGCCGTTGTGAGATCGCAGTGTTCAAAAAGATTCTGATCGCCAATCGCGGCGAAATCGCCTGCCGGGTCATCAAGACTGCCCGCCGGATGGGAATCCAGACGGTTGCGGTCTATTCCGAGGCCGACCGCGACGCCCTCCATGTCGAGATGGCCGATGAGGCCGTGCTGATCGGTCCGCCCGCCGCGGCCGAGAGCTATCTGGTGATCGAGAAGATCGTCGAGGCCTGCCGCAAGACCGGCGCCGAGGCCGTGCATCCCGGCTACGGCTTCCTGTCCGAGCGCGAGGCGTTTCCGCGCGCGCTGGAGGCCGCGGGCATCGTCTTCATCGGTCCGAATCCGGGCGCGATTGCGGCGATGGGCGACAAGATCGAGTCCAAGAAGGCGGCCGCCAAGGCCAAGGTCTCAACCGTGCCCGGCTATCTCGGCGTCATCGAAGACGACAAGCACGCGGTCCGCATCGCCGACGAGATCGGCTACCCCGTGATGATCAAGGCCTCCGCCGGCGGCGGCGGCAAGGGCATGCGCATCGCGCATTCCAAGGCCGAGGTTGCCGAAGGCTTCAATCTCGCCAAGGCCGAGGCCAAGGCCTCGTTCGGCGACGATCGCGTCTTCGTCGAGAAGTTCATCGTCGATCCCCGCCACATCGAGATCCAGGTGCTGGGCGACAAGCTCGGCAACGTGATCTATCTCGGCGAGCGCGAATGCTCGATCCAGCGCCGCAACCAGAAGGTCATCGAGGAGGCGCCGTCGCCGCTGCTCGACGAAGCCACCCGCCGCAAGATGGGCGAGCAGGCGGTCGCGCTGGCCAAGGCCGTGAATTACGATTCCGCCGGCACCGTCGAGTTCGTCGCAGGACAGGACAAGAGCTTCTACTTCCTGGAGATGAACACGCGCCTCCAGGTCGAGCATCCCGTCACCGAGCTCGTCACCGGCACCGATCTCGTCGAGCAGATGATCCGGGTTGCTGCCGGCGAGAAGCTCGCCATCGCGCAGAAGGACGTCACGCTCACCGGCTGGGCGGTGGAATCGCGCCTCTACGCCGAAGATCCCTTCCGCAACTTCCTGCCGTCGATCGGGCGCCTGGTGAAGTATCGCCCGCCGGCGGAAGCGAGCCATGACGGCATCACCATTCGCAACGACACCGGCGTGCAGGAGGGCGGCGAGATCTCGATCCATTACGATCCGATGATCGCCAAGCTGGTGACGCACGCGCCGTCGCGCGCGGCCGCAATCGAGGCTCAGGCCACCGCGCTGGATTCGTTCTATGTCGACGGCATCCGTCACAACATCCCGTTCCTGTCGGCGCTGATGCACCATCCGCGCTGGCGCGAGGGGCGGCTCTCGACCGGCTTCATCGCCGAGGAATTCCCCAAGGGCTTTGCGGTGCGGGTGCCCGAAGGCGAGGTCGCCCGGCGGATCGCCGCGGTCGGCGCCGCCATCGACCACGTGCTCGGTGAGCGCAAGCGGCAAATCTCGGGACAGCTCGGCGGCCGGGTCGTGCAGCGCGAGCGCCGCCGCGCGGTCTGGCTCGACCGCCAGGAGATCCTGCTCGATATCGCGCGCGAAGGCGATGCAATCGCGATCCGCTTCGTCGATGCCGAGGGCAAGACCGGCAATGCGCATCTGTTGCAGTCCGCATGGAAGCCCGGCGATCCGGTCTGGCAGGGCACCATCGACGGGCAGTTCGTCGCCGTGCAAGCGCGGCCGATTCCGAACGGCATCCGTCTCGCGCATCAGGGCGTCGAGGTGCCCGTCTATGTCTGGACCGAAGCGGAGGCGACCTCGGCGCGGCTGATGCCGGTGACGACGGCCTCCGACAGCGGCAAGAAGCTGCTCTGCCCGATGCCGGGCCTCGTCGTCTCGATCGCGGTCAGCGAAGGTCAGGAGGTCAAGGCCGGTGAGACGCTCGCCGTGGTCGAAGCCATGAAGATGCAGAACGTGCTGCGCGCCGAGCAGGACGGCACCGTGAAGAAGATCCACGCTAGCGCCGGCGCAACGCTCGCAGTGGACGCGCTGATTTTGGAGTTTTCCTGAATACTGCAAGAGATCGCGACCTGAGATAGGCAGCTTGTCTGCAGGAATTCCGTTTACTTACACATAAAAGTGATGCTGGGCGGCTCGGCGTCACTTGGGACTAAGTCGATGAATACCGAACGGTTCGCATTGGCATCCGGCTTTGCGCCTGCTTCACGCGAGGACTGGCGCACGCTGGTTGACGGCGTGCTAAAGGGAGCGCCGTTCGAAAAGCTGATTGGAAAGACGTACGACGGCTTGAGAATCGAGCCGATTTACCTCCGTGCGAAAGACATTGCGCCGGTCGAGGGGCGGGCACCCGCGGCGCCTTGGCAGATCATGCAGCGCATCGATCATCCGGACGCGGTGACGGCCAACAGGCAGGCCCTTCAGGATCTGGAGAACGGAGCGACGGGCCTGGCGCTCGTCTTTGCCGGCGCCAACTGTAGCCGCGGGTTCGGCCTCGATCAAACGCCGGACGCCGTCGCCAAAGCATTAAAGGACGTCCACCTTGATGCCGGCATTGGGATTGAACTTCAGATTGGTACACACGGGCGTAAGGCCGCGATCCATGTCGCGGAATATGTGAAGTCGGTCGGCCTCGATCCAGCCATCTGCGACATTCGATTTGGGCTCGATCCGCTGGGCGCGTGCGCCCTCCGCGGACGCAGTCCATACACTTGGGACGAAATCGTGCGGACCGTTGCCAGCTCGATCGAAGGGCTTGTAACGCTGGGGTTCAGGGGGCCCTTTGCCGTGAGCGATGGGCGTATCGTTCATGATGCTGGCGGCTCAGAAGTGCAGGAGCTTACCTTCGTGCTTGCCTGCGGCGTGGCATATCTGCACGCTTTAGAGGCGGCGCGCATTCCGCTGGACGAAGCGCGAAGCATGATCTATGCGCGACTCTCTGCTGACGCCGACCAGTTTTTGACTACGGCTAAATTCCGCGCGTTGCGACTCCTCTGGGCCCGCATCGAATCGGCGTGCGGTCTTGCGCCAAAGCCGCTGTTCATTGCGGCCGATAGCTCTTGGCGTATGTTGACCCGGCGCGATCCCTACGTAAACATCTTGCGCGCTACCATAGCGACAGTTTCTGCCGGAATAGCCGGTGCCAATGCGATCACAGTGCTGCCGCACACGTCGGCGCTGGGCCTTCCAGACGCGTTTGCCCGGCGCGTGGCTCGCAATACGCAGCTTGTGCTGCTGGAGGAAAGCAATCTTGCCAAGGTTAGCGATCCTGCCGCAGGCGCGGGCAGCATTGAAGCGCTGACAACGGAGCTTTGCGAGGCGGCCTGGAGAAGTTTCCAAGAGATTGAAAACGCCGGCGGCATCTTTGCCGCTCTCCAGCAGGGAACGTTTCAGGCGAAGATCACAGCTACGCGCAGGGCGCGCGAAGCCAATCTCGCGAAGCGCCGCGACCCGCTGACCGGGGTGAGCGAGTTCGCAAACCTTGACGAAGGCGCAGCGGCGGTACTGAAAGTAACACCGATGGCTCTTCCGCCTAGTGTTGACCAGAAATTCGTATTCGATGCACTGCCGCCGATGCGGCTTGCGGAACCATTCGAATCGCTTCGCGACAGGTCCGATGCGATATTGAAGCTAGGCGGCGCGCGGCCGCGAGTGTTTCTTGCTAATCTGGGCACACCGACCGACTTTACGCCCCGCGCGACCTTCGCGAAGAGCTTCTTCGAAGCCGGAGGAATTGAGGCTATCGACGGCGCAGGCGTCACCGACCCAGCCGAGCTTGCCCTCGCATTCATGGGCTCTGGTGCCGAACTCGCCTGCCTTTGCTCCAGCGATAAGATCTATGCGGAGCGCGCCGAGATCTCTGCCCAAGCGCTTCAGCAAGTCGGCGCTAGGCACATCTATTTGGCGGGACCTCCCTCTCAATTCGAGGCCGCGTTTCGGCGGGCTGGCATCGGCAGCTTCATTCACGTCGGTTGCGACGCCTTGGCGACGCTAAATGCCGCTTACGACTGGATCCAAGACCCGAAGATTTCCTTCGGATAATTGCCAATCGAATGCGAGCACTCAAATGTCATCCATCAGCGGTATCCCGAATTTTGCAAATGTTGCTTTCGAAAGGTGCTCGGCCGTCGCCTCTTCTGTTCCCGTCGATCCGTGGGTGACTCCGGAGGGCATTCCGGTCAAGTCAGCATACGGAGAAGCAGATATCGCCGGGCTCGATTTCCTTGAGACCTGGCCAGGCATCGCGCCGTACCTGCGCGGCCCCTACCCGACCATGTATGTCAACCAGCCCTGGACCATCAGGCAATATGCGGGCTTCTCCACGGCGGAGGATTCCAACGCGTTCTACCGCCGCAACCTCGCGGCCGGGCAGAAAGGCCTGTCGGTCGCCTTCGATCTCGCCACCCATCGCGGCTATGACTCTGACCATCCGCGCGTCGGCGGCGATGTCGGCATGGCCGGCGTCGCCATCGATTCCATCTACGACATGCGCACGCTGTTCGCAGGCATTCCGCTCGACCAGATGAGCGTGTCCATGACCATGAACGGGGCGGTGCTGCCGATCCTCGCGCTCTACGTCGCGGCCGCCGAGGAACAGGGCGTGCCGCCGGAAAAGCTCTCGGGCACCATTCAGAACGACATTCTGAAAGAGTTCATGGTGCGCAACACCTACATCTATCCGCCGGCGCCCTCGATGCGGATCATCTCGGACATCTTCGCCTACACCTCGCAAAAGATGCCGAAGTACAATTCGATCTCGATCTCAGGCTATCACATGCAGGAGGCCGGCGCGACGCAGGATCTCGAGCTCGCCTATACGCTCGCGGACGGCGTCGAATATCTGCGTGCCGGCCTTGCCGCCGGCCTCGACGTCGACCGCTTCGCGCCGCGCCTGTCGTTCTTCTGGGCGATCGGCATGAACTTCTTCATGGAGGTCGCCAAGCTGCGCGCGGCGCGCCTGCTCTGGGCGAAGCTGCTGAAACCGTTCAATCCGAAAGACCCGCGATCGCTGTCGCTGCGCACGCACAGCCAGACCTCTGGCTGGTCGCTGACCGCGCAGGACGTCTTCAACAACGTGATGCGCACGACGGTGGAGGCGATGGCGGCGACGCAAGGCCACACCCAGTCGCTGCACACCAACGCGCTCGACGAGGCGCTGGCCTTGCCGACCGATTTCTCGGCGCGCATCGCCCGCAACACCCAGCTGTTCCTGCAGCAGGAGAGTGGCACCACCCGCATCATCGATCCCTGGGGCGGCTCGTACTACGTCGAGCGGCTCACGCGCGATCTCGCGGTCAAGGCCTGGGGCCACATCCAGGAGGTCGAGGAGCTCGGCGGCATGGCGAAGGCGATCGAGGCCGGCGTGCCAAAACTGCGCATCGAGGAGGCCTCGGCCAAGACCCAGGCCCGTATCGATGCCGGCAAGCAGGCCGTGATCGGCGTCAACAAGTACAGACCGACCGACGAGGTCCCGATCGACATCCTCAAGGTCGACAACACCAATGTCCGGCGCTTGCAGATCGACAAGCTGACGCGGCTGAAAGCCGAGCGCAACCAGAAGGACGTCGATGCCGCGCTGGCCGCGCTGACGCGCTCGGCCGGCGAAGGCAACGGCAATCTGCTGGCGCTCGCCATCGACGCGGCGCGGGCCAAGGCGACCGTCGGCGAAATCTCCGACGCGATGGAGAAGGTGTTCGGCCGCCACCGCGCCGAAATCAAATCCATCACCGGCGTCTACAAGCGGGAGGCGTCCAGCATGGGCAACCAGGTCGAGAAGGTTCAGGCGCTGATCGACGCTTTCGAGGAAGCCGAAGGCCGCCGCCCGCGCATCCTGGTCGCCAAGATCGGCCAGGACGGCCACGACCGCGGCCAGAAGGTGATCGCATCGGCCTTCGCCGATATCGGCTTCGACGTCGACATCGGGCCGCTGTTTGCGACCGCCGACGAAGCCGCCCGGCAGGCGGTCGAGAACGACGTGCACATCCTCGGGGTCTCCTCGCTCGCCGCCGCCCATCTCACCGCAGTGCCGGAGCTGAAGGCCGCGCTGAAGAAGCAGGGCCGCGACGACATCATGATCATCGTCGGCGGCGTGGTGCCGCCACAGGATTATGATGCGCTCTATGCCGCCGGGGCGGAAGCGATCTTCCCGCCGGGCACGGTGATCGCGGAGGCGGCCGAGGAACTGATCCGCAAGCTGAATGCTCGGCTCGGGCATAGCGAGGCGGCGGAGTAGCTGCGCCGCCGATCTTCCGACAAGAAGGATTTTGCGTGATGTTTCTCGCGCCAACGTTCATGCGCGCGTTCGCCGTCGCGACGTTTTGCTGCGCACTGTTCGGCCCCGTCCTCGCTGCCGATCCCAAGCCCGACGCGCTCGTCAAGACCAAGAGCGTCGAGGCCCGCGTCCTCCTCGACGAGAGGATCAAGGCGGATGCGGCGCTCGCGGCCGATTGCCTCTCCGAAGGCAAGAAATGGCTCGACAAGAATGCGGCGGAAGCTGCGGCCGCGCGCAAAGCGGACCCGCAGTTCTTCAGGGACGGCGGCTGGGACTTCGAGCGCAAATATGAGCTCCGCTCAGTGGTCGCCGACCGCTATGTCAGCATCCTCCGCAACGACTACATGAACACCCGTGGCGCGCATCCCAACTCGGACGTGAACACGATTCTGTGGGACAAGGCCGGCAACAAGCGCATCTCGATCCGCCCGTTCTTCACCGAAACCGCCGACAACGGGGCGACCATGAAGGCGACGGTGAAGGCCATCATCGCCTCGCTCAAGGCGGAGAAAAAGAAGCGCGACGCCGGCGACACCGCGACCGACGAATGGTTCAATGGGGTCGCGCCGAGCCTGCTCAAGGTCGGCGCGGTGACGCTCGCACCGTCAACTGAAGCAGGCAAGAGCTCCGGCCTCACCTTCCATTATCCGCCCTACGCCGTCGGTCCCTACGCCGAGGGCGAGTATGTCGCGTTCGTGCCGTGGGAGACGCTGAAGCCTTACCTGACCGCGGAAGGCACCCGCATCTTCGGCGGCGCGCGTCCGAAGGGCGACGCCGAGGAGCCGTGAGCGATCGCTAAGATCTCGGATGGGGCCGCGCCAATGTCCGCGCCAGCGAATCCGTCCAATCCGGAATCCAGGACGCAAACAGGGCTTGCCAGCGATCGGCATCCGCAGGCTCGGTCTCGAGGACGACCGACCATTCGATGAGGGTACGATCGCCTTCGACGATCGGGCGCAGATGCATGGTGCCCTGGTAGCGCGTCGGCGCCGGCGTCCGGCGTCCATCATCTTGCGGATATTGCAACGCTTCGAGACCGGCATAGGTTAGGCTGTGCTGCTGGTCCGAGTGATCGACCAGGCTCTGGCGGATCCAGTTTCCGAGATAGCAGAAGCGCCTGATGGCGCCGACTTCATCGCCGCGCTTGTCGTCTTCGATCACGCTCTCGCTCACGCCGTCGATATAGGCGGGATAGTTGTTGAAATCGCGGATCAGCGACCAGACTTCGTCCAGTGGTCGGTCCAGCACGGCGCTGTAATAGGCTTGGGTCATCGATTACTTGCCTTTGGCTTTCGTTACGCGCGCAGGTTGGCGCAGCGTGCCGGCAAAACCCACCCGATTTCCGACTGCCTATCCGATGGGGCATGCTGTTTTCACACACCCTGTCGATCTCCTTGGTAGCGCTACCTTGCGGCGGCGCTGCAAAGCTGACTAGAATGTCGTCATTGACAAGAGCGCCCGACGTCACGGGCGCCGCTGGGAGGCATTGATGTCCAAGATTTCGCGCCGCACCTTTGCGGCTTCGACCGCCGCAGTCGCGGCATCCGCCGCTATCGGGTTCAAGCCCGCACTCGCACAGGCCTACCCGGCCCGACCGGTCACCGTGATCGTGCCCTGGGGCGCCGGTGGCGGAACCGATGCGACGGCGCGCATTGTCGCCGCGCTGCTGGAAAAGGACCTCGGCCAGCCCTTCAACGTGGTCAACCGTACCGGCGGCTCCGGTGTAGTCGGGCATAGCGCGATCGCGACCGCGCAGCCCGACGGCTACACCATCGGCATGCTCACTGTCGAAATCTCGATGATGCACTGGCAGGGCCTCACCGAGCTGACGCCGAAGAGCTACACGCCGCTGGCCCTGATGAACGAGGACCCCCCGGGCGTCCAGGTCTCTTCCTCCTCGCCTTACAAGACGGTCAAGGAGCTCGCGGAGGCGATCAAGGCGGCGCCTCCCGGCAAGTTCAAGGCTTCGGGCACCGGCCAAGGCGGCATCTGGCATCTGGCGCTGGTCGGCTGGATGCAGGCGATGGGCCTGCCCGCCAACCAGGTCGCCTGGGTGCCGTCGAACGGGGCTGCGCCCGCGATGCAGGATCTCGCCGCCGGCGGCCTCGACCTCACCACCTGCTCGGTGCCGGAGGCGCGCGCGATCATCGAGGCGGGCAAGGCCAAGAGCCTCGCCATCATGGCGCCGGCGCGCAATCCGGTCTTCAAGGACGTGCCGACGCTGAAGGAGGCGATCGGCATCGACTACGCGACCGGCGCCTGGCGCGGCATCGGCGCACCGAAGAATCTGCCGCCTGAGATCGCAACCAAGCTCACCGCGGCGCTGAAGAAGGTCTACGACTCCGCCGAGTTCAAGGACTTCATGAGCAACCGCGGCTTCGGCACCGTATGGGGCGATGCCGGCCAGTTCGCAGGCTTCATGGACAAGGGCGACGCCCAGATGGGCGAAGCGATGAAGGCAGCAGGCCTCAGCAAGGCGTGACGTGTCGCTGCGACGCTCTGATCGCCTCTCCCCGCCTGCGGAGAGAGGCTGGAATGCGCGCGAAGCACGGGTTCAGGGTGAGGGGAACTCTCCATGAGTCCCACTTTCACCCTCCGCGCGGAGAACCCCCTCACCAAAGCCGATGCTGCGCATCGGCGTTCTTCAACAACGGCGGCCGAAGGCCGCCTCTGCCTCTCCCCGCGCGCGGGGAGAGGGGGAACACCCTCTGTAGGACTTCTCCCATGCGTCTTCCCGACTCCGTCACGGGATCGTTTCTCGTCGCACTCGGCGCGGCAGCTGCCTATGGCGGCTGGATCTTGCCGCCGGTACCGGGGCAGCCGGTTGGCCCCAACGTGTTTCCGCTCGTGATCGGCACGGGGCTCGCGCTATGCGGGCTCGCAATCGTGTTCGGGATTGGCCACTCCTTCGAGGAGGAGGAAGAGCTGATCCCGCTAGAGCACGGCCAGGCAGTCAGCCCGCCGCCGCAAGGCAAGCTATATGGCCTGCGCGCCTTGCTACCGCCGGCGCTGCTGCTGTTCTACGTATTTGCAGCCGACCGGCTCGGCTTCATCATCACCGCGGCGATCATGGTCTACGTCACCTCGACCGCGTTAGGGGCCAAGTGGAAGCTGGCCCTGCCGCTCGCGGCGCTCTCGCCCTTCGCCATTCACCTCATCTTCGGCAAGCTCTTGCGCGTGCCGCTGCCCGCCGGCCTGCTGCCGACGCCCTGGTAATCCCATGCTGAAAACCCTCCTCGAAGCCTTCGCGCTGATCTCCACCTGGGAGGTCATCATCGCGATGTTTGCGGCCTCCGTGTACGGCCTCGTGATCGGCTCGCTGCCGGGCCTGTCGGCAACGATGGCGACCGCCCTGCTCGTCCCTGTCACCTTCTATCTGTCACCGATCGCGGCGATCGCGACCATCGTCGCGGCGTCCTCGATGGCGATCTTCTCGGGCGACATCCCCGGCGCGCTCTTACGCATTCCCGGCACGCCCGCCTCCGCCGCCTATGCCGACGAGGCCTACGCCATGACCCGCAAGGGCCAGGCCGAGCTCGCGCTCGGTGCCGGCGTCTGGTTCTCCGCCGTCGGCGGCATCGCCGGCGTGCTGTCGCTGATGATCCTGGCGCCGCCGCTCGCCGAGATCGCGCTGTCGTTCTCGACCTTCGAATATTTCTGGCTGGCGTTGCTCGGCCTGATGTGCGCCACGTTGGTGGCGCGCTCCTCGCCGGTGAAGGCGATCGCCGGCATGTTCCTCGGCTTGCTCGTCTCCTGCATCGGCATCGAAAATCCCGGCGGCGTCCCGCGTTTCACCTTCGGCATCACCGATCTGTTCGGCGGCATCGAGCCGATCCCGGCGCTGGTCGGCGTGTTCGCGGTCTCGCAGGTGATGCGCGCAATGCTGACGCCCGAGCCGCCGCCACTGCCGCGGCGCAAATTCGGAAGCATCATGGCCGGCCAATGGAGGCTGACGAAGCAGTATCACTGGCAGATGACGCGCGGGAACATCGTCGGCATCATCATCGGCGTGCTGCCGGGCGCCGGCGCGGACATGGCCGCCTGGGTCTCGTACGCGATGTCGAAGCGCTTCTCCAAGGAGCCGGAAAAGTTCGGCACCGGCCATGTCGAGGGCCTGGTCGAGGCCGGTGCCAGCAACAATGCCAGCATCGCCTCGGGTTGGGTGCCCTCGCTGCTGTTCGGCATCCCCGGCGACACTATCGCCGCGATCGCGATCGGCGTGCTCTACATGAAGGGCCTCAACCCGGGCCCGACGCTGTTCACCGAGAAGGCGTCGAGCATGTACGCGATCTACCTGATGTTCATCATCGCGAACATCCTGATGATCCCGCTCGGCATCGCCATGATCCGGATTGCTGCCTATATCCTGCTGGCGCCCCGCTCCACCGTGATGCCGATCATCATGCTGTGCTGCGCGGTCGGCTCGTTCGCGATCGGCAACAACATGTTCGGCGTCGTCACCGTCGCCGCCTTCGGCGTGATCGGCTATGTCATGGAGGCGAACGGCTATCCCGTCGCCGCCATGGTGCTCGGCATCGTCATGGGCACCATGGTCGAGCAGGCCTTCGTGACCTCGCTGATCAAGTCCGACGGCAGTATCCTGCCGTTCTTCGAACGCCCGGTCGCGGCCATCCTCGCGGCGATGGCAATCGGCGCGCTGCTGTGGCCGGTGATGGTCTGGGTCTGGCGCAAGGTGAAACAGCCGCAAGCCGCGGCGGCAACAAGCAGGTGATTCCAGGCGAGCAGCCCTCGCCTGCCTCGCCTCGGCGTTGTAAAGCAGGGCATGACTGAGAAGAAAGCCCCGCTTGACATCAAAGCTCTCGCCAAGGAGCTCCGCGCCGGCAGCCGCGCGGCGCTAGCACGCGCCATCACGCTGGTGGAGAGCCGGCGCGCCGACCATCAGGCGCTGGCGCGCGAGCTGGTGCAGATGCTGCTGCCGGACACCGGCAAGGCGTTCCGCGTCGGCATCACCGGCTCGCCCGGCGTCGGCAAATCCACCACCATTGACGCGCTCGGGACCTACCTCATCGCGCAGGGCCACAAGGTCGCGGTGCTCGCGGTCGACCCGTCCTCGGCGCGCAGCGGCGGCTCGATCCTCGGCGACAAGACGCGGATGGCGCGGCTGTCGGCCTCGGATGATGCCTTCATCCGCCCGTCGCCGTCCTCGGGCACACTTGGCGGCGTCGCGGCGAAAACGCGCGAGGCGATGCTGCTCTGCGAGGCGGCCGGCTTCGGCGTCGTGCTGGTCGAGACCGTCGGCATCGGCCAGTCGGAGACCGCGGTCTGCGACATGACCGATTTCTTCCTCGCCCTGATGCTGCCCGGCGGCGGCGACGAATTGCAGGGCATCAAGAAGGGCCTGGTCGAGCTCGCCGACATGATCGCCATCAACAAGGCCGACGGCGACAACCTCAAGCGCGCCAACATCACCGCCGCCGACTATCGCGGCGCGCTGCACATTCTCAGTCCCCGATCCGAACACTGGCATCCGCCCGTCGTCACCTATTCGGCGCTGGCCGGCACCGGCATCGCCGACCTCTGGCAGAAGGTGCTCGATCACCGCAAGGCGATGAATGCGGCCGGCGATTTTGCCGCGCGGCGGCGCGAACAGCAGGTGAAATGGATGTGGTCGATGCTTGAGCAGCGCATGCTGGCGCGGCTGCGCAGCGAGGCATCGGTTCGCGCCAGGGTGAAGAAGATCGAATCCGAGGTGGCCGACGGCCACCTCACACCGGCACTCGCTGCCGAGGAGATCGTGAAGCTCCTGCATTGAGGCCGCTTCACCTTTCCCCAGCGGGGAGAGGTGAAGCAAAGTCCGAGCTCGCGATCCGCCCCAATCTCGCGATTACCTAACTGATCTGGCCGGCCAGCACCTTCGAGACGAAGCGCGCGGTCGCCTCGCCGACCTCCTGAGGCGCCTCCTCCTGCAGGAAGTGCGACCCTTTCACAAGGACGGTCTCTTGATTGGGCCAGGCTCTGCAGAACTCGCGCTGGGCGCCGATCAGGAAGCCCGCCGGCTCGGCATCGATGAACAGTTTCGGAATCCGGTTCTTCGACATCCAATCCGCATAGGCTTCGACGATCGCGACCACATCGGCGGGCTCGCCTTCAATCGGCAATTCGCGCGTCCAGGTCAGCATCGGCTGACGGCTCGGACCAGGATTGCGGAAATAGCGGCGATAAACCTCGAGCGCGTCCGGCGCGATATGGCGCAGCGGCAGGAGATATTCGATGAACAGGTTCTTCTGCAGGATCAGGTCTTCGCCTTGCGGACTCCGTTGGCCCTGGAAGAAGGCGCGCGTCGCGTCGGGCCATTCGTCCCAGGAGCGGAACGGCCGGACTATCGCTTCCATATAGACGATTGCCTTCACCCTCTCCGGGTGGCGACGGGCCCAGTGAAAGCCGAGCGCCGCGCCCCAGTCGTGAACGACGAGGATGACATTCTCGGTCAGGCCCAGCGCATCGAACCAGGCATCGAGGTAGCGCTGGTGATCGACGAAGCGATAGGAGCCGTTCGGCGCCGCGCCCGAATTGCCCATGCCGACGAGGTCGGGCGCAAGGCAGCGGCCATAGGGCAAGAGATGGGGAATGATATTGCGCCAGAGGTAGGACGGCGTCGGAACGCCGTGCAGGAACACGATGGGGTCGCCCGTGCCGACGTCGACGTAGGCCATCTGGGTATCCAGCACTTCGATGTACTTCCGGTAGGAGACGTCCTCGGTCGAGATCGGGGGATGGTTGACGTGCAACATGATGAAACTCCGTTCCCTGTCTTGCACACCAGTAAACGATCTATACCGGTCACTTGTTTCAACCAGTAAAAAATATTAAATGGTGTTCCATGTCGAAGGAATCGCGCAAGTTCCATGTGCCGGACGCGCTGGCGAATCTCTACGATTTCGCCAACACGCTGGATTTGCGGCACTTCACCCATCGCGGCGTCCAGCATCAGCAGACGGACGAGCTGCAAAATCTTGCCGCGCTCGACGAATGGATGCGCCAGCGTGGGCTGGCCGAACGTGCCGCTGCGCCATCGCAGAAGACCTTCGAGGCGGCCTTGCGACTGCGCGCCGCGATTCGCGACTACCTCAAATGCGAGCCGGCGGAGCGCCGTCGCAAACCAGCCGTCATCGCCCCGCTCAACGCTGCGATGAAGCCTTTTGCACTGCATGTCGCCGCCATCGGCAAGGATGGTTTTGCACTCCGGCCGGTGATGAGCGATGCGCAAGCGGGCCTGTCGGCGATCGTCGCCGAATTGTACGACGCGGCCTTGGCCGGTACGCTCGAGCGGCTGAAGATGTGCGCCGCCGACGAGTGCCAGCGGGTGTTCTTCGATCGCTCGAAGCCCGGCACGCGGCGCTGGTGCCAATCCACCTTGTGCGGCAACCGGGAAAAGACGCGGACCTATCGAGAGCGCCACAGGCGCGATAACACATCGGAGATCTGACGACCCGCGAGCTTGGAAGAAGGCTGGTCCCGGTGTTTACTGGATGCCGGCGTCCCCGACAGGATCGAGAGGATCACATCGATTGTCCGACAAGCTTCGCGTTCTCATTACCGGCTTCGGGCCGTTTCCCGGCGCGCCTCATAATCCGACCCAGCCGCTGGTGGCGCGGCTCGCGCAACTGCGTCGTCCGGCGCTCGATGATGTCGCGGTCTCCAGCCACATCTTCCCGGTCACCTATGCCGCGGTCGACCGCCAATTGCCTGATGTGCTCGCGAAGGTGAAGCCGGATGCGCTCTTGATGTTCGGCCTCGCTGCGCGCACGCCTTACCTGCGCATCGAGACCCGCGCGCGCAACGCCGTCACCATGCTCTGGCCCGATGCCGCCAACACGCGCTCGAGCAAGCGCGGCATCGCCGGCCATGCCGACGCCATGACATTCGGTCCGCATACGGCAAGGCTGCTGCGCGCCGCGCGCCTCACCGGCATCGATGCACGATCCTCGCGCGATGCCGGCGCCTATCTCTGCAACTATTTGAGCTGGCGCGCGATCGAGAACGTAAAGGCAGGTGGTCCGCAGCTTGCCGCGTTCATCCACATCCCCCTGCTTGCGCGCAGCGGCGCCGTGCGCCGCAAGGGCGCAGCCCGGATCACGCTGGAGGAGCTGGTGGATGCCGGGGAGGCGATGCTGATGGAGATGGTGCAGTTGGCACGGAAGGCGCGGAACACGCAGGTTTCGTAGGGTGGATTAGCGCAGCGTAATCCACCCTCTTGGCTCAACGAGCACCGTCGTCGCGGCGAGATGGTGGATTACGCCTGGCGGACTGCGCTTTGCGCAGCCGCGAGGCTAATCCACCCTACAACACCTCCTTGCGGTAAACACTTAACCCTACCGCGAACAATCCTCACGGCACCTGCCGCCCTGCGCTACCTAAGCCTCGCGGACTCCCGCGTCCGCCGGAGGACGCGTCATGGACCTCAATCGCCGTCACCTCATCGGAGCCTCCACCGCCGGCATCGCCGGTGCGCTGGCCATGCCGGCCGACGCCGCGCGCGCGGCGCCGCTGATGTCCCTGCTCGGCCGCGACGCTACGCAATACGGCGTGCGGCCCGGCAGCAGCGAAGATCAGAGCCGCGCGCTGCAACGTGCGATCGATGAGGCGGCGCGGGCGCAGATGCCGCTGGCGTTACCGCCCGGCGTCTACCGCAGCGGGCTGCTGCGGCTGCCGAAGGGCGCACAGCTGATCGGCGTGCGCGGAGCGACGAAGCTTCTCTTCACCGGCGGGACCTCGGCGATCCAGAGCGACGGCTCTGACGCGATCGGCCTCACCGGTATCATCTTCGACGGCGGCAGCATTCCACTGCCGGCACGGCGCGGCTTGGTCCACCTGCTCGGCGGACGCGACGTCCGCATTGCCGATTGCGAGATCACGAATTCGGGCGGCAGCGGCATCTGGCTCGAGCAGGTGTCCGGCGAGATCTCCGGCAATATCTTCACTGACATCGCGGTGACGGCGGTTGTGTCTTTCGATGCCAAAGGCCTCAACGTCTGCCGCAACACGATTGTCGGCACCAACGACAACGGCATCGAGATCCTGCGCACCGCGATCGGTGACGACGGCACGCTGGTCAGTGATAACCGCATCGAGAACATCAAGGCCGGTCCCGGCGGCTCCGGCCAATACGGCAACGCCATCAATGCCTTTCGCGCCGGCAACGTGATCGTGCGCGGCAATCGCATCAGGAATTGTGATTACTCCGCCGTGCGCGGCAATTCGGCCTCCAATATCCACATCACCGGCAACAGCGTCAGCGACGTGCGCGAGGTCGCGCTCTACTCGGAGTTCGCGTTCGAAGCCGCCGTGATCGCCAACAACGCGGTCGATGGCGCCGCCGTCGGCGTCTCCGTCTGCAATTTCAACGAAGGCGGCCGCATCGCGGTGGTCCAGGGCAACATCATCCGCAATCTGATCCCAAAGCGCCCGATCGGCACCGCGCCGGATGATGATGCCGGCGTCGGCATCTACATCGAGGCGGACACTTCGGTGACCGGCAATGTGATCGAGAACGCGCCGTCCTACGGCATCGTCGCCGGCTGGGGCAAATATCTGCGCGACGTCGCGATCACGGGCAACGTGATCCGCAAGGCCTTCGCGGGTGTGGGCGTCTCCGTCGTGCCGGGCGCCGGCATTGCGCTGGTCAACAACAACATAATCTCGGACACCCCGCGCGGCGCCGTCGTCGGCCTCGATCACGCCCGTGCCGTGACCTCGGATCTGTCGGCAGACGGCGCGCAGCGATTTGCGCAGGTGGTGCTCGGCGGGAATGCGGTGCGAAGGTAGGCGCGGCTGCCAGCCGGGCCGCGCATCCTTCGAGGCTCGCCATGGGACGCCTCGCGTCCCATGCCTCGCGCCTCAGGATGACGGGGGCGAAGGATATGGCTCCGGTCCTCTGCCCTCACCTGCGGCGTTAGAACGCGTTCCTGAGCAGCGGGTACTTGGCTTCCAGGCCGTCGAGGCTAAAGGTGAATTCGATGACGCGCTCGGGGGCTGCGACGATCTCCTCGGCCGGCGGGGCGAATTGCGGCAGGAGCGCCGCCATCGCAGCAGGCGCAGTCTTCGGCGGCTTCGCGGCAGGCACCGCGAGCGGCGGCTTCACGTCCGGCGCGGTGAATTGAGCCATTGCGGCGAGCGGCGGCCTCACGGCAGGTGCTGCGAGCGGTGCCCTCGCCGCGGGAGCCCTAAGCGGCGGCATCTCGGCGGGCGCGGTAAACGACGCCAAAGCTGCGGGTGCGGCGAGCGGCGCGAGCGGGGCTTCGGTGATTTCGGCAAGGACGTCCGGCTTCGAATCGAGCCTGACCGGCGCGGCCGTCTCGGGGGCGATGTGGACGGCCTTCGGCTGCATGGTCTGCGCTTGCTGCTCACGCGGAAATACGCGGGGCATGGTCGCCGGCGACCATCCGAATGCCGGCGTCACGCTCGCCGCCGCCTCGGCGACGTCCCCACCGGTCGCGAGCGCGCGCCAGGTCTGGACGGCGCGCTTGGCTTCCTGGATGTTTTCGAGGAATGCGATCTCGGTGTGATAGCGGCGCCAGCGGCCGGTCTCGAACATTTCGGAGAGATGTTGCAGCCGCTGCTCGGCGAGGGCGCACCAGCGCGCCGCGACGTCGCGGCCAACAGCCACGGCACGACCAGACGCGCAGTCAGATTCTTGGCGATGTGTCATGAACCAGCCCGTCAGGAGAAAACACGGACGCGGGGACGCAACGCACACGAATCAATTTAGACGCGACATGAATATTTTGTGGAAAAGTTTTGACTTGTCCAGCAACGGCACCGCGTTCGTCGTCAAACACCGTAGTCGTGCGGAGATTTGCTGTGATTTCGAGTCAAGCTTCGCACAAGCATAGCGGGCTTGCGGCTTGCTGCACGAGCGACGGCCATCGTTGCCGGCGCGACCTTTCAACCGAAAGCTGAACGCGCGCGAAATTCAAAGAATCGGACGCCCAGAGCATCGGTTCTGGTTGAATCAGAACCCATGCTCTGGATTCTCGCTTTGACGCGTTTTTCTTCACGCGAACCGGAATCCACGTCGCTCAAAAACGCTCTGAAAAGAGAAGACCCGTCCGGGGGGACAACCGGACGGGTCAAGCCATATGGGCGCTTGGGGTGGATGGGCGCTCGCGCCTGATATGACTGATGGGGAGGGATAACCGCTCCCACATAATTTGGTCGTGGCAGGGAGCTGAACGTTCAACGCGGCATTCGCTTTTTTGACCTTCGATCTCGCGCGCGTCTTTGACGCAGCCGCTATCGCGCCGCCGGCCTATCCGCCTGAGAAACCGTGGATTTATCATCCGCGCTCGACAGCGAGGGTTGTTCGATCGCGCGGCTGCCGGGCTCATCGCGACGCTTGGCGGTATCTTCACGTTTTGTTGTACCGGACGCCGCCGCGACCGGGGTCGCGCTGTCAGCGGGAACGGCCGTGACCGCGGCAAACGCGTCGGTCTGGCCGTCGCCGAACAACTCGTCACGCCCAGGAGAGCCGAGATCGCGCGCCGTCTTCGCCAGCGTCATGCGCAGCGCTTCCGGCTTCAAGGTGTAATTGCGCTCGAGCAGCAACGCCGCGACGCCGGAGACATAGGCGGCCGAGAACGATGTTCCCGACGTCATCTGGTATTTGCCGTCCGGCGCCGGCACGAAGATGTCGACCCCGGGCGCTGCGACGGCGATGTAATTGCCGCGATTGGACGCCGCGAACAGCCGGTCCTGCTGGTCGGTCGCGCTGACCGCGATCACGTTCGGATTGGCGGCCGGATAGAGCGGCGGCGATTTCGCGCCGGCGTTGCCGGCGGCCGCAATCAGCACGAGGCCGCGCGCGGCGGTGGCCGCGATGGCGCGCTCGATCACCGCGTCCTTTGGACCGGCAAAGCTCATATTGACGATCTGCGCGCCGTGCTCGGCGGCGTAATTCAGCGAGCGCAGGATGATGTAGGACGAGCTTTCGGCGCCGCCATTGGCACCACCGAAGGCACGGATCGCGATGATGCGCGCCTCGGGCGCGCTACCCATCAGCCGGGCATGCGCCACGATCGCGCCGGCGATCCCGGTGCCGTGGATGTGCGGCCCCTCGGCGCTGCCAAGCGCATCGAAATTGTCGGCGACGGAATCGGCAAGCTCGGGATGCCTGGCGTCGATGCCGGAGTCGATCACGGCAACCGTGACGTTGGCGCCGCGCGCCAGCGTGTGCGCCTGCGGCAGGCGGAGCTTGGCCAAGGCATATTGCGCGGGATCGCCCTCGCTCGGGATCGTCGATTTCTGGTCCTGGAGCACATAACGGAAGTTCGGCTGGACCGAGCGCACACTGCCGTCGGCCGAAAATTCGCGCCGCACCGTCTCGTACGGTCGGCCATCGGTGATGCGGAACAGACCGAACGTGGCCCCGATCAGCGGGAAATTCTCCGAAGAGACGCGCGTCAAGCCGTGCCGGCGGGCAAGCGCGTCGGCATCGCCGGGCGACAGCGTGCCATCGATCTCCGCCACGAATTCGTTGGCGAAGCTGCGCAGATTGGCGGCGGCCGGCGTGGCGTCGCCCCGGCCCTTGCCAGCGCTCTTCTTGCCGGATTTGGCTGAGCCATTGCCGCCTGTGTTCGGCTGCGCCAGGCATTCTCCATCGGCATCGCGATAGGGCGCGGTGCAGGCCGGATACAGGTTCGGCGAGTAGCGCGCATAGGGCAGCACCGTCGTGGTCGGCCGGATGCGCGAGGTCGTAGTGTGGGGAATCGTCGCGATCGTCCGTGGGCCGCGATCGACGCTGACGGCGCGCGCGGCGATATTGGGACTGACCCGTGGGGTGATGTTCGTAGAGATGGTCGGCGTTCGCGAGGGCACGCTGATCGTGGGCGTGCGCATGATCGCCTGCGCCTGCGCAACCTCGACGCCGAGACAGGCGGCGATCAGAAGCGCGGCGCCGACCGATGAAGCGTAGGCCCCGGCGCGCACCCTGCTCTCGGATTTGCCAATCATCGGCTCAGCGGCGCGCCTAGGGCGCCGCGACGGCAAGGTTGACGAACTTCTCGCGCTGCATCTTGCCGAGCAGCGAAGCGAGCTCGTCCTGGTTCATGGCCTTATCGAACTGGAGACGGAACATGCCGCCCTTGGCTCCGTCGATGATCGAGGCGTGGTAGCTGTCGAGCAGCCCTGTGATGTCGGAAATGCGCGCCTCTGGCGTGAAGCGCACCAATGCGCGCGCTGGCGCGGCGGTGCTGCCAAGCTCGCGCGTGATCGGCGTGCCGGTCGAGAGCGAGGCGGTCTGGAAGGTCGCGGGCTGGTTCTTCATCAGCACGGCGCCGATGATTCCGGCCTGCAGCACGAGCGCGACGGCGCCAAGGCTCGCCGACCACGCCAGCGTGCGCGGCGACAGGCTCGCGAAGAAGGTCGAGATGCGCGCTGACAGCGGCAGCGAGCCGCTTCCCCGCGCCGGCTCGGCGTCGATCGCGGCGAACAGCTTCTGCATCGCGCGTGCCGACGGAGCCCCTAAGCTCTCGTTCAAATGAATGGTCTCTTCATATTCGCCGCGGATCGCGGCATATTGCTTGGCAAGCTCGGGATCGCGCGCCAGCGCTTCCTCGACACGGCGCGCATCGCGCGCGTTCAGCGTGCCGGCAGCGTGCCAGGGCAGCAGCAGTTCAATTTCACTGGGCTCTTGCTCCAGCATCTTCTTGCTCAAAGCCATCATGGCCAGCCTCGCTCAACGCCGGCTGCCTTCAGCAGTTCGGCCAATTTCTTGCGCGCATAGAACAAGCGCGTCTTCACAGTGTTCTCCGGTATCCCGACGATTTCGGCCACCTCTTCCACGGACTTCTCGTGGTAGTAGACGAGATCGACGATTTCCCGGTGTTCCGGCGAGAGGCCCGTCAAACACCCCCGCAACGCTGCACTGGTATCCTTCTTCTGCACCACCGTTTCCGGATCGTCGGCCGTATCCTCGATCGCGTTCGCGGCGTCTTCGTCCAGTTCAAAATCCTTTCTGCGCCGGAGCGCAGACAGGGCCTTGAATCGGGTGATTGCCAGCAGCCAGGTGGAAACTGCGGATCGGCCCTCAAACTTGCCGGCCTGACGCCAGACGTCGAGAAACACCTCGCTGATGAGGTCTTCCGCCGCCTGCTCGTCCCGGACGAGCCTGAGCCCGAACCTGTAAACCCTGACGTGGTGCCGCCCGTACAGCACCTGCATGGCGAGCCGGTCACCCTGAGCGATCCTGGCGATTAGGACCTCGTCCGAAGCCGACTGTGTCACGCTCAAAGGCCATCTCGCAAAGTTGGTCGGGTCGGCGCAGCGGACGGTTCGACGGGTGGTGCAAAATTGTTCAACTTACCGCAGTCGGACGGGCGCCTGTGTGATCCACCCCACATACGCGCTTTTTTCTCGTCCCGTACGCGGCTGTCGGCCGCCACAATCCAGATTGGTAACATAATACTGAGATACTTCCCTGCGGAATGCCTGTCCGGCACAGGCCGCCCCGGCCTCATCCGGTTCCATAGCAGCGTTGCACGACATATGTCTCGCCAAGCCCAACTTAGGCTCGATCGCATCGCAAACCGATGCCTGATCGCCGGCAAAATTTCTCCTGCCAGCCCATTACCTTGTTCCGTGCTGCACGGTTCGGATTCGGTTTCAAAAGGATACCAAACCTAAAGGCTTGCCACGTAGATTTTTACGCTGACATCCACCTGTTGGCGGGACCATGAGCACGGCCGCGACGTCCTTTCCCGAGAGGAATGCCGCTGAGGTCGCGGATATCGTCCTCGCGCCCGAGGCTGCGGCCCCCGACGTCCTGGCGCGCCGCGCCCGGCAGCGCCGCCAGATGTATATCGGCCAGGTGGCGAGCTATTCGCTGGGCGCCTCGGTCCTGCTGCTCTACGCCTATGGCGGCACGGTCGACATGGCCGTTCCGTCGCTGTTCTGGCTCGGCGGCCTGCTGATCATCGGGACGTTCACCGTGCTGTCGGAAGCCGGCTTCGGCGACCGGTTCGAGGATCATTACCTCACCGTGTTCCAGATCTCGACGCATATGGCGCTGCAACTGGTGTTCCTGCTCGCCGTGCCGACCGTCGGGGTCGCTTTCCTCGCCGTGCTGTTTCTGATCTTCGCGTTTGGCACGCTGCGCATGACCTCGCGCCAGGCGATGGTCACCTGGGGCCTGGCCACCTGTGGGCTGGCCTTGGTCTTCCTGGGCTCGGACCTGCCGATCGGACTGCCGGTTGCGACCCGCCTGGAGCGAACCGCCTCGATGCTCTGCTTCGTGCTGGTGATCGGCCAGTGCGCCTTTCTCGGCCTGTTCGGCGCCACCCTGCGCAAGATCCTGTACCGGCGCAGCATCGAGCTGAAGGCCGCCTATCAGCGCATCGAGGAACTGGCCGAGCTCGACGAACTCACCGGCTCCTACAACCGCCGCTGCATCATGCGCCTTCTCGACGTCCAGATCGAAAAGGCGCGAAAGGCGTCGGCTCCTTTCGCGATCGCGCTGATCGATCTCGACTGGTTCAAGCGCATCAACGACGCCCACGGCCATCCCGTCGGCGACGAGGTGCTGCGCACCTTCGCGATCACCATTTTCGCCAATATCCGCCCGGCGGACTGCTTCGGCCGCTACGGCGGCGAGGAATTCCTGCTGCTGCTGCCGGACACGTCGGACGAGGCCGCGCAGCGCATGCTCGAGCGCTTGCGCAGCATCGTCGCCGATCTCGACTGGAACGCATTCTCCCCGGGCATGCACGTGACCATTTCTGCGGGCGTCGTGACGCTGCGCGATGCCGATACTGCCGACACCTTTCTCGCGCGCGCCGACCGTGCGCTCTATGCCGCCAAGGCGCAAGGGCGCAACCGCATTGCAACGAGCTGACCAATCCATTTTTTTCCGGTGCGACAGAAGCCGCCGCCGGACCGAACGCTCCAGGACAGGGCAATGAGATCCAAATCCGCAAAATCATCGAACCTGCTCGAGGAATTGCAGACCGCCCTGTCGCACGGCACCGTCGCGCGCCGGGTCGAGGCGCTGCGCCGCGTCACCGATCTCTTCGTGGGCAACGCGGTGGACTATTCGGACGACCACATCCGCGTGTTCGACGACGTCTTCCAGTGCCTGGTCGAACGGATCGAGACGTCGGCCAGGGCGCTGCTCGCCGACCGCCTTGCTCCGATCGCGGCCGCGCCGCCGAAAATCATCCGCATGCTCGCGCTCGACGAGGTCATCGAGGTCTCCGGGCCCGTGCTGTCGAAATCGGAACGGCTGGACGAGACGACCTTGATCGAGATCGCGCGCACGAGGGGCCAGGCGCATCTCAAGGCGATCTCGCTTCGGCGCGTACTGTCGGAAGCGCTGACCGACGTGCTGGTGACGCGCGGCGACGTGGACGTGGTGCAGTCGACCGTCAAGAATCCGGGCGCGCGGCTCTCCGAGGGAAGCCTCACCGACCTCGTCACGCGCGCCGAACGCGACGACGACCTCGCCACCTGCATCGGCCTGCGGCCGGACCTGCCGCGCCCTCACTATTTGAAGCTGGTTGCGAAGGCGTCCTTGAGCGTGCGCAGGAAGCTCGAGGCGGCGCATCCGGAGCTCGCGGAAGAGGTGTCGAGCGTGGTCCAGGAAGTGGCCCAGAGGGTCCGCGCCACCGCCATGACGAAGCAGACCGAGATGGCGCGCGCGCTGGTGAAATCGCTGCACGAGGACGGCCGCCTCAACGAATTCCAGGTCACCACATTCGCCGAGCAGGGCAAGTTCGACGAGACCAATGCGGGGCTCGCCGCGCTCGCGGGCGTCGCGGTCGAGACCGCCGAGACCATGATGATCGAAAGCCGCACCGAGGGCGTGATGATCCTCGCCAAGGTCGCGGGCATGTCCTGGCCGAGCGTGCGCGCCATCATCGCCATGCGCGAGAAGCTCTCGGGCGGCTCGCAGACCGACGTGCTGGCGCTGCGCGATGTTTACGAGGCGCTGCGCTCGTCGACCGCGCAGCAGGTGCTGCGCTTCCACCGCATGCAGCAGAGCACGATTCCGGCGGCGTGAGGCTGGCTCGTTAGTAGCGCAGGACTTTGGATCCGACCGCCGCGCCGATCGCCGTCACCAGGGCGGTCGCGAGCGTGTACCAGGTCGCGACGAACAGGGGTGAATCGTCGGTGCAGTGCGAGGCGTAGAGCGTCGCGGCCAAGCCGGCCGACACCAGGCCGGCGAGCGCACCGGCCAGCGCGGGGCGCGAGGGTGCACCATGTCGCAGGCCGAACAGCGCACCTGCAAGCAGCGGCAGCGACATCGCAGGGATAGCGAGCAGGCACACCCTGGAATTCTTGCCCATCAGCCGCATCGTCATCGGCATCGCCGGCGCCATCATCGCCTCGCTGCCGATCGCAACCGCAAGCAGCCCGACCGGAAGCAGCAGCAGCCAGCCCCAGCCGCGCA
Organism: Bradyrhizobium sp. UNPA324; assembly: GCF_006658635.1. Taxonomy (NCBI): domain Bacteria; kingdom Pseudomonadati; phylum Pseudomonadota; class Alphaproteobacteria; order Hyphomicrobiales; family Nitrobacteraceae; genus Bradyrhizobium; species Bradyrhizobium sp. UNPA324. The sequence goes on from NZ_LFJD01000004.1 coordinate 2,696,869, forward strand.
TCAAGGCTTCGGGACGCGACAGATGCAGGCTGACGATGATCGCGGGGATCGCGAGCGACAATGTGACCGCGAACTTCATGTCGAAGAACGGGTTGCGCATGGCGGTCATCACGTCCGGCCGCACGCCGAGGAAGGTCGCGAAAATCAGGATCGACAAGGGCGCGGCCACCAGCAGCGCCATGGTCAGCATGGCCCCGACGCGCGGCACGCGGTGAGCGTTGTCGGCTGCGAGCGAGCGGATCAGTTGGTCGGTATCCATGACTAGTGGTCCCGCAATTTGGCAGTCAGTGCCGCAAGTCCGCGATGCAGTGCGACCCGCACCGCGCCTTCGCTCATCGAAAGCTTCGACGCCGTATCCTTGATCGAGGCGCTCTCGACCGCGATCGACTGCAGCACGTCGCGCTGGCGCTGCGGCAGCGTGCCCAGTTGCGCTGCGACCTCGCCCGCAGAGGCTGTCTCCTGCGCAGCTTCGCCCGGCAGCGTCTCGGCGAAATCGTCAATGTTGACGAAGACGCGCCTTCCGCGTCGCCTGAGCGCATCGATCAGCTTGTTGCGGGCGATCGCGAACAGCCAGGGTGCGAAGGGGGCTTCGCTGTCCCAGGTGTGCCGCTTCAGGTGCACCGCCAACAATATCTCCTGCACGATATCCTCGGCCTGGTCGGGAGGTTGCCCGGCCCGCGCCAAGCCACGCCTCGCCGCGGCGCGCAGCACCGGTGTGACCGCCTTCAACAAGCGATGATACGCCGCATCATCGCCTGCCATGGCCGACCGCATCAGGCCGGTCCATTCGTCCTCACGTCCGCGCACGCGCGCCCCTCACCATGCAATTCGGCCGTTCGTTCAATTTGTTACGCGGACAGCACCAGATCACGAATTCGTGATCCATGCCCGGACCTCGCCACCGATACGGCCGTCAACTCTGCGACGGCTCATAACACCGATCGGCTCATCCCGCACCCGGCGGCCGACGGTGCGGGAGGCGATTTGCCCCGTTTTTGCCCGGTGGTGCCCGAAGATTCCCATTTTCTGCCCCGCTGTCGTCACGCCCCAGGGTCTCTGTTCGTTCCGGGGGCGGGCGGAATTGGGGAGATCATCACCATGATGAAAGCCAGCGGGCGCGCGGCCCTGATTGCTCTGGCCGGGCTTTTGTTGCTGTTCGGAGGCCTTGCACAGGCGGCCCCAAGCTCAGCAACAACTAAATCGGACAGCGCGGGCAAGCAGGCCGACGCGGCCAAGCCGAGCAAGCACCGGCGCCACGAGTCACGCCGCACCAGCGACAGCAAGACGGCACAGAAATCGGACGACAAGGCCGACGCCCCGGCAAAGGCCGACGAGGCCAAGTCCGACAGCAAGGCGGCCGACAACGACGCGTCGCCATCGAGCCAGATGCCGCCTGCGGTTGCCAATGCCAATGCGCAGCTCGCCGCCACCGGCACGCCGACTGCGGCGGCGGCCTCCGCGATGACGGACCGCGCCAACGACAATGTCCAGGCGGCGGCCGATAATACCAACGCCGCGAACGCCGAGAGCCAGGTCGTCGCACCCGATCAGCTCAACGACATCGATCGCGCGCTGCAACAGGACAACCCGTCGGCGCAGAAGGCGGTGATTGCCGCAACCGAGGCCCAGCCCCGGCCGGCGCCGGTGATGGCAAGCAGCCAGCAGAGCTCCGCCTGGGACCAGAGCTCCCTGATCGGCAAGATCTTCATCGGCGTCGGCACGCTGCTGACGCTGGCGTCCGCCGCGCGCATGTTCATGGCGTGATTGCCGGCCCGATCCTGGTCTGAATTCTTGGCCTGAGACACCTCTCCGGAACGCGCGTCTCGCTGCGTGTTCCGGCGGCCTTTAGCCCCCTTGAAGGCATCCGCGCCAGCGGGCACATTGCCCGCCTAATCAAACGCGTGGGTGAAGCATGAGCACGTTCGAACACATCATCGTCGAAAGCAAAGGCGCGGTCGGCATCATCAAGCTGAACCGGCCGAAGATGCTCAACGCGCTCTCCTTCGGTGTCTTCCGCGAGATCGCAGCGGCCGTCGACGATCTCGAGGCCGACGACGCCATCGGCTGCATCATCGTGACCGGCAGCGAAAAGGCTTTTGCCGCCGGCGCCGACATCAAGGAGATGCAGCCGAAGGGCTTCATCGACATGTTCTCCGAGGATTTTGCCGCGATCGGCGGCGACCGCATCGCTCGTTGCCGCAAGCCGACGATTGCGGCGGTTGCCGGTTATGCGCTCGGCGGCGGCTGCGAGCTCGCCATGATGTGCGACATCATCATCGCCGCCGACACCGCAAAGTTCGGCCAGCCCGAGATCACGCTCGGCACCATTCCCGGCATCGGCGGTACCCAGCGCCTGACGCGCGCGATCGGCAAGTCCAAGGCAATGGACCTGTGCCTCACCGGTCGCATGATGGATGCGGCGGAAGCCGAGCGCTCAGGCCTCGTCAGCCGCATCGTGCCCGCTGACAAGCTGATGGACGAGGTGATGGCGGCGGCCGAGAAGATCGCCGCGATGTCGCGCCCTGCCGCCGCGATGGCCAAGGAAGCGGTGAACCGCGCCTTTGAGACCACGCTCGCCGAGGGCATGAGCGTCGAGCGCAACCTGTTCCACGCGACCTTCGCGCTGGAGGACCGCTCCGAGGGCATGGCGGCGTTCATCGAGAAGCGCAAACCGGTGAACAAGAACCGGTAATCTCGGCAAACGGTCAGGCTGGTGTAAGGCTCGGCTGCGTTCCCGCAAAACCTGTGACGAAGCTGCAACAAGCACGGATTTCATGGGGGTTTTCCCCGCGGCAGTTTGCCTGCGGGACCTCGGCTGGTTAAACAGTTAAGAGGCCACCGTCGGCGGGGGCGGACAGCCGTATTAAGCGGGATTACATGATTGGGCGTGCCGCCAGAGCTGGTCGCGGGATGACGCGGCATCGATCGGGCGTCGGTCCCGTGCTTGTGACATGGACCACGCTGGCGCTCTGTTGCGCCCTGCCCTCCGCCGCCTGGGCCGAAGCCCTGCCGGAAGCGCTGGCCAAGGCCTACCAGACCAATCCGCAGCTCAATGCCGAACGTGCGCGACAACGCGCTACGGACGAGAACGTGCCGCAGGCCCTCGCCGGTTACCGGCCGCAGATCGTGGCGAGCCTCAGCGCCGGCCTGCAAACGGTTCGCAATCTTCTGCCCGACAACACGATCCAGACCGGCAACCTGAAGCCCTGGATCATCGGCGTCACCGTGACGCAGACCCTGTTCAACGGCTTCCGCACCGCCAACAACGTCCGGGCCGCCGAACTCCAGGTGCAAGCGGGGCGCGAGGCGCTGCGCAATGTCGGCCAGGGCGTGCTGCTCGACGCGGTCACCGCTTATACCAACGTGCTCGCCAACCAGTCACTGGTCGAGGCGCAGCGTTCCAACGTCGCTTTCCTGCGCGAGACGCTCGCGGTCACCCAGCGCCGCCTCAACGCCGGCGACGTCACGCCGACCGACAGCGCGCAGGCCGAGGCGCGCCTCAATCGCGGCCTTGCCGATCTCAACGCCGCCGAAGTCGCACTTGCCGTCAGTCAGGCGACCTATGCGCAAGTGATCGGCAACTCACCGTCGCAGCTTCGGCCCGCCGAGGTCGTCGACCGCTATCTGCCGAAGAGCCGCGAAGACGCCATGACCATGGCGATCCGCCAGCATCCGGCGGTGATGGCCGCCAGCTTCGACGTCGATGTCGCCTCCACCAACATCCGCGTCGCCGAAGGCGCGCTGCTGCCGAGCGCCACCATCCAGGGCAGCGCCAGCAAGAGCCGCAACAACGACCCGACGCTCGGCACCTTCGCCGAGGACCAGGCCTCGATCGTCGCCAACGTCACCGCGCCGATCTATGACGGCGGCCAGGCCGCTGCACAGACCCGGCAGGCCAAGGAGATGACGGCGCAGAGCCGGCTCGTGCTCGACCAGGTGCGCAACCAGGCGCGCACGGCGGCGGTCAGCGCCTGGGTTGCCAATGAGGGCGCCAAGGTCGCGGTATCCGCCTCGGAGTCCGAGGTGAAAGCCGCAACCGTCGCGCTGCAGGGCGTGCAGCGCGAGGCCGCTGGCGGACAGCGCACGACGGTAGACGTGCTGAACTCGCAGGCCGATTTGATCCAGGCCAAGGCCCGCCTGATCGGCGCGCTGCGCGACCGCGTCATCGCCTCCTACACGCTGCTCAGCGCCACCGGCCATCTCGACGTCAAGACCTTGAGCCTGAACACGCCGGACTATCTGCCCGAGGTGCACTACCAACAGGTCCGCGACGCCTGGCACGGCCTACGCACGCCGTCAGGGCATTAGGCGTCCGCGACGCATCGCTTCCCAGCGCCACGGACCGCCCGCCGTCTCGTGCACGCTAGCCTCTTTGACATTCTGTAGCCCACGGGCTACAGTTGCGCCTTATGATGGAGGTGAGGCAAACCCAGTATTTTTCGGAGTGGCTGAACCGGCTCAAGGACGCCAGCGCGGTTGCCCGGATCACCGTCCGCACTCGCCGCATGGAAATGGGCAATCCCGGCGACAGCAAGGGCGTCGGTCGCAACATCCGGGAAATGCGCATCGACTACGGCCCGGGCTACCGGATCTATTATGTGCAGCGCGGAACGCAGATCGTGATCCTGCTATGTGGTGGCGACAAGCGCACGCAGCCACAAGACATCAAGCTGGCCAGCAACTCGCGGAGACATTGTGATGCCGAAGGTAGCAAGAACAAGAGTCAAAACGGCATCCGGGACAACGCGCTTCGACGCCGCCGACTATCTCAACTCCGAGGAGCGTCAGGCGGCCTATATCGCGGCCGCACTGGAGACCGGCGATGCCGATTTCGTGCGCGACGCGCTCGGCCTCGTCGCGCGTGCGCGCGGCATGAGTGCGATCGCGAAGAAAGCCGGTTTGAACCGCGAGAGTCTGTACAAGGCCCTCGGTGAGACTGGAAATCCTGAATTCGGCACAATCATGCGCATTGTCGCAGCGTTGGGTCTGACATTATCGGCCCAACCCGCGACAAGCGGACGGACCTCAAAGCGCCGCCGCGCTGCGTAAGGGAGCACGGCGCCCTGGAACGCCGCGATCGCCATCACCGGCCGCCGGCCATTCAGGTCAGGGGGTGCCCATGAAAAGCCGCCGCATCCATCTAATGGGAGCTTCGGGCTCCGGCGTGACGACGCTCGGTCGCGCGCTTGCCGGCCGGCTTGCGCTGCCGCATCACGACAGCGACGACTATTTCTGGCTTCCAACCGTGCCGCCCTACCAGACGACGCGCCCGGCCGCGGATCGGCTGCGCCTGATGCGCGAGATGTTCCTGCCGCGGCACGACTGGGTATTGAGTGGAACCGCCACCGGTTGGGGCGACGAGCTCGTCGCGCATTTCGACCTCGTCGTCTTCGTGGTCACACCCCGCGAACTACGGTTGGAGCGGCTGCGGGCCCGCGAGGCCGCGCATTTCGGCGCTGATGCTGTCGCGCCCGGCGGCTGGCGTCACGAAGAGACCGAAGCCTTCATCGAATGGGCCGCGCATTACGAGGCCGGTGACCGCGACGGCCGCAGCCTCGCAAAGCACGAGGCCTGGGTCGCCGGCTTGCGCTGCCCGGCCGTGCGCGTTGACGGCTCACGTCCACTTGCGGACCTCGTTGAGCAGCTATGCAGCGAAGTGCAGCTGTTGCCGGGCTGATGTGATACCGTCCCGGCATCATCTTCACATAACGAAGCAGGGAGAGAAACCATGCTCAGCCGACGCGGCGTCCTCTTCGCCTCCCTTGCCGCCGGAGCAGCCATGACCAGCAAAGCCCACGCGCGTGCAGCGCAGCCCGCGACGCCGATCAATTTCGAGGTCCCGGCGCATGCCTGCGACTGCCACACCCACATCCATGGCGACGTCGAAAAGTTTCCGTTCTTCGCAGGGCGCGTCTATACGCCGGAGCCGGCAAGCCCTGAAGAAATGGCCGCGTTGCACAAGGCGCTGCATATCGAGCGCGTGGTGATCGTCACCCCGAGTGTCTACGGCACCGACAATTCCTCCACCCTGTTCGGCATGAAGGCGCGCGGGGCGACCGCGCGCGGGGTCGCCGTGATCGACGACAAGACCACCGAGGCGCAGCTCGACACGATGCAGCAGGAGGGCTTCCGCGGCATCCGCCTCAATCTGGCGACGGGCGGCGTCAACGACCCCAATGTCGGCCGGCCACGCTTCACCGCTGCGGTCGAGCGCATGAAGGCGCGCGGCTGGCACGTGCAACTCTACACCACGCTGGCCATGATCTCGGCGATCAAGGACCTCGTCGAGACCGCGCCGGTGGCCGTCGTATTCGACCATTTCGGCGGCCTCGAGGCTTCGCTCGGGCTTGAGCAGCCGGGATTTTCCGACCTGGTCGCGCTCGTCAAATCCGGCAAGGCCTATGTGAAGATCTCCGGCGCCTATCGTTCGTCGAAGCTCGCACCCGACTATCAGGACATGGTGCCCTACGCGCAGGCGCTGATCGCGGCAAATGCGGACCGAATCGTCTGGGGCACCGACTGGCCGCATCCGGATTCCAGCCACGTCGAGGGACGCAAGCCCACCGACATCGCGCCGCTCTACCAGATCGACGACGGCCGTTTGCTCAACCAGCTTCCGGTGTGGGCACCGGATGCCGACGTGCGCAAGAAGATCCTGGTCGACAATCCGGCGCGGCTCTACGGATTTTGACGCTCAGCGCGCGCGGCGCGAGAAGAACGAGATCAGGACCGGCAAGGTCACGAGGATCACGACCGGCGCCAGCATCATGCCGGTGACGACCACGACCGCGAGCGGTTTTTGCACCTGCGAGCCGATCCCCTCCGACAGTGCCGCCGGCAGAAGGCCGACGCCGGCGACGACGCAGGTCATCAGCACCGGCCGGAGCTGCAACTCCCCGGTACGCACCACCGCGGTCATGCGGTCCATGCCTTCTTCGATGAGCTGATTGAACTGCGACAGGATGATGATCCCGTCCATCACGGCGATGCCGAACAGCGCGATGAAGCCGATCGCCGCGGAGACGCTGAATGCCGTACCGGACATCAAGAGGCCAAGTACGCCGCCAAAAATCGCCATCGGGATCACGCTCATCGCGAGCAGCGTGTCGGCTATCGAGCCGAAATTGAACCAGAGCAGCACGCCAATCAGCGCCAGCGAGATCGGCACCACGATCGACAGCCGCCGGATCGCGTCCTGGAGATTGCCGAACTCGCCGACCCATTCCATGTGCGAGCCGGGCGGCAGCTGCACCTGCTCGGCGATCTTGTCCTGAGCCTCGCGGATCGCGCTGCCGAGGTCGCGCTCGCGCACCGAGAATTTGATCGGCAGATAGCGTTCCTGCTGCTCGCGATAGATGTAGGCCGCTCCCGAGACGAGACTGATGTTGGCGACCTCGCTGAGGGGAATCTGGGTGACGGTGCCGTTCGGCCCGGGCGCGCCGATCCGCAAATTCTGGATTGCCTCCGCGCTCCTGCGATATTCCGGCGCGAGGCGGACGATGATCGGGAAGTGACGATCGCTGCCCGGCTCGTAGAGGTCGCCGGCCGTGTCGCCGCCGATCGCGACCTTGATCGTGGCATTGATGTCGCCCGGCGCAAGGCCATAACGCGCGGCCTTGGCGCGGTCGATGTCGATCTGGACGGTCGGCTGCCCGAGCGAGGTGAACACCGCAAGATCGGTGACGCCCTGCACAGTGGCCAGCACCGATTTGATCTTGTTGGCGGTGTCGGTCAGCGCCTGGAGGTCGCTGCCGAACAGCTTGATCGAGTTCTCGCCCTTCACGCCGGAGACGGCTTCGGAGACGTTGTCCTGGAGATATTGCGAGAAGTTGAATTCGACGCCGGGAAAGCGATCGTCGAGCTGCTTGAGCAGTTGCGCGGTCAGCTCTTCCTTGTCACGCGTGCCGGGCCACTGGCTCACGGGCTTGAGCGGCGCGAAGAACTCGGCGTTGAAGAAGCCGGCGGCGTCGGTGCCGTCGTCGGGACGACCGTGCTGCGACACCACGGACTCCACCTCCGGACGGGCACGGATCACCTTGCGCATCTCGTTGACGTAGGAATTGCCTTCCTGGAGCGAGATGGTCGGCGGCAGCGTGGCGCGAATCCAGAGATTGCCCTCTTCCAGCTTCGGCAGGAATTCGAGGCCGAGCAGACGGCAGAGCGCCACCGTCATCAGCACGAGGCCGACCGCTCCGCCCAGCACGATGGCGCGATTGGCAACCGCCCACTGCAGCAACGGCGAGTACAGCCGGTGCAGGATCAGCATGACCCTGGTCTCGGTTTCCTCGACATGCGCGGGCAGGATGATTGCGGACAACGCCGGCGTCACGGTGAACGTCGCAAGGAGCCCGCCGGCCAGCGCATAGGCATAGGTGCGGGCCATCGGCCCGAAGATGTTGCCCTCGACACCCGACAGCGTGAACAGCGGCAGGAAGGCCGCGATGATGATCGCCGCGGCGAAGAAGATCGAGCGCGAGACGTCGGCGGCCGCGCTGAGGATGGCGTGGCTCTTCATGCCGAACAGCGTCTCATTGGACATGTGTTCGGATTCCGACATCGGCGTCGTCTGCGTCAGGCGGCGGAAGACCGCCTCCACCATGATGACGGTGGCATCGACGATCAGGCCGAAATCGATCGCACCGACCGACAGCAAATTGGCCGATTCCCCGCGCAGCACCAGGATGATGACGGCGAAGAACAGTGCGAACGGAATGGTGGCGCCGACGATCAGCGCGCTGCGCAAATCGCCGAGGAAGATCCACTGCAACAGTACGATCAGCAGGATGCCGACCACCATGTTGTGCAGCACCGTGTGGGTGGTGAGCTCGATCAGGTCGCCACGGTCGTAGATGCGCTCGATGCGCACGCCGGGCGGCAGGATGCTGGAATTGTTGATGGTCTGGACGAGCTGGTGGACGCGCTTGATGGTCGGCGAACTCTGCTCGCCGCGGCGCATCAGGACGATGCCCTGCACGATGTCGTCGGCCTCGTCGAGGCCGGCGATGCCGAGGCGCGGCTTCTGGCCGACGGTGACGGTCGCGACGTCCTTGACCAGCACCGGATTGCCGCCCGTCTGCGAGACCATCGTATTGGCAAGATCGTCGATCGACCGGATCAGGCCGACGCCGCGCACCACGGCCGATTGCTGGCCGATATTGACGGTGTTGCCGCCGACATTGACGTTGGAATTGCCGACCGCCTGGAGCAATTGCGGCAGCGTCAGACCGTTGGCGACCAGCTTGTTGAAGTCGACCTGGAGCTCATAAGTCTTGCTCTTGCCGCCCCACCCCGTGACGTCGATGACGCCGGGCACGGCGCGGAAGCGGCGCTGCAGGATCCAGTCCTGAATGGTCTTGAGATCGAGCACGCTGTAGTTCGGCGGACCCACGAGCCGGTAGCGGAAGATCTCGCCGATCGGGCTCAGCGGCGAAATCTGCGGCTGCACGTTGCCGGGCAGCGGCGCGAGCTGCGCCAAGCGGTTCAACACCTGCTGCAACGCCTCGTCATAGGTGTAGGCGAAGGAGAACTGAATTTTGACGTCGGAAAGACCGTAGAGCGAGATGGTGCGGATGGTCGTGACGTTCTTCAGGCCCGCAACCTGGGTCTCGATGGGAATCGTGATGTAGCGCTCGATCTCCTCGGCCGACAGGCCCGGGCTCTGCGTCACGATGTCGACCATCGGCGGGGTCGGATCGGGATAGGCTTCGATGTTGAGCTGGTTGAACGCGATCAGGCCGCCGATCAAGACGGCAACGAACATGCCGACCATCAGGAAGCGCCGATTGACGGCAAGGGCGACGAGACGATCCATTCAGGTCTTCAATTTTCTTGGGTCGTCGATCAGCTACCGGACGCCGCGCGGTCGATGAACAGGCTGCCTTTGGTGACGATCTGCTCGCCGGGTTTCAGATTGCTGGTGACCTCGACGAGGTTGCCGTTGATGAGGCCGATCTTGATTTGGCGCAGCTCGACCGATTTGTCCTCACGCGCGACCCAGATACGAACCTTGTCGGCTTCGTAGATCAAGGCCTGTTTCGGCACCGCCGGCGCGGCGCGGTCACCGGCCGAATAGATCGTGACGTTTGCGAACATCTCCGGCTTGAGCAGACCGTCCTTGTTGTCGATGGTGGCGCGAACCAGCAGGCGACGGGTGTTGGGATCGATCGCGGCGGCGACGTAATTGATCTTGGCGGTCAGCGGCCGACCCGGCAGCGCCATCACGTTGACGGTGATGTCCTGACCGATGCACACCGCGGCCGCATCGCTCTCGCGCACGAAGGCGGTGAGCCAGACGGTGGAGAGGTCGCCGATCACGAAGACCGGATCGCTGGCGCCGGAATTGACGTACTGGCCGGGGCCGATCTTGCGTTGCACCACCGTGCCGGCGATTGGCGCATAGATCGTCACTTCCGGATTGATGGCGCCCTTGTCCTGGAACGCCTTGATGGTCTCGTCGGTGAAACCGAGGATGCGCAGCTTGTTGCGCGCGGCTTCCAGCGCGGTCTGCGACGAGCGCATGTCGTTGCGCGCCTGAACCTGGGTCGCTTCCGCCTGCTGATAGTCCTTCAGCGGAATGGCATGGCCCTCGTAGAGGTCCTTGGCGCGCTTGAACTGGATATCGGAGAGTTCGAGCGCCGACTTCGCCTTGTTCTGCGAGGTCATCGCCGCGATGAAGTCGTTCTGGGCCTGCACCGTGTCGGCGGCCTCGATTGTAAACAGCGGTTGACCCTGCTTGAGCGTCTCACCCGGCTTGGCCAGCAGCTTGGTGACGCGGCCCGCATAGGGCGAGAACACCGGCGTCGAGCGGTCCTCGTCGACGGCGACCTTGCCCTCGGTGACATACTCGGCCCGGAAGCTCTTGGCCTTGACCGGCTCGATCGTCAACGTCGCCCATTCGGACGGGGTCGGCGTGAAGTTCTGCGCGTTCTTGCGCGACTGGCTGGAGATCTCGGAGTGCTTCTTTTCCTTGGCCCCCGAAGAGAGGAAGCCGTAGGCAGCGGCGCCGGCAAGAGCTAGTAGAACTACGGATGTGATCACCCGTTGTTTTGTAAACACCTGCAATCGCTTGGTATTTTCAACTACCATGGAGCCCGGTCGTGTCTGCGACGATCTTGGCAGACGCCTGCCTTATCGGTCGCGGTAATAGTGCCGAATTGGGATTTCAAACAACCTAAAAAACGCCGATCGCCTTTCGGTTTGCGTTAAAATTCTACGATGTGTCAGCTTCATGTCAGCTTCGCGCCGGCCACTGTGCCGGATGACTGCCGAGTGGCATCGCCGGACGAGACCATTGCGCCGGTGTCGTCGACAGCAGCGCCGAATGGCGCACCGCCTTCAACGTGCCGAAGCCAGATGGCATGCTCTCGATGAACGCAGTATGTACGGCTTCGCCCGTAAGATCCGGGGTATTCAGTCCGCCGTCGAGCCGGCCGAGATTCCACAGCCAGCGCCCGGTCTGCGCCAACGACACGCGCACGTGCCAGCTGCCACCGTCGCGGACCTGACGCGCCTTGGCCATCATCGCGCCGAACGCCATCAGATAGCCGGTGGCATGGTCGAGCATCTGCGCCGGCAATTCCTTCGGACCCTCGAGGCCGGCGGCCTTTCCTTCCGCATCGTTGAATCCGGTCGTGGTCTGCACGAGGGAATCGAAGCCGCGTCGCTCGGCCCAGGGACCGGCATGGCCATAGGCCGACAGCGTCACATAGACGATGCCGGGATTGATCTTCGCTGCATCCTCCGGCGCGAAGCCGAGGGCGGCAAGCGCGCGCGGGCGATAGCCTTGCGAGAAGATGTCGGCGTCCTCCAGCAGTTCGCGCAATTGCGCCCTGCCCGTCTCGGTCTTCAGTTCGATGAAGGTGGTGAGCTTGCCGCGGCCGGTGTCGATGGTGAGCCAGTCAATGGCGGGCAGCTCCGGCCCCGACACCAGCAGCACATCAGCGCCATGCGCGGCGAGCGTGCGGCCGGCGACGGGACCTGCGATGACGCGGGAGAGATCGAGCACACGAAGGCCCGAGAGCGGACGATCGTTGTTCGATGATCCTTTCGATGATCTTTGGGGCCACGGCTTTGGCGCGGCTTCACCGATCTTCTCGATCGAGATCAGCGGCAATTGCGCGAGCGCGCGCGCCTGCGGCAGTGCAGACCATTCGTCGTAGCTGCGCATCAGCGCAACCACGCCGCCCGCGGCGTAAGCGGCCGTCTCGAAATCCTCGCCCCTCCATTGCATCAGCGCTGCCTGCACCTTGTCGCGCTCCGCCTTGCAAGCAAGCACCTTGCAGACGGCGTCGCGATGGTGCGGAAAGTTGGTGTGGCAGCGGACGAAGCGGCCATCGCCGGTCTTGTAGACACCGGCAATCGCGTCCCATGCCGGGGGCGGCGGCTGGTCGTCGACGCGGAGATAGCGCTCGGAGCGGCATTCGGCGACGGCGTGACGCATATCGACGGAGATGTCTTGCATCTGCCCGCTGCGCAGCCGCCAGATCTCGGCAGCGGCGAGGCCCGCAGCAGCAATCGTGGTTTGGCCGGCAACGGCGACACGAAATGAAGACGGAATCTGCGGCTCCTCGCCGGTCAACCGCACGCGTTCGAGCGCGGCCTGATCGCCGCCGGCGGAGGTCCAGATATCCTTGAGAATATCGGCGGGGCTTTGCATGGCCGCTTCTCTCCCTCGTCGTTTGCTGTACTTTTCGCGACCATGTCATGATCGCAGAAAGGATTGCAATGGCCGCCATCGATCCCCTCACCGCGGGTGCCGTGTTCGTCGCAACGGCGGCCACCGACGCGGTCTATGTGATGTTCACCTCGGCCGTGGTCGCACGCAAGCGCGTGCCGGCCGCCAGCTGGAGCGCGATCTGGTACCTGCTCTCATCCTACGCGGTGATCAGCTACACCGAAAACGCCTTCTATGTCGCCTTCGCCGCGATCGGCTCCTGGGTCGGCGCCTATGCGTCGCTGACCTTCCTGCACCGCCCGCCCGGCGGCCCGCCGGTGGGCGCGGCGCCGGAGTGAGGAGGTTGCGCCTCCCTCCGCGTCATTGCGAGGAGCCCTTGCGACGAAGCAATCCAGACTATTTTTCGCAGGTGCATTTCTGGATTGCTTCGCTGCGCTCGCAATGACGATGTGGAGGCTTCTGGACGTCTTCCGAAACAGCTACACTCTCCACGACCAACAAAAAGGAAACCCAACAATGGATCTCGGTCTCAAAGGCAAGAACGCCATCGTGCTCGGCGGCACGCGCGGCATCGGGCGGGCGATTGCGGCGACGCTCGCCGGCGAAGGCGCCAATGTCGCGGTGTGTGCGCGCAATGCGGATCAGGTCGCGGCGACAGTCGCTGAATTAAAGACGAGCGGCGTCAAGGCCACCGGCGGCCCGGTCGACGTCACCGACGGCGCGGCGTTGAAATCCTGGATCGAGGGCGCCGCTAGGGAGCTTGGCGGCGTCGATCTGCTGTTCTCCAATGCCGGCGCGATGGCGCAGGGCCACGATCCCGCATCGTGGGAGCAGAATTTCCGGCTCGACCTGCTCGGCGCCGTGCATGCGTTCGACGCCGCGCGGCCGTTCCTCGAGACGAGCGGCGAACGAAGCGGCGATGCCGCCTTCGTCATCATCTCGTCGATCTCGGCGGCGCAGGCTGATCTGGCCAGCTCCTACGGCCCGATCAAGGCGGCGCTGATCCATATGGCCAAGGGACTGGCGCGACAATACGCCAAGAAGAAGATCCGCGTGAATGTCGTGTCGCCCGGCACCGTCTACTTCAAGGGCGGGGTCTGGAACATGATCGAGAAGAACATGCCCGAGCGCTACAACGACGCGATGAAGCGTAATCCGACGGGCCGCATGGCAACGCCGCAGGAAATCGCAAGCGCGGCGGTGTTTCTGGCCAGCCCGGTGTCGGCGTTCACGACCGGCTCCAATCTCGTCGTGGATGGGGCGATTTCGAACCGGGTGAATTTTTAGGACGTCTGTTCCGGTTTCCTCCGCCGTCATGGCCGGGCTTGACCCGGCCATCCACGCGCTACCGCGCTCGCCGAAAGACGTGGATGCCCGGGTCAAGCCCGGGCATGACGACTGAGGGTGTGGTGCGCGATGGGCTCGACGATCTCGTCATTGCGAGCGCAATGACGCTGTGGCGGCATCTCGCACCACACCTCAATGAAAGTCCCGCGACGGCGGCAGGATGCGGACGTTGCGGGGATGGCGGATTTTTTGCGCTGGCATATCCGCATGGGCGCGGGAGTCGTTGTTGAGCGGTTCGATCAGGTCGGCGCCTGCCGGCACCGGATGCTTGCGGCTCAGCGCGTCGTTGGCAAGGCCAACCAGATCGTGCGAGCGGTCGATCATGCGCTGGGCAATGAGATGCGTCACCTTTTCGGGGCTGCTCTGGATATAGCCGTGAACCTCGATGAGGCGCGCGCCCATCACTTCTTTCCGGTACTGCTCCATGATCTTGGGCCAGACCACGACATTGGCGATGCCGGTCTCGTCCTCCAGCGTCATGAACACGACGCCGCTGGCACTGCCCGGCCGCTGCCGGACCAGCACCACGCCGGCACAGCGGACGCGGCGCCGCTCGTTCTCGTGGCTGATCTCCCTGCAGGCAACGATCCGCTCGCGCGAAAACGTCTCGCGCAGAAATTCCATCGGATGGCCCTTCAGCGACAGCCGGATGGTCTGGTAGTCCGCGACCACCTGCTCGGGGAGCGGCATCTCGGGCAACGGCTTGGCATGCTCGTCCGGCTGCTCGCGCGCGGTCGCCGCCTCGAACAGCGGCAGCGGCACGTCGTCGGGCAGCCGCCGCACCTGCCACAGCGCCTCGCGACGATCGAGCCCGAGTGAGCGGAACGCATCGGCATCCGCCAGCAGGATCAGCGCGCGCTTGGGCAGACCGGTGTCGCGGGCAAAGTCTTCCAGTGAGGTGAAGGGGCGGCGGCTGCGGGCGGCGACGATGCGGTCGGCCCAGTCTTGTTCAATTTCTTCCACACGGGTGGTGGGCGGGTTCCCTCCCCCCTTGCGGGGGAGAGAGCCCAACTGTTCGTGCGTCCCTGACTCCTGCGCCTCTACTTGATGTGCATCTAACTCGTGCGCACCTATGTTTCGCTTGCGTAGCGCCTGATCCCTCTTCAGCCTCTCCTCGTCCTCGTCCGGCCAGTGGAATCCATCGATCTGACGGAAGCCCAGGCGCACCGCGCAATATTTGCCGCTTCCCTGCTCCAGCGTGTTTTGCGCAAAGCTGTAGGACACGTCGATGTCACGAACCTCGACGCCGTTCTTGCGAGCGTCGCCGACGATTTGCGCCGGCGCATAAAAGCCCATCGGCTGCGAGTTCAACAGGCCGCAGCAGAAGGCGTCGGGGTGATAATGCTTCAGCCATGACGAGATGTAGACGAGCTGCGCGAAGCTCGCTGCGTGGCTCTCCGGGAAACCGTAGGAGCCGAAACCCTTGATCTGGTCGAAGCAGCTTCTGGCGAAATTGGCATCGTAGCCGCGCGCGACCATGTTGCCGATCAGCTTCTCCTCATATTGGCCGATGGTGCCGACATTGCGGAAGGTCGCCATCGAACGGCGCAGGCCGTTAGCCTCCTCGGAGGTGAATTTGGCCGCCTCGATCGCGATGCGCATCGCCTGCTCCTGGAATAGAGGCACACCGAGCGTCTTGTGCAGCACCCTGTAGAGCTCGTCCTTGTCGCCATGGTCCGGCGAAGGCGAGGGATAGCTCACCTTCTCAAGCCCGTTCCGTCGGCGCAAATACGGATGCACCATGTCGCCCTGGATCGGTCCGGGCCGCACGATCGCAACTTCGATGACGAGATCGTAGAAGGTCCGCGGCTTCAGACGCGGCAGCATGTTCATCTGGGCGCGGCTCTCGACCTGGAACACGCCGAGCGACTCTCCGTCACACAGCATGTCGTAAACCTTGGGATCGTCCTGCGGGACGCTCGCCAGCACCCAGCGCTTGCCCTTGTGATCCGCGATCAGATCAAAGCACTTGCGAATGCAGGTCAGCATGCCCAGCGCGAGCACGTCGACCTTCATCATGCTGAGCGCGTCGACGTCGTCCTTGTCCCATTCGATGAAGGTGCGGTCGTCCATCGCGGCATTGCCGATCGGCACATAGGTGTCGAGCCGGTCCTGCGTCAGCACATAGCCGCCGACATGCTGGGAGAGATGGCGCGGGAATTCGATCAGTTCGGTGGCAAGCTCGACGGCGAGATTGATCATGGGATTTTTAGGATCGAGCCCGGCCTGCCGGACCTGCATGTCGTTGAGGCCCTTGCCCCAGCTCCCCCAGACGGTGTCAGCGAGCGCGGCGGTAACGTCCTCGGTCAGGCCCAGTGCTTTGCCGACGTCGCGAATGGCACTGCGCGGGCGGTAGTGAATGACGGTGGCGATGATCGCGGCCCGGTGGCGACCGTAGCGGCGATAGACATATTGCATCACCTCCTCGCGGCGCGAATGCTCGAAATCGACGTCGATATCGGGCGGCTCCAGCCGCTCCTTGGAGATGAAGCGCTCAAACAACAGATCGACCTTGGTCGGATCGACCGAGGTGATGCCGAGCACGTAGCACACGGCCGAATTCGCCGCCGATCCCCGCCCCTGGCACAAAATGTTCTGGCTGCGCGCATAGTGCACGATGTCATGCACGGTGAGGAAATAGTGCGCGTATTTCAGCTCGGCGATCAATGCGAGCTCCTTGTTGAGCGTCGCGCGCAGCTTGTCCTCGATCTTGCCGCCGAAATATTTGTCGACGCCCGCCCAGGTCAGATCCTCCAGATGTCCCTGCGCGGTCTTGCCCGGCGGCACCGGCTCGTCCGGATATTGGTATTTGAGCTGGTCGAGTGAAAATTCGATTGCGTCCGCAAACCGCATGGTCTCCGCGATCGCATCAGGAAAATCGCGGAACAACCGCGCCATCTCTCGCGGCGTCTTCAGAAAGCGCTCGGCATTGGCTTCCAGCCTCCGCCCCACAGCCTCGATCGTGGTCTTTTCCCGGATGCAGGTCAGCACATCCTGCAGCGGACGGCGGCCGGGGTCGTGATAGAGCACCTCGTTGGTCGCGAGCAGCGGCACCTTTGCCTTGGCGGCGAGATCATCGAGCAGCGCCAGGCGGCGCCGGTCATCGCCGCGATAGACCAGGCTCGCCGCCAGCCATACGCCCTCGGCACGGCCTGCCTTCAGCTGCGCAAGAACATCCAGCGCCTGTGCCGGATCGAAGCGATGCGGCAGCGTCAGGATCAGGAGTTGACCTTCCGAAAATTCCAGGAGATCGGCGAAGGTGAGACGGCACTCGCCCTTCTCGATCCGCGTGAGGTCGTCGCCGCGCTTGCCCCGGGTGAGGAGCTGGCAAAGCCGGCCATAGGCGGCGCGGTCGCGCGGATAGACAAAAATGTCGGGCGTGCCGTCGATGAAGACGATGCGCGCGCCGATCAGGAGCTTCGGCTTGTGCAGAACCTCGTCATTGTCGAGCTCCTTGTAGGCCCGCACCACGCCGGCCATCGTGTTGTGGTCGGCAATGCCGATCGCGGGAATGCCGAGCTTGCTGGCCTGATGCACATAGGCGCGCGGATCCGAGCCGCCGCGCAGGAAGGAGAAGTTGGTGGTGATGCCGATCTCGGCATAGCTAAGCGTATTCATGCGAAGAGACCGTGCACATACCAATTGGGAGAAGCGGGTTTGCCGTCATCGTCGAACACTTCCCCCTCATAAAGACCGTCGCGAAAGATCCAGAAGCGCAGGCCCTCGGCATCCTCGATGCGGAAATAATCCCGCGTCAGCTGCTTGCCGTCCTGCCGCCACCATTCCATCGCGATGCGCTCGGGCCCCTCCACCCGCACCACGGCATGCAGCGCGCGCCGCCAGGTGAATTGATGCGGCGGACCATCCGGCACGGCCGCAAACGGCACCTTGATCGGCTCCGGCTTGTCGAACAGCCTTAAGGGACGCAGCGGCGGCTCGCTCTCGACACGTGCGGGCCATTCGGCCTGCATGGCGGCAGCAAGATAATGCTGCGCCGGCGCGACCATTACCGCACATTCAGGAATATGGGTATCCTCAGGCAGATGCACGACGACGCGCTTTCCCCCGATGCGCGCGGCGATGCGGTCGATCAGCGCGGCGAGCTCGTCATTGTCGTGGACATGGGCGTCGAGATCGCGCTGCTCCTGCACCACGATCTCGGTGCGGCTCGCCGACAGGCGCACCATATCGAAGCCGAAGCCGGGATCGAGCGGATCGGCGAGCGCATCGAGACGCTCGCGGAACAGGCGGTCGATCACCGCGCTTTTCGTCACCGGACGTCCGGTCTCGACCATGATCGCGCGCACCACGCCGTCGGTGCGGAAGAAGGCGGCTTCGAGCCGGCGCGCGCCCTTGCCCTGTTTCTCCATGGATGCGATCAACGTGTCGGCAAGCCGCGACAGCGTCATCGCGATCATGGTGTCGGTCGCGATCGGCTCGGCAAAGCGCTTCTCCACGATGTAATCGGGCGGCGGCTTGCGCGGGCTGATCGGCGCATCGCCCTGCCCCAGCGCGTGGGCGAGCAGCGTGGAGAACCGGGCGCCGAACCGCGCCGTGATCTCGCTCGGCGCGCGCGCGGCGACGTCGCCGATGGTCTTGAGGCCGGCGCGGCGCAGGCCGGTGGTGATGACCTCGCCTGCGCCGAGCGCGGACACCGGAAACCGCTCGATCGCCGCCGTCTCGTTGCCATCGGCAACGATGCTGCCGGAGGCCTGCCGCGTCAGCGTACGCGCGCAGACCGAGGTACCGGCGATCGCCGCACCGACGGCAAAGCCCTGGCGAGCGAGCGCACGAACCAGCGTCTTTAGCAGCGCAGCCTCGCCGCCGAACAGATGTGCGCAGCCGGTGATATCGAGGAACAGCCCGTGCGGCGGATCGAGCGCCACCAGCGGCGTGAAGCGGTCGCACCAATCGGCGATGTCGCTGAGCGTCTTCGCATCGGCCACGACATCGGCGTCGAACACTTTCAGATCTGGGCACATCGCCCGGGCATTGGCCAGGGGTTGGCCGATGTACAGGCCGAGGCGCTCGGCGGCCTCGTCCAGTGCATGGATCACCAACGCATTGTTGTCCTTGATGACGACGATGCTCGGCTCATTGCTGTTCTTAACTAGCCCGACGTTCCCAAAGAACCGCTGAATCCGGTCGATGGGCAGGCGCGGCAGCCACAGGCTGAGAATACGTCGACGGCTCACTGAACTGGCACTCATCACAATTCCATTCCATGATCCACCGGCCGCACGGGCCATGACGATTGCGCAACAGCTCGGCATCGAAGCGCGGCGCGCCCCAGGCGTCCCAAGGCGCCGCAGGCATTGAAGCCGGCCCCGGCGGCGAATGCGCCGCGCGCAGCATCCATCGTGTCTCCGCGGTCGACGGCAAAGGTTGCGCCGCCATGCGCAGCATCAGGCCGGTGACGCCCGAGCCTTGCGCGGCCAGCGTCAGCTTGCGGCTCGCCACCAGATCGAACTGCCTGGTCTCGCCCCAAAGCTCGAGCACGACGGCGCCCAGCGCGTCGCAGGCGAGCGCATCGGCCGAGGTGCGCAGCGCGCTCTCGACATCGGCGGCGCGGACCATCACCACGCGGCGCGGATCGAGGCCGAGCTCTTTGAGCCCGCTCATCGACAGCGCGCCGGTTTCGATTTCCGAAAAATCCTGCCGCACCCACAGCAGCGGTTTGCGTGCCGTCACGCGCCCTGCGAGGCCCATGACAAACCCCGTTGCCGCCGCGCCCTGAGGCCCAGCGCAAAACACCTCGTGGATCGCCGCGCGGGCGAGCCCGCCCTTCAGCGCGTCGTCGACCTCGCCGTGGCCGAGCGCCACCCGATCGTACCGATGCACGACCTCCGCCGTCTCGATGCGCTCGATCTGGCCGCGCAAGATCGCAAGCGCGCTCATACGTGCGCCGCTCATGCTCGCCGCTCCTCAGGAATTGGTGCCGTGGTCTTCAAAAGAAGAACCAGCGGCTGGCTCATTTGTTCATGATATGTTCTAATATAAAGCTAACGGCGCCCGAAGAGTCAATCGAATTGGCGATCTGTCGGATTCATCAGCGGAATCAAAGGGATTCGAACATGGATGTGCAACGCAAGCTGGAGATCCTGGCCGATGCCGCCAAGTACGACGCGTCCTGCGCCTCCAGCGGCACCGAAAAGCGGGATTCCAGCGACGGCAAGGGCATGGGTTCGACCGCACCGGGCATGGGCATCTGCCATTCCTATGCACCGGACGGACGCTGCATCTCCCTGCTCAAGGTGCTGCTGACCAACGCCTGCAATTACGATTGCCTCTATTGCGTCAACCGCGCCTCCTCGAACGTGCCGCGCGCCCGCTTCACCATCGCGGAAGTGGTCAAGCTGACGCTCGACTTCTATCGGCGCAATTACATCGAAGGTCTCTTCCTCTCCTCCGGCATCATCCGCAGCCCCGATTACACCATGGAGCAAGTGGTCAGCGTCGCGCGAAAACTGCGCGAGGAGCATCACTTCCGCGGCTACATCCATCTGAAGACCATTCCCGAGGCCGACGACGTGCTGATCGCGGAGGCCGGCAAATATGCCGATCGTCTCTCCATCAACATCGAGATGCCGCAGGAGGCGAGCCTGCAGCAATTCGCGCCGGAGAAGGACGTGCGCGCGATCCGCCGCACCATGGGCCGGCTGCGGCTGAAGCTCGACGAGGCCGAGGAAGACCGCAGCGCAAAGACGAAGGCCAGGCCGCAGCGCTTTGCGCCCGCCGGGCAAAGCACGCAGATGATCGTTGGCGCAGACAGTGCCTCCGACCACACCATTCTCCACACCAGCGCCAATCTCTACGGCGCCTACCGGCTGCGGCGCGTCTATTATTCCGCCTTCAGCCCGATTCCCGACGCGAGCCGCGCCTTGCCTCTGGTGCAGCCGCCGCTGCTGCGCGAGCACCGGCTCTATCAGGCCGACTGGCTGATGCGGTTCTACGGCTTCGACGTTGCGGAGATCGTCGACGACAGCGCGATGCTGCCGCTCGAGATCGATCCGAAGCTCGCCTGGGCGCTGCGCCACCGCGACCGCTTCCCGCTCGACGTCAACCGCGCCAGCCGTGAGGAATTGCTGCGCGTGCCGGGCTTCGGCACCAGGGCGGTCGAACGCATCATCGCGACACGGCGCACCACCACGATCCGCCTCGCCGATCTCGCGCGCCTGCACGTGCCCAAGCACAAGGCGCTGCCGTTCATCGTCCTCAGCGATCACCGTCCCTCGCCACCCCGTCTCGACGACGCGCGGCTGATCGAACGATTCAAACCGAAGGCAACACAATTGGGGTTTGGCTTCTGATGCAATACATCATCCTCGACACCGAAACCGATTTCGACGGCTGGCGCAAAGCCGCACGCAGCCTCGTGCTCCATCACGTGAAGCCCGCCGACGTCACCTGGGCCGTGCAAGGCGGCGAAACCGAGCTGTTCGCACCGCCCGCGCCGTCACCGATCCTCGAGGTGAACGACGGCACCTTCAACGTGTCAGGCAAATTCATCGAGCTCGCGAAAGCAGCGATTCTGCACCGCGATCCCGAGCGCTTTGCCATCCTCTATCGGCTGCTGTTTCGGCTGAAGGACAATCACGATCTCATCGAGGTCGCGACCGACCCTGACGTCGCGCAAGTCACCGCCATGGCGAGAGCGGTCCATCGCGACGAGCACAAGATGCATGCCTTCGTGCGCTTCCGCGAGATCGGCAGGGAACGCGCAGCGCATTACGTTGCCTGGTTCGAGCCGGAGCATCACATCGTGGAGCTCGCCGCGCCGTTCTTCGCCCGGCGCTTTGCCGACATGCCCTGGTCGATCCTGACGCCGGACCTCTGCGCGCACTGGGATGGCCACGCGCTCTCGTTCACCTCAGGTGTCAGCAAGAGCGAGGCGCCGGGCGAAGACCGACTCGAGGAAACCTGGCGGCGTTACTACGCCAGCATCTTCAATCCGGCCCGGCTCAAGGTGAAGGCGATGCAGGCCGAGATGCCGAAGAAATACTGGAGGAACCTGCCCGAGGCTTCGATCATTAAGCCCTTGATCGAGGACGCCGAGCGCATGACCGGCGCCATGATCGCCAACGCCGCAACCGATCCGCACAAGCCCCAGAAGCGGCCGGAGGCTCCGATGAAACGCAAGACCACCGCCGACGATCTCGAATCCCTCCGCGAGGAAGCCGCGCATTGCCGCGCCTGCCATCTCTACAAGGACGCGACCCAGACCGTGTTCGGCGAAGGCCCGAAGTCAGCCAACATCATGCTGGTCGGCGAGCAGCCCGGCGACAAGGAAGACCTCGCCGGCCATCCCTTCGTCGGCCCGGCCGGGCAGATGCTGGACCGTGCGCTGGAGGAAGCCGGCGTCGACCGCAAGAAGGTCTATGTCACCAACGCGGTCAAGCACTTCAAATTCGTGCCGCGCGGAAAGATACGCCTGCACCAGAAGCCGAATACGCCTGAGATCCGGGCATGCCGGCAATGGTATGAGCGGGAAGTTGCGGCAATTCAGCCCGATCTGATCGTGGCGATGGGTGCCACCGCGGCACAAAGTGTATTCGGCAAGATCACCCCGATCGGCAAGAGCCGCGGCCGCCTCATAGAGCTTCCCGACGGACGAAAAGCGCTGGTGACGGTGCACCCGTCCTACCTGCTGCGACTGCCTGATCCGGAAGCCAAGGCGCTGGAATATCGTCGGTTTGTCGACGATTTGAAGATTGCCGCGAGCTTGCAGAGGAAAGCGGCGCGCGCCGCCTGAATACTGGCAAGAAAGCGGTTTTCAACCGCCGCTTGTCATCCAGCCTTCAAATCCGTCGCAGACAATGCCCCTCAATTGCAAGTCAAGGGGCGTCCAGACATGACCGATGTTGCATTCGACCGCGCGGTAGCAGATCCCGCGCCCGTCCAGCCGGCCTCGCGGCCAAATCTCGACAAGGGCTTCAATCCACTGACGATGATCCTGTTCTTCGGCATCCTCGCCGCTGGCCTTCTGTTCGTCGCCTACAGCATTTATGTCGACGTCAACGCGACCGGCACACGCGTGACGACCTACCTGCCCTACATCCTGCTGTTCGTCGCGCTGCTGATCGCGCTCGGCTTCGAGTTCGTCAACGGCTTCCACGACACCGCCAATGCGGTCGCGACCGTGATCTACACCCATTCGCTGCCGGCCGAAGTCGCGGTGATGTGGTCGGGCTTCTTCAACTTCCTTGGCGTGCTCTTGTCCTCCGGCGCGGTCGCCTTCGGCATCGTCTCGCTGCTGCCGGTCGAGCTGATCCTCCAGGTCGGCTCCAGCGCCGGTTTCGCCATGGTGTTCGCGCTGCTGATCGCCGCGATCCTGTGGAATCTCGGCACCTGGCTCTTCGGCCTGCCCGCCTCCTCCTCGCACACGCTGATCGGCTCGATCATCGGCGTCGGCGTCGCCAACGCCGTCATGCGCGGCCGCGACGGCACCTCGGGCGTGGACTGGAGCAAGGCCACCGAGATCGGCTACGCGCTGCTGCTGTCGCCGCTGGTCGGCTTCATCTGCGCCGCCGTGCTGCTGCTGCTGCTCAAGTTCATCGTGCGCAACCCGGCGCTCTACGCCGCGCCCGAAGGCAACAAGGCGCCACCGCTCTGGATCCGCGGCCTGCTGATCGCAACCTGCACCGGCGTCAGCTTCGCGCACGGCTCCAATGACGGCCAGAAGGGCATGGGCCTGATCATGCTGATCCTGATCGGCACGGTGCCGACGGCTTACGCCCTCAACCGCGCGCTGCCGGAATCCCAGGTCGCCCAGTTCCAGAAGACCTCGGACGCCGCGTCCAAGGTGATCGCGGCGAAAGGCGCCGGTCACAGCATCATCGGCGATCCCCGCCCGGCCGTGACGCAATACATCGCCCTGCATCAGATCAACGAGGGCACCTACCCCTCGCTCGCCGTGCTGGTGAAGGACGTCGGCGATCAGGTCGCCAAATACGGCACGCTGAACAAGGTCCCGGCGGAAGCCGTCGGCAACACCCGCAACGACATGTACATGACGTCGGAAGCGATCCGCTTCCTGATGAAGGACAAGGAGAACGATCTCGGCAAGGAGGAGATCGCGACCCTGAACGCCTACAAGGGCTCGCTCGATGCCGCCACCAAGTTCATTCCCACCTGGGTGAAGATCGCGGTCGCCATCGCGCTCGGCCTCGGCACCATGATCGGCTGGAAGCGCATCGTCGTCACCGTCGGCGAGAAGATCGGCAAGAGCCACCTCACCTATGCGCAGGGCGCCTCCGCCGAGCTCGTGGCCGCCGCCACGATCGGTGCCGCCGACATGTTCGGCCTGCCGGTCTCGACCACGCACGTGCTGTCGTCCGGCGTCGCCGGCGCCATGGCGGCCAACGGTTCGGGCCTGCAATGGTCGACCATCCGCAACCTGCTGATGGCCTGGGTGCTGACGCTGCCCTGCGCGATCATGCTGTCGGCCACGCTCTACGTGATCTTCTCGCGCATCTTCTGAGCGATCACGCTCCTCAAAGACAAAGGGCCCGTGCGATGCACGGGCCCTTTTCATTTGTGTTTTGAGCTTAGCCTTACGACGCCGCCAGCTGTTCCTCGACTAGCTTCACCCAGTAGGACGTGCCGTAGACGATGGCCTCGTCGTTGAAATTGTAGGCGGGGTGATGCAGGCCGGCGCTGTCGCCGTTGCCGCAGAAGATGAAGGCGCCGGGCCTCGCTTCCAGCATGTAGGCGAAATCCTCGCCGCCCATCAGCGGCGGCATCTCGTGCACATTGGCATCGCCTGCGACCTGCTTGGCGATGCGCTGCGCCACCTCGGTCTCCGCGGCGTGGTTGTTCACGACCGGGTAGTTGCGCTTGTAATGCAGGTCGATCTTGGCGCCGGTGATCTGTGCCACGCCAGCCACGACCTCGTGCACGCGCTTCTCGACGAGCTTGCGCACCTCGGGCGAGAGCGTGCGGATGGTGCCCCTCAGCGTCGCCGTCTGCGGAATGACGTTGCGGGCGTTGCCGGCGTGGAATTCGCAGATCGAGATCACCGCCGATTCCAGGGGATCGACGCTGCGCGCGACGATCGACTGCAGCGCCGAGATCACCTGCGCGCCGACCAGCACGGAATCGATGCATTTGTGCGGACGCGCGGCGTGACCGCCGAGGCCCTCGATCATGATGTCGACCTCGTCGGTCGCCGCCATGATCGGACCAGGCCGGATCGCGAACGAGCCGACCGGAATGCCCGGACCATTATGCATGCCGTAGACCTGCTCGATGCCGAACCGCTCCATCAGGCCGTCCTTGACCATGGCCGCGCCGCCGGCGCCGCCCTCTTCGGCCGGCTGGAAAATAACGACCGCATCGCCGGCAAAATTGCGGGTCTCGGCGAGGTAGCGGGCTGCCCCGAGCAGCATCGCGGTGTGGCCGTCATGGCCGCAGGCGTGCATCTTGCCCGGGGTCTTGGAGGCGTAAGACAGGTTGGTCTGCTCGTCGACGGGCAGCGCGTCCATGTCGGCACGCATGCCGATCACCTTGAGCCCCTCGCCGGCCGGCTTATTCCCCTTGATGACGCCGACCACGCCGGTCTGGCCAAGGCCGGTCACGACCTCATCGCAGCCGAACTCCCGCAGCCGATCCGCCACGAATGCTGCAGTGCGATGAACGTCGTACAGCAGCTCGGGATGCTGATGAATGTCCCGGCGCCAGGCCTGAATATCGGGTTGAAGGTCGGCGACGCGGTTCACGATGGGCATTGAGGGTCTCGAGCTTTGTTGGAATACGGGACTCTCTACCATGCAAGCAGCAGTCCACCCAACTGCCCGGGATCGGGGCCTAGCCCTGACCTGCCGGCATGGCCGGGCTTGTCCCGGCCCGCGGCGTCTGCCTATTAGGACGAAACGTCGATTGACCATCCGGGTGGGAGCAGAATGCCAAGACGGCTCGAAGGTGAGTTTGACTACATTGTCGTCGGAGCCGGCACGGCCGGCTGCATCGTCGCCAACCGGCTCTCGGCCGATTCCAGGAATCGCGTCCTCGTCCTCGAAGCCGGCGGCGACGACAACTGGATCTGGTTCCACATCCCCGTGGGCTATCTCTTCGCGATCGGCAATCCGCGCTCGGATTGGATGTTCAAGACTGAGGCCGAGCCGGGGCTGAACGGCCGCTCGCTCGCCTATCCCCGCGGCAAGGTGATCGGCGGCTGCTCGGCGATCAACGCCATGATCTCGATGCGCGGGCAGGCTGCCGACTACGATCATTGGCGCCAGCTCGGCATGACCGGCTGGGGCTACGACGACGTGCTGCCGCTGTTCAGGAAGCTCGAGGACCATTTCCTTGGCGCAAGCGAGCATCACGGCGCGGGCGGCGGCTGGCGAATCGAAGCGCCGCGGCTGTCCTGGGACATTCTCGATGCGGTCGGCGATGCCGCCGAGGAGATGGGCATCAAGCGCATCCCGGATTTCAACACGGGCGACAACGAAGGCACCAGCTATTTCCATGTCAACCAGAAGCGCGGCCGGCGCTGGTCCTCGGCGCGCGGCTTCCTCAAGCCCGCGCTCAACCGGGCGAACTTGCGGCTCGAGAAGCATGTGCTGGTCGACCGCCTCATCATCGAGCAGGGCCACGCCGTCGGCGTGCGCTTCATTCAGAACGGCGAGATGATCGAGGCACGCGCGAAACGCGAGATGGTGCTCTCGGCCGGCTCGATCGGCTCGGTGCAGGTGCTGCATCGCTCCGGCATCGGGCCGGCCGACTGGTTGTCGCCGCTCGGCATCGACATCGTCATGGACAAGCCGGGTGTAGGGCGCAATCTGCAGGACCATCTGCAACAGCGGGCGATTTACAAGGTCGAGGGCGTGCGCACGCTGAACGAGACCTATTACAATCTGTTCCGCCGCGGGTTGATGGGTCTCGACTACGCCTTCCGCCGCCGCGGCCCGCTGACCATGGCGCCGTCGCAGCTCGGTATCTTCACGCGCTCCGATGCGACGCGCGCACGCGCCAACATCCAGTTCCATGTGCAGCCGCTATCGCTCGACAAGTTCGGCGATCCCCTGCACCGCTTCCCCGCTATCACCGTCAGCGCCTGCAATCTCCAGCCGACAGCGCGCGGCATCGTGCGGCTGCGCTCGGCGAGCCCGGACGAGAAACCGATCATCGCGCCGAATTATCTGTCGACCGACGACGACCGTCAGGTCGCCGCCGACGCCATCCGCACCACCCGCCGCCTGATGCAGCAGAAGGCGCTCGCCAAATATCGCCCGAGCGAATATCTGCCCGGTCCCACCGTCGGCGACGACGATGCCTCGCTCGCAAAAGCCGCCGGCGATATCGGCACCACCATCTTCCATCCCGTCGGCACGGCGAAGATGGGCGCGGTGAGCGATCCGATGGCCGTGGTCGACGAGCGCCTGCGCTTCTACGGCCTCGAAGGCCTGCGCATTGTCGATGCCTCGATCATGCCGACCATCACCTCGGGCAATACCAACACACCGACCGCGATGATCGCCGAGAAGGGCGCGACGATGATTTTGGAGGATGCGAAGTAGCGTCCCGCCATCATGACCAGCCCACACCGCTTTTCCATCGGCCCCGCCGGCGCAGAGATCGCCATGTTGCAACGGGGCGAGCGCGGCAAGCCGCCCGCCCTGCTCGTGCACGGCACAGGCTTCGTCGCCGACGTCTGGGACGAGGTCGCGCGCGAGCTTGCATCGACCTATACCGTCTATGCGCTCGACCGCCGCGGCCATGGCGCGAGCCACAAACCCGGCGCCTATCATTTCTTGGACTTTGCCGAGGACATCTGCCGGGTGATCGACGCGCTCGATCTGCGCGACGTCTACGGCATCGGCCACAGTGCCGGCGCGACCGACCTTCTGCTCGCGGCAAAACTTGCGCCCGGGCGTTTCACGCGGCTGTTCGTGATGGAGCCGACCGCGATGGACCCGCGCGCGGCGCGCTCTGGCGGATTGGGCGATGACTCCCTATCGCAAATACAGCGCACGCTGCGCCGGCGCGCCGAGTTCGACAGTGCTGATGCCGTCTTCGAACGCTATCGCACGGCGCCGACGTTTGCGGATTGGACCGAGACCTCGCTTCGGGCCTATGTTCGCCACGGCTTTGTGCCGCTGGAGAATGGCCGGGTCCGGCTCTGCTGCACGCCCGAGATCGAGTCGGCGATGCTGCGTCCGATCTACGAGGCGATGACGCAGGTCTACGTTGGGGATGTCCGCGGCAATCCGTTCGGCTCGCTCGCCGAGATCGACTGCCCGGTGCGCGTCGCGACCGCCGCGAAGTCCGGGCCGATCTACTGCGAGATGGCGCGACGCGCGGTGTCGCTGATTCCGCAAGTCAGCACGCTGGTCTTTGAAAGCGCCGGGCATTGCGTGGCGCAGGAGGTGCCGGCGGCCGTGGTGGAAGCGGCGCGGGAGTTCGCAAAGTAGGTCTCGTGCCCCGGACGCGTTGCAGCGTGCAAGGCTGCTGCGCCGAGCCGGGGCCCAACTCACCGCATGCTGCGCGGCCTTCTGGGTCCCGGCTCTGCGTCGCACCGCCAAGAGGCGCTGCGCCGCGTCCGGGACACGCTCCCTCCTCACGAAATCGTCATCTCCTCCGGGAATAAGTCCCCCGCACCCCCGATCACCTCCCCGAAAGCCCAATTCCGGGCGAAGTGGAGACGTGCGATGAGCGGACACGATCACGGGGACGACGGCGTCAGCCGCCGCAAGGTGCTGGAATGCATGACCTGGGCCGGCACCGGGGTGCTCTGGACTGTCACGGGCGGCGTGCCGCGCTCGCTCGGCATCATCGATTCCGCGCAAGCTGCGACCGCGGCCGCGCCGGGCATGACCTTCCTCCAGATCAGCGACAGCCATGTCGGCTTCGACAAGCCGGCCAATCCCAACGCGCTCGGCACGCTTGAGGAAGCTGTCAACAAGATCAACGCCATGCCGGCCAAACCGTCCTTCATGATCCATACCGGTGACATCACCCATCTGTCCAAGGCCAGCGAGTTTGACAATGCCGATCGCATCATCTCGCAGACCAAGCTCGATGTGCATTACGTGCCCGGCGAGCACGACTTCATCGACGAGGAGGTGAAGCTCTATCGCGAGCGATACGGCCGCGGCACCAAGGGCCACGGCTGGTATTCGTTCGACGCCGGTGGCGTGCACTTCATCGGCCTCGTCAATGTGGTCGACCTCAAGGCCGGCGGCCTCGGCAATCTCGGCGCCGAGCAGCTCGCCTGGCTCGAGGACGATCTGCGCGGCAAGTCGAAATCGACGCCGATCGTGCTGTTCGCGCACATCCCGCTCTGGACCGTCTATCCGCAATGGGGTTGGGGCACCGAGGACGGCGGCCGCGCGCTTGAACACGTGAAAGGCTTCGGCTCGGTCACCGTCCTGAACGGCCACATCCACCAGGTGATGCAGAAGGTCGAGGGCAACGTCACCTTCCACACCGCGCGCTCGACCGCCTTCCCGCAACCCGCGCCGGGGGCCGCCCCCTCGCCCGGTCCGATGAAGGTCGAGGACGCAAAGCTCCGCGGCATGCTCGGCGTTGCCAGCGTCAGCTTCAAGCAGAACGAGCAGCGGCTCGCGATCATCGACACGCCGCTCCAGGGCTAAGGTGGAAGCTGACCATGAAGACTCTCAACCGCCGCGACTTCGGTGTCGATCTCGGCCTCGCCTTGGCTGCGGCCATCCTGCTGCCCGCGACAAAAGCCCGTGCCGACGACCTGGAGATCCATATCGACAATTTCGTCTTCCAGCCGGCCGAGCTCAATATCAAGGTCGGCACCACCGTGACCTGGACCAACCGGGACGACATCCCGCACACCGTGGTATCGGCCGGCAAGTTCCGGTCCAAGACCCTGGATACCGACGACAAGTTCTCGTTCACCTTCACCAATGCGGGCGACTACAAGTATTTTTGTTCGTTGCACCCGCACATGACGGGGATGATCAAGGTTGAGTAACGTCTCCAACCAAGGCATCAACGTCTTGCCCGGCCGGTGGTCCCACGCCGGCCGGGCTCGTCTGCCTTCGGTCACGCACCCCGGCAAGACGAACAGGGACGAAACGAAGCCACAAGCAGAACAAGAGGCAAAGCGAGGAGCGATGCCCGCCAACGACGATTTGCAGAAGGCGCAACGCTTCCGTGAGGCGGCGCTGCCCTATCTCGACGACGTCTACACGCTCGCGCGCTATCTGCTGCGCGATGCCTCCGATGCGGAAGATGCGGTGCAGGAGTGCTATCTG
This sequence comes from Bradyrhizobium sp. UNPA324, assembly GCF_006658635.1. Classification (NCBI taxonomy): domain Bacteria; kingdom Pseudomonadati; phylum Pseudomonadota; class Alphaproteobacteria; order Hyphomicrobiales; family Nitrobacteraceae; genus Bradyrhizobium; species Bradyrhizobium sp. UNPA324. The sequence continues at coordinate 2,727,118 of NZ_LFJD01000004.1, forward strand.
CGCGCGCTGAAGCACTTTGACAGCTATCGCGGACCGGCCATGAAGCCCTGGCTGTTCGCGATCCTGCGCAACGTCTGCAACGCCGAATATGCGCGGCGCGCGCATCGGCCCAGCGCGATCGAGGATACGCCCGGCGCCGCCGATCAGACGCCGATCTGGCAGGAGAGTGAGGCAAGCCCGGAGACCGAGGTGCTGCGCAGCCGCGATGCCGGCGCCATCCGCAAGCTGATCGACGCGCTCGCCGAGCCGTTCAAGGAAACCTTCGTGCTGCGCGAGATCAACAACCTGTCCTATCGTGAAATCGCCGACGCCGTCGGCGCCCCCGTCGGCACCGTGATGTCCCGCCTCGCCCGCGCGCGCGCCATGCTGCGCGCAGCCTGGACGGCGGAAGAGGAGCAAGCGAAATGACCTGCGACGAAGCAAGGATCCTGCTTCACGCGCTGCTCGACAACGAGCTCGATGCCGGCCACGCGCGCGAAGTCGAAGCCCATATCGCCGGCTGCCCCGACTGCGCCGCGGAGTTCGCCGCGCAGCGCGAAATGCAGCGCGTACTTGCCGACACCGATCTGCGCTACACCGCGCCGGCAAGCCTGCGCACGCGGATCGAGGCCTCGCTGCCGAAGCCGCAGCCCCAGCCGACCCGCCGCTCGGTGCTGCGTGGCTTTGCGATGGGCTCGGCGGTCTCCGCGCTCGCCGCAACGGGCGTCGTCGCATTGGTGCTGCGCCAGGACGACCAGCAGCGCATCCTGTCGGAGGTGGTCTCCGCGCATCTGCGCTCGCTCCAGGCCGGTCATCTCATCGACGTGGTCTCCACCGACCAGCACACGGTCAAGCCGTGGTTCAACGGCAAGCTTGACGTCGCCCCGCCCGTGATCGACCTGACCGCGCAGGGTTTTACGCTGGTCGGCGGCCGGCTCGACTATGTCGACGCCCGCGCCATCGGCGCGGTCGTCTACAAGCGCCGGCAGCACGTGGTCAATCTGTTCGTGTCGCAGACATCGAACGCGGAATACCGCGCGCCCAAGACCGAGACCATGCAAGGCTTCAACTGCCGTCGCTGGGGCAATCGAGGCCTGAACTTCTGGGCCGTCAGCGATATCGGCGCCGACGAGCTCGCCGAGTTCGTCGACAAGTTCGAGGCGGCGATGAAGGCGAATGTGGAGGGGTAGCCTCTGGAGAATGTATCATACACTGATACGAACGCTGCAAATGTATCAAACAATGATACACTGCTTGAGTGATCAGGACGTTTCGGGATAAAGTACTGAAGCGGTCTTTAGCGGCGACAGTCCCAAGGGCTTCCCGGCCGACTTGGTGAAGGTTGCACGCCGGAAATTGCGCTATCTTCACGCTGCAGGTGAACTCAGTGACTTAAGGGCGCCGCCAGGTAACCGCCTCGAGGCGCTCATGGCTGATCGCAGGGACAGCATTCGATCAGAATCAACGACCAGTTCCGGGTGTGCTTCGTCTGGACGGCAGACGGTCCAGCTGAGGTCGAGATCGTGGACCATCATTAGGAGAGCACGACGATGGCCAAGAAGCTCAAGCCCATGCACCCTGGCGAGGTCCTGCGGGAAGAATTTCTGATCCCGCTGGACATGTCCGCCGGCGCGCTCGCCAAGACATGCGGCCTACCACGCACGCGGATCGAGCGGATTGCGAGTGAGCAGACCGGAATCACTGCCGACACTGCACTTCGTCTCGCCAAGGCGCTCGGCACGACCGCCGAGCTTTGGCTCAATCTTCAGAACGATTACGACATCCAGATCGCCAGACGCGATCTCGGCAAGGCGCTCGACCGCATCGAGACCGTAAACAAGCCTAGGGTGGCCTGAGCGATCGGCCTTACGCCGACCTTCGCACCGCGTTGTCGACCAGCGTCTTGCCGAGCGACCAGATCGCGCCGGGGACCTTGTGGCTGCCGGCGATGACGTCGTCGAACGCCTTCTCGATCCAGCTGCAGTCTTCCTCGGTGATGGTGAGCGGCGGCAGCAGCTTGATGGTGTGGCTGCCGTGGCCGGCGACTTGGGTCAGGATCTTGTGATCCTTGAACAGCGGCACGGTGATGAGCTGGCAGAACAGGCCCTTGTTGGCGGCCTCCAGCACGTTCCAGGAGGCGCGCAGCCGCAGCGATTTCGGCGGGCCGAACTCGACGCCGATCATCAGGCCCTTGCCGCGGACTTCCTTCATCAGCTCGTAGCCGGGCACCATCCGCGTCAGCGCGAGGCGCAGCTCGGCGCCGCGCTTGGCGGCGGACTCGATCAGCTTCTCGGACTCCATGACATCAAGCGTGGCGATGCCGGCGGCCATCGCGAGATCGTTCTTGGAGAAGGTGGAGCCGTGCACCACGGCGCGGTCCATCTGGTTGAAGATCTTGTCGAAGATGCTCTTGCGCGTCAGCACAGCGCCGACTGGTACGTGGCCGCCGGACAACGACTTCGACAGCAGCACCATGTCGGGCTCGACGTTCCAGTGCTCGACCGCGAGGAAGCGGCCGGTGCGGCCCATGCCGGTCTGGATCTCGTCGGCGACGAACAGCGTACCGTATTTCTTGCAGAGCGCGGCCGCGCCGGGCAGGAACTCGTCGGTGGGCATGTTGACGCCCTTGCCCTGGATCGGTTCGACGACGAAGGCCGCGACCTCGCGCGAGGCCAGCGCCTTTTCCAGCGCGGCCAGATCGTTGAACGGGATCGGGGTGCAGCCGGGCAGCAGCGGCTCGAAGCCGGTGCGGAAATTCGAATCACCGGTCAGCGACAGCGCGCCATAGGTCAGGCCGTGATAGCCATGGGCGCAATAGACGATGCCGGGACGCCCCGTCGCGCCGCGCGCGAATTTGATGGCAGCTTCGACGCATTCGGCGCCGGAATTGGCGAAGAACGCCTTGTCGAGATAGGGGACGTATTTCAGAAGCCGCTCGGCCAGCACGCCGGCGAGCACCGAGACGTCGAACTGGACGAGATTGGGCAGGTCGGCATCGAGCACGCTCTTGAGCGCATCGCGCATGACCGGATGATTGCGTCCGATCGCAAACACGCCAAAGCCGGACAACAGGTCGAGGTAGCGCGCGCCGTCGCGATCGTAGAGATACTGCCCCTGCCCCTTCTGGAAGCCGACATCGTAGCCGATGGTCTTGAGGACCCGAACGAACTGCTCGTTCAGATACCGATTATGCAGGGTGCTGCGCTGGGCCTGACGGTCCGCGAATAGCTGAGACATGTCTGGATTTGGGCTGTGCATCCGTTACATACTTCGGTTGAGGGTCGTCTCGTCAACTGAAAAGGGACCGTTACTGAAAACGGTCTGTGCGGCCTTTTGCCCTTTTTCGGACCATCTTCGCAAGCACAGCTTTAGACCATGTTGCACTGCCGAGGAACTATCATGCGTTTGGCCCTTTACACCGGACTAATACTGGCTGGCGGTTACACCTGCCTGACCCCGGCCCTCGCCGCCGACCCCACCGGCGATTGGCGGGTCGCCGATGGCGTCGCCAACATCCGCGTCGCCCAATGCAATGGCAGCATGTGGGGTGCCGTTGCCTGGGAAAAGAAGCCCGGCGGGCGCGACGAGAACAATCCGGATGTCTCGAAAAAGAACAGGCCGACGCTGGGCATGGTGACGCTGATCGACATGAAGAAGACGTCAGGCGCCGATCAGTGGGAGGGCCAAGTCTACAACGCCCAGGACGGCCAGATCTATAGCGCGACCATCACGCCCTCGGGTACCGACCAACTCGAAATCAAGGGCTGCGTGATGGGCTTCCTCTGCGGTGGCGAGACCTGGACCCGGGTTGGCCCGCCGATCCCCTTGAGCACCGCCAACGCCATGGCCAAGGGCGCGCCGAAGCCCGCCGGCGCGGCGCCCAAAGCCGCAAGCACGACGATTGCCGCCGCACCCGCGCCTGCTCCGGCAGCCCCGAAGGCCGCCGGCGCAGCCAAACCCGCTCAGAAGGGCGCCGCCGATCCGGTCGGCGACATCTGCCTACTCCCTGAGATTGCGGGGTTTGCCCATTAGGGCCGGCTGGAACAGCAGCACGGCCGCGAGCGTCGTCACCAGCGAGAGGGCCAACAGCTTGCCCATGCTGGATGTGCCGGGATGGCTCGACAGCCACAGGCTGCCGAACGCGGTCGCCGTCGTCAGCGCGCTGAAGAAGATCGCGCGCGTCAGGCTGGTCTGGAGCAGGTTTGTCCGGCCTGAGCGCCAGGCCACGACATAATAGATCTTGAAGGCGACGCCGACGCCGAGCAGCAGCGGGAACGCGACGATGTTGGCGAAGTTGAGCGGCAGGCCGATCAACACGCAGATCTCGAGCGTCACCGCCCCCGCAACCAGGAGCGGCACCAGGGTCATCAGCACGTCGACGAACCGGCGCAACGTGATCCACAGCAGGAGGCCGATCACCAGCAGCGCATAGATGCCGGCGTGGATGAACGCCCGCACCACGGTATCGCCGGATTTCAGGATCGAGACCGGCCCGCCGATCGCGGTCGGTTCGGCAACGAGCACCGCCGCCGCAAATTTGCGCAGCGTGTCGTTATCGTTGGGATCGCCCTTGGGCAGCGCCTCGACGCGGATGATGCCATCCTTGCTCTTCCAGGCGCTGACGAGATCGGGCGGCAATGAGTTCAGGGTGACGGGCCCGGCCTGCATCGCATTTCTGAGCTGGTCGAACACGATCTTCATCGGCGTGACGAACACGTCCTGCGCCTTGTTGCGCGTCGCCTCGTCGCCATTGGCGAGCTTTTCGAGCGCGTCTGCCAGACGGCGCGAGGCGACCGCACCCGGACCCTTGGCCTCGCCCGCGGTCCGGCGCAGATTGTCGACCGAGGATTTCAGCGCCTCGACGTTTTCCTGGTCCGACGGCGCCGCATCGATCTGATCAGGGTTGAGCGCGGGGTTCAGCACCTTGGCGCCCTGCGCGAGCAGCTTCAGCTTCGGCGGCTGGTCCTGCGGCACGAAGCTGTCGAGCGACATCACCCTGAGCACTTCGGGCACCTTCTCCAGCTTCGCCTCGACCTGCTTTGCCTGCTCCTCCGACGTCGTCATCACGTTGATGGCATTGGCGCCGGTGTTGGGGTCCTTGCGCAGGTCGAGGAAGGTCGCGATCGATTCGGCCTTCGGGTTGCGCAGGTTCATCGGGTTGAAGTCGAACTTCATGAAGTAGAGCAGCGGCAGGCCGCCGAGCGCCAGCAGCAACGTGCCGCCGACGATCGGCACACGATACTTCTCCAGGAAGTGATCGAGCGGCGCCAGGAAGGCATAGCCGACCGGCTCCTTCTCACCGGGCGGGTTCAGCAGCTTCAGCATGGCCGGCAGAACGGTGATCGACGAGAGGAACGCCACCAGCATGCCGACGCCGGCGATCTGGCCGAGCTCCGCGATGCCCTTGTAGTCGGTCGGCATGAAGCAGAGGAAGCCGGCGGCCGTCGCCATCGCCGCGAGCGACAACGGCACCGCCGAGCGCTTGGCCGCCAGCACCAGCGCGCCCGAAAGATCGTTGTGCTTGTAGCGCTCCGAGCGGTAGCGGACGCTGTATTGGATGCCGAAATCGACGCCGAGGCCGACGAACAGCACCGCGAACGCGATCGACAGCAGATTGAACGATCCGACCATCATCAGGCCGGCCGCGGTCGTGATCGCAAGGCCGACGAAGAGATTGACGAACACGGCGAAGATGATCTTCGCCGAATGCAGCGCGAGCCACAGGATGACCAGCACGACGAGAACCGTGCCGATGCCGTTGATGACGGCGCCTTCCTGAACGGTGGCGTATTCCTCGTTGGCGATCGGGACCGGGCCGGTCAGCCGCACCCGCGCCTGGTACTTGGTTGGAAAATCCAGATCCGCTGCGGCCTTGCGGATGGCGTCGGTAGCGCCTTTGCCGGGCTCCAGCGCATTGTAGTCGAGGATCGGCTTGAATTCGATGAAGGCGCGCTTGTCGCTATCCGACAGCGGCTCGTCGCTGACGAGCTCGCGCCACGAGAAGCTCGCATTGCCCTTGTTGAGCACGGTCTCGACGGTCTGCGCGATCAGGTTGAAGGGCCGCGCGGTGTTGTCGAGCTTGACCTGACCGCGCTTGACGCCGGCAAGCCCCGTCTCCAGCGCGCCGGTCAGGCCGCGGATCGAGGGATCGCCGGCCATGATTTCGATGAGGGGCGCAGCGGATTCGAACTGGCCGGTGATCTTGCCGACCTCCTCGGTCGGCAGGAACAACAGGCCGTTCTTCTCGAAGAACTCGCCGCTGCCGAGCTGCTGCACCGACTGGAAGTTGGTCTTGTCGTCCTTCAGCTTGGCGTAGAGCGCGTCCGACGCCGCGCTCGCCATTTCGGGGGTCTTGGCCTCGACGACCGCCGTGATCGTCGCATCGCGGTCGAAGGCGCGATCGAACTGCTGGTCGCGCTGGCGCCAGTCCAGATTCTGGGCAATCAGCGAATTGATGTCAGTGTTGATGGCGAAGTGCTTGGACGCGTAATAGCCCGCGCCCACCGCCAGCAGGAGTCCGAGAACGACGACGAGGGAGGCAAGCCGGGTGCAGGCCCTGACGATGGCAACGACGACGCTTTGCAGCACTTCTTTTCTTTCTGCGGTTAACAGCTTGCCGGAAACGCCCGCTGTTTATCGGAGTTCCCAGGCGAAACCTATTGCTGTTTTGGGTGGTTCTCGCCGCGAGAAGGTTCGAGGTAAACGGCGGGAGACCCGGGCAAAACCATGCGGGGCGGTCGGTATAGGCGGGGAGTTGAGGCGGGAAAGTGACGAAAGACTGGGAAGCTCGGCTACCCATCACGCTCAAGGCCGTTACCTTACTATGTTACCGACAAAATCACACTGTCGGGCGCTGGAGGTTTCATTCGACCTTTCCTTGCTGCCGATTTTTTGACACAAAGTCTTGCGCCTCCATGCGCCGGAGCCCCGACGGGGGTGGGTGGCTACCGCGTGCGCGAACCAATGGTGCGGATATTGCAACTCATTGGTCAGTATCGGCATGACGCCGGGGACTTAGAAGCGGATTGGTGCAACTTGCGTGATGGGCGTCCCATGGAAGTTTATTTGGCGCAACCGCGCGGCTTTTGCGCGGGCGTGGTGCGTGCGATCGAAATCGTGGAACGGGCACTGGAGAAGTACGGCCCGCCCGTCTATGTGCGCCACGAGATCGTGCACAACAAATACGTCGTCGAGAGCCTGAAAAACAAAGGGGCAATCTTCGTCGAGGAGCTGTCCGAGGTCCCGCCCAAAGCGGTGACGGTGTTCAGCGCCCATGGCGTCGCCCGCAGCGTCGAGGAAGAGGCCGCCGCGCGCGACCTTCCAGTGCTCAATGCCACCTGCCCCCTGGTCACGAAAGTTCACAATCAGGGGAAGCGCTACATCACCAAGGGCCGGACGCTGATCCTGATCGGCCATGCCGGACACCCCGAGGTCGAGGGCACGATGGGCCAGGTTCCCGCCCCGGTGCTGCTTGTCCAAAGCGTTCAAGAGGTTAAGGCGCTGACCTTGCCGGCGGATACGCCAATGGCCTACATCACCCAGACCACCCTCTCGGTTGACGACACCAAGGACATCATCGCGGCCCTTCAGGCCCGCTTTACAGATATTCAAGGTCCGGATATCCGGGATATCTGCTATGCGACACAGAACCGCCAATCTGCGGTAAGGGACTTGAGCAAGCTGGTCGACGTGATCTTGGTAGTGGGCGCTGCCAACAGCTCGAATTCGAACCGGCTTCGCGAAATCGGCACCGAGGCCGGCGTCGCGAGTTATTTGATTGCCGACGGCAGCGAGCTCAATCCGGATTGGTTGAAGAATGCCAGGACCGTCGGCATCACGGCCGGCGCTTCGGCGCCCGAGGTACTCGTGGATGACGTGATCGAAGCGATGCGGCGGATCGGACCGGTGAAGGTCCAGGTGCTGCCGGGCCGCGAGGAAAACATCGAATTCCGGCTTCCGGCCCAACTGGCTGCGAGCTGACTCACCCGAATTGAAAAGCTCAGAAAGAAACTTGTAATGGCAATCCCCTTCTTCAAGGAAATGCGTATCGGCGGCTATTTGCTCAAGCAGAAACTGCTTGGCCGCAAGCGCTACCCGCTCGTGCTGATGCTGGAGCCGCTGTTTCGCTGCAACCTCGCCTGCGTCGGCTGCGGCAAAATCGACTATCCGGATGCGATCCTCAACCGCCGCATGACCGCGCAGGAGTGCTGGGACGCGGCCGACGAGTGCGGCGCGCCGATGGTCGCGATTCCCGGCGGCGAGCCGCTCATCCACAAGGAGATCGGCGAGATCGTGCGCGGCCTCGTCGCGCGCAAGAAGTTCGTCTCGCTCTGCACCAACGCGCTGCTGCTCGAGAAGAAGCTCGATCTGTTCGAGCCCTCCCCGTACCTGTTCTTCTCGGTGCATCTGGACGGCCTGCGCGATCACCACGACAAGGCGGTGTCGCAGAAGGGCGTGTTCGACCGCGCCGTCTCCGCGATCAAGGCAGCCAAGGCGCGCGGCTTCACCGTCAACGTCAATGCCACCATCTTCGACGGCCATCCGGCCGAGGAGATCGCGAAATTCCTGGACCTCACCGTCGAGCTTGGCGTCGGCGTCTCGATGTCCCCCGGCTATGCCTATGAGCGCGCGCCGGACCAGGAGCACTTCCTCAACCGCACCAAGACCAAGAAGCTGTTCCGCGACATCTTCGCGATGGGCAAGGGCAAGAAGTGGAACTTCATGCATTCCGGCCTGTTCCTCGACTTCCTCGCCGGCAACCAGGAATACGAATGCACGCCCTGGGGCATGCCCGCGCGCAACATCTTCGGCTGGCAGAAGCCCTGCTATCTGCTCGGTGAAGGCTACGCAAAAACCTTCAAGGAGTTGATGGAGACCACCGACTGGGACAGCTACGGCACCGGTCGTTACGAGAAGTGCGCCGACTGTATGGCCCATTGCGGCTACGAGCCGACGGCGGCGACCGCCGCCCTCAACAACCCGCTGAAGGCGATGTGGGTGTCGCTGCGCGGCATCAAGACCACGGGCCCGATGGCGCCGGAGATCGACATGTCCAAGCAGCGCCCGGCGCAGTACATCTTCTCGGAGCAGGTCCAGAAGAAGCTGTCGGAAATCCGCAAGGACGAAGCCGAGGCGGCGCAGGCGAAGGCGGCGCGGAAGGCTTCGACCGCGGCGTAAGCGCGCGATCAAATCTCACGTCAAAGGCCCGGCCGCGAACGCGATCGGGCCTTTTCTTTTGGGCCATTGCCGCAAGATGAGTTGTCCGTGTCCCGGACGCGCTGCAGCGCGCTTTGCGCTGCTGCGCAGAGCCGGGACCCAGCAGCCGCGTGCCGTGTCGATGCATGGGCCTCGGCTCTGCAGCGCATCGTCGAAGGGACGCTGCGCTGCGTCCGGGGCACGAGAGGAGATCGAGTCATTCTCTCTCGCCGTCATTGCGAGCGCAGCGAAGCAATCCAGACTGCCTCCATGGAAAGATTCTGGATTGCTTCGCTGCGCTCGCAATGACGGCGTATGTGGCACGGGCTTGCTTTCTATCAGCGCGCTTCATCGCAGACACACCTTCGCATTCCCGCGGTGCATTCGCCCGGGCTATGCGTCTCGTTCACGCCCCATGAAAGCCAGAGGGCGCAGGAAAGGCCGGGCGCCGGCGGCACCCCAGATCCGTGCGCTATGAAGATGCACACGGGGTGGATCACAGGTGTTGCCGGTCGCCCGGCCTTCCCTGCGCGGTTGGTTTTAACGGTGTCCTTCGTGCTCTCCTCGGGGAGCGTTGCACTATTGCCCCCGTCGCCTCGCCGCTGATCGATGCGCGTGCCGGTTGGCTGCCACATCACCGCGAGGTTTGACGCCAGAACCCCGGGCGCCGGGACCACACGACTTCTCCGTCCGCGGACGGCCTCGCCGGAAGCATCCGAGGCTCGCGTGTGCTCACCCCCGAGTACCAGCTTGGCCGCTGTGACTACGCCGTGTCGTAGCGCGCCGCGCATGACTCACGGTTGCCCGCCCTGTCATCGCCTTTCGCGCCGGCGCTGCCGCGTCCACCGCACCCCAACCCGCATCTCGTGACGATCGCGAAGCGCCCCTCTGGCAGGGCCGGGATGAGTGTCCTATGCCATAAATCCGAAATTCTGGAAATAAGAATATTTTTACGAGGAGGGATTGACGGGGTTTGCGGTGTTTTGCCCGACGCTTGATGGAGACGTCTGTCGGCCCTCCCCTCGATCGTCCGGCGTCTTTGCAAAGAATCAAAAACAACCCATGCCGTAATTAATAGAGAGCACTTGACGAATTCGATCCCCACCGTCGCAGGGGCAAAGCGATCGTCGGTCACAATGAACAAGGCACAGGAAGCCACGGGCCCCGAATAGAGGCGGCTACGGCCGCATACGGTCGAGCAAATGATCACGCCATACGTATTGGTGCCCCAACGCCGCCAAGGCGTGAACTCCGGCGACCACGACTAGCGCATTGGCTGCGAACTCGTGCCACTCGTTGATACTATGCCGGGTCGCCGGGTCACCACTGCCGAATTGCGGCACCGACCACAGTCCAAAGATATTGAAGCCGCGATACGAGGCATCAATGATGCCAGCCACGACCACGAGGCCAAGCAGGATGTACAACGCTAAATGCGTTAGTCTCGCGATCGTATAGAGGGTCCCGCTATCGGCAGGCGGCAGCACGCGCCCAAAATGCGCCCGCCAAGCAACTCGCGTCACGATAACAAATGCAGTGAGGAAGCCTAACACGACGTGCGTGGACCACACTCCGGTGCGGAGTGGCCCGCGCGGAAAGAGGTCTCCGGTCTGACCTATTCCCCATAAGACAATGACGAGGGCGACGGTGATCCAATGCAGCCAGACGGTCGTCGGATCATAGTGTTCGTCGGTTTCGACAAAGCGGCTCATAGTTATTTTATCGCATGCGCGCAGGCAGGCGGTTTTGATCTTGATCAGACCAAGCAGAGAAGCTTGAAACGGGGCCTATTAGGTCCCGGCTGATCCGAGCAGGCCCACTTCTTGCCGGCGAATATAAGCCTAAGTCTTTGGTCGCTTTATGTGTTATCTGTTCTATGAAGAACAGAAATAAGGCTTGCAGCAAGGGCCACATGACTTCTCCGTCCGCGGACGGTTTGACCTGATCGCCGGGGGCTCGCGTGTGCTCGCCTCCGACGACGACCGAAACCGCTGTAACCGCGCCGTATCGTACCGCGTCGCGCCTGACTCACGGTTGCCCGCCCTGTCATCGCCTTTCCGTGCCGGCGCTGCCGCGTCCACCGCACCCCAACCCCGCATCTCGTGACGATCGCGAAGCCCCTCTGGCAGGGCCGGAATAGACGCCCTATGCCACAAATCCGAAATTCTGGAAAGTGGAATATTTTTATGACGAGGGGTTGACGGACTTTGCGGTGTTTGCCCGACGGGTGCGTTGGGACAAGCGGCGCCGCCCCCTCGCCGTCATTCCGGCGCGCGCACCCATCCTTACGAAGCTGGCTACGCGCCAGACGGAAAAAGCCCGGTCGCACGACCGGGCTTTTTCTTTTGTTCAGCTCCAACGCCAAGGGGAAGACCGGAGCGACGCTCCCTATTCCCTATGGGGTGGCCCACTCTCATGCAAAAGGTTCAAGACAACCGGATGCATGTCCGGGCTTTCGCGTCGAACGGCTTTCGCGTCACATCAGAAGTGGACCTCGGTGCGCATGCCGAGAACGACGGCATTGTCGGTCTTCACGCCCACGGCGTTATAGCCGCGTCCGCCGGGATTGATCACATACTGCGCGTCGAACTTGAGGTTCATCCATCCCGTCGCCTGCCAGCCGTACCAGACTTCGAGCGGAACCTCGTTGCCGCCGGCGTTGGGGCTGAGGGCCGCCGTGTTCACATGGGTGGTGCCCACCGCGAAGCCGACTTCGTCCTGGGGACGCCAGCTGAACGTTCCGGTATGCCGGAAGCCCAGGGCGATCTGGTAGTCCTGGTACGACGTCCGGTGATCGGCAACGGTCGTATTGAGGAAGGTGTACCAACCCACCGCGCCAGGACCGTCGACGGTCAACCGTTGCAGGATCGACTCGTAGACGCCGTAGCGGCCTCTTTGATCGCTGAGGTTTTGATCCGGCACACCGCCGACGCCCGGGATGGTGCTGACGACACCGGGAAGGCCGCCATCGATCGACGAGGCGCTGTCGTACCAGCCGCCAACTCTCCAGGTCCCGGTCAAGGGCCCTTTCGGCGTCCAGACCAACTCCACCGGCACCATCACGCCACTGGCGGGGTTTGAGGCGGGGATGCCTGGCAAGAAGTAGATGCCGGGGTCTGACGTCGTCAGGTAACCCGGATTGGCGTCGTAGACGCCGACCGAGATCGTGAACTCCGGCGCGATCTTGTAGTGGACGACCCCGGCCCACTGGCTCACCGGCCAGTTGTAGATGTACCCTCCCTGGATGTTGCCGGGCTGGCCGCCGCAGAAGGTCAGGTTGATGAACTCGCACAGACCGAAGAAGAAGTCGGAGCCGACCGGAAGACGGCCGCCTTTGAGTTCGAGACGGTCATCGAACAGCTTCTGCGAGTAATAGAGCTGTGTCAGGCGCAGGATATTGCCGCGGCCGAACACTTCGTTGGTCAGTTGCAAGGCGGGAATGTCCGCCTCGGTGTTCAGGTTCTTGCCGAAGCGGTCGACCAGCGTGAGGCCGACCGTGCCGCCGGGGATGCCGGCAAGCTTTCCCATATCCAGCTTTGCACCAAACCACAGCTGACCCGCGTTGGCTGCGGTGTTCCTGCTCCCGCCCGAGACGTTGCCGACGGATTCGTTACCGAGCGTCAGGCCCAGCTCGATGCCCTGCTCCTTCAGCTTGGTTCGGCCGAGGTCGCCGAATAGATACGGTCTCGTCCAGAAATCGTCAGCCGCATAAGGAACAGGAGCGGCCTTGGTCGAAAAATCGGCCGCATGTACCGCACCGCCAAGCAGCGATGAGAGAGCAATCCCCACACCGCACGCACATGCGGTGCTCACTAACCTGCGCAACATTTTCTTCGTCCTCCCGCCGTCTCAGGCTTTGTCGTTGTTGCCTCGCGTTCCTGCCCAAGCCCTCGAGCCTGAAACGCGCTCCTTCCCCAGCACACCATCACAGCCGCACGCCCACGAAGCAGCCTTGTGTCAACTGGAGCCTGGATCCGTCATGCCTGGTCGCCCGTTCTCACCGGCAGCGCGTCCACGCCGCGCGGTGCTGCACCCTGCTGTCCTTCACGTGTCGATTTCGGCGCCGTGCGGGCGAGACCGGCCAGCGCCATCTTGCGCCGACGCCGGGCCTGCAACTGATGATCCGCCAACACGCCGATCAAGATCACCGTCCCCATCACCGCGAAGTTCAGGGAATTGGGGATGCCCAGGATATTCACGAGGTTCTGCAGCACCTGCAGCAGCGCGGTCCCCAGCACGATACCGAGAATGGAGCCTTCGCCGCCGCGCAGGCTGCACCCGCCCAGGACGGCAGCCGCGATCGCGTAGAGCTCATAGAAATTGCCGAAGGAGCTCGGAGACACCGAGTTGGTGTAGAACACGAACAAGATCGTCGAAACTCCGGCGAGCCCACCGCTGATGATATAGGCGGTTGCGATCACCATGTTGGTGTTGATGCCCGAGAAGCGCGCCGCTTCCTCGTTCTTGCCGACGGCATAAAGCCAGCGTCCGTAGACCGAGCGGTGCAGCAGCACGCCGAGGACGAGCGCAAGGATGATCAGAAAGATGAAGGTGTTCGGGATGCCCGCCACATTGCCGGAGGCGATGCTGCTCAGCGTCGCGGCCTCGTCGCCATAGCCGAAGCCGCGTGTCGAGTCGCTCGTATAATAGCGGGCGGCGCCGCGATAGATCAGTAGGCCGCACAGCGTCACGATGAAGGGCTGCATCTTCAGCCGGGTGACGAGGAAGCCCTGAATGCCTCCCAGCGCCAGCCCGCCCAGCAATACGGCCAGCAGCGCCAGGGGCCACGGGACCTCGTAAGTCGTCAGAAGGTCGATGAATACGACGCCGAGCAGCGCGAACATCGAGCCAAGCGAGAGGTCGATGCCGCCGGTGATGATCACGAGCCCCTCGCCGAGCGCGAACACGCCGAACAGGCCGATCAGATTGGCCATGTTGAGCAGGTTCACCAGCGACAGGAAGGCTGGATTGATCGCGCCCGTGACGGCGGAAATCACCACGAGCAGCAGGCCGAGGCCAAGTTCTTTCTTGTTCATGGCGCAGCCGCTTCCACGGTTTCCAGCGCCTGGCCGATTGCAAGCTGCAACACGTTGTATTCGCTGAACTGCGGCCGCTCCAGCACGCCGCTGACGCTGCCTTCATGCATCACCGCGATCCGGTCGGAGACGCCAATGACCTCCTCCATGTCCGAAGAGATCATCACGATCGCGACGCCCTGGTCGGCGAGTTCGCGCATCAGCGCGTAGATCTCGCTCTTGGCACCGACGTCGACGCCACGGGTCGGCTCGTCGAAGAACATCACGCGCGGCTGCATGGAGAGCCACTTGCCCAGCACGACCTTTTGCTGGTTGCCGCCCGAGAGCGTCACGGCTTCCATATCGATGCTCGGCACCTTGATGGAGAGGCGCCTCACCTGCTCCTTGGCAGCCTTGCGCTCGGCCGGGGCGCTGACCAGCCACATCTGCGCATAATTCAGCAGGCTGGCCAGCGTCACGTTCTCCCGGATCGGCAGCTCCAGCACGAGCCCGGATTTCTTGCGATCCTCCGGCATCAGATAGATGCCTTGCCTGATCGCCTCCCGCGGCGATGCGACATCGATCGGCGCGTCGTCGATCCTGATCTCGCCGCCCAGCGGCGGATCAATGCCGAAAGCCGCGCGGGCAAGGGAGGTGCGACCGGCGCCCACGAGCCCCGCCAGTCCGAGTATCTCGCCATGCCGCACGGAAAGATCGACCTGCCGGTCGGGAAAGGCCGACGTCACGAGGCCGACGATATCGCAGCCGCCCGGCTGCGGCGGCCGCTTCGGCGGCGTATGCAGCGCTTTCAGGTCGCGGCCGATCATCAGCCGGATCATTGCGGCATGGCTGAGCTGGTCTCGCGCCAGCTCCCCCACCGTGCGCCCGTCGCGGAGCACCACGACGCGGTCGGCGCAGGTCATGATCTCGCTGAGCCGGTGAGAGATATAGATCACCGAGATGCCGTGCGCCTTCAGATCCGCAATCACCTCCAGCAGCCGTTCGGTCTCCGAAATCGTCAGGCTGGAGGTCGGCTCGTCCATGATGATGACGCGGGCGTCGATCGAGAGCGCCTTGGCGATCTCCACCAACTGGCGCTCGGCGATCGACAGGTTGTCGACCAGCGTGTCCGGGGTGAAATCGGCGCCCAGCCGCTCCAGCAGCGGCATCACGCGGGCATGCATCTTTGCATCGTCGACCAGCTTGAGCGGGCCGCCGACAAGCAACTCGCGTCCAATGAAGACGTTCGCGGCGACGTCGAGATTTTCGAAAAGGTTCAGTTCCTGATGCACGAAGGCGATGCCGGCCTGCGTCGCCTCGTTCACCGTCATACGGGCGTGGTCGGTGCCGCCGATGCGTATCACGCCCTCGCTCGGCGCGATCACGCCGCCCAGCACGCGCATCAGCGTCGATTTGCCGGCGCCGTTCTCGCCGATCAGGCCCAACACCTCGCCCCGGTACACACGCAGACTGACGTCGTCGAGGGCCATGACCCCGGGATAGGACTTGCTGATACCGGCGAGTTCGAACAGGATGTCCGCCATTCATTTCCTCCCGCACGACGCCCGACTGTGCCAGCCGGGCGTCGAAAGGCGCTGAAGTCACTTCTTCAACAGTGCCTTCAGATTTGCGGTGAATTCCGCGACGTTGGACTTGCTGACCACTTGGGTTGGCACGATCAGCTTGCTGTTAGCCGGAATCCAGGACTTGTCGCCGTTCAGTGTCTTGATGATGTTGGTGGCGGAGAGATACCCGAATTCGTATGGCTGCTGCACGACCGTGGATTCGATTGTGCCGTCGGATATTCCCCGCAGCGTGCGCTGGTCCTCGTCGAAGCCGACGATCTTCACCTTGCCGGCCTTGCCCGCCGCCTTGACCGCGTCATAAATCAGCGGCGTCTCGTAGCTCCAAAGGCCGGACAAGAGCGCGATGTCGGGATATTTGACCAGCACGTTCTCCATATTCGCCTTGGCCTTGGCGAAGTCCACCTGGTCGGTGAACACGTCGACCAGCTCGACCTTGGTGCCGGCGATCGCGTCCTTGATCCCCTGCACCCGCTCGCGGGCATTGTCCGCGTCCATCGTGCCGACGAACAGCGCGATCTTGCCGCCGCTCGGCAGCGCCTTCTTGATCTCTTCGCCTGCTTGCCGCCCGGCCGCGACGTTGTCGGTGCCGATATAGGCGAGACGATTGCTCTGCGGCGCGTCGCTGTCCGTCGTGATCAACACGGTCTTGGCCGCAACCTTGTTGAGCTGTTCGGTCGCGTGCGGCGCATCG
This sequence comes from Bradyrhizobium sp. UNPA324, assembly GCF_006658635.1. Lineage (NCBI taxonomy): Bacteria > Pseudomonadati > Pseudomonadota > Alphaproteobacteria > Hyphomicrobiales > Nitrobacteraceae > Bradyrhizobium > Bradyrhizobium sp. UNPA324. The sequence continues at coordinate 2,743,584 of NZ_LFJD01000004.1, forward strand.
TCGACCGAGATGGAGATACCGGCGACGCCGCGCACCAGCAGGTCGTCCAACTCGCGCCGCTGGCCCGCCGCCGTGCCTTCGTTGGTGACAATCAGTTCGATATTGTATTCCGGGTGTTCCTTCTGCGCCTTTTCCAGCCCGCGGCCGGCGATGGTCCAGAAGTCGGCCGCAACATTGGTGACCAGCGCGATGGTCTTCTTCTGCTGGGCCTGTGCCATTCCCGTCGCCATCGCGAGCGCGGCGGTCGCGACCAACGGCACTAGCAATTTCTTCATCGATCCGTTCATCTGCACCTCCCTTTGGACACCCCGGATAAGGGCTTCATGACGCCTTTTGCGCCCTATTTTATTTACACAGCGAAGAAATGTCGCAGAGCAAAACACCGAAAACAGGATGTACTGGCTCATTCTTCAAGCGGAAATAGTACATAAGGTACGATAATAGTAAATATAGCTCCCAGACGACGTTTTCCGGCTGTGCTTTTCCGATCACACTAACCGACCACCCGCATATTAATTTCACGTCGTGAACTAAAGAGACAGCATGGCTGACCAAATTGAACCGCCCAGACGCATTTCAGGCACCGCCCGCGGTTCGAACCGCGGCCGCCTCGTCGAAGTCCTGCGACGTCAGGGGCCATTGCCGCGCGTGGAGCTCGCCCGGAGTACGGGATTGAGCTTCCCCGCCGTTTCCGGCCTGACGTCGAAGCTGATCGCGGAAGAATTGCTGTGCGAGACCGAGACAGCGGCAACGTCATGGGCCGACGACACGGACGAAGACGATGCGGACGGGCTGAACGGCCGCCGTCGCGGCCGGCCCGCTGTGCTGCTGACCCTGAACCCGGAGTTCGGCCGCATCATTGCGGTCTCGCTGCGCATGAACCTGATCGAAACACTGATCGCGGATTTCAGCGGCTCCGGCCTGGCGCAATCGCGGCTCGAAATCGCGACGCGGGCGCTCGATACGGGCGCGTTATGCGATCTCGTGATCGCGCAGATCGATTCGATGCTTGAGGCGACGGCCACACCGCGCCATCGCCTGTTGGGAATAGGGATTGCCCTGCAGGGCATCGTGAACGCGGACACCGGCCGGCATCTGTGGAGTCCGGCGCTGTCCGTCACCGATATCGATCTGGTGAAGCCGGTGCGCCAGGCCTTCGACGCCGAAGTCGTGATGGCGAATGACGCTGTTGCGGTTGCGCTCGCGCTTTGCGCCGCGGAGCCGGCGCTGGCGCAGGGCCTCTCGGCCACGATCATGGTCGGCCACGGCGTCGGCATGGGCGTCGTTGTCGATGGTGAGGCGCGCTGGGGCGCCGGCGCCGGCAGCGAGATCGGCCATATCAAACTGGGATCGAACGGGCCGCAATGCCGCTGCGGCCAGCGCGGCTGCATCGAGGCCCATCTCGCCGACTACGCGCTCTACCGCGACGCCCGTACCTTTCTCGACTTGCCGCCGGCGGTGTCGCAACAACCGTCCGAGGCGCAGATGGCCCTGCTGCGCGAGCGAGCGCGGGGCGGCGATCCCCGTCTCGAGCATGTATTCCAGCAGGCAGGTCGCGCGCTTGCCGAGGCGGTCGCGGCAACGATATCCGTGCTGCGCCCACACCATGTGATCCTGGCCGGACCCGGACTGCAGGCATTCGACATGATGCGCCGCGCCTATGAGGAGCGGCTCGAGCAAGCGGTGTTGCCATGGCTGCTCAAGTCCACGGCGATCTATCTGCGTCCAAGCGAATCGGCGGCAATCGTCGAGGGCATGATGCGACGGACACTGTGGGTCGTGGACCGAAACCGCATGGAGGCGACCGAGTGAGCGTGAGAAGCCGCGGCCTTGGCGATCTGGTCGGCTCCCGGATGACGCTGTCACCCCATCCCGGCTACGGACACTCATACGCAAAAGGCCCGGTCGCCGATGGCGACCGGGCCTTTTGCTTTATCGCATCAAGAGGTCAGGCCGCCTTCGACACCAGCGCCTCGCTGTCGATCAGCTCGGTGCCGATCAGATAATCGCGGCAGCCGCGCAAGCTCCGCAAAGCGCGGTTGAAGTCGATGCCGGTCGAGACCAGCGCATGCAGCGTCGCCGGATTGCGCACGATGCCGCGCAGCACGGCCGCGAGGTCGATCTGGCCGTTCGGCTTGATCGCGGCGCGGGCGAGCGCCGGCAGCGCGCGGTGGGCGGGATCGCTGATGACGCGGACCGCGGCAAAGGGCAGCCCGGCCTCGGCGGCATAGGCGGCCGCGATGTGGCTTTCCATGTCGACGGCGGCAGCGCCCGTCTCCGAGTGTAGCGCCGCCTTGCAGGAGCGCCCCGTGACCACTTCCTCGGCACCGGCAAGGCTGCCGCGCACCACGCGGCGGCGCCCCGAGGTCAGGCGGTCGATCAAATCGTCGCCGAGCGAGAGGCCTGCGGCCCAGCGGGTGTCGCCGTCGAGCACTTCGGTCGCCAGCACGACATCGCCGGAACGCAGCGTCGGGTCGAGCCCGCCGGCCACGCCGAACGAGATCACGCCGCGAATCGTCTCGGGATCCACCACGGTCAGAAGCGCCCGCAACTGCGTCGGGCTGCTCGATGAACAGATCACGGCCATTCCCGGCCCGGCCGCGATGCGGGCCTCCTGCACCAGTCCGGTCACGATCAGTATCGGACGCGGGTCGATGGCCTGACCCGCGGTAAAATAGTCCCCCGTCCCCAAAGTCACATTCCGACCCCTACCACCCTGCTGTTGGTGTTCCGCAAGTTCCGATACCGCGCCAGTGCCCACAGCGGAAAGAACTTTGGGTAACCATGATAACGTAGATAGAACACGCGGGGGAAGCCTGTGGCGGTGTACCGCTGCTCGTCCCACAGTCCTTTTTCGTTCTGTGTTGCAATCAGGTACTCCACCCCGCGGGCGACGGCCGGGTGATCAACCTCGCCTGCCGCCATCAGGGCAAGCAAGGCCCATGCCGTTTGCGAGGCCGTCGAGGGGGCGGCTTCCCAGCCCTTGTAGTCCAGTCGGTAGCTGACGGCGTCCTCGCCCCAGCCGCCGTCCTTGTTCTGGATCGAGGCCAGCCAGCCGGCGGCTTTGCGAATCATGAGGTCCTTGTGGTCGACCCCGGCCATGTTGAGGGCACAGAGCACCGACCAGGTTCCATAGATGAAATTCATGCCCCAGCGGCCGTACCAGGACCCCTCGGGGTGCTGGGTCTTCCGCAAATAGGCGACCCCGTCAGCCACATGCTTGCTGGTCTTCGCGGTCTCGCCGAGTTGGGCCAGCATCGAGATGCAGCGTGCCGTGACGTCCTCGGTCGGCGGATCGAGCAACGCGCCGTGGTCGGAGAACGGGATGTTGTTGAGATAATATTCGAGATTATTGACGTCGAAGGCGGCCCAGCCGCCGTCGTCGCTCTGCATGCCCTCGATCCACTCCCGGCCGCGGATGATCGCGGCGTCATAGCCGCTCGCGCCGTGTTCCCGGCGCATGCGGTCCATCGACATCACCACCACGGCGGTGTCGTCGAGGTCGGGGTAATGCGCATTGTTGTACTGGAAGGCCCAGCCGCCCGGACGCACGTCGGGCCGCTTCACGGCCCAGTCGCCCTTCACCTCGAGCTCCTGCCTCGGGATCAACCAGTCGAGGCCCTGCTTGGCGGCCGGCACCGCCTTGTCGCCGCCGGCTTCCAGCAGCGCATGCGCCGTCAGCGTCGTATCCCAGACCGGCGAGACGCAGGGCTGGCAGTAGGCCTCCTCCTCGCCGATGACGAGGAGCTTGTCGATGCCCCGGCGCGTGACCGCGCGCGGCGGATAGTTCTCGTCCTTGCCGAGCGCGTCATACATCATGACGATGTTGGCCATGGGCGGATAGATCGCACCCATGCCGTCCTCGCCGTTGAGCCGCTCCTCGGTGAAGGCGAGCGCCGCATCGATGGCGCGCTTGCGCAGGCTCTTGGGAAACAGCGGCTCGATCACGCGCAAAATGCCGTCGAGCGAACGAAACAGCAGGAACCAGGCCATGCTCTGATGCGGCGCCTTGGCGGTCATGCCGATCGAGCGCGGATCCTGCAGGAACAATTCGTCGATGCCGACCCCTTTCGGATTCTTCGCGCGCGGCTTGAGCGCTGCGAGCACCATCAACGGCACCATGGTGGTACGCGCCCAGTAGGAGATCTTGTTGAGGTGGAACGGCGACCAGAACGGCAGCAGCACGATCTCGATCGGCAACACCGGCACCGCGCGCCAGGTCACCACGCCGTACATCGCAAGCAGGAAGCGCGTGAAGACGTTGCTGTGAACAGCGCCGCCGCGCGCATGGATCGCCTCGCGCGCACGCACCATGTGCGGGGCGTCGACGCTGTCGCCGATCATCTTCAGCGCGAAGTAGGCCTTCACGCTGGCACTCATGTCGAACTCGCCCTCATGCACCAGCGGCCAGCCGCCATGGGCGCCCTGAACGCGGCGAAGATAATTGGCGATCTTGGCTTCGAGCACGGCGTCGACCGGCTCGGCGAGATAGTGGCGCAGCAGGATGTACTCGGCCGGAATCGTGCAGTCGGCCTCGAGCTCGAACACCCAATGGCCGTCCGCCTGCTGGAAGTCGAGGACGCCCTGCGTCGCCGATGCAATGCTCGATTCCAGGATGCCCGGTTGCAAGGTCCCCGGTTGCAAGGCCTCCTGTTGAAGGGCTTCGCGGCTGGTCGCGTTCACGGAATCCATCTCGCTCGATTGCTCCGATAGTCGATTGAAATTGGCCGGGACGTTTGCCCGTCAGGGCCGCCTGTCAGGATCCTTTGGCGGCCAGAACCAAATCGGCGGCGCGATCACCTGATCGCACCGATCCCTCGATGGTTGCAGGCAATCCCGTAGCAGTCCAATCCCCCGCGAGGAACAGGTTTTTCAGCGCGGTGACCGGCCCCGGGCGCAAGGCATTCTGCGCCGGCGTCGCCGCGAATGTGGCACGGCGCTCGCGCACGATCTGCCAAGGGGGCAGCTCACCGGACACGCCGCCCGCCTCGCAGACCTCGTTCCAGATCGTCTGCGCGAGTTCCTCGCGCGGCATGTCGACCAGACGGTCGCCATTGCTGATGGTGACGGAAAGCCGGTTCGGGAACGCGAACAGCCATTCCACGACGCCGCCGAGCACGCCGAGGATCGGCGCCGAACCCGGCGGCGGTGTGATGCGGAAATGCGCATTGACGATGGCGCGGAATTCCGTCGGCGTCTTCAGCCCCGGCAGCAGGCTCGCGGCCGCGCGTGGCGGCACCGCCATCACGACAACATCGCCCTCACCGATGTGGATCACGTCCTCGCCGCCGAAATGCAGCGCAATGGCCTTGCCGTCACTGGTCGCAAACGAACGCAGTTCATGGCCGAGCTGAACGGAATGGCCACGTTCCTGCAAAAACTTCACCGCGGGCTCGATCAGCACGGCACTGAGGCCGTCGCGCGCGATCAGCGGACGGCAGGCCTGCCCACCCGCAAGCAGCGTCTCGCGCACGATCGCGCCGGCAAGCCCCGCCGAGCCCTCGGGCGGATCGACGTTGAGGGCTGCGAGCAGCAGCGGCTGCACCAGTCGCTGGTAGAGCACGCCTTCACAAGGAATGGACTTGCCGACCAATGTCTCTTCCGAGGCCCAGATCAGCGGCGCCAGCTTCAGGTAATCGGTGAGACTCGTATCAGGAACGCGACGGCTCTCGTCGAGCACCCAGGTCGGCAACCGGCCCGCGCCGAGATCGATCTGCCAGCGCTGCCCGGTCTTGATGTCGACGAAGGGGAACTGCGCGCTTTCCGGCCCGACGAGTCCCGCCTCGGTGCCGATCGCGCGCGCATAGGCGCGCGCATGGCTGTTGCCCGACAGCAGCAGATGATTGCCGTTGTCGATGGTGAGATTGGTGGCGCCGTCGAAATAAGAACGGCAACGGCCGCCGGCCTGCTGCGTGGCCTCGTGCACGGCGACCTTGAAGCCGGCATTGGCGAGCCGCACGGCGGCGGAGAGGCCGGAAATTCCAGCACCGATGATGTGAGCTGTCTTTTGCATCAGATGAAAGCGTAGCGGAGCAGGATGGCGATGCGTGTGACCTTCGACACACGCACCGGCTGGCGCGGCGCGTTGAAACCGCGCGCAATCAGGAGATCCAGAATGGAATGATAGTATTTCGACATGATCCGCGGCGCGCGCACCACGCGGCGCTTGTTGCGTTTCATGATCTCGTCCGACTTCTCGAAATGCGCCTTCGCACGCTGCGTCAGCGGCAGGCAGACCTTCGGCAGCGCGCGCTCGGCAATCACGCGGTTCGGATCATCAGAGGTGATGCCGGCATGCAGCAGCGCCTCGCGCGGCAGATAGAGCCGGCCGAGACCTGCGTCCTCGTCGATGTCGCGCAGGATATTGGTGAGCTGAAGCGCGCGGCCCAAATGATAGGCGAGCTGGATGCCGTCCTCTTCGGGCAGGCCGAAGACCCGCACCGACAGCCGTCCCACGGCGCTGGCGACGCGATCGCAATACAGATCCAGCGTCGCCATGTCGGGCGCGCGGATGTCCTGCGGCACGTCCATCTCCATGCCGTCGACGATCGCCAGGAAATCCTCGCGCTTGAGGCCGAAGGTCTTCACCGAGGCGACGTAATCCTTCAGCCGCGGCGGCGGATTGCCCTGGTAGAGCGCGTCGATGTCGTTGCGCCACTCTTGAAGCGCGGCGAGCCGCTCCTCGCGCGGGCCGTCGGAATCGGCGATGTCGTCGACCTGGCGGCAGAAGCTGTAGATCTGGAACATCGCTTCGCGCTGGTCATGCGGCAGGATGCGCATCGCGGCGTAGAAGGAGCTGCCGGATGCGGTCGAGCCATAATTGGCGCCGGGCGAGGTCGCCTCAAGCGTCATGTGCAGTCCCCGGTCTGGAAATGGCCTTGCGTCCAATTGCGCGGCGGCCGGCCTCACCAAGCATTCCGGCAAGGCTGAAGACGAGCAGTTCGAACTTGTTCAGATGTACCCGCTCGCGCAGGGGATCGCGCACCTTCAGGAGGCGCACGATGCGGTCGGCATAGGCCTGGATGACCGCGACGTCGATGCCCAGACGGAAATCCCGGATCTCGGCGCTCAACGACCTGCCCTCGTCGAGCAGCGCTTCGTTGCGCGCGGCGAGCTCCTGCAGACAGGCCAGCATCGCCGGCGGCGATTGCGCAAGCCCGAGTTGCTCGACCGAGGCGCCATGTGCTGCCAGCGCATCGCGCGGCAGATAGACGCGGTTGAGCTCGCGGAAATCCTTGCCGCAATCCTGCAAATGGTTGTTGATCTGCAGGCCCGCGCAGAGCGCATCCGATGCGGCCCAGGTCGAGGTGCTCTCGCCGTGGACGTCGAGCATGAAGCGGCCGACCGGCATCGCCGAATAGCGGCAATAGTGGATGACTTCGTCCCAGTTCTCGTAACGCAGCTTGGTCACGTCCATGCGGAACGCAGTGAGCACGTCGAGCGCATGGCGCGGCGCCATGCCGCGCTCGGCGAGCGCGCGCCGCAAGCTGACGGCCTCAGCCTGGGTGTCGCCCTTGCCGAGCAGCTCCGCCTCGAGCAGGTCGAGATAGCTAAGCTTCTGGTCGGACGGGAGCGTCGCGTGGTCGGCGATATCGTCGGCGGTGCGGACGAAATTATAATACGCCAGGATCAGGGCGCGATGACGCGGATGAATGATCCAGGACGCGACGGGAAAATTCTCGTCGCGGTCACCCTTGCCGGATCGCAATTCGCTCGCAGAGGTCATCGAGGGCTGGTTTACAATCGTTTGGACAGAAAGGGCTTCTTCGCTCGCGGGCTCATGCCGGCGATCCGCCGCGGCCCCCATATAGGGGAATACGGCCGCAAAACCAATCCTGTCTGGCGATGGCTGCCCTTCCGCGAATCGGGCCCGAAAAGGCGGCCCCAGGGCCGCCTTTTGTGGGCCAGTGGCCGAGCTTACTGGTTGTGGGTCTTCAGGACCAGGTCGCAGGCCTGCGAGATCTTGGCCCGGTTCTCCTTGAGGCAGGCCAGGATGGTGAAATCGCCCTGGTCGATGACCGGACGGCAGTATTTCTGCACGTCGCGGGTGCAGGCCTTCTGCTCGGCGTCCGTGCCACGCCCCTGCTGGGCGAACGCCGCCGTCGAAACAGATGCCGACAGCAGGGTGAGAGCGACGAGAAGCTTACGCATTGTATTCCTTCATTCTGGCGACAGAATCGCACCGGAGCCGGACTGCACAGGGCGGACGACCGGAACGGATTGTTCTGATGGCAAGTCGCCGCGCGGTAGCGGCCTCAGAGAAGGCACAAGCACTGGCAAATGCGGCCAAATTGGCGCCGCCCTCACCAAATCAGGGCTTCCCTCAACCTTCATTGACAGATGTAAGAGCTTGATACTACGTCATAATTCAGGGACGTCGCGCTTTACCGCAGACCTGTTGCAGAGCTGCATCTGTCCGCCCCGCTTTTCCCGCCGGAAACATCCCGAAACAGCACAAATCGGCGGCTCCAGGCCTGGCGTGAGGCTTCGTGAATGGTCATCTCTGGCGGCCTGGCTTTGAACCTGCCACGGGCTCGGAACACTAAACTTTCGATGTGGCGAGACGTTCTCAAGTGTGAGCGGGCGTCGTTCTAAAACGGGATATTTGAGATGACATTGTTTGGGCGATCTGGACTGGCAATCAAGGCGGCCGGCATCGGTGCTGCGCTGCTCTTCTCGGTTTCGGCAAGCCACGCTCAGTCGTCCGGCCCGTTTGCCGGTTTCGACGGCGCCTGGGCCGGCACCGGCACGGTGTCGCTGTCCGACGGCTCCACCGAGCGCATTCGCTGCAAGGCCGACTACAAGGTCGCCGGCAGCGGCCTCAGCCTGAAGCAGGCTCTGCACTGCGCGTCCGACAGCTACAAGTTCGACCTCACCAGCGATGTGACGAGCCAGGGCGAGCGCATCTCCGGCAATTGGAGCGAGTCCAGCCGCAACATCTTCGGCAATCTCCAGGGCACCGCCGGCGGCGGCCAGATCGACGTGTTCGTCGAGGCCAACGGCTTTGCGGCCAACCTCTCGCTGCGCACCAACGGCAGCAAGCAGACGGTGCAGATCAGCTCGAAGGGCGAGATCCGCGGCGTGAACATCACCATGACGAAGAGCTGACGCCCTTCCCACTTCGAAGGAATAGCCCCCGGTTCTCCCGAGCCGGGGGCTTTTTGCTGACACGAGGGGCACTTACCAAGACGGACACGATCCGCGGCAACGAATGGTCCGCGGTGAAGCCGATGGAGAGATCGCCAATGCCATGGCCGAGCGCGGTATCCATGCGACGCTGCGCGACCGCAAACTCGCGCTTTAGCGCGAGCAGGATTGGCCGAGGACATTTCAAGTTCAATCCGCACGGTGTCGTCCGGATCGACGCGTGAGCGCGGGACGGCCTTCGCTGCCCCTCTCTAAATCGCCGGCTTGTCGGTCCCCTGCAGCCTGGCGTGCAGGTTGATCAGCCACATCGCCGTCGGCCTGAGGATGAAGAGATCGGCGACGAGGGCCATGACCATCGAGAAGGCACTGAGCCAGCCGAACAGCCTGAGCGACGGCAGGTCGGAGAACACGGTGACGACGAGGCCGCAGGCCAGCACCACCGTGGTCAGGATCAGCGCAGGTCCCACCAGCACGGTCGCCCGCTCCACCGCAAGCGCCGAGCCGACGCCCGGCTTGCTCTCCAGCCTGAGGCGGTTGAGGAAGTGGATGGTGGCGCTGAGGCCCAGCCCGAACGAGACGGTGAGCGCGACGACGCTGGCGAATTGCAGGCCCTCGCCCATCGCCCACAGCACCGTTCCCGACATCACCACCGGGAAAATGCCCGGCAGGATGCAGGCGAACATCACGACCCAGGAGCGGAAGGCAAGGCCGATGAAGATCGCGACCAGCGCGAATTCGATGGTGAGGCCGCGGTTCAGCTTCTCGATCATGCTGGCCGAATTGCGCGCCGCAATCGCAGCAAGACCTGTCACCGCGACCTCATAGCCCGGATGCTTCTTTCGGACGGCGTCGAGTTCGGTGTCGAGCTTGTCGACGATCGGTAGCAGCTGGCTGGAATCCTTGTCCGGCACGCGGCCTGCGACCACGACGGCGTCCTGCTCGGCATCGATGAAGCGCCGCACCAGATGCTCGGGGATGACGCTGACATATTCCTTCAGCGTTGCGACGTCGGCGCTGCCGGCCTTCTCCGCCAGCCAGCGACGCAGCGTCTCCAGCGACCAGACGTTGCCGACGCCGGCGGCCTTCTCGACCGTCGCGTGCACTTCGGCGATGGTCTGGAGCGTTTCCGGCGAATACAGCGACTGCCCCTTCGGAAACACGACCAGCACGTTGACCGGATTGGCGCCTGTGAGCTTGGCATCCAGCCGGTCGCTGGCGGCAACGGCCTGGCGCTTGTCCGGCACCTGGTCGGCGAGCCGGTAGCGCGGCTCCAGATTGGCGTAGATGACGCCGAGGCCGCCGACGAACAGCACGGCGATCAGGCTGAACAGGCCGGGCCGGCCCACCATGCGCACCGCGATCCAGTAGCAGAAATTGCGCAGTGCCTGGACGCCGGCATCCGCGCCCTGGAACTTTACCGCGAACACCTTCTCATTGCGCACGAACAGCACGCCGAACACCGGCACCAGCGACAGCACCGCGACCAGCGCGATGACGGTGGCGGCGAGGCCCGCCTCGCCGAATTTGCGGATCAGGTCGGAGCTGGAGAACTGCAGCGCGATGAAGGAAATGCCGGCGGTGCCGTGCGTCAGCACGCAGGCCGGCCCCACCACCAGCACCGCGTTCTTGAACGCGGTGAACTTGTCCTGGCCTGCGATCAGCCGGTCACGCGCGGCAAAGGTGAGCTGCATCGAGTCCGAGAAGCTGATCACCATGATGAGCGGCGTCATCACGTTCAGGAACATGTTGAGATTGAAATTGGCCCAGCCGAGTGCGCCGAGCGCCAGCAGGATCGCGATCATCGGCGGGAACGCCGCCGCGATCATGAACGAGACCTTGCGGAAGAAGACGATGGCGATGATGCAGCCGGCAAGAATGCCGAGGATGTTGTAGGTCAGCCCGTCGCGCTCGACCGCATTGCGGATCTCGAGCTGCATCACCGGCACGCCGGAGAGCTGCACGTTGAGCCCGGTTTCGCTGAGATCCTCCTTCATCAACGCGCGGATGTCGCCGACGGTCTTGGTCAGCTTGCTGGAGGCGACGACCTCCGGATCGAGCGACAGCACGATGAGTGCCAGCGTGCCGTCTTCCGACAACAACTTGCCGCGGATGATCTCGTTGTTTTTGACCGTCTCGATGAACTTGTCGTAGTCGGCGCCTTGGGGTAGCTCGGCCGGGAATAGTGCCGCCGGCAGCTTGCCCGGCGCTGGCGCCTGGCGCGCCGAGAACAGCGAGACCAGCCCGCGCGTGCCTTCGACCAGCTGCAGGTCGGTGACGAAGTCGCGCAGCTTCTCCAAATTGTTCCGCGCCAGCAGGGTCTTGCCCTCGACCACGACGAGGACGTCGAATTCCTCGGCCGGGAACTTCTTGGTCACATCTTCGTACTGCTTGAACTCGCGGGTGTCGGAGCGGAACAGCTGCGACAGCGAATCGTCGATCTTGATTCGGTGGATGCCGAACACGGCGCCGACGATCAGCGCGAGCAGGACGATGCAGGAGAGGATCGGCGCCCGGACGGCGATCAGCCCGAGACGCTCCAGCCCGAAGGCGATCGAGGACGCAGGTCCCTGCTCGACCTTGTCGACATGAACCTCATTCTCGCGGTGCTTTTCGAGCATGCCTTATCCAGTTCCTAAATCGGCTCGGTCTTGAGAGCTTATTGCGCCCCGCGAACGGCTTGAAAACGCCATACCAATGGGAGGCTTGCCCTTTGAAAATGCGCGGAAAATCGCCGCGAGGGGTTTAGCAGGTCAATCACCCCTCTCGCAAGCAGGCGAAGTGTGGGCAAATCGATCAAGATGCGGCGATTTCGGGGCCTGCAGGTCATCCGGGCGGGAATGTGCCAATTCGACGCGGCGCGCGGTCCGCGCTCTCGTCCTTCAGCGCCACGCCGCTGACCTGCCGCGCCAGCCCCTCACGGACCAGCCAGGCGATCTTGACGGCGGCCTCGTCATAGCTGAGCCCGGCGTGGTGGATGTTGGACACGCAATTGCGCTCGGCATCGGAACGGCCGGGGTTCGGCGCGAAAGTCAGATAGGTGCCGAGACTGTCGGGCGCCGATAGGCCCGGCCGCTCGCCAATCAGCATGACAACCATGCGCGCGCCGAGAATGGCGCCGATCTCGTCGCCGAGCGCAACGCGCGCGCCTGAGGCGACGACGATTTGGCCGATCGCGACACCATCATCGGCTGCGAGCAGCGGCAGCAGGCGCCTCACCAGCGCCACCGCATGGGCGTGAACCGCTGCCGCCGACAGGCCATCGCCGATCACGATAGCGATCTGGCACGGCGCGGAAGCCGCTCGTTCTAGAAGCTCCGCTGAGCCGGGTTCAAGCCGTCGTCCCAGATCCGGCCGCCGCAGATAGTCCCTGCGGTCGACGGCCTGGCTCCTCACCTCGGTGACGGCAAGGCCTAGCGCGCTGAGATCGGCGAGCAGACGCCGCGCATCGAAGGCGGCATGCACGGCATCGCGAGCGCGGGCATGGTCGAGCGTGAAATCGAGCAGCGCTGTGGTCGGCAGGCTTGCGCCGCTGCGCCCAAGCGCAACGCGCGCGGGCGTGAACGACCTAAGGTCGGGGGTCGGACGAGCCGGAGCGGATTTGTCGCTCATTCGGCCGGAACGGCAGCCTCGCGCAGCCGGAGCGAGTAGTTCGAGGCGTTCTGCTTGCCGCTCGAGGCCGCCCGCGCGAACGTGATGAGGTGATGCGCGATCGTGGCGGAGCCGATCAGGCCTTCGAGATCGCCGCGGCGAATTCGCCCGAAGGCGAACTTCCAGAACACGCGCCTGTAGTCGCCGCGCACCCCGATCTGCCAGAAGATGTTGCGCAGCATGATCAGGCCGCGCTTGATATTGGGCCAGGTCTTCATCTCCGGAGCCACCGGGACGTTGAGGCGGTTGGCATAGGTGTAGTCGCACTGATGCTGATAGCGCGCATAGACTTTCTCGGGCGCGTAGGCGACCTCCATACAGTACTTCCAGGAGGAGACGACGTCATCATAGGGCAGCAGGAAATCGACGTTGGAATCACGGCCCTCGTCATGGACCAGGCGGCCCTCGCGCTCCAGCCGGTCCCACAGCGGCGTCTTCGGCAGCGCCTGCAGCAGGTTGATGGTGAGCAGCGGAATCTGCGATTCCTCGACGAAGGCGAGCAGCGCGTCCGTGGTGTTCGGCTTGTCGGTGTCGAGCCCCATGATGATGCCGGACACCACCTCCATGCCATAGGAGTTGATGGTGCGCACGCCCTCCAGGATCGGGACCATCATGTTGTGGTCCTTGTGCATCGCATGCAATGCACCCGGGTCCGGCGTCTCGATGCCGCAGAAGATGGTGATGAAAAAGGCCTCGCGCATCTTCTCGAGGATCTCGGGGCGCTTGGCGATGTTGAGCGTCGCCTCGCAGGCGAGCCGCATCACGTAGCCGGTCTGCTTCTGCCATTCGATCAGATGCGGCAGCAGGTCCATCGCCGCCTTGCGGTTGCCGATGAAATTGTCGTCGACGAAATAGACCGTGTCGGTCATGCCGCATTCGCGCAGGCGATCGAGCTCGGCGATGATCTGCTCCGGCGACTTGATGCGCGGGTTGCGGCCGTAGAGGCCGGGGATGTCGCAGAACTCGCACTGATAGGGACAGCCGCTGGAATACTGGATGCTGCCGAGGAAATATTTCTTCACGTCGGCAAGCTCGTAGGCCGGGATCGGAAACTCCGTCATCGGCACGCGATCCCTGGTGGTCAGCACCACTTGGCTCTCGGGGCGAGAGGTGTCGCGCGACAGGATCTCGATCAGCTGGTTGGTGGCATCGCCGAGCTCGCCGACATGGAGATAGTCGAACGACGGATAATAGTCGGGACAGGCGCTGACGGAGGGACCGCCAAGCGCGACGGCCAAGTCGAATTCATGCGCGCGGCGGCAGATGTCGTTCATCTGCTGGCGCTGGATGTGCATGCCGCTGACGAAGACCGCTTCGGCCCATTCGAACTCTTCCCGGGTCGTGCGGCGGAGGTTCTCGTCGACGAATTTGACCTGCCAATCCTGCGGCAGATAGGCGGAGATCAGCAGCAGCCCCTGCGGCGGCATGAAGGCGCGCACACCGTCGGTCAGGGGATAGGAATACTCGAACGTACCGAACGAGGAGGTGTAGCGCGGAAACACACAGAGGATCCGCCGGGACGTTCCGTTACTTTCAGCTCGCATCTAAGCTCCCCCGCCACGCTCGATCGATGGTGCGGAAATTGCCAGCCAGACACATAGCGTAATGCTGCCGCCGGAATTTCTCAATATTGTGGCACAAGCATAATTCCGGGAGGCGCCGATAGTTTCCTGACGGGGCGAGTTTGACGCTTTGCGCCGCCCTCAGGCGATGAGCCGCGAGGCAAAATCAGGCAGCAGGCCCGCATCGCCGGCAATGCGGAAATCGGCGCCCGCAATCCCGGCCTGCACCAGCCAGTCATCGAATTCCGGCGCCCGGCGCAGGGAGAAGACGTCACGGACATAGAGCGCATCGTGAAAGGACGTCGACTGGTAGTTCAGCATCACGTCGTCGGCGCCGGGGACGCCCATGATGAAGGTGACGCCGGCGGCGGCGAGCAGCGTCAGCAGGTTGTCCATGTCGTCCTGGTCCGCCTCGGCATGGTTGGTATAGCAGATGTCGATCCCGAGCGGCAGGCCGAGCAGCTTGCCGCAGAAATGATCCTCCAGCCCGGCGCGGATGATTTCCTTGCCGTCATAGAGATATTCCGGGCCGATGAAGCCGACCACGCTGTTGACCAAGAGCGGAGCAAAGGCGCGGGCGACCGCATAGGCGCGCGCCTCGCAGGTCTGCTGGTCGACGCCGTGATGGGCGCCCGCCGACAGGGCCGAGCCCTGGCCGGTCTCGAAATACATCACGTTCTGCCCGATGGTGCCGCGCCGCAGCGACAGCCCGGCCTCCTGCGCCTCCTTCAGAAGCGCAAGGTCGATGCCGAAACTGCGGTTGGCGGCCTCGGTGCCGGCGACCGACTGGAAGACGAGATCGACCGGCACGCCCTGCCCGATCAGCGACAGCGTCGTCGTGACATGGGTCAGCACGCAGCCCTGCGTCGGGATCTTCAGCCGCGCGATGATCTCGTCGAGCAGCCGCAGCAATTGCGCGATGACGGCCGGATCGTCGCTCGCGGGATTGATGCCGATGCAGGCATCGCCGGCCCCGAGCAGGATGCCGTCGAGGATCGAGGCGGTGATGCCCTTGGCATCGTCGAACGGATGGTTGGGCTGCAGCCGGGTGCTCATTCGGCCCTTCAGGCCGATGGTGTTGCGGAAGGCGGTGGTGACCTCGCATTTCCGCGCCGCCAGGATCAGATCCTGGTTGCGCATCAGCTTCGAGACCGCGGCCGCCATCTCAGGCGTGACGCCGGGCGCGAGCGTCTTCAGGACCGCCGGCGTTGCGGCATCCGACAGCAGCCAGTCGCGGAAGGCCCCGACCGTCAGGGATGCCACCGGCGCGAAGGCCGTCGCGTCGTGGCCGTCCATGACGAGGCGGGTGACCTCGTCGGCCTCATAGGGGATGACGGCCTCCTGCAGGAATTGGGCGAGCGGCACGTCGGCGAGCGCCATCCGCGCCGCGATCATCTGCTCGGCCGTGTCGGCGGCGATCCCGGCCAGCCGGTCGCCGGAGCGCGGCGGGGTCGCCTTGGCCAGGAGATCGCGCAGGTCCGGGAACGTGTGGGTCGTGGCGTCGATGGTGTGGCGGTAGACCAAGGGTCTCTCCAGGGGGGCCGTCGGCCGGTGGCCGAGTCCAGGACTATCCTGAAACTCTACCTTCTGATCAAGACGCTGAAATAACTTGCGTTTCCTTCGCCCGAGGACCGAGGCAGCTAACGGGCGCGTTAACGCCGCATCCATCTTCGTTCTGCATAGTTTTGCATCAATTTTACACGATCCCGTTCACCGGCCGCTTCAGGCCATTCCGGGCCCTGAGTACCATGACATCAGACCGATCTGGGAATGCCGCCAAGCTGGCCGGCCGCTTCACGCTTGCCACCAAGCTCTATGCGATCTTCGCACTGTTCGCGCTGCTCACGGCGGCGATCGCGATGCTGTCCGACTACAACAGCCGCCGCAGCGCCGACCTGACCAGCGCGATCGAGACGGCGAACGCCGCCGCGCTGAACGTCGAGCGCGTCAACTCGCTGGTCTATGCGGTCGTGATGGAATCGCGCGGCGTCTACATGTCGACCGAGCCGAAGGTCGTGAAGAAATTCGGCGACGGCCTGCTCAAGTTCAACGAGCAGATCCTGGGCGTCGTGAAGCGCTGGGAGACCATCGTCAAAGCCGACGATGCCGAGCAGTTCGCGACCTTCAAGAAGCGCATCGAGCAGTTCGTCGAGTTCCGCAAGGAGCTGGTGCGCCGCGGCGTCGAGATCAATGCGGCCGCAGGGCGGGAATGGGGCGACAACGACGCCAACCGCGCCGTGCGCTCGGCGCTGAACAAGGATCTCGAGGCGCTATCCAAGGTCTATGCCGAGCGCGCCAAGCAGATCGCGCGCGAGACCGAGACCAACCGCACCCTCTCCTTCGTACTGACCTGCCTCGGCGGCGTGGCGCTGGCCCTGGTCGTGATCGGCATCGTCATCATCGCCCGCTCGATCGCCCGGCCGCTCGCCGCGATCACCGCTACCATCAAGCAGGTCGCTGATGGCGCCGAGGACATCGTGGTGCCGCACTCTGACCGCGCCGACGAGATCGGCGCGCTCGCCCGCGCGATCCAGGTCTTCCGGGAGGCCATGAGCCGCAACCGCAATCTCGCCTCGCAGGTCTCGCAGGATTCCGCCGCGCGCGAGGAGCGCGCCCGCCACATCGAACGATCCGTCGAGCAATTTCGCGAGGCGATCGGCGCGATCATGCGCGGCCTCAGCGACAACGCCTCCGTCATGCGCGAGACCGCGCAGACCATCACCCGCGTCACCGCGGACGCGAACAGCCGCGCCGGCACGGCGGCGGACGCCACCGAGCAGGCCTCGCACAACGTCACGGCGGTGGCGGGCGCGGCCGAAGAGCTGTCGGCCTCGGTGGTGGAGATCGGCCGCCAGGTGCGGCAGAGCGCCGGCGCGGTCGAGCAGACCGGCCAGCGCACCGAGAAGTCGATCTCGGAGATCGAGAGCCTTGCCGCGGCCACGCAGCGCATCGACGGCGTGCTCAATCTGATCCAGGCCATCGCCGAGCAGACCAACCTGCTGGCGCTGAACGCCACCATCGAGGCCGCACGCGCCGGCGATGCCGGCCGCGGCTTTGCCGTGGTCGCTCATGAAGTGAAGGCGCTCGCGGGCCAGACCGCCAAGGCCACCGCCGAGATCGGCGAGAACGTCGCGATGATCCAGGCCTCGACCCGCAACGCGGTCGACGCCGTGCGCGAGATCGGCAGCGCGGTGCGCGAGATCAACGAGGTCACCTCGGCGATCGCCGGCGCCGTCAGTCAGCAGGACGCCGCCACGCGCGAGATCTCGTCCAACGCGCAAAGCGCCGCGCAAGGCAACGAGACGCTCGTGGCGAACATCACCTCGCTCCGCGACGCCATCGGCGAGACCGACACCGCGGCCGCCTCGGTGCTGACGGCCGCAAGCAGTGTGACCGAGACGGCGAATACGCTGTCGCGGGAGGTTGAGAAGTTCTTCCAGAACCTGCGGTCGGGGTCGGCAGACGGCCGCATCGCCAAGGCGGGATGACGGCGCGAATTCCGCCGCCAGGCGGCGGTGGCTTCCAGACAAAAACTGGAAAACAACCCCATGCACAGTAGAAGGGGTCAGATTTTTCAGTGACTTGGGTGGCCAGCGCAAACTGCTGGCCTTACGGTATTGATTTTGACTCGTCGGGCAAAACAGGGGCACGATGCGGTCATGCAGTGCTGAGCAGGAGACGGCGCGTGTCGGCGCGGCTGACTTGTGAGATTGCATAAGAAAAAAACCAAGGAATCCCATGAGCCAGACGCGGCGTGTTCTCTCGGCGCAAGTCGCCCACGAGACCAACACTTTCTCGATCGTCCCGACGACACTCGAGGACTATCGCAAACGGCTATTTCTGCGTGATGGCGAAATCGCCGTGGCCCTGGCCGACACCAGAATGGAGATCGCCGCGCATCTGGCCGCAGCCAAATGTTACGGCTGGACACTGGTACAGCCGGTCGCCGCCGCGGCCACCCCATCCGGCAAGGTGACGGCCGCGTGCTGGGCCGAATTGCAGCGCCTGGTCTTTGAAGCCTGCGAAGCCGGACCGTTCGATGGCGTCATCCTGGCATTGCACGGCGCGATGGTGACCGAGACCGACGACGACGCCGAAGGTGCCCTGCTCGAAGGACTGCGCCAGCGTCTCGGCGAAACGATTCCAATTGCGGTGACGCTCGATCTGCATGCCAACGTCACCGAACGCATGGGCCGGCTGGCCAACATCATGCTGCCCTACCGCACCTATCCGCACATCGACCAATACGAGACGGCGTACCGCGCCGCCGAACTGCTGCAATCGGCGATGGATGGCACGATCCGGCCGAAAGTCTTCCGCTCGCAGGCAGCTCTGCTCGACGGATGCAACCACGGACGCACCCAGGGCGGCGTGATGAGCGACCTGCTGGCGCGCGCCGCGGACATGCAGGCGCAAACGCCCGGCCTGTTGTCCGTCGATGTCTGCGCGGGCTTCAGCCGCTCGGACATTGCCGAGGTCGGCCCCAGCGTTCAGGTCACCTACGATGCCTCTCACAACGCCGCCGAAGCGGCCGCGCGGCAGGCCGCGGCCGCGCTCCAGGACGAGATGGTCCACCGGCGCGCCGAAGTCACCGTCACGGCGCTGGACCTGCCGACCGCAACGAGGCTTGCCGCCGCGGCCGCAGCGGATGTCGCCGACACCCGTCCCCTCGTGATCGCCGACTTCAGTGACAACCCCGGATCGGGCGCCTACGGCGATGGCATCCGCCTGCTGGAGGCGCTGCTGCAGGCCGAAATCCGCAGCGTGCTCTTCGGCGTCCTCGGCGACCCCGAAGCCGCGGCCCGCTGCCATGCCGCGGGCCTTGGGGCCAGCCTGGATGTCGTTCTGGGGGCAAAACGCCATCCCGAAAGCTACGGACCTCCGCTCACGCTGACCGGGCGGGTGACCGGCCTGTCGGACGGCGCCTTCATATGCGAAGGGCCGATGAATGCCGGTCAGCCCATGACGCTCGGGCCCAGCGCCTTGCTCGAGGTCGACGGCATCTCGATCGCGATTTCGACCAACACGCTGCAAACCTACGATCAGGAAATGTTCCGAATTCTCGGAGCAGAACCGGCTCAATTCCGCATCGTCGCGGTCAAGTCAGCGCACCACTTCCGGGCTGCCTTCGGGCCCATGGCCAAGGAGGTGATCCTGGCCGACAGCGGCGGCCTTGCCACCAACGATCACACCAAGCTGTCGTATCGGAACGTCCGCCGTCCCATCTGGCCGCTCGACGACGTGCCGCCGAGTTGAACCTCCCCGCTCGGCTCCGCCAGCTTCCGCACGATGCCACGCAAAAAACCTCGGCACGAAGGCCGAGGCTTGCGATACGGCCCGCGTACATCCGGCAAGCCAATCGTCGAGTGGCACCTTAGCAGCGGATTTTGAACGGATGATGACTGGGTAGAATCGACAAGGTGTCGCTTCAAACGAGATCGACGCCCTCCTCTGTCATCACACCGTCAGCAGCGTCTTGATCGCGCGGCGCTGGTCCATCGCCTTGTAGCCTTCGGCGACCTGGTCGATCGGCAGCGTGAGATCGAACACCTTGCCCGGTTGGATCCGGCCCTGAAGCACGCGATCCATCAAGTCGGGCAGGAAGCGGCGCACTGGGGCGGGACCGCCCAGCATGCGCCGCTGGCCGAAGAACAAGGCCTGGCCGTCGAAGGTCACGCCATGGGGAACGCCGACATAGCCGATGGTGCCGCCCGGGCGCGCGCATTCCAGAGCCTGCGACATGGCTTCCTGCGTGCCGACGCATTCGAGCACCGAGTCCGCGCCGACGCCGCGCGTCAGCTCCTTGACGCGCGCGATGCCCTCCGCGCCGCGCTCGACCACGATATCGGTCGCACCAAACTGCTTGGCGAGCACCTGCCGCGTCGCGTGGCGGCTCATGGCAATGATGCGCTCCGCGCCCATCTCTCTCGCCGCGAGCACGCCCATCAGGCCGACCGCACCGTCACCGACCACCGCGACCGTCGCGCCTTGCTTCACGTTGGCAGCGTCGGCCGCGTACCACCCGGTGCCGAGCACGTCGGAGGTTGCGAGCAGATGCGGGATCAGATCGCTTCCCGGCATTTCGCGGGTCGCGACCAGCGTGCCGTCGGCAAGGGGGACACGCGCGTAGGGCGCCTGCGCGCCCGACATGAACTCGCGCTGCTCACACGAGGACTGGAAACCGAACTTGCAATGCGGACAGGTGTTGTCCGACAGGCAGAACGAGCCGACCACGAACTGGCCGGGCTTGATGCTCCGCACCGCGCTGCCAACCTCGACGACGACGCCGCAATATTCGTGGCCCATGTGCGCGGGGCCTTCGTTCGGCTGGAGGCCGCGATAGGGCCAGAGGTCGGAGCCGCAGATGCAGGTCGCCGACAGCTTGATGATGGCGTCGGTCGGCTTGATCAGCTTGGGATCGTCGACCGTTTCATAGCGGACATCTCCGGGTCCATGGAGCACGGTTGCCTTCATCGTCATTCTCCTTTGCCGGCGTGATCGCCGTACTGCTCGTCCGTCACCCTTTCCAGCCATTCGACCGGATTGCCGTTGAGCGCCTCCTGGATCGCGATATGGCTCATGGCCGCCTTTGGGGACGCACCGTGCCAGTGCTTCTCACCGGGTTCGAACGACACCACATCGCCCGGACGGATCTCCTCGATCGGACCGCCCCAACGTTGCACACGGCCGAAGCCGGAGGTGACGATGAGCGTCTGGCCGAACGGATGCGTGTGCCAGGCCGTGCGCGCGCCAGGCTCGAAAGTGACGTGATTGCCGGCGACGCGTGACGGCTCGACGGCCGGAAACAGGGGATCGATCCGGACAGTCCCAGTGAAATACTCGCCTGGGGCTCTCGCGGAGGGTTGGGAGCCCGCTTGCCGAATTTGCATCTGTGCCTCCTTGATGTTGTCTGTCCAACGCGTGCCGGCGGCATCCGCGACCTCACATAGGCCCGCGGCCGGTATTCGATTAGCCACTACAATTCGCTTGCATTAATCGATAACGGCCATGAATAATCGAAGCCGTGGCAAACCAGGATTTCAACGATCTGCTGGCGTTCGTGGCCGTCGCCCGCGAGCGCAGCTTCACGAGGGCCGCCGCGAAACTCGGCATCGTGCAGTCGACGCTCAGCCATACGATCAAGCGCCTCGAATCGCAGATGGGCCTGCGGCTCTTGACCCGCACCACGCGAAGCGTCGGGCTGACCGAGGCTGGCGAGCGGCTGCTACAATCGGTTGCCCCCCGTATCGAGGAGATCGAGCGCGACATCGCCGCATTGATGTCCCTGCGCGACAAGCCGTCCGGCACCATCCGGATCACACTCTCGGACCATGCCCTTGAAAAAGCCGTCTGGCCGAAGCTCGCGCCGGTCCTGAAGGCCTATCCCGACATCAAGGTCGAATTCAGCCTCGACACGGCCTTCCGCAACATCGTCGAGGACGGCTTCGATGCAGGCGTCCGCCTCGGCGAGAGCGTCGAGAAGGACATGATCGCAGTGCGCATCGGCCCGGACTGGCGGCTCGTGGCGGTCGCCTCGCCCACCTATCTCAAAGAGCATCCGAAACCGAAGCACCCGCAAGACCTGCTGAAGCACGTCTGCATCAAGCGCCGCGCGGCGGCTGGAGGCCATTACGTCTGGGAATTCGCCAAGGGCGGTCCTGACCTCAGGGTGCGCGTCGAGGGGCAGCTGACCTTCAACGACTCGCGCGCGATGATCGACGCTGCCGTGAAAGGCTTCGGCATCGCCTATCTCCCTGAAGACATCGTGACGCGCCAAGTCCGGTCCGGCGAGCTCGTCATCGTGCTCGACGAATGGTCGCCGAAGTTCGACGGCTACTACCTCTATTACCCGACGTCCCGGCAGAACTCGGCGGCGTTCAAGGTGATCGTCGAGGCCCTACGTCATCACGAGGCGCAAAGAAGACACGGCCAGGCGTGAGGCGTCGGCAGTGCCTTACCCCAGCACCCCGCCGCGCCTGATCAGCTCCTTGCCCAGAGCGGCCAGATGCACCTGGTCCGGGCCGTCGCCGATGCGGATGAAGCGGGCGTAGACGTAGGCGCGGGCAAGGAAGGTATCCTGCGAGACGCCAGCGGCGCCGTGGATCTGGATGGCGCGGTCGATGACGCGGGCGGCCATGCTGGGTACCACGATCTTGGCGGCGGCGATCAGGTCGCGCGCGGCCTTGTTGCCCTCGCGGTCCATCTTGTCGGCGGCCTGCAGCGTCAACAGGCGCGCCTGCGCGACCTCGCAGAACGAGTGTGCGATGTCCTCGCGCACCGAGCCTTGCCCAGCGAGCGGCTTGCCGAAGGCGACACGCGACACCGCGCGCTGGCACATCAACTCGAGCGCGCGCTGGGCGCAGCCGATCAGCCGCATGCAATGGTGGATGCGGCCGGGACCGAGCCGGCCTTGCGCGATCTCGAAGCCGCGGCCCTCGCCGAGCAGGATGTTTTCGGCGGGCACGCGGACGTTGTCGTAGACGATTTCAGGGTGGCCGACCGGGGCATCATCGTAGCCGTAGGTCAGCATGTCGCGGACGATGCGGACGCCGGGCGTATTTTTCGGCACCAGGATCATGGATTGCTGGCGATGACGGTCGGGATCGTCGGGCGCGGTCTTGCCCATCACGATCAGGATCTCGCAATCCTCGTTCATCGCGCCTGACGTGAACCATTTGCGGCCGTTGATGACGTAATCGTTGCCATCGCGCTTGATGGCGCACTGAATGTTGGTGGCGTCGCTGGAGGCGACCTGCGGCTCGGTCATCGAGAAGCCGGAGCGGATACGCCCCTCCAGCAGCGGCTTCAGCCAGCGCTCCTGCTGCGCCTTGGTGCCGTAATTCGCCAGCACCTCCATGTTGCCGACATCGGGCGCCGAGCAGTTGAAGACTTCGGGCGCCCAGAGGATGCGGCCCATGATCTCCTTCACGGGCGCGTATTCGAGATTGGTCAGACCCGGTCCGTGCTCGCCGGAGAGAAACAGATTCCAGAGCCCCTGCTCGCGCGCCATCTTCTTCAGGTCCTGCAGCACGGGCGGCGTCTTGTAGCGCGAAGCTTCCGGCTTCACCTGCTCGTAATAGAGCTCCTCGACCGGCTCGACATGCGTCCGCATGAACTGGCGGACGCGCTCCTGCAATTCCAGCGAACGGGCGGAGTGTTGAAAGTCCATGGTGATCTCCTGTTCGCTTCATCGTGCGCCGCTGTCGTAGGGTGGGCAACGCGAAGCGTGCCCACCCATTTTTCCGACCGAGAGAGGTGGTGGGCACGGCGCGAGGACGCCTTTGCCCACCCTACGATTACTAGCGTGGAGCGCACGCCTCGCCCTTCGAGACGACCGCTTCGCGGTCTCCTCAGGTGAGGCTAAGCGACATCGGCGCATGTTGAAATTGCCGCCGCGCACTCCGCCCTCATCCTGAGGAGCCCGCGAAGCGGGCGTCTCGAAGAATGCGCCGCAAATGGCGCCTCTCGACCGCGATTACAGCCCCTCACGTCCCCTTCAAAAGCTCGCTCGCAACCACCCAATCGTTGCCGTCGAACTGCAGCATGTAGCCGTCCTTGATCGGGCGGAAATCCTGCGGCGTGGTGTTGAGGGTGATGCCGGGCATCAAGAGCGACAGCGGCACGTTCTTCAGGTTCGCCGCCTGCGCCATGATGTTCTCGCGCGTCAGATTGTCCTTACATTGCTTCAGCAGCACCACCAGCGCCTCGGCGACGGTGTAGCCGTAGAGGCCGGCGACGTTGTTGACGTCGGCATTGGGGAGGCGCTTCTTCATGAAGTCGATATAGGCCGTCATCGCCGGATCGTCCTTTGGCGTCTCGACGAACGGCTTCAGCGCGCCGAGCGACAGCACGCCCTTGCCGGCCTCGAGGCCCGCCGGCACCATCACGGTGGCCTTGTTGGCGCAGCCGGAGGCGAGGAAGCGCGTCGGCTGCCAGCCGACCTCATGGGCCTTACGGATCGCCTGCGCGCAGGCGCGCGGCGTCACCGAATAGATCATGAAGACGTCGGCCTTGGTGTTCGCCAGCGTCAGCACCTGGGAATCGACGGTGGGATCGGCGACCTCGAAGCTCGAGGCCATCGCGATCGCCTTGTCGGCATCGGCCCCGAGCGCCTCCTTCACACCGCGAAGATATTCCTTGCCGGCATCGTCGTTCTGATAGAGTACCGCAAAGCGCGCATTCGGGTTCTTGGCGCGGGCATAGGCGACGTCGATCGCGGCCTCACTGGTGTAGTTCGGCGCCCAGGGCAGCGCCATCGACCAGGGCATGTTGGCGGGATCGTTCCACTTCGAGGCCGAGCTGATCAAGAAGAGCTGCGGCACCTTGTTGCTGTTGAGATATTTCGCGATTGCCGAGCTCGGCGCCGTGCCCATGGTGGCGAAGATGAAGGCGACGCCATCGCCTTCGACGAGGCGCCGGGCGGCTTCCATGGTCTTGGGCGGCGAGAACGCGTCGTCCAGCGAGATCAGATTGAGCTTGCGGCCATTGACGCCGCCCTTCTCGTTGATCTCGTCGAAATAGGCCGAGATCACCCGCCCGGTGATGCTGAGCGGCGAAGCCGGCCCGCTATAGGGCATGGTGTTGCCGATCTTGATCTCGGTGTCGCTGACACCCGGACCATAGGATTTTTGCGCGGAGACAGGCGTCGACAAGCAGGCGGCAGCCAAAGCTGCGGCCAGGACCAGAGCGGCTTTCATGGTTTCTCCCCGATGATTGTCGCCGCGCGACGTCGTGGAGTGAACGCGCGGCGCGCTGCTTCTTGTCAGCGCGCCAGATCAGCGGAGTTCCGATAGCTGGTCTTGCGTCGAGTTGCTGATAGCCCGGCGTGCCTCACACCGCTGCTCCGACCGGCTCGCAGCGTCAGGCATGCGACCGCTCCATCTCCAATTCGGCCTTGAGATTGTCGAGATCGCGATAAATTGAAGCCACCGCCAGCACGCGGCCGCCCTTGCGGTACTTCAGCAGACAGTCTCTTCCGGAGATACTGCCGTCGATCGTGATGTCGTCGAAGTGCTCGGCGTGGCCGACATAGTTGATGGGCACGTCGTAGTGCTGGCTCCAGAAGAACGGCACCGCGTCGAAGCGCTCGCGCCTGCCGAGCATGTTGCGCGCCGCCGTCTGCCCCTGCCGCTCCGCCACCACCCAGTGCTCGACGCGGATGGTCTGCCGGGAGTGCGGATCCGGCCAGCGCGCGATGTCGCCGGCCGCGAAGATGCCTGCGACGCTGGTCTCCAGATATTCGCTCACGCTGACGCCACGATCGGCCGCCAGTCCCGCATGCTCGGCTAGCGCGAGGCGCGGCTTGACGCCGATGCCGACGACGACGAGGTCCGCCTCGATGACGGCGCCGCTCTTCAACGTGGCGCGCATGCCATCGAGATTGTCCACCGTATCCTTCAAGTGGAAGACGACGCCGTTCTCCTCATGCAGTGACCGGACGAAGTCGCCCATCTCGGCGCCGAGCACCTTCTGCATCGGCCGCTCTTCCGGCGCGACCACGTGCACCTCGATCTTGCGCGCCCGCAAGGAAGCCGCGACCTCGAGGCCGATGAAGCTGGCGCCGATCACCAGCGCGCGCCTCGCACTCCCCGCCGCCTTGATAATGGCGCGGCTGTCGGCGACGGAGCGCAAGGTGTGAACATGCGGCTGGTCCGCGCCCGGAATCTGCAACTTGACCGGCTCGGCGCCGGTCGCGAGCAGCAGCCGGTCGAACGGGAGCCTGTCGCCATTGCCGAGCGTGACGCTGCGCGTCTTCGCATCGATGGCGGCGACGTCGGTGTTGAGCCTGAGATCGATGCCTGCGTTCTGATAATAGTCCTCACCGCGCAGCGGCAACCAGTCCTCCGGGGCGTTGCCCGCGAGGTAATCCTTGGAGAGGTTCGGCCGGTCGACCGGCATCGCGCCGTCGTTGCTGAGCATGGTGATGGCGCCGGCAAAGCCCTCGCGCCGGAGCGTCTCGGCGGCGGAGAAGCCGGCGGCGCCGCCGCCGACGATGACGAATTTTTCCGGCGTCGGCGCGCCGCGATGGGCAGCCGGCGGCGTCAGTGCCTCACGCTTGCGCCGAACGATGATGTTGTCCCGATCGCGCGCAACCTCCCAGACCGCCAGCGCGTTCAACGCCGGCGGGCGGGTGGCTTCGCCCGTGCGCAAGGAGAAACAGGCATGATGCCAGGGACAGCGGATGGTATCGCCCACCACCAGGCCCTCGGCGAGCGGACCGTGATAATGGCTGCAGGCCGGTTCGATTGCAAAGATCTCGCTGCCGGCTTGCACCAGCAGGACGTCCTCCTCCCCGACGTGACCGAGCAATTTGCCGTCCTTGAACGCGGTCAGCGAAACGCCTTTGGTCAGGTCAGGTCCGCTCGGCTTGTTGTTCTCGGTCATGGCGCCGTCTCCTCGAGCTAGCGCGAGTCAATCGTCCGAATTGGCGAGCCCCAACAGTTCCTGGCGCGTCAGCGCATTGTCGCGAAACACGCCCAGCATGCGGCTGGTGACGAGATCGGTCCCGGGCTTGTGCGCACCGCGCGTGGTCATGCAATGATGCGTCGCCTTGATGATGACGCCGACGCCTTCGGGCTTGAGCACGTCGTTGATGGTATTGGCGATCTGGGCGGTCATCTTCTCCTGGATCTGGAGCCGTTTCGCGTAAATGTCCACCACGCGCGCAAGCTTGCTGATGCCGACGACGCGCCCCTGCGGAATATAGGCGACCCAGGCGCGGCCGACGATCGGCGCCATGTGGTGCTCGCAATGGCTCTCGAAGCGAACGCCACGCAGCACGATCATCTCGTCATAGCCTTCGATCTCCTCGAAGGTCTTTTGCAGGATTTCGGTCGGATCCTGCGCGTATCCGGAAAAATACTCCTCGAAGGCCCGCGCAATGCGATCAGGTGTCTCGCGCAGACCGTCGCGCGCGGGATCATCGCCGGCCCACCGGATCATGGTCCGGATCGCCTGCTCGACCTCCGCCCTGTCAGGTCGTTCGACCGGCGCCTGCGCCACCGCGACACGTTCCAGCTTACGCACTTGTGACTTCATCGAGATTCTCCCCTGCAACGAGCCCGCACATGGAAGCGGCCCCACAGCTTGGACGGCTGCAATCGGAAAAGGTTCCCGCAGATCAGGGAAATTTGGAAGGGCGGAGGTCAGGCTGGCTATGACGCAGCCGCTTTCCGGACGTCGAGCACGGCCTGGGCCCATTCGGCCGGCCGCTCCTGCGGCAAATTATGTCCGGCATCGGTGAGGACGCGCCGCTCGAACAAGCCCTCGAACTTGCGGGCGTGATGGGCGGTGCCGGGATTGACGCCGTCGCTGTCGCCGTCGATCGCGATCGTCGGGACGCGGATC
Source organism: Bradyrhizobium sp. UNPA324 (assembly GCF_006658635.1). Classification (NCBI taxonomy): domain Bacteria; kingdom Pseudomonadati; phylum Pseudomonadota; class Alphaproteobacteria; order Hyphomicrobiales; family Nitrobacteraceae; genus Bradyrhizobium; species Bradyrhizobium sp. UNPA324. The sequence continues at coordinate 2,771,288 of NZ_LFJD01000004.1, forward strand.
TGTGGCTGACTGGCGAGCTTCGCCTCGATTCCCGCATAGGCAGGATCGCCCGCGACCAGCGCGTAGCGGTGGCGATAGGAATGGATCACGACATCGACGAAATCAGGATTGTCGAAGGACACGGCGCTTTTCCCGAACGTTGCGTCGTCGAACGCCCATTTCGGCGACCACATCGCCCAGAGCTGGCGGGCGAAGCCGCGCCGGTTGCGCTCCAGCGCGCGGCGGCCGCGCTCGTTGTGGAAGAGGTATTGATACCAGAGCGCCGCCTCCTCCGGCGGCGAGGCCGGCTCCATGGCGCGGGCGATATTCTGGATGTTGTAGGAATTGCCGGAGACGAGGCCGATCACGCGCTCGGGATGGAGCGCTGCGACCACGCAGGCCGCACGCCCGCCCCAATCGTAGCCGCCGACGATCGCGCGCTCGATACCAAGCGCATCCATGAAGGCCAAGAGATCGGCCCCGAGCGCGGCCTGCTCGCCGGAGCGCAACGTCGACGCGCTGCGGAAACGCGTCGGCCCGTAGCCGCGCAGCCAGGGCACCAACACCCGCGCACCGGCTTGTGCAAGGATCGGCGCGGTCTCGGCATAGGCGTTCACGTCGTAGGGAAAGCCGTGGCCCATGATGCAGGGCCAGCCGTCGGGCGCGCCGTATTCGCGATAGGCGATGTCGAGGATATCCGTGGTGACGGTTTTTTGTTGCATGGTTTGCTCACGGAGGTGGGATCGTAGCCCGGATGAGCGAAGCGACATCCGGGATGTGGCGACGCTCATCCGGGCTACGGCACCGGGGGCGCAGCTATTTCTGCGGTCCCGACAGCGAGATGTCGCGCTCGGCGCGGAACACGTTGCTGTAGAGATTGGCAATCCATTGCCGGCCGATCTCAGTCTTGTTGAGATAGCCGATCTCGGTCTGGATGTGCGGTGCGACACTATTCCAATAGAACTGTGGATAGCGGTTCACGATATCGGCCGGTGAATCATAGCCGAGCTGGCGATTCATGCCGACTTCCTCGAATTCGTAATAAAGCGCGTTGGCCTTACGCAGATAGTTGGGGTCGCCGAGCTGGCCGATGAAGTCAGCCGCACGCAGGATCGAGGCCTCATCGTCGTATTCCTGGCCCTGGCGGGCCGGAAAGCGCGTGCCCTCGATGGCGCGGGCAACGCGCTCCGGATCGAGTCCGGGAATATGCCGCAACCGCCGCGTCACATAAAGCTTCGAGCGATCGACGTGATACATCATCAGGCTCGCATCCGATGCACCGCGCGGCAATGAGATCTTGGTGTCGGCCGCGTCGATTACGAAGCCGTCGGAATCGTCCTCCTCGAACAGCCCGCGGACATAACCGATGTCGTGGGCGAGGCAGGCGATCAGGACATGGACGTAATCCTCAGCCGACAGATGGGTATGAAGGCTTCGGCCACGGAGGATGGCCTGGGCTGCCAGCGTCACCAGCATCGTATGCTCGATATTGTGGTAGAGCGCATCGCTGTTGCCGATGCATTCCATGGCGGTGCGGGTCGCGCTCTCGACGATACTGGCAGAAGTCTCATCGTACCGGCGGCGCATGAACTTACCGAGGAAGTCCTCGAGGGATTCAGCCGCCAGTCTCGGTAAGGTCATCATGGATGCAGCCCCGTCCGCCGCTGGTGTCCCATGCCATCTCCCGACGTCTCTGTTGTTCTCGATGCAAGGACCAGCATAGCCCATCTTGGGCCGCCTGACCAAACCCTGGAACAGAAATACGGAAATATGTTGCGGTTGTGCCCTGCGATATCGTGGTTGCGGTGATTCCTCGATGCAGCCTGCGGCTGTCGGCGCCGGCAGTGCGCAATCATTCCACCAGCAGCACGTCGACGGCGACGCCGAGCTTCTGCTTGGGTGAGCCGACGATGATGCCGTCGATCGGCGAGACGTCGGAAAAGTCGCGCCCGACCGCGAGCACGATATGGTTGTTAGCAACCACAAGATCGTTGGTCGGATCGAAATCGACCCAGCCCAGCTCCGCCCCGCACCACAGCGATACCCAGGCGTGGGTGGCGTCGGCGCCCTGTAGGCGTGGCTGACCGGGCGGTGGAATGGTGCGAAGGTAGCCGCTAACATAGGCCGCCGGCAGACCAAGCCCGCGCAGCCCCGCGATCATCACATGGGCAAAATCCTGGCAGACGCCGTGGCGTTTATCGAAGACCTCGCCGAGCGGCGTCGAGATCACGGTCGCCTTGGGATCGTAGCGAAACTCGGCGCGGATGCGATGCATCAGATCGACCGCACCGTTGAGGATGCCCGCGCCGGGTGCAAAGCTTTCCGCCGCATAAGCGCTGACCGGACGCAGCACCGGCACCAGCGGGCTCGCGAAGACATAGCCGACCGGCGAGGACGGCCCGAGGCTCGTCGCCTCGAAGGCAATGTCGCGAATGCTCTCCCAGGCGGGACTCGCGGCATCGCGCGCCGGCGGCTGCCGCGAGACGGATACACGCGAACGTGAATCGATCCGCAGATTGCGATGCGCGGCCTCGATCACCACGCTCTCGGTCAGCGTGCCGAAGAAGTCGCGCCGCGCATTGCGCTCGGCAGGCCGCGGGCGGATCTCGACACTGTGCGAGATCAATTCCTGGCCGGCGCCGCTCCGGGGCTCCAGCCGCAGCGTGCAGCGGGCGAAGCTGACCGGATTCTCGTATTCGTAGGTGGTGACGTGACGGATGTCGTAGATCACGCCAGCCCCGTCAGCTTTTCCGGCCGGGCGGCATTTGGGCCATGCGGGAAATAGTGTTGCCCGATCGCATCCGCGAGGCTGAGCAGGTCCTGCTCCAGCGCAAACAGCGTCTTGACCTCGAGCTTCTCGGCTTCCGCGGTCGCAAGCATCGCCTGCATCGCCACCGCGAGCCGCTGCGGCTTCTCGATCAGGCCGTGCTCCCTCAGGCTCGGCAGCGCAGCGATGTGCTCGTTCAGCGTCGTCACCTGGAACGCCACCGAACGCGGATTGTAGCCGTCGAGCACCGCGAGGTCGCGCACCGGCGCCAGGATCGGCGCCAGCAGATAACGCGAGCGGTAGGTGATCTGGCAATCCACCAGGGTCAGCAGGATGTCGAGATCCTCGTCGCCGGCCTCGTCATAGCCGAATTGGCGCGTGAAGCGCGTGGTGTTGACGGCGCGCTCGACGCGGCGGCCGATGTCGAGGAAGCGCCAGCCGGCGGCGCGGTTCATGTTCTCTTGCGCCAACCCTGCGAAGCTCGCCAGCTCCTGCAAGGTCAGCTCGGCCGCGCTCAGCACGCTGTCGTCGTCCTCGACCTCATAGGCAAGGCGTTCGGCCATCTCGGTGATGACCTGCCAGGCATCGGGCGACAGCCGCTCACGCAGGGACGTCGCCGTGCGCTGCGCCGCGCGCACCAGCGACAGGGCCGAGCCGAAACGATCAGGGCTCTGCAGCGCTTCGGCCACGATGCGCCCGGGGGCCGCGCGCGAGGTTTGCGTGACCGCGCCCCAGGCCACTAAAAGGCGCTGGATGCGTTCGGCCGATTGCAGCGAGGCTGCCGTGCCCTTGTTGGGTCCGCTTGGCGAGCCCAGCGCGCGTACGAGGCGCAGCGTCGCCTCGGCGCGTTCGAGATAGCGGCCGAGCCAGAACAGATTGTCGGCGGCCCGGCTCGGCAGCACGCCGGCGATGCGGCGGATGCGGACCTTGTCGATCGCCGGCAGCAAGGTCGCGGCCGAGACCTGCTTGTCGGAAACGACCCAGACGTCGGCGGCACGCGCACCGTCGCCCATCGACACCGCGCGCGCATCGGCCTGTTCGGCGATGCGGCAGAAGCCGCCCGGCATGATGGCCCAGCCATCAGGTGTTGCGGCGGCGAACACGCGCAGCACGAACGGACGCGGCGTGATCTGGCCGTGCTCCCACACCGGCATGGTCGAGAGCCGCACCACCTCCTGGCCGACATAATCCATGCCGCGCGCGGCGATGGCATCGATCAGGCGCCGGCGGTCGCTCGCATCCAGCTCGCTCGCGAGCACGGGCCCGGCGCGGTCGAAACCGGGCACGCCGCGCTGGTAGGCGCCTTCGATCGCGACCTCGTCGAGCCGCGCCAGCACCTCCTCGCGCGCGCTGCGCTGGCCGCACCACCAGGTCGCGATATGCGGCATCTTCAGCTCCTCGCCGAGCAGGCGGCGGCTGAGCGCCGGCAGGAAGCCGAGCAGCGCCCGCGCCTCCAGCACGCCGGAGCCCGGCATGTTGGCGACGACGACGCCGTCCTTGCGCAGCACATCGATCAGGCCGGGCACGCCGAGATGGGAGGACGCATCGAGCTCGAGCGGATCGAGCGAATTGGAATCGACCCGGCGCAGCAGCACATCTAACCGCTTGAGGCCGGCAACGGTGCGGATGTGGATGCGGTTGTCGCTGACCGCGAGATCGTCGCCCTCGACCAAGAGGAAGCCGAGATAGCGCGCCAGCGTGGCGTGCTCGAAATAGGTCTCACTGAAGCTGCCGGGGGTGAGCACGCCAATGCGCGGCTCGTCGCGATCGGCCCGTGCGCGAAGACTGTCGCGAAAGGCTTCGAAGAACGGCGCGACGCGCGGCACGTTCATCGACTTGTAGAGATCGGAGAAGGCGCGCGAGAGCACCAGGCGGTTCTCCAGCGCATAGCCCGCGCCCGACGGCGCCTGGGTGCGGTCGCCGAGCACCCACCAGCGGCCGTCAGGCCCGCGGCCGACGTCGAGGGCGTAGAGCGACAGATAGCGCCCGCCCGGGGGCGGCACGCCGCAGACGGGACGGAGATATTCGGGACTGCCGGCGATCGCGGCCGCAGGCAACGCGCCCTCGGCGACCAGCCGTCCCTCGCCATAGATGTCGGCCAGCACGCGCTCGAGCAGCTCGGCGCGCTGGGTGATGCCGGCGCAGAGCTGCTGCCAGTCGGCCTCGTCGATCAAAAGCGGCAGGTGGCTGATCGACCACGGCCGGTCGGCGCTGTCGCCGGGCGCCCGGTAGGTGACGCCGGCCTCGCGGAGGTGGCGGTCGGCCATGCCAAATCGCCGCTCGATCTCGTCGGGCGCGAGCGCGCCGAAGGCGTCGAAAAAGCGGCTCCAGACCGCGCGCGGGGCGCCGTCGGGGCCCAGGAATTCGTCGGGGATACCAGGCAGGCGGCGGTAGTCGCGGACCCATTGCGCGAAGCGGCGCTGGCCTTCACGCTGGCTCTCACGTTGACCATCACGTTGATTTGGCGCCCTACCCGCCTTGTCGTCCTCTTCGGCTGCGCCCTCGGCCATGCGCCTCTCCCTGCCCCACCATCATACTCATTGCAGGAGCGGGGTACGCAAGTCGAGGGTCAGCGGGAACTCATTTGTGCGTTCCTCGGGGGGCGGCTGGACCGGCCCCGGCGTATGGCCGTGGTCCTGGAAGCGCGCCAGCCGCCGCGCCTCGGCCTCATAGGTGTTGACCGGCTTGGTGTCGTAGCTGCGCCCGCCCGGATGGGCGACGTGGTAGACGCAGCCGCCGAGCGAGCGGCCGTTCCAGCTGTCGATCAGGTCGAAGGTCAGGGGCGCGTGGACGGGGATGGTCGGGTGCAGGCCGGAGGCCGGTTGCCAGGCCTTGAAGCGGACGCCTGCGACAGCCTCGGCCGAGCGGCCGGTCGAGGTCATGGGCAGGCGGCGGCCGTTGCAGGTGACGATGTGGCGGCCCTCGACGAACCCCTCCGCCTTGACCTGGAGCCGCTCGACCGATGAATCGACATAGCGCACGGTGCCGCCGGCCGAGCCCTCCTCACCCAGCACATGCCAGGGCTCCAGCGCCTGGCGCAGTTCCAGCGTGACCCCGCCATGATGGACGCGGCCGAAGGCGGGGAAGCGGAATTCGAGCTGGGCCAGATACCATTCCGGCTCGAACGGGTAACCGAACTGCTTGAGCTCGCCGAGCACGTCTAAAAAATCGCCCCAGATGAAATGCGGCAGCATGAAGCGATCATGCAGCGCGGTGCCCCAGCGCACGAACTTGCCGTGTTGCGGCTCGCGCCAGAATTTTGCGATCAGCGCCCGGATCAAGAGCTGCTGCGCCAGTGACATGCGCGGGTCGGGCGGCATTTCGAGCGCGCGGAATTCGACAAGGCCGAGCCGACCGGTCGGTCCCTCCGGTGAATAGAGCTTGTCGATGCAGATCTCGGCGCGGTGGGTGTTGCCGGTGATGTCGACGAGCAGATGTCGGAACAGGCGATCGACCAGCCATGGCGGCGTCTGGGTGCCCGGAGGCGGCACGTGCGAGAGCGCGACCTCGAGTTCGTAGATGCTGTCGTGCCGGGCTTCGTCGATGCGCGGCGCCTGGCTGGTCGGGCCGATGAACAGGCCGGAGAAGAAATAGGACAACGACGGATGCCGCTGCCAATACAGCACGAGACTCTTCAAGAGATCGGGCCGGCGCAGGAACGGCGAGTCCTGCGGGCTCGAGCCGCCGACCACGACGTGATTGCCGCCCCCGGTGCCGGTGTGGCGGCCGTCGACCAGGAAGCGGTTGGCGCCGAGGCGAACTTTCGCGGCGTCCTCATAGAGGCCACAGGTGATGTCGACCGCCTCGCGCCAGTTCTTCGCCGGCTGGATGTTGATCTCGATGACACCAGGGTCGGGCGTCACCTTGATCACCTCGATGCGCGGATCGAACGGCGGCGGATAGCCTTCGACATGAACCTGGCGCTGCATCTCCCCGGCCGTTGCTTCGAGGGCCGCGACCAGCTCGAGATAGTCCTCGATGCGCTCGACCGGCGGCATGAAGGCGCAGAGCACGCCGTCACGAACCTCCACCGACATCGCGGTGCGCACCGGCACGGCCGTATTGAGCTGCTCGGGCGCGACCCGCCGCGGCGATTCCGGACGCGCCGGGGGCGTGAACACCGGCAGCTTGCCGCGCGGCTCCATCGGGTCCTGCTCGACGATGTAGGGATATTGATTGGGCGGGACGTGGCCGAGCGAGCCGATCGGCAAGCGCAAGCCCAATGGTGAATCGCCCGGCATCAGGAACAGATGATTGCGCCGGAGTTGCCAGCGCTCGCTGCGCCAGCGCGGCGGCGCGTTCCAGCGCTGCACCGGCAGCACGAAGCCGCGCGGCGTATTCAGCCCCTCGTCGAACACGCGCGCCATGCGCGCGCGCGCCTCGGGATCGGACAGTTTGGAATCGGAGGGATCGACGTTGACGGGAAGCTCAGCCTCCTTCTGAAGCCAGTGGGCCGTGTCCTCATAGGCTGGCATGATGTAACCGGGATCGAGCCCGAGCCGTGCCGCGGTGGCCTCCATAAAGGTCTCGGCATCCTTCGCCTCGACGCGACGCGGATTTTCGATGCTGGCGATCAGGTCGGCATTCTTCCAGATCGGCACGCCGTCCTTGCGCCAGTACAGGCCAAAGGCCCAGCGCGGCAGGCTCTCGCCGGGATACCATTTGCCCTGGCCGTAATGCAGCAGACCGCCCGGCGCGAAACGATCGCGCAGGCGGCGGATCAGATCGTCGCCAAGCGCGCGCTTGGTCGGGCCGACGGCTTCTGTATTCCACTCCGCCGCTTCGAGATCGTCGACCGAGACGAAAGTGGGCTCACCGCCCATGGTGAGCCGCACGTCCGCGCTCGCGAGATCGCCATCGACCTGCTCGCCGAGATCGTTGAGCCGCGCCCAGGATTCGTCGGAGAACGGCTTTGTGATACGCGGCGCCTCGCGGATGCGCTTCACGCTCATGTCGAAGGCGAACTCGACCTCGGCAAAGCCGGCGCCGCCCGAAATTGGCGCGGCCGAGCGATAATGCGGCGTGGCGGCAACCGGGATGTGGCCTTCGCCCGCGAGCATGCCCGAGGTCGCATCGAAGCCGATCCAGCCGGCGCCGGGCAGATAGACCTCGGCCCAGGCGTGCAGGTCGGTGAAGTCGTTCTCCACTTCCGGCGGTCCCTCGATCGGATCGATGTCGGGACGAATCTGGACGAGATAGCCGGAAACGAAGCGCGCGGCGAGCCCGAGATGACGGAAGGTCTGGATCAGGAGCCAGGCGGAGTCGCGGCATGATCCGGCTCCCGAGGCGAGCGTCTCCTCCGGGGTCTGCACGCCCGGCTCCATCCGGATGATGTAGCGGATCTTCTTCTGCAGCTCGCGATTGAGCTCGACCAGGAAGTTGACGGTGTTCGGAGCGTCCTGCGGGATCGTATCGAGATATTGCGCGAACAAGCGGTCCGGCCCGATCGTCTCGAGATACGGTGCGAGCTCGGTCTTGAGATCTTTCGGATACTCGAACGGAAAACTGTCGGCGTAGGGCTCGACGAAGAAGTCGAACGGATTGACCACCGTCATCTGCGCGGTGAAGTCGACCTCGATCTTCAACTCGGTCGTCTTCTCCGGGAAGACGTAGCGGGCGAGCCAGTTGCCCTGCGGATCCTGCTGCCAGTTCACGAAATGGTTGGATGGCGAGACCTTGAGCGAATAGCTCAGGATCGGCGTGCGCGTATGCGGCGCCGGGCGCAGGCGGATGGTCTGCGGACCGAGGTCGATCGGGCGGTCGTATTTGTAGTGCGTGACATGATGCAATGCGACGTAGATCGACACGGGGTGCGGTGCTCCAGCAGCTTTTTTGAGCAGAACACCTGATGTGGGTGCGATCAAGCACTAACAACGGGCAGCGCGTGCCTAGGAAGTATCCGGGCTACACGGACAGTATCGTAGAGTGGGCAAAGCGAAGCGTGCCCACCGCTTCTGTTGCGGTGTGGATCGATGGTGGGCACCGCGCAAGTGCGCCTTTGCCCACCCCACAATTCTGCCTGGGGTGGTAGGTCCCGGATCGGCGCGCGCTTTAGGGCGCGCTTGTCGGGACGACAGCGGTGGGGGACGCGGCCGTTACGCCGCCGAGGTCAGCCGCTGCAAAAACTGCGTCACCTCGCGGCGGAGCGTCTCGACTTCGCCGTGGACGCGCTCGGAGGCGCTGTTGACGCGGCTGGCGACGCGCCCGGTGTCGGCGGCGGCTTCGCTGATGCCCGACACGTTGGAGGACACCTGCGAGGTGCCGGCGGAGGCCTCGTGGACGTTGCGGGCGATCTCGCGCGTCGCGGAGCCCTGCTGCTCGATCGAGGCTGCAATGCTCGCGGTGATGCCGTCGATCTCGGCGATGGTCTGCGCGATCACCTCGACCGCCGCGACCGAATTAGTCGTCGATTGCTGCATCTCGCCGACCTTGGCGCTGATCTCCTCGGTCGCCTTCGCGGTCTGGTTGGCGAGGCTCTTGACCTCGGAGGCCACCACCGCGAAACCGCGCCCGGCCTCGCCGGCCCGCGCCGCCTCGATCGTGGCGTTGAGCGCGAGGAGATTGGTCTGCGAGGCGATCTCGCTGATCAGCTTGACGACGTCGCCGATCCGCAGCGCGGCATCGGCGAGGGAGCGAATTTCGTTGCCGGCACGATTGGCTTCGTCGACGGCGCGTCCGGTGCTCGTGGTCGAGCCGGCCACCTGGCGGCCGATCTCCGCGATCGAGGATGCGAGCTGTTCCGCCGCGCTCGCCACCGTCGCAACGTTGCTCGAGGCCTGATCGGACGCGCTGCGCATGCCGGAGGTCTGGCGATTGGTCATCTCCGCTGCCGCGGCCATCTGGCCGGCGTCGGATTCCAGATCGGTCGCCGCGCTCATGAGGCTGCCGGCAACCTCGTCGAGATGCGTGCCGAACTGCTTTGCAAGGCCCGCGATCTCGACCACGCGGCGGCCGAGGCCGTCGGTGCCGGCATTGATCACGGTGGCCGAGCGGCGGAACGATCCGGGCAATCCGCGCGCGAGGATCTTGCGGAAATACTTGCCGCGGCTGGCATAGTCCATCGATGCCGAAGCCTCGCGGACGAAGGCGTCAGTGATGTCGAGCATGTCGTTGACCGACTTCTGGATGGCGCCGATCCGCCCGGCCTGGCGCTCGCTCAGGATCCGCGCTTCAAGATCGCCGCGCGCCGCCTTGCGGCAGACATCGGCAACCTCATCGACGGCCACCGCCGCGCGATGCTGGCACCAGAGGCCGTAGCCGAGCAGCAGGATCGCCGCACCGAGCGGCGCTGCACCGATGATTCCGCTCCAGCCGAGCAACGAGACGACGAACGCGACGCTGGCGAGAAGGCACGCCACTGCGGTCGCCCCCTGCGCCTTAGAGAGAGAGCACAAATTCATCGTAACCGACACCGTTTTGCTTGAGCAGACCGACCATCATGTCGAAGCTCGCACGCATGCCCTCCTTGGCATTGGCGTGGCGCGCCTCTTCCGCGCAGAGCGCCTTGTAGATCGGTTTGATTTTCTCGACCGGCGCCGGATCGGGCCTGCGTCGATTGGAATGATAGCCGATGATGTTGCCGCGATCGTCGAGCGTCGGGGTGACATGGGCGAACACCCAATAATGGCTGCCATCCCCGGCGAGGTTGACGACGTAGGCGAAGATTTCCTGCTTGGCCTCGAGCGTATCCCACAGCAGCTTGAAGACGCAGCGCGGCATGCCCGGATGGCGGATCAGGCTGTGGGGCGCGCCCATCAGCTCCTTCCAGGGATATTTCGCCATGCGGAGGAAGACGTCATTGGCGTAGGTGATGCGGCCTTTGAGATCTGTCTTCGATACGATCAGCTCCTCCTCACCGAGGAGATTTTCCACCCCAGTAGGACGTATCGCTTGCATCGTTTGATCCCTGAACAAAGGCCGGCCCCACCACGCTGTGGAGCCGCATCACCCCCTGTCTACGGCAACAATGTTAATCAGATGTAAGTTTGGGAACCTCGGGACGGAGACGCGTGCCTCCGTATCATTACTTAGCGAGCAATCGTTGCATCTCGCGCAACCACACGCGTTGCCTATCGCTTGATTCAATTGCGACTGCGTTGCGATTGCGCCGGACCCAGGCCCGACTACATCGTCGCACCCAGCACCCAGGGCGCGAATTCGGCGCCGCCGAAATCAAAACTCTCGCTCTTGGTCGGCTGCCCCGAAGCCGTCTTGAGGACAAGATCGAAAATGCGCTGGCCGCATTGCTCGACACTCTCCTCACCTTCGAGGATGGTGCCGCAATTGACGTCCATGTCCTCTTCCATGCGCTTGTACATCGGCGTGTTGGTCGCGAGCTTGATCGAAGGCGCCGGCTTGCAGCCGAACACGCTGCCGCGGCCTGTGGTGAAGCAGACGAGATTGGCGCCGCCGGCGACCTGGCCGGTCGCGGCGACCGGATCGTAGCCGGGCGTGTCCATGAAGACGAAACCCTTCTTGGTGATGGGCTCGGCGTAGCGCAGCACCTCGACGAGGTTGGTGGTGCCGGCCTTGGCCATCGCGCCGAGCGACTTCTCCAGAATGGTGGTGAGGCCGCCGGCCTTGTTGCCGGGGCTCGGATTGGCGTTCATCTCGGCGCCTTCGCGCGTCGTGTATTCATCCCACCAGCGCATGAGGTCGACCAGCTTCTCGCCGACCTCGCGGCTCACGGCGCGGCGGGTGAGCAGATGCTCGGCGCCGTAGGTCTCCGGCGTCTCCGACAGGATCACGGTGCCGCCGTGGCGGACGATGAGATCGCTGGCGGCTCCTAACGCGGGATTCGCCGACACGCCGGAATAGCCGTCCGAGCCGCCGCATTGCAGGGCCACGGTAAGCTCGCTCGCCGGCACGGTTTCGCGCTTGACCTTGTTGGCGTCGGCCAGCGCCTCGCGCACGAAGGCGATGCCGGCTTCGACCGTCTTGCGGGTGCCGCCGACCTCCTGGATATCCATCGCGCGCAGGCGGCCGGCGAGCTTCTGCTCTTCCATCAGACCGCCGATCTGGTTCACCTCGCAGCCAAGACCAAGCACGATGACGTGAGAGAAATTGACGTGCCGCGCATAGCCGCCGAGGGTGCGGCGGAGCAGCGCGAGCGGCTCGTTCTGCGTCATGCCGCAGCCGGTCTTGTGGGTCAGCGCGACCACGCCGTCGACATTGGGGAAGTCGGCGAGCGGATTGTCGCCGGTGAAGGGATTCTTCTTGAAGACGTCGGCGACGAGACTCGCGACATGTGCGCTGCAGTTCACCGAGGTGAGGATGCCGATATAGTTGCGCGTGGCGACGCGGCCGTCCGGGCGGCGGATGCCTTCGAACGTTGCCGGCAGGTCGAAATTCGGCGTCGGCTTGACGTCGGCGCAATAGGCGTAGTCCTTGGCGAAATCGCCCATGCCGCAATTCTGCACGTGCACGTGCTGGCCCGGCGCGATGGCTTGCGTGGCAAAGCCGATGATCTGGCCGTAACGCTTGACCGGCTCGCCCAATGCGATCGGCTTGATCGCGACCTTGTGGCCGGAGGGAATGCGCTCGACCGTCGTCACGCCATCGGCCACCATTGTCCCCGGCGGCAGGCTGGCGCGCGCGATCAGCACGCCATCATCGGGATGCAGGCGGATGACGGGGCTGATGGTCATGGCAGGTCTCCTTGGGTCTTCAAAGTATCGTGCCCCGGACGCAGCGCAGCGTGAAACGATGCGCTGCTGATCCGGGGCCCGGTGTTACGTCGTGTGCGGCGTTGGCTTCTGGGTCCCGGCTCTGCGCTGCATCACTTCGTGCTGCGGCGCGTCCGGGACACAGTAAGAGAGGTTAAGCCTTGCCGCCCGAATCCTTGCGGGTCGCATTGACCTGCATCTTGGCGTAGGTCGTCATCAGGCCGACTTCGTTCGAGAGCGTCACCAGCTTGAAGCCCATGTTGATGGCGCGCGCTGCGCCTTCGGCGCCGCTGCAATGGATGCCGGGGTTGAGGTCGCGCTTGCCGCATTCCCTGATGATCTTCTCGTAGATCGCGAGGATCTCGGGCTCGCTGCGGTCAAGCTTGGGCTCGAGGCCGTAGGAGAAGCCGAGATCGGACGGGCCGATATAGACGCCGTCGATGCCCTCGACATCGAGGATCGCTTCCATGTTCTCGACCGCAGTTTTGGTCTCCATCATCGGCAGCAGAATGGTATCGGCATTCGCCGTCTTCTGATAGGAGCCGGCGGTGCCGTACATGCCGGCGCGGATCGGGCCGTTGGAGCGCACGCCCTGCGGCGGATATTTGGAATAGGAGACCAGGTTCCTGGCTTCCTGCGGGGTGTTGACCATCGGGCAGATCACGCCATAGGCGCCGCCATCGAGCACCTTGCCGATGATGCCCGGCTCGTTCCAGGGCACGCGGACCATCGGGGTGATCGGATGCTTGTCCATGGCCTGGAAGCACTGGACCATCGACAGATAATCCTGCACGCCATGCTGCATGTCGACGGTGACGCTGTCGAAGCCGCATTGCGCGATCATCTCGGCCGAGAAGCCGGAGGGAATCGCAAGCCATGCGTTGACCACGGCCTTGCCCGACTTCCAGATCTCTTTGACTTTGTTCGCCACGTTGCCTTTCCTTCCCTGTTGCTCTCACTCGCCGCGGATCGGGTTGGGCCGCACTTTGAGCGAAAAAAAGCGTGAATGTCCATGGCTCTCGCCGCGCACGCACGCATATCTGGGTTCATCCCTCCGCGAGGGTATCATCCGCGCTTCCGAGCCCGGCAAGGCTCTGTTCCAGCGCGCCGAGCATCTCCTGCAATTCGGCGAGCTTGCGTGCGCCAAAGCGCCGCGTGATCTCGGCATAGATCGCCTCCGAATTCGGCGCCACGGCGGCCATCAGCTTCACCCCCTCTTTCGAGATCGAGACCATGCTGCGGCGCTGGTCCGCTTTCGCGGTCTTGCGCTCGATCAGATTGCGCGCTTCGAGATCGCGCAGGATACGCGACAAACTCGGTCCGAGCAGGAACGCCGTACGCGCGAGTTCCGTGACCTCGACCGCGTCGATCGCCGCCAGCGCGCGCAGGATGCGCCATTGCTGCTCGGTCAAGCCGTGCTGGCGTAGCGAGGGACGAAACTGCCGCATCACCGCTTCGCGGGCCCGCAGCAGCGACATCGGCAGCGAGCGCGAAAAATCGCGCATCGGCACCTGCCGCGCGGCAGGCGCGCTTCCATTCGCTGGATCAGCCGGTTTCTTCACCATGGTGCCCTTTCAAACCGCAGGAAGTTTGCGGTGCAGCAAACCGGAATGGGGTTTGACGCATTCATTTAACATGTTAAGCATCTCCCGGCACCTCAATTTGTAAGATCGCAAATGGCGCTTTCTCGCGACGATATCCAAGCTTGCGCAAGGCGTCTGCACCAGGCGGAGAAGACCCGCACGCAGATCCGGCAGCTCTCACAGGATTTCCCTGATATCACCATCGCCGACGCCTACGCGATTCAGAAGGCCTGGGTCGACATCAAGATCGCGGAGGGGCGCCTCGTCAAAGGCCACAAGATCGGCCTGACCTCGAAGGCGATGCAGAACGCGCTCAATATCGACGAGCCGGATTCCGGCGTGCTGCTCGACGACATGTTCTTTGCCGATGGCGGGATCATTCCGACCGAGCGCTTCATCGCGACGCGGGTCGAAGCCGAGCTCGCCTTTGTCATGAGCAAGCACCTCTCAGGCCCGGACTGCACGATGTTCGACGTGCTCAATGCCACCGACTTCGTCGTGCCGGCGCTGGAGATTCTGGACACACGGATCGAGCGCGTCGATCCCAAGACGAACGCGACGCGAAAGATTTTCGACACCATCGCCGACAATGCGGCGAATGCCGGCATCGTGCTCGGGGGACGGCCGATCCGCCCGCTCGACGCAGACCTGCGCTGGATCGGCGCGCTGTGTTTCAAGAACGGTCAGCTCGAGGAAACCGGCCTTGCCGCCGGCGTGCTCAATCATCCCGCGACCGCGGTCGCCTGGCTCGCCAACAAGATCGCGCCGCTCGGGCTGGCGCTCGAACCGGGTCAGGTCGTGCTGGCGGGCTCCTTCATCCGTCCGATCGAGACCCGCAAGGGCGACACAATTCAGGCCGACTATGGCGCCTACGGCTCGGTCAGCTGCTACTTCGCGTAAAGCAATAAGACGACACAGGGAGTGAAACCGCGATGCCGCATTTCACCATCGAATATTCGGCCAATCTCGACGGCCGTCTCGATATGAAGCTGGTGTGCGAAGTGGTGCGCAAGGCAGCTAGCGAGACCGGCATCTTCCCACTCGGCGGCATCCGCGTGCGCGCCATCCGCTGCGAGTATTATGCGGTCGCCGACGCCAGGCAGGACTACGGCTTTCTCGACATGGTGCTGCGCATCGGCGAGGGCCGCGACCTCAAGACGCGGCAGCAGGCCGGCGAGCACGTCTTCCAGGCGCTCTCCCGCCATCTCGATCCCGTCTTTGCCGCCAGCAAGTTCGCGTTGTCATTCGACATGCAGATCAACGACAAGGACACCAGCTGGAAGCGCAACAACATCCACGACGCCCTGAAAGCGGAAGCACAAGCGGGCTGATGTTTTTTCGAAGCCGCGGGCGTCCGAGTTCTGCCAAAATGGCATTGTCGAGGATTCCTCAACCCAATTGAAGTGGATGAATGCAATGACCACCCTCACCGGCGGCGAAGCAATCGTAAGCGGCCTGGTCGCCCACGGCGTCGACACCGTGTTCGGCCTGCCCGGCGCGCAGGTCTACGGCCTGTTCGACGCCTTCCACCAGGCCCAGCTCAAGGTGATCGGTGCACGGCACGAACAGGCCTGCGGCTACATGGCCTTCGGCTATGCGCGCTCCAGCGGCAGGCCCGGCGTGTTCAGCGTGGTGCCCGGCCCCGGCGTGCTCAATGCGAGCGCGGCGCTGCTCACCGCCTTCGGCTGCAACGAGCCGGTGCTGTGCGTCACCGGCCAGGTGCCGACGTCATTCTTGGGCAAGGGCCGCGGCCATCTGCACGAGATGCCCGACCAGCTCGCCACCCTTCGCACCTATGTGAAATGGGCCGACCGGATCGAATATCCCGGCAACGCGCCGACGGTCGTGGCGCGCGCCTTCCAGGAGATGAATTCGGGACGGCGCGGCCCCGCCTCGGTCGAGATGCCCTGGGACGTCTTCACCCAGCGTGCGGACACGGCCTCAGCGCAGGTGCTGGAGTCCCTACCGGCCCCGCCACCCGACCCCGATCTGGTGAAACAGGCGGCCGCGCTGATCAAGAACAGCAAAGCGCCGATGATCTTCGTCGGCAGCGGCGCGATCGAGGCCGGCGAGGAGATCCTCGAGCTCGCCGAGATGATCGATGCGCCCGTCGTCGCCTTCCGCAGCGGACGCGGCATCGTCTCCAACGCGCACGAGCTCGGCCTGACCATGGCTGCGGCCTACAAGCTTTGGCCGGCAACCGATTTGATGATCGCCATCGGCACCCGCGCAGAGCTGCCGGCATCGGGCTTCCGCTGGCCCTATCAGCCGAAGGGGCTGAAATCCATTCGGATCGACATCGACCCGACCGAGATGCGCCGGGTCGTGGTCGATGCCGCCATCGTCGCCGATGCCAAAGCCGGAACGGCCGATCTCGTCACGGCGGTGAAGAAGGCCGGCTATGCGCGGACCCGTGGCCGGCGGGAGGACATCCGCGAGGCCACCGCGACCGCGCAAGCGGAGATCCAGCGCATTCAGCCGCAGATGGCGTATCTCAACATCCTGCGCGAGGTGCTGCCGGCGAATGCGATCGTGACCGATGAATTGTCGCAAGTCGGCTTCGCCTCCTGGTACGGTTTTCCGATCTACCAGCCCCGCACCTTCATCACCTCAGGCTACCAGGGCACGCTCGGCTCGGGCTTCCCGACCGCGCTCGGCGCCAAGGTGGCCAATCCTGACAAGCCGGTGGTGGCGATCACCGGCGACGGCGGCTTCATGTTCGGCGTGCAGGAGCTCTCCACCGCCGTGCAGTTCAACATCGGGGTTGTGACGCTGGTGTTCAACAACAATGCCTACGGCAATGTCCGCCGCGACCAGCGTGAACGTTTCGACGGCCGTGTCGTGGCGTCCGACCTCGTCAATCCTGATTTCGTCAAGCTCGCGGAGTCCTTCGGTGTGGCCGCAGCGCGCGTGACCGCGCCGGATCAGTTCAAGGCGGCGATGGAGAGGGCACTCGCGCATGGCGGGCCGTATCTGATTTCGGTGGAAGTGACCAGGGATTCCGAAGTCAGCCCGTGGGCGTTCATCCACCCGCCGAAGCCGTGAGGACCCTCATGGTGAGGAGGCGCGAAGCGCCGTCTCGAACCATGAAAGGCCCTGCTGCTGCAGCTCGGCCTTCATCCTTCGAGACGCGCGCAAGAGCGCGCTCCTCAGGATGAGGAGATAGATCACCGCGTCCTGCGAAACGTCAGATTGATCCGCTTCGCCCCAAGCAGCGCGTGCTCGCCGTCGGCGAGCGGGGCGACGCCGTGATAGGCGAGCCTGCTGGCTCCGCCCCAGACCGCGACGTCGCCGTGCACCAGCCGGAAACGCCGCGGCTTGTCGTTGCGCGCCATGCCGCCGAACAGGAAGGTCGCGGGCAGTCCGAGCGAGACCGAGACGATCGGCGCCGAATAGTCCAGCTCGTCCTTGTCCTGATGCAGCGACAACCGCGTGCCGGACTCGTAGCGATTGACGAGGCAGGCATCGGGCGCGAAGTTTTGGAAGCCGCCCTGCTCCGCCGCGCGGCGGGCGAGATCGCGCAGCACGGCCGGCATCGCCGGCCATGGCGCACCGGTTCGCGGATCGATCGGATCGTAGCGGTAGCCGGTGTGATCGGTGATCCAGCCGCGCTCGCCGCAATTGGTCATCGCCACCGACATCTGATAGCCGCCGGGCGTGGTCATCCGCCGGAATGGCGACTGCGCCACGATGGCGCGCACCGCGTCGATCAGCTCACCCTCGATCGGCTTGACGAATCCGCGCAGCAGCACGGCGCCGTCGGCGATCTCCTCGCGTGACGGCTGCGCCTCGGCGACGCTGTCGAACAGATCAGCCGTCAATCGTTGCACTCATTTGGCATCATGAAAGATCACACCCAACGTGTGGCGCTGGCCGGAACGAATCCGGCTGACACCATGGCGGAGATTAACGCGATAGGTGCCGCGTGTCCCCTGCACCGGGCGGTGATGCACGGCGAAGGCGACCGCATCGCCCTGCGCCAGCGGCACGACCTCGGCCCGCGACTGCATCCGCGGGCGCTGCTCGGTCAGCACGAACTCGCCACCGGTGAAATCGCGACCCGGCTCGGACAGCAGGATCGCGACCTGGATCGGAAACACGTGCTCGCCATAGAGGTCCTGATGCAGGCAATTGTAGTCGCCGGCCTCATATTGCAGCAGCAGCGGCGTCGGCCGCGCCTGTCCGGCCTCGTGGCAGCGTTTCAGGAATGCCGCAAGCGAGGCGGGATAGCGGATGTCGATCCCCATCGCCTCGTTCCAGCGATTGGCGACGCCCTGAAGATGTGCGTACAGCGTCGGCCGCAATTGCGCGATCAGGTCGGGCAGCGGATAGGCGAAATACTTGTATTCGCCGCGGCCGAAACCGTGGCGGCCCATGACGATGCGGCTGCGGAAATGCGTATCGTCCGGGTAGAGCGCGGCGATGGCGCGGCACTGCTCCGGCGTCAGGAGGTTCTCCAGGACGGCACAGCCCTGGGAGCCGAGTTCGGCGGTGATCTGCGGCCAATCGAGGGTGTCGACATGGTTTGCGGGGTCGAGTGCGGGCTGGGCTGATTTTCGTGCGGTCATGGTCATAACAACCACCTTTGCAGTCCGACGTTCGCGCCGCCACCCGATTTCCGACGATTATCTCCCCGTCATTGCGAGCGCAGCGAAGCAATCCAGAATCCCTCGGCGGAACCAGCCTGGATTGCTGCGTCGCAAGGGCTCCTCGCAATGACGCGGAGAGAGCTCAGCCCCGCACTGGCAGCGTCACCACGTCATAGCCGTGCCTGATCGTCCGCTTCAGCACCGGATCTTCAAGCTCGAAGTCAAAGCGGTCGGCGGGGCAGATGCCGCCTTTGGCGGCGAAGGTGCCGCCGAACATGGCGCAGCCGTCGGGCAGCTTCCCGCCGGGGAAACCACGCGCGATGAGGTCGGCGACCGGTAACATCGCGTCCAGCGTGCCTTCCTGGTAGAGCATGCGCTCGCCCTTGATCGTGGCGTAGGAGCGCAGGATCATCTTGTCCCAATGGCCGATGACGTCCTCGAGCTTCCACAGCGTGGAGGCGATCGGCTTGTCGCACATCTGCTTGGATACGGTGACGCTATAAGCCTCGACCTTGCGGTCGGTGTGGTCGGAGCCGCAACCGACGAAGATGCGGCCCTGCCAGCCGATCAGGACGAACTCGACCTCGCCGCTCGAATCGCCGCCGGTGCATTCGATGCTGTCTTCCTGCGTCAGCCGCCGCGCCGAGGCGCGGTAATAGATCGGCGTCGAGGCCGGCGGGGCGATGCCCATCTCCTGCAGCTCTTTGATGTGCTTGTCGCGCGCGACGGGATCCCGGCCGGTCCAGCCGGCGATGACCATCTGGTCGATCGCCAGCGTCAGCGGCGTGTTGGTACCCTGGGCGTCGACGGTGAAAGTGAGGTCAAACACGAATGACGGCCTCCATGCCGGCAGCAAGCTCGAAGATACGGCGGTCCGAGCCGCCCGCGCCTGCCAGCATCAGGCCGACGGGAACGTCGCCCTGGCGATGCGCAGGGAGCGAGATGGCGCAGCCGTCGATCATGTTGATCAAGGTGCAGTTGCGCAGCGCGCGCAGGTTCTGCGTGGTGAATGCCTTGTCGTCGGCGAGATCTGCGATCTTCGGCGGCGTGTTCGCCGTGGTCGGCAGCACCAGCGCGTCATAGGACGCGATGCGTGCATTGACGCGGGCGATCAGCGAGCGGCGCTCGTTGAGGAGATCGATGTAGTCGGCCGCGCTCTGCGCCTCGCCGCGCATGATCCGCACGGAGACGCGGGGGTCGTAGACATCCCCCTTGGACGTGATGAGATAGCGATGCCAGGCATAGCTCTCGGACGCGGCAAAGCCGCCCTTGGCATTCATCGGGCCGATGTCGTGGAATTCGGCCATCTCGATGCGCTCGATAATGGCGCCATGATCGGCGAGCGATTTCAAGGCGCGTTCAAAGGTCTCAGCGACCGGTGCGTCGAGATCGTCGAGCGCGATCGTGGTCGGCACTGCCAGCCGCATGCCCTTCACGGGGCGTGGCTTCAGCAGGGCGATCGGCTCGTTCGCGAGGACGGCATCGAGAATGGCACAGCAGCCGACCGATCGCGCCAAGGGCCCGATGCTGTCGAGCGAGAACGACAGCGGCACCGAGCCGTCGAGCGGCACCCGCCGCTGCGTCGGCTTGTAGCCGACGATGCCGTTATAGGCCGCCGGAATCCGGCAGGAGCCGCCGGTGTCGGTGCCGAGCGCACCGTGTGCCATGCCGTCGAGCACGGACACCGCCGCGCCTGAGGACGAACCGCCGGGCACGTGCCCCTCGGCCCGGTTCCAGGCCCCCTTCGGCGTGCCGTAGTGTGGATTGATACCGATGCCGGAATAGGCGAACTCGGTCATGTTGGTGCGGCCGATCACGACGAAGCCGGCCTTGCGCAGCCGCGCCACCGTCGCCGCATCCTGCTCGGCCGGCGGGGAATCGTCGAGGGCACGGGAGCCGGCGCGCGTCACCTGGCCCTTGATGGCGAAGAGATCCTTGATCGAGACGGGAATGCCGGCATAGCGCGACGGCGCCGCCTTGACCTTGCGCAGGCCGTCCATCGCGTCCGCCGCCGCGAGCGCGGCGTCCTTGTCGACATGGAGGAAAGTGCGCCGGCCTTCGCCTGAGGGATCGGCGATCCTGGCGATGCACGCCTCGACCAGCTTGCGGGCGGTGGTGCGGCCGCTTTCGAGGTCCTCGGCGAGTTTCGCCAGTGTCGGAAAATCGGGCATGTCTGTCTCACGGAATATTGGCGCGCGCAATCTATAGCGCTGCCTCAGTTCGACACAAGCATTGTGCGCATGATGGCATGCATGCGTATTGCTGGACCGTTGACGCACCATGGTCGATTGTCGCATCAAGATCGAAACAGGCGGGCGCAAAGCCTGTCTCTTGGGAGGAGCCGCCAATATGGCCGAACCGCAGCGCGCGCGACCGAAACCGACGCCGGAGACCCAGCATTTCTGGGACGGCACCAAAGCCGGCGAATTGCGCCTGCAGCGCTGCGACGCCTGCGCGCATGTCTACTTCCCGCCGCGCCCGTTCTGCCCGTCCTGCGCCTCGCGCAAGGTCAGCGTCTTCAAGGCGAGCGGCAAGGGCTTTCTCTACAGCTACGTGATCAACCACCGGCCGGCCGCGCCAGGCTTCACGCCGCCTTACGCGATCGCCGTGGTTGAGCTGGCCGAAGGCCCGCGGATGATGAGCAACATCATCGACTGCCCGCAGACGCCGGAGGCGCTCGAGCTCGACATGAAGCTCGAGGTCGCCTTCCAGGCGCTCGACGACAAGATCACCCTCCCCGTGTTTCGTCCGGCGAAGGGGTAAGGCCATGCGCAGGAATCAGGTTGCCGTCGTGGGCGCGGCCGAGACCACCGAGCTCGGAATCATCCCCAACGCCTCGCAGCTCCAGCTGCACGCGGACGCCGCACTCAATGCCATCGCCGATGCCGGGCTGAAGCTGTCCGACATCGACGGCTTTGCCACCGCGGTCGAAACGCCGCAGCAGGTCTGCCACTATCTCGGCATCAAGCCGACCTGGGTGGATGGCACCTCGGTCGGCGGCTGCTCGTTCATGCTGCACGTCCGTCATGCCGCGGCCGCGATCGAAGCCGGTCTCTGCAAGACCGTGCTGATCACGCATGCCGAGAGCGGCAAGTCGATGATCGGCAAGGCGCCGCGCTCGATCCCCGCCGATAGCCTGCAAGGCCAATTCGAAGCGCCGTTCGGCGTCTACGGCCCGCCCAGCATGTTCCCGATCCCCGTGCTGCGCTTCATGAAGACCTACGGCATCACCCACGAGCAGCTGGCTTCGGTGGCGGTGGTGCAGCGGGAATGGGCGGCGAAGAATCCGCGTGCGATGATGAAGGACCCGATCACCGTCGCCGACGTCCTCAACTCGCGCATGATCGCCTATCCGTTCCGGCTGTTGCAGTGCTGCCTCGTCACCGACGGCGGTGGCGCGCTGATCCTGACCTCGGCCGACCGCGCCAAGGACTTTCCGCGCAAGCCCGTCTACATCATGGGCACCGGCGAGAGCGTGGAGACGCCGATGGTCAGCCAGATGGAGACCTTCAACTCCTCGCGCGCGTTCAAGACCGCGGGGCCGCTGGCTTTCAAGGAAGCCGGCATCGCGCACAAGGACGTCGATCATCTCATGATCTACGACGCCTTTGCGCATCTGCCGCTGTTCGGCCTCGGCGATCTCGGTTTCATGCCGCATGAGGAGACCGGAAAGTTCATCGCGGACGGCAACACGCGGCCTGGGGCTAAGCTCCCGCTCAACACCAATGGCGGCGGCCTCTCCTACATGCATTCGGGCATGTACGGCATGTATGCGCTGCAGGAGAGCGTGCGCCAGATGCGCGGCATCGCGCCGGCGCAGGTGCCGAACGCGAAGATTTCGGTGTGCCACGGCGTCGGCGGCATGTTCGCCGCGAGCGGCACGATCGTGTTTACGAACGAGAGGTAATTTCTCGTCGTTCCGGGATGGTCCGAAGGACCAGACCTCAGGTGCGCAATTGCGCACCGGGGAACCTCGAGATTCCGGGTTCGTGCTGCGCACGCCCCGGAATGACAGAGACAACAGGAGGCACCCATGAGCAAATCACTGCAGGACAAGGTCATCATCGTCACCGGCGCAGGCCGCGGCATCGGGCGCGAGATCGCGCTCTTGTGTGCGGCGGAAGGCGCCAAGGTCGTCGTCAACGATCCCGGTGGGGCCGCCGACGGCGCCGGCGCGAACGCGGCTCCGGCTGAGGAGGTGGTCGAGGAGATCAAGAAGCGTGGCGGCACCGCGGTTGCGAACTTCGAGTCGGTGGCGGAAGCGATCCCCGCCAGCAAGATCGTGAAGACCGCGACCGATCATTTCGGCCGGCTCGACGGCGTCGTCAACAATGCCGGCATTTTGCGCGACATGATCTTCCACAAGATGAGCGTGGAGGCGTTCGAGGCCGTCATCAAGGTGCATCTGATGGGCTCGTTCTACGTCAGCCACGCCGCGGCGCGCATCTTCCGCGAGCAGGAGAGCGGCTCCTTCGTGCACTTCACCTCGACCTCCGGCCTGATCGGCAACTTTGGACAAGCCAACTACGCCGCCGCCAAGCTCGGCATCGTCGGGCTCTCCAAGTCCATTGCGCTCGACATGGGCCGCTTCAACGTCCGCTCCAACTGCGTCTCGCCGTTCGCCTGGACGCGCATGATCGGCACCATCCCGACCGAGACCGAAGCCGAAAAGGCGCGGGTCGAGAAGATCAAGCAGATGGGCCCGGAGAAGATCGCGCCGCTCTGCGGCTATCTGATCTCCGATGCCGCCAAGGACGTCACCGGACAGATTTTCGGCGTGCGCATGAACGAGATCTTCCTGTTCAGCCAGAACAGGCCGATCCGCTCGGTGCAGCGGAGCGAAGGCTGGACGCCGCAGTCGATCGCAGAACACGGCATGCCGGCGCTGAAGGGCTCGTTCTACAAGCTCGACCGCTCTGCCGACATCTTCACCTGGGATCCCGTCTAGACGGATTTCCGGCATCCCTGCCCTGCGATCTCTGGCTATGTTGTCCAGAGATCGCCCCGCTTTACGCCTGATTGCGGGCGAATGGTGCCCTCCCAACACAATCTTGGGAGGAAACCATGACAAGAATACTGACCGACTCCGACGACACGACTGCAGGCGGCGGCCTCGACCGCCGCACGTTGCTCCAAGGCGCAGCGACACTCGCCGCGTCGACACTGCTCGCCTCCAATGCCGACGCCCGCGACTTCGGCGCCAATGCCGAGCCGCAGCGCTATCCCGACCCCGACATCGTCGTTATCGACCCCAAGCGCTTCAAGGCCAAGGTCGGCAACACCGCGATCAAGCGGCTCTACACCGGCTGCCTGTGGGCTGAAGGACCGGCGTGGAACGCGCAGGGACAATATCTCGTCTGGAGCGACATCCCCGCCAACCGACAGCTGCGCTATCTCGACGATGACGGCCATATCTCCGAGCAGTTCCACAAGCCGTCGAACGAGGCCAACGGCAACTCGTTCGACACCGAGGGCCGCCAGATCAGCGCCGAGCGCACCCGCCTCGTCCGCTACGAGCACGACGGTTCGGTGACGGCGCTGGCCGAGCAGGCCAATGGCAAGCCGCTCAACGGGCCGAACGACATGGTCGCGCATCCCAACGACAAGTCGATCTGGTTCACCGATCCCGGCTATGGCGCGATCAGCATCTATGAAGGCAAGCTCGCCAATACCGGCTCGCTGCAGCCCCACCAGAAGGAGGCCGTCTATCGTCTCGACACGCAATCGGGACAGCTCGCCAAGGTCGCCGACGAGCCGTTCAAGCCGAACGGCATCGCCTTCTCCCACGACTACAAGAAGCTTTATGTCTGCGACACCGGCATCACGCATTATCCTGAAGCCAAGAACGTGGTGTGGTCCTACGACATCGACGGGGCCAAGCTGTCGAATCCGAAGAAGCTGATCGACATGACGCTCGACGGCAAGTCGGGCTTCCCGGATGGCCTCCGCGTCGACACCGAGGGCAACATCTGGGTCGGCGCTGGCTGGGTCGGTCCCGGCTATGACGGCGTGCAGGTATTCGCACCTAACGACGGCGCGCGCATCGGCCAGATCCTGTTGCCCGAGACCTGTGCCAACGTCTGCTTCGGCGGCAAGAAGCGCAACCGCCTGTTCATGACCGCGAGCCAGTCGCTCTATGCGGTCTATGTCGAGACGCAGGGCGCGCATTTCTGTTGAGGCGCCCACTGCATCACCACGCGTCATGGCCGGGCTTGTCCCGGCCATCCACGCCTTCGCGTGGCATGAAGAACGTGGATGCCCGGGACAAGCCCGGGCATGACGGCGGAGTGTATGGCCACAGCGACGCCCTACCCCGTATTCCGCAAGCCCGCCGAGATGCCGTTGATGGTGAGCTGAATCCCGCGCAGCACCTGCTCGTCCGGGTTCTGGGCGCGGTGCTCCTTCAAGAGCTCGACCTGCACGTGATTGAGCGGATCGAGATAGGGGAAGCGATGGCGCACGGAGCGCTCCAGCAGCGGATTGCTCTGAAGCAACCGGTCCTGGCCCATGATGTCGAGCAACGTCTCGATGCAGGAATGCCATTCGCGGCGGATGCGGCCGAAGATCTTTTCGCGCAAGGCTTCGTCCGGCACCAGCTCGGCATAGCGCGAGGCGATCGCGATCGAGCTCTTCGCGAGCACCATGTCCATGTTCGACAGCAGCATGCGGAAGAACGGCCATTCCCTGTAGAGCTCTTTCAGGAACGGCATGCCTTTGTCGGGGTGCTCCGCGATCCATTGCTCGACCGCGCTGCCAAAACCGTACCAGCCCGGCAGCATCAACCGGCACTGCGCCCAGGAGAACACCCAGGGGATGGCGCGCAGATCCTCGATCGCGCGGGTTTTCTTGCGGGAGGCCGGACGGCTGCCGATGTTCAGCGTCGCGATCTCGTTGATGACGGTCGAGGACCAGAAGTATTCGACGAACCCTTCGGTCTCGTAGACGAGGCCGCGATAGGCTTTGAAGGCGAGGTTCGACAATTCGTCCATCGCGGTCAAGTATTCTCGGCGCGGCGCGCTCTGGCGCGGATGCAGCAGGCTTGCCTCCAGCGTAGCGGCGGCGAGGATCTCCAGATTGTTGCGGCCGACCTCGGCGTTGGAATATTTCGACGAGATGATCTCGCCCTGCTCGGTGATGCGGATCTGGCCGTTCACTGCGCCGCCGGGCTGCGCGATGATCGCGTCATAGCTCGGCCCGCCGCCGCGGCCGACCGAGCCGCCGCGGCCGTGGAACAGGCGCAGCCGCACGTGATGGCGCTCGAACACCTCGACGAGATTGATCTCGGCCTTGTAGAGCTCCCAGCCCGAGGTGACGAAGCCGCCGTCCTTGTTCGAGTCGGAATAGCCGAGCATGACCTCCTGCACGCTGCCGCGGCTGTCGACAAGACGCCGGTAATCGTGCAGCGACAGCATGCGGTCCATGATGCCGGATGAGGCCTGCAGATCCTCGATGGTCTCGAACAGCGGCACGATGTTGATGGCGCTGCGCCCGGAGGGATGGACGAGGCCGACCTCCTTCAAGAGCACCGCGACCTCGAGCATGTCGGACATGCCCTTGCACATCGAGATGATGCATTGGGGAATGGCGTCCGAGCCGAACTTCGCATGCGCTTCGGCTGCGGCATGGAAGACGTTGAGCTCGCCCATGGTCTCGTCGCTGTACTTGACGAAGGGCGACACCAGCGCGCGCGTCGAGCGCAGCTCGTTCGTCAGCAGCGAGATGCGGGCCTCCTCGCCGAGCGCGAGATAGGACATGCCGGGGTTGGCGGCATCCATCAGCTCGGCGATGGTGCGTTCGTGCACCGCGGAGTTCTGGCGGATGTCGAGCCGGGCGAGGTGAAAGCCGAAACAGTCCACCGCGCGCCGGAGCAGCCGCAGCCGGCCGCGGGCGATGACTCGGGCGTTGTTGGAGATCAGCGAGCGGTGCAGCACGTCGAGATCGGCCTGCAGCTCCTTCACGCTCGCATAAGGCGCACCCTTGCCGACCGGCCGGCGCGTGATCTCGACCTCGAGCTTTTCGGCCGTCGCGGTCAGGCGCGCATAGATGCCGGAGACGGCCAGACGATAGGGCTCGCCGCTTCGGTGCGGCGAGGTGTCCGGCGAGCGTTCCGCCAGGTTGCGCAGCTCCTCGGAGACGTCGGCGAGATGCGCCGCGATCGACAATTCCGAGCCGAGCACGTGCAGCTCTTCCAGATAGAACTGCATCACCCGGCTCGACTGCAGCCGCAGCGTGCCGCGCATCACGTCGGCGGTGACGAAGGGATTGCCGTCGCGGTCGCCCCCGATCCAGCTGCCCATGCGCAGGAATGAAGCGAGGTCGCCGGCCGCCTGCTCGCCGCCCTCCTCCAGCCGGTCTTCCAGCGCGTTGACGAGGCGCGGCACCTCGCGCAGGAAGGTGTAATCGTAGAACGACAGGCCGTTGGCGACCTCGTCGAGCACGGTGAGCTTGGTCCGGCGCAAGAGATTGGTCTGCCACAGCGTCAGCACCTCGCGGCGAAGCTGCTCGTCGCTGGCATCAGCCTCCTCGGCGGTGAGCGCGACGCGCTCGCGGCGGTCGAGCAGGTGCGCGACCTCCATTTCGCGGTCCATGGTGCTCTTGCGGCGCACCTCGGTCGGATGCGCGGTCAGGACCGGGCTCACTAGCGCCGTCCTGAAGAAGCTGCGCAGCGCGTCGGGGCCGATGCCCGCTGCCTTGGCGTGGGCGAGCGTTTCCGCCAGCACGCCCGAGCCGCCGGTCTTGCCCGCGCTGCGGGCGCGCATCTGGCGAATGTTGTTCTGGTCCTCGGCGATGTTGGCGAGATGAGAGAAATAGCTGAAGGCGCGGACGATCCGCACCGTCTCGGAGGTCGACATGCTGTCGAGGATCTGCTCGAGCTCGCGGCGGGCGAGCCGGTCCTCGTCGCGGTGGAACCGGATCGAGGTCTGCCGGATGCGCTCGACCAGGTCGAACACGTCGGCGCCCTCCTGATCGCGCACGGTGTCGCCGAGAATACGCCCGAGCAGGCGGATGTCGTCCCGCAGCCGCGCCTCCGCTTCCGTGGCCTGGACGTCCTCAGGGCGGTTGGCGCGTTGCTCAGCGCTGTCGGATGGTACGGTCTGGAGGGACATGGCTCGCTCCTTGGTTCGAGCTCGCTTGGATGCCCGGCAACCGAGTGTGCGATATTTTTCTGCCGCAGCGCAAGATGAAGTTGGGAGCGGTGCACACGGCGGCCGCTTGTGTCCCGGACGCGCCGCAACGCCCTAAAGCGTTGCGGCGCAGAGCCGGGACCCAGAAAGCCACATACCACGTCGCCGCAACATGGGCCCCGGCTCTGCAGCGCATCGCTGAAGGAGTGTTGCGCTGCGTCCGGGGCAGGAGAAATTCTCGTCCATCCGTATAGACATGTCTTCGCCTTCTCGCGGCGTCTTCCGCCCGAGTTTTGCTGTCCGTTTCGCCCCTCTCTCGAAACAAAGGGCGCGGGGAAGGCCGGGCGCCGGCTGGATACGAAGAGACTTAGGTGCGAGCCGGCGCGGGAGTCGCTGAGTGGTCTTCCGCTGGTCCGACCTTAAACAGAAGCAGAAAGATCAGAACGTGACTGACAAGTAGCAACGGGACGTAAAGCGCGGGGACGTAGATCCCTGCGCCCATCAGACCGGGATCTTTGAGCTGTGTTGCTCCCATATAGTATGCGTTCAGAAGATCGAGCGTGCCCCAGATATTGAAGACCCAGACGGCTGGAATGGCGATTGACCATCCCCGGGAAAGTGCCGCCATCGAGAAAAGGGCCAAAGCCGCGGCAATGAGATCGCCCCATCCGACCTGACTGGCGAAGTCCGGGTTCAATTCCGGCGACACAAATCCAGTCACCAGGAAATTCATTCCAAAGAATCTGAACGCATGAAAAGCCGCGAGCGATCGCAAAGCCTCGACTCGCGGCAAGCTACGCAGCCACGGCCAGACATAGATGTAACCGACCGCTGAACTTGTCAGGAAGGCGCCGACGACGCTCAGGACAAATGGCAGATTGATGGCGGGCATTCTCTGCCTCCTCGCTATTGCGGGCGTTCCGGACCGGCCAGAAGCAACCGAAGGGGCAGCAACGGACCGACTGCGATGTACTCGTGATCGACGAGGCCTTGCCGGGCCAGCGGCAGATCGTCCATGATCGCGTGCGCTTCCGCGACATCTCTGGTGTCGAGCAGGAAGACGGCACCGCGGCCATCGGCACGCGAGAACCATTCACGGATTTTCCCACCGACGTAGAGCTGCACGGTCTGTCGGACTTCAGCCGGCATCACCGCCATGACCTGTTCGCGTGTGACGTTGCCCTTCGCCGTCAGGATAACCATCACTCCAGTTGTTACGGGCGATACGTTTTGTGTTTGGGCAATGGATGCTTCAGTCATGGCAAGGGCTCCTATGAGAATGAAGGTGATGGTGAGGGCGGCGTTCCGGACTGGCGTCATCGTTCTCAAGCTCCGACTCTGGCGTCAGGCATCGAAGTCACCCGCCAGTGCATCTCGTTCTGCAACTGAACTTAAGAAAGCTTTGCTCGCTGCACTATCCGCTATAAAGTGGACAAGCCATGAAGCAGAACTTCACAATGAAGCAGGGCGCGATCGATGGTGTGGAGGCATTCCTCAGCGTTGCCCGGCACCGCAGCTTTCGAAAGGCGGCCGCTGAGCTGGGCATCACCCCATCGGCGATGAGCCAGGCGGTGCGCGCGCTCGAGGCGCGCATGGGCGTTGTCCTTTTCGTTCGCACAACGCGCAGTGTCGGCCTCACGCAAGCCGGCGAGCAATTCCTGTCCCGCGCCAGACCAGCTTTTGAAGAGCTCGTCGCGGCCGGGGCTGCCGTGCGTGAACTCGGGCAACGTCCCGTCGGGCTTTTGCGGCTCGCCGTTCCCAGAGCGGTCGTTCCGCTGATCCTGCAGCCGGTCATCCTCTCATTCTGCAAGGCTTATCCCGGGATCGAAGTGGAGATCGCCGCAAGCGAGGAGCGAGTTGATCTCGCCGCCGGAGGATTTGACGCCGGCATCCGGATGGGTCAGTTCATCGATGCCGACATGATTGTGGTCAGGCTCTCTCAGCCCTTTCCGTTCGTCGTTGTCGGGAGCCCCGACTATCTGCGCACGCGGACACGACCGAAGCTTGTCGATGACTTACGGGGCCATGCCTGCCTGCGTCTGCGCCGGCCGAACGGATCAGTCGTGCCGTGGTCGTTTCTCGATGGCAACAGGACTATTGAGGCAGTCGTCTCGGGTCCGCTCGTCGCACACGATTATCCGACACTGATCGAAGCGGCAGTGGAGGGTTTGGGACTCGCGCAGGTGCCAGGCCCACCTGTTAAGGCTCATATCTCGGAGGGTCGATTGCAGGCGGTGTTGACACGCTTTGCCACGACAACGCCGGGCCTTTTTCTCTATTATCCGAGCAAGCGCCAGATCTTGCCGAAACTGCGCGCTTTCATCGACCATCACGCCAAGTCTCGGCGCCGTTGATGCCTGCAGTCATTCGGCCGCCCTGTTCGCACAGCTCAATGTCGAGAACAGCTTCAACAAGAGCTATTGGGCGACAGCCGACGGCAACAACAACATTTCGCCAGACCAGGGCCGAACGGTCCGCGTCAGTGCACGAGCGCGGTTTTAAACCGGCGGACGGACAACAGCCCTGCCGCCGGCGGCCGACATCGATCGTCGCTTCGGGTCACGAACGGAACGCTTGAATGGGCACCGGATGACAAATTGTAGCAGCCACCGTCCGGCAACATAGGCAGCAGGCTTGTCCAACTGGAGTGGCAGCAAGGGTCGCGGTCAAGCTGCCAGCCTCGAACGCGCTTCTAATGCCGTTCGACTTCGGACTCTTTCTCCATCTGCACGATGCGCGCTCGTAATGCGTCGAAGATTTCTTCGGCAGCATCGCTAAACAGCGGATCCTCATGACTTGTTGAGGCAGAAGCGATCTCAGTCCAATCCGAAGGCGTTAAAACCTTGAGGGCGGCGGGGAAGAAGTCGCGGTCTTCGATCATGATGTGACGCCGCTCGCTCTCTATGAAATCGTGAATGATGTTCTCCACATCTTGCCGAAGAATCTCCCGATCCGCCAGAACGGCGTCGATCGCCTGAACGACGCGGCGCAAACGCTGCGCCCCTTTTTGGTGCTCAAGCGTCAGATCGCCGACCCTTGCCGCCGCAGCTGGATCTCGAAGCTTTAGCTTGGCAAAGACCAATTCTTCTTGGGGATGATGATACAGCTCCGGATAGAGCTCGAAGTAGCTGACAATCGCGCGGATGACCTCGTAGTCGGGGTGGTCCCCGCGATCGAAAATCTCAAGCTCACGCTCAAGCACAGCGAGCAACGTCTCAATGTTGCGGTGTTCGCGAGATAGACGCTCAATGATCATTGCGGGCCTCCAATGAACCATTGAAGTAAATCGTCAAATGCTATCTCGAAAGCGGTCTCAATTGCTTGCGCTAGATCAAGGGAGCGGTCCCCGCCTTATCGGGAACGGCATCCTGCTTTTTCAAGGGTCGAACCAGCCGCGGACCGCGGCAAGATCGAATAGATCTGACGCCTTAGCAGGTTCCGACATCTACGCCGTGAGCCCGCGTTCTCGTTGATCTCGCGACGGAAGATCCGGGCACAGCACGATCTTTCCTTCCAGGCCGCCCGCTTCCAGGCGCCGGTGCGCCTCAGCAACTTCAGCGAAAGAGATTCGCTCGGCAACGCGTGGCCGAATGGCGCGAGCCGCCAACAGTTCGAAGAGCCGCGCCAGATCCTCCCGGAACCAGGCCGGGTGTCGCGCCCGCATCAAATTGATCGAGTAGAAGTAGACCCGCTTGCCGCCGGGCAACCACCCCAACACATACAGGCGCGCCGTCCACGTCAAGATGCTGAACAGGTTACGGCGCGCCTGTACGCCCGCCGTGTAGCCGTAGGCACAGAGCAGGCCGCCCCGCTTGAGTGCCGCCAACGAGCGGCGACAGCCGTCCTCTCCGATTCCGTCGAACACGACATCGAACCCACCTGGCACGATCTTCGTGAAGTCCTCGCGCTGGTAATCGATCGGCGTGCCGCCCAGTTTGCGCACCAACGCCGCGTGATCGCCACGCGCCGTGCCCCACAGCTCAAGCCCCGCCATCCTGCCGAGCGTGAGCAGCGCCTGGCCGACCGCGCCAGCCGCACCATGCACGAGCACGCGCTGCCCCGGCTTCACGTGGGCCGCGCGGTGCAGGAGTTGGTAGGCGGTCGTCCAGCTGAGGATCAAGGCGGCCGCCTCGGCCGCATCCACGCCTGGCGGCACGCGGGTCGCGTTCTCGGCCCGGAGGGTGCGGTAGGTGGCATTCGAGCCCACCACGGTCATGTCAGCCACTCGGTCGCCGGGCTTGAAGTCCGCCACGTTCGGTCCCAGCTGATCGATTTCCCCGACGACGTCGTAGCCCAGCACAAAAGGCGGCTTGAGAGTGATCGTTTGCGGATAAAGGTGCCGCCGGATCACCACATCGGTGTACACGATGCTCGACGCAAGCACGCGAACTCTTACCTCGCCGCGGCCAGCCGTCGGAAGAGGAGCGGCGACCACCTCCAAGACGTCAGGATCGCCGAAGCACCTGACCTGAACAACCCGATTGCGCAGCTCTCCCATCAGCGGACTTCCTTGCTTATGGGGCATTCCGCGGCCGCTCTGACCGTCCTCAATCACGCTAAATCATGGCTCGTAAGCCCGGCGTGGCATTGAGAGGGATCAATGCGTCAGCCCAGCTTCCTTTCTCGGCCCACGGGCTGAGCGATTTCCGGCTCCGCCGCCGGCCGCCGACGTAGATGGGTCCATGCCCTAGGCCGGCACGATCACCTTGCCGATCGGCCAGAGCGCGATCCCTGCGAGCTTGAGATGGGCCCAGGCGAAGGGAATGCCGATGATGGTGATCGCGAGCACCAGTGCGGTCACAAGGTGTCCGAGCGCCAGCCACCAGCCGGCCAGCACGAACCAGATGATGTTGCCGATCACCCCGAGCGGGCCGGTGCCGATGTCCTCAACACCGGTCACCTCGTAGCGGCTGACCGCCCGCGAGCCGAACGGCAGCAGCGTGTAGACGGCGATGTTGAAGGCCGCCCGCGCCCAGGGCAGGCCAAAGATGGTGATCGCCATGATGACCGCGGCGATCAGCCAACCGAACGCCATCCAGGCGCCGCCGATGAGGATCCAGAGGATGTTGAGGAGAATGGAAACGGGGGCCATGGGATGATCCGAGGGTTCAATGGTCCCGCCTATATAGGATCGAAATCTGTCTCTGCTAAGACGGCAAGGTAGCCCTCAAATTTTTCGCCCCGCCTGCTCCCAATAGGGATCGCGCAGGCGGCGCTTGAAGATCTTGCCGGAATCTTCGCGCGGTAGGCCGATGCGGATCTCGATGTGCTTGGGCACCTTGTAGTCGGCCAGATGCGCCTTCAGCGCGGCGCGGACGTCGGCTTCATCGAGCGTGACGCCGGCTTGCGGCTCGACCACAGCCATCAGCGCCTCGCCGAATTCGGCGTCGGGGATGCCGAACACCGCGCAATCATGCACGCCGGGCACGGCATGCAGCACGGATTCGATCTCGGCCGGGTAGATGTTGACGCCGCCTGATATCACCATGTCGCGCTTGCGATCGCAGATGAAGACGTAGCCGTCCGCGTCGATATAGCCGACATCGCCGGAGGTGATGAAGCCGTCGCGGTCGATCTCGGCGCGCTTCTCCGGCTTGTTGTGGTAGGTGAAATCGGCCAGCTCGGCCATGCGGGAATAGATCTCGCCGATCTCGCCCACACCCAGCACACGGCCGTCCTCGCCGAGGAAGCGCAGCTCGGCGCCGGGCGAGATTTTTCCCACCGTGCCGGGCTTCTTCAGCGCGTCTTCGGATGTCGCGAAGGTGACGGCGCTGGACTCGGTCGAGCCGTAGAATTCGTAGATCACCGGCCCCCACCATTCGATCATGGCGCGTTTGACGTCGGCCGGACACGGCGCGGCGGCGTGGATGACGTGGCGCAGCGAGGAAACGTCGTACCTCCTGCGCACCTTCTCCGGCAGCTTCATCAGGCGGATGAACATGGTCGGCACCATGAAGATGGTGTCGATTTTGTAGCGCTCGATCGCTTGCAGAAATTCTTCCGCCTCGAACCGCGGCATTAGCACCAATGCGCCGCCGAGCTTGCCGGCGCGGATGCCGAACGAGTTCGGCGCGGAGTGATAGAGCGGGCCCGGCAGCAATGCGCGGGCGCCGGGCTTGAGGCCGTAGATCATCGCGCGCATGCGCTCGCCGGCAGCCTGCTGCTCCGGCGTCGGCGCGTTGCGCCGCACGCCCTTGGGATGGCCCGTGGTGCCAGAGGTGTAGATCATGTTCATCGGCTGCGGCACGACCGGACCTTCATAGGGCTGAAATCGTGCGAGCCACAGTTCAAAGTCGATCGCAAAGTCCGGCGTCGTCAGATGATCCGGATCGATCTTGTAATTGGACAGGATCTCCGGCGGCGTCGGCACGCTGAGCACGGTGACGCCCTTCGGGATCGCATCGCGCAGCGCGTGCAGCATGTCGGCATGTCCGATCAGCACCGACGTGCCGGTGTCGCCAAGGATGTAGTTGATCTCCTCCGGCTTGAAGTGCCAGTTGATCGGCACGCCATAGGCACCCAGCCGCATCGCGGCATAGGCGGCTTCCAGGAAGGCGATGTCGTTGCGCATCAGCATGCAGACGCAATCGCCTGGCTTGACGCCGAGCTTGGCGAGGCCGGAAGCGATGCGATCGGCGCGGGCTGCGACTTCGGTGTGGGTGCGGCGACGGTTGCCGGAGACGATGCCGAGGAAGTCAGACGTTTCGCTCATTTTTGTTTTTCTTTGTTGTTGTGATCGTCGTTCCGGGATGGTCCGAAGGACCAGACCCGGAATCTCGAGGTTCCGGGTTCGGTCCCGCGGACCGCCCCGGAACGACAATCAATCCGCAAACTTCGGCGCGCGCTTCTCCAGATTGGCGCGCACCGCTTCGGTCTGGTTGGCGCTGCCGATCAGCTTCTGCTGCTCGACCGACTCGGCGAGCAGCGCTGGACCCGGATCGACCGAGAGATTGTTCAGCATCCGCTTGGCGGCGCGGATCGCATCGGGGCTTTTTCCCGCGATCTCGCGCGCGACGTCCAGCGCAGCCGCGCGCGGGTCGTCGCAGATGCGGGTGGCCAGACCATAAGTCATCGCCTCCTGCGCCGAGAAGATGCGGCCGGTGTAGGTGAGATCGCGCAGGATGTCGTCGCGCACGAGGCTCGCCAGGATCGGCGTGCCCGCCATATCAGGGACGAGGCCCCATTTGATCTCCATGATCGACATCCGCGCGTCCGCCGAGAGAAACCGCATGTCGGCGCCGAGCGAGAGCTGGAAGCCGCCGCCGAAGGCGACGCCGTGCACGGCCGCGATCACCGGCACAGGAAGCTGGCGCCAGCCCCATACCGCCTGTTGCGCAAAGTTCGCCTGGCCGTGCGTGCGCTTGGTGAGATCGCGATTTTCGCCACCCGGAATTCCGTTGCCGCCCTTCTCCTTCATGGCGGCAAAACGTCCCATGTCGAGCCCGGCGCAGAAGGCGCGGCCCTCTCCTGACAACACAACGGCGCGCAAGCCTTTCTCCTTCGAAAGCCGCTCGGTGGCGGCGACCAGCGCCTCGAACATGGCCTGATCCAGCGCGTTCATCTTGTCGGCGCGCACCAGGCGCACGTCGGCGACGCCTTCCGAGATCGAGATCGAGACGCGCTCTTCCATGGACGAATTCTCCCCTGTTCCTGACCGGTTGCCGCTTTACAGGACGCCGGCGGCCAGATTTAGTCAATCGACCAATTAACTGACAATCCCTACGGGGGAAACCACCATGTTCAAAGAAAATCTTCTGGCCGGCCGGCGCATTCTCGTGACCGGCGGCGGCACCGGTCTCGGCAAGTCGATGGCGGCGCGCTTCCTCGAGCTCGGCGCCGAGGTGCACATCTGCGGCCGCCGCAAGATCGTGTGCGATGAGACCGCGACCGAGCTGATGAATCTCTATGGCGGCCGCGTCACCAGCCACGGCGTCGACATCCGTAACGCGCTCGCGGTCGACGAGATGGTGGAGAACATCTTTCGCGACGGCGGTCTCACCGACCTCATCAACAACGCCGCCGGGAATTTCATCTCGCGCACCGAGGAGCTGTCGCCGCGCGGCTTCGATGCGGTCGCCAACATCGTCATGCACGGCACGTTCTACGTGACCCATGCGGTCGGCAAGCGCTGGATCGCGGACAAGCAACCCGGCAACGTCGTCTCGATCACCACGACCTGGGTGCGCAACGGCTCGCCTTACGTCGTGCCGTCGGCGATGAGCAAGTCGGCGATCCACGCCATGACGATGTCGCTCGCGGCCGAATGGGGCCGCTACGGCATCCGCCTCAACACCATCGCGCCCGGCGAAATTCCGACCGAGGGCATGAGCAAGCGCATCAAGCCCGGCGACGAGGCCGGCGCGCGCACCAAGGCGATGAACCCGATGGGCCGCGTCGGCACCATGGAGGAATTGCAGAACCTCGCGGTGTTCCTGATCTCCGGCGGCTGCGACTGGATCAACGGCGAGACCATCGCCATGGACGGCGCGCAGGCCCTCGCGATGGGCGGCAATTTCTACCAGCTCCGCGATTGGAGCGATGACGACTGGAAGACCGCGCGCGAGAGCATCATGGCGCAGAACGAGAAGGACCGCGCGAAGCGGGGGTGACGCGAGGGGGAGAAGTGTAAGGAGCTAACGCTTTCACCCCGCTCTCAACTGTCGTCCCCGCGAAGGCGGGGACCCATAACCACAGGGAGAAGTCGTGGCGTGGCCTGGTAACCACGAATCTTCGCAAAACTGCTCCCTGTGGTTATGGGTCCCGGATCGGCGCGCGCTTATGGCGCGTTTGTCCGGGACGACGGCGGGGCTCCCATCTTGTCTTCACTGGCGGATGACGCCAAACTCCGCGGCATAAAAACAAGACGCCACGGGAGAAACATGTCCACTCAGAAACTGGCCAACCTCGCCGACATGGTGCGCGAGCGCGCCAGGAGCCGCGGCAATGCCGTCGCCTACGAGTTCGAGGGCCGCCTCACCAGCTTTGCCGAATTCGACGTCAAGACCAATAAGGTCGCCAACGCGCTTCTTGCGATGGGCGTCAGACACGGCGATCGCATCGCCTATCTCGGCAAGAACAGCGATCTCTATTTCGAGCTGCTGATGGGCGCGATGAAGGCCGGCGTGGTGACCGCGCCAGTGAATTGGCGGCTCGCCGGGCCCGAGGTCGCCTTCATCGTCGAAGATTGCAAGGCGCCCGTGCTGTTCGTAGGACCCGAGTTCATCACCCTCATCCGCCAGATCAAGGACCAGCTGCCGGGCGTACGCAGCATCATCACCACCGAGGGCGGTGCGCCGGAATGGCAGGAATTTACGGCCTTGCGCGACGCGCAGAGCGGCGATGATCCCAGGGTGCCGATCGATGCCAAGGACATCGCAATCCAGCTCTACACGTCCGGCACCACGGGCAAGCCGAAGGGCGCGATGCTGAGCCACGCCAACTTCCTCAACCTGGTGCAGTCAGGCAATTCCGAGGACAAGCCGGAGTGGAACCGGTGGTCGACCGACGACGTATCGCTGGTCGCGATGCCGGTGTTCCACATCGGCGGCTCGGGCTGGGGCGTGATGGGCCTCTATCACGGTGCCCGCGGCGTGATCGCGCGCGAATTCGACCCGACCAAGGTCTTGGACCTCTTCGAGCAGTCGGGCATCACGAAACTGTTCATGGTGCCGGCCGCGATGCAATTCGTGGTGCGGCAGCCGCGCGCGAAGACGGTCGATTTCTCGCGGCTGAAATACATGCTGTATGGCGCCTCGCCCATACCGGCGGCGCTGCTGAAGGAATGCATCGAGGTCTTCAAGTGCGGCTTCGTGCAGCTGTACGGCATGACCGAGACCACCGGCACCATCGTCGCGCTGCCGCCGGAGGATCACGTCGAGGGGTTGGAGCGGATGCGCTCGGCCGGCAAGGCGCTGCCGGGCGTCGAGATCGCGATTTTGGACGTCGATGGCAAGCCACTGCCGCCGCGGCAGGTCGGCGAGATCGCGACACGCTCGGGCTCCAACATGGCCGGCTACTGGAATCTGCCGGAGGCGAGCGCTTCGACATTGCGCGGCGACGGCTGGCTGCGTACCGGCGATGCCGGTTACATGGACGAGGACGGCTACCTCTACATCCACGACCGCATCAAGGACATGATCATCTCCGGCGGCGAGAACATCTACCCCGCCGAGGTCGAGAGCGCGTTGTGCGATCATCCCGATGTCGCGGAAGCCGCCGTGATCGGCGTGCCCGATGACAAATGGGGCGAGGCGGTGAAGGCCGTCGTGGTGATGAAGCCCGGCAAGGAAGCGACCGCCACCGACATCATCAACTTCACCCGCACGCGCATCGCCGGCTACAAGACGCCGAAGAGCGTGGAGTTCCTGCCGGCGCTGCCGCGCAATCCGAGCGGCAAGATCCTGCGGCGGCAATTGCGGGAGCCGCATTGGGCCGGCAAGGATCGGCGGGTGAATTGATCAACGCTGTCGTCCCGGGGCGCGCGCAGCGCAAACCCGGGACCCATAACCACAGGGAGCGGTTATGCGAAGATTCGGAGTGACCGGCTCGCCCCGAACTCCTCCCTGGGGTTATGGGTCCCCGCGTTCGCGGGGACGACTCAGGGAGAGATAACGCGCAACAACAGTTAATGCTTCCCCGGCCCCATATAGCCGAACAGGAACCCCGCCACCTTCCGCATCTGGATCTCCTCGCTGCCCTCCGTAATGCGATAGCGGCGATGGTGGCGGTAGATGTGCTCGAACGGCTTGTGGCGTGAATAGCCCAGGCCGCCATGAACCTGCATGGCGCGGTCGGCGGATTCGCAGCAGAGGCGGTTTGCCCAGTAATTGCACATCGAGACGCGGTCCGAGAGCGTGCGCTCGATCTGCTCTTCGGTGAGCTGGTCCATCTCCCAGGCGGTCTTGCGGATCAGAAGGCGCAGCATCTCGGCCTGCGTCGCGAGCTCGACCAGCGGGAACTGGATCGCCTGGTTCTCGGCGAGCGCCTTGCCGAACGGCTTTCGCTCGCGCGCGTATTTGACGCTCTCGTTGATGCAATAGACCGCGGCGCCGAGCGAGCTGGCCGCCTGGCGGATGCGGTTCTGATGCACGAAGCACTGCGCGAGCGACAGGCCACGTCCGACTTCGCCGAACAATGCATCCTCCGGCACGAACACGTCGGTGAAGCTGACGCGCGGATGATCGGTCGGCATGTTGAAGGTCCACATGTATTCCTCGACCTTGACACCATGGCTCTTGGCCGGCACCAGGAAGCAGGTGATGCCGCGGGCGTCGCCGTCATTGCCGCTGGTGCGCGCGAACAGCGCGCAATGCGTGGCGACGTGCATGCCGGTGGTCCACATCTTCTCGCCGTTGATGATCCAGCCCTTGACGTTGTCGCGCGCGGCCGGCACCGCGCGCGTCTCCATGTGGGTCGCATCCGAGCCGTGATGCGGCTCGGTCAAGCCGAAGGTGATGCGGTACTTGCCCTTGATCGAGCCGTCGATCATCGCCTTCTGGTCGTCGCGGCCATAACGATCGAGCATGGTGACGACGGGGAAATTGCCGACGATCGAATGCTCATTCTGGAGATCGTTGTGCAGGCCGAGGCCCTTCGCAGCAAAATGTTCGCGGATCACAGCCATCCAGAGATTGGAGCCGTCCTTGCCGCCATATTGCTTCGGTACCGGAAAGCGCAGATGTCCGGCGGCGTCCGCAAGATCCTTGGCCTTGCGCAGCAGCGCTTCCCACTCGTGCCGCGGCAGGCCGCCATTTTCGAAATCGGTGCGCGCCCATTCGCGGCGGTGGTCGAAGAAGCGGTTGTTGTCGCCGGCCTCTTCCAGCGGCTTGATCTGGCGTGCGATGAAACGATCGAGCTCTCCGAGATAGGCGACGAGATCGGCAGGCAATGAGAAATCCATAGGTTCTCTCCCGGATTGATTTTATCGTTTTGCGTTAAGGCGCTAGGCGCACTTTTGCTTCGCACGATTAAGGTGAGAAGAGCGCGGCCAAGTCAAGCAAGGCGAGGCGTGACGAAGGCGCAAGGCGCACCGGCGCAATTCGATGGTGCGCCAGTGCCGACGCGCGCTAGTATGACGCTGATATTCCTTCAGAAGAAAATGCGGGAGCGCGCGATGGAGCTGAAATTTTCCAAGGTGGAACGCAAGGGGCCGATCACGATCGTGACGCTGTCACGGCCCGAGGTCTACAACGCGCTGCACACCGATGCGCATTTCGAACTGCAGAAGGTGTTTGACAATTTTTCCGGAGATCCCGAGCAATGGATCGCGATCGTCACAGGCAGCGGCGACAAGGCGTTCTGCGCTGGCAACGATCTGAAGTGGCAGGCGGCCGGAGGCAAGCGCGGCTGGGACAAGGGCGGCTTTGCCGGCCTCACCGCGCGCTTCGACTGCGACAAGCCGATCATCGCCGCGGTGAACGGCGTCGCCATGGGCGGCGGCTTCGAGATCGCACTGGCCTGCGATCTCATCATCGCCTCGGAGAATGCGACCTTCGCCCTGCCCGAGCCTCGCGTGGGCCTTGCCGCGCTCGCCGGCGGCCTGCACCGCCTGCCGCGACAGATCGGCCTCAAGCGCGCCATGGGCATGATCCTCACCGCGCGCCATGTCAGCGCCAAGGAAGGCTTTGAGCTCGGCTTCGTCAACGAGGTGGTGCCGCAAGGCGAGGCGCTCGCCGCGGCGCTGCGCTGGGCGGAGATGATCAGCAAGAACTCGCCGATGTCGATCAGGGCGTCCAAGCAGGCGATCCAGCGAGGGCTCGGCGTGTCGCTGGAACAGGCGATCGCGGAGCAGCGCGATTATCCGGCCGTGCAGGCGATGGCGGCCTCGCAGGATTACATCGAGGGCCCGAAGGCGTTCTCGGAGAAGCGGCCGCCGAAATGGGTGGGGAAGTGAGTCTGTCGCGTCTCGACGACGAGCGCTCTCCACATTATCGGTGTCGTGCCCCGGCTCGACCGGGGCATCCAATGCGCCGCAGCTTCTCTGCATCTCACAGTCGTCTCTGGAATACTGGATCGCCCGCTTTCGCGGGCGATGACAGTGAAGACGAGGCACAACCTCCCTACCCGCCCCGCCCCAGCTCGCGCCTGTATGACGCGTAGTTCGGCTGATCGACGGCGAGCTTGTCCATCGTGGTCGCCCACAAA
Organism: Bradyrhizobium sp. UNPA324; assembly: GCF_006658635.1. NCBI lineage: Bacteria > Pseudomonadati > Pseudomonadota > Alphaproteobacteria > Hyphomicrobiales > Nitrobacteraceae > Bradyrhizobium > Bradyrhizobium sp. UNPA324. Next base: position 2,812,139 of record NZ_LFJD01000004.1, read on the forward strand.
TGCTCGGCGAGGCCTGGGGTTGCGAGATCGACCTCGCCTTTGGCGATGCGCTCGGCGAGTGCGCGGTTCAGCTCCTTGACCGATCCGTCCTCGCCGAGCAGCGCACGCAACCGCTCGACTTCCGCAGCATCGCTCCCCTCCTCCCGCGTCAGCTGCCGCGTCACGAGGTCGAGGATGTTGATGGCAACGCGCAGCTTGAAGGCCTGGTGGCCGGAGATCAGCGGCGTGATGTCGTTGCGGAGGAAATCGGCGACCGATTTGGTCAGCTCGATCGGGGTCGGCTCGTCCTGCATGTATCAGCTCCCGCGCGGCGCCAGCAGCCGCAACAGATCGATCTCGGTTTCGCTGGCGCGGCGGCCGATCATGGCGCGCTCCATGGAATGGTCGGGTCCCTCGCGGAACCGCTGCATCATGCCGCCGCACATGATGCCCCAGCGCAGCGTCCCCATCACTTCCCAGAATTCGACGCGCGCGGGGTCGACCTTGCGGCCGGCAGCTTCATAGCCCGCGAACAATTCCTCGCGTGTGCCAAAACCGCCGACGGGCTTGTCGATCTCGCCGAAACGCCATGAATTCACACAGACCCAGCCGAGATCCTCCATGGGATCGCCGAGATGGGCGAGCTCCCAGTCCAGCACGGCCCGCACACCGTCGGCACCGATGATGAGATTGCCGTTGCGGAAATCGCCGTGCACCAGGGTCGTCTCGGCCGACGGGCCGGGATCGTGATCACGCAGCCAGCGTAGCGCCAGCTCGAACACGGGCTTGGGCCAGTTCAGGCTGCGATAGTCGCGTTCGAACTCGGAGATCTCCTGGCTCGCGCCGCGGCTGCGCAACTCGGGCAGCTTGTCCTTTGGCAGTCGATGCAGGCCAGCGAGAATGCCGCCGATCTGGCGCGCGAGATGCGGCCGCGCCGCCGCATATTCGTCATCGCGAAGAATCTTGCGCGCGATGGTCTCACCCTCGACCCTTTGCATGATGAAGCCGGTGCCGAGGTCGTCCTCCGGCACGAGCACGTGCATCACGCGCGGCGATGGCAGGCCGGCCTCGAAGGCGAGTTGCATCAGCTGCGCCTCGGCGGCAAGGCCGGCCGCGCGCGTCGGCGCCGCGCCATAGCCCTTCGGCGAGCGCCGCAGGATCGCGCCGATAGGCCCATCGGGATGGGTAATGTCGAAACGCCAGGTTTCCTGACTGGCGCCGCCCGACAATTTGGCCGCGCCGGTGACGCCGGTCGCGCCCTTGCACCAGCGCTGGACGCTGCGTGAAAGCTCGGCCTCGATCATTTGCCTTTGAACTGCGCGGGGCGCTTTTCCAGGAACGCGCCGACGCCCTCGCGGAAATCCTGGGTGTCGCCGGCGCGGAGCTGGCACTGGAATTCGTGGTTGAGCTGATCCTCGAAGGAATTCTCGGGGCTGTCCCAATAGAGCTTGCGGATCAGGGACAGCGCGACCGTCGGGCCGCTGGCGAGGTCGCGCGCGAGCTTCATCGCCTCCTCCATCAGCACGCCGTCGTCATAGACGCGGTTGACGAGGCCCCATTCCAGCGCCTTCTCGGCCGGCAGCCGCTCACCCATCAACGACAATTCGATCGAACGCGCTCGGCCGACGAGGCGCGGCAACAGCCAGGTCGAGCCGCAATCCGGCACGAGGCCGATACGCCTGAAGGCCTGAAGGAAGTAGGAGGAGCGCGCGCACAAAATCATGTCGCCGAGCAGCGCGAAGCTCATGCCGGCGCCGGCCGCCGGGCCGTTGACCGCCGTGACGATCGGGCAGTGCAGATTGCGGATACGGCGCAGGAAAGGATGAAAGCCGGTCTCCAGCGTCAACCCGGCCTTGGTCTTCTTCGACTGGTTGTTGCGCCCTTGCAGATTCGCGCCCGTGCAGAAGGCCCGGCCCGCGCCGGTCAGCACCACGCAGCGCACCTCGTCCTTCTTCTCCTCGATCGTATCGAGCGCCTCAGCGAGGCCGCCCAGCATGTCCACGGAGACCGCGTTCATCACCTCCTGATGGTCGAGCCTGAGAATTGCGACTGAGCCATCGAAATCGAGCGTGACGTGTTTGAACTGCATGGTGTCCTCGTCAGTTGCGGCCTTAAGTCAGTTTCGCAGACCGGAATTTCGTTTTACCGGGGCGCATATTTGATTTTTGGCGCGGGCTTGTCCATGGTGATCAGAGCATAGCAAGCAATCTTGCGCGCAGCGGCTGATGGGCCGCGTGTGAAGAAGCCTTGCCAAGAACAGGAAACGCCCCATGAACATTTTCGACCTCACCGGCCGCGTCGCCGTGATCACCGGCGGCAATGGCGGCATTGGCCTCGGCATTGCGCAGGCGCTGGCCGGCCAGGGCTGCAACGTCTCGATCTGGGGTCGCAATCCCGACAAGAACAAGGCTGCTGCCGCGAGCATGGCCGGGCTATCAGGCAAGGTCGACACTCGCGTCTGCGACGTCACCGATCCGGCCTCGGTCAATGCCGCGATGAAGGCGACGCTCGACATGTTTGGTCGGGTCGACGGCTGCTTCGCCAACGCCGGTATCGGCGGCGGCGGCCGGCGCTCGTTCATCGAGCGCACCGAGGAAGAATGGCGCACGATGTTCGCGACCAATCTCGACGGCGTGTTCCACGCCTTCCAGGCCGCGGCCAAGCACATGACCGAGCGCGCCAATGCCGGTGATCCCTTCGGCCGGCTGGTTGCGACCTCGAGCCTCGCCTCGATCTTCGGCACCGCGCGCAACGAGCATTATGCCGCGACCAAGGCCGCGATCAACGCGCTGGTGCGCGCGCTCGGCGTCGAGCTGGCGCGGCACGGCGTCACCGCGAACGCGATCCTGCCCGGCTGGATCAAGAGCGACATGACCGCAGGCATCATGGCCAACGACAAATTCGTCGCCAACGTGATGCCGCGGATTCCGCAGCGACGCTTCGGCGAGGCATCCGATTTCGGCGGCATCGCGGTGTACCTGATGAGCAAGGCGTCGTCCTATCACACCGCGGACACGTTCGTGATCGACGGCGGCTATACGGCGTTTTGATCTCTTGCAGGGTGGGCAAAGGCGCCCTTGCGCCGCGCCCACCATAAGCATTTTTCGAATGTCGTGGTGGGCATGCTGCGCTTTGCCCACCCTACGGCTTCTCGTTTTGTCAGCGCAGAAGGGAATGGGCAAATGTTCTCGCACATCATGATCGGCACCAACGATCTCGACAAAGCCAAGACGTTTTATGACAATTTGCTGAGCACGCTCGAGGTCCGGCCGGCCAGGGTCGACGGCCACCGCATCTTCTACATCACCAAGACCGGCGTGTTTTCGGTGTCGAAGCCGATCAACGGCGAACCGGCGACCTGCGCGAATGGCGGCACGATCGGGTTCGCCGCCAATTCCCCGGAGCAGGTCGACAAATGGCACGCGGCGGGTGTCGCGGCCGGCGGGAAGCCGATCGAGGATCCGCCCGGCATTCGCCAGGGCCCCGGCGGCAAGCTCTATCTCGCATATTTGCGCGATCTCGACGGCAACAAGATCTGCGCGATGCATCGGCTGCCGAACTAACGTAGCCTCGGACCCGGTGTCGTCCCCGCAAACGCGGGGACCCATAACCACAGAGTGTGGTTGTGGGGCGAGCTGGCAACTTCGAGTCGTCGTCGAACTTCTTCCCGTGGTTATGGGTCCCGGATCTGCGCTCCGCTTCGCTGCGCTTGTCCGGGACGACACTGGGGGGAGTTCTCCCAGCCCCATTCAAACAACATTTCAAACGTCTTCGCGATATTCCATCGCATGGCACGGCTTCGCGCGAAAAAATGCGCGCTCGCACTTTGCCCGCACTGGCACTATTCTGCCGCCAGAACGATCTCAGCGTCCCCGGGAGGAACAATGACAAAACACAGCTACATTCCCCGCACCACCAATTACACCCTCAATCCCGGCGACGAGCTCAACGATCTCAGAATGTCGGAGCAGGTCCGGCCGCTATACGATCATGTCAAGAAATTCATCCGCGACACCGTCGAGCCGATGTCGATCGAGTTCGCCAAGGCCGGCGAGGCCAAGGAAGATCGCTGGAGCTTCACGCCGAAGCAGCTCGAAGTCCTGGAGAAGGCCAAGAACAAGGCCAAGCAGGAAGGCCTCTGGAACTTCTTCCTGCCCGACGACGAGACCGGCCAGGGCCTGAAGAATCTCGACTACGCCTATATCGCGGCCGAGCTCGGCAAGAGCCCGCTGGCCTCCGAGACCATGAACTGCTCGGCGCCCGACACCGGCAACATGGAGGTGCTGGAGCGCGTCGGCACCAAGGAGCAGAAGGAGAAGTGGCTGAAGCCGCTACTCAACGGCGAGATCCGCTCGGCCTATGTCATGACCGAGCCGAACGTCGCCTCCTCCGACGCCAAGAACATTTCGACCACCGCAAAGCTGGTCGGCGACGAATGGGTCATCAACGGCGAGAAATATTACATCTCGGGTCTCGGCGATCCCCGCTGCAAGATCCTGATCGTGATGGTGAAGACCAATCCGGATGCCGCGCCGAGCAAGCAGCAGTCGCAGATCCTGGTGCCGCGCGACACGCCCGGCGTCGAGGTGCTCGGGCCCATGTATGTGTTCGGTCAGGACCACGCTCCGCGCGGCCACATGCATATGCGCTTCAACAATGTGCGGGTGCCGAAGGAGAACATGCTGCTCGGCGAAGGCCGCGGCTTCGAGATCTCGCAGCTCCGTCTCGGCCCGGGCCGCATCCATCACTGCATGCGTACCATCGGCAAGGCCGAGAAGGCGCTCGATTTGATGGTGCAGCGGGGCCTTACCCGTGAGGCCTTCGGCAAGAAGATCGCCCATCTCGGCGGCAACATGCAGATCATCGCGCAGGCGCGCTGCGAGATCGAGGCGATGCGGCTGATGGTGCTGAAGGCCGCCAAGGCGATGGACGTGCTCGGCAACAAGGAGGCCCGCGTCTGGGTCTCCATGGTCAAGGCCATGGTGCCGGAGCGCGCCTGCAAGATCATCGACCAGGCGATCCAAATGCACGGCGCCACCGGCATCTCGCACTGGACCCCGCTCGCCGAGATGTACCAGGACGTCCGCCATCTGCGCTTTGCCGACGGTCCGGACGAGGTGCACTGGATGGTGGTGGGACGGCACGAGCTGAGCATGGCGTGATCGACGAGATGCCGTAGGGTGGGCAAAGGCGCGCTCTTCGCGCGCCGTGCCCACCATAACGGCCAACGCGAGAGGTGGTGGGCACGCTTCGCTTTGCCCACCCTACGAAGCTCTCCCCTCCCTCGGAGCTACCATGGACTACGCCGCCAGCGACCTGACGCCACGCGAGCGCTACAAGGTGCTGACCTCCTTCATCCTGCCGCGACCGATCGCCTGGGTGACCTCGCTCGGGCCGACGGGCGTGGTCAACGCGGCGCCATTCAGCTTCTTCAACGCCTTCTGCGAGGATCCGCCGCTCTGCATGTTCGCGGCCAATCGCAAGCCAAACGGACAGGACAAGGACACCTTCCTCAACATCCAGCGCACCGGCGAATTCGTGGTCAACCTTGCCGACGAGCCGCTGGCGCGGGCGATGCACGCGAGCAGCGGCGACTTTCCGCCCGAGATCGGCGAGCCTGATTATCTCGGGCTGAAGCTTGCGCCCTCGACTGAGATCGCGGTGCCGCGGCTCGCCGACACGCCCTGGGCGATGGAATGCAAGCTCTGGAAGCTGATCGACGTCAACGACGATCGCCGGCTGATCATGGGCGAAGGCATCCACTTCCACATTCGCGACGAGCTCTGGGACGACGAGACGATGCGGGTGCATATGGACCGCTACCACCCGATCGGCCGCATGTTCGCCGACCGCTACTGCCGCACCGATGACCGCGTGGTGTTTCCGGCGGCCGAGGGGGCGACGAAATCCTAGGGCGGATTAGCGAAGCGTAATCCGCCGAATGTATGGACAAATGGTGGATTACGCCAGCGGACTGCGCATCGCGCAGCCCACTAGCCAGTCCACCCTACGCGCTACGTCACGACCTCGATCTTGTCCTGCGTCTTGGTCTCGAAATCGCTGGCGTCGTGGCGCTCGTGGAGCTGGCTGGCGGGATCGCCGGAGACGCGGTTGACCATGCGGCCGCGCTTCACGGCGGGGCGCTGCGCGATCTGGTCGGTCCAGCGCTGCACGTTCTTGTAGTCCTGCACCGACAGGAATTCGCCGGCGCCATAGACCAGCCCCTTGGCGAGCGCGCCGTACCAGGGCCACACCGCCATGTCAGCGATCGTATAATCCTTGCCGGCGAGATATTCGTTGTCGGCAAGGCGCCGGTCGAGCACGTCGAGCTGGCGCTTGGTCTCCATTGCAAAGCGATCGATGGCGTACTCGATCTTGAACGGGGCGTAGGCGTAAAAATGGCCGAAGCCGCCGCCGAGATAGGGCGCGCTGCCCATCTGCCAGAACAGCCATGACATCGCCTCGGTGCGGGTCTTGACGTCCTTCGGCAGGAAGGCACCGAACTTCTCGGCGAGATAGAACAGGATCGAGCCGGATTCGAACACTCGGATCGGCTCCGGGCCCGAGCGGTCCATCAGCGCTGGGATTTTCGAGTTTGGGTTGATGTCGACAAAGCCGCTGCCGAACTGGTCGCCGTTGCCGATCCTGATCAGCCAGGCATCGTATTCGGCGCCCTTGTGGCCGAGCGCCAGCAACTCCTCCAGCATCACCGTGACCTTCACCCCGTTGGGGGTCGCCAGCGAATAGAGCTGGAGCGGGTGCTTGCCGACGGGCAGCTCCTTGTCGTGGGTGGGGCCGGCGATCGGGCGGTTGATGCTGGCGAACTGCCCGCCATTCTCCTTGTTCCAGGTCCAGACTTTGGGCGGCACGTAGGCGGGGGTGTCGGTCATGCGGGGGGCTCCGGCGGAAAGATGCGTCTGCATTAATTAGCCCGGGAACGGCCGATGACAAGGGCGCCGCAACGCATTTTTGGGCGGGGCAACCTCACGTTTTGTCGTGGCAGGCTCCCCTGCGGTCAGTCCGGGGGCATCGGGCCGCCAGGAATGCTCAGAGAAATGGATTCCGGCTCTCGCTGACGCGAGCCCCGGAATGACGGCGGCGCCGTAGGCAGTAGGAAGAGCGCGACGCCTACACACAAGATGCCTTGCCGAATCCGGCATGTCATCGATCGTCTCGCGTCGCCAGTTAAAGCAACGAGAACGCGAAGGCCGCCGGGAGAGAGCACCATGAAATCGCCGATCTGCGACATGCTGGGAATCGAGTTCCCGCTGCTGGCCTTCAGCCATTGCCGGGATGTCGTCGCCGCCGTCAGCCGCGCCGGCGGCTTCGGCGTGCTGGGTGCGACCGTGCACACGCCAGATACGCTCGAACGCGAGCTGAAATGGATCGACGATCACGTCGACGGCAAGCCCTACGGCATCGACGTGCTGATCCCCGAGAACATCTCGACGGCGGGCGAGAAGGACGTCACCTGGAAGAGCCTCGAAGCGCGGGTGCCGCAGCAGCACCGCACCTACACGCGCGACCTCCTGAAGAAATACGACATCGAGCTGACGACTACGGAGGTTCCAGCCAATCAGCCGCAGCCGTTCGACGGAAAAACCGCGCTGCAGCTGCTCGAGGTCTCCTTCAATCATCCGATTCGCCTGATCGCCAACGCGCTCGGCGTGCCGCCCAAGGCGATGATCGAGATGGGCAAGAAGTACGGCGTGCCGGTCGCGGCGCTCGTCGGCGCCAAGGAGCACGCGCTGCGCCAGGTCGCGGCCGGCGTCGACATCCTCGTGGTGCAAGGCACCGAAGCCGGCGGCCATTGCGGCGAGGTCTCGACCATGGTGCTGGTGCCCGAGGTGATCAAGGCGATCAAAAAGGTCCGCGACGTGCCGGTGCTGGCGGCCGGCGGCATCATGACGGGCCGGCAGATGGCGGCCTGCATGGCGATGGGCGCGGCCGGGGCCTGGACCGGCTCGGTGTGGCTCGCCACCGTCGAGTCCGAGACCAGCGAGATCTTCCGCGAGAAGATGATCGCGGCCTCTTCGCGCGACGCGGTGCGCTCCAAGGGCCGCACCGGCAAGCCGGCGCGGCAGCTCCGCTCGGTCTGGACCGATGCCTGGGACCGCGCGCCGGACAGCCCGGGCGCACTGCCGATGCCGCTGCAAAGCATCATCAGCCGCGATGCCTTCAACTCGATCGACCGCGCCGCCGCTGGCGGCAACGCCAAGGCGCGCGATCTCGTCAGCTACTTCGTCGGTCAGGGCGTAGGCCTGATCGACAGCGTAAAGTCCGCCGGCGCCGTGGTGCAGGAGTTCAAGGAAGAGTTCGCCGAAGCCGTCGAGCACATGAACGCGCTGGTGGCGGAGTGATAGACCCTCATGGTGAGGAGGCGCGCAAGCGCCGTCTCGAACCATGAGAGCCCGCGGCCCATCCTTCGAGACGCCTGCTTCGCAGGCTCCTCAGGATGAGGTCGGAAATATCTGAGAGAGTGAAGAAGCAAGAACAATGACGACCGTTTCCCCTGACCGCATCCCCGTCATCGTCGGCGTCGGCGAGATCGTCGACCGCCCGAAGGAGATTGCCGAAGGCCTCGAACCACTGGATCTGCTCGAACAGGCGCTGCGACGCGCCGAGCAAGATGCCGGCGCAAAGCTGCTCGGCGAGGTGCAGTCGCTCGATGTCGTCAACTTCCTGAGCTGGCGCTATCGCGATCCGGAGCAGCTTCTGGCGCAACGCCTCGGCATCACGCCCGCACATTGCTATTACGGTCCGGTCGGCGGCGAGAGCCCGATCCGCTACATCCACGAAGCCGCCAAGCGCATCGCGCGCGGTGAGTGCACCGTGGCAGCAATCTGCGGCGCCGAGGCGCAGTCAACCGCGACCAAGGCGGAGCGCGCCGGCGCAAAACTGCCATGGACGCCGTTCGCCCATGACGTCGAGGAGCCCAAGCGCGGCGCGGCGTTCCAGAAGCCGCTGGCGGTGAAGCTCGGCGTGTTCCGCCCCGTCACGGTCTATCCGTTCTACGAGGCGGCTTCCTCCGCGCATTGGGGCCAGACGCCGCGCGAAGCGATGGCGGAATCCGGCACGCTATGGTCGCGCTATTCGGAAGCCGCCGCGCAAAATCCCAATGCCTGGCTGAAGCGGCGCTATGCGCGGGAGGAGATCACGACGCCGACGGCGGACAATCGCCTGATCGCGTGGCCCTACAACAAGCTCATGGTCGCCAATCCCAGCGTCAACATGGGCGGCGCCCTGCTGCTGACCAGCCTTGCCAAGGCCCGTGCGGCCGGGATTCCCGAAGAGAAGCTGGTCTATCCGCTCGGCGGCGCCTCGGCGGAAGAGCCGCGCGACTATCTGTTGCGCGACCAGTTCTATGAGAGCCATCCGCAGAACGCCGTGCTCAGGAACGTGATGGAGCTCGCCGGCGGCGACGGCCAAGAGTTCGACGCGATCGAGCTCTACAGCTGCTTCCCCTGCGTGCCCAAGATGGCGCGGCGGACGCTAGGTCTGGGTGACGACGTGCAGCCGACAGTGACCGGCGGCCTCACCTTCTTCGGCGCACCGCTCAACACCTACATGACGCACGCGGCCTGCGCGATGGTGCGGCGCGTGCGCGACGGCGCCAGGATCGGCCTGCTCTATGGCCAGGGCGGCTTCGTCACCAAGCATCACGCGCTGGTGGTCTCGAAGACGCCGCCGCTCGCGGCGCTGACGCAGGAAACCAGCGTGCAAGGCGAGGCCGACCGCAACAAGGGCGCGGTGCCGGAGTTCGTCACCGAGGCCTCAGGCAAAGGCAAGGTCGAGAGCTTTACGGTGCTCTACGGCCGCGGCGGCGAGGTCGAGCACGGCGTCGTGATGCTGCGCACCGCGGATGACTGCCGCACGCTGGCGCGGATTCCGGCGAGCGATAGCGCGACGCTGGCGCATCTGCTCGAGATGGAGCGGACGCCAGTGGGATCGCTCGGCGAGATCGCGATGGCCGCGGACGCGGTGCCGGAGTGGCGGGTGGCGTAGCTCTCGTGTCCCGGACGCGGTGCGGCATGCAATGCCGCCCTGCGTCCCGGGGGCACGAGATCTCAGCCCCCGCGCCTCAGGCGGCGCGGACCGAGTCCAGGAACTTGCCGACCTCGAGCTTGAGGCGATTGGAGTCGCGCGACAGCATCTGCGCGGCCGACAGCACCTGAGACGAGGCCGAACCGGTCTCGGTGGCGCCGTGCTCGACATTGCCGATATTGGCCGACACCTGCTGCGTTCCCTGGGCCGCCTTCTGAACGTTACGCGCGATCTCCTGAGTGGCTGCCCCCTGCTCTTCGACGGCCGCCGCGATGGCCGAGGCGATCTCCGACAGGCGCCCGATCGAGCCGCCGATTTCCCGGATCGCACCGACGGAGTCCTGGGTGGCCGCCTGAATGCCGGTGATCTGCTGGGAGATCTCTCCGGTGGCCTTCGCCGTCTGTTCGGCGAGTGCCTTCACCTCGGAAGCGACCACGGCAAAGCCACGGCCGGCGTCGCCCGCGCGCGCGGCCTCGATCGTGGCGTTGAGAGCCAGGAGATTGGTCTGTCCGGCGATCTGGTCGATCAGCTCGATGACGTCGCCAATTCTGGCGGCCGCTCTCGACAATTCGCCGATCCTCTCGTTGGTTCGTCCCGCTTGGCCGACGGCCTCGCTCGCCATCTGGGCCTGGTCCTGCACGCGCCGGCTGATCTCGTTGACGGAGGACGATAGCTGCTCCGTCGCCGACGCGACCGATTGGACGTTGGACGACGCTTCGTCCGACGCCGCCGCGACCACGACCGCCAATTGCTGTGCGCGCTCGGCAGTCGTATTCAACGTCCCGGCCGAGGCTTCGAGCTCGGTCGACGCAGAGGATACCGTCTCGACGATCTCGCCGATGGCCGTCTCAAATGCGCCGGCGAGCCTGTGCATGTCGGCCTTTCGCTGCTCGGCCGCAATCTGATCCTGCCTGATCTTCGCCTCGGCCTCCATGCGCGCCTTCTCTTCGGCCTTGACCTTGAAGACCTCGACCGCGTGCGCCATGTCGCCGATTTCGTCCTTACGGCCGAGGCCGGGCAGGACGACGGAGAAATTGCCGGCGGCAAGTTCGCCCATCGCGCTCGTCAGGGCAGACAGCGGGCGCAAGATCCGCGAGAATGCGATCCAGAAGCTGAGCAGTGCGAGAACGACGCTCGCAAAGAGAATGCCGCCGCTGACGACCAGATTTGACGTACTTCTTGCGGCCAGCCCCGCTGCCTCCCGATCCGCATCCGCTGCGATGGCCTGACCGAGCTGCAGGATCGCGTTGATGGCGCTCGTCGCACGCGCCACATAGTCGTTGCCTGAGATCTTGTATTCGCCCGTCTTGCCGTCGCCGATGACATCTGCACGCAGCGAACCGTAAGTGCGGAAGTATTTCTCCTCCACGTCCTTGATCGCCTGGCCAAGACCCGCCGAAATATCGGCGCGGTGGGCCACAGGTGAGATGGTCTCCCAGGCGAGCTCGACATGACCGCGGAATCCGGACACCACACCGATGCCGTCCGCGGTGAGTTTCGCATGGGCGCTGATCAAGCCCGCAAGGAAGGCTCGCTCGCGACCGGCATTCTCAGCCATCTCCGCGGTGAGATTGCGAAGCCCTACAAGCCGCGTCATTGCCGCCGATGGCGTATCCGTCAACGTCTCCAAAGTCAGTCGCAGCCGGTTGGCGGCGATCTCGATGAGTTCGGTCAGGGCCGGAACGACTGCATTGACGATTGCAGGATCGCGCTCAGCCTTCGGCTTGACCAGATCCGCGTCCACCTTGCGGCGGAGGCTCTCGAACCCCTGAAGCGCGCGCTCAGCCTCCGCAATGTTGGTATCGATGGATTTCAGGGCGGGCTGGCTGCGCAGGCGCTGCGCGGCATCGCGGAACGCCCGCCCCGAAGCTGCACGGAGTCCGTCAATTTCGGCGCGGCGGTCTGCAGCGACGGGCTCGGGCGCGTTCAGCGCCGCGTTGGTCATGCCCCGCTCCAGAGCCCATTGTCCGGCGCTCAGCAGCAGTTGCTGCGATATCCCGTTGAGCTCGACGAAGGCGTGCGCCTCCTCTCGGTCGTGATAGGCCCCAAAGGCCGTGTAACCGGTGGCGGCCACCCCCATCAGGGCGAGGGCCGAGACAATCAGAGGCAGGATCGTTCCAATTCGCAAGTGCACGGCTCGCTTCCTCTCGTGAGCACTGTCCCAGAAAAAGAGCAGTTCCACGGAAGCAATACCCGCCTCCGGCAACGCGAGGTTGTCTCACATCAAAGATCATCGCGAACCTCGCCTCTGCACGCGGCTCATCGACTTTATGATTATCGAATCGTTGCCGCCATGTGCGGAGCAAGCCGCAGGGATCGCTTCGATCAGGCGAAGCCGCGTCCGGCCTTGCCGGGCGCTTGCCTAAAAGCAAAGAGCGGCGCCGGTGGCGCCGCTCTCGCGTAGTCGAATACCTGTTGGAGAAAGTCAGGCCGCGCGGACGTCGGTCAGGAACTTGCTGACTTCGTTCTTCAACCGGCCCGAGTCGTTCGACAGCATCTGCGCCGCCGACAGCACTTGCGAGGAGGCCGTGCCGGTCTCGGTCGCGCCGCGCTGCACGTCGGTGATGTTGGAGGAGACCTGCTGGGTGCCCTGCGCCGCCTGCTGCACGTTGCGGGCGATCTCCTGCGTCGCCGCGCCCTGCTCCTCCACCGCGGCCGCGATCGCCGAGGAGATCTCCGAGAGACGCTCGATGGTCGAGGAGATCTCCTTGATGGCGCCGACCGAATCGTTGGTCGCCGCCTGGATGCCGGAGATCTGCTGGCCGATCTCGCCGGTCGCCTTCGCGGTCTGTTCGGCGAGCGCCTTCACTTCGGAGGCCACCACCGCGAAGCCCCGGCCGGCCTCACCGGCACGTGCGGCTTCGATGGTCGCGTTCAGCGCCAGCAGATTGGTCTGGCCGGCGATGGTGTTGATCAGCTCGACGACGTCGCCGATGCGGGCGGCGGCCTTGGACAGCTCGCTGACGCGCTCGGTGGTGGCGCGTGCCTGGCCGACGGCATCGCCCGCCATCCGCGCCGATTCCTGCACCTGACGGCTGATCTCGCCGACCGACGAGGCCATCTCCTCGGTCGCCGAGGCCACCGACTGCACGTTGGTCGAGGCTTCTTCCGAAGCTCCAGCCACGGTGGTCGCCAGTCTCTGGGAGCGGTCGGCAGTCGACGTCAGCGTCGAGGCGGAGGCCTCCAGCTGGGTCGAAGCCGACGACACGGTCTGGACGATCTCGCCGATCATGGTTTCGAATTCGCGGGTGATGTTGTCGACGCGGCGGCCGCGCTCGATCTTGGCTTCAGCATCGGCCGCCGCAGCCTCGTCCGCGGCCTTCTTGGCGATCAGCGCCTCCTTGAAGATCTGGAGCACATCGGCCATGGCGCCGATCTCCGTCTTCTCGCCGCGATGCGGAACTTCGGCCGTCAGATCCCCCCGGCCCAGCGCCTGCATCGGCTCGGTGATGGAATTGATGCCGCTGGAGACGTCGCGGACGAGATAGAAGCTGAGACCAATGCCGATCAGGACGGCGGCGCCGAGAATGACCGAAACCAGCATGAAGGCGTAGGCGTAGCTGTCGCCGGCATCCTGAGCGGCCTGTTCGCCGCCCTTGGTGTTGAGCTCGATGTCCTTGTTCAGGACCTCATCCGCCTGAAGGCCGATCTTGTTGACGGTCTTGGAGTTCAGCTCCTGCGCCTCGCGCGGGATCTTGCCAGCCTCCTTGCGCGACAAGGCCATCACGTCCTCGGTGCCCTTCTTGTAATCGTCCCAGAGCCTGGACCACTGGCTGTAGAGCGCGCGCTCTTCCGGCGAGCTGATCATGGCCTCATACTTGCTGCGCGTCTTGGCGAGCGCTTCGGTCACCATGACAGCGGTCTTCTCCGTCGCGAGCTTGTCTTCCAGAGCTTCCGCCAGCATGTGCTGGCGCACCACGTTCCGATACGTGATGACTGCGGCGCGCAGATCGCCGATCACCTTGACGCTGGGCATCCAGTTCGTCGTGATGTCGACGGTGTTGGCATTCATCGACCGCATCTTCGAGACGGCGAGCAGGCCCATGCCGGTCATCGCGACCAGCAGGAACGCCACGACACTGATGATCTTGGCGCGGATGGAAAGCTTGGCAAACATAATCGGGTCTCGTTGTGCTGGCGCGGGCGCGCGTCGGAAGCTCTAAGAATCAACCAAAGCGGAACAGCGCCGACATCAGACAGCAGACCGTCTGCGAAAGATGTTAACTACGACTCCGCGCGAGCACGGAAGTCGAAAGAAATGAACAGGGGCCTAAGAACGCCCTGCGTTCAGCGCATGAGCCTAAGCGCATCCGCGAAAAACTCCGGGCCGCCAAAATTTCCGGACTTCAACGCGAGCAGCATCTCGCCTGCTTCGGCGCCAACGGCGCGCAACACGGGGACGCCCGCGGCGATCTCGGCGCCGACGAGGAAGCCCGGGATTTCGAGGCGGTCGACGACCGCGCCGGATGTCTCGCCGCCGGCGACGATGAGCCGCCGAACCCCTGCTTTCACGAGGTTTTCCGCGATATCGGCCATGGCCTGCTCGATGGCGTGGCCCGCGGCGTCGCGTCCGTGACGGGCTTGCAATGCGGCGACTTCTTCGGGCTTCGCGCTCGAGGCAATCAGCACCGGGCCGTCGGCAAGTCGCGGCCTCGCCCAGTCGAGCGCGCGCTCGGCTTCCTTCGCTCCCGTAATAATACGGTCCTGGTCGAGATGGAGCACCGGCATGATGCGCTCGGCATTCGCGATCTGCTGAAGCGTGGCCTGTGAACAGCTTCCGGCAAGACACGCTGCAGGTCCGCCGACGGCAGCTCCGGTCTCGCTGCTCGCGGCACCGGGCCTGACCTTGCCCGTCGATACCAGCGCGCGCGCGAGCCCAAGGCCAATGCCGGAGGCCCCGACCGACAGGCGATGTTCGCCGGCCACGAGGCCGATGGTCTCGAGGTCGCGGTCGAACACGGCGTCGATGATGGCAGCGCCGATGCCCTTGCCTGCAAGCTCGGCCAGCCGCGCCCGCACGGCATCTACGCCGCGCGTGACGGTGGCGAGGTCGACGAGACCGATCTGCGTCCTGCTCTGACGCGCGAGCACGCGCACCAGGTTCGAATCATGCATCGGGTTGAGCGGATGATCCTTCAGCGGGCTCTCGTTGAGCGGTACGGCGCCGACGAAGAGGTTGCCCTGGTACACGGTGCGGCCGGTCTCCGGGAACGCCGGCGTCACCAGAACGGCGCCTTCGCCGCTATCGGCACGCAACGCGTCCATCACCGGGCCAATATTGCCAGCATCCGTGGAATCGAAGGTCGAGCAGATCTTGAACAGCACATGGCCAGCACCGCGGCTGCGCAGCCATTTGTCCGCCGCGCGCGAGTGCGAGGCGGCAAGGCCGGCCTCGATCGAGCGGCTCTTCAGCGACACCACGACGGCATCGACCTCGGGCAGCGCGAGATCGTCAGAGGGCACACCGATGGTCTGCACGGTGCGCAGGCCCGCGCGTGTCAGTGTGTTGGCGAGATCGGAAGCGCCGGTGTAATCGTCGGCGATGCAGCCCAACGCAAGTGTCACGGCTTCACTCCAGCGTAGGGCTTGAACCAGGCAAGGCCGTCGGTGGTCTTGCCGCGCGGATTGTATTCGCAGCCGACGAAGCCGGTATAGCCGAGGCGGTCGAGCTCTTCGAACAAGAACGGATAGTTGAGCTCCTCACCGTCGGGCTCGTTGCGCGAGGGAATGCTGGCGATCTGGACGTGGCCGATGATCGGCATCATCTCGCGCAGCCGCATGGTGACGTCGCCATGGATGATCTGGCAGTGATAGAGGTCAAACTGCAGTTTGAGGTTCGCCAGCCTCAGCTCCTGGATCAGGTCGCGGGCGAAGCCGAAATCGTTGAGGAAATAGCCGGGCACGTTGCGCGCATTGATCGGCTCGATCACGACGTCGATGCCGTGGGGCGCGAAGAACTCCGCGGCCCATGCCACCGACTTGTAGAAAGCCTCGATCGCGACGCGTTCGCCGCGGTTGGCGATGCCGGCCATCAGGTGCAGGCGTTTGACACCGGTCGCCTTGGCGTAAGGCAGCGCCGTCTCCAGGCTCGCCTTGAGATCATTGAACCGCGCCGGCAGCGCCGCAAAGCCCTTCTCGCCGGCGTTCCAGTCGCCCGGCGGCAGGTTGAACAGTGCCTGGGTCAGGCCGTTGCGCTTGAGCCGCTCGCCAACCACCTCAGCTGGATGCTCGTAGGGAAAGAGAAACTCGACCGCGGTGAAACCGGCTTGCGCGGCGGCATCGAAACGATCGAGGAACGGCACCTCGGTGAACATCATCGAGAGATTGGCGGCAAAACGCGGCATTGGAATCCCCTTAACTTACTTGTCGCCGGGCAGCTTCACGCCGGTGACCTGCGCGTACATGCGCGCCACCGACGCGTCGTCGTCGCGGCCCATGCCGGCGGCTGATGTCATCAGAAACATCTGGAGTGCGGCGGCGGAGACCGGCACGGGGAACCGGGCACTGCGCGCCATGTCCTGAATGATGCCGAGGTCCTTGACGAAAATCTCGACCGCGCTCCGCGGCGTGTAATCGCCGTCAAGCACGTGCGGCATGCGGTTCTCGAACATCCAGGAATTGCCGGCGGAGGCCGTGATCACCTCATAGACCTTGCGGATGTCGAGGCCCTGCTTGGCCGCGAACGCCATCGCTTCGCTGGCGGCGGCGATGTGCACGCCGGCGAGCAATTGGTTGATCATCTTGAAGGCGGCGCCCTGACCGGCGGCATCACCGAGCTCGTAGAGCTTCGCAGCCATGGCATCGAGCGCCGGCCGCGCTTTCGCAAACGCGGCAGGACTGCCGGAGGCCAGGATCGTCAGCTCGCCTTGCGCGGCGCGCTGCGCCCCACCGGAGATCGGAGCGTCCAGATAATGCCGGCCCGTCGCCTCCAGCTGCTTGGCAAGCCGGCGCGCCACGTCCGGGTCCATCGTGGCGGAGGAGATGAAGACGCTGCCTTCGGGCATGGTCTCGGCGGCACCATCCTTGCAGAACAGAACAGCCTCGGTCTGCCCAGCATTGACGACGACGCTGACGACGATGTCGGCATTTCCGGCCGCCTCGGCCGGCGTTTTGGCGCCCGCGCCGCCATCCTTCGCGAAACGCGCCACCGCGTCAGCCGAAACGTCGCAGCCGGTGACGATGTGGCCGGCGCGCTTCAGCGAGGTCGCCATGCCGTAGCCCATCGAGCCGAGCCCGATGACGGCGATGCGCTGATTTTGAGACGTGGAGGCGGACATATGCAACTGACCCTTGCGAACGTTTCCTGGACGGCCGGCCTTTGCGGCGGCTCGGCGAACCGATATCACGGCTTGGCCGCGCTGCCAAAGCATGAGACAAGCGGACATGACGGCCATGAGCAATGAGATCCGGCTGCGCGAGGACATCTGCCGCTTCGGACGGTCCCTGTTCGAGCGCGGGCTGACGCCGGGCTCCTCCGGCAATATCAGCGTCAGGCTGGACGGCGGCGGCTGGCTGGTGACGCCGACCAACGCCTCGCTCGGCTTCCTCGATCCGGCAAAGCTGTCGCGGCTCGACGATCAGGGCCGGCTGGTCTCTGGCGATGCCCCGACCAAGGAAGTTCCGCTGCACAATGCGCTCTACGACACGCGCGGCAGTGCGCGCGCGATCGTGCATCTGCACTCCACGCATTCGGTCGCGCTGTCGATGCTGCCGGAGATCGACCCGCGCGCCGCACTGCCGCCGATGACGGCCTATTACCTGATGAAATGCGGCGCCACCGCGCTCGTGCCCTATTACCGCCCCGGCGATCCCGCCGTGGCGGATGCGATCAAGGGCCTCGCGGGAAGATATTCATCCGTACTGCTCGCCAATCACGGCCCGGTGGTCGCCGGCGACACGCTGGAGGCCGCGGTGTTCGCAACGGAGGAGCTGGAAGAGACGGCGAAGCTGTACCTGCTGCTCCGCGGGATGAACCCGCGATATCTGTCGCCGGAGCAGGTGAAAGATCTGGTGAAGGTGTTCGGGGTGACGCTGCCGGAGCATGGGCACGAGCACTAGCTCCCCACCGCTGTCATTCCTCGCGAAGGCGGGGAATCCAGTACGCCGCGGCCTATCCGTATCCCTCTGGCGTCTCTGGAATACTGGATCGCCCGATCAAGTCGGGCGATGACACTGAGTGCGCGGGGCGAGCTTGCGCCACACTTCGCAACTACAGCCCCAGATACGCCTTCCTCACGTCGGGATTGCCCTTGATCTCCGCGGCCGGGCCCTGCATCAGCACGCGGCCGGTTTGCAGGATGTAGGCGCGGTCGGCGATCTCGAGGCATTCGGCCATGCGCTGTTCGACGATCAGGACGGTCATGCCGGCGTCGCGGATGCGTTTTACCGCCTGGAAGATCTCGTCGACGAGTTTTGGCATGATGCCCTGCGAGGGCTCGTCCAGCATCAGAAGCCGCGGGCGCGTCATCAGCGCGCGGCCGATCGCGAGCATCTGCTGCTCGCCGCCGCTGAGCGTTTCGGCACGCTGCTCGAGGCGCTCGGACAGACGCGGAAACAGCTGAAAGACGAGGTCGAGCGGCGCCTCGCGGTTCGCCTCGCCCCGGTAGAGATAGCTGCCGAGGCGAAGATTGTCGCGCACCGACAGGCGGGGGAACAGGCGGCGGTTCTCCGGGACATAGGCGATGCCGGTGGCCGTAATATGGTGCTGCGCCATGCCGTCGAGGCGCTTGCCGTCGAAGGTCACGCTGCCCGAGCGCGGACGCTCGGCACCGGCGATCGACTTCAGCAGCGTCGACTTGCCCGCGCCGTTGGCGCCGGCGACGCAGACGATCTCGCCCTTCTGGACCTCGATCGAGACCGCGGAGATCGCGACCAGACCCTGATAGGCAGTGGTGACTTCACGCACCGACAGCATGACGATCTCCCAGATATGCCTTGATCACCTTGGGATCTCGGACGACATCGTTCGGCTTGCCCTCGACCAGCACCTTGCCGAGGTCGAGCACGATGGCGCGGTCGACCAGCGGCATCACGATCTCCATGACGTGCTCGACCATCAAGACGGTGACGCCGGCATCGCGGACCTTGCGCACCAGCGCAACGCCGGTCTGCGCCTCGGTCGGCGTCAGGCCGGTGAGGACTTCGTCGAGCAGCAGCAGCTTCGGCTCGGTCGCGAGCGCGCGTGCGACTTCGAGGCGACGCTTCTCGGCCGGCACGAGGTCGCTCGCCAGCACGTCGGCGCGCGCGGCAAGGCCGGTGAACTCCAGCACCTCGTGCGCCTTGCGGCGGGCTTCGCGCATCACGGTGTTACGCACGAGCGCACCGACGATGACGTTGTCGATGACAGTCATGGTCTCGAAGCTCTTCACCACCTGGAAGGTGCGCCCGATGCCACGCTGGCAGCGCTCGGCCGCCGGCATGTGGGTGACGTCGTCGCCGTCGAATAGAATCGAACCTTGCGTCGGCGGCAGCACGCCGGCGATGAGATTGAACAGCGTCGACTTGCCGGCACCGTTGGGGCCGATCAAGCCGACGATCTCGCCGCGGCCGACCGAGATCGAAACGTCGCTGTTGGCGACGAGGCCGCCGAACCGCTGCCAGACGCCGCGGGTTTCGAGGAGCGCGGTCATCGTGTGGCTCCCTTGATCTGGTTCTTGGCTTTTGTCCGCGAGAACAGGCTCACCAGACCTTGCGGCAAGGCGAGCGAGATCGCCACGATCAGCGCGCCGTAGACGATCAGATCGACGCCGCGGCCGGAGCCTCCGATATAGGAGCGCGTCAGCTCCGTCATCGGGATCAGGATGGCCGCACCGAGCACAGGCCCCCAGAGGGTGCCGATGCCGCCGAGCACCGCCGGCAGCGCCATCAGCAGCGAGAATTGGAAGCCCATCACGCTCTCAGGGTCGATATAGGCGAGGAACTGCGCATAGAAGGCGCCGCCGATGGCGACGAGGAAGGCGGAGACGGCTGCCGCGCCCATCTTGGAGTTGAACACGACGACGCCGAGGCTTTCGGCCGCCTCCGGATTGTCCTTCACCGCACGCCACCAGAAGCCCCATTTGGAGTCCTCCAGCCACCAGGTGACGAACCAGGCGAGGCAGCAGAGCGCCAGCGCGAAATAGAAGTACGGCAGCTTGGTGCGCATGAACTGGAATTTCAGCCAGCTGTCGCCGCGGATCGGAACGGTGATGCCCATCGCAGCTCCCGCCCATTCCCAGTTCTGGAACAGCAGCAGGCCGATTTCTGCGATGACAATGGTCGCGATGACGAAGTAGTGGCCGCGCAGGCGGAAGAAGGGATAGCCGAGCCCCATTGCGATCAGGGCCGCAATCACGCCGCCGCCGAGCATGCCGAACCAGGGCAGCACGCCGAACTTCGTGAAGAGAAGCTCGGTGGTGTAGGCGCCGATGCCGAAGTAGAGCGCGTGGCCCAGCGAAATCTGCCCACAATAGCCGGAGAGGATGTTCCAGCTCTGCGACAGCGCCGCATACATCAGGGTCAGGATCAGGATGTTCTGGACGTAGACGTCCTTGACGAACAGCGGCGCGAGCGCGGCGAGGGCCGCCAGCACCGCGGCGATGATGAGGTCGCGGCGGCGCCGCGCGGCGAAAGTCTTGTCCATCACATCGACCCGAACAGGCCGCGCGGCCGGATAAAGACGACAAGCAGATAGACGGCGTAGATGCCGACCGACTTCAGCGACGGCGGCAGCACCAAGGCGGTGACCGCTTCGACGAGACCGACGATGATGCCGCCGGCAAACGCGCCGAACACGCTGCCGAAACCGCCGAGCGCCACCGTGACATAGGCGATCAGCGCGAAGGACGCGCCGACGTCGGGGTAGATGTAGAAGAACACCGCCATGATCGCGCCGGCAAGACCGACCAGTGCTGCGCCGAGGCCCCAGCCGAGCGCGAACACGCGGTTCTTGTCGATGCCGACCAGGGCGACCGCGCCGGGATCCTCGCGTGTCGCTTCCAGCGCACGGCCGAAATCGGTGCGGTGGATGAAGAAGTAGAGGCCGGCGAACGCGGCGATCGAGACCAGCGCACCGATCAGCTGCGGCTCCGGCAGAAAGATGCCGCCGATCGATATTGTTTTTCCGCCAAGCCAGGATTGCGGGATACTGCGATAGTCCGGCGTGAAGAAGAATTGCGCCAGGCCCCGCATCACGATGGCAAGACCGAAGGTGGAGAAGATCTGCACCATGCCGGCATTGGCCTTGGCCCGCATGGCGAACCGTACGACCAAGAGGTAGATGACGGCCCCGAACACGAAGAGTGCCGCGGCAACCAGTGGCGCCGACAGCAAGGGGTCGATGGCGAAGAACGTGAACAGGAAGAAGCTCACATACATCGCGATCATCAGGAACTCGCCATGGGCGAAGTTCACGACGTCCATCAGGCCGAAGATCAGCGCGAGGCCGACTGCGATCAGCCCGTAGAGCAGCCCCATCAGAAGGCCGCTTGCGAGACTTTGGATAATGGCTTGGGCTGTCACTGCATCGTCCCCCACACTCCGACCTCATCCTGAGGAGCGCGCCGCAGCGCGCGTCTCGAAGGATGGCCCGCCCTCGTCCTTCGAGACGCGGGCTGCACCCGCCCTCAGGATGAGGGCGGGAACTACTGTCTCAGTCCCGCTTTTGCTTACTTCATCGGCCAGATCGCCTCGGCGATCGCGGCCTGCGGCGGGAAGATGGTGACGAACTTGCCGCCGACATATTGCAGCAGCACCGGATCGGCGTCGTTGTTCTGGCCCATCTCGTCGAACTTGACACGCTTCCAGGGCATGATGGTCTGCTCGCCCGGGATGTCGGTCGCCGCCAGCGCATCGCGGATCTTCTCGCCGTCGGTCGACTTGGCGCGGCTGATGGCGTCGGCGAGGATGATCAGGCCCATGAACTGGCGCGAGGTCAGGTCGTTGAAGTCCTTGCCCGATCGCGTCTTGAACATGTCGTTGATCTTGCCGACCATCGGGCGCTTCTGCGCGAGGTCGAGCGAGAAGGTGCCGCGCGAGATCACGCCTTCGAGCTTGTTGCCGACGGCATCATAGAGCGCCTTCTCGGAGAAGCCGGCGTCCTGCGCCACGATCGCATTCGGCTTGTAGCCGAGCTCGGCCATGGTCTTGACCAGGAGGATGCCGTCGGTGGTGTAGCTCGAGGGCATCAGCACGTCGGCATTCGCGGACTTGAGCTGCTGCACCTCGGCCGAGAGCGAGGGCGAGTTGGCGCGATACTTGATGTCGGTGACGATCTTGTAACCGCGCTCGCCCGCGATCTTGGCCTGGGCGTTGCCGGAATCGGTGCCGAAGATGGTGTCTTCGTGGAACAGCGACAGCGTCTCGATCTTGGTGCCCTTCTTCTTCATGGCATCGAAGAAGTCGAACATCGCGGCCGAGTACATCTCATCGTGCGGCGCGGCGCGGAAGTAATATTTCAGGCCGCGGCGATGCAGGCTCGGCGAGGAATTGTCGGCGGAGACGAACGGGACCTGGTAGCGCTCGCAGATCTGGCTGACGGTGACGGCGACCGCGCTCTGATAGGTGCCGATGATGGCGCAGACCTTCTCCTGCGTGATCAGGCGCTCGGCCTCGGCGCGGCCCTTCTGCGGATCGGCCTGGTGGTCGGCGAAGACGAGGCGGACCTTGGCACCACCGAGACCCGGCAGGCCTTCGCCCTTGGCCAGCGGCAGATCGAAGTCGGTATCCTTGTTGATGACTTCGAGCGCAGTCTCATACGCCTTCTGCGCGTCGACGCCCTGCTGCGCGCTGCCGCCGGAGAACGGATAGATCACGCCGATCACGACTTCCGGCGTCTGCGCGCGCGCAGCGAGCGGCACCAGAGCGGCAGTGGCGGTGGCTCCTAACAACACGTCGCGGCGAGTGATCGTCATGGCAAAGTCCCCTGTGACTGAATTTGGCTGATCGAATGAAGCGATTGATGGATGCGGTAAAGCTCGAAGAAGCAGCAGATGCTGCCCACTAAATCACGGCCATGGTCCTGTTCTTGAGATCCGTTACCAGCATCAGGCCGGGCGAATGCGTGATCGCGAACGGGAGCTTCGCGGCGTTGATCACCGATTGCGGCGTCACGCCGCAGGCCCAGAACACCGGAATCTCGTCGTCGGCGACCGGCACTGGATCGCCGTAGTCGGGCTTGGAGATGTCCTTGATGCCGATCAGATGCGGATGACCGAGATGCACGGGCGCACCGTGCACGGCGGGATAGCGCGAGGTGATCTGCACCGCGCGGATCGCGTCCGCCGGCTTGAACGGCCGCATCGATACCACCATGGGACCTGCGAACGGGCCGGCCTCGCCGCAGGCGATATTGGTGCGGTACATCGGCACGCGCACGTTCTGCTCGATGTGGCGGATCGGCATGCCCTCGTCGAGCAGCGCCTCTTCGAACGAGAACGAGCAGCCGAGCACGAAGGTCACGAGATCGTCCCGCCAGTACTTCGTCACATCAGTCGGCTCGTCGACGACCTCACCATCGCGCCAGACGCGGTAGCGCGGCACATCGGTGCGGATGTCGAGATCGGCGCCGAGCGCGGGGATGAAAGGACTGCCGACGTCGGACATGCCGATGATCGGGCACGGCTTCGGATTGAGCTGACAGAAGCGGTGGAAGGCACCGGCATAGTCCGCCGGCAGGATCGCGAGATTGCCCTGAACAAAGCCGGGAGCGATTCCGGCGGTGGAGGCGACCTGTCCCTCGCGGTAAGCGAGCCGGGCCTTGCGGCTCGGGAGCGTGTCGGGCGTTTCAGTTTGCTGCGCTGCCACCAAAACAGTCATGTGATCGACCTGCCTATAAACTCGACAAAGACAAGCCAACACCAAGCGTGCTATAAAGTCTAATCGTCGTTTCTAATCAATCTCGATAAATCTGATTTATCGATCGGGAAAATCCTTCCAATGCTGGACTTCAGGTCGATCGAGACATTCCTTTGGGTTGTGAAGCTCGGCAGCTTTCGCGGCGCCGCCCAACGCCTCAACACGACCCAGCCGGCGATCTCCCAGCGGATCGCCCAGCTCGAGCGCGAAATGGGCGTGAAGCTGCTCAACCGCGATCATCGCGTGGCCTCACCCACCCCGAGCGGCCGGCAGATGATGGTCTATGCGGAGAAGCTGATCGGCCTGCGTGCACAGATGATGGCCGAGATTGGCGACCGTTCGGCGATGCGCGGCGTGATGCGGCTCGGCGTCGCCGAGACCATCGTGCACACCTGGCTGCCGCGCCTCGTGAAGAGCGTGAACCAAGTCTATCCGAACCTGTCGCTGGAGATCGAGGTCGACATCACGCCGAACCTCACCGCACGCCTGCTCGCGCAGGAGATCGAGCTCGCCTTCGTCGTCGGCCCCCTGTCCGCCTCCGGCGTGCACAACCGCGTGCTCGCCGACTATCCGATCGGCTTTCTCGCAAGTCCTTCGCTCGGGCTCGGCAAGGGCCCTGTGACACCGGCGGAGCTTGCGCGGTTTCCGATCATCACCTTCCCGCGCAAGACCAAGCCTTACGAGGTCGTGCGCGAGGTATTCGACCGGCCGGAGCTGCCGCCGATCCGACTGCACGCCTCCGCTTCGCTTGCGACCGTGATCCACATGGCGGTGGAAGGGCTCGGCGTCGCCGTGATTCCCGACGCCATCGTCGAGAGCGAGCTCGCCGACGGGCGGCTGCAACTGCTCGACACCGATCTTGCCATCGCGCCGCTGACCTTCACCGCAAGCTGGCTCGCCTCGCCTGACGTCGTCGCCGTGGAGCGCGTCGCCGAGCTTGCACGGCAGATTGCGCAGAGCAGCCTCGCGGTTGACGCGCCCGCGCTGGCGGGTCATTGAAAAAGGCGCCGGAAAATCGAGAGAACGAACGCATGAGCCGAGCCGTCACCAACCTGCAAATCGATTCCGCCCGCCTCTGGGGCTCCATCCACGAGACCGCGCAATTTGGCGCGACGGCCAAGAGTGGCGTACGGCGGCTGACGCTGAGTGCCGAGGACAAGCAGGTGCGCGACTGGTTCCGCAAGGCGTGCGAGGAGGCAGGGCTTGAGGTGCACACCGATGCACTCGGCTCGCAATTCGGCCTGCGCAAAGGCCGCGACATGTCGAAGCCGCCGGTCGGCATCGGCTCGCATCTCGACACCCAGCCGACCGGCGGCAAATATGACGGCATTCTGGGCACACTTGGTGCGCTCGAAGTGATCCGCACGCTGAACGACGCGGGGATCGAGACCGACGCACCGATCTGCGTCGTCAACTGGACCAATGAGGAAGGCTCGCGCTTCGCACCCGCGATGATGGCCTCCGCGGCGTACGTCGGCGATTTCACCACCGACGACATTTTGTCGCGCAAGGACGCCGAGGGCACCACTGTCGGCCAGGCGCTGGATAGCATCGGCTATCGCGGCGACAAGCCGGTGGGCTTTCAGAAGCTCGGCTGCTTCGTCGAGCTGCACATCGAGCAGGGCCCGATCCTGGAGGCCGAAGGCAAGACCATCGGCGTCGTCGATTCCGGCCAGGGCGTGTTGTGGTACGACGGCAAGATTTCCGGCTTCGAGAGCCATGCCGGCTCGACACCGATGCCGCTGCGCCGCGATGCGCTGGCGACGTTGTCGGAGATCGTGCTGGCGATGGAAGCCATTGCCAGGAAGCACGGGCCGAACGCGGTCGGCACCATCGGCGAGGCCGTGATCGCAAATCCCTCGCGCAACGTCATTCCCGGCGAGATCGCCTTCACGATGGATTGCCGCAGTGCAGACGGCGCGATCATGGATGCTCTCGACCGCGATTTGCGCGGAGCGATTGCCGAGATTTCCGCCCGCCGCAAGGTCGAGGTGAAGATCGATCTGGTCTGGCGCAAGCCGCCGACCCATTTCGATCCCAAGCTGATCGCGGCGGTCGAGAGCGCGGCGAAGACGCTCGGCTATTCATCCCGCCGCATCACCTCCGGCGCCGGCCATGACGCCTGCAACCTCAACACAATCATGCCTGCCGCGATGGTGTTCGTGCCCTGCAAGGACGGCATCAGCCACAACGAGCTGGAGGACGCGACGCAGCCCGACTGCGCCGCGGGCACCAACGTCCTCATGCATACCGTGCTGGCAATCGCCGGCGTCGCGTCCTGACCGGAGAGAGCCATGCGCGGAGTTTTCGTCGACGCCAATGAAACCTTGGCCGTGATCATGGAGCGGCTAACGAGGCCCGGCGATCCCAAGGTGCGAATTCACCGGAACCCCGATATCAAGCCGGAGGAATATCCTGATATTCTCGACGGCGCCGAAATCGCGATCGTCGACCATACCGCGCTGCCGACCGAGGTCGCGAAGGAATGCGCCGGCCTCAAGCACGTCGTGTTCCTCGGCACCGGTGCGCGCAGCTACATGAACCCGGATGAGCTTAGCCAGCTCGGCATTTCCGTGCATCTGATCAAGGGCTATGGCGACACCGCGGTCGCCGAATCCGCGATCGCGCTGATGTGGGCCTCGGCCCGCGTCATCGCGATGATGGATCGCGAGATGCGCGCCGGCAACTGGCTGCGCGAGGACGGCATGCAGCTCACCGGCAAGACGCTCGGGCTGATCGGCTTTGGCGGCATCGCCGCGGAGGTCGCGCGCATTGCGTCCGGCAGCGGCATGAAAGTAATCGCCTGGAACCGCTCGCCGAAGAGCCATCCGAGCGTCGACTTCACCGATCTCAACACGGTGCTAGCGAAAAGCGACGTGGTGTCGCTGCATCTGCTGCTCAACGACGAAACGCGCGGCATGATCACGCGCGAGAAGATCTTTGCGATGAAGCGCGGTGTCATCCTCATCAACACCGCCCGCGCCGCGATCGTCGACGAAGCCGCCATGATCGAGGCGCTGAAGTCGGGCCATATCCGTCATGCCGGCCTCGACGTCTTCAACACCGAGCCCCTGCCCGGCGATCATCCGCTGACGAAGATTCCGAACGTGACGCTCTCGGCGCATTCGGCGTTCCGTACGCCCGAAGCGAGCGAGAACCTGATTGAAGCCGCATGGGTCCATTGCCGCCGGATCGTGAAGGGATAAGAGCAACAACAATGGCCGATTACCGCACTATCAAGGCAGAGCCGCTCACCAATGCCATCCACGCCATCGTCAAGGCCGGCGGCTCCTCGGACCGCGAGGCCGAGCTCGTGTCCACCAATCTTGTCGAGGCCAATCTGAAGGGACACGACTCGCACGGCGTCGGCATGATCCCGCGCTACGTCCAGAGCGTCACCAACGGCGGCCTCGCCGTAAACCAGCACGTCAAGATCGTGCTCGACACCGGCCCGCTCCTCACTCTCGATGGCCTCACCGGCTATGGCCAGGTGATCGGCCATGAAGCGATGGAGCTGGCGGCGGAGCGTGCCAAGCGCAACGGCGTGTGCCTCGTCGGCCTCTCCAATTCGCATCACATCGGCCGCATCGGCCATTGGGCCGAGCAGTGCATCGACCACGACCTGGTCTCGATCCACTTCGTCAACGTGATATCGCGTCCGATCGTAGCGCCCTGGGGCGGCAGCGATGCGCGCCACGGCACCAACCCGTTCTGCGTCGGCATTCCGCGCCGGGACAAGGACCCGATCGTGCTCGACTTCGCCACCAGCAGGATCGCGCAGGGCAAGACCCGCGTCGCCCACAACAAGGGCGTCGAGCTGGAGCCCGGCACCATCATCGACGATGAAGGCAAGCCCACGGTCAATCCGCGCTACACCGTGATCCCGCCGTACGGCGCCATCCTCCCGTTCGGCGAGCACAAGGGTTCGGGGCTCGCGCTGGTGTGCGAAATCCTCGGCGGCGCACTCTCCGGTGGCCAGGTGGTCAAGGGTCCGTCCGACGGCAAGTACAACGTCCTCAACGGCATGCTCTCGATCGTCATCGACCCGGACAAGCTCGGCACCGGCGAGAATCTCGCACGTGAGGTCGAGAGTTTTGTGGCCTGGCACACGGGCTCGCCGCCCGCCTCCGGCGTCGACAAGGTCAAGATCGCCGGCGAGCCAGAGCGCGAGACCAAGAAGAAGCGCCTTGCCGAAGGCATTCCGGTCGACCCGACCACTTGGCAGGAGATTCTGGAGGCCGGGAAGAAGTTCGGGCTCGATCAGGCGGCGATCGAGAAGATCGCGGGTTGAACACCATAACGGTGTCGTCCCGGACAAGCGCAGCGCAGATCCGGGACCCATAAGGACGTGGTCTGGCGAAGACTCGCGGTTACCAGCTCGGGCAACAACCTCTCCCTGGGGTTATGGGTCCCTGCTTTCGCAGGGACGACAGGGGAGTTTGTTGCAACGCCGGAGCGAGCCTTCATCAAGCGCCCCGCCTCAATCCACCATATCCGCGACGGCTTTGCCGCAGGCCGTGGTGTCGGCATTGCCGCCGAGATCCTTGGTGCGCAGCGTGCGTTCGGCCAGCGTGCGCTCGATCGCCTCGACGATCGACTTGCCGGCTTCCTTTTCGCCGAGATGTTCGAGCATCATCGCGCCCGACCAGATCGCGCCGATCGGGTTGGCGATGCCCTGGCCGGCGATATCAGGCGCCGAGCCGTGCACCGGCTCGAACACCGAGGGGAAATTACCTTCGGGATTGATGTTGCCTGACGGCGCGATGCCGATCGTGCCGGTGCAGGCCGGACCGAGGTCGGACAGGATGTCGCCGAACAGATTGGAGCCGACCACGACGTCGAACCAGTCCGGATGCAGCACGAAATTCGCAGTCAAGATGTCGATGTGGTACTTGTCCCACTTCACGCCGGGGAATTTCTTGGCCATCGCCTCCACGCGCTCATCCCAATAGGGCATGGTGATGGAGATGCCGTTGGACTTGGTCGCCGAGGTCAGGTGCTTTTTCGGCCGCGACTGCGCGAGCTCGAAGGCGAATTTCAGGATGCGGTCGACGCCGATGCGGGTCATCACCGTCTGCTGCGTCACGAACTCGCGATCAGTGTCCGGGAACATGCGGCCGCCGACGGAGGAATATTCACCTTCGGTGTTCTCGCGCACCACCCAGAAATCGATGTCGCCGGGTTTGCGGCCCGCCAGCGGCGACGGCACCCCGGGCATCAGCCGCACCGGGCGCAGGTTGACATACTGGTCGAACTCCCTGCGGAATTTGATCAGGGAGCCCCACAGCGAGACGTGGTCCGGAATCTTGGCTGGCCAGCCGACCGCGCCGAAATAGATCGCATCGTGCTTGCCGATCTTTTCCTTCCAGTCATCGGGCATCATCTGGCCGTGCTTCTCGTAATAGTCCCAGGACGAGAAGTCGAAATGGTCGAAATGCAGGGCGACGCCATGCTTCTTCGCCGCCGCCTCCAGGACACGCAGGCCCTCGGGCATCACTTCCTTGCCGATGCCGTCGCCGGGAATGACCGCGATCCGGTATTGTTTCTTGCTCATTGAGAACGTCCCTCTTTGGTCCGGCAGCCGCCGCCTTTTTGACCGCACTGCAATGGACCAAACGCGTCGGCAGTGCAACGCTGCACTGCAATGTTGACCGTGGCGCGGCCGAGCGCCTACTGATTTGATCCTGTTCCTATCCTGCGAGTACCCTCATGGATCTGCATCTGCGTGGCAAGCGCGTCCTGATCACGGGCGCGTCCAAGGGCATTGGCGCCGCCGCGGCCGAGGCGTTCGCCGAGGAAGGCGCACATCTCCTGCTCGCCGCCCGCAGCGGCGACCAGCTCAAGGCGCTGGCCGAGCGCTTGCGTTCCGCGCACCAGATCGATGCTGCAACGAGCATCGTCGATCTGCGCAAGGAAGAGGACGTGGCGCGGCTGGCGAAAGAAGCCGCCGACGTCGACGTGCTCGTCAACAATGCCGGCGACATCCCCGGCGGCTCGATCGACAAGATTGACGAGGCGACCTGGCGTCACGCCTGGGAATTGAAGGTGTTCGGCTATATCAACCTCACGCGCCATATCTACGCGCAGATGAAGGCCAAAGGCGGCGGCGTCATCGTCAACGACATTGGCGCGGCCGGCGGGAAGTTCGACGCCAACTACATCTGCGGCAGCGCCGGCAATGCCGCGCTGATGGCTTTCACCCGCGCGCTCGGGGGCAAAAGCCTCGCCGACAACATCCGCGTGGTCGGCATCAATCCGGGCCCCGTCGGCACCGATCGCCACGTCACGCTGCTGAAGACGCGGGCCAAGCACCAGTTCGGCGACGAGAGCCGCTACAAGGAATTCCAGAAGAGCCTGCCGCTCGGTCGCCCCGCGCATGCGCGCGAGATCGGCGACCTCATGGCATTCCTGGCGTCGGACCGCGCCGGATACACGTCTGGGGTGATCTATACGGTGGACGGCGGCATCAGCGCAGGCTGGGGTTAACTCTATCCTCGTCATTGCGAACCGAGAATGGGCTTAGGAGTAAAATAATTGTCTCAAGATCTGATCCGCGAAACCGCGTGCGCCGTCGTCGACAAGCTGCGCTCCGGCGACGTCTCGCCGCTCGAACTGCTCGACGTCCTGCAGAAGCGCATCAGTGAAGTCGACGGCAAGGTCAATGCACTGCCGACACTCTGTTTCGATCGCGCGCGGGACAGCGCCAAGGCCTTGATGCGCAAGCCCGCCGGCGCGCGGGGGCTGCTCGCGGGCCTGCCCGTGCCGATCAAGGATCTGACCGACGTTGCAGGCGTCTTGAACACGCAGGGCTCGCCGATCTTCAAGGACAATATTCCCGCCAAGTCCGACCTGATGGTCGAGAACCTCGAGGCCAACGGCGGGGTCGTCTACGCCAAATCCAACACGCCGGAATTCGGCGCCGGCGCCAACACCTTCAACGAGGTGTTCGGAGCGACGCTCAATCCCTGGGATACGACGAAATCCGCGGCGGGCTCTTCCGGCGGTGCGGCGGTGGCGCTGGCGACCGGCATGGCCTGGCTGGCGCAGGGCTCCGACATGGGCGGATCTTTGCGCAGTCCGGCGGCCTTCTGCGGCATCGTCGGCATGCGGCCGAGCATCGGCCGGGTCGCGCATACGCCGAAGGCGGGCATCGATCGCAATCTCGGCGTGCAGGGCCCGATGGCGCGCAACGTCGAGGATCTCGCGCTGCTGCTGGATGCCATGAGCGGCGACTATGCCGCCGATCCGCTGTCGCTGCCAGCGCCCGCGACCTCGTTCCTGTCGGCGGCACAGTCAGGCAGGAAGCCGAAGCGCATCGCCTATTCGCCCGATCTCGGCATCACGCCTGTCGATGCCGAGGTGAAGGCGATCACGCGCAAGGCGGCGGAACGCTTTGCCGAGGCCGGCGCGATCGTCGAGGAAGCCCATCCGGACTGGCGCGAGGCGCACGAGTGCTTCCACGTGCTGCGCGCATTCGATTTCGCGATCAGCAAGGCGCAATTGCTGAGAACCAAGCGCGACCTGCTCAAGCCCGAGGTGATCTGGAACATCGAGGAAGGCCTCAAGCTCACGGTCGAGCAGCTCGAGCGCGCCGAGGCCCAGCGCGTCGGCATGACCGCACGCGCGGTCGAATTCTTCAAGACCTACGATTTGCTGCTGACACCCACCACGATCGTGCCGCCTTTCCCGATCGAGCACCGCTATGTCGCCGAATGCGCCGGCAAGAGGTTCGACAACTATGTCGAATGGCTCGGCATCGTCTACGCCATCACGCTCGCCTGCTGCCCCTCGCTGTCGCTGCCATGCGGCTTTACGGCGTCCGGCTTGCCGGTCGGCGTTCAGGTGGTCGGCGCGCCCAGGGGCGATGCGGACGTGCTCGCCGGCGCGAAGGTGCTGGAGGATATTCTGGGCCTGCGCGGCACGACGCCGATCGATCCGAAAGCGAGCAAGTAGCTGATGCCCCGGACGCAGCGCAGCGCCTCTTCGGCGGTGCACTGCAGGGCCGGGGCCCATCTCGCCGAGGACTTGCCGTGCGTCCCTGGGTCCCGGCTCGGCGGCGCAGCGCTGACGCGCCGCACCTTGTCCGGGACACGAAACTCTCACCTTCCCCTCGTCGCTTCCAGACCGCGGCTGTAGCGCGACATCGCGAAGCAGAACACGAAATAGATCGCGGCGACGAAGATATAGACCTCGACCGAGAATTGTTGCCACGCCGGATCGATGATCGCGGTCTTCGCCGTCGTCAGCAGGTCGAAGATGCCGATGATGAGGACGAGGCTGGTGTCCTTGAAGAAGGCGATGAAGGTGTTGACCAGCGGCGGGATGACGTGGCGGATCGCCTGCGGCAGGATGATCAGCCGGTTCTTGCGCCAGTAGGACAGCCCGAGCGCGTCCGCTGCCTCGTACTGCCCGCGCGGCACGGCCTGAAGCCCGCCGCGGATGACCTCGGCGAGATAGGCGCCCGCAAACAGGATGATCGCGATCTGCGCGCGCAACAGCTTGTCGATGTTGAATCCGCTAGGCATGAACAGCGGGAACATAACGCTCGCCATGAACAGCAGGCTGACCAACGGCACGCCGCGGATCAGCTCGACATAGAGCACGCTGAGGGAGCGGATCGCCGGCAGCTTCGAGCGTCGGCCGAGCGCGACGAGGATACCGAGCGGAAAGCCGAATGCGAGGCCGAAGGTCGCAAGGATCAGCG
Organism: Bradyrhizobium sp. UNPA324; assembly: GCF_006658635.1. Taxonomy (NCBI): domain Bacteria; kingdom Pseudomonadati; phylum Pseudomonadota; class Alphaproteobacteria; order Hyphomicrobiales; family Nitrobacteraceae; genus Bradyrhizobium; species Bradyrhizobium sp. UNPA324. The sequence continues at coordinate 2,844,699 of NZ_LFJD01000004.1, forward strand.
TGACCGGCAATCCGCCCCAGCGATCTTGCGAGACGAAGGACAGCCCGAGCACTCCGCCCCACATCAACACGCTGATCAGCGCGAGCGCTCCGATCCAGAGCAAGACGAGTTCGCGCCGCCACAAAGCGCGGCGGGTCGAGAGATAGAACAGTGCAATGAACAGCAGCACGGCTAGCGCCGGCCGCCACTGTTCGTCGAACGGATAGGTGCCGAACAGGATGAAGCGATACTTTTCGGGAATGATCGCCCAACAGGCGCCGACGCCTCGCGCCGCCCGGCAGGCACTGGAATCGTTTGCAGGCGTCAGCCACACTGCATTCGCGATACCCCACTGCACGAAGCTGAAGATGCCCTTGGCGAGAATCGCGAGCAGCACGACCGAGAGAATGCCATTCGGGATCGATGAGAACAGATTGGCGCGCAGCCAGCGCAGCACGGGGTTTCCGCTCTGCGGACGGCGGGCGGCGCGCGGTGCGTCCGGAATGTCGGCGATCACGGTCATGATCAGCGCTCCACCAGTGCGATGCGCGCGTTGTACCAGTTCATGAAGAAGCTGATGGAAAGGCTGATCGTCAGAAACACCGCCATGATCAGCGCGATGGCCTCGATCGCCTGGCCGGTCTGGTTCAGCGTGGTGTTGGCGACCGAGACCACGTCCTGGTAGCCGATCGCGACCGCGAGCGAGGAATTCTTGGTCAGGTTGAGATATTGGCTCGTCATCGGCGGCACGATCACGCGCAGCGCCTGCGGCAGGATGATCTGGCGCAGCATGAAACTGCGGCGCAGGCCAAGCGCGTTGGCGGCATCCCATTGCCCGCGCGGCACGGACTGGATGCCGCTGCGCACGATCTCGGCAATGAAGGCCGAGGTGTAAGTCACGAGCGCGATCAGCAGCGCGAAATATTCCGGGGCGAGCGTCAGCCCGCCGACGAAATTGAAGCCCCGCAATTGGGGCCACTCGATCGTCCAGGGCACGCCAACCACCTGCGAGAGGGCTGCCGGCAGCACGATGATAAGGCCGAGCGCAAACGGCCAGGCCGGCCGCGGCCTGCCGTCGCGCATCTGCTGCGCGATCAGCCGCCTCCTGATGAGATAGAACCCGGCACATCCGAGCACAGCAGCGCCGAGTACCCAAAGCTGCGGCGGGCCAATCGGAATTGCCGGCAGGATCAGGCCACGATTGGAAAGGAACACGCCTTCGACAGGCCGCCATGCCGCGCGGGCGGCCGGCAGCGCCTGCATCAGCACGTACCAGAACAGGAGCTGGAGCAGCAGCGGGATGTCGCGGAGCGTTTCGACATAGACGGCGGCGAGGCGCGACAGCAGCCAGTTGGCCGACAAGCGCGAGATGCCGATCAGCGTGCCGAGGACGGTCGCGAGCACGATCCCGATCACGGCAACGCGTAAGGTGTTGCCGACGCCGACGACGAAGGCCCAGAGATACGTGTCTTTGGGATTATAGGCGAACAAGCTGTCGGCGATCGGCATGCCGGCCTCGCGGCCGAGGAAGGCAAAGCCGGTCGTGATGCGGCGAGCCGAGAGGTTGGTGACGGTGTTGGACCAGAGGAAGCCGATGACCGCGACCGCGATCCCGACCACCAGCACCTGCCAGAACAGGCCTTGCAGCTCGCGGCGTCCCCATGCGCCGAACAGGCGGCGCGGCGGCGGTCTCCGGGCGTCGGTGGTCACAGCGCAAAAATCCTTCTCGATAGCGACGATTTCCGGCAGCGCACGTCAACTGTTGCACCGATCCAAAATCCATGCAACAAATGTTTCATGGCTGAGCCCGCGAAATCCTCGCCGTTGAGCGAACTGCGCATTGCATTGCCATCGCTCCCGATGCGGCTGCAGGAGGTCGGACGCTTCGTCGCCGCCAACGATTACGATGCCACCACCCGTTCGATGCGCGACCTCGCGGCAGAGGCCGGCGCCGACCCCGCCGCCTTCACGCGCCTCGCCAAGGCGATCGGCTATTCCGGCTGGGACGAATTGCGAGCGGCGCTGACCGAGGCACGGCGACCGTCGCAGACCTCGCCCTTCTCCGGCCGCGCCAGAAGCCGCAGGCCTGGCCCGAACGCCGATGTCGCGCTCGTCACCGACAAGCTCGAGGCGGAGGCCGCCGGCCTTCCGCGGATTCCGGCCCGACCGATCGCAGAGGCGGCCCGCGCGCTGCACGAGGCCAAGCGGATCTGGATCGCGGGTTACCGGAGCTGCCGCAGCGTTGCGGAGCTCTTGAACTACGAGCTGCGGCTATTCCGACCCGAGCAGGTGCAAATCGTTGGCGTCTCCGGCCCTGACGATCTCGATCTCGGCGCGTTCCGGCCCGGCGAGGCCGTCATCGTCATCGGCTTCCTGCCCTATACCCATGCGAGCGTCCGCGTCGCGCAAGCCGCTCATCGCGCTGGCGCAATGCTGATCGCGATCGCGGACAGCCTCTCGGCACCGATGGCGGAAGGCGCCGATCACGTGTTGCTGTTCGAAGCGGCCTCCTCTCCCGGCTTCTTCCCCAGCCTCACCGGCGCGATCGCGATCGCGCAGTCGCTGGCCGCAGTGACGTTCTCGCTCGGCGGCGCCGCCGCCAAGAAGCGCCTCGAGAATACCGAGGCGCGCCTCGCCGCCGCCTCCACCTACGTTTCAGAGAAAGGTTGACCCATGGCCGCCCGCACCAGCCGCGTGCTGCACCGCTCGTTGCGCGAGACGCCGCCCAAGGCGATCGGCGGCGAAGGCATCTATCTCTTCGCCGAGGACGGGCGGCGTGTGATCGACGCTTCCGGCGGCGCGGCCGTCTCGTGCCTCGGCCATCAGCATCCCCGCGTGATCGCGGCGATGGCGAAGCAGGCCTCGACCCTGGCCTATGCGCACACCGCCTTCTTCTCGTCCGAGCCCGCCGAAGCCCTCGCGGAGACGCTGGTCGGGCACGAGCCCGGCGGTCTCGCTTACGCCTATTTCGTCAGCGGCGGGTCCGAGGCGATCGAAGCGAGCATCAAGCTGGCGCGGCAATATTTCCTCGAACGCGGCGAGCCACAGCGGCAGCATTTCATCGCGCGGCGTCAGAGCTACCACGGCAACACGCTCGGTGCGCTCGCCGCCGGCGGCAATGCCTGGCGGCGTGCGCCCTACGCGCCGCTGCTCTCCGGAGCCTTCAGCCACGTGACACCGGCCTTTGCCTATCACGAGAAGCACGACAGTGAATCCGATGCGCAGTTCGTGGCACGGCTCGCGGCCGAGTTGGAGTCCGAGTTCCAGCGGCTTGGCCCTGAGACCGTCGCGGCATTCCTCGCCGAGCCGGTCGTCGGCGCCACCGCCGGCGCCGTGACGGCCCCGGACGGCTACTTCAGGGCGATGCGCGAGATCTGCGACCGGCACGGCGCGCTGCTCATCCTCGACGAGGTCATGTGCGGCATGGGCCGCACCGGCACCATGCATGCCTGGGAGCAGGAAGGCATCGCGCCGGATATCCAGGCCATCGCAAAGGGGCTCGGCGGCGGCTACCAGCCAATCGGAGCGATGCTCGCCAGCGGCAAGGTCATCGACACCATCCGCGCCGGCTCGGGCGCCTTCCAGCACGGCCACACCTATCTGGCACATCCCCTCGCCTGCGCGGCCGCACTCGCGGTGCAGGAGGTGATCCGCGAAGATGGCTTGCTCGACTGCGTCAAGGAGCGCGGCCGGCAGCTCGAGCAGCGGCTGACCGAGCGCTTCGGCAATCACCGGCATGTCGGCGACATCAGGGGCCGCGGCCTGTTCTGGGCGATCGAGCTGGTCGCCGATCGCGCCAGCCGCGCCTCGTTCGATCCCGCGCTCAAGCTCCATCAGAAGATCAAGGCGGAAGCCTTCGCCAATGGGCTCGGCTGCTATCCGGGCGGGGGCACCGTGGACGGCGTGCGCGGCGACCACGTGTTGCTGGCGCCGCCCTATATCGCCTCGGCCGACGAGATCGACCTGATCGTCGACAAGCTCGGCTCGGCCGTCGACAACGTGTTGCGTAGTGCCAATCATTGAGGGGAGTAGCATCATGAGGATAGTGGTTATCGCGGCGAGTGTGATCGCTGCATCGACAATTGTCGCGTCGGCCGCGACGCTCGACACGGTGAAGAGCCGCGGCACGCTGGTGTGCGGCGTCAGCGCCGGCTTTGCCGGTTTCTCCGCGCCGGACTCGCAAGGCAATTACAAAGGTCTCGACGTCGATTATTGCCGCGCGCTCGCGGCCGGCGTGCTCGGCGACGCCAGCAAGGTGCGTTACGTTTCGCTGACCGCGCAGAATCGCTTCACCGCCCTGCAGTCGGGCGAGATCGACGTGCTCTACCGCAACTCGACGCAGACCTATCTGCGTGGCGTGACGCTGGGCTTGCGGCAAGGCCCGATCAACTTCTATGACGGCCAGGGCTTCGTCGTGAAGAAGGATCTGGGCGTCAAGGACATCAAGGACCTCAAAGGCGCCACCGTTTGCGTCGCGCAGGGCACCACGCACGAAGTCACGCTCGGCGATTACGGCCGCGCCAACGGCATCGACTGGAAGCCGCTGGTGTTCGACCGCGTCGACACCATGTACCAGACCTTCTTCGGCGGCCGCTGCGATGCGATGACCCAGGACGCCTCCGCGCTCGCCGGCGCCGTGACCACCGCGGCGCCGAACCCCGCCGATTACGTCGTGCTGCCGCAGACCATCAGCAAGGAGCCGCTCGGGCCCTTCACCCGCAACGGCGACGAGGTCTGGAGCGACATCATCACCTGGCTGCATTACGGCCTGATCGAGGCCGAGGAGCTCGGCGTCACGCAAGGCAATGTCGAGGAGATGACGAAGTCGCAAACGCCTGCGATCCAGCGTCTGCTCGGCGCCTCCGGCGATCTCGGCTCCCGGCTCGGGCTCGACAACAAATGGCTGGTCGCCGCGATCAAGGCCACCGGCAATTACGGCGAGATCTACGAGCGCAATGTCGGCAAGGCGAGCCCGCTCAAGCTCGATCGCGGCCTCAACGGCCTCTGGAGCAAGGGCGGCTTGATGTACGCCGTGCCGTTCAAGTAAACAGTCCTCGTGTCCCGGCTCTGCAGCGCAATACTTCGCATTACGCAGCGTCCGGGGCACGAGACCTGTCAGGTAGTCACTTCAATGACGACGCCCCCTCGCATCACCCTGATCCACGCCCTCAAGCACTCCATCGCCCCGATCGAGGCGGCGTTCGCGGCCGCGTGGCCGGCGGCGCGACTGATGAACCTGCTCGACGACAGCTTGTCGGCGGATCTGGCGCGCGACGGCAAGCTCAACGACGCCATGACCGAGCGCTTCCTGGCACTCGGCGATTATGCGGCGGCGACCGGCGCGAATGGGATTCTGTTCACCTGCTCGGCCTTCGGCCCCTGCATCGAGGCGGTCGCGCGCGCGCAGGCGCCGATGCCGGTGCTCAAGCCCAACGAGGCGATGATCGAGCGCGCGGTGACGATGGGCAGGCGCATCGGCCTGCTCTCCACCTTTCCGCCGACGCTGGCTTCGATGCCGCCGGAGTTTCCGGCCTCGGTCCAGGTGGTTCCGAAACTCGCCGAGGGCGCGCTGGCGGCGCTCGACCGCGGCGATCGCGCCACGCACGACCGGCTGATCGTCGAAGCGTCAAAGGACCTGCGCGATTGCGACGTCATCGCGCTGGCGCAGTTCAGCATCGCGGCAACGGCACCGCTGGTCGCAGAAGCCACTGGTCGTCCTGTCGTGACCACGCCCGACAGCGCCGTCGACAAACTGATGACGCTGTTGAGAGTGAAGGCTTAGGTCCCAGTCGCCTTTCGACGCCGCGCGTCCTTGATCGCGACCGCGAGCGCGGCCTTCGTCTCGTTGACGAAATCCTCGACCAGTTCCTCGCGCGTGGCATGGGCGGCCTCGCCTGTGAACAAACCCTGCTCGGCCAGCATGACGACGCCGTGCAGCGCCGCCCAGATCTTGAGCGCTTGCCGCTCGCGCAAATAGCCGACGGCAGGCGCTTCCAGCGCTTCGATCACGAGCCCAAACGTCTCGCGCGTGGCCTGGTGCAGCTCGCTGCCCTTGGCCGCGCATGAGACGGTGCGCGATGCGAACATCAGGCGGTAGATGCCGTTACGGCGCAGGCCGAAATCAAGAGTGGCCTGTGCCAGCCGCGACAGCTTCGATTGCTTCGACGGCTTGGCCATCGCATCGCGCAGTGTCGCGCTGAGCTGCCGGAACGCCTCCGCCGTCACCGCCGCAAGCAGCGCCTCGCGATCGGCAAAGTGCCGATATGGCGCCGGCTGCGAGACGCCGAGCTGTTTCGCCAGCCCCTTGATGCTGATCGCCTCGGCGCCGCCCTGCTCCGCCTCGCGCAGCGCGGCCCTGATCAAAGCATCGCGAAGATCCCCATGGTGGTAGGTGTTCGCGGGCTTGCGGGGGAGTTGTGAGCGCATGTTGCGGCAGAGCCTATAAGTTTGCGCTTGACAGGGGAAGCCTGTCGCGAATGTAATATACTATAACTTAGATAAGATTCAGATGAGGAACGCGCGCCGCCTCTCGCGGCCCGCGCATACGCACCGAGGATGCCGCCATGACCGAGCGACTGAGGGTTCACGTCGATCCCGACAAATGCCAGGGCCACGCGCGCTGCAAGGCACTCGCGCCGGAACTTTTCGAGCTCGACGAATTTGGCAACGCGCACGAAGCCGGCGACGGCATTGTCCCGCCGGGCCTCGAAGACAAGGCCTGGCTTGCCAAATCCAATTGCCCGGAAATCGCAATCGATGTGATCGAGGAGTAGCGCGGCCTCCGCCGCTTGCATCCTATCAGCGAACACGAGCCAAGGGATTCTCGAGATGTCCGACGTCAGCCAGCCTGTCGCCCATCCGCCCGTCATCGACTGGGTCAACGATTTCGACCACACCGATCCGCAATGGACGGAAGACCCGTTCCCGATCTGGGAGGAGATGCGCGGCGCAAGCCCGGTCGTGCACACCGAGCGCTTCCTCGGCTGCTACATGCCGACGACCTATGAAGCCGTGCGCGAGATCGCCAACGACACCGAACATTTCTCCTCGCGCCGAATCATCGTGCGCGACGTGCGGCCGGAGATCACCAGCAGGAACGCCGCCCCGCCGATCACGTCCGATCCGCCCGTGCACAAGCCGGCCAAGCAGCTCCTGCTGCCGCCGTTCACGCCGGATGCGATGAAGAAGCTGGAACCGCGGATGCGCGCGATCTGCAACGAGCTGATCGACGGGTTCATCGCCGACGGCAAGGTCGATGCCGCAGCGCGCTACAGCAAGTACATCCCGGTTCGAGCCATCGCTCACATGCTGGGCATCCCCGAGAGCGACAGCGATCTCTTCATCAACTGGATTCACATGATCCTCGAACTCGGCATCAAGGACGAGACCAAGCTGCTCCAGGCCGTGCAGGAGATGAGCGCCTATTTCGGCGCGCATATCGAGGAGCGCAAGAACAAGCCGACCGACGATCTCATCTCCTACCTGATGAACGCCAGGGATAAGGAGGGCAACCCGCTCGAAGATTCCCACGTGCTTGGCTCGCTGCGCCTGCTTCTGATCGCAGGCATCGACACCACCTGGAGCGCGATCGGGTCCTCACTTTGGCATCTGGCGAAGACGCCGGCCGACCGCGAGCGGCTGATCGCCGAACCCGCACTGATCCCGACCGCGGTGGAGGAATTGTTGCGCGCCTATTCGCCTGTGACGATGGCCCGTGAGGTCGTCAAGGACACCACGATTTCGGGCTGCCCCGTCAAGGCGAACAACATGGTGCTGTTGTCCTTCCCGGCCGCCAACCGCGATCCGAAGATGTTTCCGGATGCTGACAAAGTCGTGATCGACCGCCGCGAAAATCGCCACGCCGCCTTCGGCCTCGGCATCCATCGCTGCGTCGGTTCCAACCTGGCGCGTATGGAGATGCAGGTTGCGCTGGAGGAATGGTTGAAGCGCATTCCGGACTTCCGGCTCGATCCGGCAGGCACGGTGACCTGGTCGCAAGGCACGGTGCGAGGCCCCCGCCAGTTGCCATTTTTGCTCGGAAAGGCGATGTAAGCCTTTCCAGACAGCGGAGAGGCCGGACGTGACTGAGCAGGCAACCCAACCGACCTCCGAGCATTTCGACGTCGCCAATGCCAAGCGGCGGATCGAGGCATCGGCAAGAGTTGGCCATGTCTGACGACAACGAGCCGCCCGACAGCAAGCTGACCCGCACCAAGGAAAAGTGGGCGCGCGAAGGCCGCTTCCTCACGGGCAAGATCGCACGACCGGAAGACCAGCGCCTGCCGCCGGGCCAGCATCTCACCAAGGACTGGCCGGTGCTCGACCTCGGCGTCGTGCCGCCAATCTCGCGCGAGCGCTGGCGGCTCGACGTCTACGGCGCGGTCGAGAGCCCCGTGTTCTGGACCTTTGCGGAGTTCGCGGCGCAGAAGCAGGCCCGGTTCACCTCCGACATCCATTGCGTGACGACCTGGTCGCGATATGACAACGACTGGGAAGGGCTCGCCACGCGCGAGCTGCTCGCGACCTGCCAACCGCGCGAGGATGCACGCTTCGTGGCGCTGCATTCCTATGACGGCTACACCACCAACCTCGCACTGGAAGACTTTGCCGCCGAGGATGCGCTGCTCGCCCATAGCTGGTCCGGCCAGCCGCTGACGGAGGAGCATGGCGGCCCGGTGCGGCTGGTCGTGCCGCATCTCTATTTCTGGAAGAGCGCGAAATGGCTGCAGGCCATCGAATTCCTGACCGAGGACGCGCCGGGCTTCTGGGAGGTCCGCGGCTATCATAACCGCGGCGATCCCTGGGCCGAGCAGCGCTATTCAGGCGACTAGACTTCAAGCAGCAACAAGGGGAAGCCCATGCCGACGGAACGCTTTCAATTCACGGGCGAAGGCGGCCATCAGTTGGCGGCCGCGCTGGAGTTGCCAGACGGCGAGCCCGCGGCCTACGCGCTGTTCGCACACTGCTTCACCTGCGGCAAGGATACGCTGGCGGCCAAGCGCATCGCGGTCGCGCTCGCCGCCAAGGGCATCGCGGTGCTGCGCTTCGACTTCACCGGGCTCGGCTCGAGCGAGGGCGATTTTGCCAATTCGACGTTTTCCTCCAACGTCGCCGATCTCGTGCGCGCCGCCGATCATCTGCGCAGCGTCCGCAGGGCGCCGTCGATCCTGATTGGGCATAGCCTCGGCGGCGCCGCAATCCTTGCGGCCGCCGGGAAGATCCCGGAAGCCAGGGCGGTTGCGACCATCGCGGCCCCCTCCGACCCGGCGCACGTGACCGGCCTCTTTAGGGAGCATCTCGACGACATCCGCGCGCAGGGCGAGGTCGAGGTCTCGCTTGCGGGACGCCCGTTCCGGATCAAGCGCGAATTTCTCGAGGACATCGCCGAGCACGAGCTGATGAGGGATATCACCGGCCTGCACAAAGCGCTGCTGGTGATGCACTCACCGGTCGACGACACCGTCGGGATCGACAACGCCACCAAGATCTTCGTTGCCGCCAGGCACCCCAAGAGCTTCGTCTCGCTCGATCACGCCGATCATCTGCTGAGCAAGCCCGCCGACGCGCTCTACGCGGCCGACGTGATCGCGGCCTGGGCGAACCGCTACATCGACGCGGCGCAGCCTGCGAAGGCGATGGACCTCCCCGAGGCGCCGCGTCAGGTCGTGGTGCAGGAGACCCGCAAGAGCAAGTTCAACCAGATCATCACCGTCGGCCCGCATCGGCTTGTGGCGGACGAGCCGATCGCTGCCGGCGGCGAAGATGCAGGCCCCGGGCCCTACGATTTCCTGCTTGCCGGCTTGGGCGCCTGCACCTCTATGACCATGCGCCTCTATGCCGACCGCAAGTCGCTGCCGCTCGACCGCGTCACCGTCAGGCTGAAGCACTCCAAGATCTACGCCAAGGACTGTGCAGAGTGCGACACGCGCGAGGGCATGCTCGACCAGATCGAACGCGACATCACGATCGACGGCGTGCTCGATGCCGAGCAGCGCAAGAAGCTGATGGAGATCGCGGACAAGTGTCCGGTGCACCGGACGCTGACGTCGGAGATCCGCATCGTGACGAAGGCCACGGATTAGCGCGCGATCGCTAGAAGCACGATGGGATGAGGCTTTATCGCGGCAACGACGGAAGTGCACTCCCTCTCCCGCTTGCGGGAGAGGGCTGGGGAGAGGGTGTATCCTCAGTGGGACAGTGCCCAAGAGGAGAAAGCCCTCTCCCGGCGCTTCGCGCCGACCTCTCCCGCAAGCGGGAGAGGTGAACGACCCGCGACAATCGATTCAACGTAAAGCCATGCTGCTTTAGAAGCACGATGCCATCGTCCGCAATGCCGCATTGATTTCGCTCTCTCGCCAAGCCGCAAAGCCGAGCAGCAAGCCATGGTCACGCGGCCGGCCCAGCGACAGGCTGGACAATGCCCGCGCTTCAACGCCGGCGTCGATCAGCCGCTTGACCGCCGCCTGATCGGCGCGCCCGTGCTTGAGGCGAGCCACAAGCTGGATGCCGCCGGAGGGCACTTCGACCGAGAGCACCTCGCCCAGATGGCGCTGAAGTCCCTCGACGAGGTGATCGCGGCGCGCGTGATAGAGTCGGCGCATCCTGCGCAGATGCGCGAGGAAATGGCCGTCGACAATGAACTCGGCGAGCGCCTCCTGAATGTGGCTGGCGGCGATCAGGCCGATGTGCCGCTGCGCAATCTCCAAGGTGCCGGCCAGCGCCGGCGGCGCAACGAGATAACCGAGCCGGATATCCGACGTCATCGCCTTCGAAAACGTTCCGACATAGAACACGCGACCATGGGCATCGAGCCCCTGCAAGGCCGGCACCGGCCGGCTGTCATAGTGAAATTCGCCATCGTAGTCGTCTTCGACGATCCATGCCTTGTCGGGCCTGCTCGGCCCAAGGAACTCGGTGCGGCGGGAAAGCGACATCAGCCGTCCGGTTGGATGCTGGTGCGAGGGAGTCATGAAGATCAGCGTCGGAGGCGGCAGCCCCGGCATTCGCTGCATGCCTTGTCCATCGAGACCGATGCCGGTCACGCGCGCGCCGGACGCCCGGAAGGCAGCCGTGGCGCCGGGGTAACCGGGGTTCTCGACCCAGACCTCGTCACCGGGCGTGATGAGCGCCGCCGCAATCAAGGTCAGGACGGCCTGCGCGCTCGGCAAGATCAGGATCTGCTCCGCCGTGGCGCGGACGCCCCTGCTGGTCGCCAGATAATGCGCCAGCGCCTCGCGCAGGCGCGTTCGGTTCACCAGTCCGAGATCACGTTTGGCCGCACGCACGATGCTGCGGCGCAGGCAGCGGGCCCAAACATCGTTTGGAAATTCCCGGAAATCTCCATGCCCCGGACGCAGCGGTTTTAGCGGCGCCTGATAGGACATCGGCCAGTCGGTCTGCTTGAGCCTCGAAGCCCAGGGCGAGAGCCGCGGATTGCGAGGACCCAGGCGCGACGTGACAACGCGCGGACCTTGGACCCGTTCGCTGCCGTCAAACGTGACCACCGGACGGCGACCGTGCGACGCTTCGAGGTATCCTTCGGCGGCAAGCTGCTCGAACGCATAAGTGACGGTGTTGCGCGAAACGCCGAGATCGCTTGCAAGCCGTCGGCTCGACGGCAATGCGCGGCCTTTGCCGAGACGTCCGGTCGCGATCAGGCTTCGAAGCTGGCCTGTCAGTTGCACCACAAGCCTTTCGCCGTCGACCCGCCTCAGATCGATCAGGGCAGAGATCATACTTTCCGAGACTGGCACCTTATTCCTTTCCGATCTGGTACTTTTTCAGGAGCCAGACGAAATGCTATCCACCGGACTGGACTGCTTCAAGGACCTTGCGATGAACTCCCTGTCCCCCCGCGCCGCCATCGGCCTGTTCCTCATCGTCGTGCTGGCCTGGGGCGTGAACTGGTCGGTCACGAAGCAGCTCGTCCAGGTCCTTCCGCCATTGTGGACCTCAGCGATCCGCAGCTGGATCGCGCTGGCTGGATTGTTCGTGATCCTCGGACTGACTAAGAACCTGGTGATCCCGGAGCGGCGCGACATTCCTGTCGTCCTGAGCGTGGCGCTGCTGCACATGACGCTGTTCTCGGTCCTGGTGGCGGCCGGTGTGCGCTTCCTGCCCGCGAGCAAGGCCATCGTGCTCGGCTACACCACGCCGCTCTGGGTTGCGATCGCCGCGCCGCTGCTCGGCAAGGATATGCTGACCGCGCCGAAGCTCGCCGGCGCCCTGCTCGGATTGGTCGGGCTCGTCGTGATCCTGAACCCGACATCGATCGACTGGGCGAATGTCAACGTCCTGGCCGGCGCCGGCATGGTGATCCTCGCCGCGATCTGCTGGGCCGCGAACATCATCTACATCCGCGCGCACCGCTGGATCGCATCGCCCCTCCAACTCCTGATCTGGCAGGTGCTCGTCGCGACGATCGTGCTGACGGGGTCAGCATTGGTCACGGATGGCCTGCCGCATGCGGAATGGTCGTGGAGACTCGTCTTGTTGTTTCTATATTCCGGCTTGATCGGGACAGCGCTGGCCTATTGGGCGATGTCGATGGTCAACAAGAGCATCTCGGCGCTGACGACGGCGCTCGGCACCACGGGAACGCCGCTCGTCGGCATTGCCAGCGCCGCGATCCTGCTCGGTGAGCCCATCGACGTGAGTCTCGCTCTCGCGGCCGGGCTGATCGTCAGCGGCATCGGCCTTGCGACGCTAGGCGACCGGTTCCTGCGAAGTCAGGCCACAGCGAGCGGCTGAACCCGGAGCACGCCGCGCAGGCCTGCCGTGGTTCCGAGCATGATGCCTGCGAGCGCGACGAACGAGCCCAGTGCGAGCGTCGACACGCCGGTGAGCCCTTGCCCGATCGAACAGCCGAATGCCATCACGCCGCCAATGCCCATCAGCGCGGCGCCGCTCCCCGAGCGCAGCATGTGGCTTGGCGAGGAATAGCCTTCGAGCTTGAAGCGGCCCGTGGCAAGCGCGGTGACCAGGCTGCCGGAGAAGACGCCGGCGACCGTCGCAATGCCGAAGTTCAGCGTCAGGCCGGTCGAGAGCATGGCGTATTGCAGGCTATCGGCGATCGGCGCGATGAAGGTAAGCGAGGTCACCGGGATGGGATTGAAGTCGTCGGCACCGAGATAGCCGGTGACGTACCAGCCGCCGGCGACGAGCAGGCCCACGATGATGCCCGCGACGATCTGACCGGGCGAGCGGCGGAACGCCGGATGCGTGAAGGCGAACAGGATCAACGCGACGACCATCACGGCAGCGGCCAGCGCGTGCGAAACCGCTTCCGTCAGACCGAGCATCGCTAGCAGGGACGGCAGCGAATTCACGCTGACCGTGGTTTGCGAGACCTGAACCAGCGCGATGCGCGCCGGCGCGATCAGGCCCTTGAGTGTCATCTGGGCGGCGATGGCGAGCACGATCACAACGACGAACGAGCGGAGATTGCCGCGGCCGAGCAGCACCAGCGCGCGTGAGCCGCAGCCGTTCGACAGCACCATGCCGTAACCGAACAGCAGGCCGCCGAGGAATAGAACCGGCGCCGAGAACGATTGTTGCAGGTAGATCGTCTTGCCGAGATCGACCATGCCATTGCCGGCGAGGAATTGGCTCGCGGCGATCGCCACCGCGATTGCCAGCGCATAGGTCCGCACCAGCCGTCCATCTCCCTCGGCCAGCCAGCCGCGCATGCTGCTCATCAGGCAGAAGCCGCTGAGCAAACCCACGGCGCCGTAAACGAGACCGATGCCGAGGCCGGCGAGGATGACGAGTTGGGAGGATTCCATCGATTATTCTCAGACCTCTCGCCATTCTCGGTCATTGCGAGCGCAGCGAAGCAATCCAGACTGCCACTGCGGAAAGCCGCTGGATTGCTTCGCTGCGCTCGCAATGACGAACTTCATGGCCGCAGAATTATCCTATCCCGCGATGAGCCGGCGACGGCGACATAGGCCTCCCTGGCACGCTCAAGCGGATAGACGGCATTCGCCTTGATCGGAAACGGTTTCAGCTGGCCGCTCGCAAAGCCCGCACCCAGGTCGCGCAGCACCGCGCCAGTTGCGACTGAGGACAGGCCGAGCGTGTCAATGCCGACATAGGTGTGCTGGCCACGATAAAATTCGAGGATGTTGAACTGCACGATACGGTCGATCGCGGCAATCAGGATCTGGCGACCGCGCAAGGCGAGCGACTTGTGCGCTGCCTGGAAATAGGGATCGCCCACCGTGTTGAAGACAATGTCGGCGCCCTTGCCGCCACTTAATGCGCGCACGCGCGCTGCGACGTCCGTCGCGGAGGCATCGATCACCTCGATCGGTGCGTTGCTGTGGCCTTCGTAAGGTTCGGCCCTGCGCACCACACCGATGACATTCGCGCCCTGCCATGTCGCGATCTGCACCGCGGCCTGGCCGACCTTGCCGTTGACGCCGAACACCAGCACGGTCTCACCGCTCTTCGGCACGCCGGCGCGGCGAAAGCCTTCCATCGCGGTGACGAAGGGCACACCGATGCCGGCTGCCTCCTCCCATGACACCTTCTTCGGCTTTTCCACCACGGCATCGGCCTCGACGACGAAATGGCTGGCATGGGTGCCGTCGCGGCGGATGCCGAGATCGCCGGAGGAGCCAAACACCTCGCGGCCGACGGTGCCGGCTGGCCCGTCGATGACAATGCCGGAATAGTCGCGGCCCGGCGTGCGCGGGAACACGGCATAGGGCATCAGCCCGGTTGCGGCCTTCACATCGGAGGGATTTACGGCGGCGGCCTTCACCTCGATCAGGAGATCGTTCGAACCGCGCGTTAGCACGTGACGCTCGACCACCGGCGCAAGCGCGGCGGCGTTTTCGGCCTTGGCCTTGAGGCGCACGCAGCGCGCTTCGACCGATTTGGCATCAACTGGCGACATGAAAAGACCCGCGATTTCTCGCGGGCCTTGTCGCCTTTGGGACCGGTCGAGTCAACCGCCTCTCCTCATCCTGAGGAGCCTGCGAAGCAGGCGTCTCGAAGGATGAAGGCCCGCAGCGCGAGCCGGGCCTGCATGATTCGAGACGGCGCTAACGCGCCTCCTCACCATGAGGGGGGAGACTTAGTCTTTGGGCCGCTTGTCGTAGAGCCGCTTGGCCTTGCCGAGCGAGCGCTCCAGCGTGGCGGGCGCGACCACCCTCACCTTGGAGCTAATCCCAATCGTGTTCTTGATATGGGTCGAGATCCGGTCGGCGTGGTCGATGAGGCCCCGGCCGTCCCAGCTTTCGGGCCGCGCCTCGGCGATGATGGTCAATTCGTCCATGCGGCCTTCGCGGGTCAGTTCCAGGATGAAGTGCCCGCCGCACCAATCGGTCGCGAGTAGCACCTCCTCGATCTGGGTCGGGAACAGATTGACCCCGCGCAGGATGATCATGTCGTCCGAGCGACCGGTCACTTTCTCCATGCGACGCATGCCGGGGCGTGCCGTGCCGGGAAGAAGCCGCGTCAGGTCGCGGGTGCGATAGCGGATCACCGGGAACGCTTCCTTGGTCAGCGAGGTGAAGACCAGTTCGCCCTTCTCCCCATCCGGCAGCACCGCACCGGTCTCGGGGTCGATCACCTCGGGGTAGAAATGATCCTCCCAGATGTGAAGGCCGTCCTTGGTCTCGATGCATTCCTGCGCGACGCCGGGGCCGATCACCTCGGACAGGCCATAGATGTCGGTCGCGTCCATGTCGAAGGCGTCCTCGATCTCGCCGCGCATGGCGTTGGTCCAGGGCTCGGCGCCGAAGACGCCGACCTTGAGCGAGCACAGGCGCGGATCGAGCCTCTGGCGCTTGAACTCGTCGAGGATCGCCAGCATGTAGCTCGGCGTCACCGTGATGATGTCGGGCCGGAAATCGTTGATGAGCTGAACCTGCCGCTCGGTCATGCCGCCGGAGATCGGCACCACGGTACAGCCGAGTTTTTCCGCGCCATAGTGCACGCCGAGCCCACCGGTGAAGAGACCGTAGCCATAGGCATTGTGGATGATCATGCCGGTGCGGCCGCCGGCGGCACGGATCGATCGCGCCATCACCTCGGACCAGGTGTCGATATCGGCTTGCGTATACCCAACGACGATCGGCTTGCCCGTCGTGCCGGAGGAGGCGTGCACGCGCACCAGCTTCTCGCGCGGCACGGCGAACATGTTGAAGGGATAATTGTCGCGCAAATCGGTCTTCACGGTGAACGGAAACTTCGCGAGATCGGGCAGATCGCGAAAGTCGGACGGATGCACGCCGGCCGCGTCGAAAGCCTTGCGATAATGTGCGACGTTGTCATAGGCGTGCTTCAGCGACCAGGCCAGCCGCCGCTTCTGCAGCGCCATGATCTCGTCGCGCGAGGCACGCTCATGCGCATCCATCTCGGGGCTATAGCCGCCGCCTTGCTTGAGCCTCGTCAGGTTCATCTTCGTTTCCCCACATCATCGGTTTTCTTTTCATTGTGTTATTGATTTTACGGTTCTTCGGTCGGCAGCCACGTGCCGGGGATGACCCGTGAATGTCCGCGGAATTCCGCAATTGTTGCGTCGCCGACGGTGACGCGCACGTCATAGATGCCGGAGCGCCCCGCGCGCGTGATCTCGCGCGCCTTCGCAACGAGGCGATCTCCGAGCTTGCCCGGCTTGATGAAGGTGATCTGTCCCTGCGCCGCAACGACGCGATCATTGTGCGAGTTGCAGGCGAACGCGAAGGCGGAATCGGCGAGCGTGAAGATGAAGCCGCCATGAGCGATGCGCTGGCCGTTGACCATGTCCGGCCGCACCGTCATTGCGAGCGTCGCGAAGCCCGGGCCGATCTCGACGATCTCCATGCCGAGCCCCTTGGAGGCATCGTCGTCCGCCCACATCGCGTCAGCGCAGGCACGGGCAACATTCTCAGGCGACAAAGCGGCTTTGAGGTTCACGCGCCTCTCCCGGTCAAATGCTTGCACATGATGTTCTGCTGGTTGGCCAAGACTGTCAAATAATGCGACGCATTTGCATCGCCGGCGTCTGATGCGCCTGCTCAGACATGGTCATAATCGACCACGACGCGCTCCGACGACGGCTTGGCCTGGCAGGTCAGGATGAAGCCCGCCTTCAGCTCCCACGGCTCCAGCGAATAGTTGATATCCATCGGCGCCTCGCCCTCGACCAGCTTGGCGCGGCAGGTCGAGCACATGCCGCCCTTGCAGGCAAAGGGTAGATCGACGCCGGCGCGCAGCGCGGCATCGAGGATCGCCTCGTCCTCGGCCACCGGCACGTCGCGGCGCTTGCCGTCGATGATCAGCGAGGCGATCGCTTTCGGCGGCGCATCGGGCGCAAACACTTTCTTCGGCCGCGGCTTGCCGCCGAATTCGGAGACGAAGCGCTCGACGTGGATGCGGTCTTGCACGATGCCGAGCTCGCGGCAGGTTGCCTCGATGTCCTCGCTCATGCCAAGCGGCCCGCAAATATAGAGATGATCGACGCTGGCCGCGGGCACCAGCGAGCGCAGCAGCACCCTCGCTTTGTCGCCGTCGAGCCGGCCATGCAGGATCGGGATGTCCTGCTCCTCGCCGGAGATGACGTGGAAGATCGAGAGACGATCGATGAAGCGGTCCTTCAGCTCCTCGAGCGCTTCGAGGAACATGATGTTGTCGGTGGTGCGGTTGCCGTAGAACAGGAAGAAGCGGCTGTCCGGCTCGCGCGCAAGCACGGCCTTGATGATCGACAGGATCGGGGTGATGCCGGAGCCTGCGGCGAAGCCGACATGAACGCGCGCCCGGTCTGCCGGCGGGACCACGCCGAAGCGCCCGGTCGGCGTCATCACGTCGAGCTCGTCGCCGCATTTGAGCTCTTCGGCTGCCCAGCTCGAAAACGCGCCGCCGTCGACCTTCTTCACGGCGATGCGGATCTCGCCATCGTCGGGGCCGGAGCAGATCGAATAAGAGCGGCGCACCTCCTCTCCGTCCAGCGTGGTGCGGAGCGTGAGATACTGGCCGGGCGTGAAGGCGTAATCGCGCGCGAGCTCGCCGGGAATGGCGAAGGTCATCGAGACGGCGTCGGATGCCTCGCGGCGGAGGTCGCGGACGGCCAGGCGATGGAAGCGTGGTGCGGCTGCTGACATCAGAGATATCCTACATTGGTCTCTCCGCCGTCATTGCGAGGACCCCTTGCGACGAAGCAATCCAGAGTGTCACCACAGAAGCAGACTGGATTGCTTCGCTGCGCTCGCAATGACGATGGGGTTGGCATTGTGTGCCTCAATGACACTTGAAATAGTCAAAAGGTTCGCGGCACGATCTGCAGCGCCACAGCGCCTTGCAGGAGGTCGAGCCGAATTCGGAGAGCAGCTCGGTGTTTTCCGAGCCGCATTGCGGGCAGGCCACGGCCTGCGCGCCGAACAGCGCGCGGCGCGAGCTCGCGGCCTGCGGCGGCGCGATGCCATAGGCGCGCAGCTTTTGGCGCCCCTCCTCGCTCATCCAGTCGGTGGTCCAGGCCGGCGACAGCACGGTTCGCACCGTCGGATGATGGAAACCAGCGCGCTCCAGCGCGATCTCGATTTCGAGCGCGATCATATTCATGGCCGGACAGCCCGAATAGGTCGGGGTGATCGCAACCTCGACATGGTCGCCGTCGACGACGACATCGCGGAGCACGCCGAGATCGGCGATGGTCAAGACGGGTATCTCCGGATCGACCACGCTCGCCGCGGCGTCCCAGGCGCGCCGGCGCAGCTCGCTGTCGCGCTCCAGCACGCTCACCATGTCAACCCCGGAAAGGTGCGCTGTATCGATTGCAGCTCGGACAGGAGATGGCCGAGATGCTCGCTGTGGCGGCCCGCGCGGCCGCCCTGCTGCATCCAGTCGTTCTGCGGCAGGACCAGGGTGGCTTCGCTGACGACATCGGTAATCGTCTGCAGCCAGCGGCCGCGTAACGGACCGGGATCGACGGCGATGCCGGCATGGATCAGACCACGCGCGCCGTCATCGACGGCAAACATCTCGCCAGTGAAGGCCCAGAGGTGATCGATCGCGGCTTGCGCGCGGGCATGGCTCTCATCAGTGCCGTCGCCGAGCCGGATGAGCCACTCCGAGGCGTGGCGCAGATGATAGGCGCTCTCCTTCTCCGACTTGGCGGCGATCGCGGCCAGCGTCGTGTCGCGCGAGGTCATCATCGCGCGCCAGTAGAGGTCGGCAAAGGCGGAATAGAAAAACTGCCGCACCAAGGTCTGGGCGAAGTCGCCGTTGGGCTGCTCGACCAGCAGCAGGTTTCGGTACTGCCTGACATCACGCAAGTAAGCGAGCTTGTCCTCGTCGTTGTCCCCGCCTTCCGCCTTGGCCGCGTAGCTGTAGAGCTCGCGCGCCTGGCCGATCAGGTCGAGCGCGATGTTGGAGAGCGCCATATCCTCTTCCAGCATCGGCGCGTGCCCGCACCATTCCGACAGCCGATGGCCGAGGATCAGCGCATCGTCGGCGCGGCGCAGCGCGTACAGCACCAGAGGCGTTTCGGAGACCTCGATGTTGGCGGTCGCCATCACATATGCCCCACTTCCTCGGGCACCTCGTAAAACGTCGGATGCCGGTAGATCTTCGATTCCGCCGGCTCGAACATCATGGCCTTCTCAGCGGGATCGCTCGCGGTGATCGCGCTGGACGGCACGACCCAGATCGACAGGCCTTCGCCGCGGCGGGTGTAGATGTCGCGGGCGGCCTGCACCGCCATCGTGGCGTCGCTCGCATGCAGCGATCCCACATGCTTGTGCGCGAGCCCGTTGCGGCTGCGAATGAAGACTTCCCACAGCGGCGTGTTCGGCGTGGCCATCTCGATCTCCCTATTCGGCGGCTTGCGCGGTCTGACGCTGCGTGCGCTTCGCGGCATAGGCTGCGGCCGCCTCGCGCACCCAGGCGCCGTCTTCATGCGCCTTGCGGCGCGCCGCCATGCGGTCGCGATTGCAAGGGCCGTTGCCGGCGAGCACCTGCTTGAATTCGGCCCAGTCGATCTCGCTGTAGCGCCAGTGTCCCTCGGCGTCCTGAATCATGCCGGGATCGGGAATGGTGAGACCGAGATATTGCGCCTGCGGCACGGTGGCATCGACGAACTTCTGGCGCAGCTCGTCATTGGAGAAGCGCTTGATCTTCCATCGGGTCGAGGTGTCGCTGTGCTGGCTCGTGGCATCGGGCGGGCCGAACATCATCAGCACCGGCCACCACCATCTATTCAGCGCATCCTGCGCCATCGCCTTCTGCTCGTCCGAGCCGCGGCACAGCGTCAGCATGATCTCGTAGCCCTGGCGCTGGTGGAAGGACTCCTCCTTGCAGACCCGGATCATCGCGCGCGCATAGGGACCGTAGGAGCAGCGGCACAGCGGGATCTGGTTCATGATCGCGGCGCCGTCGACCAGCCAGCCGATGGTGCCGATATCGGCCCAGGTCAGCGTCGGATAATTGAAGATCGAGGAATACTTGGCCTTCCCTGCGAGCATCGCGTCGACCAGCTCCTCGCGCGAGGCGCCGAGCGTCTCGGCGGCGGCGTAGAGATAGAGGCCGTGGCCGCACTCGTCCTGCACCTTGGCGAGCAGCGCGGCCTTGCGGCGCAGCGTCGGTGCGCGCGTGATCCAATTGCCTTCCGGCAGCATGCCCACGATCTCGGAATGGGCGTGCTGGGAGATCTGGCGGGTGAGCGTCTTGCGATAGGCCGCCGGCATCCAGTCGTTCGGCTCGATGCGCTCCTCGGCGTCGATGCGGGCCTGGAATTGCGCAGCCTTGGCTGCGTCTTCCAGACCGCGGTCGTCGGTCTCGGCCGTGTTGAGCGCCTGGGTATACATGCGCATCCTCCCGATGAATTGAGAGGCAATATATAACAAGAATTAGCTCATGCAAGATATTTCTGTAACATAAAGATCAGGCCTCGAACCTTCGTTCCAGGAGTTTTCGCGCCGGCGGCAATGGCCCCTTTTCGTTGGTTCCATGACCACCGAGCCATTGCTCGGATGGAGCGAGCAGCGCGCGATAGATCTCACCGCAAAGCTCGCGGGCCGCCCTGCCCGGCCAGTCCGCCGGCAATAAGCTTTCGGGCAGCAAGGGATCGCGCAGCACGACACGGCGATAATAGTGGATCAGCAGGATGCGCGCGGTGAAGGCGTCGGCCTCAGACAAAGCCGTGCCGCGCGCGATCGCGGCGCGCAGCGGCTCGAACGTTTTCATGAATTTCAGATAAGCGTCCGCGGTGCGATTCAGCGGCCAGCTCGCACTGAGCAGACGACGCCCGCTGTCATCCTCCGCCGAGACCTCGAGACGGATGGCGCCCGCGGCTTCTTCCGGCACCGGCACGCCCGACGGCGCAACCCAAACCCCCGGCAACGGACTGCCGAAGCCGGCGTTGCGAAGCGCTTCGCGCGAGACGTCACGATCCTCGCCGTTGCCGATCAGGAGCAGCTCGAAGCGTCCGGTCCAGTCAGACGGCGGCGGATCGTAGATGTGGCGCGTGGCAGCTTCAAAGGTCTGGCGTCCCTTATCGGCAAGCCGATAGAAACTGTTGCGACCGACCTTCTCCCGGGTAAGCCAACCATCTGCCGCAAGCCGCGACATCGCGGTGCGGACGACCCCATTGTCGATGTCCAGACTCTCGAAGAATTCCAGCAGTGTGCCGAGCCACACCACGCCGCCGCGCGGCACGATGGCATCGCCGAACACGGTGATGACGATGGAGCCAGTGCGCGACGGTTCGCGCTTGAGCTGGTCGATGATGCGAGAGAGCGGATGCGCCATGCGCGAGGCATAGCGCGTTTGGTGCGGGCGCGACAATGGACGGGAGCGACGCCGCTACTTCTCCTTCTCCCCGCTTGCGGGGAGAGGCGAAGAAACTACCGATGCGGATCGGGATAAGCCAGGCTGCGCCAGCCGCTGCGATCGAACGGACGCCACTGGCCTTCCTTCTGTGCGAGGCGGTCGGCCACCGCGTAGACCACGGCGGGATGATGGCCCATGCCGCAATGGCTGCTCTCGACCTCGATGCTCTCGGTCTGCGCTCCCGTCTTCTCCATGCAGCCCTGCCAGGCGCAGACGCCGTCGGTGCGGCTGAAGATGGCGGTGGTCGGCACCGGCGGCGGGACGGCGAGCTCGCCGCCGAACTGCGGATCGACCTCGTCAGACTTCCGACCGCTCGCCCATTCATAGACGCGCCAGGCGTTGGTGGAGCGTGGATTGCCGGCGAAGGGGCTGCCGAGCGTAATCACCTGGCGCACGTGCTCGGGCATCATCTTGGCGAGCTGCCGTGCATAGAGGCCACCTAGGCTCCAGCCCACAAGACTGATCTTGCGGCCGTGGGTCTCGTTGAGCTCCTGGACCAGATCGACCATCGCGTGCTGCACGCCGTCGCGCAGGCCGTAATTGCGGCCCTGGCGCCAGCCGCTCACCGCGTAGCCCTTGCTGGTCAGAAACCCGCGCAGCGCGCGCGTCGACGCATCGGACGCCACCAGGCCCGGCAGGACCAAAACCGGATGCCCGTCGCCACGCGGCGCGAGGCTCAGCAGCGGCAGCGCGCCGAGGAATGCGCCGAACTCGTGGATCGCGCGCCCTTCCAGAAACATCAGAGTTCTGGACGGCGGGCGCAGCGTCTGGGCAGTAGCGGTCATCAATGTTTCCCCTGGGAAGACGCCGGCCGCGATGGCCGGCAAATGGGCATGAATTCCAATACGCCGGCTTCTTGATCGTTCCGCAGCGCAACATGAATCAGCTAGGCGGCCGGTTCCCGACATTCAAGCGGGAGAGATGCGGGGCGACAATAGGCCCGCGCGTTAATGCTAACGGCCGTGACGCAAAAGTCACAGCCATCGAAGCAGGAATTCTACGGAGTAGAGCGCGAGCCCGGCGAGGCCGCCGATCAGCGAGCCGTTGAAGCGGATGTATTGCAGGTCGCGCCCGATGTTGATTTCGATCAGCGAAATCAGCTGCGCCATATCCCACGCCTTGACCTGATCGGAGATGAAGATCGAAACGCCGCTCTTCTGGTCGGCGACGAAGCTGCGCAGCACCGTCACCAGGCCCTTGTTGATCTCGCCGCGCAGCTCGGCATCGCCCGCGAGCGCTTCGCCTGCCGCGACGAACATGCCGGCGAGATGATGCTGCAGCACCTGAGTTTCGCCTGAGGCGCTGCGCTCGATGAAGGAGCGCGTGTTGGCCCAGACGGTACGGGCGAGATCCGCGAGCTCGGGCCGCGCCAGCAGGTCACGCTTCAAGCCGTCGATGCGGTCGATATAGGCCTGATCGGTGCCGAGCCGGTCGACGAAGCTCAGCACCATGCGGTCGAACTCGCCGCGGAACGGATGCTTGGCATCGCTGCGCACCTCGTTGAAGAACGCGGTCGCCGATGCCACGATCTTGTTCACCAGAAACTTGTCTGCGCGATAGAGCCGGAGCAGGGTCGGCAACTCCGCGCGTACTTTCTCGCGGATCATCCCCATCGTCTCTTTCTGGGTCAGCGTCTCGTGCATCACGCGCAGGAGATCGTCGAACAGGATCTGGTGGCGTCCCTCCGCCACGAAGCCGCGCAGCGTGCCGGCGGCAAGCGGCGCAAGATCGATCGCCTGGACCTGCGATGACATGCGGCGGATGATGAAGGTCATCAGGCCCGAGCTCTCCGTCGCCGAGACGGCCTCGGGCAACAGCCGCAGCGCGAAGCGCGCAAGATCATCGCTGCGCTTGCGGTCGCGCAGCCAGTCGGCCACGAAGGAGCCGAAATCGATCTCGTTCAACTTGGCCTCGACGGGACCTGCCTCGAGGAAATGCACCTGGATGAATTCGCCGAGCTTGTCGGCAATGCGGGCCTGATTGCTCTGGATGATCGCGGTATGCGGGATCGGCAGGCCCAGCGGCCGCTTGAACAGTGCGACCACGGCATACCAGTCGGCGAGGCCGCCGATGGTCGCGGCTTCCGCGAAGGCGGCGATGAAGCCAAAGACGGGATGCACCGGCAGGAGCCATTTTGCGACGATGAAGAGCGCAAGCGTCGACGCCAGCACCAGCGTCGCCAGCGCCTTGACGCGGCGCAGTTCGGCCGCGCGGTCGGCATCGCCGGGGGTGTCGAAGAAGGTGGCGGGTGCGTTCATTGTAGATACTTAGCGCGTCGATCTTCCCGTGTCCCGGACGCGGTGCTGCGCGAAGCGATGCGCCGCAGAGCCGGGACCCAGCGTGGGCCCCGGATCAACAGTGCACCACGCCACCTGGACGACGCTTCGCATCGCCAGGCGGCGCGCTGCACTGCATCCGGGGAACGCAAACCAAAAACAAAAGGCCCGCCGAAGCGGGCCTCAAATTCCAGTTTCTGCGCAGGGCGCCGGATCAGGCGGTCTTGTTGTAGACCTTGGCAAAATTGTCCTGAGCGGACTTCGCACCATTAGCAGCGAGCTTGCCGAAATAGTCGGCGGTCGCCTTGGCACGCGAGACGAACACTTCGCCACGCGAACGGAGCAGGCCCGACTGGATCTCGACGGCCTCGCTGAACGACTTGGCGGACGCCAGCTTGTCGATGCTCGAGAAGAACGCCTCGGCGTCCTCGTAGATCGCCTGCTGGATGTTGCGGCTGATCTTGCCGGCCTCGGCAACGGATTCGGTCACCGCGTTCTCGACGGCGGCGGTCACGCGCTCCGAGCCTGCGAAAGCCTCGGCAGCACGGTCCTTGGCGGTGTTGGCGGTCTTCTTGACGAACTCGCGGGCGGCCTCGGGAACTTCCAGATTCTGGATGTTCTTGAAAGCGTCCTTGAAGCCCTCGAAAGCGGTGTTGGTTTCAGCGGTCATGGGGTTCTCTCCATCCTCATTGGTCTGAGCTATGGGCTCACCCCGTCCGCATTGGCCCGGGGCATGACTTATATGGCACAGTTAATTGTGCGATGCAATATACATATTGCAGCGCGATATCACGAAATCGTGAACGACCTAATAGGGGCATCCTGATGCCTCCCTGGCCACTTGGCCTCCGACGGCGCGAGCCGCCTTCTGGGGCGGCCTCTAGTGCTGCACCGCGCCCGGCAGCCCGTAGGCTTCCATCTGGGCCTGGACCTGCGCGATGTTGTGACCGAGCACCACGATGTCGTGGGTCTTGCCGTCGACGTCCCGGACGTGGTCCCGCAGCAAGGCTTCGGCCTTGAAGCCGAGGCTCTCGAACACGGTGATCGCCGCCTGCTGGTCGACTGTCATCTGAACCGAGAGCTTTTCCAGGCCCGCCCCGAGCGCGAGCGCAAAGGTCTCCTGCGACAGCGCCCGCCCCACCCCCTTCCCGCGCACATCGAGCGAGACCACCATGCGGATCTCGCCGACATGGGGCGACCAGGAATGGGGATCGCGCACCAGCGTGCCGCAGCCGACGACCTTGCCGTCCTTGACCGCGAGCAGGCTCGTGATCGCGCCGCGCTCGATCTCCTTGATCCAGGCCGACAGCACCTTCGGCTCGCTGATATTGCGAGGCAGGAACAGCAAATCGTGGGTCGGCAGGCCCTTGCCGAAGGCGAGCACTGCGGCCTCGTCCGAAGGTGCCATCAGGCGAATCTCGATATCGCCGGCGTCCGTCTTGACGTGACGCGGATAAGAACGCTGCTCGCTCATGTCGATCTCTTTCCCAGCCAGGAATCCAGTTTCGGCCATAGCCGCTTCACGGCGTTGGCGCCCGCGACCAACGAGACGTGACCGCCCTTCAGCATCACCTCTTCCTTGTCCGCAGATCCAATCTTCGCGATCAGGTGCTTGGCGGCCTCATACGGCACGATGTGGTCGTGCTCGGCGACCGCATGCAGGATCGGCACCTTGATGTCTTCGAGCTTCGCCGCACGGCCGCCGACCGACATGGTGTCGTTGAACAGCTTGTTGTCCCACATCAGGTCCTTGGTAATGGTGCGGAAATATTCGCCCGCGAGCGGCAGCGTGTCGGTCGCCCAGCGGTCGAACATGCGATACGACTTGACGAACTCGTCGTTCCAGATGTTCTCCCAAAGCTGGATCTGGCTCACCGTGCGCGAGGCCGGGCGCAGCATCTCGAACGAGGACAGGATCATTTCCGGCGGCACGTTGCCGACGCTGTCGACGAGATGGTCGACGTCGAAATAGCGACGGTCGGAAAAGTTCGAGAACAGCTTCATCTCGCGGAAGTCGATCGGGGTGGTGAAGCAGATCAGGTTCTTCATCGGCCCGTCCTTGTGGATCGAGCCGTAGAGCAGCGACAGCACGCCGCCGAAACAGTAGCCGATGACGGAGACGTCCTGCTCGCCGGAATCGGCTTGCACGCGGCGGACGCAATCCGGGATGAAGTCGAGGACATAGTCCTCCATCCGCAGGCTCTTTTCCTCGGGCCGCGGCGCGCTCCAGTCGAGCATGTAGACGTCATAACCGCGCTTGAGCAGGAACTCGATGAAGCTCTGCCCGGGGACGAGGTCGAGGATGTAGCCGCGGTTGGTGGTCGCCATCACGATCAGCACCGGCACGCGGTAGATCTCGTCCGACATCGGCCGGTAGTGATAGAGGTTCATGGTGCCGCGCGAATGCAGCACGTCCTTCGGCGTCGAGCCGAGCGAAGGTCCCGAGGTCGAGAAATACTCGACACCCTTGATGCTGCGCTGGATCGCGCGCTGCACCTCGGACTGGATGCGTTCCGGGATGGACGCGAAATCAAGTCCCGCCGGCGCATTCATGTCGGCTCTCCGTTCTCGGAGGGCGGACGCTTGGTGCGCGGCGGCCGCGGCGCGCTATCGAAGCCTTGCGTGATGCCGGAACTCGCCGCCATCTGGCTCAACATCGACTTCATCTCGCCGATCTGAGCCTCGATCGACTGCAGCCGCTCCGCAAGACCGGTGACCTGCTCCCGGCTCGGCAGGTTCATCGTGACGAGGTATTTCTCCATGAGCTCGCCGAGCTGCTTCTGAGCACCTGCAGCAGCACCGCCCGCACGGTTCATCGCCTGTGAAAATTCTGGCGACGACATGGCTTGATTGGCGAAAGAGTTGAACCCCTTCTCCATCTCGCCGACCATCTTCTGCCACATGGCGACGGGGTCGTTGATCTTGTCGGTCATCGGCGTCCTCCTGAAATCGAGAGCTTCGATGCCCTTTCTTTTCCGCCATACGACACCGTTGCGGGGGAGTGGTCAACCGGGAAGCAGAGGCCCGGTGTCGCGCACAGCTTCTTTGTTGCGGCAAACCGTGCGATACAGCATCGATCAGCAGGAGGGACCCGTGACCACCCATCAGCCGCCCCAGACCGTCCGCGCCAACGGCATCGACATCTGCTACGAGATTTTTGGCAACGACAATGCCGAACCGCTGTTGCTGATCATGGGGCTCGGAGCGCAGATGATCCACTGGGACGATGCGTTCTGCGAGCAGCTCGCCGCGCGCGGTTTCCGCGTGATCCGCTTCGACAACCGCGATATCGGCAAATCCAGCCATCTCATCGGCGGCAAGCGCCTGACGCCGCTCGAGCTGCTGAAGCTGCGCTTCCTCAGGATTCCCGTCGCCGCGACCTACAGACTGATCGACATGGCGAAGGACACGGTCGGGCTGATGGATGCGCTCGGCATCAAATCGGCGCATCTGGTCGGGGCGTCCATGGGCGGCATGATCGCGCAGGAGGCGGCGCTGTCGTTTCCGCACCGGGTCCGCTCGTTGACATCGATCATGTCGACGACAGGCAATCCGCGCATACCGCCGCCGTCGCGCGAGGCTGCCGCGATGCTGATGGCGCCGCCACCGCGCAGCAAGGAGGAATTCATGGTCCGCTACGGCCAGACCTGGAAGGTCCTCCGCGCCGGACATTTTCCGGAGGAGGAAGCGCTCGACCCTGAGCGTGCCGAGCGCGTGTTCGCGCGCGGACTCAATCCGGCCGGCGTCGGCCGACAGCTCCGCGCCGTGCTGGCGTCCGGCAGCCGCAAGGAAAGGCTGCACGCCGTGAAGACACCGACACTGGTCATTCACGGCACCGCCGATCCGCTGGTGCGGCCGGAGGGCGGCAAGGACACGGCGGCGTCAATCCCGAACGCAAAATTGTTGATGATCGAAGGCATGGGGCACGCCCTACCGATGCGCTTCTGGCCCGAGATCATCGGCGCCATCGACAAGCACGCGCATGGCGCGGCTGCACAGGCCGCCTAAGCCTTCCGCGCGATCCAGATCACGTGGCGCGCGCCACCGCCTCGCCCGGTGGCGCGGACATTGACTTCATTCACGTCGAAGCCGGCGGTACGGAGACGCCTGGTGAAGGCGGGGTTGGGTCCCGACGACCAGACCGCGAGCACGCCGGCCGGCCGCAGCGCCGCCTTCGCCGCCGAGAGCCCGCTCGCACTGTAGAGCGCATCATTGCACTTGCGGGTCAGCCCTTCCGGCCCGTTGTCGACGTCGAGGAGAATGGCGTCGAAGGCCGACCGCTGCGCGCGGATGATTTCACCGACGTCGATCTCCCGGACGTTCACCCTGGCATCGTCGAGGCTGTCGCCGAAGACCTCAGCCATCGGACCTTTCGCCCAGGCCACCACCGCCGGTACCAGTTCGGACACCACGATCTTCGCCTTGGGCCCAAGCACAGTGAGCGCCGCACGCAGCGTAAAGCCCATGCCGAGGCCGCCGATCAGGACGACGGGCTTGGCAACCTTCTCGATTTGCTTCGCCGCGAGCGTCGCCAGCGCGGCCTCCGAGCCGGACAAGCGATTGTTCATCAGCTCGTTGGTGCCGAGCTTGATGGAAAACTCCTTACCCCGCCGCATCAGGCGGAGCTCCTCGTCGGAGCCGGGGATTTTTGCGGTGTCGAGCTTTTCCCAGGGAATCATCCCTGACGTTTAGCACGAATAATTCGTAGCCCGGGTGATCCTCGCCTACCCTCCCGCCCAGACGTCGAGCACATAGCGGTTCCTCGTCCCCATCTCGTCGATCCACCGCGCACTGGCGGTCGCGTCGCTGCCGCTCTTCTCGCGATGGATCGCAACGAGGGCCGCCTTCACGTCGGGCTCCATCTTGCCGCCGTCGCCGCAGACATAGATGATCGCGCCCTGCTCGATCAGCGGCCAGACCTTGTCCTTCTGCGCGGCAAGCACGTGCTGCACATAGGTCTTCGGTCCGTCGGCGCGAGAGAACGCGGTGAACAGCTCGGTGATGCCGCTTGCGGCAAGCGCCTGCAGCTCCTCCGCATAGAGAAAATCCTGATCGGGATGGCGGCAGCCGAAGAACAGCATCGATGGCCCGAGCGCGGCGCCCTTCGCCTTGCGCGCGGCGCGCTCCTGGAGGAAGCCGCGGAACGGCGCAAGGCCGGTGCCCGGGCCGATCATGATGATCGGCACCGCCGGATCGTCGGGAAGTCGGAACCCGGCCTTGGTCTCGCGCACGGTCGCGTAGATCGCGTCGCCCGCCCGACGATTGGCGAGATAGTTCGAGCAGATGCCCCTGTAGACCCCGCGGCCGGAAGCAGCCGGCCCCTCGACCACGCCGACCGTGACGCTGCAGCGCGACGGATCGACCGACGGCGAGGACGAGATCGAGTAATAGCGCGGCGCCAGCAGCGAGAGCATCTCCAGATAGACATGGAACGGCAGCTCGCAGGCGGGATATTCGAGCAGCAGGTCGAACACCGATTTGCGTTTGGCAAGGATCTCGGCGCGATAACGCTCGAGCGGCTCCGTCTCCTCGCCGACGAAGGCCAGCAGCTTCGGCTTGGTGACAGGGCATCGCGTGTGCTCCGCCATGATCTGGATCTGCTTGCGCGTCGCGACCTGCTGCAGCTCGACGAACTCGCTGAGCAGGCGGCCAACCGACACCGCATCGCCTACCGGCAATTGCGCGCGGCGTCCCTCGGCAACCTGCAGCCTGATCTGGTCGGCTGGCAGGAAACCGAAACGGCGGGCCACCGAATCCACCAGCGTCGGATCGTTGCGCGGAACGACACTGAGGTGATCGCCGACGCGGTAGCTGACGTTGGACGGCAGCTGCACCTCGATATGACGCGTCGAGCGCTCCGACGGATTGGGCCCAGCCTTGTTTTGAAGCTCGTCGTTGGCGAACACCTTCATCGCCACCGCCCCGCCCTGGGCCACGATGGTATTGACCGCGGTCACCGCCACCGGCTCGATCGCATAGAGCGGATCGTCCTCCGCGGTCCGCGTAAAATTCCAGTCGATGCCGAATTCCTTGGTCGCGACCTGGGCGGCTGCTGGAAACCATTTCTGGAACTGGCCGTCGAGATCGCTGCGCGCATCGCCTTCGCCGCGCGGATAGACCCCGCGCGCGCCATGCTTCGACAATTGCTCGTCGATCAGGCGCGGCACCGATTGATAGGTCGCGGCCCAGTCGCTGTTGCCGCAACCGAACACGGCATAACGCACACCGGCAAAGGCATCCTTCGGCAAGTCGCCGCCAAGCCATTTGACGAACTGCGTCGCGTTGTCGGGCGGCGCGCCGTTGTAGGAGGCGCAGATGATCAGCACGCCGCCCTCCTGCGGCAGCTTGCCGACGTAATCGTCGAGCGGTCCGAGATGCACGGCAAAGCCGTTGATCTCGGCAAGGTCCGCCATGCGCGTCGCGAGCTCCTCGGCGGTGCCGAGATTGGAGCCGTAAAGCACCAGCATCGGCGTGTTGTGACCGGGCCGCGTGGTGGGCTTGCGCTGCGCCTTTGGCGCTGAGGGTGCAGCCGCAACGGGCCCGCCATAAACACCGCGCTCGCGATCGGCGCGCGGGCGCACCTTGATCTTGAAGCCTTCCGGCTTGATGGTCAGCGTCTCCTTCAGGTGCATCTGGTAGCGCTGATGATCGATCAGCTTGAAGCGCTGCAGGATCATGCCGAGGGCGAGCGCGGCCTCGTGCATCGCAAAGCCGCGTCCGATGCAGGCGCGCTGGCCATTGCCGAACGGCTTCCAGGCATTGATCGGCCGCTTCGCCTCCGCCTCACGGCTGAAATTCTCGGGATCGAAGGCATCGGGATTCGGTCCCCAGACGGAGGGATCGCGATGCAGTGCGGTCACCAGGATCGTGGTGAACGTGCCTTTCCGAAGCTTGTACTTGCCGCCGCCGATGGTCTCGTCGTTCAGCGGCGAGATGCCGTAGGCCGGCGCGGGCGGCCACAGCCGCAGCGCTTCTTTCAGTATCTGCGTGATGTAGGTGAGCTGCGTCACCTGCTGATAGGTGGGCTTCGCATCGACATCGGGTCCGAAGACGCGATCGACCTCGTCATAGGCCTTCCTGAGGATCTCCGGATGCTTGAGCATCGCATAAAGCGTGTAGGACAAAAGGCCGCTGGTGGTCTCGTGGCCCGCGATCAGGAACGTGTTGATCTGGTAGCGGATGTTGACGTCGTCGAGCTGCTCGCCGGTCGCGCGATCGACGCCGGTCATCATCGCGGCCAGCATGTCCTTGTTGTCGTCGATCCCCTCCGCGCTCTTGCGTCGCTCGGCGATGATCTCGTCGACCATCTTGTTCATGAAGGCGACGTCCTCAGCGAGCGTCTTGCGGCGCTTCTGCATCCAGAGCTGCTCGAACGGCAGGCCGCGGGTCATCATGATGGTTTCGAGCGAGCGCACCAGCGACTCGACGAAGGGATGGTAGTCGCGCCGGTAGAACGAATTGAAGCGATAGTCGAAGCCGCATAGGCCGATCGTGTCCAGCGTCAGCGCGGTCATGTCGTGAACGACGTCGATCTCGTCGTCGGCGTTGAGCCGCTCCCATTTCTGGACGAGCTGCTCGGCGATATCGACCATGCTTGCGTGATAGGACTGCATGGCGCGGTTGCCGAACGGCTGCAGCAGGATGTTGTGCGCCTTGCTCCAGTTCGGTTCTTTGGTATCGGCCGTGAACAGGCCATCGCCCCCGACCGCACGCACGCGCCGCAGCGCGCCGCGCACCGTCTTGTCGAAGCGCTTCTCGTCGGAGAGCTCGTCGACGAGATCATGTCCGGAGACGACCACGATCGGCGAGCCCATCATGTCGAGCCAGAAGATCGGGCCGAGCTCCTTGGCGAGCCGTGTCAGGTGCTGCACGGGGGCGACCGAATCCAGCGACAACATGTTGCCGACCACCGGCTTGGTCGGCGGATGCGGGATCGGGTCCAGACGGTTCTTGGATGACATCGAAATGTAGTCCCCCTGCTTCAATGTCGTCATTGCGAGCGAAGCGAAGCAATCCAGAAATATATCCGCGGCGGCAGTCTGGATTGCTTCGTCGCCAGCGCAAATTGCTTCGCAATGTGTCGCGGGCTCCTCGCAATGACGAGCTCAATGACGATCACCCAAACCGCCTTCTACGCCATTCGATCAGCTTGGCGCTGACCTCTTCCGGCTTCTCCTGCTGCGTCCAATGGCCGCTATCCTTCACCAGATACTTCTCGAGATCGCCGATCAGCTTCTCCATGCCGTCGGCGGCCGAGGGAGGCAGCACCGCGTCGTTCTCTGCCATGATCATCAGCGACGGCACATGGATGTGGTGGTCCAGGCCCTTCGACCGCTCCCAATTGCGGGTGAAGTTGCGGTACCAGTTGATGCCGCCGGTGAAGCCGGTCTTCGTGAAGGTGTCGACGAACATCTTCTTCTCGTCGGCCGACAGAATCGGCGTGCGCGGATCATGTCTGGCGTCGTAATTCGCGATCATCTGCGGGAACGCCAGGTTGATGCGGGGCGAAGCACCAATGCCGGCAATCGGCTGTTCCTCGGGCGCACCCGGAGGGCGCGCGGCCGGCTTACGCATGAAGGCGTCAAAGGTCTGCTCGACCCGGCTGCCGAAGATCTTGTCCGGCTCGCGCGCGGGATCCTGGAATTGGACGATGTACATCCGGTCGCCGAAGCGCTGGCGGAACAGCGCAATGGGATCGATCGGCGCGCGATCCCAATGCGGCGTGTTGACGCCAACCACACCGGCGACGCGCGAAGGGTGCCGCAAGGGCATCTGCCAGACGACGAAGCCGCCCCAGTCGTGACCGACGAAGATCGCCTTGCCGATCCCAAGATGATCGAGCAGACCGACGAGATCGCCGGTCAGATGCTCCATGTCGTAATCCTCGATCGGCTCAGGCCGGTCGGTCGCGCCATAGCCGCGCTGGTCCGGGGCGATCACCCGGATCCCGGCCTCGCTCAGCGCCTTGATCTGATGGCGCCAGGAAAAGGCGAGCTCGGGCCAGCCGTGGCACAGCACCACCGGCGGCTTGTCGTCGGCCGGGCCAGCCTCGTAATAGCCCATGCGGATTCCGTTCGTCGTCGCGAACTTGAGCGGCGGCATTTCGATCATGGCAACATTCCTACTCGGCGGCGCCCTTGATGTCCGCCGCCGGAGGCACGTAGGCAGCTTCCAGTGCGGCAAACTCCTCCGGCAGCATGTCGCACATCACCTGCACATGCGGAATGATGTTGGCGCCGACGATGAAGCCGAAATCGAGCTGGTCGCGATAGCTCTGCACAGTGATGTTGAGCGCCTGCCCGTGCGTCGAGATCGACACCGGGAAGATGTGCAGCAGCTCGGCGCCGGCGGCGTAGAGCGTCTGCCGCGGTCCCGGCACGTTGGACACGGTGATGTTGGCGGCCGGCGGCAGCACGTCCGAGAGGTTCGAGCGGCTGTAGAGCAAGGCCAGGATCTGCACCATGATGGGCGCGCCCAGCATCGAGATGTTGGAGACCTGCGGCATCAAAGCGCGCAAGGGGTGCGACATCTCCTTGGATTTGGTCGACTGCGCGATGATGGCCTCGAGCCGCGCCTTGGGATCGGCGACATTGGTCGCGATCGCGCAGATCATGCCGAACACCTGGTTGTTGGCCTCGGTGTTGCCCTCCTCGCGCAGCGAGATCGGCACCGCAGCCGTCAGCGATTTCGCCGGTAGCGTGCCGTATTGCAGGAGATAGCGGCGGACCACACCCGAGGCGAGCGCCAGCACGACGTCATTGAGCTTGCCGCCGGCCTGCTTGGCGAGCGCCTTCGCCCGCGACAGCGGGATCGACACGCCGGCGAAGCTGCGCTCGGAGGAAATGGTCTTGTTGAGCATGGTCGGCGGCGACACCATGCTGGCGAGGCTCTCGCGCGATTTGGGATCGGCGACCTTGCCGAGCACGTCGGACACGCTCTTGAGCACGGTCGGGATGTTACCGGCGAAGCGCACGGCGCTCTCGATCTGGTACATCGCATTGTCGAACAGGATCGAGCCCATGTCGCTCTTGCCGGTGCGCGGCAATTGCAGGTTCTTCGCCGCCGCCGAGGCATCGAGTGGCTGGCTGAACAGCTGCTGATAGGAATCCAAGAGGTTCGCGGCGATGTCGCGCGGCTCCTGGCCCGGCTTGGATCCTGCCGCCGGCGGATCGACCTTCCGCGGGATCGGCGAGATATCGTAGATCATGTTGGTCAGCGCCGCCCCGGCGCCGCCGTCGATCGCGGCATGGTGCATCTTGGAATAGAGCCCGACCTCGTTGTCCTTCATGCCCTCGAACACGTAGAACTCCCACAGCGGCCGGGCGCGGTTCAGGAGCTTGGCATGCATCCAGCCGACGATGCGCTCGAGCGTGGCGCGGTCGCGCGGCTGCGGCAGGCTGGCGCGGAAGATGTGACGATCGATGTCGAACTGGTCGTCCTCGACCCAGGAGGGATGATCGATGTCGAGCGGCGCCTTCTCCAGCCGCGCTTTCAGGATCGGCGCGATATGCAGGCGCGAGACGATCATCGCCTTGAAGTCTTCGAAGAAGTCGCCCTTGTAGTCGTCGGGCAGGCGAAAGATCGCCATGCTGCCGACGTGCATCGGCATTTCCGGCGTTTCCAGATAGAGAAACGACGCGTCCAGCGACGACAGCTTCTTACCGTCAGCCATAGTTCCCTCCCGCAAGATCTGACGGGCGCCTTGGCCGGCGCTTCTCGTCAGGCCGATACTGCCTGTTCCGGCGGGGCATATGCAATGGCAAACGGCCCCGCCCTGTCGAATGGCGAGAATTCCCCTTCCGGTTGCGCCAGCCGGTCCGCGACCGCCCACAGCGCTGCGGGGTTCACCCCGAGCCCGATATGGCTTGCGAGGTACACCTCGATGTTCTCGGCACGGTCGGAGGGGCGGAGCAGACAGGTCCGCCAGTTAACCACACCATCGGCACGCGAATAGATCGAGGTTGTCGGCACCGGCAGATCGCCGGCGATTGCCTCGCGCGCTTCCGCAAAATCCTCGACCCGCTCACCGGACAGCGCCTCGTAGAGCCGCGTGGCGTTGGTCGCCCGCACGTCGTTGGCAAAGGGGCTGCCGAGCGTGATGACGTAGCGGACCATGTCGGGTGCCCAAAGCGCGAGATCGCGGGCATAGACGCCGCCGAGACTCCACCCGACCAGGCTGACCTTGCGTCCGCTCACGGCATGAATCTCGGCAAGACGGGCGCGCAGGGCTTCCCGCATGCGCTCCAGCCCGCCGAGATTGCGGCCCATCCGCCAGGCCTGTGCCTCGTAGCCGAGCTCGCTGAGATAGCGGCGCATCGGCGCCATCGAGAGGTCGCTGGCGAGAAAGCCTGGCAGCGCCAGCACCGGATGGCCGTCGCCCCTCGGCGCCCGCATCAGGACCGGCGACAGCAAGAGGCTCGCATTGAGCTCGAACAGGCCACGGGCTTCGGCGAGCAACATGCCGAGACCCGGCGGACGAAGCCGGCCTCGCTCCAGCTTCCCCTCCTGTCCGGGCGACACTATTTTTTCTTGTCGCTGCTGCGCGTGCCGCCGAGGCCGGCCATCGTGACGAACATATCCTGAAATCGCTCGGCGATCTTCGGATCGAACGTGAACCAGCTCTGGATCAGCGATTCCGGCGAAACCTTCTCGATGTTGCTGAGCACCTGCTGCTGCAACTTGTCCATCACCGCCGTCTGCATCGGCCCCACGTCAGGCAGGCCGAAGAACTGGCGGGCCTCGAGAGGGGTGCAGTCGATTTCGATGTTTACTTTCATGTCCCCTCCAGATGAGATTCGAGCGGCCCGGCGGAGTATCGCCGCGACACGGTGTGCAACGCAAGCGACCTGAGGCGGACGGCAAGGTGCCGGTTTCCGCAATCGAGGGGTATGGTCAATCAACCCCTTGGCGACGCCCCGCAGCGAAGGCGTCACCGCCCTGATCCGGGGAAATTCACAGGTCGAAAGTCGAATATCTCCCACCAGGCCTCCCCCCCCCAATTCGCTGGTCAGCATTGCTGCACAGCGGCGCAACTTGGCGCGTTCCTTGCTGGAATGGCGCTTGCACCGATCGAGAACTCTGGGCAACATGGACTAATCGGCCGGCCGAACAATCAAAAACCACCGGCGCGGCGGTGTGGAGAGGGTCAAGAATGTCAGTATGTCGAAGTCTGTTTGCGGCGACGCTCGCCGGTACGCTTGCGTTGGCGGTCACGCCGGCGTCGAGCCAGACACTACGTTATGCCAACCAGGGTGACCTGAAGTCCCTTGACCCCTATACGCTCAACGAGAGCACGACCCACGCCCATCTCGGTCACGTCTATCAAGGCCTCACCGCGCGCGACAAAGAGCTCAAGATCATTCCGGCGCTGGCGGAGAGCTGGGAAACCCCCGAGCCGACCCGCTGGCGCTTTCATTTGCGCAAGGGCGTGAAATTCCACAACGGCGACCCCTTCACCGCCGACGACGTCGTGTTCTCCGCCGATCGCGTCCGCAAGAAGGGGTCCAATATGCAGACCCGCCTTGCGCCCGACGTCAAGGTCGTCAAGGTCGACGACTACACCGTCGATTTCGTCCTGCCCTCGCCCAATCCCATCCTGCATAATTCGTGGGATGTCTGGTACATCATGGACAAGAAATGGGCCGAGGAGAACAACGTCGTCGATCCGACGCCGGTGGCGGCGACCACGCCGAGCTACGCCTCGCTGCACGAGAACGGCACCGGTCCCTTCATCATCGAAAGCCATCAGCCCGGCGTGAAGACGGTGTTCAAGGCGAATCCCAATTACTGGGGCAAGATGGAAGGTAATTTGAAGGAGATCATCTTCACCCCGATCTCCTCCGATGCCACGCGCGTCGCCGCACTGCTTTCGGGCGAAGTCGACGTCATCGAGCCGGTGCCGATCCAGGACATCTCCCGCGTCGATTCCAGCCCGAACGCCCAGGTGCTGAAGGGGCCGGAGCTGCGCACCATCTTCATCGGCTTCGACCAGACCCGCGACGAACTGCTCTACTCCAACATCAAGGGCAAGAACCCGTTCAAGGACGCCCGTGTCCGCGAAGCCTTCTACAAGGCGATCGACATCGAGTTGATCAAGACGCGCGTGATGCGCGGGCTGTCGACGCCGTCGGCCCTGATGATCGCGCCGGAACTGTTCGCGCTGTCCAAGGAGTTCACACGACCGAAATTCGACCCTGACGGCGCCAAGAAGCTCCTGACTGAAGCCGGCTACCCTGATGGCTTCGAGGTCACGATGGACTGCCCGAACGATCGCTACGTCAACGACGCCGCAATCTGCCAGGCCGTCGTCGGCATGCTTGCCCGCATCGGCGTCAAGATCAATCTCTTGGCGCAGCCGAAGGCGCAATACTTCGCCAAGGTGCTCAAACAGGGCGGCTACCAGACCTCGTTCTATCTGCTGGGCTGGACGCCGAGCACGATGGACTCTCACAACGTGCTCTACGACATCATGGGCTGCCGCGACGATGCGAAATCCTCGCGCGGCGAGGCCAATCTCGGCGGCTATTGCAACAAGGAGTTCGACGCGATCACCGACAAGGTGCTGGTCGAAACCGACACCGCCAAGCGCAACCAGCTGATCAAGCAGGCCTACGAAATCAGCATCAAGGACTGGGCCTACATCCCGCTGCATCAGCAGGCACTGGCCTGGGGCGTATCGAAAAACGTCAACCTGCCGCAGCGCGCCGACAACCTGGTGATGTTCCACTGGGCGACCAAGAAGGAATAGCATCAGTTGAACACGAGGTCCCGGCGCGCCAGGCGTCCGGGACCTTTCCTTTTCCGGCTGACAAAGTCGTCGGCCGCACGCACACCCAAGGATAGTGGAAGGCATGCTCGCTTTCACTCTTCGCCGCGCCGTTCAGGCCATCGGCGTCATGTTCGCCGTCGGCATCATCGCCTTCTCGATGTTCCGTTTCGCCGGCGACCCCGTCAACCAGATCGTCTCGATCGACACGTCGGCGGCCGAACGCGAAATCGTGCGCAAATCGCTCGGCCTCGACGACCCCGTGCCGGTGCAGTTCGCGCGCTATTTCGCCGATGCCGCGCAGTTCAAGTTCGGCGTCTCCTATCAGTTCCGCCAGCCGGTCTCGACGCTGTTGATGGAGCGTATGCCCGCCACGCTGGAACTCGCGATCTGCGCCACCGTGTTTGCAATGGTGTTCGGCATCCTGATGGGCGTCTATTCGGCGCTCCGGCGCGACACCATGCTGACCAAATTATTCCAGGCGGTTTCGCTTATAGGCATCTCGTTGCCGACTTTCCTGATCGGCATTCTCCTGATCTATCTGTTCGCTGTGACATTGGGCTGGTTGCCCTCGTTCGGCCGCGGCGAGGTGGTCAAGCTCGGTTGGTGGAGCACGGGCCTGCTCACGCTGTCGGGATTGAAGGCATTGATCATGCCCTCGATCACCCTCGGCCTGTTCCAGATGACCTTGATCATGCGGTTGGTGCGCGCGGAGATGCTGGAAGTGCTGCGAACCGACTATATCCGCTTCGCCCGCGCCCGGGGGCTGACCACCCGCGCCATCCATTTCGGCCACGCGCTGAAGAACACGCTGATTCCCGTGATCACGGTGGCCGGACTTCAGTTTGGCTCGGTTATTGCTTTTTCGATCATCACCGAGACCGTGTTCCAATGGCCGGGCATGGGACTTCTATTCGTGCAGGCCGTGCAAAACGTCGACATCCCGATCATGGCCGCCTATCTGCTGATGGTTTCGCTGATCTTCGTCACCATCAATCTGGTGGTCGACATTCTTTACACCGTGGTCGACCCGCGCCTGCGCGCGACCGTCGGCCGCGCCACATAAGGCAGCCCTGCATGTCCGACGCAGTCGCCTCCAATCCCGACCAGCAGAGCGCGCCGCCCGCGCATGCCGGCCGCAGCTGGCTGAGCCGCGCGCTCGACAGCGACATCTTCTATTCGTTCC
Organism: Bradyrhizobium sp. UNPA324; assembly: GCF_006658635.1. Lineage (NCBI taxonomy): Bacteria > Pseudomonadati > Pseudomonadota > Alphaproteobacteria > Hyphomicrobiales > Nitrobacteraceae > Bradyrhizobium > Bradyrhizobium sp. UNPA324. Next base: position 2,883,721 of record NZ_LFJD01000004.1, read on the forward strand.
GCCGTTCCAAGCTGACCATGGTGGCGGCGGCCATTACCGTGCTGTTCTTCCTGCTCGCGATCTTTGCCTCCGCCCTCGCGGTGCAGAACCCGTTCGATCCGGCGCAGCTCCAGTTGATGAATTCGCGCATCTCGCCGCTGTGGACCGCCGACGGTCAGAGCCCCTTCCTGCTCGGCACCGACGAGCAGGGCCGCGACGTGTTCTCCGCCATCCTCTACGGGATGCGCATCTCGCTCGCGGTGGGCGTTGCCGGCGTGATCTTCGCCGGCGCGCTCGGCATCGCGCTCGGCCTGATCGCCGGCTATTTCGGCGGCGCGGTCGATGGCGTGATCATGCGGATCGCCGACGTGCAGCTCACCTTCCCCGCCATTCTGATCGCGCTTCTGGTCAACGGCATCGCGAAATCGATCTTTGGCAACCGGCTGGATGCCACCAGCATGCTGGTGGTGCTGGTGATCTCGATCGGCCTGAGTTTCTGGGTAGGGTATGCCCGAACGGTGCGCGGCTCCGTGATGGTCGAGAAGAACAAGGATTACGTGGCCGCCGCGCAGTTGATCGGCCTGCCCGCGCCGAAGATCATGCTGCGGCACGTGCTGCCGAACACGATGGGTCCGATCCTGGTCATCGCCACCATCAACCTGGCGCTGGCCATCATCACCGAGGCGACGCTATCCTTCCTCGGCGTCGGCCTGCCCGACACGATGCCCTCACTCGGCACGCTGATCCGCATCGGCAACAACTATCTGTTCGCCGGCGAATGGTGGATCGTCGCCTTCCCGGGCCTCGCGCTGGCTGGGTTGATCCTGTCGATCAACCTGCTCGGCGACTGGTTGCGCGACGCGCTCAACCCGAAACTCCGATGAGCAACACCTCGATGAGTACGCCTCGCTCATGACCGAAACCATTCTCTCCGTGCGCAACCTTCAGGTGGAATTCGCTTCCCGCCGCGGCACGCTGCGCGCTATCGACGGGGTCTCCTTCGACATCGCCAAGGGCGAAGTGCTGGGCGTGGTCGGCGAATCCGGCGCCGGCAAATCCGTCACCGGCCTCGCCGTGATCGGCCTGATCGATCCCCCCGGCCGCATCGCCGGCGGCGAGATTCATCTCGCCGGCAGCCGCATCGACAATCTGCCGCCGGAGGAGATGCGCCGCATCCGTGGCAAGCGGATCGGCATGATCTTCCAGGACCCCCTCACCTCGCTCAATCCGCTCTACCGGGTCGGCGACCAGATCATCGAGACGATCAGGACCCATCTGAACCTGTCCGAGACGGCCGCCCGCCGCCGCGCCATCGACCTGCTGGCCGAGGTCGGCATTCCGGCGCCGGAAAAGCGCATCGACGGCTATCCGCATGAATTCTCCGGCGGCATGCGCCAACGCGTCGTGATTGCGCTCGCGATCTGCGCCGAACCCGAGCTGATCATCGCCGACGAGCCGACCACCGCGCTCGACGTCTCCGTGCAGGCGCAGATCATCTCGCTGATCAAGCGGCTCGGCCGCGACCACGGCACTGCCGTGATGCTGGTGACGCACGACATGGGCGTGATCGCGGAGACCTCGGACCGCGTCGCGGTGATGTATGCCGGCCGGGTCGCCGAGATCGGACCGGTTCAGGATGTCGTCAGAAATCCACTGCACCCTTACGCCAAGGGTCTGATGGGCGCGATCCCGACGCTTGCCGGCGACGACAAACGCCTGCAGCAGATTCCCGGTTCGATGCCGCGCCTGTCGGCGATCCCCCGCGGCTGTTCGTTCAATCCGCGCTGTGCCTTCGCCTTCGACCGCTGCCGGGTCGAGCGGCCGGAGCCACTGCCGCGCGGCGCACAATCGGTCGCCTGCCATCTCTACGACAGCGTACCGGCGGAGAGCGCAGCATGAGCGCCCCCTTCGTTCAGGCCACAAATCTGCGCCGGGTATTCGACGTCTCAAAACCCTGGCTCAACCGCGTGCTCGAGGGCGGGCACCTCGAATATCTCAAGGCGGTCGATCACGTCACCTTCGATATCAGGAAGGGTGAGACGTTTGCGCTGGTCGGCGAGTCCGGTTCGGGCAAGACCACGGTGGCACGGATGGTCGTGGGCCTGCTGCCGCCGAGCGCCGGCGACGTCCTGATCGACGGCATCTCGATGACTGATCCGCGGCAGGCGCCGGCGCGGCGAAAGCTTCGCCGCCGCATCCAGATGATCTTCCAGGATCCCTATGCGAGCCTGAACCCGCGCTTCCGCGTCGATGCCATCATCTCCGAGCCGATCCGCGCTTTCGACCTGATCCAGGGCGAGCGCGACATCCAGGCCCGCGTCGGCGAGTTGCTCACCCTGGTCGGCCTGCATCCCGACGACCGGCTGAAATTTCCGCACGAATTCTCCGGGGGCCAACGCCAGCGCATCGCGATTGCACGGGCGCTCGCATCTGATGCCGAGTTCATCGTTTGCGACGAGCCGACCTCGGCGCTCGACGTCTCGGTGCAGGCGCAGATTCTCAACCTGATGCGCGACCTCCAGGACAAGTTCGGCCTGACTTACATGTTCATCAGCCACAACCTTGCCGTGGTCCGCCACATGGCGAGCCGCGTCGGCGTGATGTATCTCGGCCGCATCGTCGAGATCGCGGAGGGGCGCGAGCTGTTCGCCAATCCGCGCATGCCCTACACCAAGATGCTGCTGGGCGCCGTGCCTGATCTTGCCATGAGCGGTCGCCAGCGTATCCCCGTGAAGGGCGAGATCCCGAACCCGATCAACCCGCCCTCCGGCTGCGCCTTCAATCCGCGCTGTCCGCTGGCGTTCGATCTCTGCCGCAAGGAGACCCCGGAACTGATCGACGGCGTCGCCTGCCACGCAGTTAACGCCGCGCCGGTCCCGGCGTGACGCGCGCGTGCCATGCAGCCTGCGCATTTGGCGGCGGCCTGCCGCTGTGATCAATTGCGCGCGCCGCAAATGAGGAAGCCCATGACCAGCAAGATCAATCCCGATCCCTTCACGACGCGCCCCGAGATCGAGGGCACGTTCGGGGTCGTCGCCACCACACACTGGATCGCGACCGCTGTCGGCATGGCCATCCTCGAGAAGGGCGGCAACGCCTTCGACGCCGGCGTCGCCACCGCCTTCACGCTCCAGGTGGTCGAGCCGCACCTGAACGGCCCAGGCGGCGACGTGCCGGTCATCGTGCACGACGTCAAGCGCGGCCGCACCGAGGTGATCTGCGGCCAGGGCCCGGCCCCGGCGCGCGCCACCATCGCGCATTACAAGAGCGAAGGCCTCGACATGGTGCCGGGCACCGGCCTGCTCGCCGCCTGCGTCCCCGGCACCTTCGAATCCTGGATGATGCTGCTGCGCGACTACGGTACGATGCGCGTACGCGACGTGCTGGAGCCGGCGATCTCCTACGCCCGCGACGGCTACCCGCTGGTCGAGCGCGCCTGCGCCACGATCCAGACCGTCGAGCAGTTGTTCCGCAAGCATTGGCCAACCTCCGCCGCCGTCTACCTGCCGAACGGAGAGGTGCCGAAGCCGGGTACGCTGTTCACCAACAAGACGCTGGCTGCGACCTACACCCGGATTCTCAGCGAGGCCGAGAGCGGCGGCGGTGACCGCGACGCCGAGATCGAGCGCGCGCGCAAAGCCTGGTCGCAAGGCTTTGTCGCCGAGGCCATCGACAAGTTCTGCCGGACCCAGGAAGTGATGGACGTCAGCGGCTCGCCGCATCGCGGCGTGCTCTCGGCCGACGACATGGCGCGCTGGCAGCCGACGGTAGAGGCGCCCCTTACCTACGACTATGGCCGCTACACCGTCTGCAAGGCCGGTGTCTGGAGCCAGGGCCCGGTGACGCTGCAACAGCTCGCACTGCTGAAGGGCTTTGCGCTCGACGGCCTCGATCCGGCCGGACCCGAGTTCATCCATCTGCAGATCGAGTGCGCCAAGCTCGCTTTCGCCGACCGCGAAAAATTCTACGGCGACCCAAAATTCAGCGAGATCCCGATCACAACGTTGCTGTCGGACGCCTATAACGACGAGCGCCGCAAGCTCGTCACCGACAAGGCTTCGCTCGATCTCCGGCCCGGCGCGATCGAGGGCCTTGGCGGCGTGGTCAAGCTGCGCCGCGCTGAAGGCCAACGCGAGGCCGTCGGCGCTTTAGGCGCCGGTGAACCGACTGTGGGGCGCTTCGGCGAAGTACGCGGCGACACCGTGCATTTCGACATCATCGACAAGGCTGGCAACATGGTGTCCTCGACGCCGTCGGGAGGCTGGCTGCAATCCTCGCCTGTCATTCCCGAATTGGGTTTCTGCCTCGGCAGCCGCGCACAAATGTTCGATCTGGAGGAGAACCAACCCAGTTCGCTCGCCCCGGGCAAGCGGCCACGCACCACGCTGTCGCCCACCATGGCGCTGCGCGATGGCGAGCCCTACCTCGCCTGGGGCTCGCCCGGCGGCGACCAGCAGGATCAGTGGATCACGCAATTCTTCCTGCGCCACGTCCATTGCAATCTCAATCTGCAGGAAGCCATCGACGCGCCAGCCTGGCACTCCGAGCATTTCCCGATCTCGTTCTGGCCGCGCACCGCGCGTCCCGGCGTGCTCGTGGTCGAGAACCGCGTGCCGAAGGCGACGATCGAGAATCTGCGCGAGCGCGGGCATATCGTCGAGGTCGGTCCCGACTGGTCCGAAGGCCGCCTCACCGCGGCCTCCCGTGTCGGTCCGCGCCGGCGCGCCGCCGCCAATCCGCGCGGCATGCAAGGTTACGCCGCGGGACGCTGATAGGCAGCATATGACCTGGTCGATCATCGCGAAAGATCCTGCCACCGGCCAGTTCGGCATCGCGGTTGCGACCCGGTTCTTCGCCGTCGGCGCACGCGTGCCGTATATTGCCGCCGGTCTCGGCGCCATCGCGACACAGGCATTCGTCAATCCCTATTACGGCATCGACGGGGTGAAGCTCTTACGCGAGCGCCTCAACGCGCATGGCGTGCTCGCCGCGCTGCTCGCGGTGGACGACGGCCGCGAGAGCCGGCAGGTCCACATCATGGATGCGAGCGGCGCGATCGCCGCACATACCGGGCGCGACTGCGTCGACTGGTGCGGGCATATCGCAGGCAGTGGCTACTCGGTCGCCGGCAATATGCTCGCGGGCGCCGACGTGCTCGCCGAGACGGCAAAGACCTATATCGCCAACGACAGCCTGCCCTTCCCGCGCCGCCTCCTCGCGGCGATGCGCGCAGGGGAAGCCGCCGGCGGCGACAAGCGCGGCAAGCAGTCGGCTGCGCTCTTGATCCATGGCGAGGAGGAATGGCCGGCGCTGGACATTCGCGCCGACGATCATCCCGATCCGCTCGGCGAGCTCGAACGGCTCGAAAGCGTCAGCCATGAGCTCTGGGTGCACTTTCGCGCGTCGATGCCGACGCGGCAGAATCCGGCCGGCAACACCGACCGCAGCGTCATCGACGCCAGCATCAACGCCGCGCGCGCAAGACGATCATGAGCGCGAGCCCCCTCATCGAGATCAGGGACCTGCGCATCCGCTTCCACGGCGACGACGGCCGCATCACCCATGCGGTCGACAGCGTCGATCTCAGCGTCGCCAACGGCGCGACGCTCGGCCTCGTCGGCGAATCCGGCTGCGGCAAGAGCGTGACGTCACTGGCCATCATGGGCCTTTTGCCGAAGCAAAGCGCGGAGATATCCGGCGCGATCCGGTTCGACGGCCTCGATCTCCTGCAGACGCCGGACCAGACCCTGCGCGACCTACGCGGCAACCGGCTCGCGATGATCTTCCAGGAGCCGATGACCTCGCTCAACCCGAGCTTCACCATCGGCGACCAGATCATCGAGACCATCTTGCGCCATCGCGGCGGCTCGCGTCGCAGCGCGCGCGAGCGGGCGATCGAGCTGCTGCGCCGCGTCCATATCCCCTCGCCCGAGCGTCGGATCGACGACTATCCGCACAAGCTCTCCGGCGGGATGCGCCAGCGCGTGATGATCGCGATGGCGCTGGCCTGCGATCCGCACCTCTTGATCGCCGATGAGCCGACCACCGCACTCGACGTCACCTTGCAGGCGCAGATCCTGGAATTGATGCGCGAGCTGAAAGCCGCGAGCGGCGCCGCCATCATCCTGATCACCCACGATCTCGGCGTCGTTGCAGAAGTGTGCGACGAGGTCGCGGTGATGTATGCCGGCGAGATCGTCGAGCGCGCCCCGGTCGACGACTTGTTCTCGGCGCCTCAGCATCCCTACACCGTCGGCCTGCTCGGCTCGATCCCGCGGCTCGACCATCGCGCCGAACAGCTTGCGACGATCGAAGGCATGGTCCCGAACATGGCGCAGCCACCGGCCGGCTGCCGCTTCGCCGCGCGCTGCCCCTTCGTGCTGGAGGCCTGCACCCATGCACCGCCGCCATTGATCGAAGTCGGCCCCGGCCACCTCTCGCGCTGCATCCGCGCGCCGCTCGAACGTTTGGTGTCGTGATGGCGTTGCTCGAAGTCAGGGGTCTGGTCAAGCATTTCGTCACCGAGCGTTCGCTGTTCGGCCGGCCGCTGGCGCACGTCAAGGCGGTCGATGGCGTTTCCTTCTCACTTGACGCTGGAAAGACGTTGGCGCTCGTCGGCGAATCCGGTTGCGGCAAATCCACCGTCAGCCGTCTGGTGCTGCGGCTGATCGAGCCGGACGCAGGCACGGTGCGGTTCGACGGGCGCGACCTGCTCGCACTCGACGCCGGCGGCTTACGCGCCTTCCGCCGCGACGCGCAGATCATCTTCCAGGACCCCTACGCTTCGCTCAATCCGCGCATGACCGTCGGCCAGATCCTGACCGAGCCGCTGGCCCTGCACGATCTCATGCCGCCCGCGCAGCGGCGCGCGCGCGTCGCCGACCTGCTGCGGCTGGTCGGGCTGGAGCCGCGCCTGGCGCGGCGCTATCCGCACGAATTCTCCGGCGGCCAGCGCCAGCGCATCGCCATCGCCCGCGCGCTCGCGGTCGAGCCGAAGCTGATCATCTGCGACGAGCCGGTCTCGGCGCTCGATGTCTCGATCCGCGCGCAGATCCTCAACCTGCTGCGCGAGCTCCAGGACCGGCTTGGCCTCGCCTACATCTTCGTCTCGCACGACCTCGCCGTGGTCAAGCACATCGCCGACCACGTGGCGGTGATGAATCTCGGCCAGATCGTCGAGACGGCGGAGGCCGACGCGTTGTTCGCCTCGCCACGTCATCCCTATAGCCGGGCGCTGCTGTCCGCGATCCCGTTACCCCAACCGAAGGCAAAGCGAACGACGGTCCTGCTGGAGGGCGAAATCCCGAGCGCGCTCAATCCACCCACCGGCTGCCGCTTCCACACCCGCTGCCCGTTCGTGATCGAGCGCTGCCGCAACGAGGCACCGGCGCTCCTGGCCGACGGCACGGGCCACGCCACCGCCTGTCACCGCACCGCGGAGCTGCCGTCTGCCGATGCCATTCTGCCGGCGGCCGGCGGGTTTTCGCCGGCGCTTGCAAAATTGGTGGCGGCCTTCAGCCAAAAGACGGAAGGCGGGAGCCCCACCGGGGTTGGTATACAAGACGCCGCGCCCGCAACGAAATAGCCGAAACAATGGGGATTGCCGATGAAGATGTTTCGCCTGGCCGCAATTGCCGCCGCTGTCCTGTTGTCGATCGGAGCCGCGCAGGCCCAGACCAGCTTGCGCATCGGCCTCGCCGAAGACCCTGATATCCTCGACCCCACGATGGCGCGCACCTATGTCGGCCGCATCGTGTTCTCCGCCTTCTGCGACAAACTGTTCGACATCGACGAGAAGCTCAACATCGTGCCGCAGCTCGCGCTGTCGAGCGAGACCGTCGACGACGGCAAGGGCCTCGTCATCAAGCTGCGCCCCGGCGTGAAATTCCACGACGGCGAGCCGTTCGATGCCGAGGCCGCAAAATTCTCACTGGAGCGCCATCTGACGTTCCCCGGCTCGTTCCGCAAGCCCGAGCTCGCCTCGGTCGATCACATCGAGGTCGTCGATCCCCTCACCGTCAAGCTGGTGCTGAAGTCGCCATTCTCGCCGCTGCTCGCCCAGCTCACCGACCGCGCCGGGATGATGATGTCGCCGAAAGCGGCGAAGGAAGCCGGCGACAAGTTCGGCCTGCGCCCGGTCTGCGCCGGCCCCTACAAATTCGTCGAGCGGGTGCAGCAGGACCGCATCGTGTTCGAGAAGTTCGCCGATTATTGGAACAAGGACAATGTCTTCATCGACAAGATCGTGTTCCAGCCGATCGTCGATGCCACCGTGCGGCTCGCGAACCTGAAATCCGGCGGCCTCGACCTGATCGAGCGCGTGCTCGCCACTGATCTGAAGGAGGTGCGCGCCGACTCGCGTCTGAAGGTCGCGACCGCGATCGAGCTCGGGTATCAGGGCATCACGCTCAACATCGGCAAGGACAAGGCCAAGGGCCCGCTCAGCCAATCCGCCAAGGTACGGCAGGCGCTCGACCTCGCCATCGATCGCGAGGCGATCAACCAGGTCGTGTTCAACGGCGAGTTTCAGGTCGGCAATCAATGGGTCAACCCCGATCATCCCTACTATCAGAAATCGCTTCCGGTCCGTCCCCGCAACGTCGAGAAGGCCAAGGCGCTGTTGAAGGAAGCCGGCGTGACGCCGCCGGTCAGCGTCGACTTCCTGGTGCCCAAGGGCGCCGAGACCGAGACGCCTGCGCAGGTGATCCAGTCGATGGCGGCCGAAGCCGGCTTCGACATGAAGATACGCCTCACCGAATTCGCAACCGGGCTGAAGCAGGCCGAGGCCGGCGACTATCAGGCCTACATGCTCGCCTGGAGCGGCCGCGTCGACCCCGATGGCAACACTTTCGTGTTCCTGCATAGTGGCGCGCCGCAGAACTACGGCGCGTGGAACAATCCGCAAGCCGACAAGGCGCTGGAAGACGCGCGGCTGGTCACCGATCCCGCCAAGCGCAAAGCGAGCTATGAGACGCTCGCCAAACTGGTCCAGGAGGAGGAGCCGCTCCTTTACATCTACCACCGCCGCATCATCATCGCGCACACGACCAGGCTCGAAGGCTACAAGCAGATGCCCGACGGCCTTGTGCGCGTGGTCGGACTCAAGCTGAAGTGACGCTGCGAGGATGTTGAACTTTCTCGCCCGCCGACTCGTGCAGATCGTGCCGACGCTGTTCTTCGTCTCGGTGCTGATCTTCTCGCTGCAGCAATTGCTGCCGGGCGACCCTGCGCTGGTGATGGCGGGCGAAGAGCGCGATCCGGCCGTGATCGAGCAGATCCGCCGCCAGTACCGGCTCGATCAGCCCATCCCGGTGCAATACGCGTACTGGATCAAGGGCGTGCTCTCGGGCGATTTCGGGGAGTCGCTGCGCAACAAGATGCCGGTGCGTGAGCTGATCGCGCAGAAGCTGCCGGTGACATTGCAGCTCGGCTCGATGGCGATCGTGATCGCCTTCCTGATCGGCATTCCCGCCGGCATCGTCGCCGCCGTGAGGAAAGGTTCGGCCTGGGACTATGGCGCGAACCTGTTTGCGCTGTGGGGCATCTCGACGCCGAATTTCTGGCTCGGGATCATGCTGATCTTCCTGTTCTCGATCGAGCTCGGCTGGCTGCCGGCGTCCGGCTACGTGCCGCTCACCGAGAACTGGCGCGCGAGCTTAGCTGCCACCATCATGCCGGCTTTCGTGCTCGGAAATGCGATTGCCGCGGTCCTGATGCGGCATACGCGCAGCGCCATGCTCCAGGTGCTGGAGAGCGACTACGTCCGCACCGCGCGCGCCAAGGGACTCCTGGAGCGCTCCGTAATCCTCAAGCACGCCATGCGCAATGCGCTGACGCCCGTCATCACGCTCGGCGCGCTCGAGCTCGGCACGCTGCTGTCCGGCGCCGTTCTGACCGAGCAGATCTTCTCCATTCCCGGCTTCGGCAAGCTGATCGTGGATGCCGTCTTCAACCGCGATTATGCCGTGGTGCAGGGCGTGGTGCTGGTGACGGCTACGATCTACATCACGCTGAACCTCGTTGCCGACATCGCCTATATCCTCGTCAATCCGCGGCTGCGGGGCTAGATCCATGACCGATGCCGCGCTGCCCGGCCCTCTCACGCAAGCTGACGAGCTGGATAGCCCGGCCCGCCGTGCACGTCGGCGGCTGTTCAAGCGCAAGGCGGCGGTGTTCGGGCTGGTCGTGCTCACGATGTTCATCGCGCTCGCCGTGCTTGCCCCACTCGTCGTGCCCTATGATCCCATCGCGACGAGCTGGAGCCTGGTGCGCAAGCCGCCCAATGCGGCGCACTGGTTCGGCACCGACGAGCTCGGCCGCGACATTCTCAGCCGGGTCGTCTACGGTGCGCGCGCCTCGCTGCTCGCGGGCCTCATCTCGGTTGCGATTGCGCTCGGCATCGGCGTGCCGCTCGGTCTCCTCGCCGGTTATCGCGGCGGTTTCATCGATGCGCTGATCAGCCGGATCACGGACGCGATGCTGGCCTGCCCGTTCCTGATCCTGGCGATCGCGCTCGCGGCGTTCCTCGGACCGAGCCTCGGCAATGCCATGATTGCGATCGGCATTTCGGCGACGCCGATCTTCGTCCGCCTGACCCGCGGCCAGGTGCTCGTCGTCAAGGCCGAGGACTACGTCGAGGCTGCGCGCGCGCTCGGCAATCCGCCGTGGCGGATCGCGCTCTCGCATATCCTGCCGAACATCCTGCCCGCGCTATTGGTGCAGGCGACGCTCTCGATCGCCGCCGCCATCATCGCCGAGGCCGCGCTGTCCTTCCTCGGTCTCGGCCAGCAGCCGCCGGCGCCGTCCTGGGGCAGCATGCTCAACGCCGCGCAACGCTTCCTGACACAGGCGCCGTGGATGGCGATCTGGCCGGGACTTGCGATCTTCCTCGTGGTGCTGTCGCTGAACCTGCTCGGCGACGGCCTGCGCGACGCGCTCGATCCAAGGCAGCGGTAGAAGTTCCTCATGGTGAGAAGCGCGCCCCTTCGCGCGCGTCTCGAACCATGAAGGCCGTCGCTCGCGGCCATCCTTCGAGACGCGGCCTGATGGCCGCTCGTCTGGATGAGGAACTCAGATCACCGCTTCCCGCATCACGCGGCGGCAATCCATCTCGTATTCGAGATCGACCACCGGCGGGCGGGCGAAATGCCAGGTCAGGCCGGAGCGCAGCGCGCCGTGGCGAACCAGCTCGTCGACGAGGGCATGGTGGAAGTCGTGGACGGAATAGGCCTGCACGCCGGTCGTGTCCTTCCAGCCGAAGCCGAAGGCCGCCATCCGGGTCTCCATCTGCGCGGTGGTGAAGCGCACCTTGTCCCGCAGCCCCTCCGGGCTGAGATCACGATAGCGCACGGTACGCTCGACATAGGTCCCGCCGCCTTCGCGCGCCTCGGCGCCGCCGGCGATCACGAATGACGGCGCCTTGGAGCGGGTCGGTCGCGTGAAGGAGAACGCATAGAACGAGGGTTCGGACGGCGGATCGATCTCTGGACAGACATTACTGCGCGCCACCGGATTGGTCGTGCCGTCGAAGATGCCCCATTCAGCGAGTGTCTTCACATAATGCAGGTTGAACGCGCGAAAGCCTTCCTCGCTGAAGGCCGCCGGCGAGCGAAGCTCGCAGGCGCAGAACGCCGTCAGCGGACGGCCTGCCTCCTGGATGAACTTTGCCGCCAGCGCAAACCCTTCCGCAAGCGGGACCAGGCGATCGAAGCGGACACGCTCGATCTCGTAGCCATCATCCGCGGCGGCGCCCGCTGAATATTGAAACACCGACGGAATGAAGCGGTAATTGCCGGCAGAGAACTCACGGATCATGACGAACTCCTATTCAAGCTGCATGCGAATGCCCTTGGCGCCGTTGAGCAGCCGCTTCAGGTGAAAGCCGGCCAGGGAATCGTCGGCGTGCATCCCGACCAGCGCGGCAAAGGCCGGCATGGCCGCGGCGTCGCCGGCCGCCATCTTGGCGAAAGCCTCCGCATACAGCGCCGTTGCCGGCGCTTCGAATTTGGCTTGTGGCAGCGGCTCGAACGCGCGCAACGGCTCGCTGCGTCCGCGCAGCATCAGCTCCCCCACGGGGCGCCCTTGAAAATTCTCAGCTGACTCCGCAACGCTGGCGCTGACGCAGATGCGCGTCCCCAGATGCTTATTGGCGGCCTCCAGCCGCGCCGCGATGTTGATGGAATCTCCATACGCGGTGTAATCGAAGTAGCGGTTGCCGCCGAAATTACCGACCAGCGCCGGCCCGGCGTGAATGCCGATACGGGTGGCACCGAAGGTAATGCCTAGGGCATGCTGCCGCGCGCGAAACTCCTCCGCCCAGGCATCGAGCGCGTGGGCGCAGGCGACCGCGCGCGTGGCATAATCCGGCTGATCCCCGGGCGCGTTGAAGAGCACCTGGATCGCATCGCCGATGATCTTTGCAACCGTCCCCTCGTGAGCGAAGACGACCTCGGTCATGCCGCCGACATACTCGTTGAGCAGCTTGCCCAATGCCTCGGGCGGGGCGGTCTCGACCAGCGAGGTGAAGCCCGTAATGTCTGTGAAAATGGTGGCGACATCCCGCCACTGTACTTCGATTCCCTCGCCCTCGCCGCTGGCGGCCAGACGCTTGGCAAGCTCGGGCGAGAAATGACGCGATAGCGCGGCATGGGCCCGCTCAGCTTCCATCTGGCGTCGCCGCACCTCGCGCAGCATCTCGATGTGACGGATGGTCTTCCCGATCGTGGCTTCCAGATCGGCGAAGTCGATCGGCTTGGTCAGGAAGTCGAACGCGCCGCGGTTCATGGCGGTTCGGATGTTGCTCATGTCGCCGTAGGCGGAGACGATGATGGTCGATTTCTTGTCCTCGGCCTCCTGGAGCTTCGCCAGCAGCGACAGCCCGTCCATCCGGGGCATGTTGATGTCGGAGACCACCATGTCGACCTGCGGATTCTGTTCGAGCGAGGCCAGCGCCTCCAGGCCGTCGCGCGCGAACATGAGAGTCACCTCTCCGTCGCGAATCTGCCTGCGGAACTTTTGCAGGACCAGCGCCTCGAGATCCGGCTCGTCGTCGACGAAGAGGATGGTCGCACTCATGCGGCTTGCTCGAGCCTCGTGTCGATCTCCTGCCGCAGCAGGGCAAAGTCAATAGGCTTGGTGAGGAGCCCGACGGCGCCGCGCTCGATCGCCTTCCGCCGCGTCTCGGCATCGCCATAGGCCGTGATCATGATCACGGGAACGTCCGGATGCGCGGCGCGCACCTTTGGCAGCATGTCCAGCCCGCTCATGCCGGGCATGTTGATGTCGGACAGGATCAGGATCAACGAGGGGTCGCGAATTTCGGCGGCACGCTTGAGCGCATCGGGCGCGGAGGCGGCGAACTCCATCTGGAAGCGGCCGGCACGCAGCTCGCGCCGGAACTGCTGCCGGAACAGCGCCTCGACGTCGGGCTCGTCGTCGACGACCAGGATGTAAACGTTCAAGGCTTCCCTCCGGACGTGCCGCCTGCCGCCATCGTGCGCGGCAGGGTGATGATGAATTCGGTAAATACACCGGGCTCGGTGTTCACGTCGATGGTGCCGCCGTGCTGCTTCACGACGATATCATGGCTCATGGACAGGCCGAGTCCGGTGCCCTCGCCGGCCGGCTTGGTGGTGAAGAAGGGATTGAACATCTTCTCCATCACCTCGGGGGAAATCCCGGTGCCATTGTCGCGGATCCGGATCTCGATCCTGTCGCCGAGGTTTTTCGTGGTCGCACTCAAGGTTGGCTCGAAGGCGTCTCCGCCGCTCTCCATGCGCTTGGCCGCGGCGTAGAAGCCATTGGAAATCAGGTTGAGGAGAACGCGCGTGATCTCCTGCGGATAGATGCCGGCCATGCCGGCGGCGGGATCGAGCGCGCGCTGGAGCGTGACGTTGAAGGACGGCCGTTCGGCCCGCGCGCCATGATAGGCGAGATTGAGGCTCTCCTCCACGACGGCGTTGATGTCGACCGCGCGATACTCGCCGGAGCCCTCGCGCGAATGCAACAGCATGTTCCTGACGATGGAATCGGCCCGCTTGCCGTGCTGCACCACCTTCTCGAGGTTGCCCTTGAGCATGTGGGTGAGCTCCTCGACCTCTGCCTTGGTCTTGCCGTCGAGGCTTGCCGCTTCGAGCACCTCTTTGAGCTCGTCAATCAGCTCGGTCGAGAGAGCGGAGAAATTGTTGACGAAGTTGAGCGGGTTCTTGATCTCGTGAGCGATGCCGGCCGTGAGCTGGCCGAGGGAAGCGAGCTTTTCGGTCTGGACAAGCCGGTCTTGCGCGGTGCGCAGATCGTCGAGGGATCGCGACAGCTCTGTCGTGCGTTCCTGAACCTCCTCGAACAACCGGACATTCTCAATCGCGATAAGGGCTTGGTCTGCAAAGGTCGTGGCGAGTTCTATTTGTTTCTCACTGAAGGGCCGCACCATGTGCCGCGTCAGAACGAATACGCCGATCGGCGTTCCCTCTCGAAGGAGGGGGACACCAAGCATCGTACGTACGTTAGAACGCCTTCGCGCGGACGAGGGGGCATAGTCCGGGTCGGCCTGCACATCCGGGACATGAACCGTCCTGGTCTCAAGCAGCGTGCGCCCGACCACACTTCCGCGTTCGGGTACGGGAGCGAATGTGCGAAGCTTGTTTTCCTGCTCCACATCAAGCCCGCAGCTTGCCGCCAGGTAGAAGACGCCATCGCGAGGTCGAAAGATCGTCCCCTCGTCGGCGTCACACAAGCGGGCCGCCGATCCGACAAGCGTGTTTAGCACGGTTTGCAGATCGAATGTCGAACGGCTGATGACCTTCAGCACATCGGCGGTCGCCGTCTGTTGCTGCAAGGACTCGCTCAATTCCGCCGTTCGCCGTTCCACCTTGTTTTCGAGGTCCGCATAGGATTCCTGAAGACGCGCGCCCATGTCGTTGAATTGGTCGGCAAGCCCTTCGAGCTCGTCACCCGTCCGGATCGAGATGCGCTGGGAGAAGTCGCCACCGCCGATCCTTTCGGCGCCGCTGCGTAGCGCCTGGATCGGCCCGACCATGCGGCGCGCGAGGAAAATCCCCGCGAGCACCGCGAAGATCGACGCCGCGAGCAGCACGATCGCGAGCCGCTGCAGCGAAGCGTAGAGCGATGCATAGGCCTCCTCGACCGGCAGCTCAACGAACATGGTCCAGTGCAGCGGCTCGATGGGAGCCGATGCCGTCAAGACCTTCTGGCCCTGGATGTTGCGCGCTTCCTCGAGCGCATCCGGCATCGTGCCGCCGGCAGCCTGAGCGGCGCGTACCTGGGCGAGGCTGGACATGTCGGTGTTGCGCAGCACGAGGCTGATGTCGGGATGCGCGATCAAGCGGCCCTCGGGGCCAACGACATAGGCATGCCCGTGCTCGCCGACCTTGATCTGCGAAACCACGTCCCAGATCAGCTTGAGATTGACCTCGGCGATGCTGACACCGGCGTCCTTGCGCGCGCCGGCCAATGACAGCGTCATGTAGGGCTCGGACTCCCGGCGGAAATAAACCGGCCCGTAATAGACCTTGTGCGCGACGGCCTCGGCGAACTTCGGATCACCGGACAGGTCGATCCCACTCTCGAGAGAGTCCATCGCCAGCCGCGAGACCCGCAGCCGTTCTTTGCCAGTCGAATCCACCTGGGCAAGCTCGGTGATGGCAGGCACCTGATGCAGGAGCCGCAGCGCGTCGAAGTGGCGCTGCTCGATCGAGCCCGCCGACCACGGCAGTTGCGTGGTCCAGCCGAGCTGGCTCTCGATCTCCTTGACGAACTGGCCGATCTTGGCCGCAGCCGCCTCGGCCTGCTCATGCTGGACCCGGATCAACGACGCCTTGTGCTCACGATAATAGAAGAAGACCTCGAACAGGCCGTTGGCCAGCAGCGCGATGGCGACGACGGCCACGAACAGCGCAACATATTTGGTGAACAGCCGCGTCCTGATCCCCCGCCCTGCGGTCGCGCCGGAGGCAGCACCAGCCGGCGCCGCGCTCGGCAGCGTCCTGGCTTGCGGGGTGTCGGGATGGAGGGAAAGGCTCATCCGGCGGAACCTAGCAAGAAGAGCGGACCTTGTCTCTCGCAAGCCCGAGAACGCCCCCGCCCGATGCTGCGGCGCCGAATGGCCGGTGCTGGGCACAACGAAAAAGGGCGGCAACGGTTTTGACGCTGCCGCCCTCTGGTTCGCGTGCGAGCCGTCTCAGGTCGGCCGCAGGGCCTTGGCGCCGAGATCGAGCTCGTTGACCTGCTTGTTCCGCTCGGAATCGGCCGCAGCACGGTGGTCAGTCGCCAGCACCACGTACACCGCCGGCAGCACGAACAGCGTGAACAGCGTGCCGATCGACATGCCGGCGACGACGACCAGGCCGATCGAGAAGCGGCTGGCCGCGCCCGCGCCGGTCGCAGTTAAGAGCGGAATCAGGCCGGTCACCATCGCGGCCGTCGTCATCAGGATCGGCCGCAGGCGGATGCGGGCCGACATCTCGATAGCCGAGCGGCGGTCGAGCCGCTCGTTGACCTGGAGCTCGTTGGCGAACTCCACCATCAGGATGCCATGCTTGGTGATCAGGCCGACCAGGGTCAGAAGACCGACCTGCGTGTAGATGTTCATGGTCGCGGCGCCAAAGAACAGCGGGATCAGCGCGCCGACGATCGCCATCGGCACCGAGATCATGATCACCAGCGGGTCGCGCAAGCTCTCGAACTGCGCCGCCAGCACCAGGAAGATGATGATCAGCGCGAAGCCGAAAGTGATCGCGAGCTGGTTGCCTTCCTGAACATACTGTCTGCTGTCCGCCAGATAGTCGTGGCTGAAGCCTTGCGGCAGCTTCTTGGCCTCGCTTTCGAGGAAGTCGACCGCAGCGCCGATGGTCACGCCGGGCATCGGCACGGCCGAAAACGTCGCCGAATTGAGCTGATTGTAGTGCGTCAGCGAGTTCGGGTCGGTCTTGGTCCTGATCGAGACCACGGTCGACAGCGGAAGCTGCTGGCCGGTGTTCGTGGCCACATAATAGCCGCCGAGCGATTCCGGCGAGAGCCGGTTGACGCGCGGCACCTGCGGAATGACCTGGTACGAGCGGCCCTCGAGATTGAAACGGTTGATGTAGTTGCCGCCGAGCAGGACCGCGAGCGTCGAGCCGAGATTCTGCATGTTGACGCCCAGATCCTGCGCCTTGGTGCGGTCGATCGTGACCTCGACGTTCGGCTGGTTATAGGCGAGGTCGCTGTCGGAGACGATGAACATGCCGCTCCTGCGCGCGGCATCCTTCAGCTTCTCCATCTGTTCATAGACCGTTTGGAAGCCGGCGGTGGAGTTGATCACCATCTGCACCGGCAGGCCGCCCGGTCCGCCCGGCAGCGGCGGCAGGTTGAAGGCGAACGCCTGCACGCCCTCGATCTTGGAGAGTTCGGCTTGGACCAGCGGCTTCAGCTGGATCGACGAGCGCTTGCGCTCGTCCCAGGGCTTGAGCAGCATGCCGGCGATGCCGCCCTGTGGGCCGTTGATGCCGTTCAGCACGAAGCGCAGGTCGGTCTCGGGGAAATGCTGAAATTTCTCGTCGAGTTTCTCGCCGTAGAAATCGACATAGTCGATATTGGCGTATTTCGGTGCCTTGGTCACCGCGAACACGATGCCTTGGTCCTCCTCCGGTGCCAGCTCCTTCGAGGTGTGCATGTAGAGGAAGCCGACGAGCCCGAGGATGGTCACCGCGAACAGGCCGGTGATCGCTTTGTAGTCGAGCGAGCGGTCGAGCCTCCGGCCATACCAGCGCGTTATCGCGCCAAACACCCGGTTCACGAGCTTGGCGAAGCGGCCCTCTTCGGTGTTCTTCAGCAGCACCGAGCACATCATCGGCGACAAGGTCAGCGCGATCACGCCCGACACGATCACAGAGCCCGCCAGCGTGAAGGCGAATTCGCGGAACAACGAACCGGTGAGGCCACCGAGGAAACCGATCGGCGCGTACACAGCGGCGAGCGTGATGGTCATCGAGATGACCGGACCGACGATCTCACGCGCGCCTTGCAACGACGCCTGGACCGGCGTCTTGCCCTCCTCCAAATGGCGGTGGATGTTCTCCACCACCACGATGGCGTCGTCGACCACCAGGCCGATCGCCAGCACCATCGCGAGCAGCGTCAAGAGGTTGAAGCTGAAGCCCAGCGCCAGCATCAGGGTGCAGACGCCGATCATCGACAGCGGGATGGTGACGACGGGAATGATGACCGATCGCAGCGAGGCCAGGAACAGGAAGATGACCACGATCACGATGATCACGGCTTCGCCCAGCGTCTTCTCCACCTCGTCGATCGACGACTGGATGAACTTGGTCGAGTCGTAGGCGACCTTCATCTTCATCGACGGCGGCAGATTGCGTTCGAGCTCGGGGAACAACGCGCGGACACCCTTGACCAGCGTCAGCGGATTACCTTGCGGCGTCGCCTGCACACCGATGAAGATCGCGTGCTCGCCGTTGAAGGCGACACTGGCGTTCGTGCTCTGGGCGGCAAGCTCGACGGTGGCGATGTCCTCCATCCGCACGAAGCCGCCGTCCTTGGCCTTCACGATCATCTTCTTGAACTGCTCGACGTTGGTCAGGTCGGTGTTCGTCGAAACGTTGGAGACGATGAGGTAGCCCTTGGTCTGGCCTGCCGCAGATTGGAAGTTGTTGGCGGCGATCGCCGCCGCAACGTCGGCCGCCGACACATTGCGGCCGGCCATCTTCACAGGATCGAGCCAGAGCCGCATCGCAAAGGTCTGGCCGCCGAGAATGTCAGCCGAGGCGACGCCGTCGACAGTGGAAAGCACCGGCTGCACGACCCGCGTGAGGTAGTCCGAGATCGCCGAGCCCGACAGCTCCTCGGACGAGAAGCCGAGATACATCACGGCCGTAGTCTGGCCGGTAGTCTTGGTCACGATCGGGTCGTTGGATTCTTTAGGAATCAGGTATTTCACCGAGTTCGTCTTCGCCAGCACCTCGGTGAGCGCCTGGTTCGGATCGAAGTTCAGCTTGATGTAGACCTGGATCGTCGAGGTGCCGAGCACCGAGGACGAGGTGATGTAGTCGACGCCCTCGGCGGAGGCGACCGCCTGCTCGATCGGCGTCGTGATGAAGCCCTGGATCAGGTCGGCGGACGCGCCGGGATAGACGGTCGTGATGTTGATGACCGTGTTAGACAGCTTGGGATATTGCCGGATCGGCAGCACCATCGCCGCACGCAGACCGATCAGCAGGATCAGAAGGCTGACGACGACCGACAGAACCGGGCGCTTGATGAAAATATCGGTAAGGGCCATCGCGGCGATCTCGATTTCTTTGTCTCAAGAGAAGTGATCCGGCCAAGCCGGATCACTTGAACGTCATGGATCAGTAGCGCGGCGGCTGCGCAGGAATCTGCGGGGCCGGATCGGTCGAGATCGACACCGCCGCGCCCGATTGCAGCTTGAGCTGGCCGACGGCGACGACCTTGTCACCCGGCTTCACGCCCTTGAGGATTTCGACGCGACCTTCGACCCGGTTGCCGGTCTGCACGAAGGTGCGCACCGCGGAGAGGCTGGTCTTGCCGTCCGCTTCCTTCTTCTCGGTGATCACGAACACCGAGTCGCCGTACAGCGTGTAGTCGACCGCCGTCTCAGGCACGGTGATCACGGCCGGCTTGTCCGGCAGCACAACCGTGGTGGTCACGAACATGCCGGGCTTCAGGATCTTCTCCGGATTGGCGATCGTCGCCTGCACGCGGATGTTGCGGGTGTCAGTCGAGATCTGCGGCTCGATCGTGGTGATCTTGCCCTCGAAGACGCGGCCCGGATAGGCGTCGACCTTGAGCCGGACAGTCTGGCCGACCTTGAGGCTGCCGGAATCCTTTTCGGTCACGGTGAAGTTGGCCCACAGCTCCGACAGGTCGGTCAGCGATACGATCGCCGTACCCGCCGTCAGATATTGACCGACCTCCACCTTGCGGACGCCGAGATCGCCGGCGAACGGCGCGCGCACCAGTTTCTGCGAGATCAAGGCTTCGGTCTTGGCGATGCCGGCCTGCGCCTGGTCGTAGGCGGCCTGCGCGGAATCGACGGTCGCCTGCGGACCGAACTGGCGCGAGGCCAGCTGCTTGGCGCGGTCGAGCGACAGCTGCGCGACGGTCGCCTGGGCCTTGTAGTTGGCAAGGTCGCCCTGCTCCGGCGCATCGAATAGCTGCACCAGCGGCGTGCCGGCCTCGACGCGCGTGCCCGGCTCGAACTTGATCTCGGTGACGCGGCCGTTGACGTCGGCGCTGACGTCGACCTGATGCACGGCGACGAGGCTGCCCACCGCGGTGAGCAGGTTCGGCACCACCTCGGACTTCGCCTCGGCGGCGCTGACGGCGGTCGGCGGCGGCTTGTTGTTGGCGAAGAACTGCTTGATCATCTGGCCGCGGAAATAATTGAACCAGACGAGGCCGCCGACGAGCACGGCCAGGAGCGTGCCGACGATGATGAACCAGAGCACCGGCCGGACCGGGCGCTTGGGAGCCTTGTTGTCGATCGGTTCGCCCGAAATCTTGTGTTCGGTTACGATGTTCATGTCATGCACTTTCTGCAATCGCCGCCTTGCCGGCGTCCGCGGCCTGATTGCGGCCCAGATGCGAAGCAATTGCGGCGTCGTTAAGTCCAATACCCCTCAGGAGAAACTCGCATAGTCCCCGCTCGAGGTCTTCGGCCTTGCCGTAGACGAGGCAAGGCGGGGCCGGCAGCCTGGTCAGCGCTGCGGTCATCACCGTGTGATGCGCAAACCAGAACAGGTTGAGCGGTTCGCCGCTGCATGGCCGCGCGTCACCGCTAGCAACGGCACGTTCGAGCGAGGCGACGAAGATCGCCCCGATCAACGTCTCGATCTTGGCATATAGCAAACGGGCGAATTCGCCATCATCCAAATGGCTCGTGGCCATCAGTCGCAGGCGCTGCGCCTCTTCCTGATCGGGACCATCAGCGATGTGCAGGAAATGCTGGACCATGCCGCGGATCACCTCGACCAGTGTGGCGGTCGAAGGCTCCCGTTCGAGCAGCTCGGTGAGCGCCGGATCGGCCTCGCATTCGTCGCTGAGGATCTCGGCGTAGAGCGCCGCCTTGGACGGGAAATGCTTGAACAGCAGCGCCTCGGAAATGGCAGCGGCAGCCGCCACGCTCTTCGTCGTGGTGCCGTTATAGCCATGTCGGGCAAAGCAACGCTTCGCGGCGCCGAGGATCAATTGACGCCTCAGGTCGCTCGTCATACGCAATGAGCTCATGTTGGGTGAGTAAGCACTCACCCACGCAGAAGTCAAGCATTATGTTGCATCGCAACCTAAGTGCGTTGTAAATTCAGTGGAAATTGGCCCGTCTGCACGGGGCGCGTGCAGGACCTGGGCGCCGCGCGAATGGACTGGTCCACCCCTAGATCGGCTGAAAGCCGAGGTCGCCGCGAATCCGATTGAGGATGTAAGTCCCATCCCGGGTCGGCAGAATCCGCTCCAGGCTGGCGCTGTCGATCTTCACATTGGCAAAGCGCGGCCCGGCCGAAACGTCGTGGACGGCTTTGGCGAAAGCCTCGACCTCGGCCATGGTCGTGACCGCCCGGCTGTCCTGGATGCCGCAAGCCTTGGCGACGCCGACGAGGTCTGCGGCGGCCGAGGTATGGCTGGTCTGGCCGCCGGTCTCGCCATAGGCCTCGTTGTCGAGCACCGCGATCGAGAGGTTGGACGGCTTCTGCAGGCCGATGGTGGCAAGGCTGCCCATGCCCATCAGCATCTCGCCGTCGCCGGTGATGACCAGTACCGGCAGCTTCGGCTGCGCCAGTGCAAGGCCGAGCCCGATCATCGCGGCGCCGCCCATGCCGCCCCAGAGGTAGAAGTTGCGGGCGTGGTCGCCGGCCGCGCGCATGTCGTTGGTAGAGGCACCTAAGCCGCCGATCGCAACGACGTCCTTGCGGTTCGCAAGCAGCGTGGAAACCACCTGCCGGCGGTCGAGGAGATTGGCCTTGCTCATTTGGTGAAAACCTTGGCGCCGATCAGGCGCTGCGACAGGAGGACGGCGGTGGGCGTCAGCGCGTTGTAGGCTTGCGATGCAGCGGCCTCTAACACGGCCGGGACCTCGGCCGCGTTCGAGGCGCGCAGCACCTTGACGCCGGAGAGCTCGAATACGCCCTGCGTGGTCGATCCCATCGGTACCTGCCAGGGATTGAACTCGCCCCACTCGCCGCGCATCGTCACCAGGGTGAGGAAGGGAAAGCGCAGGATCGGGATCAGCGACAGCATGTTGATGCAATTGCCGACGCCGCTCGACTGCATCAGCAGCACGCCGCGCTGCCCGCCGGCCCAGGCGCCCGCAAGCAGCGCCACGCCCTCCTCCTCCGTGGTCAGGGGAATGCCGCGCATCGGGGGTGAGGCCAGCACACGGTTGATCAGCTTCGCATGACCCGCGTCGGGCACGTAAGGCACCTGCCGGACGTCGAAGCGTTGCAGGGTCGCAAAGATATCGTCGGGCCAATTCGGGGCCGTGTCGGGAGCGTCAGCGCGCGCGTGCATTTTCCTGTCCGGTCGGCTAGCAGTGTTCGAAGACTGTAGACGCATGCGCGCGTCCATCAGAACAACAAAAAAGGCATAACGGATTTAACCGGCGAGTATAACGGGATGAACGCAAGTGCGAAGGAGCTGGCGGCAAGCTTCGACCTGGAGAAGCTGACGGCCGAGTTCTACGAAAACCCTTATCCGACCTATCGTGCACTGCGGGAGAACGAGCCGGTCAAGCGTCTGCGCAGCGGCACCGTGTTCCTGACCCGCTATGACGATCTCGTCACCACCTACAAGAACACGAAATCATTCAGCTCGGACAAGAAGCGCGAGTTCGCGCCGAAATACGGCGACACTCCGCTCTACGAGCACCACACCACCAGCCTCGTCTTCAACGATCCGCCCTCGCATACCCGCGTGCGCCGCCTGATCATGGGCGCGCTGTCGCCGCGGGCGATCGCGGGCATGGAGGGCGACCTTATCAAGCTGGTCGACGGCCTGCTCGACGCCATCGCGGCCAAGGGCGCTTGCGAACTGATCGAGGATTTCGCCGCGTCCATTCCGATCGAGGTGATCGGCAACCTGCTCGACGTGCCCCATGACGAGCGCGGACCGCTGCGCGACTGGTCGCTGGCGATCCTGGGCGCGCTCGAACCCGTCGTGTCGACGGAAGCCGCCGCGCGCGGCAACAAGGCGGTGACGGATTTCCTCGTCTATCTCGAAACGCTGGTGGCGCGCCGGCGCCAAAGACCCGGCAATCCCGAGCGCGACGTGCTGACACGCCTGATCCAGGGCGAGGAGAACGGCGAGCGGCTGACCGAGAAGGAGCTGCTGCACAATTGCATCTTCCTGCTCAATGCCGGGCACGAGACCACCACCAACCTGATCGGCAACGGCCTCGTGGCGCTGGACCAGCATCCGGACCAGAAGCAGCGGCTGATCGACAACCCCGACATGATCAAGACCGCGGTCGAGGAGATGCTGCGCTACGAGAGCTCCAACCAACTCGGCAACCGCATGACCACCGAGCGCGTCGAGCTCGGCGGCGTCATGCTCGAGGCCGGCACGTCGGTGACGCTGTGCATTGGCGCGGCCAACCGCGATCCCGCGCAGTTTCCCGACCCCGAACGTCTCGACATCGCGCGCGCGCCGAACCGGCATCTCGCCTTCGCCACCGGCGCGCATCAATGCGCCGGCATGGCGCTGGCGCGGCTGGAGGGCGCGATTGCGATCTCACGCTTCCTGGCGCGCTTCCCGAACTATGCCGTGAGCGGAAAACCGGTGCGGGGCGGACGGGTGCGGTTTCGCGGCTTTTTGAGCGTGCCCTGCACGATCGGCTGAGGGCTCGACACCAAAACTGCGAAAACAACCCCATGCACAGTAGAGGCCGGGTCGGCAAACGACACCATGTGATTCCACAGAACCATCTGACGTTTCGGGCAAATCGGGCCGCGCCACGCCATTGGCGCATGGAGGCTTACAAGGCGGCGGGCTGATACCCAAATCAAGCTGAAGGCGCCCCCCGCGGGCAGCAATGGAGTGACGACAGATGAGCTCGTCGGTCATTGATTTCATCGCAACGGAAGCACGTTTTGGAGCCCATAATTACGAGCCGATCGGGGTCGTCCTGTCGCGCGGCGAAGGCGTCTGGGTCTGGGATACCGACGGCAACCGTTATCTAGATTGCCTCTCGGCCTATTCGGCGGTCAGCCAGGGCCATTGCCACCCCAAGATTCTGGCGGCAATGGTCGAACAGGCGCACAGGTTGACGCTCACTTCGCGGGCCTTCCACAACGACCAGCTTGCCTTGTTCTACGAGGAGATCGCCGCGCTCACCGGTTCCCACAAGGTGTTGCCGATGAACAGCGGCGCGGAGGCGGTCGAAAGCGCGATCAAGGCGGTCCGCAAATGGGGCTATGAGGTGAAAGGTGTGCCGGACGGCCAGGCCGAAATCATCGTCTGCGCCAACAATTTCCACGGACGTACGCTAGGCATCGTCGGCTTTTCGACCGACCCCGAGACACGCGGACACTTTGGGCCGTTCGCGCCGGGCTTCAAGATCATCCCGTTCGGCGAGGCCGCGGCGCTGGCGGAGGCAATCACGCCAAACACCGTCGCCTTCCTGGTCGAGCCGATCCAGGGCGAAGCTGGTGTCGTCATTCCTCCACCCGGCTATTTCACTGAGGTGCGGGAACTCTGCACCGCCAGCAACGTGATGCTGGTGCTCGACGAGATCCAGACCGGCCTCGGCCGCACCGGCAAGCTGCTCGCCGAGCAGCACGAGGGAATCGAGGCGGACGTGACGCTGCTCGGCAAGGCCTTGTCCGGCGGCTTCTATCCGGTGTCGGCCGTGCTCTCGAACAACGACGTGCTCGGGACTTTGCGACCCGGGCAACATGGTTCGACCTTCGGCGGCAACCCGCTTGCCTGCGCGGTGGCGCGCGCGGCGATGCGCGTGCTGGTCGAGGAAGGCATGATCGAGAATGCGGCGAGGCAAGGCGCGCGCTTGCTGGAAGGCTTGAAAGACATTCGTGCCAACACGATCCGCGAGGTGCGCGGGCGCGGCCTGATGCTGGCGGTCGAGCTGCATCCCGAGGCCGGCCGCGCCCGCCGCTACTGCGAGGCGCTTCAGGGCAAGGGCATCCTCGCCAAGGATACGCATGGGCAAACGATCCGCATCGCTCCCCCGCTGGTGATCACAAGCGACCAGGTCGACTGGGCGCTGGAGCGGCTCGCCACCACCCTGACGCAGGATTTCTCCTGAGCTGCCTGCGTCGGAAGATCGCAATGCCGGCCGTGGCCAATAACGAACGATTTCGCCAGCTATGCGTTGAACGTCGTGGGCGATTACGAGCTGGGAGCTAAGATCATGCTTCCGCGTGGCGTTTGCCTGACGGCGGTTTTAGTTGGTGTCTCGGTGCTGGCGACGAGCGTCAGCGCGCTCGCCCAAGGACCCGGCCAGGGACATGGAAGGGGCGGGCCACCCGGCCCAGCCGCAGCGCCGGCACCTCGGCCAGCAGCACCACCGGCCATGGCACGTCCGGCTGCGCCGCCCGCCATGGCCCGTCCGGCCGCGCCGGCATTCCATCCCCCGGCCATGCCGCAGCGGCCGGCTATGGCGCCGCATCCTGCGCCGCACATCGCCTCGCCGCCACCGCGCCCAGCCCCACATTTCGTTGCGCCGCCACCGCGGGCAGCTCCGCACGTGGCGGCGCCGCGACCTGAATTCCATCGGGCGCCGGCAGCACCGCAACGTCCGGCCATGGCACCCCGGCCGACGCCGCACATCGCCGCCCCCTCCCGGCCCAGCGGACCGCCGGCCGCGAGCGAGCGGATATCGCGGCGGGATCAGATCGAACAGCGCGCGCAACTGCGCCAGCAGATGGTGCAGCAGCGGCAGCGCGAGATGCTGTCGCGCCAGACCACGGAGCGCCAGACCCGCATCGATCGCCTGCAGCAGCGCGTGCAGCAACTCCAGTCGCAGAAACCGGAAGGTGCTCGGGCGTTGCGCGAGCAGCAACGGACCCTCCAGACGCAGAACCGCTTGCTCGAGCGTGAGCGGCGCGCCCAGCAAAGCGACCTGGCGCGCCAGCAGCGGCTTGGACTGCAAGCTCCGGCCGGTCGGGCGCCGGCGATTGCGGCCGCTGCCCAGGTCGACCAACGCGGGCGGTTTGCCGAGCGCTTCCGCGAGCAGGCCCCTGCGCAAGCCCAGGCGGCGCTCACCACCCGCCAGAGCGGCTGGGCCCCCCGGCAGGCCTGGCGACATCGCCATCCCGCGGTGTTCGTGGCCTGGCTTGGGCCCGTGTTCTGGCCTTATGCCTATTCCGACATCTTCGACTACACGTTCTGGTCCTATGCCTACGAGCCCGGCTATTGGGCGTACGCGTATGACGACTTCGTCGA
The DNA here is from genome assembly GCF_006658635.1 of Bradyrhizobium sp. UNPA324. Lineage (NCBI taxonomy): Bacteria > Pseudomonadati > Pseudomonadota > Alphaproteobacteria > Hyphomicrobiales > Nitrobacteraceae > Bradyrhizobium > Bradyrhizobium sp. UNPA324. The sequence goes on from NZ_LFJD01000004.1 coordinate 2,910,121, forward strand.
CACCGTGTTCTGGGGGAATGACAGCCCCTATTCCGCCTATGCCAGCATCAATCCGTATGACTATCCGCAAGGCGGCGGCTCCCGCGCCCGCCAACGCTCCAGCGTGAGCGCGCGAACGCTACAGCAATTGTGCGGCACGCCGGACAAGGGTGTGACCGCCTGGCCGCTGGCCGACATCGCGCGGGCTGTACGGCCGACACCGGAGCAACGCGCACTGCTCGACGAGCTGAAGGCCGCAGCAGCCAACGCAGCCGGTGTGTTCAAGGACTCCTGCGCGGAGACTTATGCACTGACTCCACCTGGCCGCCTGCGCGCGATGATCAACCGCATCAGCGCGACGCTGGAAGCCGTCAAGATCGTGCGACCGGCACTGGAGAATTTCTACAACTCGCTCAGCGACGAGCAGCAGGCCAGCTTCAACGCGCTCGGCCCCAATGTCGGCGAGCGCTCGCCGCAGCAGCAAGCCACCGCCGAGGGCTGTGGCGATCCGAAATCCGGCCTGACCCAGCTGCCGATCCAGAGGATTGAGGCTGTGCTCCACCCTGCCGGCAAGCAGAAGGAGGCGCTCGACCGCCTGAGTGAAGCGACCGCCAAGGGCGTTGAAGGCCTGCAGGCGGCTTGCCCGAACGATGTACCGCTGACGCCGGTTGGACGGCTGGAGGCGATGCAGCACCGGCTCGAGGCGATGCAGACCGCCGCCAAGCTGGTAGAGCCTGCCCTGGACGAGTTCTATGCCACGCTGAGCAGCGAGCAGAAGGCGCGCTTCAACACGCTGCAACAGGTCGCAGGGCCGTGAGGACTGCGTCGCGTTCTCTCGTTGCGATTTGCGCAGCGACATAATCGTGCTGCTTCAAAGCTGGACGAGACCACGCGTGTCCCTGCCGCGCACTCTCTAAAAGAGTGCAGCAGGATGTAACGCAAACGACCGCCTCTATTCTGACCTCACGGGGAAATCGTCTTCGCCTCAGCATCATTCGCGTTAGTGATCGCGTTGCATTGTTGGAAGTGAGACGACAACGCAAGCTCGGCCAGATGATCCCAGTATTCTGCCTCCGCGAGCAGCTTCCACTTGTTCATGCTGTTGTACGCGGCCTGTTGGCGGCACAGTGAGCTCATCGCACGCAACCGTCGCACTTTATCCACTGCCAACCTCCCTTCGCGCTTGCTCGTTTGCAAGGGCATTTGTGTTGGCACAGCTTCGCAGATCGAATTGACGAGTGATAGCCCGGTGTTTGACGGTGAATCGATGACAGCGCAATCGTCTGACTTTTCACCGACTGGTCCGACGCGCGCGTGAATCAAATCACCGTCTTATGTCGCGTAATGCAGGTGCGAAGCACCTCGTCGATCGGCTTGCCCCACCAGTCGTTGGAGAAGATCTCGATCTCCGAATAGCCGGCAAAACCCTGCGCCTCGACCGCTTCACGCACCGATTTGATGTCGATGACGCCGTCGCCCATCATGCCGCGGTCGTTGAGCATGTCCTTGGTCGGCACCAACCAGTCGCAGACGTGGAAGGCGAGCAAGCGATCCTTGCCGGCACGTGCGATCTGGCCCATCAGATCCGGGTCCCACCAGATGTGATAGACGTCGAGCGCGACGCCGAGCATGCCGCTGCGGCCGGGGTCGAGCCGGTCACAGATGTCGAGCGCCTGTTTTGTCGTGTTCACGCAGGCGCGATCGGCCGCATAGGCCGGATGCAAGGGCTCGATCGCCAGCGGCAGCTTTGCCTGTTTGGCGTAGTCGAGCATCTCGGCCAGCGCCTCCTCGACCTGCCCGCGTGCTGCGACGAGATCCTTCGAGGCCTCGCTGCCCGGCCGCGAATATTGCGGCAGGCCGCCAACGACGAGCACGATGCAGGGCGCGCCCAGCGCCTTGGCTTCGTCGACGCAGCGGCGGTTGTCGTCGCGCACCTCGCCCCGGCGCGAAGCGTCCGAGGTGAACATGCCGCCACGGCAATAGCCTGAGAGATCGAGCCCTGCATCGCGCACCGCACGCGCGGCGCGGTCGAGACCGACCGCGGCGACCTGATCGCGCCAGGGATCGATGGCGCGGATGCCGTGCTTCGCGCAGGCATCGATGATCGCGACGAGATCACCCTGCTTGCGAACGGTCGCCGTGTTCAGCGACAGCCAGCGGTGGTCGGACGAGAAATCGCGCATCAGGATTCGATACCGTGGGTGGCGAGCACGGTCTTCATCCGCTGCGTCGCGAGTTCAGGGTTGGCGAGCAGGCCGGCCTTGTCGGCGAGACGGAACAGCTCGGCCAGATGCAGCGTGGAGCGCGTGCTCTCCTGTCCTCCGACCATGGTGAAATGGTCCTGGTGGCCGTTGAGATAGGCCATGAAAACCACGCCGGTCTTGTAGAACCGCGTCGGCGCCTTGAAGATGTGACGCGACAGCGGCACGGTCGGGCCGAGCACGTCGTGGAAGCCGGCTTCGTCGCCGGCTGCGAGCCGCGACAGCGCGTAGGAGGCGGCCGGAGCGATCGCGTCGAAAATGCCGAGCAGCGCATGCGAAAAGCCCTCGCTGTCGCCGGCGATCAGCTCCGCGTAGTTGAAGTCGTCGCCGGTGTACATCTTGATGCGCTTGTCCAGGCGCCTGCGCATGTCGATCTCGCGCTGCTTGTCGAGCAGCGAGACTTTCACGCCGTCGACCTTGGCGGCGTTGCCGTTGATGATGGCGACCGCAATGTCCATCGCCTTATTGAGATCCTTGGTGCCCCAATAGCCGGTCAGGGCCGGATCGAACATGTCGCCGAGCCAGTGGATGATCACGGGTTCGCGGACCTGCGAGAGCACACGATCGTAGATCTTGGCATAATCGTCGGCATTGCGGCCGAGTTTCGCCAGCGCACGCGACGCCATCAGGATGATTCGACCGCCGACCTTCTCGACCGCCGAGATCTGCTCCTCATAGGCGCGGATCACGTCGTCGAGGCTCTTGGCATCGTCGACAGCGAGATGGTCAGTACCTGCGCCCGAGAACACCAGCGCGTTGCGGTGCTTGGCGGCCCCGACCGAGCGCGTGATCAGCTCCAGCGAGGTCGGCCAATCCAGCCCCATGCCGCGTTGCGCGGTGTCCATGGCTTCGGCAACGCCGAGACCGAGGTCCCAGACGTGTTCGCGGAAGGCGATGGTCTTGTCCCAGTCGACGGCCACCGAAAGCCAGGGATCGTTGTCGGCAAAGGGATCGGCGACCGTATGCACCGCCGAGAAGGCGATGCGATTCAGCGGCCCCTCGAGCTTTGTGGGGAACGTGCGCGAAGCCGCGAGCCGATAGGTCTCGATCGAGCGATCGGCCTTGGGCAGCTTGAGCGACAATGACGACATCGGCTGGACGGGCTTGTTCATGATTTCGGACCTCTCCCCGTCATTGCGAGGAGCGGAGCGACGAAGCAATCCAGACTGTTGCCGCAGAGGCATTCTGGATTGCTTCGCTGCGCTCGCAATGACGGCTTGGTAGACATCGGGGCTTATCCAATCAACCTCAGACCTTGATCGGGGCGACGTCGATCCAGCGCCGCTCCTTCCAGCTCTTCAGCGCGCATTCGGCGAGCTGCACGCCCTTGGCGCCTTCGAGCAGGGTGAACTTGTAGGGCGCATCCTCGTAGACGTGGCGGATGAACATCTCCCACTGCTCCTTGAAGCCGTTGTCGTAGGTGACGTTGTCGGGCAGCTTCTGCCAGTCGCCGTAGAAATCGTGCAGCCGCTTCTCGTCGGGATTCCACACCGGCCGCGGCGTTGCCTGCCGCGCCTGGATCATGCAGTCGGTAAGGCCCGCGACCGCCGAGCCGAGTGTGCCGTCGACCTGGAAAGTGACGAGGTCGTCCCGATAGACGCGCGTCACCCAGGACATGTTGATGTGGGCGATGACCCCGCCCTCGAGCTGGAAGGTCGCGTAGGCGGAATCGTCCGCGGTCGCCTTGTACTTCTTGCCCTGCTCGTCAAAGCGCTCGGGAATGTCGGTGTTGCCGATGCAGACCACGCTCTGGACATTGCCGAAGAGATTGTCGAGCACGTAGCGCCAGTGGCAGACCATGTCGAGGATAATGCCGCCGCCGTCCTCGTCACGGTAGTTCCAGGACGGCCGCTGCGCCTCCTGCCAGCCGCCTTCGAACACCCAATAGCCGAACTCGCCGCGCACCGAGAGGATGCGGCCGAAGAAACCGGAATCGCGCAGGAAGGCGATCTTCTTCAGGCCGGGCAGGAACAGCTTGTCCTGCACTGTGCCGTGCTTGACGCCCTTGGCGTTGGCAAGCTTCACGACCTCGACGGCCTCCTCGAAATTCGTCGCGATCGGCTTCTCGCAATAGACGTGCTTGCCGGCATTGATGGCCTGGGTCAGAAGTCCCGGCCGGGCTTGCGTGGTCGCGGCGTCGAAGAACATGGTGTCGTTCTTGTCGGCGAGCGCCGCGTCGAGATCGGTAGTCCAGCGCGTGACGTTGAAGCGCTTGGCGAGCGCCTCGACCTTCTCGGCGCTGCGGCCGACCAGGATCGGATCGGGCATGACGCGGTCGCCGTTCTTGAGCCGGACGCCGCCCTGATCGCGGATCGCGACGATCGAGCGGATCAGATGCTGGTTGAGCCCCATGCGGCCGGTGACGCCGTTCATGATGAGGCCGAGGCGTTGGGTGGTCATGCCAATTGCTCCTGAAGTGATCTTGGCTGTTCGAGCGGGCGGAGCGCCGACCAGTCCGGATGGACCGGCGTCGCAAAGCCCGTTGTGTGAAGCGATCCCGTCAGGAGATCGCCGTCGTGAATGGAAAGCCGGATGCCCTGCCCGGCATCGGCATAGAGATCGGGATGCGCGGCGGCGAAGGCTTGCGCTTCAGCGGCGGGCGTCTCGCCAAAACCGTCGACGTAGTGGTGGCCGTTGCGCTCGGCATGGGTGACGCCGATGAACGCGCCGAGCGCGAGGTCCTGTTGCACGGCGAGGCCTGCCTGGCAGGTGAGGTCCTCGCCGGTGACGAAGAACCGCGCACCACCGGCAGTCCATTTCGCCGCACGCGTCGCATTGACAATGGACTTGTAGAGTCCCTTGCAGGACTTCGAGGAAATGCCGCAATAGCCGAGCGCGCGCACAGCCGGAAAGGCATCGTACGAATCGTCGGCCTCGTCGATGATGAAGCCGTGAGCGGCCAGGGCGCCGAGCGGCGATTGTCTGGTGACGTCGCGCGGCATCGGCTGTTCGACATAAAGCAAGCGCGTGGCGATCGGGCGCAGCGCGGCGTCGTGATCGAGCCGATCCATCAATGCCCGCAACGCGGCCAGATCCGCATACTGCTCATTGGCGTCGAGCGTCACCTTGGTATCGCGTCCCAGCGTGTCGAGCTCCTTGCCAATGCGCGCGAGTCGCGCAGCATCGGCTGCGGGATCGCCCGACAGTTTCAGCTTGAAATAGTTTGCCCCGGCGTTCTCGTGAGCATCCGCAACACCGCCCTCGCCTTCGACGATGTCGTCGAGGCCCACCGTATGCCTGATCGCAACGCACGGCAGCGGCTTGCGCCCCGCGAGAAAGGTCGTGAGATCAGCGTCCTTCAGGTCAGACGAAAGCCGCGCATCGATACCGGCAATGTTCGCGGCCATCCCGTCGAAGAAGCTGGTCTCGACGGCGCGCAACAATGCATCGAGGATGGCCTTGTCGATCTCCGCCGGGCCATAAGCCGCCGCGAGCGCGGGGATATTTTTCTTCGCGCAGGTCGCGATCTGGGCACCGATGCACGAGGCGTGCAGATCGAAGGCGGTCTGGTATCCGGTGCGCGCCAGATAGAGCCCGCGCGCAATCGCGAGCGACCGTCGCAGCCCATCCACCGTCTGCGCCGGCGACAGTTCCGGCCGCTTGTCGAACCATTTCGGCACCAGCAGCTCGGCACCGGCACCGACCGCGCTCCCCCTGCCCTCGACTTCGATCTCGGCCCGCACGAACAGCTGCGGCGTCGCGTTGATGGTCACCGCGCCGAAGCGGAACGGCCGCGCGAACTGCACGGGGCGTTCGAAGAAGGCGATGTCTCGCAGCTTCAGGCGGGGGGACATGATCTCACAACAAAACGAGGTGAACTTAGTGCGAGCGGTATGGCCGCGGGCGATGCGCCTCTCCCGCTTGCGGCAGAGGTCGACGCGCGCAGCGCGACGGGTGAGGGCTTTCTCCTCTGGGGGACTCTTGCTAGCGGAGACACCCTCTCCCTCCCCCGCAGGCGGGGGAGGGAGCGCACCGTGCCTGTGGCGGCGTCAGAGAACATCATCGCCTCTAATCCAATGCACCTTTTGAGAAGAAATGCTTGCGGACCCGCTGCACGAGTTCCGTGAACACCGGATCAGCCATCACGTCGAGCGAACGCGGGCGCGGCAGGGGCACGTCGTAGATCGCGGCGACCGCGCCGGGGCGCTCGGTCATGACCAGCACGCGGTCGGCGAGGAACACGGCCTCCGGAATCGAATGCGTGATCAGCAGTACCGTCTTCCTGGTCTCGCGCTGGATCCGCATCAATTCGACATTCATGCGTTCGCGCGTCAGCGCATCGAGCGCGCCGAACGGCTCGTCCATCAGCATGATCTTGGGATCATGCACCAGGGCGCGGCAGATCGAGGCGCGCTGCTGCATGCCGCCGGAAAGCTGCCACGGCAGCTTTTTCTCGAAGCCGTCGAGCCCGACCAGCTTCAGCAGCGACTTGGCGCGATCGAGATATTGCTGCCGCGGCAGGCGCTTCATGTCGATCGGCAGCATCACATTGCCGAGGATGTTGCGCCATGGCAGCAGCAGTGCGTTCTGGAACACGATGCCGACATTGCCGTGCGGCGTCGTCACCTTCTCGCCCTCGACCAGGATCTCGCCCGATGTCGGCGGCAGCAATCCCGAGATCAGCTTGAGCAACGTAGACTTGCCGCAACCGCTTGGGCCGACCACGACGAAGAACTCGCCGTCATTGATGTGGAAATCGAGCGGCCGCAGCGACGGCACATCGCCGTCGCGCGTCCGGTAGGTCTTGGACACGCCGGACAGTTGGATGCCGGATGCTTCGCCGGCCCGGTCGCTCACCAATCTCAGATGCGCGGCCCGCTGAATATCGATTGGCTTGGTCGCTGGGTTCATCACCGCTCTCTCCACCCGTCGTGCCTGCGAACGCAGGGACCCATATGCCGTGCCCGCGCTACCGGGCACGCAGGTGGAGACCTTCCGGAATCATCAAGGCCGGTGGTTATGGGTCCCTGCGTTCGCAGGGACGACAGCGGAGATTGATCGCTCACGAGCCGCTCTTCGGCAGATAATCGTTGGTGTAGAACGCCTTCGGGTTTTCCTTGGCCTTGGCATCCAGCCCGCCATATTCGACCAGCAGATTGACGGTCTCAGTCATGTTCTGGTCGGTGACCTGGAACGGACGCTTGCCCTTGGTCTCCGCGGTCCGATAGAGCGGAATGGTCAGCTCGAAACCTTGCGTCAGCGTGTCGATCTTGCCGCCCTTGGGGTTGGCATCGAGGATCGATTGCGCCGCCGCCTTCGGCTCCTTCTCGGCGGCTTCGACGGCCTTGGTCGTCGCCGACATGAAGCGGCGGACGAGATCGGCATTGGCCTTCACGTAGTCGGTGTTGGCGATGATGCCTGACGACACCATGTTGATGCCGTAGTCGGCGAACTTGATCGGATAGACGTCCTTGCCGGTGGCGTCCTTGATCTTCATCGACTGGTCCATGACATAGCCGAGCAACAGATCAGCCTGACCGTTGATGACGGCGTTGAGCTTGGTCTGGCCGTCGCCGGCGACCGTCTGGAAGTCGCTCTCCTTCAAGCCGGTCTTCTTCAGGAACAGCGGCCAGATCTGGGTCATGGAATCCGCGGGTGTGATCGCCACCGTCTTGCCCTTGATGTCCTCGGGTTTCTTGATGTTCTTGTCGACGAAGCCCATGGCGGACATCGGTGAGGTCTGCAGCAGCACGCCGGTCGCGACCACGGGCGCACCCTTGATCGCGGCGCGCATCATGGTAGGGACGTCGACATAGCCGAAATTGGCGGTCTTGGCCGCGACGGCCTGGGTGGTGGCAGCCGAGCCGCGGCCTTCCTGGATCTCGAGGTCGATGCCCTCGGCCGCGTAGATGCCCTTGGCCTTGCCGTAATAGAACGGCGCATGCTCGCCATAAACGTACCAGTTCAGCATCAGCACGACCTTGTCGGCTGCCTGCGCCGGCACCGCCGCAAACACCATCAGCGCCGCCGAGACGGCTCCTATCCACCACTTCATCATTGCTCTCCCTTTGTCGTTGTTTGCTTCGGCCGTTGGTGGCCGTTGGTCGCTTTGGTCAAGATGCGAAAATCACGTCCTCGCGCTGACTGACATGCCAGGGAATGACCAGCTTCTCGATGCGGTCGACGATCCAGAACAGGACCACGCCGAGCAGCGCGAGGATCACGAGCGCCGCGAACATCGTCGGCAGGTCGAACGTGCCGATCGAGCGCTGCATGACGTAGCCGATGCCGGAATTGGAACCGACGAACTCGCCGACGACGGCGCCGACCACGGCCAGCGTCACCGACACCTTGAGACCTGAGAAGATCGCCGGCAGCGCATGCGGCAGGTTCACCGCGCGGAACACCTGAAAACGGCTGCCCTGCATGGCTCGGGCGAGATCGACCATGTCGGGATCGACCGACTTGAAGCCCTGCACCGCTGAGACCACCACCGGGAAGAAGCCGAGCAGAAAGGCCGAGATCACCTTGGGAATGATGCCGAAGCCGAACCACACTACGAACAGCGGCGCGATCGCGATCTTCGGCACGGATTGGGAGAACACCAGCAGCGGATAGACGTAGCTCTCCACCGTCTTCGAGCCCGCGATCAGCATGGCGACGGGAATGCCGAACAGCGCCGACAGCAGGAAGCCGCAGACGGTCGCATAGGTCGTCGGCCAGGATTGGCGCAGCAGTTCCGGCCATTCCGTGCGCAGCACCGCCACGACATCCAGAGGCGACGGTATCTGGTAGGCGGGAATCCTGAACAGCCGGATCGAAAGATCCCAGGCGACCACGATGAAGACCAGGAACAAGAACGGCCGAACCCAAGCAGCATTCAGCATCTTGGAAACAGCGTTTTGCGGCTTCGGCTCGGCCAATTTTCACTCCCGGCAGTCTTCTTCGTTGTGGGGAGAAATTAACCCGTTGGATAAATACTGTCCAGAGCTTTCCCTGTGACGTATTGCGGCGGGTTCCGGGCATTTGGGTGAGTGGCGGCGGCGCCGTGTCCGGGGCACGAGAGCGCTATTTGGGCCCGCTTGCCGCCACCTCGTCATTGCGAGCGCAGCGAAGCAATCCAGAGTGCCGCTGCGGAAAGATTCTGGATTGCTTCGCTACGCTCGCAATGACCGAGCAAGGTGCGAGGTCACCGCATCGTAGCCCGGATTGCACTGCGCTCCATACGGGCTACGGACTACACCGTCTGCGCCACAGCGCTGCGCGACTTCGGGGCCTTGGCGAGCTCGAACAGTTCCGCCGACCGCCCCGTCAGCGCGGCGAGCACGAGGCCGACCATGTGGGCGAGCCGCTCGTCCTTGGCCTTCTTGTCCAAGAGATCACGGCCGAAGATCACGCTGAGCGTTGCCGAGTTGGAGAGATAGAAGAAGCACAGCCCTGCGATCGAGATGTAGAGCTGCACCGGATCGACCGCGACCTGGAAGTCGCCGCTGTCGACGCCGCGCCGCACCACGGTGCGGATCATCTCGACGAAGGGCGAATGCATCGACTTGACCTTGGTCGATTTCTTCAGGTGCTTTGCGCGCGCGAGGTTCTCGGTCTGGAGCAGCGACAGGAATTCCGGATTGCGCAGGAAATAATTCCAGGTGAACTCGATCAGGCGTCTGATCGCCTCGGGCGGATCGAGATGCTCGAGATCGAGCCCGCGTTCTTCGCTGCGGATCTTGTCATAGGCGCCTTCGAGCACCGCCAGATAGAGCTCGTCCTTGTTGCCGACGTGATAGTACAGCATGCGCTTGTTGGCGCCGGCCTTGGCCGCAATGCGGTCGACCCGCGCACCGGCGAGACCATGGGCGGAAAACTCCTGCTTGGCGGCTTCGAGAATGCGCAGCCGCATCCCTTCGGGGTCACGCTGCCATTTCAGAGTTCGCTTTGCCTTCGCCAAACCGGGTGCTCGCTGGATGGTTGTCCATCGCATGTATCATGCGGGCGAGCATTTGAGAACGATCTCGTGCCCCGGACGCAGCGCAGCGCTACTTCAGCGGTGCGCTGCAGAGCCGGGGCCCATGTTTCCGGGTGAGAGGTCGTCGGCTTCTGGGTCCCGGCTCTGCGCAGCAGCGCTACGCGCTGCAGCGCGTCCGGGACACGAGAGTGCATTTACGCATCGCCCTACTCCGCCGGCTTCGGCGAGCGCTCCAAGAGCACCGTCTGAATCCCGCAAGTGCCGCTCCGCACCGTCATCACCTTCGTGCCCGGCTTGCGGCCGTTGCGCACTTCGCTGACGTCGAGCCCGCTCGCAATCAGGCGGGCGCGGGTGGCGTCGATGTCGGCGACGCGCCAGCTCAGGCCCCACAGACGGTCGTGCGCGAGGTCACTGCCGGCGACGGGCCGGCGAACCACCTCGACGATGAGGTCGCCGCAGCGGAAGAACATCAGCTGGCCCCAATCCTGGTGCGAGCGGTCGAGCGCCAGGTCGAGGCCGAGCCGCGCGCCGTAGAGCGCGGCGGCGCGGTCGGAATCCTCGGTGGTGACCACGACGTGGTCGAGCGCGTCGATCGGCGCGATGTCGGTCGCCGGGGAAAGTGGCCGCTCGTCGGCCAGCTCGAGGAAGAACATGCGCACGCCGCGCGTGAGTTCCGTGGCGGCGCGCGTGCGCTTCCAGTGCAGGACGTTGCCTGTTTCCGTATCGCTGCTTTCGACCTCGGCGACCGGATCCGGGTTCAAGGCCACCCGCTCCAGCCGCCGGTGCATCCGGCTCATGTCTGCGACACGAAAGCACAGGCTGGCGAGCACGCCCTCCTGGTCATCGAGCAGCGCGCGCATGCGATCCGCAGTTACGCTGAAGCCGCTCGGCGCCATCAACTCGATCGTCATGTTTGCGAGGGTGAACAGCACGCGGTCGGCGCCCTCGCCCGAGTTCTGCCAGGCGGGCGCACGGGCAAGCAGCGTCTGGTAAGCCGCCTTGGCCGCCCCGATGTCCCCCACCAGAACGACGACATGATCGAGGCCGGTGATCATTTTTCCCTCTTGATCGCCCCTTTCATAACCCTGGAACCCATGGGCCGAAATACGGCGTTTGTCCGGGCTTGGCATTGCCCGGTGATGGTCGTATTCCCTGACCATGCTGACCTCAAGCGCTTCGGGCGGCAGTTTTGCGAATAATTTCAGCGTCCCGCCGGAGCGGAACCGGTGTTACAGTAAGCCCACCGGCCGGGACCACTAAGCGCATGACGGACAAGCAATGCAGGCTCTCTTCATCGGACAGACCTATATCGACGTCGTCTTCATCACCGACCACATGCCGACCGGCGACGAAAAGCACGTGGCCTCGGACTATGCCGTCTCCTTCGGCGGCAACGCGGTGACGGCGGCGTTCTGCTGCGCCAAGCTCGGCATCGTGCCGGATCTCATCGCCACCGCGGCCAATGACTGGCTGGGCCGCATGTTCCAGGACATGTGTGCGAAATACGCGATCTCGCTGCACGGGCGGAAGGTCAACCAGTCCTCGCTCTCCTTCATCATGCCGAAGGACGGCAAGCGCGCCATCGTCCGCTGCCGCGACGACGAGCACATCCATCCCTTTCCGATGCTCAATCTCGGCGGCTGCCGCGCGCTGCATGTCGACGGCCACCAGCCGGATGCCGCGATGCACTACGCCAAGGTGTGCCGCGAGGCCGGCATCCTGACCTCGCTCGACGGCGGCGGCCTGCGCACCAACACCCATGAGCTCCTGGAATTCATCGACGTCGCGATCGTCGCAGAGCGCCTGTGCGAGCAGATGGACCTGACGCCCGAGAAGATGCTCGACTACCTCAAGAGCCGCGGCTGCAAGATCGGCGGCGTCACCATGGGCGAGAAGGGCCTCTTCTGGTACGACGAAACCGGGACGGTGCAGGTGATGCCGGCGATGCCGATCCCGCGCGAGCGCGTGATCGACACCAATGGCGCCGGCGACGTCTTCCACGGCGCCTATATCTATTCCTATCTCGCTCATCCCGGCAAAAGCTGGCGCGAGCATTTTGATTTCGCGAGGGCCGCCTCGACCTTCAAGATCCAGCGCCTCGGCAACGAGGCCGGCCTGCCGACGCTGGTCGACATCGCCAAGGTCAGGCACGAGTTCGAGGTCAGGGTCTAGATCCAGATGGGGCGGGTCTTCGTCGCCGGCAGCATCAACATGGACGTGGTGGCGACGGCCGATCGCCATCCACGCGTCGGCGAGACCGTCGCGGGCCGGCAGGTGCTGTATTTTCCGGGCGGCAAGGGCGCGAACCAGGCGGTCGCGGCGTCGCGGCTCGGCGCGCGGACCACGCTGATCGGGCGGCTGGGGAAGGATTCGTTCGGGGCCGAGTTGAGGACGTTCCTCGGCGACCAAGGCATCGATCTCGGCTATGTCGCGGAGACGGCGGAGGCGCACACTGGCACGGCCATCATCACGGTGGCGGAGGCCGACAACACCATCGTCGTCATTCCCGGGGCGAACGGGCTGGTCGGCGCGGATGACGTCGAGGTCGTGCCGCTGCTGGCCGGCGACGTCGCCGTCAGCCAGTTCGAGATCCCGCTGCCGGCAATTGCCGCGTTCTTCCGGCGCGGCCGTGCCGCCGGAGCCACGACGCTGCTCAACCCGGCGCCGGCACAAAAGATGCCCGATGAGCTGCTGGCGCTGGTCGACATCCTCGTGCTGAACGAGACCGAGCTCGGCTTCCTCGCCGGCGTGGACCTGTCTGACAGCGACGAGACCGCAAAGATCGTCGACACCGCGCGAAAAATTCAAGTGCGCGAGGATCAGACCATCTGCGTGACGCTCGGCAAGCGCGGCGTGCTCGCACTCGCCGGGCGCGAGGAGATTTTGGTGCAGGGACGCGCGGTGAAGGCAGTCGACACCACTGGTGCCGGCGACTGCTTCGTCGGCGCACTTGCCGCAGAGCTCGCTGACGGTGCGGCTTTGCGCACCGCCCTCGCCTTCGCCAACGCCGCCGCCTCGATCAGCGTGCAGCGGATGGGCGCGGGGCCGTCGATGCCGACGGCCGCGGAAGTTAAAGCTGTTCTCGGCGCCGGCTGATCAGGCCAGCGCGCTCTTCAGGTCAAAGCTTTCGTCCGCGGCCTGCTCCGGCGTGATCGAGCGGTCCATGCCCTGCAAGCGGCGGCCGAACATGTGATCGCCCGCGCGGTTGATCGATTCGATTCCGAGCAGCTTGTCGCCGTGATAGCAGAACGCCGAGAACGCCTTTTTGGCGGGATCGCCGCGGAGCACGACGCGGTCGTAGCCCGTGGTCAGCCCTGCGATCTGGAGCTTGTCGTCGCCCTGGTCGCTCCAGAACCAGGGATGGCCGTCATAAGGCTTTTTGTCGCCGGTCAGCCGCGCCGCAAGGCAGCGGGCGTGATCGGTCGCGTTCTGCACCGATTCCAGCCGCAGCGATCCGCCGAAGCGTGGGCTGGCGAACAGCGCGCAATCGCCGATCGCAGAGATGTCAGGGTCGGCCGTCGCAAGATATTCGTCGACAATGATGCCGGCGGCGACCGGCAGCCCCGCCTCCGCTGCGAGCTCGATGTTCGGCAGCACGCCGACGCCGACCACGACGAGGTCGGCGGGCAGATGCCGTCCGTCGCTCAAGGACACGCCGGTGACCTTGCCGCCTTCAGCCTCGATCGAGGTCGCCTGCACGCCGAGATGGATGCGAATGCCGGCCTCGCGATGCCGCGCCTGGAAATATTCCGAGACCTCCGCCGTCACCGCACGCGCCATCACGCGCGGGGCAAGCTCGAGCACGTCGACCTCGAGGCCCTTGATCCGGGCGGTTGCGGCGAATTCGAGGCCAATGAAGCCGGCGCCGATGATCACGGCGCGCGTCTTCGACGGCATGATCTGGCGCAGCGCTTCGCTCTCGTCGAGGATGCGCAAGTATTTCACGTCAGGCAGATTGGCGTTGGGCAGGTCGAGCAGCCGGTTGCGCGCGCCCGTCGCCAGCACGAGATGGCCGTAGGCAAGCGTTTCGCCGGACGCGAGCTGCACCTTGCGCCCCGAGCGGTCGATCGATACCGCGCGGCCCGCGATCAGCTCGATCTTCTGATCCTGGTAGAATTTTTCGGGGCGGAACATCAGGCTTTCAGGGCCGGCCGAGCCCTTGATGTAAGCCTTGGACAGCGGCGGCCGCTGATAAGGCAGATGCGCCTCGTCGTTGATGAGGCAGATGCGCTGCGAAAAGCCGGCCTGGCGCAGCGACGCCGCGACCTGGTAGCCGCCATGGCCGGCACCGACGATGATCACCGGACCGTCACTCATTGGACAGCCCATTTCCGGAAGACACGAGCGTGACCCATGCCGTCTCCTCTCTCGCTGATTTTGGTTGCTGACCTTACGAGGAGCCGGCGCTCGTGTCCGTCCCTTGGCAAAGGCCTGCCCATTTGAGCCTATCGGTCCGCCCAGTGCAAGGGCGCAGCGCGGGGATTGTCTCCCCGCGCCTTCTGCGATTTAGTCGCTACTAGCCACCACATGCCGGGGATATCCAGAATGCCAGCACCCGTCTCAAAGTCCGACGATCCCGCTTTGCTGGGGATCGACGGCCCGATCGCGACCATTACGCTCAACCGCCCCGCCGCGTTCAACTCGATCAACCTCGCGATCGCGCAGAAGCTCGAGCAGCTCGCGGCCACCATCGAAGGCGACGACGCCATCAAGGTCCTGGTGATCGAAGGCGAAGGCCGCGCCTTCTCGGCCGGCGGCGATCTGCAGACGATTGGGGCGGCCGCCGAAGCAGGCACCGTAACACCGGTCGTCGGCGAGCTTTTGAAGCACTATCATGCCTTCATCGAGATCATCAGGCGCATGCCAAAAATCTCGTTGTCGAGCGTGCATGGCTCGGCCGCCGGTGCCGGCATGGGCCTCGCCTTCGTCACCGATCTCTGCATCGCCGCTGACGATGCCAAGTTCACCCCGGCCTATGCCAAGATCGGGGTGTCGCCGGATGGCGGCTCGACGGTCGGCATCGTCGGCACGGTCGGCTCGCGCCGTGCGCTGCAGATCTTTCTCGCCGAGGACAATTTTACCGCGCAGCAGGCCCATGAATGGGGCCTGGTCGCGAAGGTCGTTCCCGCCGCGGAATTGAAGGCCGCCACGCGAAAACTCGCCGAGCGTCTTTCGCAGAACCCGCCGGCGGCGATCGCCGGCACCAAGCAGCTGGTCTATCAGGCCGCGACCACGCCGGTGAAGCAGCAGCTCGATGCCGAGGAACACAAGATCATCATGGCGATGAACACGGAAGACTTCCGCACCGCCGTGAAGAAGTTCACCAGCAAGGGCAAGTAGCGCTCAGTTACTGCGGACAGATATACCCCGTGCCCGCCGGCGACTTGAAGCAGCCGACCGATTCGGGAAGCACGTGCCGCGGCAGCCACAGTACCACGCTCGGGAAATAGATCGCGAACGCGATCGTCGCCAGGAACACGACATAGATCGGCAATGCTGCGCGCAATGCCTTGGCAAAGCTGACGCCGACGAATTTCGAGCCCATCAGCAGTACCAGGCCATAGGGCGGCGTGATCAGGCCGAAGGCGAGCGTTGCGATCAACACCACGCCCATATGCACGGCGTTGATCTCGCCGGCTTCCGTCAGCGCATTGACCAGCGGCATGAAGATGATGATGGTCGGCACCGGCTCGATGAAGTCGCCGACCACGGTGAAGAGCAGCACCATCAGCAGCATGATCAGATGCGGGTCGTTGCCGGCAATGGACGTGATCAACTCGGCGATGTAGGTAGCGCCGCGCAAGTAGGCGAGCATCCAGCCGAAGGCATTGGCGGCGCCGATGGTGATCAGCGGCAGCGAGAAGATCAGGCCGGCGAGGCAGAAATCGTAAGGGATCTTCCTGATATGCCCGCGATTGAGCGCGGGGATCACGACCAGGATGATCCAGGCCACGGCGACGACGCCGGCTTCCGTCGGGGTGAACCAGCCGGTCAGGATGCCGCCGAGCAGGATCACCGGGATCATCAGCGGCAGAGCGGCATCACCCGCCGCGAACACCACCTGCCGCAGCGGCGCTCGCGGCTTGCGCAGGCCCGAGGGGCCGAAGAAATAGCAATAGATCATCAGTCCGAAGCCGATCATCAGGCCCGGCACCACGCCTGCCATGAACAGGCCGGCGATCGAGACGTTGCCGACGGCGCCGTAGACCACGGCAGTGATGCTCGGCGGCACCAAAGCGGCAATCGTCGAAGCCGAGGCAATGATGGCCGCGATGAAGGCGGGCTCGTAACCCTCCTGCTTCATCGGACCACCCAATGCGCGGCTCATCACCGCGACGTCGGCGGTGGTCGAGCCCGACATCTCCGAGAAGAACATGCTGAAGACGACCACGACCTGCGACAGCCCGCCCCTGATATGTCCGACCAGCGATACCGAGAGATTGGCTATTCGCACCACGACGTTCGCCGAACTCATGAGCTCGCCGACCAGAAGGAAGAACGGAATCGCCAGCAGCGCCTCGGAATCGACGCCGTCAAAGATCTTCTGGATGATCGCGGCGAGCGAGACATCCGACAGCAGCGCGCCGATGAAGACACCCGCCATCAGCGAGAACGGCACGGGCACGCCGAGATAGCCGAAGAACAGGAAGCAGAACGTCATCAAGGCCAGGACAACAGGTGCGCTCATAGCTGCGCCCTCGCCTGCGCGTCGGTGACGACGGACGTAGCGTCATCGTCGGGGGGCTCGGGATGGTCGAAGCCGTTGCGCAGGCCGTTGACGAGCTGCTCGATGGTGAACAGACCGATCAGCACGCCCGACAGCGGGATGATCGCATAGAGCGAGGCGATCGGCGTGCCGGACGGCAGGCGGAAGCTGCCGAAGCCGCGCAGATAATTCTGATAGCCATACCGGATCAGGCAGAAGGCCACGCCGAGCACGACGAAGCGGATGATCACCTCGACGATCAGCCGCGAGGTGCCGTGCAACGCCTCGGAGATCGCGGTGAGATAGAGGTGGTCGTTGCGGCGCGTCGCAGCGGCCGTGCCGATGAAGATCGCGTAGATGAACAGCGTCGATGTCACCTCCTGGAGCCACAGCCAGGGATGGCCAATGGTGCGGGTGACGATGTCCGCGGTGACCGACAGGGAGAAGCCGAAGCACAGCACACCGCAGAGGGTCATCAGCGCAAGCTCGAGCCAGTCGAGCCAACGCCATTTCAGATGGCGCTGGCGTTGCACGAGCAGTTTGTCGGCGATGGCCATTATCGTCGTCCTGGCTGCAGGGTAGCTACACCTCTCCCGCTTGCGGGAGAGGTCGCGCCGAAGGCGCGGGTGAGGGCTCTTTTCTCTTGGGGGCTGTCCCATTGCGGAGACACCCTCTCCCCTGCCCTCTCCCGCAAGCGGGAGAGGGAGCGCACTGTCGTCCGGCGCGCACCCTAATTAATCGAGCGGATCAAATCCTTGATCTTCTCGGCGTGCGGGCCGAGCTCCTTGGCAAGCTTGTCGAGATAGGGATCGGCGACCGCCGTAAAGCTCTTCTTGTCGACGTTGTCGACGATCTTCACGCCCATCTTCTTCAACTTCTCGGCGGCGCTGCGCTCCAGATCGAACGCCTTCTGCGGCTCCTTGGTGCTGATCTCGTTGGCCGCGGTCTGCACCCACCCCTTCTGCTCGGCCGAGAGGCTCTGCCAGAGCTTGTCGGAGACGAACACCAGCGCGTTGTTGGCCTCGTGCTCGGTGATGTTGAGGACGGGCGCGACTTCGTAGTGCTTGTTGACGAGATAGACGTTGATGCTGTTCTCGGCGACGTCGACGACACCGGTCTGCAAGCTGGTGTAGACGCTACCGAACGGCATGTGCACGGTTTGGGCGCCATAGGCCGGGAACATGGTGTCCTCGGTTGCAGTCGCCTGCACGCGGACCTTCAGGCCCTTGATGTCGCCGACATTGTGGATTTCCCGCTTCGCATACATATGACGCACGCCCTGCGAGCCCGTCGCGATCACATGCAGGCCCTGCGTGGTCTCGTCGATCATGGTCTTGAGCGCTTCGAACACGCGGGGATCGGCCAGCCCCTTGACGACGTGATTCTCGTCGCGGAACAGATAGTGCAACGACATTACGCCAGCCTGCGGCGAGATCGTCGCGGTGTTGGCGGAGGAGATGATCGAGAATTCAACGTCGCCGGCCTTCACGAGCTGGAGCACTTGCGGCTCCTGCCCGAGCTGCGCGCCGGGATACTGATCGATGATCATGGTGCCCTTGCTCAATTCCTTGAGCTTCTCGGCAAACAGGTCACCCGCGATCGAATAGCCGGTGTTGCGCGGCTGGTCGTAGGCGAAGCGATAATGCTTCACCTCCTGTGCCCCGGCTCCGGTGACGAAAAGCATGGCGGCTGCGGCCGCCAAGCCATGCAAGACTCTTGGCATGGATCGCGCAATCATCGTTTCCCCCTGTGTTATCGCCCGCCGCTTTAAGCGGTCTGAGCGTTCGTCATTCGATCAGCTTGTCTCGGTCTTCCCAGTCCTCTGCATGAAATCGAAATCGCAGCCCTCGTCGGCCTGCATGATGGTCTCGTTGAACAGCCAGGCGTAGCCGCGCCGTGCTTCCTCCGGCGCTGAGGCGGGCTTCAGCGCAGCACGGCGCCGATCGAGCTCGGCGGCATCGACCTGCAGCTCGATGCTGCGCTTGGCCACATCGAGGCTGATCATGTCGCCGTTCTGCACCAGTGCCAGCGGCCCGCCGACGGCGGATTCCGGAGTGATGTGCAGCACGATGGTGCCGAACGCAGTGCCGCTCATCCGCGCATCCGAAATGCGCACCATGTCCTTGGTGCCGCCGCGCGCGAGCTTCTTCGGGATCGGAAGATAGCCGGCCTCGGGCATGCCGGGCGCTCCCTTCGGGCCGGCATTGCGCAACACCAGCACGTCATCAGCAGTGACATCGAGATCGGGATCGTCGACCCGCAAGGTCATGTCCTCGACCGATTCGAACACCACCGCGCGCCCGGTATGCTTCAACAGCTTCGGGCTCGCCGCCGATTGCTTGATGACGGCGCCGCGCGGCGCGAGATTGCCGTGCAGGACGGCGAGGCCGCCCTCCTTTTTGATTGGATTGTCGCGCGAGCGGATCGCGTCCTGCCCCGGCACGTCCTCGGCATTCGCCGCGATCTCGCGCAGCGTCTGGCCGCTGATCGTCTTGGCGTCGAGATCGACGAGGTCGCCGAGCTGCGCCAGCAATTTCGGCACCCCGCCGGCGTGGTGGAAATGCTCCATGTAGTGCTCGCCGGACGGTTTGAGATCGACCAGCACCGGCACCTCTCGGCCGATCTGGTCGAAGACCTCGAGATCGAGCCGGTGCGGCGAGCGATGCGCCATCGCGGTCAGATGGATCAGGCCGTTGGTCGAACCGCCGATGGCCTGAAGCACCACCTGCGCGTTCTTGAAGGAAGCAGGCGTCAGCAATTCGCTCGGCTTCGGCCCCTTGGTCTTGGCCATCTCGGCGGCGACCTTGCCGCTGGCCTCTGCCAGGCGGAAGCGCTCGGCATGGGGCGCCGGGATTGTCGCGCTCATCGGCAACGACAGGCCCATGGCTTCGATCATGCAGGCCATGGTCGAGGCCGTGCCCATCACCATGCAGGTGCCGACCGACGGCGCCAGACGCCCGTTCACCGCCTCGATCTCGGAATCGTCCATCTCGCCAGCACGATATTTCGCCCAGAGGCGGCGGCAGTCGGTGCAGGCGCCCAGCACCTCACCCTTGTGATGGCCGACCACCATGGGGCCGACCGGAATGACCACCGTCGGAAGGTCGGCGCTGATCGCGGCCATCACCTGCGCCGGCAGCGTCTTGTCGCAGCCGCCGATCACGATCACCGAATCCATCGGCTGGGCGCGGATCATCTCCTCGGTGTCCATCGCCATCAGATTGCGCAAGTACATCGAGGTCGGATGCGCAAAGCTCTCGGCGATCGAGATGGTCGGGAATACGAACGGCATCGCCCCCGACAGCATCACGCCGCGCTTGGCGGCTTCGATAATCTGCGGGACGTTGCCGTGGCAGGGATTGTAGTCGCTATAGGTGTTGGTGATGCCGACGATGGGGCGCTCCAGCGCGTCGTCGGAATAGCCCATGGCCTTGATGAACGCCTTGCGCAGGAACAGCGAGAAGCCGGCATCGCCATAGCTCGTCAGACCCTTGCGCAAACCACTCGTCATCATGCCACTCCTCAAGTTGGCATTGTGGTACAGCCTGAGCCCTGATTGTCAATAAGATTGGTCCATATTGTCGCTCTTTCCGGCTCATGGCACCGCTTGGGACGCAAATTATTGACAATCTGCCCCTTCCCTGCTCCACAGGGCAGACCGGCTGCAGCCGGAGGCCGAGGGCATGTCCGACATTCATACCGCAGACAGCACGCCAGTCCGGCGCGACGATCCGGACGACGTCGTCGCGCGGCTGGAAGAGGACATCATCTTCGGCCGCATCGCACCGGGCGCACGGCTCACCGAGGACGCGCTGATGTCGCGCTATGGCACCTCGCGCCACTTCGTGCGTCAGGCGCTCGTGGACGCCGAGCGCCGCGGCATCGTCCGCCGCGAGAAGAACGTCGGCGCCACCGTGCGGTTCTACTCCGCCGAGGAGGTCCGGCAGATCTATGAGGTCCGGGAGATGCTGACCCGGCAGGCCGCGCTGATGATCGCTCTGCCGGCACCGCAGGCCCTGATCGACGAACTGACCGGCCTGCAACGGCAATATTCCGCGAGAGCCGACGCGCAAGACCTGCGCGGCATCCACGAAGCCAACGACGCCTTCCACCTCGCGCTGTTCTCCGCTTGCGGCAACCCCTATCTGGTCCGCTCGCTGCAGGACTACATGAACCTGACGCTGCCGATGCGCGCCAAGAACCTCGCCGACCGCGAGGGCCTCGCGCAATCGCGGCGCCAGCATGAGATGATGATCGAGTTGTTGAAGGGCCGCGACAGCTGGGCGCTGGCGCAGCTGTGCGTGGATCACATGCAGTTCAGCAAGAGGGATTATCTGGCGCGCATTGGTGAGGGCGAGAGCCAGTGAACGTTCCTTCGCCTCCGCAAGTCATATGCTCGCTGGCAGCGGCATTCCCTCACCGCGTCATTGCGAGGAGCATTTGCGACGAAGCAATCCAGACTGTCTCGCGGAGGATTTCTGGATTGCTTCGCTGCGCTCGCAATGACGTGGAGCGGACGGAGACTCCCCCTTTACCCCCAACCCTCTCCCGGGAGCGCACTTCCGTCGCAGCAACAGCTGAGCGCTTTACCGCTTATTCCAATCGATGACGCGGCTGGGGTCGGCGTCGAACTCCATGCTGCAGAACGCACCGCCCTGGAAATAATCGCCGACCGGATCCGGCTTCAGTTTGGCCTGCTCGGCCATGGCGTGCTCGCGGAAATCCTCGGCGCGGCCCATAGGGCGATAGCCGAATTCGTAGGCACGGTGGTTGTCCCACCAGGCGCGCTCGTTGAGGGAGGCGCCGTAGAAGATTTCGAAATGGATGTCGGGATGTTCGAGCCCTATGCGGCAGAGCTGCACGAGATCGTCGGGCCGGAGCCAGATCGAGAGCCGGCGCTGATCGAGCGGCATGTCGCCGAAATTGCCGATGCGCAGGCAGGTCACCCTCAGCCCGTGCTTGTCGGCGTAGAGCGCGCCGACGGCCTCGCCGAACACCTTGCTGACGCCGTAGCGCCCGTCGGGACGCGGGGTGACGTCGGTGCCGATCTTGTGGTGGCGCGGATAGAAGCCGACGGCGTGGTTCGACGAGGCGAACACCACGCGCTTGACGCCCTTGCGGTAGGCCGCTTCGAACAGATTGTAGCCGCCGATGATGTTGGCCTGGAGGATTTGATCCCAAGTGCCTTCGACCGAATAGCCGCCGAAGTGGATGATGCCGTCGACGCCCTCGCAGATCGCCTCGCATTGCGCGAGATCGGCAAGGTCCGCCGCTCGAAACTTCTCATTGGCGCCGAGATCGGCAGGCGGCTTGATGTCGGAGAGCAGGAGATCCGGATAGATCGGCGGCAGCAGTTTTCGCAGGCTGGTGCCAATTCCGCCCGAAGCTCCCGTCATCAAAATACGCGGCATGTTGTCCCTCGCCGTTGGTGACCGATTTGCGGTCACATGTCTCTAATGATAGCAGCATTGTCCAGAGGGAACGAAACGAGAGAACCGACATGAATGAGGCATCGTCCCGCACCCAGGAACGGCCCGGCTGGCGGCCGGCTACCTATTACCCCGATCCGGCCATTCACGCGCTCGATCCCCGTTTCGAAAAATACTGGCTGAAACTGTCGGCGGTGGAGCGCCTCACGACCGGCCTGCGCTGGGCCGAAGGGCCGGTGTGGTTCGGCGACGGCCGCTATCTCCTGTGCAGCGACATCCCGAACCAGCGCATCATCAAATGGGAGGAGGAGACCGGCGCAGTCAGCGTGTTCCGCAAACCCTCCAATTTCGCCAACGGCAACACGCGCGATCGGCAGGGCCGGCTCGTCACCTGCGAACACGGCGGACGGCGCGTGGTGCGCACCGAATATGACGGCAGCATCACCGTGCTGATGGATCAATTCAATGGCAAGCGGTTGAACTCGCCGAACGATGTCGTTGTTAAATCGGACGGCTCGATCTGGTTCACCGATCCGACCTTCGGCCTGCTCGGCAATTATGAGGGCTACAAGGCCGAGCCTGAAATCGAGCCGAACGTCTACCGGCTCGATCCCGCAACCGGCAAAGCGACCATCGTCGCCGAGGGCGTGCTCGGGCCGAACGGCCTATGCTTTTCGCCGGACGAGAAGATCCTCTACGTCGTGGAATCCCGTGGGCAACCGAACCGCAAGATCCTCGCCTACGACGTCTCGGCTGACGGCACGACGATCTCCAACAGGCGCGTCCATATCGATGCCGGCCCGGGCACGCCGGACGGCATGCGCTGCGACATCGATGGCAACCTCTGGTGCGGCTGGGGCATGGGCGATCCCGAGCTCGACGGCGTCGTGGTGTTCGCGCCCGACGGCGTCATGATCGGCCGCATCGCCCTGCCCGAGCGCTGCGCCAACGTGTGCTTCGGCGGCGTCAAGCGCAACCGCCTGTTCATGGCCGCGAGCCAGTCGATCTACGCGCTGTATGTGAACACGCAAGGCGCGCTGGGGGGATAGGCGCACCGCGACGGTCTCGTCGGGTGGGCAAAGCGAAGCGTGCCCATCACTTCCTGCTCGTCGCGCAATGGTGGGCACGTCGCGCGAAGAGCGCGCCTTTGCCCACCCTACCGATCTCTCCTCCGTCATTTCGAGCGAAGCGAAACAATCCAGACTGTCTCCGCGGAAGCAGTCTGGATTGCTTCGTCGCAAGGGCTCCTCGCAATGACGAAAACGAAAAACGCCGGAGCGGTTTCCCACTCCGGCGTCATGTTCGTTCGCGCGACGAAAGCTTACGCTGCGTTGAAGCCAGCGACGGCCTTCACTTCGAGGAAGTCCTCGAGGCCGTACTTGCCCCACTCGCGGCCGTTGCCGGACTGCTTATAGCCGCCGAACGGCGCGGTGCGGTCGTTGGGCACGCCTTGCAGGTTGACGTTGCCGGCGCGGATCTGACGACCGACGCGCTTGGCATCCTCGACCGAAGGACCGTAGACATAGCCGGCCAGGCCATACGGCGTGTCGTTCGCGATCTTGACCGCGTCGGCTTCGTCCTTGGCGCCGATGATGGTCAGCACCGGCCCAAAAATCTCCTCGCGAGCGATCGTCATGTCAGGGGTGACGTCGGCGAAGATGGTCGGGCGGACATAGAAGCCCTTGTTGACGCCTTCGGGCAGCCCCGGGCCGCCGGCGACGAGCGTTGCGCCCTCGTCGATGCCCTTCTTGATCAGCCCCTGGATCTTGTCCCACTGGCCGCGGTTGACCACGGGACCGATGGTGGTGCCTTCGGCGCGGGGATCGCCGGCCTTGGTCTTGTCGGCGACGGCCTTCGCGATCGCCGCGACTTCCTTCATCTTCGAGGCCGGCACGATCATGCGCGAAGGCGCGTTGCAGGACTGGCCGGAATTGTTGAACATGTGCATCACGCCGCCGGTCACCGCCTTCGTGAGGTCGGCGCCTTCGAGGATGACGTTCGGCGACTTGCCGCCCAGCTCCTGGCTGACGCGCTTCACGGTCGGCGCCGCGCGCTTCGCAACGTCGATGCCCGCGCGGGTCGAGCCGGTGAAGGAGATCATGTCGATGTCGGGGTGCTCGCTCATGGCGGCGCCGACCTCGGGGCCGAGGCCGTTGACGAGATTGAACACGCCCTTGGGGACGCCGGCTTCATGGAGGATTTCCGCGAAGATCAGCGCCGAGGTCGGGGTGAACTCCGACGGCTTCAGGATCATGGTGCAGCCGGCGGCGAGCGCGGGCGCGACCTTGCAGGCGATCTGGTTGAGCGGCCAGTTCCAGGGCGTGATCATGCCGACCACGCCGATCGGCTCGCGCAGCACCATGGCGGTGCCGACCGGCTCTTCGAAATGATAGTTCTTGAGCACGTCGAGCGTGGTCATGAGATGGCCAAGGCCGGCGCCGGCCTGCAGCTTCTCCGCCATCGGCAGCGGCGCACCCATCTCGTCGGAGACGGCAGCGCCGATCTCCTTGAGCCGGCCCTTGTAGATCTCGATGATCTTGGAGAACAGCGCGACGCGCTCCTCGCGGCTGGTCTGGGAGAAGGTCGCGAAGGCGCGCTTGGCGGCGGCAACCGCCTTGTCCACGTCGGCCTTGGAGCCCAGCGCAACCTCGTACATCGCCTCTTCCGTCGCCGGATTGACCACGGCGGTGGACTTCTTGACGGCGGGATCGACCCAGGCGCCGTCGATGTAGAATTGCATGCGATTGACCATCGTTAACCTCTTCTTGGGGGCATGGTGGGGGCGTTTCGGCAGGCATCCTTGCACGAAAGCGCGGGCAATTGAACCCGTCATATGCGGGGCCAGCGTTGCGCCGGACGGGCGGAATATGGGACGCGATTTGAAGCGAGGCAAGCGGCCTGGGTCCCGGCTCTGCGCCGCGACATACCGGACAGTGCTTTGCACCGCCGGGATATGTCGCGCCATGTCCGGGACACGATACTTGGAACGACTGCAAACACGCTCGTGCCCCGGACACAGCGCAGCACTTCTTCAGTGATGCGCTGCAGAGCCGGGGCCCATGCGCGTGGTTACCCCGATTACACCGCCATCTTCCGATGCAGCACCGGTGCGCCGGTGGTGAGGCTTTCGGCCGCATCGATGATCGCATTCGCATCGATGCCGTAGTGCCGATAAAGGTCCGCGATGCTGCCGGTCTGGCCGAACTGCTCGACGCCGAGCGCCTCGACGCGGTGGCCGCGGACGCTGCCGAGCCAGCCGAGCGCGGACGGATGGCCGTCGATCACGGTCACGATGCCGCAGTCGCGCGGCAGCGGCGTCAGCAGCTTTTCGATATGGCTGAGATGCTGCACGCCACGCCGATCGCGCCGCAATTTCCGTGCGGCGGTCCACCCCGCATGCAGCCGGTCCGCCGAGGTGATCGCGAGCAGGCCGATGTCGCGGCGGCTCTCGCCGATGAAGCCCGTGGCCTCGATCGCTTCAGGCGCGACCGCGCCGGTATAGGCGATCACGACCTCGGCATTCGGGCCTGGCTTGCGCAGCCAATAGGCGCCGTCGCTAATGCCCTGCTGCAGCTCAGGTGTCATGATCCGCTGCGCCTGCTCGATGCTGCGCGTCGAGAGGCGCAAGTAAACCGAGCCGCCCTCGCCGGGATCGCGCTGCATGTGGTTGAAGCCCCAGCCCATGATCACGGCAAGCTCGTCGACGAAGGCCGGCTCGAACGAGGCGAGCCCGTCCTGGGCCATGCCGATCAGGGGCATTGCGATCGATTGATGCGCGCCGCCTTCGGGCGCGAGCGTGATGCCCGACGGCGTCGCCGCTACCATAAAGCGTGCATCCTGATAGCAGGCGTAGTTCAGCGCATCGAGCCCGCGCTCGATGAAGGGATCATAGAGCGTGCCGACCGGCAGCAGACGTTCTCCGTTGATCTGGTGCGACAGACCGAGCGCCGACAGCATGATGAACAGGTTCATCTCGGCGATGCCGAGCTCGAGATGCTGGCCCTTGGGCGAAGCGTCCCAATTGTAGGTGGAAGGAATTTTCTCGCTGCGGAATAAGTCGGCCTTCTCGGCGCTGGCGAACAGGCCGCGCCGATTGACCCAGGGGCCGAGATTGGTCGAGACGGTGACGTCGGGCGAGGTCGTGACGATGCGCCTTGCCAGTTCGCTGTCACCGCGGGCGATCTCGTTCAGCACGAGGCCGAAACCCTGCTGGGTCGACATCTGCGGCGACGGCTTGAAGCTGAGCTGCGTGGGCACCTCGATAACAGGCGCAGTGAGGCGGCGGCCGTCCTGGTTGAACGGCACGCTTGCGAGGAACGCGTCAAGCGCGGCGGCGGATTGCGCAAGGCCTTCGTACTTGTCCCATTCGTGGCCGGGTCGGATGTTCTGGCTGTCGCGATACTTCTCCATCTGCGCGACGGTCATCAGGCCGGCATGGTTGTCCTTATGGCCCTGGAACGGCAGGCCGACACCCTTGATGGTGTAGGCGATGAAGCAGACCGGGCGGTCGTGGTCGATCGATTCGAACGCCTCCAGCATGCTCGCCATGTCGTGGCCGCCAAGGTTCGACATCAGCGCCAGCAGTTCCTCGTCGCTGCGCCTGTCGATCAGCCTGGTGATCGGGCCCTGGTCGCCGATCTCGTCATGCAGATGCTTCCTGAAGGCCGCGCCGCCCTGAAAACACAGCGCGGCGTAGAGCGCGTTCGGGCAATTGTCGATCCACGTCTTCAGCGCTTCGCCGCCGGGTTCGGCGAAGGCCTCGCGCATCAGGCGGCCGTATTTGACGATGACGACATCCCAGCCGAAATTGCGGAACATGGTTTCGAACTTTTCCCAGAGCCCCTCACGCACGACGGCGTCGAGCGACTGGCGGTTATAGTCCACCACCCACCAAGTGTTGCGCAGGCCGTGCTTCCAGCCCTCCGCCAGCGCTTCAAAGATGTTGCCCTCGTCCATCTCGGCGTCGCCGACCAGCGCGATCATCCGCCCTTCGCGGCGATCCTTCATCCAGCCATGCGCCTTGACGTAGTCCTGGACCAGCGAGGCGAACAGCGTCTGGGCGACGCCGAGCCCGACCGAGCCGGTGGAGAAGTCGACGTCGTCGACGTCCTTGGTGCGCGAGGGATAGGATTGCGCGCCCTTGAAGCCGCGGAAATTCTCAAGCTTCTCGCGGCTCTGCCGGCCGAACAGATATTGGATGGCATGGAACACCGGGCTCGCGTGCGGCTTCACCGCAACGCGATCCTCGGGGCGCAACACATGGAAATACAGCGCCGACATGATGGTGGCGAGCGAGGCCGAGGAGGCCTGATGGCCGCCGACCTTAAGGCCGTCCGCGCTCGGGCGTATGTGGTTGGCGTGGTGGATGGTCCAGGACGACAGCCACAGCGCCTTGCGAGCCAGCGCGGTCAATGTGTCCAGACGGGTGGGATCAACGGGCATGGCAATGCTCCCGGAAACAGGTGGCGCGATGATACGCCCGCAGGCGCGGCCAAACTTCTCAATTTTTCGCGCCATACCCCGCGATATTGGGATATTTTACCAATGGAACGCCCCCATGACAGGTTTCATCCCAATGCCCGAGCTCGACGCCATCGACCGCAAGATCCTGAGCCATCTCCAGGCCGACAGCCGGCTGACCATGCAGGAACTCGCCGACAAGGTGGGCCTGTCGGTCTCGCCCTGCCATCGCCGGGTCAAGCTGCTGGAGGAACGCGGCGTGATCTCGCGCTATGTCGCGACCGTGGACCAGAAGGCGCTGGGGCTACATGTCAGCGTCTTCATCTCGATCAAGCTGGCACGGCAGAAGGAAGAGGATCTCAACCGCTTCGCGCGCGCGATCTCGAAATGGGACGAGGTGCTGGAATGCTATCTGATGACCGGCAACCGCGATTATCTCTTGCGCGTCGTCGCCGCAGACCTCGCCTCCTACGAGACCTTCCTCAAGACCAAGCTGACCCGGCTCGACGGCATCGCCTCGATCGAATCGAGCTTTGCGCTGAGCCAGGTGAAGTATTCGATCGCGCTGCCGGTGTGATGCAACCGGAACGTCGGCGCAACAATCGTTCAAGACCGGCAGCGCTGCGGCAACAAAGCCGTGCCGCGGCTGCCGCTCAATGACACCTCGGATCGTCAGGCGTCGTGAAACTGCCTGCGCCGTCTTCCGGCATGTGCCAAGCCACAGTCTTGGGAACGGGAAGTTGTCCCGGCGCAGGAGCTGACACCACGACGGCCGTGTAGCAGGGCGGCAATTCTTCAAGGCTCGTCGAACGCAAAGCTTCCTGTGGTTCGCGACCGCCGAGACGCCTAATGAACCCTGCGTCGTCAATCAGCCGCTGGAATGCGCCGGTGTTTGCGATCGTAATCGTTACCGGCGAGCCTTCAACGTCGACACGCCAGGGCTCCTCGTACTGGTGGGTGTGACCATAGATGAAGACACGCATCGACTTGTGGTCGGCTTGGCGGGCAGCGAGATGTTTCGCCATCACCTTACTCTTGGAAGAGAGGAAATGCTCGACGAGACTCCCAAGCTGCATGTCCCAGCAGATCTGGTCCTTTTCATTCGCCGCGATCATATCGCAGAGCTGTTGAACTTCTGCGTCAGGAAGTTGCTCCTTGTCGTTCGCCAGCTTGGTCAGCTCAGATTTGATCGCCATTGCCTCTTCATCGTCTCTCGACAATTGCTGCCTGAGCGGATCCTCCTTTGGCAGCGCATAGAGGAAGAGCATCGCGCCCTTGCCGCGCGCGATCCCGATATCCCAGTTGACCTTGCCAGCAGGAGGCTTGCCGAGCATGACGGATTTCTGCCTCAGCGACGTTTCCAACAAGTTGAAGCTCAACAATCTGGCGACGTCGGACGCCGAGCCCCAGAGCCCCCGATCCGCGGCGCGATACCGGGCTCCCGCGGTCTCCGGGCTGAGATTGTCGATGATCGAATAAGTCCTTTCCTGATCGTTGAACAGCCGCTGAACGAACAGCTCGCCCCATGGCCGAACAATGTAGTCCTTGCCGTCGACGTGCCGAGATATCGCGGGCCATGTTGCGTATTTGTTGACGTCCTGACCGATCTGGTTGCCGTGTTCCGCCAGGATGCGGCCGTCGGCGGAAATCCACACGCCTTCGGTCACGAGGTTGATGCGGCCACTGGCGGCATTCAACGCAGCTCCGAGCGCATTCCAGATCGCGGCATAGCGCAATGTGGAGTCGTGGTTTCCTACGATGATGTGCAACCGGTTTTCGCCGCGCTCGGCAAACGCCCGCAAGAGGCCGAGATCACCCGCATGTTCGGCTGCCACTTTTTCGACCAGCGCGGCCATCTCGTCGATCGTGCAGCCGAGATCTGCGCCCGCGCCGCCGCATTTGATGTCGGCTGGCGGTTGCCAGAGTTCGAGAAAGTCGCCGACGATGACGAGATCGACGCGTTGCTCGCCATCCTCGGTGATCCTGTTCAGGAAGCCCTCGAGTGCTCTCGGCCAGCGGAAGTCCTCCGTCGGGTCCCAGGCGCCGCCGGCCTGCTTGCCGACGCCGAAATGCAGATCGCTGATGAACACGCTGTGTCGGGGCGAGGCGGCCGGGGCCTGATAGGGCACCTGGGCGACGCCAGGCGCGTTTGCATCGTCGGCCCGAACGTCAGCAACCGGGAAAGCCAGGATGATCGCGACCATGAGCGCTGCCGTCTGACGACGTTTCATGCCGCACCTTGCTGGTTAGGGCTGGACACAGAGCTTGATCGCGGGATTGCCGAGCAGCACATATTCGAGACCCAGCTCGCTGTAATCGGCATCGGCCTTGTCCTTGAATTTTTGAGCCGTTCGCGCGATCGTCTTGTCGAAAAGATCGAGGATGGTGGGGGGCGGCTTCTGCGACGTGACCTCGGCCATGATCTCCGCAAACGAGCTGGCGAAGACGACGCCGTACCCGGCGTCGATCGTGAACGGCGAGGCGATCAACGTGTCGAATCCCTGCTCGTTCAGCCGCTGCAACAACGCCGTATTCCGGCCCTTGGCAGACGCGGCGGAACAGGCGGCGAAGATGCCGACGCTCCCGGACGGAAACTTCTTCTCGATATCTTGCGAAATGATGTGATCCGTCGACTCCGCAAACCACATCGCGCCCTCGTCCTGGTGGGCGAGAACGACGAATCCGACCGCGGAAGCCGGCGCCAGGGTTAGCAACGGCGTCACCGAGCTCGTCGTCGCGGCAAGATATTGCCTGAGCTTGTCGATCTCGGAAATCCGCGTTCCCGGGACCTTGGCGGGGAAAAAGCCGGGTGGCATCACAGCGCCAGGAACGTTCTCCAACCCATCCGGAACCGCAAACATCCAATCGCCGATGCACTTGTCGCGAGATGGATATCGCTCGATCGCCATCGGCTGCACCACGATGATCGGCTTATCCAGGACGGGGTCCGGTCCCTTGGCGCCGAGAATTCCGAGCGGAACGTAGATGCTGCGATTCTGACCGCCGGTTACGTCCGAGGCGACACGCACCACCACCACGGGAGATCCGGTGCTCTCGCGAACGATGGCCCGGAAGGCCGCCCACGCGTTCTTGGCTTCGTCTTCCGTCGAATTTCCGGATTTCGTGGAGAACAGGATCTTTGCAAGCTCCTTGGCAGCGGGAAGATAGCCGCCCGGCTTCTTGTCGGCGGAATCCTTGCGCGCCTTCAAAATCATGTTCTGGAAGCGATCAGTCTTCAGGAAATCGACGACGCTCGACGCCGTCTGCCAACCATAGACCAGCGTCTTTCCGGGGCGACCATCGACGAATACCGCCATGCTGTAGGTTTCGAAATCGAAGATGTGAAGCGCGGCGGCCGCGGTCGCGTCCGCGCCCGAGCCCTCCATTCCGAGCGATACTTCGCGCAAGGAGTTGAGGCCGCCCGAGAGCGCGGCGGCCTGCGCCGGATCGGCGCTGTCGCAAACAGGCGCGGACGTATTGGTGTCGCCGATGGACACGCGCTGCACGAGATGATCGAGCGGCTGCAGACCCCTGAAGATCGCGAAGGCGATCGTGGCACAGCCCTCCGATTCCGCGGTCAGCCCGATCTGAATGCTACCAGCACTGGCCTGTTTCGACAGTTCGGTGATCGACATCGAACCGTCAGCGTATCTCTTCGCCGCATCCGCGTCCGGATGCCGGATCTTGTCCAGGTCGATCTTCATCGTGTAGGAGTGCCGATCGTCTCCGAGCCTGAGGCCGGAGCCCTCGGGAATGAGCGGCTTGATGGTCAGGACAACGTCGTGCGTCCTGGAATCGGCGATCATCTCCGCAAATCCCGGATCCACTTGCGCTCCGGAGGACTGAGTTGCTCGACGCAGCAATGCGTAATTGAACGCAGCCACGTCGAGCGTGTAGGTGTAGGTGTTGTTGGCAATCAGAATATTTGCTGCCGGCCCGCCTCCGTCGACGAACCACCCGTTCCAGTAGGCTGAGGTGTTGACCGGTTCGGGTGTTGGCGAACCAGCATTGGGCACCGGCGTCGGACTCGGCGCTGGCGAGGCCGTGACCTGCTTGTCGACGGCGACATCACCAGCGGCTCCCGGCCCCATCGGCGCCGCTGGTCCCGAGGGCCGCGCGTCCGAGGCTATCTTGCCGTCCAGATCAAATGGGGGCGCCGCTCGGCCCACGAAGTCTCCAATGCGACCGTCCGCCCGCGGAAGTCCCGTGCCAGGCGCGATCGGTGTAGGCGCAGATGGCGCCGCGGACCCCATCGGTGGTGGCGCGGCGGAGGCAACTGGCGGGGGTGCGGGACTGGGCGTCGCCGAGGCCACCGGCGGCGCGGGGGCTATCGGTGCTGACATTGGCGGTTGTGACTCGCGCCTGGGCGCGGCCCGCGGCCCCAATCGCGCCCGAGGCTCGGCCGTTCCTTCGATCGTGGCGATTCTGCCATGTGAGGGGGCCGGGATCCTCTCTTGGGCCGACGCCTTCACGTCGCCGCCCGCACCCGGCGTCTGCGAAGCTGGTTCGCGCGCGGGGACGGCTTGTGGTTTCACCTCCGGCAACGATTGCGCCGCATCATCGATTCTGGCGACCTTGCTATCGATACGCGCGGGAGCTTGCTTGACGATCGGCGCGGTTTCTACCGACGGTGGCGCAGGCGCGAACGGTGCCTTCGGCAAGTCCTGCGGCGATTGCGGCCGCGCCGGCGGGTCGCGGCCCCTCGCATCGAGACTCGGCGGAGCCCGGAGCGGCGCGCGAAGCTCCTGCATCGTGTTCAGGGCCGCCGATTGCAGCAACAGGAACAGGCCCGCAACAACCGTCAAGCCTGCCATGCCACCAGTGGCGAGCCACCGCGGCGCGAACCGATTGGAACGCAAAGCGACGAACGCCAAGAGACCGAGATGGGCTGCGACCAATGTCACGAACCAGAGCGGCGGCACATCTACGCCAATGGCCTGCAACCCGTAGGCCTCGAACCACGCGAGCGATACGCAGACGAGAATGCCGACCGCCCCCAGAAACACCGTTCTGACAGGGGACACCAGCGTGTGCGCTTCTGCGGCTTGAATACCTGCCACGGCGAACCCGCAAAAAATGGATTGCAAGAAATAATCGCCGAGATTGTCACAAGAAACCCTGCGCGTCTACCCTTACGTGCAAGCGTCCCAGGGAACCCGTTCGCCGCTTGCGGAGCGCGCGATCAAAATGAGCGGAGACCGCCCCCGACGCGGCCTCACCGCCACGGCTGCACGATGATCTTGGTGTGCGCCTCGGGATTGGCGAGGTCGGCGAAGGCCTTGGCGACGCCGTCGAGGCCGACCTCCGCTGTCACCATGGCGGCGGCGTCCACTCGACCTTCCGCGATCAGGCGCAGTGACGCTGCGAACTCCTCCGGCGTGTAGCCGAGCACGTATTGGACGTTCAGCTCCTTCATGATGCCGAGCATCGGCTCGTTTCTGTCGCCCTCCATGCAGACGCCAACCACGACGATCCTGGCATCGCGCGGGGCGCCCTCGAACACCTGCTGCAGCAGGCCGGGAACGCCGACGCATTCGAAGATGATGGCGGGCTTCAGCGCCGGCAGCATCGCCTGGAACGGCGGCCGCGCCGCCTTCTCGGCGTCCGACATCTGGGCGTGCTCGGCCCAGGTCGCATAGGGCTGCGATACGCTGGGATCGACCACGACATCGGCGCCGAGCTTGGCTGCGAGCGCGCGTCGTGCCGGCGAATAGTCGGCGGCCACAATGGGATGCAGTCCCCTCAGCTTCAGCGCCGCGATCACCGCAAGCCCGACCGGGCCGCAGCCGATCACCAGCGGCACCTCGCCGCCACTTATGTTGGCTTTCGCCACGGCGTGAACCCCGACGGCGAGCGGCTCGGTCAGCGCCGCGTGTTCCGGCGCCAGCCCATTGGGCACTTCGAGCAGTAGCGCTTCGCTCAGCAGCATCGCCTCGGCATAGCCGCCGATATTGTCGTTGGAATAGCCGATGCCCTCGATGCCTTGCGGCGTTACCAGCGCCGGCAGCGAGCAGACGCGCGTGCCTGGCTTGAGCTTGCGCGCGGTGCCGGAACCGTAGTCGACGATCTCGCAGCAGAACTCGTGGCCGAACACGACGTCGCGCGACAAGTCCATCGGCTTGCGTCCGGTCCTCCTCGCCATCTCCACCATGCGATGGGCGTGCTGCCGCGCGTGCAGGTCGGAGCCGCAGATGCCGCAGGCGAGCGTCTTGACCAGCACCTGGCCCGGACCCGGCGTCGGGTCGGCCATCTGGCCAACGACAATCTCACCGTTCCTGAAAATCGCAGCGCGCATCCGGCTCCTCCCTATCGTTGGAGCCATTGATAGCACGAAGCGGACGCGGCGACTTGCGTCAGGGGTTCGGGGAACGCTCTTCCAGCACCAAGAGCTGGGCACGGCGCACCCGCTCGCGATGCGCGATGTAGAGGCCGCTGGCGACGATGAACGCGGCGCCGACGACCGTCCAGACGTCAGGCACCTCACCGAAGATGAAGAAGCCCAAAATGCTGACCCAGAGCAGCTGCGTGTAGGAGAACGGCGCCAGCACCGAGGCATCGCCATAGCGATAGGCCAGCACGATGATCCACTGGCCAACAGTCGAGGCGACGCCGATCACGATACCGACGCCGATTCCCGTCCAGCTCGGCGTGACCCAGACGAACGGCACCATCAGAGAGAGGATTGCAACACCGGTCAGCGCGGAATAGGCCATGGTGGTGAGCACGGCCTCGCGCCCGCTCATCATCCGCGTCAGGATCAGCGCGGCAGCCCAGCAGAACGCCGAGATGATCGGGAAGAACGCGGCGGCGTGGAAGGCGCTCGTACCCGGCCGCAGGATGATCAATACGCCCGTCAGGCCGATCGCAGTCGCGATCCAGCGCCGCAGGCCGACCTGCTCGCTCAGGAAGATGATCGACAGCGCGGTGACGAACAGCGGCGAGACGAAGCCGGTGGCGGAGGCTTCCGCAATGGGAAGGAAGCGCAGGCCGGTGATGAAGAACAGCGAGGAGCCGAGCAGCGCAGCACCCCGCATCAATTGCAAGCCGAGGCGCTCGGTGCGCATCGCATGGAGCGGCGAGCCCGGCAGCATCACCGGCGTGAACATCAGCGCGAAGGTGACGAAGCGGATCCAGGTGATCTCGATCGACGGCAGGCTGGTCGACAAATATTTCGCGGTGACGTCGGAAGTGCCGAGAAACACCGTCGATAACAGCACCAGCGCAATGCCCTTGAAGGGATGATCGACGCGCGCGGGCGCGCGGCGAGTCTTCTGCTTCTTCTCCGGCACGGGCATGGGAATAGTGTCGAGCCTTGCGGCTGCGGCGGGCGGCGGTGTCACGGCTGGAACCCGGGCAAAGTGCGAATCGAGGAAGGTTGTAAAAAACGACAAATGCGCCGCGTTCACAACTTCCGAAAACAGGATGCCGATATGCGCGAGCCGCCGCGCGCGTCAATGCTCTGTTAATAGTGGATATTTGTGCATTACAGCATCGGCAGGCTGCGCGGTTTTGGCCCGCGCGGAAACGCCGCATCGAGCGCCGCAATCTCGTCTTTCGTCAGCACGAGATCACCGGCCGCCGCATTCTCACCGGCATGTTCGGCCGATGACGCCTTCGGGATCGCGAACACCGTAGTTGCACGGGTGAGAAAGCTCAGCGCGACCTGTCGCGGCGTCGCGCGACGTGCCTCCGCGATGCGCGCCAGCACGGCACCGCCCTTGCTGCGCGCATCCGGGAAGTCGTCGTGCCCGAACGGCGAATAGGCGACGACGGCGACGCCATGCTTCTCGCACCACGGGATCACCGCGTGCTCGATCGCGCGCTCCTTCAGATGATAGAGCACCTGATTGCAGGCGATGCGGCCCTCGCCGGAAACATCGAGAATCTCGTCGAGATCGTCGGCGTCGAAATTGGAGACACCCCAGGATTTGATCTTGCCTGATGTCACCAGGTCCTCAAATGCAGCCACCGTGTCTTCCAGCGGATAGGAACCGCGCCAGTGCAGCAGATAACAATCGAGACGGTCGGTCTTGAGCCGCTTCAGCGAGCGCTCGCAGGCCGTGATGGTTCCGCGGCGCGAGGCATTGCTCGGCAGCACCTTGGAGACCAGGAACACCCCATCGCGACGTCCCGCGATGGCATCGGCAATGACGAGCTCCGCGTCGCCGTACATCTCGGCGGTGTCGATATGCGTCATGCCGAGATCGAGCCCGCGCTGAAGCGCGGCAATCGCGTGGCTGCGGTCGCCGTGGTCGAGATACCAGCTGCCCTGCCCGATGACGGAGACATTGGCGCCGGTCTTGCCGAAGGGGTTTGTGTTCATGTCTGAGCTCACAGTCCGCTGATGTCCGCCACCAGCACGCTGCCGGTCGACGACTCCGTGATATAGAGACGATCCTTGCTGGCGCCACCGATCGCGACGTTGGTGCAGTTCGGCCCCGCGCACGACTTGATCCGCGCGATCAGTTCGCCGTTCGGCGCGAACACGAAGACGTGGCCGAGCGAGGCGTGGCCGACGAACAGGCGGCCCTTCGCATCCATCGTCAGGCCGTCGGGACCGCTGGTGCCGAACAGCGAGCAGAAACGGCCGACCTTGGACACGCTGCCGTCCTTCATGAACGGCAACCGCCACACCGCATTGTCGCGCGTCATCGCGACGAACAGCACAGTTTCGGTCGGGTCGAGCACCAGGCCATTCGGGCTGATACCGGTGTTGATCAGGCAATCGAGCCGGCCATTCGATGCCAGCCGATAGACCCGGCCACTCGGGTCATGCAGGCCAGTCTGGCCCTGATCGGTGAAATAGATATCTCCGTTGGACGCCAGATGCAGATCGTTGCACCCGCGAAACGATTCCGAATTGCGCGCCGTCAGGACCGGCGTCATGCGGCCGGCTTGGGCATCCAGCTCCATGATGCCGTGCATGTAGTCGGCCACCAGGATGCGGCCATCGGCGGCGATCTTCAGCCCGTTCGGCCATCCGTCGTATTCGACGACCTGCGACCACTCTCCATCAGGCGCGATGCGGAAGATGCGGCCGAAGGGAATGTCGACGATGTAGAGGTTGCCATCCTTGTCGAAGGATGGCCCCTCGATGAAACTGTCAGTCGGCACATTCGGCCGGTTGGCGTCGGCCCATTCCGTCCGCACGCCTTTGCGGCGGAATCTGTCGGGCATCGCGGAGAAGAGCCTGGTTTCGATCAGGCGCGGCGGCGTTTCCAGATACATCATTGTTGTTGTGTTTGTTGGGGGAGAGCGCGCCAGCATAGGACACAATCGACGGCGCGTCGATTGTGCAGAGGGCATACCGCTCTCGTGTCCCGGACGCGCTGCAACGCATCAGCGTTGCGGCGCAGAGCCGGGACCCAGAAAAGCCGCGCAACGTTGCAACGTGGGCCCCGGCTCTGCAGCGCACCGTCGAAGGGAAGGTGCGCTGCGTCCGGGGCACGAGACCGTAGTCTCGGCACCCCCCCTGCATCAACACCGTCATTGCGAGCGGAGAGAGCCAGGCCTAACCCGCAACCCCCGCGACCTTCGCCGGCTTCAGTGGCGCGTCGTCCGTCGTCGCGATCAGCCGCTTCAGCTCGGGGATGCAGGAGCCGCAATTGGTGCCGGCCTTGAGCCTGACACCGATCTCGGCCGCCGTGCGCGCGCCGGTGGCGATGGTATCGCAGATGGTGCCGCGGCCGACGCCGAAGCAGGCGCAGACGATCGGTCCGGTCGAGACCGCCCCCTCCGTCGACTTGCCCGATAGCAGCATGCGGCGCTGCTCGTCGGTGACGTGATCGGCCGCGAAGGCACTTCTGACCACCTCCCAATCGCCGGCGTCATGTCCGGGGCCGACGAACAGACAAGCCTCGATGCGATCACCTGCGAAGGCGGCAGCACGATAGATGCCGCCGCCAAGATCGCGATATTCGGCGACGTCCTCGCCGGCGACACCATCGAGCCAGGCCGGCCAGCGCGACAGATCCGCGTTGTCGGCGAACAGATAGCCAAAACCGCCGGCGACCGTGACGCGGGTCCACAACAGATTCGGCGGCAGGTCGAGCTGCCGTCGTGACAGCGCAAAACCGCGGAAGACGAATTCGTAAGGCGCGATCGCGGCAGGCGTCGCCTTGGACTCGGGCTGGCCCGAGAACGGATCGGTGAACGACTGCACCAGTGCCCCGACGCGGCCGTGCGAGGCATTCATCGCGCTCCAGTGGATCGGAACGAAGAGTGCGCCACGCTGCTGGCGGTCACTCACAACCACCTTCAGGATACATTGGCCATAATCGGTGGTGACGCGGGCATAGCCGTCATGGACGATGCTGTATTTGTTGGCGTCATCGGGATGGATCTCGACGAACGGCTCGGGCAGATGCGCGCCGAGCCGCTGGCTCAGTCCGGTACGCGTCATGGTGTGCCACTGATCGCGGATGCGCCCCGTGTTGAGCCTGAGGGGGCGCGAGGCACCGGTCTCGCCGCGCAGCGAGGGCACCTCCGGTGCAACGAAGCGGCCCTTGCCGTCATTGGTGAAGAAGCCGCCGCTCGCGAAGAAACGCTCTCCGGGCGCCCCGCCTTCACGCACCGGCCATTGCACCGGCTTCAAGGCGTCGAAGGCTTCGTCGGAGAGCGAGGTCAGCGCGCCAATGTCGAAATCGCGGTTGCCGTCGTTCTCGAACGCCGAGAGCGCAGCGTGCTCGCGAAAGATGTCGGCGGCGGATTTGTAGTTGAAACTATCGCCGAAGCCGAGACGCTTTGCGGTCTCGCACAGGATCCACCAATCGGGGCGCGCCTCGCCCGGCGCCGGCAGGAACGAGCGCTGGCGCGAGATGCGGCGTTCGGAGTTGGTCACCGTGCCCGACTTCTCACCCCAGGCGAGGGCCGGCAGCAGCACGTGCGGACCCGCCTCGACCGTGTCGTTGGACAAGACGTTCTCGGAGACCACGAACAGCTCGAGCTTCTTCAACGCCTCGCGCACGAAGTCCGCATCGGGCAGCGACACCGCGGGATTGGTGCCCATCACCCAGAGCGCCTTGACCTCACCGCGATTGATGGCCTCGAACAACTGCACCGCCTTCAACCCTTCATGGGTGGCGATGCGCGGCGCCTTCCAGAACCGCCTGACACGATCGATGTCCGGCGGCGTGAAACCCATATGCGCTGCCAGCATATTGGCGAGGCCGCCGACCTCGCGGCCGCCCATCGCATTGGGCTGACCGGTGAGCGAGAACGGCGAGGCGCCCGGCTTGCCGATGCGCCCGGTGGCGAGGTGGCAGTTCAGGATCGCGTTGACCTTGTCGGTACCCTGCGCCGACTGGTTGACGCCCTGCGAATAGAGCGTGACGACGCGCGGCGTGTCGCGAAACATCTTGAAGAAAGCGGCGACGTCCTGCTCGGACAGGCCCGAGGCAAGCGCCGTCGCGCTGACACTGCCGGCGATGCTCCGCGCGCGTACCAGCGCGTCCTCGAAGCCCGACGTATTGTTCGCGACGTAGTCCTTGTCCAACGCGCCGCTATCGACGAGATCAACGAAGAGCCCGGAGAAGAGCGCTGTGTCGGTGCCCGGCTTGAGGCCGAGAAACAAGTCGACGTCATCGGCGGTATCGGTGCGGCGCGGATCGATCACGATCATCCGCGCGCCCCGCTCCTGCCGGTTCTTCAGCATGCGCTGGAACAGTACCGGATGACACCAGGCCGCGTTCGAGCCGACGAAGACGAGCAGATCGGCCTGGTCGAGATCCTCGTAGCAGCCGGGCACGGTGTCGGCGCCGAAGGCGCGGCGATGGCCGGCAACCGACGACGACATGCAGAGCCGCGAATTGGTGTCGACATTCGCCGTGCCGACAAAACCCTTCATCAGCTTGTTGGCGACGTAATAGTCCTCGGTGAGGAGCTGGCCGGAGAGATAGAACGCGACCGCATCGGCGCCGTCGCGGGCCACGATGTGCTGCATGCGATGGGCGACGTGGTCGAGGGCATCGCTCCAGGCGACGCGCTCCAGCACGCCCTTGCAGCGGATCATCGGATAGAGCAGCCGGTTTTCCAGTCCGACGGTCTCGCCGAGCGCCGAGCCTTTCGAGCAGAGCCGGCCGAAATTGGCGGGATGATCAGGATCGCCCGCGATTGCCGCGCCGCCCTTGCCGTCGGGCGTCGCCAGCACGCCGCAGCCGACGCCGCAATAGGGGCAGGTCGTCTTGGTGGCGCGGAGCGAGGGATCGATTGCCGTCATGTCGAACTGCCTTGTCAAGCTGGCCTGTCACGCCGCCTTGGAGGGACGCGCGAGCGCGCGGCCGAACATCATGTCGGTGCGGATCGCCGCCACCTTGTCACGATTGCGGATCAGCTCGAGATACCAGAGCGCATCGACGGTATCGCCGATCAGCACGGCACCGGTGAGCCGGCCGGCCGCGATCACGAGCTTCTTGTAGGTGCCTCGCCTGCGGTCGGTCAGCACCAGGCTCTCGCTGCCCTCCCCGCCCATGAAGTCGCCGGCGGAGAAGACGCTGACTCCGGACACCTTCAGATTGGTCGAGACGACGCTGCCCTGATAGGCGGCGGGCCGGCCGGCCAGATGCCGCGCCAGCACCCGCGCCTGCTCATAGGCGGGCTCGACCAGGCCGTAGCAAGTGCCGCGATGCTCGGCACACTCGCCGAGCGCAAAAATGTCGGACGAGGAGGTTTGCATCACGTCGTTGACGACGACGCCGCGGTTGACGGCGATCCCCGCCTCTTTTGCCAGCGCGACGTTCGGCTTGATCCCGGCAGCGAAGATCACGGCGTCGGCCTCGATACGGCTGCCATCGGCAAGCTCGACGGCCTCGACATGTCCATCGCCATGGATCCGGGCGGTCGAGGCGTTGAGCAGGATGCGGATGCCTTTGCGCTCGACCAGCGTCTTGAGCAGATCGGCGGCCGGCTCGTCGAGCTGGCGCTCCATCAGCCGGTCCATCAGATGCAGCAGCGTCACCGGCGCGCCCGCCTTGGCGAGGCCGTAGGCCGCTTCAAGTCCGAGCAGGCCGCCGCCGACGACGACAACGCGCTTCTTGGCCGCGGCTAGCGTCAGCAAAAGGTCGACGTCGCGCGTATCGCGAAACGTGTGCACGCCGGCGAGATCGGCGCCCGGCAAATTGAGCCGCAGCGGCGTCGAGCCGGTGGCGAGCACGAGCTTGGAATATTCCATGCTCTCCTCGCCCTCGATCTTCAGCTCGCGGCGGCCGGTGTCGATCTCGGTGACGCGATAGCCGTAGCGCACGGTGACGCCGCGATGGCGCCACCAGTCGGCCGGCCGGAGCTCGATCTCGTGCGAGCCGGTCTCGCCGGCCAGCACGGATGAGAGCAACACGCGATTGTAAGCGAGCCGCGGCTCCTCGCCGATGACGGCGACCGCGTAGCGGCCGAGCGCGGTCTTCGCGAGCTCGTCGACCAGACGCGCGGCCGCCATACCGTTACCGACGATGACCAGCGGTTCACTCACGAGGCATCTCCTATTCAGCGGCCTGCGGCTGTGCGCCGTAGGCTTCAGACATCATGTAGCCGGACAGCACGCCGTAGGCGTCGGTCCAGGCCGTTGCCAGTTCGGGCGTCCAGGCTTCGCCAAGACCCTTCTCCAGGGTCCACAGCAGGGTCGCGCCGACCACCGGATAGTGGTCGGCCGTCGCGCCATAGGCGACGTGACGCTTGGCGAGCGCCGAGGCAGCGGGAAGAATCGAGTCCAGGTTCGACAGGCCGCCGACGACGGCGGCGAGCATGCCCATCAGCTTCTTGCGCTGCTCGGTCATGTCCTCGGGAAACATCGCACGCACGGACGGCGCCACCTCGAACAGACGATCGTAGAACAGCACCGCGGCCTGCTCCGATATCGGCGCGACCTTGGCGAAGCTCTGCTGGATGAGGGTGATCTGTTCTGGCGTCATGATGTTCTCCTGTCTGTTTCGGTCTGCCTTCGTCCGCGCCGTTGCGGAAAAAGTTCATGGATCAAACGTCATCAGAGAGACTTCTCCCCGCGTACGGGGAGAAGCGAGATTCGTACCAAGTGCTAGACCCTTGCTTCGGCAAGGCTTGAGGCGCCTTCGCCCTGCGGGCTGCGACGCAGATAGAACCACCAGGTCAGAGCGAGGCAGGTGGCGTAGAAGGCGAGATAGATCACGAGCGCGAGCTGCGGCCCGCCGGTCAGGGCGATCGACTTGCCGAAACCGGT
This sequence comes from Bradyrhizobium sp. UNPA324, assembly GCF_006658635.1. Taxonomy (NCBI): domain Bacteria; kingdom Pseudomonadati; phylum Pseudomonadota; class Alphaproteobacteria; order Hyphomicrobiales; family Nitrobacteraceae; genus Bradyrhizobium; species Bradyrhizobium sp. UNPA324. The sequence goes on from NZ_LFJD01000004.1 coordinate 2,952,044, forward strand.
CGGGATCAGATAGCCGCCGACGGCGCCGATGGCGCCGATGAAGCCGACCGCCGCGCCGCTCTCGATGCTCGCCGTCTTCAGCGCCAGCCCGCGCGCCGCATCGCCCTTGCCGCGCACCTTGAACAGGTTCTCCTCGCGGAAGATCGAGGGGATCATGCGATAGGTCGAGCCGTTGCCGATGCCCGTCGTCACGAACAGGATCAGGAACATCGACAGGAAGCCGATGAAATCCTTCTGCCCGACGAAGTAGAGCACGCCGACCGTGGCTCCCGCCATCAAGATGAAGTTCCAGAAGGTGATGATCGAGCCGCCGACCCTGTCGGCAAGCCAGCCGCCGAGCGGACGCGACAGCGAGCCGACCAGCGGCCCCAGGAACGCGATCGAGATCGAGATCGCCGGGAATTGCGTCTTGATCAGGAGCGGAAACGCCGCTGAGTAGCCGATGAAGGAGCCGAACGTGCCGATATAGAGGTACGCCATGATCCAGGTGTGCTTGCGTTTGACGATCGCGAGCTGGTTCTTCACCGACGATTTCGCCGACGTGAGGTTGTTCATGAAGAACACCGCGCCGAACACCGCGATCGCGATCGGCAGCACCCACATCAGGCCGGCATTCTGGAGGAAGATGCCGTCGACGGGCGTGGCCTGGAACAGGTTGAACACAGCCAGCGTCATCAGGATCGGGGTCAGGAGCTGCACGCTGGAGACGCCGATATTGCCGCCGGCCGCATTCAGGCCGAGCGCCCAGCCCTTCATCCTGTCGGGGAAGAAGAAGGAGATGTTGGTCATACTGGAGGCGAAGTTGCCGCCGCCAAGGCCGGCGGTCGAGGCGATCAGCAGCATCAGCCAGAACGGCGTGTCAGGCTGGCTCACGAAATAGGCAAGCGACAAGGTTGGAATGAACAGGATCGCCGCACTGAAGATGGTCCAGTTGCGGCCGCCGAAGGTCGTCACTGCGAAAGTATAGGGAAAGCGCATCAGGGCGCCGATCAGGCCCGGCACCGCGACGAGCTGGAACAGCTGGTCGGTGGTGTAGTGGAAGCCTGCCTGCGGCAGCTTGGTGGTGACGATGCTCCAGATCAGCCAGACCGAGAAGCCGATATGCTCGGCCACGATCGACCAGATCAGGTTGCGTCGCGCGATAGTCTTGCCAGTCGCATTCCAGAACGCCTCATCTTCGGGGCGCCAGTCTGAAATCCAAGTCGGATTCTTCGTCATTGAGTATCCCTTTCAGGCTCACCGCTGCGTCGTTGCAGGCTCGGCCTCCGGTCACGGAGGCGCGCTCCGAGGCTTCACCCCGGTGGCGAGTTCACGATGCTGATTGATGATGTTGAGGGACGTCGTCGTTGGCGTCGCGCAAAGACGTTTCAATTTCCGTGCCAGTTGCGCGCACGCTGGAAATACAGGGATTTCAGAACGTTATTCGTGTTGCCCGAATTTTTCGCAGGGTCTTTTCGCACGGTAAATTTGCGATTCGCTCAATCCTTGTGCGACGCACAAGGATTGAGCGGGATGTCGATTATTTGGGCGCACGCGTCGGTCGCGTTAACTTCCGGTTTACGCGGCCTCGACGAAGCGATGACGCTCGTAGAGGAATTCGAGCACGCGCTGGCGGCACTTCAAATAGATGCCGTTGGTGGCAAGCTCGAGCCGTTTGCGCGGCCGTGCCAGCGGCACCTCCAGCACCTCCCCGATGCGCGCGCTCGGCCCGTTCGTCATCATCACGATGCGGTCGGACAAGAGCACGGCCTCGTCGACGTCGTGAGTGATCATCAGGATGGTGTTGCCGAGCTTTTGATGCAGCGCCATCACCGAGTCCTGCAAGTGCGCGCGGGTCAGCGCGTCGAGCGCGCCGAACGGCTCGTCCAGCAGCAGCACCTTCGGCTCCATCGCCAGCGCCCGGGCGATGCCGACGCGCTGCTTCATGCCGCCCGAGATTTCCGACGGGCGCTTGTCCCTGGCATGGGCCATCTGCACGAGGTTGAGATTGTGCATGACCCAGGCGTCGCGCTCGGCGCGGGACTTGGTCCTGGCGAAGACCTTGTCGACGCCGAGCCTGACGTTCTCGTAGACGGTGAGCCACGGCAACAGGCTGTGGTTCTGGAACACCACGGCGCGATCGGGCCCCGGCGAGTTGACCTCGCGGTTCTCCAGCAGCACGCCGCCCGTGGTGGCGCCGGTCAGACCTGCGATGATGTTGAGCAAGGTCGACTTGCCGCAACCGGAATGGCCGATGATCGAGACGTATTCACCTTTCTCGATCGTCAGGTTGATCTCCTTGAGCACCTCGGTGGTGGCGGCGCCGCGGGTAAAGACCTTGTCGATGTGGTCGAGCTTCAGATAGGCGGTCATGTGCCCCTCTCCTTCAATTCTGCGCGGTGCCGCGGGTGACGACCTTGCCGAGGCCCGCGATCAGGCGATCCAGCACGAAGCCGATAATGCCGACATAGAACAGTGCCAGGATGATCTCGCTGATATGCGAGGAGTTCCAGGCGTCCCAGATGAAGAAGCCGATGCCGACGCCGCCGATCAGCATTTCCGCAGCGACGATCGCGAGCCAGGACAGGCCGATGCCGATGCGAAGGCCGGTGAAGATGTAGGGCGCCGCCGCCGGAATCATGATCTTGGAGAAGAACTCGAGCGGATTGAGCTGCACCACCGCGGCGACGTTGCGATAGTCCTGCGGGATGTTGCGGATGCCGACCGCGGTGTTGATGATGATCGGCCAGATCGACGTGATGAAGATGACGAAGATCGCCGACGGCTGGCCGTCGCGGAACGCGGCGAGCGACAGCGGCAGCCAGGCCAGCGGCGGTATCGTGCGCAGCACCTGGAACAGCGGATCGAGCCCGCGCATCGCCCAGACCGACTGCCCGACCAGCACACCGAGCGCGATGCCGGCGATCGCGGAGAGCGAGTAGCCGAAGGCGACGCGCTGCAGACTGGCGGAGAGATGCCAGAACAGGCCCTTGTCGATGCCGCCATGGTCGAAGAACGGATCGAGGATCAGCTCCTTTGTGTCCTTGAACACTCTCGACGGCGGCGGCAGCGCCGAGCCGGCACGGCGGCAGATCAGTTCCCACACCAGCGTCAGCAGCGCGATCACGACCAGCGGCGGGATCATGCGAACCGCGGTCTCCCTCGCCATGCGCGCGTAGGCTTCAGTGCGCGGCGGCCGTTTCGGCGTCATCGCGACGACCGGCGCAGCGGCTGCAGCAGGCATCGCAGTCTCAAGCTCGATCTTCGTGGCAGGCATATTCATCGCTATCTCTCTCCGGCTTCGCAAGGACGATGCGGCCGCCCCGGGGCGGCCGCAGGGCTCCATCAGACTTCGACGCGCTTGATCGCGAGCGACTTCAGATAGGCAGCCGGATTTTCGGGATCGAACACCTTGCCGTCGAAGAAGGTCTCCTTGCCGCGCGAGGTCGAGGCCGGAATCTCGGCGCTGGCCACGCCGAGCGTCTTGGCCGCATCGCGCCACATGTCCTCGCGATTGACCTTGGCGATCAGCGCCTTGGTGTCGAAGCCAGGCTCGTACTTGCCCCAGCGGATGTCCTCGGTCAGGAACCAGAGGTCGTGGCTCTGGAACGGGTAAGAAGCGAAGTCGCGCCAGTACTTCATGATGTGCGGCGAGTTCTCGACCACCTTGCCGGGGATGCCGTAGTCGAACTTGCCGGCGCTGCGGTCGAGCACGTCCTCGACCGGGCAGTTCATCCACTGCCGCTTGCCCATGATGGCGGCAAGTTCGGCCTTGTTCTCGGCCTTGTCGGCCCATTGCTGGGCTTCCATCACCGCCATCAGCAGCGCCTTGGCCGCCTTGGGGTATTTGTCGACGAAGGCGGCGCGCATGCCGAAGGATTTTTCCGGATGCTTGTTCCAGAGCTCGCCGGTGGTGACAGCGGTATACCCGATCTTCTGGTGGATCAGTTGCAGGTTCCAGGGCTCGCCGACGCAGAAGCAGTCCATGGTGCCGACCTTCATGTTGGCCACCATCTGCGGCGGCGGCACCACGATGGTCTCGATGTCCTTGTCGGGATCGATGCCGCCGGCCGCGAGCCAATAGCGGAGCCAGAGGTCATGGGTGCCGCCGGGGAAGGTCATCGCGGCTTTCACCGCCTTGCCGGACGCCTTCTTCTTCTCCAGCGCCGCCTTGAACGGCGTCGCGTCGACGCCGAGCTTGAGGTCGGCATATTCATTGGCGACGGAGATGCACTGGCTGTCGAGATTGAGCCGCGCCAGGATGTACATCGGCGTCGGCTGGTTGTTCTGCGTCACCTTGCCGGCCGAGATCAGATACGGCATCGGGGTGAGGATATGCGCGCCGTCGATGCCGTTGCCTTCGGAGCCGAGCACGAGGTTGTCGCGCGTGGTGCCCCAGGAGGCCTGCTTCTGCACGTCGGTGTCGGGCATGCCGTATTTGGCGAACAGGCCCTTGTCCTTGGCGACGAAGAGCGGGCCGGCATCGGAGAGCGCGATGAAGCCGAGCTTGGCGCCCTTGACCTCGGGGCCTGCGTCCTGAGCGAAGGCGCCGGCGGGGAAATTCAGTTTTGCTGCGGCGAGAAGTGCGGCGGTGGAGCCGGTGGCTTTCAACAATTGACGGCGGCTGAGGCCCGTCTCCGAGGGCCGGCGGGTGCGCTTGGTCATAGGCGGTGTCGTCCTTTGCGTCGTTGCAGAATTGATTGGCGTCAGTGCACACGAGCAGCCCGTCCGTCCGGCGGCGCCATCTTTGGCGCATGCGAACGCACGACGGGGGAGACCCCCGTCTGGTGGCGTCGGCAAGTCGGATGAGAAGTCTCGCGGGACGGCTTCAATGGCGTCGGCAGGGAACCATTCAAGCTTCATGCCAAGCCCTTCATCCCTAAAAATGGCGAATATTGAAGGGGTTACGGCGGCCGCGCCGAACTGCCGCAGAGCGGTTCCGCATGGGAAATTTGCGACCTGCTCAATTCTTGTGCGCCGCACAAAGATTGTGCAACAGCCCAGGCAAAGGGCCTCGGAACACACCGCCCGGGGACTAAGGCGCGATCTATGATATTGATATCGCTTCGTTTTTTATTGCGCCTTGGAACGGCACGCGACTTGCATTCCCTTGTCGCGTCAACGAAGACTGCGGCTTGCCGCATTGTTTGCAGCCTCTGGCGGCTGCAGACCGGAAGCTCACCTGGTTCGCGGCCCTCGCCGGCTCAATCCTCGTGACGCGATTCCCAAGGCTTCCAGACTTTCCATAGCCCTCGTGCGCGGCAGGCCAGCCCGCACGGCCAAAGACGTTCAGCCGCGCTCTCTTAGAGGGTGTGTCGATCTCACTTACGAAGCAAAGGAACCATTGATGTCGTATCTCGCGCCTTCGGAATTCGTCACCAAGATGGTGGATGCCGGCGAGTCCAAGATCTTCATGTCCACCCGGGATACCATCATCCGTGCCTACATGGCCGGTGCCATCCTGGCATTGGCGGCGTGGTTCGCCGTCACGATCAACGTCAACACCGGGCAGCCGATCATCGGCGCACTGCTGTTTCCAGTCGGCTTCGCCATGCTCTATTTGCTGGGCTTCGACCTCCTGACCGGCGTGTTCGTACTCTCGCCGCTCGCCCTGATCGACAAGCGCCCGGGCGTTACCCTTGGCGGCGTACTGCGCAATTGGGGTCTCGTCTTCATCGGCAACTTCGCCGGCGCCCTAACGGTGGCCTTCATGATGGCCTTCGTCACGACGTTCGGCTTCACGCAGGCCCCCGACAAGGTCGGCACGGTCATCGGCAATATCGGTGAGGGCCGGACCCTGGGCTATGCCGCGCACGGCGCGGCGGGGATGGCGACGCTGTTCATGCGCGGCATGCTCTGCAACTGGATGGTCTCGACCGGCGTGGTCGGCGCCATGATCTCGACCTCGGTCCCCGGCAAGGTGATCGCGATGTGGATGCCGATCCTGGTGTTCTTCTACATGGTGTTCGAGCATTCCGTCGTGAACATGTTCCTGTTCCCGTCGGGCCTGATGCTCCATGCCAAGTTCTCGATCCTGGACTATCTGATCTGGAACGAGATCCCGACGGTGCTCGGCAACCTCGTCGGCGGGCTCGCCTTCACCGGCCTGACTCTCTACGCCACGCATGTCATGACCCTGCCGAAGCGCCAGGTCGACAAGGCTGCGAAGCCCCGCGTGGCCGCCTGATCGAATACGTCTCGACAGGGGAGCCTTGCCCGAGCAGGGTGAGGCTCCCCTCTCCTGGTGATGGCGAAGATGCGCGGACTCCTGATTTCGGTCGGCCAGCACTCCGACAAGGGCCGCAAGCCGGTCAACCAGGATTTTCACGGCGTTCTGATTCCGGAGGAGCCGCTGCTCGGCCTGAAAGGCATCGCAGCGGTCCTCGCCGACGGCATCTCGAGCAGCAGCGTGAGCCAGATCGCCAGCGAGTCGGCGGTCAAGAGCTTCCTGATGGACTATTACTGCACGTCGGAATCCTGGACGGTGAAAACGTCCGCCCGCCGCGTGCTCGACGCCACCAATTCCTGGCTGCACGCCCAGACGCGCAAGAGCCAATATGCCTATGACCGCGACAAGGGTTATGTCTGCACCCTCAGCGCCATGGTCATCAAGGCGACCACCGCGCACATCTTCCATGTCGGCGACTGCCGCATCTACCGCGTCGCCGGCAAGGCGCTCGAGCAACTGACCGACGATCACCGCATCATCGTGTCGTCGGAGCAGACCTATCTCGGCCGCGCGCTCGGCATCAATCCGCAACTCGAGATCGACTACCAGGCGTTCGAGGTCGAGGCCGGCGACACCTTCCTGCTGGCGACCGACGGCGCCTACGAATTCGTCGACGCGCGTTTCGTCACGAGCGCGCTGCACGAGCACGCAGCCGAGCTCGACGGGGCCGCGAAGGCGATCGTCGAGGAGGCCTACCGGCGCGGCAGCGACGACAACATCACCGTCCAGATCATTCGCATCGACGCTGTGCCGCAGCGCGAGCCGGCCGGCATCTTCAATCAGACCTCGGAATTGCCGCTTCCCGCGCTGCCGGAGCCGCGGGCGATCTTCGACGGCTACCGGATCGTCCGCGAGATCCACGGCAGCAGCCGCAGCCATATCTACCTTGCCGTCGATACCGAGACCGAGCAGCCGGTTGCGCTCAAGCTGCCGTCAGTCGATCTGCGCGACAACGCCGCCTATCTCAAGCGTTTCCTGATGGAGGAGTGGATCGCGCGCCGGATCGACAGCCCGCATGTTCTCAAGCCGCTCTCACAATCGCGGCGCCGCAGCTATCTCTACGTCGCGATGGAATTCGTCGAGGGCCAGACCCTGAAGCAGTGGATGACCGACAATCCGCGCCCCGATCTCGAAACCGTGCGCGGCATCATTGAGCAGATCGCCGCGGGGCTGCGCGCCTTCCATCGCATGGAGATGCTGCATCAGGACCTCAGGCCCGACAACATCCTGATCGACAAGACCGGTACGGCGAAAATCATCGACTTCGGATCGGTCAGGGTCGCCGGCGTCGCCGAGGCCGCGCCGCCGGACGAGGCCGACGAAATCCTGGGCACGATGCAGTACACGGCGCCGGAATATTTTCTCGGGCAAGGGGGCTCACCGCGCTCCGACATGTTTTCGCTGGCCGTGATCTGCTATCAGATGCTGACGGGAAAGCTTCCCTACGGCACCCAGATCGCCAGGATCCGCCGCAAGGCGGATGTGCGGCGGCTCAAATATCGCGCAGCCGACGACGACCGCAATGTCCCGGCCTGGGTCGACGGCGCGCTCCGGCGCGCACTGCATCCCGATCCCTACAAGCGGCATGAGGACCTCTCCGAGTTCATCTTCGAGCTACGCACGCCCAATCCGGCCTATCTCGACACGCGGATCACACCGCTGCTCGAGCGCAGCCCGCTGATGTTCTGGAAGCTGACCTCGGCGGCGCTTGCCTGCGCAGTCGTCGTGCTGCTGGCTCTGCTGCACGCGCGTTAGGACCTAAGGGCGGAAGCGTCAGGGTCTCCTAAATCAATCATTTGTCGGACGCGTTTATCGCCGCCGACTCTCCGCCAGCGTAATGACGCCCGCAGCCACTAGGACAATGACGATGACCGTGGCAAGCGCCTCCACCGAGACCAGGGTGTCGTACCAGCTGTTCCAAAGCTCAAGCATGCGCTGACCTCTATCGAGCGCACAGCCCACCAGCGCTGACATGCACTCTGTCAAAAGGACGCGTCTCCGCCTACAAGTACAATGCTACGTTTCGTCGCGTGTGTTTTGTTCGCGCGGCAGCGTGACCTGAGCCGGACGCTGCGCGCGAACATAGGTGTGGCCGTCGCGCAGTGAGATCGCCCACGGCCATGTCGAAGATGCCGACTGACTGTGAAGTGGTTTACATTCCTGTGTTCTTGGCCGGGCTAATGTGGCGAAAGCTTCTTATTTGAAGGAGGCATCCAATGTTCGCTGCAATCAAATGGAACTCCCGATATAGCGCTCGCGAATGGGTGATGATGGCTCGAGCGCTGGTCGTCCGACTCCGCACGTCGAATGCAAACCGACAGGACCATGAAACCAAGCCAAGGCGGCCACCCTGGAAGCACTTCGACGACACCCATCATTGGGACGCTACCGCGGAGGAATGGGTTCCCAATCGCGATCGATGATAGTGCAACGCATTGTGCGTTGCGCAGGCGAGATCCGAGGCTTCAAGATTTTTCCCCTGACGGGCCCTGTCGAGCGGTGCGGCCACGTCGACGCGAATGCCCCTGAACGGCGGTATCACGGACCGACGCGGTTGCCTCTAATTCCTGCCCTAATGGGCTTGATCGTAGGCCTGCAGGATCCGCACGAAATCTGCCATACTGGATCGATCTCGGTTTTTAGCCGCAGTCGCAACCTGAGTCTGGGACGCGGGGGCCGGCTGCCAGAACCGCATCAGAAGATCGGCGATGTTTCTCATGGCGTACTCTCTGCACCAACCATGGCGGTAAGCATCAGTTGAGCGGCAAAGCGCCGCTGGATCGGGAGAAGGGCCGGCGGGCACTACGCCGCCGGCCTTGTCCCGCAACTGCCGGCTCGCAGGCCGGTTCCGTTGCTTTGCACTCTGGATATATCGGTAACACCAAGCACTTGGTCGGCGCCATCGCACGCAGGTATGAAGTGGCCATACTTAGGTAGACTTGGGCTTAGGTAGACTTGGGCTGGTGAATCGGGATCAGCCGACCAAGTGTCGGTGTGGTCGCCGGCAGGAAATTAACCGAGCTCCGTGATTGCACCGCTTTCAAGAGCACAGCGGACGTCGTCCGCGCCCAGGCTGCCGCCCTTCCCAGCGGGCCCTCACGCCGGCTCTCCCGCCTTCACTCCCAGCGGCTTCGGCGCCATGCCGCCGCCGGGCTTGAGGTGGAATTCGTAGCTCATCAGGTGCCATTGCCCGTTCGCCTTGGTGCCGTCGGGCATCGTGGGGTCATTGCGCGGCTCGACCTTGGCGACGAGATCGTCCTTGACGCCGAACACCACGTCGGTATCGAGATATTTGTCGCCATCCATGAAGACGTGGGTGATCAGCGGCTCGTAGCCCTTCGCATTGACCAGGAAGTGCACATGCGCCGGGCGCATCGGATGGCGCTTGGTCTGCACGATCATCTCGCCGACCGGACCATCGGTCGGGATCGGGTAGCTGCACGGCAGGATGGTGCGGAAGAAGAAGCGGCCGTCGTCGTCGGTGATGAAGCGGGCCCGCGCCGAGGCGCCGACCTCGTCATAGTTGGCCTTTTGTGAATCGTAGAAGCCGTCATCATCGGCATGCCAGACGTCGACGGGGACGTTCGCGAGCGGCTTGCCCTTCAGATCCGTGACGCGGCTCCGCACGAACATCCGCTCGCCGGTCTGGTTGTTGGGGGAGATATCGGTGCCGTGTGCGGTCACCTTGTGCTCGCCGACATAGAACGGGCCGAGCACCGTGGTCTCCGTGGCACCCTCGCGATCCCTGTGGTTGACGGCATCGACCAGCATGGAGACCCCGAGCACGTCGGACAGCAGGATGAATTCCTGACGGGTGTCGGTACATTTCTGACCGGTTCGGGTCAGGAACTCGATGGCATATTCCCATTCCTCGAAGGTGAGACCTGTCTTGCTCACGTAATCGTGCAGCGACTTCACCAATTCCTGGAGCAGGAATTTTGCCCGCGGGTTCGGCGTGCTGTCGAAGCTCCGCACGACGGCTTCGGTGAGTTCGGTCTCGTTGAACTGGGTCATGATGCTGTGCTTCCCGTTTTCTGCTTTCGGATTCTCGGTTTTCTTGGAGCGTCCAGCCATAGAGGCTACACCAGCAGGCCAGCTGGAGTTAAGCGCAACCGGCTTGGAATAGGAGGGCGATTTCGGCTATCACGCTTACGACAAGAACCGTCCGAGGAACGTTCCCATGCTAGCCCCCACTCCTGCCTCCCCCGAATCCGTCGGCATGTCCCAGGCCGCGCTCGATCGCATCGATGCGCACCTGAAGAACCGTTACATTGATGCCGGCCGTTTCCCCGGAACCCACCTTTTGGTCTATCGTCGAGGCAAAGTGGTTCATAATTCGGTTCAGGGCCTGGCCGATGTCGAGCGCAAGGCGCCGGTGAAGGATGACACCATCTACCGCATCTATTCCATGACCAAGCCGCTCACCAGCGTCGCCTTCATGATGCTGGTCGAGCAAGGCCTCGTCGCGATTGACGAGCCCGTCGTCAAGTACATTCCGGAATGGAAGGATCTCGGCGTCTTCGTCGCGGGCACCTACCCGGCCTTCCTGGCCCGGCCGCCGTCCCGGCCGATGCTGATCGTCGACCTCCTGCGTCATACCTCCGGCCTCACCTATGGCTTCCAGCAGCGCTCCAATGTCGACGCCGCCTATCGCACTGAAAAGATCGGCGAGGTCGAGAAGTCTGGCACACTCCAGACCATGATCGAGGGCCTGGCAAAGATCCCGCTGGAGTTCTCGCCGGGCGAGGCCTGGAACTACTCGGTCGCGACCGACGTGCTCGGCTATCTCGTTGGCAAGATCTCAGGCATGCCGTTCGAACAGTTTCTGAAGTCACGCATCCTCGATCCGCTCGGCATGACCGACACCGATTTCCATGTGCCGGCCTCGAAGGCCCATCGTTTCGCCGCCTGCTACTCGGCAGACCCCGGCGGCGGCATGACGTTCCACGCCGGCCAGCGGCGCGAAGGCTTGACGCTCCAAGATGACCCGGCGACGAGCTCGTTCCTCACCCCGCCCTCCTTCATTTCCGGCGGCGGTGGCCTGTGCTCGACGGTCGCCGACTATCTCACCTTCTGCCGGGCCCTGCTCAACGGCGGCGAACTCGGCGGCGTCAGGCTGATCGGGCCGAAGACGCTGGCTCTGATGACGACCAACCACATTCCGGGCGGCCATGTGCTGCCGGAAGTGTCGCGCTCGCTGTTCTCGGAAGCCACCTATAACGGCATCGGCTTCGGCCTCGGCTTTGCCGTGACGATGCGCCCCGCAGAGACGCTGATCGCCGGCAGCCCCGGCGAATACAATTGGGGCGGTGCCGCCACCACCTCGTTCTGGATCGATCCGGCCGAAGAGCTGATCGCGATCTTCATGACCCAGGTGCTGCCGTCGAGCGCCTACCCGATCCGGCGCGAGCTGCGCAGCATGGTCTACGCCGCGATCACCGAGAGCAACCTTTAGCCAATTGGCTCGATCCCGCGGCAGTCGTCCGCGGGATCGCACTCTGGGAAGCTCATTTGCCAGCGCTCATTTGAGCATTTCCGGCACGATCAGACGCGGCAGGAACAGCGACACGCTCGGCCAGACGATGACGGCCGCGAGCACGAGCAGCATCGGGATCAGCATGATCACCGTGTCCTTTAGCGCATAGCGCAGTCGTACGCCCGCGATCGAACAGGCGATCATCAGACAGAGGCCATAGGGTGGCGTCACCAGTCCGAAGGCCAGCGACACGATGGAAATGATCGCGAACTGGACCGGATGGAGATCGACGGACTTGGCGAGCGGCTCCAGCACGGTGCCGACGATGATGATGGCCGGGATGGCGTCGAGAAAGCAGCCCACCACCAGAAAGCAGAAGGAGATGAAGAAGCCGGCCGTGACGGCGCCCATGCCCCAGGTCGAGACGTTGGCCAGCAGCTCTTGCGGGATCTTGTAATAGGCGAGCAGCCAGCCGAACGCGCTGGCCGTGCCGACGCAAAACAGCGCCACGCCGGCGAGGCGCCCGGTGTCGAGCAAGGCCTTGTACAACTCGCGGGCTCCTGTCTCGCGGTAGAAGAACGCCGAGAGCACCACGGAATAGAGCACCGCAACGCAGGCGGATTCGGTTGCGGTGAACCAGCCGAGCAGAATGCCGCCAACGATGATGAACGGCGTCATCAGCGCCGGTATCGACTTCCAGATCGCGCATCGCATCTCGACCCAGGTCGCCTTCGGATAGGTCGGGTAGCCGCGGCGCACTGCATAGACGTGCACCGTCGCCATCTGCGCGCCCGCGATCAGCAGACCCGGCACGATTCCGGCCAGATACATCGCCGCGATCGATGTGGAGATCAGTCCGCCCCACACGATCATGAGGATCGACGGCGGGATGATGACCGCCAGAACCGCCGACACCGCCGTGATCGCGATCGAGAACGATAGGTCGTAGCCTTCCTTGGTCTGGGCATCGATGAAGATCTTGGACTGGCTCGCCGCATCGGCCGTGGAGGAGCCCGAAATGCCGGCAAAGAACACCGACAGCACGACGTTGATCTGCGCCAGGGATCCCGGCCAATGCCCGACCATCGAGCGCGACAGCGCCACCAGGCGGTCGGTAATGCCGCCGATGCTCATCAGGTTCGCCGTCAGCAGGAAGAACGGCACCGCCAGCAGGATGAATGAATTGTAGGCATTGAAGGTTTCCTGCGCGAGCATCATCAAAGACAGATGCGGCTCGATCAGCAGGATCGGCACGCAGGCAAGGCCAAGCGCGAAAGCCACCGGCACGCGCACGATGAGCAGGCCGACGAAGACTCCGAACAGCACCATCGCGGCCTGTCCGGCAGAGAGTACATTTCCGCTCATCGCCTCGCCCCAACCAGAACGCGCATTTCATCGATGATCTGTTCGCCCGCGAAGACGATCCACGTTATCCCAGCAACGGGCCAGGCGACGTGAATCAGCCAAAGCGGCAGATCGGCCAGCTCCGACGTCCTGTTCCAGGCGAAGCGAGTGAACTCGAGACCAGCCGTTACGAATACCAGCGCCAGCGCCAGCACGCCGAGACGCGCGATGATCCGCACCGCAGCCTCCGACCGCCGCGACAGATCGGGCCACACGTCGACCTCGAAATGCTGCGCTTCGCGCACGCCGACCATGGCGCCGATCATGATCGTCCAGATAAACAGGAAACGCGCCATTTCCTCCGTCCAGATGTAAGAGGGAATGAAGGGCGTGTAGCGTGAGACGATTTGCAGCGTGACCGGAACGATCAGGACGCCGACGCAGGCGGCCAGCAGGAATTCCAGCAATTTCGCATAGGCCGCCGATACGCGGCGCCACAGCGACGGTGTGGACGGGACGGGCATGTCAGGCATTGGGGCTCCGTGCGGCAGCTCATCCGCCACGTCCGGGCAAGAAGCGGGGCTTGCCCGGAGATCCTGTCAGCGGACGCAAAGATCTCAGACGACGTTGATCTTCTCGAAAATGCCTTCCGCGCCGATTTCCTTGGCGTAGGCGGCCATCACGGGGTCGGCGAGCTTCTTCATGGCGTCCCGCTCCTCGAAGGGGACGCGCTTGAGCTTGCCGGCCTTCTCGAGCGTGTCGAGCTTGACGACCTCCTCGCTCGACTCGAGCTGACGGCCGTAATCGCCGGCCTCCTTGCCGGCCTTCATGATCGCGTCCTGCAGATCCTTCGGCAAGGTCTTCAGCGTCTTCACCGAGAAGCAGATCGGCCGGATCGACACCGCGTGCTGGGTCAGGCTGAGATGTGGAGCGACCTCGTAGAACTTCATCGCCTCAACGCCGGCCGCCTCGTTTTCGCCGGCCGCTATCACACCGTTCTGGATCGCGTTGTAGATCTCGTTATAGGCGATCACCGTCGGGCTCATGCCAACCGCCGCGAAGGTCTTCGACCAGATCGGCGCGCCCTGCACGCGAACCTTGAGCCCCTTGAGGTCAGCAAGGTTCTTGAGCGGCTTGTTGGCAAAGATGTTGCGGATGCCGCCGCCGGAATAACCGATCAGGACGACCTCGGCTTTCGCCGCGACTTCGTCGGCGATCGGCGCCAGGATATTGGCTTCGACCACCTTGTTCATGTGATCGATTCCCTTGAACACGAAGGGCGCGTCGATGAACGGAGCCGCCTTGGCGAAGGTCGACATGTGGGCAGGCGAGACGATGCCGTAATCGACCGCCTTGCCCTGCGACATGTACTCGAAATACTGCTTCTCGAGGCCGAGCGAGGAGTTCTTGTGCAGGGTGAAATTGACCGGCTTGCCGTAATATTTCTTCACCAACTCCTCGAACCGGAGCAGCGCCCGGTTGAAGGCATGGTCGTCGTTGAACTGGACTGCGCCGTTCAGCGTGATCGGCGCTTGCGCCTTGAGGATCGACGGCATGCCGAGCGTAGCCGCCGCAGTGGTCGCGCCGATACCAGCGAGAAATGATCTTCGCTTCATCGTCTCCCCTCCCTTTGATGCTCCGACCCTGTCGCCGGGGCGTGAGCGCAGCCGGCATGCGGCTTGCGAGGGGAAGCGTATGAAAAACCTCAGCGGGACGGAAGTCATTTCGCCTGGGCTGGAGGTACTCCTTCGTCGCAGGGCTACCCACCACGAGCTGTTGCACTGCAACTCGCGCGCCCCTGCGGGCACGCGGTTCGACTGCTTCTTCAAAGATCCGAAGACTTGCGGACCTGTGCGCTGCACGCACAGGCCCGCTCGCCGTCTACTGCGGGCCTAGTGCATATGGCCGATCAGATAAATGCCGCCGCCGATCACCAGCACGGCCGGCACGGCCCACAAGATGAAGACTGGCATTTGTCGTCCCCCTCAATTTGACGTGCAGACCTTGACGGTCTTCATGCCGCTTTCAGCTTCGGTCCGCGATTTGTAGATCGTGCCCGACGGGCTGACCACGGTCATGGACGTATCCGTCGGCTTCTTGTCGACGACGGTGCACTTCTTCGTCTTGACGTCCTGGACGACATAGAACTCGTCGGCCGCGAACGCCGGCAGGGACAATGCAGCAAGCATCAGCGCCGCAGTCGCTATCTTCAGCTTCATTTTCTTCTCCTCCAATCGCCGGGCTTTCCGGCCCGGTCCGATCTGCAAACGGGAAAAAATGGCAATTTGTTCCTATGCATTTGTTCCTATGCGGAGGAACGCCGTGGATGGTGAGGTGTTGTTGCGGCGCTTATTCCTGCGAGGAGGACGAGATGAAGAAGCTGTTCCTGCTATCCGCCGCGGCGGTTCTGATCTCCACCAGTGCGTTTGCGCAATCCACCGTGGTGACCACCACCGGAACCGGCCACGCCGCGGCGATTCAGATCGAGCCGCAATACCGAACGAGGATCAAATCCTACGTCACCGAGCATCACCTCCGTCCGGTTACGACGAAGGAGAAGATCATCGTCGGCGCGACCGTGCCGAGCGATGTCGAACTGGAGGCCGTACCATCCGATTGGGGTCCCTCCCTCACGAAATATCGCTACGTCTATTCCGGCGATCGCGTGATGCTCGTCGATCCCGGCTCGCGCACGGTGGTGCAGGAAATCGATTAATCGAGGCGCGGCAGCGGGCGGCCAGCTCAAAGATGGCCGCCCCTCGCCGAGCTGACGGCATGACATCGCATCGAGAGGCCCGGGTTGCCGAGCTCGGCCTCGGCGGCTGGCTACGTCATGTGTCTGCTGGCCGCAATCAGCGCGAGCCGAGGCAAGAGCAGGTCGGACTGCGGACGAGGCGCGGTGAACGAAAGACGCCCTACCCGATCGTCTGCAGTGCCGGAAAGGTCTCCAGCAGCCAGATGCTCACATTCGAGACCGCGCCGGTGAGAAAGCCGATGCCGGTGATCACCATCAACACGCCCATGGCGCGCTCGACATTGACGAGGTGGCCCTTCATGCGCGCGAACAATGCGGAGAACTGCTCGATCATCAGGGCCGCGATCAGGAAGGGAATGCCGAGGCCCGCGGAATAGACCGCGAGCAGGCCTGCGCCCTTCGTCACCGTGGCTTCAGCCGCGGCGATCGAGAGGATCGCGGCGAGGATCGGGCCGATGCAGGGTGTCCAGCCGAAGGCGAAGGCAAGGCCCATGATATAGGCCCCCCAGAGGCCGACCGGCTTCGGGATCGGCAGCCGCCCCTCGCGCATCAACAGCCCGATGCGCGTCAGCCCCAGGAAGTGCAGGCCCATGACGATGATGACGATGCCGGCTAGGATCGACAGCTCCGCCGACCAGGTTCGGATCAGCCCGCCGATCAGCGAGGCGCTGGCGCCGAGCGCGACGAATACCGTGGAGAAGCCGAGCACGAACAGCAGCGCCGACATCATGATCGCGCGCTTGGAGGCCGAGGACGGCTCGTCGCTCTCGACATGCTCGATCGTGGCGCCCGTGAGGTAGATCAGATACGGCGGGACCAGCGGCAGGACGCAAGGGGAAAGGAAGCTGACGAGGCCGGCAATCAGCGCCGCCGGGATCGAAACATTTTGCATGATGCCGTCTGAGCCATCTCAGGTGCCGGTAGGCGCGCGGGAAATGCGCCCGGCCGGAGCCGAACCGGCTCTGGTGTAGCCGATGCCGGAAAATGCGCAACAGAGGCGCACGAAACGAGGGCTCCTCCCAATGCCGTCTGTGATCACAGGTGCGGCATCGGGACGCGCACAAATCTCGCCATAAAGCGAGATTCGGCGGCGCGGCTACTTCACCACGCGGAGCAGCGGACGCCGGGGCTGGTCCTGCGTCTGCTTGGAAGGGGACGGCGGCTCGCTCGCAGCGCTCCGCAGCATTTCGTCGCACAATGCCTTGAGATCGGCACTGTCTATTCCTTTGAGTTTCATCCTGACATCGAGGATGACGATGGAGAGCAGCTCGGCCGACTCACGGCTGTTGCACGCGTTGAGAACCTTGCGGCACTCTTCGAGCGTTTCCAGCACCGACTGCAATTGTTCGTCTGAATGCGACACCGGCGTTCTTTCCGTTAATTCGGCCTGCGAGACGTGATTGTGACGACCCCCTCGGCCCCCATGGAATACCGAGGATAGCATGAGGCCACTGCGCCTCTGAACCCGATTTCAGAGGGTTTCTGCCGTGGAACCGCGGTTCCGGTGAACATCGCCGCGTCGCGCTGTTGGCCCTGATTGAAGCCATCTAGAAGCGAACGCTTGGCGCGTTGTGATTGATCCATCGAAGGAGACGGGGCCGGCTTGCGCGCAAGGACAGTCATTGCGGACAGCGCCTGTAATCCCGCAGCCACTTCACGGCTCGCAACGGAACTCACGTCACACCCCTCATCCAGGCGAAAAATCCACCCGATTCCCAGCCTATGGCAGCATCCAAATACCACCCACCAGATAGTAAGGATGACGGTTCAAAACTCATCATCCCCCAACTCGCAGTAGTTGTGGTTTGCGCCAGATTCTGCCAGTTTAGCTATCCGAAGGGACTTGTATGCACTCCTTGGCGGAAAGGGGCGTTCCTCTGGCGGAACGTCCAAAAACAAATCTCAGCGGCCTCTCCGATTGGGATACGGCCCGCATATTCCTTGAAGTCGTCCGGTGCGGAAGTTTCCGGTCGGCGGCCGAACGCTTGTCGCTGTCGATTAACGCCGTGCGGCGGCGGATCGACGATTTCGAGCGCCAAACCGGCACCACGCTTTTCACCCGCGACGTCCACGGCACCCATCTGACCGATGAAGGCGCGCTGGTGGTGTCCGCCGTCGAGCGCATGGAGGCTGCCACCTTCGACGTGCTGCGGGCCAGCGATTCGATGGCCAACGCCTTGTCCGGCGAGGTCCGGGTCGCCGTTACCGAGGGGCTCGGCACGTTCTGGCTTGCCCCGCGCCTGGTTGAATTCCAGCAAGCCTATCCGAAGATCCTGGTCGACCTGCATTGCGCGATGCGCTCGGCCGACGTCTCGCGCCACGAGGCCGACGTCGCCATCCATCTGTCGCGTCCCTCGGCGCTCGACATCAAGCTGGTGCGGCTCGGCCGCATGCACTTGATGTTCTGGGCCTCGGAGAAATATATCGAAAAACATGGCGCGCCGCGTTCGGCGGCGGAATTGATCAAGCATCGGCTGGTGCTGCAATTCGCCGACCAGCTCGCCGCCAAGGAATCCTTCGAGAGCTTCTTCCCGGGCGTTTCGGAACGTGACCTTCTGGTCATGAAGACCAACGTCTCAAGCGCCAACTATTGGGCCGTCGCGAATGGCGCCGGCATCGGCGTCTTCCCCAGCTACGCCATTGCGCTTGGCGGGAAGTTGATTCCACTGGAGGTCGAGCTGAACCGACCGCTGGATATCTGGTTGTCCTACCATCCCGGTAGCGGCCGTATTCCGCGCGTGCGGCACATGATCGACTGGCTGATCGAAGCTTTCAGTCCAGCTCGTTTCCCGTGGTTTAAGGAAGAGTTCGTGCACCCGCATGAATTCAAGAACTCGTATATGGGCGAACCCCTGACCCAGCTCTTCGGGGGATTTTCAACCGAAGAACAAAGGTGAAAACGAAGATGAAAGCAGCGGCAAAGAGAATGAAGCAGCGCAGCGCCGGCAAGCCGGACATCGAGCTTGGCAAGCGGATCCGTCTGCGGCGCGTCGAGATGAAGATCTCGCAGGCCGAACTCGGCGAAAAGCTCGGCGTCAGCTTCCAGCAGGTCCAGAAGTACGAGAAGGGCGTCAATCGCGTGGGCGCGGCGCGGCTTCAGCAGATCGCCTCCGCCCTCGACGTGCCCGTGACCTTCTTCTACGACGGCGACAACAAGGCCCGCGAAGTCGAGAGCCTGCTGTTCCTCGATTCGGCCTTCAGCCTCCGCCTGCTGCGCGCTTACAGCAAGATCAAGGACCAGACGGTGCAGCGCCAGCTGGTTTCGCTGATGGAATCGATCGCAGCGAACGAAAGCTGAGATCGACCGACGGTCTATCTTTACGGCCGATCTTCAATCCGCCGCGTCACGGGGACGCGGCCGGATTGAACGAGAGCCGGATCGCATGTTGTTGCGTCCGTCTTGGTCCGCGCGCTTTCCGCGCGCGGGCTCTGCTTCTCTGGGTGATCTGACCGCCCCTTTTTCGGGACCTTTTACCGCCCTGATCGCGTTTTTCGCGAACCCATCCCGCCCTCGCCGCGACCCAATCGAGAGACTCCGCACCGGAAGCGCGGAGCTTTCGACTGCCGTGCTTAATGGGGCCTCAACACCGAAGCTCTAATTTCTCGCCGATTTCACGAATCGGCGCCCGCAGCGCGGCCGCCGGGAATTGCCAATGCGATGGCCCGCCCGGGCCTCGCTCTCTTGCAAGCTGGACTGGGGGCAAATGAGACACATGTCGAAACGCCACGCAATGATCCTTGCCGTCGGCATGCTCGCCAGCGCCTCTGCGCTGGCGCAAACCGAGACCGTTGGACAGGCGACGCCAAGGCCGGCGACGGCGGGGACGGTGCCGACCGCGGCCAATCCAGCTCACGCGGCCGCGCCGAGGACCGCCGCGGCGCCTGCCTCGACGGCGGAAAGCCGTTCGGCCGCCGCGCTCGCGATGACGCACGAGCCGACCTATGACGAAGGTTCCGCACAGCGCATCAGGGACGCGGCGCTCAGCTATTCCGATCTCGCGGTGCGCGGCGGTTGGCCGAGCATTCCTGTAGACGCCAAATTCGCACCCGGCGTCCAGGGCACCAACGACGACCTGCTGCGCAAGCGGCTGATCCTCTCCGGCGATCTCGCCGCCGACAGGGCGAGCGGGGCTTTCGACCAGGACCTTGCCGACGCGGTGAAGCGCTTCCAGGCCCGTCACGGACTGGCACCGACCGGCGCGATGACGCCGCGCACGATCGTGGCAATGAACGTCCCCGTGCAGAAGCGCGTCCGGCAGCTCGAGGCTTCGCTGCAGCGGCTCGAGAACATGAACTTCGCCTTCGGACAGCGCTATGTCGTGGTCAACATCCCCGCCGCGTTTGCCGAGGCTGTCGAGAACGACGTCGTGGTGCGGCGCTATCGCGTCATCGTCGGCAAGACCGAAAAGCCCTCGCCGACGCTGACGACCCAGATCAGCAGCGTCGTGCTCAATCCGACCTGGACGGTGCCGGCCTCGATCGCCAGGACCGAGATCTCGGCGCATATGCGCAAGGACCCGACCTATCTGTCGCGCATGCACATGGAAGTGCTCGATGCCCACGACAATCCGATCGATCCGCATTCGGTCGACTGGTCGGGCACGCGCACGCCGAGCTTCACGGTGCGCCAGCAAAACGGCACCTTCAACGCGCTCGGTGCCGTCAAGATCGACATGCCGAACGCTTATTCGGTCTACATGCACGATACCAACCAGCGTAACCTGTTCAGTGACGACTACCGCTTCGATTCCCACGGCTGCTCGCGCATCGACAATGTGCGCGATCTCGCCGCCTGGCTGCTCAAGGACCAGCCGAAATGGAGCCGGGCCGCGATCGACGCGGAGATCGCGACCGGGCAACATCTGGAGGTCGCCATGGCGAAGAAGGTGCCGGTGGCCTGGATCTATCTCACGGCGTGGATGACCAAGGACCAGACCATCCAGTTCCGCAACGACGTCTATAACCAGGACGAGCAGTTGCTGGAGGCAACCGCCGAAGAGGCCGCGTTCTTCAGCAATGCCGGGAGCCATCCGCTGACCGCACACATGCATGTGATGCAGTAGCGAGTCTCGCGCGCCATGCAATCGCGGCACAGGCGGGTGCGAAGCCGCTCGCCTCGCCGCGGTTGACTGAGGCCCTGCCGGGCCGCACATTGCGCTCGCCTTACGACAAGCGAGCGCGCGATGCCTGACGCCTTCAGTGAGAAATCCTACGCCGACGGCAAGATCCTCAAGCACGTCACTGACGGCGTCGGTGTGATCATCTTCAACAATCCCGACAAGCGCAACGCGATGTCGCTGGAGATGTGGGAAGGATTTGGCGAGGCGCTGACGGCCTTGCGCGACGACGAGACGGTGCGCGTTGTGATCCTGCGCGGTGCCGGCGGCAAAGCCTTCGTCTCCGGCGCCGACATCAGCCAGTTCGAGAAGACCCGCCATAACGCGGCGGCGTCCGAGGAATACGCCAAGCGCAGCGCCGTCCAGCGCGCACTGCTCGCCGACTTTCCCAAGCCGACGATCGCCTGCATCCAGGGCTTTTGTCTCGGCGGCGGCATGCAGGTCGCGATGCTCGCCGATATCCGCCTCGCCGCACACGGCAGCCAGTTCGGCATCCCCGCGGCCAGACTCGGCATCGCCTATGGTTATGACGGCTTGAAGCACCTGGTGTCGCTGGTCGGCCCGTCCTGGGCACGGCTGCTGATGTACACGGGCATGCGCATCGAGTCCGCGGAGGCGCTGCGTATCGGCCTCGTCGAGCGCTTGTTCCCGATCGATGAGCTCTGGGGTGAGACGATGACGATCGCGCAGACCATCTCCGAAAACGCCCCCCTTGCGATCAAGGCCGCGAAGATCACGATCGCGCAGGTGCTGAAGGACGAAAGCCAGCGCGACATGGAGGCCATCAAGGCGATCGGCCATGCCTGCATGGACAGCGCGGATTTCCGCGAGGGCCGGCAGGCCTTCATGGAGAAGCGGAAGCCCAAGTTCCAGGGGAAGTGAGTCCGCCATTGTTGCGAGCACACCTACTCACCACGCCCTTGCGAGCGCAGCGAAGCAACTGGGCCAGACGGCCTGAACAAGCATTCAGGAAGATTAAATTCCTCGGGCAGCTTACTGCGGTAGCAACCAGTTGATCCGTCGAAAGTTCTCCCGCCACCAATGAGGGAGATTGCGATGACACTCAAATTTGCTGTGCTTGGTCTGGCTGCAATCGGCGGCGTGGCACTCGCCTCGGGACCGGCCCTTGCGGCAATGCCGAACGGCATTCCGCAGGCGGACCAGATTGCAAAGGGCCCTGCCGCCAACGTCGATCAGGTGCGTTGGGTCTGTAACCCCTGGGGCCGCTGCTGGTGGCGCCCGAATTACTACCGCTCCTATGGCTATTACGGCGGTCCGGGCTTCTACGGCCCGCGTCCGTGGGGCTGGCGCCACCG
>NZ_LFJD01000004.1:2974269-3372254 GCF_006658635.1 Bradyrhizobium sp. UNPA324
TTAAGCCGCGAGGCTGCGAAGGCGTGTCTGCTTGCCTGAAGATTGACAATGCGAACTCAGCTCTCACCGCCGTCACCCTGAGGTGCGCGCTACGCGGCGCATCGCGCCGCGGAGCAAGCCTCAGGATGACGGATTTGCCTGGCGATGCGGAGGAGACACGGCAGCATCAACCCACACCCTTCCGATGATTGAGGTATCGAAGCGCGAGCTTGATGAAGTTGTGCACCACCATCGACGTCTCGTCGGCTCTGAAGACCAGAAACACGTCGGCCGTGGGCGGCGACGGCCTGATCGGACGGAAGACGATGTCGGCTGTGGTGAAGCGCGCAATCGACTGCGGCACGAGCGCCACGCCGAAACCCGCGGCAATCAGACTTGGGATCGACTGGGCATCGACGACCTGCTGAGACACTCTTGGCAGGAAGCCGGCATCGACACAGCAGGTCTGCACGTAGCGTGCGAAATCGGAGCTGTTCGGATCCAGGACGACGTGATCCTCGGACGCCAGTTCGCCGAGCGCGATGCGCTTGCGGCGGGCCAGATGATGGGTGCCGGGCATTGCGAGAACGACCTCTTCCCGCCATGCAAGCTTGCTGGTCAGGTCGCGCTCGCCGGGAATTCCGCGAATGAGACAGATATTGGTCGTGCGGCTGAGCAGCGCCGCGATCTGCAGTGCCGGCGCCTGCTCATGCACCGTCATCTTGACCTGCGGAGCGACCTTCCGGTAGGCCGCGAGCAGCTCTGCGAGACGGCCGCGCAGGATCGAGCCGGTCGCGCCGACATCCAGCGTTCCGATCAGGCCAGCTCCGATCGACCGCGCCTCGTCTTCCGCGGCTTTGACCTGTTGCAGGATCGCGCGGCCCCGCACGAGCATGGCCTCGCCCGCCTGCGTCAGCTCGACCCTGCGGCTGGTCCTGTAGAGGAGCGGGGTCGCGAGCTCTGCCTCGAGGGCCTGGATATGTTGGCTGAGCGGCGGCTGCGAGAGGTTCAGCCGCCGGGCCGCGAGGGTGAAGCTGCGCTCTTCGGCAACCGCGATGAAGTACCGGAGCTGGCGGAGATCCATAGCGAAAACCTATCAATCGTGTCGCTCTATATATTGGACTTGATGTCGCACCTGGTCAACGAATGACCGGCGGAGCCCTCCAAGCGTCCTGTCGCCGCGAAACGCTCCGTCCGCAGCGATCTCACGTCGCCGCCAACGACAACAATGGCGAAGGCTCCGGCCGACCAAGCCAGATGGAAGCCCAGCGAGCGAGGAAGGCCATGCCCATGTTCTTCATGCCCAAGATCTTCAAGTCACTCTTCTTCCAGGTCGTCGTTGCACTCGCGGCCGGCATTGCGCTCGGCGTCGCCTATCCCGATACCGCATTGCAGATGAAGCCGCTGGGTGATGGCTTCATCAAGCTGATCAAGATGCTGGTGCCGGTGATCGTGTTCTGCGTCGTCGTGCAGGGAATTTCGGCGGCCGGCGACCTTTCAAAGGTTGGAAGGGTCGGCATTCGTTCGCTTCTCTATTTCGAGATCGTTACCACCGTTGCCTTGGTGTTTGGCATTGCGCTTGCCTATTATTTCCAGCCGGGCGCCGGAATGAACATCGATCCGAAGGCGTTGGACGCCAAGGCGCTCAGCGGGTTCAGCCAGACGGCGGCCCAGGTCGCCGGCGGGGGCATCTCCGAATTCCTGATGAAGCTCATTCCTTCGACGCTTGTCGGGGCTTTCAGCTCCGGCGACGTTCTGCAGGTCCTGATCGTCTCGATCATGTTCGGTTGCGCCGTGTCACTGTGCGGCGAACGCGCGAGGCCAGTCGTTGAGTTCGTCGAGCGGGTGAACGAGATCATCTTCAAGATGATGAACTTCGTCGTCCGGCTCGCGCCGATCGGTGTCTTTGGTGCGATCGCCTTCACGGTCGGAAAATACGGCATCAGTTCGCTCAAGCAGCTCGGGGGCCTCGTTGCCCTGTTCTATCTGGCAGTGGTTCTGTTCGTGGTCGTCGTTCTCGGCGCGATCATGCGGCTTTCCGGCTTCAGCCTGTTCAAGCTGCTGGCCTATCTGCGCGAAGAGCTGTTGATCGTTCTCGGGACGGCCGCGGGCGACAGCGTGCTGCCACAGACCATGCGTAAGCTCGAGCTGCTCGGGATCAAGCGATCGACCGTCGGTCTGGTGATCCCGACCGGGTACTCGTTCAATCTGGATGCGTTCTCCATCTACTTGACCCTGGCGGCCGTCTTCATTGCACAGGCGACGAATACGCCGCTTGCCACGGGCGACCTGCTGGCCATCCTCGGCGTCGCGTTGCTCACCTCCAAAGGTGCTCATGGTGTCCCGGGCTCGGCCATCGTCGTCCTCGCTGCGACGCTGGCCGCCATTCCGGCCATCCCGGCGATTGGACTGGTGCTCATCTTGTCGGTAGACTGGTTCATCGGCATCGCCCGCGCGCTCGGCAACTACGTCGGAAACTGCGTTGCGACAGTCGTCGTCGCCTCATGGGAGGGAGACCTCGATCACGCGAAGGCGCGTCGCATTCTGAACGGCGAGATTGACCCTTCAGTCGAGAATCTGCGATTGGATCCAAACAGTGCGGATGCTCCGGTCGCAGGTCTGCAGACTCTTTGAACACGGTGGCGCTTGAGGCCCGCAATGGTGACACTCTCGATCGAGCCTTTGACGCAGCAGGCATTCGCTCCGTTCGGAGACGTCGTCGAGACGGAAGGTAACACGCCGCTGTCGATCAACCAGGGTTACGCTCAGCGCTTTGACGGGCTCGCCCATATCGACATTGCCACGGAAGGCGGACAGGTCAACATCGGCTGGTTTGTCGCCTCAGTGCGGCCTGCGCCGATCGCGATCCGCCTGATGGAGCGCCATCCGCTTGGAAGCCAGATGTTCGTCCCCCTGAACGGAGCGGATTGGCTCGTGGTCGTTTGCACAGACCCGGGCGTCCCCGCCAGCTACCGGGCGTTCGCGGCAAAGGGCCACCAGGGCGTGAACTATGCTAGAAACTGCTGGCACCATCCGCTCCTGGTTCTGAAGGACGCAAGCGCGTTCCTCGTCGTCGACCGCAAGGGGGATGGCGCCAATCTCGAAGAACACTGGCTGAGCGAGCCGATGCAGATCGGTGTTCAGTCAGCTGCAAGCTGATACGTCCGATCGGTAACCTTCACGAGGCTTGATGATGTCGTCGCGCACCTATCACGTACCGCAGGGCGGCCATCCGCCCCAGACGGACCTGCTGAGCGGCCGCGCGGTCTTTACGAACGCATACGCCGTCATCCCGAGCGGCGTGCAACGCGATATCGTCGTCAGCTACCTGCCGCATTGGGACAGCACGCGCGTCTGGGTGTTGGCGCGACCGCTCTCCGGCTTCGCCGAGACGTTCTCCCATTATCTCATGGAGATCGCGCCGGCCGGAGGAAGTGACATGCCAGAGCCGGACAAGGATGCCGAGGGGGCGTTGTTCGTCGTCGGCGGCAAGTTGAGTCTCAAATTGGCCGATGGTGAATTTGAGCTGCGGCCCGGCAGCTTCGCCTACGTGCCTCCGGGCTGCGCCTGGAGCATTCGCAACCGCGGCCTGGACCCTGCACAGGTTCACTGGATCCGCAAACTGTACCAGCGCGTGCCGGGGGTGGCCGTGCCCGAGGCCATCGTGATCAACGAAGACTCCATCGAACCGATCGCGATGCCGGGCACAGAAGGGAGGTGGGCGACCACCCGCTTCGTCGATCCGGCGGACATGCGCCACGACATGCACATCACCATCGTGACGTTCGAACCGGGTGGGACGATTCCCTTCGCAGAGACGCATGTCATGGAGCACGGATTGTATGTCCTCGAGGGCAAGGCCGTTTACCGTCTCAATCAGGATTGGGTGGAGGTCGAGGCCGGAGACTACATGTGGCTGCGCGCATTCTGCCCGCAGGCCTGCTACGCCGGAGGCCCCGGCCGGTTTCGCTATCTGCTCTACAAGGACGTCAACCGTCACATGAATCTGCGGCAGGGCCCGCCGCTGGTTTAGCCTGCTGCGCCCGCCCGCTTGGCGAGCCCGTCACCGCCCTGCCTGCGCGAGAAGCCAATCCAGAAACAGCCGTCCGGCCCGGTCCTTCATCGCCGTTCTGTAGAGGACATGGAAGCCAGGGCCAACCAGCGTGCGCTCCGGAAACGGCGCGACCAGTCTTCCGCTCGCGAGGTCGTCCTGGATCAATGCGAACGGCCCGACCGCGGCGCCGAGGCCGTTGATCGCAGCCTGCAGGGACAGGAAGAAATGATCGAAGTACGGTCCGGCAACTGTTTCTCCGATCACGACGCCACTGGCGCCGAACCACCCCCTCCAGGCGTCGGGTCGCGATTTGAGGTGAAGAAGCGGCACGGCTAGCAGATCTCGCGGAGCATTTATGCTGTGCTTCTCGAGCAGCATGGGGCTCACGAGCGCCGTCGAAACGTCATCGGCGATTTTCCCGCAAGAGTGATCGCTGCGCCGCATGACGTCACGGCGAATGATGAAATCAAAGGGCTCGCCGAGCTGATCGATCTCGTCGGTCGGAGATGTCGACAGGCGCAGTTCGATCGAGGGATTCGCCAATTGAAATGACGATGTCTGCGGGATCAGCCAGCGCATCGCGAAAGACGGTGTCGCGTTGATCTTGAGAATTCTGCCTGGCCTGCGCCGCGCCAGTTGTTCCGACGCGATCGCCAGACGATCCAGACACGCCCTGACATCCGCGAGGTAGGTTGATGCCTCCAGCGTCGGCTCGATCCCGCGCCCTGAGCGGCGGAAGAGAGACCGGCCGAAATACTCTTCCAGAATCCTGATCTGCTGACTGACCGCGCCGTGAGAAACACACAGCTCTTCGGCAGCGGCGGTCACGCTCGAGTGTCGGGCGACCGCTTCGAAGACCTTCAATGCTCTCAGGGGCGGTAAGCGTCTCATGATTTAGAAAATCTAACAGATGGATGCGAATTTCGGGATGGTCTGGAGGAATTATCTCATACAATTATCGCTTCAGAAAGGCGATCGCGCCGCAGCTGCCGCGCTGTCAGCTCGTGAGTATTCCTATCATTTTGCCCCGGGCCGGATCCGCGCCTGCTTTGGACGCACGGAGGAAATAAAGATCATGAACGGCAAAGGACATCTGCTCAGGGACAAGATGGCCAATTCCGGTCTCGTCCAGATCATGGCGGCGCATAGCCCGTTGTCCGCGCTGCTCGCGCAGGAGGCGGGGTTTGACGGCATCTGGGCGTCGGGCTTCGAGCTCTCGGCGCTGTACGGTCTTGCCGATGTCAGTCTGATTTCGATGACGCAGCACCTCGACATGATGCGTGCCATGGCCGAGCGGGTGGATCTACCGATTGTTGCCGACATCGACACCGGCTTTGGCAACGCCATCAATGTGATTCACGCGGTGCAGCAGTATGAGCGCGCTGGGGCCTCTGCTGTCGTCATCGAGGATAAGTCGTTTCCGAAGGTGACCAGCCTCGTGACGGATGGCCGCCAGGAGTTGCTGCGGATCGAGGAGTTTCAGGGCAAGATCGAAGCCGCGTGTCAGACGCGAAAAGATGCCGGCTTCCTGGTGGTCGCGCGCGACGAGGCGTTGATAGCCGGGCTGGGAGAGCAAGAAGCACTGAAGCGGGCTGCGGCCTATGAGGAGGCCGGGGCGGACATGGTCCTGATCCATTCCAAGCGAAAGACGCCCGACGAGGTGGAGAGTTTCGTGCGCGCCTTCAAGGGCAGGGTGCCGCTCGTTATCGTTCCGACCGCGTATCCCGAGATGACGACGGAACGCATTCGTGCGCTCGGAAAGATCAAGATGGTCATTTACGGCAACCACGCGATCCGCGCAGCCGTTATGGCGATGAAGGATGTTTTCGCCGCCATCCTGAAGGATGGCGGCATCCAGAATGTCGACAGGGTAATCGTCTCCGTCGAGGAGATCTTCCGTCTGCAGGGCATGGATAAAGTCAGGGCCGACGAGAAGCGCTATCTGAGATGAGCAAAGAGAGACGGCGCTGATGAAGATCTTGGCCTTTAGCGACTTGCATCGAGACAGTGATGCCGCACAGGCTATCGTCGGTGCCTCGCGAGAGGCCGACGTCGTGGTGGGCGCCGGCGATTTCTCAACCCAGGGGATCGGGCTGCGCGAGACGGTTGATCTGCTCCGCGCCATCACCGTTCCCATGGTCCTCGTCGCTGGCAACCATGACGACCTGAACGAGTTGCGGCGTGCCTGTTGTATCAACACTGCCATCCACGTTCTTCATGGCGAAGCCGTGACAGTTGAAGGCGTGCCGTTCTTCGGCCTCGGATTTGAAATCCCCGCGGGTCGGCGGGACGAGTCCTGGAATCGGCGGCTCGGTGAGGCGGAGGCGGCGGATCTGATCCGCGGGTGTCCGCCGGGGGCGGTTCTCGTCACTCACTCGCCGCCGTTCGGCTGCGCCGACGTTCAAAGGGACGGCGCCCACGAAGGCAGCCACGCTATCCGCGATGCCGTCCTGTCGACGAAGCCGCGGCTCCATCTATGTGGTCACATCCATCACGCCTGGGGCAGATCCGGCATTCTCGGCGAGTGCCGGGTTCACAATCTGGGCCCAACGGTGAATTGGTTCGTCACTTAGGTGCATGCAGATCGCACCTTCATGCTCTCGCGGTTTGTTGTGGCCAGGAATGAGAGTCCGCTCGAATGGCGCCGCACGTCCCGTTGCGACCTAGTCCATCGCCGTGCGCGAGCGGCGGTGGCTGCTCTGAAGCTCGGGATAGCCGGTCAGCATCAGCTTGTCGGCGCGGACGCCCCAGCTCTCCAGGCGGTCGAGGAAGCTCATCCCGAGCAGGTTGGTCTTCATCTGCCCGCGTTGGACGACGAGGGCCGGCACCGATTTCTCGACGAGATGACCGACGGAGAGACGGTCGAGCGTGAGGCGGGCCGCCTTGGTATGGCCGCCCGCGGTTTCGAGATCGACATCGTATTCGAGCATCTCGAGCGGCAGCCCGATGGCTTTCGCGGTTTCCCACGTCAGCACCACCGACGTCGCACCGGTATCGATCACCATCGGCGCCGCGACACCATTGATCTTCGCGCGCAGTGCGAATTCGCCGCCCTGGCCGCGTGGGATCTGCACGGCGGGGGCGGCCGCCACCGTCTGCGCGCGAAAGATGTGCGAGACCTTGTGGCTGGCGCGCGCGATCTGCTCGGGATCGCCATAGGCGACGACCGCGCCTGCCGTGCCGGCGAGCGTGACGAGAACGAGCAGGAAGCGGATCATCGGGCGCCTCCGGAGGCGCGCAGGCCGGTCAGGTGCGTTTCGGCGATGGCGCGATCGACGCAAGTCCGGCTTCCGTCATGCGTGCCGGCAACAGGGCCATGACCGCGAGCCGTTCGGCGCTTTCCATGGCGTGCCAGCGCGCGATCTCGGGCAGGGTCCGGCCGCAGCCGAAGCACAGCTTGGTCCTGGGATCGATCATGCAGACGGCGACGCACGGCGTTTCTTTGCTCATTCGGATATAGTGGGGGATTGTCGGGCATCTCTGCAAGCTTCTGGTTAAGAGCCCGTGCCGGCGCTCATGATCGGCTTGTGGCGCGGCCGGCGCTTCTCATCGGGCAGTACGGAATTCTCCGGCTGGAGCGGTGGAGAATCATCCGACAGCGGCGCAAGCGCGCTCATCACACGCTCCGGCGGGAAGGTGACGATCACCTCGGTACCGATGCGCAGCTTCGATTTCAGCGTGAACGTGCCGCCATGCAGGTCGATCAGATTCTTGGCGATCGGCAGACCGAGCCCTGCGCCCTGTTCGGCCGATTTGATCGAGTTGGAGCCCTGGCCGAACGAGGCGAGCACGACCGGGATCTCGTCCTCGGGAATGCCGGAGCCGGTATCCCTCACCGAGAGGTATTGTCCGCCCGAAGCGGTCCAGCCGGCCTTGAGCCAGATCTCGCCGCCCTGCGGCGTGAACTTGATCGAGTTGGAAATCAGGTTGAGCACGACCTGGCGGATCGCGCGCTCGTCGGCCCAGAGCCGCGGCATTGCCTGCTCGAACACTTCGTGGATGGTGATGCCGCGGCTCGAGGCGCGCAGCTTCATCAGATGGTGGCAGTCGGCGACGATGCCGACCAGCGACACTGCTTCCTCGTTGAGCTCGTAGCGGCCGGCCTCGATCCGCGACAGATCGAGGATCTCGTTGATGAGGTTGAGCAGGTGGACGCCCGAATTATGGATGTCGGCCGAGTACTCCTTGTAGACAGGCACCGCATGCGCGCCGAAGATCTCGCTCTTCATCACCTCGGAAAAGCCGAGGATCGCGTTCAGCGGCGTGCGCAGCTCGTGGCTCATCTGCGCGAGGAAGCGCGATTTGGCGACATTGGCGGATTCGGCGCGGTGGCGCGCTTCGTCCGAGATCGCCTTGGCCTGTTCGAGCTCGCCGATCAGCGCGTCCTTTTCGGCGCGCGCTTCCAGCGTGGCGAAGGTGGAGGAGTGCAGGCGATGCGCCAGCAGCACGAAATAGCCTTCGGCGGCGAGCGCGAGCGCGGCCAGGATATAATTGTCCAGCGAGCCGGTCATCGCAAAGCTCAGCGCCATGGCGACCGCGACCGGCGCGGTGGCCGCAAGGGCTGCGATCGGCAAGTTCGCGGCGACCATGCTCGATACTGCAATCACCAGCAGCATCAGGAACATCATCAGCGTTTCCGTGACCATGTCGAGCACGGGGTGGATCAGGATCGCCATCCAGCACAGGCCATAGAGCAGATCGAGCACGACGAAGCGCGTCCGCCATGCGCGCGTCGCCGCGGGCGAGGCGGGCTCGGTCAGGAAGCGCCGGCAACTGCGGATCATCGCCGCGTGGATGCAGAGCATGCCGACCGTCCAGGCTGCGGCGGGGATCGGCTGCATCCACAGCCCGAACAGCACCCCGGTCGCGACCACCAGCAGCATCACGACATAGGAAGCCGACAGCCGGGTCTGGGCATATTGGCGCAGCATCTCGGCGTCGAAGGCCGGTCGGGTTCCGCTGGTCGACGTTAACCTGTCGCGCGCCTCGCGCACCCGCTGCGCCGCAGCCCTTCGGCTGCTCGCCGATGGAGCGCTCACCGGCTCGGCCGGAAGCTGCACAACCTCGGGCTTTTCAGCGGGGTTACTCATCAAGCAACAACGATTCCTGCCCACGCCGGACGCGGGCCTTCTGCATTGTCTATCTCTGGCAAGAAATCCTTAAGAGGTGACTTAAGGAGCTAAAGAATTACGTTAACCCGGCGTTAATTTGGATCTCGCCGGCGCCGTTCAGTGCAGCGCCGCGTGCTGCACGATGTAGACCATCGCCCCCGCCAGATAGCCCGCGAGCGCCGGACCTGCGATGCGGCGGGCGTACCAGAAGAACTCGATCTTCTCGAGTCCCATGGCGGCAACGCCCGCGGCCGAGCCGATGATCAGGATCGAGCCGCCGGTTCCGGCGCAATAGGCGATGAACTCCCAGATGAAGCTGTCCGGCGGATATTGCACCAGATTGTACATGCCCATCGTGGCGGCGACGAGCGGCACGTTGTCGATGATGGCGCTCAAGAGGCCAAGCAGGATGACGATGATGTCGAGACGGCCGACCGTGGCGTCGAGCCATTTCGCGAGTAGCTCAAGGACGCGGGCGTGCTCCAGGCACGCGACGGCCATGAGGATGCCGACGAAGAACACGATCGAGCTCATGTCGATGCGCGCCAGCGCATGGACGAGGGTGAGGGGACGGCGCGCATCCTCGTCCTTGTGGCGGTGGACGATCTCGCCGACCAGCCAGAGGATGCCCAGCCCGAAAAGGATACCCATGAACGGCGCGAGATGCGTCACGGCCTTGAAGACCGGAACGGCAACCAAGGTGCCGAGCCCGAGATAGAACATCAAATTGCGCTCGAACAGCTCGACCCTGAGGGCCTTCGCTTGTTCCTGCAACGGGGGCACGATGTTCTTGCCCCTCAGCGAATAGCCGATGATGAGCAGCGGGATCAGCAGGTTGAGCAGCGACGGCAGGAACACCGCCTTCATGATGCTGACGGGAGAGATCTGGCCACCGATCCAGAGCATGGTCGTGGTGACGTCGCCGATCACGGTCCAGGCGCCGCCGGCATTGGCGGCGATCACGATGATGGAAGCGAACAGCAGGCGATCGCCCTTGTTGCCGATCAGCTTTTGGATCAGCGAGATCATCACGATGGTGGTCGTCAGATTGTCGAGGATCGAGCTCAGGAAGAACGTCACGAAACCGATGATCCACATCAGCGTGGTCTGCTTCGTGGTGCGGATCACCGAGGTGATGACTTCGAAGCCGTTGTGGGCGTCGATCACCTCGACGATCGTCATGGCGCCGATCAGGAAGAAGACGATTTGCGCGGTCGAGGCGACCGATTCGTCGAGCTGGTGGTTGACGAGCGAGGCGTCACCGACGGACATCGCGTAGATGGTCCAGAGCAGGCCCGCTCCCAGCAGAGCCGAAGCGCTCTTGTTGACGCCCAGCGGATGTTCGAGCGCGATGGCAGCGTACGCAACGATGAAAACGACGGCTATCACGCTCAGCAAGTCAGTCCCCCCGGAATTCGTTTTTCGGCTCGATGCGGGCCTCGTCGCGGCGCAAGCGCGGCGTCGAGACCCGTGACGGTCGCAGCAGCCCGGCCCCGACCGTCGACGCGTTCCTCAGCGTTGCAGGCGCGCGAGCAGGCTCGATGTGTCCCAGCGCTTGCCGCCCATCTTCTCGACCTCGGCATAGAACTGGTCCACGAGTGCGGTCACCGGCAGGGTGGCACCGTTGCGACGCGCTTCAGCCAGCGAGATCGAGAGGTCCTTGCGCATCCATTCGACCGCGAAGCCGAAATCGTACTTGTCTTCGTTCATGGTCTTGTAGCGATTCTCCATCTGCCAGGACTGCGCGGCCCCTTTCGAGATGGTCTCGATCACAGCAGTGACGTCGAGCCCGCTCTTCTTGGCGAAGTGGATACCCTCGGAGAGACCCTGCACGAGACCGGCGATGCAGATCTGGTTGACCATCTTCGTCAGTTGGCCGCTTCCGGCGGGCCCGAGCAGTTTGCACATCCGCGCATAGGCGCCCGTGATGATCGGCTCGGCGCCGGAATAGGCATCGGGCGCGCCGCCGCACATCACCGTCAGCACGCCATTCTCGGCGCCGGCCTGGCCGCCGGAGACCGGCGCATCGACGAATTTGAAGCCCACCTTGGTGGCGGCTGCATCCAGCTCACGTGCGACCTCGGCAGAGGCGGTGGTGTGATCGACGAAGGTCGCACCCTTCTTCATACCGGCGAAGGCGCCGTCGGCGCCGATCGTGACCGCGCGCAGATCGTTGTCGTTGCCGACGCAGCACATCACGAAATCCTGACCTTCGGCGGCCGCCTTCGGGGTCGCTGCGGTCTTGCCGCCGAACT
This sequence comes from Bradyrhizobium sp. UNPA324, assembly GCF_006658635.1. Classification (NCBI taxonomy): domain Bacteria; kingdom Pseudomonadati; phylum Pseudomonadota; class Alphaproteobacteria; order Hyphomicrobiales; family Nitrobacteraceae; genus Bradyrhizobium; species Bradyrhizobium sp. UNPA324. Next base: position 2,985,669 of record NZ_LFJD01000004.1, read on the forward strand.
TGTCAGCCCATTCCTTCGCTTTGGCCGCGGTGCGATTGTAGACGGTGACCTCATGGCCCCCTTTTTTCACGAGGTGTCCGGCCATGGGGAAGCCCATGACGCCGAGACCGAGGAAAGCGACTTTAGCCATGTGTGGTACCTTGTCCGTAGTTTTGAGTTTTACGGTTGTAGCCGGGCGAGGGCGCCGGGCGGCGCCCTCGAAGTTCCGCTGCGAGGGCGGATCGGAGGCGCACCATAAACCGTTAAGCCGGGAGGGCAACGGCTTCGTTTGGCGGCCCCCTGTGCTAGGATGGCGGGACCTAAGGACTTCGAAAAAGGGAGCGAGAGCATGGGCGGTGTGAGCGTTGGCGTCCTCGATCATTTCAACATCCGGACCCGGAATCTGGCCGAGACCGTCCGTTTCTACGAGGACGTGCTGGGCCTGGAAAAAGGCGCCCGGCCGAATTTCGCCTTCCCCGGCGCCTGGATGTACAGCGAGGGCAGGGCGGTGGTGCACCTGGTCGATATTTCCGCGACAGCGGAGCCACAAAAGCCGGATTCCGGCGTTGTCCATCATGTCGCCTTCGTCAGTCGCGGCTTCGACGGCATGAAGCAGAGGCTGGCTTCCAAGGGGATGAAGTTCGACTCCCGCCAGGTGCCCGGCGGCGACCTCTGGCAGATCTTCGTTCACGACCCCAACGGGGTCATGATCGAGCTGAATTACGAGGCCGCCAAAGAGCAGGGGTCGGCGCCCGCCGAGATGGCTGACGATATCGGCAGGCAGTAGCCTTTTGGGCGTTTCCGCTCTAATGGGGCATCCTAAAGTCTCGAGCATGACCTTGCCGGAAAGCCGCCCACGCTCTGCGCTGGTGCGGCCCTTCCGGGTCCGGATCAGGCTCCGTCCAGGAGATGCACCTTGAGTGTGACGCAGCAACAGGTTCTCGACAGCCTCGCCAGGATCAAGTCGCCCCGCGGGGTCGCGCTCACCAATGCCAATGTGCTGAGCGCGATCAGCGCGTCCGACGGCAAGATATTCTTCTCGATCAATGTCGATGCCGCCGAGGCCAGGGCCTGGGAATCCATCCGGGCCGAGGCCGAGGCCGCCGTGCGCACCATCCCCGGCGTCACCACCGTCATGGTGGCGCTGACCGCCGAGCGTAAGCCGGGCTCCGCACCGCCGCGGCCTCCGCAACCCAGTCGCGGCGCGCCGGGCGTGCAGCCGGCCCATGCCCATAAGCCGCCGCAGGGAGGCGGGTCGCCCATGGCGCGGCAGTCGGAGATTCCGGGCGTCGCCGCCGTGATCGCGGTCGCCTCCGGCAAGGGCGGCGTCGGCAAGTCGACCACCGCGTTGAATCTGGCGTTGGGCCTGCGCGACCTCGGCCTCAAGGTCGGGCTGCTCGATGCCGACATCTACGGCCCCTCGGTGCCGCGCCTGACGGGCCTGCGCGACAAGCCGGAACTGAACGACGAGCGCAAAATGATTCCGCTTCGGCGCTTCGGCCTCGCCATCATGTCGATCGGCTTCCTGGTCGAGGAAGAGACCGCGATGATCTGGCGCGGTCCCATGGTGATGTCGGCGGTGACGCAGATGCTGCGCGACGTCGAATGGGGCAAGCTCGACGTGCTGGTCGTCGACATGCCGCCGGGCACCGGCGATGCCCAGCTCACCCTGGCGCAGAACGTGCCGCTCAAGGGTGCCGTGATCGTCTCGACCCCGCAGGACCTGTCCCTGATCGATGCGCGGCGGGGGCTTGCCATGTTCAAGAAGGTCAACGTGCCCGTGCTCGGTATCGTCGAGAACATGAGCTATTTCCAGTGCCCGCATTGCGGCACGCGGTCGGACATTTTCGGCCATGGCGGAGCGCGGCACGAGGCCGAGAAGCTCGAGGTCCCGTTCCTCGGCGAGATCCCGCTGCACATGGCGATTCGCGCCACCTCGGATGCCGGCAATCCCGTCGTCGATAGCGAGCCGGACGGTCCCCATGCGGCGATCTACCGTGCCATTGCAGGGCAGGTCCGGGACCAGCTCAAGGGCGTCATCGCGGCGGCCTGAATCGGCCGCCCGTGGCACACCTGCTCGTTCCCTCGGAGGACATGCGACTTTCGTAGAGCCTCGTCATGCCATTGTCGCGTTCCGAAACCGGGCCGTCCGTGTTAAAGGCCCACGGCAGTCCAAGCCCCTTCGGTGCGACGCGCCCTGGCGCGTCGCCGGAATCAGCGGCGGCACAAGAGAAGTTTAAGGGGAAACGCCCCAGCAAGGAGAAACCTGAAGATGAAGCGTCGTGATTTTCTGAAAGTGTCGGCAGCAGGCGCGGCGGCGACCGCAGTGGCCTCGCCGGCGATCGCGCAATCCTCGCCCGAGGTGAAGTGGCGCTTGACTTCGAGCTTCCCGAAGTCGCTCGATACCATCTATGGCGGTGCCGAGCAGGTGGCGAAGTACGTCGCCGAGATGACCGACAACAAATTCCAGATCCAGGTGTTCGCCGGCGGCGAGCTCGTCCCGGCGCTCCAGGCGCTCGATGCGACCTCCAACGGCACCGTCGAGATGTGCCACACCGTCTCGTACTACTATGTCGGCAAGGATCCGACCTTCGCGATCTACGCCTCGGTGCCGTTCGGCCTCAACGCGCGCCAGCAGAACTCCTGGTGGTACCAAGGCGGCGGCATGGAGCTCGGCAACGAGTTCTTCAAGAAGTCGAACGTAATCGGCCATGCTTGCGGCAACACCGGCACCCAGATGGGCGGCTGGTTCCGCAAGGAGATCAAGACTGTCGCCGATCTCTCCGGCCTCAAGATGCGGATCGGCGGCATTGCCGGCCAGGTGCTTCAGAAGGTCGGCGTGGTGCCGCAGCAGCTCGGCGGCGGCGACATCTATCCGGCGCTGGAAAAGGGCACCATCGATGCGGCCGAGTGGGTCGGCCCCTATGATGACGAGAAGCTCGGCTTCGCCAAGGTGGCGAAGTACTACTATTATCCGGGCTTCTGGGAGGGCGGTCCGATGGTCCATGCCTTCACCAACCTCGACAAGTGGAATTCGCTGCCGAAGAGCTACCAGGCGATCCTCGCCAACGCGACGGCGAACGCCAACAGCTGGATGGCCGCGCGCTACGACATGCAGAACCCGGCGGCGCTGAAGCGTCTGGTCGCCGGCGGCACTCAGCTTCGTCCCTTCACCAACGAGGTGCTGGAAGCCTGCCTCAAGGCAACCAACGAACTGTGGGGCGAGATCTCGGCCAAGAACGCCGACTTCAAGAAGTCGATCGACGCCATGCAGGCCTACCGCTCTGACGAATATCTGTGGTGGCAGGTTGCCGAATATACCTACGACAGCTTCATGATCCGCTCGCGCACGCGCGGCTGATCGCCTAGTCCTAAAGTCGCAAGACCGGAAAGCCCGGCCTCCATGGAGGCCGGGCTTTTTCTTTGCCGCAGTGCGATCGGGATGGCATTCGGCCGCGGCTTGCGTCATGCTGTTCCCCAAGCCTCGGCAAGAAGGCCCACAATCACTGATACATCAGGGCAGGAAATCATGAAGAGAAGAGACTTCATCAAGGTCACAGGACTTGGCGCGGCCGGCGCCGCCACGCTCGCGGCTCCCGCGATCGCGCAGTCCATGCCGGAAATCAAATGGCGTATGCCGACGAGCTGGCCGAAGTCGCTCGACACGCTGTTTGGCGGCGCCGAGATGATGTGCAAGATGGTCGCGGAGGCGACCGACAACAAATTCCAGATCCAGATCTTCGCGGCCGGCGAAATCGTCCCGGGCCTCCAGGTGCTCGACGCCGTGCAGAACGGCACCTGCGAAATCGGCCACACCGCCTCCTATTATTATTTCGGCAAGGATCCGACCTTCACCTTCGGCTCGGCCGTGCCGTTCGGCCCCAACATGCGCATCAACCAGGCCTGGTACATGCTCGGCGGCGGCCGCGACGTGCTCAACGAATTCTACAAGAGCTACAACGTCGTCTCGCTGCTCGCGGGCAACACCGGTTGCCAGATGGGCGGCTGGTTCAGGAAAGAGGTCAACACGCCCGACGATCTCAAGGGCATGAAATTCCGCATCGGCGGCTTCGCCGGCCGGGTGCTGCAGAAGCTCGGCGTGGTGCCACAGCAGCTCGCCGGCGGCGACATCTACCCGGCGCTGGAGAAGGGCACCATCGACGCCGCCGAATGGGTCGGCCCCTATGACGACGAGAAGCTCGGCTTCTACAAGATCGCGCCGCACTACTACTATCCCGGCTGGTGGGAAGGCGGGCCGATGCTGCTGGCTTTCGTCAACCTCGACAAGTGGAACGCGCTGCCGAAATATTACCAGAGCGTGCTGGAGCAGGCCGGCCACTACGCCAACAACTACATGATGGCGCGCTACGACGCCGCCAACCCGCTGGCGCTGAAGAAGCTGCTCGCCAGCGGCGCCAAGCTGCACCCGTTCTCGCCATCGATCATGGACGCCTGCCACAAGGCCGCCAAGGAGCTGCACGCCGAGGTCGGCGCGACCAACGCCAACTTCAAGAAGGTGCACGACTCTCTCAACAAGTTCACGAGCGACGGCTACGCCTGGTTCCAGGTCGCCGAGGTGGGCTACGACATCTTCATGGCGCGGCGCTCGCAGAGCTGATCGCTTTATCTGTCACAAGCAGCTCCCCGGAGTGAAAGCTCCGGGGCGTTGTCGTGTTTGGAGGCAGACTCAAAAGCTGAAAAACAACCCCATGCACAGTAGCCAACGGCTTGATAAGTCGTGAAGAAATCAGTGGTGCAAGCGGCCTTCGCCCGGCAGCTCCTGCGAACTCAGGAGCACTTTGACGTGTCGGGCAAAACAGTGGCAGAATGCTAGAATCGAATAATCCGAAATGCGTTTCGTTGGCACTCATTTGGAGATGACGATGAGCTTCGATCCAGCCGCCGTTCAAGGCGCGCTGCGCAGGGCATGGTCGCTGTCGACGGCGAGCCAATGGACGGCGGGCAATCCCGCGGCGGCGGCCTGCCGAGCTCCACCATGAGGCCAATTGCCGAGCTAGCCAATCTTGTCGCGAACATAGGTCTCCGCTCGCTCCAGCAGATCATCGAGCGAACAATTGGCCGTGTCGAGCACCAGATGCTGTCGGTCCCATGGTTCATACGCGCGGCTCACGACATCACTCCAGGTTGGGAGTTTGAGGCCATCAATGTCGGGTGTCCGGCTTTCCAAGCGTTGCCGGTGTAGCGCCGGTTCGCTGCAAACCATTTCGATCTCAACCATGCGGGCCGAGGTCTGCAAGGCACATTGCCGCCAGGCAGCGCGGCTTGCCTGCACTGGATTCACGCAGTCGGCGATAACGATGCGTCCGAGCTTGAGATTTTCGGCAGCCAGCGCGTTGGCTATGGCATAGCCCTCTGCACCGACGGTAAAGCCAGCGTCCCGCAACGCCTGTTCGATCGAATCGATACGCAGATATGTCGCCGCGAGCCGAACGGTCAACTCGCGAGCAATGGTCGTCTTGCCGGTGCCCGGAAGGCCGCCGAACACAATGAGTACCGATAATGGATTCATGATGCCCATGATGGGGCGGCGGCTCGAGGTCCGCAACGGGGCGGACGCGGCGATGTCCGATCAAATATGGGTAGCCGACAGGCCGATGCGTGAGACCTTACGCAGTGTCAAATCGAGTTGCACCGAATAGCCGATGAATTCCGGATCGGCATTCAGAGCGGGCGAAGTTGCTGGACGCGCCGAAATTGGGCGTTCGTAACCTTGTCGTGAACGCGGTACGTAGTCTTGCGGTGTTCCTTTCGCGGAACGACCGGGCTATCGGAATCCGGCAATCGGGCTGGAGTCGCGGCCTCAGGCGTGTTTCCCCGCCGTCCGGACTTCACGGTACAATATACCGGACTCAACCAGTCCCGACCAAAATTCAGCTTTCACCGAATGCGGCCAGTCTCGATTCCCGATCGAGATGACGAACGGCCGTTTCCCGTCGGCATTTATCAATGAGCATGGCAACTGAAATCGTACAACTTCTCGTGCAATCGGCCGGCAGTTGGCTCTTTGAAGGCACTCGTTCGGGGCTGAGCGATCGTGAGTGGATGGCCTTGCGCTTTCTCGCGCTTGCCAACAGACTTTCGAGGACCCCGACGGCACTCGCCGGCTTTCTGGGGACGACCCGCGGCGGCGCATCTCTGATTACCGCCGCGCTCCTGGACAAGGGATTGGTGGTCCGTAAGCCCTCCGCGGAGGACAAGCGTTCGATTACGCTATGTGTCACGGGCGAAGGCAAGAAGCTCCTGGAGCGCGATCCGATCCACGCCCTGCGAGACCAGATTGTGGCACTCGAGGGCTCCGATCGATCTCGGCTGCGCGATACGCTTCGCCGCGTCCTCGTTGGGCTCGATGTTGCCGAGCGCCGTCATCACACCGACGTTTGCAGTCAATGCATGTTTCTGGTCGCGAGCGGGGAGGACGGAGACCGCCACTTCAAGTGCCGGCTCTTTCGGAAATCCATAGCCCTGAAGGAGACGAGCCAGCTGTGCACCTATTTCGAAGGGCGGAGCTAGCAAGGTCCGCTGCTCTCGCGAGGAGCGGTCCGGCAGAAATGGCGGGCCATGTTCCATCGGTTGACGCGAACCTGACGACAGGCTGACCTGCTTTCCGGCCACTTTTCGCTGGCCGAGGCGGCCGGAATGATGGAAGAGAGCGAAGATGCCGCGCGGGCCGGGCGGCGACTTGAGTATTTGGCGGACATGCAATGCGCCTTCTGATCGTCGAGGACAATGCCGAGCTGTCGCGGCTCGTCGCGGCCGGGCTGGCGGCGGCCGGCTACCAGAGCGACATCGTGGGCAGCGCGGCCGAGGCGCGCGAGGCGGTGAGCAGCGTCAGCTATGCCGCAATGATCCTCGACCTCGGGCTACCCGACGGCGACGGTCTGTCGGTGCTGCGCGAGCTGCGGCTCAAGATGGAACCGCTCCCGGTGCTGGTGCTGACGGCACGCGGCGGCCTGCAGGACCGCGTCAGCGGCCTGCGCAGCGGTGCCGACGACTACCTCGTCAAGCCGTTCGCGATGGAGGAACTGGTGGCGCGGCTGGAGGCGATCCTGCGCCGGCCCGGCCAGCTGCTCGGCCGCTCGCTCAGCCTCGCCAACCTCGTCTACGACACCGAGAGCCGCCAGATCTTCGTCGACGACCAGCCGCGGATCATCTCCGCGCGCGAGACCTCGGTGCTCGAGATCCTGCTGCGCCGGCAGGGGCGGGTGGTGCCGAAGAAGAACGTCGAGGACCACATCTTCGGGCTGGACGGCGAGGTCGCCTCCAACGCGGTCGAGGTCTATGTCTCGCGGCTGCGCAAGCAACTCGCCGAACACGGCGCCAAGGTCGCGATCCACACCATTCGCGGCGTCGGCTATCTCATGGACGTGGAGAAATAGCGTGGCCCAGATCGGGTCCTATGCCAGGTCCTATGGCAGGTCGCCGACGTTCAAATCGCTGATCTGGCGCATCGTGTTCCTGCACATCCTGGCGGTCGCGGTGGTCGCGATCCTCCTGCCGCTGGTCTTGTTCTGGCTGCTCAATTCCGAGATCACCCAGCTGCATCGCGATGCCATGCGCGCCCAGGCCGAAGTGCTGGCGGAGCGCATCGTTGCGCAGCCGGGCGGCCTGTTGACGTTCAATCTACCCGACAGTCTCAAAGGACTCTATTCCGAAGCGTATGGCCGCTATCAGTACGACATTCGCGATGCCGACGGCCGTTTGCTGTTCTCCTCGCACCGGCGCTCCGCCGCCGCTGCACCTCGCTCGTCGGAGAGCATTTCCGGCGCCGCGGTCACCCGCGACATCGACGGCAAGACGGTGCGCATCCAGGTTGCAGAGGACCTCGCGCATCGCGACGTCATCATCGACGACATTGTCTCGAACTTCTTCCGGCGTGTAGGTTGGATCACCATCCCGATCCTCCTGATCCTGCTCGCCACCGACATCATCATCTTTCGCCGGGCGGTCGCGCCGCTATGGAAGGCCTCCGAGGAGGCCAGCAATATTGGCCCTGCGCGCACCGACATCCGGCTGCCGACGGAGCAGATCCCGCGCGAGATCTTGCCGCTCGTCACCGCCGTCAACCAGGCGCTCGACCGCCTCGAAGGCGGCTTTCGGGTGCAACGGCAGTTCACGGCGGACGCCGCGCATCAATTGCGCACGCCGCTCGCGATCCTGCGCACGCGGATCGAGACGCTTGACGATCGCGCGGCGCGGCAGGCGCTGCATGCCGACATCGAAACCATGAGCCGCCTCGTTGCCCAGCTCCTGGAGATCGCCGAGCTCGACACCCTGGTGCTCGATCCCGGCGAGACCGCGGATTTACGCGCCGTCAGCGCCGAGGTGGTCGCTTCGATCGCGCCGTTTGCGATCGCGCAGCACAAGGACATCGCGCTGAAGGGCGCCGACGCGCCGGTGCTGATCCACGGCAATGCGGAGATGCTGCAGCGCGCGATCTTCAACCTCGCCGAAAACGCCATCAAGTTCACGGCAAAGGACACCACAGTCGACGTCGAGGTGGGCGAGGACGGTTCGGTGCGCGTGCGCGATTCCGGCCCGGGGATCGCCGAGGCCGAGCGCGAGCTGATCTTCCAGCGCTTCTGGCGCGCCGACCGCCGCCGCAGCGATGGTGCTGGATTGGGGCTCTCGATCGTGCGCGCGGTGGCGGACGATCACGCGGCGACGGTCGCGGTGGAGAATCTTCCGGGGGGCGGGGCCGAGTTCACGCTGCGTTTTCGGCCGGCGGACAAGGTAGAGGTCGGGGAGGAACTCGCGCGGCACTGACACTGCACGCTCTCCCTCCTTAAGGCTGGGCAACGGAGCAGGGAGGAAGGCGCCGTATGGCACCTCAGGTGTATGACAGTGTCATATCATGTGCTATAAGGGCGGTGAAAGGGGACAGCATGCGTACCAGCAAGCCGATTACCGTGACCCTCGGCCCGCAGCTTGCGAGCCTGGAAGCCCGCCTGAAATCGGGCGAATACGCCTCCGCCAGCGAAGTCATCCGCTCGGCCCTTCGCGCCCTCGATCGGCAGGATGCCGCGCTTGACGAATATCTAGCCGCCAAGGTTCGGGCTTCGATCCAGGATCCGCGCCCGAGCGTTGCGGCGACGGATGTTTTCAAGCGTTTGCGAACGCGCCACGCGAGGAATGCGAAAGCCGCCAAGCGTGGCGCTTAAGGTCGTATTCCGACCGGAGGCGGAGGCCGATTTGGTCGGCCTTTACGAGTACATCGCAGAACGTGCCGGCTATCGAATCGCAGGCGGCTATATCGACCGTCTCGAGGAGGCATGCATGGCTCTCGCCACCTTTCCCAAACGTGGCACCAGCCGCGACGATCTTCTTCCGGGCCTGCGTACCGTCGGATTCGAGCGGCGCGTGACGATTGCATTCCGCGTCCTGAAGACGGAGGTTGAGATCGTCACCATCGCGTACGCCGGACGTCGTTTCGAAGACGATTTATGAGCCGCTTCCGGCTTCCAACGAGAGAGCTTCGTCTTTGGTCAAAGGCTGACTGCCGAACCCGGCGAGGGCGCCGCTACTTCAGCTTGCCGCTCGACAGGTCCATGATCATGCGCGTCGCCAGATAGAGCCGCGGCACGATGCTGCCCAGCTGCACATATTCCGCATCGTTGGAGTGTGCACCGAAGCCCGACAGGCCCATGCCTTCGACCACGGCTCCGCTGGTCTTGAGCGCGGCAAACGCGGCGTCGGTGCCGCCGCCGGTCGCCTTCTCGTCGACCTTGAGGGATAGTCCGATCTCTCCATAGATCGTCTTGCCGTAGGCCGCCACGCGGCGCGAGGCCTCGTTGGCTTCGAGCGGCGGGCGCCGCACCTCGAACTTCAGGTCGACCTTGGAGCCGGGCAGCAGGCGATTCTTGATCTTGTCCTGCAGCTCCTTCTCCAACCCGTCGAAATCGGACACCTTGAGCGCGCGCGCATCGGCCTGGGCCGTGGCGTTCGCAGGAATCACGTTGCGGTTGGTGCCGGATTGGGAGACCGTCCAGTTCAGCTTCAGGCCCCGCTCGGGCTTGGACAGATCTTTCATCTGCAGCACCTGGTGCGAGAGCTCGTACAGCGCATTCACGCCGCCCTCGGGCCTGGCGCCGGCATGTGACGACTTGCCCTGCACGGTGAGATAGGCCGAGCCGATGCCGCTGGTGGCGAGGCGCAGCGTGCCGTCAGTGCCGCCGCCTTCGAACGAGAACACCGCGTCCTGATCCGAGGCGAGGCGGGTGATGGTGCTGCGCCAGCCGGGCGAGGAGATCTCCTCGTCGCCGTTCGTGAGCACCGTGAGCGTGCCGTAATCCCTAAAGTTCAATTTCTGCAGCAACGCCACGGTGTGGAGAATGAGCGCGACGCCCTGCTTGTCGTCGGCGATGCCGAGGCCGTAGGCCTTGTCGCCGTCGATGCGGAACGGCTGGTCCTTCAGCATGCCCTTCAGGTACACCGTGTCCATGTGGGCGATCAGCATGATCTTCTTGGTTCCCGCGCCCTTGAACACGGCGTGCACGGCGGGTCCGATCTTCTCGGGGCTGTCGTCGAGCCGATAGACGTCGGTGGGCTGCAGGATCTCCACCGTGCCGCCGAGCTGCTTGAGCTGACCGGCAACGCGCTCGGCGATCTGGTTCAGGCCTTCGATGTCCTTGCTGCCGGATTCGATGCTGACGAGATCGCGCAGCGTGTCGAGCAACGGCTGCTGCTCCTTTTGCGCCAGCATGTGGACATCGGCGACCGGCTCGGCCTGCACCATCGCTGCGGCGCATGTCAGCCAGAGTGAGGCGATCAACCGGCCAACGAGCGACAGAGCACGGTGCGATCGGGGCATGAGCGGGCATCCTTAGGGCTGAGGATGGCCCGGTATGCCTGCGTTTCCGGTGCTTGTCACGCGCGCCGTCGCGCGTCGTGCGCCACTTGCGCGGAGCACGACGGCGGGTGTTGTCCTCGCTATTTCTGCGGCGGTCCGAGATCCAGCGGCGGCAGCTCGATCTGCGGCACCTCGATCTTGATCGTGTTGGGATCGATGGTCGATTGCACGCCCTTGTAGTGCATGACCATCGCGGGGAACGCGATCACCAGACCGACCATGATGACCTGGATGACCACGAAAGGCACCGCGCCCCAATAGATCTGGCCCGTGGTGACGGGGTCCATCCGCTTGCCGGTGACGCGATCGGTGTAGCGCTCCTTCGGTGCGACCGAGCGGAGATAGAACAAGGCGAAGCCGAACGGCGGATGCATGAACGAGGTCTGCATGTTGACGCCGAGAATGACGCCGAACCAGATCAGGTCGATGCCGAGGTGCTCGGCGGCAGGTCCGAGCAGCGGGATCACGATGAAGGCCAGCTCGAAGAAGTCGAGGAAGAAGGCCAGCACGAACACGAACGCGTTGACGAAGACCAGGAAGCCGACCTGGCCGCCGGGCAGCGAGGTGAGCAGGTGCTCGACCCAGACGTGGCCGTTGACGCCGTAGAAGGTGAGCGAGAACACGCGGGCGCCGACCAGGATGAACACGACGAAAGCCGACAGCTTGGCCGTCGATTCCGTGGCCTGCCTGATCAGGTCCCAGCTCAGCCGCCGCTTCGCGGCGCCGAGGATGAGGGCGCCGGTGGCACCCATCGCGCCGCCTTCGGTCGGGGTCGCGATGCCGATGAAGATCGTGCCGAGCACCAGGAAGATCAGGAACAGCGGCGGCACCATGACGAAGGTCGTCTGCTGCGCCATCTTCGACAGGAAACGGAAGCCGGTGAGCTTGTCGATGATCCAGTTCACGACGGCCATGGCGAAGGCGAAGACGATGCCATAGAACATGCTGAGCACGACGTAATCGGCGCCATGCGTCTCCGAATTGCGCATCATGAACCAGCCAAATACGCCGCTCGCGAGGAACAGCACGCCGAGCGAACCGAGGCCGCGGCTGCCGCTGTCTTCGCGGAAGCCGATCGCCTCCTTCGGCAGGCCCGGCGTCGCCTTCGGGAAGATCATGCTGACGAGGAAGGCGTAGCCGGCATAGAGGCCGGCGAGCACGAGGCCCGGAATGAAGGCGCCCTCGTACATGTCGCCGACCGACTTGCCGAGCTGGTCGGCCATCACGATCAGGACGAGCGAAGGCGGAATGATCTGCGCGAGCGTACCGGATGCGGCGATGACGCCGCTTGCCACGCGGCGGTCATAGCCATAGCGCAGCATGATCGGCAGCGAGATCAGGCCCATCGAGATCACGGACGCGGCGACCACACCCGTCGTCGCGGCCAGCAGCGCGCCGACGAAGATCACGGCATAGGCGAGGCCGCCGCGGATGGTGCCGAACAATTGGCCGATGGTGTCGAGCAGGTCCTCGGCCATGCCCGACCGCTCCAGCACCAGTCCCATGAAGGTGAAGAAGGGAATGGCGAGCAGCGTGTCGTTGTTCATCACGCCGTAGACCCGCTCCGGAAGCGCCTGGAGGAAGTCGGGGTGGAATTGGCCGAGTTCGACGCCGATGATGGCGTAGAACAGGCCGACGGCGCCGAGCGAGAATGCCGCGGGATAGCCGAGCAACAGCACGACGACCAGCGACGCGAACATGATGGGCGCCATATTGGCGATGATAAAAGCGGTCATGATTTCCCCTACACCGTCGCCAACAGCTACTTCTTCTCGATCGCTTCGACGAGATGCTCGACTTCCGCTTCCAGCGCGGACACCTGGGATTCATGCGGGTCCGGTATCATTCCGCGCATTACCGCAATCCGCTTGATCAGCTCGGAGATGCCTTGAACGAGCAGGAAAGCGAACCCGATCATGATCAGGGCTTTGGCGGGCCATTGCGGCAGGCCGCCGGCATTGCCGGATTGCTCGTTGATGTGGAACGAGCGCTGGAAGAACGGCACGCCGGTGATGACCATGACGATGCACAGCGGGATGAGGAAGAACAGGTGACCGATCACGTCGATCATGCTGCGGACCGTCTTCGGCAGCGCGTTGTTCACGATGTCGATGCGGATGTGCTCGTTGTCGAGCAGCGTCCAGGGCGAGCAGAGCAGGAACACGATGCTGAACAGCACCCATTGCAGCTCGAGCCACGAATTGGAGGACGTGTCGAAGGTCTTGCGGACGATCGCATTGACCGCCGAGATGATGACGGCGGCCACGATCAGCCACGCCAGGCGTTTGCCCGTCCAGCGCGTGAACGCGTCAATCCCTTGGCTCAGCTTCAAGAGCGCTTGCAACGATAGGTCCTCCCCCGATTGTGCCCCGGCCGTCTTGACTGCGCCGAGCGGGCGCGTGGCTTGTCTCGCCGCGCAGGCATGAGGCAGCCGCACCAAATCAGCGGGCGTGCCGCCAGTCAATCGGAAGTTTGTTGATAGTTAAGGGGAATAAGGCCGTAGTCCGCCGGTGTCAGCCACCGGTGACGCTCATATGCCTGGAGACGCTGGGACGGTCGTGGCGGCGGTCGATGATGAAATCATGGCCCTTCGGCTTCAGGCCGATGGCGCGGTCGATCGCATCCGCAAGCAGCAGGTCGTCATCAGATGCACGTAGAGGTTTGCGCAAATCCGAGGCGTCCTCGTGGCCGAGGCAGGTGTGCAGCGTTCCCGTGCAGGTAATCCGAACCCGGTTGCAGGATTCGCAGAAATTGTGCGTCATCGGCGTGATAAAGCCGAGCTTGCCGCCGGTCTCGGCGACGCTGACATAGCGGGCCGGTCCACCGGTGCTCTCGGCGAGGTCCGTCAGCGTGAATTGCTGGGCGAGGCGTGCGCGCACCAGCGAGAGCGGCAGATATTGGTCGATGCGGCCCGAGCCGATCTCGCCCATCGGCATGACCTCGATCAGCGTCAGGCCCATGCCCTTGCCGTGGGCCCAGCGCATCAGCTCGGGAAGCTCGTCCTCATTGAGGTTCTTCAGCGCCACCGCGTTGATCTTGACGGCAAGTCCTGCGGCGCGTGCCGCCTCGATGCCTTCCAGTACCTTGTCGATCTCGCCCCAGCGGGTGATGTCGCGAAACTTCCTGGGATCGAGCGTGTCGAGCGAGACGTTGATGCGGCGGACGCCGCAATCGGCGAGCTCGCTCGCGTGCTTCGCCAGCTGGGTGCCGTTTGTGGTCAGCGTCAGCTCGTTCAGAGCGCCGCTCGAAAGATGCCGCGACAGCGAGCGCACCAGCGACATCACGTTGCGCCGGACCAGCGGCTCGCCGCCCGTGAGCCGCAACTTCTTGACGCCCTTGGCGATGAAGGCCGAGCAGAGCCGGTCGAGTTCCTCCAGCGTCAACAGGTTCGCCTTGGGCAGGAACGTCATGTCCTCGGACATGCAGTAGAAGCAGCGCAGGTCGCAGCGGTCGGTGACGGACACGCGCAAATAGCTGATGGTCCGCCCGAACGGGTCGGTCATCGGGGTCGACAGCGCGGCGGATCCGTTCATGCGAGAGGCCTTGTCACTACGGCAATGGGCGCACCCTGGCTTCAGCGGTGCTCGGGACGCAATCTAAGCATCGGACGCGACGAGGACAATCGGGTGGTATACGTAGATCACCGCTTGCCGGCGTTCGGATTGGGGAACGGTGAGGCCGCGGCCGGCGCCGCCTCTGCCGGTGCCACTGCAGGCGCGGCTGCGGCCGGTTTGGGCTTCCTGGGCCGGTGCGGCTTGCGAACCGGCTTGGGCGGCGTCGCCGGCTGGAGTTCCGCAAAGACCGGATTCGGGTCCGTGGTCACCGACGCCGGGGTGGTGAAATCCCCGGGATTTTTGATCACGTTCACCGGGACGCTTGCCGGCTGGTGCTTCGGTAGCGCGAAAGCGACCGTGAAGGGGGCCTCGGGGGCGGGAACCGAGACGGAGCAGGGGGTCTTGCAGCCCGGACCCATCGAGGTCGTGGCGTCCGCACCCGGGGGATTGGATTCGAGCCGGACCTGGACGGTCGGCGGGGCCGATTTGAACATGTCCCAGGACATCGAGGAGCAACCCCCAAGACCTGCCGCCCCCAACAGACCCGCTCCCGCTAACGCAACCGCGATGACACGACGCATGACCCATCCACTTCAACTGCGACGAACCGCCACACAAGCCCCGCGCGGACCTTAGGAGCGTCGTTGGGGGCAGGCAACCGGCGGGCGGCGCATAGTTAATGAATGGTTAATGCGAGGCTATCGCGGAATAATAACGCGATTCCAGGAGCTTGCTGGCGTTATACGGTCATCAGGCTGCTGGCGGCGGCCGGCAGGTCGCGCATGTGATGGATCAGCCGGTCCGGTTTCAGCTCGGCAATCGGCACATCCGTGTAGCCGAAGCTGACCCCGATCACGGGTACTCCGGCCCGGCGGGCCACCCCGACATCGGTTCCGGCGTCGCCGACCATGATGCTGGCTTTGACCGCTCCGCCGGCCCGCGCCACGGTCTCGCGGAAGATGGTCGGATCCGGCTTTTGGACGCCAAAGGTGTCGGCGCCGCAGATCGCCGCGAAGCGGCGGCTGAGGTCGAGCTCGTCCAGCAGCCGCTTCGACAGCCATTCCAGCTTGTTGGTGCAGACCGCGAGGCGGTGGCCTTGCGCCGAAAACTGGTCGAGCGCGGCCTCGAGCCCCTCGAAGGGCCGGGATTCGACGGCGATATGATCGGCATAATAGCCGATGAAATCGGCGGTCATCCGGTCCATGTCGGCGGGGGTGACGGTGCGACCCTCCGCTTCCAGCCCCCGCTCGATCAGCTTGCGGGCGCCGGCGCCGATCATGTTGCGGGCCGAGGCCATCGGCACCGGCGGCAGCCCTTCGCGGTCGAGCACGTAGTTCAGCGCGGTGATCAGGTCGGGCGCCGTATCCACAAGCGTGCCGTCGAGATCGAAGACGATGGTGTGAGGGGAGTTCATGATCAAGCGCTACCGGCCCGCTCGTGTCCACGCAAGGGGCAGGCCCATAAGATCACCTTATAGGCCTGTTCCCGCGCGGAAAACGAGGCTACATAGGCCGCCGAAAGCGGCCATGATCGGCGGCACGTTCGAGACTTCATAGGTGGGCGCAAACGTGAATATGGACCAGTTGAAGCGACAGGCTGCTGCTCGCGCGCTCGAGGATGTCAGGGACGGCATGCAGCTCGGGCTCGGCACCGGCTCGACCGCAAAGCATTTCGTCGAGCTGCTCGGCGAGCGCGTCGCCGCCGGGCTGAAGGTGATCGGCGTGCCGACCTCCGAGGCGACGCGCCTCGACGCGGCGCGTTGCGGGGTCCCACTCACGACGCTCGACGAGATCGACCATCTCGACATCACCGTCGACGGCGCCGACGAGATCGATCCCGCGCTCAACCTGATCAAGGGCGGCGGCGGCGCGCTGCTGCGCGAGAAGATCGTGGCGGCGGCCTCGGATCGCATGATCGTGATTGCCGATGACACCAAATGGGTGCCGACGCTGGGCAAATTTCCGCTGCCGGTCGAGGTCATTCCGTTCGGCCTCGGCGCGACGCGCCGCGCGATCGAGAAGGCATTTGCCGAATGCGGCGTTTCCGGGCAAATGGCGGTCCGCAAGGCCAAGGACGGCCACGTTTTCGTCACCGACGGCGGCCACTGGATCGTCGATGCCCAGCTCGGACGGATCGAGGATCCTGCCAGCCTCGCCACGGCGTTGAGCGCGATCCCCGGCGTGGTCGAGCATGGATTGTTCATCGGCTTGGCCAGCTCTGCCGTTCTGGCGGGGGCTGAGGGAATTCGCGTGATTGAACGGCGCAAGCCGAAAGGAGACTAGGAATGAAGAGCGTTTTGAAGTTCTTGCCGGCCGCGACGCTCGTCGTGGGATTGGCCCTTACGGCCGCCCCGGTCGTGGCGCAGCAGCCCGCCCAGCCAAAGGCTGGCGCCGCGCCGGCCCAGCCGAAGGCCTCGCCCGCGGCGATTGCGGCAGCCAGGGAAATTTTGCAGATCAAGAACGCCAATGCGATGTATGCCGGCGCCGTGCCCGGCCTCGTCGAGAAGACCAAGATCGCGCTGACCCAGCAGAACCTCAACTATCAGAAGGACCTCAACGAGGTCGCGCCGATCGTGGCGCAGCAGCTCCAGGGCCGCCAGAACGAGATCGGCGAAGGCATGGCGCAGATCTATGCCAGCGAGTTCACCGAGCAGGAGCTGAAGGATCTCGTCACCTTCTACAAGTCGCCGCTCGGCAAGAAGCTGATCGACGCCGAGCCGCGCGCCATCGGGCTCAGCATGGCCTTCATGAACTCCTGGGCCCAGAACTTCTCCGAGACCGTGATGGGGGCCTTCCGCGCCGAGATGCGCAAGCGTGGCAAGGAAATCTGACAGACACTATCTGATCAGGAATCTTTGAAGGAGGTCGGAGTGGACAATGGCTGAATTCGACGTCGACCTCTTCGTCATCGGTGGTGGTTCGGGCGGCGTGCGTGCCGCCCGCATCGCGGCCGGTCACGGCGCCCGCGTGATGATCGCGGAAGAGTACCGCATGGGCGGGACCTGCGTGATCCGCGGCTGCGTGCCGAAGAAGCTGTTCGTGATCGGCTCGCATGTCCGTCATGAGCTCGAGGATGCCGCGGGTTTCGGCTGGACCGTTCCGCCCGCCAGCTTCGACTGGGCGACGCTGATCGCCAACAAGGACAAGGAGATCGCGCGGCTGGAGGCGGCCTACACTGCCAATGTCGAGAAGTCGGGCGCGCAAATCGTCAAGAGCCGCGCGGTGATCGAAGACAAGCACGCCGTCCGTCTGCTCGAGAACGACCGCAAGATCACCGCAAAATACATCCTGATCGCCACCGGCGGCGCGCCCAACCACGGCGCCGCGATTCCCGGCATCGAGCACGTGATCTCCTCCAACGAGGCGTTCCATCTCAAGAAGCTGCCGAAGCGGATCGTGATCCAGGGCGGCGGCTATATCGCGCTGGAATTCGCCGGCATCTTCGCCGGCTTCGGCTCCGACGTCACCGTGATCTATCGCGGCGACAACATCCTTCGCGGTTTCGACGAGGACGTCCGCGCCCATGTCCGAGCCGAGATGGAGAAGCAAGGCATCACCATTCTCACCGGTTGCACGGTGGCGAAGGTCGATCGCCACGGCGAGGAGTTCACCACGCATCTGTCGAACGGATCGAGCCTCGCTTCCGACCAGGTGATGTTCGCGATCGGCCGCCATCCGGCGGTGGCCAATCTCGGCCTGGAGAAGGCCGGTGTCGCCATCAACCCGAACAACGGCGGCATCGCGGTCGACCATTTCTCCAGGAGCTCGGTCGACAGCATCTATGCGATCGGCGACGTCACCCATCGCTTCAACCTGACGCCGGTCGCGATCCGCGAGGGCCATGCCTTCGCCGATACCGTGTTCGGCAAGCGCGAGGTGAGGGTCGATCACGCCAACATCCCGACCGCGGTGTTCTCGCAGCCGGAGGTCGGCACGGTTGGTCTGACGGAAACCGAGGCGCGCGCGCAATTCAGCCACGTCGACATCTACAAGACGACGTTCCGCCCGATCAAGGCGACGATGTCCGGCCGCGACACTCGCGTGCTGATGAAGCTCGTGGTCGACGGTGCGACCGATCGCGTGCTCGGCTGCCACATCGTCGGCGATGCCGCCGCCGAGATCACGCAAGCCGTCGCGATCGCGGTGAAGATGAAGGCGACCAAGGCCGATTTCGACGCGACGATCGCGCTGCATCCGACCGCGGCCGAGGAACTCGTCACCATGCGCACGCCGACCGCGCGCCACGTCCGCCAGGCGGCGGAGTAGGGCGTCTCCTAACCGTACAGATACCCCACCGGCTCACCTTCGGTGCGCAGCGGACGAATGTCCTTCCGCGTGATGATCTGCCCGGCGAGACCGTCGATCTCGTCGCGCTGCGTCGGCGTCCAGCTGCGAAGGTTGTCGATGCCCTTGAGAAGGCCGAGCCGGAGCACCTGGGTGTTCTCGCCAACCGCGACGAGGCTGATCGAGCTCTTGCCGGCCGTCAACACATCGCCTGACGCAAGCTCGAATGTCTCGCCGGCCTTGTTCTTGAATTCAGCCGTGCCGCGAATGACGCGATAGATCACGACCTCACCCTTGGCGAACGAGGCGGCGTCCACGGATGCCGATGTACTCTTCGGCAGAAGCGACTGGCCGCGCGGGTCGGTCGCGATGATGTGGCCGGTGACGAGCTCGCCGCTCGGTGTCTCGATGCCGATATCGCGCACGCAAACCGGCAGCGGCGATTTGATCGAGCCATCCGCGAGCGGCTTGAACAGTGCATCCAGCGCCAGCGGATCCTGAAGCCAGAAGCCGGCATTGGCCGGGCGATCGTGCAGCGGATGGCTCCAGGCCACGCGCGGCGTTTCAGCTTCAACGATCTGATCGGGGCCCACGATGGTCGGATTCGGAAAGGTGGTGGGATCGGTGATGAAGGCTTCGAGGAATTTGCCCGAATAGCCCATCGAGATCGGATCCGGCACCACCGTCTGCGGCGTCTTCAAGTTCTCTTCGGTCGACAGGCCCGACCAGGTGTAGAAGAGCTGGCGATGCACGATCGCGCTTTGCAGCATCACCGCGCCGGGGCCGACATTGTAGAAGCGCCCGTCATAGTCGAAGGTGAACGCGCCCGAGGTGACCAGCACCAGCTGAAAGCCGCCGGGTGGAAGATGCAGGTGGAAGTCGGTGGGCCCGGTGTCGGGGCGATAGATCGGCAAGTTCGTCGCGACTTCGTGGAGCAGGAAGGTTTCGTTGTTGGCGTGAAAGCCTTCGTTGGCGCGATTGTAGAGCGCTTGCGGGCGATACGTCGCCTCGAACTTCGCATTCCGGTCGCGATCGATTGCGACGAAGTCCTGGGTGCTGAGGCGGAGCGGCGCGCCATTCGGATGGGTGAGGCCGGTCGTCTTGAGATCGCCCGCAGCATGCACGTTCATGACGTTCTCCGCTCTGCGCCGTTGCTTCGCTGACAACGTCATTGCGAATTCTGGGCCAGTTGGTTTGTGAAGCAGCGAGCGAGCCCCGGCGCCGCGATGCAAGCGTGCCCGTTCAGGAAAAAATCCGGTGGTTGCACGGGACGTTAGATCGACGGCTTGTTCTGATCGTCAGACGCCGTGTCGGGGGCGCGTGCTTCCGAGGGCGGCGACGGGGGTGTCCAATTTGTCGGCAAGCCTCGCCAGTGCAGGTGCAGCGGCGCTGGTGCCAGATCGGCGCGATGCCGCTCTTGGGATCAGCAATAATGTCGCGACCGCACAGGCGGCGATTGACAGAATGTTCATGTTTTGTTCTTATGCTGCCACCGAGATGGAGGCAGTCATGGACAACCGTATCAGCGAAATTCGCAGAACCATCAGAGCGCTCCGCGTCAGCATGCGCGAAGCCGAGGCGATCATGCACGAGCAGATCAATCGCAGCGAGGACTGCAGCTTCGTGGCGCGGGAAGTCATCAAGATGCGCTCGGTCATGAGCCTGCTCGCGAAGGAGCGGGTCGCGCTCGACGATCACGAGCCGATCCTCATGAACAATTTCTTCATCCCGCGGCGCCGGCCGACGCGAAAGTCGGTCGATGCTCGGGCCCCGACCGCCGAGTCCGTGTTCCGTCCGCGCCTGGTGGCACGGGCTTGAGGCGGAGGGCGCCTTAATCAAGAGCGCGCGGCGCGGCCCGATCCGGCTTGCCGGCCGGGCTGTCCGCCCACTTTGCCATCTCCATAGTGCGCACGTCGACGCCCTCGCACCAGAAGCAGCTTGGCCGCGCGCGACCGTTCTTGGACAGGATCGGGACCAGGCTGTGGCCGCAACCGGCGCACCAGGCGATGTCAGTCATGCATTCCCCTACGGCGTACCAAATTCAGAAATCACGTTCTCGTTCGCGAAGCTTGCGCGGGCGCTACGACGGCGCTGGCGTATTGCGTCCGATCGGCGCGCTCGATCCCGAGATCGTCGATGTAGCGATCCATCGTGACACCGCTGCGATGTCGTCGCCGCTTTCGCGATAGGCGCGAAGCTGGAATTCGGCCGAGCTGCCGCGGTCCACAATGACGCGGCAATGCTCGATCTCGGCGGCGCAACCCAGTAGGTCCGCGTCCTCGGCGGTGTCGTCGATGATCCGGGAGAGCAGCTCCGAGATCGTGACCGGTCCGTCTCGAGAGGCAAAGATGCAATCGGTTCCGTAGCGCTGGGCGCGCCATTTATTCTCCACCGCGATTGCGCGTTCGACCGCCGTGACCTCTTTCGACAGATGAGGCCGCAGATGGAGGTGACGCGTCAGGCAGCGATAGAGCGAGGCGATGGCAACGGCATCGTCGACGAAGGTGCAGGTGTCGGGCGCACGAAGCTCGAGCGTCGGGTGCCGCATCGAAGGACGCATCGCCCACCAGATGTGGCTCTCGTCGGGTATCACGCCGGAGCGCTGCAGGGTGCCGACATATTCGTCGTAATCCTGCTTGGCCTCGAACAGCTCGGGCAGGCCGGTGCGCGGCAGCTCGGAATAGGCGGCGAGCCGGTAGCCCTTCAGTCCGGTCTTGTGCGAATTCCAGAACGGAGAGGAGGCCGACAGCGCGATGAGCAGCGGCAGATGCGGCAGCATCGCCCGCATCACCGCCATGCGCTTCTCGGGATCGGGCAACTGAACATGCACATGCATGCCGCACATCATGTTGCGATGGCCGACGCTGCGCAGATCCTCGATCATCTCCTCATAGCGCGGCTTCGGGCTCGGCTGCGACATGCGCCAGACTGCCGTCGGATGCGTGCCGCAGGCCATGATCACGAAGCCATATTGCGCGGCGACGTTCGCGATTTCGCGACGCAGGAAGCGAAGCTCTTCGCGGGCATCGTTGACGTCGAGGTGAACGTTGGTGGCGACCTCGAGCTGGGATTGCAGCATCTCGCGCATGGCCTGGCCGCCGGTCGACCAGTTCGCCGATTCGAACAGCTCGTTGGGAGTCTGGATCGCGACCTCGAACGTACGTCGATCGGCCAGGAAATATTCCTCCTCGATGCCGAACGAATATTCAGCCGCCTTGCCGCCGGCGCCGGCGGAGCGAATGACGAGGTGCTGCTTGTCATGAGAGGAATCGAGGCGCAGCAATTTCAAAACGTCCGAAGCAAATGTCATTAGGCCACCCGGCAAAGGCATTACCTCCGGGCGATAATCCTTCTGGCAGGAGCGGGTTCCGCGTCGCACTCACTGCAAATTGTCGCGTCGAACGGAACAATCTTCGCGTTTTCGGACGCACGCGCGATCAGCGCGTGATTGGGCGGCACTTCGGTCCAGTCCGATTCCTTGTCGAACGGCTCGGACACGACGATGACCTCGCCGCCGTCCTCACGGAAATAGAGTGTGTTCGCGGCGTCGTTGACCGCAACACGGAAGGCGTAGAGATCCTTGCCGTTGGCGATCGCACTGGTGAAGCGCAGCCGTTCGCGCAAGTGGCCTTCATTGACGAGGCCGACGAGAGCATGCAGCACACGCCGCGTCGCCTGAAGCGGATCGCTGTCGAGGCCGGCGCCCATCATCGCCAGGAACACGGCTTCCGAGTCGGTCGTGCCAAGCCGCGAAGGGTAATAGGCATCGGGAATCAGCGCCTCGACCTTGCGCCGCAGCCGGTTCCAGCTTCCGACGAATCCGTTGTGCATGAACATCCAGTGGCCGCAGGCAAAGGGATGGCAATTCTGCCGCGTCACCGCCGTGCCGGTGGCGGCGCGCACATGCGCAAAGAACAAATGCGAGCGCAAATGCCGGCAGAGATAGCGCAAATTTTCGTCCGACCACGCCGGGCGCGTCTCGCGATAGAGGCCGGGTTCCGGATGCTCGCCGTACCAGCCGAGACCAAAGCCGTCGCCGTTCGAGCCCGCCGTCGATTGCAGCGAGCGGATGCTCTGCGCGACCAGAGAATGCTCGGGCTCGGTGACATAGGGCTCGAAAGACGTCGTCTCGCCCCGGTATGCAATCCAGCGGCACATGAGATGTATCCTGTCGGGAGATACCGTGATGTGCAGTAATTGATTGGCCTGCATGATAGTTCCTGACCGCAGCTGTTCGTCCTCTTCGGAAGGACTCGCATTTCGCGTGGCATCCTTAGACGTTCATTCACCCTGCGGAGGTGCAACGCGTAGACTAGTACGTCTGTTAACTCGACACGGCTAGGTTGCGCCCTGTAATTTGGGTGCGCATCATGAGCCGCTTCGTTCTTTTCACATGCATGGCGTTCGTCACCGCTTTCGTCGCTGTCTCCTGGGCGATGCGTGGCTTTCCCATGACCGTCCCTTCCTCTTCACCGACCGGTGAGTTGAAGGCGACACTCACGGCCTCATTCGGCGACGAGAGCGCCAAGGCGTACGAGCGCAAGGCGTGGGAAGCCAAGCACACCCTGCAAAGTGACAAGGATCCGCAGCTCGATGCGCTGCGCATGGACGCGCTGCAGGCGGGCACCGCCTACACGATGTCGCCGTGTGACAAGACGATGAAGGCGAACCTCATCGCGGCCACGTCGGCTTATGCGCGGGGCTACATGAAGATTTTCGACTGCCCAAATCCGGCGCTGGCAATGTTGTGTAGCGAAGAGAAGCGTGATCGGGCCAACGCCGCATATTCGACGCCCCTTGACGTTCGCGTCAAGGCGCAGCTCGCCGAGGCGTTCGAACAAAAAGGAATCGTCAAGGAGGATTTCCCGGAGGAGATCCGCCTCACGGTGCTCCAGTTTGCCGGGCCCGGCCTGTGGTCCGATCCGTCTCCGGTGTGCCTGCCGCAGCAACGCGGGACGAATGCGAGATGAACCGCGCCTGGTTCATCCTCTGGGCCCTCGTCGTCTATCAGGTCGCCGCATGGGCATTTGCGCCGCAAAAGCCAGCCGAGCCTGCGAGGCCAACCGACGGTCCGGGTTATGGCTCCAACGAAGCGATCTTCGTCCACGGGAGAGCGAGCACGCGCCACGAAGCGACGCTGGCGTTCGAGCGTCCCTATGGCTCGCGCTGCGCAGGTGAGGGGCGGAGGCAGTTCATCAGCTCGGTCAGCGGATATTACACGCGCCGTCAGAACGAGACCGAACGTTATCCCGAGACCTTTGGCAAGCCCGGTGCGGACTACATCGCGAAGCAATGGTCCACCGGCGAAGACAAACGCATCGAGCGATTGACGCAGGAAGCGTATGCGCAGGGTTATCTGCAACCGTCCGACTTTGACGATCTCGCACGCAAGGCGGTTGAAGCAATTGTCAGGAGTGAGCGCGTGACGGTTCGTTCCTGCGCAAGCTGACATCGGGATGTTGCGGCCGTTGATTGCCAACCCGTCATCCTTCGAGGCTCGGCCTCCGATGCCAATGCATCGCAACCCTCACGCCTCAGGATGACGGGTTCGGAAAGCGTCGTTCGCCTCGGCCGTTCCCCATAGACATGGAACCCGATGCGGCGGCTGGTCGCAGTCATCTCGTATTGATTCCGACAGGCGCATCTTTATCTCTGACACGAACAAGAATCCGGGCCCCTCTGGCGAGGACGCCGACGATGTCGGCCAACCTCGTGATGTCGGATGACCTGTCCCGCGCGAATGCGATGGATTGGCCGATCGTCGGGCCCCTAATGTTCTCTCCGACCTCATCGTCCCCATCGCAGCTCCGTGCGGCCATTTCGCAAAGATTGAGGAGCAACGATGACTGACGCCAAGCATTCAAATCCTGTTGAGATCGAGATCGCGGAGCCGTCCAGCCTGAACGAGCAGGCCGCGGCCGCGCTGGTGATTGCCGGCGCGCTCGTCGCCGTGGCCGACCGGCGGGTCTCGCCGGTCGAGCGCGACGAGGTGATCCGGTTCATCAGGGAGCGCGGATTGGCGCCGCATCTCGACGACGAGCGGCTGTCTGCAATGTTCGACGCACTGGCCGAACGGCTGGAGGAGCCGGATTTCGCCAATGTCGTGATTGACACGCTGCGACCGGTCTCGGACATGCCGCTGTCGTCACATATGATGGAACTGTCGGAGCGGGTCGCAGCGGCCGACGAAGACGTCCATCCCCATGAAGTGCAGGCGATCAAATTGTTGCGCTTGCTGACACTGGCGCTGCCGCGCGCCAAGCCGGTCACATCGGGTCAGGGGCGCATCGAACGGCAGTTGGCCACGGAGAAGTAAGCATGAGCGCAGCATCGGACGAGCGCAGCAATGAGGCCGCAGGTCCCGCCAGCGAGATGGCCGGCGGTGACCCGCGCCTCGACAAGCTCGTCGATCGGCTGCCGCCGCGCATGGGTGACACCGTCACCTATCTGCTCAAACCGTCGAACCGCTGGGTCAGAATCCCATCGGGCACGCTGCTCATCGTTGGCGGCGTGCTTTCCTTCCTGCCGATTCTCGGCGTCTGGATGCTGCCGCTCGGTCTCGCGCTGCTTGCCGAGGACGTGCCTGCGCTGCGCTCCTCATGTTCGAAGGTCCTGGATTGGGTCGAGCGGAAGAAGCCGCATTGGCTCGATCCGTCTGCACCGAATGACCGATCATGACTGAATTCATCACGCCCGATGCGCTGACCGCGCTGCTTCAAGTCGTCCTGATCGACCTCGTGCTCGCCGGCGACAACGCCGTCGTCATCGGCCTCGCCGCAGCGGGACTGCCGGCCGAGCAGCGCCGCCGCGCCATCATCGTCGGCATCGCTGCCGCCACGGCACTGCGCATCGTCTTCGCCGGCGTCGCGACCCAGCTGCTGCAGGTCATCGGCCTGCTGCTTGCCGGCGGCGTGCTGCTGCTCTGGGTGTGCTGGAAGATGTGGCGCGAACTGCGCGAGCAGTCGCATGCGAGGCAACTCGCGTTCAGCCGTGGCGCCGGCGCGGATGCTGCGCCGGCGCAGCGAAAGACCTTCGGCCAGGCTGCGGTGCAGATCGTTGCCGCGGACGTCTCGATGTCGCTCGACAACGTGCTCGCGGTCGCGGGCGCCGCGCGCGAGCATCCCTACATCCTCGCCTTCGGCCTGTTGCTGTCGGTCGCGATGATGGGCGTCGCCGCCGATCTGCTCGGCCGCGTGCTCCAGAAGCAACGCTGGATCGCCTATGTCGGCCTCGCCATCATCATCTACGTCGCGTTCGAGATGATCTATCGGGGCTCGCTCGAGCTCGCACCCGTCATCGCGAGTCTCTGACGCGCGCATGCCTGTCTGCAATCCGGAGTGATCAATGACGTCTGAATCCACAGCACCTTCGGCGCCGACCGCGCCGCAGCCACCGATCGGCCTGTTTCCGAAACTGATCTTCGGCTCGCGCTGGCTGCAATTGCCGCTCTATATCGGCCTCATCGTCGCGCAGGCCGTCTATGTGCTGCTGTTCCTGAAGGAGCTCTGGCACCTGGTTGCGCACTCGTTCGACGCCAGCGAGCAGCAGATCATGCTGGTCGTGCTCGGGCTGATCGACGTGGTCATGATCTCGAACCTGCTGGTGATGGTGATCGTCGGCGGCTACGAGACCTTCGTCTCCCGCCTGAACCTGAGCGGGCATCCCGACGAGCCGGAATGGCTCAGTCACGTCAATGCCAGCGTGCTCAAGATCAAGCTCGCGATGGCGATCATCGGCATTTCCTCGATCTCGCTGCTCAGGACCTTCATCGAAGCCGGCAATCTCGGCACCACGCGCAGCAACTTCACCGAGACCGGCGTGATGTGGCAGGTGCTGATCCACCTGACCTTCATCATCTCTGCGATCGGCATCGCCTGGGTCGACCGCCTCAGCGAGAGCGGCCACCGCACGGAGGCCGGCCACGACTGACGAACCTGGCCGCCTGAGACCTCCCGAGCGGCCGATCCTGGGCCCGCCTGATCGTCCGATCCGGCGGGCTCTTTTTCGAGATCGATAAACTTGTCTGCAATCGGTTCAGCGGCGGCAAACCCTGCCGACAAGAAGCCCGACGCCTTAAACCAGGCCTTTGGAACCGATCTGCATCCTGCCTGCAAAAGGGCAGGGCTATGGGCATGTCAGTTCTCAGGGAGGTCGTCGCAGCAGTCGCGGGAGTCTACGCGCTCCTGCTGGTCTGTGACGCATTGTTCGGGGTCGGCGAGGCGCGCTTCGACGACGCCTATTACCACGCCAGCTTCTACGCGCCGCGGCCGAAGGAGTTTCGGTTTGGGACCGACACGCCGCCAGCGGTCCGCGTCAGCGAAGCGTTCGCGCAGTTCTCGGCCGGCGAGGTCAAGCCGAATAAGCGTTATTCGTCGCTGACGACGATCATCCGTTAGGGCCTGGCCTCGCTAATCGGCTGTCCGCCTGACGCCCGGCTTACCGGCAGCATCAGCCGAGGAGCGGATGGCCTCCGAGGTCGCAGATGGGCCCAGTTGCGGACGTCGGCCCGAGCGCCGCAGGAGGTCGGCTATGGGGCCATAAGCGGGCTGACGGCGCCATGCACATGCGTCGCGTAGTCTATTGCTGCGATCTGCTTTCAAGCAGCCGGTCGCGGACCTCCTCCGATATAAAGCGCTCCGCCCGCTGCCATGCCTCGTCGTTGTCGCCGCGGAACTGGAAGTATTTCCTAAACACGATGCGCTGGGATTCTGTATCGATAGCAACAATCTGCGCAAACTGCACCAGCGTGCTCATCTTATGAAAGCCGCCGATGATCAGGATCCGCGCGCCGTCCTGTGACGCCGCGCGCAGCCGATCGCGCAACGTCGGTTCATCGGTCGGACAATTTGAAGAGCAGGAGGACGGCACAAGCTCAAAACGGTGGTCCGCCGTGACATCGTCCCGCAGCGCGGTCATGAAGGCCCGCAATCGCTTTTCATGAACGGCCGTCTGATCGGCGGGCTCGTTCGACGTGTCTCTATATTTGAAATCGTCGACGGAGATAGCCAAGGCGTGGCCGGCGGTCTCGGCGGATGCACCTGAGATGAGGCTGGATCCCAGGAACAGACCGGCTGCGGTAACAGCGTGCAGGACTGAGCTGTGGCGCATGGCGATGACTCGATCTCCTCAGCTAAGCCCATCTTGGAAGATCGATTCTTTCCGTCTCCTGTCGAAGAAATTAATCCTTGGTAACGCTATGCGGCCGCCCATGGCAGCGCAGCGCTATGCTGTTCGGCTCACCTGCCCGGAAGCCGACATTGCGGCTATCCGGGCGAATGGCAGTCACGGCCATAACGGGACCTGCCGAGAGCGCTGAAAACCGGTCGCTTTTGAGGCACCGCTTCTCCGCTGGCAGGACCGTTGCGGTTGGGCCAATGGAAGCTGGGCCGCCATTCCACGAAGCTGTCACTGCAGACTCGTCACGCCTGCGCGACGCAACCCATCTGCGAGGTGCTTCCGGTATTTCGTCTCGAGATACGGGGTAGTGGCATCGAACAGCTGTTGCGGATCCGCCGGCCGGGCGATCAAATCATGCAGTAACGGCCGAGCTTCCTCAATTCGTCCAAGTTGGCCCAGGCTCGCCAGCAGAATTCTGAGACCGAGATAATGGGGGCGCGTGCGGATCGCAAGCTGACCATAATGGCCAGCCTCCTCATAGTTCTCCTGATGATAGTGTGCTAGTCCGACGAAGCTGAAAAAGGCACCCGCCTGGGGATCGTTCGGGTTCAGCCGGAGACAGCGTAGCAGAGCGTCGAGCGCTTCCCTGAAGTGCCCGATATAGACCCGAACTAAACCGAGACTCAAAAAGCCGAGTGCAAAGTTCGGGTTGAGGTCGATCGAACGCTGCGCCTCCGCAAGCGCTTGTGCGTGCATTCGCATTACCAAACTCGTCCAGCACAACGCATAGTGGCAGTAAGGATCGCGGTCATCAAGCGCAACCGAGCGCGCCGCAGCCGCATGAGCCTCAGATGCCTCGTTTGCGATATCCCTGGTCCAGCCGTGCCAAATCCGGCTGTTCAGCGTGCGCGCCAGTGCCATGTGTGCCTGGGCGAGAGCCGGATCAAGGCTGATCGCCTGTCGCAACAAAACGACTGCCTGGTCCTGGTTCGCCGGAGTTATTTGCGAAAAATGCCCCATGGCCCGCATGCAGCAGTCGAATGCATCAAGATTGGTGACGGGCTTGCGAAAGGCTCGTCTGCCTTCGATCAGCAACATCTCGGGCTCGATCGCGCCGACCACGCTCTGGGTGATCTCGTCCTGGATAGCAAATATGTCGGCCATGTCGCGATCGAACCGCTCGGCCCATAGATGGTTTCCGGTTTCCGCCTTGATCAGCTGGCCCGTAATCCGCACGCGCTGACCGGCTCTTCGTACGCTTCCTTCGAGGATGTACCGTACGCCAAGCTCGCGAGCGACCTGCTTCACGTCGACGGCTCGAGCTTTGTAGACGAACGTTGAGTTTCGAGCGATGACGAAGAACCATCGGTGGTGCGACAGGGCGGTAATAATGTCCTCCGTGATGCCGTCCGCAAAATATTCCTGCTCGGGATCTCCACTCATGTTTGAGAACGGGAGCACCGCGATGGAGGGCTTATCCGGCAGCGAGAGGTCACCGCCCAACACGCCGGTAGCTGCCGGATGCTGAAGCCGCCAATCCACGGCGTACACCGAAACCGGCCGACTAATGTTCTTTAACGATCGTTTTCCGAGTGACATGAGTGGAAAATTGAGCTTGCCCTCGATCTGATCGCGCACCACGTCCGAAATGCAGATGCCACCAGGATCGGCAACTCCTTCTAATCGGGCGGCAATATTTACTCCGTCGCCGAACAAATTATCGCCTTCAACTATTAGGTCACCAACATTGACCCCAATGCGAAACTCCATCTTCTTGTCATCGGGAAGGTCGGCGTTGTGGCGGCTAAGAGCGCGCTGAATTGCCACTGCGGCGCGAACTGCCTGGACGGAACTGCTGAACTCCGCAATCACGCTGTCGCCGGCGCCGCCGAAAATCCGTCCAGCATGTTCAGATACCAGCTCAGATATTGCACGACGGCAGGACTCTAAAGTCCTCAACGTGCCTTCCTCATCGGCCGACATTAGGCGGCTGTACCCGGCAACATCGGCTGCCAGGATCGCGGCCAAACGCCTCATGGTCGATGGGGTGTCCATGCCGTCCCGCATCCTTGGTTTGGCGAGTGTACCCGATTTGAGGACGAAGGTAAGAGTAAGCGTGCCCGGCGATCGAGGTCCTTGTATGCCACTGCAGCGCCGCGATTGATGGGGTGTGCACTCCTGCTAAGCGGTAACCCAACCCCGTTAGCCAGCGACATGGCCCCGCAGGGCCATTTCAAACGTCATTTCTATGGTCGAAACGTAGTACGATGTCGTTCGATCTGTCCCTGCTTGCGCTGGTAGCAGTCTCATGAAGTTGTTTTTCGCTCCCGGCTCGTCCTCCCTACTGCCGCACATCGTTCTTCACGAAGCGGCAGTCCCCTTCGAGCCCATCAGGATCGACGAGCACACCAAGGCCATCTCGGGAGGTGGCGATTACAGGACCGTGAACCCTCTAGGCTACGTACCCGCTCTCTTGCTTGACGATGGGACGTTGCTCACGGAAGGAGCTGCGATTGTTCAATACGTGGCCGATCTCGTTCCCGGAAAGAAGCTTGCTCCGCCAAACGGCACGATCGAGCGCGTGAAACTTCAAGCGTGGCTCAATTTCTTCGCAAGCGAGATGCACAAGGGTGGCTTCTCGCCGCTGTTCTATGAGGGCGTGCCCGAGCAAGGCAGAGCTGTATTTCGCGCGCGTCTCAGAGCGCGCTTCACCTATCTCGATGGTCATCTTTCATTGAACGAATATCTGATGGGAGGTGACTATTCGGTGGCAGATGCGCACTTCTTCGTCATATCGAACTGGGCAAGCTGGGTGGATTTCGATCTATCGCCGTACAGCTCGGTACTTGCGCATCGCCAGCGAGTAGGATCTCGCCCTGCCGTTGCTGCTGCTCTGACGGCCGAAGGGCTTGTGCCTTGGCCGGCCAAGCAACCTCATTGAGGCCGCATTCCCTCCGACGTCCGCCTTGGGTCACGAGCAGTAGATCACGCTCAAGGTGGTGACTTCCGCTTTACGGTGGCGAGCCGACATTTATGAGTACACGTCCTGATTCATGCCTACGCCGGCGGGCCGCGACCTCCTGCTTGGCCGCTTGCGCGTCGGCAAAGGCGGCTGCGCGGGAGTCGCACGCCTTTCAGCGTCTGCGTGGAAACCCGAGCCGCTGCCGGGCACGATCTACAAGTCCTTGCGTTGCCCGACGGGCAAAACATGCCAGGGGTGGGACAACCCTCATTGCCAAAAAGCTTGGGCGAGAAAAGCCGCGAGGACGCGAAGGCGTGTCTCACTCCCCCTGGACCCATTCCGCGACGCCGCGCCACAGCGTGTCGCGGTGTTCGAGGCGGAAGAAGCCGAAATGGCCTACTTCCTTGGCGCCGACCTCGGAGGGCTTCACGGTCAACACCTCCGGCTTGATCGTAGTGAAGCCGCTCGCCAGCAACTCGACCGCCGGCCGTGTCGCCCAGGGATCGTCGGAAAAGCACAGCGCGCGCAGCTCGCCCCTGAACTTTGCAAAGTTCTCCAGCGCCGGCAGCTTGGAATCGAAGAGATAGCGGGGGCTCGAGACCCACTCGGCCCATTGCAGGAAGACGCCCTTGGGCAAATCCTCGCCGATTCCGGCCCAGCCCGGCGCATAGCCGAGCGCGTGGGTGAGCGGCACGCCGACAAAATTCATGAAGGCGAAGACGCGGTACTTCTCGGGTGAGGTCATCAGCCGCCAGGTCGCGGCCTGCGAGGCCACGAAGGCCGCGCGCGAGATGTCGGTATTGTTCGCGATCAGCCCGAGCGCCTGACCGCCGAAGGAATGACCGATATAGGCGAGCGGCAGCGTATTGTACCGCTCGCGCATCCAGCGCACCGCGGCGGTGACGTCGAGCGCGGCCCAGTCCGACATCGAGGCCTTGAAGCCGACCAGCGATTTCGGCCGGTTGTAGCCGACCATCGCCGGCAGCCGGGAATCGCCGATGCCGCGGTAGTCGTAAGTGAGCACCGCGCAGCCGCGATGGGCGAGATAGGAGGCAAAGCCGCGATAGATTTTCCGCGGCACGGCGGTCGCCGAGTTGATCAGCACGGCATGGCGCTTGGCGCCCCGCGGCAGGAACAGGGTGCCGGTGAGCCCATACCCGTCGGTCGCCGGGAAGCTGATCTCGTCGATGAAAACGTCGTCCAAAGCTGCGTCCATGGGCAGAAGGTATCCTGCCAGTTTCCTCTAGCTTTCCCAGCAAATGCGAATTTGGCTTTCCCCGCAAGGGTTTGCGATGCAAAACGGATTTACAACTGGCGGGGCGGAGCGAGCCTGTGTATAAGGCGGCCCTCGCAACCCCTAGATCAGGTTGTGCTTTTTGCTTCACGGAGAGATTGCGATGTCCGAGCGGTGGACGCCCGAGTCCTGGCGCAGCAAGCCGGTGCTACAGGTGCCGGACTATCCCGACGCCAAGGCCCTGGCCGACGTCGAGGCGCAGCTTGCGACTTTTCCGCCGCTGGTGTTCGCGGGCGAGGCGCGCAATCTGAAGAAGGCGCTGGGGCGCGTTGCCGCCGGCGAGGCCTTCCTGCTCCAGGGCGGCGACTGCGCCGAGAGCTTTGCCGAGCACGGCGCCAACAACATCCGCGATTTCTTCCGCGTGCTGCTGCAGATGGCGGTGGTGCTGACCTATGCCGGCGCGGTGCCTGTGGTGAAGGTCGGCCGCATCGCCGGGCAGTTCGCCAAGCCGCGGTCGTCGCTGACCGAGAAGGTTGATGGCGTCGAGCTGCCGAGCTATCGCGGCGACATTGTCAACGACATCGCCTTCACCAAGGAAGCGCGCGTCCCCGATCCGCAGCGCCAGCTGATGGCCTATCGCCAATCGGCCGCGACGCTGAACCTGCTCCGTGCGTTCGCGACCGGCGGCTACGCCAATCTCGGCAGCGTGCACCAGTGGATGCTCGGCTTCCTCAAGGATAGCCCGCAGTCGCGCCGCTACAAGGAATTGGCCGACCGCATCTCCGACGCGCTCAATTTCATGCGCGCCTGCGGCCTCGATCTCGAGGCCCATCCCGAGCTGCGCGCTACCGATTTCTACACTAGCCACGAGGCGCTGCTGCTCGGCTACGAGCAGGCCCTGACCCGCGTCGATTCCACCACCGGGGACTGGTACGCGACGAGCGGCCACATGATCTGGATCGGCGACCGCACCCGCCAGCTCGATCACGGCCATATCGAATATTTCCGCGGCATCAAGAATCCGATCGGGCTGAAGTGCGGCCCGTCGCTGAAGCCCGACGAGCTGTTGAAGCTGATCGACGTGCTCAACCCCGACAACGAGCCGGGCCGGTTGACGCTGATCGGCCGCTTCGGCTCCGACAAGGTCGGCGAGCATCTGCCGAACATGATCCGCGCCGTGAAGCGCGAAGGCCGGGCGGTGGTCTGGTCCTGCGATCCCATGCACGGCAACACGATCACCTCGACGTCGGGCTACAAGACGCGGCCCTTCGACCGTATCCTGTCCGAAGTGAAGTCGTTCTTCGCGATCCATGCCGCCGAAGGCACCCATGCCGGCGGCGTGCATCTGGAAATGACGGGCCAGGACGTCACCGAATGCCTCGGCGGCGCCCGCGCGATCACCGACGAGGATCTCAACGACCGCTATCACACGGTCTGCGATCCCCGCCTCAACGCCGAGCAATCCATCGACATGGCTTTCCTGGTCGCAGAACTGCTCAAGCAGGAGCGCGCCGGCAAGGCCCAGCCGATGCCGGTCGCAGCGGGGCTCTAAAACCTTGCTGCGGATCTGGAAGGCCACGATCAATTCCCGTAACGGTCTGGCCTATGCGATTGGATCGGAGCAGGCCGTCCGCGAGGAGATCTTTGCGCTCCTGCTGTCGGTGCCGCTCGCCTGGTTGATCGGCGCGACTGCGATGCGGGCCGTCGAGCTGGTTTGTGCCGTCGCCTTCGTGCTGGTCGTCGAGCTGCTCAACACCGCGATCGAAAAGCTCGCCGACCGCCTGACCATGGACCACGACAAGCAGATCGGCCGGGTCAAGGACATGGGCTCGGCCGCGGTCGGCGTGGCGCTGCTGATGGCTGGTGCGTTCTGGATCTTTGCCGTCGTCGAGCGGTTGGGGTTCCTCTAGCCAACAGGATCGGACAAAGCGGCCATGACCGAACGTCTCAACGCATTCGCGGTCACGCTCGCCCAGCTCAATCCGACCATGGGCGACATCGAGGGCAACGCCGCCAAGGCGCGGGCTGCGCGTGGGCAGGCGATCGCCGACGGCGCCGATCTCGTGCTGTTTCCGGAATTGTTCATCGCCGGCTATCCGCCGGAAGATCTGGTGCAGAAGCCGTCTTTCCAGGCCGCCTGCCGCGCCGCGATCGAAGCTCTGGCGCGCGAGACTGCCGATGGCGGGCCTGCCATGCTGGTTGGCACGCCCTGGGTGGAGGAGGGCAAGCTCTACAATGCCTGCGCGCTGCTCGACGGCGGCCGCATCGCCGCACTTCGCTTCAAGTGCAATCTCCCGAACTACGGCGTGTTCGACGAGAAACGGCTGTTCGCGTGTGGCCCTGCTGCGGGTCCCGTGACTGTGCGCGGCGTGCGCATCGGCGTGCCGATCTGCGAGGACATCTGGCTGGAAGAGTCCGAGGACTACGAGAACGTGGTCGAGACGCTGGCCGAGACCGGCGCCGAGATCATCCTGGTCCCCAACGGCTCGCCTTACGCCCGCGACAAGAACGACGTGCGCCTGTCGGTCGCGGTCGCGCGCGTCACCGAGAGCGGGCTGCCGCTGGTTTATCTCAACCAGGTCGGCGGCCAGGACGAGCTGGTGTTCGACGGCGCGTCCTTCGTACTCAACGGCGATCTCTCACTCGCGGCGCAATTGCCGGCGTTCGAGGAAAGCGTCACCACGCTGCGCTTCACGCGAAACGGTGACGATTGGCGCTGCGCGGGGCCGATCGCGACGCTGCCCGAGGGCGACAAGGCCGATTACGCTGCATGCGTGCTGGGCCTGCGTGACTATGTCGGCAAGAACGGTTTTCCCGGTGTGCTGCTCGGCATCTCCGGCGGCATCGATTCAGCGCTGTGCGCGGCCATTGCGGTCGATGCCCTCGGTGCCGATCAGGTGCATGGCGTGATGCTGCCGTATCGCTACACGGCGGCACACTCGATCGCGGACGCCGGCGAACTCGCCGGCCATTTCGGCATCCGCTACGAGGTCCTGCCGATCGCGGAAGCCGTCAGCGGGTTCGAGACCATCCTCTCGGGCCTGTTCAAGAATCTGCCGCCCGATGTCACCGAGGAGAATCTGCAGGCCCGCACCCGCGGCACGCTCTTGATGGCGATCTCCAACAAGACCGGCCTGATGGTGGTGACGACAGGCAACAAGTCCGAGATGTCGGTCGGCTACGCCACGCTCTATGGCGACATGAACGGCGGCTTCAATCCGATCAAGGATATCTACAAGACGCAGGTGTTTCGCCTGGCGAGCTTGCGCAATTCCTGGAAGGCGGACGGCGCGCTCGGACCTGCCGGAGAGGTGATCCCGCCCGACATCATCACGCGGCCGCCGACCGCGGAGCTGCGCGAGAACCAGCGTGACGAGGATTCGCTGCCGCCTTACGAGGTGCTCGATGCCATTCTGGAGCGCCTTGTCGAACGCGAAGAGCCGCTGGATCAGATCATTGCCGCCGGTTTCGATCGCGAGACCGTCACCCGCATCGATCATCTGCTCAACGTCGCCGAATACAAGCGCCGCCAGGCCGCGCCCGGCGTGAAGGTCACGCCGAGAAATTTCGGCCGCGACCGCCGCTATCCCATCACCAACCGCTTTCGCGACAAGGGTGAGAAACTACAGGCGGCGGATGAGACGCTGGTGTCGCGCGGGAGCAAGGCCTCGATCGACGCGTTCGAGGGGTAGGGGGCTAGCTCGGTCGGTTGGACGAACGCTCTGGCCACATAACGTACTGTCATCATCCGCGAAGGCGGATGATCCAGTACTCCGCGGCGGACATTGTGAACACCAAATTCCCGCCGCGGAGTACTGGATGCCCCGCCTGCGCGGGCATGACAGCTGAGATTGGAGCGGGCGCCTTACGCCTACTTCTGCTGCTGCGGTAGGAAGGTCGGGCCGACCGAACGGATCGGCTTGTTCTCCGACGAGGTCGCAGGGGCTGCATCCGCCGGCGGCGTTGCGGCCGGCGCAGTCGCTGTCGTCGGCGCGGGGGCCGCGCCCTTCTTGGCATTGGCTGGCGCGCCCTTGTTGAGCCGCTGCTGCTGCATCTTCCTGGCGCTCTCCTCGGTGACGATGATGTCGCCCTGCTGCTCGGCCGCCGCCTTGTCGTCGGCAGATTTCAGCGCGTCCGCCCAGGTCTGTCCTGCGGCCTTGCAGGAGCAGGACGGGTTGAACTCGCTGCGGAATTTGAACGCTGTCGGCAGCGCCGTGTAAGGCTGGCCGCCGATCGAGACCGCCGAGTTCATGTCTTCCCCGGGATTGCGATGGCTGTAGAGCACGGCTTCCGCGGCCGGGCAGAGCGCCTTGCAGGTCCTCTCGTCGTCGGGGAAGCGCGCCGGCACCGTCGCAAACGAGATCGGGAAATAGGCGCCGTCGCAGGTGCGCACGCACACGGTGCGGTAGGTGCCGGATTGCGATTGCGGCCCGAGATCGGAGGGCGGCACACCTTGCGGATTGCCCGCATTGTTGCCGCCGAACAGGTTGCTCAGGAAGTTGCCGCCGCCTTGCGACTGCGCGGCGTTGGCGTATTGCGGGCCGCAATTGTTCTGCGCCAGCGCCGCCAGCACCGAGCGGCGCTGGTTGTCGCGCTCCGGATTGAAACCGCCGGCGCCGCCGCCGCGCAGGCGCTCGAGATTGCCGGTGATCTGGTCCAGATTGGCGCGCATCTGCTGGATCTGGGTGTTGACCGGGCCGCATTGTGCCGACTGGCCGTTGAACAGCGAGAAGAAGCCGGAGGAATCGCAGCCCATGCGCTTGGCCTGCATGGTGACGCGGTCGAGCTCGGCCTGCTGGCGGGTCTGGGAATCCTGGTAGCGGCGGATCTGCTCCTCACGCGCGGGATCGCCACCGCCGCCGCGGTCCAGCGCGGCGAGCTGGCCTTCGAGGCGCACGCACATCGGATTCGGCCCAAGGCCGTTCTGGCCCGCTTGCGGCGGCGGTCCGGGCGGACCGGCCTGAGCGAAGGCGCCGGTGGCGAGCACGGCCGTGCTCAGGAGCACGATGCAGGCAAGGAGAAAGCGAGCACGGGAGAGGGACAGGAATTCAGGCATATCCGCCATTCTAGCGAGGTCACGGCCCAATGTGACTTTCCAACGTGACTTTCCAACGTGACTTGGAGGGCCGAAGCGCGCCCTCCCAATAGCCGCTTCCTGCGGCATCGTCACGTCGTTTCAGGGGCCAAAGGACCGGCCTAAGCTGCGCCAGCTCCGAGCAAATTCAGCGCTGGCAGGTGATTGCGACATATTCGTCGCAACGGCCTTGGGAGCAATTTGTGCCGGTTTTGGGGACAGAACCGGTAATTTCGTCGGGATCGACCCGGCGATAGCTCGATGCCTGGGCAAAATCGCGTGACTGGCAATAGGTGCGCGCGGCGGAGGCGCCACATTTGTCGCCTTTGGCCAGACAATGGTCGATGCCGTAGCCGTCCGCCTGGTTGGCGATGATGAAGACGCGGCTCTCGGCGAAGGCGCTGGATGCCGCAACGATGAAGGCGCTGGAAATCAGCGCGGGCAAGAATCGCATGAAAAGGTACCTGGGGCAAAAAGGGGAACTGCCGGTTCCAGAATGGGCTCAAATGGTTAGGGGATCATGAACCATTGTGGCAGGGGAGCGCCTTGCAAGGAGCAAAATGGCGTTTTCGCGGCTCTCTTGACGCAGGGGCGCCTGATGGCCCATATGTTCCGCATGAACGGTCTCCTCGCCATTTGTGCCATTTGCCGCGAGATTACGAGCTAGCGATTCGCTGGCTGGAGCCGTCTTTTCTCAAACACATTGAGAGCCTTGGACGCCCGGCCAACAGCCGACGGGTATCCATATGGAATTGCGCCTTTACGATACGTTGAGCCGGGAAAAGCGCACCTTTGTGCCGCTCGATCCGAACAACGTCCGCATGTATGTCTGCGGACCGACCGTCTATGACTTCGCCCATATCGGCAATGCGCGGCCGGTGATCGTGTTCGACGTGCTGTTTCGGTTGCTGCGCCATCTGTATGGCGAGGCGCATGTCAAATATGTCCGCAACATCACCGACGTCGACGACAAGATCAACGACCGTGCCGCACGCGATTTCCCCGGCCTGCCGCTGAACGAGGCGATCCGGAAGGTCACCGAAGAGACCGGCAGGCAGTTTCATGCCGACGTCGATGCACTCGGCGCATTGCGGCCGAGCGTCGAGCCGCGTGCGACCGAGCACATCGCCGAGATGCGCGAGATCATCGAACGACTGGTCAAGGGCGGCTTCGCCTATGTCGCGGAGGATCACGTGCTGTTCTCGCCGCAGGCGATGAACGCGGCCAACTCCTCGCTGCCGCGCTACGGCGCATTGTCCAATCGCTCGCTCGACGAGATGGTCGCTGGTGCCCGCGTCGATATCGCGCCCTACAAGAAAGGCAACACCGACTTCGTGCTGTGGAAGCCGTCCAAGCCGGGCGAGCCGTCATGGCCGTCGCCGGCCGGCATCACGGCCGAGGGGCGTCCGGGCTGGCACATCGAGTGCTCGGCCATGGCCTGGAAGCATCTCGGCGAGCACTTTGACATCCATGGTGGCGGCATCGATCTCGTGTTCCCGCATCACGAGAACGAGGTCGCACAGAGCTGTTGCGCCTTCCACCGAGAGCGCATGGCGAATTATTGGATGCACAACGGCTTCCTGCAGGTCGAGAGTGAGAAGATGTCGAAGAGCCTCGGCAACTTCATCACGATCCACGAGCTGCTCAAGGACTGGCCGGGCGAGGTGCTGCGCCTGAACATGCTCAAGACGCATTACCGTTCGCCGATCGACTGGACCATGAAGTCGCTCGAGGAGAGCGCCAAGACGCTCGACGACTGGTATCGCGTCGCGGCGGACGTCGAACCCGGCAAGCCGGCTGCGTCCGTTGTCGAGCCGCTGCTCGACGATCTCAACACGTCGCTGGCGATCGCGGCGCTGCACAGCCTGCGTGGCAGCGATGTGCACGCCCTGGCGGGGTCATTGCGGCTGCTCGGCTTCCTGTCCGAGAGCGCTGCGCAATGGGAAGGCCGCAAGCAACAGGCGAGCGGCGTCGATGCCAATGAGGTCGAGCGCCTGATCGCGGAGCGCACGGCGGCGCGCAGCCGCAAGGACTTTGGGGAATCCGACCGCATTCGTGATGTGCTCGTCGCGATGGGCGTTGCGATCAAGGATTCCAAGGAAGGAACGACGTGGGAGGTCGTACGATGAAGCGCCCCGACACGCCGTTCCCGCGGCACTGGCTCTATTACATCGCGCTGAAGATCGCGCTGCTCGTGGGCGCCGTGCTGCTGGTGCTCAAGCTCTATGGGATGTGGTGAGGACGATGGGACAGACTTTGCCAAAGCCCGGCTTGCGGCCGTTCCTGCCTGATGATGTGCCCCTGCTCGCCGCGATCTTCACCGCCAGCATCGAGGAGCTGACCGGCGAGGATTATAGCGAAGCGCAGCAGCAGGCCTGGATGGAGGTCGCGGAAGGCGAAGAGTTCGGCAAGCACCTCGCCTCCGACC
Organism: Bradyrhizobium sp. UNPA324; assembly: GCF_006658635.1. Classification (NCBI taxonomy): domain Bacteria; kingdom Pseudomonadati; phylum Pseudomonadota; class Alphaproteobacteria; order Hyphomicrobiales; family Nitrobacteraceae; genus Bradyrhizobium; species Bradyrhizobium sp. UNPA324. Next base: position 3,025,167 of record NZ_LFJD01000004.1, read on the forward strand.
TGACGCTGATCGCGACGATCGAAGGCTCGCCGGTCGGCTTTGCTTCGTTGCGCGGCAACGACCATATCCGCATGCTCTATGTGCATCCAGCCGTAGCCAAGCAGGGCATCGCCACCATGCTGGTCGATGCGCTGGAGAAGCTTGCCGCCGGCCGCGGCGCGCAAAGTCTCATCGTCGATGCCAGCGATACCGCGCAGGGCTTTTTCGCCAAGCGCGGCTACACGGCCCAGCAGCGCAACAGCGTCACCGTCAACGACGAATGGCTCGCCAATACCACGATGAAGAAGATGCTCGGAGCGGGGCAATGAGCAAAGAGCGCCTTTATCTGTTCGACACCACGCTGCGCGACGGCGCGCAGACCAATGGCGTCGATTTCACGCTGGCCGACAAGCAGGTCATCGCCGCGATGCTCGACGATCTCGGCATCGACTATGTCGAGGGCGGCTATCCCGGCGCCAATCCGCTCGACAACGAATTTTTTGCGACCAAGCCGAAGCTTGCCCATGCGCGCTTCACCGCGTTCGGCATGACGCGACGGGCCGGGCGCTCGGTCTCGAACGACCCCGGGGTGGCTGGGCTGTTGGAGGCAAAGGCAGATGCGATCTGCTTCGTGGCGAAAGCTTCGGCCTATCAGGTGCGCGTCGCGCTGGAGACGACGAAGGAGGAGAACCTTGCTTCGATCCGCGACAGCATCGCGGCCGCCAAGGCCGCCGGTCGTGAGGTCATGCTCGACTGCGAGCATTTCTTCGACGGCTACAAGGAAGATGCGAGCTTCGCGCTCGCCTGCGCCAAAGCCGCCTTCGATGCCGGCGCGCGCTGGGTGGTGCTGTGCGACACCAATGGCGGCACCATGCCTGACGAGGTCGAGGCCATCGTCACCGAGGTGACGAAGCACATCCCCGGCGATCATGTCGGCATCCACGCCCATAACGACACCGAGCAGGCGGTCGCCAATTCGCTTGCCGCGGTGCGCGCCGGCGCGCGGCAGATCCAGGGCACGCTGAACGGCCTTGGCGAGCGCTGCGGCAACGCCAATCTGTGCTCGCTGATCCCGACGCTGAAATTGAAGAAGGGTTTTGCCGACGCCTTCGAGATCGGCGTCACGACGGAGAAGCTGGCGACGCTCGTCAAGGTCTCGCGTACGCTCGACGACATGCTCAACCGCGTGCCGAACCGGCATGCTCCTTACGTCGGCGAGAGCGCCTTCGTCACCAAGACCGGCATTCATGCCTCCGCGGTGTTGAAGGACCCGCAGACCTACGAGCACGTGTTGCCGGAAACGGTGGGCAATCACCGCAAGGTTCTGGTCTCGGATCAGGCCGGACGGTCCAACGTCATCGCCGAGCTCGACCGGGCCGGCATCGCTTACGAGAAGAGCGATCCGAAGCTGACGCGCCTGGTCGAGGAGCTGAAGGAGCGCGAGGCTGCCGGCTACGCCTATGAGTCCGCCAACGCGTCCTTCGAGCTGCTTGCGCGTCGCACGCTCGGCAAGGTGCCGCATTATTTCGAGGTCGAGCAGTTCGACGTCAACGTCGAGCAGCGCTACAACGCGCTCGGCGAGCGCGTCACCGTGGCGCTGGCGGTGGTGAAGGTCGACGTCGCCGGCGAGCACCTGATCTCGGCCGCCGAAGGCAATGGTCCCGTCAACGCGCTCGACGTTGCCATGCGCAAGGACCTCGGCAAGTACCAGAAATACATCGAGGGATTGAAGCTGATCGACTACCGGGTGCGTATCCTCAACGGCGGCACCGGCGCGGTCACGCGCGTGCTGATCGAGAGCGAGGACGAGAACGGCGACAGCTGGACCACGGTTGGAGTTTCCCCGAACATCATCGACGCCTCGTTCCAGGCGCTGATGGATTCGGTGATCTACAAGCTCGTGAAGTCGGGCGCGCCGGCGTAGGATGATGACTTAGGGAACGGCGGCGCCACAAACGCCGTCATTGCGAGCGAAACGAAGCAATCCAGAATCCCTCCGCAGGGACAGTCTGGATTGCTTCGTCGCAAGGGCTCCTCGCAATGACGTGGGGAGAGAGGAGGGGCCTAACCAATGATCGACCACATTTCCGTCGGCGTCAGCGATCTCGAGCGCGCCGCGAGATTCTACGAGGCCACGCTCGCAGCTCTCGGCCTTGCGCGCCTCGTCGCGCGGCCGCGGACGGTCGGCTTCGGCAAGGCCTATCCCGAGTTCTGGATCAATCTGCGCGAGAACATGCCGCCTGTAGCCCGGGAAAGCGGCGTGCACATCTGCCTGCGGGCGAAGACGACGGGCGAGGTCGACGCGTTTCATGCCGCAGCTCTCGCGGCGGGCGGGGCTTCGGACGGCCCGCCCGGCATCCGCCCGCACGATCGCGTGCGCTATTACGCAGCCTTCGTCACCGATCCCGACGGCAATCGGATCGAGGCGGTGACGTTCCCGAGCGCGTAGACTTTCAGAGCTTGCGCGCCACTTCCGGCGCGAGCTTCTTCTCGGCCTCGGCGATCTGGGCCGAGGCGGCTTTCAGCCTCGGCAGAATGTCCTCGACGCGATCGGCCTTGAGGATGTCGACCGAAAGGCCGGCGCGGATGAACTCGGTCTGGCGCATATGCGACAGCAGCGAGAACAGTGGCTCCCAGAAATTGTCGATGTTGGCAAGCAGCACCGGCTTGGCGTGACGGCCGAGCTGTTTCCATGTCAACTGCTCGACCAGCTCTTCCAGCGTGCCGACCCCGCCCGGCAGCGCCACGAAAGCGTCGGAGCGTTCGAACATCAAACGCTTGCGCTCGTGCATGTCGGGAGTGACGATCATCTCCTGCACACGCGTCAGCGCGTTCTCGCGCAGCCGCAGGAAGTCCGGGATGATGCCGGTGACGGTGCCGCCGTGATCGAGCACGGAGGTCGCGACCGCGCCCATCAGGCCGAGCGAGCCGCCGCCGTAGACGAGACGGATGTCGTTCTCGGCGAGCGCCTTGCCGAACGCCTTGGCGCCTTCGGTGAAGCGGGGATTGGTTCCGGGGCCGGAGCCGCAATAGACACAGACGGTTTTGATCGTGCTCATTGGTGCCATGATGCATTGCAGCGAAGATGCGTCAAGCCCAATCGCTGATTCGGATCACCCGGAAATCTACCGGTAAATGGCGACAAACGATCGAAGATTCGCCATCTGGCGGGGTGCGCTGGCATCGGGAAGGCTCTATATGACAGGCGAAAATCGTTAATCGCAACGCTGCTCGCATCCGGCGGGCTTTCAGGCTCTTGATGGACCAACCTCAATCGTTGAACGGCGCCGACGTTCCTGATCCGCCCGTCGCGGGCCCGCTGGAGCGGGCCACGCTGATGGGCACGCTGGCGCATCTGTGGCCCTATATCTGGCCGGGCGATCGCGTCGACCTGAAGATGCGGGTGGTCTGGTCGATGGTGCTGCTGCTCGCGGCCAAGTTGATTACGCTGGCGGTGCCGTTCAGCTTCAAATGGGCGACGGACGCGCTCACCGGCGCCAACACCGCGCCAATACAGGCCGATAACTGGCATCTCTGGGTGATCGCCTCGCCCTTGCTGCTGACCGCAAGCTATGGCGTGACGCGCATCCTGATGGCGGTGCTGACGCAATGGCGCGACGGCCTGTTTGCACGCGTGGCCATGCATGCGGTGCGCAAGCTCGCCACCATCACCTTCATCCACATGCACGAGCTGTCGCTGCGCTTCCACCTCGAGCGCAAGACCGGCGGCCTGACGCGCGTGCTGGAGCGCGGCCGCGAGGGCATCGAAGTCATCGTGCGCATGGTGATCCTGCAGCTGATCCCGACCATCGTCGAGGTTTCGCTGCTTCTCGCCGTGCTGCTCTGGCAGTTCGACTGGCGCTACGTCGTGGCGACGTTGATCACCGTCGCGATCTACATGTACTACACCTACATCGCGACCGAGTGGCGGATCGGCATTCGTCGCAAGATGAACGATTCCGACACCGAGGCGAACACCAAGGCGATCGACTCGCTGCTCAACTACGAAACCGTGAAATATTTCAGCGCCGAGGCCCGCGAGGCGCAGCGCTACGACAAGTCCGTCGCGCGCTACGAGGAATCGAGCGTCCAGGCCTATACGTCGCTCGCGGTGCTCAACACCGGCCAGGCGGTGATCTTCACGCTGGGCCTGACCGCGACCATGCTGATGTGCGCGATCGGCGTGCGCAACGGCACCAACACGGTCGGCGATTTCGTGCTGGTCAACGCAATGATGATCCAGCTCTACCAGCCCCTGAACTTCATGGGCATGGTCTATCGCGAGATCAAGCAGGCGATCATCGACATCGAGAAGATGTTCGGCGTGCTCGGCCGCGAGGCCGAGATCAAGGACGCACCCGATGCCAGGCCGCTGGTCATCTCTGCCGGCACCGTCCGCTTCGAGGACGTGCGCTTTGCCTATGAGCCGACGCGCCCGATCCTCAAGGGCATCAGCTTCGAGGTGCCGGCCGGCAAGACCGTCGCCATCGTCGGCCCGTCGGGCGCAGGTAAGTCGACCATCTCGCGCCTTCTGTTCCGGCTCTATGACGTCTCCGGCGGCAAGATCCTGATCGACGGCCAGGACATCCGTGCGGTGACGCAGGATTCGCTTCGCGCCTCGATCGGCATGGTGCCCCAGGACACCGTGCTGTTCAACGACACCATCCGCTACAACATCCGCTACGGGCGCTGGGACGCCGATGATGCCGAGGTCGAGCAGGCGGCGCAGCTGGCGCAGATCGATCATTTCATCCGCCTGGCGCCGAAGGGCTACGAGACCCAGGTCGGCGAGCGCGGGCTCAAATTGTCCGGCGGCGAGAAACAGCGCGTCGCGATCGCGCGCACTGTCTTGAAGGCGCCGCCGATCCTGGTGCTGGACGAGGCAACCTCGGCGCTCGACACCCATACCGAGCACGAGATCCAGGGTGCGCTCGACCGCGTGGCGAAGAACCGCACCTCGCTGGTGATCGCCCACCGGCTCTCGACCATCGTTGGGGCCGACGAGATCATCGTGCTGGATCAGGGCCGCATCGCCGAACGCGGGACCCACGCCAAGCTGCTCGCGCATGGCGGTCTCTATGCCAGCATGTGGAACAGGCAGCGCGAGGCCGAGGCTGCACGCGAGAAGCTGGCCAAGATGGCCGATACCGGCGAGGCCCCCAACCGGGAGCCGCCGCCGGTCGACGACGCCCTGACGGCGCCTGCGGCGGCGGAGTGACCTTGTCTCCGGTCCCAACTCTGGCCTAAACAGACCCGCGCGACGATCCGCGCCATCAACCCTGAGCGGCAGATAACGATGTCCATTCTCGATTCGATCCAGCGTCAGATCCCGCCGATCCACAAGGAGGGCTATCCCTTCATCGGCGGCTTTGCGCTGGTAAGCCTGATCCTGTTCTGGCTGTGGTCGCCGCTGGGCTGGATCGGCACGATCCTGACGGTGTGGTGCGCGCTGTTTTTCCGCGATCCCGTGCGCGTGACGCCGGTGCGCGAGGGGCTGGTGGTGTCGCCGGCCGACGGCCGCGTCTCGATGATCACCATGGCGCTGCCGCCGGCCGAGCTTGGGCTCGGCGACCGGCCATTGCCGCGCATCTCGGTGTTCATGAGCGTGTTCAATTGCCACGTGAACCGCGCGCCCGTCGCGGGCAGGGTGGACCGCATCGCCTACCGCCCGGGCCTCTTCATCAATGCCGAGCTCGACAAGGCCAGCGAAGACAACGAGCGCAACTCGCTGGTCATCTCGACACCGACGGCTCGCATCGGCGTGGTCCAGATCGCAGGCCTCGTCGCCAAGCGCATCGTCTGCTTCGTCAGGGAAGGTCAGGCGATCGGCGCCGGCGAGCGCTTCGGTCTGATCCGGTTCGGCTCGCGGCTGGACGTCTATCTGCCTGTAGGCACCAAGGCGCTGGTTTCGGAAGGGCAGACCGCCATCGCCGGCGAGACGATTTTGGCCGATCTTGTCGTAGACGACCCCAGCCGCGCCTACCGCGCCAATTAACCAATAGTCGGTCGACGAGGGCTTTCCGCCACAATGGCGGAGAGGGGCGTGGCTTGCTATATCTCGCCTTGAGGTGAGGATCAGCCATGACGCCCTACGACTTCAAGAATCCTGACGTTCGCCGCCGGCGGTTCCGCCCGATTCCGGTGCGGATGCTGGTGCCCAACGTCATCACGTTGCTGGCGATTTGCGCTGGGCTGACGGCGATCCGGCTGTCGATCGAGGGGCGGATGACGCTGGCCGTCTATGCCATCGTGTTCGCCGCCGCGCTCGACGGTATCGACGGGCGCATCGCGCGCATGATCAAGGGCCAGTCCAAGTTCGGCGCCGAACTCGACAGCCTCGCCGATTTCGTCAATTTCGGCGTCGCGCCCGGCCTGATGCTGTATTTCTGGCAACTGCACGAGCTCGGCAACGCCGGCTGGATCGCCGCGATGGTGTTTGCGATTTCCATGTGCCTGCGGCTCGCGCGCTTCAACGCCACACTGGACGATCCGAACAAACCGGCCTTTGCCGCCAACTTCTTCACTGGCGTGCCGGCGCCGGCCGGGGCCATCACCGTGATGTTGCCGATCTATGCGGTCTTCCTTGATCTGGGACGCTGGCCTGCGGCGCTGACGGCCGGCTACACGCTGCTGATTGCCTTCCTGATGGTGTCGCGCCTGCCGGTGTTCTCCGGCAAGAGCATGCGGATGCGGGTGCCGCCGGAACTGGTTCTGCCGGCGTTCGTCGCGGTGATCGTCTTCATCGCACTGCTGATCGCCTATCCCTGGCACGTGCTGTCGATCGGCACGGTGCTGTATCTTCTCGCTTTGCCGCTCGGCTACAAATCCTATCGCGACCAGGCACGCGCGATGGAGGCGGCGGCCCCTGCGGGCGGCGAGGTCTCGTCGCCACCCTCGGCGCCGACGCTGGCGAATTTGTCCGAGCCGCCGCACGACGACGACCGGCCCGGACGGCTGCACTGAACGGCGACACGCGGATATCTGCCATGAGGACCGCCGAGTTGGGTTGAGACCCGATCTCGGCTATATCGCCCTGTGACGGCGGCGTCGCGTCAATCAGCCGCCAATCTGGGAGAGAACGCCGTGACTGATAAAGCGACCGGGCCGCTGCCCGCTTCCGTCCTCGAAGCGCTGGGCCGCTATGATACGCCGACGATCTGCAATGCCATGGAGATCGTGGCGCCCGAGCGCCGGCTGATCGGCTACACCACCAAGCAACTGGTCTGCCCGTTCCCCGATTTGCCGCCGATCGTCGGCTATGCCCGCACGGTCGCGATCCGCTCGGTGTTGAAATCCTCGCTTCCGGCTGAGGAGCAATCGAAGCGCCGCATCGAATATTACGAATATGTCGGCACCGGCCATGGGCCGCGCATCTCGGTGATCCAGGACATCGACGGTCCTGACGTCGGCTACGGCGCGTTCTGGGGCGAGGTGCAGAGCAACGTGCACAAGGCGCTCGGCTGCCTCGGCGTCATCACCGACGGCTCGATCCGCGACATTCCACAATGGGCGCCGGGCTTCCAGGCGTTGGCCGGCTCGATCGGCCCGTCGCACGCCTGGGTCCACGCCGAGAGTTTTGGCGGCGAGGTGCGAGTCGCCGGCATGACCGTGAGGTCTGACGACCTCATCCACGCCGATCAGCACGGCGCCATCGTGATCCCGCTCGACGTCGCGGCAAAGCTGCCCGAGGCTGCCGAACTCTGCGGCCGCCGCGAGACGCCGATCCTGGAGATCGCCCGCAGCCCCGACTTCTCGCTGGAGAAGCTGAAGGCCGCACTGAAGCGCTCGGCGGAGATTCATTGAGCTTACGGCAACGACGCCGGACGCGCGCTTACCTTGTTCGGTCAGGAGGCAGCCCGATCAGGTTTGCGGCGCCGGGGTTTTTGATCAATCGCGCAGCGATTACAGCGAAGACGGCCTCGAGAGAGCAGGGCCGTCGCGCGTCGTCCTGAACGGCATCAACGCGCGCACCAATCCGCAGATCGGCGATTCCGATGCGCGCAAGCGCCTGCGCGAGCTGGGTCTGAACTGACGGGGCTGGCACGCTAGCGCGCAATCATGGTTAGCAAAGCATTGAGAATCCTGTCGGCAAGCGGCAAAGCCGGCATCCTCCGAGCGGACTGTGCCGCTCCCTCGCGCCGCCTCAACTTAACCTTTACGCGGCTTTAAGGGCGGCGCTCTAGGGTTTCCGATGCGGTTCGGGGTTGGGCCGCGCCAGCGGCCAGGACGGCCGTTGTTGCGTACGCGTTGGAGTCTCCGATGGATATTATGACGGGCGTTGGGCTCGTGGCGGGCACGATCGTCATCGCGACGATGATGCTGCTGGGCGGCGACCTCCACATGTTCATCTCCGAGCATGCGATCATCATCATTTTCGGTGGGTCGGTTTCCGCCACCATGATCCGCTTTCCGCTCAGCGCTCTGCTGCATGGGCTGCCGCTTGGCGCCAAGTTCGCCTTCACCATGAGCCGGCTGTCGGCGCATGACCTCGTCGACGAGCTTGCGCGCATTGCCGAGATCGCCCGCAAGCAGGGTCCGGTCGGCCTGGAAAAGGTCGAGACCGACGAGCCGTTCCTGGCCAAGGGCATCCGTTACGTCGCCGACGGCTACGACCTTGATTTCATCCGCGACAATCTCGAGCGCGACCGTGACAACTTCCTGATGCACCTCGACGAGGGCAGCAAGATCTACCGCGCCATCGGCGACTGCGCTCCGGCGTTCGGCATGGTCGGCACCCTGATCGGCATGGTGCAGATGTTCGCCAACATGACCGATCCGTCCAAGCTCGGCCCGTTCATGGCGACGGCGCTGCTCGCCACGCTTTACGGCGCGCTGGTCGCGAACCTGTTCTGTCTGCCGATCGCCGACAAGCTGCATGGCAAGCTGCTGGATGAAGAAACGAATCGCACCTTGATCATCGACGGCATCCTGATGATCCGCGACTCCAAGAGCCCGACCTTGGTGCGCGAAATGCTGCTGGCCTATCTGCCGGAGAAGCATCGGAACGCCGAAGGCGAGCCGGTGCCGGCCTGATCGCGCGCCCCAGGATTTAGGCCATGGCCAAGAAGAAACGCGGCGATGCGCACGGCGGCGGTCACGGCTGGTTCGTGACCTTCGCCGATCTCATGGGCCTGATGATGAGTTTCTTCGTCATGCTCGTGGCGTTCTCGACCCAGGACGCCAACAAGCTGAAGATCGTCGCGGGTTCGATGCGCGATGCGTTCGGCATTCAGAGCGAGGCGCGCTATTCCGGCATCGTGGAGTCCGACGGCCTGCCGACCCGTCCGCGGCTGAAGAACGTCGACCATATCCAGCCCGAGGATGCTTCCAATACGCCGACCCCGGACCAGGAAGATCGCGACAAGACCTCGGGGGCGAAGATCAAGGTCGATCGCAATTTCGCGCTCGCCGCAGCCTCGCTGCGCCAGGCGTTGCAGGACATGCCGGAGCTGACCGAGATGTCCAAGCACATCATGTTCGAGGAGACCAAGCAGGGGCTCAACCTGGAGATCGTCGATCAGGACGGCCGCTCGATGTTCGCCGACGGCTCCAAGGTGCCGTATGATCGCACCCGCCGCCTGGTCGAGAAGCTCGCAGTCCCGCTCAAGGCCACGCCGCTCCGCGTCTCGATCGCCGGCCACACGGCGGCCGGCTTCGTGCCGAACCGCAGCGACTATGGCGCCTTCGATCTGTCGGCCGACCGCGCCAATGCCGTGCGTCAGATCCTCGAACGCGAGGGGCTGCCGCCGTCGCACATTTTCGCCGTCTCCGGCAAGGCGGACACCCAGCCGCTCTTTCCGGACGATCCTTCGCTCGCAGCCAACCGGCGGGTGACCATCACCCTGATGCGCGAGGATCCGCCGCTGCCGCCGAATCTGAAGCCATGAGCATGATCCGGGCCCGGAGGGCAGTGCTAGCGCAAAGCGGGCACCGGTTTTCCGACGGTGATTATGCCCGGAAAATGGGCTGACTTGGCCCCCTTGCGCTACTATCTTACCTGAGGCATGTCGTCGCGCTGGCGATGAGCGTGGCTGCGGCGTTACGGCATCCGGCTCCGCGCCTGCTATGGTGGCGCGCCGATTGACAGGCGCGCCGGAAGCGTCAAAAGGCGCCGGATCAATTCCAGGGACGAAGCGTTCTCCACCCTCATGACGGCGAGCATCACACAGGCCGAGACCCACGAAGGGCCGGCCCGATCAGGTTTTTGGGCCCTTACGCTCGGGAGCATCGGCGTCGTCTTCGGTGATATCGGCACTTCGCCGCTCTATGCCTTCCACGAGGCTGTCCGGGGCGCAGCTCATGGCGAGCCGGTCTCACGGGTCATGGTGCTCGGCGTGCTCTCGCTGATCCTGTGGGCGCTGCTGATCGTCGTCACCGCCAAATACGTCCTGCTGCTGCTGCGTGCCGACAACAACGGGGAGGGCGGCACACTCTCCCTGATGGCGCTCGGCCAGCGTGCGCTCGGACGGCGGAGCTGGTTCCTGCTCGCCCTCGGCGTGGTCGGCGCCTCCATGTTCATCGGCGATTCCATGATCACGCCGGCGATCTCGGTGCTATCGGCAGTGGAAGGCCTGAAGCTCGCAACCCCTGCGCTCGAGCACTACGTCGTGCCGCTCACCGTCCTCATCCTGGTGCTGCTGTTCGCGGTGCAGAGTAAGGGGACCGCGCTGGTCGCTTCGGCCTTTGGGCCGGTGATGGTGGTTTGGTTCACCGTCATCGCTGTGATGGGGGCGGTCCACATCGTCGACGACCCCTCCGTGCTGGCGGCGATCAATCCATACTATGCAGTGCAGTTCGTGCTGTCGCATGGCACGATCGGCCTCGTGACACTCGGCGCGGTGTTCCTGGCGGTGACCGGCGGCGAGGCCCTCTATGCCGATCTCGGCCATTTCGGACGCAAGCCGATCCAGTCGGCCTGGATGTTCTTCGTGCTGCCCGCGCTCCTGATCAACTATTTCGGACAGGGTGCGCTGGTACTGTCCGATCCCAGCGCGATCGAGCACTCGTTCTATCGCATGGTACCCGAGAAGCTGGTGCTGCCGCTCGTCGGACTTGCGACTGCGGCCACCGTGATCGCGAGCCAAGCGGTGATCACCGGCGCTTATTCGCTGGTCTATCAGGCGGTGCAGCTCGGCCTGCTGCCGCGCTTCGAGGTGCGTTACACCTCGGAAACCCATGCCGGCCAGATCTACCTGCCGCGCGTGAACCGGCTGCTGCTGATCGGCGTGATGCTGCTGGTGCTGCTGTTCCATACCCCGAGCAATCTGGCCTCGGCCTACGGTATCGCGGTCTCCACCACCATGGTTGCTGACGGCATCATGGGCTTCGTCGTGATCTGGAAATTGTGGAACTGGCGCGCCGCCACCGCTGCTGCCGTGATCGTGCCCTTCGTCGTCGTCGACCTCAGCTTTTTCAGCGCCAATCTCTTGAAGCTGCTGGAGGGCGCTTGGGTGCCGCTGCTGTTCGGCGCGGCCATGGCGGGAACGATCTGGACCTGGCGGAAGGGATCCGGGATCTTGATCCAGAAGACGCGCCGGATCGAGGTGCCGCTCGACGACCTGATCCGGAGTCTCGAGAAGCGGCCCCCGCACATCGTCAAGGGTACCGCGGTGTTCCTGACCAGCGATCCCGCGTTCGTGCCGACCGCGCTGCTGCACAATCTCAAGCACAACAAGGTCCTGCATGAGCACAACGTGATCCTGACCATCGAGACCGCCCACACGCCGCGGGTCGACGTGTCGGAGCGATTCCGCATGGAGAAGATCAGCGACAAGTTCTCCAAGGTTCGTCTGCGCTTCGGCTTCATGGAGCAGCCGAACGTGCCCAAGGCGCTCGCGATCGCGCGCAAGCAGGGCTGGCAGTTCGACATCATGTCCACGTCGTTCTTCGTGTCACGAAGGTCGCTGAAGGCGTCCGCGCAGTCGGGCATGCCGCTGTGGCAGGATCACCTTTTCATTGCGCTGAGCCGGTCGGCCAATGATGCCACCGACTATTTCCAGATTCCCACTGGGCGGGTGGTTGAAGTCGGCACACAAGTCACCATTTGAACGCAACTGGCGGACCTATGTGAATTTTGCATGGTAAGGACCCGAAATCGGGCTAGGCTATGCCGGTAGCGCAGGACTATAAGCCCGCGCGCTCTTCCGCCATTGTGCAGTGAAGCATTCTTAGAGGCCACTGGCTCTCCCATGACAAGCGACGTAGCAGTTCCCGCCCCGGAAACGGCGGCGGCCAATGGGCATGGCGACGCCCACACCACGGCCGGCTTCGGCGCGCTGACGCTCGGCAGCATCGGCGTTGTCTATGGCGACATCGGCACCAGCCCGCTCTACGCGTTCCGCGAGGCGGTGACGGCAGCCTCGGGCGCTGAGGGCGTCGCCTCACCGGCGGCCGTGCTCGGCGTGCTCTCCCTGATCCTGTGGGCGCTCATCGTCGTGGTGACGCTCAAATACGTCGTGATCCTGCTCCGTGCCGACAACAATGGCGAGGGCGGCACGCTCGCGCTGATGGCGCTGGCCCAGCGCGCGGTCGGAACCGGCGGGGCCACCATCGTCCTGCTCGGCATCATCTCCGGTGCGCTGTTCTATGGCGATGCCGTCATCACGCCCGCGCTCTCGGTGCTGTCTGCGATCGAAGGCATGAAGGATGTCACCCTGACATTCGAGCCTTACGTCGTGCCGCTGACCGTGGTGATCCTGGTCTGCCTGTTCGCCGTGCAGTCGCGCGGCACTGCCCGCGTCGCCGCCTTCTTCGGCCCGATCATGTGCGTCTGGTTCGCAGTCCTTGCGATGGTGGCGATCCATCCGATCATCCAGCAGCCACAAGTGCTGTACGCGCTGAACCCGCTCTACGCCGTGTCGTTCATGCTCCATCACGGCGTCATCGGCTTCGTCACGCTGGGCGCGGTGTTCCTGGCGGTCACCGGCGCCGAGGCGCTCTATGCGGACCTCGGCCATTTCGGCAAGCGGCCGATCCAGACCGCCTGGCTGTTCATCGTGCTGCCGTCGCTGGCGTTGAACTATCTGGGGCAGGGGGCCCTCGTCCTCGGCAATCCCGGCGCGATCGAGAGTCCGTTCTTCCAATTGTTTCCGCAAGGCTGGGTCCGTGGCGGCATGGTCGTGCTTGCCACCGCCGCGACCGTCATCGCCAGCCAGGCCGTCATCACCGGCGCCTACTCACTGACGCGCCAGGCGATCCAGCTCGGCCTGCTGCCCCGCTTCGAAATTCGCCATACGTCGGAAGCCCATTCCGGCCAGATATTCATTCCGCGGATCAACCAGCTGCTGCTGATCGCGGTGGTGCTGCTGGTGCTGCTGTTCCGCTCCTCGAGCGCGCTGGCCTCGGCCTACGGCATCTCCGTTACCGGGACCATGGTGGTCACGGCGATGATGGGCTTCGTCGTGATCTGGAAGGTCTGGCGGTGGTCGCCGGTTGCGGCCGCAGCCCTGATAGCGCCCTTCCTCTTCCTCGACCTCACCTTCCTGGCCGCCAACCTGCTCAAGGTGTTCGAGGGCGGCTGGGTGCCGCTTGCGCTCGGCGCGATCATGATCATCCTGATGTACACGTGGCGCCGCGGCAGCCGCCTCTTGTTCGAGAAGTCGCGCAAGCTCGAGTTCCCGCTGGCCGACCTCGTGGCGATGCTGGAGAAGCGGCCGCCGCAGCGCGTACCCGGCACCGCCGTGTTCCTGACCTCGGACCCGCTCAGCGCGCCGACGGCGCTGATGCATAGTCTGAAGCACTACAAGGTGCTGCACGAGAAGAATGTCATTCTCACCATCGAGACGGCGCAGACCCCGCGGATCAATCCGACCGAGCGCGTCAGGCTGGAGCAGATCTCACCGACCTTCTCCAAGGTGACGCTCAAGTTCGGCTTCATGGAATCGCCCAACGTGCCGAAGGCGCTGGCGATCGCCCGCAAGCTCGGCTGGCAGTTCGATATCATGTCGACCTCGTTCTTCCTGTCGCGCCGGGCACTGAAACCCGCCGCCCATTCGGGCATGCCGCGCTGGCAGGACCGGCTGTTCATCTCGCTCAGCCGCTCCGCCAACGATGCCACGGACTATTTCCAGATCCCGAGCGGCCGCGTGGTCGAAGTCGGCACCCAGGTGGCGATCTAGGCGGCCAAACCAAGGCCGCACTTCAAGTCGCTGCGATTTAGCTTTAACTTGCGCCGCGCGGCTCAAGCCTTTGTAGCGCTTGATTTTCGTCTCCCGAGAGGCGAGGTTGCCGCCGGCCGGGGCGCCCCGGCATGAGCCCCGCGACGTTGGAGGATGATGTGGCAAACCAGGTACAGGATCTGACCCCGGACGAGGTCTCCAAAGGTGTCGCGGAAGGACGCTATCTGCTGGTCGACGTTCGCGAGCCGAACGAGGTGCAAGCCGAGGCCTATCCTTACGGCGTCGTGGTGCCGCTTTCGACCTTCGATCCCAAGGCGATCCCCGATCCCCAGGGCAAGCAGGTCGTGTTTGCCTGCCGCTCGGGCAAACGCTCGGTGACGGCCTCGCTCGCGGCGCAGGCGGCGGGGCTGCCTTACGACAAGCATCTGGCCGGCGGCATGCTCGGTTGGAAGGCGGCGGGTCTTCCCAGCAAGGTCGGTGGCTGATCGGGCCGATGACAACCAAGAGCTCCTCGCTGAACAAGGTCTTCGCCGACCTTCCCGTCACCATCTTCGAGGCGATGTCGCAGGCCGCGCGCGACAACAATGCGGTCAATCTCGGCCAGGGCTTCCCCGACGATCCCGGCCCGGAGGACATCCGCCGCGCCGCGGCCGAGGCCTCGCTGAACGGCTACAACCAGTACCCGTCGATGATGGGCCTGCCGGAGCTGCGCCAGGCGATCGCAACCCATTACGGCCATTGGCACGGCCTCAAGCTCGATCCGATGAGCGAGGTGATGGTGACCTCCGGCGGCACCGAGGCGCTGACATCGGCCATCCTCGCGGTGGTCCAGCCCGGCGACGAGGTGGTGTGCTTCCAGCCGGTCTATGATTCCTATTTGCCGATCATCCGCCAGGCCGGCGGTATTCCGCGCCTCGTCCGGCTCGAGCCGCCGCACTGGCGGCTGAATGAGGACATGCTGAAAAGCGTCTTCAATTCAAAGACCAAGGCGGTGCTGTTCAACAATCCCTTGAATCCGTCCGCGGTGGTCTATCCGCGCGAGGACCTCGAGCTGCTTGCACGCTATTGCCAGGAGTTCGACGTCATCGCGATCTGCGACGAGGTCTGGGAGCACGTCACCTTCGACGAGCACAAGCACATCCCGCTGATCACCATCCCCGGCATGCGCGAGCGCACCATCAAGGTCGGCTCGGCCGGCAAGATCTTCTCGCTGACGGGCTGGAAGATCGGCTTCGTCTGCGCCGCGCCGCCGCTGCTTCGTGTCGCCGCCAAGGTGCACCAGTTCCTGACCTTCACCACCGCGCCGAACCTGCAGGCCGCCGTGGCCTACGGCCTCGGCAAGTCCGACGATTACTTCCTGTCGATGCGCAAGGATTTGACGCGGAGCAGGGACCGCCTGACCAAGGGGCTCGAAAGCCTCGGCTTCCCCGTGCTGAAGTCGCAAGGCACCTACTTCCTCACCGTGGACCTGTCGCCGCTCGGGCTCAACGAGAGCGACACCGAGTTCTGTTGGCGCATCGTTAGGGATTATAAGGTCGCGGCGATCCCGGTCTCGGCGTTCTATGAGCAGGATCCGGTGACCTCGGTGGTTCGCTTCTGCTTTGCCAAGAAGGATGAGACTCTCGACACCGCGCTGGAGCGGCTGTCGGACGCGGTGCGCGGACGCAAGAGGTAGCGATGACGAAGGTCGGCCGCTTGAGGCTTTGCTTTTCCTGGCTTTGCCTTGGTTTTGCAATCGCCGCAGCGCTGACGTTGCTCATCGCCCCCGCAGGGGCCGAGCAGCGGGTCGTCAACTTCTACAACTGGTCCAACTATATGGCGCCGGATGTCTTGGAGGGCTTCACCAAGGAGACCGGCATCAAGGTCGTCTACGACACCTTTGATGCCAACGAGACGCTGGAGACGCGCCTGATGGCCGGCAGGTCCGGCTACGACGTCGTGGTGCCCACCGCCTATTTCCTGCAGCGCCAGATCAAGGCCAACATTTTCCAGAAGCTCGACAAGTCGAAGCTGCCGAACTTGGCCAATGCCTGGCCGGTGGTGACGCAGCGCCTCGGCATCTACGATCCCGGCAACGTCTACGCCGCCAACTACATGTGGGGCACGACGGGCATCGGTTACAACGTCGCCAAGGTGAAGCAGATCCTTGGGGCCGATGCCGAGATCGACAGCTGGGACATCGTCTTCAAGCCGGAGAACCTGGCAAAATTTAGAGATTGCGGCGTGCACATGCTCGATTCCGCCGACGACATCTTTCCGGCAGCGCTGAACTATCTCGGGCTCGATCCGAACTCGACCAAGCAGGCCGACCTGGAGAAGGCCGCCGATGTGGTCGCAAAAGTCCGCCCGTCCGTGCGCAAGTTCCACTCGTCCGAATACTTGAGCGCGCTCGCCACCGGCGAGATCTGCTTCGTGGTCGGCTGGTCCGGCGACATCATGCAGGCCCGCGCCCGCGCCGCCGAAGCCAAGAGCGGCATCGAGATCGGCTACGCCATTCCGAAGGAGGGTGCGCAGATGTTCTTCGACAATCTCGCGATCCCGGCGGACGCCAAGAACGTCAAGGAAGCCTACGAGCTGATCAACTATCTCTACCGTCCGGACGTTGCCGCCAAGAACTCGGACTTCCTGTCCTACGCTAACGGCAACCTCGCCAGCCAGAAGCTGGTCGATCTGAAGATCCTGAACGACAAGAACATCTATCCGGACGAGGCGACGCTCGCAAAATTGTTCGTCATCACGGCGCGGGAGCCGGCGACGCAGCGCATCATCAATAGGCTTTGGACCAAGGTGAAGACGGGAAGGTAGAGGGGCCGCACTTCGTCATTGCGAGCGAAGCGAAGCAATCCAGAATCTCTCCGCGGCGGCACTCTGGATTGCTTCGTCGCTTCAGCGCAAAATTGCTACGCAATTTTGTCGCGAGCTCCTCGCAATGACGACGAGCTACCGCCACCTGCGATGCAGCCACAGCCATTGCTCGGGATGCTCGCGCACCCAGCTCTCGACCACATTGGTGACCGCCTGCGTCGTGCCCTGGATGTCGATCTTGCCGTCCGCATCGCGCACTGGGGGGATCTCTTCGGTGAGCTCGGCGCGGAAGCGAAAGCCGGGCAGGCGGATGATGCGTACGCCGTGGATCGGGCATTCGACCTGGCGGAGCAGGCGCGCCAGCATCGGATTGGCGCGGGTCTTGCGGCCGAAGAAGCTGACCTCGACGCCGCCGGTCAGGTACTGGTCGATCAACATCGCGACGTGCTTGCCGTCCTTCAGCGCCTGCGCGAGCCGCAGCGGCGCGTCGCGGCCGGCGGGGATCAGCGTGCCCATGTTGACCTGGCGCATTTCCTGAATGATGCGGTCGGCGGAGGCGATGTTGGGGCGGCGGTAGAGGATCGCGGTGTCCAGCCCATGCGCGACCGCGGCGAGCGCCGGCAATTCCCAGTTGGCCAGATGCGCTGCGAAGATCAAAGCCGGTTTGCCGTCGTCGCGGATGCGGTCGAACCGTTCGACGCTGCTCTGGGGCAGTTCGATCCGGCTGTTTTCCGGATGGGCACGGTCGTAATCCCAGACGTGGTCCATATGGGCGAATTCGGCACCGACGCGACCGAGATTGTCCCACACGCCCATCAGGATGTCTTCGATCTCTTCCGGCGACTTCTCGGGGAAGGCCGCAGTGAGATTGGCGCGGCCGATGCGGTGCTCGCGCAGACGCCGCCCGATCAGCTTGGTCGCACGTGCGAAGAAGTCCGAGGTCTTGACCGGATCGAAATAGCGTGTCGTGCGCAGCATACCGACCGTGGCCGCGCCGATCAGGCTGCCACTGATCGATTTGGCTGCATTCCGCGCGCGAATCTTCGTGCTGATAGGAATCAGCGCCATGCGTCCGGTCAGGCCGGTTCGCGGGTCAGGATCAGCGAGGCGTTCTGGCCGCCGAAGCCGAAAGAGTTCGACATCACGGCGGTGACGCGGGCATCCCGCGCCTTGTTGCCGACGACATCGAACAGGATCGTGGGATCCGGAGTGTCGTAATTGATCGTCGGCGGAATGCGCTGATGCTCGAGCGTGAGCAGCGAGAAAATCGCCTCGACCGCGCCGGCGGCCGAGATGGTGTGGCCCACCATCGACTTGTTGGAGGTGACCGGAATCTTCTGCAGGAGCTCGCCGAACACGGCCGACGTCGTGTTGTACTCCATCTTGTCGTTCTCGGGCGTCGCGGTGCCGTGCGCGTTGATGTGGTCGATCTGGTCCGTCGTCATGCCGGCATCGGCCAGCGTCTTGTTCATGCAGCCGATGATCGGCTTGCCGTCGGGCGAGGAGCGGGTGCGATGGAAGGAATCGGTGAGCTCGCCGCAGCCGGCGATCACGCCGAGGATCTTTGCGCCACGCGCGGTGGCGGCTTCATAGCTCTCCAGCACGAGCGCGCCGGCGCCCTCGGCCATGACAAAGCCATCGCGGTTCTTGGAGAAGGGGCGGGAGGCCGCTTGCGGCGGATCGTTCTGGGTCGACAGCGCCGAGAGCAGCGAGAAGCGCACCATGGCTTCAGGATTGACCGTGCCGTCGGTCGCGACGCACAGCGCGGCGTCGGTCTCGCCGCGGCGGATGGCCTCGACGCCGAGCTGGATCGAGGTGGCTCCGGACGCGCAGGCCGTCGACAGCGAGATCGGCGAGCCCTTGGTGCCGAAGGTTTCGGCGAGGTGGGCCGCCACCGAGCCGAACATGAAGCGGTGGTGATAGGCGGCGTACTTGCCGCCGCCGGAGATGCGCAGCAAATCGTCATAGGTGAAGTCGGGCTTGCCGACGGCGCGGCCGAGCTCGCGGCGCTGCGGCCATTCCACCTCGACCGGCGCGACCGCGAGGAAAAGGGGACCCGGGAAATCTGCCTTCGCGCCGATGCCGGCCTGCTCGAGCGCTTCCTGCGTCACCAATTCAGCCATGCGCTCGGACAGGCCGGTGGAGGAAAACGGATCGACGCTGACGAAATCGACAGTGCCGGCCATCGTGGTCTTCAGGCCGTCGACCGGAAAGCGGGTGATGGTGCGGATACCGGATTCGCCGGCAACGAGCTTCGCCCAATTGTCGGCCTTGCCGGCACCGAGCGAGGTCATGATGCCCATGCCGGTGACGACGACGACGGGCCGCCCGAGTTTGTCGCGTGGTGCAGTCATGTCGATCCCCCGGGTGAGCTAGCTAACCGCCTCGACCAGCGCCATGCCTTCGCCGCGCCAGTGTCCGGCTCCCACCACCACAATCTGGGTGGGGGCTCCCTGCATTTCAATCTCGGTGCCCGTGGAATCGTTCGGCGGGAACAGCGCACCACGCGAGATCGACAGCGCGGCGAGTGCGATGCCAAGCGGGAATTGCGTCTCCATGGTATGGCCGAACATCGTGCCGGTCGAGCGCACCGGGAAGTCGGCATGGCCCTTCAGGAAGCCGCGCTCTTCGCTGGTCGCCGGCTCCGCGCCGGTCGCCCCCGTGATGATGGCGCCCTTGCCCTCGCGCTTAGGCAGCTTGGCCCAGAGCTTTTCCAGCGTGGCGGCCATGTCGCCGGGCTGCTTGCGCCGGGCGAGGTCGGCGACGACGCTCGACAATCTTGCGAACGGCTTTGCGCCGCGCGCCTGCGCATGCGCCTTCGACTCCAGCACCAGGAAGGCGCCGGCCGAGCCGAGCGCGAAGCCGGCGTGGTCCTTGCGCGCCCACACCGGCGCAAACTTGTGCTTCAGGTTGAAGTCTCCGAATTCATAGAGGACCATCAGGTCCTTGCGCTCGCCGTTGTGCGAGCCACCAACGAGGGCAATGTCGCTCTCGCCCGAGGCGATGCGCGCCAGCGCGATGCGGGCGGCATCGGCGCCCGCCACCTCTTCGCCCATGAAGGTGCGCGAGGTGCCGCCAAGACCGTGCACGATGGCGATGTTGCCGGCGAGCAGGTTGGAAAGCTGCGCCAGGAACAAGGTCGGGCGCAAATCGCTCATCAGCCGTTCGTTGAGGAAACCGGGCGCGTTCGCCCCCTTGGCCTCGGCCGTCAAGACGCCGGTGTCGACGTTGAGGTCGCGCTCGCCGCCGCCCGCGGCCACCACCATGTCGATCTTCGATAGGATGTCCTTGTTGCCCTTGATCCCGGCGGAATCGAGCGCAAGGCCGGCAGCATAGGTGCCGATGCGCTGCCAGGCTTCCATCTGGCGCTGGTCGCCCTTCTTCGGGATCTGGGCGTCGAAGCTGACCGGCATCAAGGGATGCACGATGTAGGGCGCAAAGCCCTTCTCGTCGACATTGATGCGCTTCTCCTGAAGCGCGGCCCAATTGGCCTCGAGGCCCTCGCCGAGCGAGGTCGCAAGGCCAATGCCAGTGATCCAGACTTCGGTCTGGCCGGGCTTCGAAGCAGTGTCAGTCATGGCGATACGGCCTGTTGCGGAAAGCCGACACGCTCGGCGACTTTCGCCATGTAACCGCGCATATCCGCATTGGGGAAGGGAATCAGTGTGAAGGTCAGCGCTGAATTCGCGCGCAGCTTACCGCCGACCCTGATCTTGGCTTCGGTCATGGCATAGCCGGAGCCTTCATGGGTGAGGCTCGCCTCGATGCTCATGAGATCGCCGGGGAAGACCGAGCCGCGGACCTTGGCCTCCTTCACGGCGGCAAGGATCGGCATGCGTTCGAACTTGAACACGCCGAGCTGGAGCCAGCCCGAGGCCTGCGCCATCGATTCGATCAGGAGCACGCCGGGCATCAAGGGGTAACCCGGGAAGTGCCCCTCGAAGATGGTGCTCTCCTTCGGGACCTGGGCTTCGACGACAATCGTCTTCTCGTCGACCTTGAGGTCGACGATGCGATCGATCATGTGGAAGTATTCGAGTTGCATGGTCGCGCGCTTACGCGCTCGCGCCCTTGGCCGCAACCAGTTCGTCGATGCGGGCGCACAGGTTCTTCAGCACGAAATACTGTTCGGTGGTCGCCTTGCCGTCGTTGACCTCCTGGGTCCACTTTTCCAGCGGCAGCTTGATGCCGAACTGCTTGTCGATCGCGAACGCGATGTCCAGGAAATCAAGGCTGTCGATGCCGAGATCATCGATGGCATGGCTATCCGGCGTGATCGTGTCGCGCGGGATGTCGCAGGTTTCAGCGATGATCGTGGCGACCTGATCGAATGTGGAAGACATCACTAAGCCTTTGATATATTGCGGGTATTTTCCAGATTATCCAGAGTGGCACGGTGGGTGGGCATCGCGCCCCCGATGACGCCCTCAACCCCCCTCTGGCCGGGTCGAGAGCCCGTATATCGGAGCGCCGCCCCGAGTTCAATGGAGCCGGGCAGGCGAGGAGACGGGGCTGGGGATGCCCGCCGGAGCCTCTTCCGCCGGGCTTGGGCGGCGAATCGGGCCTAGATATGCGGCGTCGTGATCTTGACGCAGTCGCGGCGGCCCATCAGCACGCAATCCTGGGTCCGACGCAGGTCGGCAATGCTGACCGCGAGCCAAATTCCGATTGCGGTCAACGCGATGGTGAAGGCCAGCGCCGCGATGTTGGCGAGCATGCGGTGACGGAAATCGTCCGGCTCGGCGCGGGGTTGCTCGTAGCGTGACAGGTCGAGCGGTTCGGGCGCGACGCGCAACGGCTGCACGGTACCGCTGCCGCGGTGGACCGCCGGGGAAGGCGAGGTGCGCGGCCTGAACTGGAGCACCCGGTGCTCGTCGTCAGAGCTTATGGGCCGCCGGGTCGTCATAGGGTAGGGATCACTCCGAAGCAGCGGTTTTAGATAGCACACGTGATGAACGCGTTGCAGAAAATCTTCGCAATGTCCGCGTGTAATTGTGCTCTCGCGCTATCTGTGCAAGGGGCCGGTCCGGAGCGATCGTGGAACCGGCCGTCGTGTCGACGGCAGTGCGCGAGGGTTTGCGTTGCAACAACGGGCATGGCGACGGGCAAGGACTTCGCGCGTTCGTTTCCGTCTACATCGGCTTTTGATCTCGGCGTCCTTCCGAACGCGTCTTGCCCTCGCCAAGTCCATGTCATAGTCGGGGGAACCTGAACCTCAGTTGCATCCATGCGAGGGGCCCTCGACCATGACCACGACCAACGCGCGCGAGCCGAGAGTGCATCCGATCCCGATCCTGTCGCTCCGGCCGACGCAGATGACGGTCGGCATGCGCGAGGTCAAGGAGAAGCGCAAGCGCTGGCGCGAGCATGACAAGAAGAAGCAGGCCGATCTGCTCGGCAAGCACATGATCCCCGTCGTCTACGGCCCCGACGCGCGCTATTACGTGATCGACCATCATCATCTTGGCCGCGCGCTGCACGACGAAGGCGTCAAGGAGGTGCTGGTGACCATCGTCGGCGATCTCCGCATGGTCGAGCGCGAGGCGTTCTGGGGCGTGATGGACAACAAGCGCTGGGTCTACCCTTACGACGCTAAGGGCGAGCGGCGGTCGTTCCGCGATCTGCCGAAATCGATCGCCGATCTCAAGGACGATCCGTTCCGCAGCCTTGCCGGCGAAATCCGCCGCATGGGCGGCTTCGCCAAGGACACCACACCCTTCTCCGAATTCCTGTGGGCCGACTTCCTGCGCCGGAAGGTTTCGCGCAAGGTGGTGGAGGGCGATTTCGACAAGGCCCTCGAGAAGGCGATGTCCGCGGCCAAGAGCAAGGATGCGATCTATCTGCCTGGCTGGTGCGGCCCGGCGGACGAAGATTAGACGCGATCGTTCATCAATCGCGCTGGAAGATCTTGGCGCCGGGGTAGGCGCGGCGGGCGTAAGTGACCACCAGCGCGCGGTCCTGGGTGTCCAGGAAGGGCGTTCGGATCTGGCACGACCCGACGATGAGGTGCCACAGGCCATTGAGCTTCTGGATCACGATCTTCATTTGAATAGTCCTCGATGACTCCCATTCCAGCGAATGCTGCTTGTCGCTGCAGTGCTTAGGATCGTGGCCGCGGGTGTGAAATTCCCAACACCGGTCGCGCTCCTCTGCAAAAACACGTCGACCATTATTATATTAGGTAGCCGCGGCACGCGCCCAGATAAGCCGAATCTCATCACAGCCGCTTGAGCGAAATCAATTTCCGCACCCACGAAACCGTCCTGAAACAGAGCCGGCCCATCTCTATGGAGTAGTCGAGCTCACACAGGAGGCGAACATGCGCCGTCTCGTTTTCGTAATTGCCTTGCTCGCGGTTGCGTCGGCGGGAATCTCGGCATCGTTTGCCGCAGTTCACCACGCCAAGACGTTGACGTTCGCGGAGCGCTTTGCTCCGGCGCTCGAGTTGATGGCGAAGCGCTAGCGCAAAACGCCTTGCGCGCGAGAGCGGATGGCTTCAACCGGCCAGTTCGCGATCGATGTTCCGCAGCCGCACGAAGGCTGCCCAAGCCTGCGGATAGTCCTTGTCGGCGGGATCGATCGCAAGCAGCGCGCAGCGTGCTTTCCTGATCTCTTCCGACGACACACGTTTCGTCGGAGGCTCCAATGTTCTCGACTGCTCCCAGCGGGCCTCGATCTCCTTCGCAAGAGCCAAGGCTTCGGCGGCCGTCGGCTCCTGCGTTGATTTCGCCGGGCATTGGCCTGAAGGGAGCGCCGGCCATGCGACCGGCGGCCGATCGGTCTGCCAGGTGAGTTCGGTGTCGGGGGCGGCTTTCATTTGCGAAACTGAAGACCGCATCTGCGAAATTGAAGGCTGCCCTGCCGGCGCCGGTCCCGTCCCGGCCGGTCCTGTCCCCGCCGGACCCGACGGGCTTCCCGCAGCCGATGCGACTGCTGCTGTCTGCGCGGCCAGTTGGCCAAGCTGTTGCTCCATCGTCCCGCCGCTGGATTGGGGGATGACCTTCCCGACGGCCTTGGCCACCGCCAGCGCGCCGGGCGCTATCGGCGTTTGTTGTTCGGCAGTCCTGACGTCGGTTGCGATTGGGCACGATTTGTATGGAAAGTGTTGGGAGGTG
The DNA here is from genome assembly GCF_006658635.1 of Bradyrhizobium sp. UNPA324. Lineage (NCBI taxonomy): Bacteria > Pseudomonadati > Pseudomonadota > Alphaproteobacteria > Hyphomicrobiales > Nitrobacteraceae > Bradyrhizobium > Bradyrhizobium sp. UNPA324. Next base: position 3,049,183 of record NZ_LFJD01000004.1, read on the forward strand.
ATCCGGCCGTCGTCGTCGACCCGGGCGAAGTCGCTGGCGACGGTGTAAACGAACGCGGCATCGATCGCGTGGCCCGCCCTGTTCTTCGCGTTCACGGCGCCGCATACGTATCTCGCAGCGTCTGCCTCGACCGTTCGCAGGCCGCTGAAGTGAGCTGAACGTGGCTCGAGGAGCATGCGAGAGACCGCCGCTCGGGCCTTGCGATGCTCAGATTGAAACAGGCTCCATATTTCATCGGAATTGACGATGTCGGGCTGGTAGTTCCACATGTAGCCAGCCCCGAAGAATGCTGCGCCGACGCACGTCGCAATGATGGATGCTCGCAGGTTCATGAGATGGCGCCCTTTGGCAGGCACGACTCGTCCGCGTCTCCGTCCATGGTCTTGACGGAAACTTGTGGAGGTTGCGCCGACGTGTTTGTGCTAGTTATGAGCGAGGCTCTTAACAAAACGTATGCGATTGTGGATTCATTTTGGTTCCCGTCAGGCGGGAACTTTATTTCCCGCCGCGGCGTCATTTCGCATGCGTGTCACGCGCCCATCGTCGGCCGGGCCTGTCGTGGATATCTCATGAAGCAAGCGGCGGCGTTCTCGGGATCAGCGACATCGCGTCCCAGGCACGGTTTGACATTCCGCAAGTACGTGTCGGTGCTGGCCGGTACTGTCCTCTTGCATGAATGCCGAAGAGCGTTGCGCCCCGATGTCGAGGGCGAGGTGGGCTTCAGGTCATGCCGATCGGAGACGCGACCATGAGCATCATCTTCCGCATCCTCTTTGTCCTTGCCGGCGCGATCACCGCGCTGTTCGTCGCCCGTGATGCCCTGAACTTCACCATCATCCAGACCTTCGTCGCCGTCCTGCTCGTGACGGCCATCGTGGGGGCTGGAAGTCTCTGGAGCCTGCGGCGGAAGACGTGAGCAAGGAAGTAAGCGGCGGTTCGGCCGGGCTGAGCGAAGCCGAGGCCCGGCTGCGACTGCAACAGGACGGTTACAACGAACTGCCTCGGCCCGAACGGCGCACTCCGCTGCGCATCGTTCTCGAGGTGTTGCGCGAGCCGATGCTCGCACTCCTTCTTTTCGGCGGGCTGATTTACCTCCTGCTCGGCGACCTCCGCGAGGCGCTGCTGCTGCTGGCATTCGGTGCCATCTCCGTCGTGATCACGATCGTGCAGGAAACCCGCACCGAACGCGTGCTGGAAGCGCTGCGAGAGCTGACCAGTCCGCGAGCGCTCGTAGTCAGGGACGGGGAGCGGCAGCGGATCGCGGGCCGGGACGTCGTCCGTGGCGATCTTCTCGTCCTGGCCGAAGGCGATCGGGTTCCGGCAGATGCGTTGCTCGTCAGCACGCGCGATCTGGCGGTCGACGAGTCGCTGCTGACCGGAGAGTCGGTCCCGGTGCGCAAGCAGGCCCCCAAGATGGCGGCTCCCGAAGCCGCTTTGGCCGAGCATCGCCCGGGCGGCGACGATCAGCCTTTCGTGTATTCGGGCTCACTGGTGGTGCGGGGCGAGGGCTTGGCCGAGGTCGAGGCCACCGGCCCTCGCAGCGAGATCGGGAAGATCGGGCTGTCGCTGCATGGCTTGCAGACAGAGCGGCCGCGGTTGCAACAACAGACCGCACGGCTGGTGCGGCTTTGCTTTCTCGGCGGCGTGGCGATCAGCCTGGCCGCGGTCCTGCTTTACGGGACATTGCGCGGGGATTGGCTGCAGGCGCTGCTCGGCGGCATCGCAATCGGCATGTCCATGTTGCCTGAGGAGTTTGCCGTCGTCCTCACGGTGTTCATGGCCATGGGCGCCTGGCGCATTTCGAAGGCGCGCGTGCTGACGCGGCGCGCTGCCGCGATCGAGGTGCTTGGCTCCGCCACGGTGCTGTGTACCGACAAGACTGGCACGCTGACGCAGAACCGGATGTCGGTTGCGGAACTGAGGCTGCGCGACGGGACGAGCTTGCGCATTGCCTCGTCGCAGCCTGCTCCTGTGGGCGCAGAGTTTTTCGAGCTGGCGCGTTGCAGCGTTCTGGCGAGCTCGCCGGAACCGTTCGACCCGATGGAGAAGGCCCTGCATACGTTCGTGCAGGCGAATCTGCCGAAGGCTGAGGAAGCCGGTGGCGTCCCGACCTTGATCCGCAGCTACGGCCTGCGGCCCGAGCTGCTGGCGATGACCCAGGTTTGGCGATTGCCGCGTCGGCAGGACATCTTCGCCTCGGCGAAAGGTGCCCCCGAGGCGATTGCGCGCCTCTGCAAGCTGGATGGTGCGCAGCAGGCGGCGATGCGCGATTCGGTCGCGGCTATGGCGAAGAATGGTCTTCGCGTGCTGGGCGTTGCCGCGGCGACCTGCGACGGCGAGGTCCTGCCGACTTCACAGGAAGGCTTTTCGTTTCGCTTCCTCGGTCTCGTCGGGTTGGCCGATCCGCTTCGCCTTGGCGTCCCCGAGGCGGTCGGCGAATGCCGCTCGGCCGGCATTCGCGTCGTCATGATCACGGGCGACTATCCGGCGACCGCCATGGCGATCGCCGCGCAGGCCGGGCTCGACGTCAACGAGGTCATGACCGGCGAGCAGATCAAGCTCGCGGACGACAGCGAGTTGGAGGCGCGCGTCAAGAACGTGAACGTTTTCGCGCGAGTCCTGCCGGAGCAGAAGCTGCGGATCGTTCAGGCGATGAAGCGCAACGGTGAGATCGTTGCGATGACCGGCGACGGCGTCAACGATGCGCCGTCCCTGAAGGCTGCCCATATCGGGATTGCGATGGGCGGTCGCGGCACCGATGTCGCCCGCGAGGCCTCCTCGATCGTCCTGCTCGACGACGATTTCGGCTCCATCGTTGCATCGATCCGGCTGGGGCGCCGGATCTACGACAATCTCCGCAAGGCGATGGCTTTCATCTTCGCCGTCCACGTTCCGATTGCGGGGCTTGCCCTGCTTCCCCTGGTTTTCGGGCTGCCCCTGATTCTCGGTCCCGTTCACATTGCGTTTCTGGAGCTGATCATCGACCCCGTGTGCTCGCTCGTGTTCGAAGCCGAGCGGGAGGAACGCGATGTCATGACGCGCCCGCCGCGGCGCGCCGATGCGGAGCTGTTCTCGTGGCCGTTGGTCGGCTGGAGCGTTCTTCAGGGCGCGATGGCGTTTGCATTGATCGCCGCGATCTTCGTCGTCGCGCTTCGTTCCGGCATGCCTGCCGATGAGGCGCGCGCACTCGCCTTCATTGCGCTCGTCGTCTGCGTCGTCGCGCTGGTGCTGGTCAACCGGTCCTTCAGCGCGTCGTTCTTGTCTGCCTTCTTCCGCCCGAACCCGGCATTGCTCTGGATCTTCCTGTCGATCGCGCTCGTTCTCGCCACGGCCTTGTTCTGGCCGCCGGCGTCCAGCCTGTTTCGTTTTGGTCCCCTGCACCTGGACGATCTGATGGTCACGCTCGGCACGGGACTGCTGGTGCTCACGGTGCTCGAATTGCTGAAGCCGATCTGGGCGCGGCGGTTGCGGTTCTAGCCACCGTCCTGGGAGCCCGTCTTTGTCGAAGCCTCCACCCGGTGCGAATCATCCCTGCCACCAAGCATCCGATGCAACCAGCGCTCGACGCGGCGGCCGATCGTGAGCAGAACGAAGGCAAGGGCCAGCGCGACCAGGACAATCTTCCATTGCCCGATGCCGCACGCAATGCCGAGACAGGCGGCAAGGAAGGTGCAGGCCGCGCTGGTCAGGCCGCGCACGCGAAAACGTTCGCTCTCGTGGACGATGACGCCGGCTCCGACGAAACCGATTCCGGTCAGGATGCCTTGGATCACACGGCTCGCCGCATCGGTCATCTTGCCGGGCTCGGCAAATTGGACCGCAAGCAGCACGACGGTCGCAGTGGAGAGCCCGACGATACCGAGCGTCTTCAGCCCGATCGGCTTGCCGTGCAGGTCGCGGTCCAGGCCGATCGCGCCGCCGGCGAGCGTCGCGGCTCCGAGGCGCAGCAGAATTTCGGGCCAGTCCAGTTCGGTCATGTCTTGTCCGTCACGTCTTCGGCACTCGTGCGCAGGCTTGCCACGGTTAGGAAAGCCGGCTTCGAGCGGGCAAAACATAGTCCATGCGGGCGGCCGCCTCAATGTGCCGAGGTGCCCGCCACGCACTCAGTGTCGTCGCCCGACCTTGATCGGGCGATCCAGTATTCCAGAGACAGAACTGATTCAATCGAGAGGCCGCGGATTACTGGATGCCCCGGTCCCGTCTCCGCCAAGGCTACGCCGGGGCTACAAGAGTGCTCGGCACGCCGGAGCTTTGGCGAAGGCGGCAAGCCGGGGGCATGACAGCGGAATCTGTGGAAGTGGTGTCCGCGCCTTACCGCAGCGGCTTCTTCAGGAGCGAGAAGCGGTCCGGATCGAGCCCCATCGAGGGTTGCAGCAGCGGGGCCTCGACGTTGGAGAGCGTTTTGGCGGGCGGAGCCGAGAACACCGGATCGTTCGGCACGTCGCGCTGCGAGGTGGCGCCGCGCCAGCGCTCGAGCACGGCGCTGACGAAATGCATGTCGTGGCCGGAGGTGACGGACGGTACGCTCGAGATGGTGGCTTCGCCGCGCGGCAATTGATGCGGCGGCACCTCCTTGAAGCGCAAGCGGGTCGGCAGCGCGACGCCCTCGCCGAAGGCCAGCACTTCACGCGTGCCGAGGGAGGGCACGAAGGAGAGAAGGTTTGCGGCGGCGTCCGACACGGCGGCGCGCAGCAGCGTCTGGTCGCGCTCGTTGGCAAGACGCATCGTGAACAGCGTGTTGCATTGGGAGATGATGGTGGCGTCGAGCTCGGCCGGACGCTGGGTGATGAGGCCGAGATAGACGCCGTATTTGCGGCCTTCCTTGGCGATGCGCGACACAGCCTTGCGGGTTGGCCCGAAGCCGATGTTGCGGTCGGCGGAGGCGTAGCGATGCGCTTCCTCGCACACGAACAGCAGCGGCGAGACGCCGTCGCTCCACAGGCCGAAATCGAAGGCCATGCGACAGAGCACCGAGACGACGGAATCGATGACCTCGGCCGGGAAGCCGGCGAGCTGCATGACCGTCATCGGCTTGCCGTTCGCCGGGAGGCGGAACAGATGGCTGATGACTTCGGCCATGGTGTCGCCGCCGACATTGGCGTTGTCGAACATGAAGGTGTAGCGCGGGTCGTTGCGCACCGCCTCGATGCGCGAGATCAGCTTGTGATAGATGATGCGCGAGGAGCGGTTTTCCAGCTTTCCCATGCGCTCGTCGATCAGCGACATCAGGTCGACCAGGCGATAGGGCACCGGCGTGTCGACGGTGTAGCCGATCTGCTTGGGATCGATGCGCTTCAGGCCAATGCGGTCGGCGTTCTGGTACTGGGTGTAGACGCCCTTGGCAAGCGGGATCACCTCGGCCAGGATGTCGAGCTCTTCGGGCACGCCGGCGCGGCCGCCGAACAGCACGTCGACGATTTCCTCGAAATTGAACAGCCAGAACGGCAGCTTCAGGTTTCGCGGGTTGAGCACCAGCGCGCGGTCGCCGAAGCAGCGGCCATATTCGTTGTGGACGTCGAGCAGGAAGATACGCAGGTTCGGGCGCGCCTTCAGGATCTCGTTGAGCAGCAGTGACACGCCGGTGGATTTGCCGACGCCGGTCGATCCCAGCACCGCAAAATGCTTGGACAGCATTTCCTCGACATCGACATAGGCGACGACCGAGCGGTCCTGCTGGAGGAAACCGACATTGATCTGGTCCGAGCCGGTCGGCGCGTAGATCGTGCGCAGCTCCTGGCTGGTGATCAGGTCGACAGCATCGCCGATGGTCGGATAGTTGGTGACGCCGCGCTGGAATTTCGGCTTGTCGCTGGCGTTGAGGATCTCGCCGAGCAGGTCGACCGAGGCGACCGCGATGTAGTTGTCGCTGCTCGACAAATTCTCGCAGGATACCTCGGTGATCATCGCGACGATGACCGAGCTGGCGCTGCGGATGCTGACGAAGCGGCCCACGGTCGCCCGAACTTCCGAGATGGGCATCTGGCTTTCCGCCAGCAGCCCGACCCGGGCGAGCGATCCGCGAACCGAAATCACGCGTCCAAAGGATGTCACGATCAATGAACCTGGCAAGAGCGAGGGATTTGCCCTGGACTATGCGCGGCCGTGGCTGGACAAACGGTTAAGCGGCAGGCGCGGCCGCTTCGTTAAATCCGCGACAATTCGGCCAGGAGCTTTGTTCCGATTGCCCATCTATGGGCGGAAACGGCGGGAAAATGCTGCAATTCCAGATCATTGGAGCCCAAAGAGCAAGTTTAGGAAGATTTTACCATCCGGCCGGTCAGCCCGCCGTTGGAGGAATATGGGTGTTTGTGCCGCGAACTTGATGCGGTTCAGGACAGCGTTGATTTGTTGACGAGACCTAATCATTTGTACATTAGTACAAATGAACCGGCGGCTTCAGTGCCGCCTTCGGTCGGGGCGGCGTGTTGCAGCCCTACACCCGATCGCGCGATCCGGCCCGGCGGATCGCTAGCTGTGCTGGAGGACAACATGCAGCCCGAACCGATGCTCGATCTTGCCCATCTCGGTCATATGGAGCTGCTGACTCCCAAGCCCGATGAGAGCCTGAAATTCTTCGTCGACGTCATGGGCATGACCGTCAGCGGCCAGAAGGGCGAGTCGGTCTATTTGCGCGGCTGGGACGATTACGAGCGGTATTCGCTCAAGCTCACCGCGTCGAGGACCTCGGGCATGGAGCACATGGCGCTCCGCGCGCGCAGCCAGCAGGCGCTGGAGCGGCGCGTCGCCGCGCTGAAAGGATCCGGCTTCGACATCGGCTGGATCGACGGCGACATGGGGCAGGGCCCGACCTTCCGCTGCCGCGATCCCGACGGTCACATCGTCGAGCTCTACTACGAGACCGAATGGTATCAAGCTCCGCCGGAGCTGAAGCCTGCGCTGAAGAACCAGGCGCAGCGCTTTCCCGCGCGCGGCGTCAATGTCCGCCGCCTCGACCATCTCAACTGCCTCGCCGTCGACATCAAGGCCAATCGAGAGTTCTTCGAAAATTACCTCGGCTGCCGCCTCACGGAGCAGATCGTGCTCAATGACGGCCGCGAAGCTGCGATGTGGCTGACAATGTCGAACAAGAGCTACGATTTTGCCTATTCGCTCGACCATTCCGGCGTGCCGGGCCGCTTCCACCACGTCACCTACGCGCTCGACAGCCGCGAGGAGATTCTTCGTGCGGCCGACATCTTCCTGGAGAACGGCATCCACATCGAGACCGGACCGCACAAGCACGCGATTCAGCAGACCTTCTTCCTCTACGTCTACGAGCCCGGCGGCAACCGCGTCGAGGTCGCCAATGCCGGCGCGCGCCTCATTCTCGCGCCCGACTGGAAGCCGATCGTGTGGACCGAGGAGGAGCGCAAGAAAGGCCAGGCCTGGGGATTGAAGACGATCGAGTCCTTCCACACCCACGGCACGCCGCCGGTGGAGGCGAAGAAGCACGGCTAGAGTTAAAGCTGAGCTGGGAGAGGTCTGAGCAAGCGCCTCGTCCTTCGAGACGACCGCTTCGCGGTCTCCTCAGGATGAGGCCAAGCGGCAGCTTTGCCTTATTGAACTGCTGTCAGGCACTACGTCCTCATCCTGAGGGCCCGCCGCAGGCGGGCGTCTCGAAGGATGGCCGCAGGCGAGCTTTCAGCCACGCCTTCCTTCGTCTTACCTCAGTGCGCCGACGCGCGCACCCGCGCGATCGTTTCGCGCACGCCGGTCCAGGCCGGCTTGTCCGGCGCGAACTGTCTGCGCAGGAAGGTGACGAGCTCCTCGATTTGCGCATCGCTCATGCTGTTCCTGAACGCCGGCATGTAGCCGAGATCGCTCGTTACAGGTTCGGCAATGCCCTGCAGGATCACCTGCACGAGATTGTCCGACGTCGCGCTATGCAGATTGCTGTTGAGTGCGAGCGAAGGACGTCTGCCGAACAGCGGCAGGCCTCCGACCTCGTGGCAGACGGCGCAGGCGCCCTGATAGAGGCGCGCACCGGTGGAAGAGGCGACGGTGACCTGCGTTGCGCTCTCGAGCTTCGTTGCAAGAGCAGGCGCATCGGCCGCGGCGTCGTTGAAGGAGTTGAGATAGACCGCCATCGCACGGATGTCTTGATCGGGCAGGGCCTTGAGGTCCCTGACGACAGGCGCCATCGGACCGGCGGCGACGCCGTGATAGCGCGAATGGCCGGTGCGCAAATAGGCGAACAGCTCGTCCTCGCTCCACGGGATCGGCGCGTGCGACAGCGAGGTCAGCGGCGGTGCCTCCCAGCCTTCGGCGAAACCGCCAGCGAGATAGGCATTGCGCTGCTCGGCGCCGAGCGCGTTGCGCGGCGAATGGCAGCCGCTGCAATGGCCGAGACCTTCGACGAGATAGGCACCGCGATTCCACGCTTCTGACTTTGCGGGATCGGACTTGAACTCGCGTGTGTGGTGGAAAAGCGCATTCCACCCGGAAAGCAGCGGCCGGAAATTGTAAGGGAAGGCGAGCTCGTTCGCCGGCGCCGTCGCGCGCACCGCAGGCTGCGCCATCAGGTAGGCATAGAGCGCCTGCATGTCGGCATCGCCAGCCTTGGCGAAATGCGTGTAGGGAAAGGCGGGATAGAGCTGCCGCCCGTCGCGATGCAGGCCGTCGCGCATCGCGCGCTCGAAGGCGGGATAGGACCAGGCGCCGATGCCGGTCTCAACGTCGGGCGTGATGTTGGTGCTGTAGATGATGCCGAACGGCGTCTCCAGCGCGCGGCCGCCGGCGTTGAGCACGCCATTGATCGTGGTGTGGCATTCCGCGCAGTTGCCGAGCGCCGCAAGTTGTTGGCCGCGTGCAATGGTTGCCGCGGAATAAACCGATGCATCCGGTCGTGCGATCGGCGCAATGGCGCGCCCCGGGAGCAGTGATGCACCGATGCCGATCGCGGCGGTGCAGACCGCCGCGACCGCGGCGAAGATGCCGGCGCGCTTCGCGAACGGATTTTCCCAGATGCGGGACGGAGGCGAGGCCGCGGGCGCGGGCAGGGGCTGCGGCACGGGCGATGTTTCACCGCGAAGCCCCTTCAGGATGCGTTCCGGTGTAAACGGCGGCTCGCGAAAGCGCACCCCGGTGGCATCGAAGATTGCGTTCGCAATCGCCGCCGCGCTCGGCACCGAGGCAGACTCGCCGACGCCGAGCGGCGGCTGATCCTGACGCGGCAGCATCAAGACGTCGATCTCCGGCACGTCGGGGAAGGGGATGATCGGATAGGCGCCCCATTCCCGCGCCGCCACGGCGCCGCGCTCGAACGAAACCTCTTCCATCAGCGCGCGGCTGGTGGACTGGATGACGTTGCCGTGGATCTGGTGGCGCACGCCGTCCGGGTTGATCATCAGGCCGGAGTCCTGGCCCGCGACCACGCGGGTCACGCTGACGTCGCCCGTCGTCTTGTTCACGGCAACGTCGGTGATCCAGGCCGACCACGCCGCGCCATAGCCGGGAAATTTGCTGTGGACATAGAGCGCATAGGCAAAGCCGCGCCCATGCACGATTTCGCCGTCCTTGTCCCGCCTCACAGGGCGTGGCGTCCAGCCGGCGCGCTCGGCCACTGCATTGACGAGATCGACCGCGCGCTGGTCTTTCAGGTAGCGCAGGCGATATTCGATCGGGTCGACGCCGGCCTCGGTGGCGGCCTCGTCGATAAAAGATTCGTGCGCGAAGGTGTTCGGCAGCGCGGAGACGCCGCGAAACCAGGAGGCGCGCACGATCGGCGCCATGTCGTGGGCGACGACGCGCATGTGGTCGTAGTCATAGGGCGGGATCGCGGTGCGGTCGCCCATCTGAAGCACCACGGGATCCGGGGAAATCCGTCCCGTGAGTAGCAGGGCCAGGGTCGGGGCGGCGTTCGAGGGATAGCGCGTGGCAAGGTCGTAACCGGCAACGCCGCCGTCCGCATTCAGCCCGCCATTGACGTCGATGAGCTGCGCGGTGCCCTTGGGCTCCCAGGCGTGCTCCTGCTCGCGTGTCAACTGTACGCGGACGGGACGGCCGACCGCGCGCGACAGCAGCAGCGCGTCGGCCGTGACGTCGTCGGCGCAGTTGCGGCCGTAGCAGCCCGCGGCCTCCAGGCGGACGACCTCGATCTCGCTCTCGGGCCGCTCGATCAGGAGCGCAAGGTCGCTGCGCAGCACGTGTGGATTCTGCGTGCCCGACCAGACCCTGATGTTGCCGTCCTGAAAATCGGCAACGGCGCAGGACGGGCCGATCGAGGCGTGCATCTGATACGGCCAGACATAAGTACGCTGCATCGGCTTGGTCGCGCCGGCGATGGCCGCGCTGACATCGCCCTTGTCGATCAGCGTGCGCGGCGTCGATGGATTGGCGCGCAGCGCGGTCTCGACGTCGGAAAGATCGGTGAGGGTCGGCGTCGGCTTCCAGCTTACCTTGAGCTGCTCCGCCGCACGGATCGCATTCTCCTCGCGCTCGGCGACGACACCGACGAAGTCGCCGATGCGCACCACTGCCACGAGGCCGGGAACGTTGCGGACCGATGCTTCGTCGACCGCGATCAGGCTGGTGCCGACGAACGGGCCGGCATCGACACCAGAATAGGGCGGGCGCACCACGCGGCCATGCAACATGCCCGGCACGCGGATGTCATGGACGAAGGTCAGCTCGCCCATGGCCTTGGCCGGCAGGTCGACGCGCGGGACGGCTTGGCCGACGATGGCGTAATCGCCGACCGGTTTGACCGCGACATCGTCAGCAAGCTCGAGCCTGATCTCTTCGCCACCGATCAGCTCGCCGTAGCTGACGCTGCGATTATCGTGCCCGCGGACGAGGCCGTCTTCGATCCTGAGGTCGGTGGCCGGAAGCTCGAGCCGCTCGGCCGCGCGCGCGATCAGGAAGTGCCGCGCTTGCGCCGCGGCCTTGCGCAGGGGGACGGCGGTGATCTGGATGGTCTCGCTCGCGATGGTCGCGCCCTGGTTCGGCACCAAAGCGGTGTCGCCGAGCACCACGACGACGCGCGCAAAGGACACGTCGAGCTCTTCGGCGACGATCTGGCCGAGTGCCGTGCGAATGCCGGTGCCGAGATCGACATGGCCGTTATAGGCCGTGACCGATCCGTCGGCGGCGATCCGCACGAAGGTCTCGGATGTGACCTCGTCCACGGTGCGGACGACGACGAGCGAGCCGGGTGAACGCTCAGCTCCGTTCGAAACAGGGAAGGCCATCAATCCGCGGCCTCGGTGAGCTGGCCCGACGCCCGCATCACGGCGCGGAGGATTTCGACATGGGTGCCGCAACGGCAGAGATTATAGCGCAACGCCGCCAGCGCCTCCTGTTCGGTCGGTCGCGGGTTGATCGCGAGCAACGCCTTGGTGGTCATGATCATGCCGTTGAGGCAGTAGCCGCATTGCGCGGCCTGCTCGTCGATGAAGGCCTGCTGCACCACATCGGGCTTGTCGCGCGTGCCGAGCCCTTCGAGCGTCACGATGTCACGGCCGACGCAGCCGCTGACGGGAATCACGCAGGAGCGCGCTGCCGCGCCATCGATCAGGACAGTGCAGGTGCCGCATTCGCCGAGGCCGCATCCATATTTCGGGCCGTTGAGACCGAGATCGTTGCGCAGCACGTAGAGCAGCGGCGTCTCCGGCGCCGCGGCGATCTCGTGGATCCTGCCGTTCACGGTGAGGCGGATCGGTGTCTGCGTCATCCTCATTCTCAAGCTCGCGGCAATTGCTGCCAAATCTCGACCGCGACGATACCGTTTGTACACAAACGTGCAAGCCATGCATGCCGCACTGCAGCGCGACTGCCTTCTTTGTGGACAGTGCGGATAGGCAAATGAGGTTTTATGCGGCAGCTGTATCTTTTGCACTGCACCGCCGCTTGACAGCCGGAGGGGAGCGCGCGCAACATCGTTCGTATACGAATGATAACCGCGGTCCTGCTGGCTTCGACATGGTGACTGAAACAACGAACGCCGCCATCGACAAGATCCGCTGCGATGCTTGTCCGGTGATGTGTTACATCAAGCCGGGCGCAGCGGGTGCCTGCGACCGCTACGCCAACCACGACGGCAAGCTCGTCCGCGTCGATCCGCACGTGATCCTGGAGCGCACCGTCTCGCATGGCGGCAAGCTGGTCCCGTTCAGCCGAACGGAAGATTGGGACGGCAAGATCGTCCACGAACCCTCGACCTTCGTCACCGCGATCGGCGCGGGCACGACCTATCCCGACTACAAGCCGGCGCCCTTCATCGTCTCAGCTGAGGTCGACGGCGTCGACATGGTGACAGTGGTCACCGAGGGCATCTTCTCCTATTGCGGCGTCAAGGTGAAGATCGACACCGACCGCTATCTCGGGCCGGAGACCGCGACCGTGCGCGCGCAGGGCGAGGCAGTCGGCCACGTCACCACCAGCGAATACGGCTCGCAGATGCTGTCGCTCGGCGGCGTGCATCACCTGACCGGCGGCTCCAAGAAGGAGGGCCGCGTCACCTGCGATACGCTGATGGACCTCGCCAATTGCAAGGCGGTCGAGCTCACCATCGACGGCGGCGCCACCGTGGTGGTGCAGGCCGGCGAGCCGCCTGTCGTCAACGGTATCAGGGAAGAGCGCATGCGGGTCGGCTGCGGCTCGGCGACGATCGGCATGTTCGCAAAACAATGGCACGGCAAGGTCGACGAGGTCGTCGTGGTCGACGATCACATCACCGGGGTGCTCTCGGAGCATCAGGCCGGCAAGCTGCTCGACATCGCCGACACCGGCATCAAGATGAAAGGCCGGCGTTCGACGCCCGGCCGCTATTTCCAGGTCGCCGATCCCGGCACGGGGTGGGGCGGCACCAACATTTCCGATCCGCTGGCGATCCTCGGGCCGTTCGATCCCAAAGAAGCAAAGCCCGGTCTGACCATGCTGATGGTGTCCACGACCGGCGAGCACTCGTCCTACTACGTGCTCGACGAGGCCTTGAAGCCGGTCGAGACCGAGATGCCTGCCGATCTGAAGTTCTCGGTCGAGCGCATCCAGGAGAATTGCGAACCGGCGCTGTGCACGGTGCTGTTCATGGCCGGCGCCGGTGGTTCCTTGCGCGCCGGCGTCACCGACAATCCGGTGCGGCTGACGCGCTCGGTGAAGGATGCTCTGACGCGCGTCACCAGCGGCGGCGCGCCGGTCTATGTCTGGCCCGGCGGCGGCATCACCTACATGGTCGATGTCACCCAGATGCCGGCGGGTGCGTTCGGCTATGTGCCGACGCCGGCGCTGGTCGCGCCGATCGAGTTCACGATGAAGCTGTCTGATTACGCGGCGCTCGGTGGCCACATGGATTACGTAAAGCCGCTGTCCGACGTGCAGAACGGCGAGGATGTCCGGCAGTTGCCCTGGCAGAGCCCCATTCCAGGACCTCGGGCATGACGAGGCTGCCGCAAATCGCATTGCTGTCTGATGGCCGGCGGCTGCATTTGCAGGATGGACCGATTGACCTGATCGTTGAGGCGAGGGGGCGCACAGACGCGGTGCGAGCGGCCTATGAGGCTGCGGCGCGGCGGTTCACCGGGCTGCTTGACGAGCTCTGCGTGGAGCTGCCGGAGCTGCGCGCTGCTGCGGAGGAGCGCACCTCGCTGAGGGGCGTGGTGGCGTGCCGGATGCACGCGGCGGTGGCGCCCTTTGCCGCTGATTGCTTCATCACGCCGATGGCCGCCGTCGCCGGCAGCGTGGCGGAGGAGATCCTCGGCGCCATGCTGGGCGCTGCGACGCTCGATCGGGCCTATGTCAACAATGGCGGCGACATCGCCCTTCATCTGGGCAAAGGCGAGAATTTCTCGATTGGACTGATGGATCGTCCCGATCGTGACGGCGTGATACGAGCCATGAGGGTCGATGCGGATGACCAGGTCGGGGGCGTCGCGACCAGCGGGCGGCACGGCCGCAGCTTTTCGCTCGGGATTGCCGATGCGGTGACGGTGCTGGCCGCGACGGCTTCACAGGCCGATGCCGCGGCGACGGTGATTGCCAACGCCGTCGATCTGCCGGGGCATCCTGCCGTCGTCAGGCAACCGGCCTGCGAGCTTCAGCCCGACAACGATCTCGGCGCGCGTCTTGTCACCCGAAATGTCGGTCAATTGTCACAGGATGAGATCACTGCCGCCCTCGATTCTGGCGCGGAATGTGCACGTCAATTGTTCGATCGCGGATTGATCGAGGGTGCCGTATTGCAGCTTTGTGGTGATATGCTTGTCATCGGACCTAAGGATATAGAAGAGCAACGAACGCGCCCGCGTCTGCTGGAGAGCGCGGTTGGTGCCTGAACAGGGAAGCGAAACATGAGCGCGATCATCCGCAAGATCGTCACAGTCGTCGAAGAGACGCAGATGGAGATGGGGCGCCAGGTCTCGCCGCCGACCCGGCGTGCCGCAGCCATTGCCGTGATCGAAAATCCTTTCGCTGGACGATATGTCGAGGACCTCTCGCCGTTGATCGCGATCGGCGAGGAGCTCGGCGAGCTCTTGTCGAAGCGCGCGGTGGCGGCGCTCGGTATCGACGGCGCGAAGGCGCAGAGCTATGGCAAGGCCGCGGCCGTCGGCGAGAACGGCGAATTGGAACACGCCGCCGCGATCCTTCACCCGAAAATGGGAGCGCCGGTGCGTAAAGTCCTGAGCAAGGGCGCAGCGTTGATCCCGTCGTCGAAGAAGCGCGGCGGGCCCGGCACGACGCTGGACATTCCGCTCGGGCACAAGGACGCGGCCTTCGTGCGCAGCCATTTCGACGGCATGGAAGTTCAGATCAACGACGCGCCGCGCGCCAACGAGATCATGGTCGCCGTCGCTGTCACCGACAGCGGGCGCCCGTTGCCGCGCGTCGGTGGGCTCACGGTTGCGGAGATCAAGGGCGAAGACGGTCTGAGATAGGGTTTGAACCGGGGAGGTGGGCACAGCTTCCCCGACAAGGTCACGCTGAAGACGTAGAGTTCAAAACTGGAGGTTGGGATGCGAGCGAGAAACACTTTTGTGGGAGCGGCCTTCGCGCTTCTGGCGGGCGGCATGGCTCATTCGGCGATGGCGCAGGACATCAAGATCGGTGAGATCAACAGCTACTCGCTGCTGCCGGCCTTCACCGACCCGTACCGCAAGGGCTGGCAGCTCGCGGTCGAGGAGGTCAACGCGGCCGGCGGCATCAATGGCAAGAAGCTCGTGGTCATCTCCAAGGACGACGGCGGCAAGCCGGCGGACGCGCAGACAGCGGCCAACGAGCTGGTGTCGAGCGAAGGGGTTGCGATGCTCGCGGGCACGTTCCTGTCCAATATCGGCCTTGCTGTCAGCGACTTCGCTAACCAGAAGAAGGTGTTCTTCCTCGCGGCCGAGCCGCTGACGGATGCCGTCACCTGGTCCAAGGGCAACAAATACACCTTCCGCCTGCGCCCCTCCAACTACATGCAGGCGGCGATGCTGGTCGAGGCTGCCGCCAAGCTGCCCGCCAAGCGCTGGGCGACGATCGCGCCGAACTATGAATACGGCCAGTCGGCGGTCGCGGTGTTCAAGAAGCTGATGTCGGAGAAGCGTCCGGACATCCAGTGGGTCGACGAGCAATGGCCGCCGCAGGGCAAGATCGACGCAGGTCCCGTGGTGCAGGCGGTTGCCGCCGCCAACCCGGAAGCGATCCTCAACGTCACCTTCGGCGCTGATCTCGTCAAGCTCGTGCGCGAAGGCAACACCCGCGGCCTGTTCAAGGGCCGTGAGGTCGTCTCGTTCCTGACCGGCGAGCCCGAATATCTCGATCCGCTCAAGGACGAGACGCCCGAGGGCTGGATCGTCACCGGTTACCCCTGGTACTCGATCAAGACGCCCGAGCATGACGCGTTCCTGAAGGCGTACCAAGCCAAGTATAACGACTATCCGCGTCTTGGCTCGATCGTCGGCTACCAGACCATCAAGTCGGCGGCTGCGATCCTGGCGAAGGCCGGCTCGAGCGATCCGGAGAAGCTGATCGCTGCGGCAGAAGGCCTCTCCGTGCCGTCGCCGTTCGGGGAGATCACCTTCCGCAAGATCGATCACCAATCGACACTCGGTGCCTTCGTCGGCAAGACCGCGCTGCAGGACGGCAAGGGCGTGATGGTGGATTCGTCCTACAAGAAGGGCGCGGACTACCTGCCAAGCGACGCGGAAGTTCAGAAGCTGCGGCCGAAGGATTGAACTCCGCTGCCGTAGGGTGGGTTAGCCGAAGGCGTAACCCACCACGGTCTGCATCCGCAGAACCAGAGGAGGTGGGTTACGCCGAGCAGATGCGCTTCGCGCATCTGCAGGACTAACCCACCCTACGAAGCTCTCTCTCCCCGCACGGGATGAGATGCAACACCCAACCCGGACCGCCGATGGCCTTTTACGTCGTACAGTTTCTGACCGGTCTCGCCAGCGCGGCGTCGCTGTTCCTGGTGGCCTCGGGCCTGTCGATCATCTTCGGCGTGACGCGGATCGTGAATTTCGCGCATGGCGCTTTCTACATGATCGGCGCGTATATTGCCTTCACGCTGACTGAGCGCCTGTCGGGTGCCTTCGGCTTCTGGGGCGGCATCGTGCTGGCGGCGCTCGCCGTGGCGCTGATCGGCGTCATCGTCGAAATGGTGCTGCTCCGCCGGATCTACCATGCGCCCGAATTGTTCCAGCTGCTCGCGACCTTTGGCCTAACCTTGATGGTCGAGGATCTTGTCGTGCTGATCTGGGGGCCCGACGATCTTGTCGGCCGCCGCGCGCCTGGCTTCAAGGGCGCCATCGATTTCTTCGGCCAGAACATCCCGAGCTACGATCTGTTCCTGATCGTGCTCGGACCGGTCGTGCTCGGCATCCTCTGGCTGCTGTTTCAGCGCACGCGCTGGGGCGTCCTGGTACGGGCCGCGACGCAGGACCGCGACATGGTCGCAGCGCTCGGCGTCAATCAGAAATGGCTGTTCACATCGGTGTTCGCGGTCGGCGTCTTCCTGGCCGCCCTCGGCGGCGCGCTCCAGATCCCGCGTGACGCCGTTCACCACGCGATGGACCTGCGCATCATCGTCGAGGTCTTCGTCGTGGTCGTGATCGGCGGCCTCGGCAGCATCATCGGCGCCTTCGTTGCCGCGGTGCTGGTCTCCGAGCTCAATGCCTTCGGCATCCTGATCTTCCCGAAAATCTCCATCATCCTGGTCTTCCTCGTGATGGCGGCGGTGCTGATCGTGCGGCCCTGGGGTCTGTTCGGCAAGCCGGAGGCGCCCGCGCGCAAGACGCCGGGGCTCACCGTCAATCCGTGGCGGCCGTTGACGTCCAATGAGCGGCTGGCCGCACTTGCGGCGCTGGTCATCGCGGCGACGCTGCCGCTGTTTGCCGGCAACTACGCGCTGACCGTTGGCTCGGAGATCGCGATCTTCGTGATCTTCGCCGTCAGCCTGCACTTCCTGATGTCGGTCGGCGGGCTCGCGTCCTTCGGCCACGCCGCCTATTTTGGCCTCGGTGCGTACGGCGTCGCGTTCCTCGCCAAGATGGCGGGGCTGCCGATGGTCGCCTGTCTGCTGCTCGGCCCGTTGCTCGGCTGCATGGGCGCTGCCGTGTTCGGCTTCTTCGCCGTGCAGCTCTCCGGTGTCTACTTTGCGATGCTGACGCTGGCCTTCGCCCAGATTGTCTGGTCGATCGCGTTCCAATGGGTGAGCGTCACCGGCGGCGACAACGGCATATTGGGCGTCTGGCCGGAAAAGTGGGCGGCTAGCCCGTCGCATTTCTATTGGCTGGCGCTCGGCGTTGCGGCGCTGGTGACCATCGCGCTGCGCGCCATGGTGTTCTCGCCGTTCGGCTATGCGCTTCGTGCGACGCGCGACTCGCTGCTGCGCAGCGAAGCGATCGGCATCAACGCCAAGCGCATCCAGTGGACGGCTTTCGTGATCGCCGGCACGACCGCCGGCATCGGCGGTGCGCTGTTCGCGTATCTGAAGGGCAGCGTCTTCCCCGACAATCTCGGCATCTCGCTGTCGGTCGATGCGCTGGTCATGGTGCTGCTCGGCGGCGTCGAGACGGTGTCGGGCGCGGTGATCGGCGCCATCGTCTACAAGGCTCTGAACATCTGGCTGGTCAGCCAGACCGATCTGTCGAAGCTCGTGCTCGGCGGCTTCATCGTGCTGATCGTCGTCGTCTTCCCCAAGGGCATCGTCGGCATGCTGGAAACGTTGGCGCAGCGCCGCCGGAAGTCATCGCCGCCGGGATCTCCCCTGCTTGCCAAGCCGATCGAGTCCGCCGAATGAGCGTTGCACCCCCACTTCTCGCGGTCGAAGGTCTGACCAAATCCTATGGCGGCATCCACGCCGTGCGCGGGGTGTCGTTCTCGCTGCGGGCCGGCGAAATCCTGGCGCTGATCGGGCCGAACGGCGCGGGAAAAAGCACCTGCTTCGACATGCTCAATGGCCAGAACCAGCCTGATACCGGCCATGTTCGCCTGCTCGGCGAAGAGATCACCGGCAGAAAGCCGCGCGAGGTTTGGCGGCTCGGCGTCGGGCGCACCTTCCAGATCACCGCGACCTTCGCCACCATGACCGTGCGCGAGAACGTGCAGGTTGCGCTGATCTCCTACGGGAAGCAGCTGTTCAGTCTGTTCGGTTCGGCACCCAAGTTCGACCGCGACGAAGCCGGCCGTCTGCTCGAACTGGTCGGCATGGGCGGTTATGCGGATCGCCCCTGCGGCGAGCTTGCCTATGGCGACCTGAAGCGGCTCGAGCTTGCGGTGGCGCTCGCCAACCAGCCGAAGCTCTTGCTGATGGACGAGCCGACCGCCGGCATGGCGCCGCGCGAGCGTGTCGATCTGATGCGGCTCACGGCTCGAATCGCGCGGGAAAAATCGATCGGCGTGCTCTTCACCGAGCACGACATGGACGTGGTGTTCGAGCATGCCGACCGCATCATCGTGCTCAACCGCGGCGCGCTGATTGCCGAGGGCTCGCCGGCGGAGGTGCGCGGCAATCCGCAAGTGCAGGCGGTCTATCTCGGCGAGGGTCTCGTCTACGACGCCCGCCATCGTGAGGGAGCCTCAGCATGAAGCTGGCGGTGCAAGGCCTCAACAGCCACTACGGCCCGGCGCATATCCTGTTCGACATCGGCTTCGAGGTCGGGGAGGGCGAGGTGGTGGCGCTGCTCGGCCGCAACGGCGCCGGCAAGTCGACCACGTTCCGCTCGATCGTCGGTCTCGTCGCGCAGCGCTCGGGCCGCATTGTGTTCGAGGGCAAGGACGTCTCGCTGCGTCCGACCCATGAGATCGTGCGCGAAGGGCTCGGCTATGTGCCGGAGGAACGGCGCATCTTCACCGACCTGACGGTGGAGGAGAATCTCGAAGTCGGCCGCCAGCCGAAGCGTCCGAACGCGCCGCACTGGACCCGCGAGAAGCTGTTCGCGCTGTTTCCCAATCTCGGTGAGATGAAGAACCGTCCCGGCGGCCGCATGAGCGGTGGCGAGCAGCAGATGCTGACGATTGCCCGCACGCTGATGGGCAATCCCTCGCTGGTGCTGCTCGACGAGCCCTCGGAAGGCCTGTCGCCGAAGATCGTGGAGCAGATGGTCGATGCCATCCTGACCATGAAGAAGGAGGGCGTCAGCATCGTCGTCTCCGAGCAGAATCTGCATTTCGCGCGGCTGATCTCCGACCGCGCCTACATCATCGAGCGCGGCCGCATCTGCTTCGGCGGCACCATGGCCGAGCTTGACGCGCGTCCCGACATCCGCGACGCGCATCTGTCGTTGTAAGGGCAAAGGGAAGGGCTGCGAGCGGATGGCGAGAAGCGTCACGGCGAAGAAGAGCATCAAACCGGGAAAACCGCCTTACGTGCTCGACGAGCAGGTCGGCTTCATCCTGCGTCAGGTCTGGCAGCGCCACAGCTCGATCTTCTCCCGCGACATCGGCACCAATCTGACCCCGACGCAATGGGCGGCGCTGTCGAAGCTCGCCGAGACCGGTCCGTGCTCGCAGAACCAGCTCGGCCGGCTGACGGCGATGGATGTCGCGACCATCAAGGGCGTGATCGACCGCCTGACAGCGCGTGGCCTGACCGAGACCAGTCAGGACCCCGGGGACGGACGGCGTCTGCTTGTGAGCCTGACGCGCGCTGGCCAGCAGCTGGCGGAAAAGCTCGCGCCCAATGCGCTCGCCATTACCCGCGAGACCCTGGCGCCGCTCGACGCCAAGGAGCGCGAGACGTTGATGGCGCTGTTGAATAAGCTGCGGTAGCGACAGTGCCGTAGGGTGGGCAAAGCGAAGCGTGCCCACGATTCTTCCTCAAATTGAGGATGGTGGGCACGGCACTTCGCGCCGTTGCCCACCCTACGGCACTGTTTCCGTGGTTTACTTCGCCACCACTTCCGGCACTTTCCCTGCCGGCGGGGTGTTGCGGCTGCGCTGGGTGCGCACGATGCCGTCGATGATGGTCATGCCGATGCCGGGGAGGTCGCCGAGCTGGACGCTCTCCAGGATGTTCTTGCCGGGCGAGTGCTGCGCCTTGTCCATGATGACGAAGTCGGCGGAGCGGCCGACTTCGATCAGGCCGCAATCGAGCTGCCGCATCCGCGCGGTGTTGCCGGTGGCCAGACAAAACGCGATCTCCGCCGGCAGCTCGCCGAGCGAGGACAACATCGAGACCATGCGCAGGATGCCGAGCGGCTGCACGCCGGAGCCGGCCGGCGCGTCGGTGCCGAGGATGACGCGGTGCAGATCGCCCATCTCGCGCGCGGTGCGCAGCGTGAACAGGGCCGAACGTTCATTGCCGTTGTGCACGAGCTCGAGCCCGCGCTTGCAGCCCTCGCAGATGCAGCGGATCTGGTCGTCGGGCAGCGCGGTGTGCCCGCCGTTGATGTGGCCGACCACGTCGGTGTCGGCTTCCAGCACCACGTCCTTGTCGATCAGGCCGGAGCCGGGGATCGAGGGGCCGCCGGTGTGAATCGTGCTTTGGATGCCGTATTTGCGCGCCCAGCCCACCATCTTGCGCGCGGTCGGGCCGTCCTTGACGCCGCCGAGGCCGACCTCACCGAGCAGCTTGACGCCGTTGGCGGCCATCTCCTTGAAGTCTTCCTCGACCATCTCGCATTCGATCACCGGCGCGCCGGCATGCACCTTCACGCCGCCGGGGCGCAGGGTCCAGAACGCGCGCTGGGCGAACACGGCCATCGCCTTCAGGCCGACCACGTCGCGGGGGCGGCCTGGCATGTGCACTTCGCCCGCGGAGATCATGGTGGTGACGCCGCCATGGAGGTAGCTGTCGATCCAGTTGGTCTGGTTCTGGCGCGGCGTCCAGTCGCCGGCGACGGGGTGGACGTGACTGTCGATCAGGCCCGGCGCCACCGTGGTGCCCTGGGCGTCGACGATGGTGGTCGCGCCTTCGATGTCGACGTCCTTGAAGCGGCCGATCGCGGTGATCTTGCCGTTCTCGGCGACGATGGTGTCGCCGTCCAGGATCGGCTTTTCCAAAGCGCCGGACAGGATCAGGCCGATATTCCGGATCACGAGCTTCGAGGGTCCGGTGGCCTGGGGTGCGTCATGCGCCATGGAAGGGGCTCCTTATTCCTAACTGCAACGCTTTCGATCTTGGGCAGCCTTGACCCCGGGATCAAGCAGGATTATTCATTAGTACACGAATGATCGTGTACAAACGACGCATAGCTGGCCCGCCTCGAAAACCGCATTGGAAGCGACAGGGAAGGTGAGATGAGCAATTTCAATCAGGAAAGCGTTTTGAGCGTCCACCACTGGACCGACACGCTGTTCTCCTTCAAGACCACCCGCAGCCCGACCTTCCGCTTCCGCAACGGCGAGTTCACCATGATCGGGCTCAAGGTCGGCGAGAAGCCGCTGCTGCGGGCTTACAGCGTCGCCAGCGCCAACTACGAGGACACGCTGGAGTTCTTCTCGATCAAGGTGCCGGACGGGCCGCTGACCTCGCGTCTCCAGCACTTGAAGGAAGGCGATGAGATCATTGTCAGCCGCAAGGCCACCGGCACGCTCGTGATCGACAATCTGGAGGAGGGGCGCAACCTCTACCTCATCGGCACCGGCACCGGCCTTGCGCCGTTCCTGAGCGTGATCAAGGACCCCGAGACCTACGAGCGGTTCGAGAAGGTCGTGCTGCTGCACGGGTGCCGGCACGTCAAGGAGCTCGCTTATGGCGAGATGATCACGCAGACGCTGCCGAAGGACGAGCTGATCGGTGAATACATCCGCGAACAGCTGATCTACTATCCGACCGTGACGCGCGATCCCTTCCGTAACCGGGGCCGCATCACCGACCTCATCACCTCGGGCAAGCTGTTCGCCGATATCGGCCTGCCGGCCCTGGAAGCCGCCCATGATCGCGTCATGATTTGTGGCAGCCCGGCGCTGGTGGCGGACACCCGCGTGCTCCTGGGCGAGCGAGGCTTCGTCGAGGGCAATCACGGCGAGCCGGCCCAGTTCGTGGTCGAAAAGGCCTTCGCCGAGCGCTAAGTCCGCAGAAAGACCGTATTTTTGCCCTCGGGCGGGCGTTGCGGCGCCGATTCGGCGCTTGATACACTGTGGGAGCGAATCAGCGGAGTTCCCACATGGTTGCGGACAGCGACAGCAACATCGCCTGGCACCGGGTCCAGTTGAAGAAGAACCGCGCCGAGTTGAAGGCGGTGGAGACCGCGCGCTTCACGATGGGCGAGATCGCCTCGTCGAAGCGGAACGGCCAGACCCAGAAGACCATCGCGGAACTCAAGCGCAAGATCGCGCAGTCCGAGCGCGTGATCGCCGATCACGACAAGCGCACCCGCCGTCCGCTCGCAACTGACCTGCAGAGCCTCAGCAACGGCAGTTGGAGCCATTGGGACGCCTACACCCAGCAGCAGCGCAAGACTGGCCAGCGTTCGCCGGGACGTGGATAGCGCGTTTCGTTCGCAGCCGGCGAGGAGCAGCCCCCCTTGTACCGGCCGCCCTCCGCACCATCTGGGTGAGACGCCAGCAATCAGTCCGGTGATCCCATGAGCGTGCGCCTCGATTTCACTAGCGAGGCCTTCTTTCGCGATCCGCCCAAGGCCATTGCGACGTTGCGCAGGTCCGGCCCCGTGGTCGCGACGCGCTTCCCTCTGATCGGCGACGTCTGGATCACCACGACCCATGACGCCACCGCGCAAGTCCTGAAGGACGGCGCGACCTTCACGTTGCGCAAGGAAGATGGCGACGTCGCCGGTCTGCGCTGGTGGATGCCGCGATACGTCAGGACCATCGCCAACAACATGCTGACGATGGACGAGCCTGACCATACCAGGCTGCGCAGCATCGTGGACGAAGCCTTTCGCCGCCGCGCGATCGTGGCGATGGAGCCTCGCATCCGCGTCATCGCCGACGGTCTCGCCGACGAGCTGTTCGCGAATGGAAGTCCGGCCGATCTCGTTCAGCGCTACGCACGTATCCTCCCGCTCGCGGTGATCTCCGAGCTCCTGGGCCTGCCGTTGGCGGATCGTCCGCGGTTCATCGCCTGGGCCAACGAGATGTCCTCGCTGACCAATGTCGTCAGTTTCTTCCGACTGCTATTCGCGTTCCGCAAGATGCGCACCTATCTCGAACGCCAATTGCAGATCGCGCGCGAACGGGGCGGCGAGGGCCTGATTGCCGAATTGATCCAGGTTGAGCGCGAGGGCGGCCAAATCACGCCGGATGAAATGGTCTCGATGGTCTTTCTGCTGCTCGCGGCGGGATCAGAGACCACCACGCATCTCATCAGTGGTGCCGCCTACGAGCTGCTCAGAAGTCCGGACTTGCGCGATTGGCTCGAGCAGGACTGGAGCCGTATCGGGCTTGCGGTGGAGGAGTTCCTGCGCTTCGTCTCGCCGGTGCAGTTCTCCAAGCCGCGCTATGTACGGCGGGATGTCGAGGTCGATGGCGTACGTTTGAAGAAGGGCGATCGTGTCATGGTGATGCTCGCCGCCGCGAACATGGATCCGGCGGTGCACGATCGTCCCGAAAGCCTCGATCTCGAACGCAAGCCGAACCGTCACATCTCGTTCGGGACAGGAATCCATTTCTGCCTCGGCCATCAACTCGCGCGCATCGAGGCGGCTTGCGCGCTGGAAGCGCTGTTCGTGCGCTGGCCACGACTTGGCTTGGCTGTCGATCCCGCCGAGGTCCGCTGGCGCAAGCGGCCAGGCTTGCGTGCGATCGCGAAACTTCCCGTCACGGCCGAGGGCCGCGGAACACGGACGAGTGCGCGTAACGAAGCAAGCATCGATCGTTCCCTGACCGCGGCGAATTGACACCAGCGGGCGTCCCTGCGGAAAATCTTTGGCGAGCGGGATCAATCCGGAACGGTGTGCCGTTCGTCCTTGTTGTCACGGGCACATCGGACGCGCCGACGGTTCCATGGCCGCAGATGTCGCAGATCACGTCTGAACGGGAGACAAGATCATGACCAGCAAGATGCCACCTGTTCCGCCGCAAAATCAGAGCCGCAAGGGAACCGGCGACGGCAAGCAAATGTCCGCTGATCAGACGCCGCACGGCCAGCAGCGTGCGCAAAACCCGGACCAGCAGGGACAGCAGGGCAACATCAAGCAGAACACGACCAATCAAGGCTATCAGCAAGATCGCTGAGGAGGGCGACATCCATGTCGACATCCACCAAGATCCCGAACAGCATCCGTCAGGGTGGACCAGGCGCTTCGCACGAGAATGCAAAGGCGCCTCTGGAGGTGAAGAAGCCGCCCGCCGACAATTCGCAGCGCAGCCACAGCAGCGTCTCGGGTGGCGGAGGCGAGCACGACTCCCATCACTCACACGACGAGGCCGGCAAGGGCGGCGGCAGGTGAAGATTGGAGATTCCCATGCAAGGCAGAAAGACCCACGAACAGCAGGTGCGCATTCTCGAGCGCAAGCCTAACGCTCCCGATGCGCGAGAGCTGGATCAGGCGTCAGGCCTCAGGGCCCAGGATGCCGCTGTTCATCGCGCACGGCAGGAGGCGCGCCACAGCGAGTTTCCGGTGAGCCGCGGCGGCCTCAGCCAGGAGAGCGACCACAACAAGCACAACGATCCCGGCCAGAGCGGTCACAAGCCGCCGAAACCGACAGCGGCGCAGCAAAAGCACTAAGAGATCACTGCAACAGGAGAAACCGATGCCAGCTGGGCACGGCAGCAAGACGCACTTCAGATCGGGCATGCACGGCAAGGGCACCGGCACCGGTGCCATGTCCGAGATCCCCAAGGACAAGATCGGCGACAACATGGTCCTGTCCAACCGCGACAAGAAGCAGCATTCGGACATTCGCGGCATGGACGGCAAGTCCATCCAGACCGAACAATATCAGGACCATTCAGCCAACCGGCTCGACGAGAAGCCGGAGGACGACGAGATCTGAGAGGGTTCCTCCCGACCAACTCGCGGACCGGTGTTCAGCCGGTTCGCTTTTTTGTTGCCGCAAGATCGCACTCCCAGCCGAACACGGAGCGGCCGTCGAGATCCGGCGAGGCGGCGCGCTCGCCGGCGATGTAGGTCTCCACGGAAGGCCCGCGCGCGGTCCGCTCCAGCCGCCGCGCCTGATCGTCGAGTCGTTTCATCGCCTGCATCTCTTCCTCGCGCCCGAGCTTGGCGCTCTGGATCGCGCCCTTCAGCACGCGGATGGTCTCGTCATAGACCTTGATCGGCACGGGATAGGGATGCCTGTCCTTGCCGCCATGGGCGAGCGAGAAGCGCGCGGGGTCGGCGAAGCGATAGGGCGCGCCATGCACGACCTCTGCGACCATGGCCAGCGAGCGCACGGTACGGGCACCGACGCCCGGCGTCAGCAAGAGCTCCGGGAAATCAACCGGGCCGCGTTCGGCTGCTGCGGCGAGCGTGCCGTGCAGGCGGCGCGCGAACACGTCCTTGGGCCTGACATCGTGATGCGCGGGCATGATCAGATGCGGCAGCATGGCCTGCGCCGGCTCGGACACAGTCCCGACGAGGCGTTCGAATTCTAAGACGATGCGATCGGGGCCGAGATCATCCAACAGATCGAGCTGCGCTGTGCGTGAGACATCGGCGCGATGGTCGGTGAGGTTGACGATCTCCCCCTGTTGCGGCCCGTCGATCGCGCTGTGCGGCGCATCGACAAAGCTCTTCAGCGCCTCCGAATGCCAGTGGTAGCGGCGAGCCTGGCGCTTGTCGCCGTTCATGCCCTGCTGCACCACCGTCCATTTGCCGTCGGCGGTGACGAAGAAGCCGTGGAGATAGAGGTCGAAACCGTCCTGCACAGCCGCGCTGTCGACTTTCGCCACCAGGCGGCTGGCGCGGGTCAGCTTCGCGCCGTCGAATCCGACGCGGTCGCCGAGCTGCATCAGCTCGTCCGGCGTCTTGCGCGAATGCTGGCCTCTGCCACCGCAGACATAAATCCCGAGCTCGTCCTGAAGCGGCCCCAGCCCGCGTTTCAGCGCGCCGATCACCGAGGTCGTGATGCCGGAGGAGTGCCAGTCCATTCCCATCACGGCACCGAACGACTGGAACCAGAACGGGTGGGACAGCCGCTGCAGAAAGGCGTCGCGCCCGTAATGATGCACGATCGCCTGCGTGACGATCGACCCGAGCGAGGCCATGCGGCTCGCCAGCCACGGCGGAACCCGTCCGGTGTGCAAGGGAAGATCGGCGCTGCCGCTACGTCGAGTCATGAGCTCCCTAAATTAGCCCAGTTCGGCAACACTTGCACCTACGGAATGCTGCGTTGCACAGGGCGGGGGAGCGAAGCCGGTCGAGAGACGTTGAGCCGGCTACCGCAGAGCAACGTGGGGAATAGCGATGCATTGGCAGGCCTTGATGGCCGACATCGACAGGATGTTCGGCTGGATACCGTCATGGTTCATCGGTCTCAGCCTCGTTGCGGGCGCGATGCTCCTTGCACTGTCGCTCTACCGGATCGCCAAATGGCTGCTTAACCGCGCCTTTGGGACCCGCCTTCCGCTCCTCAACGTGTTCATCGAGCGCACGTCGGGCCCGGCCCAGCTGGCGCTGTGCCTGGCGGCCGTCGCATTGGTGCTGCCGCTTGCGCCGCTCGACGACACGATCCGCACACCGCTGATGCGCCTGTTCGTCGTGGCCGTCATCGCCCTGATCGGCTGGATATCGATCAGGATCGTCGACATGAGCGCGGCGCGCTACCTGCAGAATTTCCGCGACGTCACGGAGAATTTCGTCGCGCGCAAGCACGTGACACAAGTCCGCGTGTTCAAGCGCGTCACCGACACCATCATCGTCATCATCACGGTGTCGACCGCGCTGATGACGTTCGATTCGGTGAGGCAATACGGCGTCAGCCTGTTCGCCTCCGCCGGCGCGGCCGGTATCATCGTCGGTCTTGCCGCGCGGCCATTGCTGAGCAACCTGATCGCGGGCTTGCAAATCGCGATCACCCAGCCGATCCGCATCGAGGACGCCGTGATCATCGAGAACGAGTGGGGATGGGTCGAGGATATTGCTGCGACCTATGTCGTGATCCGGCTTTGGGACTGGCGCCGCATGGTGGTGCCGCTCTCGTATTTCATCGAAAAACCGTTCCAGAACTGGACCCGCGACACCGCATCCCTGATCGGCGTGATCGCGCTCCACGTCGACTATCGCGCCGACGTTCCGCGCATTCGGCGCTGGCTGGAGGAGGCGGTGAGGCAGTCCAAGCTCTGGGATGGGGCGGTGGTCAATCTTCAGGTGATCGACGCGGACTCCCGCACCATCGAGCTGCGGGCGCTGGTTAGCGCGCGGAACGCGCCGCAATCCTGGGACCTTCGCTGCGAGATCAGGGAAAGGCTCGTGGCCTTCATTCGCGACGAGATGCCGGAAGCGCTGCCGCGCGATCGCGCGATCCTGATCCCGTCAGCCCAAGACGATGGCGATCTCCTCCAGCGCGTCGCACCGGAGAAGGTGCGGGCGAGCGCGCGCAATTGACTCTCTGCGCGATCAGCCGGCGCCGACCACGGCCGCGCCGGCCGACCCGTCCGCGCGCGGTCGCCGCTTGCGCAAAGTTCGCCGCGCCCAGATCAGGAGGCCGGTCGACAGCAGCGTCAAGAGCGCGATCGACGTTACGACATTGAGCGGCGAGGCGATCAGGGCCGACCAGTTTCCTTCGTGGATCAGGCGCGGCCAGTTGCGCGGCAGCGCTGTGACCTCCGACGACGTGACGGCATAAGCGCGCAGCTCGCCGCCGTCATAAAGTCTCGCCATCATGCGGCCGCCGCGCGTACCGATCGAGATCACATGCGACAGCTCATGCGAGGCCGCGACCATGCGTGTCGCGTCGGGTAGGGCGAGAGGGCGGCCGGTTGCGGCCGGAGGAGCTCCACTCTGGAATGTCAGGCCGAACGCCATGCAAAGGCCGGTCAATGGACTGAGCAGGATCAGCGGCAGCGTGAACCACGCGGTTGCCTTATGCCATCCCGAGAGCGTGTTGCGCAGCCGCGGCAATCCCATGACGATGCCGAGCAGCAGGATGATCACCATGGCCAGCGTGGATGCCGTCACCAGCCAGGCCTGCCCCATCAGTCGTTCATGCGTGAACCGCGCCCAGAGGAAGACATCCGACAGGGTTGAACCGGTCGAGGCGGCTTCGCCGCTTGAAAGATCGATCGCCGGCACGTTGGTGCCCTGCAGCGTGATCCGTTGGCTGGCCGCGTTGATGGAGAGCCCGCGCGCCTTGCCGTCGGGATCGTATCGCTTCATCAGTTCGACGACACGGCCGGCCTCGATCGCGGGACCGCCAATGCCACTCGTTTGCACGAGGGGCTCGACGGACAGGATCAGACCGGTGACGATGATCGCGAGCAGGGGAAGGGCGAAGACCAGAGTAATCCAGCGATGAAGTCTCAACAATGCGGGTTTGCTCATTCGTCGTCCTCGATGTTCTCCAGACCGTGCTCGCGCAGAGCCGTCCAAAACACAAATGACGCTTTATCCATGTTGTTGCGTTGATTTACGGCAACCGGAATTAAAGTTCGCTGCGATGCGCGCTGACGGTACTCGAGTCGCGCGCTACGCGTCGTGGCACGCTGTGCGCCGGCGCGCGTGCTACCGTGAATGAAAGGCCTATTCGCGCTTGGCCTTGATCGCGCCGCGCAATCCCGCCTGCTGCTGGATCGTGTCGAGCGCGCCGGATGATTGCTCGTCCGCCACGAAGCGGTTGAGCAGGGGAAGGGCATCCTCGCGTCCCCTGGGAATCGCGATGGCCATGTGCTCCAGGCCCCAATTGCCGTCGAGAATCCGCGCGCCCGGCATCTGGTCGGACATCTCGAACAGTGTCGGCTTGTTGGTCGCATAGAGATCGATCTCGCCGCGGCCGAACATGCCGATGGCGGCCTTGACGCTTTCGGCGGGGACGATGGTCGCGTTCTTGAACTTCGTCGGAAGAGTGCGCTCTGAGGTCGAGCCTTTGGTGACGCCGATCTTCACACCCGGCTTGTCGATATCCTCGATCTTGCCGATTGGTGACTTCGCCGGGACGAGAAAGCCGAGCTCGATCGCCAGCACGGGCTGGCTGAAGCTCACTTCGCTTGCGCGGGCTGGCGTGGCGTTGGTCACGGTGAAGTCGACCTTGCCGTCATGGATCGCGCTGACGATGTCGGCGACGCGCTGAAACCTGACATAATCGACGCCGACGCCAAGCTGCTTCGCCAGCTCGGCGCCGAGATCGTAGCTGAGGCCGTGCGGCTTGCCGGCCGCATCCGAGACCATCGAGGTCGGACTGCCCGGATAGACGCCGACGCGCAGCGCCCCGCTCGGCGCCAGAAGTTTGACTTCGCCGTCGGCGCGCACAGGCGTGCCGAACAGGCTGATGACTGCAATGAGGAACAGCGCGGTGCACGGCCGGCATCTGGAAAAGGGCTTCATCTGAAGAGTCTCACTGCGCGCGGATATTGGCCGCCTTCAGCACCGGCTCCCATTTCGTCGCCTCTACGTGCATATAGGCGTCGAAATCCTTGGCGGACGAGCCGACCGGAGTTGCGCCGATCTTGCCGAGCGTCGACAGCACATTCGCATCCTGCAGCGCGGCCTTGAGATCGGTCTCGAGCTTCGCCACGATCTCCGGCGGCATCTTGGCCGGGCCCAGCACGCCCCACCAGACCGAGACGTCATAGCCGGGCACGCCGGACTCCGCGACGGTCGGAACGTTCGGCAGGGCCTTGGAGTGTTCGGCCGAGGTCACCGCGAGCGCGCGCACCGGGCCGCCTTCGAGCTGGCCGATCGCTTCGGCGAGCGGATTGATGCTGAGCGGGATCTCGCCTGATATCACTGCCGTCAGTGCCGGTGCGCCGCCCTTGTAGGGGATGGAGACGATCCTGGTGCCGGACATGTATTTCAACAATTCGCCGGCGAGATGCGCTGAGGTGCCGTTGCCGGACATGCCATAGGAAAGCTTGTCCGGCTCTTTCTTTGCTGCAGCGAGGAGATCGCCGAGCGTCTTGTAAGGACTGTCCTTCGCCACCACGATTGCGAGCGGAGAGGAAGCCACTTCCGTGATGGCCGTAAAGTCCTTGAAGGTGTCGTAGGGCACGCTCGGATAGATGAACTGGTTGAGCGGATGGCCGCTCGCCACCAGGATCAGCGTGTAGCCGTCGGGCGCGGCCTGCGTCAACGCCTGCGAGGCGACGATGCCGCCGGCGCCGGGGCGATTGTCGACCACCGGCTGCTGACCCCAGGTCTTCGCCAGCGCCTGGCCCAGCGTGCGCGCGAGCACGTCGACCGCGCCGCCGGCCGCATAGGGGACCAGAATGTGGACCGGCTTGCTCGGATAATTGTCGGCGGCCTGCGCGACGCCGCCCAGCAGCAGACCGGCACTCAGCACCAAACCGCCGATCGTCTTGTTCAAACCCAACATTTCCCAGCACTCCTTGAGGGCGTTTGCGTGCTTGCCGTCGGTCTTCCGGCCGGCTTGAACGCCGCCCATGGTTTTTGTTGACGAGACCTGATCTTTTGTACGATAGTACAAATCACATGGTACGCAAGCCCACCAGCAAGGAAACGGCCCGTAAGCCGAATATGCGCGAGGCAATCCTCGCCGCGGCCGAGGAGCTATTCGCCACCAACGGCTTCAACGCCGTCTCGGTGCGCGACATCGCGCAAGCTGCCGGGGCCAATCCTGGCAGTGTGACCTATCATTTCAAGACCAAGGACGGTCTGCTGCTGGAGATCTATCGGCGCCATTGCGGGCCGATGAATCTGCGTCGTTCGGAGTTGCTCGCGGCAGCTAGGCGCGTGCGCGATCTCCAGGACCGGCTGGAAGCGATCGTGCGCGCCTACGTGGTGCCGGCCT
The DNA here is from genome assembly GCF_006658635.1 of Bradyrhizobium sp. UNPA324. NCBI lineage: Bacteria > Pseudomonadati > Pseudomonadota > Alphaproteobacteria > Hyphomicrobiales > Nitrobacteraceae > Bradyrhizobium > Bradyrhizobium sp. UNPA324. The sequence goes on from NZ_LFJD01000004.1 coordinate 3,080,413, forward strand.
TCACCTCGGGCAGCGATCTCGCCGGCGGCGGGGCGCGCTTCACGCGGCTGCGCGCCGTGATGTCGGCGGAAGGCAACGAGGTCGCGCGAAAGATCATCGCGCAGACATTTGACGACACCAGCCACGCCTTCATCGATGCGATCCACGAAAGCCTGCCGCACATTCCGCGCAACGACATCGTCTGGCGCAGCCACTTCCTGCTCGGCGCGCTCTATTATTCGCTGGTGACGCCGGACCGCGTTTCGCGCTTGTCGCGCGGCGAGGCCGACGGCGGCGATGCCGCGGGTGCCATCGAGCAACTGGTGCAGGCGACGGTTGCCTCGTTCCAGGCGCCGCCGCTCGATCATGCCGCGCCGGCGCGTCGGCGGCCGGTCGTCAGCAGCAAGACTTGAAAGAAGCCACCCGAGGGGAGGCGCGTAACAGCGCTTCCGCTCGCAGGCGGACGATGTCACGGGGTGATGGAAACATGAACAGGCGGGAGTGCTTGCATCTCTTGACCGGCTTGGCGGGCGCCGCGCTCGCGAGCGAAGCGCGCGCGCAAGGCGCAGAGCCGAAAGCCATGCCGACGATCGCCCCGCCGGATCCGAGTCCCAAGATGCCGTCGTTCAAGCTGCCGGCAAAATCATGCGATAGCCACACTCACATCTTCGGCCCGGCGTCGCGTTACCCGTTCGCGGAGAAGCGTCCCTACAACACGGCTGATGCGCCGCTGGAGGCGTTCCGCAGCGTCCATGAGAAGATCGGTGTCGAGCGCTGCGTCATCGTGAATGCCACCGTGCACGGCACCGACAATCGCGTCGTCACCGATGCCATCGCCCAGAGCGAGGGTGCCTATAAGGGCATTGCCAACGTCAATGACGAGATGACCGAGAAGGAGTTGGCGGCGCTCGACAAGGCCGGCATCTGCGGTTGCCGTTTCGCCTTCCTCAAGCGCCTCGGCGGCGTCGGTGACATGAACAAGTTCCAGCGCATCGTGCACCGCGTCGCGGAGCTCGGCTGGCATATCGACGTCTATTTCGAGCCGGGCACGATTGCCGAATTCGCGCCCGTCCTCACCGCGCTGCCGACGCCCTACGTGATCGATCACATGGGCACGGTGCAGGCTGCGAAAGGTCTTGACGATCCCGGCTTCACAGCGCTGCTCGACCTTCAGAAAAAGGACGAAAAGTGCTGGGTCAAGATCACCGGCCTCGAACGGGCCTCGAGCGCCGGCAAGCCGTTCCACGACGCCGTGCCGTTCGCGAAGGCGCTGATCGACAATGCACCCGATCGCGTGCTCTGGGGCACCGACTGGCCGCATCCCAACGTCAAGGTCATGCCGAACGACGGCGATCTCGTTGACCTCATTCCCCTCTACGCGCCCGACGCAAAGATCCGGCAGAAGCTGCTGGTCGACAATCCCGCCCGCCTGTTCAAGTTCAGCTGATGACGATGATGTACACGCCGACTATTCCGCCGCCGGATCCGAACACGCGCACGCCCAGGTTCAAGCTGCCGAAGCTGTCCTGCGATGCGCATTGCCACATCTTCGGGCCCGGCGCGAAATATCCTTATGCGCCGGATCGTTCCTACACGCCGCCGGACGCGCCGCTCGAGGATTTTCGCATCCTGCATGCCAAGCTCGGGGTCGAGCGGGCCGTCATCGTGAACGCCAGCGTACACGGAACCGACAACAGTGTGGCGCTCGATGCCATCGCGCAGAGTAACGGCGCCTATCGTGCTGTCGCCAATATCGACGACACCATCACCGAGCGCGGGCTTCGCGTCCTGCACGAGGGCGGCTTCCGCGGCTGCCGTTTCAACTTCGTCCGCCATCTCGGCGGCGTGCCCGACAAGGGTGTGTTCGATCGCGTCATCGCGATGGTCGGCCCGCTCGGCTGGCACGTCGACCTGCATTTCGACGCGATCGATTTGCCGGACTATGCCGACATGCTGGCAAAGTTGCCGCTGAGCTACACGATCGACCATATGGGGCGGGTAAAGGCGTCCGACGGGCTCGACCAACTTCCGTTCAAGATCCTGATCGAGCTGATGCAGCGCGACGAGAAATGCTGGGTCAAGATCTGCGGTTCGGAGCGGGTGTCCTCGGCCGGCCCGCCGTTCACCGACGCGGTGCCGTTTGCACGAAAGATCGTCGAGACCGCGCCCGACCGCGTCATCTGGGGCACCGACTGGCCGCACCCCAACGTCAAGGCGATGCCGAACGACGGCGACCTGGTCGATCTGATCCCGCTGCTCGCGCCGGAGCCGGAGCTTCAGCAGAAGATCCTCGTCGATAATCCCGCGCGCCTGTTCGAGTTCGACCGATGACGGCGCTCTCGGTCGACAAGCCGAGCGGGCGCGCCTGGTGGAAGGAGCTCTGGATCCAGGTGCTGATCGCCATGGCGGCCGGCATCGCCCTTGGGATCGTCAGTCCCGAGACGGGCGCCAAGATGCAGCCGTTCGGGGACGCCTTCATCAAGGCGATCCGGATGCTGATCGCGCCGATCATCTTCTGCACCGTCGTGCACGGCATCGCCCATATGGCCGATATGGCGCGCGTCGGGCGCGTCGCTGTCAAAGCGATCGTCTATTTCGAGATCATGACCACGATTGCGCTGATCATCGGCCTCATTGCGGTCAATCTGCTCAAGCCCGGCGTCGGCATGAACATCGATCCCGCCAGCATCAATGCCAGCGCGATCGAGCCTTACGTCAAGCAGACCGGTGCGATCGGCTTCGTGCCGTTCCTGATGAACATCGTGCCTGCGACCTTCATCGGCGCCTTCGCCGAAGGCAACATTCTCCAGGTGCTGTTCATTTCCGTGCTGTGCGGCTTTGCATTGGTGCAGCTCGGCAAGCACGGCGCGCCACTGGTCCATCTGATCGATATCGCCGCAAAGATGGTGTTCGCGGTCGTCGGCTTCGTGATGTGGGCGGCACCGATCGGCGCGTTCGGGGCCATTGCCTTCACGGTGGGCAAGTTCGGCGTCGGCTCGCTGGCTTCGCTCGGAAAACTGCTGGGCGGCTTCTATCTGACTTGCGTGGTGTTCATCGTCGTGGCGCTCGGGCCGGTGGCGCGGTTCTGCGGCTTTTCGCTGGTGAAACTGATTCGCTACATCTGGGAGGAGCTGCTGATCTGCATCGCCACGACGTCGTCCGAGACGGTGCTGCCGCGGATGCTGATCAAGCTGGAGAAGGCCGGCTGCGAGAAGAGCGTGGTCGGACTGGTGATCCCGACCGGCTATTCCTTCAATCTCGACGGCACCTGCCTTTACCTCGCCGCGGCCTCGGTGTTCCTGGCGCAGGCGACCAACACGCCGTTCGGGCTCGCTGAACAGATCGAGCTGCTGCTGATCCTACTCGTGACCTCCAAGGGCGCGGCGGGCATCGCGGGCGCCGCCTTCGTCGTGCTGGCGGCGACGTTGTCTGCCACCGGCACCATCCCAGTCACGAGCGTCGCGCTGGTGCTGGGCATCCACCGCCTGATGTCGCAGGGGCTGACGCCGACTAATCTCATCGGGAATGCGGTCGCGACGATCGCGATTGCGAAATGGGAAGGGGCGCTCGATGGCGATCGGCTGAGACGCGTGCTCGACGGTGAGGAACAAGCCGCCGCAATGGCTTGAGGAACTTGCTGCCTGCATGAGGCAGGGAGCCTATGATGCTTACGAACGAAAGAGGGAATTCGTCCCATGAAGACAGGTCTCGTGGTCACCGCTCATCCCGGCGATTTCGTCTGGCGCGCCGGCGGCGCCATCGCGCTGCACGCGAAGAAGGGCTATCGCATGAAGATCGTCTGCCTGTCCTTCGGCGAGCGCGGCGAGAGCCAGTTCGCCTGGAAGGAGAAGGGCGCGACGCTGGAATCGGTCAAGGCCGGGCGTAAGGACGAGGCGGAGCGCGCTGCGAAGCTGCTGGGTGCCGAGATCGAGTTCTTCGACTGCGGCGACTATCCACTGAAGCTCACCGAGACGCATTTCGACCGTATGGTCGACATCTACCGCGAGCTCAATCCGAGCTTCGTGCTGACGCACGCGCTGGAGGACCCCTATAATTTCGACCATCCGAACGCGGCGCATTTCGCGCAGGAGACGCGCGTGGTCGCGCAGGCGATGGGCCACAAGCCCGGCGCGCAGTACAAATACTCCGCGCCGCCGGTCTTCCTGTTCGAGCCGCATCAGCCCGAGCAGTGCAATTACAAGCCGGATCTGCTGCTCAAGATCGACGAGGTCTGGAAGGAGAAATACGAAGCGTTCCAGATCCTGGCCGCGCAGAAGCATCTGTGGGGCTATTACGAGCGCGTCGCGCTCAACCGCGGCATCCAGGGCAGCCGCAACACCGGCGTGCCCATGACCTATGGCGAGGCCTATCAGCGCCTGTTCCCGACGGTTGCGGAGGAGCTGGCATGAAGCCGGTCGTCGTTCGCAACATCAGGCGCGCCGATCCCGCCGGCATGGCGGAATATGGCGTCTCGACCGTTCACGAGGCCTATGGCCGCATCGGCCTGATGAAGCCATATTTGCGGCCAGTCTGGCCCGGTGCTGCGATTGCCGGCCCCGCGGTCACCGTGCTGGCGCAGCCCGGCGACAATTGGATGATCCATGTTGCCGTCGAGCAGTGCAAAAAGGGTGACATCCTCGTCGTCGGCTGCACCACCGACAATACCGACGGCATGTTCGGGGAACTGCTGGCGACCTCGCTTAGGGCGCGCGGCGTGCAAGGGCTGATCATCGATGCCGGTTGCCGTGACGTCAAGGCGCTGCACGAGATGAGGTTTCCGGTGTGGTCGCGTGCGATCTCGGCTAAAGGCACCGTCAAGGCCACGCTCGGTTCGGTCAACGTTCCCGTGGTCTGCGCCGGCGTCAACGTCGACCCCGGCGACATCGTCGTGGCCGATGACGATGGCGTCGTCGTCGTGCCGAAGCGTTATGCAGCCGAGGTCGCCGAGAAGGCGAAGAAGCGCAACGCGGACGAGGGCGGCAAGCGCAAGCGCCTGGCCTCGGGCGAACTCGGGCTCGACATGTACAATATGCGCGAGGCGCTGGCGAAGGCCGGGCTCGTCTATGTCGACAATCCCGAGGACGTCTAAGGCGAAGACAAGCGGAGCGGGTGGATGGATCGTCTCAAGCTGAAGGCCGTGCTCGGCAGTCACCCCCATGTGCAGGCGGTGAAGAGCGGCGCGCTGCGCTCCGACCTCTTCGACCTGGACTTCATCGAGTACACGCCGACCAACACCGCGTTCAAGCCGATGGTGAGGGAGCAGGCCTTCGACGTCTGCGAGATGGCGATCGTCACCTTTCTAATGGCGAAGGCGCATGGCAAGCCGCTGGTCCTGTTGCCGGCGGCCATGCTCGGGCGCTTCCAGCATTCCTATGCGCTCTACGATCCTGCACGTGGATCGTTCGGACCGTCCGATCTCGAAGGCAAGCGCGTCGGTATCCGGTCGTTCACGACGACGACCGGCGCCTGGATCAGGGGTATCCTCGCCAACGACTACGGCGTCAACCTCGACAAGATCCGTTGGATCACCTTCGAGGATCCGCACGTGGCGGAATATGTCGACACCACCGAGCGCGCGGCCAAGGACAAGAAGATCCTGCAAATGCTGCTGGACGGCGAGCTCGATGCCGTGCTTGGCGAGACTTCGAACGATCCCAAGCTGAAACCACTCTTCCCCGATCCGGCCGCGGAGGCCGCCAAATGGTATGCCCATCGCGGCGTCGTGCCCGTCAATCATCTCGTGGTCGTGACCGAGCAGCTCGCAAAATCCCGTCCTGACGTGGTCGCGGGCGTTTATGATCTGCTCAAGCGGAACAAGGAGCAGGTAGGGCTTGCGACCGCACCCGATCTCGTTCCGTTCGGGATCGAGGCCAACAGGAAGCCGCTCGAGCTGATTGTCGACTACGCCTTCCAGCAGGCGCTGATCCCGCGCCGCTATGCGGTCGAGGAGCTGTTCGACGAGACGACACGAGGATTGAACTGATGGCCGATCCGAAGCGCTGGCAGATCGGGCTGGTTGGGTATGGCGAGGTCGGCCGGATCCTGGCCGAGGATTTGCGTCAGCAGGATATCAAGGTCTTAGCCTACGACATCAAGCTCGGAAGCGAGCAGGGTACCTCGCTGAAGCAGCATGCGGCAAAATTCGGTGTGACGCTCGCGGTTTCGCACGCCGAACTGACTGCGAAATGCGACTTCATCATCTCCGCCGTCACCGCCAGCCAGGCCGTGCCGGTGGCAAAGGCCTGTGCCGCCGCGATCAACCAGGGCACCTGGTTCCTCGATTTCAATGCGGCCTCTCCCGGCGCCAAGCAGCGTGCGTCAGCCCTGATCGATGGCGGAGGCGGTCGCTATGTCGAGGGCGCGGTGATGACCTCGGTGCCGCCCTATCGCATCAAGGTGCCGCTGCTGCTCGGCGGTCCCGGCGCGAGGGAGATCGAGCCGCTTTTGAACGCGATCGGCTTTGCCGCGAAGGTTGCGAGCGACGAGCTCGGTGTGTCCTCCGCGGTGAAGATGTGCCGCAGCATCATGATCAAGGGTCTTGAGGCCATGGTCATCGAGAGTTTCACGACCGCGCGCGCCTATGGGGTCGAGGATGCCGTGCTGGCCTCGCTCGCGGAGACGTTTCCCGGGATCAACTGGGAGAAGCAGGGCGCCTATTTCTTCCAGCGCGTGATCGAGCACGGACGCCGGCGTGCCGAGGAAGTGCGGGAGGTTGCCGAGACCGTACGTGAGGCGGGACTGACACCATGGTCCGCGCAAGGCACTGCTGAACGGCAGGCGTGGGTGGCTGACCTCGCCGATGAAGGGCTGTTCGGCGCCAGGGGCACCAAGGAATTCGCCCGCAGCGCTGATTGGCGTACCGAGGCAGACCGGATACTGGCGAAGATCAAGCGCTGACGCCGAACGCGTGCGTTCAGCTCAACACCCTGCCGTCGTCGCGATAGTTCGAGATTTCGTCGCGGGCGAGCTCGATCAGACCGATCAGGCTCTTGGCCTTGCGGACGACCTGCTCCTTGGCAGGCGCCGTGCGAAACTCCGAAAGGATCATGCGGATGCACTTGTCGGCGGTATCGAGCGTCCAGAGCGCGCGGGTCATGTCGTCCTGCGTGTGGACCGCCGAGATATCGAGGCTCGATAGGACTTCGCCGATTCCATTCAATCGTTTGACGGCCGATTCCGCAGGCGTGTTGGCCCGATTGGAGCGATAATCGTTGCTACTGAATGCGCTGAACATAGACAGACTTCCCCACTGAACCCAGATGGTTCAGAGCGCCCCTTAGTATGATCCGGACGGCCTCTTGTGCAATGCGCGCAGCTACGGTCCGGGATTCTACCGGACTCGGATTTGAGGAAAGATCCGCGGCAAAATCAGCGCGAAACGCCCGATGATCGGCCGCGTTTCCCCACGATTTTACCATTGGAGTTTCGGCTGGAAACGCGATCAGCTCCCGGGCCGGAACAGAACGGGCCGCTGCCGCTCAAAGGTCTGCCGGCCGCGCTTGAAGCCCATCATGATGTCTGGCAGCTCGGCGACGGCGAAGCGGCTGTCTTGCGTATCAAGCACGATGAGATCGGCGGGATTGCCGACCTTGATGCCGTAATCGTCGAGGTTCATCAGCCGTGCCGGCTGTTCGGTCACGAGATCGAGGCAGGTGTCGAAATCGTTCACGGAGGCGTGCGCGACATTGGCGTAGAAGTTCGCCATCCGCAGCAGCGAGGCGTCGCCGAACGGTGTGAAGGGATTGAGCACGTTGTTGGTCGCGACCGAGCACACGACGCCATCGCCCGCGAGCTTGTGGGCGAGTGTCAGCCCGCGCGGCGCGTTGTGGGCGGCCTCGCGCCCCATCAAATAGAGATCGGTCGCCGGCAGCACGGTGACGGCGACGCCGGCTCTTGTCAGTTGCGCGGTGGCAGCCTTCATTCGCTCCGGCGGCAGGGCCGAGAGCTTTGTCGCATGGCCGATCGTGACCCGCCCGTGATAGTTGCGCCGCTCGGTCTGCCGGCAGACTTCGTCGAGGTGGAACCAGGAGGGATCGAGATCGAAATCCAGGTGAAGATCGACATCGACGTCAAACTTCTGCGCGAGATCGAAGATGCGCTCGAGATGCGCGTCCGGATCGGTGTCGGTATAAGGACAGCCACCGATCACGTCGCCGCCGTCGCGCAAGGACTGGATCAGCAGGTCCTCAGCCCCGGGATCGTTGGTCAGGCCTTCCTGCGGGAAGACGCAGAGCGACAGGTCGATCGCCCAGGCGTAATCGCGCCTCAGCGCCTTCACTGCTTCGAAGCTGCGCAGGCCGATCCGTGGATCGATCTCCACATGCGTGCGCATGCGCGTCGTGCCGCGCACGATCGCGCGCTCGAGCACCTTGGCGCCGCGGGCGTAGACGTCCTCAACGGTGAAGTCGCGCTTCATCGCCGACACCGCCCGGATAGCGTCGCCGAGACTGCCGTGATTATGCCCACAGCGGTCGAGCAGGCAGGCCTTGTCGAGATGGATGTGGGTGTCGACGAAGCCGGGCAGGGTTAGACGCCCGCCGATATCGACCTCGACCGCTTCGCAGGCGAGCTTTGGCTCGATCGCGGCGATCCGGCCGCCTTTCATGCCGATATCGACGGGCGTGGCGGATGATCGCAACAATGCGCTACGGAAGATCAGGTCGAAGGCGGGCTGGGTGATCATGGCTCTTGCGGACGTAATTTAGAGCAATCAGCCGGGATCGGCGGCTCCAGATTGTCGGCAGTGTAGCGAGGCAAATGTTCAAAATATATGCACGGATTTCGCGCGTGTGGCGGTAATATTCCGCGAATCCGCCGGAGAGTCAGCCATGTCCGTTGCCGCAAGAGCCGAAAACGCTCAATTGTCCGACGCTGCGATCGTCGAGGCCTATCTCACGGCTTCGATGATTCCCGATCCGGACGCTGCAGCGGCCTATATGGCGCCGGGCACCGTGATCACCTTCACCGGCGGGCGCACGTTCGATCATCCTCGCGGCCCGACCGCTTTTAACGCCAAGCGCTACCGCTGGGTCAAGAAGAGGATGGACCGGTTCGACGTCTGCCCCGGCGACGGCGAGACCGTAGTTTACAGCGTCGGCACGCTCTACGGCGAATGGATGGATGGCACTCCGTTCGAGGGCAACCGTTACGTCGACCGCTTCGTGGTACGCAATGGCAAGATCACCAAGATGGACGTCTGGAACGACAGTGCCGAGCGCATCCTGGTCCAGCGCGGCATCGACGCGTAAGGGCCATCTCGCCGTTCGGGCGGGGCTGTTTCGGCGGAAGCGCAACGCCACTCTTCATATCAAAGGCTGCGATAGCTGATAGGCGCAAGCACATCTGGCGGCTGGAGCGAGGCCGCGCTATCAAATTCCGCGCTTGCGCCCGGCATGGAGGCGCCAGCCCCCTCGAGGAGCAGCCGATGCGTCTACCTATTGTTATCCTGGCCCTGACATGTCTTGCGAGTGCAGCCTCGGCCGAAGATCTGTCGGGTACCCTCCAGAAGGTCAAAGAGACCAAGAAGATCACGCTCGGCTATCAGGAGGCCTCGGTCCCGTTCAGCTATCTCGACGGCAACCAAAAGCCGGTCGGCTTTGCCATGGACATCTGCCTCAGGATCGTCGAGGCCGTGAAGAAGCAGCTCGGCATGCCCGGCATTACCGTTGACACGCTCGCCGTGACCTCGTCGAACCGCATCCCGCTGATGGTCAACGGCACGCTCGATCTGCACTGCTCGGCCACCACCAACAACGCCGACCGCCAGAAGCAGGTCGCCTTCACCAACACGCATTTCCTCAGCGCGACGCGCTTCGCTGCCAAGAAGGCCGCGAAGATCAACACCATCGACGACCTCAAAGGCAAGGCGGTCACGGCCGTGGCCGGCTCGGTCAACCTGACGCAGCTCGCCAAGGTCAACACCGAGCGCAATCTCGGCATCAACATCATGCCGGCCAAGGACCAGGCCGAGGCCTTCCTGCTGCTGGAGACCGATCGCGCCCAGGCCTACGCCCTCGACGACGTGCAGCTGGCCGTCGCGATCGCGCGCTCCAAGGAGCCGCAACTCTACATGATCAGCGAGGAGGCGTTCTCGAAGCCGGAGCCTTACGGCATCATGCTGCGGCGGGAGGATGCGCCGTTCAAGGCGCTCGCCGATCGCGCCACCGCGGAGCTCTACGCAAGCCCGGAGATCGAGGTGCTCTACAAAAAATGGCTGCAATCGCCGACGCCGCCGAACGGCCTCAACTATAACGTTCCGATGTCGCCGGCCCTGCGCAACGCCTTCAAGAAGCCGAGCTCCAGCGCCGATCCCGACGTTTATGTGGTGAATTGAGGGCTGTGCATTGCGGTGCCCTCTCCCCTTGCGGAAGAGGGCACCGTCGCCCTACGCGTTCGAATATTTCTTCAGCTCGATGCGTGCGATCTGGTTCCGGTGAACCTCATCCGGCCCGTCCGCCAGCCGCAGCAGGCGCGCGGTGGCGTAGGCCTGGGTCAAGCCGAAATCGTTGGAGGTGCCGCCGCCGCCATGGGCCTGGATCGCCCAGTCGATGACCTGGCAGGCCATGTTGGGCACGGCGACCTTGATCATGGCGATCTCGCTCTTCGCCACCTTGTTGCCGACCGTGTCCATGGCATAGGCGGCGTTGAGCGTCAGCAGCCGGGCCTGCTCGATCATGATTCGGGCTTCCGCGATGCGCTCTTGCGTCACCGTCTGCTCGGAGACCGGCTTGCCGAAGGCGACGCGGCTGCGGACGCGGCGGCACATCTTCTCCAGCGTGCGTTCGGCTAATCCAATCAGCCGCATGCAGTGATGGATGCGGCCGGGCCCGAGGCGGCCCTGCGCGATCTCGAAGCCGCGGCCTTCGCCGAGCAGCATGTTCTCCTTCGGCACCCGCACATTGGTGAAGACGACTTCGGAGGCCCGATCGGGCACGCCGTAGAAGCCGAACACGGGCAGGGGGCGCTTCACCTCGATGCCCGGCGTGTCCATCGGCACCAGGATCATCGATTGCTGCTTGTGGCGGTTGGGGTTGTCAGGATCGGTCTTGCCCATGAAGATGCAGATCTTGCAACGCGGGTCGGTCGCGTTTGTCGTGTACCATTTGCGGCCGTTGATGACGTAATGGTCGCCGTCGCGCACGATCGAGCTTTCGATGTTGGTCGCATCGGACGATGCGACCGCAGGCTCCGTCATGGCGAAGCAGGAGCGGATTTCGCCTGATAGCAGCGGCTTCAGCCAGCGCTCCTTGTCCTTCTCGGTGCCATAGCGCTCCAGCACCTCCATGTTGCCGGTGTCGGGTGCCGAGCAGTTGAACACCTCGGGCGCCAGATGCGAACGGCCCATCACCTCGCAGAGCGGGGCGTATTCGAGGTTGGTGAGGCCCGCGCCGTGGCTGCTCTCCGGCAGGAACAGGTTCCAGAGACCTTCCGCGCGCGCCAGCGGCTTCAGCTCTTCGACGACGGGATAGACCTTCCAGGGGCCCAGCTCTTCCGCCTCGCGATAGAACCGCTCCTCGTTCGGATAGATGTGCCGGTCCATGAAGCTTTCGAGCTTGCGCTTGAGCTCGACGACCTTCGGCGACATCGGGTAGATCATCTTTGGCTTCCTCGATCGATGGACGGAATCTTTTTGGGCGCGGCGGCTTACGCGACGCGATACTCTTTGAATTTCTCGCGCAGAGCCGACTTCAGCACCTTGCCGGTCCCCGTCATTGGAAACTCGTCGAGGAATTCGACGGCGTCCGGCAGCCACCAGCTCGCGACCTTCGGGCGCATGTGGTCGAGCAGCGTCTTGCCGTCGACAGTCGAACCCTTCTTGCGGACGACGAGCAGGAGGGGGCGCTCCTGCCATTTCTCATGGTTGATCGCGACCACCGCGGCCTGAAGCACATCGGGATGCGACAGTGCGACGTCCTCGAGCTGGATCGAGGAGATCCATTCGCCGCCGGACTTGATCACGTCCTTGGAGCGGTCGGTCAGCGTGACGTGACCTTGCGGGTCGATCACCGCCATGTCCCCAGTGATCAGCCAGCCGTCGCGGTCGAGACCTTCGTCCAGCTTCATATAGCCGGAGGCGACCCAGGGGCCGCGGGCGCGCAGATGACCGACGGTCTTGCCGTCGCGCGGCAGCTCGTTTCCGGCGTCGTCGACGATGCGCAAGGCGGTGCCGAAACAGGCGCGGCCGGACACCTGACGCCGATCGAACTTCTCCTTCTCTGTGAGGTGCTCCGAGCCGGGCCGCAAGCCCGGCATCGAGCAGCCCAGGGCCTCGGTCATGCCCCAGGCCTGGATGTAGTCGATGCCGTACTCGCGCTTCAGCTTCTCGACCATCGCCCGCGGCGGGGCCGAGCCCGACGACAGCGTTGCGCGCAGTGTCGAGAATTTGTTGCCGGTGCGCCCGAGCCAGTCGAGCAGGATCAGCCAGAAGCTCGGCACGCCGGCCGAGAGCGTCACCTTCTCGCCCTCGAGCAATTCATAGAGCTTGTCGGGCTCGTAGTTGCGGCCGGGCAGCACCAGCTTCGAGCCGGTATAGGGCGCGGTGAACGGCATATTCCAGCCATTGCCGTGGAACAGCGGCGCCATCGGCATCATCACCTCGCGAACGCCTTCGACATGGCCCGGCAGGAAGTCGAAATTGCAGCAAGTCATGGTCTGCAGGATCGCGGCGCGGTGCGAATAGATGACGCCCTTCGGGTTGCCCGTCGTGCCCGAGGTGTAACAGATGGTCGATGCGGATTTTTCGTCGAACTCGGGCCAGGTGAATCCGGCGTCGTTCTCGCGTGCCAGAAGCTCCTCATAGCAATGCACGTTTTCTAGCTTCGTCTCGGGCATCCGCTCGCGCGAGGACATGACGACGTAGGCCTCGATCGTCTTGAGCTGCGGCGCGATCGCTTCGACGATCGGCAGCGTGGCGCGGTCGATGAACAGCAGGCGGTCTTCGGCGTGGTTGATGATGTAAACAAGCTGCTCGGGAAACAGCCGCGGGTTGATGGTGTGCAGCACATAGCCCATGCCGGGCGCCGCGTAGAACATCTCGAAATGACGGTGGGTGTTCCAGGCGAGTGTGCCGACGCGGTCGCCTTGCTTCATACCAAGCCGCTTCAATGCCAGCGCCATGCGCTTGATGCGCGGGTGGGCGTCCGCATAGGTATAGCGATGAATGTCGCCCTCGATCTCGCGTGCGACGATCTCGGCCTCGCCGTGATAATCGGCGGCATACTGGATCAGGCCGCTGATCAGAAGCGGCATGTCCATCATCAATCCCTGCATGGTCTCCTCCGGAAGCCACGTCGTTGCGTGGCGTACGCTTGCGGTTTGTGCTTCAGGTTAGCGGAACGCCGCGCGGCGTTCACGCAAAAAGCGTTGGACGTGATTGCATGCGTCACTTTTTCAGGGCTAACGTGAGTGAGCTGCCGGCGAAGCAGCGTTCTCCGTGGAGGAAATGCATGTCAGCGGAAAGACACAAGACCGGTACAGCCGGCGAACCTACCGTCGATATTGCGGCGCTCCGCGCGCGCTATCGCGACGAGCGCGATCGTCGTTTGCGTGCCGAGGGCAAGGCTCAGTATGTCGAGGTCGCAGGCGATTTCGGTCGCTACCTTGACGACCCCTGGGCCGATCCGGGATTTGCGCGCGCACCTGTCAGTGAAGAGACCGAGGTGCTGGTCGTCGGCGGCGGCTTCGGCGGGCTTCTCTGTGGCGCGCGCTTGCGCGAGGCTGGCATCGATGATTTCCGCATCGTGGAAAAGGCCGCCGATTTCGGCGGCACCTGGTACTGGAATCGTTATCCCGGGGCTGCCTGCGATACCGAGAGCTACATCTATCTGCCGCTGCTGGAAGAGACCGGCTACATGCCGGTGCGCAAATACGCCCGGGCGCCGGAGATCTATGAGCATTCCCGCCGCATCGGCCGTCATTTCGGTCTTTACGAGCGCGCGCTGTTTCAGACCGTCATCTCGCGGATGGTGTGGCAGGAGCGGGAGGCGCGTTGGCTGGTCGAGACCGATCGGGGCGACCAGATCCGCGCACGCTTCGTCATTCTCGCGGGAGGTCCGCTCAGCCGGCCGAAGCTGCCGGGCATTCCCGGCATCGAAACCTTCAGGGGCCACAGCTTTCATACCAGCCGTTGGGACTACGGCTACACCGGCGGCAACGCCGATGGCGGCCTGACCGAACTTGCCGACAAGCGCGTCGGCATCATCGGCACCGGCGCCACCGCCGTGCAATGCGTGCCGCATCTCGGCCGTTCGGCGAAAGAGCTCTATGTCTTCCAGCGCACGCCGTCCGCGATCGGCGTGCGCGACGACCGTCCGACGGATCAGGGCTGGACGCAGGGCCTCAAGCCCGGTTGGCAGCGCGAGCGCATGGACAATTTCACCGCCGTGATATCAGGCGAGCCGTTCGAGCGGGATCTGGTGCAGGATGGCTGGACCGGTCTGCTCGGCGAGATCCTGCTGGCGCCGCGCCGTCAGCCGCAACCGGTGACCTCGATGGAAGAGGCGCTGAAGGTCATCGAGCGGGCCGACTACCGCAAGATGGAGGAGATCCGCGCCCGCGTCGACGCGGTCGTCAAGGACAAGGCGACGGCGGACGCGCTCAAGCCCTGGTACAAGGCGTTCTGCAAGCGGCCGTGTTTCCACGACGAATATCTCGACACCTTCAATCGTCCCAACGTGCATCTTGTCGACACCAGAGGGCAGGGTGTCGAACGCATTACGGAAAACGCCGTGGTAGCTGGCGGCAGGGCCTACGAGCTCGACTGCCTGATCTACGCCAGCGGTTTCGAGGTCGGCACCGATTACGCCCGCCGCATGGGCTTTGAGGTCTATGGCCGCGACGGCATGAGCCTGTCCAAGCGCTGGCAGGGCGGCGTCAAGACCATGCACGGCTTCTACAGCCGCGGCTTCCCGAATTGCTTCCTGATCGTCACGGTGCAGGCCGGCCAGAGCGCCAACTTCCCGCATATCATCGACGAGCAGTCGCGACACATCGCCTATGTCATCGATCAGGCACGCAAGCGCGGCGCCAGAACGCTGGAGCCGACGCTCGCCGCCGAGAATGCCTGGGTCGACGAGGTCGTCAAGGCCGCGATCGGCCGGCAGACCTATCTCGCGGAATGCACGCCCGGCTACTACAATAACGAAGGCGTGTTCGATCCGATCGCGGCGAGAAACAGCCAATATTGGCGCGGGCCGGTGGCGTTCCTGCGGCTGCTCGACAAATGGCGCAAGGAAGGCAATCTGGATGGACTCGAACTGACCTCGGGAGACGGCTCCCCAGCTCCGGCTCGAACGGCATGATTCCTGCCCCAACAGGTGCGACACGGCTCTACGTCATTGTCGGCGATCCCATCGCGCAGGTGCGCTCGCCGGCAGGCGTGAGCGCCGCCTTTGCCGCGCGGGGGCACGATGGCATTCTCATGCCCGTTCAGGTCGCGCCAGCGGACTTGCCCGATTTCCTTTCGGTCGCGGCGCGCCTGAAGAACCTCGACGGCATCGTCGTGACCATCCCTCATAAATTCGCCTGCTACCAGGCCTGCACGAGTGCGACCGATCGCGCTCATTTCCTGGGTGTCGTGAACCTGATGCGGCGGCGCGCCGATGGCTCGTGGCACGGCGACATGGTGGATGGTCTCGGCTTCCTCGGTGCGGCGCGGGCGAAGGGGATCGATCCCAGAGGCATGCGGGCGCTGCTTGTCGGCGCAGGCGGTGCGGGATCGGCGATCGCACTCGAGCTGGTGGAGGCCGGCGTCAGCGAGCTTGCCATTCATGACGGCCTGGCCGGGCGCCGGGACGCGCTGATCGGCCGGCTCAACGCCCTCGGCAAGGCGTCGGTGCGGGCCGGCACCATGGACCCTGCCGGCTTCGATTTTGTCGCCAATGCGACGCCCGCGGGGATGAAAGAAGGCGATCCGCTGCCGGTCGACGTCGCGCGACTCGCGCCGTCGGCCTATTGCGGCTGCGTCATCACCAGGCCCGAGGTCTCGCCATTCATCGCAGCAGCCCGAATGCTCGGCTGTGTCACGGCGACCGGCACGGATATGTACCAGCGGCATCAGAGCATCATGGTGGATTTCCTGCTGGGAACGGATGAGGCGTGACCGCTGGTGTCAAGGGCTTTGACCGGATTGATTGGTGCCGTCGGGACTTGAGCGATGGCAACCGACGTAGGATCATGCGCTCGCGCGAGCCGGTCGCGCAGCAGCAAAAGGAACGCGCAATGATCAAGGGCAGGACAGTCGCAACGGCGGTGATTGGCGCGACCGCGCTGCTACTCTCTCTGTCCATGGCCGAGGCCGCCACTTGCGGCAACGGGCCCGGCGGCTTCGAGGCCTGGAAGCGCGAGTTCAGCTCGGAGGCGCAAGGCAAGGGCATCGGTCAGACCGCGCTCTCGGCCTTGATGCAGGCCAACTACGCCAGTGCCACCATCGCCGCCGACCGCGGCCAGCGCAGCTTTTCGTTGACGCTCGACCAGTTCCTCGCCAAGCGCGGCGCCACCACCATCGTCGCCAAGGGGCGGCAGCTCAAGCAGTCGCAGGCTGCCTTGTTCGCCTCCATCCAGCAGCGCTACGGCGTCCCGCCCGGACCCTTGATCGCGATCTGGGGCATGGAGACCGGCTTTGGCAGCCAACGCGGCAACCAGAACATGCTGTCGTCGATCGCAACCCTGGCCTATGACTGCCGCCGTCCCGAATTCTTCACCGACCAGCTCTATGCCGCCCTGAAGCTGATCGACCGCGGTACGCTGTCGGGGGCGACCCGCGGCTCCATGCACGGGGAGGTCGGCCAGACCCAGTTCATGCCCAAGAACATCCTGGCCTACGGCACCGGCAATCTCGATGTGGCCGCCAATGCGCTGAACTCGACGGCGAATTTCCTTAAGGCCCATGGCTGGCGCGCGGGAGCGGGATACCAGCCGGGCGAGCCGAATTTCGCCGCCATCGAGGCCTGGAATGCGGCCGGCGTCTATCAGAAGGCGATCGCGCTGATGGGCCGGCAGATCGACGAGGGCGGAGGGGCGGCCGCCTTGCGCTGACGAGAGCCCCGTTTCGGCGCTCTCGATTCTTGTTTTGGCGCGTTTTCTTTACGCGAACCGGCGTCCACTTCGCTCGAAAACGCTCTTGTTCAGCAAGGCGTGATGCGCTGGCGCGAGAAAGTTGTTGCTATCGGGAACCGACGGCACGACGTTTGCTTTGATCAGATTCAGGGCTGGGCATGAGGAGACTCAACATGGCAACCCAGATCGTGATGGACCAGACGGGCGATACGCGCCACGAGTTTGATCCTGGCAATGCCGAAGCGCTGGCGCGAGCCGAACGACGCTTTCGGGAGCTGACCGGCGCCGGCTTCACCGCCGCCCTGCGAACCGGGCCTGGCGAAGTCACCCGCATCAGATCGTTCGATCCGACCGCGCAGGAAACGCTGTTCTACCCGCGCCTGGTCGGCGGCTGATCTGAGCTGCTCATGATCGCGGCAGTTTGGCTCCGCGCGCCGGCGCGTGCGCGTCTGCATGCGCTGCGTGAACTCTATCGGCGGTTCTTCGGCGAGAACACGCCGGATGCCCGGGGCCGTCGGCTTCTGGCCGAATGGCTGTCGCCGGCGCAGCGCGCGCAGTTCGAAGAGCACCGGTACTTCGACGTGGTCGGCTGTGACACCGGCAAGACCTACCGTATTCATTACGGCACGGCCGCCAATGTCCACGAGATCGACGAGGCCGGGCATGCGACGATGGGCTGGTGCTTCGTCCCGTCAGGCTTTCTGGTGCCCGGCGATGTGATGCTGGCGCAGAAGATCGCGCTCGAGACGGACGAGAAGGGAGCCTTGGCGCTTGCCAACCGGTTTCCGCCGGCAACGCATTCGGAGCATTTCTACCGGCGGCCGTTCTAGCGCCGGAGAACCGAAGCGGTCAGTAATGCGTGGTGCGGTACGCATCCAGCGCGTGCGCCGCAAAAACGCCGACGCTGCAAAGGGCGAGAAGGGCGGAGATCAGCTCGATCATAGCTCGTCCTCCTGTGGCGGCTGGGCGACGAGGTTTTGACAGCAGGAATATTCGTAGATCAGGTCGAGAAGGAATTGCATGGTGGCCGTCCCTGTACTTGTTTTGACAACCACTTAACCGGCGATCTGTTTCAGGGGTGTTTCGTCGCGTGGGGAATGGGGTTTCGCGCGGAACCCAGGGGGCAGGTTTGTGCGCTGCGGCCGCACCCAATGCCGGGGCCGGATAAGGATCCAGGCACGTCTTGCAGCTGGCGCGGACCCTTGCGGCCCTCCCGCAGAGGTGGTCATCTCGGCCCGGGGAACGCGCTGGAGGCCGACATGAAACGATTCCTTCTCGCCGTCTTGCTGACCGCGGGAGTCCTGGGCGCTGGGCCGGCACTTGCGCAACAATCCAGGGTCGGCGACTGGACCATCGAGAAGCGGACGCAGGACACCCATTGCAATGCGAGCCGGGGTTACAAGGACAAGGATGACGAGAACCGCGACTACGTCATCGTGATCACCTATTCCGAGAAGGCGATCGTGATCGTGATGATCTACGACGGCTGGGAGTGGGAGACGACCGGCGAGATCCTCCGGGTCGATGTCGGCACTGACGATGCAGATATCATGAAGAAAGCGAAGTGGGAGGTCATGGACAAGACCACCGTGCGCGGCATCTTCGAGTACGACCAGTCGATGATGGACCGCCTGTCGAAGGCCAAGCGCCTCACGCTCGACTTCGAGGACGATGATGACGACAGTATCGAGATGCAGATACCGCGCGCAGGCGAAGCGCTAGCCGCATTGAAGTTCTGCGAGGAGAACAGGAAATAGATTGCCGATGCCGGCCGTGAAGCCGACGGGACGGCAGCCCCGAGTCGCAGCGAGCAGGCGCGTGACTCATCGCACACAGTCCGCGCGCTGTTCGCATTTATCCTAGTCTTTGGCGAAACAGTCCAAGCCGCACCCTGCGGTTGACGTTACGCAAGGACGATGTTCGATATTCCAGCATCTGGCTGCCACGTCTTTTCCTCGTCGAACGCGGCAATTGACCGGCCCGTCTTCTCCCCTGGTTCCCGGATCGCGGGCTCTGCGTCTCGCACGGGGCGCGCGCAGATTGTGTTGTCCGCCCGATGACCACCTACCAGGCAAATCGGTTCTCGTCCCTCATCGGCGAGATCTACGATGCGGCGGTCGATCCCGCGCTGCGTAGCGGCGCACTGGAGCAGGTTGCGCATTACGTCGGCGGTTGTGCCGCGATGATCGTGTCCAGGGATTCGGCGCGGCTTTCGATCGAGATTCACCAGCATTTTGGAACCGATGCGCGTTTCCGCCAGCTTTATCGCGACCGCTATGTGGAGCTCGACCTTCTGCTCGATCGCCATCTCTCTCGCGCGTCCGAACAGACGATCGGCGTCACCGACATCATGCCCCATGCGGATTTTCTGGATACGAGCTTCTATCGCGAGTGGGTGGAACCGCAAGGGGCGATCGACCTCGCCACGGTCGCACTCGAGAAGACGGTCGCCCGCACCACGATTCTCCAGGTGTTGCGCCATCGCTCCCGCGGAACCGTCGACGACTCCATGCGTGAACGCATGCGGCTGCTTGCCCCGCACATCCAGCGGTCGCAGTTCATGGGCCGGCACATCCGCGCCCGCTCTCATACGGTGGACGACCTTGCCGACGTGCTCGACGGATTGAACACGGCGATCTGCCTGCTCGACGCGGACGGCCGGGTCGTCCACGCCAACGCGGCATGCCGCCAGTTGTTCGCCGATGCCAACCTGCTTGCGCTGGTTGGCGACAGGATCGTGGCCCGCAACACCCAGACCGACAAAATATTCCGCGGCCTGTGCGAAATCGATGCAGGCACACATTCCGACACTCCTCGTCAGATCGAGCTTGCGACGTCGGCCGATGGGCAGCATTATCTGCTCCATGCCTTTCCGCTGAAGCGGGATGGCAATCTACCGCGCGACGCTGCAGCCACGATGCTCTTCGTTCAAAGAGCTTCCATGCTGCCATTGCTCGCCAGCGACGCGATTGCGGCGGCCTTCAGGCTGACGCGGTCCGAATTGCGCGTGCTGATGGCAATCATAGAGATCGGCGGCGTTCCCGACATCGCTGCAAAGCTTGGCGTCGCGGAGACCACGGTGAAAACGCATCTTGGGCGCCTGTTCGAGAAGACAGGCGCAGGCAGGCAGGCCGATCTGGTGAAGATCGCCGCCGGCTTTGCCGTGCCGTTCGCGCGGCGAACGCAGGGCGGCGACGGGGCCGTATAATTCGTTTTCACATGCGTCGACGTTACGCGCCGCGCTCTCAATCCATTGTGATGAGCCGATCTCGCGGGTCATCCGAACGCAGGACGCGAGTCATTCGAGACTTTCGTATATCGCGCTTCCGAAAAGAAGAGCAGCGTGTGCCGCACGAACATGCCGCGTCGGCATCGAAAGCGCGTGTGAGGGAACGACAGCAAATGGCCGGCCTGCTCGTCGGTTGGAGAGATTGCAGTGAGCAGCATGATTGATTTTTCGGTTCTCAATGTTTCAACGAACGAAATTCCAGAATGCGAGCGCATTTCGATGCTTCGCGATTTCTATTGTCGCGGAGTGTTGAAGGCGGAGGTCGAGGCAAGAGAAGGAAAGCCGGCCGCGGCGAGCTTCACGTCGCACGTCCTGCCGGGAGCCCAGTTGTTGATCGGAGGATTGTGCGGAGCGCGGGTCATCCGCACCAAGCAGCTGGTGGCCGATGGCGACGACAGTCTCGCCTTGATCGTGAACAGGTCCGGCGTTCTCGGGATATCCGAGCGAGGGCACGACCTGAGGCTCCATGCGGGAGAGGCGGTCCTGACAAGCGCGGAGGACGTCACGACGTTCGAACGGTTGTCGCTGGGGGGCTGCTTTTCGCTGCGTGTGCCGAGGCGTGTGTTGGCGCCGATGATCGTGGATGTCGATGATGCCGTGATGCGTGTCATGCCGGGATGGTCCACCGGGCTCAGGCTGCTGGTCGACTATGCGGTGACGCTGGTGCGGGAGAAAGCGTTCGAGACGCCCGAGCTCCGGCAACTCGGGGTCCGGCATCTGCATGATCTTCTGGCAGTCGTCCTCGGCGCGAGCGGCGAGACGCGGGAGCTGGCCGGACGGCGCGGCGTCAAGGCGGCTCGGCTGCAGAAGGCGAAAGTCTCCATTGCCAACAATTGCTGGCGGCAGGATCTGTCGGTAGCCTCAGTCGCCCAGGAGCTCGGCGTGACGCCGCGCTATCTCCAGCGCCTGTTCGAGGCTGACGGCAAGACGTTCTCCTCCTTCCTGATCGAGCAGCGCGTCAAGCGCGCGCATCGCATGCTGCGCGAGCCCGGATATGCCGAGCGGACGGTGAGCTCGATCGCCTACGACGTCGGATTCGGCGATCTCTCGTATTTCAACCGCTGCTTCCGCCGGACCTATAACGCGACGCCGAGCGACGTCAGGAGCGGCGAGATGCCGTAGCCGCGCGCGACTTTCCCAATTTCAATCCGCGTGCGGGGATTCGACCTGATCCCTGATTGCGAACACGCGACCACAGTGCGGCATCGGCAGCCGGAGTATCAAATGCGCCGTTTCTTTTTCGACCTCCTGGTCGGCAATATCGTGAAGATCGATCCCGGCGGCATGATCTTCGAGCAAGCTGGCGCGACGTTCGTCGTTGCCGACGAGATGGCCAGACACCTGTTCATTTGGCGCGACGATCTGCGCGATCGTGACGCCTGGATCCGTGTCAGGGACGCCGGCGGGAATGAGATCTATCGCGCCCCGGTCTGGTCGGAGTGTAGGGAAAAGCAGGGCTGGGACCAGGCATGAGCAACGCGTCGCGTCTTCGCCAAGACCGGCGTTCCCCGGCAGGCCGATCTCGTCAAGCTCACGGCGGGACTTGCCAATCCGTTCGTCAATTGATCCGCCCAAACCCGCTGTCGGGGTTGAACCTTTTGTCGCCGTGACAGACTCACGATAGCCGCAGGGCATGAAGAACATTTTCCGCAATCGCGTTTGACCATAGCTCTTCGGATGTCCCGAGTTCCCCAGCAAGCCGAGCTGATCGAGAGCATCTACGATGCAGGGCTCCACCCTGAGCTGTGGGCCGAAGTCGTCGTCATGCTCAATGCGTTCATCGGCAGCCGGGCCTGTGGCTTGATTTCGAAGGATACGGTCAGCAAGTCCGGTGCGACCCATTATTATTGCGGGGTCGATCCGCACTACATCCAGCTCTATTCCGAAACCTACTCAAAGTACGATCCGCTCGCCCGGCTCCCCCGGTACGGCGAAGTGCGCAACATTCCGGACCTCGTGAATTTCGACGAGTACCGCCGCGGGCGCTTCTATCAGGAATGGCTGCGTCCCCAGGGCTGCGTCGACGTCGCCAACGTGGTGCTGGAGCAGTCGACGTCGCCGTGTCCGATGTTGATGACCGTCATCCCGGGCAGGGACATGCTCGATGCCGAGCAACGTGCGCGCATGCAGTCCCTCGTCCCGCATGCGAGCCGGGCGCTGATGATCAACCGCGCGATCGAGCGGAAGCAGCAACGCGCGACCGCGCTGGCCGACGTCGTGGACCGCCTGAATGCCGGCGTCATCGTGCTCGATTCCGCCTGCCGGATCGTCCACAGCAATCCGGCCGCGGAGACGATCCTCGCCGCCGACGATGTTCTGCGCTCCATTTCGGGCCGGCTGGTGACGAGATCGCCCGAGGCCAATCGGGACCTGCGCAACATCTTCCGTGACCCTGGAGAGGTTGCCGTCGCGGCGGCCGAGGGCCGAAAGATCCCTCTGACGTCGCATGACGGATCGCACTTCGTCGCTCACGTGATTGCGCTGCCGTCGTTGCTGCGCGATGGCGCGACGGAGCGTACGTCGGCCGTCGGAGCCTTGCTTGTCTGGAAAGCGGAACTCGACAGCCGCTCATGTGCCGGTCTGATCGACCGCACCTTCGAATTGACGCCTGCGGAACTGAGGGTTCTGCAGTCGATCGTCGAGGTCGGGGGTGTGCCGGAGACGGCGGCGGCGCTGGGAATCGCCGAAACGACAGTGAAGACGCATCTGCATCGCGTCTTCGCCAAGACCAGCGTTTCCCGTCAGGCCGATCTCGTCAAGCTCGTGGCGGGATTTTCCAATCCGCTCCTGCACTGACGCGCACCCGCGTTATAGGACTGATCGCTTTAGCTCGCAGCCAGGTTCCAACAGCAACATCATTAGAAAGTTATCGCGCGTCGTTCGATCGAATGACGCGATGTTTTTCGTTCTCTTCTAGAGACACGTCACACGGCTTCTTGTTCGACGTGTCAGTTTTTTCTGTGAAGCAACTCACAGCAGGCTGGAGTGAATCTCAACATCATCCCGTACAGGTTGAGAGGAGATCGTCATGCCAAGGATCGCACTTATGGCCGACAAGTTCCGCGACATCATCGCTCGCGTCGGTGCTGTGTTTCGCGAGCAGCGCAAGATCGACGCTCAGCGCGCTTTGCGGCGCTATCACCATCTGCTGGCTCGGCCGGACGAAACATTGCCTTTGAACGACATCATTTCGGTCAGCAAGGAAAAGGATATTTCGAGAAATGCCCACGGATCTGATGCGGGTGAACGTCCCACCGGCCAGCCGGCCTTCGAGCGCGCGTAATTTCAACATCGTCGCGATCGTTCTGACCGCGGCGCTGGTCACTCTTCAGCTGGTCGGACTCGCAATCCTGGAACGGTCCCGCGCCCAGGCGACACAAATGTCGTTTGCGCACACGGCGGCCGTCTGCCCCGAGGGCCTGGATGCCGACGCTCCGCAGATTCCTACCGATTGACCGGAGGACGGTCCGTGCCTGATGTCACGACTCTGATTCTGCTGAGCGTTGCCGTATTCGCCGGGGCCTTCGTTTCGGGGCTCTCCGGTTTCGCGTTTTCGGCCGTCGCCGGCGCTGTCCTGCTGCGCGTGTTTCAGCCGCTTGAGGCCGTGCCGCTGATGATGGCGTGCAGCATCGGCGTGCAGGCGACCAATCTGTGGGCGCTCCGGCGCAACATCCGCTGGGAGGGCAGTCTGCTGCTGATCGTCGGCGGATTGATCGGCGTTCCGATCGCGGTATCGCTGCTGCAAAGCATCGACACGCATCTGCTCCGTCGCGGCTTCGGCATCGTCGTCGCGCTCTATGCGGCCTACATGCTGCTGCGGCCGACGCTGGTCACGGCGGGCGAGGCCGTCGGCCGGCATTGGGTCGCGCTGATCGGGTTCGGAGGCGGGCTCGTCGGCGGTTTGACGGCAATGCCGGGCGCCGTTCCCACGATCTGGTGCGACATGCGCGGCATGCCCAAAAGCGAGCAACGCGGCCTTGTGCAGCCGTTCATCGCCGCCATGCAGCTCTTCGCCATCACGCTGCTGGTCGGACATCAGGACCTGTCGTCCAAGGTCTTCGTCGATCTCGCAATCAGCCTGCCGGCGTTGTTCACCGGTTCGGCGCTCGGTGTGATCGCCTTCCACCGCGTCAACGAGACGGTCTTTCGCAAGACCGTGCTCGTGTTGTTGCTGCTCTCAGGGATTTCCCTGGTCTAGTGGCTCACGGTCTGGACTGGCGCCGCGCTGGTGTCGCTGCCGTGATGCGTCAGCGGCTTCATGCCGGTGACGGTCCGCAGCAACACATAGAACACCGGCGTCAGGAACAGGCCGAACACGGTGACGCCGATCATGCCGGAGAACACGGCAACGCCCATGGCGCGCCGCATCTCCGAGCCCGCGCCGGTCGAGAGCACCAGCGGCAGCACGCCCATGATGAAGGCCATCGACGTCATCAGGATCGGGCGAAGCCGCAAGCGGCTCGCCTCGATCGCAGCCCGGATTGGCGTCCGCCCGGCGAATTCGAGCTCGCGCGCGAATTCGACGATCAGGATCGCGTTCTTGGCCGAGAGCCCCACGAGAACGATCAGTCCGATCTGGGTGAAGACGTTGTTGTCGCCCTT
This sequence comes from Bradyrhizobium sp. UNPA324, assembly GCF_006658635.1. Taxonomy (NCBI): domain Bacteria; kingdom Pseudomonadati; phylum Pseudomonadota; class Alphaproteobacteria; order Hyphomicrobiales; family Nitrobacteraceae; genus Bradyrhizobium; species Bradyrhizobium sp. UNPA324. Next base: position 3,105,338 of record NZ_LFJD01000004.1, read on the forward strand.
GGAGATCCAGACGCCGAACATCGCGGCCAAGAGGCCCATCGGCACGATCATGATGATCGAGAGCGGCAGTGTCAGGCTCTCGTAAAGCGCTGCCAGCACCAGGAAGACCAGCAGGATCGCCAGCGGGAACACCCAGATGCCGGAATTGCCGGCGATGAATTCCTGATAGGTCAGGTCGGTCCATTCGAAGGCAAAGCCGGGCGGCAGCACCTCGGCCGCGATCCGCGTCGCCGCCTCCTGCGCCTGGCCCGAGGAGAAGCCGGGCGCGGCCGCCGCGTTGATGTCGGATGACAGGAATCCGTTGTAGCGGATCGCGCGCTCCGGCCCCGCGCTCTGGCGAATCTTGAGCAGCGCCGACAACGGCACCATGTCGCCCGACGACGAGCGCACCTTCAGTTGCCTGATGTCGTCGGCACGTGCGCGGAACGGCGCGTCGGCCTGGACGCGGACGGAATAGGTACGGCCGAACTTGTTGAAGTCGTTGACGTAGTAGGAGCCGAGATAGATCTGCAGCGTGTTGAAGACTTCGGTGACGGGCACGCCGAGCTGCAGCGCCTTGGTGCGGTCGATGTCGGCGAACAGCTGGGGCACGTTGACCTGGAAGCTCGAGAACACGCCGGCGATCTCCGGCGCCTTCTGCATCGCCGCCATGAACGCCTTGGTCGCCTCGTTCAGTGCGTCATAGCCGAGACCGGCGCGGTCCTCGATCTGCAGCTTGAAGCCGCCGATGGTGCCGAGGCCGTTGACCGGCGGCGGCGGGAACATGGCGATGAAGGCTTCCTGGATGCCGGCATATTTCTTGTTGAGCTCGGCCGCAATTGCATTTCCGCTCAGCGAGGGATCCTTCCGCTCGTCGAACGGTTTCAGCGTCGAGAACACGATGCCGGCATTGGACGAATTGGTAAAGCCGGAGATCGACAGGCCGGGGAAGGCCACCGAACTCTCGACACCGGGCTGGGTCAGCGCGATGTCGCTCATCTTGCGGATCACCTCTTCGGTGCGGTCGAGGGTCGCGCCGTCGGGCAGGCGCGCGAAGCCGACCAGATATTGCTTGTCCTGACCGGGCACGAAACCGCTCGGCACCTGTTGGAACAACAGAGCGGTGAGGCCGACCAGCACAACATAGAGGCCCATCACGGCGGCCTTGCCCGAGATCACCTTGGTAACGGTGCCGCTGTAACTTCCAGACGAATAGGTGAACGCCCGATTGAAGCGGCGGAAGAACCAGCCGAGACCCTTCTCCATGATCAGCGTCAGCTTGTCCTTCGGTTCGTCATGTCCCTTGAGCAGCAGGGCCGATAGCGCTGGCGACAGCGTCAGCGAATTGACGGCGGAGATCACGGTCGAGATCGCGATCGTCAGCGCGAACTGCTTGTAGAACTGCCCGGTGAGGCCGGAGATAAAGGCGAGCGGCACGAACACCGCGATCAGCACCATGGCGATCGCGATGATCGGTCCCGACACCTCGCGCATCGCCTGATAGGTGGCATCGCGCGGCGACAGCCCGGCCTCGATGTTGCGCTCGACGTTCTCGACCACGACGATGGCGTCGTCGACGACGATGCCGATCGCGAGCACCAGGCCGAACAGGCTGAGCGCGTTGATGGAGAAGCCGAACACGTGCATCACGGCAAAGGTGCCGACGATCGACACCGGCACTGCCAGCAGCGGGATGATCGAGGCGCGCCAGGTCTGCAAGAACAGGATCACGACCAGCACCACCAGTGCGATCGCTTCGAGCAGCGTATGGATCACCGCCTCGATCGAGGAGCGCACGAACTGCGTGGGGTCGTAGACGATCTGGTAGGACACGCCCTCGGGCATGTTCTTCTTGATCTCGGCCATGGTGGCACGAACATTGTCGGAGATCTGAAGCGCGTTGGAGCCGGGCGCCTGGAAGATCGGGATCGCCACCGCCTGCTTGTTGTCGAGCAGCGAGCGCAGGCCGTATTCGGAGGCGCCGAGCTCGATACGCGCGAGGTCCCGCAGGCGAACGACTTCGCCACGGGCGCCGGTCTTCACCACGATGTCGCCGAACTGGTCCTCGTTGGCAAGGCGTCCCTCGGCATTGACCGAGAGCTGCAGGTCGATGCCCTTCACGTTGGGCGAGGAGCCGACCACGCCGGCGGCGGCCTCGACGTTCTGGGCCTGGATCGCCTTGACGATATCGCTTGCGGTCAGCCCATGCTCGGCGGTCTTCTGCGGATCGACCCAGACCCGCATCGAATAGTCGCCGGCACCATAGAGCTGGACGTCACCGACGCCGTCGATCCGGGCGAGCCGGTCCTTGACGTTGAGCACCGCATAGTTGCGCAAATACGTCATATCGTAGCGGCCGTTCGGCGACAGCAGATGCACCACCATGGTGAGGTCGGGCGAGGACTTCTTGGTGATGATGCCGAGCTGGCGCACCACCGCCGGCAGGCGCGGTTCGGCCTGCTGCACGCGGTTCTGCACCAGCTGCGTCGCCTTATCAGGGTCGGTGCCGAGGCGGAACGTCACCGTCAGCGTCATTGCGCCGTCGGTGGTCGCCTGGCTCGACATGTACAGCATGTTCTCGACGCCGTTGATCTGCTCCTCGATCGGCGTTGCCACCGTCTCCGCGATCACCTTGGGATTGGCGCCGGGATAGGTCGCACGCACGACGACGGAGGGCGGCACGACATCGGGGTATTCCGAGATTGGCATCGCGAACAGCGAGATCAGCCCTGCGAGGAAAATCAGGACCGACAGCACGCCGGCGAAAATCGGACGATCGATGAAGAACTTTGAGAGATTCATGGTCTTGCCCCTGGGCAATATCGTTCGTGTCTCCGGCAACTCCCCCGTCATTCCGGGGCGCGCGCATTGCGCGCGAACCCGGAATCCGGAGGTGAAACGTTCGGAGTTCTGTTACTTCGAGATCCTCAGGTGCGCAGTTGCGCACCGTAGTTCGCGCTAGGCGCCCCCGGAATGACAGAGAACTAGCGTTGCACCACGTCCTGGTTGCTGTGGTTCGAAGCCTGTTGCCCCCGCGCGCCCATCGCCGCGATCTCCGTCTTGAGGAGGGCGCCCGGACGCACACGCTGCAGGCCGTTGACGACGATGCGGTCGCCGGGCTTCAGGCCCGCGGTCACGACGCGCAATCCATCCACGGCGCCGCCGAGCGTGATCGGTCGGTACACCGCGCGGCTGTCGTCGCCGACCGCCATCACGAATTTCTTGTCCTGGTCGGTGCCGATCGCGCGCTCGTCGATCATCACCAGCGTCTGCTGCTTCGGCTGGCCCATGCGCACGCGGGCGAACTGGCCGGGGATGAGGCGGCCATCCTCGTTCTTGAACACCGCGCGGACACGGATGGTGCCGCTCTGGCCGTTGACCTGGTTGTCGATCAGCTGGATGTGGCCCTTGGCGGAAAGGCCGCCCGAGGTCGTCATCTCCACCGGAATCTGGTCGAGCTTGCCGCGCTGGCCCGTGGCATCCGCGATCGAGTTCAGCGCGCGCAGCACGACCTCCTCATCCGCATCGAACGAGGCGTAGATCGGATTGACCGAGACCAGCGAGGTCAGCACCGGGGAGGCAGTGCCGGCGGCGACAAGATTGCCGACGGTGACCTCGATCTTGCCGACGCGGCCGTCCACGGGCGCGCGGACCTCGGTGTAATCGAGATTGAGCTTTGCGGTCTGGAGCGTTGCCTCGGCCGCCTTCACATTGGCGATCGCTTCGCGGTTGGCATTCTCGCGCTGATCGAAATCGCGCCGTGTCACCACGGCATTGCCGACGAGCTGCGCGCCGCGTTCGACCTCGCTGGTGGTGAACACCACGCGCGCCTTCGCCGCCTCGAGCTGGGCGTTGGCCTTGTCGACCTCGACCGCGTAAGGCGCCGGGTCGATCTTGAACAGGACCTCGCCGGCCTTCACCAGCGCGCCTTCGGTGAAGTTGGTCGACAGAATCGCACCGGCCACGCGCGGGCGCAGCTCGACGCGCTGGATGGCTTCGAGCCGGCCGGAGAAATCGTCCCACAGCACGGTCTGCTTGGGTTCGATCAGCGCGACCGTGACGGGGACGGCCTGTTCAGCCGCGGCGGCCGTTGCCGTCGCCTGGGCGGCGTGGAAGTAGTGGCCGGTCGCGATCGAGCCGGCGGCGGCGAGGGCGCCGACGATGGCGACGCCGCCGAGAAGACGGCGAAAACGGCCAGCCGAAGACGTTTCTTGGGAGGGGTGCATTTGCGCGCTCCAGATATGTAGTGTTCACTACAGATGTGGAGCTGGATACCGCAGCGCAAGATACTTATGTACCAATCGCTAAGAAAAATGTACGCCGATACCGCGACAATTGGAAGACACAAGAAAAAGAAAGTTAGAACAAATAGATAGGAGCAAGCGTTAGCCTGAGAAGGTTAGCCGATTCCGAGGAGACAGGCACATGCGCATGGGACGCCCCCGCGAATTCGACGCCGAAACGGCGTTGGACCAGGCGATGGAAGTGTTTTGGCGCCATGGCTACGAAGGCGCCACCATCGCGCAGCTGACCGAGGCCATGGGCATCAATCCCCCGAGTCTCTACGCCTGTTTCGGCAACAAGGAAGGTCTGCTGAAGGCCGCGCTCGACCGCTACACCAAATTGCGTGGCGTCTGGATGGACGAGGTGGTCGCGGCTCCGACCGCCCGCGACGTCGCCGAGCGGATGCTGATGGGCATCGCCGACAAGCAGACCGATCCCGCCAATCCGCCCGGCTGCCTGCTCGTGCAGGGCGGCATCGCCTGCGGCAGCGGCTCCGAGAATGTCCCGTTCGAGCTCGCCGCCCGCCGCGCCCAGAACGAGGACCAGCTCCGCGACCGCTTCATCCGCGCCAAGGCAGAAGGCGATCTCAAGGAGAGCTCCGATCCTGCCGCGCTGGCGCGCTATGTCTCGGCCGTGTCCGTCGGCATGGGCGTGATGGCGTCCTCCGGCGCCGATCGCGAAGCGCTGCGGCAGGTCGCGACCGTTGCCGTACAGGCGGTCGAGGCGCAGTCGGTCGACAAGACGTAGCTATCTCGCAGATCGCGTTGCAGGCAGCCCCGGCGGCGGGACAAAGCCGCCGAACTCGCGTTCGATCAGGCCGGCGAGCGCAATCGTCGTTCGGTCCTCCAGATACGGCCCGATGATCTGAACGCCGACGGGCAGGCCGGTCGGCGTTCGTTCGATTGGAACGGCGGTTGCCGGCAGACCGCAGGTCGAAGCCGGGTCGGCCCAGATGAAGCACGCATCCGAGTAGTTGTAGAGCTTGCCGTCGATATCGAGCTGCCGCGCGTCGAACGGCTCGGAATGGTCGTGAGGAAAGGCCGGCACGGCGGCGACGGGATAGATCACCGCATCGAAGTCGCGGAAGAACTGCTGCCAGCGCTGCTGCAGCTGCAGGCGCGCCGCATCGATCGCGAGCCAGTCACGATGGATCATGCCCCAGCCGCGGGCGCGTTCGGCCTCAAGGCTGCGGTCGTCGGGCGAAAGGGCCGCGGCCAGTCTTTGCGCCTCGGCGAGCGCGGCCGGCGTCAGGCGCGGGCTTCGTGCGGCGTTGAGCAGCTTCATGTAGAGCCGCGCGGACTCCGCAAGATCGGGCAACGAGGTGCTTGAGCGGGCGACCCGTGCGCCCGATCTGTCGAGCCGGTCGGCCAATCGCCCAATGGCTGAACGCACGGCGTCGCCCGTCGGCATCAGCGGATGGGTATCGATCACGAGGATCCTGAAATCCTTGAGATGGTCATGCCGCGGGGCGGGCAGCGCCAGGCGATAGCCGATCCCGTCGCGCCACTCGTCGGGGCCGGCAATGACGTCGAGTGACAGTGCGAGGTCCGAGGCGGTGCGTGCCATCGGCCCGACGACAGCGAGATCGCCCTGGCCAGGGACGGGCGGTGCCGGCGGCAGGCTGTATCCGCGCAGCGGGACCAAGCCGAGGCTCGGCTTGTGTCCGAACACGCCGCAGAAATGCGCTGGCACCCGGATCGAGCCGCCGATATCCGAGCCGATCGAGAGCGGACCGAAGCCGGCGGCCAGCGCCGCTCCCGATCCGCCTGAGGAGCCACCGGGCGAGCGGCCGAGATCCCAGGGGTTGTTGGTGGTTCCGTAGATCTCGTTGTAGCTCTGGAAATCCCGGAGGCCGATCGGAATATTGGTCTTGCCGACGATAATGGCGCCCGCTGCCTTGAGACGCGAGACGACGAGCGCATCCTCCGTCGGTTGGAAATCCCTGAAATGCGGAAAGCCCCAGGTCGTCGGCAGGCCGGCAACATTGAACGGTTCTTTCATCGTCACGGGAATGCCGAGCAGCTGCTTCCGTTCGCCGCGGCCAAGCGCGGCATCGGCACTGCGCGCGGCCTCTCTCGCGCGATCGAAATCGCGAACGATGATGGCGTTGATCTTGCCATCCAGCGCCTCGATGCGCGCAATCGTGTGTTCGAGCAACTCCGACGCTGACACCTTGCGCGCGTGCAGGGCGCCGAGAAGTGCGCTGATCGAGCCGTAATCCAAGTCAGCAGCGCCTGCGGCTCTCTGCATCAAGACCTCCATTCCATCTCGGCCGCGAAGCTGCAATTCGCGAACCGACCATGCATGGATCATGCAACGTTTGAAACGTGACGAGGAGACCGCGCAACGGGCAGCAGGTCTGCTGCCGATTGGAGACCTCGCGATCCGAACCAGCCCTGGTCCGGAACGGCTGGTGGCCTCGGTGCGGAGACGAACTTACGAAAGGCGATTCTGCCAGCGTGCCGCTGTTTTGCCCCACCTGTCAAACGCGTCACCGAACTCGACCGCACGAGCGGCTCGATGGGCCTGTACGTGCTGCCGCTCGCGTGGCATTGGGGGCGGTGAGACCGTCCACCGTGTCGTCGCGGCGAGGGGCGGTCGCTGGACATCGACGATCATGTTCGCCCTGACATTTCTCGGCACTTCGGCAAGCGTCCCCTCCGCGGAACGCAACCATCCGGCTCTCCTCGTGGAGGCCGCGGGCAAGCGCATCCTGATCGATTGCGGGGAGGGCACGCAACGCCAGCTCTTGAGGAGCGGCGCGGGCTTTCGGCGGCTCGACCGCGTGCTGCTGACGCACGCTCATCTCGACCACGTGCTCGGCATCCCCGGTCTGTTTTCAACACTGGGATTGCGGCAGAGCGCCGAGGTGATGACCGTCCATGGCGGGCAGGGCACACTCGACGTCGTCATCCGAATGCTCGCCGGCCTGTGGGGTGCGGGCGGGGCGCCGATCGCGGTCGAGTTCGTAGCCCTGACCGAAGGACAGGTCATCGACGCGGGGGATTTCACCATCGCCTGCTTTCCGGTCCGTCATCGCGACACCGATAGTCTTGGTTTCGTGTTCCAAAGCCCCGCACGTCGCCACCTTCGACCCGAGCGCCTTGAAGCGCTTGGTGTCCCTGATGGTCCCGTGCGCGGCGAACTGGCCGCAGGTCGAGCGGTCGTGATCGCCGACCGGGCGGTCGATCCGGAAGAGGTTTTGGGCCCGCCCAGCGGCGGCAGGAAACTCGTGGTGATCGGCGACATCGAGACCACCGACGGACTGTCCAACTACGTCGCTGACGCCGATATGCTGGTAATCGAGGCGACGTTCCTCGAACGCGACGCCGCAACCGCGCGGAATTACGGCCATCTCACCGCGGCCGAAGCGGCCGCCTTTGCGGCCGCGAACAACGTCCGCCAACTCGTGCTGACCCATATGTCGGGACGGTACGAGGACGATGAGATTTTGGCCGAGGCGGCGAGGATATTTCCGAACACTGGGATCGCCGCCGATTTCGATCATATCGTGATCTAGTCGCGCCGACCTGCGCTCAGTTCGTCAATCCCGACTTGATCGCGAGATCCTGCACTTGGGCCGTCACCTGCATCAGCCGCGGCAGCGCCTGATCACGGAAGGCTGCCATGTCCATGCGCATCGCATCGACGGTGACGCTCAATCCTCCGATCACGTGACCTTGCGCGTCGAAGATCGGTGTTGCCAGCGTGCGCAGGCCATAGGCGTTCTCGCCGTCGGAGACGGCATGACCTTTCTTCTTGACCTGATCGAGCCGGGCGAGCAGGGCATCGAGATCGGTCAGCGTCCGCTCCGACAGTTTGACGCGCGGGCGCGATTCCAGCCGCGCGATCTGCTCGTCCTGCGCCAGATGCGCCAGCATGACGTGGCCGAGTGCGGCGCTGTAGGCGGGAATACGCGTGCCCGGCCGGCGGTCCATCTTGTGGCGATCAAGGCCCGCGCCGATCCGCGCAAGATAGACGACGTCGCCGCCGTCGAGGATGCCGAGTGAGGCCGCGTCGCCGACATCCGGCACGAGGTCGCGCAGCAGCGGCTCGACCATCGGCCGCAGCGATCCATGCGAGAGCACGGTGTAACCGAGGTCGAGACAAGCGACGCCAAGTCGGAACCGGCGGCTTTGCGGAACGGCCTGGAGATAGCCGAGCTCGACCAGGGTCTGGATCAGGCGGAACGCCGTCCCGCGATCGAGATCGGCAGTTGCGGCAATCTCGCTCAGGGTCAGCTCGAAAGCCTCGCTGCTGAAGCTCTGGAGCACGGCAAAGGCCTTCCCGACGGAAGCAACGTAGTTCTTTGGATTTTTCGGGGGCGATTCCGATTTGCGCTTGGTGGCCTTCTTTTCGACCTTCGCCATGCTCGAATACCTTGCCACGGCAGCTACCGCCCTTGACGTGGCTGCCAGCTGATTTTACGACAGGCCTAGCTAATAACAAATGTTCGCATTCCGAACAATACCTTGACGATCGGAGGAAGTTTGTCGAAATCATCGCTCCATCCACATGGCGTGTTTTCCGCGGCGCTGACGCCGCTCGACGCCGAGCTCGCGCCCGATCATGCGCGCTTCGTCGCGCACTGCCGCTATCTGCTGGATGAAGGCTGCGACGGCATCGCGCTGTTGGGAACGACAGGCGAGGCGAACTCGTTCTCCGCGGCTGAGCGCATGGCGCTGCTCGAAGCGGCGGTGGCCACGGGCATCGCGCCGCAGCGGCTTCTTCCCGGAACGGGCGTCGCCGCGCTCACCGAGACCATTGCGCTGACGCGTCATGCACTCTCGGTCGGCGTCGATACCGTCGTGATGTTGCCGCCGTTCTACTACAAGGGTGTCACGGACGACGGCATCTTTGCATCCTATAGTGAAGTCGTGCAGCGCATCGGCGATGCCAGGCTTAAGGTCGTGCTGTATCACATCCCGCAGATGTCGGCGCAGCCGATCTCGCATGCGCTGATCGAGCGGCTGCGCAAGGCCTATCCGGCCACCTTCACCGGCATCAAGGATTCCTCCGGCGATTTCGCCAACATGACCGCCATGGTCGAACGCTTCCCGGGCTTTTCAGTCTTGGTCGGAGCTGATCCTTTGCTGCTGCCGTTGCTGCGCAAGGGCGGTGCGGGCTGCATCACCGCGACCTCCAATCTGGTCGCGCGCGACCTTGCCTATGTCTACAAGCATTATCGCGACAGTGACGACGACGCGGCGCTGAAGGCGGCGCAGGCGCGCATCGTGAAGGCGCGCGAGCTGGTGTCGCGCTTCCCGCAGATGGCGTCGCTGAAGGCGCTGGTGGCCGAGCGCACCGGCCATGCCGGATGGCAGCGTCTGCGGCCGCCGCTGGAGTCCTTGCCGTCAGCTCAGGCGAAGGAGCTGCTCGCGACGGCCGCTGCATTCGCGGCCGTCGCCTAGACCCGGCGCGAAAGGCGGGGCGATCCGATGTCCGACTCTTTCCAGGATGCGTTGGCCGGGCTTGCTGCGATCGTCGGCGACAAGCACGTCATCGCGCCCGGGTCCGACCAGGAGTCCTATGTGGTGGACTGGCGCGGGCGCTATCAAGGTCGCGCGGCCGCGGTGGTGAAACCGGGCTCGACCGCGGAGGTCGCTGCCGTCGTGAAATTCTGCGGCGCGAGGCAGCTTGCAATCGTGCCGCAGGGCGGCAACACGGGCATGTGCGGGGCAGCGACGCCGGACGATCGTCCGGGCAATGTCGTGATCCGACTCGACCGGATGCGGGCCGTGCGCGACGTCAGTCCGCTCGCCGACACGATCACGGTGGAAGCCGGCTGCATTCTAGCCGACGTGCAGAATGCCGCCCGCGCCGCCGACCGTTATTTCCCCTTGAGTCTTGGGGCAGAAGGCTCCTGCCAGATCGGCGGCAACATCTCGACAAATGCTGGCGGCACGGCAGTGCTGCGCTACGGGCCGACGCGCGATCTCGTGCTCGGGCTGGAAGTCGTGCTGGCTGACGGACGCGTCTTCAACGGCCTGCGCGCATTGCGCAAGGACAACACCGGCTACGCGCTCAAGCAGCTCTTCATCGGGGCAGAGGGGACGCTCGGCATCGTCACGGCGGCCGTGCTGAAGCTGTTCGCGCCGCCGCGCAGCTCGGCGCTGGCGTTGCTGAAATTGCAGGGCGTGGAGCAGGCGCTCGAGATCATGCAGCGCCTGCGCGGCACGGTCGGCGACCGGCTCGGCAGCCTCGAAATCATGTCGCGCTCGCAGATCGAGGCGATCGCAGAGACCGTGCCGCATGTGACCATTCCCTTCGAGCTGACGACGCCATGGTATTTGATCGTCGAAGTCACCGATACGCTCGCGGGCGTCGATCTCGACGAGGCGCTCGCCACGGTGCTGGGGGAGGCGATGGAGGCCGGGCTTGCGGAGGATGTAATCCTTGCGTCCAACCTCGCGCAGGCCAAGGCGATCTGGGCTGTCAGGCACAGTGTGTCCGAAGGCAACAAACGCAGCGGCTATGTCGTGTCGCATGACAGCGTGGTACCGCTGGAGCGTCAGGCTGTCTTCGTCACCAATGTCGAAGCCCGCATCAAGGCCGCCGTTCCGCATGCGAACGTGGTGATGCACGGCCATATTGGCGACGGAAACATCCACGTCATCGCACTGATCGATCGCGCCCGTTGCCAGGACCCGGCCGCGACGGCTGCTCTGGTGACCGAGATCAATGAGATTGTCGACGACGAGACCGCGGCGCAGGGCGGGGCGATCAGTGCCGAGCACGGCATCGGCATTACTAATCGTGGCCGGCTCGCCCGCGTCACCGATCCCAACGACATCGAGCTGATGCGCGACATCAAGCGACTGTTCGATCCGAACGGCTTGATGAACCCGGGCAAGATCTTCGGCGCGGGAGCAGCATGACGATGACGAGCATCCGCCTGTTGGCCGACGATCTCACTGGTGCGCTCGACACCGCAGCGGAGTTCGTCGGCCTGTGCGGACCGTTCGATGTCATCTGGTCGGAAGGGTTTGCGCCGCGAGAGTCCGGGAGCCTCGCAATCGATAGCGGTACCCGTGAGCGGTCGAAGGCCGAGAGCGTCGAGATCGTTGGGCGACTGGTGCCGTACCTTCAGGGCGGGACGATCGCCTACAAGAAAGTCGACAGCCTCCTTCGGGGCCCGTGGGCAGCCGAGCTTGGCGCCTGTCTGCGCAGCGGACATTGGGCCTCCTGCGTGGTCGCGCCCGCGTTCGATTATCAGGGGCGTCGCACCGTCGGTGGCCAGCAATTCGCGCGCACGGTGCATGGCGATTGGCATCGGGTCGGCGACAATTTGCTGGATCAACTGAGCCAAGACGGCATCGAGGCACGACAGGGCACGCCTGACACGCTCTCGCAAGGCGGTGTTCAGGTGTTCGATGCCGAGAGCGACCTCGACCTCGATCGCGTCGTCGACATGGCGCGGCGCATGCCCGGGCCCATGCTGTGGTGTGGCAGCGGCGGCCTGGCCGGTGCGCTGGCCCGCGGTCATCGTGCCGATGCGCCGAGCCGATTGAATCTGCCGGTGCTGGGCCTGTTCGGCTCCGATCAAACTGCCACCGCGGCCCAGCTCGCGGCGTGTGGCGAAGCTACGATTGCGCTGACTGAAGGCGAGGGTGGTGCGGGCGTTCGAGGCAAGCTGACCGACGAGGGCGTGGCGCTGGTCAAATTTGCCCTTGCCGGCGGGCTGTCGCGCGCCGAGGCGGCGCGCCGGATCGCGCGCGAGATGACGGCGCTGATCGCGGCCCTCGAACCGCCGGGCACGCTGATCGTGGCCGGTGGAGAGACCCTGAAAGCGGCCTGCGTTGCCCTTGGCGCTCAGGCGCTTCAGGTGACAGGACGTATCGTGCCGGGACTACCGCGTTCGATCCTGCAAGGCGGCCGCTGGGCCGGTGTCGATGTCATCTCGAAATCAGGCGCATTCGGCCCGAGCGAGCTATGGCGCGATCTACTTCGAGACAATCATTTAATCAGCAAGGGGAGTCTGACGTGACCTCTCGTCATCTTGCCATCACCATGGGCGATCCTGCGGGAATCGGGCCGGAGATCATCGTCAAGGCCTGCGTCGGGCTGAAGGACCGGATCGCGAAAGGCGATCTGCGCCTGCTGATCATCGGCAGCGGCGCGGCGCTCGATGGCGCGAAGGCTGTACTCGGGACCGACATTGCAATCCCTCAAGTCTCGACGGCGGAGCGTGACTGGCCCAACCTCTGCTACCTGCAAGCCGACGCCGAAGGCGATCCGATCAAGCCTGGCGTGCTCAGCGCCGATGGCGGCCGCTTTGCCTACAAGGCGATCGAGCAGGGCGTGCGCCTGACGCAGGCGGGCCGGACCGCAGCGATCGTCACCGCGCCGCTCAACAAGGAAGCGCTCAACAAGGCAGGCTATCATTTCCCCGGTCATACCGAGATGCTGGCGCATCTCACCGGCGTGCGCGGCTCGGTGATGCTGCTCGCCCATGGCAACATGCGTGTCAGCCACGTCTCGACCCATGTGGCGCTGGAGGACGTGCCGAAGCGTCTGACGCCGGAACGGTTGCGCATGGTGATCGACCTCACCAACGACGCGTTGCTGCGGCTCGGCATCGCCAAGCCGAAGATCGCGATTGCCGCGCTCAATCCGCATGCCGGCGAGGGCGGCCTGTTCGGCCGGCAGGATATCGACGTTTCCGCGCCGACGATCGCGAAAGCGGTCGCCGATGGTCTCGATGTCGTCGGCCCCGTCCCCGGCGACACCATCTTCGTCAAGCTGCGCGCCGGCCAGTACGATGCAGCGGTCGCGATGTATCACGACCAGGGGCACATTCCGGTCAAGCTGCTCGGCTTCCAGGTCGATCCCGCGACCGGCCGCTGGCAGGAGCTCTCTGGGGTCAACATCACGCTGGGCCTGCCGATCATCCGTACCTCCGTCGATCACGGCACCGCTTTCGACATCGCTGGCAAAGGCATCGCCAACGAACACAGCCTGATCGAGGCCATCGACTATGCCGAGCGGCTGGCCGCTGGCGCCTCCGCATCGAAATCATGAGATCGAACGCATGATGACCAACGCCTTCACGCCCATCGAAATCCAGCGGCCCACCATCCTGGAGTTCGGCAACGGCACCATCATTGCCGCAGCGCGTTTTGCCGAGCGGATCGGCGCCAAGCGGCCGCTGGTGATCTCCGACCCGTTCAACGCGCGCCGCGTCGACACGCTGGCGCTGCCGGGCGCCGTCAAGGTGTTCGGCGAGGTCAAGCCCGAGCCGGACCTGCCCAATCTCGAGAAGGCGGTGGCGATGGCGCGCGATGTCAAGCCCGATCTCGTGGTCGGCTTCGGCGGCGGCAGCGCGATGGATCTCGCCAAGCTGGTCGCGGTGATGTGCACGAATGACGTGCCCTTTGCCGACATCGTCGGGCCCGAGAAGGTGGCTGGCCGCAGCGTTGCGCTGATGCAGGTTCCGACGACGTCCGGCACCGGCAGCGAGGCCGGCACCCGTGCGCTCGTCACCGATCCCGTCAGCCAGAACAAGCAGGCGGTGCAGAGCCGCTTCATGCTGGCCGACATCGCCATCGTCGATCCCGACCTGACGATGACCGTGCCGAAGGAGGTCACGGCGGCGACCGGCGTCGATGCGCTGGCGCATTGCGTCGAGGCCTATACCAGCCGCAAGGCGCATCCGGCGATCGACCTCTACGCGCTCGAAGGCGCGCGGCTGGTCGGACATTATCTCGAGCGTGCCGTCGCCGACGGCGACGACCGCGAGGCGCGCGCCGGCCTGGCGCTGGCCTCGCTCTACGGCGGCTATTGCCTGGGACCGGTGAACACGACCGCCGGCCATGCGGTGGCCTATCCCCTCGGCACGCGTCATCATGTGGCGCATGGACTGGCCTGCGCGGCGATCTTCCCGCATACGCTGGCCTTCAACATGCCGGCCGTGGAGGCGAAGACGGTCGCGGTGCTGGCTGCGCTTGGGTTGCCGGAACGCAACGATCCGAAGCTCGCATTCGACGCCACCTACGCCTTCTGCAAGAACCTCGGCATCGAGATGCGGCTGTCCGCGCTCGGCGTGCCCCAACATGATCTCGGCGTGATGGCCGATGAGGCGCACGCCATTCGCCGCCTGCTCGACAATAATCCGCGCGATCTGGGTCGGGATGCGATCCTGAACATATACGAGGTCGCGTTCTAACAGTCCTGTCGCGCGCGGCAGTCAATCAACAACACAGTGAAAGGTGAGGAAACTTCGATGAGATCGATGTGGCTTGGTCTTGTGTCGGCGGTACTGCTGACGACGTCGCCAATGAAGGCGCAGGATGTTTATCCGTCCAAGCAGGTGACGGTGATCGTTCCCTTCGCGGCCGGCGGCACGGCGGACATCTTCGCGCGCATGGTCTCGAACCATTTGCAGACGAAGTTCGGCAAGCCCTTCGTGGTCGAGAACGTCGGCGGTGCCGGCTCGATCCTCGGCGTGACCCGGCTGGCGAAATCGGCGCCTGATGGCATCACGCTCGGCCTTGCCAGCACGTCCGCGCTTGCGATCAACCCGTCGCTCTACGGGCCGAAGCTCAGCTACCAGCCGGACAAGGACCTGGTGCCGATCGCCCAAATCAGCGTCGTGCCCAACGTGCTCGTCGTCAATCCCAACAAGATCAAGGCGCGCACCGTGCCGGAGCTGATCGCCTATCTGAAGGCGAATCCGGACAAGGTCTCGTTCGGTTCGGCCGGTGTCGGCACCTCGCAGCATCTTGCCGGCGAGCTGTTCCAGCAGATGACCGGCACCAAGATGATGCACGTGCCGTACAAGGGCTCGAGCCAGATGCTGACGGATCTGCTGAGCGGGCAGATCGATCTCGCCTTCGACAACGTGCCGCTGCTGCTGCCGCAGGTGAAGACCGGCCAGCTCGCGCTGCTCGCGACCGCAACGCCCAAGCGCGCCGACTTCGATCCGCAAGCGCCGGCCGTCGCCGAATTCCTGCCCGGCTTCGAGGCGGTGGCCTGGCACGGCTTCTTCGTCCCCGCCGGTACGCCGAAGCCGATCGTTGAAAAGCTCTCGGCCGAGATCCGCGCCTTCATGCAGCAGCCGGAGACGGTGCAGAAGTTGGCCGAGCTCGGCGCCACCGCGGTCGCGGTGGATTCCGAGCCGTTCGCGGCCTACATCGCCGCCGAGACCGCGCGCTGGAAGAAGGTGATCGGGGCCGCGAACATCAAGCTGGACTAGGCTGTGATCCATCCACCGGAGCGCTTGCCAGCCCAGAGCCGAGCGGGTAGAACCCTGCCACGCCTGAGCCGTGATTTGCGCCAAACGCGCTTCCGGCGACAGTTGAACAAGTCAGCAAGTTATTGAATTTGTTCAGCTATTCCGTTGGGGAATGGTGTAACGGTAGCACAACAGACTCTGACTCTGTTTGTCTTGGTTCGAATCCAGGTTCCCCAGCCAGCTTCAGGCCCTTTTCAGCTCCAGCTCCTTTGTATGCCGCCAGGTAGCGACGTTCGGTTCATTGACCGCATCGCCGATCGCGACGGTTTGTCTCATCTGAAATCGCAAGTCCCGGTCGGAACGCGGCGCGCTCCAACGTCCTTGGGCCATCCGACCCAAGGAGATCCGTGATGCCCTATGTCGATGGTTTCGTTCTGGCCGTGCCGAAGGACAAGCTCGAGGCCTACAAGACGCTGGCGACGACCGCCTGCGCGCTCTGGATGCAGCACGGCGCACTCGATTATGTCGAATGCATCGGCGACGACGTTCCCTATGGCGAGCTGACCTCGTTTCCGCGCGCCGTGATGGCTGGAGAGGACGAGGTCGTGGTGTTCTCCTGGATCGTGTACCGCGACCGGGAGACCCGCGATGCCGTCAACAAGAAGGTGATGGCGGACCCGCGGCTGAAGATGGAGGGCATGCCGTTCGACGGCAAACGCATGATCTATGGCGGCTTCACGACGCTGCTGCGGGCGAGCGACGTCGCGAACTAACTGAGACTGCCGACAGCAACGGTGCGGCGCGTAGCCCGGATGAGCGCAAGCGAAATCCGGGTGCCGCACCATCGCGCTGTACTCCAGGCGCGCGCTGCAAGCTCATGCAGTCGCGCAGATCCACGTCCGACATCAAGGCTATCTCGGTGTCGGCTGATCGGTTCGCGTGAGGCGAGCGCTACTTCAGAGCCTTGGACCTGAAAGAGCGTGTTGCGGAGGCCGGCCATCTGGCGGCCATTCGAGAGATGATCGTCATGTCTTGAAGGTCTCAATGGTGCGCCGAAAGACACTGACCGCGCGATCTACTGGCTACGAAGGCGACGGCGCTTGGTGACGAGGAGGCGAAACAGATCTTGCGCGAGGAAGGTCTGTCATAGCTCGGCCTGCAGCAGCAGCGCCAGGCAACCGGCGAGTCGCGTCTCCATCTCTTTCGACGAGAGCGACAGCGGTCCGGGATCGTTGAGGATCGCGTTCACCAGCGTGCCCAGCACGATCTGGAAGCCGAAGGCGATGGCGCGGGTCTTTGCCGCCTTGCGGCCTTTGCCCATAGCTGGCAGCAGGAGCGGGGTGGCGCGCTCGGTGGTGGCGCGAGCGAGGGCCTTGAACGGCGTCCATTTGTCGGGACGGGTGTCGTCGTGCTGAAGGGCGGCGCGCAACACGCCCTCGTGCTTGCGAATCCACGCGATGATGCCGCTGACGATGGTGTGGCAGAGCTGGTCGAGGCCTACATCCGGTGACGGTCGCCTGATCTCGTTTAGCCGCTGCTCGCCATCACGCGCGGCCAGCGCCATCAAGGCGTTGAAATAGGTCTCCTTGCTCTCGAAGCGGCTGTAGAAGGCGCCGACGGTGGCTCCGACTTCGGCGCAGAGCGCCTCGATCGAGAGCTCCGCAAGGCTGCGCGTCCTTAGCATCGCGGCGCCGGCGCGCAGCAGCGCCAGCGTCGTTTCCCGGCTCCGCTTCTGCCGCGAAGGGGCGACGCCCGGCAGGTCGAAATCGCGAAGTTCCGGCTGTTCGGACCGTAGGCGCATCCGTGCTTGCATCCACCAAAAATAATAATCATAATTCGGATTATAATCTAGGGCGTCGCGGGCCGCGGGTCAACCGCGGGCGCCAAGACAACGAACCAAGACAACGAACACCGGGTCCAGCAGGGAGGATCAGATGAGTTCAGGCAGCGGCACGCCGTTCCGCGGCAGCGTCGGCAAGACAGTTGCGGAATCGATGCCCTGGTGGCCGGATCCGCCACGGCCGCCCGCGGGCGCGCCGAACATCCTTGTCGTGCTGTTCGACGACGTCGGCTTCTCCGATTTCGGCTGCTATGGTTCGGCGATCAGGACGCCGACCATCGACGGGCTGGCCGCAGAGGGCCTGCGCTACAGCGGTTTCCACACCACGGCGATGTGCTCGACGACGCGCGCCGCGCTGCTCACCGGGCGCAACCATCATTCGGTCGGGGTCGGGTGCCTGGCCAATTTCGATTCCGGCTATCCCGGCTATCGCGGCAAGATCGCGCGTGAGGCGGGCACGCTGGCCGAGATGCTGCGCGTGCACGGCTATCGCAACTACATGGTCGGCAAATGGCACGTCACGCCGCTGACCGAGAGCGGCGCCACCGGTCCGTTCGACGGCTGGCCGCTCGGGCGCGGCTTCGATCGCTTCTACGGCTTCCTCGACGCCGAGACCGATCAGTACGCGCCGGAACTCGTCTCCGACAACAGGCATATCGACCCGCCGGGCACCTATGCCGACGGCTATCATCTGACCGAGGACCTGATCGACCAGTCGATCCGCTTCATCGGCGATCATCTCGCCGATCGTCCTGAAATTCCCTGGCTGACCTGGGTCGCGCTGGGGGCCTGCCACGCGCCGCACCAGGCGCCGGCCGACATCATCAGAAACTATGACGCCGCCTTCGCCCACGGCTGGGACGTCGAGCGGGAGCAGCGTCTCGCGCGTCAGAAAGCGATGGGCCTGGTGCCCGAGAATACGCGGATGCCCGTGCGCAACGATGGGGTGAAGGCCTGGGAGGAGCATTCGGCCGACGAACGCCGCGTCTTCACGCGCCTGCAGGCGGCCTTCGCCGGCATGCTCGATCATTCCGACCGCCATCTTGCGCGTCTCGTCGCCTTCCTGGAGACCGCGGGCATCCGCGACAACACTGTGATCATCGTGATGTCCGACAATGGCGCGAGCCAGGAGGGTGGGCCGCTTGGTTTCGTCAACGCGATGGGGCCGTTCAATTTCAAACCGGAGCCGATCGCCGAAAAGCTCGCCCGCATCGACGACATCGGCGGGCCCGACACCCACAGCAATTTTCCGCATGGTTGGGCGATGGCGTCCAACACGCCGCTGCGGCGTTACAAGCAGAACACCCATGGCGGCGGCATCCGCGATCCCTTTGTCATCAACTGGCCGCAGCGGATCGCGGCCAAAGGCGAGCTCCGGCACCAGTTCGTGCATGCCTGCGATCTCACGCCGACGCTGCTCGAGCTGATCGGCATCGAGCCTCCCAACACGATTGGGGGCTGCCCGCAAATGCCGCTCGAAGGCGAGAGCTTTGCGCGGTCGATCATCGATGCGTCCGCGCCGTCAAGAAGCTCGCCGCAATATTTCGAGATGTTCGGCCATCGCGGTCTCTGGCAGGCGGGCTGGAAGGCGGTCGCCTTTCATCCGTCGGGCACGCCGTTCGAGAACGACAAATGGGAACTGTTTCACCTGGACGCGGATTTCTCCGAGACCAACGACCTTGCGGCAACCGAGCCGGAGCGCCTCGGCCGGATGATCGCGATGTGGTGGGAAGAGGCCGAGAAGCACAACGTGCTGCCGCTCGACGACCGTTTCGGGCCGCGCTTCGCGCAGAATGCCGCGCGCTTCCACGGTGCGCGCCACCGTTTCGTCTTCCACGCCGGCATGGGACACGTCCCGACCGACGTCGCGCCTGACGTGCGCAGCCGCAGCTACACGGTTGAGGCGTATGTCGAGATCGACGAGCAGGGCGCAGACGGCGTGCTGATCTCGCACGGCGATGCGACATCGGGCTACAGCCTCTATGTCAAGGACGGCCATCTCGTGCACGATCTCAACATCGGCGGCAGCCACCAGATCGTGCGCTCCGACCGCAAGGTGCCGTCGGGCGCGCGGCGGCTCGGCGTGCACGTCGAACGTCTCGTGCGCAAGGAGCCGCCGGCCAAGGGCGCGCGCACCGGCGTCAGCGAATACACCCTCCTGATCGACGGTGAGCCGGCGGGTTCGCTGAAGACCCAGCTCGGATTTCACACGCTGATCTCGTGGTCCGGGCTCGACATCGGCCGCGACCGCGGCAGCCCCGTCTCACATTACGAGGCGCCGTTCGAGTACCAGGGGCGGCTGCTGCGCGTCACGGTCGCCATGCATGACGACCAGAAGCTCGACGGCGAAGCCGTCGGCAACGCGCAGATGGCGCGGCAGTGAGAGGGAAGGGGTGTCGTTGCAGCCGCGCCGTCATTGCGAGCGTAGCGAAGCAATCCAGACTGCCTCTGCGGAAAGATTGCTGGATTGTTTCGCTACGCTCGCAATGACGGGATGAAGAGGCGTGCACCCCAGCGGGGAACGGGAGCAGGCCTTATTTGATCTTGTCGTAGGCTGCCGCGAAATCGCCCAGCGGCATCGGGATCGCGATCGTCTCCTTGGCCATGTTCTGGAAGGAGACCTTCAATTGCTTGCCCGACCGCAAAGCGGCGAGCAGGTCCGCCGCGACCGGGGTCGAGGCGTAGCAGCCGCGGCTCTCGCAGGTCTGGATCTGCAGGTCGAACGTCTTGCCTTCGTCGACCTGGAGCTTGGCGCCGACGGGAAGGTTGAGGCCGAGCGGCAATTGCAAGAGCGCGATCGGCGTGCGGGTATCGGGCGCGATGCGGAGGTTGATCAGGACGACGGTCTGGCCGGTCTTGGTCAGCACCGCGTTCTGCTCCATCGCGCATTCGAGCGGTGCATCGCGGCTGGCGCTGGTGCAGCGGACGATCCAGCCGGGCTGCCCGGGAGTTCCGTCGGCCTGCGGCTGCGTCGGCGCAGGCGAGGGCTGCGCGGCAGGAGCAGGCGCTGCGTTCTTCTTCGCGCCCTGCTGGGCATACACAGCGCCCAAGGGCAACAGCACGGCAGCGGCGAGTGCGACAAGTCTGGATTGCATGAGCATGGCGAAACCACGTTGGCGTTAACCGAGGGTCTCGCTGTAGCGTCGCGGGGGCCGCGGTGCAAGCTTACTCGGCGGCTTGCTTGACGGTGCCGCGCTCGGGCGCTTCGTCGCCTTCGTCGTCATCCGAACGGCCCCAGGTGGAGAACCAGTTGTTGAGCTTGTCGAGATAGAGATAGACGACGGGCGTGGTGAACAGCGTCAGCGCCTGGCTGACGATCAGGCCGCCGACCATGGCATAGCCGAGCGGCTGGCGGATCTCGGCGCCGGTGCCGTGACCGAGCATCAGCGGCACGCCGCCGAGCAGCGCGGCCATCGTTGTCATCATGATGGGACGGAAGCGCAGCAGCGCGGCCTGGCGGATCGATTCCTCCGGCGTCTTGTGCTCGTCGCGTTCGGCGGCGATCGCAAAATCGACCATCATGATGCCGTTCTTCTTCACGATGCCGATCAGGAGGATGATGCCGATCAACGCAATCAGGCTGAAGTCGAAGCCGGCCACCATCAGGATCGCGAGCGCGCCGACGCCGGCCGAGGGCAGCGTCGACAGAATCGTGATCGGATGGATGTAGCTCTCATAGAGAATGCCCAGGATCAGATAGACCACGACGAGTGCGGCGAGGATCAGCAGCGGCACGGTGCCGAGCGACTGCTGGAACGCCTGCGCGGTGCCTTGGAAGGTCGAATTGAGTGTCGGCGGCGCGCCGAGCTCGGCCATCGCCTTCTGCACGGCCTCGGTTGCCTGGCCGAGCGCGACCCCTTGCGCGAGGTTGAAGCTGATCGTGGTCGCCGGAAACTGCCCCTGATGGCTGATCGAGAGCGGGCGGACCGGATCTGTGGTCCAGGTCGCGAACGTCGACAATGGCACCTGGTCGCCGGTCAGCGGCGATTTGAGATAGAGCTTGTTCAGGCTGTCGAGATTGCCCTGCATCTCCGGCAGGATCTCCAGGATCACCTTGTAGGTGTTGAGCTGGGTGAAATACTGCGTGACCTGCCGCTGCCCGAAGGCATCATACAGCGTGTCGTCGATCAGCTGCGGCTGGATGCCGTAGCGTGAGGCGGTATCGCGGTTGATCTTGAGCTGGACGGTGGTGCCCTGCGTCTGCTGGTCGGTCGCGACGTCGCGCAGTTGCGGCAGCGTCTGCATCTTGGCGAGAATTTTGGGCGCCCATTCGTTGAGCTCGTCCAGATTGGCGTCCTGCAGCGTGAATTCGAACTGCGTGCGCGTTGGCCGGCCGCCGAGCCGCACGTCCTGGGCCGCCTGCATGTAGAGGCGGGCGCCGGGGACCTTGTCGAGCTGGGGACGGAGGCGCGCGATGATCTCCTGGGCCGAAGCGTCGCGCTGATCGCGCGGTTTCAACGTGATGAACAGGCCGCCGTTGTTGCCCGCCCTGCCGCTGCCGCCGATCGCCATGGCGACGCTGGCGACGCCGGGATCCGCCTGCACGATCGTGGCGAGCGCCTCCTGCCGCTCCTTCATGGCCGCGAAGGAAATGTCCTGCGATGCTTCGGAGGTGGAGGTGATCAGGCCGTTGTCCTGCTGCGGAAAGAAGCCTTTGGGGATCAGCACGAAGAGATAGACCGACAAAGCGAGGGTCGCAAAGAAGATGAGGAGCGTGATGCGCTTCCAGCTCAGGGCGATGTCGAGAACATGCTCATAGCCGCGCAGCATCGCGTCGAAGGCGCGTTCGCTCCACTGATAGAAGCGGCCGTGCCTGACCTCGCCATGGGCGCGCAGGAAGCGCGAGGCCATCATCGGGGTCAGCGTCAGCGAGACGACCATCGAGACGAAGATGGTCATCGCCAGCACGACGGCGAACTCGCGGAACAGGCGGCCGATGATGCCGCCCATCAGCAGCAGCGGGATCAGCACCGCGACCAGCGAGATGCTGATGGAAACGATGGTGAAACCGATTTCCTTCGCGCCCCTGTAGGCGGCGGCCATCGGCGCTTCGCCTTCCTCGACGTAGCGGGAGATGTTTTCGAGCATGACGATGGCGTCATCGACCACGAAGCCGACCGCGATCGTCAGCGCCATCAGGGAAAGGTTGTCCAGGGTATAGCCGGTCACCCACATCAGCGAGCAGGCGCCGAGCAGCGCCAGAGGCACGGTGATCGTGGGAATGACCGTCGCCCAGAAGCTGCGCAGGAAAATGAAGATGACCATGACCACCAGGAAGATGGTCAGGAGCAGGGTGAACTGGACGTCTTCGACCGCGGCCCGGATCGTCTGGGTTCGGTCGCTCATCAGCTCGATCTTGATCGCGGGCGGGATCGCCGCGACCAGGCGGGGCAGCGCCGCCTTGATCTTGTCCACGGTCTCGATGACGTTGGCGCCGGGCTGCTTGAATATGACCAGGAAGACGCCGCGTTTGCCGTTCGCCCAGGCCGCCTGCTTGGCGTCTTCCGGACCCGTGACGGCCTGCCCGATGTCGCGGATGCGCAGCGGCCCGCCGTTGCGGTAGGCGATGACGACGTCGTTCCAGTCCTTGGAGTGGGTGAGCTGATCGTTGGCGTAGATCGTGTAGGCGCGGTTGGGGCCGTCAATGTTGCCCTTGGGGCTGTCGACCGTCGTGATCGCGATCTGGCTGCGCACGTCCTCCAGCGACAGGCCCTTGGCGACGAGCTTGGCCGGATCGATCTGGATACGGATTGCCGGCTTCTGCTGGCCGCCGATGATGACCTGCGCGACGCCGGAGATCTGGCTGATCTGCTGCGCCAGTTGCGCATCGACGGAATCGCTGACGGTGGTCAGTGGCAGGGTGTCCGACGTGGCGGACATGATGAGGATTGGCGAATCCGCCGGATTGACCTTGCGGTAGGTCGGCGGCGACGGCAGGTTCTTCGGCAACTGGCCGGAAGCCGCGTTGATCGCTGCCTGAACGTCGTTGGCGGCACCGTCGATGCTGCGGTTGAGATCGAACTGAATGGTGACCGACGCGGTGCCCAGATAGCTCGTCGAGGTCATCTGCGCGATGCCGGGGATCTGGGCGAACTGCCGCTCGAGCGGCTGAGCCACCGACGAGGCCATCGTCTCGGGGCTGCCGCCCGGCAGGTTGGCGGTGATCTGGATGGTCGGGAAGTCCACCTGCGGCAGCGGTGCGACCGGAAGCAGGGGATAGGCGACGAGACCGATAAAGAGAATGCCGGCCATCAGCAGCGAGGTGCCGATGGGATATCGGATGAAAGGTGCCGAAATCCCGCCCCCGGTCATTCTTGTCGTACCTTGATCTGGGCCGGATCCGAGCTCGCCACCGCCGTCGACACGAGGCTTCCGGGCTGGACTTTGAACTGACCGCCGACAATCACCTGCTGCCCTGGGCTCAGGCCTTCCTCGATGACCGCCCGTCCGTCGATGGCATAGCTGACCTTGACCTTGTGCACCTCGGCCTTGTTGTCCTGATTGACGGTATAGGCGTAGAGGCCGTTGGTGGAATGCTGGACCGCATCATCCGGGACGACGGTCGCATCCTTGAGCGTCCGCACCAGAAGCCGCGTCGAGACCGATTGGCCCGGCCACAGCGTGTGGTCTTTGTTGTCGAACACAGCCTTGAGCCGGATCGTCCCGCTGGTCGTGTCGACCTGGTTGTTGATGACAGCAAGCTTGCCCTCGGCCAGCGTCTTCTTGCCGTCGGTGGTGAAAGCGACCACCTTGAGCGCACCGGTCTTCTGGCCTTCGCTGATATAGGGAAGCTGGTCTTCCGGCGCCGTGAAGATCACGGAGATCGGTTCGACCTGCGAGATCGTGACGATGCCGGTCTGCGTCGAGGCGTTGACGATGTTGCCGATGTCGACCTGGCGCAGGCCTGCGACGCCGGTGATCGGCGCCTTGACCTGGGTGTAGTCGAGCTGGGTCTGGGCGTTGGCGATCGCGGCTTCGTCGGCGGCGATCTGGGCGGTGAGCTGGGCGACGGTCGAACGCTGGGTGTCGACTCGCTGCGCGGTCGCGAATTCGCCGAGCTTCATGGCGCGCTGAAGTTCGAGATTGGCGTTGGCGAGGCTCGCCTCGTCCTGCGCCTTCTTGGCCTTGGCCTGGTCGAGCGTCGCCTGATAGGGACGGGGATCGATCGAGACCAGAAGCTCGCCCTCCTGGACGATCTGGCCCTCCTTGAAGGTGAGTTTGTCGATCTGACCATCCACCCGGCTGCGGACCTGGACGGTGTTGAAGCCCTGAACCGTGCCGAGACCGGTCAGGTAGACGGGGAAGTCGACTTTCTGGACCGGCGCAACGCTGACAGGGACGGCGGCCGGGCGGGGTGGTCCCTTCTGGGCGGTCTGGGTTTTCCCGGCCCCAGGTCCGAATTTCTGCCAACCATAATAACCCGCGGAGGCCACGGCCGCGATGATCAGAAGCCAGAGGATCGGCCGGGACTTTTTCATGTCGTCTCGTGTCGGCTCGTATGCCCTAAGCTAACGAATTAAGGGGCAATCGCAGGGTTCCAGCGCGTTTCTATAATACACGCCAAGTTCCAGTGTAAACAGCACTATCCGTTGAGAATCCTAAACAATTGGAAAGCTTTGCACCGTCTGGGCAATGCTCTGGCGCGGCGGTGTGCAGTGCTGCATTTTCTCGGCCGGGTCGGTCGGGCGAGTCTGTGCGGGACTCGCAGACAAATGTGCTCGCCCCCAATGACGGCGCGCCGAGCCGCCGCTCGGTGCTGCTGACAAGAATGGTTCTAAATCGCGCGGACGCCGTTTCCGTTGTCAGCAATTTCGGCATCGTTCATATCGGCGCCGCCACCAATGGAGCGCAGCATGGACGAATTGAACGGCAAGCTGATCGCGTGTCAGATTCTGATCACCGGATTGATCGCGCGGGTGGCCAACGAGCAGCGCGATCCCTTGCGCTTCCTCACCGACTTCCGGGACGAGATCAAGGCCGTGGTGAGCGGCGTCAACATCGCCGGCATGGACAGCACCGATCGCGTGCGCGCCGTCGCGCAGAAAACCGTCGACGAATTGTTTTCGCTAATGAAGCCGCCGAGCAGCGATTGATGCTGTAAGAGAAACTGCGATTGTGCAGCGAACGGCGCTGTTTCTTAGAACGAGTCCAATATTGATTTAGAACGATTTCAAACTGCAGTTTAGAATTGTTTTGATCTGGATTGATTCAAGGGTTCTTGCGAGGCGTTCGCATTGACCCGCTATTTTGCTGCCGATACCAACACTCATCGTTCGTCGACGTGAATGAGCGAACAGGAAGATGGGGCGTTGGTAATGGGGCAGGTGGTCGCACCGAAGTCGTTGCGTTCGGTCGCAGCGTTCGATCTGGTGGATGAAAAATTCGCAGGCGTTTCCGGCAAGAAGGCCTCGGCGGTTGCAAGCTTGATCGCGGTGGCGTCGGTGTCGAGCGGCGCACAGGCGCAGCAGTCGAACCTGCCGCCGGTGACGGTCGATGCTCCGGTCGAGCGTCCGCGTCCGGTAGCCTCGAAGCCTTCGCCGGAGCAGGTCCGCGCCCGCAACGCGCTTCGCCGTGCCGCGCAGCGCCAGCAGGCGCAGCTGACGGCTCCCACTACGCCGTCAGGCCCCGCCGATGCCAATCCCTATGCCGATCCGGCGGCGCCCTACAAGGTCGACCACGTCCAGGCCGGTGGCAAATTTCCGGAGAAACTGGTTGATACGCCGAAGTCAATCACCGTTCTCAGCAAGGAAGTCCTCGAGGACAAGAATGCCACGACGTTGAAGCAGGCGATCCTCAGCACGGCCGGCGTGACGCTGGGCTCGGGCGAGGGCGGCAACGCTTTCGGTGACCGCTTCTTCATCCGCGGCTTCGACGCGCGCAACGACATCTTCATCGACGGCGTGCGCGACTCCGGCGTCAGCGTGCGCGAAAACTTCTTCACCGAACAGGTCGAGATTCTGCGCGGTCCCGGTTCCACCTTTTCCGGCCGCGGTGTCGCCGGCGGCGCGATCAACATCGTCACCAAGCAGGCGACGACCGGGAACAGCTTCTACAACATGGACAGCACGTTTGGCACCGACCAGACCAAGCGTGTCACGCTCGACGTCAACCAGGTGATCGACCCGACGCTCGCCGTTCGTGTCGGCGGCCTGTTTCAGGATGCCAATGTCGCCGGCCGCGACTACGTCACCGACAACCGGAACGGCGCCTTCATCGCCACGACCTGGAAACCGACCGACACTATCAAGGTCACCGGCAACTACATCCACACCGAACTGACCGGTCTTCCGGACTTCGGCGTGCCTTATTATCGGCCGAGCACCTCGTCCACCGCTGGCGGTCCGTTCCCGGATTTCGGAGCGAGCCGCAGGAACTGGTACGGAGCGATCAACCGCGACTTCTATCGGACCGGGCAGGATATCGGCACACTCAACGCGGAAGTGCAGGTCACCCCTGACCTGATGCTCAGCAACAAGTTCCGCGCGTCGCGCTCGACTCAAAACTACATCGGAACGTTGCCGGAATCCCCCTCGCTAAAGGACCCGCTCTCGGCCTCGACGCTGACGTCCAATCCGCAGAGCCGCTTTCAGATCACCGACGTGCTCGCCAACCAAACCGAGGCGACTTACAAATTCCAGGATGCCGCCGGGTTCAAACATACAGCGCTGGCCGGCGTCGAAGTCGATCGTGAGAGATCTTCGATCGACAGGTACTTGAATCTCACCTCGGAGGCGACCGGCCTTCCCACAAGCCCGTCCGGCTCACCGACGAACACCAGCGTCTTCTTTCCGCAAAACACCTACCTGCCTTACGACATTCCCTCGCTGTCCGGCCTTCCGACCAAGGTCGCCATCGATACCGTCAGCGGTTATGTCATGGATTCCGCCAACTATCGCGATCTGGTGATCCTCAACGGCGGCTTCCGCTATGACGACTACAGCATCAAGGCATCCGGCTATTCCGCCAACGGCACGTTCGGCCAGCAGTCGGCGGAATTCCTGATTCCCAACTTCAATCTCGGCTTGACCCTGAAGCCTCTGCCGAACGGCAGTGTCTATGTGGCCTACGCAACTTCCGCGAACCCGGTCGGTGCTGAGTTCGACGGGACCAGCACCGCCTATGGCGGCCTCAATCCGACCCTCGCCGGCGGTAACACCCAGATATTCGGGCCCGAGAAAAACAAGGCCATCGAACTCGGCACCAAGTGGGAATTGTTCGACCGCCATCTGCTGCTGACCGCCGCGCTGTTCCAGACCACCAAGGAAAACGCGCGCGAGTCGCAGAATGTTGGTAGTGCGGCCGCTGCTGCCCCCTTGGGATGCGTCTATCCGACCGGAACGACCGGCAACATATCTTGCATCACCGCCGGTGCCGCCTACCGCATCCGCGGCATCGATCTCGGCGTGGGCGGCAAGATCACCGACAAATGGAGCGTGTTCGGCGGTCTCGTGCTGATGCAGTCGGAAGTGACGCAGTCGCTGGCGCCGTCGGCCAACAAGACGCTGTATCCGACCAATGTCGGACGTCCGCTCGCCAACGTCGCGCACGAGTCGTTCAGCCTGCTGTCGAAATATCAGCTCAACGACACCTGGGAATTAGGCGGGCAGGCAGTGTATCGCTCCAAGATCTACGGCGGCACCTTGCTCGCGGCCAATCAGGGCACTTCGCTTCCGAGCTATTGGCGTTTCGACGCTTTCGCCGAGGCGAAGCTCGACCAGCATTGGAAGCTCAAGCTGTTCGTGAACAACATCTTCGACAAGCGCTATTACGACGCACTGTACCAAAGCGCAGCACCGTTCGTGCTGGAAGCACCGGGCCGCGCTGCCTACGTGGTGCTCTCCGCGCGCTACTGATGGAGCAACAACGAGTTTCATGCTGACATGCATCGAAAACGTTCTCAGCAAGGATGATGTGGCGGATTTCCGCCGCATCATGGACGCCAGCACATGGGAGGATGGCCGCTCTACCGCCGGCGCGCAGTCGGCGATGGTCAAACGCAACGAGCAACTGCCGCCCAATAGCGAAGTCGCGCGAAAACTCGGCAACCGCATCATCTCGGCGCTGACGTCCAACCCGCGCTTCATCGCGGCCGCGGTTCCGCTCCAGATCTTCCCGCCGCTGTTCAACCGCTATGCGGCCGATAGCGGCCACCATTTCGGCCTGCACGTGGACAATGCGATCCGCGGTGACCGCCTGACCGGCCTTCGCATCCGCACAGACCTGTCGGTCACGCTGTTCCTCGCCGAGCCGGAAGAGTACGATGGTGGCGAACTTGTGATCGAGGACACCTACGGTTCGCACGAAGTCAAGCTGCCGGCGGGCGATTGCGTACTCTATCCCTCGACCAGCCTCCATCTCGTCACCCCCGTGACGAGGGGAACGCGGGTTGCGTCTTTCTTCTGGCTTCAGAGCATGATACGGGACGATCAAGCCCGGAGCATGATCTTTGACCTCGACACCGCGATACAGGCGCTGGTGGAACGGCTCGGGCGTGACGATCCCGAAACGGTCAAATTGACGGGTATCTATCACAACCTCATTCGCTACTGGGCCGAAGTATGAAGACCATGTCCTTCCAAGCAAGCCTTGCCGCCGCCGTCATGCTGACGGCCGCCTGGCTCGCATCCCCCGTTTCCGCCCAGGCACAAACGCCGCCCTCGGCGGCGGCGCAGCAGGCGGCCCAGCCGCCCGCGGCCGGCCCGGCCCCGGCGGCCGCGCCCTCGGCAACCGCACCTGCGGCGCCGACGGCGACCGCTCCGGCAACCCCGTCCGTGATCGCCGCTCCGGCGCCTGCAAAGTCCGAGACGGGGTCCGTCGCGCCGGCGATGAAGGAATTGTCGCCCTGGGTCATGTTCATGTCGGCCGACGTCATCGTGAAGGCGGTGATGATCGGGCTCGCCTTCGCGTCGCTGATGACCTGGACCGTCTTCATCGCCAAGTCGATCGAGCTGTCGGTCGCCTCCACCAAGCTTCGCTCGGCACTGAAGAAGATTGCGGACACGCGCTCGCTTGCCGAAGCGCAGATGGCGCTCGGTGCCAAGGAGGGCATCCTGCCGTCCTTCCTGGCGGCGGCGCTGCGCGAGGCGCGGATGTCGGCCGGTCTGTCCAGCGATTCCGGCATCAAGGAGCGCGCGGCCTCCAGCTTTGCCGAGATCGTGCGCGCAGAGGCGCGCCGCATCCGCATCGGCATGGGCGTGCTTGCCACCATCGGCTCCACCTCGCCCTTCGTCGGCCTGTTCGGCACGGTGTGGGGCATCATGAACAGCTTCATCGGCATCTCGAAGTCGCAGACCACGAACCTTGCCGTCGTCGCGCCCGGCATCGCCGAGGCGCTGCTTGCCACCGCGATCGGCCTCGTCGCCGCCATTCCCGCGGTCATCATCTACAACCACTTCTCGCGCGTGACGAAGGGCTATCTCGAGCTCGTCAGCCGCGCCTCGGGTGCCGCGGCGCGGCTGCTCTCGCGTGATCTCGACCGCAGCCACGGCAGCGTGCATTCGCGCGCAGCGGAGTGAATCATGGCTGTTTCGCTCGCAGACAACGATGACGACGACGATTTCTCGGAAACGCATGACATCAACGTCACGCCGTTCATCGACGTCATCCTGGTGCTGCTGATCATCTTCATGGTCGCGGCTCCGCTCTCCACGGTCGATCTGCCGATCGACTTGCCGACGTCGAGCGCGACGCCGCAGAAGAAGCCGGACAAGCCGACCTATCTCAGCATCAAGCCCGATCTGACGCTTGCCATCGGAGAAAACCCGGTCCAGCGGGCCGAGTTGATCGGGACGCTCGACGGACTATCCGACATGAGCAAGGACAAATACGTCTTCCTGCGGGCCGATCGTTCGGTGCCGTATGGGGAGTTGATGGGCGTCATGGAGCTCCTGCGCTCAGGCGGCTATGCGCGGGTGAAGCTGGTGGCGCTGGAAGGCCCGCCGGGAGCGCCTGCGGCCGGCGCCGCTCAGCCTTGAGAAGACGCGCTATGTCGGACGAACTCAGACCATCCCGAAAACTCTGGATCCTGGCGGCGGTGGCGGCGCTCGCGCTCCATCTGGGTGGTGCTGCGCTCGCGCTGGCTCATTTGCGGGCCGACGACGACGGCGACGGCCTGGGTGCGGCCGGCGCAGAGTTCGCGGTCGAGATGGCTTCGCCGGAAGCTCAAGAATCCGACGTTCCGGTCGGACCGAACGACTCAGCGGCGCAGGAGGAGCGCCCGGAACTTCCGGAACAGAAGGCCGAGATAAAGGAGACGGAGCTTCCGCAGGATCGACCGCAAGAGGCCGAGAACCCCGATCGTATCGTCAGCGAAAACAAGGCGAAGAAGGAGCAGGACGACGATCCGAAGGTGGCTGCGGTCGAAACGCCAGCCATGGAAGCAGCGCCAAAGCAGATCGACCAAGCGCGGCAGACTTTCGAGGACGCAACGCGCGAGGCTGATAAGGCGATGGCTCCTGTGGTCGGTATCGGCAAGGACATCCTGAAGATCACGGCCGACTGGAACCGCAAGATCAGCGCGCATCTTGCGGCTCACAAGGTCAATCCGGAGGGCAAGGATCCCAGCAATCAAACTGTAAAAGTCAGCTTCGCCCTCAATCGGAGGGGAAACGTGATCTCGGTTGACGTCGCGGAATCATCGGGAGATGCGGCTTACGATGCTGCCGCAGTTTCCATGGTCCACAAATCCGACCCTTTCCCGACACCGCCTGCCGCGATAACTGAGGATCGGATCGAACGCACCGTCCCCATCATCTTCAAGCCACCGGAAGAGAAGAAAAAGAAGAAGACGGCTCAGCGCCAATAGAGCCGGATTCCGACATAGACCACGACCAGGCACGCGAAGATCAGCGCCACCGGGAGCGGTCGTTTCTGGGGTCCAGCGAATGCCGCCGTCCCGAAGGGGGCGGACTTCTTTGGAGACGGTGCCGGGCGGCGGAAGGCGGTAACATTGTCCGCTGCCGGCTCAGCCGCGCGTGGGCGGACGTCGGGCGGGATTCCCGCGCCGCCCATCTCGGCATAATAGGCCTTGTAGATCGCCCCGATGGTGGCCTCGGTGGCCTCGCCCTCGCTCATCTGCGCCAGCAGGTTCTGGTAGCTCGCCAGGAATTCCTGGGCCTCCGGAGGCAACGCGGACGCCCCGTTGAGCTTGGCCATCATCTTCCAGGTGGCGAAATCGGCACGGGCACGGGTGTCGGCGCGTCGCGCGATCAGCATGTCGGCAGCTTTGACCAAGTCGGCCTCTGGCCCTTCGGCTTGTGTTCGGTGTCGCTGTTCAACTAAACGTTGCCGGTCAGGAAGAGAACAGCCTGAATCACATGACCGGTCAACGTTCGCAGTATTGCTGAAATAACATCAAGATTTAGACCGAACTGCGAACCCGCCAGCGGCAGCAGGATCAACAGGCCGATCAGGATCAGCATACCGAACGGCTCGAGCCGGGCCAGCGGCGCGGCGAGGGGGCGGGGCAACAGCCCGACTGCCACGCGCCCGCCGTCGAGCGGCGGGATCGGCATCATGTTGAACACGGCCAGGATCGCGTTGATGATGAGGGCATTCTTGAGGTTGTCGGCCACCCATTTCGCCGAGCTCGCCGGCACCAGGGGCAGAGCATGGAACGCGAGGGCGGCGGCGAGCGCCAGCAGGATGTTGGTGGCAGGGCCCGCCAGCGCCACCCAAACCATGTCGAGCCTGGGGTTGTTCAGCTTGCGAAAGTTCACCGGCACCGGCTTGGCATAGCCGAACAGGAATGGCGAATGCGCGAACAGCAGCATCGCCGGCAGGATCAGCGTGCCGAAGGGGTCGATGTGCCTGACAGGATTGAAGCTGACCCGCCCGAGCTGCGAAGCCGTGTTATCGCCGAGCCGGTCCGCGACGACGGCGTGCGCAGCCTCATGGAAGGTGATGGCGAGCACCAGCGGCAGCACCCAGACGGAAAGGTCATAAAGGGAAATGTTCACGGCTCGTTGATCCCGGTTTGCCTGCGGCCTTGCAGACGACCCAGCCGAACCGGCGGTGCAGCAACGCTTCAGCGCAACATAGGGCGGCCGGTCCGGAAATGCCACGCCGCTGATGATCGGCCGCCCCGAAGTCGCCACGCCGTCCGTGCGGATTTACGCAGGAATCGTCCCCTGATACTGCACCAGGCCGTCGTCGAGCTTCAGCCAGGCGGGCTTCTCCGAGACCCAGATGTGCTCGGTCGGTGCGAAGGCGTTGCGATCGTCGAAAACGGCGAGGGACACGCCCGCCAGCGTGCCGTTGCGCCGCCACGCGAACAGCCGCGTGCCACAGTGCTTGCAGAACACGCGGTCGATGTTCTCCGAGGATGCATAGCGCTCCGTTTCACCCTCGACGGTCAGCGCGCGCTGGTCGAACTGCGCCCGGGCGAAGAAGGGCGAGCCCATCGCCTTCTGACAGAGGCGGCAATGGCAGACGCGGACGTTGAGCGGCTCGCCCTCCGCCTTGAACCGCACCGCGCCGCACAGGCATCCGCCTTCCCGGATCATGATGTCCTCAATAGGTTGCGCGCCCACCCGAGATGTCGAACACGGCGCCGGTCGAGAACGCGCAGTCCTCCGACGCCAGCCAGCTCACCATCGCGGCGAGCTCTTCCACCAGCACGAAGCGCGCCTTCGGGATCTTCGACAGCATGAAGTCGATATGCTGCTGCGTCATCTGGTCGAAGATCGCCGTCTTCGCCGCCGCCGGCGTCACTGCGTTGACGAGAATGTCGTGCGCCGCGAGCTCCTTGCCGAGCGACTTCGTCAGCGCGATCAGGCCGGCCTTGGACGCCGAATAGTGCGCCGCGTTCGGATTGCCTTCCTTGCCGGCGATCGAAGCGATATTGACGATCCGTCCGTATTTTTGCTTCAGCATCGCCGGCACGATCGCCTTGCAGACGATGAAGGGGCCGTCGAGGTTGATGCGCAGCACCTTGCGCCATTCCTCGAGGTCCGTCTCCCAGACCGGCTTGTTGATTCCGGCGATGCCGGCATTGTTGACGAGGATGTCGATCTTGCCGAAGGCAGCCAGCGTCGCATCGCGGGCCTGCTCGACGGCCGCGGTGTCGGTGACGTCGACCTTGAAGACCTTGGTCTCGCCGCCGATCTCCTTCGCCGTCTTCTCGGCCAGCGCCGAGTCAAAATCCCAGATCGCGACCTTGGCGCCGGAGGCGGCGAAACGCTCGGCGATGGCGCGGCCAAAACCCTGCGCGCCGCCGGTGACGACAGCGATGCGACCGTTCAGATCGATCTTGTTCATCGAGAAATCCCCCTATCTATCCCTCATGGTGAGGAGCGCGCAGTTCGCGCGCGTCTCGAACCATAGAGCCCGTGGCCAATCCGTCGAGACGGCGCTGTCGCGCCTCCTCGGGATGAGGCGTTGATCAGAGCATGTAGCCGCCGTCGACGACGAGGTCGACGCCGGTGGTGAAGGCACTCTCGTCGCTGCCGAGATAGACCGCCATGGATGCGATCTCCTCGGCGGTGCCGAGCCGGCCCATCTTCTGGCGCGAGATGAACATCTCCTTGCCCTGCGGGCCTTGCGCGGCGGCGCGGTCGAGCATCGAGGGCGTCTCGACGGTGCCCGGGCAGATCGAGTTGCAGCGGATGCCCTTGGTGATGAAGTCGAGCGCCACCGCGCGGGTCAGCAGCGACACCGCGGCCTTCGAGGCACTGTAGACGTAACGATTGGCCGGCGGCCGCAGCGCGGCGCAGGACGAGATGTTGACGATGCTGCCGCCGCCGCCCGCGAGCATGTCGGGCAGGAACGCCCTGATGGTCCGGTGCATCGACTTGACGTTGAGGTCGAACGAGAAATCGAAATCCTCTTCCGAGCATTCCAGGATGGTGCCGTGGTGCACGAAGCCGGCCGCGTTGAGCAGGATGTCGATTTTGCCGACGCGCTTGGCAAACGCGTTGACGTCGGCGGTGTTGCGGACGTCGAGCTTTGCAACCTCGGCGATGCCTTCCTTGGTCAGGCCGGCGATGCCGGCCTCATTGATGTCTGTCGCGATCACGGTTGCACCCTCACGCGCGAATGCGATGGCGCATGCGCGCCCGATGCCGGCGGCTGCAGCCGTGACGACGGCGCGTTTGCCCCTGAGGCGGTCTGCCATGTTGTTTTTCTCCTTTGTGTGCATTCGAATGCCAGCCCCACGTCATTGCGAGGAGCCCTTGCGACGAAGCAATCCAGGGTCTCTCCGCGGAGGCAGACTGGATTGCTTCGCTTCGCTCGCAATGACGGTGTGGCTGCTAGTGATTATCCCGCGCCACGCCAAACGCCCCGGCGACGTTCTGGTAGCGCGTGGCGAGTTCCATGCAGGCGCCGGTCGATTGCTGGCCGACGGTGTTGCGATAGATCTCCTGCCACGGCGTCTGGTTCGCCGGATGCTTGAAGCCGCCATTGGCCATCAGCTCGGCGTGGCGCTTCTTCAGCTCCTCGTCCGAGATCAGGATGTTGGCGCTGCCCTTGTTGAGGTCGATGCGGACCTTGTCGCCGGTCTTGAGGATCGCAAGCCCGCCGTTGGCGGCCGCTTCCGGCGAAGCATTGAGGATCGAAGGCGAGCCCGAGGTGCCGGACTGGCGGCCGTCGCCGATGCAGGGCAGGGACAGGATGCCGCGTTTGATCAGCGCCGCCGGCGGCTGCATGTTCACGACCTCGGCGCCGCCGGGATAGCCGATCGGGCCGGTGCCGCGGATGAACAGCACGCAGCGCTCGTCGATGTCGAGCGAGGGATCGTCGATCCGCTCGTGATAGTCCTCCGGACCCTCGAACACGATGGCGCGGCCCTCAAAGGCGTTGAGGTCCTTCGGGTTGCTGAGGTAGCGGTCGCGGAATTCCTTCGAGATCACGCTGGTCTTCATGATCGCGGAGTCGAACAGATTGCCCTTCAGCACCAGGAAGCCGGCGTCCTTCACCAGCGGCTTGTCGTAGGCCCAGATCACGTCGTTATCGGGCTTTGGCGCATCCTTGCAATTCTCGCCGATGCCGCGGCCGTTGACGGTGACGGCGTCCTCGTGGATGCGCTTGTGCTTCATCAATTCGCGCACCACGGCCGGGACGCCGCCGGCGCGGTGAAATTCCTCGCCGAGATAGAAGCCGGCCGGCTGCATGTTGACCAAGAGCGGCACGTCGTGGCCGACCTTCTGCCAGTCCTCGATCGAGAGTTCGACGCCGATGTGGCGGGCGAGGGCGTTGATGTGGATCGGCGCGTTGGTCGAGCCGCCGATCGCCGAATTGATCACGATGCAGTTCTCGAACGCCTTGCGGGTCAGGATGTCCGAAGGCTTGAGGTCTTCCCAGACCATCTCGACGATGCGCTTGCCGGTCTCATAGGCGATCTGGCCGCGCTCGCGATAGGGGGCGGGGATCGCCGCGCAGCCCGGCAGCGAGAAGCCGAGCGCTTCGGCGAGCCCGTTCATGGTCGAGGCGGTGCCCATGGTGTTGCAATGGCCGACCGAGGGCGCCGAGGAGGCCACGATCTCCATGAACTCTTCATAGTCGATCTCGCCCGCGGCGAGCCGCTCGCGCGACTTCCAGACGATGGTGCCGGAGCCGGTGCGCTCGCCGGCATGCCAGCCGTTCAGCATCGGACCGCCCGACAGCACGATCGCGGGCAGGTTCACGGTCGCCGCCGCCATCATGCAGGCCGGCGTGGTCTTGTCGCAGCCGGTGGTGAGCACGACGCCGTCGAGCGGATAGCCGTAGAGGATCTCGACCAGGCCGAGATAGGCAAGGTTGCGGTCGAGCGCCGCGGTCGGGCGCTTGCCGGTCTCCTGGATCGGATGGGTCGGGAATTCCATGGCGATGCCGCCGGCCTCGCGGATGCCCTCGCGGACCCGGTGAGCCAGCTCGATATGATGGCGGTTGCAGGGAGAGAGGTCGTTGCCGGTCTGGGCGATGCCGATGATCGGCTTGCCGGACTGCAGCTCGGCGCGGGTGAGGCCGTAATTGAGGTAGCGCTCCATATAGAGCGCGGTCATGCCCGGATTATGCGGGTTGTTGAACCATTCCTGCGAGCGAAGATGGCGTCGTGAGCCGTTGCCGGCGGGCGCATGCCCATTGGTTGGTTTTCTTGTCATTGGCTTCTCCTGCAATGCAAACGCACTGGCGTCCGTCCTCGGGTGTCGGCTTGTGCGATGCCCAACGGCGCGAATGATGGATCGCTGGCCCGCTGGCGGGTCGTTTCCTCACAAATCCGATACTAGTCATGGCCACTTGGTAACGCTACCATTTTGTTCGCCGCACTCGCGCCCGATACGGCTGGCCTGCTGTCCGAATGGCGCGAGGTCGAGCTTTGCCGCTCGATCACCTTGAAGCCGAGATCGAGCACCGGCTGCTCGGGGCGCCGTCCGTCGATCGCCTCGATCAGCATGGTGGCGGCCGTGTTGCCCATCTCGTAGCGGTTGGTGCGCACGCTGGTGAGGGTCGGGACGGCGGATGCCATGAATTCGAGGTCGTTGAAGCCGACGATCGCGATCTGGTCGGGGATCGCGATCTCCCGGCGGCGGCATTCGAACAGCACGCCGAGTGCGAGGTCGTCATTGGCGCAGAACACTGCGTCGAGGTCGGGCTCCCGGGCCAGGAGATCGGCGAACAGGGCGCAGCCGAGCGTGACCGAGGTCGGTGTCGCGGTGGTGACTACGAGGCGCTGCTCGAACAATGCAGCGTCCTTCATGGCCGAGACATATCCGTCCAGCCGCCGCTGCACCCGCGGATCCATGCGCGCGCCGACGAAGCCGATCTTGCGGCGGCCCTGTTCGAACAGGTGCGCAACCGCTGCGCGGGCCGCATCATAGTGCGAAAAGCCGATCATCATGTCGACCGGATCGGGGCCGATCTCCATGATCTGCACGATCGGGCAGTCGGCGGCCTCCAGCATCGCTCGCGATTCCGTGGTCTGGTCGATTCCGGTGACGATCAACCCGGCCGGCTTCTGCGCGAGAAACAGGCGCAGCAGCTTCTCTTCCTGGAGAATGCTGTAGCGTGTGTTGGACAGCTGGATCGAGTAGCGGCTGCCTTCGGACGCGTCGTAAATGCCGCGCAGCACGTCCGAGAACACGTTGTTGGTGAGAGAGGGGATCAAGACACCGATGACCTCGGTGCGTTGCGAGGCCAGTGCGCGTGCCGCAAGGTTCGGCACATAGCCGAGCTCCTTGGCCGCGCTCTCCACCCGCGTCCTCTTGGCGATCGACAGGGCTTCCGGATTGCGAAAGAAGCGGGACGCCGTAATCGGGCTGACGCCGGCAAGCTCGGCGACTTCCGCCAGCCGGATTTTGCCTGACTTGGTGCGTTTTCGACCCATTTGCTGCTCTTAACACACTCGGTCCCGCAAACAAAGGAACGTTGACAGCGCTACCAGCAACGACTAACCAAAGACAAATTGCCAAAACCGCACAAACTGCCGACAATGTTGCCCGCTACGGTCGGGCTTCGTTCGGCGAAGTCTGAAAAAACAAGACGGTCGCGGCGCGAAAGGCGTCGTGGACTTTCGAGGAGGGAGCTAGATGTCGTCTGTGCAAATCCGCGACGTGCGGAAATCGTTCGGCAATTTTGAAGTCCTGCACGGCGTGACTGTACCGATTGAGGACGGCCAATTCGTCGTTCTGGTCGGCCCCTCCGGCTGCGGCAAGTCGACGCTTCTGCGCATGCTGGCCGGTCTCGAGAACATCACCTCCGGTACGATTTCGATCGGCGACCGCGTCGTCAACAATGTCCAGCCCAAGGAGCGGGACATTGCGATGGTGTTCCAGAACTACGCGCTCTATCCGCACATGACCGTTGCCGACAATATGGGCTTCTCGCTCAAGCTGCGGAATGCGGGCGCCGACGAGATCAACAAGCGCGTCAAGCGCGCCGCCGAGATCCTCGCGCTGGCGCCGCTGCTCGATCGCTACCCGCGTCAGCTCTCCGGCGGCCAGCGCCAGCGCGTCGCGATGGGCCGCGCCATCGTGCGCGACCCGCAGGTCTTCCTGTTCGACGAGCCCTTGTCGAACCTCGACGCCAAGTTGCGCGTCGCCATGCGCACCGAGATCAAGGAGCTGCACCAGCGGCTGAAGACGACGACCGTCTACGTCACCCACGACCAGATCGAAGCCATGACCATGGCCGACAAGATCGTCGTCATGCATGACGGCATCGTCGAGCAGATGGGCACGCCGCTCGAGCTCTACGACAAGCCCGACAACCAGTTCGTCGCCGGCTTCATCGGCTCGCCCGCGATGAACTTCCTGAAGGGGCATGTGCGCGTCAACGGCGTCGCTGCCTTCGAGGGGCCGAACGGCGTCAAGCTGCCGCTCAAGACCGCGCCCGCCGCGTCCGACGGCCGTCCTGCGGTCTACGGCGTGCGGCCCGAGCATTTCACCATCGCCGACGACGGCGCCGAGGCTGAGATCATCGTGGTCGAGCCGACCGGCTCGGAGACGCAGGTGTTCGCCAAGATCGGCGGCGAGCAGGTCGTCGCGGTCTTCCGCGAGCGTCACCAGTTCAACCCGGGCGACAAGATCCGGCTGAAGCCCGACCCGTCACTGGTGCACTTGTTCGACGAAGCGACAGGAAAACGCCTGAACGCGTAGTGTGAGTTCTACTTAAGACAACAAAAAAGCATCACAGGGAGGACGACATGCAAGACTTTACCCGCCGGACGCTGCTTCAAGGCGGAACTGCACTGGCTGCGACCGGCATGCTCACGGGGCCGGCGCTGTTCGAGTTCGCCAAGGCCTGGGCGCAGAGCGCGCCCTGGAAGGCGGAGCCCGGTGCCAAGCTGACCGTGATGCGATGGAAGCGCTTCGTGCCGCAGGAGGACGATGCGTTCAACGCAATGGTGGCGGCGTTCAAGGCGGCCACTGGCACCGAGATGAACGTGTTCAGCGAGTCCTTCGAGGACGTGCAGCCGAAGGCCTCGGTTGCGGCCAATACCGGCTCGGGGCTCGATCTCGCCTGGGGCTTGCACACGCTGCCGCAGCTGTTTCCCACCAAAGTGCTGAAGATGAACGACGTCGCCGATTATCTCGGCAAGAAATATGGCGGCTGGACTGATGCGGCGGCCAAGACCTGCAAGCAGGGCAACGACTGGCTCGGCATTCCCGTCGCAACCAACGGCGGCTACATGACGTACCGCAAGTCAGCGCTCGACAAGGCCGGGTTCAAGGAATTCCCGAAGGACTTCCCCGGCTTCCTCGAGATGTGCAAGGCCCTGAAGAAGAACAACACGCCGGCCGGCTTCGCTCTCGGGCATGCCTCGGGCGACGGCAATTCCTGGCTGCACTGGGTGCTGTGGGGCCACGGCGCCTACACGGTCGACCAGAACGACAAGATCATCATCAATTCGCCGGAGACGGCGAAGGCGCTGGAATATTGCAAGGCGCTGTACGACAACTTCATCCCGGGCACCGCGTCCTGGAACGATTCCTCCAACAACAAGGC
The DNA here is from genome assembly GCF_006658635.1 of Bradyrhizobium sp. UNPA324. Lineage (NCBI taxonomy): Bacteria > Pseudomonadati > Pseudomonadota > Alphaproteobacteria > Hyphomicrobiales > Nitrobacteraceae > Bradyrhizobium > Bradyrhizobium sp. UNPA324. The sequence continues at coordinate 3,145,036 of NZ_LFJD01000004.1, forward strand.
GTTCCTCGCCGGCGAGCTCTATTGCACGGCGAACGGCATCTCGATCTACGTCGCCGCCAAGACCGATGCCAGCAAGAAGGAGCTCGCCGAGGATACCTATCACGCGCTCTGGCCGGTCGGACCGGTCGGCAAGCCGACCGAGCTGCAGCTTGCGCTGCCGATCCTCGCCTTCAACTTCACCAAGTACCCGAACGCGGCGAAGGCCTTCGTCGCCTTCATGCTGGAGAAGGAGAACTACGAGAAGTGGCTGGATGGCGCGCAGGGCTATCTGACGCAGACCTTGAACGCCTATGAGTCGGCGCCGATCTGGACGGCGGATCCCAAGAACGCCGTGTTCGCGCAGGCGTCCAAGCGCACGCTGCCGGCGTCCGGCATCGGCACGGTCGGCGAAAAGGCGGCAACGGCAATCGCCGACTTCATCGTCGTCGACATGTTCGCCAATTACTGCACCGGCACCAAGGATGCGAAGGGCGCGATGGCGGAAGCCGAGCGCCAGCTGAAGCGCATCTATCGCTGAGGGTCACGGAGCGGGCGGCACTTGCGCCGCCCGCTCGTCAACATTTCGATCAGGGATATCGGGCATGGCTGATGTCGCAATTCCCCGGGCCAAGCCTCAGATGAGCGAGGACAGCGCCTGGACCCAGCTCAAACACAATCGCAACTGGCTCGGCTTCTGGTTCATGGTGCCGGCCATGGCGTTCCTGATCTTCTTCCTGGCCTATCCGCTGGGACTCGGTATCTGGCTGTCCTTCACCGACACCCGGATCGGCAGGGTCGGGCACTTCGTCGCCACCGAGAATTATGAGTGGCTGTGGGACGATTCCATCTTCTGGCTGTCGGTGTTCAACACGCTGCTCTACACCTTCGTCGCCAGCGCCCTCAAATTTGCAATCGGACTCTATCTCGCGCTGCTGCTGAACGAGAACATGCCGTTCAAGGCGATGCTGCGCGCGATGGTCCTGATCCCCTTCATCGTGCCGACGGTGCTCTCGGCGCTGGCGTTCTGGTGGATCTTCGATTCGCAATTCTCCATCATCTCCTGGTCGCTGAGGCATCTCGGTGTGATCGATCAGAACATCAACTTCCTCGGCGACACGACCTGGGCCCGCATTTGCGTGATCTTCGCCAACATCTGGCGCGGCGTGCCGTTCGTGGCGATCACGCTGCTCGCTGGCCTGCAGACGGTGTCGCCGTCGCTCTATGAAGCCGCAACGCTCGATGGCGCGACGCGCTGGCAGAATTTCCGGTTCATCACCTATCCGCTGCTGACGCCGATCATCGCCGTCGTGATGACCTTCTCGGTGCTGTTCACCTTCACCGACTTCCAGCTGATCTGGGCGATGACGCGCGGCGGCCCCGTCAACGCCACCCATCTGATGGCGACGCTGTCCTACCAGCGCGCGATCATCGCCGGGCAGCTCGGCGAGGGCGCGGCGATATCCAGCGCCATGATTCCGTTCCTGCTCGCTGCGATCATGGTGTCCTGGTTCGGCCTGCAGCGCCGGAAATGGCAGCAGGGAGAGAGCAATGACTGACCTGCCCACCAGATCCATCGATCTCAAGAATGTGCTGTCGGGCTCGGCGCCTATGGCCGATCACAGCGAGGGCATGAGCTATCTCCAGTCGGTGCCGCGCCGGATCGTGACGCTGTACCTGCCGCTCACGATCATCGTCGTGGTGCTGTTGTTTCCGTTCTACTGGATGGCGCTGACCTCGGTGAAGCCCGACGATCAGCTGCTCGATCTCGACAGGTTCAACCCGTTCTGGACCTGGAATCCGACCTTCAAGCATTTCCACAAGCTGCTGTTCGAGAGCTACTATCCGCACTGGCTCTGGAACACGATGTATGTGGCGATCTGCGCCACGGTGCTCTCGATCATCGCGTCGGTGCTCGCGGCGTACGCCATCGTCCGCTTGCGCTACAAGGGCGCCAACCTCGTCGGCGGGCTGATCTTCCTCGCCTATCTGGTGCCGCCGTCGATCCTGTTCATCCCGCTCGCCACCGTCGTGTTCCAGTACGGCCTGTTCGATTCGCCGCTGGCGCTGATCCTGACCTATCCGACCATCCTGATCCCGTTCTCGACCTGGCTCTTGATGGGCTATTTCAAGACCATCCCGTTCGAGCTCGAGGAATGCGCGCTGATCGACGGGGCGAGCCGCTGGCAGATCCTGATCAAGATCGTGCTGCCGCTCGCGATTCCCGGCCTGATCTCGGCCTTCATCTTCTGCTTCACGCTGTGCTGGAACGAGTTCATCTATGCGTTGACCTTCCTGCAGTCGACCAGCAACAAGACGGTGCCAGTCGCGATCGTCAACGAGTTCGTGGACGGCGACATCTACCGCTGGGGGTCGCTGATGGCGGGAGCCCTGGCCGGCTCGCTGCCGCTCGTCATCCTTTACGCCTTCTTCGTGGAGCATTATGTGTCCGCGATGACCGGCGCCGTGAAGGAATGATCGCGGGGCGGCTAGCCGAGAGCGCGTCAGGAGTGGCGCGCTCCGGCCAATAACAAGGAGTTGAGCTCTTGCACATTCTGGTTCTGGGCGCTGCCGGCATGGTCGGCCGCAAACTCTGTGAACGGCTGCTGCGCGACGGTCGCCTCGGCAAGAGCGACATCACGAAACTGACCATGCATGACGTGGTCGAGCCGAAGAGGCCGGAGAAGGCCGGTTTCCCCGTCGAGACGGTGTCGGGCGATTTCGCTGTGCCGGGCGCGGCCGAAAAACTGATCGCCGGCCGCCCGGACGTGATCTTCCATCTCGCGGCCATCGTCTCGGGCGAGGCCGAGCTCGATTTCGACAAGGGCTACCGCATCAATCTCGACGGCACCCGAATGCTGCTCGATGCCGTCAGGCTCGTTGGCGGCGGCTACAAGCCGCGGGTGGTGTTCACGTCCTCGATCGCGGTGTTCGGCGCGCCGTTCCCGGATGCGATCGGCGACGAGTTCTTCCACACTCCGCTTCTCAGCTACGGCACCCAGAAGGCGATCGGCGAACTCCTGCTCGCCGATTATTCGCGCCGCGGCTTCCTCGACGGCATCGGCATCCGCCTGCCGACCATATGCATCCGTCCTGGCCTGCCCAACAAGGCGGCCTCCGGCTTCTTCTCCAACATCCTGCGCGAGCCGCTGGCCGGCAAGGAAGCGGTGCTCCCGGTGTCCGAGGACGTTCGTCACTGGCACGCCACGCCGCGCTCGGCGGTCGGCTTCCTGCTTCACGCCGGCACCATGGATCTTGCCGCGGTCGGCCCGCGCCGCAATTTGACCATGCCGGGTCTGTCGGCCACGGTCGGCGAACAGATCGCCGCGTTGAAGCGGGTTGCGGGTGAGAAGGTCGCCGCGCGCATCAAGCGCGAGCCCGATCCCTTCATCGTCGGCATCGTCGGCGGCTGGCCGCGTAATTTCGATGCCAAGCGGTCCCGCGAGCTCGGCTTCACCACCGCCGAGAAGACTTTCGACGACATCATCCGCATTCACATCGAAGACGAGCTCGGCGGCAATTTCGTCGCCTGATCTCTGACAGAGCGGGCCCTAGTGATGGCGAGCGTTGCTTGCATCGGCGAATGCATGGTCGAGCTCAGGCAGGCGCAAGGCGGCGCGTCTGCGGGGCAGGGGGGCGGCCTTTATTCACGCGGCTTCGGCGGCGATACCCTCAACACCGCCGTCTATCTGGCGCGGCTCGAGGTCAAGGTCGACTATCTCACCGCGCTCGGCGATGACGGTCTCAGCGATGAGATGATCGCGGCCTGGAACGCGGAGAACGTCGGCACCAGGCGCGTCGTGCGGATCGCGGGCAAGCTGCCCGGCCTCTACATGATCCAGCTCGATGCGAAGGGCGAGCGCCAGTTCTTTCACTGGCGCGACAGCGCGGCGGCGCGCCAGCTGATGAGCCTGCCGGAGACCGACGAGCTGCTCAATTCGCTGATGAGCTATGACATCGTCTATCTCTCCGCGATCACGCTCTCGATCTACGATGCGGCGGGGCGCGATCGCCTGTTCGCGGCGATCAGGCGCGCGCGCCTGCTCGGCACCCGCTTCGTGTTCGACACCAATTTTCGTGCGCGGGGATGGCCGGACCGCGACGTCGCGCGCGAGGTGTTTGCCGCAGCGTTCGCGGCTGCCGACATCGTCCTGACCTCGACCGAGGACCTGCTCGCGCTCTATCCCGGCGAGAGCAACGAGCAATTGATGGCGCGCATCCCGACGCCCGAGCTGGTGTTCCGCCTCGCCGAGCCGGTGAGCCTGCTGCGCTCCCCCGGTGGCACGAGCGAGGTCCGCGCCGAGCCGATGACCAAGCCGGTCGTGGACACCACGGCGGCCGGCGACAGCTTTGCCGCGGCCTACATCGCCGCCCGGCTCGCCGGTTCCGAGCCGGTCGAGGCCGCCCAGGCCGGGCATCGCCTTGCCAGCCTCGTGATCTGCTATCCTGGCGCCATCATTCCGGGCTATGCCATGCCGCCGAAGAAGCGGCACCGGCCGGCGACCACGCGTCAAGCGACCAAGTAAACGAAAAGATCCACCAGATGCCCACGACCGCCCAACAGAATCATCTCGTCGCGCTGTTCAAGGCGGCGACCGTCATTCCCGTTCTCACCATCGAGCGCATCCAGGATGCCGTGCCGCTGGCGCGTGCGCTGGTCGCCGGCGGCGTCCGCACGCTGGAGGTGACCCTGCGCACCCCGGTCGCGATCGAGGCGGCGCGGGCGATGATGGCCGAAGTGCCCGAGGCTGTCGTCGGCATCGGCACGATCCTCAATCCGGCCGACTTCACCCGGGTCGAGAAGCTCGGCGTCGCCTTCGGCATCAGCCCGGGCCTGACCCCCGATCTCCTGAAGGCCGCAACCCATAGCTCCTTGCCGTTCGCGCCGGGCATTGCCACGGCGTCCGAGCTGATGATGGCGCTGTCGCACGGCTTCGACGTCGCAAAATTCTTCCCGGCCGAGCAGGCCGGCGGCATCAAGGGCCTGCGCGCCCTCGGTGGTCCGTTCCCGAACGTGCGATTCTGCCCGACCGGCGGGGTCGGCGAGGCCAATGCGGCGAGCTGGCTGGCCGAGCCCAACGTGGTCGCGGTTGGCGGGTCCTGGCTGTGCCCGACGGCGGAGATCCGGGCCGGGAACTGGGCGGGCATAACTGCCATCTGCCAGCGCAGCCTGAAGGCCCTGAAAGCCGCGTGAAGTCTTGCCATCCCTGGGCTAAGACTTAGCTCAGGACAAGACCCCCAGGGAGAGATGACCATGACCGCCAGCATCGTCGGATGGGCGCATACGCCGTTCGGCAAGTTCGATACCGAAACCGTCGAAAGCCTCGTCACCCGCGTCGCCAACGAGGCGATGGCCGATGCCGGCATTTCGGCCGGCGATGTCGACGAGATCGTGCTCGGCCATTTCAACGCCGGCTTCTCGCCGCAGGATTTTACCGCTTCGCTGGTGCTCCAGGCCGATCCGAAGCTGCGCTTCAAGCCGGCGACCCGGGTCGAGAATGCCTGCGCGACGGGCTCTGCCGCCGTGCACCAGGGCCTGCGCGCGATCGCCGCAGGCGCGGCTAGAATCGTGCTCGTCGTCGGCGTCGAGCAGATGACCCGCACCCCCAGCGCAGAGATCGGCAAGAACCTGCTCAAGGCATCCTACCTGCCTGAGGACGGCGACACCGTCGGCGGCTTCGCCGGCGTGTTCGGCAAGATTGCCAGCTCCTATTTCCAGAAATACGGCGACCAGTCCGATGCGCTGGCGCTGATCGCGGCCAAGAACCACAAGAATGGCGTCGCCAATCCCTTCGCCCAGATGCGCAAGGATTTCGGCTTCGACTTCTGCCGCGCCGAGAGCGAAAAGAACCCGTACGTCGCCGGCCCCCTGAAGCGCACCGACTGCTCGCTGGTCTCCGACGGCGCCGCGGCGCTGGTTTTGGCGGATGCCGAGACCGCCAAGAGCATGGCGAAGTCGATCGGCTTCCGCGCCACCGCGCATGCCCAGGACTTCCTGCCCATGAGCAAGCGCGACATCCTGCAGTTCGAGGGCTGCACCGTCGCCTGGCAGCGCGCGCTGGAGAAGGCCGGTGTCACGCTGTCCGATCTCTCCTTCGTCGAGACCCATGACTGCTTCACGGTCGCTGAGCTGATCGAATACGAAGCGATGGGCCTGACGCCGAGGGGGCAGGGCGCGCGCGCCATCAAGGAAGGCTGGACGCTGAAGGACGGCAAGCTGCCGGTCAACCCGTCCGGCGGTCTGAAGGCCAAGGGCCATCCGATCGGCGCCACCGGCGTTTCCATGCACGTGATGACCGCAATGCAGCTCGCAGGCCAGGCACCCGAGGGCATGCAGCTCAAGAATGCCAAGCTCGGCGGCATCTTCAACATGGGCGGTGCCGCGGTCGCGAACTACGTCTCCGTGCTCGAGCCGCTGAAGTAGGCTCCTGGGTTAGCCTGCGGCTGCGCGAAGCGCAGGTGCTGGCGTAACCCACCTCTTTTGTCTCCGCGGGGACAGATTTGGTGGATTACGCCTGCGGCTAATCCACCCTACGACCTTTGCGCTAGATCATGGTCGGTACGCCGGGGGCCCCTAAAGCTCTTGATTGACTTGCAGGGAATGCATCATGAGCAATGACTACGAAGACTCGCTGTCGATGGACGCACTCAACGATCGCATCGCGATCCTCGAGGACAACATCCGGCAGCTCATCGAGCAGGCCGCGGCCGCCTCGGGCGAGCAGAACGAGTCGCGCATCGCCGACCGGATCAGCCAGCAGAACGAGGAGCTCGACCGGCTGCTCAAGATCCGCGAATCCCGGCAGAAGAAATAGCGGCCGGTATCGCCGCGCGGCGCATGCGGCCATACGCCGGCCGGCCTTGCGCGCGGGGCATCAGTGCCCTTAGCTGCCGAAATCGCCGGGCCGTGTCCAGAGCCCGCGCAATCGGGAGCGAACGATGGGGCCGCTGAAGGGCATCAAGGTCATCGACATGACCACCGTGCTGATGGGGCCGTATGCGACCCAGATGCTCGGGGACTATGGTGCCGATGTCATCAAGGTGGAATCGCTCGACGGCGATGTTACCCGCCTGATTGGCCCGATGCGCCACGCCGGCATGGGCCCGGTCTTTCTCAACACCAACCGCAGCAAGCGTTCGATCTGCCTCGATCTGAAGAAGCCAGCGGGTCGCGATGCGGTGCTGCGGCTGCTGAAGGACGCCGACGTCCTCGTCTACAACGTCCGCCCGCAGGCGATGGCGCGGTTGCAGCTCGGCTACGATGTCGTGTCCGCAATCAATCCGCGCCTGGTCTATGCCGGCGTGTTCGGCTTCGGCCAGGACGGGCCCTATGCGGCAAAGCCCGCCTATGACGATCTGATCCAGGGCGCCACCGCGCTGCCGGCGCTGATGGCGCAGACCGGCGACGGTGTGCCGCGCTACGTGCCGAACGCGCTGATCGACCGCATCGTCGGTCTCACCGCGGTCGGCGCGATCTGCGCCAGCCTGGTGCACCGCGACCGCACCGGCCGCGGCCAGCGTCTGGACATCCCGATGTTCGAGACCATGGCCGGCTTCGTCATGGGCGACCATATGGGCGGCCTCACTTACGAGCCGCCGCTCGACAAGGGCGGCTACGCCCGCCACCTCTCGCGCGACCGCAGGCCCTACAAGACCTCGGACGGCTATCTCAGCGTCATCGTCTACAATGACAAGCAGTGGGAGAATTCTTCAAGGCGACAGGCCGCGACGACCTGCGCGCCGATCCCAAATTCGCAACCTTCGCCGGCCGCGCTGCCAACATCGACGTCGTCTATGCCGAGCTCGCGCGCATCTTCGAGACGCGCACAACCGCCGAATGGATCGACTTGCTGACCAAGGCCGACGTGCCGGTCATGCCGATGCACGATCTCGCCTCGATCCTGCACGATCCGCATCTGGAAGCGACGAATTTCTTTCCGGTCGTGACCCATCCGACCGAGGGCCCGATCCGCAGCATGAAGGTGACGGCGACTTGGTCGGAGACCGAGGCGGAGCCGGTGCAGCTCGCACCGCGTCTCAACGAGCACGGCGCGGATATCTTGCGCGAGCTCGGCTATTCGCAAGACGAGATCGCCGCCATGGTGCGCGATGGCGTCACCCGCTCGGCGCCGGAGTAGGGAATGACGAGGAGGAGCGACCATGAGCTTCATCACCGGCGTCGGCCTCACCCCGTTCGGCAAGCATGAAGGCTCGTCCTCGCTCGATCTGATGAGCAAGGCCGCGCAAGCCGCGCTCGATGACGCTGGCCTCAAGCGGAGCGAGATCGACGGCATCCTCTGCGGCTATTCTACCGTCTCGCCCCACATCATGCTGGCGACCGTCTTCGCCGAGCATTTCGGCATCCGCCCGTCTTACGCCCACGCCGTGCAGGTCGGCGGCGCCACGGGGCTCGCGATGACGATGCTGGCGCATCACCTCGTCACGTCAGGCGTTGCGTGCAACGTGCTCGTCGTCGCCGGCGAGAACCGCCTCACCGGGCAGAGCCGCGATGCCTCGATCCAGGCGCTGGCGCAGGTCGGTCATCCCGACTACGAGGTGCCGTTGGGGCCGACCATTCCCGCCTATTACGGCCTCGTCGCCAGCAGATACATGCACGAATATAGCGTGTCCGAAGAAGACCTCGCCGAGTTCGCCGTGCTGATGCGCGCGCACGCTTGCACCCATCCCGGCGCGCAATTTCAAGATCCCATCACGGTCGCCGACGTCATGGCCTCGAAGCCGGTGGCAATGCCGCTCAAGCTGCTCGACTGCTGCCCGGTGTCAGACGGCGGCGCGGCCTTCGTCGTCAGCCGCGAGCGGACCGGGGAAGCGGGCGTGCGCATCCGCGGCTGCGCCCAGGCGCACACGCATCAGCATGTCACCGCAGCACCGGCATTGAGCGAACTCGGCGCGGAAATCTCTATCGCCCGTGTCAAGGAAGCCACGGGCCTCGCAATCTCCGACGTGCGCTACGCCGCGATCTACGACAGTTTCACCATCACGCTCGCGATGCTGCTGGAAGACCTCGGCCTTGCCGGCCGCGGCGAAGCCGCGGCTCGCGTGCGCGCGGGTCATTTCGGCCGCGACGGTGCGATGCCGCTGAACACCCATGGCGGCCTGCTCAGCTACGGCCATTGCGGCGTCGGCGGCGCGATGGCGCATCTGGTTGAGGCGCATTTGCAGATGACGGGACGGGCGGCGACCCGTCAGGTGCGCGATGCCTCGATCGCGCTGCTGCATGGCGATGGCGGCGTGCTATCGTCGCACGTGAGCATGTTCCTGGAGCGGGTGCGATGAGTGAACCTCTGGCAGGCTGGACCAAAGGCGGAGAGGCCATCACCTACCAGGCTTGCACCTCATGCGGGCACGTGCAGTATTTCCACCGCGCCTTCTGCGCGGCGTGTGGCGAATCGGGTCCGCGCGAGCTGCGCGCCAGCGGCAAGGGCAGGGTCTACGCCACCTCGCTGGTCTGCCGCGCCGCGACGCCCGAGACGCGGGCGCACGTGCCCTACAACATCCTGCTGGTCGATTGCGCCGAGGGATTTCGCATGATGGCGCACGGCGAGAATGACCTTGCCATCGGCGATTCGGTTGTTGCGAGCTTCAGGCCGTTCGCCGGCAAGCTCGTGCCGTTCTTTGCTAAGAAAAAATAGTGGGGGAGCGGGATTCGTCATTCGGGGGCGGTCCAAGGGACCGAGCCTGGAACGGGATTCTGGGCCTGGCCTGTGCGAGAGCCACCCCGGAATGACGAAAACTCGAAAACTCGAACTAACGCCCGTAGAACAAGATGCTGGCGATGACGAGCATCGCCGTCACCGCCAGCATATGCGCGAGCGCTCCCGAGGCCGCCCCCTTGGTGGCTTCCTTCATGCCTTTACTCCCTAGACTTGGGCGTGACTCATCGTTGTGCGGCTAGCGCACCCGACGGCCAATTGTTTTACTCGGAACACCCCACTTCTCGAGTACTCACCGCAATGTCTCCCCACGCGGCGAATATCGACTGTCTCAAGGTCGATCAGCAATGCGGCGGCATTTTGACTCGATGATGTTGCTCCCGCGTCGGTGCAAGAATAGAGTTTCAAGGAACTCTCGCCGGCAGTTACAAAAAGCATCAAAAACTCAGGGAAAACTTCAGGAAAATCATGGCCCGCATCGATTACAGCGACCCGTCCAAGGCATCCGACCGCACCCGCGAGATCCTCGACAAGAACCGCAACGCCAACATCTTCCGCATGATGTCGCACTCGCCGAGCTATTTCGAACAGTACTGCCGGCTCGGGGGCGCGATCCGCCACAAGGGCGAACTCGATCCGATCGTTCGCGAACTCGCGATCACCCGCACCGGCATCTTGTGTGAGGCGCCGTACGAGATCGTCGCGCACAAGCGGATCGGCAAGAATGTCGGCGTCACCGACGCACAGAACGAGGCGCTCGAGAACTGGCAGGCCGCGACCTGCTTCAATGAGGTGCAGCGCGCCGCGCTCGCCTTCACCGACGAGATCGTGAAGCTGAAGAAGCCGACGGATGCGACCTTCAAGGCGATCGCGTCAAAGCTGACGCCGGCCGCGCTGGTCGAGCTGCAGCTCTCGGTCGGCTTCTACATCATGACCTCGAAATTTCTGGAAACGTTCGAGATCGATCTCCAGCCCGTCACTGAAGTGGTGGGCTGATCCAAAGCTTGGCTTGCGAGGGATGCTCATGACGATCGATGAATATGCGGCCTGGGCCGCAACCATTGCCAAAGTCGATGAGCATCCGTCCAACGAGCGGTTGTCCTATCTCGGGCTCGGCCTCGCCGGCGAGGCCGGCGAAGTCGCCGACCACATCAAGAAGCTGCTGCGCGACGACTGGCTCGACAAGGCGGGTCTGGTCGATGAGCTCGGTGATGTCATCTACTACTGGGCCTGCCTGTGCGCCGCGACCGGCCAGCAGCCATCCGAGCTGCTGGAGGCCAGCGCAAAGAAGATCAAGCGTCGGCTGAGCGAGGCCGCGAGCCGCTGAGACGAGCGAGGCAACGACTTCACTGTGGCCTTCCTTCGAGACGCCCGCCGGTGGCGGGCCCTCAGGATGAGGACCGAGGACGCGGCAGCAGCTTCAACGAGCAACGATGCCGCTTGGCCTCATCCTGAGGAGACCGCGAAGCGGTCATCTCGAAGGACGAGGCGCGCGCCCAGCTCGCGCAAAATGCAAGGATCCCGCCGCTCACGTCGACGTCAAAATATCCACCTTCGCGTTGGCGACGATCAGGCGGTCGGCGAGCAGTTGCGCGAGGTTGCGCATGATGCGCTCGCTGGCGCGTGGGTGCTGCTTGCGGAAGCGTTCGAACTCCTTCAGCGGCACTTCGAACGCGGTCGCCGCCATGTCGGCGAACACGTCGGCCGAGCGCTTCGTCTCGAGCAGCGCCATCTCTCCGAAGGCCATGCCGGCAGTCAGCGTCGCCAGCCGCACGCCATCGGGCAGCGTGACATGCACCGCGCCACTGCGCAGGAAGAACAGGGAGGAGGCCGGATCGCCCGTGGTGATGATCTTCGCGCCGGCCTGAAAGGTTCGGATCGTGCAGATCGAGGCGAGATCCGTCAGCTCTTCCTCGCTCATGCCTGATAGCAGCGGCTGCTCGGCAAGTGCGGTGGTCTCGTGGAAGTCGATCGAGCCGCCATAGCGATAGACGATCTGATCTTCCGCCCATTCGATCGCGGTGTCGAGCAGATAGAAGTCGCGGACGTTCTTCAGCTCGGCGGTCCATTCCCGCAAAGACTCCCATTCCCTGGAGGCGCGCCCGACGCCGGATAGCACCACCGTGACATTCAGTGCCGCGAGCTCCTCGAACGCTTCGGCGATCAGGCGCGCACCGGCGCGCGTGGTCGAGGTGACGCGGTGCAGGTCGAACACGACGATTTGCGGCCGCGGTCGTCCGGCCAGCCGGCGCGAGACGTAGTCGACGGCCGACAGCGACAGCGTGCCGACCAGCTCGATGACCCGCACCTCCTGCTCATGGGCCGCCAGGATCTCACGCTCCTGCGGCCGGCGCACACGGCGTGACGGGCTCTTGCCGATGTCGTAATCGGCGATGACGGCGTTGCGGGCATCGTCGCTGCGGTTGAGCATGTGCAGGTCGTAATGCGCCGACAGCGCCTCGCAGACCTTGATGCCGCGCACGCTGTTGCCGTGCTTGTCGAGCCTTGGCGAATAGCTGCCGAGCCCGAGGCGGGCAGGGAGCGCGGCCAGAATGCCGCCGCCGACGCCGCTCTTGGCGGGAATGCCGATGCGGTAGATCCATTCGCCGGCATAATCGTACATGCCCGAGGAGGTCATCACCGAAAGCGTGCGCGAGATCGCGTAAGCGCTCAGCACCCGCTCGCCGGTAACCGGATTGACGCCGCGATTGGCCAGCGTTGCCGCCATCACTGCGATATCGCGCGCTGTGACCAGCACGGCACATTGCCGGAAATAGACGTCGAGCACGGCGGCGACGTTGTCCGAGATCACCGCGTTGGTCTTGAGCAAGTAGCCGATCGCGCGGTTGCGGTCGCCGGTCTGGCTTTCGGAAGCATAGACGGCCTCGTCCACGGCGAGCTCGCGGCCCGCAAAGCGGCCGAGTGCGAGACGGATCTGCTCGAAGGCATCCGCGCCCTTGCTATCGTGGATCAGCCCGGTGCAGGCGATTGCGCCGGCATTGACCATCGGGTTGAACGGGTGGTTCTCGGAGTTGAGGCGGATCGAGTTGAAGGGATCGCCCGAGGGCTCGACGCCGATCGCGCTCTCAACCTTGCCTGCGCCCAAAAGGTCCAGCGCCAGCGCGAACACGAACGGTTTTGACATCGACTGGATGGTGAAGGGCACCCTGGAGTCGCCGACCTCGTAGACGTGGCCATCCAATGTCGCGAGGCTGATGCCGAAATGGGCAGGATCAGCCTTGCTCAGCTCGGGAATGTAGTCGGCGACGTTGCCCGCAGTTTCGGCGGAGAATTCATTGAGGCAATTGTCCAGAAACCGCAGCAAAGGCGGTTTCGAGCGGGTCCAGGCGGCGGCGAGAGGCGAGAGCGGTGTCATCGCCTCACTTGTGCAACGCAATCAGGGAGCGCGCAACCCGTCCGGCACCATGGTCTGCCGCCGGACCAGTACAAGTGCCAGCAAGACCGTGGGCGCAAGGATGGCAAGGCCCAGCATCGTCACCTGCAGCTGCGACAGCGGCATGATCCCGCCGCCCGGAGTCGCCACCACGAAGCCGCCGATCACCAGCAGCACGCGGAACGGCCATTCCAGCGCGCCGGTGCCGCGCAAGTCACCGACGAAGGGCTGGTAGCCCTGGATGCCGCCGCAGATGAACAGCGTTCCGAACGCCGCAAGTCCCATCAGGCCGAGGCCGGCCAGATACGGGCTCGGCCCCTGCAACACCAGCGCGGGATTGAGCACGAAGAAGAACGGCAGGAAATAGATGATGCTGCCGACCCACATCGATTCCCAGCCGGTCTTCATCGCCGGCGAGCCGGCGATGCCGGCTGCGGCGAACGACGCGATCGCGACCGGAGGGGTGATCGACGACAGCATGCCCCAATAGAAGATGAACATGTGCACCGCCATGCGGTTGAGCCCGAGCTTCTCCAGCGCGGGCGCGACCAGGATGGCGAGGAAGATGTAGCAGGCCGTCGTCGTCAGCCCGAGACCCAGGATCAGGCTGGTCAGCGCGCACATCGCCAGCAGCAGGAAGGGATTGTCGCCGGCAATATGCAAGAGGTCATTGGCAAGGCTCGACACCACGCCGGTCATCGAGAATGCGCCGATCAAGAGGCCGCAGCCGGCGAGGATGCCGACCAGCTCGACGAAGGTGCGACCGTTAACTTCGAGGAATTTGCCGATGGTCGCAAGCGTCCAGCGCGTGTCCTTGGAGAAGAATTGGTTGAGCACGAGCAGCAGCGCCGTGGCGTAGAACGGCGCGTGGCTCTCGCGCTTGAAGTAGAGCAACATCACGATCAGCAGGGCGATGACGAAGACGTAGTACCAGCCGTCCTTGATCGTATCCATGATCCGCGGCAGCTCGGCGCGCGGAATGCCCTTCAGCTTGTGGCGCGCGGCGTAGGCGTCGACCTGCATGAACAGGCCGACGTAATAGAGCGCGGCGGGTATGATCGCGGCGACCGCGACGTCGGCATAGCTGACATTGAGGAACTGCGCGATCACGAAGGCGGTGGCGCCCATCACCGGCGGCGCCAGCACCGCTCCGGTCGAGGCGCAGGCCTCGATCGCGCCGGCATAGGAGGCGCGAAAACCGCTCTTCTTCATCACGGGGATGGTCATGGTGCCGGCGGTCAGCACGTTGGAAATGATCGAGCCCGACATCATGCCGAGCAGGCCGCTGGCGAAGATGCAGACTTTTGCCGCGCCGCCGCGGAAGGTGCCGCACAGCGCGAAGGCGAGGTTGATGAAGAACTTTCCGGCGCCGGTCATCATCAGCGCGGTGCCGAACACCAAAAAGCCGATCACCGTGTCGGCGAAGGCCTGGATGGGAATGCCAAGCAGGCTCTCGCCCGACAGCACGTGATAGGCGGTCGCCTGTTCGATCGTCGATTGCGTGCCGCGGAACGGGCCGAGCCAGCCAGCTTCGGCGAACAGCGGATAGACGGTGAAGGGGAGCACACTGAGCAGCAGGCTCCAGCCGCCGGTGCGGCGCAGCGCCTCCATCAGCATCACCCACATCACGAGGCCCGCGGCGATGACGTTGTTCGGCGCGCCGCCGAACTCCCAACCCGCCTCGGCCGCCTTGCGTACATTCGACATCAACAGCAGCGCGGCGGCAAACGTCGCGACGAACAGGACGAGGTCATACCAGGGAATGCGATCGAGCGGCGCGCGCTCGGTGCCAGGGAAGATCAGGAAAGTGAACGGTAGCATCAACGCGATCAGGAGATAGAAATACTCCGTGTTGAGCTGGGTATAGCCGATGAAGAATCGCAGCGAGAATTGCTGGTTGATGCAGATCAGGATGGTCGCCGCGGTCGCGGCCACCAGCAGCCAGCGCCAGGCGCCGCGAAGCGCACGCACGCGCGTGACCTCCGCTTCCTGCATGTTGGCGGCGGCGCCATGCGGATCGTCGAACACGACCCGCTTGGCCTCGTCTTGCGGGGCGGTGGAGATGGAAGCTGACATCACATGGATCCCGCGCGTGGGCTACTGAAAGCAGATCAATCGAATGGCAGTTGGTTGAATCGCCCGCGCCACGGGCTCGACCTCTCCCGCTTGCGGGAGAGGTCGCGCCGAAGGCGCGGGTGTGGGCTTTCTCCTCTCGGGGAGTCCCACCGTGGAAACACCCTCTCCCCAATCCTCCCCCGCAAGCGGGGGAGGGAGCGCACTTCTTGCGGGGCGGCGATCAAGCGCAACAACATCGCGCTCTATTCCTCGAACCCGTTCGGCATGTCAGCCTTCGCAAGCGCCGCCGCGCGCGCCTTCATCCAGCCGTCGAGGAAGGCTTTGTCATCGGACGGCGGATTGGACTTGCCGTAATCAGCCCATGCTGCGCCAAGCACCTCTTGCCGCTTGATCAGCTTGTTATTGTGCGCTTCCTGCGCATCGCTCCATTGCCCGGCTTCCTTCAGGGCCTTTACGGCGCCGGGATGCACCGGCACCACCCAGTTCTTTGTCTGACGGTCGGCTGCGAGACCGCCGGCGCCGGGCGCGGAATCCTTGTAGGCGTCGTAGTTCACGATCATGGCCTTGGTCATGGCATAGATCTGGTCGGCCGGTTGCGAGGCGTAGGCCACGAAGATCGGGTAGGGATAGTTGCCGAGTTCGACGGGCTTCTCTGGCGAGATGCCGGCGCCGCAGGTAGCTAACTGTGGGAAGAAGAACGAGCCGACCTTCTGCATCCGCGCCCAGCCTTCCTTGTCCTTGGCGGGCAGCGGTGGCCAGATCAGACCGCGCGGCGAAGTCTCGGCTTCCTTGGCGGGGCCGGTGATGGTGGTGCCGAAGGCCGCATCGACGTCGTTGTTGATCAGACCTTTCCACATCGCGCCGTAGCTCGCGAACTCGACGACCTTGACGTCCTTCTGCGTCAGGCCGGCGAAGGCGAGCACCGCGAGCGAGTTCTGGTTCAGAGCGGGCGAGCCGACCACGAAGCCGACGCGCTTGCCTTTGAGGTCTTTCAGCTCTTTCACGCCGGTGTCGGCGGCAACGCCGAGCGATCCGCAATTGCAGTCGACCGACGAGAGCAGGATCTGGAGCGGCTGTGGGCCCCATTCCTTCGCACCGAACTCGAACACGCCTTCCTGCGCGAAATAGGTGCCCGATCCCATGGCCGCGGACGCCGCGCGCTTGGAGCGCAGCGGCGCAAGGCGGGCGACATCGTTGCCTGCGGGGAGCACGCGCACGTCGGTGCCGTACTTGTCCTTCATCATCTTGCCGACGCCGACCGCGATGTTGAAGCCGGCGGTGCCGGTGTCATAGGCGGTGAAGGCCAGGGTCGGCGGCAGCTTGATGTCTTCAGCGAATGAGTAGCGTGTAGACGCAAAAGAAATGCCCGCAACCAGCGCAGGCGCGAGCATGAGCAGCCCACGAAGCATGTTTCCCTCCAATCATCCTCGCTTTGCCGCGAAGATTTTCTTTCTTTGTTTGAAACAACGTTTTGTTTGCAACAGATCATGTCACCGCGATCAAGCGATGGCAACGCCGTACCGCGCATGCGGGAATGAGGCTGACAGATTGTCGCGCAAACGACAGATAGAGCACTCAGCTCGCGACGATCGCGATGGCCTGGCCCTCTGCGACGACGTCGTCGAGTTTCACCAGCAGTGATGTGATCGTGCCGTTCGCAGGCGAGGGCACAGGTATCTCCATCTTCATGGCTTCGACCACCACAACGTCATCGCCATCCGCGACGGTTCCTCCAACTTGCACGGGAGTTGCGCAGATGCGACCGGCGACCTCCGTGACGATCTTAATTTCTGGCATGCCATCCCTTTTTGTTGTCGTCGCAAAATGCCTGAGGTAGCGTCGTCTGCAAGTGGAATTTAATTCCGCACAGCGGAACAGACGGTAGGGAACATGGGACGACGATCCGAGCGATTGAGTAGGCAAGGCGTACTCGCTGGCGATGCCGGCGAGGGAGATGTCATCCAGGTGGTCTCGCGCGCGTTCGACGTGTTGCGATGCTTCGAGGGCCACGAGGCGAGACTCGGCAATCTCGAGATTTCAAATCGCTGCGGCCTGCCGCGCTCGACGGTGTCGCGGCTCACGCACACGCTGACTCGCATGGGGCAGCTGGTTTACCTGCCGCGCGATCAAAAGTATCGCATCGGGCCGAGCGCGGTCGCGATGAGCGCCACGATGATGAAGGGCGCGCAACTGCGCAGCATGATCCGTCAGCGGCTGCAGGAAGTCGCCGAGCAGCTTCCTGGCACGGTCGGCTTCGTCGTTCCGGATCGCTTCCATCTCGTCTATCTCCTATTCGCGCGCTCGGCGACCGCACTCGGCCTGCACGAGGGCACCGGCAGCCGCATCTCGATGGCCTCGACCGCCGCGGGCGCGGCCTACACGGCGGCCTTATCGCCGGAAGTCGGCGATGCCTTCATCGCGGACATGGAGCGGGAAGCTCCCGAGGCCGCGAAGATCCTGAAGCCTCGCATCGAAGCCAACCGTCAGATGTTGCGCGAGCGCGGCTACGTCGTGGCCTGCGGCTTGTGGAGCCCACACATCAACGGTCTCGCGCTGCCGATATGGTCGCCGCAGTACCAGACTTTCGTGGTCATCACGATCGGCCTGCTGTCGGCGATGTATGACGAGGAGCGGCTGCATGCCGAAGTCGCGCCATTGATGCTCGAACTCGGTCGTTCGCTCGGCGGCCTGCTCGAGGGCGCGGAAGGCGACGTCTTCAACAACCGCATCCCGCGTAAACCGGTCGCAATGGCCGTGCACAACAATAACAAGCCGATCCATTCGGAGGGAGTGAATGAACTGGAAGCCGGAACTCGACGAGCTCGCCCGGCGCGAAGCCTTCGCGCGGGAGATGGGCGGCGTTGACAAGGTCAAGCGACAGCATGACCAGGGCCGGCTGACTGTTCGGGAACGTATCGACAAGCTGATCGACAAAAGCAGCTTTCACGAGATAGGTGCCGTCGCCGGCATCGGCGAGTACGATTCCAGCGGCGAATTGCAGAAATTGACGCCGGCCAACTGCGTGTTTGGCCGTGCGCGCGTCGACGGCCGCACCGTTGTGGTGGTCGGCGACGACTTTACGGTCCGCGGCGGCTCGGCGGATGCGTCGATCTCGGCAAAGCCGTTGATGGCGGAGGAGATGGCGCACGACTTCCGTCTGCCGATCGTCCGCATCATCGAAGGCTCCGGTGGCGGCGGCTCGGTCAAGACCATCGAGACCAAGGGCGCGGCCAACCTGCCGGGCGGCATCGGCGGCACGCGCTGGTACCGCTTCACGACAGAGAATCTGTCGCGCGTGCCGGTGGTCGCGCTCGGCCTCGGCTCGGTGGCGGGCTTAGGGGCCGCGCGCCTTGCCGCCAGCCACTATTCCATCATGACACGGAAGTCCGCGATGTTCGTCGCGGGCCCGCCGGTGGTGAAGGCGCTGGGGCAGGACCTCTCGAAGGAGGAGCTCGGCGGCGCCGACATCCAGACTCGCGCAGGCGCGATCGACCATGCCGTCGATACGGAAGAAGAGGCGTTCGCCTGCGCGCGGCGTTTCCTGTCCTATCTGCCATTGTCGGTCTACGAGCTGCCGTCGACCTTGGCCTGCGCCGACAATCCGGAGCGCAGCGACGAAGCGCTGATGAACGCGGTGCCGCGTAACCGCAAGCAAGTCTACAAGGTACGCCCCATCATCGAGTCGGTCGTCGACAGGGGCTCGTTCTTCGAGGTCGCCAAGAATTTCGGCAAGCCGATCATCGTCGGCCTGGCGCGACTCGAGGGCAGGGCAGTGATGGTGCTGGCCAGCGACAGCTTTCACTATGGCGGCTCCTGGACGGCGGATGCCTGCCAGAAGGTGGTGCGCTGGGTCGACTTCGCCGAGACCTTCCACCTGCCGATCGTCTACCTCATGGACTGCCCCGGCTTCATGATCGGCCTCGATGCCGAGAAGGCGGCGACCATCCGCCACGGCGTCCGCGCCATGGCCGCGGTCAACCAGACCACCGTGCCCTGGTGCACCGTGATCCTGCGCAACGCCTTTGGTGTCGCCGGTGTCGTGCACCAGCCGGCCGATCGCTTCTCGATCCGCTACGCCTGGCCGTCGGCCTATTGGGGCTCGCTCCCGCTCGAAGGCGGCATCGAAGCCGCCTATCGCGCCGACATCGATGCGGCCGAGGACAAGGCGGGCAAGCTGAAGGAGATCGAGGAGCGTCTCAACAAGCTGCGCTCGCCGTTCCGCTCGGCCGAGAAATTCTGGGTCGAGGAGATCATCGATCCCCGCAAGACGAGGTCGCTGCTGTGCGAGTTCGCCCGCCTCGCCGAGCCGCTGCGCAAGCCGGGGCCGCCGGAGAATTTTTCGATCAGGCCTTAGCATCCTTGCGGCAAGCCGTGACGCGCGTGCCCCGGACGCAGCGCAGCGCTTCCCTGGCGATGCGAAGCATCGTCCAGTGCAGCGGTGCGCTGCAGAGCCGGGGCCCATGCCAAAGCGAATCCGGAGCCTCCTGGGTCCCGGCTCAGCGCCGCAACGCTTGAAGCGTTGCCGCGCGTCCGGGACACGAGGTGCGACGCCGACGCAATCCAAAACCCTTCCACGGCAAAACAATAACGCGCTAAGCTCCGTCAACAAAAACAACAGGAAGGCGTCAATCGTGTACGACTTCATTATCGTGGGCGGCGGCTCGGCGGGGTCCGTGCTGGCCCATCGGCTCTCGGCGAGGAGCGCCAACAAAGTCCTGCTGTGCGAGGCCGGTCAGGACACACCGCCCGGCAACGAGCCGGCCGAGATCAGGGACAGCTATCCGGGCACGGCCTATTTCGATCCGCGCTTCCACTGGACCGAGCTCAAGGTCACGACCCAGGTCGTCAGCCACAACAATCCGAACGAGGCCCGTCCTCCGTTGCGCAAATACGAGCAGGCGCGCGTGCTCGGCGGCGGCTCGTCGATCAATGGCCAGATGGCCAACCGCGGCGCGCCGACCGATTACGACGAATGGAACGCGCGCGGCGCCGAAGGGTGGACGTGGAACGACGTGCTGCCTTTTTTCAAGAAGGTCGAGCGCGATCTCGATTTCGACGGACCGTATCACGGCAAGGACGGCAAGATCCCGGTCCGCCGCATTCCCAGGGAGCACTGGACGAAGCATTCGCAGGCGTTTGCAGAAGCCTTCCAGCAGGCCGGCCATCAATTCCTGCCCGACCAGAACGGCGAGTTCGTCGACGGTTATTTTCCGGTGACGCATTCCAACCAGGCCGAGCAGCGCGTCTCGGCTGCCATGGGGTATCTCGACCGCGACACCCGCAAGCGCGCCAATCTCACCATCTCCACCGACACCCAGGTGCGCGAGCTGCTGTTCGATGGCACGCAATGCGTCGGCGTGAAGGCTGTCGTCGGCGGACGCGAGCAGGAATTCCGGGGACGCGAGATCATCCTCTCCAGCGGCGCCATCCATTCGCCCGCGCATCTCTTGCGTGCCGGCATCGGTCCGGTCGGCCATCTCAAGGATTTGGGGATTCCGGTGTTGATGGGCTTGCCGGGCGTCGGGCAGCGCCTGATGGATCATCCCTCGATCTCGCTGTCGTCCTTTGTCCGCCGCGGCGCGCGCATGAACGAGCACACCAGGCGCCACATGCAGCTGGGCCTGCGCTATTCGTCGGACCTTGCAGGCGTGCCGAAGGGCGATATGTTCGTCGTCCTGCTCTCCAAGTCGGCCTGGCATGCGGTCGGCGAGCAGATCGGCTCGCTGCTCACCTTCGTCAACAAGACCTATTCAGAGACCGGACAGGTCAAGCTCGCCTCGCGCGATCCGTCGGCAGAGCCGATCGTCGAGTTCAACCTGCTGTCCGACCGGCGCGATCTCGACCGGCTGATGAGCGGCTTCCGCAAGATGGCTGCGATCCAGATGAGCGACATCGTCAGGAAGGTGACGGACAAGCCGTTCCCGGCCGCCTATACCGACAAGGTCCGCAAGATCGGCGTGGTCAATACCAGGAACAGGATCTTGACCAAGGTCGCCGCGGCGTTGATGGACGGGCCGGCAGCGCTGCGCCACTACATGATCGACAATTTCGTGGTCGAAGGCTTCACCTTCGATCAGGTCATGAACGACGACGAGGCGCTGGAGGCCTTCGTGCGCAAGGCGACCATTGGTGTGTGGCACGCCTCGTGTTCATGCCGCATGGGTCGCACTGAGGATCCGATGGCGGTGGTCGACAACCAGGGTCGCGTCAAGGGCATCCAGGGCCTGCGCGTCGTCGACGCCTCGATCTTCCCGGTGGTGCCGTGCGCCAACACCAACTTCCCGGTCCTGATGTCGGCGGAGAAGATCGCGGCCGCGATCATGCAGTAGCGCCCCGCGCGTTCCGTCCTCATCCTGAGGAGCCCGCATTAAGCGGGCGTCTCGAAGGACGGCCGCAGGCGAGTTTCTGCAATCCTACAGCCGCAGCACCTTGCCGGGATTCATGATGTTCTGCGGATCGAGCGCGCGCTTGATGGTGCGCATGATGTCGAGCTCGGTCTTCGAACGGTAATGGCTGAGCTCGTCCAGCTTGTCGATGCCGATGCCGTGCTCGGCCGAGATCGAGCCGTCCATGGAGGTGACGAGGTCGTTCACGGCCCGCGTGATGGCGGCCTTGTATTGCGTCAGCGTCTGCTGATCCATGCCCACCGGCGCCATGAACGAAAAATGCAGATTGCCGTCGCCGATGTGTCCCAAAGGATAGGGCCGGATGGACGGGAGAATGTCGAGCACGGCCTTGAGCCCGAGGTCGATGAACTCCGGAATCCTTGAGATGGCCACCGAGACATCGTAGCTGAGCCCCGG
This sequence comes from Bradyrhizobium sp. UNPA324, assembly GCF_006658635.1. NCBI lineage: Bacteria > Pseudomonadati > Pseudomonadota > Alphaproteobacteria > Hyphomicrobiales > Nitrobacteraceae > Bradyrhizobium > Bradyrhizobium sp. UNPA324. The sequence continues at coordinate 3,166,959 of NZ_LFJD01000004.1, forward strand.
CCCCTCGGCGCGGGAGGCTTCTGCGACGTTTTCCCTTATGCGCCACATGTTGTGCGATTGATGTCCGGTCTGAGCGATGACTGCGTCGAGCACGCGCCCGGCCTCGAGTTGATCGGCCAGAAACTGCTCCATCTTCTCGGACATGCCCTCGGCGCCGTCCCGGCGTGCGCGCGCGGACGACCATTCCAGCAGCAGGTACCATGGCGTCTCCGCTCTCAGCGGATCCTGCACGCCGGGTATGTGGCGGAGCACCATGTCGATCGCGCTGCGGCTCATCAGCTCGCAGGAGCCGACATTGTCCTCGGATGCGCTATGGGCTTCCGACAGGATTTCCAGCGCCGCGCGCGGATCCCGGATCGCCAGCCACGCGGTGCAGACGTCCCTGGGAGCCGGCCATAGCTTGAGCACGGCCTTCGTGATGATGCCGAGCGTGCCTTCGGCGCCCATGAAGAGGTGCTTGAGGTCGTAGCCCGTGTTGTCCTTCTTGAGCGCACGCAATCCGTCCCAGACCTCGCCGCTCGGCAGCACGACTTCAAGTCCCAGGACGAGATGGCGGGCATTGCCATAGCGGAGAACCTGCACGCCACCGGCGTTGGTCGACAGATTGCCGCCGATCATGCACGAGCCCTGGGCGCCGAGGCTGAGGGGCAGGAACCTGTCGTGCCGGCTTGCTGTCTCCTGCAGAGTCTGCAGCACGCAGCCGGCCTCGACCGTCATGGTGTACCCTGTGGGATCGAGCTCCAGCACGCGGTTCATGCGGCCGAGCGACAACACGATGCCCGTGTGCGCGGGCCAGGGCGTGGCTCCGCCCATCAGACCGGTGTTTCCACCCTGCGGTACGATCGCGATCCCATGGTCATGGCAGAGCCTGACCACCTGCGCGACTTCCTCTGTGCTGCCGGGGCGAACCACGGCGCCGGCGCGTCCAACCAGCAATCCGCGCCAATCCGTCACGAACGGCTGCTTGCCGTGCTCGTCCTCGATAAGGCCCTTCGCGCCCACGATCGCGCGCAGGGAATCGCGCATTTGGGCGGTGAGCGGAACGGTTGGAATGATGGGTTCGGACGACGGACCGGCTGCCGGCATTTGTTTTCCCTGGCGCATCTTGATGTGCACTGCGCACGCGACGTGCGTCGGGGCATTGTCCACGTTTGCGCCGTGGAGTCTAACGGCAATATGTGTCTCACCCAGATGGCCACGTCGGTAGTCGCCTCGCACCGACGACCGTGCATGGGGTGTTTCGGATTTCCCGTTTGGGCCGGCACCGCACGAGACGCCGGCCGTACGCGCGGCCACCCGGCGCGCGCAGTTCATCCGCAATTCTACGGTGTTTTCCCGGGGTTTAGCGCCAATCCCTGCGTCCGCATTTAAGCGACGTTAATGATGCCTTCTCGATATGAGACATCTGGATCCCGTCAGGTTCCATTTTGTGAACCGTCCGTAAGCGTTGATTAAGAGAGCCATCGCCATATTCCGCCCCGTGATGGGCGAGTGCCGGGATCAAATCCCGACAGCCTCTTCCGTCGACTTCAGAGAAAGGGCCGCTGCTGCCGCAGCGACGGCAGCCAGGATGAACGACATGCTCCGCCGCGCAATGCTCTGTTTCGCGACAGACCGGAAGGCCAACGTCGCCATCATCTTTGCAATGACGATGGTTCCTATCATCTTTCTCCTGGGCATGACGCTCGACTACACGCTGGCCTTGCGCAAGCGTGAGCAATTGAACGCAGCCGCCGACGCGGCCGCGATCGCAGCCGTGCGGCCCGCGATGCTGACGCAGACCGACAAGACCACTGTCGAGAACACGGCGGCTGCCGTCTTTGCTGCGAAGGCGAATCTTTCTGGGCTGGCGGCCGTGCCGACGCCGACGGTCACGGTCACGGATGTCGGTTTGTCGCGGACTATCACGGTGTCCTACACCGCGGAGTCCGTCAACAATTTCCCGGGCATTCTCGGCAAGCAGACCTGGAAGGTGGCCGGTTCGGCGACGGCGAAGGCGTCCAGCGCGCCCAACATGAATTTCTACCTGTTGCTGGATGATTCCCCGTCGATGGCGCTGGCGGCGACCCAGACCGACATCGACAACATGGTTCTCGCCACGAAAAACCAACCCACTTACGCGAAGAATTGCTCATTCGCTTGCCACGAGGCGCATCCCAATAACGCAGCCCCTAGCTCGACGAACAAGGACAATCTCACGGTCGCGCGTGCGAACAACATTACGCTGCGGATCGATCTCGTGACCAATGCCGTCAAGCAATTGATGGTCGGACCCTGGTCGTGCCCGCAGTCGGGCACGTCGGGCGGCGTCATGCAGTGTATGTCGGCGCTCAACAACACGACCTACAATGCTGCCATCTACACCTTCGACTACGCCCTGAACACGATCCAGACGCTGACCACACCGACCACCGCGGGCGCGCAGATCGGCAACATTCAGCTCCTGACGGTCGATCACCAGAACTGCCCCGTTCTCGACAGCAAGGGCAACTGCATCTACACCACCGACTACGGCACCGATATCTCGAAGGGGCTGACGGACCTCAACGCCGCCATGCCCAATCCCGGCGACGGTACAGCGGCCGGTACGCCGCAGGAAGTGGTCTTCCTTGTCACCGACGGCGTCGAAGACAAGCTCATCCCAAAGACGGGGGGCAGCTGCGACCCCAATGCCACTTACGCGCTCCCGTCGGCCAACTCGACGACTTTGCGATGCCAGCAACCGCTCAACACGGCGATATGCGATACCATCAAGCAGCGGAATATTCGTATCGCGATCCTCTACACCGAGTATCTGCAACTGAGCGACGGCTGGTACACCAACCGGATCTCGCAGTTCAACAATCCGACCTCGTCGACCGGCACGATCGCGCAACGGCTGAAATCCTGCGCGTCACCGGGCCTGTACGCAAACGTTCAGAACGGTGGCGACATTTCCACGGCGCTGACCGACCTGTTCATCAAGGTTGCGTCCAGCACGGCCAGCCTCGTGCAGTAGGAAAAGGGCTATGTTCGGAACCGCCTCGACGATGAGGAGACGCCGCAATCGCTGCGCCGCTTTCCCCGCCAATGACAGCGGAGCCACGGCCGTCGAGTTCGCGCTCGTCGCTCCGCCGTTCCTCGCCCTCGTCATCGCACTCATTCAGACTTTTCTGGTTTTCTTCGCCCAGCAGACGCTCGAATCCATCGTGCGACAGTCGGCGCGCCTGGTCATGACCGGACAGGTTCAGTCCGCGAACATGACGAAGGATGTGTTCAAGCAGAAGGTCTGCGATCAGATCTTGATCCTGTTCAATTGCAGCGGCCTGATGGTGGACATGCAGGTCGCGACCTCGTGGACGTCCGCGGACACGGCGATGCCAACCCTGACCTACGACGGCTCGGGCACGGTCTCCAACATCTGGCAATACAACCCGGGCGTGGCCGGTGATATCGTCGTGCTCCGCATCATGTACGAGTGGCCGGTCGTCCTCGGTCCGCTCGGTTTCAACCTGTCGAACCTCAGCGACGGCAACCGGCTGATCATGTCGTCCGCCGCGTTCCAGAACGAGCCATGAGCTACCTGATGATCTCCGCCCTGTCGTCTCGCGCCCGTCACCTGTTGTCCGATGTCCGCGCCGTTGCAGCAACGGAGTTCGCCATCGTGACGCCGTTCATGCTACTGCTCTATATCGGCGGCGTCGAGCTCGGCAACGGACTTGCCATGAACGTCAAGGTCAGCGCGACCGCGCACAGTGTCGCCGACATGATCACGCAGAACACGGCCCTTACCTCGACCCAGATGGACGGCATTCTGGCGGCCGCGACCGCCATCATGGCCCCATATCCCATCAAGAGCGGCACCACCTCCTTGATGACGATCACCGTCTCGGAAGTCTCGACCGACGCCAGCGGCAACGCAACGGTGCGATGGAGCAAATCGACCAGCGCGTCGGGAGCAAGGACTGTCGGTCAGGCGATGACTTTGTCGTCCTTCACCGCGCCGGGCGGGACCGCCAACGCCAAGATCTCGCTTATCCTGAGCGAGGTATCCTACGACTACACGCCCAACCTCGGCTTCACCATCGCGGGTACCGTCAAGCTGTCCGACAGCTATTATCTGTTCCCGCGCTGCTCGACCAACTCCTCGAGCTTTCCCTATTACGACGTGAAATATCCGGCGACGGCCACCTGCACCTGCGTCCAGCATTTGCAGCAGAAGACCTGTTAGTCTCGCGCGAGCGGGCTTGACCGAACGGGGCGCCGCAGAGCCGGCGTGTCCTACTCCCCGAGAGAAGTTCATCTCGCTGGAACATGGGCTTGTATGGCAGTGGGCCTGCGCATAGGCTCGCCTGCAGTCGCCTAGGCTCGCCCGGCGCGCGGGGCTGGTCTACAGCACCCCGCATTGCTTTACGACATCGAGGCAGGCATTGATGGCGACAGCCTCACGTGCTTCTTCTGCATCGGCTGGGAGGGTGCGGTGCTTCGGGCGGAGCTGGGACGACGTATCGGAGGATTTCTTGCCATCACCCGGGCCAAGGACATGAAGAAAGCGACGGCGAGCAATTCCCATCGACCAGCCCCAAGGATATTCAGACCATGACCCAGGCACTTGCCATCAGTCGCTTCCCTGTCCCTGATCTCGCCGACATGCCTGACGACATCCGGGTCCGTATTCTGGCCGTGCAGGAGAAGTCCGGCTTCATTCCGAACGTGTTTCTCGTGCTCGCGCACCGGCCGGACGAGTTTCGCGCGTTCTTTGCCTACCACGATGCGCTGATGGACAAGCCCGGCAACCTCACCAAGGCCGAGCGGGAAATGATCGTGGTTGCGACCAGCAACCTCAATCAGTGCCAATATTGCGTCATCGCGCATGGCGCGATCCTGCGCATCCGGGCCAAGGATCCGCTGATCGCCGACCAGGTCGCGGTCAACTACCGCAAGGCGGACATCACGGATCGGCAGAAGGCGATGCTCGACTTCGCCGTCCGCGTCTCGATGGAGGCCTACAAGGTTTCCGAATCCGATTTCGCCACGCTGAAATCGCATGGGTTCACGGAAGAAGACGTCTGGGACATTGCCGCGATCACGGCCTTCTTCGGCCTCTCCAACCGGCTTGCCAACGTCACCAGCATGCGCCCGAACGCTGAATTCTACAGCATGGGACGCGGCTGACGGAGTCCGCAAGTTCACGATCGGGGGGGGGCGGCTCAGGTGCTGAGAAGGGATTCGGGAAGCGAGGGAGAGGCGAAGAGATGACGGATTTCGTAACGCCGCAGAAGATGGCGGAGATGATACCCTCGGGCTGTAAGCTCGGCTTGGCCCCGGACGACTATGCTGCGGCTCCTGGACTGGTTCGAATGCTGATCGATCGCGGCATCCGCGATCTGCACGTGTTCTGTGCGCCGATCGGCGGCATGCAGGTCGATATGCTCATCGGCGCCGGTGCCGTGGCGACGCTGGAGACGAGCGCCGTCAGTCTCGGAGAGGCGGGCGGCGCACCGTGTTTCAGCCGGGCCGTTCGCGACGGATCCATTCGTCTCCGCGACGCAACCTGTCCCGCAGTGTTCGCAGGCCTGACGGCCGCCGAGAAGGGCGTTCCGTTCATGCCGATTCGCGGCATCATCGGCAGTGACGTCCTGGAGAAACGGGACGACTGGAAGGTGACGTCTAACCCGTTCGACGACAGCGAGAAGATCGTCGTGGTCTCGGCGATCCAGCCCGACATCGCATTGTTTCATGCGCCTGAAGCGGACCGGTTCGGCAACGTTCGGCTGGGGCGTCGGCGCGAGGTGATGTTGCTGGCGCACGCGTCGAAGAAAGCATTCGTGACCGTGGAGCGCATCTCCGACGTGTCGCTGCTCGAAGACGAGAAGATGGCCGCGGGCGTGCTGCCTGCGATCTATGTGAGTGCGGTGGCGCAGCTGAAGAACGGCGGATGGCCCACCGGGCTTTACGCCGAATATCCCAGGGATGGGCAGGAAGTCGAGAAATACGCGCGGGCGGCGCGCTCGCCGGAAGGCTTCCAGACCTACATCCAGGGTTCGAGGAGCGCGGCATGAGCGAGGCATGCACCAGCCGTGAGTTGATGATCTACACGATCTCGCGGCTGCTGAAGGGCGTGCGGCATGTTGCGGTCGGCCAGTCGTCTCCGATGCCGGCCGCAGGCGCGATGCTGTTGCGTGCGATCAACGAGCGCGATGGACGGGAGCGCGTGCAGGTTTCGATCCTCGGGTCGGTCAAGCACAATTCCTTCACCGGCGGCGCCGAGGAGCTGTTCGATTGCGCCGCGCAGGGACGCCTGGATGCCTTCTTTCTCGGCGGGGGCCAGATCGACGGCCAGGGCAACGTCAATCTCGTCGGCACCGGCGACTACCCGAACAATCCAGTCAGATGGCCCGGCTCGTTCGGCTCCGCCTACCTTTATTTTCTCGTTCCGCGGGTCATTCTGTTCCGGGAAGAGCACAGCTTGCGATCCCTGGTCGAGCGCGTGGACTTCGTGTCTGCGCCTGGCGTTACCGACGAGACGGTCTATCGGCGCGGCGGCCCGCACGCGCTGCTGACCAACGCGGCGTTGTTTTCCTTCGAGCGCGAGGCGGGACGCTTTCGCCTCCAGAGCACGCATCGGGGATATGATTGGCGTGACATCCGAGCCACGACGGGCTTCGCGTACGACAATGAGCAATGCGAGGCCACGACACCGATGCCGGACGAGACGACGCTGGCCTTGATCCGGGGCCGAATTCGCGAGGAGCTGCGCGAATGCTATCCGCAGTTCGCCGGCAATATGCCGGGGCCGGGGTAGGGATCGCGTATGGCATTTCGCGAGACCTGAGCGCGCGCCTCGTCCTTCGAGACGGCGCTTACGCGTCTCCGCAGGATGAGGCTAAGGAGCATCGGTGCGCGTTGAAACGACAGCCGCGCGCTCAGTCCTCATCCTGAGGGCCGCCAACGGCGGGGGTCTCGAAGAATGGCCGCAGGGAAGCTTTCCTATGCGATGGCCCTGCGAGTGGCGCGTCCTCGTCAGAGCTAAGTCATTGATCGCTCGTGTCTCGGCTACTGTGCATGGGGTTGTTTTCTCGCTTTTGTTTGACCACTCGTACGCGCGCACCGTCTCCTGTGGCCGGTCCCGGTCCAAAATTCGCTTTACAAGAATTCGGATATACCGTATGTTTCGCGCATCCCGCCCGCCGCAAGGGGCGTTTCGCGATCGTCACGAGACGCGGGCCGGGAGGCGGTGGCTGCGACGGCGTCGGCGCGCCGGGCTGGCTGCAGGGCGGAATTCCCGTGAGCAGCAGCACGCGCGATACGACACGGCGCTGACAGCGTCCTCGTTCGGTCCCGATGGCGAGCGCACGCCAGCCATCGGAGACAAGCGCGGGGATGTGCGCGGCGGCAAAATCGTGTGGTCCTGACGCCCGGGGTCTGTGCGTCAAGTGTTGCGGTGATTGCGGCGGCCCGACCGGGTCCGCGCATCAGCCATCCGCAAGGCGACGGGGGCAATAGTGCATCGCTCCCCGGGGAGAGCGCGACATAAGCCGTAAAACCATCCGCGCAGGGAAGGCCGGTCGTTCCGGCGTCACCTGTAGTCCACCCCGTGCGCGTCTTGTTCGCACACGGGACCGCGGGTGCCAGCCGGCGCCCGGCCTTCCCTGCGCCCTTTCTCACCAAGGGAGCAACGAAGAGAGCAAAGCTCGGGCGAAATGAGCCGCGAGAACGCGAAGATGTGTCTTCTGAAAAGGATCAAGTGTTGTGGGTGCGCTCGCGCCCGGATGCCGGCGGCGACGAAGGTGGCGGCGCCATAGGGCGCTATCATCAAGCTGTAACACTGGCGTAATTGAGTACCCGCGTGGGTCCGGAAGAAGATGCCGTCAACCATCTTTCGGAACGGGTGGTCGGTGACGGTAGGGGGCGGCCATGGCCGAGCCGGCTAAGCTTGTCAGCGCGCTAGTGAACGTCGAACCCGCCATTCCCGGGCTGGTCTGGGCGTTTCGCCTGCACGGCGACGGCAGCGCCGAGGCCCTGCCGCTCGACCAGCCGATCGAGCTCGGCCATGACGGCCGACTATGGCTGCATTTCAACCTGACCGATGCGCGCGCGCGGCCGTGGATCTCGGCGTCACAGCTGCCGCCGCTCGCGCGCGAGCTGCTGCTGTCGAACGACACCTTCCAGCAGCTTCACGTGATCGACCACTGCGTCTACGGCGTGTTCTCCGATCTCGTGCGCGAGATCGACGCCGCGACGGAGGAGACCGCGTTCCTGCGCTTCGCCATGACCGAGCGCCTTCTCGTCAGCGGCCGCCACCAGGCGCTGTGCTCGGCCGACGCGACGCGGCGCGTGCTCGAAGGCGGCTACCGCGTCGACAATGTCGCCCATCTCCTGGAGAAGATCGTCGACGAGGTCGCCGACACGCTGGATCGAATGACCGACAAGTTGGGCCAGGAGATCGACGAGATCGAGGAGCGCATCCTCGCCGACGATACGAAACCGGAGATGCGCCGCAAGCTCGGCCGCCTGCGCCGGACCTGTGTGAGATTGCACCGGCAGCTCACCGGCCTGCGCGTGCTGTTTCACCGGCTCGACCAGAAGGACACCGATCACCTCTCGCCCGCCTTGCGGATCCGGGCCGGCAAGCTTGCGCAGCGGCTCGACGGCCTCGATCACGACATCGTCGAGCTGAGGGAGCGTAGCCGCCTGCTCGAGGAGGAGCTACGCTTCAAGAACGAGGAGGAGAGCAATCGCCACCTGCACACGCTCTCGATCGTGACCTCACTCTTGCTGCCGCCGACGCTGATCACCGGCATTTTTGGTATGAACACCAAAGGCCTGCCGCTGACGGACGTCGAGAGCGGATTTCTCGTGGCGGCGGTGCTGATGGCGTCATCCGTCGGCGCGGCCTATCTATTCATGCGGCGCACAGGCATTTTCAAATAGAGCGCGCCGATCGTGAGTTGGAGTATCCGAAGAACCCTGGCTGCGATCGCCCTGGCCTGCACGGCGGCAAGCACCAGCGCATTCGCCGGCGCGAAGGACGAGAACGCGGCCGAATGGCTGGCGCCGAAATGGTTCGACGAGTGGCACGACGGGCTTGCCGACAAGGGCCTCAACTTCGGCGCGACCTATATCGCCGACAACATCGCCAATGCCTCCGGCGGCGTGAAGCGCGGCGCCATCCATTTCGGCCGTCTCGATCTGTCGGTCGATGCCGATCTCGACAAGCTGGTCGGCTGGACCGGCGGCCGCCTCTACGCCAATGCCTTCGTGATCTACGGGCGAGGGCTGAGCCGCAATTACGTGATGAACCTCGCCACGATCAGCGAGATCGAGGCGCTGCCGGACCAGCGGCTCTACAACGCCTATGTCGAGCAGAGCTTCTTTGGTGACAGGCTGAACATCCGAGCCGGCCAACAGGCGGCCGACGTCGAGTTCTTCGACAGCCAGACCGACGACCTCTTCATCAACGGCACCTTCGGCTGGCCCGCGATCAAGGCGTCCAACCTCCCGGCCGGTGGCCCGGCGCCGCCGATCGCGGTGCCCGGCATTCGCATCAAGGCCGCGCTGTCGGACCAGATCACGGCGTACGCTGCGGTGTTCAACGGCGATCCGTCGGGGCCGGGCGATCAGGATCCACAGCTGCGCGACCATCACGGTCTGGCCTTCCGCATCAACGATCCGCCGTGGGTGATCGGGCAGATCCGCTTCAACTACGACATCGATATCGGCGGCCGGCCGCTTGCCGGCAATGTCACGCCAGGTGCCTGGAAGCATTACGGCTCGTTCGACAGCCAGCGTTTCACGGCGCAGGGCCTGTCGATCGCCGATCCCGGCGGAAGCGGCATTCCCGCAAAACTTCGCGGCAATTATGGAATCTTCGCGGTCGTCGAGCAGGTGCTGTACCGGCCGCTTGAGGTCAGGGAGAACAGCACGTCGGCCTCGCTGCCTGGAGTGACCGCGTTCGGCCGCATCGCCTACAGCCCGCCGGATCGAAATTTGATCGACCTCTATCTCGACGGCGGCATCGGCTTCGTCGGCTTCACCCCCGGCCGTCGGCTCGACCGGTTCGGCGTGGCGATGGCGTACATGCGGATATCGAACACGGCGCGCAATCTCGATCTGGACACGCAATTATTCACGGGCGTTCAGAGCCCGATACGGAGCAACGAGACGCTGATCGAGATAATTTACGAGGCGCATGTCAGGCCGGGATGGCTCGTGGCGCCATACCTTCAATATGTATTCCGTCCCTCGGGCGGCATCCCAAATCCGAACGATCCGTCCGGCGTCGCGCGAATTGGTGACGCCGCTGTGTTCGGCGTCACCACCACGATCAGGTACTAGGCCATGGCAGGTTTCGGCTGCGGCTGCGGTTGCCGCGACAGCGCCAGCACGATCAGCGCGGCGAACACGCAGAGCGCACCGGCGATGAAGAAGGCGGGCAGGTAGCTCTGATAGACCGTCCGCGAAAAACCTGCCCCGAAGGCGGCGGTGCCGGCGCCGAGCTGATGGCCGGCGAAGATCCAGCCGAACACCAAGTTGGCGCGCTCGGGGCCGAATTTCTGCGCGGTGAGCCGCACCGTGGGCGGCACCGTCGCGATCCAGTCGAGCCCGTAGAACATCGCGAACACGGAGAGGCCATAGAACGAGAAATCGCTGAAGGGCAGGAAGATCAGCGAGAGCCCGCGCAGGCCGTAATACCAGAACAGCAAATAGCGGTTGTCGTAGCGGTCCGACAGCCAGCCCGACATGATCGTGCCGAAGAAGTCGAAGATGCCCATCGCTGCGAGCAGGCTCGCGGCCTGCACCTGGGGGATGCCGAAATCGAGGCACATCGGGATCAGATGCACCTGGACGAGACCATTGGTGGAAGCACCGCAGACGAAGAAGGTCGCGAACAGGATCCAGAACGCGGTCGACTTCGAGGCGTCGCGCAGCGTGCCGAGCGCCACACCCGTGATCGAGCCGTGGCTGACGGGCGGCGCGGGCAGGGGTGTGGTGCCCTCGTCGCCGAACGGACGCTGGCCGACATCGCTCGGCCGGTCGCGCATGGCGAGCAGGACGGCGAGCGCGGAGACGCCGAGCATGATGCAGACGAAGCCGAGCGCGAGCCGCCAGCCGTAACGTTCGGTGAGGCTCGCGAGCAGCGGCAGGAACACGAGCTGGCCGGTGGCGACGCTCGCGGTCATGATGCCGACGACGAGGCCGCGCCGCGCCGCGAACCAGCGCGTCGCGATCGTCGCGCCCAACACCAGCGCGGTCATGCCGGTGCCGATGCCGATCACCACGCCCCACAGCGCCACGAGCTGCCAGACCTCGGTCATGCCGAGCGAGAGCACGAGCGACGAGACGACGATCAGCTGCGCGGCCAGCGTGACGTTGCGCAGGCCATAGCGGTTCAGCAGCGCTGCCGCGAACGGCGCCATCAGCCCGAACAGGATGAAGCGGATCGACAGCGCGGACGAGATCTCCGCCGTGCTCCAGCCGAACTCCTTCTGAAGCGGAACGATGAACACGCCGGGCGCGCCAACCGTGCCGGCGCTGATCAGCGCGGCAAGGAAGGTCACGCCGACCATCACCCAGCCGTAATGGATGTTGCGGCGGACGAGTGCTGCCGCGAGCCAGTTCGAGATCATTGGGCCTCAATCTTGGTTGGCGAGCCCGAGAGGGACCCGCATCATCGTTGCAATCTGGCACAAATAAGGGAAGTCTAAAATGTCAGACTTCCCTCAATTTCGGACATTGCCGTCAGCGGGCCGACCGTTCGACGGCGATCGCCGTGGCTTCGCCGCCGCCGATGCAGAGCGCGGCAACGCCGCGCTTGACGTTGTTGGCCTCGAGTGCATGCAGCAGCGTCACGATCAGCCGCGCGCCGGTGGCGCCGATGGGGTGGCCGAGCGCGCAGGCGCCGCCATTGACGTTCAGCTTGTCGCGGGGAATGCCGAGATCGCGCTGCGCCGCCATCGCCACCACGGCGAAGGCCTCGTTGATCTCGAACAGGTCGACATCGGAGGCAGCCCAGCCGATCTTGTCGAGCAGCTTGCGGATCGCCGGGATCGGCGCCGTGGTGAACCATTGCGGCTCCTGGCTGTGGGTGGCGTGGCCCTTGATCTCGGCGAGAACAGGCAGCCCGTTCCGATCGGCGAGCGAGCGCTTCGTCAGCACCAGCGCCGCGGCGCCGTCGGCATTGGCGGAGGAGGCAGCGGGCGTGATGGTGCCGTTGGCGCGGAAGGCCGGCTTGAGCCCCGGGATCTTGGCCGGATCGACCTTCAGCGGATGCTCGTCATTGGCGACGATGCGCGGGCCGGCTTTCTCGGTCAGGGTGATCGGTGCGATCTCGGCCTTGAACGCGCCGCCCTCGACCGCCTTGCGGGCGCGGCCCAGCGTCTCCATGGCATAGGCGTCCTGGTCCTTGCGGGTGAACTGGTAGGCCTCCGCCGTGGCCTCGCCGAAATCGCCCATGGAGCGGCCGGTCTCATAGGCGTCCTCCAGCCCGTCCATCATCATGTGGTCGATGATGCGGTCATGGCCGGCACGATAGCCGCCGCGCGCCTTGGCCAGCAGATAGGGCGCATTGCTCATGCTCTCCATGCCGCCGGAGACGACGATGTCGGCAGATCCGGCGCGGATGATGTCGTGCGCCAGCATGGTCGCCTTCATGCCGGAGCCGCAGACCTTGTTGACGGTGGTGGCGCCGGTGGCATCGGGCAGGGCGGCTGCGCGCGCGGCCTGGCGCGCCGGCGCCTGGCCTTGTCCGGCCGGCAGCACGCAGCCCATCAAGACCTCGTCGACCTTCTCGGGGGCGAGCCTGGCGCGTTCCAGCGCCGCGCCGATCACGTGCGAGCCGAGCTTATGCGCGGCAAGCGGCGACAACTCGCCCATGAAGCGACCGAGTGGGGTGCGGGCGGCTGAGACGATGACGACGGGATCGGCGGCTTCGGCCATGACGAGAACTCCCTGCGAGGACGGGTAAGATGATGTTCATCATATGATGCGGCGCAAAAAATGCAACCACGCCAGGGATGAGAAAATGTCGTGGTTCGGATGAGATTTGCTCGTTCGATGGGAGGAGGTCGGCGCGCGCGCCTACCGCTTCCTATTCACAAACGCGTCCATCAGCCGCGTCGGCTCGTCCGTGAGGAACGATTCGCCGAACACTTTCACGCTCAAATTCACCGACTCCGTCAGCGGCAGTTCCTCCCACTGGCGCAGCAGCGCCTTCTGCGACCGCAACGCTTCGGGTCCGCATGCGAGCAATGCCTGCACGAGGTGCTCGATAACCGCATCCAATTCGCCTTCCGGAGCGACCTTGTCGACCAGTCCCCAGGCCAGCGCCGTCGGCGCGTCGATGTTTTCCGCGGTCATCACCAGCCAGCGCGCGCGGGCCCAGCCGATCAGGCGCGGCAAAAGGGCCGCGTGGATCACCGAGGGGATGCCGACGCGCACCTCGGGCATGCCGAAATGCGCATCATGCGCCGCGATCCGGAAATCGCAGGCGGCGGCGACTTCGAGCCCGCCGCCGAGGCACCAGCCGGGCATGCGTGCGATGACAGGAGCGGGGAAAGCACGCACCGCCTCGCAGAGATCGCGCAGGCGGCTGATGAAGGCTTCGGCCGATGCCCGGTCGAGCTTCGCCATCTCCTTGATGTCGGCGCCGCCGATCATGCTCTTCTCGCTCTGGCCGCGCAGCACCAGAACGCGGATGCTGCGGTCGGATGCAAGCTGCTGCAAACCCTCGCGCACGGCGATGGTCACCGGCGAGCCGAGGATGTTGAGCGGGCCGGCGTTGCAGATCGCGACATGGACGACGCCGCGCGTATCGCGCGTCACGCCGCAATGGTTGTTGAGCATTTGCATCGTGGGATCTCGAAGCTTTCGTGGACCGGCGCAAGGCGCGCCGATCGGGGTCACTCCGGGCTGAAACCACCTGCTTGTCAAGCGGGATGGGGCCAGAGTTGTCAGCGCGAAGTCCGTCGCATAGTATGATTGTCATCATACGAAGAGGATGACATGACCGATATCGATCGACCCGATCTGTTTTCGCCGGCACAGCGGCGCGAGCGTGTGGTGGACTGGCAGGTGCCGGCCCCGGTTGCGAAGGTGGCCATGGGCCTGTCGGGCATGGATGCGATGCTCGGCATCCGCGACGGCCGACTGCCGCCGCCGCCGTTCGCGAAACTGATCGGCTTCACCATGGCCGTGGTCGAGCCCGGGCGGATCGTCATGGAACTGGAGCCGCGTGAGGATCTCGAAAACACCATCGGCCTGATCCACGGCGCGACAGCCGCGGCGCTGCTCGATACCGCCATGGGCTGCGCCATTTCGACCCGGCTCCAGGCCGGGCAGAGTTCGGTAACGCTGGACTTGAAGCTGGCCTTCCTGCGTCCGCTCTCGGTCCGTTCCGGTTTGATCTCGGCCGAGGGTAAGGTGATCAAGCTGGGGCGGCAAACCAGCTACGCCGAAGGCTTCGTCCGGGACGGCAAGGGCGCCCTTGCGGTACATGCAACTGCGACGTTTTCGATGATCGGAAGCAACTTAACATGAATTAATGCACCTATTTCGTCATTTGCGTGTTATGAGATGACCATCGACATCCAATGAGAACCGCATGCGCTATTCCCCGGAACACAAGCAGGAAACCCACGACCGCATCGTCAAGAAGGCGTCCGTGCGGCTGCGTGAAAAGGGCGCCCACGGCATTGGCGTCGCCGACCTCATGAAGGAGGCCGGCCTGACCCATGGCGGCTTCTACGCGCATTTCGATTCCCGCGAGGCGCTGGTGATCGAGGCGTTCGGCTATGCGATGGACCGCTCGATGGAGCACTGGCGCAAGATCACGGACGAGGTTTCGCCGGAAAAGCGACTGGCACTGATCGCGGAGGCCTACCTCTCCGCGCTGCATCGCGACAATCCCGGCCAAGGCTGTTCGATTCCCGCGCTGGGCGCGGAGATCGCCCGCGAGAGCCCGAAGGCGCGAAAGGCATTTGCCGGCAAGCTCGACGAAATGATCGAGCTGCTGGCGGACTATATCCCGAACATGCCGCGCAAGGCCGCGCGCAAGCAGGCGATTGCGACGCTGGCGACGATGGCCGGCACCATGCTGCTGGCGCGCGTCGCGGGCTCAAGCGAGCTGTCGGACGAGGTGTTGAAGGCGGGCCGGGACAGCGCGCTGGAGGGTACGAAGCGCGAGCCGAAGGCTGCGGCGGCGAAGAAGGCGAAGAGCTAGGCGAGGTCCCGTAGGGTGGGCAAAGGCGCAGAGCGCCGTGCCCACCATCTCGCCGCGCGGGCGGTTGACGTGGTGGCCACGCCACGCGCAGCGCATGCGCGCGTCTCGTCGCTTTGCCCACCCTACAAGAACGGTGTTACCGCCCCGCAAACAGCGCCCGTTCGCGCTCGACGATCTCGCCGATGTAATCCGCCACCGCGCGTATGCGCGCCAGATCCTTGCTGTCGGCGTGCATCAACATCCAGAACGTCCGCGTGATCGAGATCTCGTCGGGCAGCACTGGAACGAGTTGCGGATAGTCGTTCGCCATGAAGTGGGGCAGCACCGCGATGCCGAAACCGGAGAGCGTGGCATTGAGCTGGGCGATCAGATTGGCGCTGCGGAAGCGCGCGGAGATCCGCGGCGACACCTGTGGCAGATAATCGAGCTCCGGCGTGAACAAGAGCTCCTCGATGTAGCCGACGAAGCGGTGCTGCGGCAGCACCTCGCGCGAGGCGATTTTTGAGAAGCGGTCGAGATAGGCGGGGGCCGCATAGAGACCGAGGCGGTAGTCGAGCAGCTTGCGGCCGACGATGCGGCCTTCCTTCGGCATGGTCAGGCTGATGGCGATATCGGCCTCGCGCTTGGAGAGGCTGAACAGCCGCGCGGTCGCCACAAGTTGCAGATCGAGATCGGGATACCGGTCGGCGAAGGGCGCCAGCCGCGGCGCCAGGAAGGCGGTGCCGAAGCCGTCGGGCGCGCCGATCCGGACCGTGCCGGTCAGCCGCGCCACCGAGCCGCCGACCTGCTCTTGGTTGGCGACGATGGTCGATTCCATGGCTTCCGCGCTATCGGCGACGCGCTGGCCGGCCTCGGTGAGGAGGTAGCCGGTCTTGCGCCGGTCAAACAGTTTTGCCGAGAGATGTTTTTCCAGCCGGTCGACGCGGCGGATCACCGTGGCATGGTCGACGCCGAGCTGTTTTGCCGCAGCCGAGACCGAGCCGCCCCGCACGATGGCCAGCACGAAGCGGAAGTCGTCCCAATCGATAGCGCCTTGATCCAGCATTTTCGCACATCTATGGTGCAATATCTCAGACTTGAATCCCAATAAATGCAGGTCGATAGGATTTGTCAAAGCGGATCAGGCCTCAAGGAGAGCATTCCATGCGTTCAGTCGGACATTTCATCGGTGGCAAGGAGGTCAAGGGTACCTCGGGCCGCACCGCCGACGTTTTCGAGCCGATGACCGGTGACGTCCAGGCCAAGGTGGCGCTGGCGTCCAAGGCCGAGGTCCGCGCCGCCGTCGAGAACGCGCGCGCCGCGCAGCCCGAATGGGCCGCGACCAACCCGCAGCGCCGCGCCCGCGTGATGATGAAATTCGTCGAGCTGGTGCAGCGCGACTACGACAAGCTCGCCGAGCTGCTCGCGCGCGAGCACGGCAAGACGGTGCCGGACGCCAAGGGCGACATCCAGCGTGGCCTCGAGGTCGCGGAATTCGCCTGCGGCATCCCGCATCTGATGAAGGGCGAGTACACTGAAGGCGCCGGCCCCGGCATCGACATCTATTCGATGCGCCAGGCTCTCGGCGTCGTCGCCGGCATCACGCCGTTTAACTTCCCGGCGATGATCCCGATGTGGAAGTTCGCGCCGGCGATTGCCTGCGGTAACGCCTTCATCCTCAAGCCGTCGGAGCGCGATCCCGGCGTGCCGATGATGCTCGCCGAGCTGATGATCGAGGCGGGCCTGCCGGCCGGCATCCTCAACGTCGTCAACGGCGACAAGGAAGCGGTCGACGCCATCCTCGATGACCCCGACATCAAGGCGATCGGCTTCGTCGGCTCCACCCCGATTGCGCAGTACATCTATGAACGCGCAGCGCAGACCGGCAAGCGCTGCCAGTGCTTCGGCGGCGCCAAGAACCACGCCATCATCATGCCCGACGCCGACATGGACCAGGCGGTCGACGCCCTGATCGGCGCCGGCTACGGCTCGGCCGGCGAGCGCTGCATGGCGGTCTCTGTTGCCGTCCCCGTCGGCAAGGCCACGGCCGATCGGCTGATGGAAAAGCTGGTCCCGCGCGTCGAGAGCCTCAAGATCGGCACCTCGATCGATCCGTCCGCCGATTACGGCCCGCTGGTGACGCGCGAGGCGGTCGAGAAGGTCAAGAGCTACATCGACATCGGCATCAAGGAAGGCGCGACGCTCGCCGTCGATGGCCGCGGCTTCAAGATGCAGGGCTACGAGAAGGGCTTTTATCTTGGCGGCTCGCTGTTCGACAACGTCACCAAGGACATGCGGATCTACAAGGAAGAGATCTTTGGCCCCGTGCTCTCGGTCGTGCGCGCGCACGACTACAAGGAAGCACTGGCGCTGCCGTCCGACCATGACTACGGCAACGGCGTTGCCATCTTCACCCGCGACGGCGACGCCGCGCGCGACTTCGCGGCCAAGGTCAACGTCGGCATGGTCGGCATCAACGTGCCGATCCCGGTGCCGATCGCCTATTACACCTTCGGCGGCTGGAAGAAGTCCGGCTTCGGCGATCTCAACCAGCACGGTCCGGACTCGGTCCGCTTCTACACCAAGACCAAGACGGTGACCTCGCGCTGGCCGTCCGGCGTCAAGGAAGGTGCGGAGTTCTCGATCCCGCTGATGAAGTAAGGCTGTAGCCCAGTCCGTCATTGCGAGGAGCGGAGCGTAGCGACGAAGCAATCCAGAGTCTTTCCGCGGAGGCAGCCTGGATTGCTTCGCTGCGCTCGCAATGACGATGGGGCAAGAGGGTAGGCGGCAGCATGCAGTTCGCTCTGAACGAGGATCAGATCGCGGTTCGCGACATGGCGCTCGCGTTTGCGGCGGAAAAGATCGCGCCGCATGCGCTGCGCTGGGACGAGGAGAAGCATTTCCCCGTCGACGTCATGCGCGAGGCGGCGACCCTCGGCATGGGCGGCATCTACATCCGCGACGATGTCGGGGGATCCGCGATGACGCGGTTCGACGCAGCGCTGATCTTCGAGGCGCTGGCGACGGGCTGCCCGACCACCTCGGCCTTCATCTCCATCCACAACATGGCGAGCTGGATGATCGATGCCTACGGCAGCGACGCCCAGCGCCATCAATGGCTGCCGAAGCTCTGCACCATGGAGCTGATCGCGAGCTACTGCCTGACTGAGCCGGGCGCCGGCTCGGACGCGGCGGCTCTGCGCACCCGCGCGGTGCGTGAGGGCGACCATTACGTCCTCAACGGCCAGAAGCAGTTCATTTCCGGCGCCGGCGGCACTGATCTCCTGGTGGCGATGGTGCGCACCGGCGGTGACGGCCCCGGCGGCATCTCGACCCTCGTCATCGACGGCAAGACGCCGGGCGTCTCCTTCGGCGCCAATGAGCGCAAGATGGGGTGGAACGCGCAGCCGACCCGTGCGGTCATGTTCGAGAACGCCCGCGTGCCTGTTACCAATCGCCTGGGCGAGGAGGGCATCGGCTTCAAGATCGCGATGGCCGGCCTCGACGGTGGCCGTCTCAACATCACGGCTTGTTCACTGGGCGGTGCGCAGACGGCGCTCGACAAGGCGCGCGCCTACATGAAGGAGCGCAAGGCGTTTGGAAAACGTCTCGACGAATTCCAGGCGCTACAATTCCGCCTTGCCGACATGGCGATCGAGCTCGAGGCCGCGCGCACCTTTTTGTGGCGGGCTGCCGCAGCGCTCGACCGCAAGGACCCTGATGCCACCATGCTGTGCGCGATGGCCAAACGCTTCGGCACCGATGTCGGTTTCGAAGTCGCCAACCAAGCGCTGCAGCTTCACGGCGGCTACGGTTACCTCAGCGAATACGGCATCGAAAAGATCGTGCGGGACTTACGCGTGCACCAGATCCTCGAAGGCACCAATGAAATCATGCGGCTGATCGTGGCGCGCAAGCTGATCGAGGGCGCGCGATGAATGCAGCGGAAGAGGGCGATCTCGTCGCCCGCGTCGAGGGTGCGGCCGGCATCATCAGGCTCAACCGTCCCAAGGCGATCAATGCCGTGACGCTGGAGATGTTTCGCGACATCGAGAAGGCGCTCGACCGTTTCGAATCCGATCCGGCCGTCAGCGTCATCGTGCTGGAAGGTGCCGGCGAGCGTGGCCTCTGCGCCGGCGGCGACATCCGCGCGCTCTGGGAGAGCTCGAAGGTGAACGGCGACCTCGGCAAGATCCTGTGGCGCGAGGAATACATCCTCAACGCCCGGATCAAGAAGTTCCCAAAGCCGTATGTCGCCTTCATGGACGGCATCGTGATGGGCGGCGGCGTCGGTCTGTCGGCCCATGCCAGCCATCGCGTCGTCACGGATCGGACGAAGCTGGCCATGCCCGAGGTCGGTCTCGGCTTCTTCCCCGATGTCGGCGGCACCTATCTGTTGTCGCATTCGCCGGGCGAGATCGGCACCTATTTCGGGCTGACCGGCCAGACCATGAACGGGCCGGACGCGATCCATGCGAAGTTCGCCGATTGGGTCGTGCCGGCGGTGAAGTTGCCGGAGCTGCGCGAGGCGCTAACGAAGCTGCGTTCCGGCGCGGCCGCCGCCGATGTCGGCAAGCTCATCAGCGGCTTTGCCACCGGTGAGACCGCGGGGTCGGTGGCTGCGAAGGAGCCAATCATCGATGCGCTGTTCGGCTTCGATCGCATGGAGGACATCCTTGCGGCGCTCGACCGCGACGGCTCCGAATTTGCACTTGCAACGCTGAAGGCGCTCAACGAAAAATCGCCGCGCGGCATGGTGGTGACGCTGAAGCTCTTGCGGCTCGCGCGCGCTTCATCGAGCCTGGAGGAGTGTCTGGTGCGGGAATACCGCGCTGCGCTGGAAGTCTTCCGCAGCGACGATTTTCGCGAAGGCGTGCGTGCTGCCGTGATCGACAAGGACCGCAACCCGACCTGGTCGCCGCGAGCAATCGAGGATGTGACGCCGGAGATGCTTGCACCATATTTTGCCGAGATCGGCACTGATGAGCTGAAGTTTAGCTAACAACGCGACAGCGGAGGAAACGACAATGGCCACGATCGCATTCATCGGTCTCGGCAACATGGGCGGCCCGATGGCCGCAAACCTCGTCAAGGCCGGCCACAAGGTCGTGGCGTTCGACCTCGTCGAAGCCTCCCGCAATCAGGCGAAGGCCGATGGCGCCAGCATTGCCGAGAGCGCAGCCGGTGCGGTGAGGGGTGCCGATGTCGTCGTCACCATGCTTCCCGCAGGCAAGCATGTGCTCGGCGTCTGGAACGAGGTCGTGTCCGCCATGACCAAGGGCGCGCTGATCATCGACTCTTCCACCATCGACGTCGAGAGCGCGAGGGCCGCGCATGCGCTGGCCGCCAAGAACGGCGTGCTTTCGGTCGATGCGCCGGTCTCCGGCGGCACCGGCGGCGCCAAGGGCGCGACGCTCACCTTCATGTGCGGCGGCGAGGAGAAGGCATTTGCCGCGGCCAAGCCGGTGCTGGAGAACATGGGCAAGAAGATCGTCCATTGCGGCGGCGCCGGCGCAGGCCAGGCGGCCAAGATCTGCAACAACATGATCCTCGGCATCTCCATGATCGCGGTCAGCGAAGCCTTTGCGCTCGGCGAGAAGCTCGGCCTCTCGCACCAGGCGCTGTTCGACGTCGCCTCGACCTCGTCGGGCCAGTGCTGGTCGTTGACGACCTATTGCCCGGTGCCGGGCCCGGTGCCGACCTCGCCCGCCAACAACGACTACAAGCCGGGCTTTGCCTCGGCGCTGATGGTGAAGGATTTGACGCTGGCGCAGGACGCCGCGAAGGCTACTGGCGCGGCCACGCCGCTCGGCAAGCATGCGCAGGAGATCTATCAGTCTTTCGACGCAGCAGGCCAGGGTGGGGTGGATTTTTCCGGAATTATCAAGCACGTTCGCAGCCTCGCTGGAAAATAGCGAGGCTTCGTGGCCCGGATGGAGCGAAGCGCAATCCGGGATAGGTCCTCGCCGAGGCCAAGTTGGCCCCGGAATGCGCTTCGCTCCATCCGGGCTACGCTCGAAGATCAAATCGACGGGCCCGGATCATGACGACATTTTTGGAAGCGCGCGCGTTTCTGCTGGATCACGGCACGGACTACGAGGCCGCGGTCAAAGGCTTCCGCTGGCCGGATCCGGTTGCCTTCAACTGGGCGCTCGATTGGTTCGACGCCGAGCTGGCAGCAAATGCGGAGAGCAGGGATCGTCCCGCGCTCTGGATCGTCGATGCCGCACAGGATCGCCAGACGAAGCTGTCCTTCGCGGCGCTCTCGAAGCGCTCCAACCAGGTCGCGAATTTCCTCCGTGCGCAGGGCCTGAAGCGCGGCGATCATCTCCTGCTGCTGCTCGGCAATGTGGTTCCGCTGTGGGAGACCATGCTGGCGGCGATGAAGCTCGGCGTCGTCGTAATTCCCGCCACCACGCTGCTCACCGCGGATGAGCTCCGCGATCGTCTCGATCGCGGCAAGGCGCGAGCCGTGGTGGCGGCTGAGGACCAGGTTACGAAATTCGCAAGCCTTGGCGCCGAGAATGTCGTCCGCATCGTGGTCGGCGCGGCCTCCGACGGATGGCTGTCATACGATGACGCGGCAAAGGCTTCGGAGAGTTTTAGCGCTGACGGTCCGACCAACGCCGACGACCCGATGCTGCTTTATTTTACCTCGGGCACGACGGCGAAGCCAAAACTGGTCCGGCACAGCCAGCGCAGCTATCCCGTCGGTCATCTCTCGACCATGTACTGGATCGGGCTGAAGCCCGGCGATGTCCATCTCAACATTTCCTCGCCCGGCTGGGCCAAGCACGCCTGGAGCTGTTTCTTCGCTCCGTGGAATGCGGGGGCGACGGTGTTCGTGGTCAACCAGCCGCGCTTCGATGCGAAAGGCCTGCTTGCCACCATCGGCCGCTGCGGCGTCACCACGCTGTGCGCGCCGCCGACGGTGTGGCGGCTGTTCATCCAGGAGAACCTCGCATCGTTCAAGGTGGCCTTGCGCGAGGTCTGCGGCGCCGGCGAGCCGCTGAACCCTGAAGTGATCGACCAGGTGCGGGCGGCCTGGGGCCTCACCATTCGTGACGGCTACGGCCAGACCGAGACCACGGCGCTCGCCGGCAACTCGCCGGGCCAGAAGATCAAGATCGGCTCGATGGGCCGGCCGCTGCCGGGCTATCGCGTACAGATCAGCGACGCCGACGGCCAGCCCGCCAGGGAAGGCGAGGTCACGCTGGTGCTCGGCGCCGAGCGGCCCGCCGGCCTGATGCAGGGCTACCAGAGCGACGACGGCAAGCTGTCCGGCGCCGAGGGCGAGCTGTACCGCAGCGGCGATGTGGTGTTCGAGGACGACGAAGGCTATCTCACCTTCGTCGGCCGTTCCGACGACGTGTTCAAATCATCCGATTACCGCATCAGCCCGTTCGAGCTCGAGAGCGTGTTGCTCGAGCACGAGCTCGTCGCGGAAGCTGCGGTGGTGCCGAGCCCGGACCCGATCCGCCTTGCCGTCCCCAAGGCGTTCGTGCTGCTGACCTCGGGCACCGAGCGGACGCCGGAGACGGCGCTCTCCATCTTCCGGCACCTGCATACGCGGCTTGCCCCGTTCAAGCGCATCCGCCGCCTCGAAATCGTCACCGAGCTGCCGAAGACGATCTCTGGCAAAATCCGTCGCGTGCAGCTACGACGGCTTGAACGCGACGACGATCGCGAGGATCCCCTGCGCGGCCGGGAATTCCGCGAGGAGGATTTTCCTGACTTGTCGAAAACACGGAGTGAGAGCTAAGTGAACCAAATCTGGAAGTCGCCGCCGATCACGCTGGAGGCCTATCGGGCCCTGGTCGGCAAGGAGATCGGCGTGTCGTCCTGGCATCTGATCGACCAGCCTCGTATCGACACCTATGCCGACGTGACCGAGGATCACCAGTTCATCCACGTCGATCCTGAAAGAGCCAGGACGGAAACCGCGTTCGGCACCACCATCGCCCACGGCTTCCTGACGATGTCGATGCTATCGGTGATGTCCTACGAGGTGATGCCGGCGATTGCGGGCACCACGATGGGCGTCAATTACGGTTTCGACAAGCTGCGTTTCATCTCGCCGGTGCGCTCGGGCAAGCGCATCCGCGGCCGCTTCGTACTGGCCGAAGCCAAGCTGCGCAAGCCGAATGAACTGCAGTCCCGCACCAATGTCACGGTCGAGATCGAAGGCGAGGACAAGCCGGCGCTGATCGCGGAGTGGCTGGGTCTGATCTATTTCGCCTGATCCGAGCCGTCATGGCCGGGCTTGACCCGGCCATCCAGCGCTGCTCAAAAGCCTTTCGATTTGATGGATGGCCGGGTCAAGCCCGGCCATGACGAACTAGCATCTAGGAAACGCACTCATGGCAATCAGGTTCGACGGACGCGTCGCCATCGTCACCGGCGCGGGCAATGGTCTCGGCAAGGCGCATGCGCTGGGGCTGGCCAGCCGCGGCGCGAAAGTGGTGGTCAACGATTTCGGCGGCGGGCGCGACGGCACCGGCGGCTCGCTGTCGCCGGCCGAGGCCGTGGTCGAGGAGATCCGCAAGGCCGGCGGCACCGCGATGGCCGACGGCGCGGACGTCTCCAATTTCGAGCAGGTCACCGCCATGGTCGAGCGCGCCACCAGGGAGTGGGGCAGCGTCGATCTCATGTGCGCCAATGCCGGCATTTTGCGCGACAAGTCGTTCGGCAAGATGGAAGCGGCCGATTTCCAGAAGGTGCTCGACGTGCATCTCGTCGGCACTTTCTATTGCTGCAAGGCGGCCTGGGCCGGCATGCGCGACCGCAACTACGGCCGCATCGTGCTGACGACGTCGTCCTCGGGCCTCTACGGCAATTTCGGCCAGGCCAATTACGGCGCGGCGAAATCAGGCATGGTCGGCCTGATGAACGTGCTGGCCGAGGAAGGTCGCAAGAACGACATCCGCGTCAACATCATCTCGCCGACGGCGGCCACCCGGATGACCGAAGAGCTGCTGCCGCCCCAGGCGCTGCAACTGATGAAGCCGAACGCGATCACGCCCGCAGTCGAGTACATGCTGAGCGAGGACGCGCCGACCCGCACCATCATGGGCGCCGGCGCCGGCTCTTTCGCCGTGATCAAGATCCTGGAGAGCGAAGGCATCAACCTGCCGGAGTCTGAATGGACGCCGGACGCCGTCGCCGCGCATTTCGCCGAGATCAGCGACATGTCGAAGGCCAAGGCGCTCACAGGCGCGTTCGAGCAGACGCAGAAATACGTGGCGCAGGCCGCGGCACGGGCGGGGATCAAGCTCTGACTGACATCGCCGTCATCGGCGCCGGTCCCGCCGGGCTGATGGCGGCGGAAGTGCTGGCGCAGGGCGGCGCCCGCGTCACCGTCTACGACGCCATGCCGTCCGCGGGCCGCAAATTCCTGATGGCGGGCCGGGGCGGGCTCAACCTCACCCACAGTGAGCCGCTGCCGCAGTTCATGGCGCGCTATCGTGAGGCCGCACCGACGCTGCAAGCGGCGATCGCGGCGTTTTCGCCTGAGGCGCTGCGTGTCTGGAGCGAGGCGCTCGGCGAGCCGACCTTTGTCGGCAGCAGCGGGCGCGTGTTTCCAAAAGCGTTCAAGGCCTCGCCTTTGCTGCGCGCCTGGCTGCGGCGCCTCGATGCGAGCCGCGTGCGGTTTGCCTTCCGGCATCGCTGGACCGGCTGGGATGGCGAGGGACGGCTGCTGTTTCGAACGCAGGAAGGCCTGGCCGCCGTCGTTGCCGACGCGACCGTGCTGGCGCTCGGCGGCGCGAGCTGGCCACGGCTCGGCTCGGACGGCAGCTGGGTCGAATTCCTCGCGGCAAAAGGCGTTGCCATCTCAAAGCTGCGGCCAGCCAATTCCGGCTTCATGGTTGCTTGGTCAGATGTGTTTCGCGATCGTTTCGAGGGACAGCCGCTCAAGGGCGTGGCGCTGACGGTCGGCGCACACACGGTGCGCGGCGAAGCCATGATCACCCGCAGCGGTATCGAAGGCGGCACGGTCTACGCGCTGTCGGCGGAGCTGCGGGAGGCGGTACTGGGTCTCGGGCAAGCGAATTTGATGATCGCGTTGCGGCCCGACCTCGACGCGGCCGCGCTGACCACGCGGCTATCGGGCACGCGCGGCAAGCAATCCCTGGCGAATTTCCTGCGCAAGGCGGCGCAAGTGACGCCGGTCGGAATCGGCTTGATGCAGGAAGCCGCCATCGCCTCAGGACGGCCGCTCGCATCGCTCTCGCCGGCGGAGCTTGCGCACCTGATCAACGCCATTCCGATTCAGCTCACCGGCGTCGCTCCGATCGATCGCGCGATCTCGACCGCGGGCGGGATCGCTCTTGGTGAACTCGACGAGCACTTCATGCTGCGCGAGCTGCCGGGCGTGTTCGCGGCCGGCGAGATGCTGGATTGGGAGGCACCGACCGGCGGCTATCTGCTGCAAGCCTCGTTCGCGACGGGGGCTGCGGCGGGCAGGGGCGTGTTGGCGTGGCTGCAGCGTTCGTAGAACGCCGCCGCCCTTCGAGGGCTGCTGACGAAGCGGCCACCTCAGGGTGACGGCTACGAGAGAGCGTTAGCTTGCGATGGCCTAGAGAGAGCGTCATCCTGAGGTGCGAGCGGCGCGATGCAAAGCAGCGCGCCGGGAGCCTCGAAGGATGCGCGAGCGTTCCGACGCCAGCGACGCAGCTCTCTACCGCAGCTTTCCCCGCGCCGCCACCGGCAGCGTGCCGATGATTTCCTCGCCGCGGACCATCACCACCTCGTCCATCATGTTGACGACGACGCAGACATGGTTCGGCACGATGCGGACGACATCGCCGATATTGGGGCGCGTGTTGCTGCGGGAGAGGTCGAGAAAGCCGTGCTCCTCCGCGAACTTGGCGATCTTGGCCTCGGGGTGCTCCAGGATCAGGCCGTGGCCGTCGAGACCGCCGGTGTCCGTGGTCAGCGTCTTCGAACCGGCGTCGAGGATGCCGCGCTCGGCCGCAGCGCGGCTCACCACCGTCGAATAGATGTGCAGCGCGCAATCGTCCCAGGTCGCCGAGCCCGCCGCGACCTGCATGCGGTCGTTGTAGATGTAGGTGCCGAAGCGATGCTCGGTGCCGCCCTTGAGCTTGCCGATGTTCTTCAGGTTCGGCGTGCCTCCGGTGGAGACGATTTTTGCATCCAGCCCGTGCGCGCGCACGCCCGCCAGCGCCTCGTCGTAGAATTTTTGCGCGTCCGCCCAGCCGGTCTCGGTCGGATACAGCATGAAGCCGGCGAACTCGAGTCCCTTGGACGCCGCGATCTCGCGCGCCAGCGCTACCGCTTCAGCTGGCGTCTCGACGCCGGCGCGCTTGCGGCCGGTGTCGCATTCGACCACGACCGAGAGCGGACGGCCGGACGCCGCGGCCGCCTTGGGCAGGCCGGCGACGACGGTGGAGTTGTCAGCGGCCACCGTCATGTTGGCCTTGGCCTGCAGCGCGCCGAGCCGCGCCATCTTCTCTTCACCCAGCAGATTGTAGCTGATCAGGATGTCGTCGATGCCGGCATTGGCCATGATCTCGGCTTCGCCGAGCTTCTGGCAGGTGATGCCCTTGGCGCCGGCCGCGACCTGCATCTTCGCGATGGTCGGGTTCTTGTGGGTCTTGATGTGCGGCCGGTTGGCGATTCCGGCGTCGTCGCAGGCCTTCTGAATTCGCGCGATGTTGCGCTCGACCCTGTCCATGTCGATGACGGCACAGGGCGTGCCGTACTCACGGGCGATCTTGGCGGCGAGGGGAGTGGTCATGAGTTATGCCTGTTCAATTTCTTCGCGGAGCATTTCCAGTTCGAGCCAGCGCTCTTCGGCAGCCGACAATTCGTCATGCGCCTT
The DNA here is from genome assembly GCF_006658635.1 of Bradyrhizobium sp. UNPA324. NCBI lineage: Bacteria > Pseudomonadati > Pseudomonadota > Alphaproteobacteria > Hyphomicrobiales > Nitrobacteraceae > Bradyrhizobium > Bradyrhizobium sp. UNPA324. The sequence goes on from NZ_LFJD01000004.1 coordinate 3,193,979, forward strand.
GGCGATGGCGGCTGAGGTGTCGTCGAATGTCTTGCGATCCTTGGCGTAGAGGTTGGGATCGTCGAGGACCCGCTGCAGCTTGGCGATGTCGGCCTGCAACGTTTCCATCTTCTTCGGCAGCGTCTCCAGCGCATGCTTCTCGTTGAAGCTCAGCTTCCGCTTCGGCGTGGAGGCGGGAGCAGCGGAGCGCTCTTCCTTCTTCTCCGTCGGGACTTGCGTCTTCGCCGTCTCGCGCTTCAGGTCCGCGCCGCGCTGCACCAGCATGTCGCTGTAACCGCCGGCGTACTCGATCCACTTGCCGTTGCCCTCGGGCGCGATCACGGAGGTCACGACGCGGTCGAGAAAGTCGCGGTCGTGGCTGATCAGGATGACGGTGCCCTCGTAATCGCCGAGCATCTCCTCGAGCACGTCGAGCGTTTCGAGATCGAGATCGTTGGTCGGCTCGTCCAGCACCAGGAGGTTCGAGGGTTTTGCCAGCGCGCGCGCCAGCATCAGCCGGCCGCGCTCCCCACCGGAGAGCACCTCCACCGGAGTGCCGCGCTGCTCTTGCGCGAACAGGAAGTCCTTCATGTAGCCGACGACATGCTTCGGCTTGCCGCCGACCATGATTTGATCGCCACGACCGCCGGTCAAGGCTTCGGCCAGCGTCGATTTGGGATCGAGGCTTTCGCGGTGCTGGTCGAGCGTGGCCGTCTCCAGATTGGCGCCGAGACGTATCATGCCGGAATCCGGCTGCATGCCGCCGGTGAGCAGATTGACCAGCGTGGTCTTGCCGGCGCCGTTCGGCCCGATGATGCCGAGCCGGTCGCCGCGCTGGATGCGGGTCGAGAAATTCTCGACGATCTTGCGATCGCCGTAGGCCTTGGTGATGCCCTTGGCCTCGATCACCAGCTTGCCCGACTGCTCCGCTTCGGCGGCCGCGAGACTGGCGGTGCCGGCGGTGCCGTGATAGTTGCGGCGCTGGTCGCGCAGTGCGTGCAGATTGGCGAGGCGCTTGACGTTGCGCTTGCGCCGGCCGGAGACGCCATGGCGCAGCCAGTGCTCTTCGTCGACGATCTTGCGGTCGAGCTTGTGCTGGTCGCGCTCTTCCTCGGCCAGCACCTCGTCGCGCCAGGTCTCGAACGAGGCAAAGCCGCGGTCGATCTGCTTGATCCTGCCGCGGTCGAGCCAAGCGGTGGAACGCGACAGATTGGTCAGGAAGCGGCGATCATGGCTGATGATCACCAGCGCGCTGCGGCGGCCGTCGAGCTCCTGTTCCAGCCATTCGATGGTGGCGAGATCGAGATGGTTGGTCGGCTCGTCCAGCAGCAAAATGTCGGGCGAGGGCGCCAGCACATAGGCCAGCGCCGCGCGACGGGCTTCGCCACCGGAGAGATCATGCGGGTTCTCCTCGCCGGTGAGGCCGAGCTGCTCCAAGAGATAACGCGCCTGGTGCTGGTCGTCGCCGGGCGCAAGCCCGGACTCGACGTAAGCAAGCGTGGTCTTGTGCTCGCCGAAATCGGGCTCCTGCGGCAAATAGCGGACGGTGGCGCCGGGCTGCACGAAGCGCGTGCCGCCGTCGGGCTCGACCAGGCCGGCCGCGATTCTGAGCAGCGTCGATTTGCCGGAGCCGTTGCGGCCGATCAGGCAGACGCGCTCGCCTGGGGCGACATTGAGCTCGACGCCGGACAGAAGCGGCGTCCCGCCAAAAGTCAGCCGGATGTCTTTCAGTTGGACCAGCGGCGGCGCCATGATCAGCCTTGATTCAGATTTTGGCTCGTTGCCGCCTGATCGGCGCGGCGGCGCTGGATTCGGCGCAGCGTCTGGTCAAGCGCCGAGAGGAAGGCGGAACGGTCGCGCGGCGAGTACGATCTGGGGCCCCCGGTGACCTCACCGGCCGAGCGCAGATCCGTCATCAGATTGCGCACCGCCAATGTCATGCCGATCGATTCGTCGGTGAACGGCTTGCCGTTCGGCGCGATCACGTCGGCCCCCGCCTTCACGCAGCGGCTGGCGAGCGGGATGTCGGAGGTGATGACGACGTCGCCCGGCTTGGCGCGCTCGGCGATCCAATCGTCGGCCGCGTCCATGCCGCTACCTGCGGCGATGCGCTCGATCAGCGGGTCCTGCGGCACGCGGATGAAATTGCCCGCGACCACGCTGACCGGCACGCCGTGCCGGAGCGCGACGCGATAAATCTCGTCCTTCACCGGGCAGGCGTCGGCGTCGACATAGATACGGGTGGGGGCCTCAGTCATTCGCCGCGTGGTACCCCATTCGGGCCGCAAAGGCGAGGGGATTGACCGCTGTTCCCCGGGGCCTACGATCGGCCCGAAACAACAAGAATATGGGAACGCCAGCCATGCCGAACCGGCTCGAAACCTACCGCGTCGAGGCCTACAACACCGCAAAACAATCCGAAAACAAGATGCATGACGACAAGGTGGCGCGCCGCTTCGGGTTTTCCGGCGGGCTTGTCCCGGGCGTCGACGTCTTTGCCTACATGATGCACGTGCCGATCGCGCGCTGGGGCCGCGATTTCCTGAGCTGCGGGCTGGTCGAGGCCCGCTTCATCAAGCCGGTCTATGACGGCGAGACGGCCGATGTCGATGCCACCGAGCATAACGGCTTGCTGACCATCGAGGTGTTCAGCCGCACCGAGCTCTGCGCGACCGGGACGGCCTCGCTGCCGGCGGCTGCGCCGGCGGTGTCGCTCAGCGACTATGTCGCGGTGCCCGCGGTGACCGAGCGCAAGCCGGTGAGCCCTGCGACGTTCGAGACCGGCAAATGGCTGGGGACCACGCCGCGCCGTTGGGCCGGGCAGGATGCGACGGACTATCTCACTGACGTCAGGGAGAACGATCCGATCTTCGCGCGCGAAGGGCTTGGCCATCCCGGCCTGATCCAGCGCGTCATGAACCGGGTGCTGGTCGACAACACCATTCTGGGCCCCTGGATCCACGTCGGCAGCCGCATGCAGCTGCTGTCCGCCGCCCGCGCCGGCGACGAGATCACCGCGTTGGCCAAGGTCACCGCGAATTACGAGAAGAAAGGCCATCGCTTCGTCGAGCTCGACGCGCTCGTCGTCGCCAACGGCACCACGCCGCTCGCCCACTGCCAGCACACCGCGATCTACCAGCCGCGCGAGCAGGCGGCGGCTTAGGGGAGGCAAGCCTGTCACCACAAACGCGATGTCATGCCCCGGCTTGACCGGGGCATCCAGTACGCCGCGGCCCATCCGTGAATTACTGCTGTCTCGGAATACTGGATCGCCCGATCAAGTCGGGCGATGACAGTTGTGCGTGTGGTGGCGAGTGACCGTCTGCGAAAGAGTCCCTTACGCCGCCTTTGCCTTCGCGTCCTGGATCGCGCGCCACACGCGCTCCGGGGTCAGCGGCATGTCGATGTGCTTGATGCCGTAATCCGAGAGCGCATCGAGCACGGCGTTCACCACCGTCGACAGGCTGCCGGCGCAGCCGGCTTCGCCGCAGCCCTTGCTGCCGAGCGGGTTGGTGGTGGCGGGCACCGGATGATCGCCGATCGTCATGTTGGGCACGTCCTCGGCGCGGGGCAGGGCATAGTCCATCAGCGAGCCCGTGATCGGCTGGCCGCTCTCGTCGTAGCGGATGTGCTCCATGAGCGCTTGCCCGATGCCCTGGACCACGCCGCCATGGAGCTGGCCCGCGACCAGCAGCGGGTTGATCACCGTGCCGAAATCGTTGACCGCGCTGTAGCGCACGATCTGCACCACGCCGGTCTCCGGGTCGATCTCGACCTCGGCGACATGGCAGCCGTTCGGGAACGCCGAGGCGATCGGTTCGCTGGTGTGATCGACGTCGAGCGTATCAGGCACGCCCTCCGGCACTTTGCCGTCGTGCAGTTTCTTGGCGAGCTCCATGATGTCGATGCTGCGATCGGTGCCGGCGATCGTAAAGCTGCCGCCTTCGAATTCGATGTCGGCTTCCGATGCTTCGAGCACATGCGCCGCCGCGCGCTTGCCTTTCTCGATGACGAGCTTTGCTGCCCCAACGATGGCCTGGCCGCTCGCAGTGATCGAGCGTGAGCCGCCGGTGCCGTTGCCGGTGTGGACGATGTCGCTGTCGCCCTGCACCAGCTTGATGCTTTCGAAGGGAACCCCCAACTGCGCGCTCAGCACCTGCGCGAACGGCGTGGCATGGCCCTGGCCGTAATCGAGCGTGCCGGTGATGAGCTGCACGGAGCCATCGGGATCGAACACGATCTTGCCGAGTTCGACGCCGGGAGGCGCGGTAACCTCCAGATAGGAGCCGACGGCGATGCCGCGGAGCTTGCCCGCTTTCCTGCTCTCCTTCTTGCGCTTGGCGAAATTCTCGTGGTCAGAGATCTCGAGCGCCTTGTTGAAGACGGCCTGGAAGTCGCCACTGTCATAGGTGACGCCGGAGGAGGCCGGGAACGGCATCTGGTTCGGCTTGATGAAGTTGCGCTTGCGCAGGGTCAGCCGGTTGATGCCCATCTCGTCGGCGGCGCGGTCGATCAGCCGCTCCATGTAATAGTTCGCCTCGGGCCGGCCGGCGCCGCGATAGGCGCCCATCAGCGTGGTGTTGGTCAGCACCGTCTTGATGTCCACGCACATCAGTGGCGTGCGATAGACGCTGGACAAGTTCTTGCCGGTGTTGAGCGAGAGCGGGCTTGGCGCCACGCCCGTGATGTAGGCGCCCAGATTGCCGTAACCGGACAGCCTTACGGCGAGGAAATGACCGTCCGCATCGAGAGCCAGCTCGGCATGGATCTTTTGGGCACGGCCGTGACTGTCGGAGAGAAAGCTGGTGGAGCGCTCGTCGAGCCATTTCACCGGGCGGCCCAGCACCTTGGCCGCGTACAGGATGCACATGTACTCGGGATAGTTGATGTTCTTCATGCCGAAGGAGCCACCGACATTGGCGGTGAGGATGCGCACCTTCTCGTTCGGCACTTTCAGGTTCTTGGCGAGATTGGCGCGGTTGCCGGCCACGCCTTGCGTCGGCACCTGCAGCGTGTAGCGCTCGGTCTTCGTGTCGTAGGAGGCCAGCCCGACGCGCGGCTCCATCGAGACCACCGCGACGCGGGTGTTCTCGATGTCGATCCTGGTGACATGGGCGGCGCTGGCGAAGGCGGCGTTGACCTTGTCCATGTCGCCATAGTGGTAGTCGAGCGCGACATTGTTCGGGATGTGGTCGTAAAGCTGCGGCGCGCCGGGCTGGGCGGCTTCCTCGGGGTCCGTCACTGCCGGCAGCGGCTCGATGTCGAGCTCGACCGCTTCGGCGGCGTCGCGGGCCTGGGCCAGCGTCTCCGCCACCACGAAGGCGACGGGATCGCCGACGAAGCGAACCTTGTCGGTCGCCAGCGGCTGGCGGTTGGTCTGGAGCAGGGGCGAGCCGTCGCGGCTCTTCAGCGGCAGGCCGCAGGTGAAGGGACCGTAGCCGGCGGCGTCGAGATCCTTGCCGGTCCACACGCCCAGCACGCCCGGCATCGCCTTGGCGGCATCAATGCCGATGCCACGGATGGTGCCATGGGCATGGGTGGAACGGACGACCACGGCATAGGCCTGGCCAGGCAGGTTGAAATCGTCGGTGTAGCGGCCCTTGCCGCGCACCAGCGTGTCGTCCTCCTTGCGGCGGACAGGCTGCCCGACGCCATATTTTTGCAGTGCAATAGCGTTTTCGAGCGTGGACGATTTGGTGTGTTCTTGCATGGAATTGACCTGAAAAGCCGGCATTTGCGCATTTTCGCGGCAGCGGGGCACCGGACTCCCTTGAGATAACCCACGACCCCGTTCACGACAACGCACGAATGGACATGGTCCCATGTGATGCGTTGTTGCGCATACCCGCCGCGCTGCTAATGTTTCAGGCGAAAAAGCAATTCCAGACCGGCCCGACCGGCCGCGGAAAGACAGTTTGTATGAATGACCACACGCGGCTCCGCGACGGCCATGCGCCGCACGGTGAGCTGGAGGGGTCGATGGCGGCGGTGGCGTTGGCCACCGAACCGGCCGTCGGCGCGCAGGCGCCGGGAACCGGCGTCTATGCGGCGCTGGACCTCGGCACCAACAATTGCAGGTTGCTGATCGCCTGTCCGACCCAGGACGGCTTTCGCGTCGTCGATTCCTTCTCGCGCATCATCCGGCTCGGGGAAGGAGTCTCGGCGACCGGTTGCATCAGCGAGGCCGCGATCGAGCGCGCCATCGCCGCGCTCAGCATCTGCCGCGACAAGATCAACATGCGGAAAGCACGCCGGCTGCGGCTGATCGCAACCGAAGCCTGCCGCGCGGCCTCGAATGCGGAGGGTTTCCGCAGCCGGGTGGCGGCCGAGACCGGCATCGAGCTCGAGGTGATCGACCGCGAGACCGAGGCCGCGCTCGCGGTGCTCGGCTGCTCGCCGCTGGTCGACCCGAGGGGGCGGGGCGCAATCCTGTTCGACATCGGCGGCGGCTCGACCGAGCTGGTGCGGATCGAGCGCGACGGCGAAAATCCGGAGCCGCGCATCAAAGCCTGGATGTCGATCCGCTATGGTGTCGTCACGCTCGCCGAGCAGTTCGGCGGACGCGACGTGACGCCGGAGATCTACGCGGCGATGGAGCAGGAGGTCGCGAACCACGTCGCGCCGTTTGCGGAAGAGCATGGCGGCGATCTCGCCGACATGCACCTGCTCGGCACCTCGGGCACGGTGACGACGCTCGCCGGTATCCATCTCAACCTCGCGCGCTACGACCGCCGCCGCATCGACAGCATCTGGATGAACGATTCCGACATCACCGCGACCATCAACAAGCTGCTCGGCATGAGCTACGAGGAGCGCGCGTCCAACAACTGCATCAGCGTCGAGCGCGCCGATCTCGTGCTCGCCGGCTGTGCCATCCTCGATGCCATCCGCCGCGCCTTTCCGCTGCCGCGCCTGCGCGTCGCCGACCGGGGCCTGCGCGAAGGCATGCTGGTCGAAATGATGCGCGAGGACGGCGCGCTCAGGAGCTGGTGAGATGGCCAAGGACACCACCGGCCGCCTGCACGTCCAGGTCAAGACCGGCGGCAAGCGCAAATTGTCGTCGAAGCTCTGGCTGGAGCGGCAGCTCAACGATCCCTATGTCGCCAAGGCCAAGGCGGCGGGCTATCGCTCGCGCGCCGCATTCAAGCTCTTGGAGATGGACGACAAGTTCCGGCTCTTGAAGCCGGGCATGGCCGTGGTCGATCTCGGCGCCGCGCCCGGCGGTTGGAGCCAGATCGCCGCCAAGCGCGTCGGCTCCACGGAAGGCAAGGGCAAGGTCGTCGCGATCGATCTGCTCGAGATGCCCGAGATTCCCGGTGTCGATTTCGCGCAGCTTGATTTCATGGACAACGACGCGCCCGAAAAGCTTACCGCGATGCTGGGCGGCGGCGCCGACGTCGTGATGTCCGACATGGCCGCCAACACCACCGGCCACCGCAAGACCGACCAGCTCCGCATCGTCGGCCTGGTCGAGACCGCGGCGGCGTTTGCCTGCGACGTGCTCAAGCCCGGCGGCACCTTCCTGGCAAAAACCTTCCAGAGCGGAGCCGACGCCGATCTGCTCGCCCAGCTCAAGCGCGACTTCGCCACGGTGCGCCACGTCAAGCCCGCCGCGAGCCGGCAGGATTCCTCGGAACGCTACGTGCTGGCGACGGGGTTTCGTGGTGAGGCAGCGAAGGATGAGCGGCCCAGCTCGCATTGACGTGGCGCGCCCTTCAGGGCCGCTGAGGCCTCCCATCCGGCATGCTCGCAGCGTTGACCGACGGGTTTCCGCCGGCAGCCTTGTCGTCTTGCCATCACGCGGGGCCGCGCTGGAGCGACAGTGCCTACGCGACCTTCTTCTCGAAGCTCGCGAACACGCTGAGCTTCAACCATGTTCGCAGGTCGGCAGCCAGCTTGCTGTTGCCTGTCAGAACGAACCGACCATCATCGGCCATTTGCACCACGGTCCTGAAACCGAGCCATATCTCGGTCATCGATTGCAGATCAGTCGTCACGTAGAGATCGACATCGAACCCTGGATTGACGAGGCAGAGATCAACATCTCTGTTCGGCTCCACGATCAGCCAATAGTTGCGCTCTGAGACCGGCCTGTCCTTGAAAATGAACTGGATGGTGTTGCGGCGTGCTGGCATGGGGTCGGTATCTATGTTTCGCCTGATGTCCCACATCAGCAGATTGGGATCGAGGTTCTTCAACGTTGCTTCCGTCGTCACCCATCTATGGCCCCATACGCCGATCGCTTCGATGATGGGACGTAGCTCCGTTCCCGCTTCAGTGAGACGATATTCGTGTCCGCCAGACTCGCGCTCGGTGGCGATGCGCGTGACGATGCCGGCGGCCTCGAGTTCTTTCAGCCGCTTGGAGAGGAGAGCGGGCGACATGCTCGGCACACCGCGGCGCAGCTCATTGAAGCGGGTCGAACCCATTACGAGCTCCCGCAAGACGAGCAGCGTCCAGCGCGAGCAGATGATCTCAGCTGCCATCGAAACGGGGCAGAACTGATTGTAACCGCCGTCCGACATTCGAACGCCTCCCTTTCGTCGCCTCCGAAGGCCGGGAGGTTAAGAGCGATCCCACACACTGGCCAGTTCAGAATCTGTACCGCTCAGATTCAGATTCAGAACTGGATGCTTCGCGGGTGCCAGGAGAGTCTGCGGCCCGTTGGTGAAACCGGGCCGATTTCCGGCAGGTTCCCGAAAAGGAGATGACCATGTCAGTGGCGACGCTACCCTTGGACTATACTGCCATCAAGCAACGACAGCGCACCGTCTGGTCGGCGGGTGACTATGCGATGATCGGGACGACACTTCAGATCGTCGGCGAGAGGCTCTGCGAGGCCGTCGATCTGCGGGCCGGAAGCCGCGTGCTCGACGTCGCCGCTGGTAACGGGAACGCGACGCTCGCCGCGGCCCGACGCTTTGCTGAGGTCACATCCACCGACTACGTGAGCGCTCTGCTCGAGCGGGGTAAGGAGCGCGCCGCGGCAGAGCGTCTCGCCGTCACTTTCCGGGAAGCTGATGCGGAGGCGCTCCCGTTCGATGACGGCAGCTTTGACGCGGTATTATCCACCTTCGGCGTGATGTTCACTCCCGACCAGGAGAAAGCGGCCGCCGAGCTGGTTCGCGTGGTGCGCCGAGGCGGGAAGATCGGGCTCGCCAACTGGACGCCGGAGGGTTTCATCGGTCAGCTCCTCAGGCTCGTCGGGAAGTACGCGCCTCCGCCTTCCGGGATAAGGCCGCCGACCCTGTGGGGCACCGCGGCGCGGCTTGGCGAGCTGTTTTCCGGACACCAAGTCAGCGTCTCGGAGCAGACCTTCACCTTCCGCTATCAGTCCCCAGAACATTGGCTTCATGTCTTTCGTTCGTTTTACGGCCCCACCAATCGCGCGTTCGCCGCGCTTGAGGCCGACAAGGCAGCTGGCTTGGAGGCGGACATTCTGGATCTGCTCGAGAAGTCGAACTGGGCTGGCCCCGATGGCCTCGTCGTCCCCAGCACCTACCTGGAAGTGGTGATCACGACAGCGTGAGAGCGCAATGAGGAGCGGGGGGCGGCCGCGAAATGCCTGGGTTCAGGAGGCTTTATCCTGCGAAAGGATTTCGCAAGCACCCAGATCAGGAATTAACACTGAGCTCACCCCAGCCGCTGATCCCTCACGTCCTGCGTATCCTCGGTCGCCGTCTTGACGGCGGCGTTGGCCGCCCTCTTCGCGGCGCCCTTGCGGCTCGCGATCTCCACAGCCTTGCGGCCGGAGATCTCGTGGCCGGCATCAACGGGCATCTGCCAGAAGAACCAGCTCGAGGCCGCCGAGGTCAGCGCGACCACGACGAAGGCCGGCGCAAACATTGTGGCGTCGATCTCGCTGACATGGTGGACCCACATCGTCGTTTCCACGCACGCCGCGCCGACCGCGACGCCCGCGGAGACGGCGAGCTGCTGGTTGACGCTGACGAGCGTAGTGGCGCGGCTCATCTGCCCGGTCTCGACGTCGGCATAGGCGACCGTGTTGATCGCGGTGAATTCCAACGAGCGGAAGAAGCCGCCGACCACCAGGATCACCATGATGATGAGCAGCGGCGTCGTCACCGTGAACAGCGCGCAGACGGCGAGGAAGAACGCGCTGACGATCGCGTTCACCGTCATCAGATTGCGGAAGCCGAAGGTGCGGATGAGGCGTGCCGCCAGCGTCTTCATGCCCATCGCGCCGAGCGAGGAGGCGAAGGTGACGAGGCCGGAATGGAATGGGGAGAGGCCGAAGCCGATCTGCATCAGCAGCGGAAGCAGGAACGGCAGCGCGCCGATGCCGAGCCGGAACATGAAGCCGCCGAACACGGCCGCGCGCAGGGTCGGCAGCCTCAGGAGCGAGAAATCCAGCACCGGCGACCCCGTGCGCCGGGCGTGCAGGACATACAGCGTCATCGAGATCGCGCCGCCCACGACCAGCGCGGCCACCGTGCTCCAGGGCAGGAGGTTGAGCCCGGCCACCGAGAGGCCGAACGCGATGCCGGCAAGCCCGATACCCGCGAGGACCATGCCGTAGAGATCGAACGGCTCCTGGGTCTCGCTCTTGATGGGATCGATGAAGCGCAGCGCCATGAAGATGCCGAGCAGCCCGATCGGAATGTTGATCAGGAAGATCCAGTGCCAGGAGGCGTAGGTGGTGATGAAGCCGCCGAGCGGCGGGCCGATCACCGGACCTATGAGAGCAGGGACCGTCACCCAGGCCATGGCGTTGACCAGCGCGCTCTTGTCCACCGAGCGCAGCAGCACGAGGCGCCCGACCGGGGTCATCATTGCCCCGCCCATGCCTTGCAGGATGCGCGCGAACACGAAATCGGTCACCGAGGAGGAGAGCGCGCAGCCGACCGAGCCCACCATGAACACGCCGACCGCGATCGCGAACACCATCCGCGCTCCGAACCGGTCGGCGGTCCATCCGCTCGCTGGAATGAACACCGCGAGCGACAGCAGATAGGAGGTGATCGCGAGCTTCAGCGTCAGCGGACTGGTGCCGATGTCGGCCGCGATCGCCGGCAGCGAGGTGGCGATGACCGTCGAGTCCATGTTCTCCATAAAGAGAGCAGTGGCCACGATCAGCGGAATGACGCGTTGCTTGTCGACCATGACGGATTGGTAATGAAAATCGGAAGGAAGGGCTGATTGCGGCTTATCACCGTCGCTCGCCTGCGACCATTGCGGATCGACGCATGGCACCTAAGTCCTGCGTAACAACGGTGTGACCCTTTCGGTTGTGCCCGGGGCGGAATTCCGCTCTTTCGTCATCCGGGGCGCGTCCCTTGGCGCGAACCCGGAAATCCATTGGGCCGCGGGACCGCCGTGGGATGGATTCCGGGTTCACGACTTTGTCGCGCCCCGGAATGACGGCGGGTGGACCGGCGCACGGCCTATCCCCGCCGAATTAACGCAAAAAAGCCTGTGCATGGCTGGCCGGCGGTCCGAATTGCTTTGATTCGTCGCGCGGGCGTGCTATCGACCCGCGTCAACCCCACCGATGGGCTCCGATTCTCAAGGCGATGCCGCAAGGTACGCCGAGGGCGGCGCTCATCCATTAGCATTTGCGGCAAGGCCGCAGGAAGGAGTTGGCAAATGGCCACGGTGCAACTTCAGGGCATCCGCGAAGCCTTTACGTTCGACGACGTGCTGCTGAAGCCGGGCCTGTCGGACGTCATGCCGGGCGAGGTCGACATCCGCTCCCGCGTTACTCGCGCCATTCCGCTCAACATCCCGATCATGGCCTCGGCCATGGATACCGTCACCGAGGCGCGCATGGCGATCGCGATGGCGCAGGCCGGCGGCCTCGGCGTCATCCACCGCAATTTCGATCCCGAAGGGCAGGCCGCCCAGGTGCGGCAGGTCAAGCGTTACGAGTCGGGCATGGTGGTGAACCCGCTCACCATCAGCCCCGAGGCCTCGCTCGACGACGCGCTCAAGCTGATGAGCGATCACGGCATCTCCGGCATTCCCGTGGTTACCGGCGCCGGCAAGAGCACGCCCGGCAAGCTGGTCGGCATCCTCACCAACCGCGACGTCCGCTTTGCCACCGACCGCCGGCAAAAAGTCTCCGAGCTGATGACCCATGAAGGGCTCGTCACGGTGCGCGAGAATGTCGGCCAGGACGAAGCGCGGCGGATGCTGCATCAGCATCGCATCGAGAAGCTGCTCGTGGTCGACGAGCAATATCGCTGCGTCGGCCTGATCACCGTGAAGGACATGGAGAAGACTGTTGCCCATCCGCTCGCCTGCAAGGATGCGCAGGGGCGCCTGCGCGTTGCCGCCGCCACCACCGTCGGTGACACCGGCTTCGAGCGTACCGAGCGGCTGATCGATGCCGGCGTCGACCTCGTCGTCGTCGACACCGCGCACGGCCATTCCCGTCACGTGCTGCATGCGGTGAACCGGATCAAGCGTCTCTCCAACTCCGTGCAGGTCGTCGCCGGCAACGTCGCCACCACCGAGGGCACGCAGGCGCTGATCGATGCCGGCGCGGATTGCATCAAGGTCGGCATCGGCCCGGGCTCGATCTGCACCACGCGCATCGTCGCCGGCGTCGGCGTTCCCCAGCTCACCGCGATCATGGACGCGGTGGAGGCGGCGAAGAAGGCCGATATCCCCGTCATCGCCGACGGCGGCATCAAGTTCTCCGGCGACCTCGCCAAGGCGCTCGCGGCCGGCGCCGACATCGCCATGGTCGGCTCGCTGCTCGCCGGTACCGACGAGACGCCGGGTGAGGTGTTCCTGTGGCAGGGCCGTTCCTACAAGGCCTATCGCGGCATGGGCTCGGTCGGCGCGATGGCGCGGGGGTCTGCCGACCGCTACTTCCAGCAGGACATCAAGGACACGCTCAAGCTCGTGCCCGAAGGCATCGAGGGCCAGGTGCCCTACAAGGGTGCGGTCGGCCACGTCATGCACCAGCTCGCCGGCGGCCTTCGCGCCGCAATGGGTTATGTCGGCGCGCGCGACATGAAGGAGCTGCACGACAAGGCCCAGTTCGTCCGCATCACCGGTGCGGGCCTGCGCGAAAGCCACGTCCACGACGTCACGATCACGCGCGAGAGCCCGAACTATCCGGGCGGGGGTTAGTCGCCGCTCTTTGACACGCGCGAGCGCGTGGACTTTGGCGCGCTTGCCTCAACAACGGTGTCATGCCCCGGCTTGACCGGGGCATCCAGTACGCCGCGGCCTCTCGGCTCAATCACGACTGTCTCTGGAATACTGGATCGCCCGATCAAGTCGGGCGATGACAGCGGGTGTGTGGCGTGCACGCGCCACAAACTCGTCATTGCGAGGAGCTCTTGCGACGAAGCAATCCAGACCTTTTTGGTTGACGCGACTGGATTGCTTCGCTTCGCTCGCAATGACAGAGAAAGTGGAGGAAGCCATGTCCCAAGATCAACGTAGCGCCAAACGCATCGTTCTCGCCGCGCGTCCCGTCGGCGAGCCCAAGCCGTCGGATTTCCGCTTGGAGGAATTCGCGGTGCCGACGCCGGGCGCGGGCGAAGTTCTGCTGCGCACGATCTGGCTGTCGCTCGATCCCTATATGCGCGGCCGCATGAGCGATGGTCCGTCTTATGCCGCACCGGTGCCAGTCGGCGGCGTGATGGAAGGCGAGGCGGTCAGCGAGGTCGCGGCGTCCAACAATCCTGATTTCGCGGTCGGCGACATCGTGCGCATTCGTTCCGGCTGGCAGACGCATGCGATCTCGAACGGCAAAGGTCTGATCAAGGTGGACCCCAAGCTCGGGCCGATCTCGACGTCCATCGGGGTGCTCGGCATGCCCGGCATGACCGCCTATACTGGCCTGCTCGACATCGGCAAGCCGCAAGCAGGCGAGACCGTCGTCGTTGCCGGCGCCTCCGGCGCGGTCGGCTCAGCCGTCGGCCAAATTGCCAAGATCAAGGGCGCACGCGCGGTCGGCATCGCCGGCGGCAAGGACAAGTGCGACTACGTCGTCAAGGAGCTCGGCTTCGATGCCTGCATCGATCACCGCGATCCTGATCTCGCGGCGAAGCTGAAGGACGCCTGCCCCAAAGGTATCGACGTCTATTTCGAGAATGTCGGCGGCGCCGTGTTCGAGGCGGTCTTCCCGTTGCTCAACCCGTTTGCCCGCGTACCGGTGTGCGGCCTGATCGCGCACTACAACGACACCGAGGCCAAGCCGCCCAAATGGGCCGCCAGCATGATGCGCGCGACGCTGACCAAGCGGCTGACCTTCCGCGGCTTCATCGTCTCCGACTTCGCTGCGCGCCATGGCGATTTCCTGCGCGACATGTCCGGCTGGGTTCGCGACGGCAAGGTCAAGTACAAGGAGTTCGTCACCGAGGGTCTGGAGAGCGCGCCCGGCGCCTTCATGGGCCTCTTGAAGGGCGCCAATTTCGGCAAGCAGCTGGTTCGGGTCGGGCCGGACAAGGCTTAGCTGCAAGGCCTGACCTGTCGCGTCCCGCCTCCCGCGGTGGGGCGAACATGGTTAATAAAGAGTGACCGATTGGCCACACCTGTTCCGCAAAAGCCGCAGGTGTGACCGCCGGTTCATTGACCCCACGACGAAGACGTTGAATCATCGCGCATATTTTGGGTGTTGCGATGTTAGAGATCAGTGTTTTCTGCGTTATCCTGCTGGCTGCCGGCTATTGGACGACCATGTTCGTCATGGGCCGTCACGACGACGTCATCCATGGCAAGTTCGTCCATGTCGACGAGGAGGGCGATTTCACCCGTCCCGCGATGCCAGCGCCGCCGCCGCCGTTCCCGAAGCGCCCGGTCAAGGCCGCGCAATCTGCCAGGCAACCGCCTGACAATGATCTCGCGGCCAAGCCGGTGAACAGCGAGGCGCTGCAATCCCTGCTCGCCGCGATCCAGCAGGACCTCAAGAGCGTCGCCTGAACTGATCGGCCTGCGCTAGTGCTCGCCGCCCATCTGGGCGAGGAGCTCCTCGATGTCGACATCGACCTGGCCTGCGGCCCTGACGTGGCGCACCTCGAAACTGTCGGGCCGGAACCGATACTCGACCAGGCCGACTTCCTTGATCGCGATCCTGTCCTGCCGCGCATCATTGATCACGAAGCCGGCCGACGGTGCCCAGACATGGCGGGTGTGACGCCAGGTGAAATCGCGGCGCTGGTGCACGTGGCCGCTGGTGATGAGCCGCAGGTCGATGCCCGCAAACATCTCGATCAGCCGTGCCCGCGCCGGCTGCGGCACGTAGCGGATCGAGGTCTCCGGCGTCTCGGGATCGTCGGGCCGGTTGAGAAATAGCGGCTTGTGCAGGAACAGCGCCACCGGCCTGCCGTTCGTGCGAGCGAGCTCGAAGCTCAGCCAGTCGAATTGCTCGGCCTCGAAGGCGAGCCCTGAATTCATCACCAGAGAATTGAGGCCGATGAAACGCCAGCCCGCGGCCTCGAATGCCCAATGATCTTCGCCGATGATGTCACAGAACTGGCGGCGGTGCGCTTCGCTGACCGGCGGCTTCGGCGCCGGCCCGATCGCGGTCGGATTATCGCCGATGTCGTGATTGCCGGGGATGTAGCGGCAGGCGACGGGCAGGGCATCGTGCAGGCCTTTAGCGAAAACCATATCGTCGCGGCCGGTCGGCCCGTCGAAAGAGACGTCGCCGGTGTTGACGACGAGATCGGGCCTGTCAGCGTCGATGTGCTCGCAAACGCGATGGAAGTTGGCGACGAGGCCAGGGAAGCGCCGGCCGAGATGGGTGTCGGAAATCTGGGTCAGGCGAAATTCGGACATGCGATCAACTTACCCGTTGCCGCACGTCGGAACGATGACGGCGCCGGCATGGATCGCAGCGAACAAAGTTTAAAGCACGCGGTAGCGGATCGTGTAGGCGTCCTGCGGCGCGATGGGACCTGCGAGCGGCGAGGCGATGCGGTCGGCGAGGTGCCAGGGGCCGAACTCGCCGGTGCGATGCGGTTCGGCGGGCAGGCGAAGACGGAACTCGAACGTGCCCTTGCCCGGCAGGTTCACGACGAGCATGCGGTCCACGGTGCGGTGGTTGAGCGCGACCGCGCCGCGCAACAGCGCGCGGCCCTCGGCGAGGTCGCGCACGCCGTCAATCAGCGCCAGGATCTGGTTGCGGTCGGTGTGCAGCTCGATCTGGCTGTCGGTCATCGCCGTCAGCATCTCCCGGGGCATGCGGATCTCGAACTCGACGGCGGGCTTGGAGGGATTGAGACCGAGGTAGGCGAGGGCTGCATGGCGCATGTCGTAGGCAGCGAAGGCGAACAGGGTGACCGCGGCGAGCGCCGCAAGGCCATGCCGGACGATGTCGCGCCAGGTGCGGTAGCTCAGGCGGAAGTACACCGTCATGGCCAGCGCGACCGCGAGTGCCATCGCGATACCCGACAGTGCCGACATCAGGATACCGAGCTGGCCGTCGGCGGATTCGGTCCAGAGGCTGGACGGGGTGGTCATGGCGCCATCTCGCCTTGCGCTCCCGACAGGGGCCGAAATCGCTTTAACTATCGGTGGTTGGTCGCAAGATCGGGAAGGCCGGTTCAACTCGTTGATTGTCAGGACGAGGAGTGGCGGCTAATGGACGGGTCCGGCGGTCTTCGCCGGATGGGAAAGTTCCGATGTCGGTTCAAATGGTCTTGCTGCCGGTCTTCGTCCAGATCGGGCTCACCTTCGCTCTGCTGATCGGCATGGTTTTCGCGCGCCGCAAGACGCTGGTCTCGGGCGAGACCAAGATCCGCGACATTGCGCTGGGCGAGCCGAACTGGCCGAAGGGCGCGACACAAATCGCCAATTGCTACCGCAACCAGTTCGAGCTGCCGGTGCTGTTCTACGTCCTGATCGCGCTGGCATTGCCCTTGCGCCGCGCCGATCTTTTCATCGTGCTGATGTCCTGGGTGTTCGTGGTGACGCGCTTTGCCCATGCCGGGGTGTTCGTCTCCTCGAACGATCTCGGCCGGCGCTCCACGGTCTGGCTCGCCGGCGTGCTGGTGCTGCTGGCGATGTGGATCTACTTCGCCCTGAAGCTCTTGTTGCTGATCTAGGCGCTCGCCGCCGATGCTGATCTGAAAGATCGAGAATGACCCCCGCTGCCCGGCTGTCCGCAGCCATCGAACTGATCGACACCATCGAGAAGGACCGCGTGCCCGCGGCCAAGGCGCTGAAGGAGTGGGGCACCGCGCACCGCTTCGCCGGTTCGGGCGACCGCGCCGCCATCGCCGGCCTCGTCTGGGACGTGCTGCGCCGCTACGCCTCGAGCGCGTTCCTGATGGATTCCGATACCGCGCGTGCGCGGCTGATCGGCATGCTCCGGCTCGAGCGCGACATGGACGCGGCGACGATGGGCGCCTTGTTCGACGGCAGCCGCTTCGCGCCGGCGCCGCTGACCGAGGCCGAAGAGGCCGCGCTCGCCTCGCGGTCCCTCGAGGGTGCGCCGGCCGCAATCGCCGGCGACTATCCCGAATGGCTGGATCCGCACCTTGCAAAAGTGTTCGGCGAGGACCGTGTGGCGGAAGCGGCCGCGATGGCGAGCCGGGCGCCGCTCGACCTGCGCGTCAACACGCTAAAATCCAATCGCGACAAGGTGCTGAAGGCGCTTTCTCATCTTCATGCGAAACCGACGCCTTGGTCCGCAACGGGCTTGCGCATCGAGCTTTCGGCCGATGCGCGCAACCCCGGCATCCAGGCGGAAGAGGATTTCATCAAGGGCGCCATTGAAGTGCAGGATGAGGGATCGCAGCTTGCGGCCCAATTCACCGGCGCAAAACCCGGCGAGCAGGTGATCGACCTCTGCGCGGGCGCCGGCGGCAAGACGCTGGCGCTCGCGGCTCTGATGCAGGGCAAGGGCCGGCTGATCGCGACCGACCGCGACAAGCGCCAGCTGGCGCCGATCCACGAACGGCTGTCGCGCGCCGGCGTCCACAATGCCGATGTTCGCACCCCCAAGGGCGAGGCCGATCCGCTGGCCGACATCCGCGCCTCGGCCGATCTGGTCGTGATCGACGCGCCCTGCACGGGAACTGGAACCTGGCGCCGCAACCCCGACGCGAAATGGCGCATGCGCCCCGGCGCGCTCGAGATTCGCCTGCGCGACCAGATCGAGGCGCTCGCGCGTGCGGTTCCGCTGGTGAAGCCGGGCGGCCGCATCGCCTACATCACCTGCTCGGTGCTGTCGGAAGAGAACGGTGAGCAGGTGAGGGCCTTCGTCGCGCGCCATGGCGAGTTTGCGATCGTGCCGCCCAAGCAGACCGCCAGCGTGCTCTGGGACAAGGCGGAGGCATTTGCGGAGGCCGCGCTGCGATCGGACGAAGGCTGGCTGATGACGCCGCGGCGGACCGGAACGGACGGGTTTTTCGTCTCAGTTCTGAAAAAGGTCTCGTAGGGTGGGCAAAGGCGCAAAGCGCCGTGCCCACGCCCGTTGTTGAAATGCGTGGGCACGCTTCGCTTTGCCCATCCTACGAGACCGCCCTTGACGCGACGGCCCGTTCCAGCCCCCCAAAAACAAAAGCCCCGCGAACCGGATCCCGGTCGCGGGGCCTTTTAACTCTGACGTTCTGCCGGTTCGTCCGCGGTCAGAACGTTGCGCGGGCGTTAGCCGACGCGGAGATTGTCAGCCGACGACTTGCCGCTGCGGCGGTCGGCGACGATGTCGAACGAGACCTTCTGACCCTCGTTGAGGGAGGAGAGGCCAGCGCGCTCGACGGCGCTGATGTGCACGAACACGTCCTTCTGGCCGTCGTCCGGCTGGATGAAACCATAACCCTTTTGGGTGTTGAACCACTTCACGGTGCCCATAGCCATGGGAATTTCCTTTAGTTAGTTAGAGAGAGTACGCACGTGGACCGGTACGCAGCATTGCGCCCATAGCCCTGTTCAGTCGATGTTTGGAGAAGTCATCTGAAGCGTGCGCGCCCGTCAGCAACGAGGCGAAGCGGCCCAGTCGTTCGGCCAAGTATCGATGATCACAATATAGCGAGAATTTGGGGCCAGTTCAAGGCACCACCCGTGGCCCGGGACGTGGCACGAGTTTTCTATTTTGCGGTGCAAAGTAACCGTCCAGGCGATGTCAGTCCACGATGAAGAGCGTCGCCCCGGTTGCGGTCGAGGACCGGTGCGCGGCATCGCCGAAATCCGAGACCTGGTAGCTCATCCCCGCCGTCAGCTTGAATCTGCGCCCGTCGCGCAACTCAGAGTCGAGCTCGCCCTTGACGACATAGAGCACGTGGCCGCGATCGCACCAATGGTCGGCCAAATAGCCCGGCGAATATTCCACCATCCGCACCCGGAGATCGCCGATATTCAGCGTGCGCCACTTGGCCTCGCCGGTCTCACCAGGATGCGTGGTCGCCTCGACCTTGCTCCAGTCGGTGATGGTGAAGGGGGAGGCGGGGAGCTTCATGGCGGGGGGTCCTGTCTCGAGAGCCGGCAGTGCTGTTGTTAGCGCAGCCGCGTGCCGACGTCATTGCGAGGAGCACTTGCGACGAAGCAATCCAGAGCATCTCCGCGGCGGCAGCCTGGATTGCTTCGCTGCGCTCGCAATGACGCTTGTGGAAGCAGCGCGCTCCCTATCGAACCGTCACCCTGAGGTGGCCGCTTCTTCAGCGGCCCTCGAAGGGCGCCGGCCCGGCTGCGTCCGGGCCGTGCATCCTTCGAGGCTCCTGCAAATGGTTCGCCGAGCCCTGCACAATCAGCCCCTTTTCGTTCACCCGCAGATATTCGCAGATCTTCCTAGCCCGCTCGTTGGCGTAGAACACCACCACGCTATCCGGGCTGACGAACAGATCGATCAGCGTGAAATGCAGCTCTGGCAACAACCCGAGCGCTTTGCCCCAATAGGCGCGTAAAGCGTCCTTGCCGCGCACGGTGCCGCTGGCATCGAACCCGAGCATCGGAATGCGGTCCGAAGTCATGACAGCCGCCTCGTCGTAGAGCGTGAGCACGCGTTCGAGATCGCGCGCATTCCAGGCCTCGACCCAGGCCCGGCCGAGCGCGGCGAGCGTAGATGGCTGATGATGCGAAGACATGGCAGGCGAAGACATGGCAGGCGAAGACATGGCGTTCTCCCTGATCGCCCCTGTTTGAGAGTGGGGCATAATAATAGGTCAACAATACTTACCTATATCGGTTTGTCCATGCCCAAAGAAGCATGTGGGCGCTCCAGCCTGCGCGGTTGCGGGCAGGGCCGCGCCAGCGTATTTGCTGGCCATGACAGCAGCACAGAACGACCGCTCCGCGTCGACGCCCTCCGTGGCCTCGGCGCATGACAAGATTCTCATCGTCGACTTCGGCAGCCAGGTGACGCAGCTGATCGCGCGCCGCGTGCGCGAGGACGGCGTCTATTGCGAGATCGTCCCGTTCAACAAGGCAGAAAGCGCCTTCAAGGAGATGAAGCCGAAGGCGGTGATCCTCTCCGGCGGCCCTGAATCGGTGCACGAGGCCGGCTCGCCCCGCGCCCCGCAATTGATCTTCGATTCCGGCGTGCCGGTGATGGGCATCTGCTACGGCCAGATGACCATGGCCGCGCAGCTCGGCGGCGAGGTCGAGGGTGGCCATCACCGCGAGTTCGGCCGCGCCGATGTCGAGGTCAAGGCTGAGAGCCAGCTGTTCGCGGAGGTCTGGTCGTCAGGCAGCAAGAACCAGGTCTGGATGAGCCACGGTGACCGCATCACCAAGATGCCGCCGGGCTTTTCCGTCGCTGGCACCTCGCCGAATGCGCCGTTCGCGATCATCCAGGACGAGAAGCGCAAATATTACGGCCTGATGTTCCACCCCGAAGTGGTGCACACGCCCGACGGCGCGAAACTCATCCGCAACTTCGTCCGCAAGATCGCCGGCCTTTCCGGCGACTGGACCATGCGCGCCTTCCGCGAGGAGGAGATCGCAAAGATCCGCCAGCAAGTCGGCAAGGGCAAGGTGATCTGCGGCCTTTCCGGCGGCGTCGATTCCGCGGTCGCGGCCGTGTTGATCCACGAGGCGATCGGTGACCAGCTCACCTGCGTCTTCGTCGATCACGGCCTGCTGCGCCTCGACGAAGCCAAGACGGTGGTCGACCTGTTTCGCCACCACTACAACATCCCGCTGGTGCACGTGGATGCCTCCAAGCAATTTCTCGGCGAGCTCGAAGGCGTCACCGACCCCGAAACCAAGCGCAAGACCATCGGCCGCCTCTTCATCGAGGTGTTCGAGGCCGAGGCCAAGAAGATCGGCGGCGCCGACTTCCTGGCGCAAGGCACGCTCTATCCTGATGTGATCGAGAGCGTCTCCTTCACCGGCGGCCCTTCAGTCACCATCAAGTCGCACCACAATGTCGGCGGACTCCCTGCGCGCATGAACATGAAGCTCGTCGAGCCCCTACGCGAGCTGTTCAAGGACGAGGTGCGCAAGCTCGGCCGCGAGCTCGGCCTTCCCGAAATCTTCGTCGGCCGTCACCCGTTCCCGGGTCCCGGCCTTGCCATCCGCTGCCCCGGCGACATCACCAGGGACAAGCTCGACATCCTGCGCAAAGCGGACGCCGTCTACATCGACCAGATCCGCAGGCACGGCCTCTACGACGAGATCTGGCAGGCCTTTGCGGTGCTGCTCCCGGTGAAGACGGTCGGCGTCATGGGCGACGGCCGCACGTATGATTATGTCGTGGGCCTCCGCGCCGTCACCTCGACCGACGGCATGACCGCGGACTTCTACCAGTTCGACATGAAGTTCCTGGGTGAGACCGCGACGCGCATCATCAACGAGGTGAAGGGCGTGAACCGGGTGGTGTACGATGTGACGAGCAAGCCGCCTGGGACGATTGAGTGGGAGTGAGGGGATACAAACGGCGGCGATAGCGCAGTTTCGACGACTGTTTAGTACACTTTATTCGGCATCCAGGTGGGACGCTAAAGTATGTCGTGCTCGCAAAACCGCTACGCACTTTTGTGCGACATGCGTTGGATGCTTGGCCTCGGAATTCCCGTCTGCCGCCATCGCATCGGCGTTGTGCCGGTCCATTCCTTGAAAGCACGATAGAAGGAATTCACATCTCGATATCCCAGGAGCCAGGCAATCTCCTCGACCCTGATCGCTGGGTCCGTCACCAGTTGCATGCCGAGTTCATGGCGTGCGTCGTCGAGAATAGACCGGAACGACGTTCCCTCCTCAGTGATGCGGCGCTGCAGCGTCCGCTTGCTCATGCCCAGATCGCGCCCGACATCAACCACTTCGGGACGACCGCTCGGCAAGGCGCGCTTTAGCACCGACTTGACCTGCTCGACGAAGCTGCTTCCCCCCTCCCGTTCGCGCATCGCCTCCGAAAGCGCTGGCATCAGCATCTGCAATAATTCGGGATTGTGGCTGATGAACGGGCGGTCAAGATCGACCGATGCCAGGACAAGCCGGTTTTTGGACGTCCCAAAACGGATTGGACAACCAAAGAAGGCGTCGTGGAGATCGGTGGATGGTCCAGCACGCTCGAACTCGACTGCGATTGGAGCAAGAGGCTGCCCCGTTCCCCGCCGCCCCAGCTCGATCAACATCGCGAAGCTCGCATCGACTGCAAGAGCCGGCTCCGGTTCCGTGCCCGGCGGCCACTCAATCGTGAAAACGGCGCGGCCGTTTCCCTCCTCGCAGTGCAGTTCATCGGGGCTGCAAAGCCGCTTGAACCGTACGAGCCGTGCTAGGCCATCGCGATAGTTCTCCGCATACGAAGCGGCGATGAAAGCGAGCATGTGGGTTGCAGTGCTGGTCTCGCGAACCATCTTGATGCCAAAGCCCGCATCTCCGGACAGCGCTTCGATGGCTCGCCAAATCGCGAAAAGCTGCGCTGTGGTGATGGTCGCCTCGGAATCGTGATGAAGGGTCACGGGAAGGCGCGATTGCCTCAGCACAGCCGTCGGGCGCAGGCCTTGAAGCTCGACGGCGCGCCAGAAAGCCTGGGGTAGCGCGCAACGATCCGCGCGAATGTCCTTCATCACTATCCTACTCAACGGGGGCAGCCTTCAGTTGGCGGCTACCGGAGCTCCGATCCCGCCGATCATACCCAATGAACGACAGGAACGCGGCCGCTGCCGTGGTCCGGGTCTGCCGAAACGACACTCGATCACCTTGGCGCATTTCGCAAGTAACTTGGCACTCTATGCCGATGCGACCGCGCGTTTCGATCTCTACCTTCACTCCATGAGCTTTGCGAACCGGCCGAGTATCCGGCCATCGCAAGCAGGCCGAAATCCAGTTTTCAGGAGATAGACTATGTCGCTGACATTCTACACCAATCCCAATTCCCGCGGCCGCATCGTTCAATGGATGCTCGAAGAGGTAGGGTGCGCCTACGACACCGTTCTCCTCGACTACGAGCGCTCCAGCGCGGCGGACCGATGGGGCGGCGCGGCGCTTGCGCGCCCGGACGAGGCTTCCAGCCAACGCGGCCGCTTTTTCACCGAAGTGAATCCGATGGGCAAGGTACCCGCGATCGTCCACGACGGCCGGGTAGTCACCGAGAGCGCCGCTATCGTCGCGTACCTCGCTGAGACCTTCCCGAGTGCGGGATTGGCGCCGACCTCGGACGAGCGGGCGGACTACTACCGGTGGATGTTTTTCGCGGCAGGACCGCTGGAACAGGCTGTGACCAATCATCGGGCTGGTTTCGTTCCCGCGCCCGAGCAGGAGTTCTTTTTCGGGTACGGCAGCTACGAACGTACCGTCAACGAACTCGAGCGCGCAGTGAGCTCGAAGCCCTTCATCGCTGGAAATCGGTTCACGGCAGCCGACGTCTACGTCGGATCGCATATCGGCTGGGGCCTTGGGCTCCAGACACTCCCGAAGCGCGACGCGTTCCTGGAATATCTCGGCAGAATCACACAGCGGGACGGCTTCCGAAGGGCTGCCGCAAAGAGCGAGACGGCAGCCGCTGCCTAGATGTGGCTGCGTCACGCCTCGAAATATCCCGCCGTGACCAAGTCGGCGAGGAGGCCGGGTTCTCGCGGGGGCCAACCCAGGCGCACGCGGGTGCGCCCGACCGAGGACGGAACGTCAGCTCGCCGTCATGCGAACCAACAGAAGTGCCGCCCCGCCGCCTCCGGCGGGACGGCGGCCGGATATGTTGGATGTTGGAGACCAACGCCGACGGTACTTTTGGCCCCATTGGCGGCGCGAACATCAGAGCCGGGAATGGCGGGCTGAGAGCCGATAGTTGTCGATAGATGGACCGCGGAGATCGCCGAAAATTCTTCAACGAGATAGGAGAGGATGCGCAAGCGAATTGGAGGCCAGCGATAGCAGCCGATAGAAATCGAGCGACGCGGCTCCGCAGGCCGTAGAAGGCTAGGCCAACCGTCGGCTGGCCGTGATCACCAATGTCAAGGCAACCACATTCGCATTAGCCGGTTTACTTTCCATAGTGAAAGGAACGGACCATGGCATCCATCCGATATATTGTGACAGACATTGACAGTTCGGTCGTGTTCTATCGCGATAGACTCGAGTTCAAGGTTGACATGCACAACCCTGGCAAGTTCGCAGCGCTCATTCGCGATGATCTCACGCTTTACCTTAGCGCTCCGGGGGCAGGCAGTGGGGGAACTGCTGGCGGCAAACCAGAGTCCGGCGGATGGAACCGATTCATGATCATCACGAAAGACATAGACGTCCTCGTCGGACGGTTGAACGATGCTGGTGCCAAATTCAGAGGAGAAATCAGCGAGGCGGGAGCTGGTCGCGCCAGACTTCTGGAAGATCCATCGGGCAATCTGGTTGAACTGTTTGAGTTCAAGAAGAAATGAGCGGCGCACAAATGATCGACAACGACGTTCATGCACTCCGCAAGAGCGACTTCAGCTGAGGGAGCTGCCCTCCTGGCTCGCTGACAGTCGGATGTCCGTGGTCACCCGTTTGCCATCTCCTGCAGACCGCTGTGCGCGATGGAGCTGCAAGCACATCCTCATTGCATCGCTTGTTGTCTGACGGTCGGGAAATCTGTTGTGGCGCTGAGATGCGCCCAGATCTCAAGTTCCTTTTCTTCGGCTTCGAACGTGGCACGGACGTGGTCGAGCGTCATACTTCCCAACGCTAGTCGCTGGGGTGGGTTCTCGGCCGCAACGACCTGTATGATCGCCTGCGCGGCGCGGGCGGGATCGCCAGGCTGCTTACCGTCCAGTTGCTTGAGCGTCTGTCGCACTCTTCCAACGCTGGCGTCGTATTCCTTCATAGGGCGCGCCCATTTGGCCGACCCGCTGCCGAGAAAGCGCGTGCGAAACGGCTCCGGCTCGAGGATGGTGACCTTGATCCCGAGAGGCGCGACTTCGCCGGGTCGTGCCACTTGTGGAACCTCCGCAAGCCCGTGCAGAAGTAGAACGGCCGCTGTATTCGGCCGAGAAGGCCAAATCTCCGCAACAACTCCGGCGCCCATCGGTAGAGCGCAGCGAAACCCATCGCGACTTGATGGGTATCGCTTCGCTCCATCCATCCTGCGGCTACATCAGGCTCATCCGCGTACCGGATTGAAGACCCTGATCCCCGCAAAGTCCTTTTCGTTATCCGTCACCACGGCACAGTCGTTTGTCTCGCCGACGGCGGCGATGATCATGTCGAGCGCGCTTCGCGGTTTGCCTGCTGTCTTGCCTTCGGCCATCAGTCGCGCCCAGACGAGTCCCGCCTTGTCGTCGAAGGAAAGAATGCGGCTCGCAAAAAGCGCCTGCGGCCGTCGCGTGCAGAAGGGACAGGCGTTCAACGGCGATGGCCCAGCACGTGCCGGATACGACAGGAGTGCTCAAGAAAGTCCGATCGCGCCGCAGAACTAGTGTGCGGCGCTGACATCTGAGTGTCCTGGTCTCTAGGCGATCGTCTTTAAATAGAGGCTCGAATCAAAGTATTTGCTCGCGGGCGTGAAGTCCTTGATGCCAGCGTTGGCCATGAAAAAGTCTGTCGATTGCTGCAGCCAGTTCGTGACCGTTCCGTCCGAGTACATGCGTTTCCAATCCTTGGACGTGAACATCTTCTGGGCACCGAACGACTCGTTGATGTCCGCGAGAGGCGTCTGGCTGTAGTGGCCCTTCTGCAATTTCTCCATTGCCTCGGTGCTGTTCGCGACGATGTAGTCATTCGCATCGGCCCAGCCGCGGATCAACTTCGCCAGCGTCTCCTTGTTGGGCTCGTAATAGTCGTTGGCCGCCGCCCAACCGCCGATGATCGCGGCTTTTGGATAAAAGGCGGAAGCGTCGGCGAGCTTGACCGCGCCCGGCACCTTATCGCGAACCGTGACGTTGAAGGGCACCCAGAGCGCGACGGCCGGCACTGCGCCGGAAATGAAGGCGGTTACGGCGGCAGGCATGGTCTGGTTGACGAGCTCGACCTCCTTGGGATCGACCTTGTTGGCGCGAAGCGCGGTATCGAGGAACACATGCGCTGTGGTGCCGGTCGCGGTCGCGATGCGCTTGCCTTTCAAGTCCTCGAACGACTTGATGCCTTGATCGCCGCGAACCCAGAGCTGCGCGGTCGCGACCTCGATGTCGTTGATCAGGAACACCTTGCCCTGGCCGCGGGCCGGGAAGTTCGACAGCACGGCGCCGGTGGCCAGTACGTCGAGGCTGCCGCCGATCAGCGCCTGGAATATCTCAAGGCCGGTGTTGAACTGCCGCAGCTCGAGATCGAGGCCCTGCTTTTCGAAGGAGCCGCGATCCATGCCGGTCCAGATCTGGCCGTCAACGGCGACGGTGTGAAGATAGCCGACGCGAACTTTTGTCTTGGCTTGCGCGATCGCCGGTGCCGAGGCCGTGAAGGTGCCGAGCGCAAGGCCTGCCGTCGTGGTCAGAAATTGCCGCCGATCCATATGGTCGTCCTCCGTTTTGTCTATTATTCCGAGAATGAGACCGGACGCATCTGCGCCTGCTGGGCACGATATTCGTCCATCACGAGCTGTCTGATGTGGCTTCGAAGTTCGCCGAATTCAGGCCGCTCCTGGACCGATTCATCGCGCGGATACGGGAACGGAACGTCGATGATTTCCCTGATCCGCGCCGGTCGCGCCGTCACCACCACGATGCGGGAGGCGAGGTAGATCGCTTCTTCCACGGAATGGGTGATCAGCATGACCGTCTTGCCTTCAGTCTCCAGCACCTTGAGCAGGAGGTTCTGCATGTTGGAGCGCGTCTGGGCGTCGAGCGCCCCGAACGGCTCGTCCATCAACAGGAATTGCGGCTTGACCGCGTAGGCCCGTGCGATCGCGAGCCGCTGGCGCATGCCGCCGGACAGATGTTTGGGATAGGAGTTGGCGAAGTCGGACAGGCCCATCAGGCCAAGATAGTGATCGCAGATCGCCTCGCGCTCCGCGGCCGGAACGTGATTGGCCCTAAGCGTCAGGCCGAAGGCGATGTTCTGCTTCACCGTCAACCACGGGAACACGCCATATTCCTGGAAGATGACGCCGCGCTCGGGGCCGGGCCCGGCGACGGGACGCCCGTCGAACAGGACTTTTCCCGTCGTCGGCTTCTGGAAACCGGCGAGCATGCTCATCATCGTGGTCTTGCCGCAGCCGGACGGGCCGATCACCGCAATGAAGTCGCCGTCGTTGATGTCGTAGCTGACGTCCTCGACGACGTTGAGGCGGCCTTTCGGTGTACCAAAAGACAGCGAGACCTTGTCGAACTGTGCGCGCTTGGTCATGCGATGGCCCGATCCTGCCAGACCAGCAACCGGGCCGTGATCCTGCGCAGGATCAAATCCATGATCAGCGCGATCAGGCCGATGCAGATGATGCCGACATAGATCACGTCGAGCAGGAAATAGGTCGAGGCATTCTGGATCATGGCGCCGAGCCCGCGCTGCGCCGCGATCAGCTCGGATGCGACCAGCGTCGCCCAGGCCACGCCCAACGCTACGCGCAGCGCTGTGAGGATGTGCGGGACGGTGAGGGGAATGATGACCTTGCGAAAGATCTCGGCCTGGTTGGCTCCGAGCGTCTGCGCCACGCGGATGTAGAGCGGCGTGATTTGCGACACGCCCTCATACATCACGATCACGCCGGAGAAGAACGAGGCGTAGAACAAAATAACGAGCTTTGCCAGCTCGTCGACGCCGAAATAGACGATCACCAGAGGGATCAGTGCGATCGGCGGCAGCGCGCGAAAGAAGTTGATCATGGGGTCGGCGAAGGTGCGGGCGGGGCGATACCACCCGAGCAGAAATCCGACCGGCACGGCGACGAGAATACCGAGCGCGACGCCAAGGAACACGCGCCGGGTCGACGCGAAGATGTCGATCAGCAGGCCTTCTTTGGTGAGAAGCTCGAAGAATTTCGCGGCGACCTGGTGCGGCGCTGGGATCAGCGAGGTGTTGACGAAGCCGCTCCAGCGCACGGCGTACCAGAGCAGGATTGCGCCGATCCACGGTATCAATCCGAGACCAAAGCGTCTCAGGCCAGCTCCGTTCATTCGACGCGTCCACCCAGATTGCGGTTGATGTTTTCAGAGGTCATATTATAAATAGGATGACCATACAAGTGGCGCCTTTGGTCGTAGGCGTCGCAGGCTTTCCCGCATGACATCGCCGCCTTTCACCATCCGAAGTGTCCAGGCCTTTGGCTATCGCTATCCGCTGACGATTCCGGTTATCACGTCCTTCGGGCGGATGAAGGATCGGCCCGCTGTCTTCGTTCGCGTTGAAGACACCGACGGACATATCGGCTGGGGCGAAGTGTGGTGCAATTTTCCGGCACCAGGCGCCGAACATCGTGTTCGGCTCGTCAACGAGGTGCTTGCGCCGGCTCTCGTCGGATTCAATGCGCTCGATCCGTCCGCTGTGTTCGAGCATGTGACGCAGGGAACCTCGGTGCTCGCGCTACAATCCGGAGAAGCCGGCCCGTTTGCGCAGTCGATCGCCGGCATCGATCTTGCCGTCTGGGATCTCTACGCGCGCCGGCAGAACGTCGCGCTGTGGAAGCTGCTCGGCGGGGCGAGGCGCATGATCAAGGTCTATGCCAGCGGCATCAATCCGGTCGGGTCCGAGCGGACGGCCGAAGCGGCCCTGGGCCGCGGCTACCGCGCTCTGAAGCTGAAGATCGGCTTCGATCCGGCAACTGACCGCGCCAATCTCGCCGCGCTGCGCCGTCTTGTGGGCGAAAGCCTGCTTGCTGCCGACGTCAACCAGGGCTGGGCCATTGCGCAGGCGCTCGAACTTGCGCCGCGCCTGGAGCGCTTCGATCTCGCGTGGCTCGAGGAGCCGATCCCTGCGGACCGCCCCCGGCAGGAATGGAAGCAGTTGCACGAGACAGTTCGCTTTCCGCTCGCAGCCGGCGAGAACATCGCGAGCCACGCCGGCTTTGCCGAGGTGCTGGGTGAGCCGGTTCTCAGTGTCGTCCAGCCCGATATCGCCAAATGGGGCGGGCTGTCGGCTTGCGCAGGCATTGCCCGTGACATCCTGGCGTCGGGAAAGATGTTCTGTCCGCACTATCTCGGTGCCGGCATCGGCCTTCTGGCATCCGCGCATCTTCTCGCCGGTGTCGGCGGCGACGGGCTACTCGAAGTCGATTGCAACGAGAACCCGCTGCGCGACCGCTTCTGCGGTCCGGTGCTCGATGTCCGCGACGGCATGATCGCGCTCAGCGACGAGGCCGGCCTCGGCATCACGCCCGATCTCGCCTCCATCGAACAATACCGGACGATCTGATGTCGGCACGCGGCTACGACTACATCATCGTCGGCGCGGGCTCGGCCGGCTGCGTCGTTGCGAACCGGTTGTCGGCCGATCCGTCCTGCCGCGTCCTCCTGTTGGAGGCCGGCGGATCGGATCGGAATTTCTGGCTGAAACTTCCGGTCGGTTACTACCGGACCATCTACAACGAGCGATTCTCGCGCCTGTTCAAAACCGAGCCCTCGGAAGGGAGCGGCGGTCGCGCCATCGTCTGGCCGCGGGGCCGCGTGCTCGGCGGCTCATCGTCGATCAACGGGCTGATCTTCATCCGAGGCCAGCACGAGGACTTTGACGATTGGGAACGCCTTGGCGCGGATGGCTGGAGCTATCGCGAACTCCTGCCGTATTTTCGGCGCTACGAACGCTACCGCGGCGGCGAGAGCCAGTTTCACGGCGGGCTCGGGGAGTTCGAGGTGTCCGATCTCCGCAACGACAATCCGGCCTCGAAGGCCTGGGTCGAGGCGGGTGTGCAGTTCGGCCTGCCGCGCAATCCCGACTTCAACGGCGCCACGACGCTGGGCGTCGGCACCTACCAACTCGGCATCGGGCGGCACTGGCGGACCAGTTCCGCCTCTGCGTTTCTGCGCCCCGTCGCCGGCCGTCCCAACCTCACCATCATCACCCACGCGCAGGTCAGCAGGGTCGTTTTCAACGGTCGCGCCGCGAGCGGCGTCGAGTGGATCAGCAAGGGGCAGGTCCACAGCGCGACGGCTGATCGTGAGATCATCCTGTCCGGTGGCGCGCTGCAGTCGCCGCAGATCCTCCAGTTGTCCGGCGTCGGTCCGGCCGACCTGCTGCGCAAGCTCGGCATTCCCGTCGTTGCAGATTCTCCTGATGTCGGCGCCAATCTCCAGGACCATTATCAAGCCCGGCTGATCGTTCGCCTGAAGCAGCGAATGTCGCTCAACGATCAGGTCCGCAATCCCGTCGAACTCGCGAAGATGGGCTTGCAGTGGATGCTGGCGGGCAGCGGCCCGTTAACGGTAGGCGCAGGGCAAGTAGGTGGCGCCGCCTGCACCGAATACGCCGTCGGCGGCCGGCCCGACGTGCAGTTCAACGTGATGCCGCTCTCGGTCGACAAGCCTGGCGAGCCCCTGCACAGCTATTCCGGATTCACCGCCTCGGTCTGGCAGTGCCATGGAAAGTCACGTGGACGGCTTGCGATCAGCTCGACCGATCCGTTCGAGCAGCCGCTGATCGTCCCGAACTATCTCGCCGAGGAGATCGACCGCAAGACCATCGTTGCGGGTCTGAAGATTCTGCGCGAGATCTATCAGCAGAAGGCGTTTCGTCCGCTCTGGGATATCGAGATGGTGCCGGGTGAGGCAGCGAGGGATGATGCCGGGCTGTGGGATTTTGCGCGCAACACCGGCGGCACGGTGTTTCACTGTGTCGGGACCTGTCGGATGGGCCGGGACGAGCAGGCCGTGCTCGATCCGCAGCTGCGCGTGCGCGGCGTCGAGCGGCTGCGCGTGATCGATGCCTCGGTGATGCCGCAGATCACCTCGGCCAACACAAATGCGACCAGTCTGATGATCGGCGAACGTGGTGCCGCGCTGGTCATGGCATGATGGCGCGGCCCTGAATTCGTGAGGACGAGATGGAGTTGAGTTCCGACAGTCACGTCCCGAAATACGCGCAGATTGCCGACATCTTCCGGCAGCGGATCGCGCGCGGCGTCTGGGCCCAGGGGTTTCGTCTGCCGGCCAACGAGGAGCTGGCGGCCGAATTCGGCGTGTCGCGCGTCACGATCAGACAGGCGGTCGAGCTGCTCGCCCGCGACGGCGTGATCGAGGCGCAGCAGGGCCGCGGCACCTTCGTCACGGGGACGGTGCGGCAGGATCGCTGGCTCAAGGTCGAGACCACGCTATCCGATCTCGCCGACATGTACCGCGACACCTCGCCCGAGATCATCAACATCTCTGAAAGCCGCAGCGATGCGCCGCTGCTTCCCGAGGACGGCAAGCCGGCCGAAAAGTACGTCTTCATGCGTCGGCTGCATTCGCGACAGAAGCAGCCATACTGCGTCATCTCCATCTATCTCGACGAGAAGATCTTCCGCAGATCGCCGAAACGCTTTCGCAACGAGACCGTGATCCCGATCCTTAGCGATCTCAGGGATCCCGCCATCGCCAGCGCGCGCCAGACCCTGACGATTGGTACTGCGGATATCGAAGCGGCGCGGCTGTTGCGCGTCCCCCTGAACTCGCCGGTGGCCGAGGTCCGCCGTATCTTCACGACCCAGGACCGCACCGTGATCTATCTCGGCGAAGTCACCTATCGCGGCGACTTCGTGCGGATCGATATGGATCTGCGGCCGTAAAGCCATTCCGCTCTAGGTGTGGCCAAGACGCTCGAAATCTGCGCGAGCGGCGCGGGCTGTATGGATCAGACCGCCATACCCGTCGGCGATCGGCTGAAACGCTCCAGGCAATTGGTCATCGATGACGAGATGGTGGCAGTCGTCGAGATGGCCGCCTCGAACCGTCGCATTGCGCCCAAACTTGGTGATGTCGGCCACGAGCACGATTGTTCGCGAGTTGGCGGCGATGGATTGCCGTGCTTTGACTTCATCGACATGGAAATCGAGCAGCGTGCCGTCCTGATCAATCCCGCCGACGCCGAATATCCCGAAATCGGCGCGGAAGCCCGAGAAGAAGCGTACCGCGGCCTCGCCAATGATATCGCGGTCGAGTGGCCGCAGCGTGCCGCCCGCGATGCTGATCTCCACCTCGGGATTGTGCGCGAACGCCGCGGCGACGTTCAGGCTGTTGGTGATCACCCGCAGGTCCCGTCGGCGGGACAGTGCCTGCGCCACATATTCGGGCGTGGTGCCGAGCCCGATCATCAGCGACGTCCCGTCGGGGATGAGTTTGGCGGTCGCGTGCGCGATCCGCCGCTTGGCGTCGGCGTTCAACCTGTGCCTGCTGCCGTAGGCGAGGTTCTGGTTCTGGACGGGGAGGCTGACGCCGCCATGCACACGCCGGAGCAGTCCCTGATCGCAGAGCGCATTCACAAGGCGGCGAATGGTCTGCTGGGTGACGTCGAAACGCCCCGCAAGCTGCTCGATGGAGGCGAAGCCTTGCTCGCGCACGATCTCCAGTATGTGGGCCTGACGTGTCGTGGCGCTTTTGAGCATGGGCCCTCCGTTCTATCGAAAGTATCATTTGAACGACCAAGACGCAATTTTCTGTTTCACATGGTGTCATGTTATGTTCATATGAACATAATAGTCAGCCGCGCTGATGAATGCGCGGGGATCGAGGGAGGGACGCAATGGTCCGGTCTGCCGGCGGTGACCGGCTTTGCGGTGCTCCGTTGGAGCGAGCCGCAGCCAGCGCGCGTAGCCGCATCATGCTGAGAGCGAACCGGCCATGTCGGCGATCACGCTGAGCCATGTCTCGAAATCCTGGGGCGCGATGCGCGCCG
Organism: Bradyrhizobium sp. UNPA324; assembly: GCF_006658635.1. NCBI lineage: Bacteria > Pseudomonadati > Pseudomonadota > Alphaproteobacteria > Hyphomicrobiales > Nitrobacteraceae > Bradyrhizobium > Bradyrhizobium sp. UNPA324. The sequence continues at coordinate 3,227,027 of NZ_LFJD01000004.1, forward strand.
TCGATGACGTCAGCCTGACCGCGGACGAGGGCTCGCTGCTGGTGCTGCTGGGACCGTCCGGCTGCGGCAAGTCGACCACGCTGCGGCTGATCGCCGGCCTCGAGGATGCCGATGGCGGCGCGATCGCGATCGGCGGCGTCGACGTCACTCACCTGACGCCGGCGCAGCGGAAGATCTCCATGGTCTTCCAATCCTATGCGCTGTTTCCGCATTTGAGCGTGGCCGAGAACATCGTCTTCGGTCTGCGCGTGCGGCGCGTGTCGCGCGCCGAGCGCGACGCCCGGCTCCGTCGCGTCGCCGACATCGTCGGTCTGGCGCATCTGCTTGAGCGCAAGCCGGCGCAATTGTCCGGGGGCCAGCGCCAGCGCGTCGCGCTGGGGCGCGCCATCATCGCGGAGGCGAGGGTCTGCCTCATGGATGAGCCGCTGTCCAATCTGGACGCCAAGCTGCGGCACGAAATGCGAACGGAAATCCGCGCGCTGCAACAACGCCTCGGCATGACCATGGTCTATGTGACCCACGATCAGACGGAAGCCATGACCATGGCGGACCGCGTCGTGTTGATGCGCGATGGCCGCATCGAGCAGAACGGCTCACCGGAAGAGCTCTATAACCGACCGGCAACGGCGTTCACGGCGCGGTTCATCGGCACCCCGCCGATGAATCTGGTGCGTCAGGGCGATCATCTCATCGGTATCCGGCCCGAGCACATCCGCATCGTGACTGGCGGAGATCATGCTGCGCGGGTCAAGGCTGTCGAGCATCTCGGGGCCGACAGCATCGTGCTGTGCGAGATCGATGGTCAGCCGATCTCGGTTCGATCAGATGGTTTCAGCAAGGTTCAGCCCGGTGAGGATGTCCGGCTGGCGTGGGAGGCCGGACACGAGCATCGGTTCGATCCGGTTTCGGAACGCCGATTGGAGGCTTCGGTCCAGGACGGCCGGCTGGCGACATCCGTCGGATAGCAGCGGCGGTTTCAGGTGGTCGGCGGTTAACAAGGGAGAGAGAGATGTTTGCGCGACGAACGATGTTGATGGCAGCCGCACTTGCCGTGCTCTCGATGGGGGCACGTCCCGCCGCCGCGGTGGATCTGACGATGTACTATCCGGTCGCGGTCGGCGGTCCCGTCACCAAGATCATAGACGATATGGTCTCGCGCTTCGAGAAGGACAATCCGGACATCAAGGTGACGGCGGTCTATGCCGGCAACTACACGGATACGATGACCAAGGCGATGACCGCCATGAAGGGCGGGCAGCCGCCGCAACTGTCGGTATTGCTGTCGACCGACGTGTTCACGTTGATGGACGAGAACGCCATCGTGCCGTTTGACGGCCTCGTCAGCGACAAGGCCTGGTTCAAGGAGTTCTATCCCGCGTTCATGGCGAACGGGCAGATCGACGGCAAGACCTGGAGCGTGCCGTTCCAGCGTTCGACCATCGTGCTGTACTGGAACAAGGACGCTTTCAAGGAGGCCGGCCTCGATCCCGAGAAGGCGCCGGCGTCCTGGGACGACATGGTCGAGATGTCGAAGAAGCTGGTCAAGAAGGATGGCGCCAACACGACGCGCTGGGGCGTCGAAATTCCCTCGACCGGTTATGCCTACTGGATGCTGCAGGCGCTGGCGATCGAGAACGGCCAGAAGATGATGAACGAGCCTGGCAACGAGGTCTATCTGACCGCTCCGAAGACCGTTGCCGCCCTCGAGTACTGGGTCGATCTCTCGCGCAAGCACAACGTCGCACCGGCCGGCAGCATCGACTGGGCGACGCTGCGCACCGATTTCCTCGAAGGCAAGACCGCGATGATGTGGCACACCACCGGCAATCTGACGGCGGTCAAGGATGCCGCGAAATTCCAGTTCGGCGTGGCCATGCTGCCGGCCAAGGAGCGGCGCGGATCGCCGACCGGCGGCGGCAATTTCTACATCTTCAAGAGCGCATCTCCCGAGCAGCAGAAGGCAGCGGTCAAGTTCGTTCAATGGATGACGGCTCCGGAACGTGCGGCGGAATGGAGCATGAAGACCGGCTACGTGGCGGTGTCGCCGGCCGCCTACAAGACGCCGGCGATGGAGGCCTACGCCAAGAGCTTTCCGCAGGCCATTGTCGCGCGCGATCAGCTGGAGCATGCGGTGCCGGAGCTCTCCGTCCACGAGAACGGCCGCATCTACAAGTTCGTCGGTGATGCCGTGCAGGCCGCGATCACGGGCGCGCAGAAGCCGCAGGAGGCGCTGGCCGCCGCGCAAGCGCAGTCCGACCGCGTCTTGCGGGCCTACAAATAGGGACGTGGCGGGATGGCGGATCGCCGCCATCTCGCCGGCTCACGAATGACCGACCACGCCGCCTCATCGCCGATTGTGTCGCGCCGCGCCGGATCGCAGGCGTGGTGGAATGCCGTGAATGCGTGGCTTTTGCTGTTGCCGGCCGCGGTCCTGCTGATCGCGTTCACGCATTTTCCGATCCTGGCGACGATCCGGCATTCGCTGTTCATCACGCGCCGGAACGGCACGGAAGCCTTCGTCGGCCTCGACAGCTATCGGGCCATGGCGGCTGATCCGATCTTCTGGAAGGCGCTGGGCAATAATTTCTGGTTTGCACTCGGCACGATCCCGACTTCGATTGCCCTGGCCCTGGTGATGGCGGTCTGGGTCAATCGCAACATGCGCGGTCGCGGCTTTCTGCGACTGGCCTACTTCACGCCGACCGTGCTGCCGATGATTGCCGTCGCCAACGTCTGGCTGTTCTTCTACACGCCGGATTATGGGCTGCTTGATCAGCTTCGCGGTCTCTTCGGCCTCGCCGGCTGGAACTGGCTCGGCGATCCCTCGACGGTGATGGGCTGCCTGATCGTCATGGTGATCTGGAAGGAAGCCGGCTTCTTCATGATCTTCTATCTGGCGGCGCTGCAGCAGCTCTCGCCGGACCTCGAAGAAGCCGCCTCCATCGAAGGCGCAAGCCGATGGTACACGTTCCGCCGCATCACGTTCCCGCTGCTGATGCCGACCACGCTGTTCGTGGTGATCAATGCGGTCATCAACTCGTTCAAGCTGGTGGATCATCTGGTCATCATGACCAAGGGCGGTCCGAACAACGCCAGCACGCTGCTGCTCTATTACATCTATGAGGTCGCCTTCACCTTCCAGGATTCCTCCTATGCGGCAACGCTCACCGTGGTGCTTTTGACGCTCCTGAGCGGGATCGCGCTGCTCAAGTTCGGCTATCTCGATCGCAGGATCCACTACCAATGAGGGGCCGGACCCACCCCGTCGAGGCCGTCGCAGCATGGCTTCTGGCTCTGATCTGGCTGGCCCCATTGGCCTATGCCTTCTGGAGCGCGCTGCATCCGGCCGCCTACGCCACGTCGTTCAGCCTGTCCGCCCCCTGGACGTTCGAGAATTTTGCCCGGGCCTGGAGGCAGGCGCCATTTGCCCGGTACTATCTCAACACGGTCGTGCTGGTGACGCTGATCCTGGTCGGCCAGCTCATCCTGTCGACGCTGGCCGCCTATGCCTTTGCGCGCTTCAAGTTCAGAGGCAGCGGCATCGCCTTCGCCCTGGTGCTGCTCCAGCTGATGATCATGCCGGACGTCCTGATCGTCGAGAACTACCGCGCGATCGCCAGGCTGGGATTGCTCGACACGATTCCCGCCATCGCGCTGCCCTATCTCGCGAGCGCCTTTGGCATCTTCCTGCTGCGGCAGACCTTCAAGAGCGTGCCTCAGGAGTTGGTCGAAGCCGCCCGCGTCGAGGGAGCGGGCCCGCTCGGAATCCTTTGGCGGGTCTATGTCCCGCTGGCCCGCCCCACCTATGTCGCCTTCGGGCTCGTCTCGGTCAGCTATCACTGGAACAACTTCCTGTGGCCGTTGATCGTCACGAACTCGGTGGAGGCGCGGCCGCTCACGGTGGGTCTTGCCGTGTTCGGCGCCCCTGAGACCGGCGTGGATTGGTCGGTGATCACGGCGGCGACCGTGATGACGATGGCGCCGCTGCTGATCGCGTTTCTGCTATTCCAGCGCCAGTTCGTTCAGTCGTTCATGCGGGCAGGTATCCGGTAATGAAGCTTGTCACCTGGAACATACAGTGCGGAAGAGGTTGCGACGGCGTCACCGATCTGTCGAGGATCGTTGCTGTCGCCCGGCAGACGCTCGACGCCGACGTGTTCTGCTTCCAGGAAGTGAGCGCCAATTTTTCGAGACTCGGCGATGGCGCGGACCAGAGCGCGCAGCTTGCAGCCCTGCTGCCCGGCTACTCCGCCATATTCCGGCCGGCCATCGAAACGCTAGATCGAGACGGCAGCCTTCACCGCTTCGGCAACATGACGCTGTCGCGGTTGCCGGTGTTGCAGATCGCCAATCACCTGCTGCCGTGGCCGGGCGCAGCCGGGGTGCGCAGCATGCGCCGTCACGCGCTGGAGGTGACGGTTCAGGCCTCGTTTGGCGCGATCCGCATCGTCAATACGCATCTGGAGTTTCATTCGGCCGCTCAACGCGAGGCGCAGATCGTGCGGTTGCTGGATCTGCAACAGGACGCGTCGGAGAGCCCCAGGCAGGCCGGCTCCCGGCACGATGAGCCATATGAAAGCCAGATTGTTGCTGCGTCGAGCCTGATGTGCGGCGATTTCAATTTTGACGTCACAGACCCCCAGCATGCCTTGATCGACCGTTCCGACCGTCCCGGTCTGAATTATCGGGATGCATGGACCGCCGATCGTCCTGGCCGCCCGCGCGTGCCGACCTGCGGCATCTACGACCGTGCGCAATGGGCCGACGGGCCCGACTGTCGCGACTTCATTTTCGTAACCGAAGATTTGATCAGTCACGTTCGCAGCATCGACGTCAACGAGGCGACCGACGCTTCGGATCACCAACCTGTTGCGATCGAACTGGCGGAATAGAGAATGGCGAAATCATCAAAACTTGTCGTCGCAAGGAAGGGCAGGGTGCTCCTGGTCAGACGGCGGCGCGACAAGCGCTGGATGTTTCCGGGCGGCCGCAGGCGAGCCGGCGAGAGTGAGAGAAAATGTCTCCGTCGCGAGATCATGGAAGAGTTGCCCAAACTCAGGCTTGGTGAGTTGAGGCTGTGGAAGGAAGTGAATGGCAAGAATCGCCAGACCGGCCGAAGGATGAGCGACGCGATCTTCCTGACCAAGAAGGCTTCGGGTCCATTGAAGATCGGCGACAAGAGGGAGATCGATAGGGCGGCATGGCGAAAGCCGCGAGGACTCAAACTGACGCCAACCTCACGCTACATTCGCGACAAGCTGTTTCCAACATAAACGAAGTTGGGAGATAACGGTAAGCTCGCCTGTAGTTGAGCCCGTGCTTCATCGGCGTGCCCGAGGTACCGACGCGGCGGCGCGCTGGAAAGGTCAAGCTGCGTGACGTGTTCCGCATGGCGCGGCCGAAGCCGAGGCAGGAGGTCGAAGCCCGCCCTGTTCTAGGCGGCAAACGACGGCGAGGGGCCGTCTCCCGATCTGCAGACCAAGCCAGCGATGTTGTGATTGCGGCCAGCACCTCGCCTTTGAACTTCCCCGACCGCTCACGTCACTACTAGTCAAAACCGTGGTGGGAGCCAGCGCTCTCTCCAGTGCTCTGCTTTGGACAAGCCACGCCAGCAACGGGAGAAATTGCCATGGGACGCGCGCCGCAACCCTTGCCTCAATACACGCCGCCGGGCCCGGTTGAACAGATGCCGAATTTGGGGGCTCCGGAACGACAGTGCACGGCGCTTGCCAAGGTGCGCAGCGCCGACGTGTTTCCCTACCAGGCCAATGAAGTTGCGACGTCCCGCACCGAGGGCGGCCATCTCGCTGCGGACGTCAGTCTGGTCCCGCCGGTCGGCAGCTGCCAATATCTCGTCATCTGGGATTTCGGCGTCGACTGGCGACATCTCAAGACCATCGCCAAGCGCGATCCGCTGCTGGCAGCGCAGCTCATGCGATTCGAGACTGACAAGTCGCTGCAGTTCCAGATCGTCGGATACAGTGACAGCACCGGCGGCGAACGGAACAACACCTTCCTGCGCACAGGTCGGGCCAGGAATGTCTTTCACCTGTTCGGCCCCAGCGCTCGCTCACGTGTCTTCTCCGTCAAGCCCGCTCCACACTACGAGTATCTGAAGGACAATACGACCGTGATCAACAGGGCCGCCAATCGAGCCGTGGTCGTCGAAATCTTCGTCGGCGGTGGGACGATCTAGCCGCCTTCCATGATGCGAACGGAATCGCGTCGAATGGACTCCGTCGGTCCGTGATCTCTGCAGATCCTCGGGCTTGAGATTTGTAGAGAAGCCAGATCCATTTCAGCGGGCGCGCTAGCGCTTCGAGCCGAGCAAATCGTGCGTCCCGCTGATGCTCACCGTTCCCGAGCACTCGAACCCGCCGAAAATTCCGCAGGAGCCGGTGACCCTGACGCGCAAGTCCTTGCGCCGGTACATATCGACCGAGAGTCCCAAGCGCGAAAAGTCGTTGGCGCTATTCGGCAGGATGAGGTCAATATGTTCGATTGCCCAATCCGGCAGATGTGGATGTGGGTTGCTCTTCCACCACAGTTCGTTGCCAGCGTGGTGCGCGAAGTTGGGCCCGACTGTGAGTGCGCCGTCCGCGCCCTCGAACACAAAGCCAGTTTCGTCGATGTGAACGTTCACCCGATCGGGTGCCACTGCGAAATGCAGCGAGGTAATGTCTTGTGGCTGCGGGTCCTTGCCGAATTGTGAGCTGTAGCCGTCGCTCCACTGTCCGCGATCGCGTCCAAGCCCGAAGCCGTGCCGGCCCGGAAGGTCCCGCGTTGAGAGTGGTCTGTCGGACAGCGTCGGACGCCAGATCTCCCGAAACCCCTTGCCGATCGTCGCAGCCATCGATAGATCGAGCGCCCAATGCGACGACTTCTCCGGGCTTTGTCCCTCGGCGAAAGCGTCGAATCCGTCCGGTGTCTTGGCAGTACGCAGCTGCCTGATCAGCTCGTCCCAATTCTTCGGCAGAAAAGTGACCCCGTCGAGCGTGGTCGTCGCGGCCGCAACGCCGTACTTCTCGAGCTGATGGCGGATGTAGGGCTTTTCGCCATAGAGGCGGACATTCGGGTCGGGCCCGGCGAAGTATTGCGTCAGATCGATCTGCGGCCGAAACATGGTCAGCCGCGCCGCGATCTTGCGGAAAGTGTCGGTCGTCGTCGGGTTCGTGGTCATCGCAGGTCCCCTCGAGTCGAGACTAGTCTCTGATTGGTCAGGCCGGGAGCGGTCCGGGTTCAATGCCGGCTCGCTCGATGATGCTGTGCCCGGCCCGGATCACTCGAAGTCCTTGTCGCGCTAATGCAGAGATTGTTTGAACCTGCCGATCGGAAACGGCGACCACCATCCGTGGGGTAGTGTGAACAGCGAGGACGATCAAATGTCGCTGCGCAGCAGGGTATTAGACGTACTCAATGGCCCGGCCGTCGCACGCATGCGCTTCCGGTTTCCGATCCGCGGCAGCCACGTGACGATTGCGCCGCAAACGTTTCATCACGTTGCCCGGGCGATCCGGCTGGGGCGGGTCACCGTCGCGGTTCCGACCGATCTCGCCGCGGATGTTGCCGCGCAATATAACGATGTCGCGCGAACCCGAGCCGACGGCACGGCGGTCGCGGCCAATACGCTGGAGGTCGTGTCGGCGACGGGGCGGCTGGACGAGGCCTATATCGTCCACGAGAGCCTGCATGCGGCATACGATCTGTTGCGTACCGGCCTTGATGCCAATGCGGAAGAGGCGTCTGCCTACGTCTGCACGGCGCTCTATTGCCGCATGACAGGCCTGCCCCGCCCTCGCTGGGCCAACGGGCCGATCTACGCCAATGCCGCAGAGGTCGCCCGAACGCTGCTGTCCCAGTATCAGAAGGGCGATCCCGGGATTCCCTGGGTCGGCGAGCATGAATGGAAGATGCTGCGCGCGGGCGTCGGCTTTGATCCGGTCTATCTCAGCGGTCCCGGCGGTATTCTCACGGGATGGCTCCTCGGCCAGCAATATACCCACGACGGCTAGAGTACCGGGGACCGCGTCCGTTTCAAGAAGGAGCTTCCGACTCCTGCCGTTCATCGCCAACGGAGCCCATGCACTCGAACGCATCAGGCGACCAGCAACCCCAGCTTGCCGACCACCGCAAGAGAGCGCCGAACGCCTTCTTGCGTTGACAGCAGCAATGGCTCGGCGGGCTGCCCGGCTTTATCCTTCTGGTCGATCCGGATGGTTGGGCCGAATCTTTCGGTCATTTCGGCCGTGATCTGGTCGATGGACCGCGCACCGTCGAGCAATTGCAGGAAATCCCTGGTTCGGTCGTCCTCCAACTGCACCGTTTGGTGGAGGAGGTTGGTGACGAGCGGACCTGTTTGCGCTTGTTTTCGCGCGAGCAGACTGGCCTGCGGATGCTCGGTCGCTTCCGTCAACAAGAAAGGACGCGACAGCAGGAACGAAATTTCGCCGCTGCAAGCCAGGATGAACATCGCCTCGGTCAGCGCCTTTTGGTCATCATCTGCCTGCCGGCCGCCAAGCAGCGCTCGGGCGCCATCGAGCAATTCGTCAAATGACAGCGCGCGAGGCCAGGCGCGGCCGAGACACAGGTGCGCGGCCTTCAAGAGCGGATTGGTCACGGTGATCCTGCTACCGTCCTCATTTTCGAATTCCATCGCTGAATCGTCGGTTACGCTGGCGTCCGGATCAACCGGGCTCGTCGTGCTCAGCAAATGGAACCGGGTGACGAAATCGAGGTCGATCTGGCGGGAGAGCGAGACGTTGTCGTGGCAGAGCAAGGTACGGCGAAAGCCGTTCCCGTCGATGAAATCCTGATACTGATCGCGCGCCATGAACTCGCTGTCCGGAAAGCGTTGCAACGTCGCGCGCACCTCCTCGGAATAGCCCGCCAGATAGCGTCGCGAGAAATCGGCGTCGCTGAGATATTGCAAACCATGAACGCCCGCGCGCTCGACAACTTCGTGCAGCAGGAAGGCCTCGGCGCCTTCGTCGAGATCGTCATGAAACAACAGCTCGTCGGGGGCCTTGAGGACGCGGTTGTACTGATCGCGCATAACCGCACCGTGAACCGAGCTGGCCTTCGAGCCCTCGCTCAAGAACTTCAGGATTGCGCGGGCCTGTCCTACTTTTTCTTTCATGCTGGTGAGGCGGCGGGTGTGATACCGCATCATGTCGCGCACCATGTCGCGCATATGTGAGAACGGGTGCGCGTTGTAGCTGACGTAACAGACCCCCTGCGGCGCGAGGTTCTGCTTGAAGATCGTCATCATCTTCTCGCGCACTGCCGGCGGCACCCAGGAATACACGCCGTGCGCGATGATGTAGTCGAATTGCCCGAAGCTTGCGTCGACATTCATGATATCGCAATGCAGGAGCTTGATATTGCTGAGGCCCAATGTGGCGACATTTTGCTGGCCACGCTCGATCGTCACGCGGCTCAGGTCGACACCGACGAACGTGCTGTCTGGATATTGAAAGGCCATCGGCAACAGGTTGCCGCCAACGCCGCAGCCGAGCTCCAGCACCCGGCAACGCTCGACGGGTGCCGGCTGCATGCCGTAAACGGCAGCTATGGTAGCAAGATGGTTCGGATGAGTGAGCCCGTAGACGTGGCCGGGGTAGTAGACCTCGTCGTATGGCGTGGGACCGGTGCTCGCCTGGCGATGCTCGGTTTGAATGTTCATCGTCCTCAATTCCACGAATATGCGAACTTGTCGTTCTCGATCGAGACCCGCGCTTGCTTGACTTCTTCCTTGGCAAGCGACTTGCTGAGGAATTGGCGCGACAGCTCCGGGAGCAGGGTGTTGGTGATGATGTTGTCGATCATGCGCCCGCCGGAATCCGGATCGTTGCAACGCGACACGATGTGCTCTACGACCGCGTCATCGTAGCCGAAGGACGCGTTGTGATTGTCGCGGAGGCGTCGTCCGATCCGGTCGAGCTGCAACCGAACGATCCCTGCGAGCATCTCGTCGGATAGCGGGAAGTACGGTATCGAGACGATGCGTCCAAGCAGCGCCGCCGGAAACACTTTCAGCAATTCCGGTCTCAGCATCTTGGCGAGCTCTTCCGGCTCGTTGCGATACTTGGGATCGCGCGAGAGGCCCATGATCAGATCAGTGCCGACGTTGGTCGTCAAAATGATCAAGGTGTTCTTGAAGTCGATCCGCCGACCGTTGCCGTCCTCCATGGTTCCCTTGTCGAACACCTGAAAGAATATCTCATGGACGTCGGGATGGGCCTTTTCCACCTCGTCGAGCAGGATGACGCTGTAGGGCTTGCGCCGCACGGCCTCAGTCAGGCGACCACCTTCGCCATAGCCGACATAGCCGGGAGGTGCCCCCTTCAAGGTCGAAACGGTGTGCGCTTCCTGAAACTCCGACATGTTGATCGTGATCATGTTCTGCTCGCCGCCGTAGAGGGTCTCGGCGAGCGCCAAGGCGGTTTCAGTCTTGCCCACGCCGGACGGCCCGGCCAGCATGAACACTCCGATCGGCTTCGACGGGTTGTCCAGTTTGGCGCGGCTGGTTTCGATTCGCTTGGCGATCATCGTCAACCCATGGGACTGGCCGACGACGCGGCGGTTGAGAATCTCCGGCAGCTTCAGCACGGTTTCGATCTCGTCCCGCATCATCCGGCCGACCGGGATGCCGGTCCAGTCGGACACGACGGACGCCACCGATTGCTGATCCACATGGGCGTAGACCATCCGCTTTTCCGGATTGATGCCTTCGAGCGTGTTGAACTTGTCACGCAGCTCGAGGCGCCTTGTTGCCGGGTCCTCGCATTCCTTGGGGCCGGACAGGATTTCACGAATGCTGCGGATGTCCGCGACGAGCTTCTGCTCGGCAGCCCAGTCCGCTTCGAGATTTGCCAGCTTGGATTCCAATGTCCCGATGTCGCTGTCGATGGCCGCGATGCGATCACTATCCTCGATTCCAAGATCGCCGTCGCTGACGAGCGCTGATCGCTCAGCTTGACGAGCGGTAATTGCGACGCGCGCATCTTCGATGAGAGCCGGCGTCGCGCTTTGGCTGATGGCCACGCGTGCCGAAGCGGTGTCAAGCAAGCTGACCGCCTTGTCCGGCAATTGCCGGGAGGGAATGTAGCGGTGGGATAGGTTGACTGCGGCGGTGATCGCGGCATCCGAGATACGAACGCCATGGTGCTTTTCCATCGGACCAAGAAGTCCGCGAAGCATGATGCAACAGGTTTCCACATCGGGTTCGTCGATCTGGATCGGCTGAAAGCGTCGTGTCAGCGCCGGGTCTTTCTCGATATGCTGGCGATATTCCGCCCATGTGGTGGCGGCGATCGTACGCAGCGTGCCACGGGCGAGGGGAGGTTTTAGCAGATTGGCCGCGTCCCCCGTGCCGGCCGCGCCTCCGGCGCCTATCAGTGTATGGGCTTCGTCGATGAACAGGATGATGGGAGTGGGCGAGTTCTGGACCTCGTCGATCACAGAGCGCAAGCGCTGTTCGAACTCGCCCTTCATCGAAGCGCCAGCCTGCATCAGGCCGATGTCTAGGGCGCAGAGAGTTACATTGCGCAGCGGCGGCGGTACATCGCCAGCGGCGATACGCTGCGCGAAGCCCTCGACCACGGCGGTCTTGCCGACGCCGGCCTCGCCGGTGAGGATTGGATTGTTCTGCCGCCGGCGCATCAGCACGTCGATCAATTGGCGGATTTCTTCGTCCCGGCCGAGGATCGGATCCATCTGGCCCGATTTGGCCTTGGCGGTGAGATTCTGGGAGAAGCGGTCGAGCGCTGTCGTTCCCTTGGGGCCTGTTTGGTCCGCACCCGCCGTACCGGCACCGACCAGTCCCGAGCCGTCCATCGGCCGCATGGTCTCCTCATCGGAGCCGGCCCAGATAGCGCGGCGCTCCGCGGCCAGTGCCTCGACGTTGACCTTTGCGAATTCCTGCGAGAGGTTGTTCAGGGCACGACGGACATCGTTCGACTTCAGACCTGCCACCAGCAGATGGCCGGTGCGGATCTGAGTTTCGCCGAAGAAGAGCGTCGCATAGTGCCAGCCCCGATCGAGGAGATCGATGACCGCATTAGCGACACCCGGCATGTCGGTTTCGTTCTTGCGAAATCCATTGATGACTCCGGCAAGATCCGACAACAAGCGTGCCCGGTCGAGCTTGTAGTGATCCACCGAAAGGCTGAGGTCCGTGCGCTCCTGCTGCAGGATATGAAACAGCCAGTGCGCAAGCTCCACATTGCGGTTACCCGCGCTCTTGGCATGGCGCAGCGCCTGTATGAAGGCATCATAGCCGGCCCGGTTCAGCTTGCCCGTTACAGCTTCAAGGCTGATGTCTGTCACGGCGGCCCTCCTGCTTAATTCCTCCGCGGTGCCCGGCACCAAGCGGAAAATACGTCAAATCCCTAGTGTTATGGCGATCGGCGCGGTGGATAGGTTCAAATCGCGGCCGCATCGACCGCGGCGGCCCGACGGGCCCTCAGGCGCTCGCCGAGCTGGAAGCGGGCATCGCGGCGAAATTCTTCCGTCGAGGTCCAGTTCGGAGAAACCCAGGTGGTCCAACCAAGCCGTCCGCTTTGTCCGAGCCTGACCGGGATGACCTCTCCCGCAGGAATTGCGAGTTCCACCTCCCATTCCAATTCATCGCCAATGTAGAAGAACAAGGCATCTGCCAGTGGCTCCGACAAATTGGGTGTTTCGGTCGGCAGGAACTGCTCGTATTGAGTAAAATTCTTGACGAAGACTCGAACCCTGATCTTGTCCTCGACGCTGAAGACGCGTGAGCCCAGAAGAGCGTCCCGGCCGATTCTGGCATGCGTCCCGCCAAGGCGGCTGCAATGACTCGGGTCGAACGAGAGCCAGGTGCCGACAAATTCGTCGATCTCGACCTTGACGTCGAACAACCCCTGCAGGAACCGCGTCAGCCGTGACGCACACTTGGCCCTCGGGGCGATCAGGCCAGCGAAGCTGAGCTTCGCCATGTCCGGTACGGTGTCTCGATCGGCGAACACGTCGGAGCCGAGGCCAGCGAAGGAGCCGACATAGGCGATGAAGCGATCCTCCGCTGGTCGATCATGCTGGGCGATCGGCCGCGCGTCAGCCCAGGCGCGAAAGAAGAGTTGCAGGAAGCGTCCGTTGAGCAGGTCGAGGAAGCGCGGGAATGCGTCATCCCGCATCAGCCACCAACCCAGGCTTTCATCGGTGGTGGCAAGCGGCAGCGCGCCCTGTGGTCCTAGAAGGCCGAGAAATTTGACGAGTATTCTGAGCCGGCCAGACTGGTCGTCGACCGCCGCGAGGTTGGAGGCGGGGAACTCCAGATAGGGCGCTTGGCCGAGGTCGACATATTCGTCGCGGCGTGTGGCACTGTCGCCGATCCGCGGCCGACCCGGATTGGCCCGCTCGAGCTGGCGCAACGTATTGAAAAAATCGAACCTCCAGGGTTCGGCCTTCATCTGCTCGGTCAGCGTCACAACGGTCTCCGCGTGCCCATGCGCGGCGGCCACCGCATGATCTCGCCGCGCTCCGGCGTCGAGATGACCGTCTGTGTGAAGGTATTGAAGCCCGAATAATCGGCGAAGAAGCGCTCCAGCACGGCGCCGAGCAAGAACACGCCGCTGCCTTCGAATGCTTTCTCGTCGAGAGTGACGGTGATCTCCAGCCCGCGCGCTGCGCCGCTGCCCGTGCGCTCACGCACCCGCCGCACCACGGGCCGGCTTTCAATGCTTCGCACACCGCGGATCTTGCGTTCTGTGGCGTCATCAAACTGGTCGGCGAATAAGGACAGCATTTCGCGCAGCGCTCCGGCGTTCTTGCCGCCACCGCGTTCGACGAGGCCAAGATAGTTCAGGCTCAGCATGTTGATCAGCCGCCAGCTGACAAGCCCGCTGTTGGCGATCTCGCTCCGGCTGCGCAACTGGGCGACCACCGGCTCGCGCGGCGGGGTGGGACCCGCGACGCACATGAGATCGAGGGAGGTATCGTCCAGCAGGCGGAAATCGGCGCCGCCCTGGCCGACCGGCAAATGCTCGGTCAAATGGCGATTGGAGCACAACGCCCGAACGCTGAGCTCGGCGACCGAGCCTTCACCACTCAGTTCACCGGGCTCGAGCAGTGACAGGAACATGTCCGTCCCCGTGTAGTCGGAGGATGCGCCGTACGTCTTCTCTTCGACGGTGCGGCGCCGAGGCAACCGGCGCACAGTGAAATAAAGCCCTTCGACCGATCCGCTGGTCCGGTCGACGGCCGCCGAATACAGCGGGCGCACCGGCCGCTTGTCCTTTTCTGCCGGAAAGTGGGCGTAGACTTCGAGCACTTGGTGCGGCTCGTATTCCAGATAGCGGCTGCGATCCGGCACGACATGGTACTCGTGCGTATTCGACTTGACGACGATGCGATCGCTCGTCTTCTCGAACAGGTTTATCGCCGGCGCCGTATAGAGCTTGAAGATATCCGGACGCACCGCAGCGGCAAGCCGTGAATTGTGTTCATCGAAGGCAAAGACGATGTCGACCGATTTGCTGCGCAGCCGTGGCATCACGCTGCGGAGTCCAGTCAGGTTGATACCGAGGAACTTGCGAGGGAACATGAAATATTCGCGCAGCAGCTCCGAGCCGCGAAAGACCCGATTGTCGTTGGGAAAGAGCAGCTCGTTCTCTTCGAAGCCAATTTGCTGCACGCAGTCGTCGGGTGCGCGGGTGGCCACCGGGTCGCCGAAGTCGTCAAGATGGCGGAAGTAGACGCCCTTGCAATTCGAGATCAACTGCTCGTAAAGCGCGATGGCGTCGGATTCCGCGCCGGACAGATAGATCGGGAGTTCGCTCACGCGGCAGCCGGCAAACCAGGTTTCCGGCTTGGTCCGGGCCTCTGCGTCCGGCGGTTCCTCATCGAGCCGGGCCGCAGTACGATGCGTCAGTGACAGCTTCAGTCCAGCGATGACGTCGCTGCCGACCGAGATCCCAAGCGCCTGCAGCGCGCCTGCCGTTGAGAAATACTCTGCGCCGGTGACATCAAACGGCCAGAGCGCGATATCGCGGCAAAGTCGGAATCGGCAGGAAAGACTTCGCTCTCGTTCGCGGTAGGTGGCGTCGAAATAGGCGCCGCGTGCGATCTTCTTGCCGTCGCGCAGCGCCGGATCGGCATAGGGCGGTCGTGCCGTGACCAGCATGGCCGACGGGGTAGGGGCAAGGTAGTTTGGAACCAGCTGCTCAAGCAGATTGGCAGTGAATTCCGGGAATTCGTGTTTGAGTTTGAGCTGAACGCGGGCGGCGAGAAATGCGGCGCCTTCGAGCAGCCCCGTGATCATCGGATCCGACCGCTCCCGAACGAGGCCGCCGAGGCGCTCTGCGATGCCAGGATATTCTTCGGCGAAATCGCCTGCCTGCTCGTACAGCAGTGACAGTTCGCGGTTATAGAAATCCAGGAATTCGCGATTCATGTTAAAGTCGGTTGATTTGAATGTCGCCGCTGTCGAGATCGACGTCGGCGACGAATTCCACGGGGACGTTGAGCGGCTCGGTCTTCAGGTCTGCGTGAACGATGAAGCGCAGCTTGAGTTGTTCGGGGCCGACCGAGCCGTCGCGGCGGACCCGGATCGTCTTGCGGTCGAGCCTCGGTTCATAAGTTGTCAGCGTTGCGCGTAGCGCGTCGGTGAGTTCGTCGTCGGTGACCTCGTCGATCGATCGATGGGCGATATCGGGGAAGCCGTAGTTCAGGATCGATGTCCGCACGCAATCCCGGCCGATCAGGTCCAGGGTCGATTCCAGAGCAATGGTATTGAGGAGGGTTTCGAGGTCATGGGAGACCTCGCGCCGGAGCAGCGTTTCCGAGATCGGAAAGCGACCCGTGCTGCGACGCCCGGCAATGACCCGCTCACCGAACTCGTCGCGCAGATTGATCTTCTTGCGCGCATCGCGCGCTTCATGGGCCGAGCGAAAGGCCAGCATCAATGGAGGAGAGAGTCGATCCCTCTTTGGTGCAATGGTCATTTACGGTCCCCATGACGCCTGGCTCGCACGCAATTCGGTAGGGCGCTAGTCGATCTCCGAGGCCGCCTCAGCAGGCGGTCGGCTCACGACGGCCGACCGAAAGGTACGATCAAAATTGCAACGCTTGGCGCCGGTTTGCGCTGTTCGCAACCGGCGCCAAGCAAGGGGCCGAAAATCAGGCCCATTCCTTGTTGGCAGGAACGTCCCAGCCGAACGTCGGCGAAGCTCCAGCGCCGCCTTTTTCCGTCTGGGTCTTGTAGGTCATCTTGACCTTCGCGAAGTTCAGGCTGACGTTTTCGGTGAGGCGCTCTTCGCCGTGCGATCCGCCCGTCGATACGCTGCTGACCATGACGTGTTTCATCTCGATCTTGAGATATTCCAGCGGATGTTCTCCGGCCTTGCGGACAGTCAGGATCGCCGTGTCGATGTGCTTGCCGTTGGCGCAGACCTTGAAAAGTTCCGGCGTGGCCTTGTCGACGAAGTGGGTGAAGTGGAGATCCTGAATGCTGACCTTGCCGGCGCCGCCGCCGGAGCCGCTGTGGAAGGAGCCGGTCTGGCTCTCGCCGAACGACCAGCTCAAGATATCGATTTCGTCCTTGTGCTTGTCGTCCAGCGACTCGCCCTTGATCGGATCGAGTTTCAGGAAAATATCGACAGCCATAGCATAGTCCTTTCAAAATTCTGCATGTTTACGGTTGCGATGCTGCGGCGTCAGGATCCGGGGCCTGGCAGGCGCGAAACCAGACTGAGGCCGACGTCCATCGCCTCCAACTGAAAGTGTGGACGAAGAAAGAAGCGCGCGTTGTAATATCCCGGGTTCTCCTCGTTTGCTATGACCTCTACCTTCGCAGCGGCTAGCGGCTTGCGCGCCTTCTGAGCTTCTGACGACAGGGCTGGGTTGGCATCAACGTACTCGTTGATCCAGGTCTGCAGCCAGACCGTCAGCTCATCCTTCTCCTTCATGGATCCGATCTTGTCGCGAACCATGCACTTCAGATAGTGCGCAAAGCGAGACACAGCGAACATGTAGGGCAGTCGTGACGACAGGTTATCAGACGCGGTGGCATCCACGCCTTTCTCGCCGAAATACTTCTTTGGCTTATAGAGTGACTGAGCGCCGATGAACGCCGCCTTGTCGGTGTTCTTGCGATGGATCAGCGGGATGAGGCCCGCCTTTGCAAGTTCGTGCTCGCGGCGATCGCTGATGGCGATCTCGGTCGGGCATTTCAGGTCGACGCCGCCATCGTCGGTGGGGAACGTGTGCGTCGGCAGGTTGATGACTTCGCCACCGGACTGCACGCCGCGGATGCGTGTGCACCAGCCGAATTCTTTAAAGGCGCGATTGATATTGACGGCCATCGCATAGGCGGCGTTGATCCAGCCGTATTTGTCGCCGGTGTGCCCGTCCGTCTCCTCCTCGAAGGCGAACTCCTCCACGGGCTCTGATTTCGCCCCGTAGGGGAGGCGACCGAGGGCACGCGGCATGCACAGACCGAGATAGCGCGAGTCGTCCTGATCGCGCAGTCCCTTCCAGGCGGCATATTCCGGCGTGTCGAACACCTTGCCGATGTCGCGCGGGTTGGACAGCTCGGTCCATGAATCCATTCCCATCAGCGTCGGCTCGGCGCCGCTGAAGAAGGGCGCGTGAGCGGCGCCTGCGATCTTGCTGAGATCGCGCAGCAACTGCACGTCGGTGGGCAGGTGGCTGAAATAATAGTCGCCGATCAGGCAGCCGAACGGCTCGCCGCCCAATTGGCCGAATTCGTACTCGTAGATCTGCTTGAACAGCGGACTCTGGTCCCAGCGCGCATCGGGGTAAAGCCGCAGATTCCGATACAGCTCGGTCTTCGAGACGTTCATCACCCGGATCTTGAGGTTGGCGTCGGTCTCCGAATTGAAGACGAGGTAGTGGAGGCCGCGCCAGGCACTTTCGATCGCCTGGAACTCGGGGGCGTGGAGGATCTCGTTCATCTGCGCGGTCAGCTTCTGGTCGATCCGCGCGATCATCTCCTCGATGGTGTCGAGCACGTCCGATTTGATGACGCTCGTGTCCTTCAGCGCTTCCTGCACGAGCGTGGACACCGCATTTTCGACTTCGGTCGCGGCACGTTCAGTGCGCGGCTTGAAGCTTTGCTTCAAGAGAGCGGAAAACTCGTCAGCCTCGACGGTGCTGACCTGGGTGGTGGTTTCCTTATGAGCCGCTTCTTTTGCCATGGTCCCCATTCCTTCCCTTAGCTCTCGGTGCCGGGTTCGTTAGGTTGACTCGCGCGCTCCCGCAACGCGGCCATCAGTTGAGGGTCGGCGAGAAGTTTCTTCAACTGGTCCTCGGCGGCCACCTTGCCATCCATGTAGCGCAGCAGGTTGGCGAGCTGTTCGCGCGCCTCGAGCAGCTTGGCAGTAGCCGGCACCTGACGGGCGACTGCCACCGGCGTGAAGTCGGAGATCTTGTTGAAGCGCAGGTTGACCGAGAGCTTTTCGTCCGCCCCATCGGTGAGACGATTGGCGACGCGTGCCGTCACGCCGGGCTGGATCGCGGCCATGCGGTTGTCGAAATTGTCCATGTCGAATTCGAGGAATTTGCGTTCTTCGACCTTCGTTTTCTCGACGCCGGGGTTGTTGCCGGAGAGGTCGGATAGGACGCCCATGACGAACGGCAATTCTATCAGCCGCTCCGCGTCGTACGGATCTTCGTATGTGATGTGAACGCGCGGTGCGCGGTTTCGGCGAATGAATTTTTGACCGCTGTCTGTAGCCATGGTGTCCTCACTACGAAATCGCGTTAGACGCCGACACGGGATCGACGAGGGCGCTTTGAGTTGTGGTCGGCAAACAGTCTCGTGTCAGATTAGTGCCCTCGGGCGAAAACTCGGTTCAATGTGATCTGTCGATTGTTTTAAGCGTTCCCTCCGGCAAAACATCATTCAAAAGGCTGAGGAAATCACGTTGCGCGAGGTCGCGCGCGCGATCGAGCAAAAACGGGATGGGGCTGGAAGGCTCGGCGCTTCGGAAGAACGACGCCACCCTTGCCAGCAGGCCCAAGGCCTGCGCTCGATTTTCTACTGAAAATACAACGTCTTGATCGTTGTTATCGGCGCTCGTCGAGAGCGGGATGGCCAGTTCCGCCATCCGTTCGATCGGCAAGTCGAAGACCTTGTCGCGCCCGATGTTGATCGCAGCGATCTCCACGTGCGAGGGCACGAGCATCCGCATAACCTCGATAAATGATTTGCCGACCATCTCCTGTGCCTGACGCACGAGGAGCAGCGCCGGGTTGGATGGTTCCATCCGGGCAAGATAGTCGGCCACCGTCGCAAGCGCTGCGGAGGCCTGGGCGGAAGAAGCCAACTCCCCGGTCGTGGCTAGCGGCGCCTGTGCCTCCACAGCTTCGACGCTCTCCGCGCCTGCCGCAACTGCCGCCGCCGGATCGCGCAACGCGACCAGACCTGCAAGCCAAGCCGCCATGCCATTCGCCAAGCCGGAGACCCTGTCCAAGCTGATGGAAGGCCCCCCGTTCAACTTTTCGTGCCAGGCCTCCTTGATACCCGCGATTTCGGCAGCGACTGCGGAACATCGGGCGCTGGTTGCCTTGAGCGTATCGAGATCCGCCTCGCCGACGATACGCTCGATGGTTGCAAGATCGGGCGCGTCGGCGTCGGCGCCGCCCGCGGGAATTTCGCCCATTGCAACTTGATAGGCCCGGTAGTTGAGGGTGCCGTGTCTGCGGTTCTCGATCAGGGGAAGGAACTGCAGCGGGTTGATGACCGTCGGGAAGACGTCGATCGATTCGACCGTGACGGCGCGAAGCGCGTAGTCGCCGTCCTCGTCTCTGGGATGTACCGCTTCCCAATGCTCGTTAAGTAGCAAGTGGGTTGCCTTCAGACAGCAGAGAAAGCCGTCCAGATCGCGGTTGAGGACGGCAAATTTGGCAAGCAGCAAGTTCAGGCGGAGGTCGCGGGTGCGCGCAAGAAGCGGCTCCGCGGCGGCAAATTGCCCGGCAAAATCGACCGCCTTTGGATCGAAGCGCCCACGCTCTCCATTGGCGTTGACGACCTCGAAGAACGACATCGGGAGGAGAGATTCCGCACCTGCGAAGAAGTTGAGATATTCGACGTCCCCTATGGCGTCGAGATCCGGCCCGCAGGGATCGTCAGCGGCAATGGGCTGCGTCAGTAAAGCCAGATCAAGCATGCAAGGGCCCATCCATCTGCTCGGTCACGTGCCGCTGCCTGCCAACGACGACTTGCGCATCAGGTAGTGGATCATGATCCGATCATCTCCTGTGAGTGAGGCGCCTTCCGATCTTGGTTCATTCCCGAAGATCATGCCATTTCTGCGTGAACCGGCAAGCGCTTGTAGCCGACTACCTGATAGCGGGGGTGGCCCTTTGGGCTATCCTGGTGGACGCGCGAGAAGACCTGTGCCGGGGCGGACCTGCCGGCGCAGCAAGCGCGCCTAGGATTCCCGTGGTTGTTGCATTGCGTTTGACCAGCTCTGCGCGGCGGGTCATTCGATCGGAGGAGGGAGTTTAAGCCCACATGGGCCAGCTTAGTCAGGATACCCGTCTGTGCGAACTCAAGACCCCTCTCGGCAAGGACGTTCTGGTTTTTGCCGGATTCGAGGGCTCGGAAGGTCTCAGCGAACTGTTCGAATACCGTATCGAGTGTCTCAGCGAAGATGCCGACCTCGACTTCGATCGCGCGATCGGTCAGCAGTGCACGTTGAAGATAAAGCTGCATGAGAAGGAGCGCGAGTTCAGCGGCATTTTGACCGAGGCCCAGTGGCTCGGGGTGAAGAACGACTATTTCAGCTATCGGATCGTGCTGAGACCCTGGTTATGGCTGTTGTCGCGCACCACCGATTGCCGGATTTTCCAGGACAAGAAGGCGCCCGACATCATCAAGGAGGTCTTCAACGAACGCGGCTTCACCGATTATGAATCCAAGCTGACCGAAGAGGGCTCCTGTCCGAAGCTCGAATATTGCGTTCAATATCGCGAAACTGACCTGAACTTCGTCTGCCGGCTGATGGAGCAGCACGGCATCTACTATTTCTTCAAGCATGAGGGCGGCAAGCACACGCTCGTGCTGGCGGACTCCAAATCGTCGCACAGCCCGATCAGCGGTCTTGCCACGATTCCCTACATCCCGCTGACGGGAGCCGACCGTCGCGGCGAGCAGCACATCTACGAATGGGTTTCGGAGCGCCGGTTTCGCACCGGCAAAATCGAACTCAACGATTACAACTATCAGAAGCCCAACGCGAAGATGATCAGCGACGCCAAGGGCACCGAGCATTACACCCGGTCGGAGATGGAGTTTTACGACTATCCCGGCAAGTTCAAGGAAAAATCGGACGGCGAGCGCTACGCGAAGATCCAGCTCCAGGCCGAGCAGGCGATGGACCGTCGGCGCCGCGGCAACGGCGACGCCGTCAACCTGTTCCCCGGCGGGCTGACGAAGCTCGAAAAGCATTCCAAGGATTCGCAGAACATCGACTATCTCGTGGTGCGATCCACGCATTCTTTCTCGGTCGAATCCTATCGCACCGGCGGTCCCAGCGACGCCGGGCAACACGTCTATTTCGGCAGCTACGAGTTTCTGCCGAGCGATCGGCCGTTTCGGGCGCTGATGATGACACCGAAGCCAAGGATCAACGGCGTCCAGACCGCCAAAGTGGTGACCAAGGACGACAATTCGAGCGAGGAAATCGACGTCGAGTCGCTCGGCGAAATCTATGTCCGCTTTTTCTGGGATCGCAAGAAGAAGCGGTCGTGCCGGTTGCGCGTGGCGCAGGTTTGGTCCGGCAAGCGCTGGGGCGGTCAGATCATTCCGCGTGTCGGACAGGAAGTCGTTGTCGAGTTCCTGGAAGGGGATCCGGACCGGCCCCTGGTGATTGGCACCGTGTACAATGACGAATACAAGCTGCCTTACGATCTGCCGTCGAAAAAGACGATTGGCGGCTTGAAATCGGACTCCACCAAAGGTGGCGGCGGCTTCAACGAGTGGAGCTTCGAGGACAAGAAGGGATCCGAGAAGATCACAGTGCATGCCGAGAAGGACCATGACGTGACGGTCCGCGACACCGAAACTCGGACCATCGGCGAAGCTGCATTTGGCGGTGACACCCGCAAGACAACGCTCAAGAACGGCAATGACAAGCTCGATATCGAATTGGGCGGTCAGCACATCACGCTGGCCATGGACCAGTCTGTCAATGCAGGCCTCAGCATCACGCTGACGGCGAATGCCAACATCACCCTGCAGGTGGGTCCCAGCCAGATTATCCTGACCCCGGGAGGCATCATCATTAACGCGCCGACGATCGCCATGACGGCGCAGGCCGCCATGGCACTATCCGCCGGCGGTCCGCTGGCCGCCCACGGCACTCCAACCCTTGTCGGCTGATGGTTATGGGTCAGGTTCGGTTCGGTACGGTTCAGGATCTGCTTCAAGCCTTTCCCATGGCGCGCCATGATATTGGCAAGGCCGACGCCGACAAGCCGTCGCTGGATTTCCTCCAGGAGGCCGCCGACGCGCGCAACTGGCACCAGGCCGTATCCTTCTGCGCCTACCTGCTCCCCCGGCGCGTGGCCGTCGCGTGGGGGTGCCGCTCGCTGCGACGGATGTTCGACCATTTCGACGCCAACGACAGCAGGTCGCTGAATTTCGCCGAGACCTGGGTCCACCAATCGGATGAGCAATCCCGGAACAAGGCGCTGGCCGTCGGCAATGCCAACGACCCCGAGCAGCCGGCAACATGGCTCGCGCTGGCGGCCGGCTGGTCTGGAGGAAGCGTGGTTCCCGCGGAATTTGCACCGGTTGAAGCCAAGCCCGATCAAGCAGCGCGGGCGGTGCGGGCTGCCCTGCTGATCGGCCTTTGCCGGCTTCCCCGTGACGCCCGGGACCGAATAATGACGACATGCCTGAAGGATGGTATTCAATTAGCACGCGGCGAACCGCGCCCTCCACGCTGACGAGACGATGCGATGGTGCTTCGCTTTAATATCGAGAACGAACCGAACCTTCCGGATGGCGGACCTGTATCATTTACGGTCACCGGCAGGCGTTCGGTCGATATTGGCCGGGACCGTCACCTCGACTGGACGCTGCCGGATCCGGCGCGGATGATTTCCGGAAAGCATTGCGAGGTGCACTTTCGCGACGGCGGCTATTGGCTGCACGACGTCTCGACGAACGGCACTTTTCTCAATGGCGCCGACCAGCGGCTGCGGGGGCCGCACCGCCTGCGCGACGGTGACCGGCTCACGATCGGCCATTACATCATCGCAGTTTCGCTCGAGGATGAGGCCGGCGGGCGCGCCCCAAACCAGGAGGCGCAGCACCACGAACCTCTCGTCCAGCAATATGCCGATTACGGGGAGCTCTGGACCGCCGATCGGGACGTACCGCCGCCGATCGACCCGCAGCAGTTGAAGAAGCCGCGTGAGGCTGCACGGCCCGTGAATCCGGAATTTCTGGATTGGGCGGCCAGCGTCCCGGCGCCGGGCGTCGATCCTGTTCGACGTTCGTCGCCGATGTCTTCTTACCAGCCCTCCGGGCAGGATGACATGAGTTGGGCAGCCGGTCCGGTCGCCGTCCCGAGCCCCCAAGTCGAGCGTCCGCCCGCCGTGCCGACCCCGCGCCGGCCGTCCGTTTGGACCGATGATGAGCCAGCGGCTGCCCAGCCGCCGCAATCGCGGCAGCGCGCCGAGACGCCCCGCCCGCCGCAGGCGCCAGCGGAGGAACCCGTCACCGCCATGGCAACCGGCGGTGTCGAGTTCACGCGGATGGTCGCGCGCGCTGCCGGATTGCCGGACAATTTCTTTGCGCACCAGACCGATGCTGAGCTCGCCGAACAGCTTGGCATCATCTTGCGCATGACCGTGGATAATCTGATGGCGCTGCTGCAGGCGCGAACCCAGGCCAAGCAGCTGACACGCAGCACCAGTCAGACCACCGTCCAGGCCATCGAGAACAATCCGCTAAAGTTCTCGCCGACCTCGGAAGAGGCGTTGCGCATTCTTTTCGGACCGCGGACGCGCAGTTACCTCGACGCGCAACGCGCCTTGGCGCAGGCCTTCGGCGACCTCAAATCACATCAATTGAGGACGTATATGGCGATGCAGCACGCTGTCCACGAGCTGATCGCCGATATCGATCCCACGCTGATGGCGCGCGAACTCGAGCTTCAGCGCGGTGCAAACTCCTGGTTCGGAACGAACAAGAGCAAGCTCTGGGACGAATTCCTGACGCGCTGGAAGGCGCATCTCGGCCGCGACAGCAGCGCGCCAATCGAGATCTTTATGTTGCATTTCGCCGACTATTACGACCGTGCCGATAAGGCTGATTCAAAGTGAACTACCGGCGGCCGTGCGGTCGCCGACAATTTGTTAAGTGGATGCAGGAATGTCTTGGTACAGCAAGGTTTTCTGGTCGGAAGGTCTGTTTCTGCGACCGCATCATTTGCAGCAGAACGACCGCTACATCGAACATTTGCTGGAAAAGCGCGTTCGCTACACCACGCCGTACCCTTGGGGCTTTGCCCAGCTCGAGATTGACAAGGATCTTACCGAACAGAGCAAGTTCGCGGTGCGCAATGCGTCCGGCGTCATGCCGGACGGAACGCCGTTCGATATTCCCGCCGATAGCCCGATCCCGGAAGCGATCGAAGTGCCGGAAACGGCCGCGGGCCAGATCGTCTGGCTGATGATGCCGGTCGCGGCGCCAAATACCCGCGAGGTCGATGAGGACCGCACCGACAGCGCCAGTCGCTATGTTCGCACGTCGGAGACCTTCATCGACTCGACCTCGGCGCTGCGCATAGAGGAGGAGATCGACATCGCCTATCCGCGGTTGTCGTTCGAGCTGCGCAAGACCAGCAAGCCCGGATACATGGGCCTCGGCATCGCGCGCATTCTGGAAGTGCGCGACAAGAACATCCTGTTCGATGACAAGTTCGTGCCGCCGATGCTGGTCTGCGCTGCACACCCGGTCATCGACGGTTGGCTCAACCGCGTCATTGGCTGGGTCGAGACCAAGCTCGACGAGCTTGCGCGTTACGCGGTCGATCCGTCGTCTGGAGGCGGCTTACAAAGCGTCGACTATCTGGTGCTGCAAGTGCTGAACCGCACCATTCCCGTGCTGACTCATTTCCAGCGTTCCGGCAGCGTGCACCCCGAGCGGCTGTACGAGGAGCTGCTGAGGTTCGCGGGTGAACTTGCAACGTTTGCGACGGCGGAGCGCCGCGCGCGCAACTATCCGGCGTACGATCACGACGATCTCGAAAACGTGTTCACGCCCTTGGTGAGCGACATCCAGGACTTCTTGAGCGCACGGCTCGGCCGGCGGGCGATCCGTCTGGAGATCATCGAACGCGCTCAGAACGCCTTCGTATCGCCGATCCGGGATCGGGCGCTGTTCCGAACTGCGACCCTGGTGCTGGAGGTTGCCGCACGGCGGCCGCTCGTGGAGATCCAGAACGATTTCCCGCACCTGTTCAAGGTCGGGCCGAACACGAAGATGAACGAGATCGTGCACGCAAACCTGCCGGGTCTGACGTTGGTGCATTTGCCGACGCCGCCGCCGCACATCCGTGCCATCACCGATCACGTCTATTTCTATCTCGACCGCAAGTCGCCGTTGTGGCCTGAGTTCAGCACTGCGGCCTCGATTGGAATGCACTTTTCCGGCGACTGGCCGGAGCTCGAGCTTTACCTTTGGGCCATCCTGGAAGACAGGCCATGAGCGACAGGGACAAGCCGGTCAATCCTTTCGGTCGGGGCGAACGGACGATCATCCGTCCCAACCCCGGCGGGAAGTTGCCGCCGGCACCGACCCCTCAGCCTCCGGCGGGCGAGCTACCTGCGGCACGTCCGGCTTATTCGCCATCGCCCGTACCGTCTCGCGACACGCCAGCAGCGCCGCCGTCCTTTTCTCCCGTCCCGCAGGGCTCGGGTTACGCAGCCCCGCCGGTCAGCCATCCGACCGAGGAATGGATCTCGACGCCCGCGCAAAACCAGGCGCCGCAGCCTCTATTGCCGCCCGGACCGCCGCTGCGCGTCGACGATCTGGTCGCGCCAAATGCCAATCCGGTGATGCGCGCTGCGGGCCCGTTGCTCCAATTGCTTGGCCGCTTGCGGGTGGCGCTCATGCGTGCGTCATTCGCGAGCCTGATGGAGCAGGTCGCCGACGCCATCAAGTTCTTCGAAAAGGATATCCGTTCAGCGGGCATTTCCGAGTATCAGGCCAATACCGCGAAATACATCCTATGCGCCACGGCCGACGATATCGTGCAGCATATCCCGACCGAGGAACGCCACGTCTGGACGCAGTATTCGATGCTGAGCCGATTCTTCGGCGAACGGGTCGGTGGCGTCCGCTTCTTCGAGATCCTCGACCATTTGAAAGTTGATCCTTTGATCAACTATCCGGTGCTCGAGCTTCAGCACGCCTGCCTGGCGCTCGGCTTCCAGGGCATTCACCGTACATCGGCAGGCGGGCTTGCGAACCTGCAGCTGATCCAGCGTAACCTCTACGAGTTGCTGCGCCGGGTCCGGCCCAAAACGATGAGTGACCTGTCGCCCAACTGGCGCGGGCAGGCGCTGGCGGGTCGCCGGCAGCGTCTGCGTGTTCCAGTCTGGCTGGTCGCGGCCGTGGTTGCGGCGCTGCTGACCGGGTCCTATTTCGTCCTTCGGACGCTTTTGGCCGGCCGGGCGGAGAATGCTGCCGAGGTCGCGCTCGCGCTGCATCCGGACGGTCCGATCGAGCTCAAGCGCCGGATCGTTGCACCCCCGCCACCGCCGCCACCTCCGCCGCCACCGGACCGCATCACCCAGTTGCAGCGCATCCGAAACGCCCTGGCGAAGGAGAACACCGCCTGCGCCATGACGGCGGACCAGACCGCGAGCTTCATCGTGATCAGGGTCTGCGACCTCGCGTTGTTTGCCTCGGGTCAGGCCACCATCCTCGACGGCTTCAAGCCGGTCGCGCTCCGCGTCGCGGCAACACTCGACAAGGAGCCGGGACGGATCCGCGTCGTCGGCCATACCGACAGTTCGCCGATCCGCACGGTGCGCTTCCCGTCGAACTTCGAGTTGTCGGTCGAGCGCGCCAAGGCGGTTGCCGCCGCACTCAAGCCTGGCATGACCGATGGTTCGCGCGTCGACATCGAGGGCAAGGGAGCCGACGCGCCGATTGCCAGCAATACGACACCTGAGGGGCGCGCCAAGAACCGGCGCGTCGAGATCTTTATCGAGCGCAGTGAATAGGCAGATACCGCGGGCTCACGCGGTTTGCGACAGGTACGGTTAGATGCTTGCCAAGGACATTATCCGCATCATTCTCTACGGGGTTGGGCTCAGCTCGCTCGGCGCGGTGATCTATTTCGCCGGTCCCTTCATCGCGTTCGGCGATTGGCGGCCGCTGGAGAACCATATCGTCCGCCAGATCGCTATTCTGCTGCTGACCGCGGCCGTGGCAGCTGTCGTCGGCCTCAATCTGTTCAGGCGGCGCAAGAATGCCAAGGAGATTGCCGACGGTATCGCCGGTGCGGATCAGCCGGTCAGCGACGAGCCGGTGCTCAAGGAGCGCATGAAGGATGCGCTCGCGACGCTGAAGACCGCCAGTGGCAACAAGTCGGGCTATCTCTACGATATACCCTGGTACGTCATCATCGGCCCGCCCGGCGCCGGCAAGACCACGGCGCTGGTCAATTCCGGCCTCAAATTTCCGCTCGCGCGTGGCGCGACGCCGGCGGCGATCGCCGGGGTCGGCGGTACCCGCTATTGCGATTGGTGGTTTACCGACGAAGCGGTGCTGATCGACACGGCCGGCCGCTACACCACCCAGGATTCCAACAGCAAGGCCGACAAGGACAGCTGGCTGGCGTTCCTGGATATCCTGAAGAAGAGCCGGTCCCGCCAGCCGATCAATGGCGTTCTCGTCGCCATCAGCATCGAAGACGTCTTGACGCTACCGAAGCAGGAGCTCGCGCTCCACGCCGACGCCATCAGGATGCGCCTGCTCGAATTGCACCAAAGGCTGAAGGTCAGCTTCCCGGTCTATGCGCTCTTTACCAAGGCCGATCTCGTTGCCGGCTTCACCGAATATTTCGCCTATCTCGGCGAGGCTGGCCGCCGTCAGGTCTGGGGTGCCACGTTCCAGACCGCCGACAAGACCCAAAATCTGGTGGGGCAGATCCCGGTCGAGTTCGACCGTCTGCTGGAGCGCCTGAGCGAGGAAACGCTCGATCGTCTGCAGGACGAGCCGACGCCGCAGCATCGTGTGCAATTGTTCGGTTTCCCGGCGCAGATGGCGCGGCTCAAACCCCAGATCCACGACTTCCTCAACCAGATCTTCGAGCCGACGCGCTATCACGTCAATGCGAACCTGCGCGGGTTCTACTTCACTTCGGGCACACAGCAAGGCACGCCGATCGACCAATTGATCGGATCGTTGGCGCGTACGTTCGGCGCGGAGGAGGTTGGTTCCGGATCCTATTCGGGCACAGGCAAGAGCTACTTCCTGGCAGACCTGATTTCCAAAGTCATCATCGGCGAGGCCGATTGGGTCTCGACCGACCGCGCCGCGGTACGCCGTGCACTGATCCTGAAAACCGCAGCGCTGTCGTTGATCGGACTGGTCTCGATCGGGCTGATCGCAGCCTGGCTGACGAGCTACAAGCGCAATTCCGATTTGATCGAGCAGAGCCTGCAGGCGGACGGGGAGTATGCGACCGCCGGAGCGCCACTTATCAAGGAGACGCTGATCGCCGATCGTGATCTCGACAAGGTGCTGCCGCTGCTCTACCGGCTGCGCAATGCACCGGCGGGCTACGGATCGCGCAACGAATCGGTGCCTCTGTCGGCCCGCTATGGGCTCAGTCAGCACGCCCGGCTGCTATCGCCCTCGAAAGCAGCCTATCATACGGCGCTCGAGCGCATGTTCCGGCCGCGCCTTCTCTATCGCCTGGAGGAGCAGCTCAACGCCCGCATCAACGAGCCGGCCTTCGTTTACGAGGCGCTGAAGGTCTACCTGATGCTTGGTGGCCTGCAGTCGCCGGACCGCGAGCTGATCCGCTCCTGGATGCAGCGTGACTGGGCCGACAACCTCTATCCCGGCGCGACCAATGCGGAAGGGCGGCGTCTGCTCGACGACAACCTCGTAGCGATGTTCGACCTCGAGACCGAACAGCCCCCGCTGGTGGAACTCGACGGCCGATTGATCAAGCAGGCCCAGAGCTCCCTCGCGCGCCTGAGCGTCTCGCAACGTGCCTACGAGTTCTTGAAATCGGAGGCGCGTGCGTCGACAGCTGGCGACTGGATCGCCAGCCGGCGCGGTGGTCCGGACATGGCCGTCGTGTTCGAATCCACGACCGGGCAGCCGCTTGATGCCGTGCGGGTGCCGGAGTTCTTCACGTATAACGGCTTCCATCAGAAGTTCGTGGCGCGGCTGCCTGGACTGTCGGAGCGGATGAAGCGGGAACGTTGGGTCTTGGGTGATGCCGGTCAGCAGTCGGCCATCGAGCAGCAATACGACAATTTGGCGAGCGATCTGCTCAGCATCTATTCCAACGATTTCGTGACGACCTGGCGCACGGCACTTGGGAGCCTGCGCCTGAAGAAGCTGCTCGCCGACAAGCCCAAATACGAGGTGCTGCGAGCGCTTTCCGCGCCGACCTCGCCGATGCGGCAGATACTGGAATCGGTTCGCGACGAAACAATGCTGACAAAGGAACGCCCAAAGACGGCGGCGAACTCCGCGGCACCCGCGGCGGCGGTTGCCGTGCCACCGGCACCAGCACTGTTCACAAATGCGCAGGACGGTCCCCCTGGCGCGACGATCGAGGCACAGTTCAAACCCTACCACGCCGTGCTCGAAGGCGAGAGTACACGCCGGCCGATCGACTCGACCATCGCCAACCTGAACGACATCGCGCAGAGCCTCACGCTGATCATCGAGAATCCGCAACTGACCGCGCAGGCGACTGCCGCGCTTCAGACCCAGGTCGCGGCCCTTCGCAACAATGCCTCGCGGATGCCTCCGCCGTTCTCCGACATGCTGCGAGCGGCGGCTGCCGAGTTCGAAGGGAGCATCGCGGCCTCGACCGCGGGACAGATCCTGCAGACGCTGCGCGATCAGGTCACGCCGGCCTGCCAACAGACGGTGACCAACCGCTATCCGTTCGTCCGGGGCAGCACCCAAGAGGTTCCGCTCGCGGACTTCGCCAAGGTATTCAGCCCGAACGGGATCATGGATAAGTTCTTCGCCCAATACCTCGCCCCTTACGCCGATACGTCTCGGTCGGACTGGGTCTGGCGGAAGGAAAGTCCCGTCGGACGATCGTTTTCTCCGGATACGCTCAAGCAATTCCAGAATGCCGCCTATATCCGCGATGCGTTCTTCCAGACGGGTGGGGCCGTGCCGGCGGTATCGTTCGCAATTCGGCCGCCCGGTTCAGCCGGACCGGGCGTGACCGTCAAGACCGAGATCGGCGGTACCACGATTACGGGCCCGACCAGTCCCGGACCGGCGACGTCATCCTTGTTCGGCGGTCCGCAACCCCCGCCTGCGCCGCAACCACAGAGCAACGCGCCGACGACGGTCTTATGGCCCGGCCCGTCGCCGCGAACGGCAATTTCCGTGAGCAACGACACCGGCCCGCCCTCCGTCCTCGAGCGAACCGGTCCCTGGTCGTTGTTCCGGATGCTGGAAGCCGGTTCATTGGTGGCGAAGGCGGAAACTGCCAGCGCGACCTTCATCGTCGCCGGACGCGAGCTCAACTATCAGATCTCGACCGGATCGTTGCGCAATCCCCTGAACATGTCAG
Organism: Bradyrhizobium sp. UNPA324; assembly: GCF_006658635.1. Lineage (NCBI taxonomy): Bacteria > Pseudomonadati > Pseudomonadota > Alphaproteobacteria > Hyphomicrobiales > Nitrobacteraceae > Bradyrhizobium > Bradyrhizobium sp. UNPA324. The sequence continues at coordinate 3,257,821 of NZ_LFJD01000004.1, forward strand.
TGCTCCGCGAGTTTCGCTGCCCGACGGGAATATGACCATGCGCTGCGGTTTATTCGGCAAGATCGGTGCAAAACGCGACTTTATCGCAATCGCGACGCCGCGCAGCTTCCTTGAAGCCTGGGAGCCGTGGGTGCAGGCTGCGCTGTCCGCAAGTCGTCACCAGCTGGGCGCAGATTGGCGGCAGGCCTTCGTGACCGCACCGGTTTGGCGATTTTGGCTCGGCGCGACGATCTGCGGTACCACGGTCACAGGAGCGATCATGCCATCGCTCGACGGGGTCGGGCGGTACTATCCATTGACGCTACACGCAATGGCGCGCGAGGGCGGGGGCTTGCCACCACCGAACATCGACCCGCAGGATGAATGGTTCGGGCAAGCGGAGGCGTTCCTGCTTTCGACCTTGGATCAGACCGCGACTTTCGAGCAGATATCCGACGCCCTGGATCGTCTTGAGGTGCCGCGATTGCGGGAGACCGCCGCCGGCGGTCCATCGATCATTTCGTTTGGTACCACCGCAGTAGCAAGGGGGTCGGCGATCGATGCGTTCGCGGGAACGTTTGCCACACTTTGCACCGCCGCCCCCGAGGTCTACGCCGCCGCGAGCTTCTGGTGGACCGCAGGAGGCGAAGGGTTTCCTTCAATGGCGCTGAGTTGCCGCGGGTTGCCGGATCCGTTTCACTATTCGATGCTGTTGACCGGCGATCTCGCAGTTGCGGGACCGGCGGCGGGATGACGCGCGATGATACACGTCCCAACCTTATTCGACGTCGGTAGCGTCACTCACGCTGGACGGGTGCGGGAGCGTAACGAAGATTCATTCCTGGTGCGAACAGACGTCGGCTTGTGGGCTGTGGCCGACGGGATGGGCGGTCACGAGGCCGGCGATCTCGCCAGTCGCATCGTGGTGCAGTCGCTCGACGCGATCGGAACGCTCGAGTCCGCCGCAGACCTGCTGACGGAATGCGAGGTGCGGCTGTTCAGCGCAAACCAGCAGATCCTGGCGCTTAGCCGCGAGCGACAGGGAGCAACCGTCGGGACCACGGCAGCGGTCTTGCTCGTTCGCGACGGCTATTATGCCTGCATATGGGCGGGCGACAGCCGGGTCTATCTGATCAACCGCGGGATCATTAACCAGGTGTCGCATGATCATAGCGAACTCGAGGAACTGATCGCCGAAGGTGCGCTGTCGCGCGAAGACGTGAAGGATTGGCCGAGCAATGCCATTACGCGCGCCGTCGGCATCGCCGATGATCCGGAGTTTGAGGTGGTGACCGGCCCGGCCGTGGAGGAAGACATCTTCGTGATCTGCAGCGATGGCCTGACGAAGCACCTGCAGGACGAGGAGATCCTGCACCATGCGGCGACGCGACGGGCACAGGCGGCCTGCGATGACATGCTCGCGCTGGCTCTTGATCGTGGCGGTCTCGACAACGTGACGATCGTGATTGTGCGGCTGCTGGCACCACAATCACAGGAGACAACAAGATCGCCGCTCGATTGGAAGCCGCAATTATGACCCCGAACGATCCGTTCCGATCGTCTTACAGAGGCGTGCCGACCGGCACCCGACTCAATGGCATCTACGAGATCGAAGCGATGATCGGCGCCGGCGGCATGGGTGAAGTCTATAAATGCCGCGAGATCCAGACCGGATCGCCTGTTGCGGTCAAAATGCTGCTGCCCGATATGGTCGAGAACGAAGCCGCTCTGGCGCTGTTCCGTCGAGAGGCCGCAGCGCTCCACAATCTGCCGCACGACGCGATCGTTCGCTACTTCTTGTTCACGGTGGAGCCCGTATTGCAGCGGCCGTATCTCGCGATGGAGTTCGTGAACGGCCGCTCGCTCTCGAACATGCTCGATGACGGCCCGTTGACCCTCGAAGCGCTGATCAAGCTGATGCAGCGCGTCGCATCAGGGCTGCATGCCGCCCATGAGCACGGCATCATCCATCGCGACGTTTCCCCGGACAACATCATTGTGCCGCTCGACGACGTCAGGCGGGCCAAGCTCATCGACTTCGGCATCGCCCGATCGACCCAGCTGGGGGACAAGACCATCATTGGCTCGGGCTTTGCCGGAAAGGACAATTACGCATCGCCGGAACAGGTCGGACTCTACGGCAACGAGGTCACCGCTAAATCCGATGTCTACAGCTTCGGGCTCGTCCTGTTCCACGCGCTGACCGGGCAAAAGCTCGACATGGGCGGCAGTCAATTTCAACTGGTGGAGAAGCGCCGGCGTGTGCCGGATCTCGGAGCGGTGGACATGCGCATCCGGCCTTTGCTGGAGCGGATGCTGCAGCCTGATCCGGCATTGCGTCCGAGCATGGCGGAGGTCGCTAACTGGGCGCCGGTTGGTTCGGCGGAGACACCAGTCGCGCCATTGTACGGGGTCGATCCGCTGCGGCGGCCGGAAGGAGGGGCGCCGGCGCCGCAGGACAGGCCGCCACCGACGGTGTGGAGGCGGGGTCGTCTCTGGTACGGCGCGGGAGTGGTAATGATGTTGCTCCTGTTCGGCGGAGGAGGATATGCCTTCTACAAGCTGATCTGGTCGGGTCCGGGCACTACGGTGTTGCCGCCACCTCCGAAACTTGCCGGGACGATGGCGCCGCCGAAGGCCGAGCCAGCTGTCCCGCAGGGGGGACGCCAGGAGCCGGTCAAGCTGCCGGTGCCGCCGACGGTGACGCCATCTCCAACACCCGATGGGGCCGGGCGAACCGATCGCATCCGCAAATATGTGGCGCAATATTCCGGCGGCGACTGCTTCTTCATCCTGCCGGTCGCCGTAAGCCAGAACGCCGCCGTCATCGAAGGCTTCGGCGCCTCGACCGTCCCGTTCGACGCTTTCGACAAGGCGTTCCGGCGTGAGCAGGGCTTCGAGGCCTCGGTCGGCGTCAGGCAGGTGACCCCAGCTCAATGTCCGGCCGTCAAGTTCTTGAGAGAGGTCGGGAGCGATCAGGCGCGAGCGCCGCGCATCAACCTGTCGGCGACAGAGCTCAAGGGCGGCGAAACCCTCAACGGCACCATTGAGAACTTCGCCAACCGCGTTGTGGAGCTGCTGATGGTGTCGGATCGTGGCGAGGTCCAGAGCCTGAGCTATCTTCTGAAACCGGGTATCGACTCGCTTTCGTTTGCGCTCCCGACACCACGTGGGAGCGGACCGCAGCTGCTGCTGGTCGTAGCGACCCCGCAGGTCCTGGATTCTTTGCGCCAGCCGAAGCCGATCGCTGCCGACACATTCTTCCTGCAGGCGCTCAGCGAATCTCAGCGGAACAAGGTAGCAATCATCGCAGCCGCACGGTACGTGCTGCTCACGAACTGATCGGCACGCTCAGAATGTTCCGATGATCAGGATCTTCAGATCGGCATCCGGCTTGAAGTCGCTTGATGTATATTCAAGCGTGCTGCCGGTGGATGCTTTGAGCCGCCCCGGACAGAAACTCACCAGGCGGTCGCTGCCGCCTGGATCGATCGTCAGCTTGAACGACCGGATCGGACCCGCCCAATTCGCGCCGGTTTTGAGCACGTAGGATATGCGCCGTTCCTGCAGGTTCTTGGTGTTGGCCTGGTTGCTGCCTGCGCGCTTGTCGAGCTCTGCAAGGAACGCGTCCTGAACGCAGTACTCTTTCCGGTAACGCTGGACTTCCTGACTGAGAGCGCTGCTGCGACGCAGGCCGGAGCGTAGGATGGTGTCCGGACTGGAGCCGACGCTCGGCCGATATTGGTGTTCAACGGTGACGGTGTTCGCGGCCGGAAATACCTGCTGACGTACCGCAGAGGTCTTGATAACCCAGCCGGGTGCATATTGCTGGCCACCGTTGTCACTCATCCCGGCAGGCAGCAGAAGTCCCTCGTTCACGAGCCGGGTTCGGGTCGCCTCGGGCAGGTCAGCCACCCGGATCTCGCGGCCGCCGATCGGAAGCAGCGGCAATTTGAGCTCGCGCAGCAAGGCACTGACATCCTTGTTGCCGACCATGGCCCGCTGATCAATGGTCAGAGGCGTCGGGCTGCCGTCGACCTTGGTCGTGAAGTCGACGAAGTTGACCGGATCATTTGACGGCAGAGCAATGTTCTCGGCCTCCGAGAGGTCGATGTCGGGCAGCGGGAAGGCGACAGTCAATGTGATCGGCTTGGCGGTGACGTTGGCGAACTGGTACCGAACGGTGACGTTGTCGAGCGCGATACGAAGGTTCTCGCTCTCCATAGTCACGTTATTGGTGCGCACGAATTGGAGCCCGCCGATTGATAATTCCGCGGCTGAATCGTTGGCGCGGGCCGGCCACACCGTCGCAACCAAAAACACCAACGTCAAAGCCGGTATTCGGAAGGACGGTTGGGCAGGGGAGCCATTCACCATGGCTGTCTCCATGTGGCAGCGCAGCATATGTTGGTTGCGTCCGGTATGCCTCAATCGATCGGCTGATAGAGATCGCCCCACTCGGATTTCCAGACCCCGTCCGGGTCGCACACCACGACCGCGAGCTTCAGGTCGTTCGCCAGTCGGATCGCGCCACGAAAGGCATCCTGCGCCGGCAAAAGTGCGCTGGTCTGGTCGGTAGCCAGTCGTCCCCCGCTTGCGGCCGCCGGCAGCACGACTGATCCGGAAGCGCCGTCATTGTCGCGCTTCAGCACCAGTGTGATCGCGTCGGGCTGGACTTCATTCACTTGCTCAAATCTGTTCCGGGCCATGGTTTGCACCTCAAGCTGAAGAGGGTTAGGACAATCACCGTCCAGTGATGAATTGAACGAGATTGAGATTGCTCACCACTAATTGAAGCGCCGCGTTACCGGCATCTGGGATTAGTCGATCCGACGCGGCGATTGGTTCGGGATACATCGAGAACATGCTTCGTCTAAAGCGTTGGATCTGGGCCGTCATCGTTGGCGCTGGCATCTTCGGAACCCAGGCGCATGCCGACGATACCGTCGTACGCAGCTTTGGCGACGGTTCGGCTGCTTCTATGGTTGGCATTGTCCCGCCTAGCGAGGACGTGGAACTCGCAGGTCCGCAAGCGATCAGCGCCGACGGGCAGGGCAACCTGTTTGTGCTTGATCAGATTAACGGCCGTATTCTCCAGTTCGATCCCAAGCAGCCGAATTCTGATCCGGACATCCTGAAGATGCCGAAGGACGTTCAGCCGACGGACCTTGTCGTCCGCAACGACGACATCATGGTTTGGGACGGCGGCGTGCGGACGCTGAAGGCGGCGGCCGGACAATCTACGCGCGGACTCGGCGGCGACGTGATCCAGCTCGAGGAGGTCTCGAGCCGTGGGGCGGACGACCAGGTTGCCGTTTCCGCTTTCGCCCAGATGGGATCGCAGGCGCCCGGCAGCGCGGCCGACTTGCTCGACCAGAACACCCGCGCAGCCATCATCAAGACGACGCGGCAGCCCGACCGGCAATATGTGGCGTCTCGAGGCAAGGGCTCCGTGATCGCCGATATCATTCCGGACAAGGGCAATGCGGGCGTACGAGTCGAGATCCAGACGATGGTCACTAACGAGACGATCGGCCAACTCGCCCTCCGGGTCCGCAACCAGCTCGGCGCGGTGGAATTCCTCGAGATAGACAACAGCGACCGCTTCTACGTGCTGGCGGAAGACATTCCGCCATCGGGAAAGAACGCCTCCACGTTCGTCGCACGCTACGCCGCGAATGGGCGTCTCGAGGGAATTTATGAGCTTCCTCTTGAAAATGCGCCGCTGACGAGGCGATTCGTCACGGTCTCTGGCGACGGTGACGTCTATTTCCTGCGGACCAAGCCCGACGGTATTGAGGTGGTTGGCGTCGGTTTCAGGCCTCTCAACAACGTTTCGATCATAGACGTGCGGCCGTCGCGAACGGCAGCTGCGCCAGCACCGCAATCCGGCGCCACATTCAACGCGTCGGCTGCGGTGAGGCCGTCCAATCGGCAGCAGGCGATCGAGACCGCGTTTGCATTCGAGGGCATCCAGTGGAAGCTGACGCAGGCGAACTACGGCAGCGATCCCGACAGCCAATGCAGCGGCTTCAGCCGTATTCGGCGGCCGTGGTATTTGCAGGGCAAGGTGAACCAGGAGGTGCGCGGCGTACCCTATTGCTGGGGCTGCCACGGTTCGCTCGCAAGCTTCCGGCAGCGGATCGAGAGCGGAACGCTGGCCGGCAATGTGTGCACTCGCAACGCGCCGCGACCGGATGTGGCTGGCGTCGACTGTTCGGCATTCGTCAGCGCTGCGTGGGGGCTCTCCGTCCACTATACGACTGCCGCAATTCCTGCGATTGCAGCCCCCGTGACAAATCCATGGGACCTGAAGCCCGGCGATGCGCTGAACAAGCCTGGCTCGCACGTGATGCTGTTCCTGCGATTCACGTCCGATCGCAAGGCCGAGGTGATGGAATCCTCGACTGGCGGCTGCAACGGTCGCGTCTGCCGCAACGTCTATCCGTTGGCGAGCCTGCTCTCGCGCGGCTACGTTCCTGTCCGCTTCAAGGCCTTCGCGGATGATCAGGCGACGGTTTCCGCGAGCGCCTATCAAGAGACCGAACCGCAGGCGGGGCGCAAGACGGCAAGCAAAAGGCGCTGAACCGGCCATGCCGTTCGCGCTACAGAATGGGTAGGCAGGATGTCGAGGTGGCTTACGATGCGGATGCCCAGGCGACTTGATTGGAAGATCGGGCGGCTATGCGCAACCATCGGTCTGGCTGGGTTGATCGGGCTGACGGCCCCGCGCGCGCATGCGGCTGGCGGGTTGTCGATCAGCAATCCGGAGGGAGCGGCGGTGCGCGCTCTCGTCATCGGCATCGATGATTATCAGCACGTACGCAAGTTGAAGGGCGCGGTCGCCGACGCCACCGACATTGTCGCCAGCTTGAAGTCGATGGGGGTCGCCGACGTCGTCGAACTCGCGAATGCACAGGCCGACAGGGCAAGCGTTTTGCGCGAAATCAGTGCGCTGGTGGAGCGGACCGGGAGCAACGACCTCATCTTTCTGTCGATCGCCGGTCATGGCACCCAGGAACCGGAGCGCGTCAAGGGCTCGGAGCCGGACGGGATGGAAAACGTATTCCTGCTGCCGGGCTTCGAAACCACGCCGACCGGTTCTGTCGAGCGCATTCTGGGCAGCGAGTTCAACCATTTCATCCGGCAGTTCGAGTTGCGCGGAGCGAAGGTGATTTTCGTGGCTGATACCTGCCATGGCGGCGGTATGGTGCGCGATATCGATCCGCGTGCCGCTGAAATGAGCTTCCGGCAGGTGCCGCGCTATACATTGCTGGTCGACGAACTGAAGCCGGTCTCTGATAGCAACGATCCGAAGTCGGAGCTCGACCTTGACCGCACGGCGTTCCTGGCCGCGGTGGACCGTTATACGAAGGCGCCCGAAGTCCGCATTCCCGGCGTCGATGGCCTTCGCGGGGCTCTCAGCTATGCAGTCGCGCGTGCGGTCGAAGGTAGTGCGGACATCAATCACGATGGGAAGGTGACGCTCAAGGAGCTCTTCAGCAATGTTCGGCAGGTGGTCTATCAGCTATCGGACCAGCGCCAGAACATCGTGACGATATCATCGCCGGCTCAGACACCGGACACCGAAATTGCCTTCGGATTGACGCGCGGCGTCGTCTTGATTCAGGGGCCGGCCGCAAGGGCAGCCTCTGGTCCGGCCGGGACCGCCGCGCCCGTCGAGGCCCAGGCGCCGCCGCCGGCGGTCACGGCCAAGGCATCCACCGTTCCGACCCTTGCCGCGGCACCGACCAAGGACCTTCCGATCGGCGAAACGCCACCGCTTCGCCTCACTTCGCCGATCCGGCTCGCGGCGCTCGACGGCAAGACGAACTACTTTGCGAGCGTGACGACAAAGGATATTCCCGTCCAGGCCGTTCAGCCGACGGACAATCCGGACCTGATCTGGGATCCGGTGTCGCACGATGTGATCGCATGGGGCGACGTGGTTGCGTATGGGATGGACGTTGCCGGCCTATCAACCGTTGTGGACCGGACCGCGGCAATTCGCGAACTCAAGCGTATGGCGGTTCGGTCGCCGCAGATGATGCGCATATGGCCAGATGACCGCCAGCAGAAGGCTGGCCAAACCGTCGAGGTTGATCTGTCTGATGTGGCGTCGAGGGCGGTGTTGTTGTTCAATGTCTCCGGCGATGGCACCATCCAAATGTTGTATCCGGTGGGTTCTGATCCTGCATTGGCCCGATCGACGAGCTTGCGCCTGCCGCTGAGGGTCGGTGAACCCTTCGGTGCGGAACAGATCGTTGCGGTGACCTCGCAGCAACGCATGGTCGATCTTGAGACGGCCTTGATCCAGCTTAACCGGCGTCGCGCCTCGGGGCAGATGATCAAAAGCCTTGAACGCTACTTGCCCGCGGACGCCCGAATTGCTTCGATCGGCTTCTTCAGTGCTCCCTAGCGGGAGGGGCAGCCGGTGCCGTCATTGCATCTGATCCACCGCGAGCGACCGTGGTTCGCAATCCTTCTGCTGCCGTTATTGGCGGGTGGCGGAGCAGCGTGCGCAGCACCGTTGCCGTCGGCATCGCTTCCTGTCGGCACGCATGCATCTTGGCTTTGGCCCGTGCAGGCGGCGCGTAGCCAAGCCAATACTGCAAGCGTGTCGCTCCAGATCCTGCCAGGCCAGACCGTCAACCTCGGCGGCAAGGTCTCGTTCGGCGTCACCGCCAGGAAGCCTGGATATCTCATTTTGGTGGACATCGATGCGGAAGGACGCATGTCCCAGATCTTTCCGACTCCCGAACTCCTGGCGCAGTCGGACGGCCGCGATATCAATCTCGTCAAGCCCGGCGTCGAATTTGTCGTTCCGAGCCCGGCTGCACGGCAGCGAGGTTTTGAGTACGTCGTCGCACCGCCGGCCGGGTCTGCAGTGATGATCGCCATCCTGAGCGAGCGACGTGTCCAATTGCTCGATCTGCCGGACTTGCCGCGCAAGCTCAAAGATCAAGCCGAGGCCCTTAGCTATCTATCGGCCTGGACCAGTGGGCTGCGCGTGCCGGACAACGCCACCGGGAAGCTCGTGCCGAACAATTGGTCGTTCGACGTCAAATCCTATTCCATCAAGTGAATTCGTGCGGATAGGCCGCCAAGGTCAAAGCTTGCTGAGCCGGCTGAAGAAGCCGCCACGGGCGATCATGTAATGAATGTCGTTAGGGAAGGGAAACGCGCGGCGAACATTGGAAATCGCGTGTTGGAGGAACTCACCACTCGACGGCGCAGGCTTCTGATGCAGCCGTGGTTGGTCGGCGACCTGGGGTATCATGAACCGATCCACGTAAGCTTCGTCCAGATCGGCGACTCTGACCATCTGACCAAATGCCGGGAACAGATCGTAGTGACCTACGCTCACGCGGAGGTTCTTGAGGGCAGGGCGCTGAGGCTGCGCTTGATTGCCGTCGGGGGTCGCCAGCCCGCGTCCTATCAGATCCAACTTCACGGACTGCGGCAGCGTTGATGGACCATACACGATCTCGAGCGCAGAGCCGCTCTGTCCAGACAGCCACTGATACCAGAAGGTGGCATCGTCAGGCCGCGCCTTGGCTCCGTAGAGACAGTCAAATCCCCAACAGGCAGTCAGCTTCGCCTGATACCTTCCGAGGGTCCCGACCAGATTGCGCATGCCGTTACCACCGCCGGAGTGGCATGCGATGATGAGCTTGCCGATCTGGAGCTGAGGAATGGACGTCGAAGAGCCTCCCAAGAACTTGGCCAGGGCTCCAAGGATTTCCTCGAGATAGCGTTCGCCCCAGTTCGGCGCTGCCAGATCGTTGACGCTGTAATTTCCAGCAAAGGTCTCGCCGACGGCATATTCATAGCCCAAAAACGGCGCGATGAGCACGACGTCCTTGCCGGAATCCCGAACTTGTTCGCGGAGCCGCGCAGGATCGTTGCGAAACAGAAATTCATGGTCCTTGACGTAGAAGCCATGCAGCCAGATCACGATGTCGAGCTTGGTGGCAGCGGTTGCGTGCTTTGGCGGAAGATAGACCGCGGTCGGCTTCATGCCGGGCGCCAGCCGCTTCGTAAAGAGCGTCACCCCTGGAAACGACTGGGCATCCTTCTGTTCGAGCTCACACGCCACCACGAGGGTCGCTCCGCATCGGCCGCGTCGGGCACGGACCTGGCCGACCCGATGTTACAATTCCATTGTTCGCCATATCCTCGAAGCGGCTTCCGATGACGGCGTGGCGAACTCGCGCCTTGCTAATTGCAGACCTCGACATTCCCAGTGTTGTTGCCGGGGCCTCCCCCGCCGCGGTAGTCGAGGTGGCAGCCCCGACGGACCTGACGGCACAGATATTGGTCACACACGATCTGGCCGCTGCCGCCGCCGCCACTCGCCTTCGCAGTGGCTTGCCGCCGCGGAACGTCTGCCATGGGCTCCGATCTTTCGCGCGCCGAACGATCCGCACGTGACGAACCTTCGTCCGTGTTGCGCTTGGCAACCGGCTTCTTCCCGCGCCGCTTCTCGCATTCGTTGTCGTCGTTGAGGAACGAGCCCTCGGCACAAGTGATCCTGATGCACTGGTCGCCGCTAGCCCTGTAGCCATGATCACAGATCACGGGACAGACCCGTTCTGGCTTGACCTTGATCGCGTCAAGCGCGTCGAGACTTGCGAGCTTTACGTCGAATTTCGTTCCCGCGTGCCGGTTGAACAGCGCCAACGAGCGCTGTGAAGCCGCATTCCACTGGCCATCGACGGCGCCGGTGAAGCAGCCGACGCGACTCAATTCGCTCTGGACCGACTTGGCGATATCGGCTTTTGCGATATCGGTCTGGCGCGGCTCGGCGCTCAGCGCGGCGAGCTTGGGCGTCTTGTTGTCCTCGGCGGACTTAGCTGCTGCGGGGCTATCCGCAACCGTGCTCTCGACAGCCGGATTATTCTCGGAAAGCGCAGCGACGATTGTGGATTCCGGTGCGGTTCGTTTCCGCTCCGCCTCGGCAGCTTGCTCTTGCGCCGCTTGCTTCGCTTTCTCGGCGACGACGCGGGCCTCTTCCGCAGCCTTCAGGTCCGCAGCGGCCTTCTCCCGGTCGGCACGCTGGGCTCCCTGGGACATCAGGCGCGCTTGCTGCTCCTCGGCCTGCTGCGCCTTCGCTGTCGCCGCGACGCGTGCCTCTTCGGCCTCGAGCTGATTAAGTTGCAGCTTGGCCAGATTTGCATAATATCCATCCGGATGCTGGCTCAGGAATGCGTTCAGGGCGGGCTTATTGCGCAGCTGCAACGCCAATTCGTAGTCGCGGCGAGTTTCCGACTGGGGATTGGCAGCTTGGATCGGCTCCTCTGCCTTGGCAGCCGGAACAAGTGCAACGTCCTCGCCGCCCAGCGAGCCGTAGACGTAGGGCTCCTGCCGGTTGCCGGTGGCCTGCAAGACGTCATCGCGGACGAAGCCGAAGGCCCTGCGCAAGTCGAGCCCCGGCTTTGCGATGTACTTCACGAGAGCTGTCGCGTACGGGCTATTCTTGCTGTTGCCGTCCAGTGCGGTAAGGCCGGCCTTGGCGGCAAACGCGATCAGCGTGTTGGAGACGGTGGGCTCGACCCTCGCCAGCCCGCGGCTGATCGACCGCGAGGCAACGGTACGTTTCATCGAGTCGGCAAACGGATTGTTGCGGCACGCGTCGACGATCACAACGCGCAGCTGCCTTGCAGGCTCGATCGCAAGCAGGACACGGTCAAGCGAGAACGCCTCGTCATAGATGTCCGTGTCGCGTTCGAGTCTGGCGTCTATCGGGATCAGATAGTTCGTTCCGTCAATCTCGATACCGTGGCCCGCATAGTACACCAGGGCAATGTCGGCGTCGCGGGCCTGATCGGCGAACTCTCTCAGGGCTCGCCGCATGTCGGTCGCGGCGAGATTGAGCCTCGAGTCAACCACGTCGAAACCTGCGGCCTTCAAGGTCGCAGTGATGGCCGCAGCGTCGTTGGCTGGATTCGGGAGCAGGGGGGCGTTCTGGTAGCCGGAATTGCCGACGACCAAGGCCACGCGCTTTGTTGCCCAAGCTGGTTGAGAGGCGAGGAACAGCGCAGCAGCAAGAAGGAGACAAACTTGGAGGTGTCTGTACAATCTCATGGCGAAACACCCAGCATCTGCCGAATAGGAGTAGCGTTGCTCAGATGGCCGCGTCGAACGTAGATAATGCTCACTGAACCAATCTGTAAGCTAGAGGCGGCCACCGATTTGCGTACAGTAACAATTTCGAGGCTGATCCATTCTCCATGTTGTCGCTGGTCGGAGTGAACGCGTTCAAGTTCGCATCTAAAGTTTTGGCAGGCGATGGCTCAGAAGCCAGGGGCATCCGCCGTCGCGACCGCCGAAATTTTATAAGTCATTGATACAATTGTTGATTTTTGTATCTGGCCTCGTCCCCGTGACAGGGCGGTTGCGCCGCGTTTGAAGCAACGTTTCGGTGAGCGGCACGTGAGGGCGGGAACCAGCCGCAGGCTCGGTACTGAAGGTCTCTCGGACCCTGCCAGCGATTGGGCGGCGCCCATGCGCCCACGAGGTTCCACCGTCACAGATGGAGAAAATCACCGCAGCTTGATGGTCAGATCGTTGTCCAGCATCATTTGCCGGAGAATAGCACCAAGGCAATGAGGTTCGAAGGCCTCCCCCGGTTGGAGCGAAGTCGGGTGGTCGTCGTTCGATCGAATGAGATCTGGACGCCTTGCCAGGTGGGGAGGCTCTCCAGCGGAGCGCGAACTCCACCTTTCAGGCATGAATTCTAACATCAACCTTGGAGACTCTCGTGTCCATTCCACTGAAGGTTTACATCACGCCATTTGCCGAAAGGGGTGTTCCGGAGCCGGCAAAATGGGATTGCGATGCAGCCAAAAAAGCTCTGGATGTGGTCAACAATATCTGGTCGAAGGCCAAGATTGCGTTCGTGATCAATGATTGCCTGATAGACAAGCCGCTCGATATGGCAAAGAGCGCCCGCAACAATGACAAGCAGGTGCTGGATGTCCTTAGCCTCCGCCGTACGAAGGACAATGCGGTTCATATCTTTCTCGTCAATCCGATTCCAAACCTTTCAGCCGGCGGCGGTTCTTACCTTGACAGCGATCCCGAGCCGGCAAGCTTCGTGCAGTGGTATGGCGACGATCATGCCAATGGACGTGCCTGGGCTCACGAGCTCGGCCATCTGATGAGCCTCGATCATGTCGAGATCGACTATTCCAACGAGAAGCAGGCGGCACAGCGCGTCAAGAATCTCATGACGGCGGGATTGAACGCCGGGTCCGACTTGACTGGCCCGCAGATCAATGCAGCCAAAGGCTCAGGGTTGGTCAAGCGATTTGGGGGATAGGACAAGGCGGTTCAATTGTTGAGAACGACCCGAAACTCCTGTTCGAGATATCCGTCGCTCCAGTCCGGAGCTGAGCGCGAAAGTCCAAGATCGCGATCGCTATGGTGTGTAACTCTCGATTCGATGAACCCTCCTGACGGCCACCGCTACTAGGAACGGGCGGGCCGTCCCGTTGATCACCGACGAGTTCCTGCCGTCTTATTGCGGGTAAGAGACATGTTTCACAAAACCGGTCCGGGCAAGGTTGACTTGGACTTGGATTTTTCCGGAGTGGGAGTTCTGCACGCGCGACTCTGGAATTTCGACTTCGACGACTTTGCCGGTTACCAGTTCCGTGGCTTGAAGACAGAGCATCTCGAATTTCTAAGGAGCAGAGTGGTTCCTCTGCTCCAGGATGACGCAGGTCAGATCTGGATGACGGGGGCCGCGAGCCGGATCGGTACGGCCGATTGGAATATGACGACGTCGGCCAACCGCGTGATTACGGTCGCGAAGTGTCTGTCCGAGATGGGCATCCACCCGGAACAAATGCAGACGCATGCCATCGGCAATACGCAGACCAGGAATCACAAGCTCGATGAAGACGCCGATAGATCGGTGGCCCTTTGGGTGCTGCCGAAAGTCTATTTTGAACCAATCATAAAGCCGAACTTGCCGCGGACCGTTCCGCCGAAGCCAAAAGTCAGCCGAAATTTCAAGATTGCCATGCTGCTTGAGGTCGACGGATCGATCTCGTTTACAGCGAGATCGGCCATCAAACGGATCGTTAAGGGGCGGGCTGGAGCCGGGATTGCGTTTGCCAGCGCGTTGTTCTCCATCTGGGATACGGAAAACAATCTGAAGTGCACCTACGTCTATGCGGCGGTCGGTCTGGGCTTTGGATTGACCCTTCCGAAGACCGGCAGCAGATCGGGTACACTGCATGGTCCCTGGAATGCGTTTACAACCGAAAAGCCGATTTCCTGCTCGCAGTTCGGCAAGTCGATGCGCTTCACGACGATCGGCATAGGTGACGTGAGCGAGAACTGGATCCTGCTGGAAACACCGAGGGGAGTGAAGGACGTCTACTTGAACATCAGCACCGGCACGACCATAGGCGGCGGAGCATCGACATATCCGGCCCACTTGAGCGCGTTCGTGCCGCTGGAGAGACCGAAACCGTTTAGCGGGCCGTGAAACGGACTATCATAACTCCTTGCTCGGCGCCTGGTTTGCTTCCGCCGGACTTCGCTAAAGCATGATCCGGAAAAGTGCGCAGCGGTTTTCCGAAAAGATCATGCTTGAACAACAACCTAAAGCGCGATGACGTTTCATCCTAATCGCATCGCGCTTTAGTGCACCCGGAGCAGTTTGGCCTCGAAATCTTGGGTGGCCTTGTTGAGCCGAAGTATCTCCTTTGGATTGTACTATGCGAAAATTGGCGAGCCGGTCGTTGCTCGATTAGAAGTTGTCGCGTAGTGTCCGGGCCTCACTGGCAGCCCGCATGTTCAACCTTAATCCCGCCAAGAACGGAACCTCGATTACGCTAGACGCGCTCCGCGCCATTGCCGCGCAAGCTGTCTGTGTAGGGCACGGAATCTCATTCTTCATGCCCCAGCTACGGGGCGGTCAGTTCCCTCTTCCGCAAAACGTCGGGGTGCTGCTCTTCTTCGTGCTGTCGGGATTCTTGATCAGCTATACCTTGGTCGAGAGATCATCACGGGACCCGCAGTACGGTTTTTCGCAGTTCTTCGTTGAACGTTTCGCCCGCATCTATTCCGGTCTGCTTCCTTGCCTGGTCGCAATCGCCGTGATCGATGCCGCCACACTGCATCTGATCGGAAATGCCGCTTTGGCAGCCAGCTACAATTTCAAGGCGTTCGTCGCAAACATATTCATGATTGAGACCTACCGCGGCCCGCTTGCACATCTAAGCTTCTTGCGGGCGCCGGCATTCGGATCTGGAAGCCAATTGTGGACGCTCGTTATCGAATGGCACATCTACCTTTTCGTGGCCGCGCTTTTCTTCCTGGGCGCGCGGCCGGCGGCGGCACTGTTGCTTATCCCGATCGCTCTTGTTTTCGGGCAAATTCCAACGCACTACGTCTTCGGCGCCCTTCAGGATGATGGGGTGGGCCAATCACTGTTTCTGTTGTGGCTCGGAGGCGCCTACGTCTACTTTCTGGCAAGACGGGGATGGCTTCCCCCTCGCGGCGTATCGCTGGCGATCGTCGTTGCATCCGCCGCGGCGTATTTCATGGTTGTGCGGCCCTATGCCGAATACCGGCCGAGCACCTATCCTCTGCTGTTGCTGTTCCTGTTCGGGATCGTAGGGGCAACGCAGGCGATGCCTGCCACCTCCTCAGCTGCGATGGCGCGAGTAGTCCGGTTCTTTTCGGGGTACTCCTTCACCCTCTACCTGCTCCACCACACAATCATGTACCCAGCGTTCCTGCTCTGGAAGGACGGCGGCTGGCTCGTTTTTGGATGCACCGTCATCCTCGCCAACGTGATCGCAGCAACTCTCGCCAGCGTCACAGAGATGCGCCACAAGCAGCTTGCCAGCTACTTGTTTGCCGTGCACACAAGATTTCCAATCGCGCCATTCCGCAAGCCACGCTCCTCCGCGGCATCACGACCAAATGCCACGTCGTTAGCGCCGCGAGAACGATTGCCATTGTGAAATTCTCCACGACCGGGAATGCGGGTTCGGGGTGAAAAACGGTGTCCGTCGCTGAGACGGACGTCATCTTCGTGGTGGTGCCAGACTGGCCATCCGTAGCCAGTCGGCGCGCGATGCCGTGCTATGAGGTCGGCAAGGTCGTCTCCGGAGTTCAAGTTCATGTCTGTCGCGTCCACGCCCGCTCAATCTCCCGCCGCCACCTCCACGGACCCGGAAACCCTCGGCTGGATGCGCGGCTTCCCGCCGGCGCCCGATCGCCTCATCACCTTCCACGACGGCTCGTTCCGCAATTTCCCCGAGCTGCGCTGGGCCTGGAGCAACATCCGCCAGCTGGTGCCGACCATGAACGTCTGGCGCGGGGCGGGGCCTGCATCATCTCTGCCACGCGAAGATCACGACATCGGCGCGATCGCTTCGACCACGATGGATGGCCGGCCCATGACGTTCGCAAAGATGCTGGAGGAGACCTATGCCGACGGCATCGCCGTGCTGCATCGGGGCAGGCTGATTTACGAGCGCTACTTTGGTGCGCTGAAGCCGCACAAGCCGCATATCGGGATGTCCGTGACGAAGTCCTTCACCGGCGTGCTCGCCGGCATTCTGGTCGTCGAGGGCAAGATCGATCCGCAGGCGCCCGTCACGGACTATGTGCCGGAGCTGAAGCGGAGCGGGTTTGGCGATGCGCGGGTGCATGAGGTCATGGATATGACCACGGGGCTCGCCTACACCGAAATCTACACCGACAAGAACTCGGACGTCTGGGGCCTTCGGCGCGCCAACGGCATGGCGCCGATTCCGCCGGACTATGACGGCCCGACCAACATCTTCGATTTCCTGATCGCGCAGGCGAAGCAGGGCGAGCACGGCAAGGCCTTCGCCTACAAGACGGTCAACACGGACGTGCTGGCGTGGATCTGCCGGCGCGCCAGCAACATGACGCTGTCCGAACTTCTGTCCGAGCGGATCTGGCAGCCGATGGGCGCGGAGGAGGATGCGTATTATCACGTCGACCGCATCGGCACCGAAAGCGGCGGCGGCGGCCTGTCGACGACGCTGCGCGATCTCGCTCGCTTCGGCGAGACCATGCGCAATCATGGCCGCTTCAACGGCCGCCAGATCGTGGCGTCGCAGGTGGTCGAGGACATCGCGGGCGGCGGCGATCCCGAGAAGTTCAAGCCGGCCGGATACACCACGCTTCCGGGTGCGTCCTACCGCAATCAATGGTGGGTGACGCACAACGAGCACGGCGCCTACATGGCGCGCGGCGTCTACGGCCAGGGCATCTACGTCGATCCCAAAGCCGAGATGGTGATCGCGCGCTACGCCTCGCACCCCGTCGCGGGCAACGCCGCCAACGACCCCGTGACGCTGCCGGCCTACATGGCGCTGGCAAAGTCGTTGATGGCGGGCGGATAGGGGGCGCTTAACCCACCTCACGCCATCGTACCGGCAGCACGCCGTCCTGCCTGAAGCCGTCGAGGAAGCGGAAGCGCTCGCCTTGGGGATTGGGGCGGGCTTCGATCGTCGTGCCGATGATCTGCACGACGTCGCTCTCGTCATAATGCGGCCACGGCGGCAGACCTGGTCCATTCGGATCGCCATGTGCCGCGAAATTCACCCAATAGTCCATCATGGTCCGCGCCAGCGCGAGGTCCTCCTCCGCCGGCGGCGTCATGCTGCCGATCACCTGCTGCGGCGTCAGCGTGCCGAACACAAAGGGGATCTCGGTGACGTGCGAGGCGATCGGCGTGTAGGGCGAGGTGTAGCTGAAGAGATAGCCGTAGACCGGTGCGTGCTGCGTTCGCCGATGCAGGCGCAGCCACTGCCAGCACTGTTCGCCGATCACAATGTCACCCGTGAGCGCGGCCGCGGAGATCGTTGCCTCAGCGTCGGTCGCGGCGGGATAGAGCTTGCGGAAATCGACCATGCGCTCCCGGCCGAACATCGCGTCGGCTGCGGCGAGAAAGGCATCCGCCGATGGGTGGGGCAGGGCCTGCGCCATGAACGGGAATTCCTCGGCGGCATTCCAGCCCGTCAGCAGCGGGATGCGCATCTGCTCGCCACGCAGGAAGCGCCGCGCGGGCACGTCAGGCACCACGTGATGATCGATGCTCGGCGAGAACGCGCCGACAACGGGGCTGGTCTTGAAGCTCCACGGCGCGGCGGCGTTCAACCGGTCCGCCGGCAGGTCGCGCAACGCCGCGATCGACCCATCGCCCTGTTGCCGGGCAAAGGCGACACCCCGCGCGCGGGCTTCGTCAAAACTCTGCAGCGGCCCGTGCCGGCCGTCCCAGAATGCGCCGCTCTGGCCGATCGCCTTGTGAAACAGCCCGTGCGCGAGAGGCGAAGCCATCAAGATGCCGACAGCCATGGCGCCGGCGGATTCGCCGAACAGGGTGATATTGTCTGGATCGCCGCCGAAGTCGGCGATATTGGTCCTCACCCAGCGCAGCGCCGCCAGCTGGTCCTGCAGGCCGTAATTGCCCGAGGGCGCCTCCGCGTCGAGATCGGGATGTGCCAGAAAGCCGAAGATACCGAGGCGATAGTTGAAGCTGACGACGACGACGCCGTTGGCGGCCAGCGTGCCGCCGTCGGTCGCGGGGTTGGCGGAGGAGCCGAACTGAAAGCCGCCGCCGTGGATCCACACCATCACGGGGTGCTTCTCGTCCGCATATCGCGCCGCAGTCCAGACATTGAGGTAGAGGCAATCCTCATGGCGCGGCCCAGGTCGATGGTCGTTCTCCAGCGAGGACAGGCAACCCGCGCCGAAGACAAGCGCATCGCGCACGCCAGCCCAGCGCGCCGGCGGCTGCGGGGAGTGCCAGCGCAGAGGCCCGAGCGGCGGGGCGGCGTAGGGAATGCCCTTGAAGGCCAGCACGCCGCTTGCGTCCCGTAAGGTGCCGCGCACGCGACCTGCTTGCGTGCGAACCTCGCGTCCGAGCTCGGCTTTCGAGGTCATCATGCCATGCATGGCTCTCTCTCCCGTGAGTGCCCAGCCATCGGGCGGGCGAGTAGGTCAGCAATCTATGGACTTACCGCCTTGCTGAATTTAGATACTTGGCCAATCAATTTCTAAAAACAGTCAAGCATGCGGCGGCCCCTTCGCTTTCCCTGGTTGGACCTCGACGTCGACGATCGCTCGGCGCCCGTCATCGTCGTACGCGTCGACGTCAGCGGGACGAAAGAGGAGGTGCCCGATCACAGCCACCGCAAGGGGCAATTGGTTTTCGCCCTGGCCGGCGGCGTCACATGTCGCGTGCCCACGGGTCTATGGATGGTGCCGCCGCATTGCGCGGTGTGGATTCCCGGCGGCATGCAGCACAGCAACCGCGCGACGGCAAATGCCCGGCTGTTCTTCGTCTATATCGAGCCCGACATCGTCGATCTGCCGAACCGGTGCTGCACGCTCTCGATCTCGCCGCTGCTGCGTGAGTTGATCGTCGAACTGTCGGCTGCGGCCTCTGGCGACGAGGCGAGGGAAAAGCTGCTGGCACAGGTGCTCCTGCGTGAGCTTCCGCGCATGCCGGTTCAAGAGCTGCATCTGCCGCTGTCGTCGGAGCCGCGCTTGAAGCGGATCGCGGCGGTCCTGGCGAAGGACCCGTCCGATCGCAGCACGCTCGCCGAATGGGCCGGCCGGGTCGCGCTCAGCGAGAGCAGCCTCGCACGCCTCGTCGTCAGGGAGACCGGCCTCAGCTTTGGACGCTGGCGCCAGCAATTGCACCTGATCGTCGCCTTGCGGGAGCTCACCTCGGGCGCCAGCGTGCAGCAGGTCTCGGCCGATCTCGGCTATGATTCCGTCGCGGCCTTCATCACCATGTTCAAGAAGGCGCTCGGCAAGCCGCCGGCGAGATATCTCGCCCATGTGCTGCAGGACTCCGGGGAAGGCAGCCATGGTCCGGTTCGCCCGCGGTCGGCCCAGAACGCGAGGCCGCCACGGCGGCGCCTGCCGAAATATAAGAATTGACTTATATTAGTTTGGATTGATATTAAGACCTCGCAACAACGAGGAGGAGCGCAATGCAGATCGACGTCGCCAGGGTGTTGGGGCTTGTCACGCGTTCGGTGACGAGCCTTGAGAAAGACGGAAGACCCGCCAGCACGGTGACCCTGACGCGGCTCTACGACACCAGCGTCGACGATCTCTGGGACGCCGTGACCAGCAGGGAGCGCATTCCGCGCTGGTTCTTGCCGGTCGAGGGTGACCTTGAACTCGGTGGACGGTACCAGCTCAAGGGCAATGCGGGCGGCACCATCACGGCATGTACGCCGCCGACCCATTTTGCGGCAACGTGGGAGTTTGCAGGGGCGGTGAGCTGGATCGACGTCAAGCTGGCAGCCGAACGAAGTCAGTCGCGTTTGACGCTTGAGCACACTGCGATCATCGAGGATCATTGGAATCAGTTCGGCCCGGGTGCGGTGGGCATCGGTTGGGACCTCGCGCTTGCGGGACTCGAGCGATATGTTGCGACCGGCGCATCGGTCGACCACGAGACGGCCGAAGCCTGGATGGGCTCGCTGGAGGGCAAGGAATTCATGACGACCAGCGGCGAGTTTTGGCGCGCGGCGCATGTCGCAAGCGGGGTCGACCCTGCCGAGGCGAAGCAGCGCTCGGACCGCACCATCGCGTTCTATCGCGGCGAGATGCCGTCCGACATCGCTCATCCCGGCACAGGAAGCTGATGCACGTCTTCGAGGTCCTCGCTGATCCTGTTCGCCGCCGCATCCTCGAACAGCTGGCGCACGGCGAAATGGCGTCCGGTGAGGTCGTCGAATTGATCGGCGCCGAGTTCGGAATCACCCAGGCCGCCGTCTCGCAGCACCTCAAGGTGCTGCGAGAGAGCGGCTTTGCGACGGTTCGGGCGGAGGCGCAAAGACGGCTCTATTCAGTCGACGTCGCCGGGCTTCGCGCGGTGGATGCCTGGATCGGTCAGTTCCGCAATTTCTGGGAGCCGAAACTGGACGCGCTGGCGACCGAAATCGCGCGCGGCAAACGGGAACGTCGCAACGCGCCGATGACCAAACGGAGCGGGAAGAGGGCGTGAACACATTGACCGGGGGCATCACGGGCCACTCCGTATCGCGCCTTGTCGATAGAGGGCGGATTACGCTTCGCTGATCCGCCTGACGGAACCTATCGCGATCCCGAATGCCATTCCGGAAGCTTTGGGACCTCGGGATCAAGGCGATCCCAGGCATATCCGCGCGAGCAGTACAGCACGACGGACGGCTTGAATGTGCTGGCATCGTCCAGAGTGCCGACATAGATGCCGATGTAGTCCGGCTTTTCCTCCGGCTTGTTGTAGATGGGCGAGCCGCAATTCGGACAAAAGCCTTTTCGCTTGATGGCGCCGCTGTCGGCGGAGCGCGCGATCTCGCGCACCTCGCCGGTCACGGAGACCGCGCTGCGCGCGAACACGAAGACGGAGCTGTGGCCGCTTCCGGTGTCGCGCTGGCAATCTGTGCACTGGCATTGGAAGCTGCGGATCGGGGCGGCGGCGACGGTGTAACGAACCGCGCCGCAGGCGCAGCGGCCGGAAAAATTCATCGTTTCGCTCCCGCGGTGAAGCCGACAGATCGTGATCTTATCTGCCCCGGCTCATTTCTCCACATCGAACGGCAGGGTAGGGTCAAACAAGGTCGATCCCGGACCGCAGGTCACCCCCGCGCCATCTTCTCGTACTTCTTCACCAGCCGCTCCCGCTTCAGCCGCGACAATCGCTGGATCCAGAAGATGCCGTCGAGCTGGTCGATCTCGTGCTGGTGACATACGGCGCATAAGCCCTCCGATTCCTCGCTCTGCATGTTGCCGTCGAGATCGGAGTAGCTGATCCGCACGCGCGCGTGCCGCTGGACCTCGTCGTTGACCCCTGGCATCGAGACGCTGCCTTCACGGTGCAGGATCATCTCGGGTGAGGCCCATTCAATCACCGGATTGACGTAGGTGAGGGGGCCGTCCTTGGCGTCGAGCTCGAGCACGACGACGCGCAAGGGCACGCCGATATGCGGCGCGGTAATGCCGATCCCCGGCGCGGCCCGCATCGTCTCCAGCAAATCCGCCGCGAGCTCGCGCAAGCCGTGGTCGAACGCGGTGACGGGGTGGGCAGGGCTCGCGAGGCGGCGGTCGGGATAGCGCAGGATAGGGCGGATGGCCATATGGCTCCCCTAGGGCGTGATGAGATCAGGTTTGACTACAAGCCAAGTGCACTCCCTCTCCCGCTTGCGGGAGAGGGCAATCGCATATGACTTCAGAGCGGCAATTGAGCAAGCGCGTCGTCCTTCGAGACGACCGCTTCGCGGTCTCCTCAGGATGAGGCTCAGCAGCATTGGTGCTCGCTGAAACTGGCGCCGCGCGCCCGGTCCTCATCCTGAGGGCCCGCCAACGGCGGGCGTCTCGAAGGATGGCCACGGGCGAGATCGCTCCCTAAAGCCATTCCCCTAGCACTCACCGATCATTGAATCACTTCCTTCCTGCGGCTTCCCTGTCATTTCAGGCCGCGATGGTTGCGGTTCCTGTTTGCAAGCTGGACAGGGTGGCTACACTCATCCGGTCCTGGGCGCTATGCTGAAAGCTCAAAGCCTGTCGTGGAATGCTGCGGTGCTCTCGGACGTTCTCAAGCGCAAATCGATCTACACTTACTTCAGCCGATCGGCGATGGAGAAGGCGGTCTCCTATCAGGCATAGGCCCGCGTCTCGAATCTGAAGGTCAGCGATGACCTGAAGCAAGTCACCGCGGAGGTGCGCGGCGTCGAAAGGGTTCGAGATTCTGTTCGACGACGATTTTCCGTTCCGGCTCGCGGACTCCTCGGGCGATTTCGACGCGGCGCTGGAATCGAGCGGTATCGACTGGTTCGAGCTCGCGCTCGGCATCGACATCGACGGCGAGCGCCACGACCTTGCCCCGCACGTCGCCGCGCTGGTCTCGGCGCCCGGCTTCACGACGCCGACGGCCTGCGTTACAGCCTGCTGACCGGCGACACCAAGGATCGCAAAGCGGCGATCGAGGCTTTCCAGAACGGAGCGGCGGAGGTGTTCCTCGTCAGCCTGAAGGCGGGTGGGGTGGGCCTCAATCTCCACCGCCGCCGACACCGTGATCATCTTCGATCCCTGGTGGAATCCCGCCGTTGAGGAACAGGCGATCGATCGTGCCTACCGGATCGGGCAGGACAAAGCGGTGTTCGTTTACAGACTGGTCGCTGCCGGCACGATCGAGGAGAAGATGGACGAGCTCAAGGCCCGAAAGCGGGCCCTGGCCGACAGCCTGTTCGAGCGAGATGGACAGATCGCTTCGGCGCTCACTGAGAACGATGTGAAAGCTCTGTTCGAAGCTTGACCGAACCCGATGGCCGTCGTGCGCACGAGGCCGTGAACCATGGCCTCTTGCGCGCGATACCGGCGGGATGATGCCGCGACGCCGGGGTTTTGCCCGACGAGTCAAATCGCGGCCGGCCGTCGCAAGCCGCCGATGGCTCATCTTGCCTGCTCGCTAAGTCCTTGATCTCGCAGAGGCCGGCTACTGTGCATGGGGTTGTTTTCGCGTTTTGTGTCGGCAGGTCCGCAAAAACTTGCTCGATCCTGTCGGCTGGCGTGGTTCCCATTCGTCTTCCACTCAGACAAGATCATCTCGGGAGACCAATATGACCCAATCCCCCTATCGCTGGGTGATCGTCGCCGCCGGCGGCCTGCTCGGCTGCGTCGCGATCGGTGGCATGTTTTCGCTGCCGGTGTTCCTGCAGCCGATCGTCAAGGACACCGGCTGGTCGGTGACCGGCATTTCCAGCGCGATGACGATCGGCTTTCTGGCGATGGCATTCACCAGCATGGCCTGGGGCACACTGACCGACAGGTTCGGGCCACGGCCGGTGGTGCTGACGGGATCGACCGTGCTGGCGCTCAGCCTGTTCGCCGCGAGCCATGCGGCCTCGCTGCTTGCGTTCCAGTTCGTGTTCGGCCTTCTGGTCGGCGCGTCCTGCGCCGCGATCTTCGCGCCGATGATGGCGACCGTCACCGGCTGGTTCGAGACCCATCGCAGCCTCGCCGTGTCGCTGGTGTCGGCCGGCATGGGCATCGCGCCGATGACGATGGCGCCGTTCGCGGCTTGGCTGGTCTCCGGCCACGACTGGCGCACCTCGATGCAGATCGTGGCGCTGGTGGTCGGCGCCATCATGATCCCGGTCTCGTTGCTGGTGCGCCGTCCGCCCGCGCTCGCGCAGGCCGAGGCCGCCCCAAAGGGCGAGGGCGCCGCGCAGAGCGAGATGTCGATGAGCGAGGCGCTGCGCTCGCCGCAATTCCTGGTCCTGCTCGCGACCAATTTCTTCTGCTGCGCCACCCATTCCGGCCCGATCATCCATACCGTCAGCTATGCCGTGAGCTGCGGCATCCCGCTGATCGCGGCGGTGACGATCTACAGCATCGAGGGGTTTGCGGGCCTCGGCGGCCGCATCGCCTTCGGCCTGATGGGCGATAAGTTCGGCGCCAAGCGGGTGCTGGTTTCGGGCCTGTCGTTGCAGGCGTTCGGCGCGCTGGCTTACGTCTTTGCCCATCAGCTTGCGACCTTCTATGCGGTCGGCGCCGTCTTCGGCTTCATCTATGCCGGCACCATGCCGCTCTACGCGGTGATCATCCGCGAGAACTTCCCGCTCAAGATGATGGGCACGGTGATCGGCGGCACGGCGATGGCCGGCAGCCTCGGCATGGCCACCGGCCCGCTCGCCGGCGGCCTGATCTACGACGCCTTCTCCAGCTACGCTTGGCTTTACATCGCCTCCTGGGCGATGGGCTTGGGCGCCTTCCTGATGGCGATGACGTTCCGCCCCTTCGCAAAGCCGCAAGGCGAGGCGGCACCGGTGCCGGCGTAAGTTCGAGATCGAGGCGCAAGCGTCAGAGCTGCGCCTCGATCGCCGTCTTGTCGATCAGCGACCAGACCTGCCGGATCCTTCCATCGTGGAACGCATAGAAGACGTGCTCGCAAAAGGACACGCGCCTGCCGTTCACGTCGAGGCCCAGGAATTTTCCGGCCGGCGTGCAGTCGAATGTCAGCCGGCAGGCGATGGTGGGCGGATCTAAGATCAGCAGCGCGATGTTGAAGCGTAGATCCGGAATCTCGCGGAAATCCTGCTCCAGCATCGCGCGATATCCGGACAGGCCGAGCGGCCGGCCGTTGTGAACGACGTCGTCATGCACGAACCGGCCGAGGGCCGGCCAGTCCTGCCGGTTCAGGCAGGCGATGTAGCTGCGATAGGTCTCGTCGAGATCGGCGGCGTTCATCGTGAAGCTCCCATGCCGCAAGGACAACGCAGCAGAGGCGAATTCGCCTCGCGGCGTCACAGCTGCTTTTCGAAGAACAGGTCGGGATAGGGATCGTCGTTGTAGCGCGGGATCGCGCGCCAGCCCGTGCTGCGGTAGAGCTGGCCCGCCTCGGGCAGCGCGCTGTTGGTGTCGAGCCGCAGCAGCGAGATGCCGAGCTCGCGCGCGGCGCTCTCGGTCGCATCCATCAGCCGCCGGCCGAGCCGCAATCCGCGTGCGGAGGGAGCGACCCACAGACGCTTGACCTCGGCGTAGCCGCTCTCCGTTCCCTTCAAGCCGACGCAGCCGATCGGCAGCGTGTCCGACATCGCGACGATGAAGGTGCCGCGCGGGCGGCGCATGTCCTTGGCGTCGGGGTCGCGCGACAGCGAGACGTCGAAGCCTTGGCTGAAGCGGCGGCCGAGCTCGGCATAATATTTGCCGAGGCAGTGGCGCGCTTCTTCGCTTCGAGGATCCATCTCGTCCAGCGCAACTCGCTCGCGCGTCAGGGTGGAGGCGATCAGGTCCATCGCCGCCAGCAGCGCCTCGCGTTGTGAATGCTGCGCGAGAAAGCCCTCGGCCTGCGCGTTCGACAGCGCCTCATAAGCGGCGAACTCGCGCCGACCCGCACGCGTCAAGGTCGCGACACGGCAGCGCGCATCGTCTTCACGCGCGGCGGTCTCGATCAGCCCCTCGTCCTCGAGGCTGCGGAGCAGCCGGCTCATCAGCCCGGAATCGAGACCGAGATAGTCGCGGATCTCCGCCACGTCCGAGCGTCCATGTCCGATCGCATTGAGCACGCGCGCCGCGCCCAGCGGCCGGCCGCGGCCCAGAAAGGAGGTGTCGAGCGCGCCGACCGCCGAGGTGACGGCGCGGTTGAAGCGGCGAACGCGCGAGATCGGGTCCAGCATGATGTCTGACTTTAGTCAGATATGCCGTTCTGTCAACGCGCGTGGCCGCGGCGTCGATTGGGGGAACCCGCTAGAAATGATGCACACCGAGCGCCGAGAACGCGCCATCGTGAAGTTCGTGGCCGTCGCTGGGTTGGCCGAGAAAGCCGAGATGCAGCGTCAGCGGCGGTAGCGCCGCCATCGGCACTGCGCCGGCGGTGTCGAGGCCGCCGATATCGACGGCGTGCGTCGTCGCGGCATCATGCGGCGTGGCGATCGGCGTGCTCACGATATCCGTGACCAGTGCACTGAACAGGTCGGGGGAGGCCGCATCATGGGCGCTGCCATCGACGGAATGCAGCAAGCCGCCGACAAGGCCGGTGACGCTGTCGGTGACTTGTCCGATCGTTCCGGTGATGGTGGATGTTAACTGACTGACAGTGGTGCTCAGGCTGTCGAGCGTATGCGAGATCGCCGACAGCGAGGTGTCGACGAGGTTCGTGATCGTGCTGCCGAGCTCATGCAGGGACGAGGCTGGATCAATGGGCGTGGATGTCGCGAGATCGGTGTGAGTGGCGTTGGCGCCGGCTCCCGAAAGATGATCGGAGGCAACGGCGGTGGGCGTCACGATGTGACTGGCAGGTGAAACGGACGCGCTGACCGGGCTGTCCGTCATCGCGGCGAGGCCGGTGTTTTCGTCGGCGTGCGCGAGGTCGCCACTCGTCCGATCCGCGTGAAGCGCCGTCGCGGTCTCCTCCGTCGGGGCCGCGCCGGCATCGGCGTGCCGATCGTCGGGGGCGGTCTGATGCTCAGCAGGCATCGCTTCCGCAGGCGTCGGATCAGCGGCGTGTACCGGCATGGACGGCAAATCCGCGGGTGCCGGCTGCGCATCGCCGCCATGATGCCCGGCGCCTTCGGCCTCCTTCAGGAAGGCGACCAGGGCGGTCATGAACGCAACCGTCTCTTCCGTCGTGATGTTGCGGGCCGTCTCCGCCTTCTCGGCGCGACGGCTGTTCCGCTCGGATGCAGACATCGGCCTTGCTCCTCGTCAGCGTTCGCGGAAGGCACGGGTCAGCTCGTCACGGAGCGGACCAAACAGATATTCGAACAGCGTGCGCGGGCGTGTCGGTACGATCACCTCGGCCGGCATGCCCGACTGCAATTCGATGCGAGACTTCTTCACGTCCTCCGGCTCAAGCGAGACCTCGACGGCGTAATAGCCGGGGCCGCTGGTCTTTTCGTTGGTGACGCGGTCGGCCGACACCGTCCGCACGGTGCCGTAGAGGCGGGGACGTTCGACATAGTTGACGCCGGTCAGCCGGATCTCGGCGCGGCGGCCGACCGTGACATCGTTGATGTCGGACAGTTTCAATTGGGCATCCACGATTAGCGGATTGTCCGACGGCACGATGTCCATGAGTTTTGCGCCGGGCTGAATCACCCCGCCTTCGGTGAAGACGTCGAGCCCGACCACCGAGCCGGTGGCGGGCGCGCGGATCTGGGTACGGGTCACCACGTCGGTTGCGGCGTCGACTTTTGGGGCGAGCTCTGCGAGCTTGTTCTCGGTGGAACGGAGCTGGTCGGTGATCTCGCTCATGCGGGCGCGCTCGGCCTTGGCGATCTCGGCCTCGTTCTGCGCGATCTGCTGCTGCATGCCGGCGATGGTGGCACGCTGCGCGCCGATGTCGGCCTGCAGCTTGGCATCCTCGCGCTGCAAGGCCAGGATCCGGGTCTTGGGCGTGTAGCCCTGTTCGTAGAGGTGCTGCGCACCGTTCATCTCGTCCGACAGCAATTCGCGCTGCTTTTCGGTGCCGGTCAGCTGTGCCTGGGTGCCGCCGATCTGGGCGGTCAGCTCGGCAATCTTGCCCTTGAGCACGGCGGTCTCGGCCTCGAACTGATGCTTGCGCGCGGCCATCATCGCGATCTCGTTCGCCATCGCCTGACGCAGCGCGGGCTTGGCGTCGTTCGGATCGACGCCGAAGTCGGGTGCTGCGCGGCCGTCACGCTCGGCCATCAGCCGCGCTTGCGCGGCGCGCGATGCATCGCGGTCGGCAACCAGCACGTCCAGCTTGGCGCGGGGGTCGCTATCGTCGAGTACGAGCAGAAGTTGTCCCTTCTCGACGTGCGCGCCGTCGCGGATCAGAAGCTGGCGGATCACCCCGCCATAGGGATGCTGCACGTTTTGGCGCCGCCCCTCGACCTGGAGATTGCCGCTGGCGATCGCCGCGCCCGAGATCGGAGCGAGTGTGCCCCACAGCGTCATGGCTGAAGCAAATGCTCCGACCACGATCGCGCCCACCAGGGCGGGCCGCTCCGGCCGCGCGTAATAGGCGCGTTCGCGATCGGCGATATAAGTTGCGGTGCTCATGACGCAGCCGTCCGAGCGGCCGCCTGCTGCTGCAGGGCCTGATAGACTTCGCCGGGCGGTCCGAGCATGTCGAGCATGCCGCTGCGCAGCACCATCATGATGTCGACGATGTCGAGGATCGTGGTGCGGTGGGTGATGACGATGACGGCCGCGCCGTCGGCCTTGGCCTGGAGCAGGGCGTCCTTCAGCGCCTCCTCGCCGGGACCATCGAGATTGGCATTGGGCTCGTCCAGCACCAGCAGCGGAGGACGGCCGAGCAGGGCGCGCGCGAGGCCGAGCCGCTGGCGCTGACCGCCGGATAGTCCAACGCCGCCGACGCCGAGCCGTGTGTCGTACTGTCGGGGCAGGTCGAGCACCATGTCGTGAATGCCGGCGCGGATCGCAGCATCGATGATCTCGTCGGTCGAGGCGTCCCCGAACCGCGCGATGTTCTCGCGTACGGTGCCGGCGAACAGGCCGACGTCCTGCGGCAGATAGCCGACATGGCGGCCGAATTCGAGGGGATCCCAGTGATTGTAGTCGAGCCCGCCGAAGCGCAGCCGCCCCG
Organism: Bradyrhizobium sp. UNPA324; assembly: GCF_006658635.1. Lineage (NCBI taxonomy): Bacteria > Pseudomonadati > Pseudomonadota > Alphaproteobacteria > Hyphomicrobiales > Nitrobacteraceae > Bradyrhizobium > Bradyrhizobium sp. UNPA324. Next base: position 3,286,874 of record NZ_LFJD01000004.1, read on the forward strand.
CGGCGGGTGCCATCGCGCCGACCAGCAGGCGCGCCAGCGTGCTCTTTCCGGACCCGCTGGGGCCGACGATGCCGAGTGCTTGTCCGCCGGCGAGTTCGAAGGACAGACCTTTCAGCACCGGCTCTTGCCGCGACGGCAGTTCGCAGACGAGATCCCGCACCTCGACGGTGTTGCGCTGCTTCGGCACGATGGTCTGCGGCGTGGTGAGATCAATGGTGGCGAGGAGGTCGCGCACCTGCGTGTAGGCATCGCACGCGCCGATGAACTGCTTCCAGGTGCCGACCGCCTGCTCGACCGGGACCAGCGCGCGGCCCATGACGATGCTCGCGGCGAATATGGTTGCAGGCGTAATGGCGTGGTCGATGGCGAGCCAGGCACCTGCACCGAGCATGAGCGACTGCAGCAGCAGGCGAAAGAAACGGATCGACGAGGTCATCACCGCATTCTTGTCGCTGGCGATGGCCTGCTGCACCAGCATCGCGGAGCGCTGGCTCTGCCAGTTGCGTTCGACCGCCGGCTGCATGCCCATGGCGCGGATCACGTCGGCGTGGCGCAGCACATTCTCGGTGAAGACGTAGGACTGGTTGCCGGATGCCTCGGCCTGCTTCATCGGATTGCGGGTCAGGACCTCGTTCACGCCGGCGAGCCCCAGCAGCAACAGCGCGCCAATGCCGGCGACGAGGCCGAGCAGGGGATGGATGAAGAACAGCAGCAGCAGGTAGATCGGAATCCAGGGAAGATCGAACGCGAAATAGATGCCGGGGCCGGTTATGAAGGTGCGGAACTGGTCGAGATCGCGCAGTTGCTGGGCGCCCCGCGAGGCACCGCGCTCAGCCGAGCGCACCACCAGCGCTTCGAACACGCGCGTCGACAGCTCCATGTCCAGCCGGATGCCGCAGCGGATCAGGATCCAGGCGCGTACGGCGTCGAGCCCGGCCATGGTTAGAAGCGCGATGGCGAGGATCAGTGTGAGAAGGACGAGTGTGGAGATGTTCTCGTTGAGCAGGACGCGGTTGTAGACCTGCATCAGATAGAGCGGCGAAGAGAGATAGAGCAGATTGATCACGCTCGAGAACAATCCGGCCCAGAGAAAGTGCGGCCAGAGGTTTTGGAGCGCCTCGCGCAAATCGTCGCCGCGACGATACGACGGCTCTGCCGCCTCGCCCGCGACCGTCGAAAGCGCTGCCGCCATCTTAGATGTCCTTAAAGGGTGAAACGTATCTGTGTCCGGACGCTGGCGGCTCACGCGCAGCTTGGCGTGGGGCCGAAGCCCCACGCCGTCTATCGTTCGTCAGGGAACTGCGATCAAACGAGTCCGTGGAGGAGGCCACCGACGTCGAGGTGTCCGACGTCTGCGCTGAGTCCGATCGCGGTCGGTGCGGAGACCGAGGCGTCGATGCCACCGGTTCCCGCAAGGCCTGACGCGGAGACGTCGATGCTGGGATTGGTCTCGATCAATGCCCCGACATCGAGCGTGTGCGACAGGTCGACCGAGCCGCTGGCGCCGGCCGTTGCACTTCCACCTGCATCGGCGACGCCTGACAGCGTACCCGTTGCTGTTCCAAGCAGGCCATCGACCGTGCCGAGCAGGTTTCCGAGAAGAGCCATGTGAACTCCTTTGGTTGGCAGTTGAGATCGCGACAGAATAGCCGCTGCCCATGAATCCCCTGCGGCGCGGAAGGTTGCGGACTCATATGCGGCCATTTGGTGCTGATTTGTTGGGCGAGGAACTTGATGCGGGAAGGGCAGCGGGCCTGAATCGCATGGGCGTGTGCTTCAGACGCTGTCGCGAACACCGTCACCCTGAGGTGCTCGTCTGGCGGCGCAAACGCGCCGCGAGGCGGGCCTCGAAGGGGCGGCGGCCCGGCTCTGTCTCCGGCCGTTCATCCTTCGAGCCTCTGGACGCGATGCATTCGCATCGCATCCCTCGCGCCTCAGGATGACGGACAGAAGATTGCGCCCGGACCACGCTGCATTGTGAGTTGTGCCGGGTCGATGGACGGCTACGATGCGGCGGCTCCCGGCGTGCGGGATGCGCAACGGGCGGGAGATGACATGAGCGGGCAGGAGCGCAAGGTGAAGGGATCGGATCTGTTTGTCGCCGCGCTTGAGAATGAGGGTGTCGATCGCATCTTCGGCGTCCCCGGCGAGGAAAATCTCGATGTGGTGGAATCGCTCCGCACGTCCAAGATCGAGTTGGTCCTGACCCGCCACGAGCAGGCCGCCGCCTTCATGGCCGCCACCCATGGCCGGCTGACCGGCAAGCCCGGTGTTTGCCTGTCGACGCTCGGCCCCGGTGCGCTCAACCTGTCCACCGGTGCGGCCTATGCGCATCTAGGCGCGATGCCGATGATCCTGATCACTGGCCAGAAGCCGATCATGAGCAGCCGGCAAGCGCGCTTTCAGATCGTCGACGTGGTCGCGACCATGAAGCCGCTGACGAAGCTGTCGCGGCAGATCGTCAGCGCCTCCAGCATTCCGACCGTGGTGCGCGACGCTTTTCGCGTGGCGATGGAGGAGCGGCCCGGACCGGTGCATCTCGAGCTGCCCGAGGACATCGCCGGCGACGAGGTGCCTGCCGTCCCGGTGATCCCCGTCCATCCGATCGAGATTCCCGTCGCCCATCGCGCCGCGCTCGACCGTGCGGCCGAGATGATTTTAGCCGCCAAGCGCCCGCTGGTGATGATGGGCGCGGCAACCAGCCGGCCGCGATCGACCCACGGCATCGCCAGCTTCGTGCGGCGCACCGGCATTCCCTTCTTCACGACGCAAATGGGCAAGGGCACCGTGCCCGGCGGCACCAATCTCTACATGGGCACCGCCGCGCTGTCCGAGCGCGACTATGTCCACGACGCCATCGACGCCGCCGACCTGATCGTCGCGATCGGTCACGACCCAATCGAGAAGCCGCCCTTCATCATGGGTCCGTCGGGGCCGAAGGTGATTCACGTCAGCTACACGTCGGCCAGCGTCGAGCAGGTCTACTTTCCGGACGCCGAGGTGGTCGGCGATGTCGGCCCGAGCCTGGAGCTGCTCGCCGACCGGCTTGAAGGCAAGCTGCCGCAGGCTGCAGCGCTGCTGCCGCTACGCGAGGAAATCCTAGGGCACATCGCCGACCGCGCCACCGAGGCGCGCTGGCCGCCGACGCCGCAGCGCATCGTGCACGACATCCGCCAGGTAATCCCCGAGAACGGTATCGTCGCGCTCGACAACGGCATGTACAAGATCTGGTTTGCGCGCAACTACCGGACCCGCGTTGCCAATACTCTCTTGCTCGACAATGCGCTGGCGACCATGGGCGCCGGCCTGCCGTCGGCGATGATGGCCGCGATGCTCTATCCCGACCGCCGCGTGCTCGCGGTCGCCGGCGACGGTGGCTTCATGATGAACAGCCAGGAGATGGAGACCGCCGTCCGCCTCAAGCTCAATCTGGTCGTGCTGGTGCTGGAGGACAACGCCTACGGCATGATCCGCTGGAAGCAGGCCGTCGATCATTTTGCCGATTACGGCATGACCTTCGGCAACCCGGACTTTGCACTTTACGCCAAGGCTTACGGTGCCAAGGGCCATCGGATCGAGAGCATCGATAGTTTTGGTCCGACGCTCGACGCTGCTTTCAAGGAAGGCGGCGTGCATCTGGTCTCGATCCCGATCGATTATTCGGAGAATGTGCGGGTGCTCGTGGACGAACTGCGGGCGCATGAGAAGGCGAAGGCGTGAAACGACGGTCTCGTGCCCCGGACGCAGCGCAGCGCCCCTTGGCGGTGCGCTGAAGAGCCGGGGCCCATACATCAGCGAGCTCTGCGGCTTCCTGGGTCCCGGATCGGCGCAGCAACGCCACAAGCGCGTTTACGCGCGTCTTCGACACGCTATGGCGTTGCAGCGCGTCCGGGACACGAGACCAACGACTTGTGTCGCACTCTCCGATCGCCGACACTCCAAACTTAACCAACCACAGGAATGAAAACTATGACCCGCGTTCGTTGTGTCACCGAGATGGGCATGGGCGTCGACGTCCACGGCAGGGATGCGACCAAGGCGGCGAAGCGGGCGGTGTCGGATGCGATCCGGCATTCCAGCCTCGGCTTCTTCCGGATGATCGGCAAGACCGCGAACGACATGTTCGTCGACGTCACGATCGGCGTGCCCAACCCCGAGGCGGTGGACAAGGAAGCCGTCGCCAAGGAGCTGCCTTACGGCACCGTGACCGTCACCGCGGTCAAGGGCGGGCTGGAGATTCCCTCGGCCACGGAAGTGGCCAATGACCCCATCCTCATTGCCAACGCTGCCGTCATCGTCAGCTTCGACAAGGACTAGACCGGTGTCCGACAACAATGAGGCGCTGCTGGATCGTCCGATCTGGAGCGCGCTGACGACCAGCCAGAAGCATCTGGCCGAAGGCGGTCCGCGGGCACTGCGCTATCCCATCGACATGACGCCGTTTGCCGACATGGTCGACATGTCCGCGGCGAGCTTTGCTGCGCTCCGCGATCTCCTGTCGGGGTCGCAGGTCGCCGCGCTGTTCACGCCGGAGCCGGTCGAGATGCCCGCCGGCTTCAAGGTCGTGCTGGCCGAGACAGGTGAGCAGATGATCGGCTCGCCCGCCGATAGTCCGCTGCGCGACGCGGAGATCGTCACGCTCGGTGCCGCCGACGTTCCCGCGATGATGGCGCTGACGGAGCTGACCAAGCCCGGGCCGTTCGCGCTGCGTACGCACGAGCTCGGCACGTTCCTCGGCATCCGCGCCAATGGCGAACTGGTCGCGATGACGGGCGAGCGGATGAAGCCGGGAAAGTTTGTCGAGATGACGGCGGTCTGCGTGCATCCCGACTATCGCGGGCGCGGCTATGCGCAGGCGCTGCTCGCGGCGGTCGCGCGACGGATCGAGGCCCGCGGCGAAATCCCGTTCCTGCACGTGTTTTCGAACAACACCTCTGCGATCGCGCTTTACGAGCGGCAGGGCATGCGGATCCGGCGTCGGCTGTACGTGACGGCGTTCATGAGGGAAGGATAGGCGCGCTCCGGAGCGCCCTTCATTTCCTATGAGATTCCGCTATATCCGTCCCAACCATAATTGGGGAAGCACATGGACGCCAGAACGACAGATTTTTCCGCCCCGCGGACGGCGATGCAGCGCTACGTCGATCAGGAGATCATTCCGGGCGCATCCTGGGCCGTGCTGCGCGGGCGCGAGGTGGTCGACCAGCAATGCGTCGGCTTCGCCGACCGCGAAGCGAACACCGCGCTGCGGCCTGACCATATCTTCCGCGCGTTCTCCAACACCAAGATCTTCGTCACCTGCGCGATCATGCTGCTCGTCGAGGAAGGCCGCATCGGGCTCGACGAAGCGATCGAGACATTCCTGCCGCAGCTCGGCCATCGCAAGGTGCTCAAGCAGGGCGCTTCGAGCCTTGCCGATGTCGAGCCGGCGAAGAGCCCGATCACGATCCGCCGGCTCCTGACCCACACTTCAGGTCTCAGCTACGGCATCTTCGATCCCGGAACGGTGCTGTTCAAAGGATACAACGAGGCGGGCGTGCTCAATCCGCTGACGCCGCTCTCCGATATGATCGACAAGCTTGCCGATCTGCCGCTGTCCTATCATCCCGGCACGGCCTGGGAATATTCCGTTGCCACCGACGTGCTCGGCCGCGTGGTGGAGGTCGTCTCGGGTAAATCCCTCGATGCCTTCCTCAAGGCGCGCATTTTCGATTCCCTGGGCATGACCGACACCGGTTTCTACGTTCCCGAGGCACAGCAGGGCAGGCTGGTCGCGCTCTACAATGGCGCCGACGTGCTCGATCCCATGAAGCCGGGTCTCACACGCGCCGATAATCTGCCGTTTCCGCAGGCCTATCGCCGGCCTTTCCCGCGGCTCTCGGGCGGTGGCGGTCTGGTCTCGACCTTGCCCGACATGCTCGCGCTGGTCCGCGCGCTGCTGCCGGGTTCGGACGCGCTGCTCAAGCCGGAAACATTGCGGCAGATGATGACGAACCAGCTGCCCGCGGGGCAGACCATCCGCTTTGCCAATCTCGGCCCGATTCCCGGCAAGGGTTTTGGCCTCGGCGGCGCCGTCACCTTTGCGCCGACGCCGTTCGATCCGCCGAACTCCACCGGCGAATTCCAATGGGGCGGGCTGGCAGGCACCCATTGGTGGATTTGCCCTGAGGCCAATACCGCCGGCGTGCTGATGGCCCAGCGCTACATGGGCTTCTGGAATCCGTTCTTCTTCGAGTTCAAGCGCCTGGCCTATCAGGCCGTCGGAGGCTGACGGCAAGTCCGTTCGGCGCGTCATGCGAGCCTATCTCGGCCTCGACGGATTTCGTTTCGGCTGGGTCGCAGCCTGGATCGACGAGCGCGGCGGTCACGGCTTCGACTATTCGCCGGGCCTGACGCGTTTGCTCGCGCTGCCGCATGCGCGCGCGATGATCGACATGCCGATCGGATTGGACCTTAGCGGTTATCGTACATGCGATCTGCGCGCACGCGAGCTGGTTGGCCCATCCGTGTTTCTCGACGCACGTCGCGACCTCTGGACATTCCCGGACATGGCCACGGCCAATCGCCATTACTGGGAGCGCGAAGGCAAGGGCAGGGGCGTGTCGGCGCAGCTCTGGAATATCAGGGACAAGCTCAAGGAGGTCGACGACGTCATAACGCCGTCGCTACAGGCTTCGATCGGCGAAGCGCATCCTGAATTGGTGTTCTGGAATCTGGCAGGGCGCGTGCGGCTTGACCCGAAGGCGTCGTCGCGGGGCCGCGAGCAGCGCGTTGCGCTGCTGAGAGACCGTGGCTTCACGAAGGTCGAAAGATGGTTGGCGCTGCGCCACGGCACCGGCATCGGCCGCGACGATCTCATCGATGCCTGTGCCTGCGCGGTCGCCGCGCGCGACAGCACGCGGCGCGTTGGTGGGGATGAGCTCGATCCGCGCGGACTGCGGATGGAGATCAATTATTGAATCGCTCAATTCTGCCGATCGCTTGCACCGGCAAGATGGCCGTGGCCGTGATGGCCCGGCGTCGAGGAGCCGGCCTCGTCGTCGTCCAGTCGTGCTGCTCTCGCTTCGTACACGTCGGCCATCGCCCGTAGCCGTCGTGCGGCTTCGCGATGGGCGAGATCGTCCGCGACGCGGCGACAGCGCTGAGCGTGATCGAGCAGGGCGCACTTCTCAATGTTCATCTCCTCACAACGCGCAAGACGCTCGATGGTCCCTCGAAACAACCTGTTTAAGGAGCGGGAAAAACCGGCAAAATTTTCATACAAGGTAGGAACACCGGCAGGCGAGCGGGCGTTTAGGCCAAAGGAGTTGAGGGACAGATGCCATGTACGATGTTTGCCAATGGGCGACCGCGACGCTTGCGATTGCCTTCACGGCCGCGCTGCTGATCACAGGTCAATGGTTCATCCAGTATCGACTGCAGCATGAAACCATGACCCCGATCGTGAAGGTCGCGACGCTGCCGCCCTAGTCGCTTCATGGGCATTGTGGCCCATCACCGCTTCCCTGCGATCTTCCAGACGATTTGTCGGCCTTGCGCCGTTCGCTTGCTCGCCTAGATTAGGCGGCATCTCACGAACCGCCGGAGCGCCGATGTCTGATCTGTCCGCCTTTGCCATTACCAAACGTTGGCCGGCCAAGCATCCCGAGTTGCTCCAGCTCTACTCCCTGCCGACGCCGAACGGCGTCAAGGTCTCGATCATGCTGGAGGAGATCGGATTGCCTTACGAAGTCCATCTGGTCGATTTCGGCAAGGACGACCAGAAGACGGCTGAATTCCTCTCGCTCAATCCGAACGGCAAGATCCCGGCGATCCTCGACCCCAACGGCCCTGGCGGCAGGCCGCTGCCGCTGTTCGAGTCCGGGGCGATCCTGCAATACCTCGCGGAGAAGACCGGCAAGCTCTTGCCCGAAGACGCCGCGCGGCGCTACCAGACCATCCAGTGGCTGCATTTCCAGATGGGCGGCGTCGGGCCGATGTTCGGCCAGGTCGGCTTCTTCCACAAATTCGCGGGCAAGGATTTCGAGGACAAGCGGCCCCGTGACCGCTACGTCGCCGAAGCCAGGCGCCTGCTCGGTGTGATGGAGACGCATCTTGCGGGGCGGCAATGGTTCATGGATGACGACTACACCATCGCCGACATCTCCATGCTCGGCTGGGTGCGCAATCTCATCGGCTTCTATGGCGCCGGCGATCTCGTCGAATTCACCCAGTTCAAATCGGTCGGTGCCTGGCTTGAGCGGGGGCTTGCGCGTCCGGCGGTGCAGCGCGGGCTGAACATTCCACCGCGGCCGCAAGGCTAGCTCAGCGCCTTGTACGTCATATAGAGCGCCATCAGCGAGACGAGGGCGATCATGGCCCGGCGGAGCACGGAGCGGCTGACACCGTTGGCCAAGCGTGCGCCGAGGTCGGTGCCAATCCAGAGACCGGCGAGAATGCCGATGATGGCCGGCCAGCCGACCATGAGCCCCTTGCTCCAGTAGATCCAGGCTGCCGGAAGGTTGGTCGGGATCACCGAGAAGACGAGGCTGACGAGCTGCGCCTGATGTTGTGGCACGCGAAATCCGGCGGCGAGGCCGACGGTGATCGCGAGGCCGCCGCCGATGCCCATGAAGCCGGAGGAAAAGCCTGCAAGCGTGCCGATCAGGAGCAGGGGCAGCCAGTGAAGTTCATCGCGCTTGCCGACTTCGTGGCTACCCTCCTTGCTTTCGCGGCGCACGATCAACAGGGCGATCAGCGCGACGAGATAGACGACGTAAGTCCATTGCAGGACGGAGTCGGAAACCAATGTTGCGGCATAGCCGCCGCCGGCGCCACCGATCAGAAATCCGAAGCCGATCCAGATGATCCACGGCAAGGGGCTGCGATTGCCGTTTTGCCGGTAGCGCCGTATGCCGGCGAGACCCGTCGGCGGAATTTGGGTGATCAGCGAGGTGCCCTGGGCAACGTGTTGCTCGGCCCCGAGCAGCAGCACGGAGAAGATCACGAGGCCGCCGCCCGGGCTCGTCCCCGTGAAGCCCGATGCCAGGCCTGCGACCAGACCGACGCCACCACCGGCGAGGAGGTCGTGAATCCCCGACATCCCTCAGGTCCTGGCTCGCCGCCTGACGTCGGGCTTCGTCGTGCGAAATCCTTCGATCACGGCGGCCACAGCCGCCATGCAGGCCTCGATGTCGACATCCTCGCCCCAGCATCTTTGCAGCACGAAACCCTGGAAGATCGCGATCAGCACCCGCGCGATCGCGTCCGCGCCGAGATCGCGTTTGATGAGGCCGTCGTGCTGGCCGCGCTCGACCAGCGCGACGATCAGAGCGCGCGGCATGTCGATGCCTTCGACGACGCTGGCGCGGACGCGACGGTTGCGCAGGGCTTCGGCCCAGCCGTGGATGCCGACACGGCGGCGGGCTTCGCCGGCGGGATCGGTCAGCCATTGCGCGTAGACGCGGATCAACGCGTGAAGGCCTTCGATCGGGTCGCCGGATCCCTGCGCGACCGAATTGAGCACGGCTTCGCGGCGATGCCGGTCGTCGGCGAGCGCCTCGATCAGATCGTCCTTGCTCTGGAAGTAGAGATAGACCGCGCCGTGGCTCAGGCCGGATCGCTTCACGATGTCGGCCATGCCGGTCTGGTGAAAACCGTCTTCGGCGAAGCAGGCGAGGGCCGCCTCGAGAATCTGCTGCCGCCGGCTTTCGCGTTGCTTATCGCTGATCTTGGGCATTCGGCCGCCTCAAATAACTGACAGGTCGATCGTTTTCTTGTGGGCGACGGTTTGGTCTAAGGCAGGCCGATCTAAATAAAAAAATGATCAGTCAGTCATTTTTATGATGGAAAATGGATCTGGTCAAGTCCTGACCAGCCGAAGGCGGAAAATGGGGGATTCGTTGCGAATGCGCCGGCAGAGGCTGCGCGCAGCACCGGATCGCGCGGCTAGAACAGCCGGCCGCCGTTCGGAACGGGCTTGCTCGGCTGCACCAGCACGACCTTGCCCTCGGCGTCGGGCAAACCGAGCGTCAGCACCTCCGAGACGACCGGCCCGATCTGGCGTGGTGGGAAATTGACGACGGCCGCGACCTGTTGTCCCACCAACGTCTCGAGCGGATGGTTTTCGGTGATCTGGGCCGAGCTCTTGCGCACGCCGAGCGCGGGTCCGAAGTCGATCCACAGCCGAAAGGCAGACTTGCGTGCTTCGGGAAACGGCCTGGCGTCGACGATGGTGCCGACGCGGATATCGACAGCGAGGAAGCTGTTGAAGTCGATGGTCGGCGCGGCGGCGGCGGCTGCGGGATCGTGGGTGACGTGCATGGGATGTCCGTTCGGCGAGTTGGCGTCGTTCGCAATATTGTCGCGCGAACCGGAGTTTCGTACAACGCCACGTCCATCATGATCCGTCATGCGCGAGGAACGTCTTGTCCAACATCATCTACGGCATCAAGAACTGCGACACCATGAAGAAGGCGCGCGCCTGGCTCGACACAAATGGTGTGTCTTACGCGTTTCACGACTACAAGGCGGCGGGCGTGGAGAAGGACAAGCTCAAGCAGTGGAGCGACAAGGTCGGCTGGGAGACGCTGCTCAATCGCGCCGGGACGACGTTCAAGAAGCTCCCCGATTCCGACAAGGAAGGCCTCTCCGAGAAGAAGGCGCTGGCGTTGATGCTAGCGCAACCATCGATGATCAAGCGGCCGGTGCTGGAAATCGGCGGCAAGCTGCTGGTCGGATTCAAGCCGGATATCTATGCCAAGGAAGTCGGCGCCAAATCGCGCTGACTGCTAGTTCAGCTCGATGATCTCGTTGCTGACGCCGGGGCGCGGCTGGTCCGCGAACTCGACCACATCGGCCGTCGCGATGCGGCCAGGCGCGCGATGGAAGAGCTCGCGATCGATCACGGCGCGCAGTTTTGGGCGCGGCGGCGCGTCATTTCCGCGCATCAGATTCTTGATCTCGAAGCTGCCGTCCTCGCAGAAGATTTTGACCGACGCGATGATGTGACAGACCTTGCCGTCGGTCTGGAAAGGCAGCAGCAGCCGTTCATAGGCGACGATGCGCCCGTAGATGTCGTCGACGTCGGCAACGCTGTAGACGGGCAGCCCGCGCGCCACGCATTCGTGGTAGATCGGCATCACGAACGGCGCGAGTCGCGGCCCGAGATACTCGTCGAGCAGAACGCCCTTGCCGGTATGTCCATAGGCGCGCGAGATGCGCGTGTTTTCGCTCTGGATGGTCAGGCGCGGCGCCGGCGTCGAAGCGTCCACCGTATAATAGATGAGATCGGACAGCTCTTCCTCGAGCCGTGCAGGCTGATACTCCCAGACCGCCGGCGCGATCTGCTGGCGCGCATAAAGTCGCAGCCACGTGTTGAGGAGATCACGCTGCCTGATCGACTTGACGACGGATGGAGCGGCGCTTGCGAAATCCAAGACAATATTCCCGGAGCGTCGAAACCCGCACAAGATGCCAGGTGCGGGAAAATTTTTGATGAAGGCTGGCGCACCGAACGAAAGACCGTTAACGACGGCTTGACGACCGGTGCCTTGCGAACCGGGAGGCCGGGCAGGCACGACATCACGCACCTCCGACTAAGGGAGCATTTGGATCCCAGCCGGAGACCTGATCTGCTCAGCTTTCCGCCTTGCCTAACCCCCGTCACCTCCGGCATATTCCGCGCCCGGAGGCGGCGTTCCGGATGGGCTCCAAGGAGTGGCTCCAAGGCCTCCGGAAAGCCGAAGCAACAAGGATAGCCACGCGCGAGGCGCGGGCAGGGGGAAATCTGTTTGGCCGATGAGTTTATTCTCGAAACGGAAGGCTTGACCAAGGAGTTCGCGGGCTTCTTCGCCGTCCGCGACGTTGCGCTCAAGGTTCGCCGTGGGAGCATTCATGCGTTGATCGGCCCGAACGGGGCCGGCAAGACGACCTGCTTCAATCTTCTGACCAAGTTCCTCAAACCGTCCGCCGGAAAAATCCTGTACAAGGGGCAGGACATCACGGCGATGGCGCCGGCGGACGTGGCCCGCCTGGGGCTTGTTCGCTCATTCCAGATTTCGGCGGTATTTCCGCATCTCACCGCGCTGGAGAACGTCCGTGTCGCGCTCCAGCGCCAGCACGGCTCTTCGTTCGATTTCTGGCGCTCCAAGTCGGTCCTCAACCGCTTCAACGATCGCGCGCGGGAGTTGCTCAACGACGTCGGCCTCGACGAGTTTGCCAACACGCCGGCGGTCGAGATGCCGTATGGGCGCAAGCGTGCACTCGAAATTGCAACCACGCTCGCGCTCGACCCGGAGATGATGCTGCTGGACGAGCCAATGGCCGGCATGGGCCACGAGGACATCGACAAGATCGCGGCGCTGATCAAGCGCATCTCCGCGAAATATACCATCCTGATGGTCGAGCATAACTTAAGCGTCGTGGCCAACCTCTCCGACATCATCACCGTGCTGACGCGCGGCCAGGTGCTCGCGCAAGGTCATTACAGCGAGCTCACCAAGGACGAGCGCGTCAAGGAAGCCTATCTGGGAGCCGGTCATGCCTGACACTGCGATCGCCGAGGCTCCGGCCAAGGCTGCGACCGGCGGAAACATCCTTCAAGTCCGCAACCTCGAAGCCTGGTACGGCGAGTCCCACATCCTGCACGGGATCAGCTTCGACGTGAAAGCGGGCGAGGTCGTCACCCTGCTCGGGCGTAACGGCGCCGGCAAGACGACCACGCTGAAGTCGATCATGGGCATCATCGGCAAGCGTACCGGCTCGGTGAAGTTCAACAACCAGGAGATCATCCGCGCGACCTCCGACAAGATCGCGCGCATGGGCATCGCGTTTTGCCCGGAAGAGCGGGGCATATTCTCCAGTCTCGACGTGCGCGAGAATCTGATGCTGCCGCCGGTCGTCCGCGAGGGCGGACTGCCGCTCGATCAGATCTTCGAGCTGTTCCCGAATCTGAAGGAGCGCCTCAATAGCCAGGGCACCAAGCTGTCCGGAGGCGAGCAGCAGATGCTCGCGATTGCGCGCATCCTGCGCACCGGCGCGAGCTTCCTGATGCTGGACGAGCCGACCGAGGGTCTCGCGCCCGTTATCATCCAGCAGATCGGCCACACCATTGCGCGGCTCAAGAAGGAGGGTTTCACGATCCTCCTGGTCGAGCAGAATTTCCGCTTCGCGTCCACCGTCGCCGACCGCTACTACGTGGTCGAGCACGGCAAGATCATTGACGGATTTTCCAATGCCGAGCTTGCCGCCAACATGGACAAGCTGCACACCTATCTTGGTGTCTAGCGCATGATCCGGACCCGGAGGGCCGCGTTAGCGCAAAGAGTGTAGCGGTTTTCCGAAAGATCATGCTCAAGACGAACTGCCAACGAGAAGAATTCAAAAAAGGAAAGTTGCATGAAGACCAGGTCGATTGCGTCATTGCTGCTGACCACCGCGCTGACATTCGCTGCGGCAGGCGTCGCGTCTGCGCAGGACAAGACCGTCAAGATCGGTGCACTGTCCGATCAGTCCGGCCTCTATGCCGACCTCGGCGGTCCCGGCTCGACGCTCGCGGCGCAGATGGCCGTTGAGGATTCCGGCCTCGCTGCGAAGGGCTGGAAGATCGACATCATCTCCGGCGATCACCAGAACAAGCCCGACATCGGCACCGCGATCGCGCGGCAATGGTTCGACGTCGACAAGGTCGACATCATCGTCGACGTGCCGAATTCCGGCGTGGCGCTCGCCGTCAACAACGTCATCAAGGAAAAGAACGGCGTCTACATCAATTCGGGTGCGGCGACCTCCGACCTCAGCAACGCGCAGTGCTCGCCCAACACCGTGCATTGGACTTACGACACCTACATGCTGGCCCACACCACCGGCCAGGCGCTGGTCAAGGCGGGGGGCGACAGCTGGTTCTTCCTGACCGCCGATTATGCCTTCGGTGCTGCTCTCGAGCGCGACACCACGGCGGTCGTCACCGCCAACGGCGGCAAGGTGATCGGCGGCGTCAAGCATCCGCTGAATACGCCGGACTTCTCGTCCTTCCTGCTTCAGGCGCAGTCGTCCAAGGCGAAGATCATCGGTCTTGCCAATGCCGGCGGTGACACCACCAATACCATCAAGCAGGCTGCCGAGTTCGGCATCGGCAAGGGCGGTCAGAAGCTCGCGGCGCTGCTGCTCTTCCTCACCGACGTCAAGGCAATCGGCCTGGAGACCGCGCAGGGCCTCAACTTCACCGAGACGTTCTACTGGGACATGAACGACCAGACCCGGGCGTTCTCGAAGCGCTTCGCCGAGAAGATGAAGAACAACGCGCCGCCCACCATGGTGCAGGCCGGCGTCTATGCGGGCGTGCGCCACTATCTCAAGGCGCTGGACGCGCTCGGCGGCAATCCCCATGACGGGGTCAAGGTCGTCGAGAAGATGAAGTCGATGCCGACGGAGGACGATCTGTTCGGCAAGGGCGAGATCCAGCCCAACGGCCGCACCATCCACAACGCCTATCTGTTCGAAGTGAAGAAGCCCTCGGAATCCAAGGGTCCGTGGGACTTCTACAAGCTGGTCGGCACGGTGCCGGGCGATCAGGCCTTTACGCCGCTGTCCGAAAGCAAGTGCGCGCTGCTTAAGAAGTAAGATAACCGCCCGCAGGCCTTAAAGGCTTGCGGGCGACTTTCAGGGAACGCCGAAGGGACCGGGTGCGGGATCGATGCAGGCTCTATACGCTCAGCTACTGGTGGGACTGATCAACGGCTCGTTCTACGCGCTGCTCAGTCTCGGGCTTGCCGTGATTTTCGGCATGCTCAACATCATCAATTTCGCCCATGGCGCGCTCTACATGATGGGCGCCTTTGTCGCCTATTTCCTGCTGAACCTCGGCGGCATCAACTATTGGTGGGCGCTGTTGCTGGCCCCCATCATCGTCGGCATCTTCGGCATGATCCTCGAACGGACCATGCTGCAATGGCTGACCGGCCTCGACCATCTCTACGGCCTGCTCTTGACCTTCGGCATCGCGCTGATCGTGCAGGGCGTGTTCCAGAACTATTTCGGCTCGTCCGGTCTGCCTTACGCCATCCCGGACGAGCTCAAGGGCGGCATGAATCTCGGCTTCATGTTCCTGCCCATCTATCGCGGCTGGGTGGTCGTGTTCTCGCTGGTGGTTTGTCTCGCCACCTGGTTCCTGATCGAGAAGACCCGACTCGGCGCTTACCTGCGCGCCGCCACCGAAAACCCGACGCTGGTCCGCGCATTCGGCGTCAACGTGCCGCGCATGATCACGCTGACTTACGGTCTCGGCGTCGGCCTTGCCGCGCTCGCCGGCGTGCTGTCGGCGCCGATCAACCAAGTGCGGCCGCTGATGGGCGCGGATCTCATCATCGTCGTGTTCGCCGTGGTCGTGATCGGCGGCATGGGTTCGATCATGGGCTCCATCATCACCGGCTTCGCACTCGGCGTGATCGAGGGGCTGACCAAATATTTCTACCCCGAGGCCTCCAACACCGTCGTGTTCGTGCTGATGGTGCTGGTGCTCTTGGTGAAGCCAACGGGATTGACGGGAAGGGCGGCCTGATATGACAACCCTGACGGACGACACGCTGCCGGCAACCCCGCGCGCGATGCGCGACGAGATGATCGCTTTCGCCCTGATGGCGCTGCTCCTGGCATCGGTGCCATTCACGGGCGTCTACCCGTTCTTCGTGATGCAGGCGCTGTGCTTTGCGCTGCTCGCTTGCGCCTTCAACCTCTTGATCGGCTACGGCGGCCTGCTGTCGTTCGGCCACGCGATGTTTCTGGGCACCGCCGGCTATTGCAGCGCGCATGCGCTGAAGGTGTGGGCCTTGCCGCCCGAGCTCGGCATCCTCGTCGGCATCGCCGCGGCCTTCGTGCTCTCGCTCATCACGGGCTACATCTCGATCCGGCGCCAGGGCATCTACTTCTCGATGATCACGCTGGCGCTGTCGCAGCTCTTGTACTTCATCTACCTCCAGGCCCCGTTCACCCACGGTGAGGACGGCATCCAGGGCATCCCGCAGGGACACATGTTCGGCCTCTTCGATCTGTCCAAGCCGACGGTGCTCTATTACGTCGTGCTGGCCGGGTTCCTCGCCGGCTTCCTCTTGATCTTCCGCATCATCAACTCGCCGTTCGGCGAGGTTCTGAAGGCGATCCGCGAGAACGAGCCGCGGGCGATCTCGCTCGGCTACCGGACCGACCAGTACAAGTTCCTGGCCTTCGTGCTGTCAGGTACGCTGGCCGGTTTTGCCGGTGCGCTGAAAGTGTTCGTGGCGCAGAACGCCTCGCTCACCGACGTCCATTGGTCGATGTCCGGTGAGGTCGTGCTGATGACGCTGGTTGGCGGCCTCGGCACCATCTTCGGCCCCGTCGTCGGCGCCTTCGTGATCATCGCCATGCAGCAATATCTGGCGGGTTTCGGCCAATGGGTGACGGTGATCCAGGGCTCGATCTTCGTGATCTGCGTGCTCACCTTCCGCCGCGGCGTCATCGGTGAAATCGCGCATTACTTCCGGAGATCGCTCTAAGTAGTTGATTTAAAGTCAATTTACTTAGCGCGCGAAAGCGGTGGATGATCCGGCTCCGCGGGCGTGAGATGACACGCGCGCGGATCGAAAATGGTCTATGACAGTTTCATGACGGCCCCCTCGGGCCGCGCCATTTCCAACCGGTAGCCTATCCCCATGATGCGATGGTTTCGCGCTTTCCTGCCCAAGGAAGAACGGTTCTTCGACTTGTTCGACCGGCATGCCCAGACGGTGATCCAGGGTTCGATCGCGCTGCAGGGCATGCTCAACGGGGGCGAGGAGACGCCGGTCTACTGCCAGCGCGTCAACCAGTTCGAGAACGACGCTGACAACATCACCCGCGAGGTGTTGACGGCGGTGCGCCGCACCTTCATCACCCCGTTCGACCGCGGCGACATCAAGAACCTGATTACCTCGCTGGACGACGCCATCGACCAGATGCAGCAGACGGCCAAGGCCGTGATGCTGTTCGAGGTCCGCAGCTTCGAGCCGCCGATGCGCGAGATCGGCGGGCTTCTGATCGAATGCGCCAATCTGGTCGGCCGTGCGCTGCCGCTGATGCAATCGATCGGCCCCAACGTGGCCATGCTGACCGCGATCACGGAAGAGCTGGGCAAGCTGGAAGGCCGCGTCGACGATCTTCACGACATCGGGCTGAAGGAGCTGTTTCTCAAGCATCGCGACGGCAATGCGATGGACTTCATCGTCGGCGTCGAGATCTACGACCATCTGGAGAAGGTGGCCGATCGCTTCGACGACGTCGCGAACGAGATCAACAGCATCGTCATCGAGCAAGTGTAGGGCAGGGTTGCCGTGGATGCTGCGTTGGGTCTTCCCGTCCTGGTCGGACTGATCGCCGTCGCGCTGCTGTTCGATTTCCTGAACGGCCTGCACGATGCCGCCAATTCGATCGCGACCATCGTCTCGACCCGGGTGCTGCGGCCTCAATTCGCGGTGTTCTGGGCCGCGTTCTTCAATTTCGTCGCCTTCATGGTGTTCGGGCTGCACGTCGCTCAGACCATCGGAACCGGTATCATCGATCCCTCGATCGTCGACGCCCAGGTGATCTTTGCGGCCCTGGTCGGCGCCATCGTCTGGAACCTCGTGACCTGGGCGCTCGGCATCCCGTCCTCCTCGTCGCACGCGCTGATCGGCGGGTTATTCGGTGCGGGCGTGGCCAAAGCCGGGATCTCGGCGGCGGTCTGGAGCGGATTGTCCAAGACGGTGATTGCAATCGTGCTGTCTCCGCTGGTCGGCTTCCTGCTCGCGATGGTGCTGGTTGCGATCGTGTCCTGGGCCTCGGTGCGCTCCACACCCTTTGCGGTGGATCGCGCCTTCCGCATCCTGCAATTCGCCTCCGCCTCGCTCTATTCGCTCGGCCATGGCGGCAACGACGCGCAGAAGACCATGGGCATCATCGCCGTGCTGCTCTATTCGCAGGGCCATCTCGGCGGCGAATTCTTCGTGCCATTCTGGGTGGTGCTGTCCTGCCAGGCGGCGATGGCGATGGGCACGCTGATGGGCGGCTGGCGCATCGTCCGCACCATGGGCCTGCGCATCACCAAATTGACGCCGATGCAGGGTTTTTGCGCCGAAACCGGTGGCGCCGCGACCCTGTTCATGGCGACCTATCTCGGGGTTCCCGTCTCGACCACGCACACGATCACCGGCGCCATCGTCGGCGTTGGCGCCGCCCGTCGCCTCTCGGCGGTGCGCTGGAACGTCGCCAGCTCGATCGTCTATGCCTGGGTCATCACGATGCCGGCGTCCGCGATCGTCGCGGCGCTGACCTGGTGGGCGGTCAAGATCTTCGTCAAGTAACCAGCTTCAGCCCGACGATCCCAGCGATGATCAGGGCGATGCTGGCAAGACGCAGGGCCGTGGCCGGCTCGCCGAACAGGACGATGCCCAGCGTCGCGGTGCCGACCGCGCCGATCCCGGTCCACACCGCATAGGCGGTTCCGACGGGCAGCGATTTGAGGGCGAGGCCGAGCAGGACGATGCTGCCGGCCATGGCCGCGAGCGTGACGACGGACGGAACAAGCCTGCTAAAACCCTCGGTGTATTTCAGGCCGATCGCCCAGGTGATCTCGAGAAGCCCGGCGACGAACAGGATGCTCCAGGCCATGACGACCCTCCATTCAAGGCAGGGTCGTCCCCGCGGCTGATATGCTGACGAGCGGGAAGGCCGTCCTTCCCCATGATCGATCCGGTCAAGCCGATATGGGGCTGGCCGAAGGGCTCCGCAATCGCCAATTGAGGCTTGATCAGGCCCATTTTCCCTGCCAAACGCTGCCGCTATGTCCGACATCGCCACCACCACGGCCGAATCGCCGGCCCGTTCCCCGCTTGCCGCTGAAGTGGCGCGGCGGCGCACCTTTGCGATCATCTCGCATCCTGACGCCGGCAAGACCACGCTGACCGAGAAGCTGCTGCTGTTCGGCGGCGCCATCAACCTCGCCGGCCAGGTCAAGGCCAAGGGCGAGCGGCGCAACACGCGCTCGGACTGGATGAAGATCGAGCGCGAGCGCGGCATCTCGGTCGTAACTTCGGTGATGACCTTCGAGTTCGAGGGCCTCGTCTTCAACCTCCTGGACACGCCGGGCCACGAGGACTTTTCGGAAGACACCTATCGCACGCTCACCGCGGTCGATTCCGCAGTCATGGTGATCGACGCCGCCAAGGGCATCGAGGCGCGCACCCGCAAGCTGTTCGAGGTGTGCCGTCTTCGGGATATCCCGATCATCACCTTCATCAACAAGATGGACCGCGAGAGCCGCGACGTCTTCGAGCTGCTCGACGAGATCGAGAAGACGCTGGCGCTCGACACCACGCCCATGACCTGGCCGGTCGGCCGCGGCCGCGACTTTCTCGGCACCTACGACGTCGTCAATGGTGGCGTGCGCCTGCTCGAAGGCGGCGGCGCCAAGACCGGCGCGGCGCAGCAGATTGAGATCGAGGAACTGGCCAAGCTCAGCGCCAATCTCGACGTGTCTGCCGTAAAGGACGAGCTCGAACTCGTCACCGCGGCGTCCAAGCCGTTCGAACTCGCGGCGTTCCGCGAGGGCCATCTGACGCCGGTCTATTTCGGCAGCGCGCTGCGCAATTTCGGCGTCGGCGATCTCCTGGAAGGCCTCGGCAAGTTCGCACCCGAGCCGCGCGCGCAGGACAGTGACCAGCGCAAGGTCGAGGCCACTGATCCGCGCATGAGCGCCTTCGTGTTCAAGATCCAGGCCAACATGGATCCGAACCACCGCGACCGCATCGCGTTTGCGCGCCTCTGCTCGGGCAAGCTCAGTCGCGGCATGAAGGCAAAGCTGGTGCGCACCGGCAAGAGCATGCCGCTGTCGAGCCCGCAATTCTTCTTCGCGCAGGACCGCTCTGTCGCGGACGAAGCCTTCGCCGGCGACGTCGTCGGCATTCCCAATCACGGCACGCTGCGCATCGGCGATACGCTGACCGAAGGCGAGGATTTCAACTTCGTGGGCGTGCCGAGCTTCGCGCCGGAAATCGTCCGCCGCGTGCGGCTCACCGACGCAATGAAGGCGAAAAAGTTGAAGGAAGCGCTGCAGCAGATGTCCGAAGAGGGCGTGGTGCAGGTGTTCCGGCCGCGCGATGGCGCACCGGCGCTGGTCGGCGTCGTCGGCGCGCTGCAGCTCGACGTGCTGAAGGCGCGGCTCGATGCCGAATATTCGCTGCCGGTCGAGTTCGAGGTCAGCGAATTCCAGCTGGCGCGCTGGGTCTCCTCGGAGGACCGCAAGAAGCTCGACACCTTCATCGCCGCCAACACCTCCAGCATCGCCGACGACGTCGATGGCGATCCCGTGTATCTGGCGCGAAACGAGTTCTATCTCGGCTACACCAAGGAGCGCGCCGAGGGCATCGAGTTCACCAACGTCAAGGACGTGAAGAAGAAAGGGTAGGTGGCGACGTCCTCGACCAAGCGGATACGTTCTCCGCTCGCAGCCACCCCCACCGCTGTCATGCCCCGGCTTGTCCGGGGCATCCAGTACGCCGCGGCCCCTCGGCTCAATCACTGTCGTCTCTGGAATACTGGGTCGCCCGGTCAAGCCGGGCGACGACAGCGTGCCTGAACGCGGGCATGTGAACGCGCACGGAGTTGACGCGTTCAGGGATAATGCCACATCTCCCTGAGTGGCATCGCGAGCTCGCATCATGTGGCGCGGCATTTTCTTTTTCACGTTGTTGGCGCTATCAATCGTCGCCGCCGACGCGCGGCCACGCCAGATCAATCCGATCCCGTTTGCGCACGAGCCGTGCAGCGTGCTCGACTACAGGCCCTGCACGCCGTCCTATTGCAGCCCGCTCGAACCCGGCCCCTGCATTCCCGAGATCGACTACCCCTACGGCCAGAACCTCCAGCTCATCATCCAGAGCGTTCCATCAGAGGCCGACCGCGCCAAGTATCAAAAGCCCGATCACGATCTCGATACGATCGGCGACCTCTTCGCCGAGCTGCGCAGCTGCTGGTCGCCGCCATCGGACAATGCGCGCGCGGGCATGCAGATGTCGGTGCGCTTCAGCTTCAACAAGGCGGGCGGCCTGATCGGCCCGCCGCGCCTGACATATGCGACTACGGGCGTGCCCGCAGAGACCCGAACCAGCTATCTCAATGCGATCAATTCGTCGCTGAAAGCCTGCCTGCCGCTGAAATTCACTGGCGGTCTCGGCGGCGCGCTGGCCGGGCGGCCGATCGCGATCCGCTATGTCGACAATCGCGAGCTCGGTAAGTAGCTCTATCCCCTCATCCTGAGGAGCGCGTTCTTCACGCGCGTCTCGAAGGATGAAAGGCCCAAATGTCGCAACAGCCGGGCCTGCATGGTTCGCCCGGCGATGCGCAGCGCCGTCCGTTAGCGGCGCTTTCGCGCCTCCTCACCACGAGGAGGAAGAGTTGCGAGCTGCGGCCGATCGATGATACGCCATTGGGGCGGGGCTGCTTTGCGGGGAGGATGTCGTGGGTCTGTTGGTCATGATCCTGGGGCTGGTGCTGTTCTTCGCCACCCATGTTTTCACGACGAAACGTGAGGCGCGTGCGCAGGCAATCGCGAGGCTGGGCGAGGGGACCTACAAGATCCTCTATGCGCTGGTCTCGCTTGCGGGGCTCGCGCTGATCATCTGGGGCTTTGCCCATTACCGCAGCTCCGGCTGGATCGACGTCTGGTATCCGCCGAAGGCGATGAAGCACATCACGGTCGCGCTGATGCTGCCTGCGGTGATCCTGGTGGTCGCCTCCTATTTGCGCGGCCGCATCTACGCGACGCTGAAGCATCCGATGCTGGCCGGCGTCAAGCTGTGGGCGGCGGCGCATCTGTTGGCCAACGGCGATCTCGGCTCCATCATCCTGTTCGGCTCGTTCCTGGGCTGGGCGGTCTATGACCGCATTTCGCTTAAAGCTCGCACCGACGCCGGCGGCCCGCCTATCCCGGTCGGCGGCGTCACCAATGACCTGATCGCGGTCGCGGTCGGTGTCGTCGCCTATCTTGCTCTCGCGTTCGCGTTCCATCCGGTCGTGATCGGCGTGCCGGTCATAGGCGTGTAGCGCATGATCCGGAAAAGTGCGGGCGGTTTTCCGACAAGATCATGCGCCAAAATTAGCCAGCCGCTCAGCGCAAGACCGTTCCGCGCAGCCGTGCGCGGAAGGTGGCAAAGCAACAGGCCGAGGGTGTTCCGATGGATTGGTCGCAATCTCAGATCCCGCCGATGCGGCTCGAGGCGCGCTTTGGCGATCGCGTGGTGCCGGCCTTTTGCGACCGGCCGGCGAGCCTGTGGGCGATGGTCGCGGACGCCTGCGCGCGTCATCCGAATGGCGAGGCATTGATCGCAGGCAATGTCCGGCTGAGCTGGCGGCAGGCCGTGGAGCAGGCGACGCGGATCGCCGCGGGTTTTCGCAAGCTGGGCTTGCAGCGCGGCGATCGTGTCGCGATCCTGCTCGGCAACCGCATCGAATTTCCGCTGCTGCTGTTTGCCGCCGCGCATGAGGGGCTGGTGACGGTGCTGCTCAGCACGCGCCAGCAGAAGCCGGAGATCGCCTATGTGCTCGCCGATTGCGGCGCGAAGATTCTGATCCACGAAGCCTCGCTTGCCGAGCGGCTGCCCGACGCGCAGGATGTGCCCGATCTGATCCATCGCATCGCCATCGACGAGGATCCTGCCCGATCGCGCTTCGCCGCGCTCGCCGACAACGCCCCGGCGCCGGCGCCGGTCGAGGTGAGCGAGGAGGACACCGCGATGATCCTCTACACCTCGGGCACCACGGGCAAGCCGAAGGGCGCGATGCTGGCCCATTGCAACATCGTGCATTCCTCGATGGTGTTCGTGTCCTGCCTGCAATTGACGCAAGCCGATCGCTCGATCGCGGCGGTGCCGCTCGGCCATGTCACCGGCGTCGTCGCCAACATCACGACCATGATCCGCTGCGGCGGCGCGCTGATCATCATGCCCGAGTTCAAGGCTGCCGATTACCTCAAGCTCGCCGCGCGCGAGCGCGTCACCTACACGGTGATGGTGCCGGCGATGTATAATCTCTGCCTGCTGCAGCCCGATTTCGACGGTTACGATCTGTCGAGCTGGCGCATCGGCGGTTTTGGTGGCGCGCCGATGCCGGTCGCGACCATCGAGAAGCTCAAGGCGAAGATTCCGGGCCTGAAGCTGATGAACTGCTACGGCGCGACCGAGACGACGTCGCCTTCGACGATCATGCCGGGCGAGCTGACCGAGAGCCACATCGACAGCGTCGGCCTGCCGTGCCCCGGCGCGCGCATCGTGGCGATGGACCCAGATGGGCGCACATTGCCGCGCGGCGAGATCGGTGAGCTCTGGATCCAGAGCGCCTCCGTCATCAAGGGCTATTGGAATAACCCGAAAGCCACCGCCGAAAGCTTCACGGGCGGATTCTGGCACTCGGGCGATCTCGGCTCGGTCGACGCGGAAGGGTTCGTCCGCGTGTTCGACCGGCAAAAGGACATGATCAATCGCGGCGGCCTGAAGATCTATTCGGCCGAGGTCGAATCCGTGCTGGCCGGCCATCCCGCCGTGGTCGAGAGCGCGATCGTTGCCAGGGCCTGCCCGGTGCTGGGCGAGCGCGTCCACGCCGTGGTGGTGACGCGGGAGCCGGTCGCCGGCGAGGTCCTGCGGGCCTGGTGCGCCGAGCGGCTGTCTGACTACAAGGTTCCCGAGACCATGGCGATCACGGCGGAACCGCTGCCGCGCAATGCCAACGGCAAGGTGCTGAAGCGGCAGCTGCGGGAGCTGCTGGGAGCTTGAGCCGGGCGGCGGCATCCGGGCTCTCCCGGGTGGTTAACGCCTTGATCGGGCTCGCTTTGCCTTGCCACCGCCATAACGTTAGGGTACCTCGCCGCCACACGGGGGACGGGATTCCTGACGCGGACGCTTCGGCGCGCGCACCCGGATGGGCATGGGATTAGCATAAGTGTCTGAATTATTTGACGAAGTCGACGAGGAAGTACGTCGCGAACAGCTCAAGAAGCTGTGGGATAAATATTCGATCTACTTCATCGCCCTGATGGTCCTGATCGTGGCCGCCGTCGGCGGCTGGCGCGGCTACCAATATCTCGAAGCCAAGAAGGCCGCCGAGGCCGGCGCCGCCTTCGACAAGGCCGCCGAGCTGGCCGAGCAGGACAAACACGCTGAGGCGGAGACGGCCTTCACCGAACTCGCGGCCAAGGCGCCGTCGGGCTATCGCACCCTGGCGCGGCTGCGCGCCGCGGCCGAGGTTGCCGCACGCGATCCCAAGGCTGCCGCGAAGATGTATGATGAGCTTGCTGCGGATCGCGGCGTGGGTGGTGAGTGGCAGGATCTGGCGAAGATTCGCGCTGCCGGCCTGCTCCTCGACAGCGCCAGCTATGCCGACGTGCAGCAGCGGCTCGAGCCCTCTGCCGCCCCCAAGGCGACCTTCCGCCACAGCGCCCGCGAGATGCTGGCGCTGTCGGCTTGGCGCAATAACGACATGACCGCGGCCCGTAAATGGCTCGACGCGATCGCCGAGGACGGCGAAACGCCGCCCGGTCTGCGCTCGCGCGCCGAGGCGCTCCAGGCCCTGCTGCCGCCCGTCGCCAAGAGCTGACCAAGAGCTGACTGACGGGCCCTCTGACGTAAACGAGACACAAGATGCGCCGCACGCCACGCTTGATCGCAGCCGCCGTCCTGATCGCCTTCACCGGCGTCCTGGGCGGCTGCTCCAGCTTCGATCCAAGCGACATGCTCGACTTCCTCGACACCAAGAAGAAGCTGCCGGGCGACCGCAAGCCGGTCTTTCCGGAAGGTGTGCCGGGCCTCGAGCAGGGCGTGCCGAAGGAGTTGTACAAGGGCGCGCAGCAGCAACAGCCCGATCCGAACGCACCCGCCGTGGCGGCCTTGCCTGCGGAGCCGCCGCCCGAGCCGGCCAAGCCGGCGAAGGGCGCCAAGGCGAAGCACACGAGGCAGCCGGCCGCCGCAGCCGTCGCGCCGGCCGAGGCGCCTGCCGGCGAGGTTGACGGCGAGGCCCAGCCGGAGGCGGCGCCGTCCACGGCCGCTCCGCCGCCCAAGCACAAGATCGTACGCAAGCGCACCACCGCGCCGCCGCCGGATCAACCCGTCCAGCAGGCGCAACCCACCCAGACCACGCAGCAGCAATCGCAGGGGGCGTTTCCGGCGCCGCTGCCGAGCGGCAGCTTCTCGCGCTGATCATTCATTTCATTGACACGCGCAGCCCCGGCAGCGCACGAATGACCGATGCCCTTCACGATCGCCATCATCGGCCGGCCCAATGTCGGCAAATCGACGCTGTTCAACCGCCTGGTCGGACAGAAGCTCGCGCTCGTCGATGATTTGCCGGGCGTCACCCGCGACCGCCGCGAGGGCGAGGCCAGGCTCGGCGACCTCGAGTTCACCATCATCGATACCGCCGGCCTCGACGAGGGCGCCAAGGGCTCGCTGACCGCGCGCATGCAGGAGCAGACCGAGACCGCGATCGCGCAAGCCGACGCGCTGTTCTTCGTCATCGATGCCCGCATCGGCCTCACGCCCACCGATCGCGCCTTCGCCGACTTCGCCCGCAAGGCCAACAAGCCGGTGCTGCTGATCGCCAACAAGAGCGAGGGCAAGCACGGCGATGCCGGCGCGATGGAAGCCTTCGCGCTCGGCCTTGGCGATCCCATCCAGATCTCGGCCGAGCACGGCGAGGGCATGGGCGAGCTCTACGATGCGCTCGCCAAGCTGATGCCGGAGCCCGTCGACGAAGACGAGACCGAGGACGACGAGCCGCTCTCCGAGGAAGAGGCCGCGACCCGCCCGATCCGCGTCGCCATCGTGGGCCGGCCCAATGCCGGCAAGTCGACGCTGATCAACCACCTGCTCGGCGAGGAGCGCCTGCTGACCAGCCCGGAGGCCGGCACCACGCGGGATTCGATCGCGGTCGAGATCAACTGGAAGGGCCGCGAATTTCGCGTGTTCGACACCGCCGGCCTGCGCCGGCGTTCGCGCATCGAGGAGAAGCTGGAAAAGCTCTCGGTCGCCGACGCGCTGCGCGCGGTCCGCTTTGCCGAAGTCGTCGTGCTGATGATGGACACGCAGAACCGTTTCGAGGAGCAGGATTTGCGCATCGCCGATTTGGTCGAGCGCGAGGGCCGCGCCATCGTGCTCGCCGTCAACAAATGGGATCTGATGGAGACCAAGGGCGGCGGCGCGATCTCGACTCTGCGCCGTGATGCGGATCACTGGCTGCCGCAGGTCAAGGGCGTGCCAATCGTCGCCGTCTCCGGTCTGATGGGCGAAGGCATCGACCGCCTGATGCAGGCGGTCCAGGATGCCTATGCGGTCTGGAACAGGCGCGTGCCGACCTCGGCGCTCAATCGCTGGTTCGAGCAGGCGGTCCAGGCCAACCCGCCGCCGGCGGTGTCCGGCCGCAGGCTGAAGCTGAACTACATCACGCAGAACAAGGCGCGCCCGCCGAGCTTCGTGCTGTTCTGCTCGCGCGCCGACGCGGTGCCGCAGTCCTATTTGCGCTATCTCACCAATTCCATGCGCGAGACCTTCGATCTGCCGGGCACGCCGGTGCGCATCACCCTGCGCGAGAAGGCCAATCCCTTCGCGCACAAGCGCAAGCGCCCGTCGTGAGCCACAGTGCCGGCGAGGCGACGGCGCAGGGCGCTGTGCCGGCGAGGCGCGGGGCGGTCGCCTTCATCTTCGTCACCATCCTGCTCGACATGCTCGCGCTCGGCGTCATCATGCCGATCCTGCCGAAGCTGATCGAGAGCTTCGTCGACAACGACACCGCGCATGCGGCCCGCATCTTCGGCCTGTTCGGCACCGCCTGGGCGCTGATGCAATTCGTGTTCTCGCCGCTGTTAGGGGCGCTGTCGGATCGGTTCGGGCGACGGCCGGTGGTGCTGCTGTCGAATTTTGGCCTTGCCGCCGACTATGTGCTGATGGCGCTGGCGCCGTCGCTGGCCTGGCTGTTCGTCGGCCGCGTGATCTCCGGCATTACCTCGGCCAGCATCTCGACGGCCTTTGCCTATATCGCGGACATCACCCCGCCGGAGCGGCGTGCGGCGGTCTTTGGCCGGATCGGCGCAGCCTTCGGTGCCGGCTTCGTGCTCGGTCCGGCGCTGGGCGGCCTGCTCGGCGATATCGATCCGCGCCTGCCGTTCTGGGCCTCGGCGGGATTGAGCCTCGCCAACGCGCTCTATGGGCTGTTCGTCCTGCCGGAATCGCTGGCGGCCGACAAGCGCGCGCCGTTTCGCTGGCGAACGGCCAGTCCTCTCGGGGCGCTGCGCCTGCTGCGCTCCAATGCAACGCTTGCCGCGTTGTCGGTCGTCAATTTCATCGCGCAGGTCGCGCATGTCGTGCTGCCCTCGACCTTCGTGCTTTATGCGACCTATCGCTATGGCTGGGATTCCAAGACCGTGGGATTGACGCTGGCGATGGTCGGCATCTGCGCCATGGTGGTGCAGGGGCTCGCGATCGGCCCGATCGTGCGCATGCTCGGCGAACCCAAGGCCCTGTTGCTCGGGCTGTGCTGCGGCGCGGTCGGCTTCGTGGTCCTCGGCGCTGCACCGACGGGGCCGCTGTCCTGGATCGGAATTCCCATTCTGGCGCTGTGGGGCATCTCGGGCGCCGCGTCGCAAGCGTTGATGACGCGGCTCGTCGCGCCCGATCAGCAGGGCCAGCTGCAGGGCGCGACCGCGAGCGTGCAGAGCGTGTCGCAGCTGGTCGGCCCGTTCCTGTTCACGCTGACGTTCTCGTATTTCATCGGCAGCAGCGCGCCGTTGCATTTGCCCGGCGCGCCGTTCCTGCTGGCGGCGGCCTTGATCGTGCTGTCGCTCATGATCGCGGCTCGTGCGACGGCGATGGCCGCACCCATCCGCTGACGCGCGGTTGCGACTGTCGCCGATCTGCAACAGCATGTGCGTTTCTTAGGAATTCTGTCCGATTGACCCGCGCAGAAGCTTCCGAACGTGGGTTTGGCGTGCAAAAAATGGATCTGTTGATTCGTTCTTTTCCGCATTGAAGGTCGGGCAATCTATTGTGCCCGAGGCAAAGCAGATTGCGATGGCGCGTGTGCCGGTCTGGACAGGGTATTTTCCCCGGTTGCGCTTGCCATCTTTGGGAGCTGTTGCTGCGATCGCTGGTTGCGTAACGCTCGCGCTGACGGATGGGGCGCTTGCGGCTTGTTCACCGGCGGCCGACAATAGTCCCAATCCCCCACCGGGTACGATCGTCGCATGCTCGGGGTCTACGACCGACCAAAATGGGACCAACGGCTACGGCACCGGCAATCAAGCCGGCATCGTCATCGATGTCGGCAGCGGCGCCTCGGTGACGGGAAGCGCTGGCAGCGGAATCAGGGTCGGGAGCGCGACGGTCAGTAACTCCGGAACCGTCACCGGGGCGACAAGCGGCGTTTTCGCACAGAACGACCTCACCGTCACAAATGGCCCCAGCGCCAGTATCACCGGGACTGCGTCATTCGGCGTTGGCTCGAACAATGGCAGCGTGATTGTCATCAACGCCGGCACCATCACGGCCAACGCGAACATTGGCGTATTCGCCTTTGTCAACGCCACGGTTACCAACAATGCGGGCGGTACAATCACAGGCGATCTGGGCATCAATTCCGGATATTCCGCTGCCGCCAATGTCACGAATTTCGGCAATATCGTCGGCACCTCATATGGCGTTCTTGCTTACGGTACAGCGACCGTCTCCAACATGGCAGGCGGCCTGATTTCCGGCGGCATAACCGGCGTTGCGGCCAATCAGGTATTGAACCTCACCAATGCCGGCACGATTACAGGTAGCACCAGTTACGGGCTCGATGCGACCGGCGACGTCGACGTTACCAACGCTGCCACCGGGACCATTACCGGTGCCACGGACGGCGTCCACACCTCCAGTGGATCGATTACGATCAGGAATTTCGGGACCATCACAAGTAGCGCCGGATCGGCCGCCTCCGCGCACGCCAATCTGACGATAGCGAATGGCGCCGGTGGAAGCCTGAGCGGTGGTTTGGTCGCCAATGCGGGCTCTGCAAGCGTCACAAACTTCGGGACCATTGCCGGCCTGAACAACACCGCGATTCTTGCCTTCACTGACGTCAATGTGACCAATGGCGTCGGCGGGCAGATCACGAGCCTGATCAATAACGCGATCTATGCCAATCATGGGGTCGCCTCCATCGCCAACTCCGGGACGATCAGCGCAGGCGGTTCTGGCTATGCCATTCGCGCTGAGACGAGCGCGGTTGTAACCAATTACATCGGTGCGCAGATCAGTGGCGGCGACACCGGCGTCCGCGCCAGCGCTGGATCTGTCTCGGTGATCAATTACGGCGCGATCTCGGGCCTCGCGGGCAACGGCATCTATGCAGGGACGGGCGGGTCGTCCGTCTTCAACGCGGGCACCATAAGCGGCGGGACGGCCGCCATACAATTTGCCGGCAGCGGCAACGTTCTCACGCTCGCGCCTGGATCGATCATCACCGGCAATGTGCTTGGCGGAGGCAGCGATACGTTCCAGCTCGGCGGCAGCGGTGCCGCGACCTTCGATGTCAGCGCGTTGGGTGCGGCTGCCCAGTACCAGGGATTCAGCAGCTTCAACAAGGTGAACGATTCAATCTGGACGCTGACCGGCACGGGCTCCTTTGCCGGTGACATTCATGTCGATGGCGGCGCGCTCATCGTGAACGGCAATATCGCGTCGGCAAACAATCTCGTGGTCAACGCCGGCGGGATTCTCGGTGGCATCGGCACCGTCGGTAACACCGTCGTAAGCGGCGGTATCCTCTCCCCGGGCAATTCGATCGGGACGATTGCGGTTCAGGGTAGCCTCGTGTTCACGGCGGCTTCGGCCTACCTGGTTCAGGTGTCGTCGTCCGCCTCCGACCTCACCAATGTGACGGGGGCGGCGACACTGGCCGGCACGGTCCGGGTTGCTCTCGCCGACGGTACCGTCCGATTCAATTCGCCCTACACCATCCTCAGTGCTGCGACGCTGAACGGCTCCCGGTTTGATTCCGTGGCGACGCCAACCGGAATCTCCGGCTCGCTGACATATTCGGGCAATACGGTACAACTCGTTCTAGGCTCGGGTCTTGCGCAAATCACCGGCCTCAATAAGAACCAGCGCGCGGTTGCCACCGTGCTGGATCATGCGTTCAATTCCTTCGGCAGCGTGCCCGCGGCATATGGCGGCATCTTCAGCGGGAACGTTCCGGCAAACCTGACCCAGGCGTCAGGCGAGGTAGCTACGGGTTCACAGCAGGCGACGTTCGACGTCATGAGCCTGTTCGTCAATTTGCTGACCGATCCGTTGGCTGCAGGACGGGACAGGATTGCGTCGACAGCGACTTCATTTCAGGACGAGGGGACGGTCGATAGCTATGCAAGCGGCGGTCGCCGCCGCTCCGGCTCCGAACGTGACGCCTACACCATGATCACCAAGGCAACGGCGGCTGCCGGTTTCGACCAGCGTTGGCAGGTGTGGGGCGCGGGCTTTGGCGGTTCGCAGACCACCGATGGCAATGCGGCACAGGGATCGAACGCGGCGACAAGCCGCATCGGCGGCGCGGCCGTCGGCGCCGCATACCGGATCTCGCCATTCACACAAATCGGTTTCGCGCTCGCAGGCGGTGGCACCAACTTCGTTGTCGCCAATGGTCTTGGTTCAGGCCGATCCGATCTGTTCCAGGCCGGTGCAAATGTGCTCCATACGGCCGGTGCTGCCTATGTCTCGGCCGCTTTGGCCTATGGCTGGCAGGATGTCACGACCAACCGGACGGTTGCGATTGCCGGCGCTGACCAATTGCGCGCGCAGTTCAACGCCAATGCGTGGGCCGGGCGTCTCGAAGGCGGCTATCGCTTCATCATCCCCTGGGGCGGGGTGGGAGTCACACCCTATGCCGCCGCGCAATTTACAAGCTTCGAACTGCCGAATTACGCCGAGCAAGCCGTTGGCGGCACCAACACCTTTGCGCTGGCTTATGCCGCCAAGAACGTAACGTCGCCGCGCTCGGAGCTCGGCTTTCGTACCGACAGGTCGTTCGCATGGTCGAGCTCGATCCTGACCCTACGCAGCCGCTTCGGCTGGGCACACGACTACAACACCGATCGCAGCATTGCCGCGACCTTCCAGACGTTGCCAGGCGCATCCTTTGTTGTGGGTGGGGCAGCGCCAGCGCGGGATGCTGCGCTTACTTCCGCGACAGCCGAAATGAGATGGCTGAACGGGTTCTCGCTCGCGGCAACCTTCGAGGGCGAGTTCTCAAGCGTCACCTCGAGCTTCGCCGGAAAAGGCCTAGCGCGCTACACTTGGTGACAATGCGGGGATGCTGGTCCCGATGTATTTCCATTGCAGAGTGAACGCGGGCAAGACGCATGCGGCGCCTTGCCCGCCTTCTGCTTGATTTACTTCTTCACCAGCGGGCAATCGCTGTCCTTGAGCGGCTTGGCCGCGTCTTCCGCCGAGATCGTGGCGATCTGCTTGTAATAGTCCCACGGGCCCTTCGATTCCTCGGGCTTCTTCACCTCGAACAGATAGGCGGGGATGATACGGCGGCCGTCCTCGCGCAGCGGGCCCTTGCCGAACAGCGGGTCGTCGGTCGGCAGCTCCTTCATCTTGGCGACGACCTTGGCGCCGTCATGCGGATTGCCGCCGAGCGCGTCCATGGCCTTGAGATAGTGCAGGACCATCGCGTAATTGCCGGCCTGGGTCATCGAGGGCATCGCGTTCTTGCTGGCGGCAGCGGCGAACCGCTTGGACCATTCGCGGGTCTTGTCGTTCAGGTCCCAATAGAAGGATTCCGTGAACGTCAGGCCTTGCGCGGTCTTCAAACCGAGCGAGTGCACGTCGTTGATGAAGAGCAGGAGCGCGGCGAGCTTCTGGCCGCCTTGAACGATGCCGAACTCGGCGGCCTGCTTGATCGCGTTGGTGGTATCGCCGCCGGCATTGGCGAGCCCAATCACCTTGGCCTTGGAGGATTGCGCCTGCAGTAGGAAGGACGAAAAGTCCGCCGTGTTCAGTGGATGCTTGACGCCACCGAGCACCTTGCCCCCATTGGCCGTGACAACGGCGCTGGTGTCACGCTCGAGCGCATGACCAAAGGCATAATCGGCGGTCAGGAAGAACCAGCTGTCGCCGCCCGCTTTCGTGAGCGCCTTGCCGGTGCCGTTGGCGAGCATGTAGGTGTCGTAGGTGAACGAGATCGTGTTCGGGGTGCAAGCCTTGCCCGTCAGGTCGGCCGAGGCCGCTCCCGAATTGAGCAGCACGGCGTTCTTCTCCTTGACGACGTTGCTGACCGCGAGCGCCACACCGGAATTCGGCGTGTCGGCGATGGCGTCAACCTTCTCGGTGTCGATCCACTGCCGGGTGATGTTGACCCCGACGTCGGGCTTGTTCTGATGGTCGCCGCTGATGACGTCGATCTTCCAGCCCTTCTTGAGCAGGC
This sequence comes from Bradyrhizobium sp. UNPA324, assembly GCF_006658635.1. NCBI lineage: Bacteria > Pseudomonadati > Pseudomonadota > Alphaproteobacteria > Hyphomicrobiales > Nitrobacteraceae > Bradyrhizobium > Bradyrhizobium sp. UNPA324. The sequence goes on from NZ_LFJD01000004.1 coordinate 3,319,346, forward strand.
CGGAATCCTCGACCGCCATCTTGATCGCGACCACCGAGTTCGGGCCGCCAATGTCGGCATAGAGGCTCGACATGTCGTTGAGCACGCCGATCTTGACGGTCTTGTCCTGCGCGAAAGCGGATGTTGCAAAACCGAAGGCGGCACAGGCGAGAAGGGCCGCGGAGCGGCGCGCGAACGTCGTCGTCATAAAAGGTTTCCTCCATTGTCAAATATGCGGACGGCTCTCTTTGCGGAGTCTTGGTCCTTCCGATGGCTCTAGCCTGTCCGAGGCCCGGCGGCAATGCGCCTAAAGCCGGATGACACGGCGCCGTAGCGTCATCCGTCGGTTAACTTTTGGACAAAATGCGTTGAGACGCTATTTCAGCGCATCCGATGTCAGCTTGAATTTCTGGATGCGCTTTCCGGTGTCGACCTCGGCGGTATAGACGTTACCCCTCCCGTCGATTGCCATGGCGTGCACCCAGTGGAATTGACCGGCATTGCGGCCGCTGTGCCCGAAGCTGCCGACCACGCTGCCGTCCTCGCGCTTGATGATCCTGATTTCGTTGTTCTCGCCGTCGGCGTTGAGCAGATAGGTCTGCTTTGGATCGGGCCAGAGCGCGATGTCCCACACCGCGCCGTTGCCTAGCGTGTTCTTCTCGAAGAAGAACTCCTTCACGAAGCTGCCGTCCTTCCTGAACGCCTGGATGCGGTTGTTGATGCGGTCGCAGACATCGGCGAGGCCGTCATTGGCGAGCTTCACGCAATGGACCGGGTTGCCGAATTGCTGTCTCCCATTTCTTGGCTCGCGGCTTGCTGCCGCTTGAGCAGCGGCAGTCAATCGCGGGGAGGTTAGCGAGTCAATCAGGCGGGCGAACGGAAGCTCATCAGCTTGCGGGTCTTGTAGTCGTAGAATTTGCCGGTCTCGGTCCAGTCGGGCGTGCATAGCGGCACGATGAATTCGGCGACCTGCTCGGGCGTGTCGAGCGCTGCCGGATCCTCGCCCGGCATCAGCGTGGCCCGCATGCGGGTGCGGACCGGGCCGGGGTTGAACAGATTGACGCGCAGCTTGGTGTTCGCGGTCTCCTGCGCCCAGGCGCGCGCCAATGTTTCCAGCGCGGCCTTGGATGCCGCGTAGGGGCTGACATAGGCGGTCGCCTTGGTGGCGGCGCCCGAGGTGATGAACACGGCGCGGCCGGCGTCGGACTGCTTCAGCAGCGGCTCCATGCAGCGGATCAGCTGGAAGTTCGCGGAGACGTTGACGGCCATCACGTCGTTGAATGTCTTGAGTTCGATATGGCCGATCGGCGAGGAGGGGCCGAGCACGCCGGCATTGCCGACGAGGATGTCGAGCTTGCCATAGCGTTCGTGCAGGCCGGCGCCGAGGCGTGCGATGCCGTCGGAATCGGTGAGGTTGAGCGGCACCAGGGTGGCGCTGCCGCCGAGTTTGCGGATCTCGTCGTCGAGCTCTTCCAGCCCGCCTTGCGTGCGCGCGGCGGCAACGATATGCGCGCCAGCCTTCGCCAGAGCGAGGGCCGTGGCATAGCCGATGCCGCGCGAGGCGCCGGTGACGAGAGCGATGCGATCGGTGAGGGGTTTTGTCATCGTCGAATACTTCCGTCATGCCTGGGCTTGTCCCGGGCATCCACGTTCTTTGTGGCGGGTATTACAGACGTGGATGGCCGGGACAAGCCCGGCCATGACGAAAAGGACCTCTGATGAGCCCCCGGGGGGCGCTCCGCCGTCAGCTCGCCTCCGCCAGCAGCGACAGCTGCCGCGGCTGCTGCTCGGTCTGGGTCTGGTCGGTGAGGTGGGTCGGATAGGCGCCGGTAAAGCAATGATCCGAGAATTTCGGATTGGCGGGGTCGCGGCCGGGCTCGCCCATGGCGCGGTACATGCCGTCGATCGACAGGAAGGCGAGCGAGTCGGCGCCGATGATCTCGCGCATCTCCTCCAGCGAATGCGTCGCCGCCAGAAGGCCGCCGCGGTCGGGCAGGTCGATGCCGTAGTAATCGGGATACAGGATCGGGGGCGAAGCGAGGCGGAAGTGCACTTCCTTGGCGCCGGCATCGCGCATCATGCGCACGATCTTCTTCGAGGTGGTGCCGCGCACCAGCGAGTCGTCGATCAGGATGATGCGCTTGCCCTCGATCGCGGCGCGGTTGGCGGAGTGCTTCATGCGCACGCCGGATTCGCGGATCGCCTGCGTCGGCTGGATGAAGGTGCGGCCGACATAATGGTTGCGGATGATGCCGAGCTCGAACGGTACGCCGGAATGCTGGCTGTAGCCGACCGCGGCGGGCACGCCGGAATCCGGCACCGGCACGACGACGTCGATCGGCACGTGGCTCTCGCGCGCAAGCTGTGCGCCGAAGGCCTTGCGGACCTCGTAGACCGAGCGGCCGTGGACGATCGAATCCGGACGGGAGAAATAGATGTACTCGAAGATGCAGGGGCGGGGCGCCATCGGCGGGAACGGCTTGTGGATGTCCTGGCCGTTCTCGTCGAACACGATGACCTCACCTGGCTCGATGTCGCGGATGAAGCGCGCGCCGATGATGTCGAGTGCGCAGGTCTCCGAAGTCAGGATCGGGCAGCCTTCGAGCTCGCCGAGCACCAGCGGGCGGATGCCGCGCGGATCGCGCGCGCCGACCAGCTTCTTGTTGGTCAGCGAGACCAGCGCATAGGCGCCCTCGATCTCGCGCAGCGCGTCGATATAGCGCTCGATGAAGCGGCTGCGTCTGGAGCGCGCGACCAGGTGCAGGATCACCTCGGTGTCGGTGGTCGACTGCATCATCGCGCCGCTCTTCACGAGCTCGCGACGCAGCGTCAGGCCGTTGGTGAGGTTGCCATTGTGGGCCACCGCGAGGCCGCCGGCATTGAGCTCGGCGAACAGCGGCTGCACGTTGCGCAGGATGGTGGCGCCGGTGGTGGAATAGCGGACATGGCCGACGGCCATATTGCCGGGCAGGCGGTCGATCACCTCGCGGCGGGAGAAAGTATCGCCGACGAGGCCGAGCCGGCGTTCACTGTGAAAACGGCCGCCGTCGTAGGAGACGATGCCGGCGGCTTCCTGGCCGCGGTGCTGAAGGGCATGCAGGCCGAGCGCGGTGATGGCGGCGGCGTCGGGGTGACCGTAGATGCCGAATACGCCGCATTCCTCGCGCAGCGTATCGCCCTCCAGGTCGTCCTGAACCTCTAGCGTGGCCGGGCCCGGACCGGCGTTTGGATCGAGATCAAGTTGGGCGTCCTGGTCAGGGTGTCGCATCTCGTCCGCGCCTCTCATTTAGGGGCAATCAACGCGCCGCAGGTTTCTCGATCAGTTTCTTCAAACTGTCGCGAGCAGGTTTACTGTATCCGTCGCCACCGCCCGAAGGCTGCTGCTCGGAATCAGCTTGATCATCATCTGGTTTGTTTTTCTTGAATCTCTTCAAGATGGTGTTCTCGGGGTCGTCAGGCAAGAGGGCCATCAGCCAATCCCCGGTTCCCTGGAGCACCACGCGGGACTTGGCCCCCGTGACCCAGTCCGGGCGCTGCTTGTCCGGCACCAGCCAGGTGAAGAACAGGAAGGCGACCACGACGATCAAAAGCCCGCGAGCCAGGCCAAACAGGAAGCCGAGGGTGCGGTCCAGCGCGCCGATGCGCGAATCCAGGATCATGTCGGAGATTCGGACCGTGATCACGGAGACCACGACCAGGGTGCCGACGAACACGCCCGCGACGACGACCACGCTCGCGACGGTGTCGTTGTTGAAATAGGTCTTGGCGGTCGGCAGCAGCTTGGAGAAGGAGTAGAGCGTCACGATCGCGGCCGCGCCCCACGCTGCGATCGAGAGGATTTCGCGCATGAAGCCGCGGACCATGGCGAGCAGGCCCGAGATCAGCATCACACCGAGCAGGATCAGGTCGAGGAGTGTTACTGGCATCGGCTGGTCTGGTCCGCTCGTACTTCAAAGGTGCTCAGCGAATCGGTGCTTGGCCGCTGCCTTAAAAGAGGGGCAGACGGCGTTCCCGGCAAGGCCGCAACCACGCAATCCCATGCTGCTTTTGTGACGGCTGTATAGCGGCGGGGGCCTCCGGCGTCACCTCCACCTAACCCTCTCCGCGGCGGAATCTTGCTGGTGTGGCATTTTTCTCTGCCGGCGCGTTCGATTCGCCCCGGCGGGAGCCGCGGGCGGCGATCTCGGCCACCAAGGTCGTCAGGCTATTGACCGCATTCAGCGACAATCCGGCATCGCCGCCGCTCTCGCCGCGTGCCGATTCGGGCAGTACGGCGCGCTGAAAGCCGAGTTTGGCGGCTTCCTTCAGCCGGGCCGGCGTCTGCGCCACCGGGCGAACCACGCCGGACAGCGAGATCTCGCCGAAATAGACCGCATCGGTCGGCAATTGCGCGTTAACCAGGGATGACACCAGCGCCGCCGCCGCGGCGAGGTCCGCTGCCGGCTCCTGGATGCGCAGGCCGCCCGCCACGTTCAGATAGACGTCGTGGCCGGACAGCTTGACCCCGCAATGGGCCTCAAGCACCGCCAGCACCATCGACAGCCGGCTCGGATCCCAGCCGACCACCGCGCGCCGCGGCGTGCCGAGCGAGGTCGGCGCCACCAGCGCCTGCAATTCGACCAAAACGGGCCGCGTGCCCTCGATACCCGCGAAGACTGCGGTGCCGGGCGTGCCGAGATCGCGCTCGGACAGGAACAGCTCCGAGGGGTTGGTGACCTCGCGCAGGCCCAGCCCCGTCATCTCGAACACGCCGATCTCGTCGGTCGGGCCGAAACGGTTCTTCACGGCGCGCAGGATGCGGAATTGCTGCGAACCTTCGCCCTCGAACGACATCACGGCGTCGACCATGTGCTCGACCACGCGGGGACCGGCGATCTGGCCGTCCTTGGTGACATGGCCGACCAGGATGATGGCCGCGCCGCTTTTCTTGGCAAAACGGATCAGCGCCTGCGCCGAGGCGCGCACCTGCGTCACCGTGCCGGGCGCCGATTCCACCGTGTCGGTCCACATGGTCTGGATCGAGTCGATCACGATCAGCCGGGGCACCGCGCCCTCCGACAGGGTCGAGACGATGTCCTCGACAGACGTCTCGGCCGCGAGCTGCACCGGCGCATCCGACAGCCCGAGCCGCTCGGCGCGCAGGCGCACCTGCGCGACCGCCTCTTCGCCGGAGATGTAGACGACGCGGTGGCCGGCGCGCGCCAGCAGGCTGGTCGCCTGCGTCAGCAGCGTCGATTTGCCGATGCCGGGATCGCCGCCGACCAGCAGCACCGAGCCGCGGACGAAGCCGCCGCCGGTGACGCGGTCGAGCTCGGTCATGCCTGAGGACAGGCGCGGCGCGTCCGGGCTCTTGCCGGCGAGGCTCTCCAGCGCGAACGTCCGCCCTTTGCGCCTGGAGCGAATCGAGACGGGCACGCTGCCGCTGGTGTCCTCCTCGGCGAGCGTATTCCACTCGCCGCAGGACTCGCACTTGCCCTGCCAGCGGTTATAGGCCGCGCCGCAGTTCTGGCAGACGAAGGAAAGCGTGTTCTTGGCCATGGGGACGGATGAGTCGAGGTTTCAGCTTGCTGATAGCACGGAATGGCGGGGTGATCGCCGGCGCTTCGATTATCTCAATCCGGAACGGCAGATAAACCTTTCATTAGCTCTGTGCCGCTGTGGCCCGGTGGATTTTGCGAAATGTTAGCGGACGTGGGTCCAACCTCGGAACCATCAGGGGCGGGCGAAGCGAAATGAAGGGATTCCTGCGAATATTGCTCGCTGCGGGCATGGCCTGCGGCGTTTTCGCGTCTGCCGGCCGTAGCCTTGCCAAGCCCCTTGCCAAGCCCCTCGACATCGTCTTCGTCAATCCCGGCAAGACCGGCGAGGTCTTCTGGGACATGGTCGCGCAGAGCATGCAGGCCGCCGGCCGCAAGCTCGACGCGCATGTCGAGGTGCTGACCAGCGAACGCAACTACCGCACCATGCAGGAGCTCGGCCTCGGCGTGGTGGCACGTCGCGACAAGCCCGATTTCCTCATCCTGTCGAACGAGGAATCCGCCGCCGTTCCGATCCTGGAGGCGGCCGAGGCTGCGGGCGTCAAGACGCTGCTGCTCTCGAACACGCTGATCGGCGAGGATGCGGCGCGTCTTGGACCGCCGCGGCAAAAGCTCAAGACATGGCTCGGCGACATCACCACCGACCTTCAGACCGCGGGCGCACGGATGGCCAATGCCCTGATCGCGGCGGCGCGTACCGAGAAATGGCAGAGCGCGGACGGCAAGATCCATCTTCTCGGCATCGGCGGCGACGAGATCACGCCCGCCTCGATCGCGCGCAATGCCGGTCTCAAGCTCGCGGTGGATGCCGCGCCTGACGTCGTGATGGACCGGTTGCTGTTCGCCAATTGGACGCAGTCGGAGGCCGAGCAGGTCACGACGAATTATCTGGGCTGGGCCTCGCGCAAGGAGATCCGGCCCGCCGGCATCTGGGCCGGAAACGATCCGATGGCGCTCGGCGCGCTGCGCGCTGTGGTCGCGGCCGGCCTCGTGCCCGGCCGCGACATCCAGCTGGTCGGCCTCAACTGGTCGGAGGATGCGCTACGCGAGATCAGGGCAGGCCGCCTGCTGCTGACCGACGGCGGGCATTTCCTGCTCGGCGGCTGGTCGATCGTCCTGCTGCGCGACTATGCCGACGGCTGCGATTTCGCGGCAGTTTCACCCCGCGTCGAGGTCAAGACCTCAGCAATCACGCGCGACAATCTCGCCTCGGTCGGCGATCTCATCAAGACGCGCGCCTTCGACCGGATCGACTTCGCGAAGTTCCGGGCGAAGGCCGGACGCTGCGGTCACTATGACTTTTCCCTCGACGCGCTCATTTCGTCCCTGCCGCTTCCCGAAGGCGCCGCAGACTGATGCGCAAGGACGAGGCGATGACCGATCCCGAACGCAACGACGAGGCCGCGCCGCCGCGCTTGCGCTCCGTCGTCCGCGCCATGATCTGGGCCACCGTCCCCGTTCTGCTGCTGGTGCAATTGCTCGCCTCGGCCGGCGTCGAGGCTTCGAGCTTCTGGTCGCAGATCAGGCAGCTCGACGCCCGCATGGCCCGCGTCGCCGAGAGCCGGGCCGAGCTGATCGCCGAGCCGCTCTGGAAGATGCGCTACGACCAGGTCACGGGCGTGCTCAACGAGATCATGCACGACGAGACCATCGCGGCGGCGACCGTCTATGACGATACGGGCGCGGCGATTGCCCGCGTGGTGGCGCACCCCGAAGGCCAGGCGGTCGCGGAGGTCTCGCGTCCGATCCACTACAGCAACGGCAACATGGCCGTTCAGGCCGGTCGCATCGCGATCGCCTATTCCCATGCGGCGCTTTCCGCCGACGCGGGCAGCCGGCTGGTGCTGCTGCTGGTCGTCGGCCTGCTCGCAACCTTTGCGACCCTGATCGCCATGCGGATTTCCGCCAACATCTTCATCGGCAGGCCGCTGGCGGCCATGATGTCGGCGATCCAGCGCAGCAAGCAGGATGGCCGGGCCTATCCGGCGGACGTCACATCCTCGAACGAATTCGGCCAGCTCGCGCGCGCCTTCAACGCCATGCAGCATACGACGTCAGGCGCGCTCGACCGGCTCGGACACATGGCCGCGCACGATCCGCTCACGGGGCTACCCAACCGGCGCTCCCTGACCGAGCGTCTGGCCGTCGCGAGCCGCGATGGAGGCAGGCCGGACGCGCTGGTCGCGTTCTGCTTCATCGATCTCGACGACTTCAAGGGCATCAACGACACTTTCGGCCACGAGGCCGGCGACAAGTTCCTGGTTCAGATTTCCCAGCGTCTTCGTCGCGCGGTCGAAGCGGAAGATTGGGTCGCCCGGCTCGGCGGCGACGAATTCGTCGTCATTCGTCCCGAGGTGAGCAACGAAGCCTCGGCGCACGCATTCGCACAGCAGGTGCTGGACGCCATTTCCGATCCGATCCGGCTCCACGACAAGCAGGTGGTGCCGCGCGCCAGCATCGGCCTTGCCGTGCGCCGCGCTGACGATCCGGAGCTGTCGCATCTGCCGACGCTGGCCGATATCGCGCTCTATCATGCCAAGAGCAAGGCGCCGGGCACGGTCGCGGTGCTGGATGAAGCGCTTCAGCGCGACTATCGCCGCCGCAGGGATCTCGAGCTCGCCATTCCCGCGGGCTTTGCCGAGGGACAGTTCGAGGTCTGGTACCAGAGTCAGGTCGACCTCGAAAGCCACGACGTGGTCGGCCTGGAAGCGTTGATCCGCTGGCGTCATCCCGAACACGGCGTGATCGGGCCGGCCGAATTCCTGCCGCTGATCGAGCGCAGCGGCAATAATGCACGACTGACCCGTTACGTGCTGACCGACGCCTGCTGGGCGCTGCAACGGCTCGCCGCCGCCGGCAGGCCGCAGATCCGGATCGCGATCAATCTGCCGCCGTCCGAGCTCGCCGACCATTCGCTCGCCGCCGAGCTGCGCGCGACCTGCGCGCGCTTCGATGTCGCGGCATCGCTGCTGGAGCTCGAGATCACCGAGGGCTCGCTGATCAACAATATCGCCAGCGCCGCCGAGACGCTGCATCGCCTGCGCCGCCTCGGTGCCACGATCGCGCTCGACGATTTCGGCACCGGCTACAGCTCGCTCGCTCATCTCAGGCGCTTCCCGCTCGACAAGGTCAAGATCGACAAGGCGTTCATCAGCGAGATTCCCGATAGCGCCGAAGACAAGGCGATCGTCGGCGTGATCGCATCGCTCGCCGGCACGCTGGGGCTCACTCTGGTCGCGGAGGGCATCGAGCGCGCCGAACAGGCCGCGGCCATGCGTGAGATGGGCGTGAGGTTCGGGCAGGGCTATTTCTATCAGCGGCCGCAGCCGCTCGACGCCGTGCTGCAATGGCTCGAGGGGCAGCCGGCGGCCAACAGCTGCGTCCTCGTCGACAGCCCCTCGATCGCGCCCGAATTCGCCTGAGCGCGATCAGGACTGCGTCGCGTTCCACAGCATCGAGAGCCCGGCTGCGATCATGATTGCGTCCATCAGCAGGCGGAACATGTCCGGCTTCAGGTGCAGCACGAAGCGCTTGGCGATGAAGGCGCCCGACATCAGCGAGGCGCCCGCGATCAGGCCCTTCATGAAGACATCGCCGGTCAGCGCGCCGAAACGTTCGAAGGTCACCGACTTCGCAAAGTAGAGACCGAGCGAGGAGGCGGCCTCGGTGGCAAGAAACGCCCCTTTGCTGAGGCCATAGAACAGGAACAGCGGCACGCTGAGCGGGCCGGTGGAGACGACGATGCCGGTGAGATAGCCGATGATCGCGCCGCCGATCGCAAGGTGCCGGAGATTGGCCTTCAAATCGTGCCGCGCCAGCCAGTGCCGGACCGGCACCATCGCGATCAGGAAGGCGCCGATGGCGAGGTCGACGGCATGCGAAGGCAGCGCCAGCAGCGTTCGCGCGCCGAGCACCGCGGCCGGAATGCCCGTGACCGAATAGGCCGCGCAAGCCCGCCAGTCGACCTCACGCCACCAGGCCAGGATGCGCGAGAAATTCGCCATCACGGAAGCCACCGCCATGATCGGCACGGCCTCCTTCGGCCCATAGGCATAGACCAGCACCGGCATCAGCATGATCGACGAGCCGGTGCCGACGATGCCTGATATGGTGCCGGCGATGAGGCCGACCGCGAGGACGAAGAGAAAGGCCACGAAGAACGCTCCGGGAATCGGGAGAGCTTAGCCGCTGGCAGCGGCGCGAGCGATCCGTCCCCGGCGAAGGAACCTATTTGCATGGCGCATGGGCCATGCCGGTCTCGGGACGGACTCGAGGCATTTCAGGCCGGGGCTGGGGACTTTCGGAATACCCGTAAGTCATTGAATCAACTGAGGCCGGCTACTTTGCATGGGGTTGTTTTCGTATTTCTTGTTCAGGCGTCGCGCTGCTGACAGCATGTTGGCAGCAGGGGCTGGCTACGACCATCCCCTGACAAAACGGGGAGCGGGTCATGCCGATCGAGGCAAGCTGTCATTGCGGGGAGACGGTGTTCGAGGTGACGGAGGCGCCCTCGAACGTCACGCGCTGCACGTGTTCGCTCTGCGCCAAGCGCGGCGCGTTGTGGGCCTATTACACGCCGGCGCAGTTTCGCCTGTTGTCACCGCTGGACAATGTCGCGACCTATCTCTGGGGCAGCCGCACGGTCAAACACCATTTCTGCGCGAATTGCGGCTGCGGCACCTATTCGGAGTCACCGGACTGGTCGACCGGCAAGCCCGACTTCGACAATCCCAAGGTCGCGGTGAATGCGCGGCTGTTCGACGATTTCGATCTCGAGGCGGTGCCGGTCAACGTGATCGACGGGAAGAATCTGTGGTGAGCATGCAAGGCGCATGTCCGCCGCGTGTTGGTGCTCTTGAGGCGATTTTGAAAAGCTGATTTGGTTCCGGCTCTGAAGAATAGGGAGGAAGCCATGCGTCTTTTTGCGCGAGTGATGCTCGCAATGTGTCTGGCCGTTGTAGCCGGATTCAACGCAGAGGCGCAGACCAAGCCGAAGGTGACATCGCTCGGACCTGACTTCCCAAAGGCCGTGCTGTTCGTCGGCAACAGCTTCTTCTACTACAACAACGGCATGCCCGGGCATCTCACCTTCATGGAGCGGGCTGCCGATCCCGCAAACAAGAGGGCGTACCGCAACACCATGGTGACCATCGGCGGCTCCGGCCTCGACTGGCACGACATGGACAATCTGCTGCGGCCGGCCGGCCTCGGCGCCTATTCCTTCGACGAGCAGAACAACGTCATCTTCAACAAGCCGGGCCGGCAGTACGACACCGTCGTGATGATGGATTGCAGCCAGTGCCCGATCCATCCGCAATTGAAGGATGCGTTCACGACCTTCGCGAAGAAAGACAGCGAGATCGTCCGCACCCACGGCATGCGGCCGGCGCTGTTCATGTCCTGGGCCTATGCCGACAAGCCCGAGATGACGGAGGCATTGGCCGAGGCTTATACGACCGCGGGCAATGCCAACGATGCACTGGTCATTCCCGCAGGTCTTGCCTTCGCGCGCGTGCGCAAGCTGCAGCCGGAACTCAATCTCTACGCGCCGGACAAGCGGCATCCGAGTCCGGCGGGCACGTACCTTGCGGCATGCGTGACGTTCGCGGCGGTGACGGGACGTTCGCCGGTCGACAATGCATACACGATCGTGGGGCTGGACGCCGGGACGAGGCAATTGCTGCAGAAGGCGGCGTGGGATACGGTTCAGGAATATTACGGACGGTGAACCACACTCTTTTGTAGGCTGGGTAAAGGCGCACTTGCGCCGCGCCCACCACCTGTCTCGGTAAGCGAATTATGGTGGGCACGCTCCGCTTTGCTCACCTACGGCACCGTCATCGTGGCTATTTCAAAACCACCCATGCCGGCGCGTGATCGCTCGCACCGTCCTCGCCGCGCACGTCTCTGTCGACACCAGCCTTCGCCAACCGTGAGGCAAGGGCAGGGCTGAGCAGGAGATGATCGAGCCTGAGGCCCGCATCGCGCGGCCAGCGGTTCCGCTTGTAGTCCCAGAACGTGTAGATGCGCCGCTCCGGATGCTGCTCGCGGATCGCATCGCACCAGCCCTGTGAGACCAGCGAGGCAAATGCCGCGCGGCTCTTGGGCTGGACCAGCGCATCCTTGTCCCATGAGCGCGTCGGATAGATGTCGATCTCCGTTGGCGCGACGTTGTAGTCGCCGGCAAGCACGACGGGCAGATCCTGCTTGATGAAAGTATTGGCGTGGCGCTTGAGGCGCGCGAACCAGTCCAGCTTGTAGTCGAATTTCGGACCCGGCTGCGGATTGCCGTTCGGCAGATAGATGCTGGTGACGATGATGCCGCGCACGGCGGCCTCGATGTAGCGGGCTTCGTGATCGCCAGGTCTTCCGGGCAAGCGGTCGCGGGTCAGGATCGGCGTAGCCTTGCGTGCGAGGATGGCGACCCCGTTCCAGGTCTTTTGTCCGCGCCACACCGCGCCATAGTCGGCCTTTTCGATCGCGGCCGCCGGAAATTCGCCATCACTTGCCTTCAATTCTTGAAGCGCGACGACATCGGGCTTCGCCGTGCGCAGCCACGCCAAGAGATTGGGCAGGCGGCGGTTGATGTTGTTGATGTTGAATGTCGCGATCTTCATGTAGAGCTACCGGCTCCTGCCTTCCGTACCCGGAGATACAATGTCCAAGTTGAACTTTGCCGTCATCGTCGTCGCCGTCGCGCTCTCCGGGCTCGCGTCGGCACAATCGTCCGACCCGCGCGGTGCCTGCAAGGCAGACTACGACAAATTCTGCGCCGGCATCGCGCCCGGTGGCGGCCGAGTCGTCGCCTGCCTCACCGACAAGCGCGATCAGCTCAGCGCGACCTGCAAAGAGGCGCTGGACAACAGGAAGAAGAAGTAAGCGATCCCTTCCGTGTCCCGGACTTAGTGCGAGCCGGGACCCAGAAGGGCAACACGGTCAGAATGTAACGAGATGGGCCCCGGCTCTGCAGCGCACCGCGTGCTGGACGATGCTTCGCATCGCCAGGGGCGCACTGCGCTGCGTCCGGGGCACGTGCGCGACGTCTAGCCCGGCAGCGGCGGCGGGGCGGCGGGCTGCTCGAGTGGTGGCGGCGAGGGCGGCTGCGTGGCGTTCGACGCGGGCTCCGGCTTCGCCAGCGGCTCCTCCACATTGCCGCCCTTGTAGAGTCGCGCGTAGCGGTGGCCGAGGCTGGTCAGCACTTCATAGCCGATGGTGCCGAAATGATGTGCGAGCTCGTCGACGGTGATGCCCTCGCCGAGCAGCGTCACCATATGGCCACGCCGCGCCGCATTTGGCGGCAGATCGGTGATGTCGATCGCGATGAGGTCCATAGAGATGCGTCCCGCGACCGGACAGCGCTTGCCGGCGACGATGACTTCGGCGCCGCGGGTGCCGTCATTGGAGCTGGCGGCGCGGAAATAGCCGTCGGCATAACCGACCGCGATGATCGCGAGTTTCGTCGGCCGCCGTGCGGTCCAGGTGCCGCCATAACCGACGCTCTCGCCGCGCTCGATGGTGCGGGTCTGCACGATGCGCGCCTTGAGGTCGACCACCTGCTGCATCGGATTGTCGGCCTCCGGCGTCGGGTTGACGCCGTAGAGCGCAGCCCCCGGCCGCACCAGGTCGAACTGGAAGGGCGCGCCCAGGAAGATGCCGGAGGAATTGGCGAGCGCGGCCGGCACGCCGGAGAATTCGCTGGCGATGCTGCGGAAGGCGGCGAGCTGCCTGGCGTTCACCGGGCTGTTGAGCTGCTCGGCCGAGACCAGATGGCTCATCACCAGGGTGATGCCGTGATCGCCGGCGTTGATGCGGGGAATGATGGCCTGCGCTTCTGCAAGCGTGAGGCCAAGCCGGTTCATGCCGGTGTCGATGTGAACCGCCGCGCCGCCGGTCCAGCCGGTGCGACGGCAGAACACGTCCCATTCGGCAAGCTCGTTGAGGTCGCCGATCACCGGGCGGCAATTGATCTTGGCGTAGTGCTCGCCGGTGTTCTGGAAATAGCCGCCGAGCACGTAGATCGTGGGCTCCGGGACGGCCGCGCGCACCTTGCGCGCTTCCTCGATGGTGGCGACGAAAAAGGTCTTGCAGCCGGCCTTGTTCAGCGCACGCGCGATCTGCTCGGCACCGCAGCCATAGGCGTCGGCCTTGATCACCGCCGAGCATTCGGCCGGCACCGCCGTCTTCTCGAGCTTGCGCCAGTTGGCGATGATGGCGTCGAGATCGACGGTCAGCACGCCGCCATAAGCGGCGAGCGCGGCAGCCTGATTGGCCTCCGCGGAGAGAAGGCCGGATTGCGGGTTCATTTTCGGATCGGACGCCATTGTCATGGCGCCGTTTTACGCAAGAGGCAGATATTGTTCAAGGAACTCAGTAGTCGTTGCCACTGCGCGCGGGGAGCTGACTGTCAGGCGCGAGGTCGCCGAACCGCGTGACTGAGGCTTCGAACGCCAAATCGACGGTGCCGGTCGGGCCGTGGCGCTGCTTGCCGATGATGACCTCGGCCTTTCCATGCGCAAGACTCATGTCAAGCTGCCACTTCTCGTGTTCAGGCGTGCCTGGGCGCGGCTCCTTCATCGCGAGGTAATATTCCTCGCGGTAAACGAACAGCACGACGTCGGCGTCCTGCTCGATTGATCCGGATTCACGCAAGTCGGAGAGCTGCGGCCGCTTGTCGTCGCGCGATTCCACCTGGCGCGAGAGCTGCGACAGCGCGATCACGGGAACGTTGAGCTCCTTGGCCAGCGCCTTCAGGCTCGTCGTGATCTCAGTGATTTCCTGCACGCGATTGTCGCTTCGCTTGCCCGAGCCCGAGAGCAGCTGGATGTAGTCGATCACGAGGAGATCGAGGCCCTTCTGGCGCTTCAGCCGGCGCGCCCGCGCCATCAGCTGCGCGATCGACAGGCCGCCGGTGGCGTCGACGTAGAAGGGCAGCGACTGCAGCTCGATCGAGACCTCCCGGATCTTCTCGAAATCGGCTTCCGAGATGCCGCCGCGGCGGATTTGGGAGGAGGGGACGCCGGTGCGTTCGGCGACGATACGCGTGGCGAGCTGGTCGGCCGACATTTCACAGGAGAAGAAGCCGATGACGCCGCCATTGGCGGCCTTCATGGTGCCGTCGGCCTGGAGCTCCGGCACATAGGCCTGGGCGACGTTGTAGGCGATGTTGGTCGCCAGCGAGGTCTTGCCCATGCCGGGACGGCCCGCGACGATGATGAGGTCGGAGTGCTGCAGGCCACCCATCTTGGTGTCGAGGTCGCGCATGCCCGTCGAGATGCCGGACAGCTTGCCGTCGCGCTGGAACGCCTTGGCCGCGAGATCGACCGCGACTGCCAGTGCCTGCGAGAATTTCTGGAAGCCGCCGTCATAGCGGCCGGATTCGGCGAGTTCGTAAAGCTTGCGCTCGGCGTCCTCGATCTGCGCCCGGGGCTGGAAGTCGACCGGAGCGTCATAGGCGACATTGACCATGTCTTCGCCGATGCCGATCAGGTCGCGCCTAAGCGACAGGTCGTAGACGGTGCGGCCGTAATCCTGAGCGTTGATGATGGTGGTCGCTTCGGCGGCGAGCCGCGCAAGATATTGCCCGATGGTCATGCCGCCGACATCGGTGTCGGCGGGCAGGAACGTCTTCAGCGTGACGGGCGTCGCGATCTTGCCCATCCGGATCAGGCTGCCGGCGGTCTCGAAGATGGTCTGGTGCAGCGGCTCGAAGAAATGCTTCGCCTCCAGGAAGTCGGAGACGCGGTAGAAGGCATCGTTGTTGACCAGGATCGCGCCCAGAAGGCTCTGTTCCGCCTCGATATTATGCGGAGCGCTCCGATAGGCGGGAGTTCCGGCGTCGGGTGCGAGTTTGAGAACGTTCGAATCAGTCAGGGCCATGGTCGGACGTGCTTAGCAATTTTCTTGGGCGGATGCGGGGCCGGGATAAAGCGCCGCCGCAGGTCAAAGCGGAAGCGAAAGCTGACCGCTATCAACCGCTCAGTTAAAATGGTGGATGATTAGCAGTCGCAGCACGCGCCGCGCTTGACGGATTTTCGCGGAACCCGCTCCGGCCCGGATGCGGCCGCGCCATGGAAAGATCCTGAAATCATGAACTTTATGGATTGGCGTGCAGACCTAATCAAGAAGCGCGCGAAAAGGCGCACGCCGGCGCGCTTCCGGCTCGGGTTCAGACCAGCAGGAAGGTAGACCAGCGCAACCAGAGCCGCCCCGACGCCGGTAATGATCAGGGCGTAATCAGTGCGGAGGTCGTCCTGCACGTCGAATGAGGTTCGGGTCTCTTTGCTCATGGCGACGGTCTAAGCCAGGCCCGACCGGACTTATGTGAACTGGATCACATCCTCCCGGATTCTTTCGGGGCTATGAGCGGAACAGGCGGACGGGCAGGGAATTGTCTCCCACGGCCCGCCAACAGGGAACGAGGCAAGCGATGCGGCCAGAACGGCAGCACCAGATTTGGCGAAGCGAGGCAGGTAGCCGGCTTTGGCTGTCGGGACTGATTGCGGCCATGGAGCACGCTGAACGACCCGAAGTGCGTTGCCAGCCTGTCGCTCCCGAAATCCTACGTGAACTGCGGGCGCAACTGGCGTTAACGGCCCTCGTCCGGTGCCCCCCGATTTCGACCCTGCGTCACTAGAACCTATTCACCAGCCAATTTGAGCCTCGGCCTGGCCACGCCTTCGTGAGCGCGCAGCCGGGCTTCTTCGCGCGGCAAGTAGTCGCGGGTCATCGGCACCTCGCCCTGGCGGCGCGTGAGCTGGATCTGGAAGTTCATCATGGCTTGCTTGCGGAACGTCATCTCGCAGGCCGCCAGATAGAATTCCCACATCAGCGCGAAGCGCTCGTCGTAGAGCTGTACGGCCTCCTCACGCCGCGCCATGAAACGTTCCCGCCAGGCTTTCAGCGTTTCCGCGTAGTGCAGGCGCAGGATCTCGATATCGCAGACCAGGAGGCCGGCGCGCTCGATCGCCGGCAGCACCTCCGATAAGGCCGGGATGTAGCCGCCGGGGAAGATGTATTTGGCGATCCAGGGGTTGGTCGAATCCGGGCCCTGCGAACGGCCGATCGAATGCAGCAGCATGATGCCGTTTTCGCTGAGCAGCTCGGCGCAGCGCTGGAAGTAGGTGTCGTAGAAGCGGGCGCCGACATGCTCGAACATGCCGACCGAGACGATGCGGTCGAACGGGCCGGCGACGTCGCGATAGTCCTGAAGCAGGAATCGGGCCGAGCCGGTCAGGCCCTTTTCGGCCGCGCGCGCATTGGCGATCTGCAACTGCTCGGTCGACAGCGTCACGCCCGTGACATCGGCGCCCGTGGTCTCGGCGAGATAGAGCCCGAGCCCGCCCCAGCCGGAGCCGATGTCGAGTACGCGCTGGCCGGGCTTGATGAGCAGTTTGGCGGCGATGTGCCGTTTCTTGGCAAGCTGCGCGTCGTCGAGCGTGCTTTCCGGCGTCTCGAAATAGGCGCAGCTGTATTGCTTGTCGGCGTCCAGGAAGAGCGAATAGAGCCGGGCGTCGAGATCATAATGATGCGCGACGTTCTGGCGGGAGCGCGAGCGCGGATTGAACTGTTTCAGGTGCCGCGTCAGATAGCGCAGATGCCACCAGGGTTTGGCCCATTGCGGCAATAGGTCGGGTTGATCGAGCAGGATAGCGAGGGCATCGGCGATGGTGCCGCGTTCGACGATGAACTCGCCGTCCATATAGGCCTCGCCAAGCCCGAGCTCGGGATTGACGAGGATCTTCCGCTCCGCCTCTGCGGTGCCGAAGCGCACCGCGACCGGCTCGCCGGTGCCGTCGCCGACGGTGAACTTCGATCCACTGGAGCCGGTCACCGTCATCGACCCGCGGCGGATGAATTGAGACAGGAATCTACGTAACAAACGGTCCATCGACATTTCCTCTCGAGCGAACCCGAAAGATGCGACTAACCCGGCCTTCACATCTGACGCCCAGGCGCCGCAGCGGTTCCTATGCGCTTGCATCTAAATCTAGGGTGCGGGGGCGGGTTGCGCTATTGCGCTGAGTTCACAGCCGATATTCGAAAAGCGCTTAATCACATCCTTGCGCTTGGAGGCTGCTTCCATTCGCGGCCCAATCGGATAAAAGGTGACCCGCCGCCGCGCCGGAGGCCGGCGGCACCCCTCGGAATTCAATGGAGATGATGGGAATGTCGAGCCGAGCGCTCAGCCTCGCGACGGTACTGCTTCTGATCGGCTTCGGCGCGACCGATACCGTCCTTGCGCAGGCGACGAACCTCGAGGCCGGCAAAACCCCGTCTCAGATTTTCGCGCAGACCTGCAACGCGTGCCACAAGAGCCCGCGCGGGCTTCTGAAGTCCGTCGCGCCGGGCTCGCTGCCGGGCTTCCTGCGCCAGCACTACACCACGAGCTCGGACATGGCGGGCATTCTCGCCTCCTATCTCGTCTCCAACGGCGCCACCGACGCCCGCTTCCAGGCCAAGGACGGCAAGGACAAGAAGGACGGCGCCAGGGACAAGGAAGCCAACACCGCTCCGGGGCAGGCGGGCGAGCATCAGGGCCGCCGCCCGCGCGCCCAGGACGCCGCCAGGCCGGAGGGCGAGGCTGCTGCTCCGGCGCCCGAGGGCGCCCGCCAGAAGCGTGCGGCGCGGCCGGCCGAGGACGGCTCGAAGCCCGAGGGCCAGGCTGCGCCCGAGGGACGCAAGGGCAAGCGCCGCGGCAAGCCCGCCGCCGGAGAGACGCCGAAGCTCGACGCCGCTGCGCCAGCCACTGAAGAGAAGAGCGAGCCCAAGCCCGAGACCAAGCCGGAGACCAGGCCCGACGCAGCCAAGGTCGAGCCCAGCCGCGACGAGGCCAAGCCCGACAGCAGCAAGGCGTCCGAGAAACCAGTCGAGATCAAGCCTGACAGCGCCAAGGTCGAATCCCGCGGCAGCGAGACTCCGGCTCTGCGGCCAGATCCGGTCCCGGCGGTAACGCCGGCTGCACCGGCCGCGAAGCCTGCCGAGCCCAAACCGGCGGAAGAGGCTGCTCCCAAGCCCGCCGCGCCGGCTGCCAGCTCTGAACCGGCGGCCAAGCCGCAGGAGCCGGCACCGCCCGCGACCGCCGCGGCCCCGCCAGCCGAGTCCTCCGGGCCTCCAGCGCCGCCGATCTCGCGCTA
This sequence comes from Bradyrhizobium sp. UNPA324, assembly GCF_006658635.1. NCBI lineage: Bacteria > Pseudomonadati > Pseudomonadota > Alphaproteobacteria > Hyphomicrobiales > Nitrobacteraceae > Bradyrhizobium > Bradyrhizobium sp. UNPA324. Next base: position 3,337,995 of record NZ_LFJD01000004.1, read on the forward strand.
AGCCAGCTCGTTTTCGATCGAGATGCGGAGGCCGCGCTCGTCGCGGCCTCCGCACTGTATTGACCAGGATTGGAGCTTTACTCTAGAGTAATACTCTAGGAGGCGTCGATGACGACGAGCGTGCGAGACGACCTGTTGGCGGCCGGGCTGATCGTGTTCGACCGCGTCGGCTTCGAAGCTGCGACGGTGGCCGCGATCCGCAGCCGGGCGCGCGCCTCCAATGGCAGCTTCTTCCACGCCTTCGGCTCGAAGAAGGAGCTTGCCGGTGCGCTGTTCCTGGAGGTCTTGCGGCACTACCACGCCGCGGTGCTGGTCGCGCTCCATCCCGCCCCGGGTGCCGAGCAGGGAATCGATCGCTTGATCAGGGCACATCTAGGCTGGGTCGTGACCAGCCGTCGCGAGGCGCGCTACCTCTTCGAGATTTCGCGCAGCGAGTGGGGCGAGGACGTTCGCGACGCCCAGCGCGCACAGAATGCGCGGCTCACTGAAGGCATCGAGCGCTGGCGCGCGCCGCTGGTTGCAAACGGCGAGCTCTTGGCGATGACGCCGGCGATGTTCGTCAGCCAGCTCATCGGTCCGGCGCAGATTTTCTGCCGCGCCTTCCTGTCGGGACGGGACCGCGCCGATCCGCGCGTCGAGGCCGACACGCTGATCGCCTGCGCCATCCGTGCGCTACGGCCGCCCGATCGCATCAACAAGCAATAAGGAGAGACTGCATGCGCGCCGAAGCAGACCCCGAATTCGCAGCCGTTGCCGAGCGCATTCATGCCAATGTCGGCCGGCAGGGCTTCATGAACCTGGTCGGTGCCGAGCTTTCGGAATTGTCGCGCGGCACCTGCACGATTGCCGTGGATCGCCGGCCGGAGCTGTTGCAGCAGCATGGCTTCTTCCACGGCGGCGTGACCGCCTTTCTGGTCGACAACGCCACGACGATCGCAGCCGCCACCTCGCGCGGCCAACCGGCGCTGACGGCGGAATACAAGCTCAACCTGTTGTCGCCCGCGGTCGGCGAGAAGCTGATCTGCCGCGCCCGGGTGATCAAGCCGGGCCGCCAGGTCTCGGTGGTTGCGGCCGACGTGTTCTGCGTCAGCGACGGTGTCGAGAAGCATACGGCAACGGCGCTGGCCTCGATCGCGATGTTGAGCGAGGACGTTGCCGCGAAAACGAAAAGCCCGGCCGCCTGAGGCGACCGAGCCTTTTTGTTGGTCATTCCGGGGCGATGCGAAGCATCGAACCCGAAATCTCGAGATTCCCCGGTGCACAATTGCGCACCTGTGGTCTGGTCCTTCGGACCATCCCGGAATGACAATGTTGGAGTTACTTCTCTTCCGCGGCCGCCGCCGGCTCGACCTCGTCGTGCTCGGCTTCCGGATCGAAGAACTCGCCGGCGGCGGCGATCGCCTCGGCGGCCGCGTCGCGGTCCTCGTTGCGGGTCGAGATGTCCTCGCCGCGGTTGATCCGCTCGGCCTCGTCCTGGCTGCGGGCGACCGTGACGGTGATCTCGACCTCGACCTCGGGGTGAACGGCAACGATGACCGTGTGCTTGCCGATGGTCTTGATCGGCGCGTCGAGCTGCACCTGCGGACGGTCGAGGTGGACGCCGTCGGCTTCGAACGCCATGACGATGTCGCGCACCGTGACCGAGCCGAACAGCTGGCCGGCTTCCGAGGCCTGGCGGATCACGATGATGTTCTTGTCCTTGATCTTCTCGGCGACCTTGGACGCCTCACCCTTGGCCTGGAGGTTGCGGGCCTCGAGCTCGGCCTTCATGCCGTCATACTTGGAACGGTTGTCGGCGGTGGCGCGCAGCGCCTTGCCGCGCTTGAGCAGGAAATTGCGGGCGTAGCCGTCGCGAACCTTCACGACTTCGCCCATCTGGCCGAGCTTGTTGACGCGTTCCAGCAAAATGACTTCCATATTCGTTCTCCTTTTGAAGTGCTCTCTTGGTTTCGGTTTCGGGGTTGAACTCAAGGGGTCGGCAGCGGCGGCGGTTGCCGGCTGCGCAGGAAACGTTCGCGGAAGCCGAACACGGCGTCCGCAAGGCCGAGGATCACCATCGCGATCACGGGCCATCCGAACACGACCACGACGGCGTAGGTCGAGCCGAGCCAGAACGTGCGGCTCTTCATCGCCAGCGTGAGGGTGTGCAGCACGGCGAAGCCGGTCAGCGCATAGCCCATCATCAGCGCCGCCGCGGCGATCTGAGCGACGATCGCGAGCAGCCCGCCGGTGAAGCAGAAGGCGAGCGCGATGCAGAGCGCCACCAGCGTCATCGGCGGCAGCTCGGCCGTCATCATGTCCGGCCACGGGCGCCGCAGCCGGCCCGACGTCGCCGTGATCTTGGCGCTGAGCCAGAGGTTGAGGGTCAGCGTCATCATCGCGATGATGGTGGCCCCGGCCGGTGCGATGCGCACCAGCGCGTCGACGAACTGACCGGCTTCGCCGGAGCCTTGCGGGTCGGTGGCCCGGAGGAGGCGCATCAGGCCGCGCCGCAGCGTGCCGAGGATGGTGTCGGCGTCGGTCCCGAGCGTGAGCAGGGCGGCGATCGTGGTCAGCGCGGCGAAGCCGGCGAGCCATAGCAGGATGCGGCCGACCGGAAACCATTCGAGCTCAGGCTCGGCGGGCGGTTCGGTGGCGTCGTCCAGCGCGCCAGGTCCGACGGGACGGCTGAGCAGCACGAGATGGCCGAGCCACCATGCGGGAAGGGCGACAGTGACGGCGAACGCGATGCAATAGGGCAGGCCGAACAGGGCGCCGAGGCCGATCGCAGCAGCGATGCCGCCGAGGCTGGCGCAAAGCGGTCCCCAGCCGATCGCGGCGACCATCAGCGGCAGCGGTGCGAGATAGAACAGGACGAGCGAGATCAGCGCGCCCGAAATGATCGAGGCGAACATCAGGGCCGACGCAGCGCCGGCGATCAGGGCGATCAGCACAAATGGCATCATCAGCTGTCCCGCTCCCTTCGAGCGGTTAGAGGCATTTCGCCCCAACCATCGGCGACCGGACGACCCGGAAGCCTTATGAGTTCGAAAAAGTTGCGACCGGCGGCTCGAGGCCGCCGGCCGAATTGGTCATCTTAGCGAATGACGTAGGGCAGCAGGCCCAGGAACCGCGCGCGCTTGATGGCGCGGGCGAGCTCACGCTGCTTCTTCGCGGACACCGCCGTGATGCGGCTCGGCACGATCTTGCCGCGCTCGGAGACGTAACGCATCAAGAGCTTGGAGTCCTTGTAGTCGATCTTCGGAGCGTTGGCGCCCGTGAACGGGCAGCTCTTGCGACGACGAAAAAACGGGCGGCGTGCACCAGCTTCAGCCATTGTTCTTACTCCCCATCCGTCGTCGTGGTTTCAGCTTCGTCGCGCGGACGGCGCGGGCCGCGATCACCGCGGAAGCCACCACCGTCGCGATCGCCACCACGGAAACCGCCTTCGCGGTCGCCACGGAAGCCGCCGCCTTCACGATCGCGGAAGCCGCCGCCACGATCGTCACGCTCGCGGTCGCGGTCGGCCTTGCGCATCATCGCGGACGGGCCTTCCTCGAGCTCCTCGACGCGGACGCTGAGGTAGCGGATCACGTCTTCGCTGATGCGTTCCTGGCGCTCGATCTCGGCGATCGCCGCGGACGGCGCGTCGATGTTGAGCAGCACGAAGTGCGCCTTGCGGTTCTTGTTCATACGGTAGGTGAGGGAGCGCACGCCCCAATTCTCGGTCTTGGTGACCTTGCCGCCGAGACCCTCGACGATGCCGGTCATCTGCGCAGTCAGCTCTTCGACCTGCTGCGTGCTCGCGTCCTGACGCGCGAGAAAAACATGCTCATAAAGAGCCATGGTGGTCCTTTCCTCATGTTGGCGCATCGCCCGGCGTCAAGCCCTTAAGAGGCCTTCGGAAAGGACTCTGGGATTAAGCTCAGAAGGCGGAAACACGGGACGACGGGCCGACTGGCCCTGCCACACCAAAATCACGAAGGATTTGCTGAGACCGTCCGTTCAGCTCCCGGCCGGGGTCTGCGGATGCGCGCCTTATACGGATTTTGGCTGACTTGGCAAGGTTTGAACGCCTCGCTTCTGGCGAAACGGTGCTGGTCGGCTCGCCAAACCCACCCTCGCATACCGGCTTGATTTATTTGTTTGTATGCCATACAAATAACGGGTCGGGAGGTACTGATGACGGGTGAATCGATTCAGGCTCCGTTCGAGACTTCGACTGGCGACCCCAAGCACACCGCGCGCGCCACACGGTCGGCCGGCCGCAAGATGCGCTCCTTGCTGCTGGATGCGGCAAGTCCGCTGTTCCGGGAGCGGGGGCTGTCGGGCACGGCGATCACCGACATCGCGGCCGCAGCGGACGCATTCCCGAGCCAGATCACTTATTACTTCCGCACCAAGGAGGCGCTGTTCGTCGAATGCGCCTGCCGCGACCTCTTGTATCTGGCACGTGCGACCGAGCAGGCGGCGCTGAAGGCGCGGACGCCACGGGAATACACCCATGCGCTGGCGCAGACCGTGACGGCGAGCGATTCCGTCGCTTTCTTCGCCGAAGCGCTGACATTGACGCGGCGCCGGCAGGATCTGGCGCCGCTCGTCGAGCGCACGATCGAGCGTCTGCACGGAGAAGGCGCGCGCGCCTATGCGAGCCAGGTGGCGCGGCACGGCTGGCGCTCGCTGCGCGCGCCCGACGAAAGCTCGCGGCGGTTCTGGGCCGTCGCCGTCGGCGTCATCCTCGAAGGCTACGCCATGGGCCGCTCGCCCGAGGAGCTCTGCGCCGAGATGCTACGCGTGCTTGGCGAGCAGGCGAAATCCACCGACATGGCGCGCCTGCGCCTTGTCGATGAGCGTGACGCAACGACCACTCCGGATGAGGAGAGTTAGGCCATGACCGCGCTTCGCATGCGTGCCCGCGATTTCCTGACCGACGATCAGCTTGCCGACGTGCGCCAGCGTGTGACCTGGAAAGGCGTTGCGCTGATCGCGCACGCCTGGGCGCTGATCGTTGGCGCGATTGCTCTGGTCGCGTGGTGGCCCAATCCGGTCACCTATGTCCTCGCTGTCGCGATCATCGGCTCGCGCCAGCTGGGCCTTGCGATCCTGATGCATGACGGCGCGCATGGCTGCCTGTCCGCCGACGAGAAAATCAATCTGACCCTGAGCCAATGGTTATGCGCCTATCCGTTGTTTGCGGAGACGCGCAGCTACCGGCGTTACCACCTTCAGCATCATGCGCGCACCCAGCAGGAGGACGATCCCGATCTCGTGCTGTCGGCGCCGTTTCCGATCACCAAGCTGAGCTATCGCCGCAAGTTCATTCGCGACATTACCGGACAGACCGGCTACCAGCAGCGCAAGGCGCAACTGCTTAACGCGCTCGGCTCGAAGGACTGGCCATGGCGTCAGCGCCTGGCGCATTTCTGGGACAAGCTCGGTCCGCAATGCATGGTCAATGCCGTGATGTTCGCCGCGTGCGCGGCGGCCGGCGTATGGTGGGCCTATCCGCTGTTATGGCTGGTGCCGCTCCTGACCTGGATGATGGTCATCACCCGTATCCGTAATATCGCCGAGCATGCCGTCGTCCCCGACAGCAGCGATCCCTTGCGCAATACCCGCACCACGCATGCCAATTTTCTCGAGCGCCTGTTCATCGCGCCGTACTACGTGAACTATCACCTTGAGCATCATCTGCTGTTCTACGTGCCCTGCTACAATTTGCCGAAGGTGCATCGGCTGCTGAGCGCAAGCCGGCATGCGGGCCGCATGGAAGTGCAGCCGGGCTATGCCGCGGTGCTGCGGCTGGCGACGGCGAAGCCCGACCGGGACGATCGGCCGGGTCGCTTGGTGAACAGCGCGCGCCGTGCGCAGGCCGGGGCGAAGGTCGATGGCAATCAGACCGCTGGCGGGTTTTGAAGCGGCGTATCCCCAATTGAATGCCGGCCGGGGTTCCCATCTCGGCTTGACAGTCCCGCCCCGGACAGTGTCTACGGCCCCCTTTGGAGCGTGATCCGGAACCATGGCCCAAGGCCGCGCGTAATCGGCTGCCGGTTCTTAAGAGGGATCGTGCCCGACAAGCAGGGAGCGCCGATGACGGCAGCATTCACATTTCCGGGGCAGGGGTCCCAGGCGGTTGGCATGGGCAAGGCTCTGGCCGACGCGTTTCCGGTGGCGCGCGCCGTGTTCGACGAGGTCGATGCCGCGCTTTCCGAGAAGCTGACGGCCATCATCTGGGATGGCCCGGCCGAAACCCTTCAGCTCACCGAAAACGCCCAGCCGGCGCTGATGGCGGTGTCTATCGCCACCCTGCGCGTGCTGGAGGCCGAGGCCGGTTTTTCCGTGGGACGAGACGCGGCCTTCGTCGCCGGCCACTCGCTCGGTGAATATTCGGCGCTGGCTGCGGCCGGCAGCCTGACGGTTTCGGATACCGCCCGTCTGCTTCGCACCCGCGGTCTCGCAATGCAAAAGGCCGTGCCGGTCGGCGCCGGCGCGATGGCCGCTCTGCTTGGTCTGGACTACGAGGCTGCCATGGCGGTCGCCAATGAAGCGGCGCAGGGGCAGGTCTGCCAGGCCGCCAACGACAATGGCGGCGGTCAGGTGGTCGTCTCAGGCGACAAGGCCGCCGTCGATCGCGCCGTCGAGATCGCCAAGACCAAGGGCGCCAAGCGCGCGATGCTGCTGCCGGTGTCCGCCCCGTTCCATTGCAAGCTGATGCAGCCCGCGGCCGACGCCATGGCGCAGGCGCTCTCGAAAGTCACGATCAAGGCGCCGGCCGCGCCGCTGGTGTCGAACGTGCTGGCGAGCGCCATCACCGACCCCGACGAGATTCGCCGCCGCCTGGTCGAGCAGGTCACGGGAACGGTGCGTTGGCGCGAGTCGGTTGCCTATATGGCAGGGCAGGGCGTCACCCGTTTCTTCGAGATCGGCGCCGGCAAGGTGCTGACCGGTCTCGTCAAGCGCATTGCGGACGGCGCCGTCGGGGTTGCGGTCGGCGGTCCCAATGACATTGCCGCCGCCAAGGATGCCTTGGCCGCCGCGAAGCAGGGTTGAGGAGTTATCGATGTTCGATCTGACTGGCAAAAAGGCGCTCGTCACCGGCGCCACCGGCGGCATCGGCGGCGCGATTGCGCAGGCGCTGCACGCGCAGGGCGCGACCGTTGCGATCTCCGGAACGCGCAAGGAGGTGCTGGACGAGCTTGCCGGCAAGCTTGGCGAACGCGTCTTTGTGTTGCCCTGCAATCTCTCCAAGGCCGACGAGGTCGAAGCGCTGGTGCCGGCTGCGGAAGCGGCAATGGGCCAGGTCGACATCCTCATCGCCAATGCCGGCATCACCCGCGACAATCTCTTCGTGCAGCTCCGTGACGAGGACTGGGAGGAGGTCATCAACGTCAATCTGACCGCGACCTTCCGCCTCGCGCGTGCCGCGACCAAGCTGATGATGCGCAAGCGCTTCGGCCGCATCATCGCCATCACCTCGGTGGTCGGCGTCACCGGCAATCCCGGACAGGGCAACTACACCGCCTCGAAGGCGGGCCTGATCGGCATGATCAAGACGCTAGGGGCCGAATACGCCAAGCGCGGCGTGACCGCGAACTGCATCGCGCCGGGCTTCATCAAGACGCCGATGACCGACGCGCTCAACGACAAGCAGCGCGAAACGATTCTGACCAAGGTTCCGGCTGCCCGTCTGGGGACGCCCGAGGACATCGCGGCGGCGGCCGTGTACCTGAGTTCGAACGAAGCAGCCTACGTCACCGGCCAGACCATCCACGTCAACGGCGGCATGGCCATGATCTGAGGCCTTCGTTCCGCACTGCCCACATCGGCGGCGCGGGATGCGGCAAACGGCCGTTTCCGGAGCGAAATGAGGCTTGTAGTCAAGGCAATTGAAGTGTGATAACCGGACCTTCAACGGATGGGCAAAGAACGCCATTGCAGGTTTTTGAAACCCTGTATATTGGCGATGCGGAGCCTTGGCCGTCGTTCGCCGGGCCCTGTATCGGTTAGATGGGGCCAAATCAAAGTTCGTAAGCGAAGGCAAGTAACACGACCACGACGGCTCGTATCGTCCCGGGGGGTCGGGTCTACAGGGAACAACACGAGGTTAAGCAATGAGTGACATTGGCGAGCGGGTTAAGAAGATCGTGGTCGAACACCTTGGTGTTGAACCCGAGAAGGTTGTCGACGCTGCGAGCTTCATCGACGACCTCGGCGCCGACAGTCTGGACACCGTCGAGCTGGTGATGGCGTTCGAAGAGGAATTCGGTTGCGAGATTCCGGACGACGCCGCGGAAACGATTCTCACCGTCGGCGATGCCACGAAGTTTCTCGAGAAGAACGCGAAGAGCTAAGGCTCTTCATTTTCGCGGGGACAACATTGAAACCGGACGGGCCGCTTCGCAGCGGTCAGCCGGTTTCTTGTTATTGGCCGTGAGTCTTTCGATGCGGAGTTTTCGGATATGAGGCGGGTTGTCGTCACTGGTCTCGGCATGGTGTCGCCGCTCGGCTGCGGCGTCGAACCGACCTGGAAACGCATCCTCAACGGCGAAAGCGGCGCGCGCCGGATCGAGAGCTTCGATGTCTCCGATCTTCAGACAAAATACGCCTGCACCGTCGTGCGCGGCGACGGCACGAACGACACCTTCAATCCCGACAAGTGGATGGAGCCGAAGGACCAGCGCAAGGTCGACGACTTCATCATCTTCGGCATGGCCGCGGCGGGCCAGGCGCTCGACGATGCCAACTGGCACCCCGAGTCCGAAGAGGACAAGTGCGCGACCGGAACCATGATCGGATCCGGCATCGGCGGCCTCAGCGGCATCGCCGACACCGCGATCCTCCTGAAGGAGCGCGGACCGCGCCGGGTGTCGCCGTTCTTCATTCCCGGCCGGCTGATCAATCTTGCCTCCGGCTACGTCTCGATCGCGCACGGCCTGAAGGGACCGAACCATTCGGTGGTCACGGCCTGCTCGACCGGCGCGCATGCGGTCGGCGATGCCGCCCGCCTGATCGCGCTGGGTGATGCTGACGTGATGGTCGCAGGCGGCGCCGAGTCGCCGATCAGCCGCATCGGTATCGCCGGCTTCAACGCCGCGCGCGCGCTCTCGACCGGCTTCAACGACACGCCCGAGAAGGCCTCGCGTCCCTACGACAAGGACCGCGACGGCTTCGTGATGGGCGAGGGCGCCGGCGTCCTCGTGCTGGAAGAGCTCGAGCACGCCAGGCGCCGCGGCGCGAAGATCTATGCCGAGGTGATCGGCTATGGTCTTTCGGGCGATGCCTATCACATTACCTCGCCCTCGCCCGACGGCGATGGCGGCTTCCGCAGCATGTCGGCGGCGCTGAAGCGCGCTGGCCTCACCGCGTCCGATCTCGACTACATCAACGCGCACGGCACCTCGACACCGCTCGGTGACGAGATCGAGCTCAGCGCCGTCGAGCGTCTGCTCGGCAATGCCGCCTCCAAGGTCGCGATGTCATCTACGAAATCGTCGACGGGTCATCTGCTCGGCGCGGCCGGTGCGATCGAAGCGATCTTCGCCATCCTCGCGATTCGGGATAATGTCGTGCCGCCGACCATCAACCTCGACAATCCGTCGGTGCAGACCGCGATCGACCTCGTGCCGCACATTGCCAAGAAGCGTGAGGTCAATGTCGCCTTGTCGAACTCGTTTGGTTTTGGCGGTACCAATGCGTCGGTGATCGTCCGGCGCTTGGCCAATTAGTTTGCGTTTGAAACGAATCCACCGTTTTGCCGTATTCGGCGATAGTCATGGAAGTGGGCGTGCATTTGGCTCGGCAAGCGATTGTCGGGCCGCTATTGAACCGGCAGGATTCAGGTTGCTTCTATGAGTGAAAGGCCGCCCATTTCGCCCCGGAGCCCACGGGCAGCACTCGAGCCCGAGCAGCTCCCGCCGCCGCCGAAGCGATCGGACCGTGCGCGCAATCCCTTCGTGGTCGTCGGCAACGCCATCATCACCCTTCTGCTGATCGCCATGCTCGGCGCCGGCGGCATCTATTATTACGGCCGGCAGGTGCTCGAGGCGCCCGGGCCGCTCAAGGACGACAAGATCGTCAACATCCCGCAGCGCGCGGGCAAGCGCGACATCGCCGAGACTCTGAATCGGGAAGGCGTGACCGACGTCAATCCCTGGGTGTTCATCGCCAGTGTCGCCGCGCTGAAGGCGAGTTCGGACCTCAAGCCGGGTGAATATGCGTTCCAGAAGAACGCTTCGCTCCGCGACGTCATCGCCACCATCGTCGAGGGCAAGGTGGTACAGCACGCCGTCACGATTCCGGAAGGCCTGACCTCCGAGCAGATCGTGGCGCGCCTGTCCGATAACGACATCTTCACCGGCAGCGTGCGCGAGCTGCCGCGTGAGGGTACGCTGCTGCCGGAGACCTACAAATTCCCGCGCGGCACGCCGCGCGAACAGGTGATCCAGCGCATGCAGCAGGCGCACAAGCGCGTGCTCGCCGAGATCTGGGAGCGCCGCAGTCAGGACATCCCGGTCAAGACGGCAGAGCAGCTGGTGACGCTGGCCTCGATCGTGGAAAAGGAGACCGGCAAGCCCGACGAGCGCAGCCGCGTCGCCGCGGTGTTCGTCAATCGCCTGAAGCAGCGGATCAAGCTGCAGTCCGATCCGACCATCATCTATGGTCTCGTCGGCGGCAAGGGCACGCTGGGCCGCCCGATCAAGCGCAGCGAGATCACGCAGCCTTCGCCGTACAACACCTATGTGATCGAGGGCCTGCCGCCGGGCCCGATCTCCAACCCCGGCCGTGCCTCGCTGGAGGCCGCCGCCAATCCGGCCCGCACCCGCGACCTCTATTTCGTCGCCGACGGCACCGGCGGGCACGCCTTTACCGAGACCTACGACGCGCATCAGAAGAACGTCGCCAAGCTGCGCGCGATGGAAAAGCAGATCCAGAACGACACGGTCGAGCCGGCCGAGGATGCGCCGCCGCCGGCTGCCGCCGCGCCCGGGGCCGCCGATACGCCGACCGCGACCACGCCGGCGCGGCCCAACCAGCAGAAAAAGCCGCCGGCGGCACGCCCCGCGGCTCCGCCACCTGCGCGGCAGGGCGCGGTGCAGCCCTCGCCGCCGGTGGTCCAGCGCTAGTGCGTTGCAGACCTGCCTGCGGGACTTTGCGGATTCCACTTTCCTGCAAAATAGTCTTAAGATTCGCGTGGCTTGATGCCTCGCGAATCCCGTGTTTCTGGAGAACTTGACCTGATGGCGCTGTCGTCCATGACCGGCTTTGCTCGAAGCCACGGCGCAAGCGGGCCGTACACGTTCGAATGGGAATTGAAGTCGGTCAACGCCAAAGGCTTTGACCTCAGGGTGCGGCTGCCGCAGGGCTTCGACGAGCTCGAGGCGCACGCCAAGAAGCGCGCCGGGGAGCTTTTGTCGCGCGGCACGGTCTACGCCAATCTCACCGTCAAGCGCGCCAACGCTGCCGCAACGGTTCGCGTCAACGAGGACGTGCTCAACGCCGTCCTGAAGGCCGCCGCCATGATCGCCGGCAAGGTCGACGCGGTTGCCCCGAGCATCGACGGCCTGCTCGCGATCAAGGGTGTGGTCGAGGTCGCCGAGCCCGAGGGTGACGAGGAGGAGGACAAGGCGGCGCGCGCTGCTGCCGCCGCGGCCTTCGACAAGGCGCTCGACGAGCTCGTTGCGATGCGCAAGCGCGAGGGCACGTCGCTCGGGCAGATCCTGACGCAGCGCGTCGACGAGATCGAGCAGCTGGCCAGGAGGGCGGAAGCCGCGCCCGGCCGCAAGCCGGAGGCGATCAAGGCCCGGCTCGCCGAGCAGATCGCTGCATTGCTCGACACCTCCGACCGCTTCGATTCCGACCGCCTGATGCAGGAGGCGATCCTGATCGCGACCAAGGCCGACATCCGCGAGGAGCTCGACCGCATCGCATCCCACATCGCGCAGGCGCGTGAGCTGATCGGCAAGGGCGGCCCGATCGGCCGCAAGCTCGATTTCCTGGCGCAGGAGTTTCACCGCGAGGTCAACACCTGCTGCTCGAAGTCGAACGACATCGAGCTGACCAATACGGGGCTGGCCATGAAAAACGTGGTCGAGCAGTTCCGCGAGCAGGTCCAGAATCTGGAGTGATCGATGACGGCGGGCGGTCACGGAACTGACGGTGTCGAGCGGCGCGGACTGATGTTCGTGCTGTCCTCGCCCTCGGGCGCGGGCAAGACGACGCTGTCGCGTCTGTTGATCGAGCGGATGTCCGGCCTGAAAATGTCGGTCTCGGCGACCACGCGGCCGATGCGGCCGGGCGAGGTCAACGGCAAGGACTACACGTTCGTCGACAAGCTCACGTTCGACGCGATGGTGAAAGCCGACGAGCTGCTGGAATGGGCGACGGTGTTCGACAACAGCTACGGCACGCCGCGTGGCCCCGTCGAGGCGGCGCTGTCAGCGGGCCAGGATGTGCTGTTCGACATCGACTGGCAGGGCACGCAGCAATTGAAGCAGAAGGCGCGCGCCGACGTCGTCAGCGTCTTCATCCTGCCGCCCTCGGCGGCCGATCTCGAAAAGCGCCTGCATTCGCGCGCGCAGGATTCCGACCAGGTGATCCGCAAGCGGATGAGCCGCGCCAGCCACGAGATGAGCCACTGGGCCGAGTACGACTACATCGTCATCAACCACGATGTCGATGAGGCCTTCGCCGAGGTGCAGTCGATCCTGAAGGCCGAGCGCCTCAAGCGCGAGCGGCGGATTGGCCTCGTTGGTTTCGTGCGAGGTTTACAAGGGCAGCTTCAGGGCTAGGCTCTCGCAGCCGCGGCCCTTGCTTCGCCAGCCGTTCCAGCATCGCGGTGATCACGTCGACGTCGACGGCATCCTCGGTCTGCACATCTTCAGCGCGATCGATCTCGTCGCGAGCAGCGGGCTTTTTGTCATCGATCTCCTTGGCCGCGAGGCGTAGGGGCGATGGCCCGATCTCGAACTCGCCGTTGAATATGTCGGCCTTGTCGAGCTCTGCGGCCTTGTTGCGAATGGAGGAGGATTGGGCCGCGATAATGCCGATCTCCTTGGTGAATGCGGCGAGTTGCGCGGTCTGCGGCCGTGCCTCGTCGAAGTCGACCGGCCTCGGCTGCGGGCGCGGCGTGACGGCCGGCGTCGCACCGAGCCAGGGCGCGCGGCTTCCGGCATGGTCTTGCGGCGCCCAATCGTCCCAATGCCCGCGGCGGTCGGCGGCCCGGACGCGGACGCGTCCGCCGGCGAAGCGGTAGATGAGGCTGGCGAGGATCCCTGCGAGCGCCAGCGCGCCGCCGATCACGAGCAGCAGCATCTGCACCGAGCCGGCGGGCTTGTCGGTCGTGCCCTCTGCTGCGGCGGGCGGGAGTGGGGCAGGGGATTTCGACGGCTTTGCGTTCGGCTGCGCGGCTGCTGCGACCACGGTCGGCGCGGGCTGCGGCGCTGGCGCGGCGGATGCGGTGGAGACATCGGGCCACGCCGTGGCGGCGGCAGGTTGCTGCGCGCTGCTATCAACCTGGTCCGCAGGTTGCTGTGCCGGCGTTGTTGCGGCCGGCGTGATTGCGTTCGGCTCCTTGGGAGTTGCTCCCCTGCGCGGACCCACATATTCGGCGCGCGCGTCCTGCACGGTCTGCTGCGGCGAAGCTGTTGAATCCGGTGGCGTGTCCGCCGTGGCCTGCACGGCCTTAGCGCCGTCTTTGTCTCCGGCGGCCCGGAGATACCAGCACTGCCGTTTGGTCGTGCGTTCGAGGCGATAATGCCAGTGCTGCCCCTGCGGCGCGGCGCCCTTCGGCGAGGCCAGGCAGTCGGCGGCCGCGTTGGCGGTGCTCGATGCGCTCGGCGCGTTCTGCGACACGGCGGCCAGTGGCGCGCCGGCAATGATGCTGCCGACCAGCGCGGATACGAATTTTGCGGTGCGGTTGCCCATCCTGGTCTCCCGGTTACGCGTGACGCAACTCTAACCAGCCCTTTGTCATCAAAGACTTGGGTGGCAATGAGCCGCAAATCCGGAGAGGATGTGGCTTGAATCGGGCCTGCGGGATGTTTGTTCCGCAGTGAGGAGGGTGTTTTCGTGGCGCTCTGGCTAGGCGGAGAGTTGGGTTCCGAAGAAGCTTCCGCATGAGGGTTCCGACGTCCTTGCGCCGATGATCTGACCGGGCAGCGGCCGCGGCCGTGCAGTCTCGCGGCGCGTTCCGCCCGAGCTTTGCAGCTTCGTTTGCGCCCGATGAAGCCAAAGGGCGCAGGGAAGGCCGGGTGCCGGCGGCACCCGCAAGTCCGTGCGCGACAAGAGTTGCACACGGGGTGGACCACAGGTGATGCCGGCTCCCGGCCTTCCCTGCGCGGATGGTTTTAACGGTGTCCTTCGTGCTCTCCTCGGGGAGCGATGCACTATTGCCCCCGTCGCCTTTGCGGATGATCGATGCGCGCACCCGGTCGGGCCGCCGCACCACCGCTGAGACTTGACGCACAGACCCCGGGCGTCAGGACCACACGACCTGTCGCCTCAGAAATTTCGCGTTGTTTTCACAACGCTTTTTGGCTGTTTTGGCTAATCGTCCTTGCCAAAGACACCGCCGCTGTCCGTCATCGCATCGAGATCGTCCGACATGGCCCCGCCACGCAAGCTCGGCAAACACGGCGCGGCATTGTGGGACAAAATCCAGTCCGAGTACCGCATCGGGGATGCGGGCGGTGTTGAGGTTCTGGCACAGATTTGCGCGGCGGTGGATCGTGCCGAACAGCTGGCCGACGAAGTTGCGCGCGACGGTCCGATGATCATGACAAAAGCCGGCATGCGCGAGCATCCAGCAATGAAGGCGGAACTGGCGTGCAGAGCCTTCGTCACGCGAAATTTGCAGCGCCTGGGTTTGAATCTGGAAACGGTCAAGTCACCCGGCCGACCGCCGAGCGGCGGGCTCGGATGGCGTGGCTGTGACTAGGCCCGCTTTGCCCTCAAATGCGGACCAAGGGTGGCATCGCCTTGAGGTCAGCAATGGGCCAAAAGGGGACTCACTCTGATTTCAGAAGTGGACTTATCAAGCCCGCGTTTTTGATGCCGAGCATTCGCGCCAGCTTCAGCGCAAGCGGCAAGACCCAAAATGGAGCATCGGGATCGAACGGCGCGGGTTCACGGGTGAGATTGTAGAGTGTCTTGGCGCAAATCTCTTCGAAGGCATATTGGGCCACACCTAATTGATCGTCGCGTTTTTGTGCCGCCAGCGTTTTATTTCTGATGTCATAGAACAGGGCGTGCGCTTGCTTGCGGCGGGACCTATCGTTCGCCAGTGCAATCAGTTTTCGAAGCGTATCCTTGTCCTCGCACCGAGCCTCAAAGAACGTCAGCGGTGCCAGCATCGCAGCGATTATGTCTCTATTCATGCCAAGACCATAACGCTTCAGGCAAATGCCCGCTACGGGTCACAAGCAGCAATACCCTGATTGAGCTATAACAATTCTGCTAAACTCCAGAAAGCCGACATTGCGTCCGTGCCTTCCTTGGAGGCGCACCATGCCCACCACGCGACACCCGATCAACCGCCCGCCGCACGCGCGCATCACGCCCGAGGCCATCGCGTTGTTCAGGCGCGCGCTCGCCATCGAGGCCTGCGACGATCAAAGCTTCTGGGAAGAGGATGGCGGCAGCCGCCGCGAATATCTCGACGTCGTCGATCAGCTGTACCGTGCGCTCGGCCTGCAGGCATTCGACCTGTCGCCGCTCGCCTGCGAGGGCGCACCGCCAGCATGGGAGATCAATCCGAAACTGTGGCGCAAGGCGGCGCAGCTGCGTCGAGCATTGATCGATGCTGCAGCGCTTAATGGTTGATCTCCGGCAATGCCCGGATGTTGCGACCAAGTGACATTTTCTGGAAACGAGCCAATATAGACAGAGATTCGCACAAATAACAGGCATGTGCCTGTTCGTAACTTCACGAGTGCCTACGATGTGCGTTGCGTCGAGTTGGCACCCGGGTGTCCAATGATCGTCATGTGCTCGCGCTGATTCCAAAACGGCCTGAGGAACGGTCCGGTAACCGCCCCGGTTTTAGCTTTGGGAATGATGATGCAGCAGATCACTCGCATGCGCTGCACTTCAGCACGCGTGACAGATGGTGGAGACTAACCGATGGGATGACGTTAGCCGCGTCAGGGGCGTGCGGTCGGCCCCTGATGGCGTAAAGGCCTGCACCACCTTGCCCGTGATGCAGGCCTCAGACCGCGTAAACCGGTCCCGGTTGGGAGACTCAGCATGATCGCGGGGCGCACTCGCAGACTTGCATGTTCGTACGAGCTTTTCAACCGGACCTCTAAACAACCCTGTGCGGAGGTTTACGGATGCGTAAACGTCAAAGGCATTGGGTGCGTTCCTATGTTCGGGTCCGGCATCGTCGGCCTGAGCACGTGCGCGCTCACTTCCGGCCCAAGGACTAGGTCCTGAGCTGTTTACGGTGACGGGCTTGCGTTGGCGGCTCTGAACCGTTTCACAATCAAGGTTTCTTAGAGAGCGCGGAATTGAGACCCCCGCGCTCTCGCAGAGGGACGACCGTGATGCTGCATTGGACATTCTCAATCAAAGAGGTTCACAATGGGAGAAAGGTGAAGGGCACCTATCTTCGTAGAATCAACGATATCGACCTTGCCCTCGAAAAGTACGGAGCCCGCGAACTTCCACTTGCTGCCAAATTTGTCGCGTACTACTGGGCTTGCGAAAAGTTGGGTCGAGCTATCATCGGAATTGCGGATGAGAGTCCTGCAACAACGCACATGCCAGAAGACAAGCTAGGCAAGTCGATCAAGGACCACCTTCACGTTTCTAGCGGATTGTTGAAGCTCAACATCCAGTTCGATGCCCAAAGGCTCAAGCTTCTGTTTGAGCGGCAAGCGAATGCAGCACAACCCACGTCGGCAAAACGAATTCGCGATCGCCTCTTTCATGATTTCGGACCGACGCAGGTTGACCGTGTCTTACAAAATGCGCCGACGTTGCTCCCGATTATGCTGGATTTTTTGAGTCTTCGAACTCAGGTCATTCGTCACTTGGAATCATTGCAGGCTCGCGTGGAGAATCCTCCATGATGAGGCTCCCTGCTGTCGCTGCGGCGCACCCCCAACAACTCAGCGTAATTCTCGGCAAAGCGACACGCCTGCTCGACGACGCACGGCTGCTGGTCGATCGTCGGCGCTACGCGAGCGCGTTCGCACTTGCCGTGCTCGGCATGGAAGAGATCGGCAAGGTGCTGCTCACGAGCTGGGAGGCGGAGCAGCCTCTCGCGAAGGCCAAGAAACGGTATTCACAACATATCTTGAAGCAAGCGGCAGTGGCGAACCTGCTGGCTGGCGCACTCCTAGCACGGACCTTTCCTCACGGCGTCGATTGGAAGATGCTCGACACCAACGCGCTCACCGAGGCGTTCAATGACAGCGACGAGGGCCGGCTACTCGTGTTGATCCGCGAAGGCCATCTGGACCGCAGGAAGCAGGAATCGCTGTATCAGGACGACCTGATCACTGCTGTCGAAGACGAGTTCGCCGAGCTGCATGTCGGCGGGATTTTCGACATTGCCCGCCACGCACAGGAAGCGCTGGCCAGCCCCTTCAACCGAGCTGCAGCCCGAGCGTTCTACGAAGCGACCGTGCTCGGCATTTCGGTGATTGACCGGATCAATTCCCAAACGCTGTGACTAGCGGCAGGGGACTTTTGGCACAAAAAGGCCGTGGTCTAAGTGTTTCGTTCGAGCGCCATAGGATCTTTTGTCGAAACACTTAAAAATGAGCCGAGGGCATGGACATTTGCAGCGCGACTTGATCGCCGCAGTGGAGCGGCAGGTCGCGCCGGTT
Organism: Bradyrhizobium sp. UNPA324; assembly: GCF_006658635.1. NCBI lineage: Bacteria > Pseudomonadati > Pseudomonadota > Alphaproteobacteria > Hyphomicrobiales > Nitrobacteraceae > Bradyrhizobium > Bradyrhizobium sp. UNPA324. The sequence goes on from NZ_LFJD01000004.1 coordinate 3,355,805, forward strand.
GACACGTTCGATCTCGCGGCGGACGTTTACCGGGTCAAGCCGAACAGGCTCGGTGAAGTCCTGCTCGATGACGCTCAATTGGTCAGTGTCCGGCGCGCACTCGCCAAGCTTGTCGCCGAGGGCAGGATCGTTCGGCTCGCGCGCGCGGCCACAACAAGCGAAGCTACTGGGCCACCGAACAGACGTGGCGCACATCCGGTTGGCAGAGACAGGATTGACCGCACCTCGCGCGGAGGGCCTATCGGTTAGCCAAATCGGCAAAAAGCCTAAATGTATCAAGGACCGGAGAATGCCGGTTAGATAACGTATCCCCTTGATTTCATTAGGAAGCGACATAACCACACGACTTCTCCGTCCGCGGACGATCCCGCCGAAACACCTGAAGGCTTGCGTGTGCTCGCCCCCAGGCATCAACGAGACCGCTGTGACCGCGCCGGGTCGTATCGCGCCGCCTGAGGACTCACGGTTGCCCGCCCTGTCGTCACGCACGCCGCGCCGGCGCTACCGCGTCCACCGCCACCCGGCCCGCATCTCGTGACGATCGCGAAGCGCCCCTTTGGCAGGGCCGGGATGAGGTGTGTATGCCACAAATCCGAAATTCGGGAAAGTGGAATATTTTTGACGTGAGGGCTTGACGGGGTGTGTTGCCCGACGCCTCGCCGGGGCCTGTCTCGACCTCCGCTCGTCAATCCGGGGCGTCCTGAAAGGGCGAACCCGGAATCCAACGTACGGCAGAGCATGCGGATGGATGGATTCAGGCCCTGCGTCCTCGCGTATGCATCCCGGAATGACGGAGGTTGTGGCGACGGTGACTCAGTCAACAGCTACGTCACTGCCGACGTGATCAGGGGCGCGCGAAGAGTCGTATCGCTTGTCGTCAAGTCGTCGCTTGCATGTTGGCTCACTTTAAATAGCCAATGCGGTCCAGGGGTTGGGAATGTCAGACGTTCGACCCGATCGAAGTATCGCCGCGGCAAACCAGAACAATGGGTGCTGTAGGATGGGTTGAGCCTTGCGAAACCCATCATCGTCGCGTGACGGAAACGATGGGTATCGCTTCGCTCTACCCATCCTACGAGCTGTCGGCTACGGGCTCTGGCTAAATGGCTCAAAGCGAGATCAGCACAGACAAGTGCAGCTCGACGGCTGCGTCGGGTTCAAACCTCTAGTTTCTTAGCGAAGTCGACGAAACTTGTCCCCAATTTCCGCTGCGCTTGGTCTGCGGCTATTTCTTCAACAGTATTCCCATCGTTCGCGCCATTCGCCTTACTGATCCGGCGTAGCGGCCAAGTTCGGCGGCTATCTTCGATGCGCCAACTCCCTGCCGGGCGAGCCTGACCAATCGTCGGACCTCCTGCTCGGCCCATTGCTTTGGCTTCGGTGTTTTCATGGTGCGGCGCTCGACCCGCACCAGTTAATCAGTGCGCCTGGTTGTCAGCACTTGGGAAATTTACGGGTGGCGCGCTTGGCGTAAACCCCGCGGAGCCGGGTGTCGTCCCGACGCGCCCGCTTGGGAGTTGCCCGCAAAATTCAACATGCTGCGCATGGCTGGAAGATACCGACGTCAGCTATGAGCTTCGGTTATATGCCCATCCTCGTGCGCCGCGCTGGGCCTAGTGGGCTGTCTGATCGCTTGATCGATTTGGGCTTTACGCGTGGCGGGTTTCACCAAACAGCGTATGAGTGCCTTGTTGTGGGCTCGGCAGATGCATTCTGCTTCCTTGTCGCTCGGACAAGAGGCGGCGGGACCTGCCAGTTACCTTTCTAGCTGATGATCTCCTTGACCTTGATGCCGCGCAAGGCTTCGATGCAGTCGGCCACCAAATGCAAGAGTTCTTGCCGCTTTATGCTTTTCACTTGGCGGCCTTCCATATTGGTGAGAATGAATCTCGCCATCTCATAGGCGACTTCAAACTGCGATTTGCCGGTAACCGCGACATCGATTTTTTCTGCCATTTCGCTCCCCGCTAGTTGTAATTGGAAAGCCGCAGTCCATGGGTAAACCTATCGGAAAGCGGGCGGCCCAGTCGAGTCCGACGTAAGGAGTGCGGATACCATCGACCGCCTTTGAATGTCGTCGACGAACGGCCGCGAAAGAGCGCGTATGAGCGCTGCTTCGCAAGGGGATCGACCATGCGGGTCGCGTTGCCCTATTCCGGAATTGCCGTCTGCCTCTCTATCACCGCTTGGCTCCTGCTGGCGCACCTTGGCTGAGAACGTCCTTCCCCGGAGCGCAGCGGTGGTGCGCTTCACCGGACCAGCGTCCTTTCGCCGCGCGCCCACGCGGCATATTTCCGCGCCGTCCCATCCCGCTCTTGCCGCTTTTGACCCAACTGAGACATTGGCGCCGGCTTCTGTCCCGCATTCTGCGTTTAGGACCACGGCGGCTCTTCGCTTGCCCCGGCTGCCTCGTGGTGGGGCATGACACCCGCCGAACGTAACCCGGTCAGCAATACAGTTCTTACAGAAGCAGGATCAAATCCAATATCTTTGGCATTTGGTGGATGTGCCTCGCTGTCCTTCAATCGGAGCGCCAAGTGCAATTGCTCGCAAAGGTGCTGAACGACGAGATTGACCTGATCGTCAGTCATGATCGGCTTCTCCTGCGACCATCTTGCCACCCAACTAGATAGTACATCAAGAATCGGACGTACGCGATTGGACCGCCCAAAGGATCAATCCTATGCGATGCCCATGGACGGCGCCCAATCGTCCGTCAATCGGAATAGATCGGAGGCGACCAGAGGCGACTAAAGCGAGCTATGGTCTCCAAGCTGGTCCACTTCGATAGAACTCGGGCACCGGCCAAGGTGAAGGCGCAGGGCAGGACCACGCTTCCGGCGTCACGCCATCGCTCGACATCGATCATTGGTGTTCAACTCGATGAGCCATCACGATTGGCACGTCGCATAGAATCGGGCGGAGATCACGGCGCGAACGGGGCCGCGGCATCGTCGCGGCAGCGGGCGCGGGTCGCCCGCGACATCGGCACCTCCAAGGCGTCCACCGCATCGCACAATCACAATTGCGGCCGACAGCCACCGCATTGAGGTTCGCGAACCCGCTACCATATTCATGGCAAGGGAGCCCTTGCCGTGCAGATCATCAAGGCGGCCCTCGTCGCGGCGATTGCCTTCGTCGCCCTGCTTCTCTGCTTCCTGCCCGGCTTGGCGGAGGAGAGCGGGCGTCGTGCCCTGACTGTCACGATCGACGGAGCCATCGGGCCGGCGTCGGCCAGCTACGTCAAGGACGCCTTGGCTAGGGCAGCCGAGCGACGCGCCGAGATCGTGATTCTGAAAATGAATACGCCGGGCGGCCTCAATTCCAGCATGCGCGAGATCATCGCCGATGTGCTCGGCTCGCCCGTTCCTGTCGTGGGATACGTCGCGCCCTCGGGCGCCCATGCGGCGAGCGCGGGGACCTACATTCTTTATGCCACCCATATCGCGGCGATGGCGCCGGGCACCAATATCGGTGCCGCGACGCCGGTGCAGATCGGCGGTTCGTTCCCGGGCCTGCCGAGCGGCACGCCCGACAAAGACAGCAAGGACAAGAAGGATGAGCCGAAGGATGCGATGACGGCAAAGGTGACGAACGATGCCGTCGCCTTCATCCGCAGCCTCGCCGAGCTGCGCAATCGCAATGCGGACTGGGCCGAGAAGGCGGTCCGCGAAGCCGCCACCCTTTCCGCCAATGGCGCGTTGCAGGCGCAGGTCATCGACCTCGTCGCGCGCGATCCGGCCGATTTGCTCCGGCAGATCGACGGTCGCGTGGTCGAGATCGCGGGCGGCGGGTCACGGCGCCTCGCGACGAAGGACGCGGTGGTCGAGGTCGTCGACCCCGGATGGATCTCGCGATTCCTCGCGGTCATCACCGATCCCAACGTCGCCTTCATTCTCCTGATGGTCGGCATCTACGGCCTGATCTTCGAGTTCATGTCCCCCGGCGCGGTTGCTCCGGGGGTCGTCGGGACGATCTGCCTCCTGATCGGCCTCTATGCCCTCAACCTGCTGCCGATCAACTATGCCGGCCTCGGCCTGATGCTGATCGGAATCGCGCTCCTCGCCGTCGAGGCCTTCAATCCGACCGTGGTGGTCGGTCTTGGCGGCGTCGTCGCCTTCGTGCTGGGAGCGATCATGCTGATCCGGGTCGAAGCGCCGGGCTACCGGCTGTCATGGACGGTGATCGCCATCGTCGCGGCGACGTTCACCGGCTTCATTCTCGTCGTGCTCGGCGCGCTTCGGCGCGCCGGCAAAGGTCCGGCCCGGGTCGGCGCACAAGCCATGCAAGGCCTGTCCGCCGAGGTTCTCGACTGGAACGAGACCGAGGGCCACGTCTTTACGCATGGCGAACGCTGGCAAGCGCGCGGTGCCGACGCCTTCAGGCCCGGCGAGCGGGTCGAGGTCGCGAGCATCGTCGATTTGACGCTGGTGGTCCGGCGTCCGGGTCCGGCCGGCGGCGAGGGAGGTCAACTCTGATGATTGAATATTCGATCTATGCGGTGCTTGCGCTGCTCGTCGTCGTGTTTCTCACCCAGGCCGTTCGCATCCTCAGGGAATACGAGCGCGGCGTCGTTTTCACGCTCGGCCGCTTCGCCGGGGTGAAGGGCCCGGGCCTCGTCATCCTCATTCCGGTCGTGCAGCAGCTCGTCAAGGTCGATCTCAGGGTGATGGTGCAGGTGGTGCCGCCCCAGGACGTGATCTCGCGCGACAACGTTTCGGTCAAGGTCAACGCCGTGCTGTACTTCCGCATCGTCGATCCCGAGCGCGCCATCATCAAGGTCGGCGATTACATGGCCGCGACCAGCCAGCTCGCGCAGACGACGCTGCGCTCTGTGCTCGGCAAGCACGATCTCGACGAGATGTTGGCCGAACGCGACAAGCTGAACGCCGACATCCAGGAGATCCTCGACAAGCAAACTGACGTCTGGGGCATCAAGGTCACGGGCATCGAGATCAAGGACATCGACATCAATGAAACCATGGTGCGTGCGATCGCCAAGCAGGCCGAGGCGGAACGCTTGCGGCGCGCCAAGGTGATCAACGCCATGGGTGAGCAGCAGGCCGCCGAAAAGCTCGTCGAGGCTGGCCGCATCCTGGCCCAGGAGCCGCAGGCGATGCAGCTGCGCTATTTCGCGGCTTTGCACGACATCGCCGGCGAGCGGTCGTCGACCATCGTCTTCCCGCTGCCGACGGGCCTGCTCGACCATTTGATGCCGCGGCGTGACAACCCGTAGCCTGTAGGATGGGTTGAGCCCCTTGCACCCACCGCTTCCTCTATTTGCCGAGACGCCAGCGCGGCTCTACAGAGATCGGGTCGAATTTTCCCGACAAGTGAAGCGGCAGGCTGACCGCGTCAGTAGCGTGCGGCGACGGCTCCCGGCAGCGGATTGAAATGGTAGTTCACGCCCAGCTTGAACAGATGCAGGGTCTGACCGACCTTGTCGACGCCCGGGGCAATGTTGCCCTGATCCGTCGCCAGGCCTGCATTGATCGTCAGAAGACCGGTATCGGTATGTTGCTGCGCCATCATCTTGATGTAATCGTACTCGCCCTTGATCGACCAATTGCCTCCCAGTGCATACTCGGCGCCGGCGCCAACGGCGATTCCGGAATGCGTGGCCCTTCCGCTGATCGATGATGTGACGAGGCCGCCGATAGCGGGGAGGGGCTCGACGGTACTGGCCGAGTGTCTTTCGCTGGCGATCGCAATGCCGCCCTTGCCATAGATCAACAGCCGGTCGCCGGCGACAAATCCGGCCCTGGCGCTGGCGATCGCCAGCCAGTCGATCGAGCTGTCGAGCTTAGTGACCGCGGTGCCGCCGAAGAACGGATCGGGCCCCGTGAGAGTCTGGCCACCCCGCATGCCAGTCCACATCCACTCGCCCTCGATGCCGAAGACGAGCACACCGGACTGGACGTTGACGCCTCCGTTGATCCCGCCGAGCCAGCCCTTCATGTCGTAAGTGCCACGTCCGGGATTGGCCGGGTCAACGAGCGTCGAACGTCCCATGTGGCCGAGTCCGTAACCTCCCTGCGCACCCAGAAAAGCGCCGGTCCAGTCGGCGCCCGACGCCGGTTTGACTCGCGGATAGATCGGATCGACTGCCACAGTGCCGAGCCGGTAGTTCGCTCCGACCTTGAGCAGATGGATTGCATCCTGCGCGATCGGCTCGTTTACCCTGAAGGAGGGCAGGGTCCCGCCATTGAACGTGGCCGGGCCGGTAAGGGGCGCAGTCCGGGTGCCCAAGGCCACGTAGTCGTACTCCGCCTTGACCGACCAACGGCCATCAAGGGCGTATTCGGCGCCAAAGCCGATCGTGGGAGCCAAGCGAAATTCGCGAGCCTCCAAAGTCTCGACAATCGCTCCGCCGAAGGCATCGTTGAGGGCCAGGTTGTAAGAATGCTTCTCCCAGGCGCCGGTCAGCCCGCCCTTGGCAAAGACAAACCAGCGGTCAGCGGCGAGGCCGGCGCGCCCGGTGACGCTGGCCATCGCCTCGATCCTGGAAGTCCCGGAAGCCGTGACCGTGCCCAGGAAGAAGGGCCCCATGCTGCCGGTCGTAACAGTTTGTGAGCCGCTGATGCCGGTCCAGGCTCCTTCCAGCTCGACGCCGAACACGAGGCTGGCGATCTGCTTGTTGATGCCGATTTGCGCGCCGCTCAAGAGGCCCTGCGCGGGAAAGTTGAGTTGCTGGTTGGTCCAATCCTTCATGCCGCCGCCATAGCCGGCATGCACGCCGACATAGACGCCGCTCCAGTCGACGAGGGGGGCCGGAAACGCGGCCGCCTTGACTGGCAGGTCCGCGGCGGACGCCGCCTGCGTCAATGCCAGACCAAGGACAGTAACCGAAATGATCTTTCCCGTGATTGCCATGAGCCCCTCTGCAACCGGTGCGCGCAACGTCAAGCGACGTCGAAGAGCTATACCGGGAGTGCGGCTGGTTCGGCTTGGGGTACGCGCTACATCGACTTGGACTGATCACCACAAGCCCGACGATTGCCATCCACTGTGATCACCTTGCCACATCGGCAGGCGCATCGGTCCGGAGCCGGTGTCGCATCAGACAGCGCTTCAACGCGCACGATCCGAATTGGAGGCGGCAAGGAAAGGCCTTTGAACGCTGCAGGATTTCCTGCGACAAAAGGAGCGCCGGGCGATCTCACTCTTATGGAGCGGTGCGTTGGATAGTGGCGACGAATTGATCGCATTGGAGCTGTCCAGCTCCGCGTTTGCCGGGCGCGACAGGACGGAAGCCTTTCAGGAAATCTACGGCCGCGAAATCCTCAAGCTCGAGATCGAGCCGTTGCCCGACACGGCGCTTCAGATCGATATGAAGTTGCGGGCGTTGCCCGGAATGTCGGTCGCGGTCGCGGCCGTCTCTCCGATTTTCTGTCGCCATACCGAAGCGATGATCGATAACGACGATCCGGTGATCGTGCTCAACCGCGACGGTGCGGCGACCCACAATCAAAACGGTCACGAGACGCATCTCGGTCCCGGCGACGCGATCTTGACTACGAATGGATTGCCGGGGACTGCGACCAATTGCACGCCGAGGCGCGTGGTCACTTGGCGGATCAGCCGCGCACTGATTGCGCCCCTGGTCAGCAATTTCGACGACGCCATCGGCAGGCCGCTCGACAGGCGCAATCCGGCGTTGTCGCTCTTTCTGGATTACCTCGGCATCGTCAATGAAAGGCAGACGCTCGCGAACGCAGCGATGCGGCGGGCCGTCGTGAACCACATGCTCGATCTCGGCGCCCTGTTGCTCGGCGCCACGCCGGATGCCGCCGAGATGGCGAACATGCGCGGCGTTGCCGCCGCCAGAATGCGGAGCATCAAGGCCAACATTCGCGCGCAGTCCGGCAGTCCCGGGCTGAGCCTGGACTCCGTGGCTGCCAAGCAGGGCATTTCAAAGTCCTATGTCCGAAAGCTGTTCGAACTCGAAGGCACGAGCTTTACCGAGTTCGTTCTCAATCAGAGGCTGGCCTCGGCCTACAAGATGTTGACGGACGTGAGGCTCGCAGGCCGTTCGATCAGCGAGATCGCCCACCAGTCCGGATTCAACGACATCTCGTATTTCAATCGAACCTTTCGTCGTGTCTACGGCGCCTCTCCATCGGAAATCCGGGTTCGCAAATGACGGCGGCCGGCAGCGACGGAGATCGGGAGGAATATTTCCGGACGAGTGAGATCGTAGAGCGGCACGCGCGGCCGCCTCACGCCGTTCGCTCCATCCGCCGCGCGCGATAGGCCTGCGGCGACATCAGAGTGAGCTTGCGGAACGCCTTGCGAAAGCTGCTTTCGTCCTCATAGCCGGTCGTGCGTGCAATGGCCTTGATCGGCTGCCTCGTCGTCTCCAGCAGCGTGCGCGCGTGCTCGACGCGGCGGCGCATGATGAAGGCCTGCGGCGGCTCGCGCGTGAGCTCCTGAAACTTCCGGTTCAGCGTGCGCTCGCTGACACCGAGCGCGCCGGCAAGGCGCTTGACGGTCATCGGAGCCTTGCCGGTGCGGCGCACCAGCAGGTCCGCCCTGGTCAGCAGCGGGTCCTGCGAGAGCAGATAGCCGACCGGCATGAAGATCGACTGGCTGCGCTGCGCCGTGTCGATGACGACGTAGTCCGCGCATAGTCTTGCGATCTCCTTGCCTTCGACCATCTCGATCAGCCTGAGCAGAAGATCGACCCACGACATCGGGCCGGCGGCGCAAACGATGCGGTCGGCGACGGTGACGACGGCGTCGGCGGCGAGGTCGACCGTGGGATGACGCTGCCGCAACTCGCCTTGCAGCCACCAGGTGATGGTGGCGCGGCGATTGTCGAGCAGGCCGGCGCCGGCCAACAGGAACACGCCGCTGCAGAAGGCGCCGATCAGCCGGCCGTTCGCGTGCTGCTGCCGGAGCCAGGCGCCGGCCCGGGCGTATTGCGGTTGCAGTCGCTCCGCCGTGACGTGATCGACGAGATTGCCGGGGACGAGGATCGCGTCAAAGCGCCCGCGTCGTCCGATCGCGCCATCGACCGCGATCATCTGGCCGCCGCCTGCACGCACCGGCCTGCCGTCGAGCGAGAGCGTCTGCCAGCTGAAGCGGGGTTTTGCGCCGCTCTGCTGCATGACGTGATTGGCGAGCGCCAGGATGTCGGCGACACCGGCGATCGCCGAGTGCATGCAGCCTTCCACGGCCAGAATTGCAAGCTTCATGAGACCTCCAGGCGGACGCGGCGATCCTATCCGATCGGGTCCGCGGGCGCGTGGCGGAAATTGCCCGATCTCTGTCTTATCCGCCACTGCCGCGCCGGTCACGTTGGGGGCAATCTGCCGCCGTCGTCACATCACATGATTGGAGAGAGACATGCCTTACGTCACCATTTCCACCGTCCGCGGCATCCTGGACGCCGCACAGAAGAAGCTACTGCTGGAACGCGTCACCGACCTCCTGGTCGAGGTCGAGGGGCAGGGCAATGCGGACTTCCGCCGCAACGTCTGGGTCAGGATCGAAGAGCAGGAGCCCTCGCACTGGTCGCTCGGCGGCATGGAGCCGACAGCTGAGATCATTGCGAGCACGTTCGGCGCGATCGGCGCCGACGGGCTGCGGATCGCGCCGCCGAAGCCGTAACTGCCTGGGCGGGTAGGGCGGAGCGGGGCATCTCGATACGGCCGGCGAGATGATGTTTTGCAAGGACTCTACCCGCCCTGCGTGTGCCGCCCATCTTCGGCCCCATTGCGCGGTTTCGAATAGCCTGCCCGGGACAGCAGGAGGACATTCGATGATCAGCGACGCCGTCACATCAGCACTTCACTGGCCTTGCCGAATATCGCGACTTGCCATTCCGCTGATGGCTTTCGTGCTCTGGTCTGGCTGCATCGGCGCGACAGCGCAGGCGGCGGAGCCGGGCAAGGATGCTTCAGCTGGCGGCCTGCCGCGCATTCTCGTTCTTGCGACGGGCGGCACCATCGCGGGCCAGGCCGACGCGCGCGCGACCGGCGCGTACAAGTCGGGCCAGATCACGGGCGAGCAGCTGTTGCAGTCCGTCCCGGGCCTCGACAAGCTGGCGAAGCTGAATGCCGAGCAGATCTCGTCCATCGGGTCCCAGGACATGAACGACAAGGTCTGGTTTGCGCTGGCCCGCCGCATCCAGGACGCTTTCGACAAGAACGAAGCGGATGGCGTCGTCATCACCCATGGCACCGACACGCTCGAGGAGACCGCGTTCTTTCTCGACAATGTGGTGCGCGGCGACAAGCCGGTGGTGATCGTCGGTTCGATGCGGCCGGCCACGGCGGTCAGCGCCGACGGCCCCGGCAATCTCTATGAAGCCGTGCAGGTCGCCGCCGATCCGCGCTCGCGCGGGCGCGGCGTGATGGCGGTGCTGAACGACAAGATTCAAGGCGCGCGCTCGGTCACCAAGACCAACACCACCAGCATCGAGACGTTCAGCTCACCCAATGACGGACCGATCGGCTATGTCGACGCCGCCGGCGGCATTCGCTTCATGACCCAAGGCGCCGCCTTCAGGCGCGGGACCTATCAGCTGCCGGCGGGCGAGCAATTGCCGCGCGTCGAGATCGTGTACTCGCACGCCAACATGGACGCCGTTCCGGTCGAGGACGCCATTGCGCACGGCGCCAAAGGCATCGTGCTGGCCGGCGTTGGCGACGGAAACACCTCGAAGCCGGCGCTCGATGCGCTCGAAGCGGCGGCGAAGAAGGGCATCATGGTGGTGCGCTCGACGCGGGTCCGGTCCGGCTTCGTCACGCGCAACGTCGAGGTCGACGACGACAAGAACGGCTTCGTCGTGTCCGAGGATCTCAATCCGCAGAAGGCCCGTGTGCTCACCCAGTTGCTGATCGCGGGCGGCGTGACCGCGCCGGCCGAGCTGCAGAAGGCGTTCACGGCGACGTGGTGATTGCCGGCCCTACGAGTCCCCAAACGAAAAGGCGCTTCCATCGGAAGCGCCTTTTGCTTGTCGCATAAAGTCCGAGCCGCTTAGCCCGAATAGTACATCTCGAACTCGACCGGGTGCGGGGTCATTTCGAAGCGGGCGACTTCGGTCATCTTCAGCTCGATGTAGGCGTCGATGAAGTCGTCGTCGAACACGCCGCCGGCCTTGAGGAAGCCGCGGTCCTTGTCGAGGTTTTCCAGCGCCTCGCGGAGCGAGCCGCACACGGTCGGGATCTGCTTCAGCTCTTCCTTCGGCAGGTCGTAGAGGTCCTTGTCCATCGCCGGACCCGGATCGATCTTGTTCTTGATGCCGTCGAGGCCGGCCATCAGCATCGCGGCGAAGCCGAGATAGGGATTGGCGAGCGGATCGGGGAAGCGCACCTCGACGCGCTTGGCCTTCGGCGAAGCGGTGTAGGGGATACGGCACGAGGCCGAGCGGTTGCGCGCGGAGTAGGCGAGCAGCACGGGGGCCTCATAGCCCGGGACCAGACGCTTGTAGGAGTTGGTCGACGGGTTGGTGAAGGCGTTGATCGCCTTGGCGTGCTTGATGATGCCGCCGATGTAGTGCAGGCAGGTTTCCGACAGGTCGGCGTATTTGTTGCCGGCGAACACCGGCTTGCCGTCCTTCCAGATCGACTGATGCACGTGCATGCCCGAGCCGTTGTCGCCGAAGACCGGCTTCGGCATGAAGGTGGCGGTCTTGCCGTAGATGTGGGCGACCTGGTGGATGCAGTATTTGTAGATCTGCAGATGGTCGGCCATCAGCGTCAGCGTGTCGAACTTCATGCCGAGCTCGTGCTGGGCGGACGCGACCTCGTGGTGGTGCTTCTCGACCTTGACGCCCATCTTGGCCATGGCCCCTAACATCTCCGAGCGCATGTCCTGCACGGAGTCCTGCGGCGGAACCGGGAAATAGCCGCTCTTGGTGCGGACGCGGTGGCCGAGATTGCCGCCTTCATATTCGGTGTCGGAATTGGTCGGCAGCTCCGAGGAGTCGAGGCGGAAGCCGGTCTTGTAGGGCTCGGCCGAATAGCGCACGTCGTCGAACACGAAGAACTCGGCTTCGGGGCCGACGAACACGCTGTCGCCCACGCCCATCGACTTCACCATGGCTTCGGCCTTCTTGGCGATGCCGCGGGGGTCGCGGTTGTAGGGCTCGCCGGTGGTCGGCTCGAGCACGTCGCAGGTGATGACCATGGTGGTCTCGGCGAAGAATGGGTCGATCGTCGCGGTGACCGGATCGGGCATCAGGCACATGTCGGACTCGTTGATCGCCTTCCAGCCGGCGATCGAGGAGCCGTCGAACATCGTCCCTTCGGCGAAGATGTCTTCATCGATCATGCTGACATCGAACGTCACATGCTGCCACTTGCCGCGCGGATCGGTGAAGCGCAGGTCGACGTACTTGACGTCGTTGTCCTTGATCGATTTCAGGACGTCTTTGGCGGTCTTCATGCATACCCCTTTTGGCTCTGCGGGTCGGTTTCCAGATGAGCAAAATTATTCTCGCTCGGGCGAGTTTTGCGCGACCGCACAAACGAAATCAGGCCGCCGAAGCAGCCTTATTTCCAGTCGGAGTGTCGCAAAATTCGGGATAGCACCCGGCTCAGATAGCGTCCAGCCCGGATTCGCCGGTTCGGATGCGGATCGCCTCTTCGATGTTGGAGACGAAGATCTTACCGTCGCCGATGCGCCCGGTTTGCGCGGCGCGGCGGATCGCGTCGATGGCGCGCTCGACCAGATCGTCGCCGATCACGATCTCGATCTTCACCTTGGGCAGAAAGTCGACGATGTATTCTGCGCCACGGTAGAGCTCGGCGTGACCCTTCTGCCGGCCAAAGCCCTTGGCCTCGGTCACGGTGATGCCCTGAAGGCCGACTTCCTGAAGCGCTTCCTTCACCTCGTCGAGCTTGAATGGCTTGATGATGGCTTCGATTTTCTTCACTGCGCGCCTCCGGCCTTTCGATCAATAGCAACGTCTTCGTCAGGATGCGCCTTATACGCATGATCTTGTCTTCGCTATGCCGGAAATCCTGACCTGACCGGCACCAACGGCCGGCGACACCCTGATAAATGCCAGTGAGCACGACGAACCGAAGCGGCTTCCTCGAAAGCAGGGTCTATGCCAAGTTGCAAATGCCCTGATTATTGGAGCGTTATCAGCCTTTTAACGAGCATCTCTGAGTGGTGGCGCCAACTTGCACAAAATACCGAAGACTACGAAATAGGCAAACGGTTCAATATGTGTGCAGATCGTTGTTCCCCGCGTCGGATCGGCGCGGAAGATGCCTGTTGAAAAGGCGATTGTACTAGGGAAGTGGCATGGAAGTTCTGACCAACGCGGAAATGCAGCGGGCGGACCAGCTCACCATCGCGGGCGGCACACCCGGTTTCAAGCTGATGCTGAGCGCGGGCCAGGCGGTCGCTGATGCCGCCCAGGCGCTGGTGGAGGAGGGGCCGATCCTGATCGTGGCCGGTCCCGGCAACAATGGCGGTGACGGTTTTGTCGCAGCCGCCGAGCTCGCGGCCCAGGGGCGGGAGGTCTCGGTGATCGCCATGTGCGAGCGCGACCAGCTCCAGGGCGATGCGGCCTCCGCCGCGCGCGGCTGGAAGCACCCGGTGCTGCCGTTCAATCCGCAGGCGATCGGAAAGCCCGCGCTGATCATCGATGCGCTGTTCGGCGCCGGTCTCAGCCGCCCCGTGGATGGCGAGGCGCGCGCGATGATCGAGGCGATCAACGCCAACGGCGCCCCGGTGCTCGCGGTCGACCTGCCGAGCGGCATCAACGGCACCAGCGCGGCAATGATGGGCGCGGCGGTGAACGCCACCGAGACCGTCACCTTCTTTCGCAAGAAGCCGGCGCATTTGCTGCTGCCGGGCCGGATGCATTGCGGCCGCGTGCGCGTCGCCGACATCGGCATCGACACGCGGGTGCTGGACGAGATCGCGCCGCAGACCTTCGAGAACGATCCGGATGTCTGGGGCGCCGCCTTTCCGGTGCCGCGCATCGACGGTCACAAATACGCGCGCGGGCACGTGCTGGCGGTCTCGGGAGATGCCGCGGCAACCGGGGCGGCGCGGCTCGCCGCGCGCGGCGCGCTGCGGGCAGGGGCGGGCCTGGTGACGCTGGCGACCCCGCGCGATGCGCTCGCGATCAATGCGGCTGCGCTGACGGCGGTGATGGTTCGCCCCGTCGACACGGCGATCGAGTTCGGCGAGCTGCTCGGCGACAAGCGCTACGGCACCTGCATCATCGGCCCCGGCGCGGGCATCGGTGAGCGCACCTGCGATCTCGTCCACACCGCGCTCGCCGCGCAGCGTCGTCTGGTGCTCGATGCCGATGCGCTGACGAGCTTTGCCGCAACCCCCGAGCGGCTGTTCGAATCGATCAAGTCTTCCCAGGACAATGCGGTGGTGCTGACGCCGCATGAAGGCGAGTTTCCGCGCCTGTTCTCCGACCTCAGCAACAAATTTCCGGGCCGTTCCAAGCTGGAGCGCGTTCGCGCCGCCGCCGAGCGTTCCGGCGCCGTCGTGCTGCTGAAGGGGCCGGACACCACGATCGCCGCCCCCGACGGCCGTGCCACCATCGCCGCCAACGCGCCGCCCTGGCTCGCCACCGCCGGAGCTGGTGACGTCCTCTCCGGCATCATTGCAGGCCTGCTGGCGCAGGGCGTGCCGGCATTCGAAGCCGCCAGCATCGGCGTCTGGATGCATGGCGAGGCGGCGCGCGAAGCCGGGCCCGGACTGATTGCGGAGGACCTCACCGAAACGCTGCCCGCCGTGCACCGGAGGATCTATGATGCGCTGGGGGTGGAGTACTAGTGCTCAGACAACTCGCGCTCGCGGACATGGGCGGAGCTGCGCGGGTCCATCGGATCGCATTCGACCAGGCGATGCCGTGGCTCGCCGGGCTGCACACGCCGGATGAGGACCTTTGGTTCTATCGCGAGCGTGTCTTTCCGGCATGCCGCGTGTGGGGATGTTTTGACGACGAGGTGCTCGGCGGGATCATTGCGTTCCGCGAGGGCTGGATCGAGCAGCTCTACGTGCTCCCCACCGTCCAGGGCCGCGGCGCCGGTACCCAGTTCCTTGATATCGCCAAGCAGGCCTGTGATCGGTTGGAGCTCTGGACCTTCCAGCGCAACACGAAGGCACGGCACTTCTACGAAGCGCGCGGCTTCGCGCCGGTCGAGCAGACCGATGGGGCGCGGAACGAGGAGAAGGAGCCGGACGTCCGTTACCTCTGGCAGCGCCAATAGGCGGCCTCACTCCACCGCGTACCAGCGCACCAGCCGCGGCGCGGCCCAGTCGGTCGCGATGGATTCGAGCAGCCATCGTCCGGGCGCGGTCGCCGCGAAGGCGATGCGGTGGGTCTGGCCGGGCTCGATCACGAGCGTGTCGAGCCAATAGGGCTTCCAGCCATCGTCGAGCTTGTCGAGCAGGCGGAAGGGGTGGCCGTGCAGGTGGAACACGGCGGTGACAGAGCCGGGGTTGTTGAGGGCCAGCACGACGGTGCGGCCGGTCTTGGCCCGGAAGGCGGGCGCGGAGGCCGTGGAGAAGTACACGGGCCGCGTCCAGCCGGCGTCGGGGAAGCCGAGCGCGACATCGAACCGCAGGGCGCCTCTTAAGTCGAGCTTCTCGGGAAGGTCGTTCGAAGGGAGCGGCGGCGGCGGCGCCAGCAGAACGCGCCGCTCCAATTGGTCCGAGATCTTGAGGCTGCCGACCTGGTGCGCCGCCTTGCCGTCATGCAGCAAGAATGGGGCTGATGCGGCCGCATCCACAAAGGCGTCGGCCCGTGCGCCGGGCGCCAGAACCAGGGCGCCGTTGCGCGCCGAAAACGGCTCGGCCGGCTGTCCATCCAAAGCCAGCACGCGGACGTCGTGGCCTTCCAATTTGATAGCCAGAACAGTGCGTTGGGAACCGTTGATAAAGCGCAGCCGCAGCCGTTGATGGCCCAACGCTGAGAGTTCGAATGAAGTCTGCCCGTTGATCGTATAGAGCGGCGTCGCGTCCTTTGGGGTCTCGCCCGGCGGGACAGCCGTGCCATCGGGGCGCAGGCGCCATTCCTCGATCAACAGCACCTCGTCACGATCGACGACGGCCGGGCTGGTCTCGGCCGCGATGATCGGAAGTGGGCGCGCGGGCTGCTTCAGGCCATCCTCGAACAGGCGGAAGTCGGCCAGCAAGGTTCCTGCATTGGGTATTGAAATAATTGATGTTTCGACTGCGTTCGGCGGCGCGGGAGCGCGCCCTCGCAGCGGGTCGGTCGTAACAGGGCCATTGAGGCCGTACCAGACTGGCGCAAGTGGCACAGGAAGGTCGTTCCGAAACACCACTTCGCAACGGTCGCCGCGCTTGAGCCGGACGTCCCGGAGATGGCTTATGGCGGCCAGCTCCCAAATTGGTGTAGCCGGCTGCCCCGCTCCCAGAGCCAGGGTTGACGCCCTTGCCTGAAGGGCGAGCTGGGCGGTCACAGGCGGGGGTGCTCCGCCCGCCCGCACGCCCGCCGCGC
>NZ_LFJD01000004.1:3372264-3654641 GCF_006658635.1 Bradyrhizobium sp. UNPA324
TCGCCCTCGGGCGTGACGTGGGCGTCGATGCCTTCCATGTTGTCGATCTCGTGGCCGAGATCGGCGACGAACAGCGCGGGGCCGTCGACCAGCGCGCCGGGTGCGACCGACTTCAGCGGGATCGACCGGATGCGGATGTTGACGCCGGTGAACCAGGAGAATTTGCGCTCGAGGATCAAGAGCTCCCCGGACGGCAGCAGCACGGCGTCGCTGATGTCGTATTTCTCGGTGCGGCGCACGCTGAACTGGCCGGGCGTGGGGCCGCCGATCAGGAAGGCTGTGAGATTGCCGTCCGCGTCGAGCCCGCGCTCGGAAAAGGCGATCAGGGTGCCCGCGAGCGGCTGGGCCTTCTGCGTGTCCCTGGGCACGACGACCAGCGCCTCCAGCCCCTTGTTGGAGGGCAGTCTGCGCACGCCCGCCGGCACCGGCACCACTTCGCCGCGGGCGCGTGTGCCGCCCTTGGAAAAATCATAGCGCAGGATCTGGTTGACGCGTTCGAGCCCGACATAGACGATATTGCCGTCGCGCGCGATCGATTCCGAATCCCACCACAGCCGCTTTTCCGTGATCGGCCGGCCCTCGGCGCCGAGCAGCGGCGCGGCCTCGACGTCGTCGAGTCCAACCATCTTGCCATTGGCGTAGCGGATGGTCCCGGTGAACCAGCCGCCCTGGTCGGAGACCGCGAGGAAGCGCTCGCCCTTGGCGTCCACCCGGATGGCGGACAATCCGCCGAAGCCACGATAGGGCGAGGTCAGCACCAGGCCGCTGCGATAGTCGAGCGAGCCGAAGCGCGTGCGCGCGCGGTCACGCGGCTCGAAATGGGGAATGGCGCGCGCATTGACCTCGATGCTGACGGGCCCTGTGACGGCACGCTCGACTTGAAGCGCGCGCGGCGGCGGCTCGCTCGCGGCTTGCGCCAGCGCGATGCGGGAGGCTGCGAAAGTGGAGAATCCCGCCGCTGCAAAGCCGAGAATGCTGCGGCGGGATTGATGCGTGCTCACGAATGCAATTTGCGTCGCGGGCGAGCGGGTGCTTGCGTGGGCGCCGTGTTGGTCTCGCTGAACAGCTCGGCGAGCTTCTCGGTGATGGCGCCGCCGAGCTCTTCGGCGTCCACGATCGTCACCGCGCGGCGGTAATAGCGCGTCACGTCATGGCCGATGCCGATCGCGATCAGCTCGACCGGCGAGCGGGTCTCGATCTCCTCGATGATGTGGCGCAGGTGCCGCTCGAGATAATTGCCGGGATTGACCGACAGCGTGGAATCGTCGACCGGCGCGCCGTCCGAGATCATCATCAGGATCTTGCGCTGCTCGGGCCGACCGAGCAGACGCTTGTGCGCCCAGTCCAGCGCCTCGCCGTCGATGTTCTCCTTCAGCAGCCCCTCGCGCATCATCAGGCCGAGATTCTTTCGCGCACGACGCCAGGGGGCATCCGCCGACTTGTAGATGATGTGGCGGAGATCGTTGAGGCGGCCCGGATTGGCCGGCTTGCCGGCGGCAAGCCACGCCTCGCGCGATTGGCCGCCCTTCCAGGCGCGCGTGGTGAAGCCGAGGATCTCGACCTTGACGCCGCACCGCTCCAGCGTGCGCGCCAGGATGTCGGCGCAGGTCGCGGCGACCGTGATGGGCCGGCCGCGCATCGAGCCGGAATTGTCGAGCAGCAGCGTCACCACGGTGTCGCGGAACGTCGCCTCCTTCTCGTGCATGAAGGACAGCGGGTGATAGGGATCGGTGACGACGCGCGACAGGCGCGCAGGGTCCAGGATGCCCTCTTCGAGATCGAACTCCCAGGCCCGGTTCTGCTGCGCCATCAGGCGGCGCTGCAGGCGGTTGGCGAGGCGGGCGACGATGCCTTGCAGATGCGCGAGCTGCTTGTCGAGATAGGCGCGCAGGCGTTCCAGCTCGTCATGGTCGCAGAGGTCTTCGGCAGCGATGATCTCGTCGAATTTCGGCGCGAAGGCGTGATATTCCGGCCCGCGCGGCTCGTTCTTGCCATGCTGGTTCGGACGGGTCGCTTCGCCCGGCGTCTCGTCGTCGCCGAGCTCGCCGTCGTCGAAGGTGTCGGAGGTCGAGGCCTGCGCGCTTTCCATCGCGCTCTCGCTCATCTCTTCCGATGAAGCCTGCGCCTGGTCGGCGCTCATCTCCTGCGCGGCGTCGGAATCGGGCGACCCCTCGGCGCCGGACTGGTCGTTGTCGCCGTCCTGGTTCTCGTCGTTATCGTCATCGTCCTCGCTGTCGGCGTTGCGCTCGTCGCCGAGCTCGAGCGCGGTCAAGAGGTCGTGCACGGCATCGCCGAACCGGGTCTGGTCCTCGACCAGGCCATCGAGGCGGTCGAGCCGCTTGCCGATCTTGTCTTCGAGAATCGGACGCCAGAGGTCGACCATCTTCTTCGCAGCCGTCGGCGGCGCCATGCCGGTCAGGCGCTCGCGCACCAGCATCGCCAGCGCGTCCGCCAGCGGCGCATCGGCGCGGTCGGTGATCTCGTCGAACTTGCCGCGGTGGAAATGGTCGTCGAGCATCGCGGTGAGGTTCTTCGCAACGCCCGCCATGCGGCGCGCGCCGATCGCCTCGACCCGCGCCTGCTCCACCGCCTCGAACACCCCGCGCGCCTGCGGATTGCCCGGCATCAGCTTGCGATGCAGCTTGGCATCATGACAGGCGAGCTTGAGCGCGATGGAATCGGCGTGGCCGCGCACGATCGCCGCATCGCGCTTGGTCATTTTTCGCGCGGGCTCGGGCAAGCGGGCTTTGCCGGGCGCGAGGCCCGGCCGCTCGGCCGCGAAGGAGACGTCAAGCTCCGGCGTCTTGGCGATCGCCTTCAGGCAGGAGGCGACCGAGCGCTTGAACGGCTCGGTCGGCGCTTCCTTGTTGCTGCGGAATTTGGAGTTGGAGGTGGTGCTCATCTCGATCTCACCGTCGTCCCCGCGAACGCGGGGACCCATAGCCACAGGGAGCAGTTAGTGAGCACACTGATGGCCCGATCTTCGCAAAACCACGGCCTGTGGTTATGGGTCCCGGATCTGCACTTCGCTCTCGACAACGCCTCGCGTTGCCAAGAGCTGCGCTTGTCCGGGACGACATCCCACACCTCAGCTGAGCGCCACGTTGACCGCCGATTCCGGCAGCTCCGCGTTGAAGCAGCGCTGGTAGAACTCGGCGACCAGGGGACGCTCGAGCTCGTCGCACTTGTTGAGGAAGGTGACGCGGAAGGCGAAGCCGATATCGCCGAAGATGTCGGCGTTTTCCGCCCAGGTGATCACCGTGCGCGGGCTCATCACCGTCGACAGGTCGCCGTTGGCGAAGGCGTTGCGGGTGAGATCGGCAAGGCGCACCATCTTGTTGACGATGTCGCGGCCTTCGCTGGTGCGATAGTGCTTGGCCTTGGCCAGCACGATCTCCACTTCCTCGTCATGGCTGAGATAGTTCAGCGTGGTGACGATCGACCAGCGGTCCATCTGGCCCTGGTTGATCTGCTGGGTGCCGTGATAGAGGCCCGATGTGTCGCCGAGGCCGACCGTATTCGCCGTGGCGAACAGGCGGAACGCCGGATGCGGCTTGATCACCTTGTTCTGGTCCAAGAGCGTCAGGCGTCCGGAGACTTCGAGCACGCGCTGGATCACGAACATCACGTCCGGGCGGCCGGCGTCGTATTCGTCGAACACCAGCGCGACGTTGTGCTGCAGCGCCCAGGGCAGGATGCCGTCGCGGAATTCGGTGACCTGCTTGCCGTCACGGACCACGATGGAGTCCTTGCCGACGAGGTCGATACGGCTGATGTGGCTGTCGAGGTTGACGCGTACGCAGGGCCAGTTCAGGCGTGCCGCGACCTGCTCGATATGGGTGGATTTGCCGGTGCCGTGATAGCCGGTCACCATCACGCGGCGATTGCGGGCGAAGCCGGCGAGAATGGCGAGCGTGGTGGCGCGGTCGAAGCGGTAGTCGGAATCGACTTCGGGCACGTGAGGATCGACTTCGGAATAGGCGGGGACTTCGAGATCGCTGTCGATCCCGAACACCTGGCGCACCGACACCTTCATGTCGGGCAGACCGGAAACTTCCTCAACTTTGGACAGGGCGGCGGTCGTCATCAATCCTCCGAGGTCCCGGGCGGTCCCGAAACCGGTTATTCGCACGTTGGCTGCGGCTGGGTGCTGAAACTCAACCTATCAGAGACAAGTGGCTGGCAGAAGCCCGCCCTCCGATCAAAGTTCCGTTGTCTTTTCATTTAGATAGGCAAGGAACGCAGTTTTTGGAGGGCTGCCTTGCGAATCACGCCCAAATTCGGGCGGATCACGCCCGTTCCGTGCGAATGGCACTTTGGCCGTATGCAGTTACTTATGTAGGGTCCAAAGCCCCCGTGCTCCAGCCCGCCAGAGACGATGTGACGTCCTTTCTCGATCCCCTCATATCCTTCGTTTCGGCGCATCCGTGGCTGGCCTATCTGACCCTGTTCCTGGCAGCGCTGCTTGAGGCCGTCCCGGTGGTGGGATCGGTGATTCCCGGCTCGACCATCATCCTGGCGCTCAGCGCGCTGATTCCGGGCGGCGAGCTGATGCTGCCGTGGGTGCTGCTCGCCGCCGCCGCGGGTGCCTTGCTGGGCGACGGCTCGGCTTATTGGATCGGACACCGGCAGCAGCGCGAGATCCTCAACACCTGGCCGCTGACCAATTATCCGCGCGTGGTCGCCGAGAGCGAGAGCTTCTTCCACCGCTTCGGCACCTGGGCCGTGTTCTTCGCCCGCTTCGTGCCGCCGATCCGCGCCTTCGTGCCGGTGACAGCGGGCGCGCTGGGAATGGCGCCCGCAAAATTCTACGCGGTGAACATCCCGGCGATCCTGGTCTGGGCCCCCGCCCATGTGCTGCCGGGCGTGCTGGCGGTGTCGGCCTTGCACGAATATGCCGGGCTGCATCATCACGGCCATGTCGGCAAGCACATCTGGATCTTGACGGTGGTTGGGGTCGCGATCGTGCTGGGGGTGACGGTGTGGATCTATCGCCGGCGGCAGAACGGCGTCATCGCAACGACCAAGCCACGGGGTTAGGCTGCCGCCACACCAAAGGCGTCGTCCCTGCGAACGCAGGGACCCATACCGCGTGATCTACCAATTGCGACCGGCGGGAGTACCGAACAACCAGTCGTCGCCAAACTGCTCCCTGGGGTTATGGGTCCCGCGTTCGCAGGGACGACAGCGGAATAACACGGCCTAGCAGAGATCCTAACCGGCCCGCCTTCCCGGCGCCGGCCCCACATACCTGGCCCTTGGCCGGATCAACTTCCCGAACTGCAATTGCTCGCTGGCATGGGCGATCCAGCCGACGCTGCGGGCCATCGCGAACAAGGCGAGCTCGCTGCCCGCAGGCAGGCGCAGCGCGTGCACGAGGACGGCGAGGGCATAGTCGATGTTGACGAATTCGCCGGTGGCTTCCGCGATGCGCTCGGGCACTTCGCGGGTGAATTTCCGCGGCGCGCCGGCGCGCGAGAGCGCGTTGAGCAGGGATTGCGCGCGGGGATCGCCGCGCTTGTAGACGCCGTGGCCGAAGCCGGCAAAGCGCTCGCCGAGCGCGACGCGCTCGCGCACAACAGGGGCGACGTCACGGTCGATCAATGTCTTCACGAGCTGCGAGGCCAGCACGCCGGCGCCGCCATGCTTCGGGCCCTTCAGTGCGGCAAGGCCGGCGATGACGGCGTCGTACAGGTTGAGACCGGTCGAGGCCGCGCAGCGCGCGGTGAAAGTCGAGGCGTTCAATTCGTGATCGGCGAGCAGCACCAGCGCGCGGCGGATCAGGTCGGGTGCGTGCTGGTTGTCCGCGGCCCAGGCCGCCGCGATCTGTTGATGCAACGGTGAGGGCGACGGCTCGGCATTGAGCATGGTCGCAACCAGCAGACGGACGATGCGGCCACCGACCATGGCGCGGCCGTCGGGCGCCCGGGTGAAGGCGCGGGGATCGGCGCTGGCGGCGAGCGCGAGCACGGCGATGGCGCGGTCGATCGGCGCCGCCCGGCGTGCGACTTGCGCGATCGCGCGCATCTCCTCGGAGAACTCAGGCTGGTTATCGGGGCCGAAAGGATCGACGTCGGAGACATCCCAGAGCAGCGTCGCCGTGTGCTCCAGCGTGTCGTTCTCGGAAAGATCGACGCAATTGACGCCGCGATAGATCGCGCCCTCTTCCGTGATGGTCGAGATCTCCGTGTCCATGACCGGCAGGTCGGCGTCGAAGCTGCGCAAGCCCCGCGGCTCCGGCGACGGCACCCGGCGCTCTTTCAGCGCCCGGACGTCCTCGGCCCGGTAGCGGTTCTTCCGCGAGTCCGGCGTCGGCTCGGAGCGGATCAGGCCGCGGCTGACATAGGCGTAGAGCGTGGCCGGCGAGATCGCGAGCTCGGCCGCGGCCTCTCGGGCGGACAAATAGAGCCCATCAGAATTTTTCATATTGATTGATATAATCAAGATTGATCAATGCGTCGAGAGGCCCGACCTTATGTTCTCCCTGAACAGGAGATTTGGGCCATGAACATCCACCTCACCAAGAGCCAGATCGGGCTAGACGGCGTTCCCGCGGCCGAGACCGTGCTGAGCCATGTCGATGGCGAGCGCGGCGAGCTGATCATTGCCGGGGAACATGTCGGCCGGCTGGCGAGCCAGTCGAGCTTCGAGGGCGTCACCGCCCGGCTCTGGAACGGCGCCAGCAAGACGACCTTGAGCGAAGCCAACGTGCGGGCGAGCCTGGGCGCGGGGCGCGAGCGCGCCTTCGCGCGCCTGCCGGACCTCTTGCCGGCGACACGCGGCATGGGGGTCATCGACGGGTTTCGTGCGGCCGTCGCCGGACTTCGCGCCGAACACGGCCTCGAGCATGAAGCCACGATCGTCGGCGCGTTTCCGGTGATTGCGGGCGCGCTGGTGCGCCGCGCCAAGGGGCTCGAGCCGGTCGCGCCCGATCCAACGCTGAGTCACGCCGCAGACACGCTGCGCATGTTGCACGGACGCGCGCCCGCCGCGCGCGAAGTCACCGCGCTCGACGCCTATCTCGTCACCGCCAGCGACCACGGCATGAATGCCTCGACCTTCACCGCGCGGGTGGTGGCCTCGACACAAGCCGATCTGTTCGCCGCGGTGACCGCAGGCTATTGCGCGCTCACGGGTCCGCTGCATGGCGGCGCGCCGGAGCCGGTGCTGGAAATGTTGGACGCGATCGGCTCGCGCGAGCGCATCCAGCCATGGGTCGACGCTGCGCTCGCGCGTGGCGAACGTATGATGGGTTTCGGCCACCGCGTCTATCGCGTGCGCGATCCACGCGCAGACGTGCTCAAGACCGCGGTCGAGGCACTGGCGTCGAACGGCGCCGACCTGCCCTTCGCCGGCGAGGTCGAGGCCTATATCCGCAGCGCACTGCGCAAGAAGAATCCGGAGCGGCCGCTGGAGACCAATGTGGAGTTCTTCACCGCGATCCTGCTCGACGCGCTCGCTATTCCACGCCAGGCCTTCACACCGATCTTCGCGGTGGCGCGCAGCGCAGGCTGGACCGCGCATGCGCGCGAGCAGCAGCGCACCGGACGGCTGATCCGGCCGAGTTCATCCTACGTCGGACCAATGCCGAAAGATTGAAGCCGCCTGGACGGACCGGTGGGTCGGCGTCAAGCGCCGACCCATCGGCAACTGCGCCACAGCCTGGAGATCAATTGCGGGTCTCGGCGTGATGCCCTTCGTTCTTCAAAAACCCCATCGAAGAGATTCCAGGCATCACTTGGGAACATACGTGGGCCGGGCGGATTAGCTGATCTGGCCCCGTAGAGGAATGCAATGCTGGACTTGTTTGGACATTCGGACGAGGCCAGGATCGGCGAGATCGCCAGGCAGGCAATGAGCAGGAGTGCTGCCGGGACGGATTCTGAAAGGCGATTCCGGGACTTGCTCGAGGCACTGCCCACCGCGATCTACACGACCGACGCAAAGGGCCGCATCACCTTCTTCAATCAGGCCTGCATCGATTTTGCCGGACGCACGCCCGAGATCGGCGAGATGTGGTGCGTGACCTGGAAGCTTTTTCTCCCCGACGGCACTCCGCTTCTCCACGATGAGTGTCCGATGGCCGTCGCGCTCAAGCAGAACCGCCCCGTGCGCGATGTCGAGGCCGTTGCCGAACGGCCGGACGGCTCCCGGATCTGTTTCGTGCCATATCCGACACCGCTGCGCGACGAGCACGGCCGACTGGTTGGCGCGGTGAACATGCTGGTCGACATCACGGCACGCAAGCAGGCGGAGCAGCGGATGATGCTCCTCGCCTACGAGGTCGATCATCGTTCGAACAATCTGCTCGCCGTGACCCAGGCGATGTTGCGGCTGACGAAGGCCGAGACCGCGGCAGAATTCCAGGCCGCGTTTCAGGGTCGGCTAAGCGCGCTGGCGAACGTGCAGAGGCTGTTCTCGGCATCGCGCTGGACCGGCGCGAGTCTGAAGACCATCGTCGAAGAGGAACTCCGGCCATACGGAAGCGGAGACGGCGAACGCATCCGCATCGCTGGAGAGGACATCCGCCTGCCGGCAACGCTCGCCCAATCGATCGCAGTCGCCGTGCACGAGCTTGCGACCAACGCCGCCAAATACGGAGCACTGTCGACGCCCTCGGGCAGGCTGGAGATCCGCTGGGAGACGGGAGGCGCAGAGCCTCTCGTGCTGCGCTGGTCGGAGCACGGCGGTCCGGAGGTCAAGGAGCCGACGCGCAAAGGCTTCGGGATCGGCGCCGTCGACGGGATCATCCGGACCTTGCAGGGACGGATTACCCGGCAGTGGAGGCCGGAAGGACTGGTTTGCGAATTGTCCTTCCCGGAGGCGTAGCCTTAGGCCTCGCGCACCACCGTCTTCAGATAATTATACGCCTTGATGATCTCGATCAGGCGGTCTTCGGTGGAGCGGTCGCCGCCATTGGCGTCGGGGTGATGCTGCTTCACCAGCGCCTTGTACTTGGTCTTGACGTCGGCCAGCGTGGCGCTGGGGCCGAGGCCCATGACCTGGAGCGCCTTGCGCTCGGCGTTCATCACCTTGCGCGTCTCGGCCTGGGGCGCGGCTTCGGGGCCCTTGCGCCAGCTGGCGCGGCCGTTGATCTCGGAGAACATGCTGAACGGATCGGACGCCATATCGATCTCGGCTTCCGCACCCTTCTTGCCGCCATTGGCGCCCATCTTCCAGGTCGGGCGGTGACCGGTCAGCGCATCCTTCTGGTAGCGCGCGACGGCGTCGGCGTTCATGCCGGAGAAGAAATTGTAGTTCTGGTTGTACTCGCGCACATGGTTCAGGCAGAAGTGCCAGTACTCGCGCTGGTTCTCACGGCCCTTCGGGGCGCGATGCGCGCCCTTGTTCTGGCATCCGGCCCACTCGCAGCCGACGGCGGCGTCGCGCGGCTTCACTTCCGGCTGCTTGCCCCGCGGCTTGACCCGGATGGAGTCGAAGAATTTTGATGAATCGATCGGCATGGCTGACTTTGACTACGCAATGCAAAAACCTTCAAGTCTTGACATTGCAATTAGCTGCGAACCCGGCAATTAACGGGGCGTGATCTCTGCACCCGAATGGCACACACATGGCTATGCGCGACACTATCAGCAACAAGTTGCAGGAAGCTTTCACCCCGGAAAACCTGCAAGTCGTGGACGAGTCACATTTGCATGAGGGCCACGCCGGCCATCGGCCCGGCGGTGAGACACACTTCCGCGTCTATATCGTGTCTGATGCCTTCAAAGGGAAGAGCCGGGTCGAGCGCCACCGCATGATAAATTCGGCGCTGACCGCGGAACTCGCTGGCCGCGTCCACGCACTGGCGATCCAGGCAAAGGCGCCGGGGGAAGGGTAACTTCGCCTCAGCCTCCCGCGGAGGCTTCGCACGTAAACACACGAGGTCGTCATGCCCGGGCTTGTCCCGGCCATCCACGTTCTTGGTGCGACCGGAAAGACGTGGATGGCCGGGTCAAGCCCGGCCATGACGATGTGGAAGCCTCAGAGCCTCCAAACTGCCCCATTAAAACGACGTCCCCGCCCGTCTCGGCTTGGCCTCTTCCAGCTCCGCCTCGCGCGGCACCGGCGAAATACGGAGCGCGGTGATGCGGTTGCGTTCGCGGCGGAGAACGCGGAAACGGAAGCCGTGGAAGGTGAAGCTCTGGCCGCGGTCGGGGATCGAGCGCGCCTCGTGAATGACGAGGCCGGCGACCGTCGTTGCCTCTTCATCGGGCAGATGCCAGTCCATGGCGCGGTTGAGGTCGCGGATCGGCACCGAGCCGTCGACCACGACCGAGCCATCCGGCTGGGCGCGCACGCCGGCGACCACGACGTCGTGCTCGTCGGAGATGTCGCCGACGATCTCTTCCAGAATGTCTTCCAGCGTCACCAGGCCTTCGACTTCGCCGTACTCGTCGACAACAAGCGCGAAATGGGTTTTTCGCCGGCGGAAGGCCTTGAGCTGCTCGGACACGGGCCGCATCTCCGGCACGAACCAGGGCGGCAGCGCGATCGTGGAGACGTCGATGCGCGAGGTATCGCCGTCGGACGCGCGGATCGCGCGCAAGAGATCCTTGGCGTGGAGCACGCCGATGATGTTCTCCGGCTTCTCACGCCACAGCGGGATGCGGGTGTATTCGGTCGCCAGCACCTCGCGCACCAGCTCTTCCGGGGGCAGGTCGGCGTTGATCATCATCATCTCGGTGCGATGGATCATGACGTCGGAGACCTGGAGCTCGCGCAAGTCCAGGAGACCGCCGAGCATGTCGCGATCCTGCTTTTCGAACTTGCCCTCGTGATGCAAGAGATCGACCGCGCCGCGCAGACGCTCGGTCGGCGACAGGATCGCCTGGTGCTCGCCGGCGAGGCCGAACAGGCGCAGCAATAGGCGCACGATGACTTCGACGATGCGCAGCAACGGACCCAGCACGTACATGGTGAGCCGCATCGGGCGCGCGACCGCGAGCGCGACACGATCGGGCGCGTTGATCGCGATGGTCTTGGGCAGCACTTCCGCGAAGATCACGACCAGCGCGGTCATCACGCCGGTGGCATAGAGCACGCCGACATCGCCGAACCAGGCCGTGAAAATGGCGGTCGCGATCGCCGAGGAGCCGATATTGGCGATGTTGTTGCCGAGCAGCAGCGCCCCGATCAGGCGCTCGCGCATGTCGAGCAGGTCCGAGACGACGTCGGCGTCGCGATTACCCTGCTTGGAGAGGCGGAGCATGCTAGCGCGCGAGGCGCCGGTCAGCGCCGTTTCGCTGGCGGCGAAGAACGCCGAAACCAGCAGGCAGAGGACGACGATGGTGAATCCGAGCCAGTCCATGCACCACTCAAGTTTCTTTTGACGCGTTTTCCTGACGCGAACCGGTATCCACTTCGCTCAAAACGCTTTGGCAATCATCAGCCGCGCATCAAGCCTTCTGCGCAAGCTTCTCCTTGAGGAAGTCGCGCACCGGGACCGGATCGACATCCCTAGCGATCACCGCGCGCCCGACGGCTTCCAGCAGGATGAAGGTGAGCTTGCCGCGCTTGACCTTCTTGTCCTGCGCCATCAGAGCCATCAGCGCGTCGGCATCGGCAAGCCCTTCCTGCGCGAAGCCGGCGATATCCTGCAGGCGGGTCGGCAGGCCGGCTTCAATCAGATGCCGCTCGATGCGTGCGGCATCTGATTCTCCGATCATGCCGAGCTTTGCCGAGAACTGCGCCGCAAGCGTCATGCCGATCGCGACGCCCTCGCCATGGAACAAGCGGTCGGAAAAGCCGGTCGCCGCTTCCAGCGCGTGGCCAAAGGTGTGGCCGAGATTGAGCAGCGCGCGCTCGCCGGTCTCGCGCTCGTCGCGTGACACCACGCCTGCCTTGGCGCGGCAGGAAGTCGCGATCGCGTGCTCGCGCGCCGCGCCGCCCTTGACGATGTCCGAATGGTTCTTTTCCAGCCAGGAGAAGAAGGCCTCGTCGCCGAGCACGCCATATTTGGCGACCTCGGCATAGCCGGCGCGAAACTGGCGCGGCGACAGCGTGTCGAGCACGGCGGTGTCGGCGATGACCAGCACCGGCTGGTGGAAGGCGCCGAGCAAATTCTTGCCCTGCGGCGAGTTGATGCCGGTCTTGCCGCCGACAGATGAATCGACCTGGGCCAGCAGCGAGGTCGGCACCTGCACGAAATCGACGCCGCGGCGCAGGATCGAAGCGGCAAAGCCGGCGAGATCGCCGACCACGCCGCCGCCGAGCGCGATGACGAGATCGTTGCGCTCGATCTTGGCGGCGATCAGGGCTTCGCTGACCTTTTCCAGGCCGGCATAAGTCTTGGAGATCTCGCCTTCCTCGACCACGATGTGCGAGGTCGGGATGCCGCTCGCCGCGAGCGAAGCCTCAGTCGGCTCGAGCCAGTGCTTTGCCACGTTGCGATCCGTCACGATCGCTGTGCGCACGCCGGGACGCAAACGCGCCACGCGCTCGCCGAGCGAGCCGAGCACGCCGCGGCCGATGACGATGTCGTAGGCGCGATTCTCCAGCGCGACCTCGACATTGATGGGATCGGAATGTTTCAACGGCGCAGTCATCTTAACGCACTCGCAACGTCGGCAGATGGTGGAGCGGCCCGGTCGCCGCAAAGATGGGCGCGCAGCGCCTCGATGCATTCCTCGACGATTCTGTCGTGCGGCACGTCGCGCGAGGCGATGGTGAGGTCGGCATGGCCATAGACCGGCTCGCGCTCGGTGAGCAGGCGCGTCACCGTCCCTTCCGGATCGGCGGTCCGCAGCAGCGGACGGTCGGCGCGACGGCGCACGCGGCGCATGATGACGTCGTGGTCGGCCTTGAGCCAGATCGACACCGCCTTTGCCGCGATGCGCGCGCGCGTCTCCTCGCGCATGAAGGCGCCGCCGCCGGTCGCCAGCACCATCGGGCCGCTGTCGAGCAGCCGCGCGATCACCCGCGCCTCGCCGTCACGGAAATACGGCTCGCCGTGGCGCTCGAAGATCTCCAGAATACTCATCTGGGCCGAGGTCTCGATCTCGGTGTCGGCATCGACGAAGGGCAACTTGAGCCTGAGAGCCATGCGACGGCCGATGGTGGATTTGCCCACCCCCATCATACCGACGAGCACGATCGAGCGTGTCCCGAGCGCCGACAGGATGTCGGCTTCGGGCGAAGCTGGTATCGGCAACGCGGCGTCGGACATGTCTCGCTCGATTGGATCTCGCTCGATCTGCCGCCCAAGGCGGCACGCTTTGGCCACCTATACGACCCCGGAAGGGGCCTCGCCAGAGGACTCTTGCCACGAAACGGCGAACATGTTGGATGATTTCATTGATTAATTTGCCCGTCTGGACCTTCTCCCGAGACCTTGCCCGATGCCCAGCCTGTTCCGCTTCCTGACGGTCGTCGCCGTGATCGCCGGCATCGTCTATGGCGTGGTCTTCGCACTGGCCAATTTCGTCAGTCCCAAGTCGCGGGAAATGACGGTGACGATCCCGCCTGACAAATTTCTCAAGAAATAGGAGCTAGGCTTCAGGGCATGCGCAACCCGCCCTCCGACGCCAAGCTCACCGGCCTGTTCCTCGACATGCTCGCGGCGGAACAGGGCGCCGGGCCCAATACGCTCGACGCCTATCGCCGCGACCTCACTGATTTCTCGGAGTTTCTGGGCCGCTCCGGCCACAGTTTTGCGGACGCCGAGACGCAAACGCTGCGCGACTATCTCGCCGATCTCGACAGCCGCGGCTTCAAATCCACCAGCGTCGCGCGGCGGCTGTCGGCGATGCGGCATCTCTATCGCTTCCTGCTGAATGAGCGCATCCGCAGCGAGGATCCCGCCGCGATCCTGTCCGGCCCCAAGCGCGGCCGCGGCCTGCCGAAAGTGCTGTCGATCGCCGACGTCGACCGCATGCTGCGCCGTGCCAAGGAATTGAGCGAGGCGGACGATGCCTCGCCCGCGAAGCGGCTGCGCTCTTTAAGGCTCTATTGCCTGCTCGAAGTGCTCTACGCCACCGGCTTGCGCGTCTCCGAGCTGGTGGCGCTGCCGCGCTCGGCGGCAAAGCGCGATGCCCGCATGATCGTGGTGCGCGGCAAGGGCAACAAGGAACGCCTGGTGCCGCTGAACGAGGCCTCGCGGCAGGCGATGGCGGATTATCTCGCAGCGACCGAAGCTGCCAAGGCCGACAAGAAGAGCAGCGTGGCCGCCTCGAAATGGCTGTTCCCCTCGTTCGGCGAGAGCGGACATCTGACGCGGCAGCACTTCGCCCGCGACCTCAAGGAGCTCGCAGTCGCCTCGGGCCTGCAGGCCCGGCTGGTTTCCCCGCACGTGCTGCGCCACGCCTTTGCCAGCCACCTCCTGCACAATGGTGCCGATTTGCGCATCGTGCAGACCCTGCTCGGCCATACCGATATTTCCACGACCCAGATCTACACCCATGTGGTCGAGGAGCGGCTGAAGAGCCTGGTGCGCGACCTGCACCCGCTGGCGGAGAAGTAATTGTCGTCCCTGCGAAAGCAGGGACCCATACCGCGCGATCTATCTGTGGCAGCCGCCGCGAGTACCGCGGAAGTCCTTTCACCGCCAGTCTTCGCCTAACTGCTCCCTGTGGTTATGGGTCCCTGCGTCCGCGGGGACCGACGGCGCAGGCCGAAACCGCCTTGACTTCGGCCACATCTCCGCAGAAAGAGCCGTGGCCTTCCGCATGATTTGGCTCCCTGCCAGGAGCGCACAAGCCAAACCATTGAAGACGCTACACTTCCTTCCGCGGCCCCGACCTCGCTTCGCTCTCAAGCCCCGTCCCCCTATATTGAGTTGATGCAAGACCAGATGCGCAGCTATCTCGACTTTGAAAAGCCCGTCGCCGAGCTCGACTCCAAGGTCGACGAGCTCAGGACGCTCGCGGCCTCCGGCACGGATATCTCTGACGAGATCGGACGGATCGAGGACAAGGCGGCGCAGGCGCTGGCCGACCTCTATCAGAACCTGTCACCGTGGCAGAAGATGCTGGTGGCGCGGCATCCGCAGCGGCCGCACTTCAACGACTTCATCAAGGGCCTGATCACCGAATTCACCCCGCTCGCCGGCGACCGCAAGTTCGGCGAGGACGAGGCGCTGGTCGCCGGCTTCGGCCGCTTCCGCGGCGAGCCGATCTGCGTGATGGGCCAGGAGAAGGGCGATTCCACCGAGAGCCGGATCCGGCACAATTTCGGCATGGCGCGGCCCGAAGGCTATCGCAAATGCGTGCGGCTGATGGAAATGGCCGAGCGGTTCGGCCTGCCGGTGCTGTCGCTGGCCGATTCCGCCGGCGCCTATCCCGGCATCGGCGCCGAGGAGCGCGGCCAGGCCGAAGCCATCGCCCGCTCGACCGACGCCTGCCTTGCGCTGACCGTGCCCAACGTTGCGATCATTACCGGCGAGGGCATGTCGGGCGGCGCTATCGCGATCACCACCGCCAACAAGGTGCTGATGCTGGAGCACGCGATCTATAGCGTGATCTCGCCGGAAGCTGCCTCCTCGATCCTCTGGCGCGACGGCACCAAGGCGCAGGAAGCGGCCAACAACATGAAGATCACCGCCCAGGACATGCTCCGCTTCGGGGTGATCGACCAGATCCTGAAAGAGCCGGTCGGCGGCGCCCACCGCGACCCCGCCGCGATGATCGCCACCACGGGCGAGGCCATCGCAACAGCCTTCGACGAGCTGCGGGGCCTGGACGGCGACGCCATCCGCAAGCAGCGGCGGCAGAAATTCCTCGATATCGGCCGGAAACTGGGCTGATTCGGGCGGATTTTGGTCTCGTAGGGTGGGTTAGACGGCGTCTGCGCGAAGCGCAGGCGCCGGCGTAACCCACCACTTTTGCCCCGCGGACGCCAACAATGGTGGATTACGCCTTCGGCTAATCCACCCTACGAGATCTCCCAGGTGGGCCTCCGCTAACCCCGCATTAACCCTTTTTTTGCCCAAATCGGCGATCTCTGTCCCCATGGGCCCAAAAGGCCCAAGTTCCGTCCCAAGTTCCGTCCAAAGTCGCGTCCATTCAGTCTTCGTTGACCATGCCGATGGGCCAACGGCCTCGTGATCCCCGCTCGGGTTGCGACCACATGACCCAGAGGTTAGAATTTTAATCAATGGCTTCAGGGCATAAGCGCTGGGGCGTGAGCTGAAAAAACCCGTCACGACGGGTCCGGTTGTCCGGTCGGATCATGCGCCAAACGAATTGGGGTTCGCGCTATCTGCCCGGCACGGTGTGGGGTCCATCTTGATTTCTCGTTCGCTTGCTCGCGCGCTCTTGGCTTCGGTTGCGCTGATGACGGCCAGCGTTCTGCTGGCCGGCTGCGACACCGACCAGGTCTCGCTCGCGACCAACGCCAAGGCCAATCAGCCGGTGCCGCCGAAGCTACTCGCCGCGATGGCCGAGAAGGATATGGATCTGCAATCGCCGATCCTGGTCCGCCTGTTCAAGCAGGAGGCGGAGCTCGAGGTCTGGAAGCAAACCCGCTCGGGCCAGTTCGCGCTGCTCAAGACCTATCCGATCTGCCGCTGGTCGGGCGACCTCGGACCGAAGGTGCGCGAAGGCGACCGCCAGGCGCCGGAGGGATTCTACTCGATCAACCCGGGCCAGATGAATCCGCAGTCGGCCTATTACCTGTCGTTCAACACCGGCTACCCGAACGCGTTCGACAAGGCGCTGGGCCGCACCGGCTCGCAGCTGATGGTGCATGGCGACTGTTCCTCCCGCGGCTGCTACGCGATGACCGACGAGCAGATCGCGGAGATCTATTCCTTGGGCCGCGAATCCTTCTTCGGCGGCCAGAAGGCGTTCCAGCTGCAGGCCTATCCGTTCAAGATGACACCGGTGAACATGGCCAAGCACCGGAACAATCCGAACATGCCGTTCTGGAAGATGATCAAGGAAGGCTATGATCATTTCGAGGTGACGCGGCAGGAGCCGAAGGTCGATTTCTGCGAGAAGAAGTACGTCTTCGACGCGGCCAAGCCCGCGGATGCCAAGCGCGATCCGGTGTTCGACGCCTCGGCAAAATGCCCGGCCTATGTGATTCCCGAGGACGTCGTCGCCGCCGTGCGGGGGAAGCAAGCCAAGGACGAGGCGGAATACGCCAAGCTGGTCGCCAAGGGCACGCCGGTGGCGCGCATGAACACCGGCATCGACGGCGGCATGAACAAGATCTTCGCCGCGAAGATTCCGGAAGGCTCGACCGGCCTGTCCGAGGGTGCCGAAGGCACCACACTGCAGATGCTGGCGATGGCCAAGGCGCCCGGCACGATCCCGGGCCACGTCAATCCGCCGAAGCCGAATCTCGATGCGGTGGCGTCCGCGCCTGCGCCGCAGGAAGAGCCTGTGGTCGCCGTGCCCGCGGCTAGCACCCGCGTCGCGTCGGCCCAGCCTGCCGAAAAGTCCAGCGGGTTCTTCTCGAGTCTCGGCCGCAAGATGGGCATGGGCACCGCCGACACCACGGCGACCACACCGCCGCCGCAAGCCACGGCGTCCGTCGCTCCGGCCGCCACGACCCCGACACCCACGACCGCGGCGTCGAGGCTGAAAGCCGCCGTGACCCGGTTCGTGCCGGGGCACGACAAGTCCAAGGATACGGCGAAGGATGCGCCGAAGCCGGCCGTTGCTGCCGCCAAGCCCGCCGAGCCGGCAAAGCCCGACACACGCCTCGCCGCAACGCGGCCGGGGCTGAAGCCGTTGGTGTCGGATGGTGCCGCTGACAGCGGCCAGATGGCGGGTGCGGCGCCGGTGGTGTCGTCGAACTCGTTCGACAGCCGCTTTGGGGCGATGAAGTAGGAGCGGCGCCCGGCTTCCGGAGTAAGCCAAGCATAACAGCGTGATTGCCCTTCCTCGCAGATGGGCTCGCCGCTGCACTAGCAAGCCCAACCTTGCCGAGCGGGATGCCAGAAATCGCGACAAGAGCGCGACAAAAGCCGTCAAACCACTGCGCAGAGACGGGCCAAGGACGAAAAGTCGAACTAAATCAATATTATGGGGTCAGTGTGTCGCCCACCGTGTCGCGATCTGGCGCACCAAAGAGTTTTTGCATCCATAGACCTCACCGCCGCAGTTCCGCACGCACCCGTGTTTTCCCGATCGGGCAAGCGTCGGGAAGCGAACAGACCCGAGCCCCTGTGTCAGCAAAACTGACCGGGTTTCAATGCCGTGATGATATTGGCTAGCGCTCAGGCCCGGTGGTCTTCTAGGGTTGCGACTGCCGGGCCTGATTTGCTCTTCCCTAACGCAGATCAGCCGGCCGCACCCGCCTCGCGGTGCGAGAAGCCATGGACCGCAACGCGCTCCTCAGTGATGAGTGCGCGCCGCTCCGCCTCAAGCACGCGGGCGCGAAGGCTTTCCAATTCGGACAATTGAGAGGAGAGCTGTTCTAAATGCTCGTGCAGCTGCACAGCGGCGTCAACCGCTCGACCGGGATGTTCGTGCATGTCGTGTAAGCCCCCAACCAAGTTTTGAACCAAAACTTAGATCATGGCCGCCGTTGGCCAATCGGGAAAATGATGCAATCGCGACTGAAGTCCCGCCGGCGTTGTTCCGGCACTTACATTTGTGAATCCTATGTTGCTTTCGCCGAAAGTTAATGTGGGCTGAGTGCGGGCAGGCGCGGCGCGGATGCGCGGCCAAAGTTTGCGAGTGGGTGAAATGACCGACAGCCCGTAACCCGGATGAGCGCAGCGATATCCGGGAATGTCGCGAGCGCCCCGCATGTCGCTTCGCTCATGCAGGCTACGAAAGCTCGAGTTACGGTGCCAGATATCGCATCAGCTCCGGATTGCCCCTCACCTCGCCCGCCTCCCCCTGCAGCGCGACGCGGCCGCGATCGAGCACGTAGGCGTAATCGGCAACGCGCAAGGCGAGGTCGAGGTGCTGCTCGACGATGATGACGGCGATGGTCTTGGCGAGCTCGATCAGGCGCTCGGTGATCTCCTCGATCACGCCGATCCAGACGCCTTCGGTCGGCTCGTCCAGCAGCAGCAGCTTGGGATCGCCCAGCATGGCGCGGCCGATCGCCAGCATCTTGCGTTCGCCGCCGGAGAGCGTGCCGGCGGACTGGTCGAGGCGCTGGCCGAGTTTCGGGAAGATGGTCAGCACGCGGTCGACCGCGGAGGCATCCTTGTTCGCGAGCGAGCCGACCGCGAGATTGTCGCGCACCGACAGGCGCGCGAACACCGAATGCTCCTGCGGCACGTAGCCGATCCCGGCGCGGACGCGCTCCTGGGTGGCGCGGCGGCTGATGTCGCGGCCGTCGAAGGCGACCTCGCCCTTCCACGCCGGCAGCTCGCCGACGATGGTCTTCATCAGCGTGGTCTTGCCGGCGCCGTTGCGGCCGAGCACAGCGACGCCGCCGCGCCAGGGAATGCCGAGGTTGACGTCGAACAGCACCTGGCTGCGGCCATAGCCGGCATCGAGATGGCTGATGTTGAGAAATTGTTGCTCAGGCACGGCGCAGATAGATCTCCTGGACGGACGTGTTGGCCTGGATCTCCGACACGGTGCCTGACGCCAGCACCCTGCCCTGGTCGAGCACGGTGAGGCGGTCGCAGATGTCTCGGATGAAATCGAGGTCGTGCTCGACGATGACCAGGGAGCAGTGCTGCTTGATCGGCTGGAGCAGCTCGCCGGTGACGCGGCGCTCCTCCAGGCTCATGCCGCCGGTCGGCTCGTCCAGCAGCAGCAATTTCGGCTTGCCCGCGAGCGCCATCGCGATCTCCAGCCATTGCTGCTGGCCGTGCGACAGCGCCGCCGCCGCATCGAAGGCGCGGTCGGCCAGGCGGAACTGCCTCAGCATGTCCATGACCTGGTCGTGCAGCGCGTCCCGCGTGCGCGAGAACACCAGGTCGAACAGCGAGCAATGGGCCTGCAACGCCAGCAGGATGTTGTCGTACAGCGTCAACGACGGCAGCACGGATGTGATCTGGAATTTCAGGCTCATGCCGGCCCGCGCGCGCTCGGTCGGTGTGAACGCGGTGATGTCGGTGTTGACGAAGGCGACTTTGCCCTGCGTCGGCACTTCGGCGCCGGCGATGCATTTCATCAACGTACTCTTGCCGGAGCCGTTCGGGCCGATCAGGCCGTGAAACTCGTTCTCGCCGACGCTGAGCGCGGCATCGTCGAGCGCGGTGAGCTTGCCGAAGATCTTCTTGATGCCGGCGGCTTCAAGGAGCATCGCGCGTCTCCTTTTGCCCGGCACCGAAGCTGCCGACCCGCTCGCGTTCGCCCAGCACGAAGCTGATGAGACCGAGCGGCCGGAACAGAATCACAAGCAGCAGCAGCAATCCCAAAATGATCGGCCAGATGTCGCGGTAATTGTCCGACAGCCAGAAGCTGACGCCCTCGACGATCACGGCGCCGATGACGGCGCCGATCAGCGTGCCGGAGCCGCCGAACAACACGTAGAGCACCACTTGCGTCGAGACGACGACGCCGACCATATTGGGCCAGACGAAACCTTCGTGGAAGGCATAGAGGCTGCCGGCAAGCCCGGCGACGCCGCCGCCGACGGTGAAGATGATCGCTTTCAGGTGCTGCGCCTTGTAGCCGAAGAAGGCGATGCGCTGCTCGTTTTCGCGCAAGCCCGCGAGCGCGAGACCGAACTGCGAGCGCACCAGGAAGCGGCAGAGCAGGTAGACGACGACGAGAATGCCGAGCACGAGATAATAGAACGCCGGCCCTTCCGTGAACTCGTAACCGCCGAGCGTCATCGGCGCGATCGAGGGGATGCCGTTCTGGCCGCCGAGATAATACCAGCCGCGCGCCAGCCGATCGGCGGCGTAGGAACCGGTGAGCGTACCGAGCGAGACGAAGATCACGCTGGAGGGATGCCGGCCCAGCAGCAGGAAGCCGCCCAGCAGCAGCGCAAAGGTGAGGCCGATCAGCGTTCCCGCCGGCAGCACCAGCAAGATGTTGGTGATGTCGAGATCGCGCGCGAGCAGCGCCACGCCATAGCCGGCCGAGCCGAAGAACAGGGCCTGGCCGAAGCTCATGATGCCGGCATAGCCCCAGACCAGGTCGAACGACAGCGCGAACAGCGCCAGGATGATCACGCGCGTTGCGAACACCGTGAGATAGTCCTGCAGCACCAGCGGCGCGAGCAGCGCCGCGACGAGCACGACGCCCTCCACGATCGGCAGGACTTTTCGCCCTGCCTTGACGCGGTCCTTGGCTGGTCCCGCCGCCGCGCCTTCAGCCATCGCACCGTCCATTTCGTCGCCTGCATCGGCGACGATGGCCTGTCGTACCACACTCATCGGCTTCAACATTCCGCCTCAGCATTCCATTTCAGCATTCCTTGGGATCGACCAGACCCTCGCTGCGCGCGACGATCTCGTAGTTCCCGCCCTTGGCGACGGCGGTGTACATCTTCATCTTGCAGTGCCGCTTGCCCGGCACCATCTCGGCCGGTCCGCCGGGACCTTCGGCGATCTTGGCGTGGTCGAGCGCGGCGGCAACCGATTCGCGGTCGATCTTGCCGGCTTCCTTCACCGCGGCCTCCCATAGCTTCAGACCGCGATAGGTGCCGGTCGCAGCGCTGCCGGCGGCGAACAGGAAGTTACCCGGAAAGTCCTTCTCGTAGGCCGCCTGGATTTTTGCGTCGAACGGGTTCTCCTTGGTCAGCACCTTGAAATAGTCGAGGCAGCTGGCAAGACCCTCGATTTCCGCGGCCTGATTGATGTTGAGCGTGTTCTCGTCATAGTAGACGCAGGCGAGGCGCCCGCCGTTCTTGAGGAAGCCGGCTTCATAGAGCTGCTTGAAGAACGGACCGACGCCCGGCGGGATGACGGTGTTGAAGACGACATCGACCTTGTTGGAGATGATGCGGTTGACCGTCGCGGAGAAGTCGACCTGGTCGAGCGGATAGTATTCCTCGAACACGACCTCGCCGCCGTTCGCCTCGATCACCTTGCGGGCATAGACGTTGAGCGTGTGCGGCCAGACGTAATTGGCGCTGGGCAGCGCGAACCTCTTGCCGCCGTTCTTGATCAGCCAGGGGATGAACTCATCGCATTGCTGAGCCGGGGTCGGCCCGGTGCAGAACAGATAGGGCGTGCACTCCTTGCCCTCGTAGAGCTGCGGATAGATGTAGAGCGTCTTGCCGCGCGCCACGATCGGATCCTTGATCGCGTTGCGCATCGACGAGGTGATGCCGCCGAGCACCATGTCGACCTTGTCGCGCTGGATCAGCTTGCGGACATTGCCGACGGCGACGGATTCGTTCGAGGCGGTATCCTCGATGTAGAGCTCGAGCGGACGGCCGAGCAGACCGCCTGAGGCGTTGATCTCCTTGATCACCATCTTGGCGACATTGGCGTCGGCATTGCCGGCATAGGCGATCGGGCCGGTGAGGTCGGTGGCGATGCCGACCTTGATCGGAGCCTCGGCCGCGTTGGCCCAGGGCGCGGGGATCACCCAGCTGCCGACACCGGTTGCGACCGCACCGGACGCGAAGGCGAAATTGGAAAGAAAGCGGCGGCGTGAGAGCTGAGTGCGATCGAACATGACTAAACCCCTTTTCCAGCGATGAGACCCTGCGGGCGGAATTTGATGAAGACAATGGCGAGCACGAAGACGAGGACGTCGGCGACGACGGGCGCCATCACCCATGGCAGCGCCGCGCTGAGCGTGCCGATGACGCCGGCGCCCGCGACCGGCCCGATGAAGGAGCCGACACCGCCGACCATGACCGCAACGAAGCCCTGGATCAGGAAGCGCAGGCCGAGATCGGCAAACAGGCTGAAGACCGGCACGATCAGCGCGCCGGCAAGGCCAGCGAGCGCCGCGCCGAAGGCGAAGGTGGCGCCGTAGATCAGCGGCGTGGAGATGCCCGAGGCGCGGGCGAGCGATGGATTCTCCAGCGTCGCCCTCACACGCAGGCCGAAGCTGGTGCGCGACAGCAGCAGATAGCAGCCACCCATCACCAAGAGCGTGATGACGATGATGGTGAAGCGCCAGGCCGAGATGTGCATGGCGCCGATGTCGATGGAGCCGCCGATCGGCTCGGGCACGGTGAGATAGAAGCCGCCGATCAGCCCGCGCACGGATTCGCGGATGATGAGGCCGAGCGCATAGGTGCCGAGCATGGCGACGATCGGCGCGGCGTAGAAGCGGCGGATGATCAGGGCCTCCAGCACGAAACCGAGCCCGCCGACCAGGAAGGGCGCGGCGACCATGCCGGCCCAAATCGGCAGGCCCTTGGCGTAGGCGAGATAGGTGACGTAGGCCCCGAGCAGGACGAACTCGCCCTGCGCGAAATTGAAGATGCCCATCATGCTGGCGATGATCCCGAGCCCCAGCACGATCAGGACGATGATCGCGCCGAAGCTCAGGATCTCGAACGCTGCGACGAACGCGTTAGCCATGCGTTAGAGCCTGCATCAACGCCCCGCTCACATCTTCTTCCAGTCGCCGATCTGCTCGAAAGCATGCGCGGCGCGGTAGATGGTGGATTCCTCGAACATGCGGCCGACCAGCATCAGGCCGACTGGCAGGCCATCGACCATGCCGCAGGGCAGCGACATCGCGGGGTGATGGGTGATGTCGAACGGCGCGGTGTTGGAGATCATCTCCAGCGCGCGGGCGACGTATTCCTCGCGGCTGGCATTGGGCTCAGGCAGCTTCGTCGCCTTCATCGGCGTGGTCGGCATCAACAGCAGATCGTAATCGCTGAACGCCTTGTCGTAGGCGGCGGTCAGGCGGCGCGAGATGTTGAGTGCCTTGCCGTAGAAGCGCGGGCCGAAATTGTTGTTGATGTAGGTGCCGAGCATCATGAAGAGCTTCGTGGTCTCGGACAGCGAATCCGCCTGCCGGCGCCAGCCGCGATGGAAATCCATCAGCGAGGTCGAATAGAGATCGCCGCGGCTGAGGCCGTAGCCGTCGCCGAACATCATGGTCTGGGTCAGGCCTTCGGTGCCGATCGGGGTCCAGATCGCGCCGCCCAACAGGTGCATCGGAATCGAGACGGTTTCGACGGTGGCGCCGAGATCCCTGAAGCGCTTTGCGGCCTCGCGCACGCTTTCATTCACAGCAGCCTCTGCGACCGGCTGCTCAAAACCTTCCTTGAGGATGCCGATCTTCATGCCCTTGACACCCTGGCCGAGCGCCTTGGTGTACTCCTCGACCTTCGGCGCCTTGATGCGCGGATCGTAGCCGTCGTCGCCGGCGAGCACTTCGAGCAGCAGCGCGTTGTCGGCGACTGTCGCCGTCATCGGGCCGGTATGGTCGACATAGATCTCGATCGGCATGATGCCGGTATAGGGGACGAGGCCCCAGGTCGGCTTCATGCCGTAGACGCCGCAAAACGAGGAGGGCATGCGGATAGATCCGCCCTGATCGCCGCCGATCGCCATGTCGACCTCGCCGAGCGAGACCACGACGCCCGAGCCTGACGACGAGCCGCCGGCCGAGTAGCCCATCTTGTGCGGATTGTGCACCGGCCCGTAGGAGCCGGTGTGGCTGCCGCCGGACAGGCAGAAGTGCTCGCAATGCACCTTGCCCTTGATCTCGGCGCCGGCATCCAGCATGCGCGTGACGATGGTGGCGTCGAAATCGGGTACAAAGCCTTCCAGCGTCGACGAGCCGTTGGTCATGGCAACGCCGGCCAGCATGATGTTGTCCTTCAGCGCGACGGTCTTGCCCTTGAGCTTGCCGCTGGCGGCGCCTTTCACGGTCGACTTGCGATACCAGGCGTTGCGCGGGTTCTCTTCGGCCGAGGGCCGGTGGCCCGGCGTGCGCGGATATTTCACCTCGGGCACCTCGTCCGGCATCGCGGCAACGAGATTGTAGGCCTCGATCGAGCCCTGCATCAGGCCGCGGAATGAGGCGACGTCCTCATCGCTGAGCGAAAGGCCGCACTGCTCGGCGACACTGCGAAGTTGGGCTGGCGTGGGAAGGACAACTGTCACGGCGCTCTCCTGGAGTTTGGATCAGTCCTTTGGGCGTGCGGCCGCGTTTTGCGCCACGAGCGCATCGGCCCGGCCGAAACATTCAAAACGGAAATATTTTCCTTTTCAAGTATTATTTTGCACCTCCGCCCGCATGGGTGGCCGCGGCGAGGTCAGAGCGGCTTGATCAGCTTGAAATCGAGACCGTCGGCCTCGGCGAGATGCATCGGCATCCGCGCGTGCCCGTTGCGGATGGCGACCGGACCGCGCGCGCCGCTGTAGACGATGTTGCGGCCGGCCGCGAGCATCGGCCGCATCGAGAGCGAGCCGGCCTTGTTCGCGACGGCTTCGAGAAACCGCAGGCCTTCGTAGCTGGACTGTCCGACCGAGCCGATCGGCGGCGCATTCGGCCCGAACATCGCGTGATAGCGGCTCTGGAAGTCGTCGTTGGCGCGCGCGCCGGTGCCGGTGAAATAGCCCGAGGCGCAGAACATGTTCTCGCTGTTGTCGGCGCCGATGCCGAGCAGCACCGTCTCGTCCATCGCGCCTGCGAGCCGCAGTGTCGTGGCGCCAAGCCCGCATTCACCGAAGGCGCGGTTGAAGGTGATGCTGTCGGTGCCGATCAGCGAGATCAGCACGACGTCGGGCCTTGCGGCGTGGATTCGCGCCAGATGCGGCTCGTGATTGTCCTCGCCGAGGGGAACGAATTCTTCGCCGACGACGTGGCCGCCGGTTTCCCTGATGTAGTTCTTGACCGCGCGGTGCGATTGCCAGGGCCAGACATAGTCGCTGCCGATCAGGTACCAGCGCTTGGCCTTCTTGACGTCGGCGAGCCAGTGGATGGCGGGGCGGCTCTGCCAGCGCGGCGTCTCGCCGATCGCCATCACGCCAGGGGTGCGCTCGCCGCCTTCGTAGACCGGCGTATAGATGTAGGGGATGCGATGGCGCGTGGTGACGTCGCGCAAGCCGACGCGAACCGCGCTGGTGTGCAAGCCGACGATGAGATCGACCTCGTCGAACGCGATTGCCTGCTCGGCGCGGTCCAGGACCTCATCCAGCGGCCCGCCGGCGTCGTAGATGGACAGCTCGATCTCGCGGCCGAGGATGCCGCCGCGCTTGTTGATCTCGGCAACCGCGAGCTGCGCGCTGTTGGTGGCGCAGGGACCCCAGACGCCGGGCGAGCCGGTGCAGCAGATGAAGCCGCCGATACGGAGCTTGTTGGCGCCGCGCCGCTTGAACAAGGCGTGATCGTTCGGCGACAACGCACCGCCAGCTGCCGATGACGACAGATTCCTGAACAGCAAAGACGGCGGCAACGCCGAGCCGCCGTGAGCCGGGAAGTTCACCGTCGCGCGCACGCCAACTCCTGTCTGGGACCAGACCTGAAAGCACATTCTGCGGGCGGCCGCGGCTTCCGCCCCTTTGTTGGGCAATGATCCTATTTTGAAAATATTGAATATTCAACAATTGAAGTGCATATAGATGCAGCATTGATTGCAAGACATTCACTCAATTGGGTCAAGACGAAGTCTTAGCCGTGGCAAAACCGACCAAAGCAAACATCCCGATCACCGAACACCTCGCCTACCTGCTCGCGCAAGCCAACCGGGAGATCAACCGGCAGCTCGAACTGCGGTTGAGCAAGGAAGGGGTTCCCGTCGAGCAATGGCGTATCCTGAAAGTGCTGTCGGATGGCAACGGCCATTCGATGGGCGAGCTCGCAGAGGCCGTGCTGCTCAATCATCCGACGCTGACCAAGATGATCGACCGCATGGTCTCGGACACGCTGGTCTACCGCGTGCAGGACCCGAACGACCGCCGCAAGGTCCTGATGTTCATCTCCGACCGCGGCAAGATGTTGAGCAAGAGGCTCAACTCACTCGCGGTCGACCAGGAGGAGCACATCCTGGAGAGCTATGGCGACAAGTCGACCAGCGAATTGAAGCGGCTGCTGGAGAGCTTGATCGACAGCTCGAATTGAGGGGGTGGCGCGTTTCACGAGGGGCGCGATACAGCCAACCCAACAAAGACTGTCGTCCCGGCGAACGCCGGGACCCATAACCACAGGACGTGGTTGTTTCAAAGACCAGTAGTTGCGGGTGTCTCGCGCAGTACGACGACTGCGCGCCGCCGATAGATTCCGCGGTATGGGTCCCTGCGTTCGCAGGGACGACGGCGCGGGGGCATTGCCCGCCTCACTCTCAACTGTCATCGCCCGATTCAATCGGGCGATCCAGTATTCCAGAGACGGTTGTGATGGAATCGAGAGGCCGCGGCGTACTGGGTCGCCCGGTCAAGCCGGGCGACGACAGTCGAGAACGAGGCGCGAGCATCACGCCTCACGCGCGGATGAAGCCCGAAACTAGCCGCTACGCATACCGCCCGTGGCAGTGCTTGTACTTCTTGCCCGAGCCGCAGGGACAATCCTCGTTGCGGCCGACCTTGCCCCAGCTTGTCGGGTTCTTCGGGTCGCGCAGCGCGGCGTCGGTGGCCTGGGCGCCGAGCGTGACGCTCGCGAGCGCCATCTCGTCCTCGCCGGTGTTCGGATCGAACTTGTGCGCTTCCATCGGCGGCAGGA
Organism: Bradyrhizobium sp. UNPA324; assembly: GCF_006658635.1. Taxonomy (NCBI): domain Bacteria; kingdom Pseudomonadati; phylum Pseudomonadota; class Alphaproteobacteria; order Hyphomicrobiales; family Nitrobacteraceae; genus Bradyrhizobium; species Bradyrhizobium sp. UNPA324. Next base: position 3,399,714 of record NZ_LFJD01000004.1, read on the forward strand.
CGGGAGCTTCCTGCTCCGGCGGGACGATCTCGACGCGCATCAGCTGAGCCGTGACGGCCTCGCGCAAGTGAGCGCTCATCTCCTGGAAGAGATTGAAGGCCTCGGTCTTGTACTCCTGCAAGGGATCACGCTGGCCGTAACCGCGCAGGCCGATGACCTGGCGCAGATGGTCGAGCATGATCAGATGCTCGCGCCAGAGATGGTCGAGGGTCTGCAAGAGGATGGTCTTCTCGACGTAACGCATCACGTCGGGACCCCATTGCGCCACCTTGGCCGCCATGTGCTCGTCGGCCCTGGTCTCGATGCGATTGAGCAACTCCTCGTCGGCGATGCCCTCTTCCTTGGCCCATTCGTCGACCGGCAGGTCGAGATCGAGCACGCGCTTCAGCTCTTCCTTCAGGCCGGCCGTGTCCCACTGCTCGGCATAGGCATGCTCGGGCACGTGCTTGGCGACGAGGTCGTCGATGAAGGCGTGGCGCATGTCGGCGACGGTCTCGGCGACGCTCTCGTCCTTCATCAACTCGACGCGCTGGTCGAAGATCACCTTGCGCTGATCGTTCTGGACGTTGTCGAACTTGAGCAGGTTCTTGCGGATGTCGAAGTTGCGCGCCTCGACCTTCTGCTGCGCCTTCTCCAGCGCCTTGTTGATCCAGGGATGGATGATGGCCTCACCCTCTTGCAGGCCGAGACGCTGCAGCATGCTGTCGAGCCGATCCGAGCCGAAGATGCGCATCAGATCGTCTTCCAGCGAGAGGAAGAACTTCGAGCGGCCGGGGTCGCCCTGACGGCCGGAGCGGCCGCGCAGCTGGTTGTCGATGCGGCGGGATTCGTGACGCTCGGAGCCGATGATGTAGAGACCACCCGGCTTCTTCACGGTCTTGGCGGGCTTGCTCCCCTTCGCCGGCTCGATCTCGACGGTCTCCTCGGCCTTCAGCACGATATTGCGGAAGGTCTCGATGTCGGCCTTGATCTGCTCGATCTTCTTGGCCTTCTCGGCCTCGTCCTCGATACCGACCGTCTCCTGCTGGATGCGCATTTCCAGCGAGCCGCCGAGCTTGATGTCGGTACCGCGGCCGGCCATGTTGGTCGCGATCGTGATCGCGCCGGGCACGCCGGCTTCCGCGACGATATAGGCTTCCTGCTCGTGGAAGCGCGCGTTCAGCACGGCGAACAGCTTGGCCGGCTTGCCGGCGCGGGCCGCCGCATAGAGCTTGTCGAGGGCGTGCTCCTTGCCGAAGTCGATCTGCTTGTAACCGTTCGATTTGAGGAATTCGGCGAGCACTTCCGACTTTTCGATCGAGGCCGTGCCGACCAGAACCGGCTGTAGCCGTGAATTGGCGCGTTCGATCTCGGCGAGGATCGCCTGGTATTTTTCCTTCTGGGTGCGATAGACCTCATCGTCCTCGTCGAGGCGCGCGATCGACAGATTGGTCGGGATCTCCACGACCTCGAGCTTGTAGATGTCGAACAGCTCGTCCGCTTCGGTCGCGGCCGTGCCGGTCATGCCGGCAAGCTTCTCGTACATGCGGAAGTAGTTCTGGAAGGTGATCGAGGCCAGCGTCTGGTTCTCGGGCTGGACCTGGACGTGCTCCTTGGCCTCCAGAGCCTGGTGCAGGCCTTCCGAATAGCGGCGGCCCGGCATCATGCGGCCGGTGAACTCGTCGATGATGACGACCTCGTCGTCGCGGACGATGTAGTCCTTGTCGCGGGTGAACAGCGTGTGGGCGCGCAGCGCCTGGTTGATGTGGTGCACGACGGAGACGTTCTCGACGTCGTAGAGCGACTCGCCCTTGAGCTGGCCGGCATCGCGCAGCAGCGTCTCGATCTTCTCCATGCCGGCTTCGGTCAGCGTCACCGTGCGCTGCTTCTCGTCGACCTCGTAATCGGACTTGTCGAGCTTGGGCAGGAAGCCGTCGATGGTGTTGTAGAAGTCGGAGCGGTCGTCGAGCGGGCCGGAGATGATCAGCGGCGTGCGCGCTTCGTCGATCAGGATGGAGTCGACCTCGTCGACGATGGCGAAGAAGTGCGGCCGCTGGACCATGTCCTCGAGCCGGTACTTCATGTTGTCGCGAAGATAGTCGAAGCCGTATTCGTTGTTGGTGCCGTAGGTGATGTCGCAGGCATAGGCCGCCTTGCGCTCGGCATCGTCGAGACCGTGCACGATGACGCCGGTGGTCATGCCGAGGAAGCCGTAGATCTGGCCCATCCAGCCGGAGTCGCGGCGGGCGAGGTAGTCGTTGACGGTGACGACGTGGACGCCCTTGCCGGCGAGCGCGTTGAGGTACACTGCAAGCGTGGCGACCAGCGTCTTGCCTTCGCCGGTCTTCATCTCGGCGATATCGCCCTCGTGCAGCACCATGCCGCCGATCAGCTGGACGTCGAAATGGCGCTGGCCGAGCGTGCGCTTGGCGGCTTCGCGCACGGTGGCGAAGGCGGGCACAAGGAGGTCGTCGAGGGTCTTGCCCTCGGCAAGCTGCTTCCTGAACTCGGCGGTGCGGGCCTTGAGCGCCTCGTCGGAAAGTTTGGAAACCTCGGGCTCCAGCGCGTTGATCGCGTTGACGCGGGACTGATATCCCTTCACCCGCCGGTCGTTGGCGGAGCCGAAAAACTTGCGGGCGAGCGCGCCGATCATGCCTAGTTCCTGTGTTCGCGATTCAACCGCGTTGGGCCCAAGAAGTTGTCCCCCGCCTGCCTATCAACTCACCGTGACGCCTCGTGGCGTCAGAGCCCGGACTGCGGGGGTCGTCCGCCATATGGGTGGGAATTGGGCAAGTCTGGGTTCAACGGCCAAAAACGCAGCAAAATAAACGCCATCGCCATGGTCGCGACCGGGCAGAGATATGGCCCGGTCAGGGCCTTGTCAACGGCGGGCGCATTGCGGCTAATTCATCATTTTGACAGACTTTTCGCGTTGCCAAGCCCCCCTGAATTGGGCGAGTGTCCGCCCCGCTCGAGCAGCCCCCTGCTTCAACATAAGGATTTTCCATGACCACCTCGTTCCCGGTAACCAGAACCGGCCTGCGCTTTGGCCTCGCCACCGCCCTCGTGGGCTGCCTTGCGCTGGCGCTGATCGCAGGTCCCGGCCGGGCTGCCGACGATCCGGTGCTGGCGAAGGTCAATGGCGCTGAAATCAAGAAGAGCGACGTTGCCATGGCCGAGGAGGAACTCGGGCCGAGCCTCGCCCAGATGGACCCGGCGACCAAGGACGAGAACGTCCTGTCGTTCCTGATCGACATGAAAATCGTCAGCAAGGCTGCCGAAGACAAGAAGGTCGCCGACAGCGAGGAGTTCAAGAAGCGCCTGGCCTTCGCCCGCAACCGCCTGCTGATGGACAGCCTGCTCGCAGGCGAGGGCAAGGCGGCCACCACCCCTGATGCCATGAAGAAGGTCTATGAGGAGGCCTCCAAGCAGATCACCGGCGAGCAGGAGGTGCGCGCCCGTCATATCCTGGTCGAGACCGAGGACGAGGCCAAGGCGGTCAAGGCCGAGCTCGACAAGGGCGCCGATTTCGCCGAGCTCGCCAAGAAGAAGTCCAAGGATCCGGGCTCGGCCGACGGCGGCGACCTCGGCTTCTTCACCAAGGAGCAGATGGTGCCGGAATTCTCGGCGGTCGCCTTCACGCTGGATCCCGGCAAGATCTCCGACCCCGTGAAGTCGCAGTTCGGCTGGCACGTCATCAAGGTCGAGGAGAAGCGCAACCGCAAGGCGCCGGATTTCGAGCAGGTCAAGCCCCAGATCGAGAGCTACGTCACCCGCAAGGCCCAGGCCGAATACGTCGCCAAGCTGCGCGCCGAGGCCAAGGTCGAGCGGCTGGACCAGCCAGCGGCGGACGCGTCGAAGGATGCGAAGCCGGCCGACGCGGCCAAGCCGTCCGACAGCAAGATGGCGCCGCCGGCGAAGAAGTAAGAATTCGCTGTCACTTCACGGACGCCGATAGTATCTAACGTCGCAATGGCCGGGCCAAAAGTGCGAAACACGTTTTCGCACTTGATGGTCCGGCCATCTGCATATTCAGAACCCATCAAGGCGCCCCGCGATGTCCTCAACCGTCTCCCCGCTCGCCCCGAAGCACGTTCCCGATATGCCCGTGATCGCGGGCGTCCGCCTGGCGACGGCGGAGGCCGGCATCCGCTACAAGAACCGCACCGATGTGCTGCTGGCGGTGATGGACAAGGGCACTGCGGTCGCCGGCGTCTTCACCAAATCGAAATGCCCCTCCGCACCGGTGGAATGGTGCCGCGCCAAGCTGAAGGGCGGCAAGGCGCGCGCCCTCGTCGTCAATTCCGGCAATGCCAATGCCTTCACCGGCAAGACTGGCCGCGCCTCCACCGCGCTGACCGCCAAGATCGCGGCCAAGGCGGTCGGCTGCAGCGAGGGTGAAATCTTCCTGGCCTCGACCGGCGTGATCGGCGAGCCGCTGGATGCGACCAAGTTCGACGGCGTGCTCGGCCGCCTCGCCGAGACCGCCGCGCCCGGCGATTATCTCACTGCTGCCAAGGCGATCATGACCACCGATACCTTCCCCAAGGTCGCGACCGCGACCGTCAAGCTCGGCAAGGCCAAGGTCACCATCAACGGCATGGCCAAGGGCGCCGGCATGATCGCCCCCGACATGGCGACGATGCTGTCCTTCATCTTCACCGACGCGCCGATCGCGCCCGCGGCCTTGCAGGCACTGCTCAAGAGCGGCGTCGAGGACACCTTCAACGCGGTGACGATCGACGGCGATACCTCGACCTCTGACACGCTGCTGGCCTTCGCGACCGGCGCTGCCGCCGAGCACGGCGCACCAAAGATCAGCCGCGCCAGCGATCCGCGCCTGAAAGCCTTCGTCAAGGCCTTCAATCAGGTGCTCGCCAACCTCTCCGAACAGGTCGCCCGCGACGGCGAAGGCGCGCGCAAGCTGGTCGAAATCACGGTCGAGGGCGCCAAGACCAAGGCCTCGGCGCGCAAGATCGCGATGTCGATCGCCAACTCGCCGCTGGTCAAGACCGCGATCGCCGGCGAGGACGCCAATTGGGGCCGCGTGGTGATGGCGGTGGGCAAGGCCGGCGAGCCGGCCGATCGCGACAAGCTCTCGATCTCGTTCAACGGCATCCGCGTCGCCAAGAGCGGTGCACGCGATCCGTCCTATGACGAGGCCCAGGTGTCGGAAGCGATGAAGGCGCCGGAGATCGCGATTCTGGTCTCGCTCGGCCTCGGCAAAGGCCGCGACCGCGTGCTGACTTGCGATCTCACCAAGGAATATGTCGCGATCAACGGGGACTACAGGTCGTAAGCTCAGGCATGGCCGATCTCAAACTGACACTGGTGGTGGCCTGCGCGCTTGTAGATGCCGACAAGCGCGTTCTGATCGCGCAGCGCCCGGAGGGCAAGGCGCTGGCCGGCCTCTGGGAATTTCCCGGCGGCAAGTGTGAGCCCGGCGAGCGGCCGGAGCAGAGCCTGATCCGCGAGCTGCACGAGGAGCTCGGCATCATTGTCGCCGAGCCGTGCCTCGCGCCGCTGACCTTCGCGAGCTACGCCTACGAGACGTTCCATCTGCTGATGCCGCTCTACATCTGCCGGCGCTGGGAAGGGATGGTGGCCGCGCGCGAGGGCCAGACCCTGGCCTGGGTCCGCGCCAACAAGCTGCGCGACTACCCGATGCCGCCTGCGGACATTCCGCTGATCCCGCATCTGATCGATTTGCTGATGTGAGTTGCCGTGCCCCGGACGCAGCGCAGCGCCCTTGCGGTGCGCTGCTGAGCCGGGGCCCATGCTCACCGCAGACTGGATCCCGGTTCTGCGCAGCAGCGTAAGAACGCTGCAGCGCGTCCGGGTCACACGTCACTTCTCTCCCGCCTTCTTCACCGCTTCCGCGAGACTCGCTTTCGCCGATCCCGGCTTCAGCGGCTGCTGCTGGCTCGCATGCGGGGCCCAGCCGGAGAGCCAGATGATGTCGAACGTCGCAGGGATGCGGCCATCGGCATCGGCAAAGCGCTCAGTGTAGATTTCTGCCATCCGCAGCAGCGTTGCGCGCCGCGACGGTGAGCGCCGCCGTTCGATCAGCACGTTGGCGGCGCCCATGCGACGAAGATCCTGCATCAAGGCGAACGCATTGGCGTAACGCACCACGACGCGATCGACATCGGTGACCGGCAGCGCAAAGCCCGTCCGCTGCAACAGCGCTCCGATGTCACGCAAGTCCGCAAACGGCGCCACGCGCGGCGAGACGCCGCCCTCGCATTCGGCCTCGGCCGCGGCGAAAGCTTGCCGCAGTTCGGTCAGACTGTCGCCGCCGATCATCGCGGCGAGCAGCAGCCCGTCCGGCTTCAGCGCGCGACGGATTTGCGCCAGCACGCCCGGCAGGTCGTTGACGAATTGCAGCGCCAGCGCCGAGACAACGAGATCGAGGCTTTCCGGCGCAAAGGGCAGCTCTTCTGCACCCGCCGCATCGAGCGCGATGTGCGCGCTGGACGGAAGCCGCGCACGCAGGGTCGCGAGACCTTCGCCTGGCGTCCAAAGATCGATCGGCGCGTGAAACTCGCGCATCACCGCGGCCAGCCGGTCGGACATGTCCTCGGCAACACGATCGAGCAGGAAGCTCACGGCGCCCTGCGCCTGTGCGCGCCGCTGCCGCGCATGCAGCAAGGCACGATCAAACAGGGCGGGAGGAGTTTGCGGAGGCTGAGCCATGCCGCTGGTTACGCTGATCGTGCGGGTCATTGCAATCTCTCTCGTGTCCCGGACGCGCTGCAGCGCTTATGGCGCTGCTGCGCAGAGCCGGGACCCAGAAAGCAACACCGCAAGATGCCGAGAGATGGGCCCCGGCTCAGCAGCGCACCGCTCCGCGCTGCGCTGCGTCCCGGGCACGAGAGCGGCTTGAGCCAACAGACGCGGAACGCTAGCCTCCCCGCATGGAAGCCGACACCGCCCCTACCCGCTCCATCGCCGCACCGCTGCGCGCCGCATGGACCGCTGGCCGCCACGTGCTGTCGCGCGCGGCACGGCTCGCGCTCGACATCGCGCTGCCGACGCTGTGCGTGTCCTGCCGCGAGCCGGTCGATGGCGAGGGCGTTTGCGCCTCGTGCTGGGCCCGGCTGTCGTTCATCGAGCGGCCCTATTGCCCGCGGCTGGGCATTCCCTTCGTCTACGACCCCGGCCCCGACATGCTGTCGATGGAGGCGATCGCGAGCCCGCCGGCCTACCAGCGCGCCCGCGCGGCGGTGCGCTATGACGACGTCGCCCGCACGCTGGTGCATGCGCTGAAATACCAGGACCGCACCGATCTGGCGCCCGCCATGGGACGCTGGATGGCACGGGCGGGCGGCGAGCTGCTGACCGGCGCCGACATGCTGGTGCCGGTGCCCCTGCACTGGCGGCGGGCCTGGCGCCGCCGCTACAATCAGTCCGGGGCGCTGGCGCGAATCATCGAGCGGCAGAGCGGGGTGAAGGTGCGGGGCGAAGTGCTGCGCCGAGTGCGCGCCACCGAGCAGCAGATCGGCCTGTCGCGGGCCCAGCGCGCCACCAATGTGCAGGGCGCATTCCAGGTATCCCCCGACCGTCAGGCCGAGGTCCACGGCCGGTGCATTGTCCTGATCGACGATGTCCTGACCTCGGGCGCAACGCTGGATGCTTGCGCGAGGGCCCTGCTGCGTGCCAAGGCCGCCCAGGTCGACGTGCTGGTCTTCGCCCGGGTTGTGGAGGTCAGGTAAAGTCCCATATAATTCAATGAATTCATGACATGAGAGCGCCAGACGAGATGAACGCTGCTGTCGAGATCTACACCCGGCCCGGCTGCGGCTATTGTTCCGCCGCCAAGTCGCTGCTGACCCGCAAGAAGGCGGCCTTCACGGAATTCGACGTCGCCAAGAACTCGTCCTGGCGGGCCGAGATGTATGATCGCGCCGGCCAAGGCTCGACCTTCCCGCAGATCTGGATCGGCGGAACTCATGTCGGCGGTTGCGACGACCTCTATGCACTCGATCGCGAAGGCAAGCTCGACGGCATGCTCGAAAGCGTGAAGGCCAACTCATGAGCGAGAACCGCACGTTCACCGCCGCGATGGTGCAGATGCGCACCGGCCTGATGCCGGGACCGAGCCTCGAGCAGGCCACGAAGCTGATCCGGCAGGCGGCAGCCAATGGCGCCGACTACGTGCAGACGCCCGAGGTCAGCAACATGATGCAGCTGAACCGCAAGGCGCTGTTCGAGCATCTGCAGAGCGAGGAAGACGACACCTCGCTGAAGGCCTACCAGGCGCTCGCGGCGGAGCTGAAGATCCATCTCCATGTCGGCTCGTTGGCGCTGCGCTTTTCACCGGAGAAGGCGGTCAACCGCTCTTTCCTGATCGGGCCCGAGGGCAACGTGCTCGCGAGCTACGACAAGATCCACATGTTCGACATCGAGCTGCCGGACGGCGAGAGCTATCGCGAATCCGCCAATTACCAGCCGGGCGAGACCGCGGTGATCTCCGACCTGCCCTGGGGCCGCGTGGGCTTGACGATCTGCTACGACGTGCGCTTCCCCGCGCTTTACCGTGCCCTCGCCGAGAGCGGCGCCTATTTCATCACCGTGCCCTCCGCCTTCACCCGCAAGACCGGCGAAGCGCATTGGCATGTGCTGCTGCGTGCGCGTGCGATCGAGACCGGCTGCTTCATCTTCGCGGCGGCCCAGGCCGGACTGCACGAGAACAAACGCGAGACCTACGGCCATTCGCTGATCATCGATCCCTGGGGCGAGATCCTCGCCGAGGGCGACGTCGAGCCCGGCATCATCATGGCAAAAATCGATCCGTCCAAGGTCGAGACCGCGCGCCGCGCGATTCCCTCGCTCCAGCACGGCCGCCGTTTCGGCGTGTCCGACCCCAAGGCGGGGCCGGATCATCTGCACCTCGTACGGGGATCGGCATGATCCGCTACGCACTGCGCTGCGACCGGGACCACGATTTCGAGAGCTGGTTTCAGAGCTCGTCGGCCTACGATTCCCAGGTCAAGCGCAAGCTCGTGACCTGCCCGATCTGCGGCTCGGCCAAGGTCGAGAAGGCGATCATGGCCCCGCGCATCGTCGGCAAGAAGGGCCGCGGGCGTGCGACGCCACCGCCGGAAGCGACGACTGCTCCGACGCCCGAAGCCGCGCCGTCAGGTCCGACCTCGCTGCTGATGGCGCAGGAGAAAGAGCTGCGCGCCAAGCTGAAGGAGCTGCGCGATCATATCGTCAAGAACGCCGACAATGTCGGCGAGCGCTTCGCCAACGAAGCCCGCGCGATGCATTACGGCGACAAGGAGCACCGCCCGATCTACGGCGAGGCCTCGCCCGAGGAGGCGAAGTCGCTGATCGACGAAGGCATCGAGGTGTCGCCGCTGCCGACATTGCCGGAAGACCGGAATTAACGATTGCTGTCGTTCCGGGGCGCGCGTTAGCGCGAACTCTGATGCGCAATTGCGCACCTGAGAACCTCGAGATTCCGGGTTCGATGCTTCGCATCGCCCCGGAATGACGACTAGACTCCCACCAGCACCGCCACCCCGACCACGATCAGCGCGATACCAAAAATCTCGCGCGGCGCGATCGGCTGCTTGAACGAGTAGTAGGCGACGCCTTGCGCGAACAGCACCTCGATCAGCGCAAGCGTCCGGACATTGGCGGCAGCCGTCAGCGCGAAGGCCAGAAACCAGAATTGCGAGGCGAAGGCGCCCGTGAAGCCGGCCAGCATCGACGGCCGCCACATCGCGAGGATACCCTGCAGCACCTTCGGCGCGTGCCAGAGCAGATAGACCGTCAGCACCAGCGTCTGCACGAACAGGCCGAGCACCAGCGTGACCGACGCCGCGGTCACGAAGGACACGCCTGGCACATTGATGATGGCGCCGCGAAAACCGACCGCGGAGAGCGCGAAGGCCGCCGCCGCAACGAGGCCGGTGATGGTGGGCTTCAGCTCCGCAAAGCTCTTCTCGCCGCCAGGGCGGAGCGCGGTGATGACGACGCCGATCGTCGCAATCACGATCGCCAGCACCTTCAGCCAGGTGAGGTGATCGCCGAGGAAGACGAAACCAAAGATCGCGGTCTGGATCGCTTCGGTTTTGAGGTACGCCGTCGTCACCACGAAGGAGCGGTCGTTCATGGCGAGCAGCATCAGACCCGTCGCGACGATCTGGCTGAGCGCCCCCAGCAGCAGCCACGGCCAGAACACGGCCGGCGGCATGCCGAGACGGTCGCCGGTCGCGATCAGCACCACGCCGAGAAACAGCACCGAAAACGGGAAGCCGAACAGGAAGCGGATATTGGTCGCACCCCACGTCCCCAGCGGCTTCGTCAACGACCGCTGCATCGCATTGCGCGCGACCTGCCCGAGCGCAGCGATGATGGTGAAGGGAATCCAGAGGCTGGCGACAGTGAACATGGGAAATGTGGATTAGGAAGGGATCTTGGGCCAACGTGCCGCTAGCGCTCAAGCAGGTCAATCACGCGGATGTCATGGGTGCGATGCTCTCGCAACAAACTCCGCTGTCGTCCCTGCCTAGTGCGCAATTGCGCACGAACGCAGGGACCCATTACCCCAGGGAGCAGTTTTGCGGACACTGCCGCCCCGAGCATCTCACACCGTCTATTCACCGATAGCTTCCGCGGTATGGGTCCCTGCTTTCGCAGGGACGACACCGCCCGGGAAGTGAGAACTCGCTCAGTCACGCCGCGCTCACACCATCGCTTCGGCCACCACCATGTAGTTGACGTCCATGTCCGACGAGAGGGTCCATTTGTCGGCGAAGGGGCTGTAGACGACACCGGTCTGCTCGGTGATGACGAGGCGGTTGTCGAGCAGGTATTTCGTCAGTTCGTCGGGGGTGACGAACTTGTTCCACTCGTGGGTGCCGCGCGGCAGCCAGCGCAGGACGTATTCGGCGCCGACGATGGCGAGCGCAAAGCTCTTCCAGTTGCGGTTCAGCGTCGAGACCACCATGAGGCCGTTCGGCTTCAGCATCGCGGCGCAGCGTTTCAGGAAGACGCCGACATCGACGACGTGCTCGACCACTTCCATCGCCAGCACGATGTCGAAACGCTCGCGCGGATCGATCTCCTCCACCGTGGTGCAGCGGTAGTCGATGGCGAGATGGCCCTTGTCGGCGTGCAGCTTCGCCGCGGCGATGTTGCTCGCGGAAGGGTCGACGCCGATAACCTGCGCGCCGAGACGCGACAGCGGCTCGCACAAGAGGCCGGCGCCGCAGCCGATGTCGAGCACGCGCAAGCCGGCGAGACAGTTGAGGCTGCGCACGTTGCGCTCGAACTTGCGGCAGGCGGCATCGCGGATATAGCCGAGCCGCAGCGGGTTGATCCGGTGCAGCGGCGCCATCTTGCCGTTGGGGTCCCACCACTCCGCCGAGAGTTTTGAGAATTTCGCGATCTCGGCGGCGTCGACGGTCGAGCCCGGCTGGGCGGTTGGGGAAGTATCTTGCTGCATGCTCATGGTTACGCGCGGTCCTACCGCGTGGTGATCGAACTACGGAAAGCGAGCGGCGAGGCGATCGTCTTGATCGTCTCGATCCCCTCCCCGACGCCGCGAATCGTCACGTCGCCGTAGTTGAGAATACGTCCAAGAATCGTCTGATCGACGTCGACGCTCTCGACCTTGTCCAGCGCCATCTCGAAGGTGCGGCGCTTGATGAAGCCGGTCTTGTGCACGACCCTGAGGTTGGTGACGTCGGTCTCGGTGGTGAAGCGATGGAACCAGCCCTTCACGGTCCAATAGAGGGCCGCCAAAGCCACGAGGCCGGAGCCGACAAGGCAGAGCAGGACGAGCCCTTCGACCACGGTTTGCCGGGACAGGACGAACAGAGCCAGAGCCACGATCCAGGCCACAATGGCCGGAAAATAGAAGATCCAGTGCGCATTGGTCGAATACAGCACCTTCTCGCCGGGCTGAAGAATCTCGTCGATATAACGCGCCATGATCCCGGTTAACCCATTACCCCCAAGCCAGACATCGAGCCCGCCCCCGCAGGAACCCGCTTGCCCCCGGCCCCGCCGCTCTGTATACGCGCGGTCGGTGTCGCGAGGCCCAGTCCGATGCGGCTCACCATACTGATCCTTATGAGGGAATGCACGCGTCGTCATGAGCCGCCTCGTGATGAAATTCGGCGGCACATCCGTCGCCAACATCGAACGTATCCGCAACGTCGCACGCCATGTGAAACGTGAGGTCGACGCCGGCCATGAAGTGGCCGTGGTGGTCTCGGCGATGTCCGGCAAGACCAACGAGCTGGTGGCCTGGTGCACCGAGGCCTCGCCGATGCACGACGCGCGCGAATACGACGCCGTGGTCGCCTCAGGCGAGCAGGTGACGTCCGGCCTGCTTGCCATCGTGCTCCAGGGCATGGGCATCCAGGCCCGCTCCTGGCAGGGCTGGCAAATCCCGATCAAGACCAGCGACGCCCACGCCTCGGCCCGGATCGAGGACATCGACGGCAGCGAGATCATCAAGCGCTTCAGGGAGCGCAAGGAGGTCGCGGTCATCGCCGGCTTCCAGGGCATCGAGCCCAAGACCAACCGCATCACCACGCTCGGCCGCGGCGGCTCCGATACCTCGGCCGTGGCAATTGCCGCCGCCGTCAAGGCCGATCGCTGCGATATCTATACCGACGTCGACGGCGTCTACACGACCGACCCGCGAATCGTGCCGAAGGCCAAGAGGCTCGACAAGATCGCGTTCGAAGACATGCTGGAACTGGCCTCCCAGGGCGCCAAGGTGCTCCAGGTCCGCTCCGTGGAACTCGGCATGGTCCACAACATGCCGATCTTCGTCCGTTCGAGCTTCGACAAGCCCGAGGATATCGACCCGCATGCCAACCAGCCGCCCGGCACGCTGATCTGCAGCGAGGAGGAGATCATGGAAAGCCACGTCGTCACCGGTATCGCTTTCTCCAAGGACGAGGCCCAGATCTCGGTGCGCCAGATCGAGGACAAGCCGGGCGTTGCGGCGTCGATCTTCGGCCCGCTGGCGGATGCCAACATCAACGTCGACATGATCGTGCAGAACGTCTCCGAGGACGGCAAGACCACCGACCTCACCTTCACGGTGCCGGCGGCCGATTATACCCGCGCCAAGGACACGATTACCGCCGCCAAGGGCAAAATCGGTTATGCGCGGCTCGATACCGCCACCGACGTCGCCAAGATCTCGGTGATCGGCAGCGGCATGCGCAGCCACGCCGGCGTCGCTGCCCAGGCGTTCTCGGCCCTCGCGGGACGGAATATCAACATCCGGGCCATTACAACCTCCGAGATCAAATTCTCGGTTTTGATCGACACCGCCTATACCGAGCTTGCGGTGCGCACGCTACACACGCTCTACGGTCTCGATCAGGCCTAGACGAATTTTCTCTTAGCGGCCGCAGCAAACGCTGAGGTGTCCACACTTTCGCGTTTGGCAGGCGTTTTGCTTGGCAAAACAAGCCCCAATTCGCTATACGGCGAACAGGGTGGGCTGCCAGAAACTGTGCCCCAGTTCAGGCGGTGCTGATTCGGCTCAGGCAACCGCCTGAGCCGGCGCCGGACGAGCAAACTTGTTGTTTTTCTGGATACTGGGCGAGCAGCCGCGGCCCCTTTCGGCCCCGGCAGACGGAGGAGATTGACGGTACATGCGGAGCGCGTCGGGAGGTCCCCGCGTCTTGTTGAGACGGCTCCGCGAGACCATGGCGGAGCAGGTCTCGGCCCAGGAGCGGCTGGACAAGATCGTGGTGCTGATCGCCGCCAACATGGTGGCCGAGGTGTGCTCGGTCTATGTGCTACGCATCGACAACACCCTGGAGCTCTACGCCACCGAAGGTCTCAACCGCGAGGCAGTGCACCACACCGTGCTGAGCGCCCATGAGGGCCTGGTCGGTCTCGTCGCCAGCGAGGCGACGCCGCTCAATTTGAACGATGCGCAGAGCCATCCGGCCTTCTCGTTCCGCCCCGAGACCGGCGAGGAAATCTACCACTCGTTCCTCGGCGTGCCGATCCTGCGCGCCGGCAACACGCTCGGCGTGCTGGTGGTGCAGAACCGCGCCAAGCGCAATTACGTCGAGGAAGAGCTCGAGGCGCTGCAGACCACCGCGATGGTGCTGGCGGAGCTGATCGCCTCCGGCGAGCTCTCGGCGCTGGCCCAGCCGGGCCAGGAACCGGCGGCGCGCCATTCCGCGCAGAAGGTCGGCGCCATCCTGTCGGAGGGTATCGCACTCGGCCATGTCGTGCTGCACGAGCCGCGCGTCGTCATCAAGGACTACATCGCCGAGGACCTGCCGAAGGAGATCAAGCGGCTCGACACCGCGCTCGCCAAGCTGCGCGCCGATCTCGACCGCATGCTGGAGCGCGGCGACGTCGCCGAGGGCGGCGAGCATCGCGAGGTGCTGGAAGCCTACCGCATGTTCGCCAACGACCAGGGCTGGTCGCACAAGCTGCACGAGGCGGTCGCCACCGGCCTCACCGCGGAAGCCGCGGTCGAGCGCGTGCAGTCCGACACCCGCGCGCGCATGCTGCGCTCGACCGACCCTTACTTGCGCGACCGGCTGCACGATCTCGAGGATCTCGGCTACCGCCTGATGCGGCAGCTGGTCGGCCAGGACCACGCCCCCTCGCGCGAGCAGCTGCCCGATAACGCGATCGTCATCGCGCGCGCAATGGGCCCGGCGGCGCTGCTCGACTACGACCGCAAGCGCCTGCGCGGCATCGTGCTGGAGGAAGGCACCGCCAACTCCCACGTCTCGATCGTGGCGCGCGCGCTCGGCATTCCCGCGGTCGGCGAGGTGCCAAACGCGCCCGGCATCGCCGATCCCGGCGACGCCATCATCGTCGACGGCACCTCCGGCTCGATCTATGTGCGGCCCTCTCAGGAGGTCGAGGCGGCCTTCGCCGAGCGCGTGCGCTTCCGCGCCCGCCGCCAGGCGCAATATCTGGCGCTGCGCGACCTGCCCTGCGTCACCAAGGACGGCCAGAAGGTCGAGCTGATGATCAACGCTGGCCTCGCCATCGACCTGCCGCATATCGAGGACACCGGCAGCGCCGGCATCGGCCTGTTCCGCACTGAGCTGCAATTCATGGTGGGCCAGAGCCTGCCGCGCACCAGCGACCAGCTGGCGCTCTATCGCACTGTGCTGGATGCCGCCGGCACCAAGCCCGTCACCTTCCGCACCCTCGACATCGGCGGCGACAAGGCGCTGCCCTATATGGAAGCCGTGATCGAGGAAAATCCCGCGCTCGGCTGGCGCGCGATCAGGCTCGGGCTCGATCGCCCAGGCCTGTTGCGCGGCCAGATTCGCGCGCTGCTGCGCGCCGGCGGCGGCCGCGCGCTACGCATCATGTTCCCGATGATCTCGGAGGTCGCCGAATTCGATGCGGCCAAGGCACTGGTCGAGCGCGAGCTCACCTATCTGCGCCAGCACGGCCACACGCTGCCTGAACGAATCGACATCGGCACCATGGTCGAGGTGCCAGCCCTGCTCTATCAGCTCGACGAGCTCTTGCGGAAAGTCGACTTCATCTCGGTCGGCTCCAACGATCTGTTCCAGTTCCTGTTCGCGGTCGATCGCGGCAATGCCAAGGTCTCCGAGCGCTTCGACACCATGTCGGCGCCGATCCTGCGCGCGCTGCGCCAGATCTCGCAAAAATGCCATGCGGCGAAGAAGTCGCTCTCGCTCTGCGGCGAGATGGCATCCAAGCCGATCGGGGCGCTGGCGCTGATTGCGCTGGGCTACCGCTCGCTGTCGCTGTCGGCGACCGCACTCGGCCCGGTCAAGGCCATGGTGATCGATCTCGACGCGAAGAAGGCCGAAGCCATGCTCGGTCCCCTGCTGGACGCCCCGGCAGGCAGCGTCTCGATCCGGCAGAAGCTGACGGAATTCGCCGAGGCCGAAGGCCTGGCCTTGTAGCGGGCCTGTCGCCGCTTCCTGCCGCCTCGCCTCCTTCCGCCATTTGAGACTGAACCGATGTCGTCACTCCCCGAAGCCAAACTGGACGTGCTGCTCGCACATCATGCCTCGCTCGAGGCCGAATCGCTGGGGCAGCTCGCCTCCGAACGCTACGTGCAGATCACGCGCGAGCTCGCCGAGATCACGCCGCTGATCGAAGCGGTGAAGGCCTATCGTTCCGCCGTCAAGGAGCTCGCCGACACCGAGGCGCTGATCGCCGATCCCGCAACCGACGCCGAGATGCGCGGCATGGCGGAAGCCGAACGCGACGAGCTCGCACCGAAGATCGAGGAGCTGGTCCAGAAGATCCGCGTCGCGCTCCTGCCCAAGGACGCCATGGACGATCGCAACGTGGTGCTGGAAATCCGTGCCGGCACCGGCGGCGACGAGGCCTCGCTGTTTGCCGGTGACCTGTTCCGGATGTACGAACGCTTCGCCAGCTTGCAGGGCTGGAAGGTCGAGGTGATCTCGGCCAGCGAAGGCACCGTCGGCGGCTACAAGGAAATCATCGCTGAGGTGCAGGGCCGCGGCGCGTTCTCCAAGCTGAAGTTCGAATCCGGCGTGCATCGCGTCCAGCGCGTGCCCGACACCGAGACGCAGGGACGCATCCACACGTCTGCGGCGACGGTCGCGGTGCTGCCGGAGGTCGAGGACGTCGACGTCGACATCAAGAACGACGATCTGCGCATCGAGACCATGCGCGCGCAAGGCGCGGGCGGCCAGCACGTCAACAAGACCGAATCGGCGATCCGCATCACCCACATCCCGACCGGCATCGTGGTGATGATGCAGGACAGCCGCTCGCAGCACAAGAACCGCGCCTCGGCCATGAACATCCTGCGCTCACGCATCTACGACGCCGAGCGGCAGCGCGTCGACGCCGCGCGGTCGGCCGAACGCAAGGAGAAGGTCGGCTCCGGCGACCGCTCCGAGCGCATCCGCACCTACAATTTTCCGCAAGGCCGCGTCACCGACCACCGCATCAATCTGACGCTCTACAAGCTGCCGCAGGTGATCGCGGGCGAAGCGCTCGGCGAATTGATCGACGCGCTGACCACCGAGCACCAGGCCGCGCAGCTCGCCGCACAAGGCGCGGCGGCGTAGCGCGTGGGCAACTCCTTCTCCGGACAATCCATCGAAAGCGCGCGGCGCGCGCTGGCCGCGCAATTGAGATCGGCACACGTCGAAGAGGCCGAGCTTGACGCCCGCATCCTGCTCGGCGCGGTCCTCGGCCTCGATCTGACCGGCCTGATTGCGCAAGCCGCCCGGCCGCTCACGGAAGCCGAGGCGTCGCGGCTCACCCAGCATGCACAGCGCCGCATCGCCGGCGAGCCGGTGGCGCGCATTCTCGGCACACGTGAATTCTGGGGCCTGCCGTTTCGTCTGTCGGAAGCAACCCTGGTCCCCCGCCCCGATACCGAGACCGTGGTCGAGCTTGCGCTCGAGATCCTCCGCGAGCGGAAAGCGGCACAGCCTCCGCGCATCGCCGACATCGGCACCGGATCGGGCGCGATCCTGCTCGCGCTGCTGCACGAAATTCCCGATGCGTTCGGCATCGGCACCGATGTCAGCCTGACTGCGCTCAACACGGCGCGTGACAATGCCGCCGCTCTCGGCCTCGGCGGCCGCGCGGCTTTCGTCGCTTGCTCCTATGCGTCAGCGCTGCGCGGCCCGTTCGACCTCATCGTGTCGAACCCGCCCTATATCCCCTCGGCCGAAATTCCGACACTGAGCGTCGAGGTGCGCGAGCACGATCCGCATCTGGCGCTCGATGGCGGCAATGACGGATACGACGCCTACCGCGCCCTGATCCCGCAGGCGAGCGAGCGCCTCGCTCCCGGCGGCGCGCTGATCGTCGAGGCCGGACAGGGCCAGGCGAGAAATATTGAAACCCTTATGGCGACAGCGGCGTTAACGATGGACAGGCCACCCAAGGCCGACCTGGCGGGCATTCCGCGGGCCGTTTCGGCCCGAAAAATGCCCCCATAAAAGCCGGATTGGCTTGCAAAAAGCTCTTGGAATATCCCTTGGGAACGACTACGTTCCGATCAACACATCGGTGCCGGCCCCGCAGACTTGCGGGTGAAAGCCGGGCTCTCGGGCGAGGGCTTTACTGATTACAGGTTCCAAGCCGCAGGTCCTGTGAAGCGCGATAGCCAGTGGAGCTGCGCTGCTCTCCGACCGCAACGTGAACGAAAGCCTGATATTGCGCTTGAAGACTTACGCAACACCGCTGGGCTTGTTTCGGCAAGCAAAATGAATGGATTCGCTGGCGATCAATGCTGGCGGGTGGGGAACGCGTCCTTGTTGAGCGCGACGGTCGACGAACATCGGCAGGGTTTGATCCGCTCTTGCGCGCGGTGCGCGCGTGCGACGTGAAACCGCTGTCACCAGGTCACTCCTAGCAATCAGTAATGCGTGCAACCTTTAGGGCTGGAATTAAAGGCAGGACATGAGAAACGGTCAGAACAAGCAGCGGATGCGCAACCGCAACAATAATAACAACAACAACAACCGGCGCAGCCAGAACCCGATGACCCGGGTCTACGAGTCCAACGGACCCGATATCAAGATCCGCGGCACCGCCTCGCACATCGCCGAAAAGTATCTTCAACTTGCGCGCGACGCGCGCTCCTCCGGCGACCCCGTTGCGGCGGAGAACTACTACCAGCATGCCGAGCATTATTTCCGCCTGATCGCGGCGGCCCAGGAGCAATTCCGCCAGAACCAGCAGCCGCGCGGCGACGAGCCTATCAGCAGCCATGGCGACGACGGCGAAGACGACGGCGAGAATTTCTCGAATTTCGGCCAGGAGCCGGGCTTCGTCCCGCAGCCGCCGCAGCAGCCTTTCGTGCGCGACCGCGACGGCCAGCGCGATCATCACCAGCGTGATCATCAGCAACGCGACAACCAGCAGCAGCCCTATCAGCGCGACCAGCAGCCGCGCGAGCACCGCGAACGCGATCATCGTCCGCAGCCGCAATATCAGCCGCAGCCGCTGCCGGCGAACCAGCCGCAGCCCGTCATCGCCGATACCGGCAGCGTCGATCGCCTGCCGTCCTTCATCACCGGCCCGCAGCCGCAAGTGAATGTCGGCGCAAGTGGCGGCCAGCCCGGCTTCGAAGGTGGCGGCGGCGGCGGTGGCGAACGGTTTCCGCGCCGGCGGCGCCGGCCGCATGGTCCGCGCCCCGAGCGCGAGGCAGCTCCGGCCGCCTCCAGCGATGAAGTCACCCCCGGCGAATAGGCTTTTTCTGACTTTGTGAACTGCAATCGTCCCGGTCTCGCCGGGACGATTCGTTTTCAGCCGCGCGTCACCGTCGAGGACGGCACCAGCACGGGCTTGGCCAGCGAGGGAATGAGCCGCGCCCGTTCGCGCTTGGCGGGAATCGCACGATAGACCTGCTTGGTGGCCTCGACGATGTGCACGCCGGCAAAAGGCAGCGACAGCGCCGCACCGGCGCGCTCCCACATCTGTGCCGATTTCAGCACCCAGCCACCGGCATAGGGCGGCATGAACAACGCCTCGCCCCATGCGGTCGGCGTGAACCAGGTCTGGCGCAAGAGATCGGTGATCTGCGAGCGCGAATAGGGCCGGCCGTGACCGAACGGCGTGCTGTCGGTGCGGGTCCACACCCCACGCCGGTTCGGGATCACCGCGATCACGCGGCCCGAGGGCGACAGCACGCGCCACACCTCGCGCAGCAGCGCGGCCGGATCGTCCGACATCTCCAGCGCGTGGACCAGCAGGATGCGGTCGACCGCGGCGTCGGGAAGCGGCAGCGAGAATTCGTCGACCAGCGAGGCCAGCGCCGGTCGCCCCGTCGGCCATTTCAGGACGCCCTGGGCCGCCGGCATGAAGGCGATGCATCGCTCGGCATCTTCGCGGAACAACCCCAGATAGGGCGTTGGATAGCCGAGGCCGAGCACGCGCTGGCCCTGCGCGCCCGGCCAGCGCTCCCTGATGCCGCGATTGATCATTTGTCGCGCCACAATCCCGAGGCGACGGGAATAGAACTCGCGGAGGTCGACGACGTCGATGGTCATGACCGGAATGTAACATGCGTAAGGCTTGGCCTGCGCGCGGAATATTGCATTGCCTGCGCAACGTTAACGCCATATTTGTCTGGCGGGGCTGAGCCCGATGGAGATGACATGGCCGCCGAAATTCGTACTTTCACCTGTTTAAACGACAATTTCGGTTATCTGATCCACGATGTGGAAACCAAGGCGACGGCGTCGGTCGACGCGCCCGAGGCCGGCCCCATTATGAAGGCGCTGGAGCGCGAGGGTTGGCAGCTCACCGACATCCTGATCACCCATCATCACGGCGATCATGTCGGCGGGGTCGCTGAACTCAAGCGGAAATACAATTGCCGCGTCGTCGCGCCGCACGACAAGACCACCGGGATCGCGAACGTCGACCTGCGCGTCGCCAACGCCGACGTGGTCAAGATCGGCAATCTGCTGGCGCGCGTCCTGGAGACGCCCGGCCACACGCTCGACCATGTCTCCTACGTGTTCGACACCGAGAAGACGGTGTTCGCGGCCGACACGCTGTTCTCGATCGGTTGCGGGCGCGTGTTCGAGGGCACCTACCCGATGATGTGGGATTCTCTCCTGAAGCTGCGCGCCCTGCCCGACGACTTCAAGCTCTATTGCGGCCACGAATACACGGCCTCCAACGTCAAGTTCGCGCTGACCGTCGATCCCGACAATGCGGCGCTCCAAGCGCGCGCGGCGGAGGTGGCGAAGCTCCGGGCCGAGAACAAGGCGACCATCCCCACCCTGCTTGGCGACGAGAAGCGGGCCAACGTGTTCCTGCGGGCCGACGAGCCACAGATCGCAGCCAGGCTGCACATGAAGGGCGCGGATGCCGCTGCCGTGTTCGGCGAGCTGCGCGAGCGCAAGAATAAATCCTGACACACAAGTCCTGACGGGGTTCGATGCCGACCGCAGCCGAGATCATCGCTCGCCTTGAACTGCGGCCGCATCCCGAGGGCGGCCATTATCGCGAGACGTTTCGCGACCAGATGACGGACGCCAACGGCCGTTCGCGCTCGACCCTGATCTACTTCCTGCTCGCACGCGGCGAACGCTCGCACTGGCATCGCGTCGATGCGGTCGAGACCTGGCATTATTATGCCGGCAGCCCCTTGATGCTGCGCATCGCCCATGACGGCTGCTCCCAGCACGAGGTGCGGCTCGGCACCGACCTCGCCGGCGGCGAGCGGCCGCAGGCCATCGTGCCGGCCCATGCATGGCAGATGGCGCAAACCACGGGCGAGTGGACGCTGGTCGGTTGCACCGTCGCGCCCGCGTTCGAGTTCGCAGGCTTCGAGCTCGCACCGCAGGGCTGGGAGCCGTAGCTCAAACCAGACCCATCGACCGCCACTCTCGCGCCATCGGCAACCTATTCCTTGCTGTCTTTCCGCACGGGCAGTCGACGAACAATCCTGGTCGGAAGCGTTTCGTAAGCCGGCCGATAATTACCGGCTCGATACTGCTCTTCCGTCAGTTGGATGAAGGATTTTCCGTCGGTTATCGTCGCCGTCTCGGGACGGCCAACGATGCTCTCGTTCCGATGCATGCCCGTAAAGATCTCAGGGGATGCGCCGACTTGCGCCGAAGCGCTCGCGCAGACGAGTCCGACCAACACCGTCAGCGGGACCGCGATCGAGCGCATCATCGCTTCCTCAGCACCATGTCCTTGGCCGCGATCAGGCCACCGCCGGCAATCAGGATCGCGGCAATCGCGATGTTGGCGCTGGCCTTGGCAAAGCCGGCGGCGATGAGGAAGCCGGTCGAGAGCAGCGGCGTGGCATAGGAGGCGGCGCCGAGCACGCGGATGTCGCCGCGCTTCATGCCGATGTCCCAGGCGTAGAATGCGGCACCGACGGGGCCGATGCCGAGCGCGGTCACGGAGAGCCATTGCAGCGTGGTCTCCGGCCACACCGTGATTTCAAGAAGGCCATGCATCAGCGCGGCCAGCACGGCGGTGGCAAGGCAGAAGCCCGCAACGGCATCCGTCGGCACCGCCTTCAGCCGGCGCGACAGCACCGAATAGGTTGCCCAGACGAACGCGGCGATGAAGGCTGCGATCAATCCCGGTACCGCCCCCGGCGCAAACCCGCTCGTGTTGCCGGCGAACAGCAGCACAGTGCCGACGAGGCCGAGCACGGCGCCGACGATGTGATGCAAGGCGAGGCGCTCGCCGGGCAGGAACGACGAGAACAGCACGATCAAGAGCGGCCACATGTAGTTCAGAAGGCCGGCCTCGGCCGGCGGCGCGAAGCGGAGTGCGAGGAAATACAGCGCGTGATAGCCGAACAGGCCGCCGACGCCCACGACCCAGACGACGAGCGGCTGACGCAGGCTTTTCGCCGCATCGCCGCGGCCGATCCAGGTGAGCAGGCCGACCAAGCCGCCGATCGCGAACGTCATTGCGGCGAGCTGAAACGCCGGGATCTTTCCGGTTGCCACCGTCATGACCGAAAGCAGCGACCACATCAGGATCGCGGTCAATCCGATCAGTGTGGCGGTACGGGGAGTCATCGGCCCAATGTTTCCGTCATGGCCGGGCTTGTCCCGGCCATCCACGTTCTTCGTGGCGACGGCTGTTGTAAGGCCGTGGATGCCCGGGACAAGCCCGGGCATGACGATGTGGGAAATATCAGCCCGCGTGATGCGATCGCATCACACCATGTACTGGCCGCCGTTGACCGTCAGCGTCGAGCCGGTGATGAAACCGGATTCGTCGGCGGCGAGGAACACGACCGCACGCGCGATCTCTTCGGGCTCGCCGAGCCGGTTGGCCGGGATCTGCGGGATCACGTTTTTCTCCAGAACGTCTTTCGGCACCGCCTGCACCATTTCGGTGTTGATGTAGCCGGGGCAGATCGCATTCACGGTGATGCCGCCCTTGGCATTCTCCAGCGCGAGCGCCTTGGTGAAGCCGATATCGCCGGCTTTGGCCGCGGAATAGTTGACCTGACCGAACTGCCCCTTCTGTCCGTTGATCGACGAGATCGAGATGATGCGGCCGAACTTGCGCGCACGCATGCCCTCGATGACCTGGCGCGTCATGTTGAACAGCGAACCGAGATTGGTGTTGATGACGGCGTTCCACTGCTCGAGCGTCATCTTGTGGAAGGCGGTGTCGCGGGTGATGCCGGCATTGTTGACGAGCACCTCGATCGGCCCGAGATCAGCCTCGACCTTCTTCACGCCTTCGGCGCAGGCGTCGAAACTGCTGACGTCCCATTTGTAGACGGCAATGCCGGTCTCGGTCTTGAACTTCTCCGCCGCCGCGTCGTTGCCGGCATAGCTCGCCGCAACCTTATACCCGGCCGCCTTCAGTGCCTTGCTGATCGCAGCACCAATGCCCCGCGTACCACCCGTGACCAATGCAACACGTGCCATATCGTATCCTTCCCTTGGACTCTCGGACGTTTCTGAAGCGATCGTTTTTAACGTTGGATTATGCGGTTGGTTTGACGGACATCAAGAACAAAACGCCCGGCGTTGAGCCGGGCGTTTGTATTTAGTCGAGGCCTGCGCGATTGCGAAGAATATTTGATTCGCAACCGCTGCCTTTTTAGTCGCGTGCAACGCACTCACTGACGTGTGCAGCGCACGCGCAAACTGCGCGTAAGCTACACGTCAGCTATCGTCAGTCACGCGCAATGCACATCGCGATGCCCATGCCGCCACCGATGCACAGCGTGGCGAGGCCCTTCTTCGAATCGCGCTTCTGCATTTCGTGCAGCAGCGTCACCAGCACGCGTGCGCCGGACGCACCAACCGGATGGCCGATCGCGATCGCGCCGCCATTGACGTTGACTTTGGAGGTGTCCCAGCCGAGGTCCTTGTTGACGGCACAGGCCTGGGCCGCGAAGGCCTCGTTGGCCTCGATCAGATCGAGATCGCCGACATTCCAGCCGGCCTTCTTGAGCGCGGCGCGCGAAGCCGGGATCGGGCCGGAACCCATGATCTTGGGATCGACACCGGCCTGCGCCCAGGAGACGATTCGCGCGAGCGGCTTCTTGCCTTCCTTGGCCGCCTGCTTGGCGGTCATCAGCACCACGGCGGCAGCGCCGTCATTGATGCCGGACGCAGAGCCTGCGGTGACCGTGCCTTCCTTCTCGAAGGCGGGTCGGAGCTTGGCCATCGCGTCGAGGGTAGCGCCATGACGCGGATATTCGTCGGCGCTGACGACGACATCGCCCTTGCGGGTCTT
Organism: Bradyrhizobium sp. UNPA324; assembly: GCF_006658635.1. Lineage (NCBI taxonomy): Bacteria > Pseudomonadati > Pseudomonadota > Alphaproteobacteria > Hyphomicrobiales > Nitrobacteraceae > Bradyrhizobium > Bradyrhizobium sp. UNPA324. The sequence continues at coordinate 3,423,870 of NZ_LFJD01000004.1, forward strand.
GATGGTGACGGGGACGATCTCGTCGTTGAACTTGCCGGCCTTCTGCGCCGCCTCGGCCTTCTGCTGCGAGGCGACCGCGAACTCGTCCTGCTGGGCGCGGGTGATCTGCCACTGCCGCGCGACGTTCTCGGCGGTGTTGCCCATGTGGTAGCCGTTGAAGGCATCCCACAGACCGTCCTTGATCATGGTGTCGATGAACTCGACGGGCCCCATCTTGACGCCGCCACGCAGATACTGGGCGTGCGGGGCCATGCTCATGGATTCCTGGCCGCCGGCGACCACGATCTCGGAATCGCCGTTGAGTAGCGCCTGGTAGCCGAGTGCAACCGTGCGCAGGCCCGAGCCGCAAAGCTGGTTCACGCCCCAAGCCGGGCTCTCCACCGGGATGCCGGCGGCGATCGAGGCCTGACGAGCCGGGTTCTGGCCCTGGGCAGCGGTCAGGATCTGGCCCATGATGACTTCCGAGACCCGGCCAGGCTCGATGCCACCGCGCTCCAGCGCGGCCTTGATGGCGATCGCGCCAAGATCGTGGGCGGGAAGGGTCGCGAACGCTCCGTTGAAGCTTCCGACCGGGGTGCGGGCGGCGCTGACGATGACGACATCGTCTGACATGGGCATCTCCTGAGGCTTGAGGTTCTTTAAAGGGGGCAGGGCGGGGCTTTACGAAAAGGCTCGCCAGTCTCGTGAGCCATCCTGTTAACGTCGTTGAGGCATGTCAATCGGCCGGCGACCGAATTCATACCGCAACGCATTCAAAATAGCGTTCTTGGCGCTTTCGCAAGCAAGATTTTGCTCCGCGATTAACCGTGCCGCACAAAACGGTAGCGTGACCCCTTTGAAAATGCTTATTTTGTTGCGTTGCGTACTCTTCCCGCCCTGCGGCATTGCCCGTCGGGTTCCCGTTCTCCGCGCTTGCAAGTGAGAGCCCATGGCGAAATCAGACCAACCCACCACCATCAAGAAATACGCGAACCGCCGGCTCTATAACACCGGAACGAGCACCTATGTGACGCTGGAAGACCTCGCCGCGATGGTCAAGGAAGGCGAGGATTTCCTGGTCTATGACGCCAAGTCCGGCGACGACATCACCCGCTCGGTGCTCGCCCAGATCATCTTCGAGCAGGAGAACAAGGCCGGCCAGAACCTGCTCCCGACCACCTTCCTGCGCCAGCTGATCCGCTTCTACGGCGACAGCATGCAGATGGTGGTGCCGAAATATCTGGAGCAGTCGATCGCGACCCTGACCCAGGAGCAAGAGAAGTTCCGCAAGCAGATCGCCAACACGCTGTCCGGCACTCCTTTTGCTCCTTTGGAAGAACAAGTCCGCCGGAACATGGAGCTGTTCCAGCAGACCTTCTCGATGTTCAAGCCCTTCGTCCCGCCGCGCTCGGCGACGTCAGCTGAGCCCGAGTCCGACGCGACCACGGAGACGCCGAAGGACAGCAACATCGACGATCTGCGCCAGCAGATGAAGGAAATGCAGGAACGCCTGGAGCGGATGTCGAAGAAGGACGAATAGGTCCTCCTTTTGCCCCTGGCGTCAGGCGCCGGAGGATACGCGATGTCCGACCGAAGCACCCATTGGGAGCATGTCTACGCCACCAAGGGCGAGGCGGAAGTCAGCTGGTTTCAGGACAGCCCGGCGATCTCGCTCGAGATGATCCGCGCGGCCACGGGGGATCATGCCGCCGCCATCATCGATATCGGCGGCGGCGCGTCACGGCTGGTCGACGCTCTCTTGCAGCAGGGATATCGCGACGTCGCCGTGCTGGATCTTTCTGCCAATGCGCTTGATGCGGCGAAGCAGCGACTCGGCGGAGCCGCTTCGATGGTCGACTGGATCGTTGCCGACGCCACCACATGGCAGCCGGCGAAGACCTACGAGGTCTGGCACGACCGCGCCGCGTTTCACTTCCTGACTGACCCGCGCGACAGGGCGGCTTACGTCGCACGCCTGCGGTCTGCGGTTGCGCCCGGCGGCCACGTCATCATCGCGACGTTTGCGCCCGACGGTCCGGAGAAATGCAGCGGCCTGCCGGTGCAGCGCCATGACAGCGCCAGCCTTGCGGCAGAGCTCGGGCCGGAGTTCGAACTGATCGAGACGCGCAGCGAGGTTCACCACACGCCGTGGGATTCGACTCAGGCGTTTCAGTTCGGCCGGTTTCGGAAGCGCGGCTAAAAAGTCGGTGTCATGCCCCGCGCAGGCGGGCATCCAGTACGCCGCGGCCCATCGGGTCAATCACTGCTGCCTCTGGAATACTGGATCGTCCGCCTTCGCGGACGATGACAGCGGAGTCCCTGGCGCGTATGCGAGCCTACGCCGCCAGCTTCACCGCATGCGCAAAGTCCCAATAGAGCTTTCGCGCCTTGGTGTAGAGCGGACCCGGCTTCAGCTCGCGCTCGTCGATGCGGATCACCGGAGCGACCTTGGCGAAATTGCCGGTGGAAAAGATCTCGTCGGCGGCAAGGAAATCGGCATAGCGCAACGTCTTCTCGACCACATTGATGCCGTCGCCGCGAAGCAGGTTGATGACGCGCTGGCGCGTGATCCCGTTGAGGAACGTCCCGTTGGGAGCCGGCGTATAGACCACGCTGTCCTTGGCCATGAATACGTTGGAATTGCCGAACTCGGCGACATTGCCGAGCATGTCGAGCATCAGCGCGTTCTGGAAGCCGCGCGAAGCGGCTTCTGCGAGGGCGCGCGAATTGTTCGGATAGAGGCAGGCCGCCTTTGCCTCGACCGGTGCGCATTCGGCGGTGGGCCGGCGGAACGGCGACAGGGTGATGGCGTTGCCGACTGGCTTTGGCATCGGCGCCTCGTAGATGCACAGGCACCAATTGGTGGTTTCAGGGTCGAACAGCACGCCGCCGCCCGAGCCGTTCTGCGCCCAATACATCGGACGGACGTAGAGCTCGGCATTGGCCGCAAAGCGTGCAATGCCTTCGGTTGCGAGCCCGAGCCAGGTGCCGGTATCGACCACCGGCTTCAAGCCGAAATTGATCGCGGATTGATTGGCGCGCGCGACGTGACGATCGAGATCGGGCGCGACGCCCTCGAACGCGCGCGCACCGTCGAACACCACCGAGCCGAGCCAGGCCGCGTGCGTGCGCGGGCCCATGATCGGCACGTTGCCGTCGTGCCATTTGCCTTCGAAGAAGGTCCAGCTCGGCGAATATTCGATCGGCTTCTTGATCTCGGCCATATCAGGCCTCCCTTGGAAATATCCGGGCACTATTGTCCCAATTTCTAAACGATTTGCTGCCGGACTAGCACCCTCCCCCGGAGGGTAAAACAGGCCAAACAGGCTATAATGAGGGCAAATGATAGGGAGTTTGCCATGCCGCTCGATCCACTCGCAAAGCGCTTGTTGACCATGATGGCCGCGGCTGCGCCGCAGGCGAGAGGCCGGCCGAGCGTAGAGGCGCGGCGGCAATCGCTGGCCAAGCTGATGCAGTTCGCGCGCGCGGATGCGCCGGATGTGACGACGCGCGACGGCATGCTGCCCGGCCGTGCCGGCGAGGTGCCCTATCGCCTCTACACGCCTGCAAATGACGATGAGCTTGCACCGGGCTTCGTGTTCTTTCATGGCGGCGGCCTCGTCGCCGGCGGCATCGCCACGCATGATCGCATCGCGGCGGCGCTGGCGCATGCCACTGGTTGCCGCCTGATCTCGGTCGACTACCGGCTCGCGCCGGAGCACAGATTTCCGGCCGCCGTCGACGACGCCATCGCCGCCACCGAATGGGTTGCGCGCGAGGCCGCCTCGCTCGGCATCGATGCGGACCGCCTCGTGGTCGGCGGCGATTCCGCCGGTGCAACGCTCGCTGCGATCGTATGCCAGGAGGCGGCGCAGGCCGCCGGGCTCGCCATCGCCGCGCAATGCCTGATCTGCCCGGTGCTGGACTTCGAGGAAACCTCGCCTTCACGGGAGGCCTTTGCCGAGGGTCATCTGATCGATCGCGTCACGATCGAGGCCGATCTCTCCGACTATCTGCCTGACGGCGTCGACACGGCCGACCCCCGCGTGTCTCCTCTGCGCGCCACACGGCTCACCGGTCTGCCGACCGCGATCATCCACACAGCTGAGTACGATCCGATGCGCGATGAAGGCAACGCTTATGCCCGCAAGCTGCTCGCCGCAGGCGTCGCCGTCGAGCATGTCTGCCACGACGGCATGGTTCACAATTTCCACGCCATGGGTGCGATCCTGCCGCAGGCGCAGCTCGTGCTGTCGCAGATCGGCGAACAGGTGCGGCGAGCGGTGGAGAAGTAGAGCGAATCACACGCGCGCGTCGAGCACGGCCCTGGCTGCCATCACATAGTCAGGCCAATGTGCGTCCGCATAGCGTTCGGCCTGGCCGGCGCAGGTGACGTCTGGCGCATGCGCGGCGGCAATCATGCGCGCAAAGCGTTCTTCGGCAACCGTCGTGTCATCGCGCACTGGCGCTGGTGCGGCGGCTACCGCGGTCGGAGCGACGGCGAGCCCTGCCATTCCGGCGAGCAGGATGCGGCGTGACGTGGTCATGGCTGTCGTCCTCCATTGTCCGGCCTGCTCCGGCCGGCGAGCGTGTCGGTTCAGTCACGACAAGGTAGCCGTGCATCTCGAAGCAGTCCATGGTTTGCGGATAGCGCTTGACCGCGGTAGCGGTCACGTTCCATCTAGCACCCGATTTCGCCCACCACGGCCCACGCGTCGGATTGTCACGTGTCCCCCCACAGCACATCGCATCGTCCGACCTTGCGCGCTGTCGCGATGGGACTGACCTGCCTGACGATTTCGGCCAGCGCCGCTTTCTCCGCCGACGATGAGGAGGACACACCGGCGAAGCCTGCGGCCCCGAACCTCTATCTCGATCTGCGCACGACCTATGCGTCGGTTCCGGCGGGAGCGCTCGGGCTCGGTTTCGGCACGACGTCGCTGTCGGCCGCGCTCGAAGCCCTGGCGGTGCGCAGAGGCGCAACGCCGTCGAACGGTCTGCCCGCCGCGAAATCGATTGCCGTCGACTTGCCGCTGACCGTCGACGTCAACGACCGCGTCTCGCTCTATGGCGGCGTAACGGGCACGACGACCGACATTGGCGGCGGCTGGTCGACGTTCGACATCACGAGCTGGAATATTGGCGTGCAGGCCGACCTCCACCGGCAGGATGGCGGCGCGATCCCGACCATCACGTTGCAATCGACCCTGACGCAATCGGTGCCGAACGATCAGGGCATGACGAATTCGCTCAACGACATCCTGGAATTCGACTACGCGCTCGACGAGGACGAGACGCGGGGCTGGCTGGCCGGCTTGCAACATACCTACACCGCCATCGCCAGCCCGTTCGCCAGCATCCGGTCGAACACGATCCTCTATGCCGGCGGCTATTACCAATGGCCGAGCAACTGGAAGTTCACCGGGCGCCTCGGCGTGCAGTCGTTCGGCGGGGCGCAGCTGGCGGGCCGGACGCTGGCCGAGTCCTTCACGCAGCCGATCCTGCGGCTCGACCTCGATCGCATGGACGACAACGACAACCGCCTGTTCGGCATCACCGCACAGATCGCCTGGACGCCGAAGCCGTCCTATCAGGTGACGGTGCGAACGCCGCTCTACGCCGTGCGCAATTGAGGTAGCCGATCGCATCCGCAAACGCGTGATGAGCGCGCAGATCGTCACCGGCAAGCAGGTCGGCGGATTGATCGAAGGACGCAGCTATTGCGGCGGCACCCGCGCGTCGAACGCGCCTTTGGGATTTGCGACGTCGTCGATGGCGAGCGTCAGCGGCTCGCCCGTCGCAAGGAACGACGACAAGATGGCCTCGAACGGCGCCGGATCGAGGCCGCGCGCCTTCAGCCACTCGGGCTCATAATAGGTCTGCCGGTAGCGCTCGCCGGAATCGCAGATCAGCGTCACCAGCGATCCCATCGCGTTCGCCTGGCGCATCTCCGAGGCGAGCCGGCACAGCGCCAGAAAATTGGTGCCGGTGGATCCGCCCACCGGACGACGCAGCCGCCGCGACAACACGTTCATCGCCGCGATCGTGGCCGCATCCGGGATCTTCATCATGCGGTCGACCACACCTGGCACGAAAGAGGGCTCGCAACGCGGCCGGCCGACACCCTCGATCAGCGACGGGTGGTCGCAAACATGGGAGCGGTCCTGCGAGCGGAAACAATCGAAGAAGGCGGAATGCTCGACATCGGCGACGCACAGCCGGGTCGGATACTGGCGATAGCGCAAATATCGTCCGATGGTGGCCGAGGTGCCGCCGGTGCCCGCGCCCATCACGATCCAGTCCGGCAGCGGGCGCGGCTCGCCCTGCAATTGGCTGAAGATCGATTCGGCGATGTTGTTGTTGCCGCGCCAATCGGTGGCGCGCTCAGCGAACGTGAACTGATCCATGTAATGGCCGTTCAGGCGAGCGGCGAGCGCGGCCGCTTCCGCATAGAGCGCGCGGCCATCGTCGATCAGGTGGCAATTGCCGCCATAATGCTCGATCGCGGCGATCTTCTCCGCCGAGGTCGTGCGCGGCATCACGGCATAGAAGGGCACGCCGATCATCTCTGCGAAATAGGCTTCCGAGACCGCCGTCGATCCCGATGACGCTTCGATGACGGGTGTGCCTTCGGCAATCTGGCCGTTGCAGAGCGCGTAGAGGAACAACGAGCGCGCGAGGCGATGCTTCAGGCTGCCGGTCGGATGGGTGGATTCATCCTTCAGATAGATGTCGATGCCTGACAGCGCCGGCACGATCAGCCGGATCAGATGCGTGTCGGCGGTTCGGCACTGGTCGGCCTCGATGGCGGCCACGGCCTCGTTGACCCAGCCGCGCCGATAGGCCGGCCCGGCCGGATTGGAGTGGCGGAAGGGAAGCGGCTCCATCGGCATGATCCGGCGATTCCTTGAAAACTGACGTCCATCTAGCACGAGGGCGCTTGGTGTACCGCGCTCAAAATTCCAGCGGTGCGTTGTCGATGACCTCCTTCATCACGAAGAAGGTGCGGGTCTGGCGCACGCCGGGCAGCGCGATGAGTTGCTCGCCGTGGATGCGGTTGAAATCCTCCATGTCGCCGACGCGGATCTTCAGGAAATAGTCGAAATCGCCGGCGACGAGGTGGCAATCGAGCACGAATTTCAGCCTGGCGATCGCCTGCTCGAAGGTGGCAAAGCTCTCCGGTGTCGAGCGGTCGAGCACGACGCCGACCATCACCAGCGTGCCCTTCGCTACTTTCTTCGGCGCCACCATGGCGCGAACGGCGGCGATGAACCCGTCCTCGAACAAGCGCTGGGTCCGGCGATGGCAGGTGGCGGGGCTGATTGCAACGGTTTCAGCCAGCTCGGCATTGCTGAGCCGGCCGTTATTCTGCAGCAATCTCAATATTTTAAGGTCGATCCGGTCGAGACGAGACGTCATGAAAGAAACTTTCATTCCAAGCTACTATTATGGAAGAATTATCAGCCTCTCACGCCATTAGTGCAAGATACGGCGCAATATTCGGGCAACATTCGAGAGCACATTTCTTTCGCATGATGCTAGGCAGCTGCCGGCACCAACACCAATCGGGATGACCCATGAAGCTCGACAAATTTCCGCGCTATCCGCTGACCTTCGGCCCGACGCCCATCGAGAAGCTGGAGCGGCTGTCGAAACATCTCGGCGGCAATGTCGAGGTCTATGCCAAGCGCGAGGACTGCAATTCCGGCCTCGCCTATGGCGGCAACAAGCTGCGCAAGCTCGAATACATCATCCCCGATGCGATCGCCTCCAACGCCGACACGCTGGTCTCGATCGGCGGCGTGCAGTCGAACCACACCCGTATGATCGCCGCCGTCGCGGCCAAGATCGGCATGAAGTGCCGCCTGGTGCAGGAAGCCTGGGTGCCGCACGAGGACGCGGTCTATGACCGCGTCGGCAACATCATGCTCTCGCGCATCATGGGCGCCGACGTGCGCCTGGTCGACGACGGTTTCGACATCGGCATCCGCAAGAGCTGGGAGCAGGCGATCGAGGAAGTGAAGGCCGCGGGCGGCAAGCCTTACGCCATTCCCGCCGGCGCCTCGGTGCACAAATATGGCGGCCTCGGCTATGTCGGCTTCGCCGAGGAGGTGCGCAAGCAGGAAGCCGAGCTCGGCTTCAAGTTCGACTACATCATCGTCTGCACGGTGACCGGCTCCACCCATGCAGGCATGCTGGTCGGCTTCGCCGCCGATGGCCGCGCCCGAAAAGTGATCGGTATCGACGCCTCCTTCACGCCGGCGCAGACGAAAGCGCAGGTGCTCGAGATCGCGCAGAACACGGCTGAACTCGTCGAGCTCGGCAAGGAGCTCGTCGCCGACGACGTCGTGCTGATCGAGGACTACGCCTATCCCGCCTATGGCGTGCCGTCGGAAGAGACCAAGGAGGCCATCCGCCTCAGCGCGCGCCTCGAAGGCATGATCACCGACCCCGTCTACGAGGGCAAGTCGATGCAGGGCCTGATCGACCTTGCGAAGAAGGGCTATTTCGAGAAGGACGCAAAGATCCTCTACGCCCATCTCGGCGGCGCGCCCGCTCTCAACGGCTACGCGTATGCATTCAGGAATGGGTGAGTGAGGACATAGCTCTCGCCTGACACATCGGTGTCTTCCCGGACAAGCGTCAGCGCAGATCCGGGACCCATACGCCGCAGCGATAGTTTTGCGAAGACTCGTGGTTGCCGGCGTGACGCAGCAACTTCGTCCTGTGGTTATGGATCCCGGATCTGCGCGCGCTTTGGGCGTGCTTGTCCGGGATGACGTGTTGAGAGAGGTAGGCGCAGCAGCACCCCCAGCCCCTACCGCGTCCTGACGATCTGCAGCAGCTCGTCGCCGTAATGCTCAAGCTTCTTGTCGCCGATGCCGGGCACGTTGCGAAGTTCGTCGAGCGTCGTCGGCCAGGCCCGGACGATGCCGTCGATGGTGGCATCGTGCAGTACCACATAGGCCGGCACGCCGCGCTCGCGCGCGATCTCCGAGCGCCACGAGCGCAGCCGCGCGCGCAGTTCGGGATCGACATCGCCTTGCGGGGCGCCGGCGGCCGGCGCGAGGTCGCCGCGGAGGGATTTGCCGCGGCTTGCGCGAATGCGCGTGCCGGGCGCTTCCTCGCGCAGCCACACGTCCGTCTCGCCGCGCAGCACGCCGCGCGCCGTCTCCGTCAGCTTCAGCGCACCATAGGCTTCGCTGTCGCTCTGCAAATGGCCCATCGCCACCAGCTGCCGCAGCACGGTGCGCCACTGCTTTTCGTTGAGCTCGCGGCCGATGCCGAACACAGACAATTTGTCGTGGCCGAACTGCGTCACCTTCTCGGTCAGCCGTCCAACCAGCACGTCGATCAGGTGCATCGCGCCAAAACGCTGTCCGGTGCGATAGACGCAGGACAACAGCTTCTGCGCCAGCACCTTGCCGTCGCGCATCTTCGGAGGCGTCAGGCAATTGTCGCAATTGCCGCAGGTCTCGCCCATCACGATCTCGCCGAAATAGGCGAGCAGCCGCCGGCGCCGGCAGTGCGGCGTTTCGGCAAGGCCAACCAGCGCATCGAGCTTGCCGATCGAGACCCGCTTGAATTCGTCGGAGGCGCTGGACTCGTCGATCATGCGACGCTGCTGCACGATGTCCGAGAGCCCATAGGCCATCCAGGCCGCAGACGGCTCGCCATCGCGGCCGGCGCGGCCCGTCTCCTGATAATAAGCCTCGATGCTCTTGGGCAGGTCGAGATGGGCGACGAAGCGCACATCGGGCTTGTCGATGCCCATGCCGAACGCGACGGTCGCGACGATGACGATGCCGTCCTCGTTGAGAAAGCGATCCTGGTTGCGCGAGCGCACGCTGCCGTCGAGCCCGGCATGGTAGGGCAGCGCCGCAATGCCGGCGTCTTGAAGCGCGGCGGCGACCTCCTCGACACGGTTGCGGGACAGGCAATAGACCACGCCGGCATCGCCCGCATGCCGCTCCCGGATGAACTCCTTCAGCTGCGATACCGCATTGCGCTTGTCGACGATCTCGTAGCGGATGTTGGGCCGGTCGAAACTCGAGACGAATTGCGGCGCATCCGCGAGCTGCAGCCGCGCAACGATCTCCTTGCGCGTCAGCTCGTCGGCGGTCGCGGTCAGCGCGATGCGCGGCACCTCGGGAAAGCGCTCGGCGATGATGGAGAGGCCGACATATTCGGGGCGGAAGTCATGGCCCCATTGCGAGACGCAATGCGCCTCGTCAATCGCGAACAGCGCCACCTTCGCCTGCGCCAGCAGCGACAGGCAGCGCGGCGTGACCAGGCGTTCCGGCGCGACATAGAGCAGATCGAGATCGCCCGCGAGCAGGCGGCGCTCGATATCGGATGCTTCCTGCGGCGTCAGCGACGAGTTCAGCGCGGCAGCGTTGACGCCGGCCTCGATCAGTCCGGCGACCTGATCGCGCATCAACGCGATCAGCGGCGACACCACGATGCCGCAGCCTTCGCGCAGCAATGAGGGAAGTTGATAGCACAGCGACTTGCCGCCGCCGGTCGGCATCAGCACCAGGCAATTGCCGCCGCCCGTGACGTGGCGGATGATCTCGCCCTGCGCGCCGCGAAAACCCGGCAGACCAAACACCGAGTGCAGCACCGACAGCGCATCGCGGCCGTCGGCCGGCGCAGGCAGCGGGGCGGTGGAGGGGGCATTCATGAGCGGGATGGAACCAGGCCGTGAGATTCGTCTCAAGGCCAGTCGCATGCTGGCGCGGGCGTGGCAAGTCCATCTTCTCCCTCTCCCCACCCGCGGCAGGGGGAAACGCATATGGCAATTTGCACGACCTGAGGGCACGCCTCGTCCTTCGAGACGACCGCTTCGCGGTCTCCTCAGGATGAGGCTAAGCAGCATCGGTACTCGTTGAAGATCACAGCCGCGCACTCGATCCTCATCCTGAGGGCCCGCCAACGGCGGGCGTCTCGAAGGATGGCCACAGGGGAAATCGATCCGACGTGCGATCACCATGACGCGAGCCGGGAGAGGTGAAGAGCTACGCCCCAATCCTCCGCAAGGCCTCTGCGACCGTCACGATCGGCATGCTGCGCTTTCCGGCGGCCTCCAGCGCGTGACGCATCAAGTCCGGCGTGCAGCCATAGGGACTGGGCGCGTTCGCAACGTCATGGCCATAGAAGATGAGCCAGCCGCCGCTCGCGACGGCCTCGTCGAAATAGCGATCGACGCCTGCTCTATCGATCTCACGATCGACCAAGGGCGAAGCGCGCAGGAACTGGAGGTCGATGACGCCGCTATTGACGCCGGGCAGGATGCCGCGCGCCGAACGGAAGGCCTTGGCGAGCTGCGGCTTGCGCCAGACCGAGGCAATCCCATAGGGATAGGCGAAATTCTGCAGCGCGATCGAAGAATCGATCGCACGAAAACAGCAGCGGTTCCGCTCGATCTCGCGCGCCATGGCGGCCTCGTCGAGATTGGCCGAGCTCTGGTGCGAGAAGGTATGGCAGGCAATCTCGTGGCCGGCGCGGTGAAGCCGGACGATCGCGTCATCCGACAAGCCATGCCAGTGGTCCGACGGCCGATCGATCAGGCTGCCGGCGAGATAGAACGTGCCCCGGCCGCCATGCTTCTCTAGAAGCTCGGCACCCTCACCTGCGGCGCTGGCGGGGGCGTCGTCGAAGGTGAAGCTCACGATCGGCGCGTGCGCAGGCAGCCGGTGCGGCGCGGCGCGGAAATGCCGGGCCAGCCGATTGCTCACGCGTCCCTGGAGTGCCGACCACACGACTGCGTTTCCCGTGATTTGCGTACTTCTGTACTGAAACATTCGCGCGCCGGTTGAGGCAAGCCTAACGCTTGGGTAATCCTAACGCGGGACCAATATCCTTTGGCTGGCACGCTGGGACCGACGCATCGGCTTCCACGCTGAGATATTGCAGCCAATTGCGAAAGAGCGCTGCCGCCGCACTGCCGGCGCCGATATCAGCGCGCAAATTCAGCCCAGGCAGCTCGTTGGTGAGCGCCGGATGGCGTTGGTGCACCGCCTTCTTCTCGAAGCGGAGCAATTTCTCTTCCGTCGCTGCGTCAAAATAGCTCACGGGCGGACGCGGATAAGTCTCGCGCTCCCGCGCGAGATAGCGGCCGATATCGCGCAGATATTCGCGCTGGAGCGACAGCGCGTCGTATTCCGGGTGGCCCTGGAAGAACACGAAGCGGCTGGCATATTGGCGGACGAAAACGTCGACACCGGCCTCTTCCGAGCGTGTCAGCACCTGATAACCGGCCTGCACCAGGTCGCTCTCCACGATCTCGTTCAGCCGCGAATGCGAGACCTTCAACGGCGCCGGCGCTGCACTCGTCAGCGGATCGCTCGTCACCACGTCGCAATCGAAGATGCCGTGGCATTTGGCCGGCAGCGGTCGCCGCGCGATGCCGTCGAGGTGCAGCACCGCCGCGTGCGCGGCAAGGCACGACCAGATCGTCGAGCGCGTGTTGGCCTTGGCCCAGTCGATGAGCCCGGTGAGGTCGCGCCAGTACGGCTCCTGGTCGAGTTCGGGCGCGACGGGTTCTGCGCCTGTTACGATCAGCCCGTCGAATTTCTGGCGCTTGAGGTCGGACAGGTCGGAATACTCGCTCTCCACATGCCACTTCGCTTCCGGCGAACGCTTCACGCTGGGAAGCGAGAAGCAGTGGAAGCGGATGCGGCACGGGCCTGCTGCGGCCTGGAGCAGCTTCATGAACTGCCGCTCGGTCGCCTTCAGCGCCGGATCCGGCATGTTGTTGACGAGCCCGATCGTGAGATCTCGCGCGAGATCGCGCTCGCTCGGCACCAATCCCGGGCCCGAGATGACTTGATCCCTGTCGATCAAGATAGTCATTGGCGGCCCGGCCCTACTCCGCGGCCTCGAGGCGCGCCGAGCGGCAGGCCTTCTCCAGCGCCTGGTCGATGTCCTCGATGATGTCGGAGACGTGCTCGATACCGATCGAGAGCCGGATGGTCTCCGGCAGCACGCCGGCAAGGCGCTGCTGCTCCGCCGACATCTGGCGGTGGGTGGTCGAGGCCGGATGGCAGGCCAGCGACTTGGCATCGCCGATATTGACGAGGCGCGTGATCAGCTTCAGCGCATCATAGAAGGTCTTGCCGGCCTCCATGCCGCCCTTGATACCGAAGGTGAACAGCGAGGAGGCGTTGCCATCGAGATATTTCTGCACCAGCGGATAATAGGGACTGTCGGGAAAGCCGGTGTAATTGACCCAGGCAACGCGCGAATCCTGGCGAAGGAATTCGGCGACCTTGCGGGCGTTCTCGACATGGCGCTCCATCCGCAGCGCCACGGTCTCGACGCCCTGCAGCAGCAGGAAGGCGTTGAACGGCGACAGCACCGAGCCCATGGTGCGCTGATAGACGCTGCGCGCGCGCTCGATATAGGCGGTGCGGCCGAACCGTTCGGCATAGACGAGGCCGTGATAGGAGGCGTCGGGCTTGTTGTAGGCCGGGAAACGATCGGCATACTTGGCCCAGGGGAAGTTTCCGGAATCGACGATGGCACCGCCGAGCGTGGTGCCGTGACCGCCCAGGAACTTGGTCAGCGAATGCACGGCGATGTCCGCGCCATAGTCGAACGGCTTGAGCAGGATCGGGGTTGCGACCGTGTTGTCGACGATCAGCGGCACGCCATGCGCATGCGCGATCCTGGCCAGCGCCTCGATGTCGCAGACATTGCCGGCGGGATTGCCGATGGTCTCGGCGAACACGGCACGGGTGTTCTCGTCGATCAGCTTCTCGATCGCGTCAGGCCTGTCGCTCTCGGCGAAGCGGCCGATGATGCCCTGCCGGGGCAGGATGTGCGAGAGCAGCGTGTGCGTGGTGCCGTAGAGCTGCGGCACGGAAACGATGTTGCCGCCGTGATCGGCGACGTTGACGAAGGCAAAATGCAAGGCCGCCTGGCCGGTCGCGACCGCGAGCGCGCCGACGCCGCCTTCAAGCTGGGCAATGCGCTTCTCCAGCACCGCGCTGGTCGGATTGGCGATGCGGCTATAGCGAAAGCCCTCGGCTTCGAGATTGAAGAGCGCCGCGCCATGATCGGCGCTGTCGAAGGCGTAGGCCGCGGTCTGGTAGATCGGCACCGCGACCGCGTGCGTGGTCGCTTCGGGCTCGTAGCCGGCGTGAATAGCGATCGTCTCGTTGCGCATCGTGCCACCTCCGCGTGGAGCGGTCCGCACTTATTGGCCTAGAATGAGGCATGTGCGTTGTCCGCCGTCCCTCTGTTAGAGGCGGGTGGTAAAGCGTACAATAATTCGCTTAGAGATCGAGGAAGTAACCCTAACGGTTGTTGGCGAATTAGCTAAAATTCGAGTTAAATTGGATCGATCAATCACTGCGCAGCGAAGACACCCTCTCCCCGCAAGGAGCGAGGGTGCACCGCCGACGCCGCGATCGCTCGCAGTCTCAGCCCATCCTCTGCCACAGTCGATGCGTGAGCACGCCGGCGCGCTTCTCGATCGCGGCCGCGGCATCGAGCGCGAGATCCTCGCGATAGCGACCGGCAATGAGCTGCACGCCGATCGGCTTGCCGTCATGGAGGGCCACCGGCACCACCGCGCCGGGCAGGCCCAGCACGTTGATCGCGGAGATGAAACGAATCTCGCCCCAGAAGATCTCGCGCACGCGCTCGGCGCTGACCGTGTCCTCGCGCGGGCCCGGCGTCGGCTTCACCGTGGTCGGCGCCAGCACGACCGGATAGTCCTCGAAGAACAATTGCCAGGCACGAATGTGGCCGTTGCGCGCGGCAGTCGCCTGCATCCAGCCCTTGAGATCAAGCACGTTGGCCTTGGCCTTCATGCCGCCCCAGGCCCTGTGAAAATCCTCCGAGGTAACCTTCAGCATGCCGGCTTCCTGCATCACCACGGTCTCGTTGGTGATGATGTCGCACCAGGTCTGCCAGACACCGTTGATGTCGGGCACCTCGACCTCGCTGACGCGGTAGCCGGAACGTTCGAGATGGTCCGCAGCCTGGCGCAGCGCCGCCGCGACGGCCGGATCGACGTCCATATCGTCGGGGATTTTGGCGAGCGCCACCTTGATCGGCCTCTTCGGCTTCTCGCCGACCAGCGGCGCCGGCACCCACCAGGGATCGCGCGGATCGCGCTGGCTCATCGCCTCGAGCGCAAGACGAACGTCCGCGACGTGGCGCGCGAGCGGCCCCTGCGCCGACATCAGATGCGCCAGCATCGGCCGCTCGGCCGCTGCGCTCGCGTTGAACGCGGGAATGCGTCCTTGGGTCGGCTTGATGGTGGCAACGCCGTTGCAATGCGCAGGCCAGCGCAGCGAGCCGCCGATGTCATTGCCGTGGGCGATGGTGCCGATGCCGGCGGCGACCGCCGAACCCGCACCGCCCGACGAGCCGCCGCAGGTGATATCCGGGTCCCAGGGATTGAGCGTCAACCCGTGCAGGGGATTGTCGGTGAAGCCGCGAAAGGAGAATTCCGGCGTGTTGGTGAGCCCAATGACGATCGCGCCGGCCTTCTTCAGGTTGCGTACCACGGGCGCATCCGACGGCGCGATCAGGCCCTTGTTGGCGGGCACGCCGTTGAAATTCGGCCGGCCCTCGTAGTCGACGTTCTCCTTGATCGTGATCGGCACGCCGTGCAGAAGGCCGAGCGCACCACCCTTGGCCCGCTGCTTGTCCGCGCCGTGCGCAGCCTTCAGCGCTCCCTCCGAGAGATCGACGACCACGGCGTTCAGCTTCGGATTGACCGCGCGCATCCGCTCGAGATGCGCTTCGACCGTCTCGACCGCGGAGATCGCGCCGGAGCGGATTGCGGCCGCGGTCTCCACCGCCGACCATTGCCAGGCCGGTCCAGACGGGCGCCGCGGCTTCGTCGATTTGCCGGTGGCGGCTTTGCTGGCCGGCTTCGCGGCGGCCCCCTTGCGGCCGGAGCTAGCCTTGCTCGAAGCCTTCGCCGGTCTCTTCAAGACACTTCTCTTTTTGATCGCCGTCTTCTTAGCCACGCCAGCATCTCCCTAAATCGCGCGGCGAGGTTACGGACAACATGCGGCCCTGTACAGGTACGTTCCCGCATGGCGCATTGCCGTGAGCATCGATGCGACCGATCGTCAGCAGGCCCCACGGCTTCGCCCTACTCCGCGGGACAAGGCGCGCCAGACCTTCTACGAGCGCTCCCTGCTCATCGTCCGAGACAGAGGAGGCCGTAGTCGGCTTGCCCTTCCTCAACGTGCTTCCACCACGGCTCATATAAGCTGACTGCACAACTATTACTTGCACCAAATTTCGCGCCCTGCCGCGAGGAGCTAACGACCTGACTCAGTGATGACCGCAATCGACGCCAACTATGGAGGACGAGATGCGCGAAAACGGCTGGCACTCAGGCATGACCGCTTTGCTTGCGGCAAGCTTCATCTTGTTTCGCGGGTCGAGCGACGTCAGAGCCCAGAACATCGAGTTCGCTCCGGTTGCCCGAGACATGTCCGAGTTCGGCTACATCCTCAACGCCACCAAATGGCCGTGGGGGCCTCTTGAATCGAAGATTATTTACGTGTGTTAGGAAAATCCGCAGCCCACTTCTGCCACCCAGATGAACGCGGTCCAAATGGCCGTAACGCAGACATGGCAAGCTAATTCAGCGTTGATATTCGACGGTTGGAATCGAACTTGCGCCGATGAAAGTGTCGGACTCAGAATGAAGATTTCTGACGAAGGTCCTCACGCAAAGGGGCTTGGAACGCAAATTGATAAAAAGCCCGCAGGGATGGTCCTAAACTTCACCTTCGAAAATTGGAGCACTGCTTGCAAGGACGCGAGCATGTACGAGAAGTGCGTGGCCAGCACCGCCGTTCATGAATTTGGACACGCGCTCGGGTTTGCGCACGAACGGAATCGACCTGATACCCCCGGGGAATGTGCAAACCGGGCGCAAGGCGGCAATGTGGCGGCGTTGGCGGATGCATGATTCCCCTCCTTTCAACGGTTGGCGACCATTTCTTCGTCGGCCTTCGGCCTGGAACCATTTTGGACGAACGCGATCGTGCGCTGCTGAGCGATCTCCAGCCGGCCGGCGTCATCCTCTACAAGAGCAATTTTCGTCACGACGTTCCCTGCCGGGAATGGCTGTTGAGCCACAAAGATCTGATCGCCTCGATCCGCGACGCCTCGCAGCGCGAGAAGCAATTCATCGCCATCGATCATGAAGGCGGCCGCGTGTGCCGCACGCCGCCCCCGATGGCACGCTTTTCCTATGCCGCGCGATGGGCCGGTACCGCGGAACAGGTCGGCGAGGCCATGGGCTCCGAGCTCGCCTCGCTCGGCTTCAACCTGAACTTCGCGCCGGTGCTCGACATTCACAGCAATCCCGCCAACCCGGTGATCGGGGAGCGCGCCTTCGGCCGTACGGCCGAGGACGTGGTCAAGTCGATGCTTCCGTTCACCAAGGCCATGGAACGTCAGGGCGTCCGGGCCTGCGGCAAGCATTTTCCGGGACACGGCGACACCCAGGTCGATTCGCACCACGAATTGCCGGTCGTCGATCTCGATCTCGACCAGCTGAAATCACGCGAGCTGCTCCCGCTTGCCGCCGCGATCGATGGCGGCATCGAGATGATCATGACGTCGCACGTCCTGTTCCGGCAGCTCGACTCCAGGAATCCCGTCACGCTGTCGCGCCCAATCACGACCGGACTCCTGCGTGAGGCGATGAAATTCGGCGGCGTGATCGTGCCTGACGACGTCGGCATGCGTGCGATGACTGGACGGCTGGACACGCCGGACGCCGGCGCGCGCTTCATGGCGGCCGGAAACGACATGCTGATGATCTGCGCGCACTGGACCGACACCAAGCGCGCTCGCGGGCTCGCTCGGTCCATCGTCGATGGCGTCGATTCGGGCGGCCTCGATGCGGCCGTGATCGCGGCGTCGGGCAAGCGCGTGCGCGGTCGACCTGGATGCGGCCGCCGACCAAGCCATCTCCTTCGGCGGCCACACTCCAGAGTGCTCTTGCCTCCCTGCCGGGATGAACATCGGCACCGATGCGAGCTGGATGGCTCGGCCGAAAAGAACGAATCCGCACCCGGGCCTTGATCAGTGCCCACCTTGTTGTTTGATCCCCCTTGCGCACAAGTCGAACGCGTCGTTGTGCGTAGCAATGTAGGTCGGCCAAAGAACCTTCACAGCCAGTTGATCGAGACAATCAGGGAGACTGGCGTGAGGTCGCCGTTATCGAAATACGCACAGGACGTCCTGTGCCCGCTACCGGCGTTCACGATTGGAATACATCGACCATGAGCCGCAGTTCGGATTTCCGTTTCGGCTTGGAAGCAGAATTTCTGCTGGTCGATGCCGCCTCATGCCGACCCTTATGGCATCCCGAGCTTCGGTTTGAGGAACTCAACCTCATTCTGGAGGGAATCGATGTCTGCGATTTCGATCACGAGGGGCTGGATCTGATCCCGCTTCATCGCAAGAGAATGCCCTTCGTTGTCGAAGGCTATCAGCTCCCCGGCCCGGACCTGAAGCCGACGGCGTTGTTGCCGAAGGGCGTAGAGATTCGCACCCCGATATGTAACTCAATTGAGGCGTGCGTCGACGCATTCGCCACACTGCACGGGCGGATGCAACGATCTCTTTCCGAACGCGGATATCGCGCCGCAACGCTCTCCTTTCACCCGATCGAAGACCATTTTGAGGGACCGCAGAACAAGCGACGATACGATCATTGGCAGTGGGCGATGGAGGCGATGACCACCTACGGGCCCGATATCAACGTCAGCGTCCCATCTGATGTGGCGGAACGACTGGACTTGCACGAACTCCATGGCAAGGTGAACTATTACGCCCCTGCCCTCACCGCACTCACCGTTGCCTCGCCGCTCTATCGTGGTGACCTTTGGCGCATCCGCGGCGGCGTTGGAAAGTCTGTGCGCACCTATCACCGCAGCACCATTGCGCCGGCGATTTCCATCCACCCCAAGGAACACCTTCGTCTCGAATTCAAGCCGCTCGAAATGACGCCATATCGCGTCGACTATCACGGCTATTTTCTGCTGTGGCTCGCGCTGATCCTCGATGAGAGCTTGCTCGGGCGCGCGACCGAGCAAACGCGGATCTACGACATGGGACAGGTTGCCCGGTTCGGCCTTCGTGCCGAAGGTGCCCGCGAGCGCGCCCATGAAGTCCTGTCGAAGGCACCGAATGCGTTGGGCGCCTGGGACTTCGACTGCCAGGCGCTGGATCACTTCCATGTACGGCTGGAGACCGGTCGCGTCCCCGCGGACGACATCATTGACCGCTACGAGCGCGAACAATCGATCCCCAGCGTACTGCGCGATCTGCTCGACTTGCGGTGATTTCTGCTATTTTTCGCTCGCGATCCGGTCCAGGCGCAACCGATGCCGGTGGTCGGTGAGCAGACGTCCACCTCCGAGGACTGCCGCAAGCGTTCCCAGGCCCGTGCCGCCTGCAATCAGGAACATGATCAGCAGTTGATATTTGACGGCGTCGACCGGTTCGACGCCCGCGAGGATCTGGCCGGTCATCATCCCGGGGAGAGAAACAAGGCCAATCGCCGCCATGCCGTTGATGGTCGGCATAAAGCCGCTTCGCAGCGCGTCGCGGATCACGGGGAGAAGCGCCTGATAGCGCGTGCCTCCCAGCGCGAGGCAGGACTCGACCGCGGCCCGTTCGCGCATCACGCCATTGACGAGCACGTCCAGGCCCAGGCTAACCCCGGTCATGGTGTTGCCGAGGATCATTCCCAATAGCGGCAGCGCGTAGCGCGGATGATACCAGGGGTCGGGACGTAGCTGCGTAAGGAGCGAAAACATCGTGACTGTACCGGCAGCGAGCAAAGTGCACCCTGCACCCAGGCCATAGGTCCAAAGACCCAGTAACCGTCGTTTCTGACGAACGACGATCTCGCGCGATGCAAACATGACCATGATGAACGCCGCGAGCGCAGTCCACAATGGCGAGACAGCAGCGAACAGAAACGTCAGCACGTAACCGACGAGCACGAGCTGAACGACCATTCGCACGCTCGCGACAGCAAGTTGCCCTTCGAGCCTGAGATGCAGCGCTAGGGAAAGTGCGCCATTCATGACCACGAGGAGTGCCGGCAGGATCAAGTCGTTGTAGCCGAGCTGGATATAGCTCAAAGCAGATGCTCCTCGACCCGACCACTGGACATCATGAACAAGCGCGATCCGACGCGCCGCGCCTGGGCGCTATCGTGGGTGCTCCACAGAACACTTGTGCCGGTCGACACACGCTCGGCGACAATGGCTTCGACGGACGCGGTCGACACCGCGTCGAGTGCCGAAGTGGGTTCATCCAGCAACAGCACGCGCGACTGCAACAGGAGCGCACGCACGAGCCCGAGCCGCTGCTTTTCGCCGGTCGAGAGCCGGCGGATCGGCCAGGTCCCGCAATCGGGCGGCAGCCCCAGCCTTTCGGCGAGATTTAGCGCGTCATCCCAGGCGACGAAGTGCTCCTGCACCGTGTCCGCCCACCAGCCTGGCTCAGCGGCGACGTAAGTCACCGCTTTTCGCCAAACGGGAGCCGGCATGGCTTCTCTCGGCGTGCCGTCGAGCTGGATGGAGCCTTCATTCGGATCGAGATCGGCAATGGCGCGCAGCAGAAGGCTCTTGCCGACCCCGGACGGGCCTTGCAGCGCAATGCATTCTCCGTCGGCCAACTTGAAGGAAACCGAGACATGCAGGCGCTTCAGGGTGTCGACGATGAGCATCGTTAAATGACCTTAGAAGGCGCCTTGCTATGACCTGGTTCCCTACCTAGGTTATTGAAACGGGGACTTCCAGTCTCCCCGTCAGACGGGTTCCGTCCAAGCACTGACCAATGCTCACTTGTTGAGATGGTTGTTCATGGACCGACCCAGTCTAACTTCCCATCATAGATTTGACCCTGCAGGGGCGTCAGCGCCTCGCCGCATTCGGCGTGAACAGCACGCTGTGGAGGCGGTCGCTGTCCATTTCGCCGGACTAAGCGCCCCCATGTACACCCACGAGAAGGTCACGCTATCCGTGGTCGCGAAGAGCATCGCGCGCCTAATTGAACACCCTTTTGTAGGGGAATTTGATCCAAGAGCACATGTCGCCGGTCATTTTTTCTTCGTTCCCAGCGACACGCTGATGCGCGATGAAGCTCAGGATCTTGGTATTCATTCTTCACATCAGCTCTATGGCGCGGTGGTGCCCTACCCCTTCGTCAAGACCAAAGCGATCACGCATCGCCTGGTTGCCACGCACGCGGCATGCCCCTCTGGCTGGTCATCAGCATTCGCGGATGGTGTCCATAGTGCGGTTCTTCCGGGGTTCACGGCATTTTCCGCTGACGATGCAAGATTGGCCGCCGAACGAATCTTGACGCTGGGGACAGTTCACCTGAAGGAGCCGCTGGGCGACGGCGGTCACGGGCAAGCCGTTGTCAGGAGCCTGGGTGAACTGGAAGCGTATTTAGAGAATTTCCCCGCTGAGAAGCTCGCCTCTCATGGCCTGGTGCTCGAGACCAACCTGCGTCGCGTCATGACCCGAAGCGTCGGCTCCACCACCATCGGAAATCGGTCGATCGCCTACCATGGCACACAGCGTACGGTTACGAACAATCACGGACTCTCGGTCTACGGAGGCTCGCATCTCATTTGTGTTCGAGGCGGCTGGTCAGCACTTGAGGGTCTTCCCATGGAAGCCGAAGCTAGGCTCGCCGTGAAACAAGCTCGAATATACGACCGCAACGCTGCCAAATTTCCCGGTTTCCTGGCCTCACGCCGCAACTACGACGTCGGACAAGGCATTGACGAGCACGGACAGTGGCGATCCGGCGTGTTCGAGGCCTCCTGGCGTTCGGGTGGCGCAAGCACTGCGGAACTCGCCGCTCTGACTGCCTTCGCCAATGATCCGGGCCTACAGGTGGTCGAGACTGCGTCCGTCAAGGAATATGGAAAGCCGCGCAAAATCCCGGTTGGCGCCGCCATCCATTTCCACGGTGACGATCCGGAGGAGGGACCACTGGTCAGATACACGACGGCGATACGGGCGCTGTGCCAAGTGGCGTAAGCTTGTCAAACGATGCCGGAAGTACCTCTAGCACCTGCCGCGTCACGCGGCCCGCCATCGCGGGTGCATACGATGCAGGACAAGGCGGGCCAGCGTTAATATAGCCAGGGTTCCTACCGCAGCGATGACCGCGAAATGAGGCATTGCTATCGTCAGGCCAATGCATCCCACGATTCCGTACCACGAGATGATCGAGGGATAGAGGCGCTTCCGAACCGGTAGATTCAACGCAGCAAAATGCGTGATGAAATACCACACGAGCATAAAGGAGCCGCCGACTTCGATGAGGGGCCGAAGATCAAAGATGAAGGCGGCGCTTGCGCTGAGCACGCCAAGGCAGATGACCGCATGACGCGGCGTCCGCGATCGCTGGTGAATTTTTCCCAACCAACTGGGAAGCTCGTGGGCCTCTGCCATCGGCAGCACGACGCGCGAAGCACTCAGGAGATCGCCCAAGATCTCCGCAAGCGCGGCAGCGATCGCGCCTGCCAAGATGACCCATTTGCCCCACGGGCCGATTGCCTTTAGCGCCGCTGCGAGCAGCGGGGTATCCTGCGCCCCGACGTCGTCGGGCCCGAGCACGCCGAGGGTAATCGCGGCCGCACCGACAAACATGACCGCCGCGATTGCTACACCTCCAATGATGGCGATCGGAATAGTGCGACGCGGATCTTTGACCTCCCCGGCCATGATGGCCATTCGCATAAAGCCGTCCCAGGTCCAAAAAAAGATAGCCGCGCCACTGGCGATGCCCATCAGTCCATTGGCCCCTAAGACTGGAACGAAGTGACCCTGCTCGATCCCGTGCAGCGAGAACGCTCCATATATCGACAGCACAGCGATGACGAACAGCAGGAGACTGATGAGCACCCGCGAGGTCAGCTGGATCCCAAACAGGTTCAGAATGGTGATAGTCACGACCGCAGCCGCCGCGACGAAGTGAACGGGAATCGCCGGAATGACCTGCCCCAGGTAAGTGGCGAAGGCGAGTGCGATGACACTGACCGAGATCAGATTTTTGCCGAGATATCCGCAGCCCGCAATGAAGCCGAGCGTAGGCTGGTGGACATCGCGTGCCCATGTGAAAGCGCCGCCTTCGGTCGGATTGTTCGCACCCAATTGTGCGGCGCTGATGCCGGTCGCAAGGGCAACACTGCCGCCGAGGAGTATGGCAATCAGGATGCCGCTCCCCGCGGCTGCGGTGGCAGCACCGATGGTGGCAAAGATACCGATGCCAACCATCATCCCGGCTGTGAAGAGTGTAGCCGTGATCGGCCCAAGCTCGCGCCTTAAGCTCTGTTGTCGTGCATTCTTGCCCATGCGAGTTTGTCCGGACGGGCTCGCGGCTTCGGGAGTTCATGCAGCGCAGCGCGAACGCAATCCTTCTAATGTCCAGGCGCGTCGCATAGCGCTAACGCTCCGGCCGTTCACTACCTGCCAGGAAAGTCAGTGGACCTTCTCATGCAGAATGTAAAAAACGAATCGAACCCTTGGTCAGTTCCTCGCCGGAACATTGCCGTTGCGGCGCTACATCGCCGGGAGCTTCCGCGGCCAGCACAATCGCTAGCGAGCACCGACCGCTGCCATCAGGAGCGCAAAATCGCAGAACATCGTAGTTTGGCGTACAAAATCGTGCAAATGGCGGAGGGAGAGAATCTATAAAAAAACTTGCTCGACTGCTGCTGCTCAGATCCTCTCGCTAGGCGAGAGGGATGGGATTTCCCGGCCTCTCCGCGTACCGCCGCGGGTCTAGACTGCCGTTGGACGCGGCATCGTTGTACCTGCACAGGCTAATCCAGACGCGCGCAACCCTGCCCGGCTAGCCATTGGATGGCAAAGCCAAACAACACCTGGGCAGGCGGTACAAGCCCGCCTAGAGTTCCCCCAGCGGCTTCCTCCAACCAGCCAAGACTTGATTCCAGGGGCTCCTTTAGGTGGCCCCTCAATGGGCTCCGCGGACCGGTGAGGGCGACGGATTTTCGAAATCCTGCGCGGCTTTGTCTTGTTTGCCGACCAAGCCGGCTTATTTTCGGAGCGGCCAGCACTCGCTACCTTCGACTGCTATTTCAAAAAGCGACTAGAAGATAGGAGGAGAGCATGAAATTCCGTCCGCTTCACGACCGGGTCGTGGTCAAGCGCATCGACGCGGAAGAGAAGACCGCCGGTGGCATCATCATTCCCGACACGGTCAAAGAAAAACCCTCCCAGGGTGAAGTCATCGCCGTTGGCCCCGGCGGTCGTGACGAAAACGGCAAGCTGATCCCGATCGACGTCAAGGTCGGTGACCACGTGTTGTTCGGCAAGTGGTCGGGCACCGAGATCAAGATCGGCATCCAGGAGCTGTTGATCATGAAGGAGAGCGACATCATGGGCGTTCTCACCGACGTGTCTTCCAAGAATAAGAAGGCCGCCTAATCCGTCGCTCAAGCGCCTGTCGAGCGCCTCATCAAGGGTGATGACTAAGTCAAAAACTCAGGGAAACCCACTATGTCAGCCAAAGAAGTCAAATTCGGAGTCGAGGCCCGCGACCGCATGCTGCGCGGTGTCGACATCCTCCACAATGCGGTAAAAGTGACGCTCGGTCCGAAGGGACGCAACGTCGTGCTCGACAAGTCGTTCGGCGCTCCCCGTATTACCAAGGATGGCGTCACCGTCGCCAAGGAGATCGAGCTCGAGGACAAGTTCGAGAACATGGGCGCCCAGATGGTGCGCGAAGTCGCCTCCAAGTCCGCAGACGCGGCTGGCGACGGCACCACCACCGCGACCGTGCTCGCCGCTGCGATCGTCCGTGAAGGCGCCAAGTCGGTTGCCGCCGGCATGAACCCGATGGATCTGAAGCGCGGTATCGACATGGCCGTGGAAGCCGTGGTCTCCGATCTCGTCAAAAACTCCAAGAAGGTCACCTCGAACGAGGAAATCGCCCAGGTCGGCACGATTTCAGCCAATGGCGATGCGGAGATCGGCAAGTTCATCGCCGACGCGATGAAGAAGGTGGGCAACGAGGGTGTCATCACCGTTGAAGAAGCCAAGTCGCTCGAGACCGAACTCGAAGTTGTCGAGGGCATGCAGTTCGACCGTGGCTACATCTCGCCCTACTTCGTCACCAACCCCGATAAGATGCGCGTTGAAATGGATGATGCCTACGTCCTCATTAATGAGAAGAAGCTATCTCAGTTGAATGAACTACTTCCCTTGTTGGAAGCGGTGGTGCAGAGCGGCAAGCCGCTTGTGATTATCGCCGAAGACGTCGAAGGCGAAGCGCTCGCCACCCTCGTTGTCAACCGTCTCCGCGGCGGCCTGAAGGTCGCCGCCGTCAAGGCGCCGGGCTTCGGCGATCGCCGCAAGGCCATGCTGCAGGACATCGCGATCCTGACCGGCGGCCAGGCGATCTCGGAAGACCTTGGCATTAAGCTCGAGAACGTCACGCTCAACATGCTCGGTCGCGCCAAGAAGGTCATGATCGACAAGGAGAACACCACGATCGTCAGCGGCGCCGGCAAGAAGGCCGACATCGAGGCGCGGGTCTCCCAGATCAAGGCGCAGATCGAGGAGACCACCTCGGACTACGACCGTGAGAAGCTCCAGGAGCGTCTTGCCAAGCTCGCAGGCGGCGTCGCGGTGATTCGCGTCGGCGGCGCGACCGAGGTCGAGGTGAAGGAGCGCAAGGATCGCGTTGATGACGCGATGCATGCGACCCGCGCGGCGGTCGAGGAAGGCATCGTCCCGGGCGGCGGCGTCGCCCTGCTCCGTGCCTCCGAGCAGCTCAAGGGCCTGCGCACCAAGAACGACGACCAAAAGACCGGCGTCGAGATCGTGCGCAAGGCGCTGTCGGCTCCCGCTCGCCAGATCGCGATCAACGCCGGTGAAGACGGCTCGGTGATCGTCGGCAAGATCCTGGAGAACAAGGCCTACAATTACGGCTTCGACTCCCAGACCGGCGAATATGCCGACCTCGTCAAGAAGGGCATCATCGACCCGACCAAGGTGGTCCGCACCGCGATCCAGAACGCAGCCTCGGTGGCCGCGCTCCTGATCACCACGGAAGCCATGGTCGCCGAGCTGCCCAAGAAGGGCGGCGCCGGCCCGGCAATGCCCCCCGGCGGCGGCATGGGCGGCATGGACTTCTAAGTCCAGCTACCTCAAAGACTACGAAACCCCGGCAGCGATGCCGGGGTTTTTGTTTTGAGGACCGTCATTCCGGGGCGCGACGAAGTCGCGCCCTGGAATGACGAGAGGAGAGGCCCTTGCCTCACCGCACCTTGCCCAGCCGCTCCATGCGCGGCTCGCCGTCTTCGTCCAGCGACCAGAAGATCCGCGTCACCTTGCCGACCAGATTGTCCATCGGCACGAAACCGAACGTCGGCATGCGGCTGTCGGTGGAATTGTCGCGGTTGTCGCCGAGCACGAAGACATGGCCCGGCGGCACCGTGAAGACGTTGGTGTTATCGAGATAGCCGCTGTCGATGCAGTCGTTGGTGACGTAGGACGCGCCGTTCGGCAGCGTCTCGCGCCAGCGCTTGACCTTCGCCTCGTCATCGCCTCCGCAGCTGGTACCGGCCCGCTTCGCCTCCAGCGCGACGCGCGTCACCGGACGGTCGTTGAGGACGAGCCGGCCCTGCCGCATCTGAATGCGGTCGCCGGGCAGCCCGACCACGCGCTTGACATAGTCGGCCGAATTGTCCTTCGCCGTCCGGAACACGACGATGTCGCCGTATTCTGGGTCGGCGGCGAGGATGCGGCCCGAGATCCAGGACGGCGCGAAGGGGACGGAATAGCGCCCGTAGCCGTAGGCATATTTCACGGCGAAGACGTAGTCGCCGACCATGAGCGTCGGCGCCATCGAACTGGAGGGGATGCTGAACGGCTGATACAGGACGAAGCGAAACAGGATCAGCGGCGACCATAGCAACGGGACCAGCAGGATCAGGATGAGAATTGCCTTCCATTCGCGCGATTGCGCCCGCGAGGGCCGGATCGTTTGCGAAAGACTGGTCATGCGCTCACCCCGGTCAAGTCTCGTCGCGAGATTACGCAACCTTGGCGCGCGCGCAATCCCGCCGAACGTCAAACTTGGTCGCACGTCGCGCTGACGGCGTTCAATGCGAAGGCCACGAACGTCGCCGGCAGTCAGTCCTGTGGGAGGTCCTTGAAGCACTGCCGGACCCAGTCGATCGTCACGCGCGTCGCTGCGTCGCGCTTGAGATGGTTCTGCACCAGGAGCCAGACGTCGCGTCGCTTCGGCAGCAGCGTGGCGCGCAGGCGGCGATCGCCGAGCAGATCCGCACAACTATACTCCGGCAACACGCCGGCGGCCTGATGCGCGCGGACCAAATTGCGGATGACCCGCACGTTGTCGGTGACGCAACGGGCGCGGATTTTCCTGGTGCGCAGGAATTGCATCTCGGGAATGGCACCCAGCTCGTCCGGATAGGCGCAGAGCATCGGCTCGCCTTCGGTGGCAACAGGCTCGAAATAATAGAGCTTGATGTCGCCGAGCCTCGAGATTGCAAAGTCGCCCTTGTCGGGCTTGCGCAGGCGGATCGCGAGATCGGCTTCCCACCGCGAGAACTTGACGTTCTCACTCGAGGTGAGGAACTGCAGCATCAAGCCGGGATTGGCGCGCAGGAAATCGCTCGCGCGCGGCGACAGCACCTGCTCGGCGACCGTGTTGGTGGATGCAATGCGCAGGCGCCCCACGGGACCTTCCACGCTCTCACCAAGACGACCGATCTCGGCGGCATGCGCGGCCATCGCCTCGACATGCGCCAGCACCGCCTCACATTGCCGCGTCGGTTTGCGAACGCCGTCGGCAGCCTCGAACAGGCGCAAGCCCAACGCACGCTCGATGCGCGACAGCCGACGCCCGACCGTGGTCTCGTCGATGCGCAGGCGTGCGCTGGCGCCGGCATAGGTGCCCTCGTCCCTGACGGCGGCGATGATGCGCAGATCGTCCCAGTTCATCGGGTGAGGTTACATCGACCGCGACGAGCCTGCAATATCGCAGCCACCCGCTGCAATCTCCCTGCATATCGGCAGGCAGCCCCGGGGCTATGTTGGCCCTGCCATTCGCTCCCGGAGATTCCAAGATCATGACGACCGCAAAGACCCTGCTGCAGCTCGCCGGCGCCGATCTTACCCCGCCGCGTCTTACCGACGCTGCGCTGGTGCTGATCGACATTCAGAACGAATATCTCGCAGGCCCCCTCGCCTTGCCGGACGCCAGGCCCGCGATTGCGCGCGCGGCTGCCCTGCTGGCAAAGGCCCGCGCGGCCAATGCCGCGATCATTCACATCGCCCATCGCGGCAAGGCGGGTGGTCTGTTCGATCGCAGCGCCGACCGCGGTGCCATTGTCGCCGAGCTGACGCCGCAAGCCGGCGAGCTCGTGATCGAAAAGGAGCTGCCCAACTCGTTTGCCGGCACCGATCTGAAGGCGCGTCTTGACGCGATCGACAGGAAAAACATCGTGCTGGCCGGCTTCATGACCCATATGTGCGTTAGCTCCACTGCACGTGCCGCGCTCGACCTCGGCTTTCGCGCGACGATCGATGCCGATGCCTGCGCCACGCGCGACCTGCCCAACGGGCGCGGCGGCACGCTGGACGCCCGGACCATTCACGAGGTTGCGCTCGCCGAACTATCCGACCGCTTCGCGATCATCGCGCGCGGCGATGCGCTGACATAAGGGAGCAAAGCGATGCTGCAACTCTACTTCTCGCCGATGGCCTGCTCGCTCTCGAGCCGCATCGCGCTGATGGAAGCAGGTCTGGATGCGAGCTATCATCAGGTGCATCTCTGGACCAAGAAAATCGTGGACGACGACGGTGATTTTCGCGGCATCAGCCCTAAGGGCGCGGTACCGGTGCTGGTGCTGGACAACGGCGAACGCCTGACGGAAAGCGCGGCGGTGCTGCAATACATCGCCGATTTGAACCCCAAGAGCGGCCTCGCGCCTCGGCCGGGCGATGTCGATCGCTACCGCTTGCAGGAATGGCTGAGCTTCATCGGCTCAGAGATCCACAAGGCATTCCTGTTTCCGACCTTCTGGTACAAGGACGACGGCTCGCTGGCCAAGCCGCGGGCAAGGATCGCACAGACATTGTCGGTGCCGGCGGAGCATCTGGCGGAGCGCGAATTCCTCGTCGGCAACAGCTTCACCGTCGCGGACGCACACCTCACCTGGGCCCTGCTGCTGCTCCGTCCCGCGGGAATCGACATCGCGCGATGGCCATCCTTGTCGGCCTATCTCGAGCGCATGCAGACGCGGCCGGCAGTGCGGAGCGCGATCGCGACCGAGATGGCGCTGCGCAAGGCGATGGCAGCGTGAGCGCGCCTCACTCCACCCGCGCCAGCACCGCGAGCTTGCGGATGCCCTTGTTACGGTAGGCGTCGAGGAACGCGTAATAGTCCTTGAACGACACGCAGCCGTTGGAATCGCCGTTCGGCCCGAGCATGAAGGTATGGGCGAGCAGGCCGTCGCGGCCGTAGATCGCGCTCTCGCCGCCGATCGGGGTCAGGCGCAGCGCCGGCACGCCGTGGAACAGCGCCTCGCGCGGCTTCAGCGTGTAGATGTGCGGCGGTGTCACGCCGCGCATGCGGGTGCGCTGCGAGCGCGGATCGTCGAGATTCGAGCCGAGGCCGGAATGCGCCTCGAGCTTGGTGCCGTCAGGCAGATAAACCGTCTTGGCGGTGATGTCGTAGACGGCAGTGTCGCGCTCATAGGGCGGCGCGCCGCCGAACATCGGGTTCTGCTCCTTCGGAGCGATAGACGCGGTGATGCTGGCATCGGCCGAGGCATAGGCCAGGAGCCCGCCGGACGGCTCGCGCTTGCCCCAGAGTTTTTCGACCATCGACTGGCGCGGACCGGTGATCGACATCACCGCGGCCTTGGCGCGGTCCGCGAACGACTTCTTCGCTTCGGGTGCCGGCACGATCTGGGCCGGATCGGCCGACGCAAGCTGGATCTGAGCATCCGGAGCGCGCTTGGTCTTGTCCGCGGTCTTGTCAGCAATCTTGGCCGGGGCCGACGGCTTCAGCGCTTCCGCAACCTTGGCGATCACGCTCTGCTTCGGCGGATCCTTGGCTACCGCAACCTGGGTCGCCGGCGCCGCGCTGGCCGCGTTCGAGGCCACACCTTGGGTCGCAGCTGCGGCAAAGCGCTCGTTGAACATCTCGCGCGAGATCGGGGCGGCGACCTGCAACCGGTCAGGCAGGAGCGCAAAAGCTTCCTTGATGGCGTCGCCCGCCTCGCGTAGCGCGACCTTGGGCGCCCGCTTGATCACGGGCTCGTCGTAGCCAATGCTGCCGACGGTCGGGTAGACGCTCGCGCCAAAGACGTTGCTGTAGATGGTCCAGCCGGCGCCCATCATGGCGCAGCCGATCGCCGCGGCGCCGAGCCAATTGGTCGTGGTCATTTTCCGGGAAGGCTTCCGAAGAGAATTCTTGGACTTCCGTGCCGCGTAACTATGCGCAGCGATACTCGTACTCATTCGCCTTGCGTCCAGGACGGTGTCACTCAGTCCCCCTTCAAAGTGCCGCTGGTCACGATCCGGGAACAGCATCTCGCAGAGGGTCGGAGCGTCATTAAGGCGACTTTTAGTTAAATGCGGATTAAGTTCGGGCAGATGTGGGGCGGCTCGTCAACGCTGTCTCATTCTGAGAAAAAAGCCCGCAGAACTACGGACTTAGGCGCGTCTGTTAACCATCATTCTCGGCCGGATCGGCGCATTCAGCAGACGTCTCTAGCCGCCTTCTTAAGCGCATCCAACCAAGTCCTTTTCGTGGTCTTCAATGCCCGGACGATAACGGGGAAGCGTTGCGCGAGGCTGGCGTTGCGATGGGTCCCTTCCCCTCTCTCGGCGCCGGCGGTAGACGCTCCCGCGTCGCACGCGGCGCGGTGTCCTCAACGTGGTACGGCCCCCTGACCGAAAGTTGATCGCACCGGACTGGCAAATGCCGCAGCGGCGAAATAGCTGCGAG
Source organism: Bradyrhizobium sp. UNPA324 (assembly GCF_006658635.1). Classification (NCBI taxonomy): domain Bacteria; kingdom Pseudomonadati; phylum Pseudomonadota; class Alphaproteobacteria; order Hyphomicrobiales; family Nitrobacteraceae; genus Bradyrhizobium; species Bradyrhizobium sp. UNPA324. The sequence continues at coordinate 3,454,887 of NZ_LFJD01000004.1, forward strand.
GACGGCACTTTTCAGCAGCCTCTGCGTGTGATACGGTACCGTATCAACATTGCCTCGAACTGTGCCAAGCACGCAAACGGAGGCTGGCATGAATGGGGTCGCGCGCGCCGGGTTTTACGCTCTCGCATGGTCGTTTCTGTTGATCGGCTCTGCAAGTGCACAGCCCGCTGCCAATGCGGGCTGCACGGCATCGCCATCCACCGCAGGGACACAAGTGTGGCGGTGCGACAACGGGATCACCATTGTCGCAGAAAACGGCGCCAGATTTGAACTAAAGGACGCCAACCGCGACGGACATATAGACTCCGTCGAGTTGAGCAGCAGAGCGCTGCTGGTCGAAGTGCCCAAAAAGGCGGGCGGCAACCCCTTCAAGGTGCTGACGCCGCAGGCGATCGCCGCGGTGCGCGGCACCAGATGGGCCGTCGATGTCGCTGAGGCCAAGACCTCCGTCTTCGTCGCTGACGGCCGTGTCGGCGTCAATCGCAGGAGCCGCGGGCGCGGCGTCGTTCTTGGCCCCGGCGAAGGCGTCGACGTGGAAGCGACCGGCCCATTGACCGTCAAGACATGGGGCCAGCCGCGCGTCGACACGCTCATGAGAAGGCTTGGTCAATAAGGTTTCGCCGGTAAGACGTAGAACAAAGAAGATTGCAGTACCTAGTGACTAGACGCGTTCAGATCCTGGTGGCCCTCGTCCTCACCGCGCTGTGGGGGGCGGGCATCTATGCCGCGCATGCCACCGGCCATCTCCGTTTTCTCGACCGCCTCGAGGCAACGCTGACCGATTGGCGGACCCAGGTCCGCGGCGTGCAGCGTCCGCCCGATCTCGTCACCATCGTCGCGATCGACGATACCGTGGTGAAGCGCGGCGGCAGCTATCCGCTGCCGCGTGCCGACCTCGCCCGCGTCGTCGACACCATCGTGCAGTTCAAGCCGAAGGTCGTCGCGATCGATCTCCTGCTCGTCGACCGCAGCGCCGCGATCGGTGACGCGACGCTCGCCAACACGCTTGCCACCGGCCCCATGGTTCTGGCCGCCGCAGCGATCTTCCCGTCCGCCAGCGAGACCGTGGAGCCGAGCAGCGCGGGTCCCCTCGCCATGCTGCCGCAGGCCGAACGCTTCCTGCTGCCGTTGCCGCCGTTCGCTGACCACGCTGAGGTCGGCGTCGTCAATGTCGCGACGGGACAGTCGGGCTCGCCGCTCTCGGTGCCGATGCTGTTCCGGACGCAGGACAAGGTCGAACTGTCGTTCCCCCTGCGCGTCGCCAGCCGCGCGCTCGACAAGCCGCTGACGATCACCTCGGATCATCTCATGCTCGGGGACCGTGCGGTGCCGACCGACAGCGAATTCGCGCTGCCGATCACCTATTACGGTCCGCGGCGCACCATCCGCACCGTCAGCGCACAGAGCATCTTCGACGGCACGCTCGATCGCGCGGCGATCGAGAACCGGATCGTCGTGATCGGCGCCTCGGTCGCCGGCGGTGGCGACTTTTATCCCACACCGTTCGATTCCCTGATGCCCGGCGTCGAGGTGGTCTCGACTGCGATCACGCATCTCGTGGCCGGCGACGGTATCGTGCGCGATCACAGGGTTCGTATCGCCGACGCGCTCGCTGCGATCCTGTTGCCGATGCTGCTGGTCGGCCTGCTCGCCTGGCGGCGCAGCGCGCTCGGCATCGTGGCGGCGGCCGCTCTGATGATCGCCTGGGCCGGCCTCAATGCGTTCGCGTTCACGCATGGCCTCTGGCTGAATGCGGCAACCACGCTCGCCGCCGCAGTGCCCCCGGTTGCGATCTTTGCCGGTGTCCAGCTGTGGGCCGGAGGCCGCCGCACGCAATATCTCGCCGCCAAGAGCAGGTCGCTCGCCCAGTTCCAGGCACCCGCGGTGCAGGAGTGGCTGGCGCGCGATCCCAATTTCCTGTCCAAGCCCGTCCGGCAAAACGCAGCCGTGGTTTTCATCGATCTCTCCGGCTTCACGGGCGTGAGCGAACAGACCGATCCGGACGCGATCCAGGAGATCCTGAAGGCATTTCACGCGCTGATCGACAAGATTGCGGTCGATTGCGGCGGCACCATCACCGGCTTTCTCGGCGACGGCGCCATGATCCTGTTCGGGCTTCCGGGCGCGAGGCCCGATGATTCGGCGCGCGCGCTGAAATGCGCGATCGACCTGCATCGCAGCGTCGAACGCTGGATCGCCTCGCTGCCATCGGCCATCGGCGATCGGCTCGGTTTCAAGATCGGCGCCCATTTCGGCGAGATCGTCGCCTCGCGCCTTGGCGAAAGCCACCAGCACATCACCGCGACCGGCGACACCGTCAACGTCGCAAGCCGGCTGATGGAGGTGGCCGTCCAGAACGGAGCGCGGCTCGCGCTGAGCGATACGCTGCTGGATACGGCCGACTTCCACGGGGCTCCCGACGGCGTTCTGTCGGGCCCCCTGCTCGCCCAGGTCCGCGGCCGCTCAGGCGTCGTGACCGTGTGGTTCTGGCGCGATCAGGACAGGCCCACGCAGGCCGCGGCCGAGGCCGAGGCGATCGACTGAGATGGATTACCTTGCTTCCGGCGGCGGTGAGCGGTCGAGCACGTCGCCCTTGGCGCCCTCCAGCAGGTCGATGCCGTAGGTCTCGACCACGAGCGGGCCGCGCTTGCGCTGCAATTGCGCGACCTGCGTGACGTTCGCAAAGAGCTCGTTAAGGAGGGGGTGACCGTCGGGACGCAACTCGTCGACATAGAGCAGCTTGCCCGCAAGCAATTTTGGATCGGGTTCGCCCATGTTGACCCAGCGGATGCGCTGGTTCTGCTGCAGCACGCAGGTGCCACGCGGCAAATAGAAGGCGAGCCAGCCCGTGGTGCCGTAGTCCTGCGCGAGCACGCAGCTCGCGCCATGGCGCGCGCGCTCGGCCTCGATCCCCGCAGCGAGCTCGCGCCAGCCGACGCCGACGCTGCGCACGGTCGCATCGCGGCGATAGCCCGACAGCCAGCCGGTGTTGGCCTGCACGATGAGCGCAGCAAACATCACGATGCCCGCAGGCGCGGCCCAGCGCAGGCAGAAATCCACCAGGCGCCGCGCACGCGGCTTCCACTGCACGAGATCGGCGGCGACCGCAGCAGCAATCACGAAGGGCGGATAGACCGGCGCGAACCAATTGGCCTCGACGCGGGCATGCAGCGAATGCCAGACGAAATAGACGACGATGGTCCAGAACATCGCTTCGATCAGCACGCGCGAGGCCAGCGCGCCGGCGCGCTGCCAAGTCAGCGCATGCAGACCCATCGCGCCGAGAATGAAGACCAGCGGGGTTGCGAACGCGATCTGGGTCGGGATCAGCTCGGCGATGAAGACCGGGCGGAAGTCCTCGATCTTCGCACGGCCGAGCTGCTTTGCGAACGAGACCCATTGATGGTCCGCATTCCAGAGGATCACGGGCGCGAACAGCGCGAGCGCAACGAGGCCGCCGAGATAGGGCCAGGGCGAGAGAAACCAGCGCCGCAGCTTCGGCACGAAAGCGAGCCAGATCAGGATCGCTGCGCCAAAGAACATCGCGGTGTATTTCGACAGCAGCGCCGCGCCGACGGCCGCGCCGACCGCGAGCCACCAGACGCCGCGGCCGGTCTCCAGCACCTTGGCAAGGAAGAACAGCACGAAGCTGGAGGCAACCAGCAGCGGCGCATCCGGCGTCACGATCAGCGTGCCGACGGAGGCCAGCAGCGTCACGTTGAGCAGGATGGCGCTGGTCGCGGCGACACGTACCCCGCCGAACAGGATCGCCGCGGAGCGGTAGATCGCATAGCTCATCGGCAGCGCCAGCAGGATCGAGACGAGACGGACGCCGAGCTCGGTATCGCCGGCGATCATGGTGCCGGCGCGGATCACGTAAGCCACCATCGGCGGGTGGTCGTAATAACCCCCGGCCAGGTTCTTCGACCACATCCAGTAATAGGCTTCGTCGAAGGTGATCGGCGTGAAGGCGGCCGCGACGAGCCGTAAGCCGACCAGCGCGAGAATCAGCAGCGCGGTATTGCGGACGATCCGCGCGTCAGCCCCGCCCATATCGCGCTATTTCTTGCGCCAGACGAACAGGCCGGACATCGCGTAGTTCCACACCACGCCCATCAGCGCACCGGCCATGCCGGCCAGCCACCAGATCGGCTCCTGGTCGTAGACCGAGAAGGCGACGCCGACATTGGCGAGCAGTCCGACGCTGCAGACGATGTAGAAGGCGATCAGGCCGCGCAGCAGCGCAAAACCCTTCAGCCGCTGGTCGCGATAGGTGAGGAAGTTGTTGAGGATGAAATTGCTGGTCATGGCGACGATGGCGCCGGCGGCCTGCGCCTCCGCAAACGGCACCTTGAACAACTGAAGCGCGATGAACAGCGTGGTCAAGTGCACGACGAGGCCGATGCCGCCGACCATCGCGAACAGGATGAAGCGCAGCGAGACGATGTCATTGCTCAGCTTGGCGAGCACAAGGCCGAGGAAGTCGAGCGCAACCATGGAATCGAGCTTGCTCTCGCCGTGCTGGCGGGCGCCGAAGGTGTAGGGAATCTCGACCGCCCGCAAGGTGCCATGCGCGGTCGCGACGACGTCGAGCAGGATCTTGAAGCCGTGCACGGAAAGCTTTGGCGCGAGCTGTTCGAACCGATCGCGTCGGATCATGAAGAAGCCGCTCATGGGATCGGCGATCTCGACCCGGAGCATCTTCCTGGCGACCTCGGTTGCCAGCGCGCTGGCGCCGGCGCGCTGCTTGTTGAAGCCTTCGCTCTTGTAGCCCTCGATGTAGCGGCTGCCGACCACAAGGTCGGCCTGGTCGCTCGCGAGCAGCAACAGCATCTTCGGCAGCTGCGTCTCGTCGTGCTGGAGATCGGCATCGATCACGGCGACAAAGGGCGCGCTGGACGCCAGGATACCCTCGATGCAGGCGCCTGACAGACCGCGGCGGCCGATGCGGCGGATACAGCGCACGCGGCTATCCTGCTGCCCCAGCGCGCGCACGACGTCCCAGGTGCCGTCGGGCGAATTGTCGTCGACGAACACGACCTCCCAAGCGACGTTGGCGAGCGTTGCCTCGAGGCGCCGGTACAGCACCGTGACATTGTCGCGCTCGTTGAAGGTCGGGACGATGACCGACAGTTCCGGGCCCTCTTGAGCCTGCTGCGGAATGTCGGAGCCCGGTCTGATCGCTTCATTCATGACGGCAGCGTATATCTGCCGCATCCTGCGCTGCCAAGCCGGGGGGTCTGTGGGAAACGCCCCAAAAGGGGCCCCAAAATGCCAACGACCCCGGAACGGCGGGCCGCGCGTACATCCGGCGCAAGCCCAAGCTATTCCAAGGTCGTCCCAGCGCCGGAGTTTTTGCTCAACGTCGCCGTTAGGGGCTAGATAGGAACGGCAAGACCGCTCCGCAAGGGGCCGGAAACCGGAATTCTTGTGCCCTATTGGTTGGGCACTTCCCGGATGATCGGGCCCCGCGGCGCCGGCGCGGCGGGGGCTGCGGGTGCCGCAGTCGGGGCCGGCTCGACCTTTGCCGGTTTGGGCGGCTTGCCGTACTGGCCAATCGGCCCGAACACGACGGCGACTGCAAGCACGATTGCGGCAACGATCGCGCCCAAAATGCCCCCCACCGACTCAGACGCCATGGAAACCCATCCCTGTCCCAGATGCGCCCTGTGATACCACGGATGCGCGAGGCGCCGGAAGGGCCACCACGTCCTTACTTCGTCGGCGGCCTGTGCTTGACGAAGGCCGTCACGATGTCCTTCTGCGCGGACTCCACCGCCCTGTTCGCGGTCGCGAGATGGGCGCCGGCATCGATGTCAGGATATTGCGTGGTGAGATAGTCGAGCAGCGCCACCCGGTAATATTGCCGCTCCGACGGACAGGCGGTCGCGACCGAACGGCCAAAATCCTGTTCCGTCATTCCCTGATTGGCCTCGCGGGAATATTCCCGCGCCAGGCAATGCCAGTAATCGTCGCGGCCCAGCTGGGCGTGCTTCTGCGCACCCTTGGCATCGTCGTCACCCGCCATGACTGAAGACATCATGGCAGCAGATGTCATCATGACGAGCGCCGCTCCCAGCATTGGCATCCGCATCTTGTTCTCCTTCTCGCAGATCGCGCTGCCGAGCTTAGACTGGAGGCGAGAACTGGCCAATCACAACTCGTTTGACTAGGATGAAGTCCCCCTTCCTCGTCGATGCGAGATCCTCCCGTGGCCAAAGCAAAAACCGCGTCCAAAAAAAATGGCAACATCTTCATCGGCATCGGCGGCTGGACCTTCGAGCCGTGGCGCGGCGTGTTCTATCCGGAGAAGCTGGCGCAGGCGAAGGAACTGTCCTACGCGGCCTCGAAGCTGACCTCGATCGAGATCAACGGCACCTATTACGGCTCGCAGAAGCCGGAGAGCTTTCGCAAATGGGCGAGCGAGGTGCCCGACGGCTTCGTATTCTCGGTGAAGGGACCGCGCTTTGCCACCAACCGCCGCGTGCTGGCGGAAGCAGGCGATTCCATCAAGCGGTTCTATGATTCCGGCGTGCTGGAACTCGGCGACCATCTTGGGCCGGCGCTGTGGCAGTTCGCGCCGACTAAGAAATTCGACGGCGCCGATTTCGGCAAGTTCCTGGAGCTGTTGCCGCGCAAGATCGAGGGACGCGCACTGCGCCACGTCGTCGAAGTCCGCCACGACAGTTTCTGCACGCCGGATTTCGTGGCGCTGATCCGCGAGTTCGAAACGCCTGTCGTGTTCGCCGAGCACGGCAAATACCCTGCCATCGCCGACGTCGCCGGCGATTTCGTCTATGCCCGGCTTCAGAAGGGCAATGACGAGATCAAGACCTGCTACCCGCCGAAGCAGCTCGATGCCTGGGCCGAGCGCTTGCAGGCCTGGGCCTCGGGCGGCGAACCGGACGACCTGCCGAAAGTTGACAAGGCCAAGCCGAAGAAGGCGCCGCGCGACGTGTTCGCCTACGTCATCCACGAGGGCAAGGTGCGAGCACCGGCCGGCGCCATGGAACTGATCGCGCGGGTAAGCTGAGGGGGTCCATGGCAAAGGCGAAAGAGCTGTTCACCATCGGCTACGAGCAGACGCCGCCCAAGGCCGTGCTGGACGAATTGGAAGAGGCCGGCGTCAAGCTCGTGGTCGACGTGCGCGCGGTGACGTCGTCGCGCCGCCCGGGCTTTTCCAAGAAGCAGCTTGCGGCGGGGCTCGACGAACGCGGCATCGCCTATGTCCACCTCGCCGCGCTCGGCACCCCGAAGGAAGGCCGCCTCGCCGCACGCAGCGGACAGTACGACGTGCTCGAGAAGATCTTTTCAAAGCACCTGAAGGCGCCCGAAGCCAGGGAAGCAATGGACGAGCTCTCGGCGCTGGTGAAGAAGGCAGGCCCGGTGTGCCTGCTCTGCTACGAGCGCGACCATACCCATTGCCACCGCCAGATGATCGCGGAGATCATCGAGGAGCGCGATGGGGTGACGGTGAGGAATCTGGCGGGGCGGCAGGTGTAGCCAAGAACATCGGCGTGAGCCGTAGCCGTCATCCCGAGGTGCCGGAGCGAAGCGGAGGCCTCGAAGGACGACGGCGTGACCCAAGGTTGCACCTCGGCCGTGCATCCTTCGAGGCTCGCAAGAGCTCGCACCTCAGGATGACGGGAAAGAACACCTACCCCTCTCCCGCGAGCCTAAATGTCCCCTCCATCATCTGCACGCATTGTCCGCCGACATGGGCGGAGACGATCTTGCCGTCCTGCTTGCGCACGCGCGTGAAGAGGATGCTCGGCCGGCCCATGTCAAAGCCCTGGCCGACGGTCAGCTTCAACTCGCCATCGCGCGCGGCATCAAGATCGGCGAACAGCGCGGCCGCGGCGACCGTGGCGCTGCCCGTGGCGGGATCCTCGACGAGACCGCTCGCGCCACGCATGAACATGCGCGCCTGCCGATCGCAGGGCGCTTCCGTCGCAGGCACATCGCGCGTATAGAACCACACCGAGCGGGCGCCGTCGCGCGGCAAGACCTCGCCGTAGGCTGCCGCATTCGGCCGCGCGCGCTTCAGCGCCCCGCGCGAATGCAGCTCCATCACCAGAAACGCGTTTCCGACGGTGACAATCTGCGGCTCGTGATTGTCCGTCTTGATGTCGTCTGCAACGAGCGAGATGCAGCTCGCGGCTTCGGCAGCCGACAGCCGTGAGAGCCGCTCCAGCGGCTGCGGCGCGGTGAGCTCGGTTCTGATCACCCGGCCCTGCTCTCTCACGATGTCGACCGGCACGAGCCCGGCCTTCTCCTCGAACAGCAGACGCAGCTTCGGCTCCTTCGCCATCGAGGCGAGCACAAAGGCAGTGCCGACATTGGGGTGGCCCGCAAAGGCAATCTCCTGCACCGGCGTGAAGATGCGCACCTCCGCATCATTGGCCTTGTCGCGCGGTGGCAGCACGAAGGTGGTCTCGGAATAGTTGAACTCGGTGGCGATCGCCTGCATCTGCGCCGTCGTGAGCCCTCCGGCGTCGAGCACCACGGCAAGCTGGTTGCCGCCGAAGGCGCGGTCGGTGAACACGTCGACGGTGATGTAGCGGCGCTGCATCGTCACTTCCCCATGCAAGTCGCGGCCGCAACCGGCCGCATCGCCTTCAGTCTACAGGCCGGCGACATCGCTCGTCATGCCCCAAAATTCGGAGCAATCGGAGCAATTGCAAAAGGGAGAGTCAGAAGCGGAAGAGCCGATACGGCGATGCCAGCACTTGCGCGCGCTCAGCTTGATCGACGATCAGCGTATCGAGAAACTGGCGGTTCTTCGCGTAGCTCTGCGTCGCCTCGAACTGCGTGTGCGGCCAGTCGCTGCCCCACAACAGGCGATCGAGGCCGTACGCGTCGCGCAGCAGCGGATAGGCCTGCTTCGCAAACTCCTCGCCGGCCGTACCGTTGCGATAAGGCGCCGATATCTTGACCCAGACGTTTCTCGTCGCCCCTAGCTTCAGCAGGGACTGGAAACCGGGATCGGCAACACCGAGCTTTGGATCGGGCAGCGCGTAGTGATCGAGCACGACGGTGACACCGCGATCGAGCAGCTGCGGCGCGAGCGTGGCAAGATCGGACGCGTTGCGCTGGACCTCGACCTGCCAGGCCATGTCTTTCACGCGTCCCAGAAGCGCCTTCCATTCGCCGGCAGCGAGATCGGGCAAGGGCTGACCCACGAGATTGAGGCGAATGCCTGTCACGCCGGCGCGATCGAGTGCGCGCAGATCGTCCGCGGCTACCCCCGGATCGACCACGGCGATGCCGCGCAGGCGGCCGCTCGCCTGTTTCAGGCACGCGACCAGATAGGAATTGTCGGTGCCGAGAAAGCTCGGCTGCACCAGTACGCCATTGGTCATGCCGTTGCGATCGAGCTGCTCTAGATAGAGCGCCGACGGCGCGTCGTAGTCGGGCGCGTAGCGTCGGCCCGGCGCGAGTTCGAGGCCGCGGTGGAAGACGTGAGCGTGAGTATCGATCGTCGGCAAGGCCGCCTCACTCCTGGCTGTGGTCGCGCCCGCCATCACCAGCGATGCGAGACCCACGGCAAATTGGCGGCGCGTCAGACCGTTCCGAGCGGATATCATGGTGATGACTCCCCATCCTGCGTCAGGCGCGCGTCGCGGCGGCTTGTTCGAACACCTTGCCGCGCGTTTCCGGCAGCAGCAGCACCGCGATCAGGACCAGCGAATAGGCAAAGGCCGCGTCGATGCCAATCGCGGGCCCGAGCCCGATACGGTCACTGAGAAAGCCGACAAGGAAGGGAAACGCGGCGGAGACGATGCGACCGAAATTGTAGCAGAAGCCGACGCCGGTGCCGCGCACGCCGGCAGGATAAAGCTCGCTGAACAGCGCCGCCATGCTGGCAGGGATGCCGGCGGAGAAGAAGCCGAGGGGGAAGCCGAGCACCAGCATCTGCCCGTTCGTCAGCGGCGCGAAGATATAGATCAGCACGGTGACGATGCAGGCGCTGGCGAACAACGCGACGTTGGCTCTCCGCCCGATGCGATCGCTGATGATGCCGCTGGTGACGCAGCCACAGAAGAACGCGATGATGATGACGGCGAGATAGCCGCTGGAGCCGAGCACCGACAAATGCCGCACCTCCCGCAAATAGGTCGGCAGGAAGGTCGTGAGCGCGGCATAACCGCCGTGAGCGCCGATGCCGAACAGACCGCCGATCAGGGTCGAGCGCAGCACGTCCCGATGGAAGATGCCGGAGAGCGTAGCAAAGAACGGCGTCTTCTCGGCGGCTAGCGCACGCGGCGGCTCCTTCAATCCGCGGCGGATGAAGATGATGAGGAGCGCGGGCAACAGCCCGAGCGCGAACAAGAGCCGCCAGCCGATGTCGGCCGGCGCATAGGTGAAGACCAGCGCCGAGAGCAGCACCGCGGCGCCCCAGCCGACGGCCCAGGCACTCTGCACCGAGCCCAGTGCCTTGCCGCGATGTTCGGGCCGGATGATCTCGGCCATCAGCACCGCACCGCAGGCCCATTCGGCACCGAAACCGAGGCCCTGGATCGCCTTCAGGACCAGGAGCTGGGTGTAGGTCATCGCGAACGCGCAGGCGAAGGTCGCGAGCGCAAAGGTGCCGACGGTGATCTGGAGTGCCTTGACGCGGCCGAAGCGATCGCCGAGCGCACCGCCGAACCAGCCGCCGAACGCGCCGAAGAACAGCGTGATCGAGCCAAGCAGGCCGGCATCGGCCTTGCTGATGCCGAAGGCCGCGATCAGCGCGGGGATGGCAAGGCCGAACATCTGAACGTCGAGCGCATCCAGCGCCCAGCCACCAAAACTTGCCCAGAACGTGCGCCGCTCCAGCGGCGAGCTCTCGCTGTACCAGTTCGACATGTTTCCTACCCCTGTACTCGTTATTGCTTGATGTCGTTGAAAGGCCGCGTCACCGGATTTCGGCGTGGTAGCGGAAGCGGTCGGCCGGTCCGCGCGATCTGCGCCATTCGATCGGCCGGCGCTCGAGATCGAGCGCGAGGCGTTCGATCACGATCAGCGGCGCGTGGGCCTCGAGCCTGAGCAGGCGCGCCTGCATCTCGTTGGCGGTCTCAACGGTGAGGATTTCCTCGGCCGTGACCACCACCTCGCCGCAACGCTCCTCGTAGAGCGGATACAGGAGATCGCCGAATTCGGCGGTGTCGAGCGTAAGGATCGGCGCGAAGCGCGATTGCTGGAGCCAGATCTCTTCGGCGAGCAGCGGCACATCGTCGATCAGGCGCAGGCGCGACAGGCTGATCACGGGCTCGCCCACGGGAATGCGCAACGCGGACGCGACGGCCGAATTGGCCGGCACGCTCTTGCGCCTGATGATGCGACTCTTGGGCACGCGCCGCTCGCCAGTTTCGGACTGGAAGCGGAAGAAACGGAACAGCGAGGAGTTGAAGCGCGCACGGCGCACGAAAGTACCGCGGCCCTGCTGCCGTTCCAGCACGGCATCCGCGACGAGCTGATCAATCGCCTTGCGCACCGTGCCAATGGCGACGCCGTAATGGGCGCCAAGCTCGGCTTCCGACGGGATCGGTTCACCCGGCCGCCATTCGCTGCGATTGATCCGCGCGGCGAGATCGTCGCGCAGGCGCTGGTAGCGCGGCAGGCGGTCGTCGAGAGGCGATGAATTCATATAGTCATATAGATGATTAGATGAAGAATGAGTCAAGCGCTACGTTGATACCGCCGGGCCCAATCCATCGACATCACGAACCGGGCTGGCGGATGTCGCCAGCCCGGCCTGGTCGCCTGCCGTCGTCAGTGCATCGTCATCGTGTTCGGCTGGCACGGCGGCTGCGTGTACGGCGCAGAGGCATACGCGCCTTCCGCCGGAGCCCTGACGCAGGAGTCGGTCGCCGCCTGAGTAAACGCAGCGCGCGGCGGGGCAGCGTGGCGCACCGTTGCGGCCTGGGTCTGGGCGGCAGCTGCGGCGATCAGTGCGGCCGCAACAAGGGTCAGTCGGGTCATTGGTTTTCTCCGGTGACAAGTGAAAGCCGAGACATTTCGGCTTCCACAGTGCAGGACCCGAAAGCTACCGGGGATATTTCATCACGCGTCTTCAAGCCAGCGCGACCCGCTTCAAGGAAGCGCGACTCACATGTGAAGGCGCGCTACCCCAGCTGAAACACCGGAACCTTCTGCTCGTAGCCGCGCACCTCGACCTCGCCGAGCGCGACCGCATCGCCGCCGTCGTCACCCAAAGCCTCGCGCACGGTCGCCGAAATCAGCAGCTGCGAGCCGAACTCCTTGTTCAACGCCTCCAGCCGCGAGGCCAGGTTCACGGTGTCGCCGATAACCGTATATTCCTTGCGCCGGGGCGAGCCGATATTGCCGGCGACGACCTCGCCGAAATGAATGCCGATACCGATGCGCAGCGGCCAGCTCGTCTGCGCGTTGATGCGGTCCATCGCGCTCAGCATCTCGCGGCCTGCGGCAACGGCACGCTGCGCCGCGTCGGAGGCCTCCAGCGGCGCGCCGAACAGGGCGAGAAAGCCATCGCCGAGGAACTTGTTCACAATGCCGCCGTGACGGTCGAGAATGTCCACCAGCACCGCAAAGGCGCCGTCGAGGCGGTCGACCACCTCCTGCGGGGTGCGCGACTGCGCACCGGCGGTGAAGCCGCGGAAATCGACGAACATCACCGCGACGCGGCGGACGTCACCGCCTCCGCTGGTGCCCGCCGCCATCAACTGCTCCACAACTTGCGGAGAGACGTGCTGACCGAACAGGTTCGTCACCCGGTCGCGCGCGGTCGCCGCCGCAATGCTCGCGGCAAACTGGCGGCGCAGCTGAGCGCCGACGGCACCCGCCAGCACGCCACAGATCAGGATGACGACGCTGCGCACGGCGTGGAAATAGATCAGCGGGTCGCCAGCCTCGTCGGCCGCGTTGTAGTGCAGCGCGACGGACAGAAGCCCGGCTGCGGCCACGAAACCCGTGAAGGCAGAGAGCCAGAAGTCGAGCCGCAGGGTCGAAAGGATGACGAAGATGAAGTACATCAGCGGCACCGCGAAGCCGAGGGCCTGGCTTGCGCCCATGGTCCGGGTCTGCAGGACCAGGATCACCGTGGGCAGCGAGGTCTCGATCAGCGTGCCGATATAGCGCCGGATCACCGGCAGGTCGCGATCGAGCCGGAGGTTCTTCCTGATCTGGGTGTGAACCCAGACCTCGAAGAGAATAAAGCCGCCGAGAAGGCCGTAGACTTCGACAAGCCCCTCCGTTCCGCGCCACACCCGGTTCACCACACTGGGGTCGACCAAATAGAGTGCGGTGAGCAGCAACATCATGACGCAGCCCGTCGCGATCAGCGCCCGCACCCGGAGCAGCTCGGTGCGCAGCACCTCCCGCGTCAGCTCGCGCTCGAAATCCTCCGATAGCACGGCATGCTGCCGTGTCCTCCTGCTCGCAAACCTGACCATGCCGCCCCTCGATTCCGGCGGCATTGTGCCTCAATCCAGCGTGCGGCGGAAGCGCGTCACGGCGATGGTCATGGCGAGCAGCATCAGGGCCGCCAGCGCCAACGTGTCGAAGCGCACATTCTGCATGGTCGCGCCCTTCAGCATGATGGCGCGGACGATGCGCAGATAATGGGTCAGCGGCAGGCATTCACCGACATATTGCGCCCAGGCCGGCATCCCTGCGAACGGGAACATGAAGCCGGACAGCAGGATGCTCGGCAGAAAGAACATGAACGACATCTGTATCGCCTGCAGCTGGTTCTGCGCAATGGTGGAGAACGTGTAACCAATCGCGAGATTTGCGGCGATAAAGAGGGTCGAGAGTGTCGCCAACAGGAGCAGATTGCCGAGCACGGGCACGCCGAACAGGAACACTCCGATATTGACGATCAGGAAGGCTTGAATGAAGCCCACCAGGATGTAGGGAATGATCTTGCCGAGCATGACCTCGACCGGCTTGATCGGCATCGACAACAGGCTTTCCATGGTGCCGCGTTCAATCTCGCGCGTCACCGATAGTGCCGTGAAGATCAACATGGTCATGGTAAGGATGGTGCCGACCAGTCCCGGCACGATGTTGAGGCGTGACTCCGCAGCCGGATTATAGCGGGCATGAGCCCGGATCTCGAACGGCAGCGCCGGCGCATCGCCGATATAGAGATCGTGCTGGAGAGCGGTCTGCACGAGCATCCCGAGCGAGCCGAGTGCGGAGCTTGCGGCGACCGGATCGGTGGCGTCGGCTGCGACCAGCAGCGCCGGCTTGTCGCCACGCCGCACCGCCCGTTCGAAGCCGCGCGGGATCTCGACGCCGAACAGCACCTTGCCGGACTTGAGCAGGTTGTCGAAATCGTCCACGTCGTGCACTTCGTAGACGAAGCGGAAATAGGCGGTATTCTCCAACGCTTTCAGGACCGAGCGGGCGAGATCAGATTCCTCCTGAATTAGCACCGCGCTCGGCAGATGGTGCGGCGTGGTGTTGATGGCATAGCCGAACAGCAGAAGCTGCATCACCGGGATCGCCACGATCATCGCGAACGAGACGCGGTCCCGCCGAAGCTGAATGAACTCCTTCGCCATCATGGCATAGGTGCGGCGCCAGAAGCCGAAGCGGTCGCGGATTTCCCGCTCGGGGCCGGTTGCTTGGATGGTGCTCATTGGAAATTGTCCCTGGAGCGGTTCATCAATTCGATGAATACATCTTCCAGCGATGGATGCGATTTCTGCCAGTGCAGGCCACTCGTCTCACGCCACGGCGCGATGCTGGCTTCGAGCGCCGCAACGTCGCGGCCAGAGACGTGCAGCGAGGTGCCGAACGGGGCCACCATGTCCACTCCGGGCTTGCCGTCGAGCTCGGCCGCGAGCCCGCCCAACTCGCCGGTGACGGTGTAGGTCGTCAGCGCGGACTTCGCGATCACCTCGTCCACGGTCCCGCGCGCCAGCAGGTGACCGTAGGCGATATAAGCGATCTCGTGGCACCGCTCGGCCTCGTCCATGTAATGGGTCGAGACCAGCACGGTGAGGCCCTCGGCGGCGAGTGCGTGGATCTCGTTCCAGAAATCGCGCCGCGCCTTGGGGTCGACGCCGGCGGTGGGCTCGTCGAGCAGCAACAGTTGTGGGTTGGGCAGCGTGCAGGCTCCGAGAGCCAGCCGCTGTTTCCAGCCGCCGGAGAGCTCGCCCGCAAGCTGCCCCTCGCGCCCTGAGAGCCCGAGCCGCTTGACCATGTCGCGCGCGGCGCCGCGCGCATCGGCCAAACCATAGAGCCGCGCGACGAATTCGAGGTTCTCGCGCACGGAGAGATCCTGATACAGGCTGAAGCGCTGGGTCATATAGCCGACCTGGCGCTTGATCTTCTCGGCATCGCGGCGGATGTCGTAGCCGAGGCAGGTGCCCTCGCCGCTATCCGGCGTGAGCAGCCCGCAGAGGATGCGGATGGTCGTGGTCTTGCCCGAGCCGTTGGGGCCGAGGAAGCCGTAAATCGAACCGCGCCTCACCTGCATCGACAGATCGTGCACGACCTCGCGGCCGCCGAACGATTTGCTCAGGCCCTTGACGTCGATCGCGATGCCGTTGCCGCCGTTCATCGCTTGTCCGCCACTGGAGTCTTGGGATTGAGATAGACGTTGATCGGCTGTCCGACCCGCAGCGCGTCGGGACGCGAGGGCCGCGCCTGGATCAAATAGACCAGCTTGTTGCGCTCATCGAGGCTGTAGATGACGGGCGGGGTGTATTCGGCCGAGGTCGCGATGAAATAGATCTTCGCGGTGAGATCGGCCGCGCAATTGTCGCAGGAGACGCGCACCGTATCGCCGATCGCAAGCTTCGGCAGCGCCGTTTCCGGCACGAAGAAGCGCACCTTCATGTTGCCGGGCGGCATGATCGACAGCACCGGCCGCTGCGCCGCCACCATCTCCCCCTCGCGGAAATAGATCTGCTGGATAGTGCCTGCCACGGGCGCAAAGCCCTTGCGCCGCGCCATCCGCGTTTCCGACGTCGCCACCCGCGCTTCCGCGACACGCAACGCAGAGACGGCGGAATCGAGATTGGCCTGCGTGCCCGAGCCGGTCTTGCTCAGTGAGGCCGCGCGATCATAGGTCTGCTGCGCGTTCGCCAGCGTCGCCTTTTGCTGGTTCAGATCGGCAAGCTGAAGGTCGTCGTCGACGGAATAGAGGGCCTCGCCGACCTTGACTTCATCGCCCTCGCGGACATTGAGCTTCGTCACCCGCCCCGCTTCGTCCGGACTGACGAAGATCATGTCGGCCTCGACCCAGCCCTGAAAGCCCGGATCGCGCTTCTCGTTGCACCCGGCAAGCGAGGTTGCGAGCAGGATAGCCAGTGCAATACCGAGAATTGCTTGCGACGACCTCATGTCGTCCTCCGTTCGCCAAAAATCAAATCGAGATGGACCCGCAGCATGTCCTGCGCGTCGAGCGGCGCGTGCCGCGCAAATAAGCTCTGCCAGATCACCGCGATCATCGCCGGCGCGACCAGTATCTGCGGATAGCGCGCGAGGTCCTTCTGGCGGATCTCGCCGCGGGCGATGCCGAGCTCGATCAGCCCGCGCATGGCGGCGATGCCGCGCGAGACGACCTCGCGGTAGTAGAAGTCGGCGACGGCCGGAAAGCGCGGCCCCTCAGCCACGATCAGCCGCACCAGGTCGCCGCGCCTGGTGCCGATGACCTCTTTGAGGAAGTTGCCGGCAAAGGCCTCGATGAGGTCGCGCACTGAGCCCGTCGGCGGCGGCAGCGCAGTCAGCCGCGCCACGACCGGCACGATCACGATGCGCACCAGCTCCTCGAACATCGATTCCTTGTCCTTGAAGTGCAGATAGATCGTGCCCTTGGCGACACCGGCGCGCTTGGCGATATCGTCGAGCCGCGTTGCGGCAAAGCCGCGGCCGATGAATTCCTCCATCGCCGCCTCCACGATCGCCGCGCGCCGCTCCAGCGCGCGCGTGGCGCGGTTCGAGGCGGGCATCTCTCCGCGGGCCGCGGACACATGGTCCCCGCTTCCTGCAGGCGGCCTGGAGAGTTTGGTGGACTTCCTCGGCATGAGGACATTTATGACTGACTAGTCAGTCATGGTCAAGTGATGAGTCAAGCTGGATTCAGCCACCAAATTAGTATTGACTAATGCATTAGCATCGACTAATTAGACGAGATGATTGAAGCCGCCCCAAACCCCGTCACCACCGTGATGCGCGCTCTGGCCGACCCGACGCGCCGGGCGGTGTTCGAGCGCGTGTTCGAGAGCAAGGAGATCAGCGTCGCCGAGCTGACGCGGGGCAGCGGCGTGACCCAGGGCGCGATCTCACAGCACCTGAAGTCCCTCAAGCAGGCCGGCCTTGTCGCCGAGCGCGCCGAGGGCCGCAACGTCTACTACCGCGCCGCGCCGCAAGGGCTCGAGCCCCTGGTCACCTGGATGGACCATTACGGCGTGTTCTGGCGCGAGCGTTTCCAGAACCTGCGTGACCTGTTGAAGGAGATCGATCCGTGAGTGCAGTTGCTTCCAAAGTCCAAACTCAAGACATCGTCATCGACGAGGTCTTCCCTCACGCCATCGCGACGATCTGGAAGGCGCTGACCAGCGCCCAATTGATTGCGCGCTGGCTGATGCCGCCGACCGGTTTCGAGGCCGTCGAGGGCAACACCTTCACGTTCAAGACCAATCCGGCCGGCGCCTGGGATGGCACGATCCATTGTCGCGTTCTGGAAGTCGTGCCGAACCAGCGTTTTGCTTATGCCTGGAAGGGCGGTGACGAGAGCAATACCGGTTACGGTTCAGCGCTTGATACGGTCGTCACCTGGTTCCTCACGCCGGTCGAGGCAGGCACGCGCGTGCGCGTGGTGCATTCGGGCTTCGTGACACCAAAGAACGATACTGCTTATCGCAACATGAGCGACGGCTGGGTCAAGGTGCTGCAGCGGCTCGATGCCATCTCGGGCGAAGAGAAGTAAGGACGCATCGCGATGGACAAGCCCCATACCGGCGGCTGCGCCTGCGGCGCGATCCGCTATTCGATTCTGGGTGAGCCGCTGTTCAGCAATCATTGTCAGTGCCGGGACTGTCAGCGGGAGAGCGGCAGCGGCCACGGCTCGTACGCGACGTTCGCGCGGGCCGGCGTTACGGTCACCGGCGAGGCGAAGCATTGGGACATGGTCGGTGACAGCGGCAACGTGAAGACGCGCGGATTCTGCACGCGATGCGGCGTGGCCGTGTATATGACCTTCGCGGCCATGCCCGACATCTTCACCATCCGCGCCGCAAGCCTCGACGAGCCCGCGCGCTACCAGCCGCAAGTTGTTACCTACGCCGCGCGCGGGCACGGCTGGGATCATCTCGATCCCAGCCTGCCAAAGTTCGCGGGCATGCCGCCTGGATGAGGCTTTAGCCGAAATCCAGCACCATGCGGCCGTCGATCTTGCCGGCCTTCATCCGGTCGAAGACGTCGTTGATCTGCGCAAGCGGCACCTTCGTCACTTCGGCCTTCACCTTGCCATCCGTGGCGAACGCGACGGCTTCGTCGAGGTCGCGCCGCGTGCCGACGATCGAGCCGCGCACCGTGATGCGCTTGAGGACGACGTCGAAGATCGGCGTCGGGAATTCACCCGGAGGCAGGCCGACGAGGCTGACGGTGCCCTTCCGGCGCACCATCTTCAGCGCCTGCGCAAAGGCGGCGGTCGAGACCGCCGTCACCAGCACGCCGTGAGCCCCGCCGCCGGTTGCCTTCAGCACCTTGTCCACCGCGCCATCCGCGAGCGCGTTGACCGCGAGATCCGCGCCCGTTTCACGCGCCAACGCGAGCTTGTCCTCGGCGATGTCGATGGCGGCGACCTTGAGTCCCATCGCCTTGGCGTACTGGATCGCGACATGACCAAGCCCGCCGACGCCTGAGATCACCACCCACTCGCCGGGCCTGGCTTCCGTCTCCTTCAATCCCTTGTAAGTGGTGACACCGGCGCACAGGATCGGCGCGATGGCGGCAAAATCGACCGTCGCCGGCAGCTTTGCGGCGAAGGCGGCCGAGGCGATGACATATTCGGCGAAGCCGCCGTTGACGCTGTAGCCGGTGTTGTGCTGGTGCTCGCACAGGGTCTCCCAGCCGGTCTCGCAATATTCGCAGGACATGCAGGCGTCATGCAGCCAGGCGACGCCGACGGCATCTCCGACTTTCAGATTTTTCACGCCGGACCCGAGCGCAGCAACAATGCCGGCAGCCTCGTGGCCGGGAATGAAGGGCGGCACCGGCTTCACCGGCCAGTCGCCGGACGCCGCATGCAGATCGGTGTGACAGACGCCGCAAGCCTTCACCTTGACCAGAACCTCGCCGGGACCGGGCTGCGGCACCGGCACGTCCTCGATCACCAGTGGCTTGCCGAATTGCTTGACGATTGCGGCTTTCATGGTCGGCATCTGTCTGCTCCTTTGCACTTTGTGAAGCAGAATAGCGGCGCCGCCCGGTGCACCTTTGACGGGGGTCAAACAGCACAAAGTTTGCGCAACACCAGCTCCATCATGACACCACGATGACGCCGCGTGGAATGTCGAGGTGTCAGCTATGGAACTTCAGGCCGTCGAGGATCTTGTCGATCACCTTGCGCTCGGCGCGCATGGCAATCCCGACGAGATTGAGATCCGCACGCGCCACTGCCCTCACCGCCTCGCGGTTGGCGGCATCGTGCGTGGTGCTGAACATGTCCTCGGTATAGACCGCCGGCTTGACGTTGCGCGCGAGCGCACGGTCCAGCGCGCGCGACAACGCCGGACCGTCGGCGCCATAGATCAGGATCGGCTGGCCGATCAGCGCATGATATTTCGTGCCTGAGGCGTCTTCATAGGCTTCGCCGATGCATTCGGGAAAGGCCGCGGCGATGCCGCTCGTGAGAAAGGACGCGACGTTGAGCTTCTGCCAGGCCTGAAGATCGGTGCGGATCACGACTGCGATCTTGGTATCGAACTGCATGCAATTCCTCGACTGTCATTCCTGGGCGCGCCACTTGGCGCGAGCTCTGATGCGCAATTGCGCATCGAGAATCCATACTCACGATGGTGGTTATGGATTCCGGGCTCGATGCTACGCATCGCCCCGGAATGACAGCAAGATAGATGGACGGAATCAACCCTTGGCGTCGCAGGCCCAGGCGCGGATCACGCATTCCTTGCCGCCGTATTTGTAGCATTCACGCGTGGCGGCGTTGAGCGAGGCGGAGATCTTCGGCTTGACGGCGTAGCCATAAGCACCGCAGGGGTTCGCCATATCGACCGACATTGCCGCGCAGGCGCGCTTCATCGTCACGGTCGTGCAATCGCCCTTGCACTGCTTCTGAGCCGCGGCGCGCGCCTCGTGCTCATGGCCATAATCATAGGCCTGGCCATACGCGCCGCATTTGCCGACCGCGAACGCGCCGGCGGCATGGGCTTCGGTGATGTAGCGGGCGCCGGTGACAGCAACTGACAAGACAAAGCAAAACATCGCGCAGCGGCGCGCGACGACGTTCGAAGCCATGGAAAAACCCCTCCCCCCAAGGCAGGTGGAGGAACTCTAAGCGGCGGTCGTTTCCACTTGGTGAACGGGTGGTTGAAAAGCCGTACGGGCGAAACGACCGTATACACCTTTTAGTTGTATTCTTTAATCGCTTTATTTAAAGTAGTTGAACTGTAGACTCCCGCAGAGGGCCGGAGGAAACGACCATGCGTCAAATCAACGGAATGCTCCTGGCAATGATTGCGTCGGCGTCCCTGATCGGACCCTTGCCGGCACATGCGCAATCGGTGAACTGGACCTGGACCAACCAGTACGGCTCGATCCTGGCCATCACCAGCTTCAACCAGAATACGGGCGCGATGACGGGGACCTACACCAACAACGCAGCAAACAGCTGCGATGAGGGCAAGCCGCTGCCTGTGACGGGCTGGCTGGCTTATGGCAACACGGGCACTGCGATCAGCTTCTCGGTGAATTTCCTCGGCTGTGGTTCGACCACGGTCTGGACCGGACAGCTCAACGCCTCAACCGGCTTTCAGGGACTGTGGTATCTATCCCTCGGCGAAGCCGTCGCATGGAACGGCATCAGTGCCGGCGCAGACACATTCACGTTCAGCAGCGGCGACAAGGCGCAGCTGACGAAGCAAGGCGTCGAGCTGAAAGCCGGCGGGGTCGAGAAGCTGTCGAATACCAAGAAGTAGGCGAGCGGCGGGGAGTAGCTTCGTGGAATGGGTTAGCCGAAGGCGTAACCCACCTCGCCCGCGGCATGGTGGGTTACGCCTTTCACTTGCGCTCGTTGCGCCACCTACGATGTGATCGGCTAACCCGCCCCCACGGCACTACCCCCGCCGGGCCGCTTCAAGCGCCTGCGGCGTGTCGATGTCGAGGAAGGCGCTGTCGCCGTCGACGGGCACTTCGGCCACCGCCTCGGTGTGCTTGGCGATCAGGTGCCGCGCGCCGACGTCGCCGTCGAGCGTCATCAATTCCTTGAAGAATCGGCGCGACCACAGCACGGGATTGCCGCGTTGCCCCTCGCTGACGGGCACGACGATGAGATTGCCGCGGTCGGGCGCAAAACTGTCGATGAGACGGTCGATCAGGCCGGCATCGATCAGCGGCATGTCGCCGAGACACACCACGGCGCCATCACAGCTCTCCGGCACGGCCGCGATGCCTGATTTGACCGAGCTGGCGATGCCGCTTGCGAAGTCCGGATTGCGCACGAATTTCACCTTCAGGCCTTGCAGTGCCTGCTCGACCAGTTCGGCCTGATGCCCGGTGACGACGATCACCTCGGACGCCTTGGAGGCCAGCGCCTGCTCGGTCGCGAGGCGCACCAGCTTCTTGCCATCGAGTTCGGCGAGCAGCTTGTTCGGTCCGCCCATCCGGGTCGAACGGCCTGCCGCGAGCACGATGGCCGCGACCTGGCTGTTGCCCTCGGTCTCGGGTTTTGCGCGCGGCTGCGGGCGCGTGACGATCTCCATCAGGAGGCCGCCGACGCCCATGCCCATCAGCTCAGTGCGCGTCACCTTGATGCCGGCGAGAAGCCGCATCAAGACCCAGTCGAACCCGTTCTCGACCGGCGAACGCGCGCAGCCCGGTGCGCCCAGCACCGGCACGCCGCTGGCGCGCGCGATCAGCAACAGATTGCCGGGATCGACCGGCATGCCGAAATGCTCGATCTCGCCGCCGATCCCGGTGACGGCCGCGGGGATCACGTCGCGGCGATCGGCGATCGCGGACGCCCCGAACACGATGACGAGTTCGGCCCCGAGCGCGAGCAATTCCTTGATCGCGGCCGACAGCTCGCGTTCATCGTGCTGGACACGCCGCTCGGCGATGATGCTGGCGCCCGCGGGCGCGAGCCGCTCGGCGGTGACGCGCAGGGTCTTGTCGATCACCTTGGAGGACAGCCCCGGCAGCAGGGTCGAGACCACGCCGACGCGCTGGATCACGTAAGGCGCGATCTTCAGCACGTCCTTGCCCGCCGCCTTCACGGCGGCATCGCGCAAGCTCCCTTCGATGCCGAACGGAATGATCTTGACGGTGCCGACCATCTCGCCCTCGACCACCGGCTTGTAGGCGGAGAGCGTCGCAAAGGTGATGGCCTCGTCGACATTGTTGATGCGGTCGACCGCGGCGCGGTCGATCACCAGCACGCCCGGACGCGCGGCGAACAGGTTGGCGCGGCCGGTGAAGGCGCGCTCGACATGGATGCCCTCGCCGCCGACGGCAAGCGCGATGCTCGCGGCCGCGACGTCCTCGGAGACGTCACCCGCCTCCATGCGCACCACGACGATGTCCTTGATGCCGGCGCGCGTCAGCTGCTCGACCTCGGCGGGGCCGATCGTCGTGCCTTTCTTCAGCACCAACGGTCCCTGCCGCAGGGTGTGGACGGTCACCCCGCCGATCGCATCCTTGGGGCTCGCCGGTCCGAATTTCATGCGGCTTCTTCTTTTTCTTTGGGAGGCAGGCGGAGCACCGCCGTGATCTCCGCCATGATCGCGACCGCGATCTCGGACGGAGAGACCGCGCCGATCGCGAGCCCGATCGGCGCGTGAATGCGCGCGATGTCGCTCTCCTTCGCACCCTGCGCCCGCAGCCGGTCGCCGCGCTTGGCGTGCGTTTTCCGTGAGCCGAGCGCGCCGATATAGAAGCAGCCGCGTTCGAAAGCGTGCAGCAGCGCGGGGTCGTCGATCTTGGGATCGTGCGTCACCGCGACGAACGCAGTGTAAGCATCGACATTGAGCGGCGGCAGCGCGGTATCAGGCCATTCGGCCACCAGCGGAATATCGGGGAAGCGCTCGGGGCTGGCAAACGCCGTGCGCGGATCGACCACGGTGACGTCGTAGCCGAGCGAGCGCGCCAGCGGCGCGAGGGCCTGGCTGATATGGACCGCGCCGACGATGACGAGCTTTGCGGTCGGGGCGTAGACGTTGAGGAACAGCTTCTTGCCGCCGGCTTCGACACTGGCGCTCTTGCCCATGCGAAGCTGTTTCTCCAGCTCCGCACGCAGCGGATCTCTGGCAAAATCCTTCGCCTTCACCAGGCGCTGCTCGCCGCTCTCGGTGTCCGTCACCAGGATCGCCGGCCGGCGGGCGGCCCGCTCGGCATTGAGTTCGTGCAGGATCTCGAGCTTCACGGCTAGCCGACCTTCTCGACGAAGACGCGGATGGTGCCGCCGCAGGACAGCCCGACATTCCAGGCGGCTTCGTCCGCGACGCCGAACTCCAGCATCCTGGGCTTGCCGCTCTGGATCACATCCATGGCCTCGGTGACCACGGCCCCCTCGACGCAGCCGCCGGAGACCGAGCCCAGGAAGGTGCCCTCGTCATTGATGACGAGGCTCGAGCCCGCCGGGCGCGGCGCCGAGCCCCAGGTCTCCACCACGGTAGCCAGCGCGACGCCATGGCCGGCCTTCTGCCAGTCCTCCGCCGCCTTCAGGATATCCTCGTCGCGATCGAGCATGGGTAGCCTCTCAAGCTGCGGAGCGGATCAGGCTGCGGTGATGCGGCGGCAGCGGCCGGGAGAGCGTCGTGATCAGCTCCTGGATCGAACTCAAATTATGCACGGGGCGGAATTCGTCAACGTGCGGGAGCATCATTTTGATGCCCTGCGCCTTGGCCTCGAAGCCGCCGAACCGCAAGAGCGGGTTGAGCCAGATCAGCCGGCGGCAGGAGCGGTGCAGCCGGTCCATCTCGAAGGCAAGCCTGGAATCGGCCTCCCGCTCCAGCCCGTCGGAGATCAAGAGCACGATGGCACCCTGGCTCAGAACGCGGCGCGCCCACAATTTGTTGAAGTTGTGCAGCGAGGCCGAGATCCGCGTACCGCCGGCCCAGTCCTCGACCGAGGCCGAGCAGCTCGCCAGCGCCTCGTCAGGATCGCGCTGGCGCAGCGCGCGGGTGACGTTGGTGAGACGGGTGCCGAACAGGAACACCGAGACGCGCTTGCGCGCATCTCCGATGGCATGGAGGAAATGCAGGAACAGGCGGGTGTACTCGCTCATCGAGCCCGAGATATCGAGCAGCGCCACGATCGGCGCCGGCTTCTCGATCCGCCCGAGGCGATGGATGTCGATGATGTCGCCCCCGGTGCGTAAGGATGCGCGCAGCGTGCGGCGCAGGTCGAGGCGAAGCCCGCGCGAATCGGGCAGGTAGCGGCGCGTCAAAAGCTCGGCCTGCGGCAACCTCATCCGCTCGACGGCACGCAGCGCCTCGGTGATCTCGGCTGCACTCATCTGCGCAAAATCCTTCTTCTGGAGGATTTCCCTGTCGGAAACCGACAGGCGCAGATCCTGCTCCTGGTGCTGCGGCGTCTCTGTCATGCGCGGCTGCGACATCGCCTCCTGGACGCGGCGGGAGCCTGCCTGCGGCTTCTTCTTGGCCTCGTCCGGCAGCGGTACCGAATCCAGCATGTGCTTCCACTCCTCGGAGGCGCGGAAGAACAAATTGAAGGCTTGCTTGAAAATCAGCGCATGCTCATGGCGCTTGACGAAGATCGCCTCCAGCGTGGTGAAGACGTCGGCGCGGTTGCCGATGTCGATCGCCTGGAGCGCGCTCATGGCATCGATGACCGCGCCCGGCCCGACCGGCATGCCCGCAGCGCGCAGCGCGCGGGCGAAGCCGACGATGTTGTCGGCGAACTGCTCGGTCTTGTCGGGCGCCAGGTGGTTGATGGCCATGGTGTGTGTCGCCCTGCCGTCATTCCGGGGCACGCGAAGCGTGAACTCGGAATCTCGAGGTTCCGGGTTCGATGCTGCGCATCGCCCCGGAACGACCCAACTAATTCTCGCTCGTCGCGTCCTTCAGCACCTTCTGCAAGGTGTCGCCCTGCATCCGGGTGATGTCGTCTTGATATTTGAGTAACGCGCCCAGCGTGTCGCCGACCACTTGCGGGGTCAGCGAGCGGGCATCGAGCTCGGACAAAGCGGTGGCCCAGTCGATGGTCTCGGCGACGCCTGGCGACTTGTAGAAGTCCTGGTCCCGTAGCGCCTGCACGAAGCGCACGACTTGCTGCGACAGCTTTGCGGAGATGCCGGGCACGCGCGACTTGACGATCGCAAGCTCGCGCTCGGCGGCGGGATAATCGACCCAGTGATAGAGGCAGCGCCGCTTCAGCGCGTCGTGAATCTCGCGGGTGCGGTTGGAGGTGATGATGACGATCGGCGGGTTTGGCGCCTTCACGGTGCCGAATTCGGGGATGGTCACCTGGAAGTCGCTGAGGATTTCGAGCAAGTACGCCTCGAATGCCTCGTCGGCCCGGTCGAGCTCGTCGATCAACAGCACCGGTGGCCCCGCGACGTCGGGCTCCAGTGCCTGGAGCAGCGGCCGCTTGATCATGTAGCGGTCGGCGAAGATGTCAGAGGAGAGCTGATCGCGATCGGTGTCGCCGGCGGCTTCCGCCATCCGGATCGCGATCATCTGCGCGGCGCTATTCCACTCGTAGACCGCCGAGGAGACGTCGAGGCCTTCGTAGCACTGCAGGCGGATCAGCTTCCGTCCCAGCGCCGCCGACAGCACCTTTGCGATCTCGGTCTTGCCGACGCCGGCTTCGCCTTCCAGGAACAGCGGCCGGCCCATCCGCAGCGACAGGTACGTCACCGTCGCCAGCGAGCGCTCGGCGAGATAGCCGCGCGAGGTCAAGAGTTCGAGCATCGCATCGACCGATGCCGGCATGGCACCGGAAGTATTGGCCACTGAAGTCATGAAAGGCCAGTCTCTGTTACGCCCTCACAGGGCAAGCATCGGGCCCGTCGGTGGCCCGCTCATTCCTTGGCGTTGGCCGCATCGACGGCGCGCCGTGTCAGCACGCCGATGAGATGCGCGCGGTATTCGGCACTGCCGTGGATGTCGCTGTTGAGGCCTTCCGCCGGCACGTTGATGCCATCAAGCGCCTTCGCCGAGAAGCGCTTCTTCAGCGCTTCCTCGAACGCGGTAACCCGGAACACGCCTTCGGAGCCGGCGCCGGTCACGGCCACCCGCACGTCCGACGGACGCCGCGCCACGAACACGCCGACCAGCGCATAACGGGAGGCCTGGTTGCGGAACTTGATGTAGGCCGCCTTCTTCGGCAGCGGGAACATCACCTTGGTGATGATCTCGTCGGCTTCGAGCGCCGTCGTGAACAGTCCCTGGAAATACTCTTCGGCCTTGAGGCGGCGCTTGTTGGTGACGATGGTCGCGCCCAGCGCCAGCACGGCAGCCGGATAGTCCGCGGTCGGATCGTTGTTGGCGAGCGAGCCGCCGATCGTACCCTTGTGACGCACGGCCGGATCGCCGATCTGGCTCGCGAGATTGGCCAACGCCGGGATCGCCTCGCCGACGATCGCAGAGCTGGCGACCTCGGCGTGCTTGGCGGTGGCGCCGATCACCAGCGAACGGCCCTTCATCTCGATCGTGTCGAGCCCCTCGATATGGGAGAGGTCGACCAGATGCGGGGGGCTCGCCAGACGCTGCTTCATGACGGGAATCAGCGTGTGGCCGCCGGCGATCACCTTGGCGTCTTCGTTCTTCACCAGGAGGTTGGCGGCCTGCCGAACGGTCCCGGGGCGATGATATTTGAATTCGTACATCTGAATGTCCTGATCGCGGGATGCGCGTTACGCGAGGTCGGATTTCGCCATCGCCTTGGCGCCGGCGGAGATCGAGGCGACGATGTTCTGGTAGCCGGTGCAGCGGCAGAGATTGCCTTCTAGTTCTTCCCGGATCGTATGGTCGTCGAGCTCGTGGCCCTTGCGGTGCACGATGTCGATCGCAGTCATGATCATGCCCGGCGTGCAGAAACCGCACTGCAGGCCATGGTGCTCGCGGAAGGCCTCCTGCATCGGATGCAGCGGCGCGCCGTCCGCGGCCAGTCCCTCGATCGTCTTCACTTCGTGGCCATCGGCCATCACCGCAAGCGTGGTGCAGGACTTCACGGCCTTGCCGTCGAGATGCACGACACAGGCGCCGCACTGCGAGGTATCACAGCCGACATGGGTGCCGGTCAGGCGCAGATTCTCGCGCAGGAACTGCACCAGCAGGGTGCGAGGATCGACGTTGGCCGTAACAGGATTGCCGTTCACGATGAGGGAGATTTTTGCCATAAGCACTCTCTATCAGCGCCCCGACGGGTCCCATCGAAGCGGTTCTTATAATTATTCCAACCCATCATATGGGCCATTATGCGCCGGGGCAACATCGCCTGGGACGCAAGGCGCCATGCCGAAGGCGATGACCTTCAGCTCTGTACAGCCTTGGCGAAGTTCGCGAAAAACTCGTCGGCGAGTTTCTTGGCGGCGCCATTGATGAGGCGCTGGCCGAGCTGCGCCAACTTGCCGCCGATCTGCGCCTCGACGTCGTAGGAGAGCAGCGTGCCGCCGTCCTTCTCCGCCAGCTTGACCGCCGCGCCGCCCTTGGCGAAGCCGGCGACCCCGCCCTCGCCCTCACCAGAAATCTTGTAGCCGTTCGGCGGATCGAGATCGCTGAGTGTGACCTTGCCCTTGAAGCGCGCCGACACCGGGCCGACCTTCATTTTCGCCGTTGCGCGAAAGCCGCCGTCGTCGGTCTTCTCCAGCTCTTCGCAGCCGGGAATGCAGGCCTTCAGCACCTCCGGATCGTTGAGCTTGGCCCACACGGCCTCACGCGGCGCCGCAAGCTGGACTTCGCCGTTCATTGTCATGGCCATGGGTGCCTCCCGGATCGCGTAACTATTGTGCTGATCAAGTAACGCAGGGACGCGGCAAAGGAAAGGCCGGAGCCCGGTCATGTGCAATGCATATTCGCAACTGCAAAAAGAAGTGTGCGGGCGGTTGGGGATTGGCACGGCCGGGCCATGATGATTAGGTCGCGCGCACAATGAGCACATCCCTCTCCCCCCTGCTCGCACCGATGCTGTCGAGCGCCGCCATGCGCGCGGTCTGCGACGACCGGTCGACCCTGCAGAACATGCTTGATTTCGAGGCAGCCCTGGCACGCGCCGAGGCCGCCGCGGATGTGATTCCGGCATCCGCCGTGGGCCCGATCGAGGCCGCGTGCAAGGCCGATTCCTTTGACATGGCCGCACTGGCGGAGGCCGCGACGCGATCGGGCAATCTCGCGATTCCCCTGGTCAAGACGCTGACCGCCGATGTCCGCAAGGCCGACAAGGAGGCCGCGCGCTACGTGCATTGGGGCGCCACCAGCCAGGATGTCATCGACACCGCAACCATGCTCACGCTTCGCGCCGGCATCGAAGCGCTGGACGCCGACCTCGGCCGCGCCATCAAGGGCTTTGCCGCACTGGCGCGCAGCCATCGCAATACTGCGATGGTGGCACGGACCTGGCTTCAGCACGCGCTGCCGATGCCCTTCGGCCTGAAGGCCGCCGAATATGCCTCGAGCCTTGCCCGCGCCCGCTGCCGGCTGCGGCGGCTCCGCCGCGAGGGCCTCGCGCTGCAATTCGGCGGCGCCGTCGGCACGCTCGCGGCCCTCGGCGACAAGGGGCTTGCCGTGGCGCAACGTCTCGCCCGGGAGCTCGATCTGCCGCTGCCCGAAGCGCCCTGGCACACCCATCGCGACCGGATCGCGGAGGCCGCTTCCTACCTCGCTATTCTCGCGGGAAGCTGCGGCAAGATCGCTCGCGACGTCTCGCTGTTGATGCAGACCGACGTCGCCGAAGCGTTCGAACCGGCCGGCGAAGGCCGCGGTGGCTCCTCGACCATGCCGCATAAGCGCAACCCGGTCGCTGCCGCAAGCGCGCTGGGCGCCGCCACCATGGCTCCGCAGCTTGCGGCGACGATCTTCGCGGCCCAGGTGCAGGACCACGAGCGCAGCGCCGGCCCGTGGCATGCCGAATGGCCGACGCTGCCGCAATTGATGCTGGTCACTTCGGGCACGCTCGCCGCCATCGTCGACATCGCGGAGGGCCTCGACGTCGACACCGCGCGCATGCGCAGCAATCTCGATGCGACGCACGGGCTGATCATGCCGGAGGCGGTCACCTTTGCGCTGGCCGAGACGATCGGCAAAAGCGATGCGCATCATCTCGTCGAGGCCGCCAGCAAGCGCGCGGTCGCCGAGAAGAAGCATCTGCGCGAGGTGCTGTCGGCCGATTCGCAGGTCATTGCGCAGCTTTCGCCGGAAAAAATTGCGGCATTGTTCGAGCCGATGGCCTATCAAGGGGCTTCCCAAGCCCTGATCGATCGGCTGCTCGACAGCCTCGACCGCGAATGAGAACCGCAAGATACGACGGAGACGCCGCATGCCCATGATCGATGCCGACGGTTGCCTGCTCAACGTCTCCGTCGAGGGCCGCGACGGCGGGCCGACCTTAATGCTGTCCAACTCGCTCGGCTGCACGCTGCAGATGTGGGAGCCGCAGATGAAGGCGCTGACGCAGGTATTCCGCGTCATCCGCTACGACCGCCGCGGCCACGGCAAGTCAACCGTAGCCCCCGGCCCCTACACGATGGAGCGGTTCGGCCGCGACGTGCTCGCGATCCTCGACGACCTCAACATCGAGAAGGTGCATTGGTGCGGCCTGTCGATGGGTGGCATGGTCGGGCAATGGCTGGGCGCCAACGCGCCGGAACGCTTCGGCAAGCTCATTCTCGCCAACACCTCCTGCTACTATGCCGAGCCGACCAAATGGCTGGAGCGCATCGACGCCGTGAAGAAGGGCGGCATCGCCGCGGTCGCCGACGCCGTGATCGCAGGCTGGCTGACGCAGGATTTTCGCGAGCGCGAGCCTGCGATCACCGCAAAGATGAAGTCGATGCTGCTCGCCTCGCCCGTCGAAGGTTATCTCGCCTGTTGCGAGGCGCTGTCGACGCTCGACCAGCGCGCGTTGCTGCCGAAGATCAAGAGCCCGACGCTGGTGATCGCCGGCCGCCACGACGTGGCGACGCCGATCTCGGCTGCCGAGCTGATCCGCTCCAACATTCCCGGCGCCAGCATGACCATCATCGACGCCGCGCACATTTCCAATGTCGAGCAGCCGCACGCGTTCACGGATGCCGTGGTGGGATTCTTGACGCAGCGCTAACAGCTATCGTCATTGCGAGCGCAGCGAAGCAATCCAGGAATCCCTCCGCGGAGAGACCCTGGATTGCTTCGTCGCTCGCTCCTCGCAATGACGAGAGGAGGAAAAAATGGACGACCAGAAGCGCCGCGATGCCGGCATGAACGTTCGCCGAAAGGTGCTGGGCAATGCGTGGGTCGACAAGTCGATCGCGAACCGCAACGCCTTCAACACCGACTTCCAGGACATGATCACGCGCTACGCCTGGGGCGAGATCTGGACGCGGCCGCATTTCGACGAGCGCACACGGCGGGTGCTGGTGATCGGCACCATGGTCGCGCTCGGGCAATGGGACGAATTCCGCCTGCACGTGCGTGCGGCGCTTGCCGAAGGCGGCTTCACGCCCGACGACATCAAGGAAATCCTGCTGCAGCAGGCGATCTATTGCGGCGTGCCGGCAGTGAACCACGCCGTCAAGGAAGCCTCAGCGATTGTGCAGGAGCTCGGCCTGCTCAAGCCCTAGGGGGGCTGCGATCTCGACGGTCTTCGGCGCGGCCTCGGGCCGTTCGATCACCACCACGATGGCGGCGCCGAGCAAGAGCAGCAGCTCGGTGGCGTGCAGCCGGAGCGCGGCCATCTCGCCGACCTTCGAAGCCATGACCATGCTGGCAAACGAGATCAGGCTGCCGATCGCCAGGGCAATGCCAAGCGCCTCGTCGCTGCCGCCATTCTTGCGGATGCGAGGAATGCAGAGCAGCACGAGATAGATCGCAAAGAACGCCACGACCGTCAGCCGGCCCAGCGCAAGCAGCCACGCGGCGCGCACCGTGTCCATGCCAGCCATCTGAAGATGGTCGCTCAGGTACAGGGCAACCGCAACGCTCGGCCGCTCGTAGAGGCCGTGCACCGGTGCGACAATGATATTGAAGGCGACAAGGGCCCAGGCCGGGATGAAATAAGCCGCGAGCAGCGCGCCGTTGACCGAACCGATCCGCCAATTCCTGAACATGCCGCTTCCCGCTTCGCCTGCCGTTCGCCCTCGATCGAAGGCTTTGCGGGGAGCTAACTCGCATCAGACCGGGCCGGCAATTTAAACCCTTTGTTTACCTTAACTGGCCCGCAAACGTCGTCATTCCGGGATGGTGCGCCAGCACCGGCCCGGAATGACTCCTCATTAAGAAAAAGGGCCCCGCCTTTCGGCGGGGCCCCTCACCCTCTTACTCCTCGGCTCCCAAACGCTCTATTCCTGGTCGCGCTGGCCGCCCTGCTGCTGGCCGGGGCGATCGCCCTGACGCATCGGGTCGTTCTGCTGCTGCTGTCCGGGTTTCTGACCACCGCCCTGCTGCTGCCCAGGGCGCTGCTGGCCGGGGTTCTGACTCTGCTGACCCGGATTCTGGTTCTGCTGCTTCGTCATTCGGGGAACTCCCTTGTTGGACGTCAGAGACGAGACAACGGCCACCGCCCATTTTGGTTGCCGACGGAACCTGGTTCCTCGCAACTGCGGAACCCGAAAGCCAAATGACCTCTGTACAAGACCTCGTGCCGCCGCGTGAGCTGTTGCAGCCGTCAGTTCCCTCCTGTTACAAAACGGAAAGAACGCTTTGGCTGCCGGGGCCCAAGAAAACCACACTCCACCCCACTCTCCTAAGAGCTCCCTTGGAGCCCGCGTCAGGTTTGGTACGGCAGCCCATGGACTATTTCACCCAGCAGCTCATCAACGGTCTCGTCCTGGGCTCGATCTACGGCCTGATCGCGATCGGCTATACGATGGTCTACGGCATCGTCGGCATGATCAACTTCGCCCATGGCGACGTCTTCATGATCGGCGGCTTCATTGCCTTGATCACCTTCCTGATCCTGATCTCGCTCGGGCTGACCGCGATCCCGCTAATCCTGCTGGTGGTGCTGCTGGTCTCGATGGCGATCACCGCGCTCTATGGCTGGACCATCGAGCGCATCGCCTACCGGCCGCTGCGCCATTCCTTTCGCCTCGCGCCGATGCTGTCCGCGATCGGCATGTCCTTCGTGCTGACCAATTATTCGCAGGTTGCGCAAGGCGCGCGCGTCAAGCCGATCCCGCCCTTCATCACCGGTGGCTACACCCTGCATGAGAGCGCGGACGGCTTCGTGATTCAGCTCTCCAACATCCAGATCATGGTGGTCGTCACCACCATCGTGCTACTGGGCCTCTTCACCTGGCTGGTATCGCGCACCCGGCTCGGGCGCGACATGCGCGCCTGCGAGCAGGATCAGACCATGGCGGCGCTGCTCGGCGTCAACGTCGACCGCACCATCTCCATGACCTTCGTGATCGGTGCCGCGCTCGCCGCGGTCGCGGGCCTGATGTACCTGCTCTATTACGGCCTGGTCGATTTCTTCATGGGCTTCGTCGCCGGCATCAAGGCGTTCACAGCCGCCGTGCTCGGCGGCATCGGCTCGCTGCCCGGCGCCATGCTGGGGGGCCTTGCGATCGGCCTGATCGAGACGTTCTGGTCGGCCTATTTCTCGGTCGAATACAAGGACGTCGCGGCGTTCTCGATCCTGATCGTGGTGCTGATCTTCATGCCGACCGGCCTGCTCGGTCGTCCCGAAGTCGAAAAAGTCTGACGGTCGCGCGTGGCAGCTTCCTCACCTATGACCGCCAAACCTGCAATAGGCATCCCCGCCATCCTGAAGACGGCTTTCGTCAACGCGCTGGTCGCGCTGGTGCTGTTCTCGTTGATGGTCGGCATCCGCACCGAGGCGGGCGCCTCCGGCCAGCTCACCTATTGGACGCGCTTCGGCGACCTCGCTTCCCTCGTCGCTGCAGTGTTCGGCGGCTCGATCGTGATCGAGCTGCTGCGGCAATGGATCGGCCCGACCGGCGCCGAGAAACTGGTGCCGCCGGCGGTGCAGAGCGGCATATCGTTCATCGGCCGCTACCTCGCGCCGGCTCTGCTGATCTTCACGCTGCTGGTGCCGGTGATCTTCTATGACCAGCGCTACATCCTCGACCTTGCGATCCTCGTGCTCACCTACGTCATGCTGGGCTGGGGATTGAACGTCGTGGTCGGGCTCGCCGGCCTGCTCGATCTCGGCTACGTCGCCTTCTATGCGGTCGGCGCCTATTCCTACGGGCTGCTTGCGACCAATTTCGGCTGGTCGTTCTGGATCTGCCTGCCGCTCGCCGGCATCCTCGCGGCGTTCTGGGGCGTCCTGCTCGGCTTCCCCGTGCTACGCTTGCGCGGCGACTATCTCGCCATCGTGACGCTCGCCTTCGGCGAGATCATCCGCCTGGTCATCATCAACTGGCAGGATCTCACCGGCGGCCCCAACGGCGTCTCCGGCATTCCCCGCCCATCCTTCTTCGGCATCCCGCTCGACAACAGCGATGACGGCCTCGCCGCCAGGCTCGGCATCGAATATTCGCCGACGCACCGCATCGTCTTCCTGTTCTATCTGATCCTGGCGCTTGCGCTACTCACCAACTGGGCGACGATCCGCCTACGCCGCCTGCCGATCGGGCGGGCCTGGGAAGCCTTGCGCGAGGACGAGGTCGCCTGCCGCGCGCTCGGCATCAACACCACGACCACCAAGCTGACGGCGTTCGCGACGGGTGCAATGTTCGGCGGCTTCGCCGGCGCCTTCTTCGCCACCCGCCAGGGCTTCATCAGCCCGGAATCCTTCACCTTCCAGGAATCGGCGCTGGTGCTCGCCATCGTCGTCCTCGGCGGCATGGGCTCGCAGCTCGGCGTCGCGCTGTCGGCGCTCGCCATGATCGGCGGCTTCGAGCTGTTCCGGAGCCTCGAGACCTATCGCATGCTGGTGTTCGGCATGGCCATGGTGCTGATCATGATCTGGCGGCCGCGTGGCCTGATCGGCCATCGCGCCCCGACCGTCTATCTGACCAAGGCGCAGGCGATCTCCTCCGACCTCGTCAAGGAAGGGCATGGATGAGCGGCGACAAGATGAGCGAAAAGATTCTTGGCGTCGACCGGCTCACCATGCGCTTCGGCGGCATCGTCGCCGTGCAGGACCTGTCGTTCTCGGCGGCGCGGAAGAAGATCACCGCCCTGATCGGACCGAACGGCGCCGGCAAGACCACCGTGTTCAACTGCATCACCGGCTTCTACAAACCGAGCGGCGGCGCCATCCGCCTCACCCATGACGACGGCAGGACGGTCGCGCTCGAGCGGCTGAACGATTTCCGCATTGCCAAGCAGGCCAAGGTCGCCCGCACCTTCCAGAACATAAGGCTGTTTCCCGGCATGACCGCGCTGGAAAACTTGATGGTGGCGCAGCACAACACACTGATGCGCGCCTCCGGATTCACTCTCCTCGGTCTGCTCGGCGTTCCTACCTACCGTGACGCCGAAAAACGCGCCATCGACCTCGCCACCGACTGGCTCAAGCGCGTCAACCTGCTCGACCGCGCCGACGATGCCGCCGGCAATTTCGCCTATGGCGATCAGCGCCGGCTCGAGATCGCGCGCGCAATGTGCACCGAGCCCGCGCTGTTGTGCCTGGACGAGCCCGCCGCCGGCCTCAACGCGAGAGAGAGCGCGGCCTTGAGCGAGCTCCTGCTCTCGATCCGCGACGAACTCGGCACCTCGATCCTCCTGATCGAGCACGATATGTCGGTGGTGATGGAGATCTCCGACCAGATCGTGGTGATGGACCATGGCGTCAAGATCGCGGAAGGCACGCCGCGCGAGATCCGCGACGATCCCAAGGTGATCGCCGCCTATCTCGGCGCCGACGAGGAAGAGGCGGCTGCCGTGATGGAGGGCGGCTCGTGACCCCGGCACCCTCTCCTCTGCTCGCGATCCGGGGCTTGCGCGCCGCCTACGGCAAGATCGAGGCGCTGAAGGGCGTCGACGTCGAGATCAATGCCGGCGAGATCGTAGCACTGATCGGGGCCAACGGCGCCGGCAAGTCGACGCTGATGATGACGATCTTCGGCAAGCCGCGCGCCCGGGCCGGCCAGATTCTGTATGAAGGCCGCGACATCACCGAAGTCCCCACCCACGAGATCGCCCATTTGCGCATCGCGCAATCGCCGGAGGGTCGTCGCGTCTTCCCGCGCATGAGCGTGGCGGAAAACCTCCAGATGGGGGCGGACGCCACCGGATGCACCGAGGCCGAACGCGAAGCGACGCTCCAGCGCGTCTTCACGCTGTTTCCGCGGCTGAAGGAACGCTATGCCCAGCGCGGCGGAACCCTGTCCGGCGGCGAGCAGCAGATGCTGGCGATCGGCCGTGCCTTGATGAGCCGTCCCCGCCTGCTCCTGCTCGACGAGCCTTCGCTGGGCTTGGCGCCGCTGATCGCGCGCCAGATCTTCGATGCGATCCGCACCCTGAACCGGCAGGACGGCCTGACCGTCCTGATCGTCGAGCAGAACGCCAACCATGCCCTCAAGCTCGCCCATCGCGGCTATGTCATGGTCAATGGCCTGATCACGCTGGCCGGCACCGGCGCCGAATTGCTGCAGCGCCCCGAGATTCGCGCCGCCTATCTGGAAGGCGGCCGGCACGGCTGACCGAGCCACAAGCCATCCCTGCGTGCGGTCGAATGTGGCGAGATATCTGCACCCATGCCCGTATTTTGCCGGTGACTTCTCGGCAATTTCATTCGAGAATGGCGCCGGTTTGGACCGGGCATGCCCGGCAACTTCCACAGGCGACCACCCGCGAGGTATCTCATGAAATCACTGAAGCTCATCGGTCTGGCATTCGGCGTATCGATCGCGCTGTCGAGCGCGGCGTTCGCGCAGGATGTCACCGTCGCAGTCGCAGGCCCGATGACCGGCGGCGAGTCCGCCTTCGGCCGCCAGATGAAGAACGGCGCCGACATGGCCGTGGCCGATATCAATGCCGCAGGCGGCGTCAACGGCAAGAAGCTCGCGCTTTCCGTCGAGGACGACGCTTGCGATCCGAAGCAGGCGCGCTCGATCGCCGAAAAGATCGCCGGCGCGAAGATCCCGTTCGTGGCTGGGCACTATTGCTCATCGTCGTCGATCCCGGCTTCGGAAGCCTATGCCGACGGCAACGTGCTCCAGATCACGCCGGCCTCGACCAACCCGCTGTTCACCGAGCGCAAGCTCTGGAACGTGGCGCGCGTCTGCGGCCGTGACGATCAGCAGGGCCTGATCGCGGCGCAGTACATCGCCAAGAACTTCAAGGGCAAGAACATCGCGATCCTCAACGACAAGACCACCTACGGCAAGGGTCTCGCCGACGAGACCAAGAAGGCGCTCAACAAGGCCGGCGTCACCGAGAAGATGTACGAGTCCTACAACAAAGGCGACAAGGACTTCAACGCGATCGTCTCGCGCTTGAAGCGCGACAACATCGACCTCGTCTATGTCGGCGGCTACCATCAGGAGAGCGGCCTGATCCTGCGTCAGATGCGCGACCAGGGCCTCAAGACCGTGCTGATGGCCGGCGACGCACTCGCCGACAAGGAGTACGCCTCGATCACCGGCCCCGCCGGCGAAGGCACGCTGTTCACCTTCGGTCCCGATCCGCGCAACAAGCCGACCGCGAAGAAGATCGTCGAGGCCTTCAAGGCCAAGAACATCGATCCGGAGGGCTACACCCTCTACACCTATGCGGCGATGCAGGTGTGGTCGCAGGCGGCCAAGAAGGCCGGCACCACCGACGCCAAGAAGGTCATGGCAGCGATGAAGGCCGGCAAGTGGGACACCGTGATCGGCCCGATCGAGTATGACGCCAAGGGCGACATCAAGCAGATCGACTACGTCGTCTACAAATGGGACGCCAAGGGCGGTTACGCCGAGATCAAGGGCAACGGCACCTGAGCGCGGCTTCGGGCCTCGTCCCCCGCCATGCGATCCTCACCAACGCCCCGGCTTACCCGGGGCGTTTTCTTTTGCGGCAGGATCAGACCGCTGCGGGCAACTCGCCAGCGATCGCGGCCTGGGCCTTGCGAAGCGCCTGCAGGAGATCGTTCGGCCGAAACGGCTTTTGCAGGCAAATCACGTTGGCGAGGTGGGGCGACTGCTCCATGAAATCCAGGGCCGTCATTCCGGATACCGCAACGATGGGAAGCCCCGGCGCACGCTCCCGCAGGGCCGCGATGACGTCGACACCGCTGACGTCGCCAAGAAAGATGTCGACGATCGCCGCGTCAAACGGGCTTTCCGCGAAGATTTTGAGCCCGACCGCGCCATTGTCGGCCTCGGCAACCTCGTAATGGTTGACCCGGAGCACGATCGCGACCATCGCGCGCACGTTCTTCTGGTCGTCGATGATGAGAACGCGACGCATGGGAACAACTCCCGCAGATTGATCAAATGATATGATTCGGACCTGGAACTCGGCACCGTGGCAGGGCATTATGACACCGCCTAGTAAAGCGCATCTTACCTGAACCCTATTCCGCGTTCCCACCCAAATTAAGTAAGTTGTAACCTTCGGTTGAGTCGTCGCGCAACAATTCACGACATGCGCCCCGAACGGGCTACCGTGGAGGTCAAGACTGCCAGATCTTGGAACTGCGGAGATGCTTAAGACGGGTCTGCACGAGATGAACGCGCCTGCGATCGACCGAAGCACATTTCTTTCTACTCTGCCGGCCACCTCGACCGACCGGACCGCGGCTTTGTGGATCATCGGGGTCTCCTCGATCCTGTTCGCATTGGCTGTTCCGTTCGCAGGTATCGCGCTGCCGCCGGTCCCGGCCTTCGTCGCGAGCTATCAATCAGCCCTGGCCGTGAGCGACATCATCACGGCAGTGCTGCTGCTGTCGCAGTTTTCGGTGCTGCGAACCCGCGCGCTGCTGTGGCTGTCGACCGGCTATCTCTTCACAGCCGCGGCGGCGCTGGTCCATGCCCTCACCTTCCCCGGCCTGTTCACCCCGACCGGGCTGTTTGGCGCGGGCAGCCAGACCACCGTCTGGCTCTATATGATCTGGCACGGCGTCTTCCCGCTGTTCGTGCTGGGCTATGCCTGGCTGAAGGAAAAGGACGGCGGCCCCCGGATCCGGGGCGCGACCAGCAAGGCGATCTACGCGATCGTGCTCGGCGTCGTCGCGGCCATGGCCGCCTTCACCTGGATCGTCACAGCCCAGCACGATCTGTTGCCGGTTCTGCTCCGCGACGGCCGTTACACACCGACCATGATCGGGGTCGTGTCCTTCGTGTGGTCGCTGAGCTTCGCCGCGCTCGTTTCGCTGTGGTTTCGCCGCCCGCATTCGGTGATCGACATCTGGCTCATGGTCGTGATGTGCGCATGGCTGTTCGACATCGCTCTTTCTGCGATCGTCAACGTCGCGCGCTTCGATCTCGGTTTCTACGCCGGCCGTCTCTACGGCCTCTGCGCGTCGAGCTTCGTGCTTGCGGTACTGCTGATCGAGAACGTGCGCCTTCAGGTGCACACCGTTGGCCTCGTCGGCAGGCTGCGCCAGCAATCGGCCTCGGAACGCGATTATTACGGCAAGCGCCTCGCCCTGTACGGCGCCGTCGTCGAATCCTCCAACGACGCCATCATCACGAAGACGCTCGACGGTATCATCACCAGCTGGAACAAGGCCGCCGAGCATCTGTTCGGCTATTCCGCCGCGGAGGCCGTCGGCAGATCGATCGACATCATCGTGCCGCCGGACCGAAAGCACGAAGTCAGGAGCATCCTCAACCGCGTTGCCAGCAACGAGACGATCGCCCAGCACGAGACGGTGCGGATTCGAAAGGACGGCCGCGCGCTCGACGTCGTCCTGAACGTTTCTCCGTTAAGATCGGACAACGGAGAGATCATCGGGGCCTCCAAGATCGCCCATGACATCACGGAGGAGAAACAGGCGCGCGAGAAGCTGCACCGCGAGACCGAGGAGCGCCGGCGCATCTTCGAGACCTCGCAGGACCTGATCCTGGTCACCGACGGTTTCGGCAATTTCGTCCAGGTCAGCCCGAGCGTGAAGGACATCCTCGGCTTCAGCCCGGACGACATGATCGGGCACAGCGCGACCGAGTTCATCCACCCTGACGACCTCGAGAAGACGCGGGACGAAATGCGGGCGGCGCGGCGCGGCGCGGTCAAGCGCAGCTTCGAGGCGCGCTATTATCACTACGACGGTCACGAGGTCACGCTGAACTGGATGGGCACCTGGTCCGAGCCCGTGAAGCGCCATTTCTTCATCGGCCGGGATCTCACGGAGAAGCAGGCCGCCGAAGCCCAGTTCCGGCATGTCCAGAAGATGGACTCCATCGGCCAGTTGACCGGCGGCGTCGCCCACGATTTCAACAACGTGCTGACCGTCATCACCGGCACGATCGGCATCTTGGCCGACGCGGTTGCCGACCGCCCTGAGCTGGCGGCGATCACCAAGCTGATCGACGATGCCGCCGAGCGCGGCGCGCAGCTGACCAAGCATCTGCTGGCCTTCGCCCGCAAGCAGCCGCTCCAGCCGCGCGAGATCGACGTCAACGCGCTGGCGCTCGAAGCCGCCAAGCTGTTGCACCCGACCTTGGGCGAGCAGATCACCATCGTGCCACAGCTCACCGAGGATGCCTGGCCGACGCTGGTCGACCCCGGCCAGCTGTCCACCGCGATCCTCAATCTGGCGCTGAACGCACGTGACGCCATGCCCGACGGCGGCACGCTGGTGTTGGAGACCCGCAACATATTCCTCGACGACGGCTATGCCAGCATGAATCCCGACGTCGTCGCCGGCAATTACGTGATGATCGCCGTCAGCGACACCGGCTCCGGAATCCCGCCGGAGCTGATGGACCGCGTGTTCGATCCCTTCTTCACCACCAAGGAGGTCGGCAAGGGCACCGGGCTGGGCTTGAGCATGGTCTTCGGCTTCGTCAAGCAATCCGGCGGTCACATCAAGATCTACAGCGAGCAAGGCCACGGCACGAGCGTGAAGATCTACCTGCCGCGCTCGAGCGGCGTGCAGGAGACCGAGTTCGAGGCGCTGCAGAATGCGCCCATCACCGGCGGCAACGAGAAGATCCTGATCGTCGAGGACGACGCGTTGGTGCGGCAATATGTGGTGACCCAGGTCAAGAGCCTCGGCTATACCGCGCTTGAGGCCGCCAACGGTGCGGAGGCCCTGACCATCATCGACAGCGACAAGACCATCGACCTGCTCTTCACCGACATCATCATGCCGGGCAACATGAACGGCCGCCAGCTTGCCGACGAGGCCGCTCGCCGCCGTCCCGACCTGAAGACATTGTTCACCTCGGGCTACACCGAGAATGCCATCGTCCATCACGGCCGACTCGATTCCGGCGTGCTGCTGCTGGCAAAGCCCTACCGCAAGTCCGAACTCGCCAAGATGCTCAGGACGGCACTGGCGAGTTGAGCCTGCGGCATCCTTGCGCTATCGCAAGGCGAGCTCCTTTCAGCGCGCGAGGCCATCTTGAAGAATCTGCTCACCGACATTGCCGGGGTCCGCGTCGGCCATGCCGAGGATGCCAAAGTCGCCACCGGCACGACCGCGATCATCTTCGATTCCCCCGCGGTCGCGGCGATCGACGTGCGCGGCGGCGGTCCCGGCACGCGCGAGGACGCGCTGCTCGATCTCGCCAACACCGTCGAGCGCGTCGACGCGATCGCGCTATCGGGCGGCTCCGCCTTCGGTCTCGATGCCGGCGGCGGCGTCCAGGCCTGGCTCGCCGAGCAGGGGCGCGGCTTCAGGGTTCGCGAGGCCCTGATCCCGATCGTGCCGGGGGCGATCCTGTTCGATCTGCTCAACGGCGGCGACAAGGCCTGGGGACGCTTCTCGCCCTATCGCGACCTCGGCTACGCCGCGGCGGCTGCCGCCGGCACCGACTTCGCAATCGGCAGCGTCGGCGCCGGCTTAGGGGCCACCACCGCGACGTTCAAGGGCGGGCTCGGCTCGGCCTCGGCGGTGACACCTGACGGCGTAAAGGTCGCGGCGATCGTCGCCGTCAACGCGGTGGGCAGCGTGACCGTCGGCAACGGGCCGTGGTTCTGGGCGGCGCCGTTCGAGGTCGGCGGCGAGTTCGGCGGGCGCGGCCTGCCTGACAAGTTCACCGACGACATGCTCCGCATGCGCATCAAGGGCGGTCCCGCGGCGAGCGCGCGCGAAAATACGACCATCGGCGCGGTCGTCACCGACGCGGTGCTGACCAAACCCCAGGCCAAGCGTCTGGCGATGATCGCACACACCGGCTTCGCCCGCGCCATCTATCCGGTGCACGCACCGACCGATGGCGACGTGCTGTTTGCGGCAGCGACCGGCGAGAAGCAGATCGAGCCGCTGGTCGGCCTCACCGAGCTCGGCACGGTCGCCGCCAACGTGGTCGCGCGCGCGATCGGCCGCGCCATCTACAGCGCGACCGCGCTGCCGTTCCCGGAGGCACAGCCGGCGTGGAAGGACAGATTCGGTTAGAAACGAAACGGCTGATACGGCGTTACCTTGGCGGCCTCAGGTGTACTGCCATGCCGTCTTCCGTGATCCGGTTCTTCCGCTATGCGCCCGACACGCGGGAGCTGAAGGTGACTTTCGTCAGCGGACGCCTCTATGTCTACGAGGATGTTCCATCCGAGGTCGCCACAGCGTTCAGGGAAGCGCGCTCAAAGGGAGCGTTCTTCAACCACGAAATCCGTGACCGCTACGTCTATCGTGACATCACGCACGAATATGCCGGCTAATCTCGGATGTCGCTCACACGCTCATCGACATCGAGGAACCGGCAGCCGCCGAAGCGCCCTGCCCCTGACCGCCTTGCTGCTGCATCAATTGCGCGAACAGATCATAAGCCGAATTGCGTGAGGAGCTGGAGGCGCCCGGCACGGTCGTCGACATCTTGAAGCCGTCGGCATAGGTGACGGTGATGGTGGTCGAGCCGTCGGCGGCGGTCGTCGTGGTCGAGGTCGATCCGCCACTCGACGAGGACGAAGAATCCGATCCATCACCCGAGCCGCCGGCACCTTGCGCGTGATGGTGGCCATGGTGACCGCTCTTCAGCGCCTTCGACATCTCGTCAAGGCTGACGCTGCCGTCCGAATTCGAATCCAGCTTGGAGAACACGTCGTCGGCCTGCGCGAGGTTGGTCCCGCCTGCGCCCAGCGCGTCCTCGAACTCGGACTTGGTGATGTTGCCGTCGCCGTCCGCATCGATCTGCGAGAACAGATCCTTGAGTGCAGCATTTCGGCTAGTCGACGTCGAGGACGTGGAGTTCGACGAGGTCGAGTTGGCCGTGCTGGTGTCGGAGGACTGGCTTTGCGCGGCGAACAACGCGTTCATCGTCTCCGGCGCGATCTGCGGATATTTGCCCGAGTTGACCGACGAGGTCGCGCCGCTGGTCGTGCTGCTGCTAGCGCTGTCGATCGCGAATGGATTGGCCGCGCCCTGCGCAGACCCTGTCTTGTGCGTCGAGGAGGACGATTTCGAGTTCGTCAGCGACTGAATAGCGTCGAGTGCGCTCGACACGGCACCAAGGGCAAACAACATTGCACAACTCCAACCGATGCGGCATGCCGCGGCCAATGTCCTGCAGGTGATGTCAGCAAGCGTCGTGCCAGCGCAAAAAGTTCAATGAAATCCGCCACCGCCGCGCCTTGGACGGCCCGGGAACACCGGCAATTCGTGCCGGTCGCGGCAGAATCTTCCGCCCACAGGAAGCACGGCTGCCCTGCATTGCCCGCCACGGAGGCCCATGTTAGGCGAGGCCCATCTTTCACGGCCGCCACGGGAAACTGCGTCATGACCCAAGCCTTCGCCCCCCGCCCTTTGGCCATCGCCCCCTCGATCCTGGCCTCGGATTTCTCCAGGCTCGGCGAGGAGGTGCGCGCCGTGGACGCGGCTGGAGCCGACTGGATCCATCTCGACGTGATGGACGGTCACTTCGTTCCCAACATTTCCTACGGCCCCGACATCATCAAGGCGATGCGCCCGCACACGAAGAAGGTGTTCGACGCGCATCTGATGATCTCGCCCTGTGACCCCTATCTCGAGGCCTTTGCGAAAGCCGGCTGCGACCACATCACGGTACATGCTGAGGCCGGTCCGCATCTGCACCGCTCGCTGCAGGCGATCCGCGCGCTCGGCAAGAAGGCCGGCGTCTCGCTCAATCCAGGCACGCCGGTCAGCGCGCTCGAATACGTCCTCGACCTCGTCGATCTCGTGCTGGTGATGTCGGTCAATCCCGGCTTCGGCGGCCAGGCCTTCATTCCCTCCGCGATCGGAAAGATCCGCGACATCCGTGCAATGACGGCGGGACGCCCGATCGACATCGAGGTCGACGGCGGCGTCGGCCCAGACGTCGCCGGCGCGCTCGCCGCGGCCGGCGCCAACGCCTTCGTCGCCGGCACGTCCGTATTCCGGGGCGGCACGCAGGAGGCCTACAAGACCAACATCGCCGCGATCCGCAACGCGGCGCTAGGGGCTCGCGGCGAAGCGATTTGAGCCGGAGCAAGCGCGCACGCGGACGAGGCGAAATCCCGCGGCTTTTGCGGCTGCTGCAACGCGCAATGCCTTAAATTGCAGTCTTGATCCGTACTCATCCGGACTTCACTGATTCGCGCAAATCACCGCAAGTGATTCCTGCCTGTTTTTGACGGGAGGACATCATGACGACGACCCTGGTTTGGACTGGCGTAGCGTTGTGGTTAGCGTTCAATGCGGCGATTGCGGCTCGCAGCCTCTACGTGGCGCGACCGGTGAAGGCCGAGGCTTCCGCCCGCATCATCCACCTTCACCGTCGGCGGGGCTGAGCGCCATGCAGATCGCACTCACCAAGCGTCGGCCGAAGCGCAGGTGCCGGATCCCGCGCCGCCCGCACCCGGGCCTCGATTATTTCTTCGGCCGCCTCGAGCGCACCGATGGCACGATGGACGACAATGCCGGGCTCGACAACTCGGACCTCGACCATTCGTTTGCTTCGCAACGCCGACACTGAGACTTCTGACCGGACCGCTCCATGAAACCGCA
Source organism: Bradyrhizobium sp. UNPA324 (assembly GCF_006658635.1). Lineage (NCBI taxonomy): Bacteria > Pseudomonadati > Pseudomonadota > Alphaproteobacteria > Hyphomicrobiales > Nitrobacteraceae > Bradyrhizobium > Bradyrhizobium sp. UNPA324. The sequence continues at coordinate 3,499,212 of NZ_LFJD01000004.1, forward strand.
CTGCCCGAACTGCCTGAAGGAAATGATCAAGGCATCCGCGTCGCGTAACCTGTTCAATTGCGAGCCCTGCCGCGAGATCATCCAGTATTTCGGCGGCAGCGCGGATCACGGCGAGCCCGGCCCGCAATTCTCCTGGCCGATCCGCCGCAAGCGCGCCGCCCACTCCGCCCACGCGGCCTGATCGCCCCTTCAAGTCGGCAGGCGGCCTATCCCGGTCCTTCGCCGGCATCGGGCTCGCCGACATCACCGTCCATCCGCGGCGGCCTTACCACCGTGACGGTGCAGCCTGCCTCCGAGGCCACCTTGGCCGAGACGCTGCCGAGCAGCGTGCGGCGGAACGAGCCCTGCCGCGCGCCGATGATGACGTGGTCGACCTGGTTGACCTCGGCGAACTCCAGGATCGCGGCGGCGGGATCAACCGCCTCCAGCACATGAGCCGACAGCCGGCTCTCATCCAATTTGAGCGGCGTCGCCCAATGCCGCAGCGCGACCAGGCGGTCGATATGCTTGTTGGACCCCTGCTCGTCCAGGGTACGGTCGATCGCGATCCTGTTCAGCTTGAGCACGTTGACGCAGGCAAGCCGCGCCGAGGGCAGCGTGGCGAGGATGCGCTGGGTGGTCACGCGTAGCGCCTCGTTGAGCTCCGGTGCGCCTTCCACCGTGTCGAGCGCGACAGCGAGGATCGGGCTCGATGCGATTTGCGCCGCGACATCCGATTTCGCGCGTGGGGCCATGACGCCCAGATTGAACCGGCGACGCCAGGCGACGCTGAGCGGGTCGCGTTTGACCCGCTCCGAGCGCGTGGAGAGCTTGACCTGGTCGGGATGGGCGAGATCGAAGGCGAGCTGGGACGCCGTCGGATAGCGCCACACCGGCTCGATCTCGAGACACCGCAGCACCACCTCCTGCAGCCAGGGCGGATAGTCGGCGCGCAAGCTTCGCGGCGGATGCGGATCGCGCCACAGACGGCGCCGCATCGCGCGCAGCGTCTCGCCCTCGCCGAACGGCCGCTCGCCGGTGGTGAAGAAATACAGTAGCACGCCGAGCGAAAACAGATCGCTGCGCGGATCGTCGCGCACCCCTGACAACCGCTCGGGTGCCATGTAGGGCGCGGTGCCGTAAGGCAGGCGGAACTCCTCCTGCAAGAGATCCGGCAGGTGGTTGTGATGTGACAGGCCGTAATCGATCAGCACCGCCTCGCCGCTCTCGCGGAACATGATGCTGCTCGGCTTGATGTCGTGATGGATCACGTTCTGCCGGTGCAGATCGGCCAGCGCGGTTGCAATCCTGGCAACGAGCAGCCGCGCTTCGTCATAAGGCAGCGGCAGGTCAGGCAGTCGCTTGTAGAGCGTGGTGCCGGAGATCTGCTCGATCACGACATAGGCCTGGTGCGCGAAATCGCCGGTGCCGAAACAGGTCGGGACGTGCGGGCCCGCGAGCCGCGGCAGGATCATCATCTCCATCTCGAAGGAGACGATCGCGGCGGGGTCCTCGCCCTCGGAGACCCGCGGTATCTTCATCAGCAGCGGCACGTCGATGCCGAGATGGGTGACCGTCCACAGCGTCGCCATGCCGCCGGCATGAACGCATTCACCGATGGTGTAGCCATCGATCACCGCGCCGGACTTGACCAGAGGCTTCGGCATTGCCTTCAGCGCCCCTGCGAGAGCCGATCGGCGAGCCAATGCGGCAGACCGTTGTCGCGAATTCTGCCCGCCGCCGTCGCGATGTCATAGGGCGCGCGGCAATAGGTGATCTGGCACGACTCGGTGTCGAACAAGACGAAGGCTGCCGACGGATCGCCGTCGCGAGGCTGGCCGACCGAGCCGAGCACGGCGAGCCATTGCCGTCCACGCAGAAGCTGCACCGGGACGTCAGTCTTCGGCACGAAGCTCGTCATCTTCGCCGTCACCGACATCGAATAGAGCGCGGGGCGATGGATATGACCGCAGAACGTAACATGGGCCGGCGTCGCAATCAGGCTCTTGGCGGCGTCCACAGTGGAGCGAACATAGTGCCAGCGCTGGGGGTGAGAGGCTTCCGAATGCACGAAGAGCCGATCGCTGTCCTGGACCAGCATCGGCAATTCGCTCAGGAATCGCCGCTGCGCCGCGTCAAGCCGGCCGCGGGTCCATTCGATCGCGACCTGCGCCTCGGCGTTCATGGTCTCTGCCGAGGAATTGACCGCCTGGTCGTGATTGCCGCGCACGGCGATGGCACCTTGGGCCACGAACTCCATCGCGGTATCCACCACCCATTCGGGATCGGCGCCATAACCGACGAAATCGCCGAGCAGGACGAACCGCTCCGCGCCCTTCGCACGGGCGACCTTCAGACAGGCTTCGAAGGCCTGCCGGTTGCCGTGAATATCCGAAAAGACAGCGAGAAGCACGCACCCTCCACCCTTCAATTCTTATTGAAGCCCGATACGGCCAAATTGAGGGAGGTCAAGACCATGCGCCAGCGCCGCCCCGATTACCAGCGCCCCGCGGACGATGGCGGAGAGCCTATTGCTCGTCTTTCGGGGGCATCCGGGGCGGCGGCAGCGGGGTGAACACCGCGCCTTGCGCGCCGGCCGGCGGCGCGATGAACTCGCCCGTCGAGGAATCGCCGCCGCTCGTCTCCATGATCGTCTTGGGCGTCACATATTCGCGGACCATGTCGATGAGGCTCCCATCGCCGCCGCCGAAATCGGCGGCACGTCCGCCTTGCGGATGTCCCAGAGCGATCTCGTTTTCCGCGGCATGGGTCTTGTCGGCGAGCCCATCGTTGTAGGGCACACGGAAGGCCCGCGGGATACCGCTCGGACGATTGTCCTCGTCCAGCTGCTCGACCCAGAGATAGATCGAGCCGGGATCGCCCTCAAGCGAATGCGGCTCGACGATGCGAGCCTTCAGCAGCTTGAAGGTCGCCGGCAGCCGGTCGGAACTGGCCCAGCCAAGCAGCCCGCGCATTTCGGTGAAGCTGACGACATAGAAGGCGCTGGTCACGACCACCGCGACCGCCTTCAGCGACCAGTGCAGCCGCGCATAGACCAGCACGACCAGCAGCAGCGCGCCGATCACGGCGTAGGCGACCGACAGCGTCAGGATGACCGTCTGCAGGTTACTCACGGCGTATCCTCGTAGCGTTCTTGCTCACACCGGTCCTCGGGTCGAGATCGGCGCCGTTGCGCCAGCCGCTGCGGAACGTCTCGAGCAGTGATTTCGGCCGCTGGTCCACGTTGACGACCTTGCCTTCGGCATCGAGCCGGAATCGCACCGCGGTCTTCTCGTCGCCGGTGTGATCGAGCGTGAACTTGTTGTCGAACACCACCTGCGCCGTCGGATTGAGTTTTTGCACCTTCACATTGGCCGTCACGGGCTCACCGGTCGTCGCCACGAAATGCGAGACGTTGACGGTGTATTCTCCGGCCAGGATGCCGCGGAGGGTGACGATCTCCTCGCGGATGGGCGAGGCGATCTTCTTGCCGGCGACCATGATGAAGTCGTTGGCTCCGCCGCGATCGTCGCGGTCGAGGGTGAGGAAGCCGGCCTCGCGGTGGCGATACCAGGCGATGTTGCCGGCGGGATCCTGCACGAACAGGTCGAGATCGTCGGGGTGATTGTCCGGCCAGTCCAGCGTGATCATGAACTCCGCCTTGGAGTCGATCTTGCCGTCCTTGGCGTCCGGAGAGACCGCGAGCAGCGCCAGGAAGAACAGGAACGCGATCACCTGGAGCGCCTTGAACAGCATCACGCCCAGCGGGTCGAACGGCTCCTCGCGCGGATAGAGACCGAAATCATCCATCATGACGGGGTTCCGGCACCCTTGATTCCAGAACCCTTGATTCCAGAACCCTTGCGCTCCAGCACCGGCGTCACATAGGTCTCGGTCAGCACCACCGCATCCGAAAACACCCGCTGGGTCGCGGCATCCAGCATGTAATACTGGATGCGGACCAGGATCGAGCCGACGAGGCCGGCAAGCGTCGTGTACATCGCGACCGCCATGCCGTCGCTCATCAGCCCCATCGAAGAACGCATCGCGACCTTGTCGGCGGCATCCAACCCCGCGATCGGCGCCAGCATGATAATGAAACCGATGATGGTGCCGAGCAGGCCGAGCTTCATCAGCGTGTCCGAGACGAAGGCGCCGAATCCGTTGGAGCCGCGCAGGCGATCGGCGAGCGTTCGCAGCAACAGCGTCTGATCCACCGGGCGGTAGTCCTGCGCGGCGGCCTTGGTCACCAGGCTTTCGATATGATCCCGCACCAGCCCGCGCGGCAGCGCCGTCGCACGCGCATCGAGGACCTTGCCGCCGTCGGGCGCCGCGAGTGCCGCCCGGCAGCGCCGAGCGGCCGCCCCCTCCCGTGCGATCGCCCGCGTGCGCAGGAAGCAATGGCCGCAGGTGACAACATAGAGCACCGCGATGACGCTCGAAATGTAGGTGCGGTCCGAGGTCAGCATCAGATGGATCAGGCCGAACCGCCACAGCAGCACGACGGCGAAGATCGAGAGCCCGGTGAAGATCATCCAGAACAGCAGCGCGCTGCGCTCGGATGGGTCGGCAGCAGATCCTGCGATCGGTCCAATCGTCATCGAACTCATGCCGCACCGCTCCTCGGGCCGCAACGATCGGCCCATAAAGATTTCCACCCGATTAGATCAAAGCCGCCGTATCAGGTCCAAAGACCCATGCCCAATCCGGCTTGGGAAATTTGCCCGAGCTGCAATCTTGCCACACCCGGCAATTGGCAAGGCGCGGCGGCGTTGTTAGGCTGACCTTATCAAACGTCGGGGGTGATCGCATGCGCCTCGTGCTTCAGCTTGTCGCCCGTCTGCTGCTCATCGTGGCACTTTGCCTTGGCGCGGCAACCATATGGGCCACGTTCGACGCCTATCGCAACGTCGATAGAGCGACTGCGGCGTCCGCACAGCGGGTCGCGCAGGCGCTTCAGGCGTTGTACTGGCATGAGTTCTTGTTGCGCAGCAGCAGAACGCGCGAGCAGCTTTTGCCGGTTCCGGACTGGCGCACGCTGGAGACGATGAAGCTGATCTCGCCCGGCGTCTGCGTCGAGTTCCAGCCGGCCATCGCGTTTGAAAAGCCGCTTTGCGGCCAGAGCGAGGGGCTGGGCAAGACGCCGCCGCGCTGGTTCGCATCGATCGTCCCAATCTTCCTTGGCAGCCACGCCGAGGTGGTACGACCGGTCAGTCCCCGCGCCGCTTCTGCCGGCACGGTGGTCGCGACGCCGGATGCCGCGGCCGCGATCTCGCTCGCCTGGGAGTACATCCTCAACGTGATCGATGTCGCGCTGTTGATGGCGGCGGCGATCGCGCTGTTGGCATCGCTGGCGATCGCGCATGCGCTGGCCCCAGCGCGCGCGATCGTGACCGCCTTGCAGCGCATGGCGCGCGGCCAGTATCGCACCAAACTGCCGCGCTTCCGCTCGATGGAGCTGGCGATGATCGGCAGCGCCGTCGGCGAGCTTGGCGGACGCCTGGAGGAAGCCACCGAGCAGCGCGCTGCGCTGACGCGGCGCCTGATCGAAATCCGCGACGATGAGCGCCGCGCGCTCGCCCGCGAGCTGCATGACGAGTTCGGGCAGAATCTCTCCGCCATTCTCGCCTTCGCCAACACGATCGAGACGGCGAGTGCGAAGCAGAACAAGGATAACGGGATCGCGCAGGATGCGCGGATGATCTCGCAGGCCACGCATCAGTTGATGGCCTCGCTCCGCGATGCGCTGAAGCGGCTGCGCAATCCCCTGCCCGAGGAGCTTGGGCTGGAGGCGAGCCTCGTCAATCTGGTTGATAGCTGGCGCTCGCAGAGCGCGGCGCGGCCGACAATCCAGCTCGACCTCAGGGGTGACCTGACGGACGTGCGGGGCCCGGCCGCCACCACGGCCTATCGCGTGGCACAGGAATGCTTGACTAACGCGCTGCGTCACAGTGCGGCGCGCGAGATCTCTTTGCGCATCGAACGCCGTGCCGGCGACGACAACGCCTTGCTGATCCGCGTCGAGGACGACGGCGGCGGCGATGCGGAGCGCGTCGCGCAATCGACCGGCTTCGGCCTGACCGGGATTCGCGAGCGCGTCACGGCGGCCGGCGGAACACTGTCGATCCTGCCTGCCCGCGGCGGCCTCAGTGTCGCCGCCACCATCCCGCTCGCCGCGTGAGGCCGACATGAGCGAGGTGGCAGCAACAGGCATCTCCGTGCTGCTCGTCGACGACCATCCGATCGTCCGGCAGGGCTACCGGCGCGTGCTGGAAAGCCAGGGCGATCTGCATGTCGTCGCGGAAGCCGACAATGCCGCGGACGCCTATGGCGCGTTCAAGGCGCACGACCCCGATGTCGTCGTGCTCGACATCTCGATGCCCGGCGCGAGCGGGCTGGAGGCGATCCGCAACATCCGCGCGCGCAGCCCGCGGGCGCGGATCCTGGTTTTTACCATGCACAACGAGGCCGTGCTGGTGAAAGCCGCCTTCAGCGCTGGCGCCAGCGGCTTCGTCACCAAGAGCAGCGAGCCTTCTGCCGTCGTCTCCGCGATCCGCAGCGTCGCTCGTGGCGAGCGCGCCATGAGCGACGACATCGCGCATATTCTGGCCGAGGACAGTTTGTCGGCGGGCTCAGCTCTGGATCAACTAGGCGAACGCGAGATCGAGATCCTGCGCCAATTCGCCGGTGGCGCCACAACCGAGCAGATCGCGGCGCATCTCAACCTCAGTGTGAAGACGGTGCAGAACTATCACTATTTGATCAAGACCAAGACCGGCGCACGTACCGATGCGCAGCTGGTGCGGCTGGCCGCAACGTGCGGGCTGACCAGGATCTAGCAGCAGAGCTGCCGCACTGCCCTCCTCGAAGTTACTCAATCTGCCGAACGAAATTGGAACGGAGCTCGTCCGCTGCCGGTTAGTACGGCAGTGAAGGAGTCAAGGGTCATGAGTAAGGGTCATCACAAGTCAGTCGACCATCCCCCCCATCATCACTGTCGGCGAGCTCATCGACGAACTTTGCCGCCTGCCGGACACAGCCGTCGTCCACTTCCGCTGTCCAATGCTCGATCAGGAGCTAACCTTCTACCATCTTCGCAAGCGGTCAAAGGACGCTGTCGAAATCGCCGTCAATGTCTATCCGGAGAGTCCGCCGGTCGTGCCGTCGTCTGATCCTGCGTTTCACGCGCGAAGACACTCGGCTTCCTCGCCCTCGCTTCGCGACGGTGCCCTTCTTCACAAGGCGAGAGGTTGATTGGCCGCCGGCGAATAGATTGAGCCCTGCGGCTTCAGGCCGCCTTCAACCCGCGCAGCAGCAGCGCCAGCGTCGCGTCGACGCGAGCGGAGAGATCGGCATCCTTCCACTCGTCGGCATGGGCTGGATGGTGGAAACGGACGGTCGCATCGAAGATCGCGCGCGCCGTGACCTTGGCGTCGGCGACATCAAACACGCCCTGCTTCACGCCGTCGGCCAGGATCGCCGCGATCTGGTCGATCATGGTGTCCTTGTGGCACTTGACGGCCGCACAGGCCTCGCGCGCCAGGGTTAGATAGGTCTCGAACATTTCGGGGTCGTCGAGCACGCGCGAACGCTTGGCGGCGAACAGGGTGCGCAGCCAGCGGTCGAGCCTGTCGGCCGCCGGTCCCTGCTCCCTGGCGATCGCCAGGAGCGGCGCATCGATGCGGTCCAGCCAGCGCTTGGCGACGGCCTCGCGCAGCGAGGCCTTGCTCGGGAAATGGCGATAGACGCTGCCGTGGCTCACATCGAGCGCACGGGCGACGTCCACCACGGTGGCCTTGGCAAGTCCGAAGCGCCTGAGAACGTCCTCGGTCACTTCGAGGATCCGCTCCGGCGTCAAGACAACAGCTTCATTCATGCCAGCACCATTCCCGTTCAGGGCTCAGTCTCCCGGCAGTAGGGCTGCTTCCGAAGCGCCCTGGCCGGTCGTCTCGGAAAGCCTATGCCTTAATGAGGCAGTTTTGCAGCCTGCGCCGCGATCTGGCGCGCCACCAGCAAATTGAGCCAATGCCCAATCGCGCCGGTAAAATTGAGGATTTCGGTCGTCATCGTCTTAAGTCTCCATTCGTCCGCGCTCCCCGCTCTTGAATCCGCCCTCCAATCCGCTTCGGATGTCGGGCTCGCCGGGGCTTGTCGCGGGACGCCCAATCGGAGCGTCCGACAACGGATATACACGTCTCGCTGACAGATTTCAATATCTGTCAGTCAATGATCCGTGATTGACAGCCAATTTTTCGCCATCCGCCGGCCGGTCGGCCCCCACCGGTGGATTAGCCGTCCCCGGACCCCGCTCCGTGGGTCGGATCGTTTGTTTCGCTCTCCCTGCTCTGTTAAATCACGGCGTAAAAAACATTCTGGCCGGAGCCGCCCCTTGGACCATTCCTTGGGTTGCCCGCCCACCTTCCTGGAGCCGCCCGATGATCCCCCGCTATACCCGTCCCGAAATGGCCTCGATCTGGGAGCCGCAGACCCGGTTCAAGATCTGGTTCGAGATCGAGGCGCACGCGGCGGACGCCCTCGCCGAGCTCGGAACCATCCCCAAGGAGGCCGCCAAGACGGTCTGGGCCAAGGCCAAGAATGCCACCTTCGACGTCGCCCGTATCGACGAGATCGAGCGCGAGACCAAGCACGACGTCATTGCCTTCCTCACCCACCTCGCCGAGATCGTCGGCCCCGAGGCGCGCTTCGTCCACCAGGGCATGACCTCCTCTGACGTGCTCGACACCTGCCTCAACGTCCAGCTCACCCGTGCCGCTGACCTCTTGCTCGCCGACCTCGACAAGGTGCTGGCCGCGCTCAGGAAGCGCGCCTTCGAGCACAAGATGACGCCGACCATCGGCCGCAGCCACGGCATCCATGCCGAGCCGGTGACCTTCGGCCTCAAGCTCGCTTACGCCTATGCCGAGTTCACGCGCGCCAAGGAGCGCCTGATCGCAGCGCGCAAGGAAGTCGCGACCTGCGCCATCTCCGGCGCCGTCGGCACCTTCGCGCAGATTGATCCCCGGGTCGAAGAGCACGTTGCGAAAGCCATGGGCCTCGTCCCCGAGCCGATCTCGACCCAGGTGATCCCGCGCGACCGCCACGCGATGTACTTCTCGACCCTCGGCGTCATCGCCTCCTCGATCGAGCGTATCGCGGTCGAGATCCGTCACATGCAGCGCACCGAGGTGCTGGAGGCCGAGGAGTTCTTCTCGGAGGGACAGAAGGGCTCCTCTGCCATGCCGCACAAGCGCAACCCGGTGCTGTCGGAAAACCTCACCGGCCTCTCCCGCATGGTGCGCGCCTATGTGACGCCGGCGCTGGAGAACGTCGTGCTCTGGCACGAGCGCGACATCTCGCACTCCTCGGCCGAGCGCATGATGGGCCCCGATGCCACCGTGACGCTCGACTTCGCGCTGGTGCGCCTCGCCGGCCTGATCGACAAGCTCTTGGTGTATCCCGCCAACATGCAGAAGAACCTCGACCGCCTCGGCGGCCTCGTGCATTCGCAGCGCGTACTGCTGGCGCTGACGCAGAAGGGCGCAAGCCGCGAGGATTCCTACAAGCTCGTGCAGCGCAACGCCATGCCGGTCTGGCGCGGCGAAGGCGACTTCCTCCAGCTGCTGAAGAAGGACACCGAGGTGAAGAAATATCTCAGCGACGCCGAGCTCGAGGAGCTGTTCGACCTCGGCTACCACCTCAAGCATGTCGACACGATCTTCAAGCGCGTGTTCGGGGAATCTTAGGATCGTACGGTGGGTTAGCCTTGCGGCTGCGCGAAGCGCAGTCCGCTGGGCGTAACCCACCTCTTTCGAGTCCACGGAGACAAACAGCGGTGGGTTACGCCGAGCAGATGCGCGTTGCGCATCTGCAGGGCTAACCCACCCTACGAGCAACAACAAAAACGGACCCCACCCGCATGCCCATCGTCAACCGCGTTGCCGCCCTCTCCGACGAAATGGCCGCCTGGCGCCATGACTTCCACGAGAACCCGGAGCTGCTCTACGAGGTCCACCGCACTGCCGGCATCGTCGCCGATCGCTTGCGCGAGTTCGGCTGCGACGAGGTGGTGACCGGCATCGGCCGCACCGGCGTGGTCGGGGTGATCCGCGGCCGCAAATCCGCCTCCGGGAAGACCATTGGCCTGCGCGCCGACATGGACGCGCTGCCGATCATGGAAACCTCGGGCGTGCCCTATGCCTCGAAGGTCCCCGGCAAGATGCACGCCTGCGGCCATGACGGCCACACCGCGATGCTGCTCGGCGCGGCAAAGTACTTGGCCGAGACGCGCAATTTCGACGGCACGGCGATCATGATCTTCCAGCCCGCTGAGGAAGGCGGCGGCGGCGGCAAGGCCATGGTCGAGGACGGGCTGATGTCGCGCTGGAACATCCAGGAGGTCTACGGCATGCACAACATGCCGGGTCTGCCGGAAGGCCATTTCGCCACCACGCCCGGCGCGATGCTCGCCTCCTCCGACAACATCCAGATCACGGTCCACGGCAAGGGCGGTCACGCCGGCGCGGGTCCGCACAAGTCCGTCGACAGCGTGTTGATCGGCTCGCAGATCGTGGGTGCGCTGCAATCGATCGTGGCCCGCAACGTCGATCCGCTGAAGTCAGCCGTCATCTCGATCACGCAATTCCACTCCGGCACGGCCTTCAACATCATTCCGGAGGTCGCCGAGCTCGGCGGCACCGTGCGCACGCTCGACCCTGAAGTGCGCGATCTCGTCGAGCGCCGCATCGGCGAAGTCGCCGACAGCGTCGCCCGCGCCTATGGCGGCTCGGCCGAGACGAAATACACGCGGATGTATCCGGTGACGATGAACCATGCGCGCGAGGCCGGCCTTGCCGCCGACGTCGCCCGCGACATCGTCGGCGCTGATCGCGTCAACGACAAGTTCATCCCCATGATGGGCGCCGAGGACTTCTCGTTCATGCTGGAAGCGCGTCCCGGCGCGATGGTGCTGGTCGGCATGGGCGACGGCAACGAGTGCCACCACCCGGCCTACGTCTTCAACGACAACATCCTTGGCCACGGCGCGTCGTTCTGGGTGCGTCTGGTTGAGACGCGGATGCCGGCAGGTTAGCGTCGTCCGGTGTGTCAGCTTCGTGAGGTGGTTAGCGTCAGCATATCCCCTCTACTCTCCGCGGTTATACAAGTAGTGGGTTGCGCTACGCTCACTAATCCTACGGGCCCAGCGCCCGGGTGGTCAGTTGCAGATCTCTACACCGGAGATCCGCATTTCCGCCGAAGTGGCAAGGGAAGTGCCGGCCTGCAGACGACAGCCCGGTCGAACGGGACGACAGCCAGCGCTGTTGCAGTAGATTTGTCCCGATGACTTGGCTTGAGACGATGGCGGCGAGGACTCGCCCTGCTTACGCTCAGCATCCCGCTTCTTCGCGTCATCGCGCGCCGCAACCGGCTTCTTCTCCGGCACCTTCTCGCATTCGTTGTCGTCGCCGACGCGATAGCCGGCACGGCAGGTGATCTTGACGCATTGGTCTCCATCGGCCTTGAAGCCGAAATTGCAGACGAGCGGACAGACCCTGCCGGGCTTTGCCTTCAGTGCATCGAGCGCATCGACGCTGGCGGTCTTGGCCTCGAATTGCGTGCCGGCATATTTGTTGAACAGTGTCAGCGAGCGTTGCGCGGCCGAGGTCCACTCGCTCTCCGCCGCCGAGGCAAGGCAGCCGACGCGGCGCAATTCGCTCTGGACGGACTTGGAGAGGTCAGCTGCGGATAATGTCGAGGTCGGGCCAGGCGAGAGCGCGGCCACTTTCTGGGTCTCGGCTTCGGGCATTTGCCGATCGGTCGAAGGCTTTGCCCCCTGCTCGGCTTTCTCGGCCGCCTGCTTTGCAGCAAGCTCGGCCTTTGCTTTCTCCGCCGCCTGCTTCTCGGCCAATGCTTTCGCCGCGGCCGCCTCGGCCAGCTTGCGCTGGTGCTCGGCCGCCTCAGCCCTCGCCTGCTCGATCTGCTTCTGTTTCTCCGCCGCGATCCGCATCTCCTCGGCGGCCTTAGCAGCCGCAGCGGCCTTCTCCTGCTCTGCCTTCTGGGCGCGCTCGGCGATCAACCTCGCCTTTTGCTGTTCGGCCGCCTTTGCCTTTTGCTCAGCCGCAGCGCGCGCCTCTTCGGCAGCGATCTTGTTCAACTGGCCCTTGGCGAGATTGGCGTAAAATCCGTCCGGATACGCTCCTAAGAACGCCTCCCAGCCGTCGCGCGTGGCCAACTGCAGCGCGAGTTCGTAGTCCCTGCGCACGGCCTCCTGCGGATTGGCCTGCGGGCCGGTCGCGGCCGGCTTGACTGGGACCAGGGGCACGTCGTCGCCGCCAAGCGAGCCGTAGACATAAGGCTCCTGCTTGTAGCTGGTGGCCTTGAGCACGTCGTCGCGCACGAAGCCGAAGGCCTTGCGTAGATCCAGGCCCGGCTTCGGCAGGTGCTCGACCAAAGCGGCAGCGAACGGGCTGTTTCGGGAATCGCCGTCGGATGCGGTCGATCCCGCCTTGGCCGCGAAAGCGATCATCGTGTTGGGACTGGTCGGCTCGACCTTGGCGAGGCCGCGTCCGATCGCGCGCGAGGCCAGCGTGCGCTTCATCGTCTTCGAGAATGGATTGTCGCGGCACGCATCCAGGATGATCAGGCGCAGCTGCTTGGCCGGCTCGACCGCGAACAAGGCACGCTCGACCGGAATGGTCTCGTCGAGAACGTCGCCGTCAGTCTCGAGCGTCGCGTCGGTCGGAATGAGATAATTGGCTCCGTCGAGCTCGATGCCGTGTCCGGCGTAGTAGATGACCGCCATCTCCGCATCGCGCGTCCTGCCGGCGAACTCACGCAACGTGCGCCGCATCTCGCTGGCATTGAGATCCAGCCGGACGTCGACGGAATCGAAGCCGGCCTTCTTGAACATGCCCCCCACCAGGGTGGCATCGTTCGCAGGGTTGCCGAGCTTCGGGGCACTCTTGTAGGCGGAATTGCCGATCACGAGCGCCACCCGCCGGTCGGCATGCGCCGGTCCACAGGCAAAGCCCATCGCCAACATCAACAAAGCAAATAGCCGAAGCGGAATCACTTGCGTCCCCCCGGATGCAATCCCATGAGACTATTCGCCAGCGTCGCCGATTTCCAATCCTTCCTATGTGATGTCTATCACATAGAGGCTGTCGATGACGATATGGATAACGTGCGAAGCGTCGCCCTCCTGTCCAACTCAGCGAGGCCAGATTCTGGCGGGGCTACACTTGCACCACCTCGTGGCGCATCACAAACGGTGCAAGCAGCGTGTGCACCTCGCCCGCGACCACTTCGCGCTGATCCTCCGCCAGCCCCGTCAGCGTCACGATCGCGATCGAGCCGTGACTGCCGTGCGCGCCGACCTTGACCTTGCAGTCGATGCCGCGCTCGACCAGCGGCGCCAGCACCTTGGTGAAAACGCGCTCCGCGGCGTCCCAGCGCAGCTGCGGCTTGAACACCTTGCCGACGCCCGTCACCGGCATGGGATCGATCGGAATGACCTGCACCGGAACGGCGGCGCGCTCCGGGGTACGCTCGCGCACCCACGTCTCCAACTCGCCCGGTTCGACCTTGGCGCCGGGCTTCAACTGCACATATCCCACCGGCAATTCGCCGGCATAGGCGTCGGGCTGGCCGACCACGGCGGCGAAACCGACCGCGGGATGGCGGAACATGATCTCCTCGATCGGTGCCGGGTCGATGTTATGGCCGCCGCGGATCACGAGATCCTTGGCGCGGCCGGTGATCCAGAGATAGCCCTCGGCATCGAGACGGCCGAGATCGCCGGAATTGACCCAGACCTCGTCGACGAAGGCGCCTTTGTTGTGCTCGTCATTGAGATAGCCGCTGAACACGCCGGGTCCCGCCATGATGACGACGCCGATTTCGTCCGGCTTGCAGTCGCGGATCAGGCGGCCGTCGGCATCGAGCTGCACGATGCGCACGCGTGCATAGGGCATCGGCAGCCCGACCGAGCCGAGCCGGATCGGCCGGCCGGGATAAGCGAGCGTGTGCACGCTCGATGTCTCGGTCATGCCGTAGACCTCGATCACGCGCAGCTTCAGCTTGTCCTGGATCGCCGAGCCCACGGCGACCGGGATCGCCGAGCCGCCGCCGGCGGCATATTTCAGGCTGGAGATATCCGCATTGCCCGGCGGCACCGCGAGCGCCGCGGCCAGCACCGTCGGCACGCTCGACAGCGCCTCGGGCTTGAAGCGCTCGACCAGTCCCCAGATATTCTTCACCGCATTCGGATTGCGCCAGCCGCTCGGCGACAGCACGACCAGCGAGCCGCCGCTCGACAGCATCAGCAGCGCTTGCGTCAGCGAGCCGCCGACATGAAACAGCGGCATGCCGAACAGCAAATTGGCGCCGGGCTTCGCCTTCAGCAGCAGATTGAGCGCCCAGGCCTGGTAGACCTGGTTGGCGTGGGTGTGCCGTACCAGCTTCGGTGTGCCGGTGGTGCCGCCGGTGTGGAAATAGGCGGCGATGTCACTGCCGAGAATCTTGCGCCCGCTGACAAGCCGGTCCGACGGCTGCTGCTTGATCAGGTCGCCAAAGGCAAAGATGCCCTTGTCCGGATCGCCGCCGCCGAACACCTGAACGATCGCCTTGAGGTGCTTGAGCTGCGGGCGGATCTGCTCGACCTTCTGCCAGATGTCGCTGCCCGGCATTGGGCCAAGCGTCACCAGGATCTTGGTGTTGGCAGCTTCCAGAATTTCCGCGATCTGGTGCGCCTCGAGCAGCGGATTGACGGGATTGGCGATGCCGGCGGCCTCCGCACCGAACAGCGTCACGAAGGCATCGGGCACCAGCGGCAGCATGAAGCTGATGACGTCGCCCTTCTCTGCGCCGAGCGCATGAAACATGTTGGCGGCCTGCGTGACGCGCGCGATGAAGTCGCGGTACGGGACCACGACCGGCGTGTCGGCGGGATCGGCATTCTGCAGAAACTGGATCGCCGCGCCGTCGGGGTTGCGCTCAGCACCCAGCTTGATGGCGTCATAGGTGCTCTCGGCCGCAACGCGCTCTGCATAAGGGACCTGCTCGAAAGCGCGGACGTCCGCGTCCGTCAAAAGTTCCGGATAGTCGTTGCCGATAAGCCGATCGAGCGCGTGGATACCCGCCATTGGAATTCCGTCCTCCCTCAGATGCATGTCCCCGCCCGCTGTCTTTTGACATTTTGTTTGGCGAGGCCTCGACCGATCGCCGGTCGAGCGAGCGCAGAATGAGGGATGATTTGCCGTTCGTCCATGGCCTACCCGCCGCGGCGGCCGGCCTCGATCGACACCAGAATTGAACCTCCACACCCGATTCCGGGACCAAGAACTGGCGCCGGATTCGCCGGCCAGCGTCCTGCCGCAAGACTTGAGGTGATCATGCCTGCGCATCGGAGCAACTTCATCACCCGGCTGAGCGTAGCGCTCGCCGTGGCAGCGACGGTCGCCATGCCGGGCGCGGCGTCGGCCGACGCTCAGCTCGACAAGATGCGCGCCAAGATCGCGGCTTTCATCGCCGACAAGATGGAGAAGCTGGGCGGATCGCGCATCGTCTACAAGGTGGACAGCGATGGTTTGCGCGAGGCGGTCGTCGCGAACCTGCGCGACGACGCCTACAAGATCCTGCGCGAAGGCCGGATCGCCTTCTCCGGACTTGCGATCCGCGACGGCGGCGTCGAGGTGAATATCCCTGACGCGAAGGGCCGCGAGCAGCTCACGCGCAAGCTCGCCTCGGCGGCGGAGGGGTTGCCCACCCACGCGCTCACCGTCACCGGCAGTGGCGACGGGCCGATCAGGCTGGCGCCGACCGAGGCCGCATCCGCCGCACGGCTGCACGAGCTGGTCGACGATTCCATCGCCATGATCGAGCAGCGCCTCAAGGATGCCGGCATCACGCTCGCCAGCGTCCAGCCCGAGGGGGCAGATCGCATCCGCATCTTCCTGCCGGGCGCCACGGAGCCCGAGCGCATCACCGCGATCTTCGCGAGGAAGGTCAAGGTCGGCTTCCGCCTGGTCGATCTCTCGATGCCGGCGGAGCAGGCGCAATCCGGCACGCCGCCCGCAGGCACGGAAGTCCTGCTCGGCTTCAAGGACGACAAGCCCTATCTCGTCGCCAAGGACAGCGCGCTCGAGGGCGACGACATCAGCTATGCAGGCCCCGGATTTGCGAGCGGCACGAAGGAGCCGATCGCCTCGTTCCGCTTCAACGGCCGCGGCACGCGGCGCTTCGCCCATATCACCGCGGAGAACGTCGGAAGGCCGTTCGCCATCGTGCTCGACGACAAGGTGATCTCCGCCCCCGTGATCCGCGAGCCCATCACCGCCGGCTCGGGCCAGATCTCCGGCAACTTCACGCTGGAGGAAGCGAGCAGCGTCGCCATGCTGCTGCGCGCCGGCTCGCTGCCCGGACATCTTGGCCTCGTCGAGCAGCAGGTCGTGCAGCCCGCCGCCAAGCCGTAAGGCGAAGATCGTCCGTTGCCCCCGCCTGGGCATGCAGCCCCCTCCGCGACGCCGCCCCCGGGGCCGAATCACGGCCGCGCCGCGGCCAGATGGGCAGCCAACGGGCAATTGCCGAAACGCCCGATCGGGCTAAATTTGCCTCTTGCGACATGGCGGCCGAAGGCTTCATTTCAGGCGGACGTCATGCGATTACGGCTATATGTGCCAGCATACCGACAGGACTGAAGGCCTTACGCGGGGTTAGTACCATGCCGTCCGGCAGCGCAGACATTTCCTCGATCCTCGACCGCATTCTCGACGCGGCCACGGACAATCTCAGGATCGCGAAGATCCTGGTCCAGATGGGCCTCGACCCCAACAACGTCACCTACGACGCGATCTTCAACCGGCTGCTGGAGATCTTCGTCAGCAACATCACGCTGGCCAATATGTTCGCCGTGGTCGGGGCGGTCTTCTTCGTCGCCACGCTCTTGATGCGGACGATGGTGCCGCTGCGCGTCGCCAACATGATCGGCTGCGCGTTCTTTGCCATCTTCGGCGCGCTCTCCGCCAACGTCTCAACGTTCCTGCTCTATCTGCTGATGCTTCCGATCAACGCCTTGCGCCTGCGGCAGATGCTCAAGCTGGTCAAGAAGGCACGCCATGCCGCCGAAGGCGACATGTCGATCGAATGGCTGAAGCCGTTCATGACCGAGCGCAGATATCGCCGCGGCGACACGCTGTTCAAGCTGGGCGATCCCGCGAAGGAAATGCTCCTCACGGTCACCGGCAAGTTCCTGGTCAAGGAGATCAACGTCGAGATCGGGCCGGGCGCACTGATGGGTGAGCTCGGCTTCCTGACGCCGGACAACCGCCGCACCGGGACGATCGAATGCATCGAGGACGGACAGGTGCTGACGATCACCTATGACCGGCTGCTCGAGATCTACTTCCAGGATCCGCAGTTCGGCTATTATTTCCTGGTGCTGACCAGCCAGCGCCTCCTGCAGAACATCGATCGCTTGCAGAACCAACTGGCCGCCGAGCGGGCAGCCACGACGAACAGGATCGCGTGAACGCCGGGGGACCACGTAACGCCCATATGACGAGGCGATGTGAATCGGCGCCCATTTCTCGCGCCCCGGACGCAGCGCAGCGCTTCTTGCGGTGCGCTGCAGAGCCGGGGCCCATGCCTCCAAGAGCGACCTCACGGCGTGGATCCCGGCTCTGCGCAGCAACGCCAAGAGGCGTTGCAACGCGTCCGGGACACGAGACCGTCAGCTCTCCGGGTCTTTGCGGGTGCCCCCGCCGCAAAACCGCCCCAAAAACCGAATGGTAACCATGGCGCTCTAAGGTGACCATGTGACCCATTCCCCGACCATCCTGGTGTTCGATTCCGGCCTTGGCGGGCTCACGGTGCTCCGTGAGGTCGTGGCCGCGCGCTCCGACGCGCACTTTGTCTACGTCGCCGACGACGCCTTCTTCCCCTACGGCCACCACAGCGAGGACGAGATCATCGCCCGCGTCGTGCCGCTGATGGGGGAGCTGATCGGCACGCATGACCCCGACCTCATCGTCATCGCCTGCAACACCGCGTCCACCCTGGTCCTGTCTCAGTTGCGCGCCGCTCATTCCGTGCCCTTCGTCGGCACCGTGCCGGCGATCAAGCCGGCCTGCGCACAATCGAGGACCCGCCGCGTCTCGGTACTCGGCACCAAGGGCACGGTGAAGCGCGAATACACCAAAGCCCTGATCCGCGATTTCGCGCAAGGCTGCGAGGTGACGCTGGTCGGCTCGCCCGAGCTCGCCTCGCTCGCCGAGGCTGCGCTTGGCGGCCATCCAATCAGCGACGGCGAGATCCTTGCCGAGCTCGCTCCCTGCTTCGTCGGCGATGCCGAGGACGCCGGCGCGCGCACCGACACCGTCGTGCTCGCCTGCACCCATTATCCGCTGCTGCTCGACCGGCTGAAGCGGCTGGCGCCCTGGCCGGTCGACTGGATCGATCCGGCGCCGGCAATCGCCAGGCGCGTCTCGGATCTGCTGGGTGCGCCTAGCTGCAAAATCGCGCAGGCCGGTGCCGAGATGATCTTCACCTCGAACCGCGTACACGGCCTTTCGGCCACGCTGACGCCGTTCTTCGGCGGCCGCGCGCTGGCCTGACTTTGCGCCTTGGCGCCGCGCTGCTAGGTTTTGCCGTCGCCCCCTAGCTGCAGGCCTTTCCATGTCGGTCCCGTCCACGCCACTCAACCGTCTTCGCCAGCTCTGGCGCGAGGGGCGCCCCGCCTTCGGCGCGATCGCGACCATCCCGAGCGTGCAGATGGTGCAGATCATGGCGCGCTCACTCGACTGGATCATCGTCGATCTCGAGCATGGACCGATCGGCCTCACCGAAGCGCATGCAATGATCGCTGCGACCACAGGCACGCCATGCACGCCCCTGGTGCGGATCGCGGCCAACGAGCCATGGCTTGCGAAGGCGCCGATGGACATCGGTGCCTTCGGCATCAACTTCCCGATGATCACCAGCCGCGCGGACGCCGAGAAGGCGGTGCGCAGCGTGCGCTATCCGCCGCGCGGCGATCGGCTGTGGGGCCCCTTCCATGCCCCGTTCCGGTGGGGCCAGTCGATGCCGGACTACATGGCCAGCGCCGACGACGAGCTGATCTGCATGGTCACCATCGAGCATGTCGACGCCGTCAATCGCATCGACGAGATCATGGCGACATCAGGCATCGACGTCGCGGTCATCGGCCCCGGCGATCTCGCCACGTCCATCAACAAGCGCGGCCAGATGGATGATCCGGAGCTGCTCGAACTGATCGCCCGCGCCGAGGCCGGCATCCTCAGAAGCGGCGTGCCGATTGGCGGCGTGGCCCGCACCGCCGACCAGGCCAATGCCCTGATCGATCGCGGCTACCGCGCGATCGCGCTCGGCTTCGACTGGTCGCTGTTCCAGCGCGGTATCATGGCGGCGTTCGACGGGATCAGGCGCTGAGCAGAGCCAAACAGCACAAGAAAAACGGCCCAAGCAATTGCAAATGCGTAGTAATTTTAATTTTTTATGGCGCGGACCGCTTGTCTCTGCCGCGCGCCGAACCGACTGGCGCCAGCGAGGTTGGTTCGTGCTAGAGCAGACAGCGAGCGGAAGACCCGCTCGCTGCACATATTTTAATCCGCGGGAACCGAAAGAGCGATGCGCGGGAAACCCAAGAACATTTCGCTGCCGCGCCGGCTGATTTGCGACTTGATGCGCGCTTCGATGGATGTGCCATTCGTCTCGCTCTCCCGCTCGCTCAATATCCGCCCCCTGCTCGAGGCCCGTACGGGCGCGATGGCGCCCGCCGGCTGGGCCGCGATGTTCGTCAAGGCCTTCGCCCTGGTCGCCAGGGACGAGCCGATCCTGCGGACCGTCTACGCCAAATGGCCCCGTCCCATGCTCTACGAGCTGCCCAGCAGCGTGGCGCTGGTGGCCGTGGCCCGGGTCGAGGATGGCGAGGAATGCGTGATGCCGCAGCGAATCGCGGCCCCCGAGGCCATGGCGCTGGCCGCGGTCGATGCGGAGATCCGGCGCGCCAAGACGGCGCCGATCGAGGACGTCCCGATGTTCCGCAAGATCATGCGGGCGACCCGGCTGCCGCTGCCGCTGCGCCGCCTGTCCTGGGCGATCGGCCTGAATTTCGGCCGGCAGCGCGGCAATTGGTTCGGCAGCTTCGCGGTCAGCTCGGTGGCCGCCTATGGCGGCGGCGAGCTCCATCCGGTCACGCCGGGCCCCTTCATCGTCAGCTATGGGGTGGTCGAGCCCGACCAGACCATCCACGTCGTGATCCGCTGGGATCACCGGGTCACCGACGCCGCTCCGATCGCCCGGGTCCTGTCCCGGCTGGAACAGGTCCTGAACACTGAAATCGCTGCCGAATTGGGGACGGCCGGCCCAAAGTCCATCCGAGCGGTAAGGACCTGATTCCGGGGCCATTCGCATTGACAGCGAGCCCCAAACTCCCCTAAAAGCCGCCTGCTCGCGGGCCGATTTCGGCCCGCGAAGCGTTTCGCGACCCGTGGTCCTCTCCCTTAAGCTTTGGGGATCGGACCTGTCGGTGCCGGGATCTATCCCGTCACACAGGAGGGCGCGTTTCCTCAAACCATGCAACCGAAGAGGACGCGATGACTAAGCGCAGTGAGGCGAAGTACAAGATCGATCGCCGTATGGGCCAGAACATCTGGGGCCGCCCGAAGAGCCCCGTGAACCGTCGTGAATATGGTCCCGGCCAGCACGGCCAGCGCCGCAAGGGCAAGCTCTCCGACTTCGGCGTGCAGCTGCGCGCCAAGCAGAAGCTGAAGGGCTACTACGCCAACATCAGCGAGCGCCAGTTCCACGGCATCTATGTCGAGGCGAGCCGCCTCAAGGGTGACACCGGCGAGAACCTGATCGGCCTGCTCGAGCGTCGTCTCGACGCGGTCGTGTACCGCGCCAAGTTCGTCTCCACGATCTTTGCCGCGCGCCAGTTCATCAACCACGGCCACATCAAGGTGAACGGCCGCAAGGTCAACATCTCGAGCTACCAGCTCAAGCTCGGCGACGTGATCGAGGTCAAGGAAGCCTCCAAGCAGCTCGCCCATGTGCTCGAAGCCAGCCAGCTCCCCGAGCGCGACACGCCCGACTATCTCGAAGTCGACCACGGCAAGATGACCGCCAAGTACATCCGCATCCCCGGCCTCTCCGATGTGCCGTTCCCGGTGCAGATGGAGCCCCATCTGGTCGTCGAATTCTATTCGCGCTGATAGGCTCGGCAGAACGACGTTCAAAGGCCCCGGTTTTCCGGGGCCTTTTTGTTTGGTAGCGTATGATCAATGTCTCGCATGGACGACCAATCCGCCAACACTCTGCCTTCGGCAGCGCCAACCGACGCCGCGCTTCGAGCATGGGAAACCCTCTCCCGCGATGAGCAGATCTGCCGATATCAGGGACTGTTCGCTTTGCCTGATTGCAATATCTTCACAGCCGACGCGTCAGACGAAATCCTCCGCGCCGCACGACAGCGCGTCAGTCAACGTTCTCGTGGCTAGTACAAGTCATCAGAACGCGCACGCAATACGTCGCAATTGTTCGACTAGATGAAATGACGAGATCAGCCATGCTCTACACCCCTCCCCCCATCGATCCCAAGGCGCCGCCGGTGCGCATTAATCTGCTCTCGGACACGCAGACCAAGCCGACGGCAGGGATGCGCGAGGCGATGGCGCGCGCCGAGGTCGGTGACGAGCAGGTCGGCGACGATCCGACCGTGAATGCGCTGTGCGAGCGGGTAGCGAATCTGCTCGGCAAGGAGGCGGCGGTCTACATGCCCTCGGGCACCATGTGCAACGTCACCGCAACGCTGGTGCATTGCCGCCCCGGCGACGAGATCCTCGCGCACGAGACCGCGCACATCATCGCCCGCGAAGGCGGCGCGCATGCCGCGATCGGCGGCTTCCAGGTGACACAGCTGAAAGGCGAGGGCGGCCAGTTCACGCCGGAGACGTTCCGGAAAGCTCTGCATCCGCGCACGCGCTATCAGCCACCGCAGACCGCCGTCAGCGTCGAGCAGACCGCCAATATCGGCGGCGGCACGATCTGGAAGAAGGCAGCGCTCGACGAGATCGTCGCGATTGCCAAGCAGCACGGCCTCGTCACCCATATGGACGGCGCGCGCCTGCTCAACGCCACCGTCGCCAGCGGCATCTCCCCGCGCGACATGACCGCGGGCTGGGACTCGGCCTGGATCGACTTCTCCAAGGGCCTGGGAGCACCGATCGGCGGCGTGCTCGCGGGCTCGCGCGCCTTCATCGACGCGGTCTGGCAATGGAAGCAGCGCCTCGGCGGCTCGATGCGCCAGGCCGGCATCTGCGCCGCCGCCTGCATCTACGCGCTCGACCATCATGTCGATCGGCTTGCCGACGACCACGCCAATGCGCGCGCGCTCGCCCGCGGTCTGTCGCAGATTTCCGGCGTCGAGGTGCAGGAGCCCGAGACCAACCTCGTCTTCTTCAAGCCCGACGGCGCCGGAATTGCCGGCGACAAGATGGTCGCGGCGCTGCGCCAGCGCGGCGTGACGCTCGCGATGATGGATGGCCGCATCCGCGCCTGCACCCATCTCGACGTCAATGCGGTCCAGGTCGAGGAGACGATCGGATACGTGCGCGAGATCGTGCGCGGAGCGTAAGCTGAGAGTTCGTAGCCCGGTGAGCGCAGCGATACCCGGGACTTCGCGCGCAGCGATCCCGGATGTCGCTTCGCTCATCGGGGCTACAAACTGCCGCCGCTTCACCGCCCCATCGCCTGATAGATCAGCGTCTTCAACGCCAGTTGAATCCGGCCGCGTTGCGATGGGGTCTGCACCATGAAGATCCCGAGCAGATCGTCTTCGGGATCGATGAAGAAAAAGGTGCCGCCGACGCCGTCCCAGCGATATTCGCCCAGTGGCCATGATGTACCCGGCGGCACTGAGGTGCGCACGGCGAAGCCGAGGCCGAAGCCGGAACTGGCGCCCGGATAATAGTTCTGGTCGCGCGCGATGTTGGTTTCGGGACCAATATGATCCGAGGCCATCAATTGGATGGTCTCGGGTTTGAGATAGCGCCGACCGTCATACGTACCGCCATTGAGCAGCATCTGAGCGAACCGCGCATAGTCTCCGACCGTGCCGACCATGCCGGCGCCGCCCGATTCCCATATCGTCGGGCGTCTGATGTCACGCACCTGCGTCGTCGGGCTGATGTTGCGGTCCTGCGGCATCGGCTCGGCGATGCGCGGAAACCTGGCGGGGTCGGCAACGTAGAAGGCCGTCTCGGTCATGCCGAGCGGATCGAGCAGCCGTTCCTTTTCGAACTGGAGCAGCGTCTTGCCCGAGACCACCTCGACGACGCGGCCGAGCACGTCGGTGGCAAAGCCGTAGTCCCACACCGCGCCCGGCTGCTCGGCAAGCGGCAGCGTGGCGAGCTTCGCGACGAAATCGGCATTGGAAAGCTCGCTATTGAACAGGTCGGCCGCGGCATAAAGCTCGCGCACCGCGCTGCCGCCATAGGAACCGTAAGGCAGGCCGGCAGTATGGCGCAACAGGTCCTTGATTGTGACGGGACGCTCGAGCGGCTCCAGCGTCAGCGCGACCTTGTACTCCTTGCCCCTCCTCTCGACGCCGACCTTCATATCGGCAAAGGCCGGAATGTACTTTGCGACGGGATCCTCGAGCGCGAGCCTGCCCTCCTCGACCAGCATCATCACCATGACTGACGTGATCGGCTTCGACATCGAATAGAGGCGGAAGATCGTGTCCGCACTCATCGACAGCTCGGTGGCAACGTCGCGAACACCGAAATTCGCATAATAGACCGGCTTGCCGTGTTGCTGCAGCAGCAGGACGGCGCCGGGGATCTTGCCGGTCGTGACCTCGTTCCTGATGAAGTCGGAGACCTTTGCGAGGCCCTCGGCTGAGAGCGTGCGGGCTGAGCGTTCCTCGGAGCCGGCCTTCGCACCGACCAGTCCGAGCAGAAGAACGAGCGCCGCGAGAAACGCGCGGCGCCCGCTCATGTCACTTCTCCATGGCTTCATAGACCAGCTGCTTCAAG
The DNA here is from genome assembly GCF_006658635.1 of Bradyrhizobium sp. UNPA324. NCBI lineage: Bacteria > Pseudomonadati > Pseudomonadota > Alphaproteobacteria > Hyphomicrobiales > Nitrobacteraceae > Bradyrhizobium > Bradyrhizobium sp. UNPA324. The sequence goes on from NZ_LFJD01000004.1 coordinate 3,523,241, forward strand.
GTCCGCTGCACCCGCTGGCGCTCGCTCGGGGTCTGCTCCAGCAGCACGAAGAACATGTCCTGCTTGGGATCAATCACGAAATAGCAGCCGGAAGCGCCATCCCACTTCAGTTCACCGAGATCGCCGGGTGGCGGCGGCTTGGCGTTGCCGGGATCGGTGCGGACCGCGAGCCCGAGGCCGAAGCCGAAGCCGTCGCCGGGAAAGTAGAAATAATCGCGATCGACGCCGGAGCCCGGGCCGATCTGGTCGGTCGTCATCAGCTTGAACGTCTCGGGCTTGAGAATGGTCTTGCCCTCCAGGCTGCCGCCATTGAGCAGCATCTGCGCGAAGCGCTGGTAATCGGCCATAGTCGTGACCATGCCACCGCTGGCAAACATGATCTTCTTGGCCACCGTCGGATCGTTGATGCGGCCGACGCGGAAATCGGCATCGTTCGGCACCGGCTGCGCCAGCAGCTTCTGCTTCTCGGGGACGGTGACGAAGAAGCCGGTGTCGACCATGCCGAGCGGATCGAGCAGCTTCTCGCGCATGATGTCGATCAGCGGCTTGCCCGCTGCGACCTCCATCACACGGGCCAGGATGTCGGTGGAATGGCCGTATTGCCAGAGCGCGCCCGGCTGGTTGTGCAGCGGCAGCTTGGCGATGCGCTCGGCGAACTCGGCGAGGTCGAAATCGCCGGCATAGATGTTGGCCTCGCGATAGGCCTTGCGGACCAGGCTATCGCCATAGAAGCCATAGGTGATGCCCGAGGTGTGCGTCATCAGGTCGTGCACCGTGATCGGCCGGTTGGGCGGCACCAGCTCGAGCGACTTGGTGCCGTCCTCGGCCTTCTTCTCGACGCCGACCTTCACATTGGCGAAGGACGGGATGTATTTCGAGACGGGATCATCGAGCTCGATCTTGCCGTCCTCGATCAATTGCATCGCGACGACAGAGGTGATTGCCTTGGTCATCGAGAACAGGCGGAAAATGGTCTTGTCGGTGATCGGCGCCTTGCTGACGACGTCCTGCACGCCGAAGGCTTCGTGATAGACCGACTTGCCATGCTGCTGGATCAGAACGGTTGCACCGGCGATCTTGCCGGTCGCGACCTCGTTCTTGAAGAACTCGCTCACCTTGGCGAGCTTGTCCTGGTTGAAATGCGCGCCGGCCGGAATCTCGTAGGTGCCTTCCGCCCGCGCCAGCGACATCGCGCCGAACGACATCAGCGCACCGCAGACGAGCGCGCGCAGTCCCGACTGTGAAATCATATCCCCTCCCCGGAACATGGTCCGGCGGAGTGTACCGACCGCGTGATCAGGCACAAGGGCCGCTGTGTTGCTCGATCGCCTCGGCATGCAGCCTGGCGCTCGGCTCGGAGAAACAGCAGAACACCACGCGAGCAAGGGACGGCGCGGCAGAGAGCCCTTCGATTGTCGTGCGCACGGCGATGTCGGCGGCCCGGTCGGCAGGGAAGCGGAAAATGCCGGTCGAAATCGCGGGGAATGCCACCGAGGTTAGTCCGTGCTTCCCACACAACTCCATCGAACGGCGATAGCAGGAGGCGAGCAGGTCATCCTCGCCCCGCGTGCCGCCATTCCAGACCGGCCCGACGGCGTGGATCACATGGGCAGCCTTGAGCCGGTAGCCTTTGGTGATCTTGGCGTCGCCCGTTTTGCAGCCGTGGAGCATACGGCATTCGGCGACCAGATCGGGGCCGGCCGCCCGATGTATCGCGCCGTCCACGCCGCCTCCGCCAAGGAGCGACGTGTTGGCGGCGTTGACGATGGCGTCAACGCCGAGGGTCGTGATGTCGGCAACAATGACGTCGAGCTCAGCACCGCCAATCCGGCGCGTCGGCACGGTCACGGATCAGGCGGCGACGACGACGCCCTTCTCGGAGAAGAGCTGCTGCAATTCGCCCGCCTGGAACATCTCGCGGACGATGTCGCAACCGCCGACGAACTCGCCCTTCACATAGAGCTGAGGGATGGTCGGCCAGTTGGAGAAGGTCTTGATGCCGTTGCGCAGTTCGGCGGATTCGAGGACGTTGAGGCCCTTATAACCGACGCCGATATGGTCGAGGATCTGGACGACCTGGCCGGAGAACCCGCACTGCGGAAATTGCGGCGTGCCCTTCATGAACAGAACCACGTCGTTCGACTTCACTTCGTTGGCGATGAATTCCTCAATGCTCATTTCCATGTCCTTCCGGGGCGGAGCCCTCACCAATCATCTCGGGCCGGCTCAGCCGATCTAACCCGATACCTGCCTATATATGTAGCGCAAACCGTTGTGCATCCAAAGTAAAATGGCGGCGACACGCCCCGGTGGCCGGTTTGACCCCAGCCGGGTCCATAGGCTGATGACATCAATATCATCGCCAGAGAGGACTTTCATACCGTAACGGAGCCCCTATCTAGGACGAACCTCGGTTTGGGAACCCGGCAACGCCAACAACGTTCTCTTGTCCTGTCTGGAGAAAAACGTGACGAAACAAGCCTCCGCTACGGCCATCGCCCCGCTTTCGTCACCGTCCGGTCAGGGCGATGTCGCCCAGAGGCTTCAGGACGCGTTCATTGCCGTCCGCAACGAGACCGAACGCCGGGCCGCCCCGCTCTCGCCGGAGGACCAGCAGATCCAGTCCATGCCGGATGCGAGCCCGACGAAATGGCATCGGGCGCATACCACCTGGTTCTGGGAGCAATTCCTCCTCGGCGAGCACGCTGCGGGCTATCGGCCCTTCCACCCCTATTTCGCGTTCCTGTTCAATTCCTATTACGTCAGCGCCGGCCCGCGTCATGCGCGCAATCATCGCGGCGACATCACCCGTCCCAGCGCCGATCAGGTCGGTGCTTATCGCAAATATGTCGATGCGGCCGTCGTCAAATTCTTCCGCGAGGCGGACGCGGACAAGCTTCGCGAGCTCGCGCCGCTGGTCGAGGTCGGGCTGAACCATGAGCAGCAGCATCAGGAATTGATGTTCACCGACATCCTGCACGCTTTTGCGCAGAACCCGGTCTATCCGGCCTACGACCCGGACTGGCGCTTTCCCTCCGCGACGCGCACCGGTGATGACTGGCTGCAACTCAACGAGGGTATCCACACGGTCGGCCATGTCGACGACAGTTTCCATTTCGACAATGAGAAGCCCGCGCATCGCGCCCTGGTCGGCCCGGTCAAGGTGGCGCGCAATCTCGTCACCAATGGCGAGTGGCTCGCCTTCATGCGCGACGGCGGCTATCGGCGTGCGACGCTGTGGCTGATGGACGGCTTCGCCGCGGCCAGCAAGGACGACTGGCAGGCTCCCGGCTATTGGCGCGAAGTCGATGGCGCATGGCAGGTCATGACGCTCGCCGGTCTCAAGCCGGTCGATCCCGACGCACCGGTCTGCCACGTCAGCTATTACGAGGCCGACGCCTTCGCGCGCTGGGCCGGAAAGCATCTGCCGACCGAAATGGAATGGGAGGTTGCGGCGCGCACAGGCCAGCTCAACGATGCCTTCGGCATCGTCTGGCAGTGGACGCGATCGTCCTACTCACCCTACCCCGGCTACCGCGCCATCGACGGCGCGCTCGGCGAGTACAACGGCAAGTTCATGGTCAACCAGCTGGTGCTGCGCGGCTCCTCGCTTGCAACTCCGGAAGACCACAGCCGTATCACTTATCGGAACTTCTTCTATCCGCACCACCGCTGGCAGTTCACGGGGCTGCGGCTCGCCGACTACGAATAAACATTATCCGACGACAAATGCGCGCCGGACAGCGCGTTCAGGAGAGTATCATGAATGTGCACGCCAGCGCTTTGGCCGAAGCCCATCTTCCCGACGAGCAGACCACCGCCTTCGCCCGTGAGGCGATCGAGGACCTCTCGCAGCAGCCGAAAAAGCTGTCGCCGAAATACTTTTATGACGCGACCGGATCGGAGCTGTTCGAGGCGATCACGAAGCTGCCGGAATATTATCCGACGCGCACCGAGCTTGCGATCCTGAAGGAGCGCGGCAACGAGATCGCAAGGATCATTCCGGAGCATGCGGCGCTGGTCGAGTTCGGCGCCGGCGCGACCACGAAGGTCCGCCTGTTGCTGAACCATTGCAAGTTCGCGGCTTATGTGCCCGTCGATATCTCCGGCGACTTCCTGAAGGCGCAGGCGAATGGCCTGAAGCGGGATTTTCCCTCGCTCGGCATTTACCCTGTCGCCGCCGATTTCACCACGCCGTTCGAGCTGCCCAAGCAGGTCGCGTCCATGCCGAAGGTCGGATTCTTCCCCGGCTCGACCATCGGCAATTTCGAGCCGCATGAGGCGCAGGCCTTTCTCAAGAGCGCGCGCAAGATTCTCGGCCGCGGCGCCCAGATGATCATCGGTGCCGATCTCGAAAAGGACGAGCGCGTGCTGCACGACGCCTACAACGATGCCGCCGGCGTCACCGCACGCTTCAACCTCAACGTTCTCGTGCGCATCAACCGCGAGCTCGGCGGCAATTTCGATCTGTCCGCCTTCACCCATCGCGCGATTTACAATCGCGAGCGGCACCGCATCGAGATGCACCTGATCAGCAGGAAGAGCCAGACCGTGCGTCTGCTCGGCACCAGCTTCTCGTTCCGCCCGGGCGAGAGCATCCACACCGAGAACAGCTACAAATACAGCATCGAGCGCTTTGCCGCTCTGGCGCAGGGTGCGGGCTGGCGCGTGCGCGAAAGCTGGACGGATGCGGCCAGGATGTTTTCGGTGCATGCTCTGGAGGTGGCGGAATAGGCCTCCGCGCCTACTCTTCCGGCTCCGACCCCAGCGATACCGACTCCCAGACCGCAACCACGATCATGATCGCCGTCGTCGCGACCGACAACCAGAGCGGCGAGAGGTCGGCTGCGAACCACCACAGCGCCAGCAGCAGAATGATGCCGATGCCGTGTGAGAGCTGGAGGAAGCCACGGATCGCGTGCTTGAACAGGATCGTGCCGACCAGGAACACCAGCGGACCGCCGATCGTGCTCACGATCGTCCTGATATCGGAGTGTCCGGTCGGGTGCTTCAGCACCAGTTCGTCCGACACGGCGGTCAGAATGATGCCGGCGATGATCGGCATGTGCAGATAGGTGTAGGCGAGCCGCGCCAGCCGGCCGGATTCGGTGGACTTCGAGATGCGTTTGGAGCCGGCCTCCGCCCCCTTGTGGAAATAGACCCACCACATCGCGATGGCGCCGACCAGCGCGGAGACGAAGGCCAGGATGTTGGACGCGGTCCATTCCAGCTCGGCAAAGGTCGCGCCGTTGACGACGACGGCTTCGCCGAGCGCGATGATGACGAAGAGAGAGCAGCGCTCGGCCATGTGGCCGCCTTCGACGGCCCAGGCCTCAATCGACGAGAAGCCCAGCTTCGGGACCCAGAAGCGAGCCGCCGGCGAGACGTATTCCCAGGTGACGGCCGCAATCCACAGCCATAGCCGTGTCTCGCCCTCGGACAGGCCGCCTGCGATCCACAACACCGCCGAGATCGAGAGCCAGGTCAGGATGCGGATCGCGTTGTGGCGCACCGCGGTCCGATGCCGCGGCGTTGCGAACAGCCAGAACGCCGTCCGCCCAAGCTGCATGGTTGCGTAGGCGATCGCAAACCACAGGCCCCGCCCCTCGAACGCGGTCGGGATCGTCGTCGACAGCACGAGGCCACCCAGCATCATCGCGAAGAGCAGGATGCGAACCGGCGTCAGCTCGGGATTGAGCCAGTTGGTGACCCAGGCGGTGTAGACCCACACCCACCACACCGCGAGAAACAGCACCGTGACCTGCACCGCGCCGAGCGGCGTGAAATGGTGCAGCAGCGTGTGCGACACCTGCGTGACGGCAAAGACGAAGACGAGGTCGAAGAACAGCTCGGCATTGGTGACGCGGCTGTGCTGGTCCGGCACGATGACGCGAAACATCGCGCCGCGAGGATTGTCCGCAGCCATCATCGTCCCCCGGTGACGCTGGTCAGATCAGGTGCCGGGTGCGCCAGGTACCCCGGTCTGCAGCGCCAGCGCGTGCAGGACGCCGCCCATCTGGCCGCGCAGGGACTGGTAGACGATCTGGTGCTGCTGGACGCGGGACTTGCCGCGGAAGGATTCCGAGATCACGGTCGCGGCATAGTGATCGCCGTCGCCGGCGAGGTCACGGATGGTCACCTCGGCATCGGGGATCGCCGCCTTGATCATCGCCTCGATATCGTGGGCGTCCATGGGCATTCGGGTCGTGCTCCTTGCTTCTAGTCAGTCTCGGCTCGAATCGCTGCCGGGGTCCCCTCGCCGGCAGGACCAAACTTAGCGTGAACGGCCTTCTGCGTCACGCCTTCCGGCACTATATCCCTGATCCCATCAGGATAAAGGCACGACGAAGTGCCGCGCGCGGCAGATCGATCGAAAAGGCGTGACATCATGAAGCTTCCAGGGCCGGACCACCCCATCACCATCACCCAAAATCCCCGGCGCGTCCGTGTGACCGCGGGCGACATCGTCATTGCCGAGACCGGCAAGGCGCTGACCCTGAAGGAGGCCAAATATCCGGCGGTGCAATATGTGCCGCGGGAGGACACCAATATGGCCCTGCTGGAGCGCACCGAGCGCACCACCCACTGCCCCTACAAGGGCGATGCGAGCTATTTTAGCGTCAAGGCCGGCGGCAAGACGCTCGAGAATGCGATCTGGACCTACGAGACGCCCTTCCCCGCGATGACCGAAATTTCCGGCCACCTCGCCTTCTATCCGGACAAGGTGAAGATCGAGGAAGTAGGGTAGCTGCTTCCGTCATGGCCGGGCATAACTGTCCGAAGAACGGCGTCGCTTACGCTCGCCTATGTCCCGGCCATCCACGTTCTTGGCCAATCGCGGGTACAGAAGAACGTGGATGCCCGGGCCTTCGCCTCGCCGAAGCGGCTTCGGCCGCGCAGGCGGGACAAGCCCGGGCATGACAACAGAGTGAGCTGATCCAGCCCCGGCTACGCCCTGAAGATCGTCAACCCCAGTATCAGCAGCACCAGGAAGATCACGACGAAGACGTAGAACAGGAAGCGGGCAATATCGGCGGAGGCGGCCGAGATGCCGGTGAAGCCGAGCACGCCGGCCACGATCGAAACCAGTAGAAAGATCAGCGCCCATTTCAGAATCGTCATCGCCAGCTCCGAAACTGATGCCGCTCGCCTGCGGCCCTCACGCCCTTTTTCGCGGATGCTAACTTCGTTGCGCGGAACTGGTTCCTAACCCTGTTCTGGCCGGAAGACCCGCTCAAACGAGGCTTGCTGAATCCGGTTCCCGGCGGCACAGTCCCGCCCGGGGAGCAGGAGCGCGGGGCGGCCATGACCACGATGTCACATTCAGCGACGATCGGCGCGGAAGCGCACGCCGCGCCGAAGAGCAAATCGCGCAATCTCTCGCTCGATCGCGCCCGCACCTTCCTGACGCTCGTGGTGCTGCTGCATCATGCGGTGATCCCCTACACCCATTTCGGTCACACCGATCCGGCCTCCTTTGCCGGTTTCGACATGATCGTGCTCGCCACCGACAGCTTCTTCATGGCGATGTTCTTCTTCCTGTCGGGCCTGTTCACCTGGCCCGGCATCGCGCGCAAGGCACCGTCGGTCTTTCTGCGCGACCGCCTGTTGCGGCTCGGGCTGCCGTTCGCGATCGCGGCCTTCACCGTCATCCCGCTCGCCTATTACGCCATCGCGCTGCGGGCCGAGCCCGAGCTGACCTTCGCGGCATTCTGGTGGAAGACGGTGACGGCGGGCCCGTGGCCGAGCGGCCCGATCTGGTTCGTGTGGGTGCTGCTCGCCTTCGATCTCACCGCGAGCCTGCTCTACCGCGTCTCGGCGCATCTGGTCGATCCGGTCAACCGCGTCTCGCTTCGCGGTTTCGAGCAACCGGCCGCGTTCTGGCTGGTGCTCGCCGCGATCAGCGGCCTCGTCTACGTGCCGGCGCTGGTCTGTTTCGGCGCCAACAAATGGTTCGAGTTCGGGCCGTTCTCGGTGCAGGCGAGCCGCATCCTGCTCTACTTCAGCTATTTCTTCATCGGCGCCAGCGTCGGCTCGGCGAACTTCGATCGCGGCATCCTCAGCGCCGACGGCCAGCTGCCGAAAAACCGCTGGCTATGGCTCGTCGTCACGCTGATCCCCTACGGCCTGATGTGGGGCATGATCTACATCAAGCGCGAAATCCTCGGCAATCCGGATCCGCTGCCGCACTGGTACCATGTGTTCTACGGCACCTTCCTGGTGCTGTTCTCGGCCTCGATCCTGCTCACGATCCTCGCCTTCTTCCTGCATTCGAAGGCGCCGGGGCCGACCCTGCTCGACCGCATGCAGGCGGATGCCTACGGCATCTTCCTGGTGCACTATCCGATCGCGCTGTGGATCCAGTATTGGCTGTTCGACTACACCCTGCCGGCGATCCTGAAGGCCGCGATCGGCTTCGTGCTCACGGTGATCCTGAGCTGGGGTCTGACGGCGGCATTGCGGAGGATTCCGGGGGCCTCGCACGTGTTGTGAGACCGAGCTCTTTCCGCGCGTCATTGCGAGGAGCTCGCGACAAAATTGCATAGCGATTTTGCGCTGATGCGACGAAGCAATCCAGACTGCCTCCTCGGTGAGACTCGGGACTGCTTCGCTTCGCTCGCAATGACGGGGTGTGTGGCAGCGCCTCAGGCCGCCTTGCCGCCCATATATTCCGGCAGCCAGCGCTCGTACGACGTCCGCAGCGTGTCGATCGCCACAGGCGCCTCGCCCGCGATTGTGATCGCATCGCCGCCGGTGGTGCCGATCCGCACGCAAGGCACCTCGCAGCCGCGCATCTTGGCAAGCACGCGGCCGGCTTCCGTTTCCGGCACGGTGACGATATAGCGCGCCTGGTCCTCGCCGAACCAATAGGCCTGCGAGACCAGCGACGTCGGCGCCGCCAGCAGTTTTGCGCCGATGCCGCCGGCCATCGCCATTTCGGCGAGCGCGATCAAGAGGCCGCCGTCCGACAGGTCGTGCACCGCAGTTGCGGTGCCGCCATGGATCATGCCGCGCACGCAATCGCCGTTGCGCTTCTCGGCAGCGAGATCGACCGGCGGCGGGGCGCCCTCCTCCCGGCCACAGATGTCGCGCAGGTAGACCGACTGGCCGAGCCAGCCATGGGTCTCACCGATCAGGAGGATCGCTTCGCCCTCGGCCTTGAAGGCGAGCGAAGCCGACTTGGTGAAATCGTCGAGCAGGCCGACGCCGCCGATCGAGGGTGTCGGCAGGATCGCACGGCCATTGGTCTCGTTGTAGAGCGAGACGTTGCCGGAGACGACCGGGAAGTCCAGCGTGCGGCAGGCTTCCGAGATGCCCTTCAAGCAGCCGACGAACTGGCCCATGATCTCGGGCCGCTCAGGGTTGCCGAAATTGAGATTGTCGGTGATCGCGAGCGGCTTGCCGCCGACCGCGGTGATGTTGCGCCAGGCTTCGGCGACGGCCTGCTTGCCGCCCTCGAACGGATCGGCCTCGCAGTAGCGCGGCGTCACGTCGACGGTGAGCGCGAGGCCCTTCGGCCCGTCCTCAACGCGCACCACGGCGGCATCGCCGCCGGGGCGCTGCATGGTGTTGCCGAGGATGACGTGGTCGTACTGCTCCCAGACCCAGCGCTTAGAGCACATGTCGGGCGTGCCGATCAGCTTCTCCAGCGCTAGCCCGAGGCTCATCGGCGCCGACACCTCGCGCGCATGCACGATCGGCAGCGCCGCGGAGGGAACGTGGGGGCGGTCATAGACCGGCGCCTCGTCGCCGAGCTCCTTGATCGGCAGGTCGGCCATGACGTCGCCGCCATGCTTGACCACGAAGCGCTTGCTCGGCGTGGTGTAGCCGACCACCGCGAAGTCGAGGCCCCACTTTTTGAAGATCGCCTCGGCTTCCTTCTCCTTCTCGGGCTTGAGCACCATGAGCATGCGCTCCTGGCTCTCCGAGAGCATCATCTCGTAGGCGCTCATCCCGGTCTCGCGGGTCGGTACCGCATCGAGATCGAGGTCGACGCCGAGATCGCCCTTGGCGCCCATCTCGACTGCCGAGCAGGTCAGGCCGGCCGCCCCCATATCCTGGATCGCAATGACGCAGCCCTTCTCCATGATCTCGAGGCAGGCTTCCAGCAGCAGCTTTTCGGCGAAGGGATCGCCGACCTGCACCGTCGGACGCTTCTCCTCGGACTTGTCGTCGAACTCGGCCGAGGCCATCGAGGCGCCGTGGATGCCGTCGCGGCCGGTCTTGGAGCCCAAGTACACGATCGGCATGTTCACGCCGGAGGCCGCCGCATAGAATATCTTGTCGGCATCGGCGAGGCCGACCGCCATCGCGTTGACGAGGATGTTGCCGTCATAGCGGGTGTGGAAGCGCACCTGGCCGCCGACCGTCGGCACGCCGAACGAATTGCCGTAGCCGCCGACACCTGCAACCACGCCGGAGACCAGATGTCGGGTCTTGGCGTGCTCGGGCGCGCCGAAGCTCAGCGCATTGAGACACGCGATCGGGCGCGCGCCCATGGTGAAGACGTCGCGCAAAATGCCGCCGACGCCGGTGGTCGCGCCCTGGTAGGGCTCGATATAGCTCGGATGGTTGTGGCTCTCCATCTTGAAGACCACGGCCTGGCCGTCGCCGATGTCGATCACGCCGGCATTCTCGCCGGGGCCCTGGATCACCCAGGGCGCATTCGTCGGCAGGCCGCGCAGATGGATACGCGAGGATTTGTACGAGCAATGCTCGTTCCACATCGCCGAGAAGATGCCGAGCTCGGTGAAGGTCGGCTCCCGCCCGATCAGCTTCAGGATGCGCTCATACTCGTCGGGCTTGAGCCCGTGGGCGGCAACCAGTTCGGGGGTGATCTTGGGTTCGTTCTTCATGGATTCGGGGCTTTCGGCGGCGTTTGGCCGTTCTTAGGAAGATCGGAGGGCCGGGAAAAGCCCTTTATGGCGCATTTTCCCGCTGTCCCACGTTTTGCAGGCGGGGACGGCGGGAACAGGAATTGCACGGCGCCGACGGATCGGATTTAAGGGCTCAAGACCCGCAATTGAAGGCCCATTTCCTTGCACGAATTGACCAAAGCGCCGCCGCCTCGCCGCCCCGACCTCCACATCGCCACCGAGGGCGAATTTGTGGGCTGGCGGACCTGGATTCGCGACAGTTTTGAGGCCCATGTCGGCCCGTTCTGGCACCGGATCGAGGCGGACGGCAGCGTCCGCAGCGCCTTCCGGGTCGAGAAGAAGCACCTCAACGGCTCCGGGAACGTCCATGGCGGCTGCTACATGGCCTTCGCCGATTACTCCCTGTTTGCGATCGCCACCCGTGTCCTGGACAGCCGGGCGGTGACGACCAACTTCGCCTGCGAATTCCTCGACGCGGCACGGGAGGGCGAGCTGATCGAATGTACCGGCGAGGTCACCCGCGCCGGGGGCTCGCTGATCTTCCTGCGCGGCAAGATGACGTCGGGGGACCGGGTGCTGCTGACCTTTTCCGGCACGATCAAGCGGATGAAGCGGAAGGCGCTCCCTCAGCCAAACGCATAGCTCGGTGCCTTCCCTTTTCGCGCGCCCTCGCCCAGACTTCCCAGCAGGCGCTTTTGGCGTCGGGGAGCAGGAACAAGGTGCCGCAGAGCACATCGGAGGCAGGGCGCACGGCGGCGTCCGCATCGGCGCCGTTGCCATCCGTCGCCACCGGGGCACGCAACTGGCGCGACTATGCGCTGCTGCTCGCGCTCGCCTGCTGCTGGAGCTCGACCTATCCGCTGGCCAAGCTCGCGCTTCCCACCATCCCGCCCATCACCTTCATCTCGGCACGCTCGCTGATCGCAGCCGCCTTCCTGTTCGCCATCCTGTGGATGCGCGGCGTCAAGGTCCCGACCGACGCCAAGGCGTGGAAGCTGTTCGCGACCCAGCAATTGATCAACTCGACCTTCCCGTTCCTGATCATCACCTGGTCGCAGCAATATGTGCCGGCGTCGAACACGGTGGTGCTGGCCTCGACGACGCCGATCTTCGCCTTCCTGATCACCTTGCTGATCACGCGGCACGAACCGGCAACGCTGCTCAAGCTCGCCGGTGCGATCCTCGGCCTTGCCGGAACCATCGCCATCGTCGGCCTCGATGCGCTACGTGGCCTCAGTAGCGAGATCGTCGCGGAGATCGCGATCCTGCTCGCCACCATCTCCTTTGCCTGCGCGACGATCTTCGGTCTGCGCCTGTCCGACTACGACCCCATGGTGGTGGCCGCCGGCTCGCTGCTGTTCGGCGGCATCATCCTGCTGCCGCCATCGCTGATCATCGACCAGCCCTGGACGCTGCACCCGACCCCGACGGCGATCGTTGCCACCATCGTCATGGGCATCGTCTCGAGCGCGCTGGGATTGATGCTGTTCTACGTCTGCCTCGGCCGGCTCGGCACGCTGACCACGAACGCGCAAGGCTATCTGCGCATCCCGATCGGCGTCGGCCTGTCAGTGCTGCTGCTCGGCGAGAGCCTGCCGTCGAACCTGGCGCTGGGGCTGCTGCTGGTCATGGCCGGCGTTGCGGCCATGACGGTGCCGGCGGAGCGGCTAAAGCTGCGCTAGCTACTACTTGGCGTCATCCGCCAGCATCTTCCGATATTTTTCCACGTCGCGCGTCACGAGCTTCTGCAACACTTCCGGCGCGTGCTCGTTGGCATCGGGCGCGACGGTCGAGAGATCGGCAAGGCGCTTCTTCACCGCGTCGGTCTCCACCGCCGTGCGCGCGGCGGCGTTCAGCTTGGCGATCACGGCCGGCGGCGTGCCCTTGGGCGCGAACAGGCCGTTTCAGCCCTGCGCCTCGAACTCGGGCAGGCCCGCTTCCGCAGAGGTCGGCAGATCGGGCAGCGTGGCGAGGCGCACGGTCGAGCCGACCACCAGACCCTTCACCAGCTTCTCGTTGATCGACTGCGAGACGGAAGCCGCCGCGTCGCAGACGCCGTCGATCTGGCTGCCGACGGCATCGGTCAGCGCAGGCGCGGCACCGCGATAGCCGACCAGCGTCGCGTCGATCCCGGCGGCGGTGACGAAGCTCTTGCAGATCAAATAGTTCGAGGAGCCGACGCCGGCATGACCGAGATTGATCTTGCCCGGATTGGCCTTGGCGTAGGCGATGAACTCCTTGAGGTCCTTCGCCGGAAAGTCCTTGCGCAGCGCGATGATGCCGAACGTCTTCGCCACCATGGCGATCGGCACGAAGGACTCAGGCGTGAACGGCAGTTTTGGATAGATCGTGTAGGTCGCGGCATTGGTGCCGGCATTGCCGATCGCAATGGTGTAGCCGTCGGGCTCGGCGCGGGAGGCGCGCGCCAGCGCGGTCGAGCCGCCGGCGCCGGCGACGTTCTCGATCACGATGGTCTGGCCGAGCGCGATGCCCATCTGCTCGGCCACCGCGCGCGCGATCACGTCCGAGGTGCCGCCGGCCGCGAACGGCACGATCATGGTGATCGGACGCTTGGGATAGTCCTGGGCGAACGCGGCCGTCGCGAAAACCACGGCGGCGACAGCGACCGACAGCCGCTTCAGCGCGAACGAGATCACGCGGCCTTTTCCAGATGCTGAACGAGGCCGGCGAACAGGCCGCGGCCGTCGGTGCAGCCCATGATGTCTTCGACGTGGTTTTCCGGATGCGGCATCATGCCGAGCACGTTGCCCTTGTCGTTGACGATGCCGGCGATCGAATGCGCCGCGCCGTTGATGTTGTTGAAATCGTCGACTTCGCCGGCGGCGGAGCAATAGCGATAGAGCACCCGCCCCTCGCCTTCGAGCCGCTTGATGGTCTCCTCATCCGCCTCGTAATTGCCCTCGCCATGGGCAACCGGCACCCGGATCACCTGCCCGGCATTGTAGCCGCGGGTGAACGGCGTGTCGGAGCGCTCGACGCGCAGGTGCACGTCGCGGCAGATGAATTTCAGCCGCGCATTACGCATCAGGACACCCGGCAGCAGGCCGGACTCGCAGAGGATCTGAAAACCGTTGCAGACGCCGAGCACGAGGCCGCCCTTGGCCGCGTAGTCGCGCACCGCGTCCATCACCGGCGCGCGCGCCGCGATGGCGCCACAGCGCAAATAATCGCCATAGGAAAAGCCGCCCGGCACCACCACGAGGTCAGTCCCCGCAGGCAGCGACGTCTCGGCGTGCCACACCATCGCCGGCTCGCTGCCGGAGATCAGCTTCAGCGCGCGCGCCATGTCGCGCTCGCGGTTGATTCCGGGAAAGACGAGGATGGCGGCTTTCATGACAGAGGTTCCGACGGTGACGGGAATCGGGCTGGCCAACAGGCCATTTCGTGAAGAGACATAACCATTTGACGGGGATTTTACCAGTGCTAGCCTCGGCAGAAGGCCTTGTACACAGGCCATGCACATTGGCCGGCGGCACGCCGTTCGGCCGTTCGATTGCCCGGGATTGAAGCCATGAACGTCCCGTCGCTGCCCGCCTCCCTCGCCGAGCCGGTCTCCACCGAGGGCGTCGTTGCGGCCGGCGCCTATGTCGACGGCCGGCGCGTTGCCAATGTCGCGATCAGCGAGGCCTCGAGCTGGCGCGCCAAGCCCGGCCACGTGGTCTGGATCGGCCTACATGAGCCCGACATGGCGCTGCTCAGCGCGGTGCAGAAGCAGTTCGACCTGCACGAGCTCGCGATCGAGGACGCCAACCACGCCCATCAGCGGCCGAAGATCGAGCAATATGGCGAGGCACTGTTCATCGTGGCGCGCACCGCGCAATTGATCGAGGGCCGCATCGCCTTCGGCGAGACCCACATCTTCGTCGGCGAAGGCTATCTGGTCTCGGTGCGCCACGGCGCTTCGACCTCCTACAAGCCGGTGCGCGAGCGTTGCGAAAGCTGCCCGCGGGCGCTGGCCCGCGGCGAGGATTACATCCTCTACGCCATCCTCGATTTCATCGTCGACAATTACTCGCCCGTGCTCGAGAGCATCCACGAAGAGGTCGAGGGCATCGAGGATGACGTACTGTCCAAGCCGATCAGCAAGGCCCAGATCGAGCGGCTCTACATGCTGCGCCGCGACCTGTTACGGCTGCGCAACGCGATCGGGCCGCTGGTGGAAGTCTGCCGCCGGCTGGAGCATGACGAGCTGGCGATGGTGCGGCAGGCCATGCAGCCGCTGTTCCGCGACGTCACCGACCACGTCCGCAACATTCAGGAGCGCATCGATTCCATGCGCGAGGTGTTGGCGTTCGCGTTCGAGGCGAGCCTTTTGGTCGGCCAGGCGCAGGAGACGGCCGTGTCCAAGAAGCTCGCCTCCTGGCTTGCGATCATCGCGATCCCAACCGCGCTCGCCGGCATCTACGGCATGAACTTCAAGCACATGCCGGAGCTGGAATGGGAGTACGGCTACTTCATGCTGCTCGGCGTGATGCTGACGGCATGCGGGGCGCTGTATTGGCGGTTTCGGCGGGCGGGGTGGCTGTGAGCGAAACGTTCAGCCCACGACGCCGTGACTGCTAGACCCTCATGGTGAGGAGGCGCGCAAGCGCCGTCTCGAACCATGCAGGCCCATCTCTTGCGCATCGGCCTTCATCCTTCGAGACGCGCGCGAAGGGCGCGCTCCTCAGGACAGATCAGACGATCTCCACCCGATAATTCTCGATCACGGTGTTCGCCAGCAGCTTGTCCGCAGCTTCCTTCAGCGCGGCTTCGGCCTTGGCCTTGTCGGCGCCGGCGAGCTCGATGTCGAACACTTTGCCCTGGCGGACGCTGGCGACGCCGTCGACGCCGAGCGACTTCAGTGCGCCTTCGATGGCCTTGCCTTGCGGATCGAGAATGCCCGTCTTCAGGGTAACGGTGACACGTGCCTTCACGTCAAAATCCCTTCAGCTCTTCACCAGCACCGGGCCGGAGCCCTGCGGACGCTCGTTCTCCATGAGGATGCCGAGGCGCTTTGCAACTTCGGTATAGGCCTCGAGCAGACCGCCGAGGTCCCTGCGGAAACGATCCTTGTCGAGCTTCTCGTTCGACTTGATGTCCCACAGCCGGCAGCTGTCCGGCGAGATCTCGTCGGCGACGATGATGCGCATCATCTCGTTCTCGAACAGGCGGCCACACTCCATCTTGAAGTCGACGAGGCGGATGCCGATGCCGAGGAAGAGGCCGGTGAGGAAGTCGTTGACACGGATGGCGAGCGCCATGATGTCGTCGATCTCCTGGGGCGTCGCCCAGCCGAAGGCGGTGATGTGCTCTTCCGACACCATGGGGTCGTTGAGCTGGTCGTTCTTGTAATAGAATTCGATGATCGAGCGGGGCAGCTGGGTGCCCTCCTCGATACCGAGACGCTGCGACAGCGAGCCGGCGGCGACGTTCCGTACCACCACCTCGAGCGGCACGATCTCGACCTCGCGAATCAACTGCTCGCGCATGTTGAGGCGGCGGATGAAATGGGTCGGCACCCCGATGTCGTTGAGGTGCTGAAACAGGTACTCCGAGATCCGGTTGTTGAGGACGCCCTTGCCCTCGATCACCTGATGCTTTTTCGCATTGAACGCGGTGGCGTCGTCCTTGAAATGCTGGATCAGGGTACCGGGCTCCGGGCCTTCATAGAGAACCTTTGCCTTGCCTTCATAAATGCGACGCCGACGGCTCATGGGGATGTACCGTGTTTTGTTGAAATCCATGTATTTGGTGTGCTCCGATTACTAGGATTTATGACCCACAGCGGAGCTGCCGTGAACGGCCCGGAACCCGAGGAAACAGAACGGGAACTGGACCTTCAGGCAACCTATCCGATTGGCTGTCCAAGCACAATCGATCCGGCCGTCCGGCGCCAACTTATACCACCTTGCCTGCGGCTTAACGGCCCGTTGTTTTGCCGATTCGTGCTAGCTATGTAGGCATGCAGCCGGGCCGCCGCAACGGAAGGCTCCCGCGCCATTCAGCAGGGGATTTGGAACAAGGCATGAGCGAAATCAACAAGCGCGAGGAAGGCTTTGAGAAGAAGTTCGCCCTCGACGAGGAGCAGAAATTCAAGGCCGAGGCCCGCCGCAACCGGCTGCTCGGACTGTGGGCGGCCGAAAAGCTCGGCATGTCAGGTGATGCCGCCACCGCCTATGCCAAGGAAGTGGTCGCGGCCGACTTCGAGGAGGCCGGCGATGCCGACGTCCTGCGCAAGCTGACGGCCGATTTCGCCGCCAAGAACGTTAACGTCACCGAGCAGGCGATTCGCGCCAAGATGAGCGAGCTGCTCGCGGTCGCGGCCGCCGAGGTGAAGGCGGGGAAATAGGGTCCGCGCGCGTCTCCACACACCGTCATTCCGGGACGGTCCGAGAGGGCCGAGCTATGGTGCGATTGCGCACCTGAGAATCTCGAGATTCCGGATCGCCGCTGACGCGGCGTCCGGAATGCCCCCAAACCTCACTCCTCCTTGAAGCCGTATTCCGGCACGTTACCGCTGGCGCCGTAATATTTGTACGGCAGGAACTTGCCGCTCATGGTGATCTTGACGCGGTCGCCCTTCGGGTTGGGCAAGCGCTCCATCACCATGTCGAAATCGATCGCCGACATGATGCCGTCGCCGTACTCCTCCTCGATCAAGGCCTTCCAGGCCGGGCCGTTCACCATCACCAATTCATAGAAGCGATAGATCAGGGGGTCAGTCGGGGGCATGGTCATGCCGCGCATCGGCGTCTCGTTCAGCATGGCGACTTCCGCCTTCGACAGGCCGAACAGCTCGCCGGCATTGGCGGCCTGCGGCTTGGTCAATTTCATCTGGCCGAGGATGGCGCCTGTTATCAGCACCTCGGAATAACCGCCGATCTTGTCGCAGATGTGCTTCCAGCTCCAGCCCTTCTCGCGCTTGATGTCGAGCAGCTTTTCGGTGAGGTCTTCGCGTTTCATGTCGGTCTCCTTGGTTTATTCGTCATGCCCGGGCTTGTCCCGGCCATCCACGTTCTTGGCCGCATCACGAAGACGTGGATGGCCGGGACAAGCCCGGCCATGACGTCTCCCGTGACGGCTCCGGTTTGGCATCAGATGCGATCGTCAGCCCGGGCTTGCCGATCTGCACCAGCGGCACGTTACGCGGATCGTGACCGGGCGTCTCGGCGGCAAAGGTCTTGCTGCGCGTCACCAGGAAATCGATGATGTGGTTGCGCAGCGCGTAGTAGAGCGGATGGCGGTGCAGATCGGTGCGGCCGCGATCCCGCGGCAGCGGATTCTCAACGACCTCCGCGAGCACCGCGCCGGGCCCGTTGGTCATCAGGAAGATCTTGTCGGCGAGATAGATCGCCTCGTCGACGTCATGGGTGATCATGAACGCGGTCTGCCCGGTCTCAAGGCAAATGCGCCGGACCTCGTCCTGCAGCGTGCCGCGCGTCAATGCGTCCAGCGCCGAGAACGGCTCGTCCATCAGCATCATTTTCGGCGTGATCGACAACGCCCGCGCGATGCCGACGCGCTGCTTCATGCCCCCCGATAATTCCGAGGGCCGCTTGTGCTCGGAGCCGGTGAGACCGACGAGATCGATGAAGGTCTGCGCGTGCGCCTTGACCTTGGCGCGATCCCAGCTCCGCCATTTCGAGCTGACGGCGTAGGCGACGTTGCCAAGCACGGTGCGCCAGGGCAACAGCGCATGGCTCTGGAAGATCACCGCGCGGTCGAGGCTGGTGCCGGAAATCGCCTGCCCGTCGACGATGACGGCGCCTTCGCTTGGCACATCGAGGCCGGCGAGGATGTTCAGCACCGTGGTCTTGCCGCAGCCGGAATGGCCGATCACGCAAGCAAATTCGCCCCGCGCCATCGACAGCCACAAATTTTCGAACACGGTGGTCGTGGCGCCATCCGCGCCGGGATAGCGCTTCGCGATGGCTTCGATGGAGATGAATTTGTCGGACACGGCGCCTACTCCGGAAACGTGACCATGCGCGTGAAGCGCGCGAGGATCTGGTCGAGCAGCATGCCGATGATTCCGATCAGGAGGATCGCGATGATGACGTTGGTGATCGACAAATTATTCCACTCGTTCCAGACGAAATAGCCGATGCCGGTGCCGCCGACGAGCATCTCGGCGGCGACGATGACGAGCCAGGCGATGCCGATCGAGATGCGCATGCCGGTCAGGATCGTCGGCGCCGCCGCTGGCAGGATCACGGTGAAGGCCCGCCTGACGGTGCCGACCTCCAGCGTGCGCGCGACGTGGATCCATTCCTTGCGCACGCCGGCGACGCCGAACACGGTGTTGAGCAGCATCGGCCAGATCGAGCAGATGAAGATGACGAAGATCGCGGAAATCGAGGAATCCTTGATCGTGTAGAGCGCGAGCGGCATCCAGGCCAGCGGCGAGATCGGCTTGAGCACCTGGATGAAGGGGTCGAGCGCCTTGCTCAGCAGCGGCGACATGCCGATCAAGAAGCCGAGCGGGATCGCGACCAGCACGGCCAGCAGATAGCCGGTGCCGACGCGCGCGATGGAATAAGCGAGCTGGATGCCGAGGCCCTTGTCGTTCGGCCCGTTGTCGTAGAACGGACGCTTGAGATGCTCCCACAGCTTGGCGCCGACATCGAGCGGCCCGGGCATGGCGGACTTGCCTTGCGTCGCGGTCAGGCCCATCAGCTTGGCATATTCCGGGCTCATCGTCGTCGTGGTGCCGGTCGAGCGCGTGGCGAGATGCCAGACGCCGAGAAACGCGACGAGCAGCGAGATCGAAACGAGGGCGGCGCGGAGACGGAGGGAGGATGTCATTGCGCGAGACCTCTCCACATGTCGTCCCGGCGAACGCCGGGACCCATAACCCCAGGGAGAAGTTTGAAGACTCGTTGTTCGGTGCTCCTACCGATCAAATTCGATGGGTTCCGCGGTATGGGTCCCGGCGTTCGCCGGGACGACGACGACGAGAGAGCGCCGCCCATCACGCCCCCTTCCTGATCTTGAAGCTCGCCAGATAGTCCTCAGGTTTGGCCGGATCGAAAGTCTTGCCCATCACCGCGAAGGATTTGTAGGCGCTCGCGGGTGGCGACAGGCCCATCTCGGTCATCAACTTCTTGGTGTCGGTCGCCAGATACACCTGCTCGGCGACCGCCTTGTAGTCGACGTCGCCCTTGATCTGGCCCCAGCGCTTCATCTGGGTCAGCATCCACACCGCAAAGGACTGCCAGGGGAACGGATCGAAATCGACGCGCTTGGCGTCGGTCTTCACCCCGCCGAGTCCGTCGGCGTAGGTGCCGGTCAGCACCTGCTCCAGCACCGTGACCGGCGCGTTGATGTAATTGGCCGGCGCGATGGCTTCCGCGATCTGCTTGCGGTTCTCCGCCTTGGACGCGTAAGCCGTCGCATCGACGATGGCGCGCGTCAGCGCCGCAAAGCTGTTCGGCGCGCTTGTGATGAACTCACGGCTGGCGGCAAAGCTGCAGCAGGGATGCCCGTCCCAGATCTCCTTCGACAGCAGGTGCATGAAGCCGACGCCGTCATAGATCGCGCGCTGGCAGACGTTGTCGGGCGCGAGGAAGCCGTCGATGTTGTCGGCGCGGAGGTTCGCTACCATCTCCGGCGGCGGTACCGAGCGCAGCTGCACGTCGGTATCGGGGTCGAGACCGTGTTCGGCGAGATAATAGCGCAAGAGGTAATTGTGCATGGAATAGTCGAAGGGGATGGCGAACTTCATTCCCTTCCAGTCCTTGGGATCGCGCTTGTCCTTGTGCTTGGCCGCCAGCACGATGCCCTGCCCGTTGATGTTCTCGATCGCTGGCACCGCGAACGGAATCGCGTTGGCGCCAAGGCCAAGCGAGATCGCGATCGGCATCGGCGCCAGCATGTGGGCGGCGTCGTATTCCTTGTTGATGGTCTTGTCGCGGATCACGGCCCAGCCGGCGGTCTTGACCACCTCGACGTTGAGCCCGTGCTTGGCATAGAAGCCGAGCGGGGCTGCCATGATGATGGGCGTCGCGCAGGTGATCGGGATGAACCCGACCTTGAGATCCTTTTTCTCGGGTGTGCCGGCCTGGGCAAAGACTTCGGTCGCCGTCTTCAACGGGAAGAACTGCGACAGCGCCGCCAGAGCTGTCGAGGCACCGACCGACTTCAGGAACGCGCGCCGCGCCACGTCCTGCGGAAACATCGCGCGCATCACAGCGGAGGCGACGACGCCCTCGTAGCGCTTCTCTTCGCTCTCGACCGGTTCGCAGCGCAGCGCTTTCGCCTGCTCGTGCTCTGCAGCAGAACGATGCTGGCCGCAGGCACAGCCGCCTCGAAGGTTGCGATCGGGATCAAACGGGTTGTCGAACGTGGACATCGGCCCTCCTGCGCGTCGTTGCGAGAAGGAATTACGCAAGGAGCATGCCACCGCTGCCCGGACGTGGAGTGCTTTGATGATGCTGCACTTTCCTGCGCGCTTGGCGACTACGAAAACTCGTGATAAACGACATTTCGTAGTTCAATTACGAGATTTCGCAATGGCAACGACGCCAATGCCCGTCCACGACGATGTGGCTCCCGCCATCGACCCGCGCATCACAGCCTTCGAATCCACTGTCGAGGCGACGCTGCTGGTCGATCCCTTCAGCGACCAGATCGTCGACGCCAATCCCGCCGCCTGCGCCCTGCTCGGCTATGACCGCGCGCTGCTGCGGCAGACCAGGGCGAGCACGCTCCATGCGGGTGATCTTGCGGCCCTCACCGTCTTCACCCAGGCCGTGCTGCACAAGGGCGCCTACTGGACCACGGCGCTCAATCCCCGCCACGCGACAGGCCAAAATCTCCAACTCGAACATGCCGGCTGCCTCCTGCCGCACGACGGCCGTACGCTGCTGCTGCTCACGCTGACCGATCTGGAAGTGCGCCGCCGGCGCAATGTCGATGCCGCCGCCGAAGACCATATGCGCGGCGGCATCTCGACCTGGCAGCGCGTCGAGCGCGTGTTCCAGGACATCGAGCGCGAGAACCAGCTGATCCTGCGCGCCGCCGGCGAGGGTATCTACGGCGTCAACGCGGAAGGAAAGACCACCTTCGTGAACCCGGCTGCCGAACGCATGCTTGGCTGGACCGCCGAGGAGCTGGTCGGCAAGGAAATCCACCCGATCGTGCACCACACCCATCACGACGGCCGGCACTATCACAACCACGACTGCCCGATCTATGCGGCGTTCCGCGACGGCGCCGTGCACCAGGTCGACGGCGAGGTATTCTGGCGCAAGGACGGCTCGCCGGCCTGGGTCGAATACACCTCCACCCCGATCCGCGACCGCGGCGTGGTGGTTGGCGCGGTCGTCGTGTTTCGCGATGTCAGCCAGCGGCGCGAGGCCGACGAGAAGCTGCACGCCGCGCTCACTGAAGTCGATCGCCTGCGCGAACGGCTCGAGCTGGAGAACGCCTACCTCCAGGAGGAGATCCGCATCGAGACCAATCCGCGCGGCATCATCGGTGGAAGCGAGGCGATTCAGAAGACGCTGCGCCAGGTCAAGCTGGTGGCGCCGACCACCGCGGCGGTGATGATCACCGGCGAGTCCGGCACCGGCAAGGAGTTGATCGCGCGCGCCATTCACGAGGATTCCACCCGCAGCGACCGGCCGCTGATCCGCGTCAACTGCGCCGCGATCCCGCGCGAATTGTTCGAGAGCGAATTCTTCGGCCATGTCCGCGGCGCCTTCACCGGCGCGACGCGCGATCGCATCGGCCGGTTCGAGCTCGCCGATGGCGGCACGCTGTTCCTCGACGAGGTCGGCGAGATCCCGCTCGAATTGCAGGGCAAGCTGCTGCGCGTGTTGCAGGAGGGCCATTTCGAGCGCGTCGGCCAGGAGCGCACGCGCGCGGTCGACGTCCGCGTCATCGCCGCGACCAACCGCGACCTCAAGCAGGAGGTGCAGCGCGGCCGCTTCCGCGAGGATCTCTATTTCCGCCTCAACGTGTTTCCGATCGAGACCGTCCCGTTGCGCGAGCGGCGCGAGGACATTCCCCTGCTCGCCCAGCATTTCCTGACGCGCGAGAGCAAGGCGCTGAAGTCGAATTTGCGGCTGTCGGAAGGCGATGCGCGCCGCCTGACGCGCTACGACTGGCCCGGCAATGTCCGCGAATTGCAGAACGTGATCGAGCGCGCGGCGATCCTGTCGCAGAACGGCCGCCTGCGCATCGATCTGCCGGATGTCCCCGGCGCGCAAGCTCCGGCCAGCGCCGCGCGCGTGAAGGCGGATGCGCGCCCCGCCGTCATGACGTCGTCGGAAATGCGCGACCTCGAGCGCGCCAATATTCAAGCCGCATTAGAGGCCTGCGCTGGAAAAGTGTTCGGTCCCGGCGGGGCGGCCGAGATGCTCGATATCAAGCCGACCACATTGGCCTCGCGGATCAAGGCGCTGGCAATCACGCCTCGTCCGCCGCATGCGGGCCATCCTTCGAGACGCCCGCGTTAGGCGGGCTCCTCAGGATGAGGGCAGAGTGCGCGGCAACGGAAGCAACAGACACCGATGCCGCTGAGCCTCATCCTGAGGAGACCGCGAAGCGGTCGTCTCGAGGGACGAGGCGCGCGCTCACGCCGCCTTGGTGGTGACGTCGGAGGCCACCGGCAATCCCTGCTCGATCGGCAGCGATGGATCGCGCGACCATTCGTTCCAGGAGCCGAAATACATCCGCACGTCTTTCACGCCGGCGTTCTTGAGCGCCAGGAACGTGTTCGAGGCCCGCGCGCCCTTGAAGCAGTAGAGGTAGACGGGTGTGGCTTGCGTGATACCGACGGTCGCGCATTCCGCCAAAATCTCGTCCTTGGACTTGAAGCGCGGGCCCTCGGCCGTCGGCTTCATCATGCGGTACCATTCCAGCCACACCGCACCGGGGATGCGGCCCTTGCGCGGGCAGAAATCCTTGCCGTACGGAGACGAGCTGTCGCCGATCCACTCGTCGACGTCGCGCACGTCGAGGATGGCGATGCCGGGCTTGCCGACCGCGGCGAGCATGGTTTTCGCGTCGATCAGGATCTCGCCGGCTTCCGGCACGATCGCGAACGAAGCCTTGGCCGGCGCCGGGACATCCTTCGTCACCGGAAGACCCGCGGCGGCCCACGCGTCGAAGCCGCCATGCAGCACCTTGACCTTGGGATAGCCGAGCATGGCGAGGAGATAGTAGCCGCGGCAGGACTGGCCGAAGCCGGAATTCATCGACTGCTCGTAGATCACGGCCGTCTCCTTGCCGGAGAGGCCGGCGGCACCGAAGGCGTCGGCGAATTTGGTCTTCAGCTCGCTGATGCCCTCGGGCGTCGAGGTCGCAAGAAACGTGAAAATCTCGTGCACGTTCACGGCGCCCGGCAGGTGCCCGGCACCATAGGCGTCGGGATTGCGGGTGTCGATCACGACACACGGTTCGAGCTTCAAGAGATCGGCAAGTTCGCTGGCAGAGATCAGAACGTCCGTCATTGGCAGCCTCTCCGTTGAGGTTAAGTGGTCTTCTGGGGTGGACTCGTGAAGCTCAGCAATCAGCGAGCATCTTGCGCAGCTGCTTGGTGGCCGGCGTGACGATCGCGACGAAATAGGCCTCGCGCAGGCGCCGCTGCGCGCGGTGACTCTTCAGGTAGCCGCGCGCGCCACAATGCAGCATCGCGGCATGCGCCGCCGCGACGCTGGCTTCGCCGGCGCGCAAGCGCAGCGCAATCACCTTGCGCCAGTAGGTCTCCTCCTCGTTATAGGGATCGCGAGCCAGCGCCATGGTCTCGGACTCGATCTCGGCGGCGAGATCACCGAAATGCACCGGCTGCTGCGGCAGATAACGGTTGATATGGCCGAGGGGACCATCAACCTCGCTCATGATGTTAATGCAGTCCTTGATGAGGCCGAGCGCCATGCCGGCCTGCAGCAGGATGAAGCCGGCGCGGATCTTCTTCACGAAGGGGCCTGCGGGATCGGCGAGGATCAGCTCGTCCGGCACGAAGACGTCGCGGAACTGCACGCCATAAGTGCCGGTGCCGTCCATCGCGAGGAACGGCTTGCACGGCGTCAGCGTGACGGCGGGGTCCGAGCAATCGGCCAGAAACATCACAGTGCCGGGCTCGCCACTTGCGATGCCCGGCTCGTCCTCACGCTCGAAAATGGCGCCGAAATAATGGTCGGGACCGAGATTGGAGACCCAGGGCAGCGCACCGCGCACGATATAGCCGCCCTCGACCTTTCGCCCCTTCAGCTTCAGCTTCTCGATGCCGAAGAAGCTCTTCATGGGATTGGAGAGCCCGGTGCCGCCGAGCACACGGCCGGTCGAGAACGCATCGCCAAAGCGCTTGGCGAGCTTCATGTTGGTCGAGTTGGCGGCGTACCAGACCAGCGTGTTCTGGCACCAGGCCATGAAGGCAGTCGCTCCGCAGACCTCGCCGATCGCCGCCATCGCCTGGATCGCGCAGCGCAGGTCGGCAGGTCCCTCATGAGGCATGTGACTGCCCCAGGCGCCGATCTCGCCGAACTTGCGAAGCACGTCGGCCGGATAGACCGAACCGTCGTCGATGCCGGCGGCGAGCGGCGCGAGCTGCTCCCGCGCAATCCGCGCCACCTCGCCTGCAATGGACGGTGCGGGCTGATCCAAAACGTCGACCCGCGATAAAGCCAGTGAACCCATGATCGTCTCCCGCACCTTGTCCTGGTTGCCGTCGGCTAGATGCCGACCTCGAGATTGACCGGGCGGGTGAAAGTGTTGGCGACCGGCGACCATTTCTTCACATGGGCGACCAGCGCGTTGATCTCGTCCTGCGCAATGCCCTCGCACGCCATGTCGACCTTGACGCGGACGTCGGTGAAGCCGACTGGCTTGTCCGAGGTGTCGCCGGTGCCCCAGACCGCGGTGATGTTGAGGTCGCCCTCGAGTTCGAGCTCGAGCTTGTTGACGATCCAGCCGCGGTGCACGGCGTTGGCGTGCAGGCCGACGGCAAGGCACGAGCCGAGCGCGGCGAGCGAGGCTTCCGACGGATTGGGCGCGGTGTCGTCACCCAACAGGCCCGGCGGCTCGTCGACAATGTAGGGCGGCAGATTGCGGATGTAGTTGGCGTGGCGGAATTTTCCTTCCGCGACCGTCTTGCACTTCAAGGTCTTGACGATCTTCGGGTTGGCTTTGCCGCTCGCAATCAGTTGCTCGAGGCCATTCTTGTCGATGGGCGCAAGGCACCCCGTCAGCACTGTCTTTTGAACGACGGCAGTCATCATCTTCTCCCTGGCAGCCGTGGAAAACGGCAGGATACCGAACGGTCTGTTTCCTTGCATAGGGCGTGCCAAAGGGGGCCGAAAACGAAATGCGAGGTAATGGAGCCGCTTAGCGATGACTGCCTGGGGACTGATCAGCCGCAGTTTGCCCAAAGGCGATGCAGATGCGGCTTGCCGTGCGAATCTTTTCGGCGCGAAACAGATGCGGCTTGATGATACCGCGCGGCTGCGGGTAAGTTCATCATCATGGCAAAGACGTCATCGAAGAAGACCTCGCCCCACGCCGCCGCTGGCGACGACGAATCCGCGCGCGGGCGCCTGCTCAGCGCCGCCTCGCATCTGTTCTGCAAGAACGGAATCAACGCCACCGGCATCGATGCGATCATCGAAGAGGCCGGCACCGCGAAGACCACGCTCTACAAGCTGTTCGGCTCCAAGACCAATCTCGTCAACGCGGTGCTGGAAAGCGAAGGCAAGCAGTGGCGCGAATGGTTCATCGCCGCCATGGAAGAAGGCGGCGGCGACGCGCAGGCCAAGCTCACGCGCATCTTCCCGGCGCTGAAGAGCTGGTTCGCGGAGGAACGCTTCTACGGCTGCCCCTTCATCAACGCGGTCGGCGAGCACGACAAGGACGCCAAGCAGTTCCGCAACATCGCGCTAAAGCACAAGAAGATCGTGCTCGGCCACATCGAGAAGCTCGCCGGCGAGCTGGGCTCGAGTGAGCCTGCCGTGCTCGCGCACCAGCTCGGCCTGCTCATCGACGGCGCCATCGTCGCCGCGATGATCTCGCGCGACCCTGGCGTGGCCGATACGGCGGCGCTCACGGCAGGCCCCCTGCTCGGCCAATCCAAGTCAAAGAAGAAGCGCGCGGAGCAGTTGGAAGCGGTGTGATTCCTCCGGTCTCTTAGCCCGCATGAGCGGAGCGACATGCGGGACCTCTTCCCGGATATCGCTCCGCTCATCCGGGCTACGGCACTTCGTGCGCAGGGTGGATTAGCGAAGCGTAATCCACCACTTTCGTCGCCGCGAGAGAGATGGTGGGTTACGCCTACGGCTAACCCACCCTAAAGAATGCGTTCGACAAATCCCCTGATCGCCTCGAGCACCGGCTGCTGATCGCCGGCGAAGAACCAGTGATCGTTGCCGTCGAGCTCGACGAACTCTGCGCCCTTGATCCGGCTCGCAATGTCGCGACCGGCAGCGATCCGCACAGCCTGATCGCCGCGCCGGTGCAGGACCAGCGTCGGCACGGTGATCTCAGGTAGAAGGCGCCTCACGTCGGCGTCGCGGAACGCCTCGAGCACGGCCGAGATGCCGCCGGGACTGGACGCCGCGCGCAGCAGTCCGGCCCACCAAGCGCGCGCCTGGGGATCGCCCGCAAGGCTGGGCGCGAAGGTCTCGATTCCAACCGGTCCGCCCCATTGCGCGATCAGATGCCTGCTCCAGGCGTCATACTGACTGGCGCGCAATGCATGCGGGTAGTCCTCTGACCAGCAGCCCTTGGCCAGCGCGCCGAACAGGATGAGCCCGGCGACACGTCGCGGTTCTTCGACCGCGAACTTGACGCAAGCCGGCCCGCATTCGGACGCGCCGAACAGCACGACGCGGCGCGAATCCGCCGCGCGCAGCACGGTGCCGATATCCTCGGCGGTGACGTCGATACCAGGCGCCGATCCGACCCGGTCGGACAGCCCGATGCCACGACGATCGAACACGATGAGACGCCCAAGCTTCATCAATGACGCCAGGAACGTCCGGCTCGCAGGGCTCTCCCAGGCGCGCTCCACATGCGACACGAAGCCGGGCATCACCAAAATATCGAGCGGGCCGCTGCCATAGGTCTGATAGGCCAGATGCACCCCGGCGCCCTTCACGTAGCGCGTCATCGGAGCGGCGTGCGGTGCCGCAGCCGGACTCATCAGCGCTTCGGTCTCAGCCTCCGGCGCGACGCCGAGTTCGTCCCGCAGCCGCTGCGTCAGCGCCGCGTGATGCCGCTCCGCCGCGCTACGGTCGCCGGCCAGCAGCAGGCTGCGGATCAAGTGCCGGCCATACACTTCGCTGAGCGGATCGAGCTCGACCAGACGCTGTGCATGTGCTGTCGCGGCAAAATGATCTCCGGCCGCGTTCTTGTCCTGCACGAGGCGCTCCAGCGCATGCACCAGCCGCCCCCGCAGCGCCTCGCGGCGGAAGAACGCCCAGTCGTCGAACTCGGGGCAGTCTTCCGGAGCGAAGCCCGCCAGGAAGTCGCCCCGGTAAATCAGGCAGGCCTGTTCGAACGCGCTGCGATCGCAGGCGTCCTCGAACCGACGCGAGTCGAGGTTCAGCTCGACGTCCGGCGACCATCGCAGACTGGTGCGGTCGGTCTCGAACACCGACTGGCCAAGCGAGAGCTCGACGCGGTGAAGCAGCCGCCGCAAGCGCGCAAGGCCGGTCACCCGGGGCGTCTCCGGCCACAGCAGCGTGGCCATGATTTCGCGCGCGACGACGCCCTTGGCCTCCCCGAGATAGACCAGCAGCGCAAGCCCCTTGCGCAAGGCCAGCTTGATCGGGCGGCCGTCGGCGTAGACCTCGGGGAACCCGAACGTCTCCAGCGAGAAAGCCGTCATGGAAATCCTCTTCTTCCGGCTTGCGTCCCCCGGGGGACGCGCAGGGGACGGTCCGGCGGGTACGGTCGGGCCGGATCGAGCCTGCTCGCCAGCGAGCGCTCGGGCTCTGCATGCGGCACCGTTGCCATCAGGACAATAGGAAAAACCATGTTCACCCGTCTCGCAATCCTGCTCTACGGCCTCGTGAGCTATGCCATCTTCACGGTTTCATTTCTCTACGCGCTCGGTTTCGTCGGCAATTATGTCGTGGCGAAGTCCATCGACGTCGGCCCGGCTTCGAATGTTGGCGAGGCCATCGTCGTCGACCTGCTGCTGATGAGCCTGTTCGCCGTCCAGCACAGCGTCATGGCACGCCCGGCCTTCAAGCGATGGCTGGCCGAATTCATTCCCGCGGCCTGTCAGCGCAGCACCTATGTGTTGCTCTCCAGCCTGATCCTTCTCTTGCTGTTCTGGCAGTGGCGGCCGATCCCTGCACCGGTCTGGCAGGCAAGCGGAATTGCGGCCTGGTTGCTGACCTCCGTGCATTGGCTCGGCTGGCTGATTGCGTTCGCCTCGACCCACATGATCGATCATTTCGATTTGTTCGGCTTGCGCCAGGCTTTTCTCGCGTTGCGGGGGGCCGAGATGCCCCGCCAGTCGTTCCGGACGCCGCTGCTCTACAAGGTCGTGCGGCATCCGATCATGCTCGGCTTTCTACTCGCGTTCTGGGCCACGCCCGCGATGACCGGAGGCCATCTGCTGTTCGCGCTCGCCAACACGGCCTACATCCTGGTCGCATTGCAGTTCGAAGAGCGCGACCTGATCGCCGTGTTCGGGGCGACGTATCAAGAATATCGCCGGCGCGTTCCGATGCTCGTGCCAGGTCTGTTCGCGCGCCGCCGCAACGAAGATCGTCGGCCTGTCGGAGCGCCGCGATGAAAGCCATTCTCTGCCACTCGTTCACCGGACCTGGCGATTTGCGCCTCGGTGAGATCGATGTGCCCCAGCCCGCCGCTCACGATATTCTCATCGACGTCCATGCGGCCTCGGTAAGCTTCATGGACCAGCTGCTGGTTTCCGGTCTTTACCAGATGCGGCCGCCGACGCCCTTCGTGCCGGGCACGGAGGCATCCGGAACCGTTGTCGCAACCGGCAACAAGGTGACCAAGTTCGCGCCCGGTGATCGCATAGCCTGCAGCAGCTGGACCGGCTGCTACGCCGAACGGATGATTGCGAAGGAATCCAAGTGCGTGCGGTTGCCCGACGGCGTCTCGTTCGAGACCGCAGCGGCTTTCCTGCATAATTACGGCACGGCTTATTATGCGCTGGTCGAGCGGGCACGAGCGCAGCGTGGCGAAACGCTGTTCGTCACGGGGGCAGCCGGCGGTGTTGGACTTGCCGTGGTCGATCTCGCCCGCCATCTGGGCCTGCGTATCGTCGCCGGCGTCGGCTCCGACGACAAGGCGGCCCTGGTTCGCGGCTATGGCGCCGGCGCGGTCGTCAACTATCGCAGCGAAGATCTGCGCGACCGGATCAAGGCGATCACCGGCGGCAATGGCATCGACATCGGCTTCGATAATCTCGGCGGCGCGATATTCGAGCAGATGGCCCGTGTGATGGCCTGGGGCGGACGGCTGATGCCGATCGGCTTCACTGGCGGCGAGATTCCGTCACTGCCGATGAACCTGCCGCTGCTGAAGAACTATTCCATCATCGGCGTCTTTGTCGGCGCCTGGGCGGAAAAATTCCCCGCGGAGGCGGCGCGCATGAACGAGTCGCTCGTGCAATTGCTGGCCGGCGGACAAATCCGCCCTCACATCGACCGCGTCCTCCCTTTGGAGGAGGT
Source organism: Bradyrhizobium sp. UNPA324 (assembly GCF_006658635.1). NCBI lineage: Bacteria > Pseudomonadati > Pseudomonadota > Alphaproteobacteria > Hyphomicrobiales > Nitrobacteraceae > Bradyrhizobium > Bradyrhizobium sp. UNPA324. Next base: position 3,553,773 of record NZ_LFJD01000004.1, read on the forward strand.
GACCGAGGCCATGCGCGCCGTGGCCAACCGGACCGTTCAAGGACGAATTGTGCTCAGGATCAGGTAGAGTGCGCACCATGACAGAGATCATCATCGACAAGCGCTATTGCGGCCCTCCGAACTCCGGCAACGGCGGCTATGTCTGCGGCCGGCTGGCCCGGCACATTCCCGGACCTGCGGAGGTAACGCTACGCGCGCCGCCGCCCCTCGACACGCCGCTCGATGCCATCGCGACGAATGACGGCACATGGGAGCTTCGCGACGGCGGCAAGGCCGTCGCCACCGGCCGCGCCGCGAGCGTCGAGCTTGCGCGGGTCGAGATCGCCAGCCTGCCGGAAGCGCGCACGGCCGAATTGCTCGCGTTGTTCAGGCCGCACGAGCATCCGCTGCCGAACTGTTTCGTCTGCGGTCCCGCAAGGACGAAAGGCGATGGCCTGCGCATCTTCGCCGGCCCGCTCCGCCGTTATGCGCAGACCCCCGTTCTCGCCGCGAGCTGGGCACCCGACCCGAATCTTGCCGCCGAGGATGGCCTCGTCGCGCCCGAATTTCTCTGGTCCGCGCTCGATTGCCCCACCGGCTTTGCCTGCAATTACGATTCACGGAGCGGCAGCTTCGAGAACACCCCGCTCCTGCTCGGACGGATGTCAGCCCGCATCGAAGCCCGCCCCCGCCCCGGCGAGCCCTGCATCATCACCGCCTGGCCCACCGGCCGCGACGGCCGCAAGCGCACGGCCGAAGCCGCGCTGCATGATGAAGCCGGGAAGTTGCTGGCTGTGGCGAAGACGACATGGATCGCGGTAGAACGGAAGGTGCAGCTCGGACGCTAAGTGCGTAGGGGTGGATTAGCTCGCGGCCCGCGCACAGCGCGGTCCGTGGGCGTAATCCACCACTTCGGTCGCCGCGCCAGATTTTGGTGGATTACGCCTTCGGCTAATCCACCCTACGAAACCTTCGCGCTACGCAACCTACGCGCTGTGCCCCATCATCCCCTGCAGCCGCACCAACTCCGCCTCCAGATCGCGCTCCACATCCGCCGCGCGAATGTCGAGCACCCGATAGTCCCGCGCCTCCAGCCAGCTCCGCCGCCCCGCGCGGTCCGCAGCGATCGCGTCGCCCTCGCCCGGGTTGACCAGCTCGATCGCGATCCGGTGCGGGAAGGAGACGAAGTCCGGGATGTGACGCCCCACCGGAGTCTGGCGCTTGAACTGGCCGGCGAAACGGCGGTCGCGGGTCAGGGCCTGCCAAAGCAGGCGCTCGGCGTCGGTCGGGTTTCGGCGGAGCAGGCGGGCGAGGCCGCGCACGGTCGAGCCGCTGTCGGAGACGCCGCCGCCCTGCCCCTGCTCGGCGAGAAGCGCGCGCAGGCGCGTTGCCTGCTCGCCGTCGAGCACGCCGCCCTTGGCCGGGCCTTTGCGCCCCTCCGCGATCGCCATCACCACGCCGTGCAGGGTGTGCATGTCCTGCTTGGTCGGCTCCATCCGGGTGAAGATGTTGCGCAGGTTCACCACCATGGTGTCGCGCTTCTCGGCGGGACGCAAAAATTCCACCTTGTCGAGCTCGCGTACGAGGTTGTCGAAGAAAGCCTGCATCTGGTGCTGCGAGGCGCGCTCGGAGCGCTCCGGCATCGCGTGCGGCAACTCGCCCGACGTCATCAGCTTGAACCATTCATAGCCGACCAGCAGCACGGCCTGGGCGAGGTTGAGCGAGGCGAAGCCCGGATTGACCGGGAAGGTGACGATGCGGTTGGCGAGCCCGACCTCCTCGTTGGTCAGCCCCCAGCGCTCCCTGCCGAACAGAATACCGGCCTTGCCGCCGGTCGCGACGTGCCCGGCGATCTCGCTAGCCGCAGCCTCCGGTCCGACCACCGGCTTGGCCTGGTCGTGGGGGCGCGCGGTGGTGGCGAACAAGAGGTCGAGGTCGGCGACCGCCTCTTCCACCGTGCCAAACAATTCCACCTTTTCCAGAATATGGTCCGCGCCGGCCGCGGCGCGCTGGGCGGCGAGGTTGGGCCAGCCGTCTCTGGGGTTGACGATGCGCAGCGCCGACAACGCAAAATTGCCCATGGCACGCGCGGCCATGCCGATGTTTTCTCCGAGCTGCGGCTCGACCAGGATCACGATGGGACCGTCGAGGGAAAGCCCCGCCTTGCTCTTGTCAGTCCCCGACATCTCGCTTTGCTTTCACTCTGTCTCTCAAGGCCTTGGCAAGGCGCTCTCAGGAATTGATTCAAGCCGGCCTATCAGGTTCGCATTGGGCCGGCCGGGTTGTCCGCCTGTCGTTTGCCTGTCCTGACAAAATTCTCAAGGGAAATAACGGGTTGGATTCGACTTTTGAATCTCGCTGGAAACCTCATCCCTGCCCGCCCGGCGCGGCCGGGCCCGGCTTCCCATCTGTGGGGGCTGGATCGGCTAAAAGTGCATAATCCCTTGGCTTTCGCCCGCCGCGGTCCGGTGCTAAGAGGCGGCGGATATTCACGTGGTGCGCCGCAAGCGCCGTTCCCAAGAGGCTTCCCCGATCATGGCAAAAATCAAGGTATCCAATCCCGTCGTCGAACTCGATGGCGACGAGATGACCCGGATCATCTGGCAGTACATCAAGGACAAGCTGATCACCCCGTTCCTGGATGTCGAGCTGATGTATTTCGACCTGGGCATGGAGCACCGCGACCACACCAACGATCAGGTCACCATCGACGCCGCCGAGGCGATCAAGAAGGTCGGCGTCGGCGTCAAGTGCGCCACCATCACCCCTGATGAAGCCCGGGTGAAGGAGTTCAATCTCAAGCAGATGTGGAAGTCGCCGAACGGCACCATCCGCAACATCCTCGGCGGCGTGATCTTCCGCGAGCCGATCATCTGCAAGAACGTGCCGCGCCTGGTTCCCGGCTGGACCAAGCCGATCATCATCGGCCGCCACGCCTATGGCGACCAGTACCGCGCCACCGACTTCAAGTTCCCGGGCAAGGGCACGCTGTCGATGAAGTTCGTCGGCGAGGACGGCACCGTGATCGAGAAGGAAGTGTTCAAGGCGCCCGGGGCCGGCGTCGCCATGGAGATGTACAATCTCGACGATTCCATCATCGACTTCGCCCGCGCCTCGCTGAACTACGGCCTGCTGCGCAACTACCCCGTCTATCTCTCGACCAAGAACACGATTCTCAAGGTCTATGACGGCCGCTTCAAGGACATCTTCCAGGACATCTACGACCGCGAGTTCAAGAAGGAATTCGAGGCGAAGGGCCTGACCTACGAGCACCGCCTGATCGACGACATGGTGGCCTCGGCGCTGAAATGGTCCGGCGGCTATGTCTGGGCCTGCAAGAACTACGACGGCGACGTGCAGTCCGACACGGTCGCCCAGGGCTACGGCTCGCTCGGCCTGATGACCTCGGTGCTGCTCACCCCCGACGGCAAGACGGTGGAAGCCGAGGCCGCCCACGGCACGGTGACCCGCCACTATCGCGAGCACCAGAAGGGCAAGGAGACCTCGACCAACTCGATCGCGTCGATCTTCGCCTGGACGAGAGGCCTCGCCCACCGCGCCAAGCTCGACAACAATGCCGAGCTCGCCAAGTTCGCCAACACGCTGGAGAAGGTCTGCGTCGACACCGTCGAACAAGGCTACATGACCAAGGACCTCGCGCTGCTTGTCGGCGCCGACCAGCGCTGGCTCTCGACCACCGGCTTCCTCGACAAGGTCGCGGAAAACCTGACGAAGGCGCTGGCGGCCTAATCGGCCATCCGCAATTCCGCCCGACTGGGCCAGACATCATCACGGGCCGCGCCCTTCAAGCGCGGCCCGTTTCTTTTTTGAGGCCTTCGCGCGGAGATACGATCATGTCTATCAAGCTTACTGTCCCCACAATGCTGCTCGCGGCCCTGATCGGGCCGGCCGCAGCCGCGGAGCCGCTTCCCGAGGCCATCGCCGCGCCCGGCGAGAGCGTCGTGCTCAGCGTCCACGCCGAAGGCGCGCAGGTCTATGAGTGCAAGGCCGGCCCCGACGGCAAGCTCGCCTGGGCCTTCCGCGAGCCGATCGCGACGCTGCTGTCCGACGGCAAGACGATTGGGCGGCACTATGCCGGCCCGAACTGGGAACTCGCCGACGGCAGTGCGGTGGTCGGCAAGGCCGCCGGCAACACGCCGGGCGCGACGGCGATCGATATCGCTTGGCTGAAGCTGGAAGTCACCGCCCGCCGCGGTAGCGGTACGCTGACGCCGGTCACTACGATCCAGCGCATCAACACCCATGGCGGCAAGCTCGATGGCGCATGCGAGAAGGCCGGCGAGTTCAGAAGCGCGCCCTACTCGGCGGAGTATGTTTTCCTGAAGAAGGGCTGAGACGCGGCCGCGACGTCAGCTCGTCTCGCCCCCGCCGCCCTTCTCCGCCTGCGCAAGTTCTGCCGCGGCGAGATCGCCGCTATCGGCAAGCCTTGCCTTGGCGGTGGTGTGGACGTGGTCGGCGAGCGTCGGCATGCGCGCGATCAGAGCGTGAAAATCCTGGGCGTCGAGCACCAACAGGCGCGTCTTGCGCGTCGCCGTCACCGTGCCGCTGCGCTTGGTCTTGTGCAAGAGCGCGATCTCACCGAAGAAGGTGCCGTCGGCAAGCCGCACATGCTGGCTCGGCAGCGCGATCTCGACCTCGCCGGCGGTGATGAAATACATCGACGACGCGACATCGCCCCGCCGCACCAGGACCTCGCCCTGCTCGACGGTGCGCGCGCGCAACAGCCGCATGATGTCGGCGATCTCCGCGGCCGCCAGATGCGAGAACAGCGGCACCCGCGCCAGCATGCCCCAGGTGACGACGAAATCGCGCCGCTTCACCTCTTCGGCAAAGGCGGTGGAGATGATCGCGACCGGCAGCGCGATCATGGCGAAGCCTGAGATGATGGCGAATGTCGAGATCAGCTTGCCGAGCGGCGTCACCGGCACGACGTCGCCATAGCCGACGGTGCCGAGCGTCACGATCGCCCACCACATCGCGTGCGGGATGGTGCCGAGCTTGTCCGGCTGCACGTCGCGCTCGATGGCGTAGAGCAGCGAGGCGAAGGTCAAGACAGCGCCGGTCAGGATGACGATGCAGCCGATCAGCGCGCGCCGCTCGGCATGCACGGCGGCGAGCAGCGAGCGCATCGCCGGCGAATAGCGGACCAGCTTGAAGAACGGCAGCACGCCGAGCGCCGCCAGCGTCGCATGCCGGCCGACGGCGAGCACGATGGCAGCGGGCAGGAACGCCATGAGGTCGATGAGGCCGAGCGTGGAGAAGAGGTAACCGAGCCGGTCGGACAGCGCGGACCCCTTACGCGGAGTGTGGCCGGCCACGGTCCACAGCCGCGCCAGATATTCCAGCGCGAACACGATCACGGACAGGATGGTGATGGCTTCGAACAGCGCGCCGAACCGCGCGTCCAGCTCCGGCACCGAAGCAAGGACCATCGCGACCACATTGAGCACGATGACGCCGATGATGATCTGGATGAAGCGCGACCCGGCCGAATAGGCCAGCGGGTCGTGCTCCAGCAATTCGTAGAGGCGATCCCTCATATTGGGATCGCGAAGCCGACGCCCTCGCAGAACGGGGCGCATGGCTTCACGCAGCCCCCATCGCTTTTTCGATCGCAGCCAGCGCCTCGGTCGCCTTGGCACCATCAGGACCGCCGGCCTGCGCCATGTCGGGCCGGCCGCCGCCGCCCTTGCCGCCGAGCGCCTCGGAGGCGACGCGCACCAGGTTCACGGCGTTGAAGCGCGCGGTGAGGTCTTGGGTGACGCCGACCACGACACCGGCCTTGCCGTCCTCGGTGACGCCGACGATCGCGACGACGCCGGAGCCGATCTGCTTCTTGCCGTCGTCGGCGAGGCTCTTGAGATCCTTCATCTCGATGCCCTCGACCGCGCGGGCCATCAGCTTGACGCCGCCGGCCTCGCGCACGCCCGCGGCTGCGCCGTTACTGCCGGCGGCAGCGCCGCCGCCCATCGCCAGCTTCTTGCGGGCATCGGACAGCTCACGCTCGAGCTTCTTGCGCTCCTCCATCAGCGCGGCAATGCGCGCCGGCACGTCGTCGAGCGAGGTGCGCAGCTCGTTCGCCGCGGTCTTCGCCAGCGCCATGGTGTCGTTGGCATGCTTGCGCGCATAATTGCCGGTCAGCGCCTCGATACGGCGCACGCCGGAGGCCACCGCGCTCTCGCTCGTGAGCGTGATCAGGCCGATGTCGCCGGTGCGCTTGACGTGGGTGCCGCCGCAGAGCTCGACCGACCAGCCAAGCGTATTGGCGCCACGCTCGCGCGCTGTCCTGCCCATCGAGACGACGCGGACCTCGTCGCCGTATTTCTCGCCGAACAGCGCACGTGCGCCGGCCTCGCGGGCCTCATCCACGCCCATCACGCGCGTGGTGACCTCGTCGTTCTCCAGCACCACGTCGTTGGCGATGTCCTCGACACGGGCGAGCTCCTCCGCCGTGATCGGCTTCGGATGCACGAAGTCGAAGCGCAGCCGGTCCGGCGCGACCATCGAGCCGCGCTGGGCGATGTGGTCGCCGAGCACCTGGCGCAGCGCCTCGTGAATGAGATGCGTCGCCGAGTGATGCGCGCGGATCGAGGAGCGGCGGGAATGATCGACCTCGAGCTGCAGCGCGGTGCCGAGCTTCAGCTCGCCGCTCTCGACCTTGCCGACGTGGACGAAGAAATCGCCGAGCTTCTTCTGCGTGTCGGTGACGCGGAACTTGATGCCGCCCTCGCCCGTGAGCACGCCGGTGTCGCCGACCTGGCCGCCTGATTCCGCGTAGAACGGCGTCTGGTTCAGCACGATCGCGCCGGTATCGCCGGCCTTCAGGCTGGTGACCTCGGCGCCGTCCTTCACCAGCACCGACACCACGCCTTCGGCGCTCTCGGTCTCATAGCCGAGGAATTCGGTCGCACCCAGCTTCTCGCGCAGCGGGAACCAGATCGCCTCGGACGCCGCTTCCCCAGAGCCCTTCCAGGACTCGCGCGCCTTGGCCTTCTGCCGCTCCATGGCGTCAGTGAACGCGGCCTGGTCGACGCCGATGCCGCGCGACTTCAGTGCGTCCTGCGTCAGATCGAGCGGGAAGCCGTAGGTGTCGTACAGCGTGAAGGCGACGTCGCCGTCGAACATGTCGCCCTTCGTCAAGGACGCGCTCTTCTCGTCGAGAATTGCCAAGCCGCGCGAAAGAGTCTTGCGGAAGCGGGTCTCTTCCAGCCGCAGCGTTTCCTCGATCAGATTCTCCGCGCGCATCAGGTCGGGATAGGCCTGGCCCATCTCGCGCACCAGCGCCCAGACCAGGCGATGCATCAGCGGCTCTTTCGCCCCTAACAGCTGCGCATGGCGCATCGCGCGGCGCATGATCCGGCGCAGCACATAGCCGCGGCCCTCGTTCGAGGGCAGCACGCCATCGGCGACCAGGAAGGCCGAGGAGCGCAAGTGGTCGGCGATGACGCGGAACGAGGCGACATTTTGCTCAGTCGGCCCGCTGCCGAGCGCGGACGAGGTCGCCTCGATCAGATGGCGGAACAGGTCGGTCTCGAACACGCTCTCGACCCCCTGCAGGATGCAAGCCATGCGCTCCAGGCCCATGCCGGTGTCGATCGAGGGGCGCGGCAAGCCGACGCGCTCCTCCTTCGTCACCTGCTCGTATTGCATGAACACGAGATTCCAGAATTCGAGGAAGCGGTCGCCGTCCTCTTCCGGCGAGCCCGGAGGCCCGCCCCAGATGTGCTCGCCGCGGTCGATGAAGATCTCCGAGCACGGGCCGCACGGGCCGGTGTCGCCCATCGCCCAGAAATTGTCCGAGGTCGGAATGCGGATGATGCGGTCCTCGGAGAAGCCGGCGATCTTCTTCCACAGGCCCGCGGCCTCGTCGTCGGTGTGGTAGACCGTGACGAGGAGCTTGTCCTTCTTCAGCCCGAACTCCTTGGTGATCAGCGTCCAGGCGAGCTCGATCGCACGCTCCTTGAAGTAGTCGCCGAACGAGAAGTTGCCGAGCATCTCGAAGAAGGTGAGATGGCGCGCGGTGTAACCGACATTGTCGAGGTCGTTGTGCTTGCCGCCGGCACGCACGCATTTCTGCGAGGTGGTGGCGCGCTGGTACGGTCGCTTCTCGACGCCGGTGAAGACGTTCTTGAACTGCACCATGCCGGCATTGGTGAACATCAACGTCGGATCGTTGCGCGGCACGAGTGGCGAGGACGCCACGATCTCGTGGCCGTTCTCGGCAAAGAAGTTCAGAAAGGTCGACCTGATCTCGTTGACGCCGCTCATGTTCATCCAATCGGGTGTGCTTGGACCCGCTTCTCGCCATCCAAACCGTAACGTTAAGGCTGATATCTGCGGGCCAAAGCGCTTTTAGACAAGGCCAGCTTCCCTGTCCAGAAAGTGTGCAAGGAGATCTGCAAGCAGATCAGAGGGTTGCCGCAACCGCTCAATTCCCGTTGCCAATCCCGTTGATAGGGCAAGCGGACGCGTTGACAGGCTTGGCTGGCCTGTGGTCTGTACCCATCTGTATCGTACGGCCACGTCGGGAGAGACCGGCTTTAGGCAGCCGGCGCCGAAGGAGCAACCGCCCCGGAAACTCTCAGGCAAAAGGACCGCGTGGCTTTGACAGCATCTGGAAAGAGGCGCTGACGGGCGTAGGCCCGGACCAGCGTCCGCCGACGGGATAATACTCTCAGGCACAGCGACAGATGGGGCTTCGACTGGTGTCCTCAGGGGAATCGTCCCCGGGGAACCGCCGAGGGCCCCTAAAGATGCTAGCGCACGACCAAGACTCCCTGAAACGCACCCCCCTTCACGGGCTTCATGTCTCCCTCGGCGGCAAGATGGTGCCGTTCGCGGGCTATGACATGCCCGTGCAATACCCTGCGGGCGTGCTGAAAGAGCACCTCCATACCCGAGCTTCCGCCGGCCTGTTCGACGTCTCCCATATGGGCCAGCTCGCGCTCCGGCCGAAGTCGGGGAGGATCGAGGACGCCGCCCGCGCGCTGGAACGGCTGGTGCCCCAGGACATCGCCGCGATTGCCGAGGGGCGGCAGCGCTATGCCCAGTTCACCAATGCGGACGGCGGCATTCTCGACGATCTCATGGCCGCCAATTTCGGCGACCATCTGTTCCTGGTCGTCAACGCCGCCTGCAAGGACGCGGACGAGACGCATCTGCGCGCGCATCTCTCCGGTGACTGCATCATCGAGTCCCTTGCCGACCGCGCGCTGATCGCGCTGCAGGGCCCGAAATCAGAATCGGTGCTGGCGAAATTCTGTGCGGAGGCGCCATCGATGAAGTTCATGGATGCCGGCCCGCATCAGGTCGCCGGCATCGCCTGTTTCGTCTCCCGCTCGGGCTACACCGGCGAGGACGGGTTCGAGATCTCGGTTCCCGCTGGTGATGCCGAGCGCCTCGCCAAAATGCTGCTGGACAATCCCGAGGTGCTGCCGATCGGCCTCGGCGCCCGCGACAGCCTGCGGTTAGAGGCCGGCCTCTGCCTCTACGGCCACGACATCGACACCGCGACCACGCCGGTCGAGGCCGCGCTGGAATGGTCGGTGCAGAAGAGCCGCCGCAGCGGCGGCGCGCGCGCCGGTGGCTTCCCCGGCGCCGAAAAAATCCTCGCTCATTTCGATAACGGCGCATCCCGCCGCCGCGTCGGCCTGCGCGCCGACGGCCGCGCGCCGGTGCGCGAGGGCGCGCTGCTGTTTGCCGACGCCAATGCGGGCGAGCCGATCGGAAAGGTCACATCGGGCGGCTTCGGCCCGAGCCTGAATGCGCCGGTGGCAATGGGCTACGTGCCCACGAGTCTGAGCGCGCTGGGCACAAGACTCGTCGCCGAGGTGCGCGGCCAGCGTCTGCCGCTCGCAGTCGCCGCCATGCCCTTCGTCAAAAACACCTACAAACGCTGAGGATTCGACAATGACCACGACGCTGTACACCTCCGACCACGAATGGCTGGCGATCGACGGCGATGTCGCGACCGTCGGCATCACCGACTATGCCCAGCAGCAGCTCGGCGACGTCGTGTTCGTCGAACTGCCCAAGATCGGCCGTGCGCTCAAGAAGGCGGAAGCCGCCGCGGTCGTGGAATCGGTGAAGGCCGCCTCCGACGTCTACGCGCCTGTCACCGGCGAGGTGCTCGAGACCAATGCCGAGCTCGCTTCCGAGCCGGCGCTGGTGAACTCCGACGCGCAAGGCAAGGCCTGGTTCTTCAAGATCAAGATCGCCGACAGAAGCGAGCTCGGCGGCCTCATGGATGAAGCCGCCTACAAGGCGCACACGGCGTAGAGAGCGATGGAGCAAGCGATGACCGCGCACCGCAAGACCAACGGCGACACCGCCGCCAGTTTCGTTCGCCGCCATATCGGCCCCTCGGCGCGCGATGTCACCGCAATGTTAGAGGCCGTCAGCGCCAAAAGCGTCGACGCCCTGATCGCAGACACGCTGCCGGCCTCGATCCGGCAGGCCGCCCCGCTCGATCTCGGCAAGCCGCTCAGCGAGACCGAGGCGATCGCGCATATGGCCGAGCTCGCGCGACAGAACCAGGTCTTCACCTCGCTGATCGGCCAAGGCTATTCCGGCACGATCCTGCCCGCGGTGATCCAGCGCAACATCCTGGAAAATCCGGCCTGGTACACGGCGTACACGCCCTATCAGCCCGAGATCAGCCAGGGCCGGCTGGAAGCGCTGCTCAACTTCCAGACCATGATCTGCGACCTCACCGGGCTCGATGTCGCCAACGCCTCGCTGCTCGACGAGGCCACCGCCGCCGCCGAAGCCATGGCGCTGGCCGAACGGCACTCGCAGGTGAAGGCGCAAGCTTTCTTCGTCGACAAGGACGTGCATCCGCAGACGCTGGCGGTAATGCGCACCCGCGCCGAGCCGCTCGGCTGGGAGCTGATCGTCGGGGATCCCCTCACCGATCTCGACAAGGCGGATGTGCTCGGTGCGCTGCTGCAATATCCGGGCTCCTCGGGCGCTTTGCGCGACCTCAGACCCGCGATATCAGCGCTGAAGGCCAAGGGCGCGCTCGCGATCCTCGCCGCCGATCTCCTGGCGCTCACGCTGATCGCCTCGCCCGGTGAGCTCGGTGCCGACATCGCGATCGGCTCGGCGCAGCGCTTCGGCGTGCCGATGGGCTATGGCGGACCGCACGCCGCCTATATGGCGGTGCGCGATGCGCTGAAGCGCTCCCTGCCCGGCCGCATCGTCGGCGTCTCCGTGGATTCTCGCGGGGCACCCGCCTACCGCCTCGCGCTGCAGACCCGCGAGCAGCATATCCGCCGCGAGAAGGCGACCTCCAACATCTGCACCGCGCAGGTGCTGCTCGCCGTGATCGCCTCGATGTATGCGGTTTATCACGGCCCCGAAGGCCTCTCGCAGATCGCGCGCAACGTGCATCGCCGCGCCGCCGTGCTCGCGAGCGGCCTGCGCAAGCTCGGCTTTGCGCCGCAGTCGGAGGCCTTCTTCGACACGCTGAGCGTCGATGCCGGTGCCAAGGGCGCCGAGATCGTCGCGCGCGCGACCGCCGAGAAGATCAATCTCGGCATCGGTGACACCAGCTTGCGCATCGCGCTCGACGAGACCACGACGCCGGCGACGGTCGAAGCGGTCTGGCGCGCGTTCGGCGGCACGTTGTCCTACGCCGAGATCGACGCCACCACGCGCGAGGCGCTGCTGCCGGAGGCGCTGAAGCGCACCACCCCTTTCCTCACCCACCCCGTGTTCCACGCGCATCGCTCGGAAACCGAGATGCTGCGCTACATGCGCAAGCTCAGTGATCGCGACCTCGCGCTCGACCGCGCCATGATCCCGCTGGGATCCTGCACCATGAAGCTGAACGCGACCACCGAGATGATGCCGCTGACCTGGCCGGAGTTCGCGACGCTGCATCCGTTCGTGCCGCGCGAGCAGGCGAGCGGCTATCACGCGCTGTTCGCGCGGCTGGAGAAGTGGCTGTGCGACATCACCGGCTATGACGCGATCTCGCTGCAGCCGAATTCCGGTGCGCAAGGCGAATATGCCGGTCTGCTCGCGATCCGCGGTTATCACGCCTCGCGCGGAGAGAGCCACCGCAAGATCTGCCTGATCCCCTCCTCCGCTCACGGCACCAATCCGGCTTCGGCCGCGATGGTCGGCATGGACGTGGTGGTGGTCGCGTGCGAGAAGAACGGCGACGTCGACGTCAATGACCTCCGCGCCAAGGCCGAGAAGCACTCGAACGACCTCGCCGCGGTCATGATCACCTATCCCTCGACCCACGGCGTGTTCGAGGAGCATATCCGCGAGATCTGCGACATCGTGCACGGCCATGGCGGCCAGGTGTATCTGGACGGCGCCAATCTCAACGCGCAGGTCGGCCTCTCCAGGCCCGGCGATTACGGCGCCGATGTCAGCCATCTCAATCTGCACAAGACCTTCTGCATTCCGCACGGCGGCGGCGGCCCCGGCATGGGCCCGATCGGCGTAAGAGCGCATCTCGCCCCGTTCCTGCCAAGTCATCCTGAAAATCGCCACCCCGCGACGCAAGCGGATGCGCCGGTCGGCCCGGTCTCGGCCGCGCCGTTCGGCTCGGCGTCGATCCTGACCATCTCCTACATCTACATCCTGATGATGGGCGGCGAAGGCCTGAAGCGCGCGACCGAGATCGCGATTCTCAACGCCAATTACATCGCAGCGCGCCTCGATCCGCATTTCCCGGTGCTCTACAAGAACGCCAAGGGCCGCGTCGCCCATGAGTGCATCGTCGATCCGCGGCCGCTGAAGGTGACGTCCGGCGTCACCGTCGACGACATCGCAAAGCGCCTGATCGATTACGGCTTCCACGCCCCGACCATGAGCTTCCCGGTGCCGGGCACGCTGATGATCGAGCCGACCGAGTCGGAATCCAAGGCCGAGCTGGACCGCTTCTGCGACGCCATGATCGCGATCCGGAAGGAGATCGCCGAGGTCGAGGCCGGCCGCTTCAAGATCGAGGCCTCGCCCTTGCGTCACGCCCCGCACACCGTGCACGACATCGCCGATGACGATTGGAAGCGCGCCTACACGCGCAGCGAAGGCTGCTTCCCCGCGGGCACCTCGCGCACCGACAAATACTGGAGCCCGGTGGGGCGCGTCGACAACGTCTACGGCGACCGCAACCTCGTGTGCTCCTGCCCGCCGGTGAGCGATTACGCGCAAGCCGCGGAGTAAGCCGCGGCGGAAGGTTTCGTAGGGTGGGTTAGCAGGCGGCGGCGCGAAGCGCTGTCCGCCGGCGTAACCCACCGCTTCGGTTTCCGCGGAGACGAACAGAGGTGGATTAAGCTTTCGGCATCCACCCTACGGCTCGTCTAGCCCTCGGGCCAACACATCAGGCTTCCTGAGCGGGCCACAAGGCTCTGGCAACGGGCGCTTGCGACTGTGAGCGCCCAAGCTTGGGATTCGTCGATCTTGTCCTGGAGATCAGCGAGCGCCTGCGCCTGCCAGTGCACCCTTTCGCGTCCGAGCGGCAAGGCTTCGGTCTCCGAAGCAATTCCGACAAAAGGCAAGATATCGGGATCGTCTTCGAGGCGTGCCGTGAATCTGCGCCTCGCAATTGTCCTGGCGCCTTGCACCGGGGATACGCTTCCAGAAAGTATGCCTTTCGCCATCTGGATAATAATCTGGCGAGCAGCAATAACCTCGGGTTGATTCCAACTCACGACGATCCCGGCATCACAAAATGATCCGGTATCTCTTCTACCACCAAAAGAAACGGGCACTGACGACGTCGGCAACTCAACGTCTTCAGCGCCCGCTCCTCGCGAAAATCTTGACTGCTTGAGGCTTACTCGTCCGCAGGCTCTTCGCCGTCGGCGTCGCGCTCGGGCGTGCCGGCCAGGATCTGCTCGGCGATCAGGCCGGAGTTCTGGCGGATCGCGGTCTCGATCTTGGCGGTGATGTCGGGGTTGGCCTTCAAAAACGCTTTCGAGTTCTCGCGGCCCTGGCCGAGACGCTGGCTGTCATAGGAGAACCAGGCGCCTGATTTCTCGACGATGCCGGCCTTGACGCCGAGATCGAGGATCTCGCCCATCTTGGAAACGCCCTCGCCGTACATGATGTCGAACTCGACCTGCTTGAACGGCGGCGCCAGCTTGTTCTTCACCACCTTGACGCGGGTGGTATTGCCGACCACTTCGTCGCGCTCCTTGATCGCACCGATGCGACGGATGTCGAGTCGGACGGAGGCATAGAACTTCAGCGCGTTGCCGCCGGTCGTGGTCTCAGGCGAGCCGTACATCACACCGATCTTCATGCGGATCTGGTTGATGAAGATCACCATGGTGTTGGACTTGTTGATCGAGGCCGTGAGCTTGCGCAGCGCCTGGCTCATCAGGCGGGCCTGGAGGCCCGGCAGCGCATCGCCCATCTCGCCCTCGAGCTCGGCCTTCGGCACCAACGCCGCAACCGAATCGATCACCAGCACGTCGACTGCGCCCGAGCGCACCAGCGTGTCGCAAATTTCCAGCGCCTGCTCGCCGGTATCAGGCTGGGAGATCAGGAGCTCGTCGATATTGACCCCGAGCTTGCGGGCATAGACCGGGTCGAGCGCGTGCTCGGCGTCGATGAAGGCGCAGATGCCGCCCTTCTTCTGCGCTTCCGCCACCGTGTGCAGCGCCAAGGTCGTCTTGCCCGAGGATTCCGGCCCGTAGATCTCGACGATACGCCCCTTGGGCAGGCCGCCGATGCCGAGCGCGATATCGAGCCCGAGGGACCCGGACGAGACCGCCTCAACATCCATCGAGCGATCGTTCTTGCCGAGCTTCATCACCGAGCCCTTGCCGAACTGGCGCTCGATCTGGGAGAGCGCGGCGGCCAGAGCTTTACTCTTGTCCATGGAAGATCCTTCGACGATACGCAGGGCAGTGGCGGACATTGGGTCGTGCTCCTTATGGCGAGGATTCGCGTGAGGGACAAACGGTTGCGAGGCGGCGCGGCGATAAAAGCAATGTACCCTATTTGTTCTAGGTTCGCAATATGTTCTTTTGGAAATGCGGCGGCTGTCCGTATTTCGGCCCCTAGTCCCCCCAAGGTTTAATTCGGAATGTCCTAATTCTCGGCGGGGCTCTCCGCGAGCAAACAGCCCCCGCAATGATGATCCCACATTCTGACCGGGACGAAGGTTCCGCGTGCCCCCGTTGGCTGCCCTATCCACTTCGACCTTCAATCCAACCGGCTCGACCCTGCGCGCTGTGCGCACAATTGAACAGACGCCGTTCCGTTTTTGGATCCTAATCCATCATCACCCGCGAGGGACCGCGGCAGCAACCGGTGATGAGAACGCCGATTGCGCGCCCGCCTTTCTCGCACGGACAAGAGCGTGCCATGCTCAAGCGGCGACGGTTCAAGCAACAACTGACCCTTCAAGACCGGCTCTCCGCATGGGTGAAGCAGGTCAAGGAGGACGCCGCCAGGCTGCCTCCCGGCCCCGAGCGGGACGCCCTTCTCAAGAAGGCGCGCCAGGCCGAGTTGGCAAATCATCTTCAGGACTGGGTCAAATCCGCCGGGCTGCAACCGCCGAAATAGCAGCACGGCCGCAACATCCCTCCCCGGCCGCGCTGACGCGCATCGAAGACGCATGGTCTGGTCGTCGTAATTCCGCAATCGTGCGGCATCGAACCTTTTCGCGGTCTCGGGCCTTCTCCAGGATGAGACCGCAACTCTGGGGATCTCACATGACGGATAACAAGCACCGCGAAACGATCAGGCGCAAACCCCTGCTGGAGGCGGCGCATGAGGAGATGATGAAGTTCGAGCGCAAGGAAAACGAGTTCCGCAAGAAGGACCGCGAAGAGCGCGCCAGCGAGCTCCATCTGCCTCTGAACGAAATCAAGATCCACTAAAGGTCGGCAGGGGGCCGGCCGACAACGACGCGCCGGCCGACGGCACTTCAGCAGCCGGCGCGGTCGACTGATCCGCAAGGGCGTGTCACCGCACAGCGGGACGACGTGCCTGCCCACCACAGCCGGTCGCGCATGATGACGGTATCTAAACACCACAATTAAGCTACTGGAAGAACGCCAGAATTTCCATGCGACCTACTGTGCATGGGGTTGTTTTCCAGTTTTGAGATTGGCGCATTGCCCGTGTCCGCGATCATCGCGGGGCACGGCTGCCACCCGCGCGCCGGTCCTATAGCAGCGCCAGCAGCACGAGGCCGATCACCAGCACCACGAAGCCAGCCGCTGTCGCGGCGGCAAATGACCGCTCTACGTTATCCATGATGCCACCCCGTTGTCGGCGTGCCACGTTTCCCCCATGGCTGCGCCGAACGGTATGAAATCTTGCTGACCTGTGTGTCCGCAGTTGTGCCAACGGATGTCGAAATTGGGACGGGTGCGGGGTCAGTCTGCGGCCTCGGCCATCGGGCCCGGAAACCTGCCGCCTGTCAGGCTGCCGTAAGCGGAGCCGGCTAGGATGATGCGGCTATGGTGTTGCAGCCCAGCACCTCAGCCTCCAACGACTTGCTGCCCCGCTTGGCTCTCCCCAGGCGGGGCTTTTTCATGCTGGCTGCCGGCTCGCGGATCCCTCTCCTCCCGGGTCAGACGCAGCGCGAAGGCGCGGATTGCGGGCGCGGCCAGGAGCACGATTGGCAGCATCGCGGCCCAGGCGATCAGCCACGACGTCATCCAGTGACCGACGAAGATCATCGCGCTGGCCGCGGGGAAGCTGGCGATCCCCGCCGCGATCAGCGAGGTCAGTCCGGACTGGATGATTCCGAAGACGAAATGACTGTAATGGCGGGGAATGCCGAGCATGACGGGCCCATGTTGCTTGCCGTCATGAGATCAAGCAAGGCGTATGCCGGCGGAACCGCCCCTCTACGCGAATCGCCTTGGGGACGTGTTCTGACCATGCGCGAACACAACCGGACGCAGCTCAGGAACTCTGTTCATGGTCGGAGAACCACGGGGCAACTGACAGCTCACGAACAGAATTTTCCTTGTCCCGGGAATATGATGGCAGCCAATTTGTTTGCCATCTTGGAAGTGAATCGTGGGAGGTCACCATGAATCACAGGGGCATCGAGTTCACCGTCGCCAAGACGGCGATTCCCGGAATCTGGCAATGGCAGTTCCGCATCGGCGAGCAAATCAAGACGGGCAAGACCGAGACGAAAATCGATCTGCTGGCGATCCGGCGCGTGCAGCTGCGGATCGATCGGGAGCTGAAGAGATCGGCCGGGCGACGGCCTGAACCGGCCAAATGAAGGGCCGATGATGGCGCGGGTGGCGTGCGCACAGCACCGCCGCAGCGGGCAGCCCCCTACGGCGACATCATCCGTAGCCGCCCGGAATTGATCTGACGCTGGTTTGGGATTGGACTGCGCGCGCCCGTGGCCTTGGGGGCGAGGTCATCACGCGCGATCGGTACCCGCCATGCCGCTCTATTTCTTTCGTATCCGGAATGGCCGTTATTCCGGCTGCGCCGACCAGGCGACGGAATTTGCCGATCGCGATTCGGCCTGGAAAGAGATGACCAGCGTCTGCGCCGACATGACCGCCGGCATTGCCCGCAAGCTCCAGCAAAATTCCGAATGGCAGATGGAGCTGCTGGACGAGGTCAAGGAGCCCGTGTTCCGGATCCGCATCGTCGCCGAAACCCTCGACTAGCAAGAGCCCCTCAAGCAGGCCAAACCCTAGTCCGCGCTCGGCAGCCGCCGCATGGTGAATTCGATGTCGCCGCCGGGCAGTTCGCGCCAAGTCTCGACCGCGCTCATATAGCCGGCCTTGGGATAGCGGGCGAAGAAGGCCTGCGCCCGTTCCCGCGCCGCCGCGCGCGGCAGCGTGAAGGTCTCGCGCAGATAGCCGTCGCCGACCGTTTGGCCGGGCTTGCCGGCCGCCTTGCGCCGGCGCGCCATCCGCTCGGCGAGGTCCCGCGGACGATCGGCCATGTCCTGCCTCCTCTACGCACTACGCTCAGGGACAAATGTAGGGCGCCGGCCGGCTGAAGAGGAGTCCCGTCCGAAGGCTTGTGCCGCCCCGAACGGAGCAGCCGTCAGTTGGCGGCGGTGCCGCTCTTGGACTTCTTCGGCCCGCTGGTTGCGGCCGATGCCTTCGGCGCCGCCGGCTGCTTCGGCGGATCGGAGCGCATGCCGCCCCAGGGATCGTTGGAAACCTTGGAATCCGGAATCTTCTTCAGCGTTTCCTTGTAGGCCTTGTCACGCTCGGCTTCGGCCGCCTTCTCCTCCGGCGTCTTGCTCGGGGCATCCTGCAGCAAATTGAGATTGGGCATTTGCGCGTAGGCAGGTCCCGCCAGCACGGCCAGCACCACCGCCGCCATACGGAAAAGCTTCATCGTCTACTCCTTGATCATCCGTGAGGCACGGATCGCCCGTGCCGTGTCGCCCTCGTCGCCGCCGGCCGGGGCCGGGACCCGCTAGAGCCGATCCGATCGGCACGATTTGGGCCCATGCAGCCAGTCGTCCCAGATCGGACCGCACCTGGTGCACCCGCTCAGCGCGAGGCCGAGTGCAACCATACCAAAGACGAGGACACACCGACGCAACATCATCCACCCGTTCCCAAGCGAGCCATCATACCGGGCCAAGTCAGGCATTTTCAAGCCGACGGGACCGCCCCGAGACCGGGTGACTTTGCCGGGCCGATGCGCGCACAATGCGGCGAAACATCCGGCAATCCAGGAGAGTGCGACAGCAATGCAAATGCAGCCAGAAGCCGAATTCGGCCTCCCCGACGCCAGACGCATCCTCGGCGAGGTTTTTGCGCCCTGGGTCCAGGATCTCAACCTCGCGGTCGAGCGCCTCGAGCACGCGCAGCCGGCGGATGTACCGGACTGGCAGCCGGGGGCGATCCTGCGCATGCCGTTTTCGGAGCGGCTGTGCCGGAACGGCGGCGTGGTCTGCGGCCAGGCCCTGATGGCGCTCGCCGACACCGCGATGGTGATCGCGAACCTCGCGGCCAATCGCGGCTACCGCCCGATGACCACGGTCGATCAGACCACGCATTTCATGCGCGCGGTGTCCTCGTCGGACGTGCTGGCGGACGCGCGCGTGGTGCGGCTCGGGCGCACCATGAGCTTTGGCCGCGTCACGCTGCTCTCGGCGACCGACAACAAGCCGGTCGCGATGGTGTCCAGCGCATTCGCGATGTTGCCGGGCTGACCTTAAGAAACGAGAGCCGCGTGAGCGCAAAGCGCACCGCGGCTCTCCATCACGATCGCGTCGAAGCAGACCAAAACGCGATTGCAGTCACGCGTCGGTCAAATTACTTGCCGAGCACTTCGTCGGCCGCGGTGACGATGCTGGATGTCGGATTCTTTCCACAATAGGCACCGAATTTCTTGGCGTTCTCGATGAACACGTCGGTGTCGATGATCGCGTTGTCCTCGTCGCCCTTGTACCAGCCGTCCATCCAGGTCAGCACGACCTGGATGTTGTCTTCGCCGCTCTCGAGGAACTGCTTGCAGCTCATGGTCGAAAGGTCCCATTTGACGGCGTGGGCAGGCATCGACGACAGCGAGAGCGCTGCGGCGAACAGAAGCGAAAGCGTGGTCTTCATCGGAATCTCCATCGGCGCCGTAACGCCATAAAAGTAAGGCTTGCGGGAAAATCGTCGGAGAAACTCTCCGCTCGAACATCGTAAACGAAGTCTGAATCGCCGTGCGAGCAGCGGCGGCATTGAGTTCAGTTCAACGTAATTTTTATGCATTACTCCACAATCATCGTGATGGATCGACGCGAATGATCGAGAAGCGTACAGCGCAGCGTCACCGTGTTTTCAAGGGTGGAACGATCACCTTCGAAAACAACGGCATCGCCTGCACGGTGCGCAACATGTCGGAAGGCGGCGCGGCGATCGACCTCGACGCTCCCGTCACGTTGCCGCAATCGTTCACGCTCTCGATCGCGCGCGACGACTTCGTGCGGAAGTGTCGCACAGTTTGGCGCAGTGACAAGCGCGTCGGCCTCGCCTTCGTGCAATAGCGCGCGCGATGTGAACGAGCGTTCGCATCGCATCCACAATACGATGATGATTGCGCGACACGACGACGCCAACGCCATCGCAGGCTTGCGATCACGCGCGCGGCGATCGCGGACGCCTCGTCGGCGATCCCGTAAGTGAGGCCGCGGCAAACGTAACGATTCGCGGGACGAAGATTGGCGCCGCGAGATCGCCGGTGCGAAATTGGAGGACCCGGGCCGGAGCGCGCCTGCCCTATTTCAGCTTCTTGGCCGGTTCGCTCGGGCGGGCCCCGCCCCATGGGTCGTACTTGTCCTTGGGCTCAGGAATGCGCTCGAGCGCAGCTTTGTAGGCTTTCTCGTCGACCTTGGGCTTGTTGTCCGCAGGCTTGGCCGCGTCCTGGGGCGGGCGCCGGCCCTGCGCCTGGGCCGAGGCGGCCGTCAGTGCCAGCACGGCGGCCGCGATGGCCAAAATCCTCATTGATGCAATCCCCTTTGTCTGGGGTACAAACTAGCCTGCAATCGCGGGATAGCAAATGCCGCGGGTCCAAGGCCCAGTTCGAGGCCTCAGCAAATCTTGATCGGCAAGGACTTCGCCGGACCGCATTCGTGCCTATCTGTTGGCCCGCAGGGGACTTTCACGGATGTTACGAATTGTTGCTCATGCGGCGCTGCTCGCCGGCGCGCTCGCGCTCGGTGCCTGCGGCTTTGCCGACAGCCGCGCGCCTGTGCCTGAGTTCATGCGCATGAAGGAGGCCGAGCAACCGCTGCCCGAAGCGCCTCCCGACGTCAAGCGTTTGGTGCGCGAGCAGATCGATGTCGTTTTCCTCACGACCTCCTATCCGCGCGAGGTGCGCGTCGCCCCGCCCCATCGCGAGGTGCGAGGACCGGGCTGGACCGCTTGCGTCCGCGCGCAGCTCACCTCCGCGACCGGCACCTCGCTCGGCGCCCAGACCTACATCGTGACGATCGCCGGCGGGAAGGTCATCGACCGCCGGCGCGCGGAAGCCGACGACATTTGCGGGACCGAGGCGTACGAGCCGATCTAGATCTCCATCGCGGAACGAAGCCACAGTCCCTTCGGTCGTTTTCGGACCTGGCCATCGGATCAAGCTGGCCCTGCGATACCGCATGGCGGGCTTACGGCCACTTTGCTCGACCGCTGCATGGGGCTGGCGATCCAGTCGACGCTCGACAAGGGGATCGGCCAGACCACGCTCGAGTTCAAGATTTCGCTGCTGCGGCCGATCACGCCGGAGACCGGCCCGATCACGGCCGAGGGCAAGATCCTGAATTGCGGCCGTCGCATTGGAACTGCCGAAGGTCGCGTGACGGATGCCAAGGGCCGATTGCTCGCCCATGGCACCACCACGTGCCTCATCTTCACGACCTGGTTAAGAGGAACAAGCACAAGAGGAACAAATCGCGGCAAGGAGCCGGTTCCGGGAAAAACGAGCATCGCGGCCGGGAACGATCGCCGCCTCCCCTTCTTGTTACCGCCGAGGGCAGTTTCGAGGAGGACATGATGAGGACATTCACGATTGCGCTGCTGGCAGGCGTCGGCGCACTGGCTGCCGCAACGGGCGCCAAGGCTGCGGATATCTATACGACCAGCGAATACATGAACCCTGATCTCGTTCAGGAAGTTCGGCTCGTCTGCGACGATGCCGGCAATTGCTATCGCACCCGCAGCGGTGCGCGCGTGATCGTGCGCGACTCCTACGCCAGGATGCCTCGCGAGCGCTATTACGAGCGTCGCACCTATCGCGACTGGGACGACGGTCCGCGTGCCGGCGTCGGCATCCGTGCTCCCGGCGTCAGCGTGGGCGTCGGTGTCGGCGACGACCGCTGGTAGTTGATGAAGCCGATAGGCTGGACCGGTCGAGGCGACTCGTCCGGTCCCGGCCGCGTGTCAGCATGCCGGACAGGGGGAAATCAGGCGACAACCGATTGCCGCTGAAACTGCTCGTAGGCCGCAATCGCATCGGCGGCGTACATCAGCGACGGCCCGCCGCCCATGTAGACGGCCATGCCTAGCGTTTCCTCGATCTCCTCGCGGCTCGCACCGAGCTTGACGAGCGCCTCGGCGTGAAAGCCGATGCAGCCGTCACAATGCGCGGCGACGCCGAGCGCCAGCGCCATCAGTTCCTTGGTCTTCTTGTCCAGCGCGCCGTCACGCGTCGCGGCCTGGGCGAGGGCGGAAAATCCCTTCAAGGTATCGGGAATGTCGCTCCGCAGCTTCTTCAGGTTGGCCGAGATGTTCCTGGTGATGTCGACGTAGTTCTTGTCCATCGGATCCTCGTTAGCTGGATTTGGCTGTGGTCGGAGCCGCCTCGCGCGGAGCGCGCAGGGCGATATAGATCGCGGGAATCACCAGCACGGTGAGCAGCGTCGACGAGGCAAGCCCGAACAGCAGCGAGATCGCCAATCCCTGGAAGATCGGATCGAGCAGGATGGTCGCAGCTCCGATCATGGCCGCAAGCGCGGTGAGCAGGATCGGCTTGAAGCGGACCGCGCCGGCCTCCAGCACCACCTCGCGAAGCGATTTGCCGTCCCCCCCGCTGTGCCTGATGAAATCGACCAGCAGGATCGAGTTGCGCACGATGATGCCGGCGAGCGCGATGAAGCCGATCATCGAGGTCGCGGTGAACGGCGCACCCAGCAGCCAGTGCCCGATCAGGATGCCGATCAGCGTCAGCGGAATCGGCGTCAGGATGACCAGCGGCAGACGGAAGCTCCTGAACTGGGCGACGACCAGCACGTAGATGCCGAGGATGGCTGCACCGAAGGCGGCGCCCATGTCGCGGAAGGTCACCCAGGTGATCTCCCATTCGCCGTCCCACAGCAGCGTGGGACGCGACTCGTCCGATGGCTGGCCGTGCAGGCTGATCACAGGCTTCGGCAGCTTGCCCCAGTCATGGGCATCCACACGATCGGCAACCGCGAGCATGCCGTAAAGCGGCGCCTCGAAGCGCCCGGCGAGCTCGGCCATCACCATGTCGGCGAAGCGGCCGTCGCGGCGGAAGATCGTCGGCGAGCCCTCCTCCATGGCCGCCTTCACGACCTGACCGAGCTCGACCACCGTCTTGCTGCCGGGCAAGGTGTTGGCCGGCACCGGCGTCGAGGCCAGCGCCTCGTCCCAGACCAGATCGCGCTTTCCGAGATGCACCGCGATCTCGATCGGGTTGCGGTCCTCGCCGCGATGCGAATAGCCGATCGAGATGCCGCCGAACAGCGCCTGGATGGTGTCGTAGACGTCGCGCTGCTCGACGCCGAAGAATTCGAGCCGGTCCTGGTCGATCGAGAGCCGCAGCCGTGGCCGCTTCTCGCCGATGGAATCGTCGATATCGACGATGAACGGCACCTCCGCGAAAACCTTCTTGAGCTCGGCCGTGACCGCACGGCGCGTGGTCGCATCGGGACCGTAGACCTCCGCGAGCAGCGTCGAAAGCACCGGGGGCCCGGGCGGCACTTCGACCACCTTGATGCTGGTACCCCCTGGCGGATCAAGCGCCTTCAGCTTCTCGCGCAGCTCGAGCGCGATCTCGTGACTCGCGCGCTTGCGCTCGCCGCGTGCGGCCAGGTTGACTTGCAGCTCGCCCAGCTCCGGCCTCTGGCGCAAGTAATAATGACGCACGAGACCATTGAAATTGAAGGGTGCCGGCGTGCCGGCATAGGATTGCAGCGAGGTGACCTCCGGTAGTTGCCGCGCGATCTCGGCCGCACCGAACAGCGTGCGCTCGGTCGCCTCCAGGCTTGCTCCTTCCGGCAGGTCGACGACCACGGCGATCTCGGACTTGTTGTCGAACGGCAGAAGCTTGACCGTCACCGACTTGGTCGCAAACAGCGTCATCGACAGCAGCGTTGCGATGCCGACACCGAGCAGGAAGATCCAGGCCGACCGCTTGCTCCGCACGATCGGCGCGGCGAAGCGCCGATAGAGCCGGCCGAGCCGGCCTTCATCGTGCTCCCCATGCGCTGAGGCAACATCGCCGCTCGGCGCGAGCTTGAGCATCAGCCAGGGCGCGACCACCATCGCGACGAAGAACGAGAACAGCATGGCGGCCGACGCGTTGGCCGGGATCGGCGCCATATAGGGGCCCATCAGGCCCGACACGAACAGCATCGGCAACAGCGCGGCGACCACGGTCAACGTCGCGACGATGGTGGGGTTGCCGACCTCCGCCACCGCCTCGATGGTGGCCTGCAGTCGCGGCCGGCCGTCGCGCATGCCCCAGTGCCGCGCGATGTTCTCGACCACGACGATGGCGTCGTCGACGAGAATGCCGATGGAGAAGATCAGTGCGAACAGGCTGACGCGGTTGATGGTGTAGCCCATCAGGTTAGCGGCGAACATGGTGAGCAGGATCGTGGTGGGAATCACGACGAAGGTCACCAGCGCTTCGCGCCAGCCGATCGCGATCGCAATCAGGACGACGATTGACACGGTCGCAAGACCGAGATGGAACAGCAGCTCGTTGGCCTTCTCGTTGGCGGTCTCGCCATAGTCGCGCGTCACCGTCACCTGGACATCTCCAGGGATCAGGCGCGACTTCAATCCTTCGAGGCGCTCCGCGATATTCTCGGACACGACGACCGCGTTGGCACCGGCCCGCTTGGCCAACGCCAGGCTGACGGCTGGCGTCCGCGCCCACTGCCCGGCGGCGTCGCGCGAATCCGTCCAGACCCGATGCTCGATGGTGCTCGGACCGACCACGACAGAGGCGACGTCCTTGACGTAGACCGGCCGGCCGTCGCGGCTCGTGATCAGCAGCAATCCGATGTCGGGAATGCCGGACAGCGTCTGCCCCGCCGCGACGCTGCGCACGATGCCGGCATCGCGAACCTGCCCAGCCAGGAACGAGCGGTTGGCGTCCTTGACTTTGGCCACGAGCTGCTGAAGCGTGACGCCGAACAGCGACAGCTTCTCCGGATCGGGCTCGACCCGGATCTGTTGCGCCGCGCCACCGGATATGTAGGTTAGACCGACGTCGTCGACCTTCATCAGCTCCGCGCGCAGCTTGTCGGCGAGCTCAAAGAAGTCCTTGTCGGTCCAGCGGCTGGCGGCCTCGGGCTTCGGGGACAATGTCAACACCGTCACCGCAACGTCATTGATACCCCGCCCGACGATCAGCGGCTCTGGAATGCCGACGGGAATGCGGTCGAGGTTGGCGCGGATCTTCTCGTGCACCCGCAGGATGGCATCTTCGAACTTGGTGCCGACCAGGAAACGCGCGGTGACCATGACGCGGTCGTCTTCGGTCTGGCTGTAGACATGCTCGACGCCGTCGATGCCCTTGACGATCGATTCCAGCGGTTTGCTCACCAGCTCCACCGCGTCCGGCCCGCGCAGGCCGTCGGCATTGACGCGGATATCGACCATGGGAACGCTGATCTGCGGTTCCTCTTCGCGTGGGATCACCACGACGGCGATCAGCCCCACGACGAGGGCCCCGAGCAGGAACAGCGGCGTCAGCGGCGATGCGATGGTCGACCGGGTCAACCGTCCTGACAGACCGAGATTCACGGCCGCACCAATTGGTCACCGGCCCGGATGCCCGACAGGATTTCGAGGCCGTCGGGAAGCGAAGGCATCGGCATGTCGCGACCGCGCTGCACCGGCACGTCGATCGTCTCGTCGCCTTTCCGGAGCTGGACGTAGTCGATGCCGAATCGGGTCGTCACATAGTTCGAAGGGACGACGAAGGCTGTTCGCGTTCCGCCGGCGACCCAGACCCGCAAGCGGTCGCCGACGAAATATTCGCCGAGCCCCTCCACGGTCGCATCCGCAATGACGCGACCCTCCTCGATCTGCGGATAGACGAGGTCGATCACGCCCGACTTGGCGGCTTCGCCGGCGAACTCCGCGCCGTCGATGCGAATCTTGTCCCCCGCCTTGAGGAAGCGTGCATGCCGCTCCGGCACGCGAAGCCGCAGTTTGAAATTCTGCTGGGCGACGGTGACGATCGGATCGCCCGCCAGCACCACGGATCCCACCGTGATGAGCTTCTTCAGCACGCGACCATCCGCCGGCGCGAGCACCTGCCCCTGGTTGAGCTGCTCGTTGATCACCGCACGTTCGGCGGTTTTGGCTCGCAGGCCGTTCTCGGCGACGTTGAGCGCGGTGCGCTGCTCGTCGAGCTTGATCCGTGGCAGGATACCGCGCTCGACCAGACCTTCGGTCCGGGTGAAGTCGAGCTGGGCCTGGTTCGCCTGCGCCTGCAGCGCCTCGATCTGCGCATCGAGCGATTTCATCTGCAGCACGAGCTTGTCGTCGCCAATGGTCGCGATCGCCTGGCCGGCGGCAACGCGATCCCCTTCCCTGACCTTGAGCTGGGCCACCGTGCCGCCGATACGTCCGCGCGCCGGAACCACGCTGATACTCTCGACAGTGGCGAATACGGCCTTTTCGTCCGTGATCGGTTGCGGCGTGACGACGAGTGTCTCGGCCGCCGTCACCGGTGTTCCAGACAGGCCGATTGCCGCGAAGACGGCCAATAAGCCCAAATATCTCGCCATACATCGCATGGAACGATTCCGTGTCATGATCAAACCATCACCACGCTGCTGCGCGGCTCATTTCATCTGCATCGGAATGGGGCGCGTTGATCTTGCTCAAGGCACCCTCCCCCGAGCGCTCCTAGGTTTCATCTGGTCCTGGCGGACTTCGGCGCGCAGAACGCTTGGTAGAGCGTCTTCAACACCTCGCGCGCCGGCTCGCTGGCGATCGAATAGAAGATCGTCTGCGCCTCACGCCGGGCGGACACCAGGCCATCCTTGCGAAGGAGCGCAAGATGTTGCGACACCGTGGAGTCCCGCAGGTTCAGGAACTCGGCCAGCTCGCCGACCGACCGCTCGCCGTCGATCAGCTGGCAGATGATCAGAAGACGGTGACGGTTCGAGAGTGCCTTCAGCAGCTCGCTCGCCTGATCCGCCGCCCGCTCCATAACTTCAGCATTCATCTTCATACTTGCGTATATACGAACTTACGCATATATAGTCAAGCGCTGCACGACGGCCGGAACTGAACTGGCGAAGCAGCCTGGTCCAACGGAGGTACCCATGGCGGAAGTTGTCGTAATCGGAGCCGGTCTGAGCGGAACGCTGATGGCCTATGAATTGCTGCCCCAGTTGAGAAAGGAGGATCGCGTCAGCGTCATCTCGCAAGGCGCCGTCTATCATTTCGTCCCATCGAACCCTTGGGTTGCCGTCGGATGGCGCAAGCGCGAAGAGATCGAGATCGATCTCGCGGATGTCATGAAGCGCAAGGGCGTGCGGCTGCTGACGCAGGGGGCAAAGCGCGTCCACCCGACAGAGAACCGTGTCGAGCTCGGCGACGGCACATCGATCGACTATGATTATCTGGTCGTGGCGACCGGTCCTGAACTTGCCTTCGACGAAATCCCTGGTCTTGGGCCGCAGGGCCATACCCAGTCGATCTGCCACGTCGATCACGCTGCACATGCCCGTGAAGCCTTCGAGAAGCTCGCGGCCAATCCCGGTCCAGTCGTGATCGGAGCTGTTCAGGGCGCCTCCTGCTTCGGCCCGGCCTACGAATTCCTCTTTATCCTGGAGACAGAGCTGCGCCGGCGGAAGCTGCGCGACCGGGTCCCGATGACGTTCGTCACCTCGGAGCCGTATATCGGCCATCTCGGTCTCGACGGCGTCGGGGACACCAAGGGTCTCCTCGAAAGCGAGATGCGCGAGAAGCACATCAAGTGGATCACCAACGCCCGCGTCGACAATGTCGCCCCCGGCTTGATGACGGTGGAGGAGTTTTCCGACAATGGCACGTCTCGCAAGGCTCATGAGCTGCCATTCGCCTATTCGATGATGTTGCCCGCCTTTCGCGGCGTCGAGGCGGTGCGCGGCATCGAGAAGCTGACCAACCCGCGCGGCTTCGTCATCGTCGACAAGCATCAGCAGAACCCCGCCTTCCCCAACGTGTTTGCAGTCGGCGTCTGCGTCGCGATCGCGCCGGTCGGCGCGACACCGGTGCCGGTCGGCGTCCCCAAGACCGGCTTCATGATCGAATCCATGGTGACGGCGACCGCGATCAACATCGGCGCCCTGCTCCGCGGCAAGGCACCGACGGCGCAGCCGACCTGGAACGCGATCTGCCTCGCCGACTTCGGCGATTCCGGGGTCGCCTTCCTCGCGCAGCCGCAGATCCCGCCGCGCAACGTCAATTGGTCGTCCAAGGGCGAATGGGTGCACTTCGCCAAGGTCGCCTTCGAGAAATACTTCCTGCGCAAGATGCGGCGCGGCGAGAGCGAGCCGTTCTACGAGCGCTTCCTGCTCGACAGGCTGAACATCGCCAAGATCAAGGAGGTCCGAACCGGCACATGAGCACGACACGCCAGATCGTCTGCGGACATTGCGGGCGCATCAACCGCCTGCCGGCCGAGCGCGCACCGGAAGGTGCGCGCTGCGGCGCCTGTCACCAGCCGATGTTCACCGGCCAACCGATCGAGGTGGACGAAGCCGCCTTCGGCCGCCATGTCGCCAGCAGCGACATTCCCGTGCTCGTCGACGTCTGGGCGCCATGGTGCGGGCCCTGCCGCGCCATGGCGCCGATGTTCGAGCGCGCGGCGCAACAGCTCGAGCCCGGCGTGCGGCTCTTGAAGCTGAATTCGGACAACGCACCCGCATTGTCGTCGCGGCTCAACATCAGCGGCATTCCGACGCTGCTGTTGATGCGCGGCGGCCGCGAGATCGCCCGCCATGCCGGCGCGATGGATACGCGCAGCCTCGTCGCCTGGACCGAAGCCAACCTGACCCGTTCGTAAAAGTTCGCAAGAAGAAGGAGCCTGCCATGAATGTCGATAAAGCCGTTCTCGCCTTTGCGGGATGCGTCGTCCTGCTCGGTCTCGCACTGGGCACCTATGTGAATGCGTATTGGTACCTGCTGACGGCCTTCGCCGGGCTGAACATGTTGCAGGCCTCGTTCACGGGCTTCTGCCCGGCGGCGATCGTGTTCAGGAAGCTGGGCCTGAGCAGCGGCTGCGCGTTCTCCTGAACGCGCGAATGCGGCCTGTGATGCGGGGGAATTTGCCATGACCGACGACACCTTTATTGAGGGACCTCTCTACGAGAAGCGTAGGAAGGTCTATCCGCAGTCGGTCCACGGGCCGTTCCGCCGCATCAAATGGGCGATCCTCTGCGTCACGCTCGGGGCCTACTATCTCTTGCCGTTCGTGCGCTGGAATCGCGGCCCCGGCCTGCCCGACCAGGCCGTTCTGATCGACCTGCCGCATCGCCGCTTCTATTTCTTCTTCATCGAGTTATGGCCGCAGGAGGTCTATTACTTCACCGGTCTGCTCATCATCGCGGCGATGACGCTGTTCTTGATGAACGCGGTCGCAGGGCGATTGTGGTGCGGCTATTTGTGCCCACAAACGGTGTGGACCGACTTGTTCTACGCCGTGGAGCGCTGGGTCGAGGGCGACCGCCGTGAGCGCATGCAGGGCGACAAACGCTACTGGACGTTCGACCACGTCCGAAAGGTCGCGCTGAAGCATTTCCTCTGGATCATGATCGCCTGGTGGACTGGCGGCGCCTGGGTGCTGTACTTCGACGACGCGCCGACGCTGGTGAAGGAGCTCGCCACGTTCCAGGCCCCGTTCATCGCCTATCTCTGGATCGGCATCCTGACCGCAACGACCTACGTCTTCGCCGGCCACGCCCGCGAGCAGATGTGCATCTATATGTGCCCGTGGCCGCGCATCCAGGCGGCCCTGACCGACGAATGGGCGCTCAACGTCACCTATCGCCGCGACCGCGGCGAGCCGCGCATGTCGGTGAAAAAGGCGGAAGCTGCCCGTGCCCATGGTGATTTCGCCGGCGATTGCGTCGACTGCCACCAGTGCATCAATGTCTGCCCGACCGGCGTCGACATCAGGCACGGCATCCAGCTCGGCTGCATCCAGTGCGGCCTGTGCATCGACGCCTGCGACAACGTCATGCGCGAGATCGGCCGGCCCACAGGCCTGATCGGCTACGACACCGACATCAACATGCAGCGCCGGCGCGAGGGCAAGCCGCCGCTCTATCGCATCGTCCGGCCGCGCACGCTGGTCTATGCCGCAGCCATCGCCGTCGTCGGCAGCATCATGGTCTACACGCTCGCGACCCGTAGCACGATGAGCATCAACGTCCTGCATGAGCGCAATCCGTTGTTCGTCCAACTGGCCGATGGCGGGGTGCGCAACGACTACACGGTGCGTCTGCTGAACAAGGGCGCAACGCGATCCTTCGCAATCGAGGTCAAGGACTTGCCGG
The DNA here is from genome assembly GCF_006658635.1 of Bradyrhizobium sp. UNPA324. Lineage (NCBI taxonomy): Bacteria > Pseudomonadati > Pseudomonadota > Alphaproteobacteria > Hyphomicrobiales > Nitrobacteraceae > Bradyrhizobium > Bradyrhizobium sp. UNPA324. Next base: position 3,583,984 of record NZ_LFJD01000004.1, read on the forward strand.
GCGCGAGCGTGCGCATCGCCGGCGTCGAACGAAAGCCCGACGGCCGCATGATCGTCGAGGTCGGGCAGGATCAGACCCGAGAGATCCGGATGTCGGTGCAGGTCGCGCCCGCGCAGATGCCGAAGGCGGCCACCGACATCGAGATCGAGGCGACCGAGATTGCTAGCGGCCAGACCGCGACCGCGCGCGACCACTTCGTGCCGTCAGAACGATGAAGGGGTCGACCAACGAGCGATGCAGCACATAGCTGTCCATCATGTCTGGAAATCCGTGGCGGCCGGCTTGTGCGGCAACGCCGCGCACTCTGGCGTGATGTTCCTGAAGCGGTGGATGAACTGGCTTCCAACCTTCCATCCGTATCAAGATCTTCAGCTCGGCCTTGGCCATTGGCTGGGCGGCGGCCCAGTCCACCCCGCCGTGCCATGGGCGATGTCGTTCGTTAACGGCACGCTCGTGCTCGGCATCCTGTTCCGTTCCACCTATCATCTTCTGCCCGGCCACAACGCGGTCATGAAAGGCTTCCTCTTCGGCATCATGGGCTGGATCGCGATGGGATTGCTCTACTTCCCCATACTCGGAAGAGGGTTGTTCGCCTCCGACCTGGGACTAGGCGTACTTCCCGCCGCGTTCTCGCTTGCGATGGTGCTTGCCTACAGCACGTTCATGGGCATCGCGTTCTCGGCGCTGCATTCCGAACCGGGCCGGTTGTGGTCAACGCGCGGTTAACGCTATCATTCGAATTGAAACGGCGCCCCAACGGTATTTTCCATTCTTTGCGCTAGCATGACCGCGCAACACGGGCTCAGCCCGCGTGATTGGGGACGGCGGGACGTGGTCGACATCGCGCAGCAGGCGGCGATCAATCCGGCATCGGCAAAGGAAGCCGGAGCCGCGCGCGCGCGCGTCCCGCTCACGACGATCGATACCGGCCAGTGGCGCGCACTCGCGCAGCGCGCGGCCGAGCCGAATGGATATTACCTGCCCGCCTGGGAGCTCGCCGTCAGCGCCACCGCACGTGGCCGCACCGAAGCCTCGGCATTGCCCGCATTCGACGGCTCTTCGACGCCGCTGATCGGGCTGATGCCGGTGATCTCGCTGTGGCGTGCCCTAAAGATTCCCCTGCCCGCGCTGGTGAGCGCGCATCCCTACGGCACGCTGTGCAGCCCGCTGATCGATCGCGACGCCCCGATCGAGGCGGCCACGGGCCTGTTGCAGCGCGCGCGCGAGGCCGGTGCGCATGCGCTCGTGCTGAACGATGTCGCGCTCGACGGCGCCGCGATGAATGCGCTCGAGCAGGCCTTGAACCGCGACGGCCTGAAGCCGCGCGTACTGTCCTCCTACCTCCGCGCCAGCCTCGATGCGACGCAGGATGACGAAACGCTGCTGCGCGATGCACTCGGTGCCAAGAAGCTCAAGGAGCTGCGCCGTCAGCGCCACCGCCTTGGAGAGCAAGGCCCTGTTACGTTCGACGTCGCACGCCGGCCCGGCGAGATCGGACCCGCGCTCGAAACATTCCTGCAGCTCGAAGCCAGCGGCTGGAAAGGCGAGCGCCGCACCGCGCTGGTTCAGCATGCGGGCGATGCGGCTTTCATTCGCCGCGCCGTGCCGGCGCTGGCAGAGACCGCGCAGTGCGAGATCATCACGCTTCGCGCTGGCACGACGCCGGTCGCTGCCGGCATCGTGCTGCGTCACCAGGACCGCGCCTTCTTCTTCAAGCTCGGCATCGACGAGCGCTTTGCAAGATATTCGCCGGGCGTGCAGCTCACGCTCGACCTCACCCGCCATCTCTGCGCGGATCCCGCCATTGCCAGTGCGGATTCCACCGCGAGCGCCGATCACCCGATGATCAACCCGATCTGGCGCGGACGCTTCGCGGTCGGCGACGTGCTGATCCCGCTGCGGCGGAACGATCCGGTCGTCGCGCTCATTCACGGAGCGCTGGTCGGCCTTAACGCCGCGCACGAGACCGCGCGACGCCTGGTTCGCCGGCTCCGCAAATCAGCGAAAGCTACTCCGCCGCCTGGGCGTTGATCTCCGCCGACACCTGCCGAATCGCCTTCGCGAGCAGGGTCGGATCCTGCGCGCCGGAGACCGCGTATTTCTGCGCGAACACATAGGTCGGCACGCCGGAGATGCCCTTTTCGGCGGCTTCCTGCGCGTCCGCCGAAACGCGCGCGACGTCCTCGTCGGTGGCGAGGCGCTTGCGCACGTCTTCGGCATCGAGGCCGACATCGGCGGCCGCCTGCACCAGCACGTTCACGTCGGTGAGATCGCCGCCGTCGCGGAAATACAGCTCCATCAGGCGCTGCTTCATCTCGGGTGCTTTGCCGATCGCCTCCGCCCACAGGATGAGGCGATGGCAGTCGGTGGTGTTGGGCTGGCGCGCGACCAGCTCGGGCCTGTAGACGAGGCCATCCTCGCTTGCGGCCGCAACGACGCGCCCCGCAATGCCCTTATAGGCCTCGACCGAGCCGAACTTCTGGGTGAGATAGGCCTCGCGGCTGATGCCCTCGCGCGGCACCCAGGGATTGAGGAAGAACGGGCGGAAATTGAGCTTGACCGGGACGTCCGGAACTAGTGCCAGCGCGCTCTCGATCCGGTGCTTGCCGATATAGCACCAGGGGCACACCACGTCGGAGACGACGTCGATCTGGAGCGGCTTCAGCGTGCTCATGGCAGGCACCTCCTTCGGGCAATACGGGTTGGTTCGAAGATAAGCCGAACCCGCTCCGAGGCAAGGGCGCTAAGTCATGGCTGCTGCCATCTGCCTGAGCCGCTCGGCGGTGCGCTCGTCGGCCGGAAAGAACGTCTCCAGCGCCAGCTCCGACAGCGTGATGTCGACCGGCGTGCCGAACACCATGGTGGTGGAGAAGAAACTTAGGATCTCCCCCTCGTGGCGCAGCTTGAAGGGGATCGCGACATTGTCGCTCGACAGCGGCCCTGCACGCGCCGGAATGGGGTAGCTCTTGAGATCGTTGTAGAGCCTGATCAATTCAGGATCGGCCGTTGCTTCACATTGCCGGTGCAGCCGCTCCAGGAGGTGCCCGCACCACTCCGCGAGATTGACCGTGCGCGGCGCCAGCGCCTCGGGATGGAAGGCGAGCCGCAGCACGTTGAAGGGCTGGCCGAGCAGATGCTGCGGAATGCCGTCGAGCAACGGCGCCACCATGCGGTTGGCCGAGACCAGGTTCCAGTGCCGGTCCACCGCGAGCGCGGGATTGGGCTCATGTGCCCTAAGCACGAGATCGATGGCCTGGCGGGCTGATTTCAAGGCGGGATCCTCCAGCGGCCGCTGCTGGAATGCCGGCGCATAGCCGGCCGCGACCAGCAGCACGTTGCGTTCGCGCAAGGGCACGTCGAGGCGTTCGGCGAGCCTCAGCACCATATCGCGCGAGGGGGCGGCGCGGCCGGTCTCGACGAAACTCAGGTGACGCGCCGAGATTTCGGCTTCGCCCGCCAGATCAAGCTGGCTCATGCGGCGGCGCTGCCGCCATTCCCGCAAATGGTCGCCGATATGGACCGGTTGGCTGCGTTCGGTACGTGCCGTGGATGCATGTGCGTTCATGGCCGAAAATCTAGCACGCAGATATCGGCCCTTCCATTACCTGGGAGGTCATGATTTCCGTCCCTTTTGACCGCCGGCACGGAAATGCTAATGAAACACCGTCATGCGCCGAATGAACACCAGCGAACTCGAAAGGCAGGCAAAGGAGGTAGCCACCCTGATGCGCATGTTCGCCAATGAGCATCGTCTGCTCATCGTCTGCAAGCTGGTCGAATATGGCGAAATCAGCGCGAGCGCGCTCGCCGAGGATGTCGGCCTTTCCGCGTCGGCGCTATCGCAGCACCTGACGAAGCTGAAGACCGAACGCATCGTTGCCTGCCGGCGCGACGGTCAGACGATGTGGTACCGTATCGCAGACCGGCGGATCGAAGAGCTGTTTTCGACGCTGCACAGGCTATTCTGCAAGACGCCAAGACGGTGACCTGCGGCCCGGACAATTCCGGATCGCAGTGACTTGCACCATTCACTTCCGCCTGGCTTCCGCGGATTCGACCCACCAGAAGAACAACGCGGCGCCGACGGCAAGTGCGGCGAACCAGGCGATGTCGGGAACGTGCGTCACGTCCGGAAGACGGACTTTGCCCAGCGCCCAGACGTTGAGCACGTGCGCCTTCAACCAATCGAAGCTCAGGGCGTAGAGGATGGCCCCGGCGACCATGCCGAGCGCACCGACCAAGGCATGAACGCTGCCGGTTGCGATGGCGCCGAGCGCCGTTCCCGGGCAATAGCCGTAAACCACCATGCCGACGCCGAACAGGGCGGCGCCGAGCGCGACCGCCAGCATGTTGGCATCCTTCACGTAGTATTTCGTGTTGCCAGTATCGACCAGCAGCAGCACACCGATCCCGCCGACCACGATCGCGGTGCCCATCACCTTCAGCACGGTGAAATCCCGCAGGCGGAACTGGTTCTCGATCACATTGCAGTTGGTCACCTTGCCGCGTTGGAGCAGGAAGCCGAAGGCTGCGCCCATCACGAGCGGACCAAGGATTGTCATCATCGCTGTCACCGGAGGTCCCTCACTGCTTGCGGAACATGAGCGCGGAAATTCCGAGCCCGGTGGCGAACATCACCGCCAGGAATAGCCAGCTCGACACCGCGAGTTGCAACCCGCCGGAGATACCGTGTCCGCTGGTGCAGCCGCCCGCAAGCCGCGCACCGTACATGATGACGGCTCCGCCGAGGAACGCGCCGATGAAACGCTTTGCGATCGACGGTCCGAATCGTTCCTGCCAGACTTCAGGCACGAGTTCGAGCCGCCACGTCCCCGACATCACCGCGGAGATGAATGCGCCTGCGGGAATGCCGACGAGGAACCAGACGCCGTAGTCCCACTTCAGCGGCATGCTCTTCCAATAGGCGTTCTGTGCCACAGCCTCAGGACCGATCACGGGAATGGCAAACAGGGAGGCGATGCGCGAATAGGCCGTGGTGACGCCGAGCGGATCGCCGAACACGGCGAAGGCGATCCAGCTCAGCAGGCCAATTCCCGCACCGACCAGATAAGGCGACCAGTCAATCCGCGCCGTGCGCGGCGCTTCGCGAACGTAGCTTTCCGTGATGGTGGTCATGTGCGTTTCTCCGGAAGCGTCGGGCCAGCATCGTTGCGACGCAATCAGCCTGCACCAGCAAATATCATATTCAGAAATTACAATTTAGCAATCTCTAAACTATTTTCAGATTCCCGGCGCAGGCGAGCTCGTCGCCGGTCGGGCTTGCGGTATGCCGCCGCGGTCGACGATCAAATCCGTGAGACCCGCCCCCAGCCACATGCCGCCGAGCACGAGCCAGGCGGTGAGCGCGAAGACCGAGGCACCGGTCACGCCGGCACCGACCGCGCAGCCGCCGGCGAGCATCGCCCCGAACCCCATCAGCACCGCGCCGAGCAGGTAACGGCGCATGCCGAGCCCGTCCGAAAATCCTTCCAGCTTCAGCTCGCCCGCGTGCGCCGCTGCGGCGAACGAGCCGAGGAACACGCCCGGAATAATGCCGAGGTCGAAGCCGAGCCGGAGCTGCGAGCTGTTCAGGACCAGCATCAGCAATTCGGCCGACGGTCCGCTGAAGGTGAGGCTCTTCAGCGTCACCGGCGCGAAGGAGGCCTGCGACAGCTGGTAGGTGAAGAACCAGCCGGCGACGACGGCTGCTCCGGTTGCAAGCGCAGCAAGGATCAGCCGGCGCGGCAGCCGGCTGCGGAAGGCGAAGGACAGCCCCGCAATCAGCCACACGCATCCGAAGGCGAGCTTTTCGGGCGTGCCGGCCCCGAACATCGCCATGATGTCGCGTGACGGGCCACCGTCGACCAGCCACAGATTGGTCACCCACTCGCGCGCGGGCGACAGCAAGCCACGATAGGAAGCCTGAGCGGTGACCGCGAACACCAGGCCCGACAGCAGCGCCCTGAGATTGCCGTTGGCCGAGAGCACCAGCAGCCGGCTGGCGCAGCCCCGCGCCAAGATCATTCCGCAGCCGAACATCACTCCGCCGAGCAGCGCACCGGAGATACTTCCCTGCTGCGCGAGTTGCCGCGCCTCGGACACGTCGAGCCAGCGGAGCGCGACCAAGCCTTGCGTGCCCACCAGCGCGGCGGCGAAGGTCAAAAGCCACACCGCAAGGCGCGGCCCGCCCGCGCCGCGGGAGAATTCGACGGCGGCTGCGCGCAGGCAAAAGCGGCTGCGCTGGGCGAAGAATCCAAAGAGGCCGCCGACCAGGAGGCCGCCCAGCCATGACAGCCGGTCTTCCCCCATGAGATCGATGAGTGTCGTCAGCACGGCCGCCTCGGTATTCCCTGGACTTGCCAATCTATCGCCAGGCGCGGCCGCGCTATATGAGCGAGATCAAGCCCCGGGGCGCAGCCCACGCCTATTCAGGGACGCAAGTACGCAAATCCCTGCTGTTGCAGCTCGGCGAGCCGCACCACGCCGCCCTTCTCGGCGACGACGAAGCCGGGCGTGAGATCGTCCAGCTTGACGCCCTGAGCCTTCATCGTATTGGCGCAAGCATCGAAGCCGACGCCGGCGTCGACGAGCTTCGTCATCATCGCAACAATGTGGTCCTGGGCCGCGAGGGCGTGGAAGGCGCGCAGCGCCGGTCCATGCACGACCAACCTGATGTCGGCCTTGCCGGGCCCGCCGACGCCGTCGACATGATTCTGCAGATTGCCCAGAACGAAGACGACACGATCGGCATCGGCGAGGTGATAGGCGACGCGCTGCCGCGCGGGCGTTTCCGTCGCCGCGGACGCCTGGCGCACCGCGAAGGCACCAAATAGTCCGGCAAAGCTCGCGCGAAGCATGGATCGACGCTGCATGGTCCCCCTCCTATCGTGTCTGCTTGATGAACTCGGCGATGCGGTCGGCAACATCTTCCGCGAACAGGTCGCGGAAGAAATGATCGGCATCCTCGATTGTGTCGAGCTGCACCCTGCCGCCGCTCGAACCGGTCAGCGGCGCAAAGGCGGTTGCCACGTCGGGGACGACGCTATCCTTGGTCGCGGCGAACACCAGCACCGGCAGCTTTGTGCGCGCCACCAGCGCGGCGGTATCCTGGCCGGCATCGGCGGCATAGAATGACGCAAAGGCGCGTGCGGTCACCACGGCGTTGCGGCAATAGATGAAGCCAGGCACGTCCATCCACTCCCCGCCGCGGCCCGCCGCGACCGCCTTGGTCGCCTGCTCCAGGAACGGATCGAGCGGCTTGCCATAGGTCTTCGCGTAGGAGGCGCGCAAATCCGCCTCGGCTTCTGCGGTCACGGGCGCCAGCAGCACCGCACCCGCCACCGGCGGGGTCTCGCTTGCTGCGAGATACCGCGCGACCTGGTTGCCGCCGCGCGAATGACCGAGCGCGAAAACGAGTCGCGACATGTCTTTCGCACGTGTCACCCACGCACCAATCTCGGCAACCGCATCGTCGGTCAGGTGGTCGTGCCGCACCGCACAGTCATACATGCCCTTGCGGCGATCGAGCCCGAGCGACAGCGTATGGGCGAGCGAAGCGATGCCGCGCTGCTCCAGCGCCTTGGCAACACCCTGAATGACCTCCATGTCCTTGTGCGCGAGCGTGCCGTGGGTCATCACGACGAGTGGTGTGTCCGGCCCCATCGAGGCTGGCGTGCGCAGCGTCGCGAGCGTCGTGCGGCCCTCGACCGACAGTTCCAGCTCCTGCTCGGCCGCACATGCGGGCCCTGCGAGCGCGAGCACGATAGCCAGTCCCATCAACCATCGCATCGTCGGCTATCTCCCCTACGGCCGGACAATCGTCCAGTTCTTCTCGGCAAGATCCATCAGCGCGGCAACCCCGACCTGCGTGACGCTGACGCCTTCGAGCAGCGGAGGCCGCCTGCCTTCCTTCACCGCCAGCGTCTCCAGCGTATTGCCGCAGGCCAGAAAGCTTACATTGGGCATCGATTTCAGAAAATTCACCAGGCGCTCCCTCACCGGCGAACGGTCCTCGAGCAGCATGTCGAGGCCGCCATTGAAGGCAACCACTGCGATTTCGACGTCCTCGCCCTGCCCGGAATAATGCCGCGAGACGTTGGCCGCAACATCGAGAACGGCGCGCATCTTGACCGGATCGTCGTCGCTGATCTGCAGCGCGAGCCTGTGAGGTTCGGCCGCCTGGGTCACGGTCGGATGGATTGTGGCGAGTAAGCCGGCAGCGAGGGCCGCATGCAGCAGCGTGCGGCGGCTCGCCCGGCCGGTTCTCACTCCACGCCCCGCGACTTCTTCTCCTTGCCTTCCTCTGGCGTCACGTCGACGGCGGCAGCGCGCCCGGTAATCTTCACCGGCGCGATGCAATCCTTCATGCAAGGGTCCTTCTGCCAGAACGACTTCTCGCTGGTGGCGCGGTCGTCCATCACGAAACCCTGCTCGTTCGGCATCTTGATCGTGGCAAGGGTCTTCTTGTTCAGCTCGAAGTTCTGGTCGGTAATGACGTCGTTCAGATAGAGGACGTAGGCGACTAGCGCATAATATTCATCGACGGACAGGGAGCTAGTATTGCCATAAGGCATGGCGTGACGGACGTAGTCGAACACGGTGGAGGCGTAGGGCCAGTACGAGCCCACCGTCTTGACCGGATTGTCTGATGTCAGCGAGCCCTTGCCGCCGGCCAGCACCGGCCAGCGGCCGTTGCCCTCGCCGAACTCGCCATGGCAGGTCGCGCAATTGTCCATGAACAGCTTTTCGCCTTGCGCGACCGTGCCCTTGCCGTCCGGCAGGCCCTGGCCGTCGGGACGCACGTCGATATCCCAGCCGCGGATCTCGTCCGCGGTCGGCGCGCGTCCGATGTGGTAGCGCGGCCCGCTCTTGGCATCCGCCTTCTGCTGTGCAAGCGCCGGCGCGCTCAGCGCGCAGGCGGTCAGCGCGACTGCAATGAGCTTAAGCGACTTCGACATTCTCGACCTCACCATTGGCCTGCACATGCCAGGTCTGGATGCCATTGTTGTGATAGATGGAGTTGACGCCGCGGATCTTGCGCAGCTCCGCCTTGCTCGGCTGCACATAGCCGGTCTCGTCCTGGACGCGCGATTGCAGCAGCAGCGGCTCGCCGTTCCAATCGAATTCGTAGTAGAAGCGCGTCAGCGCCTTGTCGAGAACGGGCCCATCGAGCCGTGCCGGCCACCAGTTGCGGCCGCCGTCGAGCGACACGTCCACGCGTTTGACTTTTCCGGCGCCGCTCCAGGCGAGCCCCGAGACGATGGTAAAGCCCTTGCCATGCCTGATCGGTGCCTGCGGGCTCGGGCACGTGATCACCGATTTGGCGTCCATCGCCCAGGTGAAGCGGCGGGCCTTGCCGTTCGGCATGAGGTCCGTGTACTTCGACGTCTCCTCGCGGGTGTGCCAGGGCTGATCGCCGACCTTGATGCGGCGCAGCCACTTGACCCAGAGATTGCCCTGCCAGCCCGGCACGACCAATCGCATCGGATAGCCCTGCTCGGGATAGAGCGCCTCGCCGTTCATCTTGTAGGCAATGATGCAATCGTCGAGCGCCTTCTCGATCGGCAGACTGCGGTCCATCGCCGCTGCATCGGCGCCTTCGACCAGCAGCCACTTGCCGTTGGTCTTGACGCCGGCCTCTTCCAGCAGCGTGCGCAGCGAGACGCCGGTATATTGCACGCAATGAATCATGCCGTGGGTGAACTGGCAGCCGTTGAGCTGGGCGCCGCGCCACTCCATGCCCGAATTCGCCGCGCATTCCATGAAGTGGATGCGATTGACGCGCGGATAGCGCTTCAGCTCGTCCAGCGTGAGGATCAGCGGACGGTCCACGAGGCCATGGATCATCAGGCGGTGATCGGCCGGATCAATCTCGGCGATGCCGCCATGATGCCGCTCGAAGCAAAGACCGTTCGGGGTGATGATGCCTTCGAGCTCATGCAGCGGCGTGAAACTCACCGAGGATTCGCGCGAGGCGGTCAGCCATTCGACGTCGCGGCGGATGACATCCTTCTCGAACTTCGACGGCTTGCCATAGGGGCGCACGGCCACGCCCTCGCCCAGCGACTTGGTCCATTCCGGCACGTTGGGCGGCTGGTTGGCGGGATTGCCGGCGCCGGCCGCGGCCGGCTTGGCGAGCACGGAGGCAGCAACACCGGCGCCAGCGGCCAGGAAACTGCGTCGTGATTGCCGGGAACTGTCCATCTTCGACATCGCTTACGCTCCGGTAACTTTGACGGCCCGGTTGGGCTCGAGCCGAACGGTTTTCTGTCGCGTCAGGTAGTTCGCGACGACGTCCCAGATCGGCGGCCCTTCGGTACCTTCGTTGACGCTGGCCCAGCCCGCGACCTGATATTCCCTGGCGGGATCGATCGGCGCGCCGGTCTTGAGCATCTGCATGTCCGAGATGCGGCTGCCCTGCGGCTTGGTGACGTCGATCGCGTAAGCGAGCCCGCCGATCCGCACCATGTCGCCGCCCTGCTGGTAGTACGGATCGATGTTGAAGAGATTGTCGGCAACGTCCTCGATGATCTCCTTCAACCGCGCACCTGTCATGCCCATGCGGTAGACCGCGGGATAGGTGATCGCGGTTGCGTTGGTGACGTCCTCGAAGGTGATGTCCTGCCCCGGCAGCACGCTGGTACCCCAGCGAAAACCGGGCGAGAGCGCGATCTCGGCGTCGCGCTCCTGCAGCAACGCCTGACAGATCAGATCGTCGAACGTGCCGTTGAAATTGCCGCGCCGGTAGAGCAGCGAATCCGTCTTGCCGAGCACTTTGGAAAGATCGGACGCGAAGGGCTTGCGCACTTCGGCGATCTTCGCCGCCATCTCGGCGTCCGCCGTGATCACATCGGAGAACAGCGGAATGAGCTTGTAGCTGTAAGCCTTGACCTCGCCGTCACGGACGTCGAGATCGAGCCGCGACACGAACTTGCCGGACGAGCCGGACGCGATCAGCAGGGTCTTGCCCACCTTCACTGCCTCGGGCAGCGCGTCATGGGTGTGTCCGGTCAGGATGACGTCGATGCCCTTGACGCGGCTTGCAAGCTTGCGGTCGACGTCAAAACCGTTGTGCGAGAGCAGCACGACGAGCTGCGCGCCGCTTTTGCGCGCCTTGTCGACCTGCGCCTGCACGTCCTCCTCTCGCACGCCGAACGACCAGTTCGGAATCATCCAGCGCGGATTGGCGACCGGCGTATAGGGGAAAGCCTGGCCGAGCACCGCGATCTTGACGCCGCCGCGCTGGATCATGGTCGCGGCGTCGAACGCCGCTTCGTTCCATTCGGTGTCGCGGATGTTGAGGCCAAGGAACGGGAAGCCGAGGCCTTCGATCGCCTGTTTGACCCGCTCGGTGCCGTAGGTGAATTCCCAATGGCCGGTCATGGCGTCGGGCTTGAGCAGCGCCATGCAGTCGATCATGTCCTGGCCGCGCGTCTTCAGCGACGACCACGAGCCCTGCCAGGTGTCGCCGCCATCGAGCAGCGCGACCTTGTCGCCGCGCTCGGCGCGGATCGCCTTGATCACGGTCGCGGCGCGATCGAGGCCACCGATCCGGCCATAGCTCTTGGCCAGCGCCTCGAAATCCTCCGAGGTCAAGGCATAGGCCGCCGACGAGCCGGGCGCGATGCCAAAACGGGCGAGGAACTCCTTGCCGGTCACGTGCGGCGGAAGACCCTTCGCCTCGCCCACACCGAGATTGGTCGAGGGCTCGCGGAAATAAAGCGGCATGAGCTGACCGTGAATGTCGGTCACATGCACCAGCGTGACGTTGCCGAGCGGCTCGAACGCGAGCAACTCCTTCTCGGTCAGGCGCTGCTGGGCGACCGCCCGGGTCAGGCCAGAGCCAACACCGGTCGAGAGCGCCGCCGTTGCCGCAGCAACCTGAATGAACTCGCGTCGAGAGATCATGCGCAATACTCCTGCAAGCTCATCGTTTCAATTGCGCACCGACGGCGTCTCGACCGGCAGACCGATGCCGCGCCAGGCGACATAGAGCTCGAGCGCGAGGAACTCGTCCGAGAGCGGCTTGAACGGTTCGGCGCGCACGTCGAACATGCAGCCTTCGAAGCGCTCGTGCAGCGGCACCAGGCGCTGGTCGCGCAGCCGATAGGTGGGAAAGCCGTTGGTCTGGCCCTGGCTCAGGAAATCGGCGCGCATGAACTTACCGTTGTTGCGCTCGTGGCAGGATTCGCAGGCAAGATCGAGCTGGCCGTAGCGCGTGTAATAGATCTGCTTGCCGCGCTCGAACCAGGGCGACATCGGGCCGTCGGTCTTTACCGAGACCTTCATGCCGTGCGACTGGTAGCGCACGAACGTGGTCATGTCGGTCAATTCCCCGGATTTGAACTTCCAGGGCTCCGCCTTCATGTGCTCGGTGCGGCAGATGTTGATGCGCTGCTCGAGATTGACCGGCCTCTTCAGCTTGTCGTCCCATTTCGGCATCGCGGCGCCGACGCCCTTCATGCTGGTCTCGGCTTCGCCGTGGCAGCTCATGCAGGACTTGCCCTCACTGCCCTCGACCTTCTTCCAGGCGTCCGCCGCGCGCTCCACGGCGAGGAATCCCGGATTTTCGAGATCGTCGTCCTGCAGCGCGCGGGTTTCCTTGCTGCGGAACTCGTACCCGGAGATGATGGTCTTGAAGACGTGGCCGGGCGGCGCCGCGATGCCCTTGCGCTCGGCGTCCTCTGCGCATGCGAGCGTCGCAACCGACGCGGCGGCCGCGACCATAGCGGCCAACCCAACATATCGTGGCGCCATTCGAGCCTCCCTCAATGCGCGAGGCGCATCATGCCTTGAGCGCGATCTTCTCTTCGGCCGTGATCACCGTGCCGTCGTCGTCCGTCCAGGAGAACTTGAACGTGCCGGCCTCGTCGATCCTGGCATCGAACTGGATGTAGGGATTGGCCGAGATCGCCGGCTCCAGCGCGCACGCGAACACCGGCTTGCCGTTGAACTCGCAGGCGAACTTGTTGATGATCTTGCGCGGAATGGTCTTGCCCTGCGCATCCTTGCGCTGGCCCGATTCCATCACGTGCGAAACCAGGGTCTTGATCTGGACGACCTCGCCCTTGGCCGCTTCCTTGGGAAGCTTGATGCGCGGTTTGTCTGCCATCTGTTTTCTCCTGAGCCCTTAGCCGCCGCAGCCGCCGATGGTGACCTTCACGGTCTTCTGCTCCGTGAACAACGAACCGTCGCTCATCTTCGCGATCGCAATCACGTTCTGCGTGGACGCGAGCCGGATCCGGATCGAGGCTTCCGCCTTGCCAGACAAGGGGGTGAACGAGAGTGTCGCCACGCCTGCATTCGGGTTGCCGTCCGCAATGATCATGACGTCCTTGACGTAGGAGTCCGCGGTCATCGGGCTCTCGACGTTGATCGACAGCGGCACGGTGTTGCCGTTCTCCGCGATCTCCGGCAGGTCGAGCGAAATCTTGCCCTTGGCCGGCTGCTTGCCGCCGGTGAACTTCTCGATCCACTTCGCCGCGTCGTTCGTCACTTCGGCATCGGCTGCCATGGGCAGCAGCGTCAGCATGACGAAGCCGCCCCCGAGCGCAAATGCCTGCCGTCGATTGATGGCCTTCATTCCTGGTCCTCCTCGCCGTCAGTTCAGCGTCTTGAGAAAAGCGATGACGTCCTCGACCTGCGCGGGCGTCAAAATGGACTTGCCGACGAATTCCGGGCGCACTCGGCTGAGGCCGTCGTTCTTGAAGAACGCGGGCATGACCGTATTGGTGAAGATGCGCTTGGGATCGGCGACGATGAGGCGCAATTGCGCCTCGCTATAGCGGCCGGCGACACCGTCGAGCGACGGACCGAACTCGCCGTGGAACTCTTCGGACTTGAGGCTCGTGACCTGATGGCAGGCCAGACAATTGCCGAGCGTGCGCGTCAGAAACACCTTCTTGCCGGCGGCGGCATTTCCAGGCGTACCGGTCAGGGATTTCGGCAGGGAGTCATCGGCGACGTCGAGCTTGATCGGCTCCTGCGCGTAAGCGCTACCGACCATGAGACACAACGCAAACGCAGCAGCAAGCGAGCGCCGCATGTTTCCTACCCCAGGGATGGCGAGGTGACGCCCGCCTCGTTCATGATTGATCCGACGATCCATCACATTCATTTATTATGATATGTTGATGTCTTCGACAACGTCAAGACATATTTTGCGCGCGACGCCTGGACTAGCCGCTGGCGGCGAGGAAATCCCTGAACGAGCCGCGCTCATAGGCGCGCTCCCGCACGAACCGAAACATCGCGAGAAAATGCGGCGGCTTCAGATAGCCGGGCGCCCGGGCGACTTCTCGCGCCATCGGCTCCTGCTTTTCGATGCCGCTGGACGATGGCGGAAAGAACTGGAACGTCGGGGTGAACCTGATCCCGTATTTCTGGGCAAGGTCCTTCTCGGACAATTCCTGGCGATCGAAGTCCGTAACCTTGCGGGATCCGATCAGATTGAGCTGGAGAACCTCGAAATTGTCGCGGATGTAGTTTGCAATGCCCGTATCGGCGAAATTCACCAGATGGGTTTCGCGGCAATAGGGACAGCCGCGCAGCTCCCACATGATGGCGAGGCGCTTGCCGCCAGCGGCAGAACTATCGAGGTCCTCGCGCAGATCGAGAAAGCTCTGCAGAAACCAGGGCTCGCGATAGAGCCCGTCATCTCCAAGCGCGGGCTCGGCCACAACCTCGCCGCAGCTCGCGGCAAGCGCCGCCCCCGGAGCCAATGCCAGAACATCTCGCCGCGTCGGCCTACGGAGGTGCATCGGGAATTTCAACCTTGGACAATATTGCGGGTCGCGACCGCTTCATTATAATATTCGAATACTCGAATGTAACAAGGATTTCCGATCTTGCGCTGCATCATGGTCCTGTTGGCGTGGCTGATCTCCGGCACCCTCGCTCTGGGCGCCGAGAGTGACAGCGCGAAGGATTTCGCATCGGCGATGGAGCCGGTCATGGCCAATTTGCGCACCGCCGCGAGCTATGCGCGGACAGGAAACATTGCGCTGGCGCAGATGGAAATCGAAGAAGCCGCGGCGGCCTGGAAGCAGCTCGCGACACATACGCCACCTCCCCACTCCCCTTACGCGGCTGTCGCGCTGACGCAATTTCTCGGCCGAGGCGGCGAGCGGCTTGTCGGCGTCGCGCACGCGCTCGACGGCGGAGACATTGTCGCCGCGGGACGAGAGCTGCTCCAGCTCCGCCAGTCATTTCACGACCTCAGGCGTCGATCCGGCCTCTACGATCTTGCCGATTGCGTCTTCGAGACCGCACCCGCGATGGACAAGCTACGCGTTGCGGCCACGCATTATGGCGAGCATCCCGCCCCGGCACAGGCCGAGGATACCATCGCCAGCGCAAGCGCGTTCCGCGACCGTCTGCAACGCTGCAACGATTGGGCGCGGGCGGACGTCGCGGAAACGAGCGAGTTCCGCCGGCTGATCGACGGTGCGATCGCCAGCAGCAGCGAGATCTCCCATGCGGCGATGGCTGGAGACGGGCCGCTCGTCCATCGCTACCTGATCGAGTTGCAGTCTTACGCGCAGCTCCTCGATTTCCGCTTCGGCTAAGGCGTGCCGGTCAACCGATGCTGGTCAATGCAGGGAAATGCTCCAGCAGCCACTCCGAGACGGCTGGCATCAACCCGGTCAGGAACATCAATCCAGTCGCAACCAGAAAGGCGCCCATGGTCTTCTCCACCATGGCCAAGTGCCGGCGGGCACGGCCTAGCGCGGCGACGAAGCGACCGGTGAAGGCGGCGGCGATCAGGAAGGGAATGCCGGTCCCTGCCGAATAAGACAGCAGCAGCAAAGCTCCCCTTGCAGTGGTGTCCTCGGAGCCCGCCATGAACAGGACAGCCGCGAGGATGGGACCGGCACAGGGTGTCCAGCCGAACGCGAACGCCAGACCCATGACGAAGGCGCCGGCAACACCGGCAGGCCGATTCTCGACCTGCAGCGTTGCGCTGCGATAGAGCAGCGGAATCCTGAGCACGCCGAGAAAGTGCAGACCCATCAAGACGATCAGGCCGCCTGCGATGATGCCGAGCGTCGAAATATGGGCGGAGATAAAACGTCCGGCAATCGACGCGGTCGAACCCAGTGCCACGAAGACCAGGGAGAAGCCGGCCACGAAGGCCAATGCAGAGACCAGGATGCGCGGCCGCAATTCAGGCCGGCCGTCGGAAATATCCGAGACTGAGACGCCGGCCATGTAGCACAGGAACGGTGGAACCAGCGGCAGGATGCAGGGTGACAGAAACGACAACAGGCCCGCGACAAAGGCCGCACCGAGCGTGACATCCAAGGTCATCGCACCCTCCCTATTACATATCCGAATTTAATGATATAAAGGACCGAGGAAGTCCAGAGACCAGAAGTCCGGAGGTCATTGCGCGGGATGAACCGACATGTCGCATTGCTCTTGCTCGCGACCACGCTCGCCCTGCCGGCGACGGGATCCCGCGCGGCCGAACTGGTCATGTTCGAGCGGGCCGGTTGCGTATGGTGCGCGCGCTTTGACTCCGAGATCGCGCCGATCTACGGCAAGACCGAGGAAAGCCAGGCCGCGCCGTTGCGCCGCGTCGACCTGGGCCGCCCCCTGCCCGCCGATCTCTCCGGAATTGATCCGGGTGCCTTCACGCCGACCTTCGTCGTGGTAAAAGAGGGCCGGGAGATCGGCCGCATTCGCGGCTATCCGGGGGATACCTTCTTCTTCGGCCTGCTGAACCGCATCCTGACGGGTTCGGGATCGGCGCCGGACAGGTCGTGACCAGAGATGCCTATGAGGAATTTGACGCGATGCCGCTGCCTAAGTTGAAGGAGATCGAGGGATCCGCCGAACTCGAGCAGATGATCGAGAAGGCGCGCGAGGCAAGCGACATGCTCAAGGCGCTGTCGCATGAATCCCGCCTGCTGCTGCTTTGCATCCTCGCCGAGGGCGAGAAGTCCGTGACCGAGCTCGAGCAATTCCTTGGCGAGAGGCAATCGACCGTATCCCAACAGCTCGCACGGCTGAGGCTCGACCGTCTGGTCACCACTCGCCGCGACGGCAAGACCATCTACTACAGCCTCGCCAGCGAGGATGTCCGCAAGATACTGACCGCCGTCTACGACGTGTTCTGCGAGCCAGTGCGCCGGCGGCGCAGGTAGTTTTCCGCTCTGGATTTCCGCAACCCTCCGGCGCAAACTGCCCGAAGGCAGAATAAACATCTCCGGGAGGAATGCTGAACCCGTCGACCATAGCGTTTGCATGCGGGCTTGCAGCCGGCGCCATTTTGGGTGTCGCGGGTCGCGCGGGACGATTTTGCACACTGGCCATGCTCGAGGATGCGTTCTTCGGGTCGGATTTGCGTCGGCTCAAATCCTTTGCGCTGGCTGCGGCCGTGGCGCTGCTGGCGACCCAGGCGCTCGCCGAACTCGGCATCGTCGATCTGTCGCGGTCGATCTACCTGACATCGTCGATCGGACTTGGCGGCGCGATTCTGGGCGGACTGACGTTCGGCATCGGCATGGCGCTGGTCGGCACCTGCGGCTTCGGCACGTTGGTCCGTGTCGGCGGCGGAGATCTGCGGGCCATTGTGGTCTTTCTCGTGCTCGGCCTCTCGGCGCTCGCAACCATGCGCGGGATCACGGGCATGCTGCGCGTGATGCTGATCGAGCCGCTGGCTCTGCTGCTCCCCGAGGGCAACGACCAGACGCTGACCTCGCTTCTGGGCGCGGGAGGCGCGGTGCGCGCGCTCCTCGTCGTGTCGATCGCCACGGCGCTCGCCGTCTGGGCTCTCGCCGACGGCAGGCTGGTCCGATCACCCCGACTGCTGGCCTCCGGCCTTGCCGTCGGCGGCGCGATCGCATTCGGCTGGTTCGCGACCGGATGGCTTGCCGACGACGAATTCGATCCCGTTCGCGTCTCATCGCTCAGTTTCGTCGCGCCACTCGGCGACACCATCCTCTACATTGCGACCTTCTCCGGGGCGCGGCTGAATTTTGGTATCGGCTCCGTCGCCGGCGTCGTGGCAGGCTCATTTGTCGCCGCGATGCTCGCGCGCGGCTTCCGTTGGGAGGCTTGCGACGACGCGCGCGAATTGAAGCGTCACATGACCGGCGCGCTTCTGATGGGCATCGGGGGGGTCATGTCGATGGGATGCACAATTGGCCAGGGATTGACGGCTTTCTCGACGCTCGCCGTCTCAGCGCCGATCACCATGCTGGCGATTGCCTGCGGAGCCCGGCTCGGGCTCGAATTCACGATGACCGGCGAGTGGTTGCCGGCACTGCGCAGGCTGTTCGGCGTCTCGACGTAGCCAAGACCACCGGTATTTTCGAATCGCGAATGGCCTCGAGCATCCCAAGACTGTCCTGAATAGCGATCTGCCTTACCCCTGAGGTAATCGAATTGGCCCGCGGGCCGGCGCATCTTCTGTCGCAACAGGAGATGACCATGATCGCGCTGTTGCTCTACCGGACCGTCGCCGACCACCTTGTTCCCTGGGCCATGACGCTCGCGACCCGTCTGCTGGCGCGCAGCCTCAACATGCCCGAGCCGCTGGTGCATTCGACCGGCGATTACGTGGTCGCACAGGTCATCGCCTTCGAGCACGGCGTCGGCAGGAGCCTCTGTCCGTTCCGCCTCACCCGCCTGCTCCGCGCCTGGTGGCGCGGAGGGCACTGACTTCCACGCCCAAGCAAGGAGACTACGATGATCGACGCCTCCACCTTCCTGCGCCGCGCCCTGCTCGCCGATGCCATCTTCAGCGGCGTCGCCGCCCTCGGCTTCAGCTTCGGCGCCGGCACGTTCGCTGCGCTGTTCAACCTGCCCGAAGCGCTGCTGCGCGAGACCGGCCTGTTCCTGATTGCCTATGCCGCGCTGGTTGGCTGGCTGGCGTCGCGCGCCGCGGTGGCGAAGGCGCTCGTGCTGCTGGTCGTGGTCGGCAATGCGGCCTGGACCGTCGGCAGCATCGTGCTGCTGCTCTCCGGCGCGGTGTCGCCGAACCTCGCCGGCGAGCTCATGGTCGTCGCGCAGGCGATCGCCACGGGCGTGTTCGCAGAGTTGCAATATGTAGGATTGCGGAAGAGCGGGCGTGTAGCGGCGGCGTGAGGCTGCGCTCGCCCCCTCACCTCGCGCTGTCGTCGCCCGGCTTGACCGGGCGACCCAGTATTCCAGAGACGGCGGTGGTAGAATCGAGAAGGGGCGGCGTACTGGATGCCCCGGTCAAGCCGAGGCATGACAGCGGAGCTAGAAGCGCGAGCTACGCTCGCGCGCGGCCGTTGGCCTTGGCAACGGCGTGACCGTTCAACTTCTTCTTTTTGGCCGCCTTGGCGCCCGCCTTCTTGGCCTTGCGCTCGCCGCGCGCCTTCACCTTGGCGGCTTCCGCCCGTGCCTCGGCGCGCAGCTTCTTGCGCTTCTTCTCGCAGGAGTCGCATTTGCAGCCGATCGGCTTCAGATAGGCTTTGAAATAATCGGTGCCGTAATCGTAGTTGATCTCGTCGCCCGGCTCGATGTTCCTGATGGCGCGGATGAAGACCTTGCGCTCGCGCGGCCGGACGTCGGACTCGGCGTTGGGCCGGCAGGAATGGTTGATGTAGCGGGCGAGATTCTTGCGCACAGAACCGTCGATGGTCCAGCGGCCGTTGAGCTCGAACAGGTACTTGTTCTCGATCTCGTCGTGCTCTGGAATCCGCGAATCCAGGATCGGTCCGAAATAGCGGATGATCCGGGTGCCCTTCTTGATCGGCTTGGTGGCGAAGAGGCCGAGTCCAGTCTTGGAGCGGCCGACACGATAGGGTTTGTTCGACGATGTGGCTGGCATGATCAGGGAAACGAGGACGCGAAACGAGGCTGGAAAGGCCCAAGCGAAGCCGCTCTTCTAGAACGATTCCGCGCCGCTGTCAGGTATATCCCACCCCTGTTTGAACCTTGCCCACAATCAAGACGTCTGATGGGACGAAGTTCCCACTGCAACGAAGTCTCATGATGAAGCACATCGCCGGCATAGGCCTCGCTGTCTTGGTGATCTGCATTGGCCTGAACAGCGCCGACGCCCAATCCGTGGGCAGCACCTACACCTCGACGGCGCCAAGGGATTGCCGCCAGATCGGCAAGCCCAACAAGCTCGACGGCAGCACCACGCGGGCATGTCCGGGCAAGGCGGGCTTCCTGGTGCTGATTGCCGAGGACGATCTGCGCGAGAGCGTCTCGGTCGGCCGCAATCGCAGGGAAGCGGCCGAGGAACCGGCTGCCAAGATCTGGTTTGCCCCATTCAATTCATCCGAGACGACGATCGAATGGCGCGCCGCGGGCGCAAAGCCGTTTGCGATCATCCAGCGCTGGCACATCGCGGACAATAGCGATCCCGACAAGCAGGGTCGGCCCAACACCAAGGCCATGCTGGTCGTGACCCGGCTGCCGCCGGGCTCGGTCTGCCACGTCGCCTATGTCGATGCGATCGCCAACCCCACCGCCAATGAGCTTGCGCGCAAGGCCGCGGACGATTTCGCCCGTGGCTTCGCTTGCGGCAAAGACGAGGTGAAGATCATCGGCACGCGCGGCCGCGCCGTCGGACTTGCGACGATGCGCTAGGCCTTGGCTGCTCAAACGGCCGCTATGCGGGATGCTTCGGGGTCACGGGCGCCGTCAGCATCGCCTCGAGCAGGCGTTCGGCCGTCGTCCCCTCGGGCAGCCGCCCGAGAATGTCCTCGAGCCGTCCGTCGAGCAGCAGTGTGGTGAATCCGTGCACCATCGACCAGGCGCGTGCAATCGCCGCGCCCTGGTTCAGCGTCAGCGCATCACGGCTGATCTGCTCCTGCCGCATCATGCCGACGGCATTGGCGAGCCCGGCAAAAGAGGCTTCGGCCGCCTCGTGCAACGAGGGTCTGGAATAATCCAGCCGCTCGGTGCGAAACATGATGCCGTACATGCCGGGATGGGCCTGCGCATAGGCGACATAGGCCTTCGGCCGCGCCAGCGCGGCTTCGAGCGGCGTGGTGGCGGCTTCGCAGGAGGCGGCCATCGCCGCGTTGAACTGGCGGAAGCCCACGGCTGCAAGCTCGCTAAGGAGGCCGGTAAGATCGCCGAAATGATGGGTGGGCGCGGCGTGCGAAACACCGGCCTCGCGCGCTACCGCTCGCAAGGTGAGGCCCGCGAGCCCGTCGCGCTCCAGCACGCGTTCGGCGGCCTGGAGCAGCGCTTCGCGCAAGGCACCGTGATGATACGGCGTCTCGGTCTTCGCGCTTCCCGCACGGCGCGAGGTGCGCGATGCCGCGGTCGACGTCGTCTTTCTGGGGGCACGCGGGCTTCGCGCGGTTTCGCTCTTGGTGTCGGTCTTGGCCATTTACAAGCTATATGACGCAATATTGACAGTGTAAAGATTTCGCTTGACCGAAACCACAACCGGCGCTATCTGATCTTTACGATGTAAAGATAGAGAGGGAGACGCCGTGCAGCACGACGCCATCGCCGAGCGCCGCAACAATATCGCGCCGATCCCGTTCGAAGCCGACGCACCATTCCTGAAGATCATCGGCGAGTTGCCGCGCGATCTGAACGGCACGCTCTATCGCAACGGTCCCAATCCGCAATTCTCTTCGCCCGGCGCGCACTGGTTCGTCGGCGACGGTATGCTGCACGCCTTCCACCTCGAGAACGGCCGCGCCAGCTACCGCAACCGCTGGGTCCGCACGCCGAAATGGCTTGCCGAGCACGATGCCGGCCGCGCTTTGTTCGGCGGCTTCGGCCGCAAGCTGCCGGATGCCCCGGCGGATCTCGCCGACGGCGGGGTCGCCAACACCAATGTCATCTTCCATGCCGGCAAGCTGCTGGCGCTGGAAGAAGCGCATCTGCCGACCGAGATCGAGCCCGGCACACTGGCGACGCGCGGCTATCACAATTTTCAGGGCCGCGTCGCCGGCAGTTTCACCGCTCACCCGAAGATCGATCCCATCACCGGCGAGCTGGTGTTCTTCGGCTACAACGCGGCGGGTCCGCTGACCCCTGCCCTCTCCTACGGCTCGATCGATGCCTCCGGCAAGGCGACGCGCTTCGAACGGTTCGAAGCGCCCTATGCCAGCATGGTGCACGACTTCATCGTCACCGCGAACCATGTGCTGTTTCCGATCCTGCCGATCACCGGCAGCATGGAGCGCGCCATGAGCGGGCGGCCGCCCTATGCCTGGGAGCCCGACAAGGGCGCCTATGTCGGCGTGATGAAGCGCAGCGGAACGGCGAAGGACATCGCCTGGTTCCGGGCCGAGGCTTGCTACGTCTTCCACGTCATGAATGCGTGGGAGGATGAGAACCGCATCATCGCCGACGTCATGCAGTTCGAGGAAGCGCCGCTGTTTCCGCATCCCGATGGACGGCCGACCGATCCGGAGAAGTCGCGCGCCCGCCACTGCCGCTGGACCTTCGACCTCGCAGGCAATACCGACCGCTTCCAGCAGACATACCTGGACGATCTCACCGGCGAATTCCCGCGCATCGACGACCGCCGCGCCGGCCTGAAAAACTGTCACGGCTGGTACGCCTGTGCCAATCCGAAACTGCCGGTGTTCGGCGCGCTCTCCGGCCTTGCCCATGTCGACGGCGACGGAAGGCGGCTCGGCCATTATCTGCTGCCCGCCGGCGACACCATCTCCGAACCGGTGTTCGTCGAACGGTCACAGGATGCGGTCGAAGGCGATGGCTGTCTGCTCGCGGTGATCTGGCGGGCGCGAGAGAACCGCAGCGACCTCGCGGTGTTCAACGCCACTGATATCGAAGCAGGTCCCGTCGCGCTGGTGCAGCTTGGCCACCGCGTGCCCGACGGGTTTCACGGCAATTGGGTGGGCGCGCAGTAGCGCCCGTCATCCCCGGGCGCGGCCCCTTGGCGCCCCGAATCCACAGCACGGACGTGTCACCAAAGAGGCCCCCAATGCAGACGCTCTCACTCACCGCAGACGTCCTTGCCGTTCTCGCCCTGATCTGCGTTGTCATTGCCGTCCATATGATCCGGTTGCGGCGGAACGGCCAGGTCATCTTCAACGGCGGCATCCTGCTCGCTCTCGGCCTCGCCATCGCCTGCGCGCTCCCCATCCTGTCGCGCCTGCCCTGGACCGAATTGGCCGACGAGGCGTCCGAACAAGCCGTTGCGACTCTTCAGCTTTTGCATGCTGCCTACGTTATTTTGACACTGTAAAGATTTCGCTTGACCGGGAGCGCCTCCTGAATTATTTATCTTTACATCGTAAAGATCGGCCTGACCGAGGCGGCCCATGACAATTTTCCTGATCCTCGCGCCTTACGGCGCTTTCACGTTTCTGATGCTGGTGACGTCAGCCACAGCGAGCGTGTTCGCGGCCTCCGCGATCTGCCTCGCCACGGTCGCGATCGATGTCGTGCGTGGCCGCTCGGTGAAGACCCTGGCCGCGGGTTCAGCGGTCGTGTTCGCCGCAATCGGACTCTACCTTACCCTGCTCGATCCGCAGCTCGGCACGCTCGGCGTCAAGCTGGCGGTCGACATCGGCATCTTCGTCATCTCGCTCGGCTCAATGCTGGTTCGCCGTCCCTTCACGCTGCAATATGCGCTGGAAGCGGTGCCGGCCGAGACCGCGGCGATGCCCGGCTTTCTCCGTGCCAATTACGTCATCACCGGCGCTTGGACCGTGGCCGCGCTGTTGATGGCAGCCGCCAATCTCGTGCTGCTCTACGTTCCCGGCCTGCCGCTCTGGTCGAGCCTTGCGGTGGCCTTCGCCGCCCGCAACAGCGCGATCTACTTCACAAAATGGTATCCTGAGTATCGCCAGATCAAGTACGGTACGCCGGCCCGCGCGTTGCCCAATGCTCGCTGAACAGGATTGACGATGAAGGACGTATTCGCCCGCCTCGCCTCCGACTTCCTCTCTGCCATCGTCTTCCTGGCTATCTACCTCATCACCGACAACGTCGTCTTGGCTACCTCGGTGGCGGTTGCCGGAGCGATCGCGCAGGTGATCTATGCCCGCATCAAGGGGCGCCAGCTCAACTACATGACCTATGCGAGCCTCGCGCTCGTCGTCGTGCTGGGCACCATCACGCTGCTGACCAACGATCCTCGCTTCATGCTGGCAAAGCCCTCGATCGCGCATTTCGCGATCGGCGCGATCATGCTCAAGCGCGGCTGGATGCTGCGCTACATGCCGCCGATCGTCGTCGAGACCGTTCCGGAATACGTGACGGCCGCGGGCTATGCCTGGGCAGCGCTGATGTTCGTGATCGGCGTCGGCATGATCGCCGTCGCCTCCACGGGCGATCTGAAGCTGTGGGCGTTCTACCTCACGGTGGTCGCGGGCGGCGCCAAGATCCTGGCCTTCGCCGTGCAGTACGTCGTTCTCAGGCTCATCGTCACCAGCCGCCGGCGCGCCGCCGCCCGCGCCTAAATGCCCTATTCGAGGGTTAGGCAGGAGCTGCGAGTTGGGTTATAGGCTCGCTCGGGACTGGCCGCGGATCGTCGCGGTCCGCCGGGATTTGTTCGGGAGACGGGAATGGCTGTAGACGGCAACTGGAATCTGACCACGACGACGCCGATGGGCGAACGCCAGACGACGCTGAGCCTGAAGGCCGCGGGCGGCACTCTCACGGGCACGCAGAGCGCGGAAGGCAATACCGCCGAGATTTTCGACGGCACCGTCTCCGGCGACAACGTCTCCTGGAAGGTCTCGATCGACAAACCGATGCCGCTCACGCTCGAATTCACCGGCGCCGTCTCCGGCGACAGCATGAGCGGAGAGATGGGCATCGGCCCGATGGGCAGCTTCCCGTTCACGGGCGCGCGCGCGTAAGGTCCGCACGGCATCCATGCGCGTGCTCCGTCTCATCGCGGCGACGATCCTGTGTGTCGCGACACAAGCGGCGCGCGCGGATGACATCGAACCGACGTGGCGCGAAAGCGCACTCGCCACGGTGCCGGCGGGTTATGTCGCCGGCACGGCGTACCGCACCGAAGCCTCGACCGGTTACCTCGCCGTCTATCCGGCGACGTCGAATGACCCGAAGTCGCCGGCCAGCGTGTTCGCTGCGCGCCAGACCCTCGTGGTCGCGCTGACGCCGGACGAGAAGCGCGCGGTATCGGCCGAATTGAAACCGCGCGTCGAGGCCGATCCAGCCGATGACGACGGCGATTATGCAAAGCTCCACGCCGAGCTGGCGGGCAAGCGCGCGACCCTGCCCGAGGGCACCGAGCCCTGCGATCTCGGCGCCTGGTCCATCGACAAGGATCCGAACGGACTCAACGTGCGTGCCGAGCCATCGGTCAAGGCGCGCGTGCTCGGCACCCTGCCGCCGCCGTATCGACTAAAGCTTGGCGGCAGCGAGAACACGCCCGATGGCGGCTGGCTCACCGAATTCCGCATCATCGGTTTCAAGGACGGTTGGTTTCTGATCGAAGGCGCGAAGCCGCCGGGCAAGGATTACGAGGACGAGAAGCGGTATCCGCGCAACGCGCCAAAACCCTATGCCGGACGCGGCTGGGTCGCCTCCAACAAGGTCGGCGCGAATTTCGCCAACGGCTACACGCGCGCGGGCGGGCTGTTCCAGGCCCCCTTCGTCGACGCCAAATGGATGCCGGCGCAGCGAGAGTTCGGCGGCCCGATCGACGGCGATGGCGGCCCGAAGCGCCTGCTCGCCTGTAGCGGATATTGGGGTCTCGTCGAGAGCCACGACGGTGTGCGCGGCTGGTGGCGTTCGCTCTGCTCTAACCAGGTCACCAATTGTAGTTGAAGCTTCCGCATCGTCATGGCCGGGCTTGTCCCGGCCATCCACGTCTTGTTCGCCGTACCAAGAACGTGGATGCCCGGGACAAGCCCGGGCACGACGATCTTTCGTAAAGCACAGGTGCGATCACCCGCACGCAAGTGCGGATGAAGCAGCTAGCCCAAATTCAATTCCTTGAAGAAGTCGTTGCCTTTGTCGTCGATGATGATGAAGGCCGGGAAGTCGACGACTTCGATGCGCCAGATCGCTTCCATGCCGAGCTCGGGATATTCGAGCACCTCGACCTTCTTGATGCAGTGCTCGGCGAGGTTCGCCGCGGCACCGCCGATCGAGCCGAGATAGAAGCCGCCATATTTCTTGCAGGCCTCGCGTACGGCCGGGGCGCGGTTACCCTTGGCCACCATCACCATCGAGCCGCCGGCGGCCTGGAACTGGTCGACGAAGGAATCCATGCGGCCGGCGGTGGTCGGACCGAACGCACCGGAGGCATAGCCTTCAGGCGTCTTGGCAGGGCCGGCGTAGTAGACCGGATGGTTCTTGAAGTAATCCGGCAGCGGCTCGCCCTTCTCCAGCCGCTCGCGCAGCTTGGCATGAGCGCTATCGCGCGCGACGATCATGGTGCCGGTCATCGAGACCCGAGTCTTGATCGGGTGCTTCGAGAACGTCGCCAGAATATCCTTCATCGGCTGGTTGAGATCGATCTTGACGACCTCGCCGCCGAGCGACTGTTCGACCTGCGGCAGATATTGCGCCGGATTATGCTCGAGCTCTTCGAGATAGACGCCGTCCTTGGTGATCTTGCCGAGCACCTGGCGGTCGGCCGAGCAGGACACACCAAGCCCGATCGGGAGCGATGCGCCGTGACGCGGCATGCGGATCACCCGCACGTCGTGGCAGAAATACTTGCCGCCGAACTGCGCGCCGACACCGAGCGACTGCGTCATCTTGTGAATTTCCTTCTCCATCTCGACGTCGCGGAACGCGTTGCCGTCGGGCGAGCCGTGGGTCGGCAGCGCATCGAGATAGCGCGCCGAGGCGAGCTTCACCGTCTTCATGCAGAGCTCGGCCGAGGTGCCGCCGATCACGATGGCGAGATGGTAGGGCGGGCACGCGGCGGTGCCGAGCGTCAGGATCTTTTCCTTCAGGAACGCCAGCAGTCGGTCCTTGGTCAGCACCGAGGGCGTCGCCTGGAACAGAAAGCTCTTGTTGGCGGAGCCGCCGCCCTTCGCCATGAACATGAACTTGTAGGCGTCATCGCCCTCGGCATAGATCTCGCACTGCGCCGGCATGTTGTTGGCGGTATTCTTCTCCTCATACATCGAGAGCGGCGCAACCTGCGAGTAGCGCAGATTGCGGCGCAGGTAGGCATCGCGCGCGCCTTCCGACAGCGCCGCCTCGTCGTCGCCGTCGGTGATGACGTTGCAGCCCTTCTTGCCCATGATGATCGCAGTGCCGGTGTCCTGGCACATCGGCAGCACGCCGCCGGCGGCGATGTTGGCGTTCTTCAAAAAGTCCAGCGCGACGAACTTGTCGTTCGGGCTCGCCTCGCCGTCCTCCAGGATGGCACGGAGCTGCTTCAGATGGCCAGGGCGCAGATAATGGTTGATGTCGCCGAAAGCCGCCTCCGACAGCGCCCGCAACGCCTCGCGCGACACCACCAGCATGTCCTTGCCCAGCACCTTCTCGACCCGGACGCCCTCGGCTGTGATCTTCTTGTAGGGCGTCTCGTCCTTGCCCAGCGGGAACAGCGGGGTGTGCTTGTAGGGCGGAACGGGCTTGGACTGGTCGGGAAAGGCGGTGGGAGCGTTCATGGGGCAAATCTCGGGGTTTTGGAGCCCAGGCGGGCCTCGAAGCATAGAAGCGTTCTAAGCCCATTTTGAGCGGAAAAGAAAGGGAGCGGTGCGCATGGGAAAGGTGGCCCGGGCTCGGGAAGGCATTGGTACAGCTCGTGGAAATGCCTCCCCGACCCTTGCGCTTCGCGTCCGCCGACGCTTGAATGCGCGCCCTAAGGGGCTTTTCATCATGACATTGAACTTGAACGTCCGCGGCGCGATCCTGGTCGCCGCCGCCATCACCGGTCTTGTGACCCTCACCTCGCCCGCGCGCGCCGATCGCTGCGATGACAGCGCCAAGGAGCTGGCGAACCAGATCGACCGCATGAAGGTGAATTTCCGCGCCGCCAACGTCGTTTACCTCTCGCATCCGGCGGCCAAGGAGCTGTCGGTCGCTTGCCGCGGCGACAAATATTCCATCGAGCTCTATGCCAAGGGCGATCGCAAGCCCAAGCCGGAGTTCTATGGGCTGGTGGGGTCGATGGCGGCGATCGTCTTTACCGTG
Organism: Bradyrhizobium sp. UNPA324; assembly: GCF_006658635.1. NCBI lineage: Bacteria > Pseudomonadati > Pseudomonadota > Alphaproteobacteria > Hyphomicrobiales > Nitrobacteraceae > Bradyrhizobium > Bradyrhizobium sp. UNPA324. The sequence goes on from NZ_LFJD01000004.1 coordinate 3,612,040, forward strand.
ACCAAGGACGACACCACGACGGGCGCGACACGCTGCCTGAAGCGGATGGGCCTGCTCCGCGGCGACAAGATCAACATGCGCTACCGGCGCCTCAACATGGAATGCACGCGCACCAAGACGGACGCGTCGATCGCGATCACCCGCGGCAAGGACGAATAGGCGGAGGCTCTCCTCCACACTTGCTGCGGATCCGGTGGACGTGCAGCGCGACGCTGCCTGCACGTACTCCGTCATTGCGAGCGGAGCGACTTGTCCGCCGAAGCCTCGGCGAAGGCGGAAGCAATCCAGTCTGTCTCCGCGGAGGGACTCTGGATTGCTTCGTCGCAAGAGCTCCTCGCAATGAGGGGGAGAGGTTTGCGATCGCCCACTTCCAGCGGGGATGAGAGGCAGCCCGCCAGCTCACCGCACCTATTCCCTCGCATTTTAACGATCGCCTTGAAGGAATTTTCGCTCCTCGCAGCGCAGGCTCAATTGTTTCCATGTGTGAGGATTTGCGGATGAAGGTTTCTACCGTCGCACCGCCGCCGATCGCGATCGTGGTTCCGAGCTACGACACGACCAAGCAGCAGGACGATCAAACCAAGACCAAGGACGCCGACCCGACCTACGAGCCGCCGCCGCCGGCGCCGCTGCCGCCGGGTCAGGGCACGCGGATCGATCAGCTCGCCTGATTCGGCCTGTTTCGCATTCGGCCGCATCTTTGCCGGAGAGCGGGATCAAATTCGTGCGCGGCCACTCGGGATCTGCGCATGATCGCAAGACTGCAATTGCCGAACCCCACTCCAGTCGCCGCCATCGGCGCGCGGCTGGTTCCGTTCGCGCGGAAGTCGCACTGCCCCTCCGCACTCCCTGCCTTCACGAGGCCCCGCCGCGGCCATGTCCCGCTCGCGCACCATCGGCACGTAAACCGCCCGCCTCCCTAGGAGGGCGCCGTCAAGTGTGATCCGGCTCATCAAATTTCCGCATCCGGCGTGCTCATGTGCGGGGCAGAACGAGCCGATCCAAGCCTCTGTGGCGTCTGTGGGACAAGCCGATGGAACTGAATGAACAGCTGCTATCGCTGGTGGCGGACATCTACGATGCCGCGCTCGACGATTCCCGATGGTCGGCGACGCTTCGTTGCATCGTCGAGCTGGCGGGCGGCCAGAGCGGCGGTCTGGTTCGGATCGGGGCAGCCGGCGAGCCCGTGATCTCGCATGCCGTCGGCGTCGACCCGGCCTATATTCAATCCTACATCGAAACCTACGAGCCGTTCGATCCGTCGCGCGGCGTGCTTCACGCGCCGATCGGCCAGATCCAGACGATCAGGGACTGGATCGACGTCGACGAATTCCGGACCACCTTGTTCTACAACGAATGGACGCGCCCACAGGGTCTCGAGGACGCCGCCAATATCCTGCTCGACAAATCGGCCGAGGGAATATCCCGCCTCTCGATCATGAAGGCCGGCGGTCCTGTCGACCGTAGGATGCACCAGGTGATCTCCCACCTCACGCCGCACCTGCAGCGGGCGATGCTGGTTAGACAGAAGCTGCAGCAGCAGAACGAGTGGGAGACGACGTCGCTCAGCACGCTCGACGCGTTGCGAACCGCCGTGCTGCTGCTCGATGCCGAGGGTCATATCACGCATGCCAATGCGAGCGCGCGCGACATCCTGGACGAGGCCGAAATGCTTCGTTCGGTCCGTGGCCGGCTGGTGACGTCCGACCCGAATGCCGATCGTGTGCTGCGGCAGGCGCTGGCGGGCACGATTCTCGGTGACCGGGCGATGACGGGCGCGAGCATCTCGCTGCATCTGACCGCGCGCGACGGCTCGCATTATGTCGGGCATCTCCTGCCGCTGACCGCCGGCCGCCGGCAACGATTCGGGGCCAGCTACGACGCCTGCGCCGTGCTGTTCGTCAGCAAGGCAGCGCTCGACACGATCGTCGCGCCCGACCTCATCCGCAAGCTGTTCAAGCTGACGCCGACCGAGCTGCGGGTGTTCCTGTCCATTGTCGAGATCGGCGGGGTTCCTGACGTCGCCAGAAGCATGGGCCTCGCCGAAACTACGATCAAGACTCATCTCGCCCGGATCTTCACCAAGACCGGAACCAAACGGCAGGCGGATCTGGTTCGGCTCGTGGCGGCCTTCACACCACCGATCAAGGTCTGACACCCATCCCTGTCGCGTCGCGGCCGCATGTTTGCCGGAAAGAAGCGCCATCAATACGGCGGCGTGGGATGGAGAACGATCGACCATGATCGCCAGACTGCTGCTGCAGAACACGATCACCACCGTCGCGATGGGCGCGCTGCTGTTCGCGTCCGCAGGGACCTTGCGCTGGCCCTCGGCCTGGGTGTTGCTCGCGACCTGCACCCTGCTCGGCCCGCTCTGCGGCTGGTGGCTCTACCGGATCGATCCGGCGCTGCTCGCCGAGCGTCTGCGGCCGGTCCTGCAAAAGGATCAGCCCACCGCCGACAAGGTGTTCATGGGTGTCCTCATCGTTGCGATGGTGGCCTGGCTGGCGCTGATCGGCGTCGACCGGCGCATTCAATCATCCGACATGCCGGTCGCATTGCAGACGGTCGGCTTCGCGCTGTTCCTGCTGTCGACGCTGATCAACCTCTGGGTCTTCCGCGAGAACTCGTTCGCGGCTCCCGTGGTGAAGCTGCAAGCCGAGCGCGCGCAACGCGTGATCTCGACCGGGCCTTACGCCCATGTGCGTCATCCCATGTACAGCGGCATGGTGCTGTTCTTCACGAGCCTGCCGTTGCTGCTGGGCTCGTGGTGGGGACTTGTGATGGTCCCGATCTTCGTCGCCTTGTTCGCAATCCGCATCGGCATCGAGGAACGCACCTTGCGCGACGGCCTGCCGGGCTATGCCGACTACGCGGCACGGGTGCGCTATCGCCTGCTGCCGGGCGTCTGGTGAAGGCGCTACCGGACAGAAAGGAAGCTGCCGCCAGCCTCCCTCCGGACCGGCTAGAGCTACTTGTTTGGCGCGTTTTCTTGACGCGAACCGGTATCCACTTCGCTCGAAAACGCTCTAGCCATCCAGCTCGCGATAGCGACGGAAGATGCCCTGCTCGTTGAAGGGAATGCGGCGCGGGCCGGCGAGATAGGCCTTGATGTTCGGCCGCTGGGCGACCCGGTCGTGCAGGGCAACGAGGCCCGGAATATCCGTCTCGAACGCCTTCATGCGCCTGGGAAAGGCATAGCGCAGCCCCGCGACGACTTGGAACAGCGAGAGGTCGACATAGGTCAGCCTCCGGCCGGTGACATAGGTGTCGCCATTCGAGGCGAGAAGCTGCTCGAAATAACCGAGATATTTCGGCACCCGCTCGTCCCAGAACGCAGCCGTGCGCTTCTTCGCCGGCGGCTTCTGGTCCTCGTAGTAGAGCGAGGGTCCGAGCGGATGATGGGTGTCGTGGATCTCGACCACGAGGTCGGCGATGGTGAGCTGGAGCTGATGCACCCAGAGTTTTCCGGCCTCCGTCTTCGGCGCAAGCCCATGGCGGGCGCCGAGATAGAGCAGGATGTTGGCGGTCTGGCCGATGACGAGCTTGCCCGCTTTCAGGAACGGCGGCGCAAAGGGCGGCGTGCCCTTCTGCGCGTCCATCATCTTCATCATCGCAGCCGTGCCGCGCGCTCCGCGCGCGACATCGACGTAAGCAGCTCCCGCCTCCTCCAGCGCCAACCGCACATATTCGCCGCGGCCCTGGATCTCGGGCCAGTAATAGAGCTCGTATTTCATGGGAGAGGTCCGTCAACGTGAGCGTACGGACCAATGTAGGATGTGGCTCGGAGTTCCGGCAGGCTGGGACGGATTGGCGGTACGACATTCGCCGTCATTGCCAAGAGGGGCAAAAGAAAAGGCGCCGTGCCGAAGCACGACGCCGTTCCCTGTTCAATCGTTTGCGATCAGTTGGTCTGCTGGATCGCCGACAATTCCCAGCCGCTGCCGGGCCGGCGGGCGAACGTCCAGACCTCGGTGACTTCGCCCGGCTGCTCGCTACCGGCGACGAGCGCGCCGCTGTTGCGGTCCAGCGTCTTGTCGGTGAGCGCAAAGCGCAACGCCACCGTGGCGTAGTCGGTCTCGCCTTCGCGCCAGGCTTCGGCGAGGTCGCCCTGCAGCAGCTTGACGTTGGTCACCTTGTTGACGACGTTGCGCGCACGGTTCTGGGCGAGGTCCTGCTCGAAATAGGAGACCATTTCCGGCGTCGCGAGCGTATGCAGCTTGGCCACGTCCTCATTCGACCAGGCCGCCTGGATCTCGCCGAGCAGGCGCTCGAACGCCTCGTAATCGTCCGGCTTGATCTCGAGTGGCGCGGTATTCGCATTGGCGCCGAAACCGAAGCCGCCAAGACCACCGCCTAGACCTCCACCGAGGCCGCTGCGCTGGTTCGGCTGCGGTCCGGAAGCTGCGCCCGCATCGGCATTGGCATAGGCCGCCTGCGGCGAGTGACGGCGCTGCCACCAGGACATCGCCAGCCGCACCACGAACACCACGAGCACGATCTGGATGATCAGACCCAGGATCGAGGACAGACCGCCGAGGCCGCCGAACAGGCCGCCGCCGAACAGCATGCCGAGCAGGCCGGCGCCGAGGAAGCCGGCCGCAAGGCCGCCCAGGAAGCCGCCGCCACGGCCGAACAGGCCGCCGCGCGCGGGCGCGGACGCAGCCGAGTTCATGCCTGCACCCGGCTGGGTGTAGGTGCGGTTGAATTGCGAGGCCGAGCCCGGCGCCGTCGTAGTCGAGGGCGGGGCCGAATAAGTGCGCGAGCCGCGCGAACCTGACGACATGCCGCCACCCACGCGCGCGTCGGCGGACGAGATCGCCAGCGCCGCCGGCAGCGCGAGCGCCAGCACGACGGCAAGCGTCTTGAAGAGAGTGCGGGAGCGTAACGAGAAATTCATGTGCGTTTCCCAAATCCCCGGCATGGGGACGTGCGCTTAAGATGGGCAGACTTCCCGAAAAGTGAAGCCGGTTTCGGAACTTGTGGCTGCGGCCCTCAGTCGCGGGGATGTGGCAAAAGCCCATGTTTGGCGGGGATTTGGCCGGTGCTGGGGGAACTGCGGTCGCGGGTTACCGGCGGTTTTGCGATGGGTCTCCCGCTTTTTCCGCGTCATTGCGAGCGCAGCGAAGCAATCCAAACTGCCTCCGCGAAGACGGTCTGGATTGCTTCGTCGCAAGAGCTCCTCGCAATGACGGCGTTGAAGCAGTCGGGCGCAATGACGGAGAATGCAGGTGCGGCGTGCCGCTCCTACCCCTGCTTCGTCATCGTCTCCTTCACCGCCGCCACGAGCTGGCTGAGCGTGAACGGTTTCGGCAGGAAGTCGAATTGCTGCCCCTCGGGCAGGCTCTTCTCGAAGGCGTCCTCGGCGTAGCCGGAGACGAAGATGAACTTGATGTCGGGGTTCTTCTCCCGCATCGCCTTCAGCAGCGTCGGGCCGTCCATCTCGGGCATGACGACGTCGGAGACGACGAGATCGATCGCCCCGCTCTGCTCCTCCAGCATCTCCATGGCTTCGACGCCGTTCTCGGCCTCGACCACGGTGTAGCCGCGCGAGCGCAGGCCGCGTGCGTTGAGCGCGCGCAGGCCCTCTTCGTCCTCGACCAGCAGGATGGTGCCCTGTCCCGTGAGATCGGTGCGCGGCTTGGCCTCGACGGCCGCGGCTTCCTTCGCGGCGTCATTTGTCGCGCTGGCGACAGCCGGCGGCTCGACCTGCACCTCCGGCTCGGCGTGATGGCGCGGCAGGAAGATGTGGAACGAGGTGCCCTGCCCCGGCTCGGAGTCCACGTAGATGAAACCGCCGGTCTGCTTGACGATGCCGTAGACCGTCGAAAGGCCAAGGCCGGTGCCTTTGCCCACTTCCTTGGTCGAGAAGAACGGCTCGAAGATCTTGTCGCGGATGTCGGCGGGAATGCCGGTGCCGGTGTCTGCGACCTCGATGCGGACATAATCCGCCGCCGGCATGCCCTTATAGGCGAACTTGCCCGCTTCCTCGGTGGTGACGTTGGCGGTGCGGATGATCAGCTTGCCGCCGTCGGGCATGGCGTCGCGCGCGTTCACCGCGAGGTTCACGATCACCTGCTCGAACTGGGAGACGTCGACCTTCACCGGCCAGAGATCGCGGCCGTGGACGAGGTCGAGCTTGACCTTCTCGCCGATCAGCCGGCGCAGCAGCATGGTGAGATCGCTCAAGGCGTCGCCGAGATCGAGCACCTGCGGCCGCAGCGTCTGCCGCCGCGAGAACGCGAGCAGCTGCCGCACCAGGGTCGCGGCCCGCGTCGCGTTCTGCTTGATCTGCATGATATCCTGGAACGACGGGTCGGTCGGCTTGTGCGCGTTCAGCAGGAAGTCGTTCGCCATCATGATGGCGGACAGCACGTTGTTGAAGTCGTGGGCGATGCCGCCGGCGAGCTGGCCGACCGTCTCCATCTTCTGCGACTGGTTGATCTGGTTCTCCAGCGCGCGCCGCTCGGTGGTCTCGAGCATGTGCACGATGGCGGCTTCAGCGTCGTTCTCGGCCGAATCGACCGGCGTGACGAAGAACTGGCCCCAGCGCTCCTTGGTCCCTTCCAGCGCCACCTCGACCGGCGCGATGTCGGCCTGGCCTTCGGCGGCCTGGTTGATGGCCGCGATCAGGAGGTGCCGGTCGCGCGAATTGACCGCGCGGAAGATCGACTTGGAGGCGCTGTCGAGCCCCAGCGCCTGGCCAAGCTTGGCGTAGCGCGCATTGGCGCGCACGACGTTGCCGGCGCGGTCGACGGTCGCGATCGCCATCGGCGTATGGTCGAAGAAGCGCATGAAGCGCACTTCGGCGGCGCGGTCCGGATCGCTGCGCTCGTCGCGGGCGCGACTGATGACGAGGGTGCGCGAGGGGCCCGGCGCGCCGTCGGCACCGAAGGCAAGCTTGTGATAGAGCCGCACCGGCATGGTCTTGCCGGTCCGCATGCGCAGATCGATGTCGAAGACCTCGGTCTTCACCTCGCCCGGCACCGCCACGATCGACGTCAGCAGCGAGGCGCCGTCGCCGGAGACGATGTCGGTCAGCTTCAGGCCACCCGAGCCGATCTCGGCGAGGTCATAGTCGAGCCAGTTCGCCAGCGTCGCATTGACATAAGCGAGCTCGCCGGCCGGATTGACCGAGAAGAAGCCGCACGGCGCGTGATCGAGATATTCGATGGCGTGCTGGAGCTCCTGGAACACGTCCTCCTGGCGCTCGCGGTCGCGGGTAATATCGGCGATCGACCATACCGCGTATTTCGCCTCGCGCTTGCCGGTGCCGAGCGGGCGCACGCGCATGCGCAGCCAGCGGCCCTGGCTGCCGTCATGGCCCGAAATGCGCACCTCCTCCTGTTGCCGCTTGCCCTCGCGGGCGGCCTTCAGCAGCCGGAACACGGCTTCGGAGACATCGGGGTTACCGATGAAGACGCGTTCCACCGGGCGCACGTCCTGCGGCCCGCTGGCGCCCGTCAGCGTCATATAGGCGGCGTTGGAATAGACCACGTGGCCGCGGGCATCGGTGACGGCGAGCCCGTCGAAGGCGTGATCGGAGATGCGGCCGATCACGGGATCATCGAGATTGCGGTCGGCAAAGCGGATGATGCCGGCGGCGAAGGCGAACAGGTTGAACAGGCCGACCATCGCCAGCACGGCGAGGATGCCGAGGATATAGGGCTGCGCCTGCGCGCGGCCGAGCGTCATCAGCCCGACGGCGACGGCGACGAGGCCGGCCGCCACCAGCAGCACCAGCGCAATGCTGCCCGAGCGCGGCGACGGCTCGTGCGCCGCAACGGGCTCGCGTGTGAGGTCGTGGTCGGTCTCGGCGGTCATTCTCGAGCTGGCGCAGCCTGTCGGCAGAGAATCAACGCGCTCCGGGGCGCGTGGGGTCCTCCCTGCCTGAATCGGACCCTGAGGTGCAAGGGCAGCCGGAGCGAAAGGTATGCTGATTCCCAGATTACGGCCATTTCCGGTACTTTTCGGGAGCTTTATCCCCGCCCCGCGCCAAATCCACGCTTCAGCCGCATGACGTAGCCGATCACTTCGGCGACCGCATGATAGTGCTCGGTCGGGATTTCCTGGTCGATCTCGACGGTGGCGTAGAGCGCGCGGGCCAGCGGCACGTTCTCCACGATCGGGATGTCGTGCTCGCGCGCGATCTCCCGGATCTTGAAGGCGAGGTTGTCGACGCCCTTGGCGACGCAGATCGGCGCCGACATGCCGCGCTCGTAGGACAGCGCCACCGAATAGTGGGTCGGGTTGGTGATGATCACCGAGGCCTTGGGAACCGCCGCCATCATGCGCTTCTTGGCGCGCTGCTGCCGCAATTGCCTGATCTTGCCCTTGATGTGCGGATCGCCTTCGGACTGCTTGAACTCTTCCTTGATCTCCTGGAGCGACATCTTCTGCCGCTGGAACCAGCTGCGATACTGGAAGAAATAATCGGCGATGGCGACGACCGCGAGCGCTGCGACCACCGCGCCGAGCAGATGAATGGTCAAGCTGGTGCTGGCGCCGAGCATGGCGGCCGGATCGAGCTTGACCATCGCCTCCATGCGATGGTGCTCCGGCCAGAGGATCATGGTCATGACCACGCCGAGCCCGATCAGCTTGCCGAGCCCCTTCAGGAAGTTCGCCGCCGCCTGCTTGCCGAAGATGCGCTTGAAGCCGGCGCCGGGCGAGATCTTGCTGAATTTGGGTTTGAGGGATTCGGCCGACCATACCAGGCGGTGCTGGAGCATGTTGCCGGCGATCGCCGCCAGCACCAGCATCAACAAGGGCACGCCGACGGCTGCCAGCAATACGAATTCGATCTGCTGCATCAGCGCGAGCAAAGCCTTGCCGTCGGTCTTGATCATCCAGGAATTGGCGAGCAGGTTGCGCATCGGCGTCAGCAGCCCGCTGCCCACCGAGCCCGAGAAGGTCGAGACCACGAGCGTGCCGCCCGCCATCATGAACCAGGTGTTGATCTCCTGGCTCTTGGCGACGTCGCCGCGTTCGAGCGCATCGTCCAGACGCTTTTGCGTCGGGTCTTCTGTTTGGCTCTCTGGATCGTTGTCTTCTGCCACGTAGCGCCCGCTTTCCGAAGTTCGTCACTCTCGCGGCCTCTGTGCACGAACTTCGGAAAGCACAAGAGCGCTACAAGACACTTAGTTTTGCTAGTGCCGCTGATCGATTTGAAGTTCCTGGCCGGACTCGCGGCTCGCACTGCAGGAACTTCAAATCGGTGGCACTAGCTCTATCGCGAGCTCAGCGGCATCAATTGGTGCATGACACCGATGAAGTAATCCAGATACGTGCCCATCATCGCCGTGAGCACCACGGCCAGCACCAGGAAGCCCGCGAAGATCGAGAGCGGAACACCGACGAAATAGACCTGCATCTGCGGCATCAGCCGCGCCAGCACCCCTAACCCGATGTTGAAGACCAGGCCGAACACCAGAAACGGGCCCGAGAGCTGCAGGCCCAGGCGAAACGCGGCGGCAAAAGCACGCGTTGCGAGCGAGGCGACGTCGCCGCTCGACACGGTCTCGCCCGGCGAGAAGATCGTATAGCTGTCGTTCAGCGCCGCGATCACCAGATGATGGCTGTCGGTGGCAAACAGCAGCGTCACCCCCAGCATGGTCAGGAAGTTGCCGACCAGCACGCCCTGCTGCCCCTGCGTCGGATCCACCGAGGTGACGAAACCGAGCCCCATCTGCTGCGCGATCACCGATCCCGCGACCTGCAGCGCCGACAGCGTCACGCGCGCGGTCGCGCCCAGCACGATGCCGATCGCGATCTCATGCAGCATCAGGACCAGGAGCGGCGCTAGCGAGCCCATGTCGACCTGGTAGGCGTTGCGGTGCAGCGGCAGGATGATCAGCGTGAGCAGCAGCGCGATCGACAGCTTGATCCGCGTCGGGATGTTGGTCTCGCCCAAACCCGGCAACAGCATCACCATCGCGCCGACCCGGGCGAAGGCGAGCATGAAGGAAGCCGCAAGCGCCGGCAACAGCGAGACGTCGATGCGCATAATTGACGCATCTTGCCTCAGCCGCCGATGATTCGCGACGAGATCCGCAGCATGTGGGCATGGAGCGCGTCGGCCATGAACGGCAGCGCCAGCAGCATCGTGGCAAAGATGGCCAGGATCTTCGGCACGTAGATCAGCGTCTGCTCCTGGATCTGTGTCAGCGCCTGGAACAGCGACACGATGACGCCGACCACGAGACCCACCACCATCAGGGGGGAGGACACGATCACAATCGTCCAGATGGCATCGCGCGCGACGTCGAGGGTTTCGGGGCCGGTCATTTGCAAGATTCCTTATTCAAGCTTCATCCTCGCCACCTTGGCGAGGATGTCCGGCCCCTCCCCGTCATTGCGAGGAGCCCTTGCGACGAAGCAATCCAGACTGCCGCTGCGGCGAGATTCTGGATTGCTTCGCTACGCTCGCAATGACGCTTGGAGCGAGCGCCAGCGTGCCCCAAAATCAGATCGGCATCTTCATGATGTCTTCGTAGGCCGCGATCACGCGGTCGCGGACTGACACCAGCGTGGACACCGCGACGTCGGTGTCGGCGACCGCGGTCACCACGTCCATCACATTGGCCTTGCCGGAGGCCATCGCGACCGTCTGCGCATCCGACTTGCGGCCGGATTCCATGACGCTGCCGACGGCGTCCTTCAGCAGCGAGGCAAAGGATTGCCCGCTGGCCTCGGTGCCTTTGCCGGCACCGCTGTTCTCCAGCACCCGGGCAAGGTTGGCATAAGCGTTGGCGGCAATTGTGGGTGATGCCATGGCTTAATTGTCCTGTTCAGCTCTTGAGGATGTCGAGCGTGCGCTGGATCATCCGGCGCGTCGCACTGATGATGTTGAGATTGGCCTCGTAGGACCGCTGCGCGTCGCGCATGTCGGTCATCTCGACCACCGAGTTCACATTGGGGTATTTGACGTTGCCGCTGGCGTCCGCGACCGGATTGCTCGGCTCGTATTTGACGCGGAAGTTCGACTGGTCGGGCTTGATCCTGCCGAGGGTGACGACCTGCGCGTCGAGCGAGCGATCGAGCGCGGAGGAGAAGGTCGGAACCTTGCGCCGGTAGGGGTCGCCGCCGGGGGTCTGCGCGGTCGAATCCGCGTTCGCGATGTTTTCCGAGATCACCCGCATGCGGCCGGCTTGCGCCCGCAGACCGGAGGTCGCGATCGCCATCGAGCGGGCAAAGTCGCTGCTGTCATTGGCCATGATGCGCCTCCTCTAGCTGTTCTGTTCCCGGACCATGCGGCTAGCCCTTGCCGATCGCGGTCTTGAGCAGATGTAGGCTCTTCGAATAGAGCGAGGTCGCTGCCGCGTAGTCCATCTGGTTGCTGGCGGCCTTCATCATCTCTTCTTCGAGATTGACGGCGTTGCCCGCAGGGCGGGTTTCGAAGCCCGCGTTCTTGTTCTGGTCGAACCCGGAAGCCGCGCCTGACGGCGTCATGTGAGAACCGCTGGTGCGGGTCAGCGCCAGGGGCCCCATCGAGCCGGTGATGGCCCCAGCCTTGTCGAGTTTCGGCTCGACCAGGTCGCGCGGCCGGAATTTGGGCGTGTCGGAATTGGAGACGTTCTCGGACAGGACGCGCTGGCGTTCCTGGTGCCACTGCATCTTGGTGCGAAGCGCCGACAGTACCGGGAGGTCGTTGATGGACATCGTCGCGGCTCCTTCCGCCTGTTACGGACCTCTAAGGTCCGCAGCTAGGCAGAATTTGCCGCGTGTATGGTTAACAGCTGGTTAAGAGACCCGCGACGCATGTTCCCGAGCGGGACACGATTCCGCGTCCCCGTGATGCTACGCCTCCAAAAGTAGCATTAACCCAACCGTTTGGCGGCGCATGCACAGGCCAAGAAGTCGTTTTGGATCGAGCGATTCATGGGTTATTAAGAGTTGGGGACGGCAAATCTTGCCGTGGGACGTTAAGAAATCGCAGTTTGGGGCATCGTAGGCCGGTGGTTGGCGCATCCGACCATGGGCACGAGAGAAGCGCCATTTGTCGGGGACAAGTATGCAAGGCAGCCCTATCACCTTCATCGTCGCGTTCATCGTCGTTCTGGCGTTGATCGGCGTCGCTGCTTGGCTGGTTCGCCGATTCGCCAGCAGCCGGCTCGGCGCCAACACCCAGCGCGGCAGGATGCCGCGCCTTGCCGTGATCGATGCCGCCGCGGTCGACGGCCGGCGCCGCCTGGTGCTGGTCCGGCGTGACAATGTCGAGCACCTCCTGATGATCGGCGGCCCCACCGACATCGTCGTCGAGCCCAACATCGTTCGCGCCGGGCATGGCCGCGATCAGCTGCCACAGCGTCCCAACGCCGCCGAGCCGCCACGCCTTGCCCCGATGCCCGACGCCGGCGGCTGGGCCGACGAAGCGCCGCGGCCCGAGCTGCTGGATCATCCCGAGCCGCAAATGCCCGAGCCGCCGCCGCGGCCGTCGCGCCCGTCCTTCGCCGACGAGGTGCGCCGGCCCGCCCCTGCGCTGGCCGAACGCCGCAGCGATCCCCTGGCCGGCTTCACGGCGGAGCCGATCGCGCCCCGTCCCGAGCGCGAACCGCGGCCCGAGCCGCTGCCGCCGCGCGCTCCGCGCAGCGAGCCGCCGCTGATGCCGCGTCCGCCGCGCCAGAGCGAGCCGATGAAGATGCCGCCCGTGCGCGCCGAGCGTGCCGCTGCACCGCCGCCGCCTCCTCCGCCCGTGCCGCAGGCGCCGCCCGTGCCGGCGCCCGCCGCGAGCCCGTCGAGCGCCGAGCAGAACCTCGCCGAAATGGCACAGCGGTTAGAGGCTGCGCTCCGCCGCCCCGCCGGCGAAACGGTCGCGCCTCCCGTTGCGCCGGAGCCGCCGTCCGCTCCCGCGCGGGCGGTACGCAGCGAGCCGCCGGCGCCACCGGCTCCGCCGCCGAAGCCGGCCGCGGAAAAGACCAGCTTTGAAAATCTCGAAGACGAGATGGCCTCGCTGCTCGGCCGTCCGAAGCCGTCTTCGTGAGGCTGCCGTCCCTCCCGCGTAGAGTTCTTTTCCTTTCTGTCCTGTTAGTCGCGGCCTCGCTCGCAGGCCTTGCGCATGCGCAGGACATCAGCATCAATCTCGGCGGCGGCGCTGGCGGCGGCGTCACCGAGCGCGCGATCCAGCTGATCGCGCTGCTCACGGTGCTCTCGATCGCGCCGTCGATCCTGATCATGATGACGTCGTTCACGCGCATCGTGGTCGTGCTGTCGCTGCTGCGCACCGCGATGGGCACGGCGACCGCGCCGCCGAACTCGGTGATCATCGCGCTGGCCATGTTCCTCACCTTCTTCGTGATGGGACCGGTCCTGCAGAAATCCTACGACGACGGCATCCGCCCGCTCGTCGCCAACCAGATCGGCGTCGAGGATGCGCTGCAGCGCGCCTCCGTCCCCCTGCGCGGCTTCATGCAGAAGAACGTGCGCGAGAAGGACCTCAGGCTGTTCCTGGATCTCTCGGGCGAGCCGGCGCCGGCCACCCCCGACGACCTCGCACTTCGCATCCTCGTCCCCGCCTTCATGATCTCCGAGCTGAAGCGCGCCTTCGAGATCGGCTTCCTGTTGTTCCTGCCCTTCCTGATCATCGACCTCGTCGTCGCCTCGGTGCTGATGTCGATGGGCATGATGATGCTGCCGCCGGCGACGATCTCGCTGCCGTTCAAGCTGATCTTCTTCGTGCTGGTCGACGGCTGGTCGCTGGTGGCGGGCAGCCTGGTGCAGAGTTACGGGGGGTGACGGCGGACTCGGAGACACCGTCAGCCCCGCATCCTCTCCGCTCCCAGCGATAGCGTCCGGCCCCCTCCACGTCATTGCGAGGAGCTCTTGCGACGAAGCAATCCAGGCTGCCGCCGCGGAAAGATCCTGGAAAGATCCTGGATTGCTTCGCTCCGCTCGCAATGACGGAGAGTGAGGTGGCAGATTCCCGCAACTCTCCCACCGGATGGCGCGACTGATTGGCCCTATCGCGTCATCTTGATCTGCCGCACCACGGGAATCATCGGCAATGAGCCGGTGTGCTCGGCTTCGTCCTTGGCGTGGGGGGCGGCTGGTGCGCGGGCGGTGGCGTCGGGGAAACGCTGCTTCATCTCGCGCAGGAAGCCGTCGAGCGTGTCGACGCTGGCGGCGAGCTTGGCGATCTCGGCGAATTCGGCGCTGGAGGCCGCGGCCGGCTTGCTGGCGATGTCGAAGGCGAGACGGTCGGCGCTTTCGCTCATCAGTGGCGCGTATTTCTCGCGGAAGCGCGACAGGCCGATCGAGTCGTCGGCGAGCGCATAGCCGACGGCGGCGCGGATGATGTCGCTCTTCTCCACCGCGTTGAGCGGCTTGAAATCGCGGAAGCGCTCGCCGTAATAGAGCTCGATCTGCTCGGCGGCCTCGCGCCAGCGCCGTGCCGCCCAGAAGATGTCGGAGCGCAGGCGAAGCACTTCGCGCCCGGAGACGTTGGAGACAATGTCGAGCGCGAGATCGTGACGACCGACGTCGCTCTGCGCGCGCGCTTCCAACAGCAGGCGCTGCTGCCTGAGCTCGCCGGAGAGATCGCTGATGCGGCTCGCGCGCAACGCTGTGATCGCCATGTCAGGCTTGCGGTTGGCGAGATAGATCATGGCAAGGCGCGCGGCGACCTGGGCACGCGCGGCGCCTTCGAGACGATGGTCGACCTGGTATTGCAAGAGCTCGGCGGCCTGGTCGAGCAGATCGATCGAAGCGAGACGGTCGGCGAGCCGGCGGATCAGCTCGTCGCCGCGACGGCCGATCGGCGTCAGCTCGCGGAATTCGTAGAACATGCCGAGCGCTTCGACCGGCGGCAGCTCGTCGCCCTTCGGCCCTAAGAAGATCTGCGTGAACAGCTCGGAGGCGAGATCCTGCGCCTGCCGGGAGGCTTCCGCGTTCGGCTGCAGCCGCGTCGCGGTGCGTGCCGCGGTGAGCGCGTCGCGGTAGCGCCCGCTCTCGGCATACATCCGCGACAGCATCTGGAGCGTCTTGACCTCGATCGAGTCGCCGCGCCAGGTCATGGACAGGGTCTCGAGCTCGCGCAGCGCGTCTTCCTTGCCGATCTCGTCGCGCTTCTGGCGCAGCGCGACCTCGAGCTGCTTGGCCTCCGCCGCCGCAGGCCGGTCGGCCGAGGCGACTGCGAACTTGTAATCGTCGAGCGCGTCCTTGTCGTGGCCGAGCGCCTCGGCGAGCCGGCCGCGCAGCACGGCGAAGCCGGGCGCCGCCTCGGGCGAGACGCCGACCACCTCGAGCTCGCTACGGCGCTTGGAGGCGCCGGCATAATCCTTCACCTCGAGGGACGCGCGCATCGCGTCCATCGTCACGATGCGCTGGATGTCGAGCGGCAGCGAGGCGATGGCGAATTCGACGTTCTTGAATTTCTCGCGCGCGTCCGCCCATTTGCCCTGACGCGCAAAGGCGAGTGCCTTCCAGAGCTGGGAATCGTGGCTGTTGCCGATCACGGGATTGGCGAGGTCCTTCAGGCCCTGCGCCGGCCGGCCGATCAGGATATTGGCGATCGCATGCATGATCAGCGCGCCGCTCTCCTCCTTGTTGAGAGGATCGGTCAGCATGACGTCAGTGACGGCCTTAGCCTCGTGATACATCGCGCGCGACATGTAGAACTGCGCGAGGTCGAGCCGCGGCAGCGAGCGCAGCGCCGGCTCGACGGCCGAGATCGCCGTTATCAGCTCGCTCTGGCGCGCGATGAAGTTTTCCGACTGGCCCTTGCGCCAGCCTTCGGGGCTGAAGACCGGGCGCACCGCGGTCGGCGCCCGCTCGGCCGAGATGTCGACCGGCGACAGCGTCAATCCGCCCTTCTTGCCGAGGATCACCTTGTCGGAGCCGACCTCGACGCCGACCTCGTCGGAGTTCGGCCGGATCGCGATGCCGTGCGCGGATTCCAGCAGCGAGAGATCGACGAGGTCCTGCCGCTTGATGAAGCCGCGCACCGGCCGCTGCGCGGTGACGACATAGAGCATGTCGCCGGCGTCGGGATCGGTGAGCTTGTGCAATTGGCCCGGATTGGCGAAGGGGATCGCGATGTTGGCGAGCGCGGGGTCGGTGATGTTGCGCGACATCATCAGCGGCAGCGGCGTCGACTGGATCTTGTCGGCCAGCGTCAGCAGCCAGTTGGTCTCCTTGCCGACCTCCTCGCTCGCCAGCGAGTAGACCAGCGGACGGGTGAGACGGATGCGCACCGCCTGCCCCTTGTCGAGCGGAATGCGGCCGACCTCGCCGATCATCGCGCCGCCCTTGGTGCGGATCGCCTCGACATCGATCGGCTTCGGTGTATCGAACACCAGCCAGACAGTGTCGCCGCGGCGGAACGCGGCCGCGGCCGTTGCGACCTGAATCGGGAACGTCACGCGCAAGCCGTCGCTGTCGCGGCGCGCATCGACGCCGGCGATCGTGGGCTGCTGCGCAGGTTTGACCGTTTCGTTGGCGGCTTCTTTGACCGGCTCCTTCGCGGTCTCTTCGGCAGGCGCGGGCTTAGGCGGCGCGGCCGCAGCTTCAGCAACGGAGGACGCCGGCTTCGCTGCTTCCTTCACGGCCTCCTTGGGCGCTTCCGGAGCGTGCGCCGCCTCAGCCGCGGGAGCCGGCGCCGGCTTCGGCGCTTCAGCGGCCGGCATCGCGGCGGGCGCTTCCGGCTTCGCCTCGGGCTTGACGTCGATCTTGGCTTCGCGCGCGATCGTCTCGGACGTCGGCGGCGCGATCTCGCGATGGGCGTCCTTCGGCTTCTCGGCCGCGGGCTTGTCGGGCGAAGGCTGAGATCCGTGACCGGCAGGCTTCATCTGCGCGATCGCCGCCTCGGGCGTCGCGGCGGTCTTGCCCCGGTCGGGCTGGAAGGACACGTCGACGACGTAGTTCTTTTCGTCGCGGAACGAATGCACGTCGGAATCGCCGATCAGGGCGATCTCGACATTGGTCTGGTCGATGTCGGCCTTCTGCTTGATCGAGGCGACGTTCGGCGGTGCCGCGACGACCGCGTCCGCCAGA
Organism: Bradyrhizobium sp. UNPA324; assembly: GCF_006658635.1. Classification (NCBI taxonomy): domain Bacteria; kingdom Pseudomonadati; phylum Pseudomonadota; class Alphaproteobacteria; order Hyphomicrobiales; family Nitrobacteraceae; genus Bradyrhizobium; species Bradyrhizobium sp. UNPA324. The sequence continues at coordinate 3,629,029 of NZ_LFJD01000004.1, forward strand.
TCGAAATTGAGGTTGGCGTTGAAAGCCAGCGTGAGCTTCTGCTCGTTCAGCACGGAGGACACGCCGACACCGTCAGGCATCTCGAACACGAAGCGGACGAAGGTCGGCTGCACCGAGGCACGCACGCGGATCGGCGGACGCTTCCTGGTCTCGGCCGCGGCGCGCTGGGCGCGCAGAGCGCGCTCGGCGATGCGCGCACGCTCGGCAAGCTCCTTGACGACGTCCATGGGCAGGCTCGGCGGCGGCCCCTTCCAACCCTCGGGCAAGAGGTCGATGAAGGTGCGCTCGCCGGCGTTCATGGTGTTGACGGTGACGCGCCGCGCCAGCGACAGGCGGATGGCGTTGCCGTCAGGATCGCGGCGCGCGGAATTGATGTAGTCGGGCGCGCCTTCCGGCACGCGGTCGACGGGAACGTCGACGGGCCGGTCGAAGCGGATGATGAGGATGGAGCCCGCGGTCGCCACCTCGGAGGGAACGTCCTCGCCGAGCTTGATGACGAGACGGGCAAAGCCGCCGCCGGCCGAAAACGTCGCCTCGCCCCTGACGGGATCGGCCGCCCGGGCAGGCGCACCAAGGCCGATCAGCAGGCAGACCGCCAGCGCGCCCGCGTTTCGGACATGACGCGACAGGCCCGGCACGAAAGCGCAGGCTCGCGACACAAATCCAGCGGCAGCCTCTCGCGCCATTGGCGGCATTTCTTCCGTTTCGTCGGTCGACGCCGGTCCTGATGCCGGCCCCTGCCGTCGACTGTAGGTCTCGCCAATTAAGGACTTGTTAATGCTATATCTTGATTTGCTCTTGAGGCAGCACGCCGTGCCGCATCGAGCGTCGACGGATCCGCCGTATTTGAATTTGAGACGCCGATGGTTAAGGACTTGTTAACGCTTGCACAACGGTCCTGCCCGGGAATTGGCCAGTCCCATCACGGCATCCCATAGCGGACAAAGGCTTCGTCGATTCGAGCGTCGATCCTCTTAGCCGCCGACATATCGCTTTGGCCACCATCCGTGTCGCCGAGCTTGAAGCGGGCAAGCCCTCGGCCGTACAGCGCGCTAGCAAGCTTGGGGGCGAACCGCAGCGCTGAGTTGTAGTCATCTATAGCCGCGGAGAATTGCCCCATTTTCAGATTTATAAGAGCTCGCGAGTCGTATGCTGCCGCGTTGTTTGTTTCCGATCGAAGCACAATATCGCAGTCTCCCAGCGCAGCCTGCAAAGCGCCAAGGACGGCTCGGGTCCAACAGCGGCCGCTCCGCGCCGCCTCCAGCTTCGGATCAAGGCGAATTGCCTCGTCATAGTCCTGCGCGGCACGATCGTACGCGTTCGCCTTCAGGTAGGCTGCCGCGCGGTTGGCATAGGCAGCGCCATAATTCGGGTTGAGCTTGAGCGCCTCCTCAAAAGCGCTGATCGCTAGATCGTGCGCGCCCGTTCTCAGATAGGCCACGCCGAGGTTGTTGAAGGCTTTCGCATAGTTCGGGTCAAGCCTGGTCGCTTCGAGGAAATCCTTGATCGCGCGTTCGTAGTCGGCTTTAGCGCTATAGGCATTCCCCCTGTTGTTGTAGGCGACAACGAAGCCGTTCAGCGCTCCCTCGCCCGCTTCGATGAACGCCGTGCAGCCATCGATCCGAGCTTCGGGTGAGACGTCTGAGCCGTTACACAGTTCAATCGTCTTGAGGGAGCTGCCCTTCTGCTTCTGCGCCCAGCCCGACGAACTGGACAGCACAAGCATAAGAGTGAGCATCACGGCCTGGATGAAATTGCCTCTTGCGGTCATTTTCACACCACGTGTCGAGTCCGACAGTGAACGAAGCCCCACTGCTCATCTCTCCCCGGCCGGCGCTGCAAGCACCCGGCGGCTTCGAACCAAGCGAGTTTCTCAGCATCCTCGACAGATGTTGAGCCTTCGATTGCTGCTTCGATCGGGCTCCGGCGCCGCGGATGTCGGCGGCTTCTTCAGGAGCTTGCTCTGGCCCTCTTCGATCAAGGTCGAGAATCTGACCGACCCATCATCCGCAATCTCGATATGCGGCGTCGTGCCCCGGATCCCGAGCGTGGCGACGGGGGTATCGACCTTCATGTCGCCTGTCTTTGCGACGCTGCCTGCAACAAAGGTGAACGTTCCCCTGGCGAGATTGAATAGGCTCGCATTGGACTTGCCGGCCGGCTCATACACATAATGATCCAATGCCATGCGGGCGTTGCTCGATAGATTGAACGAGCTGCCGTCGGTGAAGTTGATGCCGACCCGGCCGTCGGCCCCGGTCTGCACCACATCACCAAGATATACGGGATCACCCGTATTGGCCCGGACGGGGTCACCCGAGACATTTGCCTGAACGATCACTGCGCCCGCATGTTCGATCGTGACCGAGCCGGTGGCCACCACCACCTTCCCAATCGGTTTCGATGACGAGGTGGCGACGGCGGGCTTGGCGGAATCGATTTGCGCTTGAGCTGCACCCGGCAAGAAACAGGCAAGCGCCACAACGAGGCCTGCGGCCAGCGCGGCTTTCGTAGGTCTGCACATGCCCTCCCCCTTTCTGAGAAGAACCGGCCGCTATCAGCGGCCCATTTTCTGACCCGCGCAGCGCAACTACAATAAATATAATTGTTGTTTATTTTTATTAATCGACTTAATTTATATCCGGCGCTTCGCAAACGCCACAAATTAAATACGTCCGGTTTGTCAATTTAATCACATTGGTGGGAGGGGGCACGGCGGGGAATGGCGGTGCCCATCGTTGTCCCCGCGCCATGCATCTCTCTCGATCAGACTTGATTATTTCGGCGGGCGAGCCTTCGGGCTGCCGGCGCCAAGAACTTTTTTGCCTTGGCGAGGACCCGAGCATGGCAGCACGCCGATTACACAAGGCGAGGTCGAGCCATGCTAGTTGCATCCGGCATCCAGGTTGATAACGGGGCCGTCATGGCCCTGCCCGTCGAACTCATCGGCCATATTCCGACAGTACTCGGTCGCTGTACGCTTACGGGAGCGAGCGGCATCGCTACACAGGCGGTGGCTGGTGCGCCTATCTACCGGGGCGACGTGCTGGAAACCGATGCCGACGGACAGATCACAATTCGCTTCATCGACGGTACTTTCTTCAATCTCGGCTGCGGCACTCGCGTTGAGCTGAGCGAGTTCGTCTTCGACGCCGAAGGCACGCCACTTGCAGCCCTGTTCGACGTGACCCGAGGAAGCTTCAGTTTCGCACCAGGCCGGCTGGCACAAGCCGGGGCGCTCCAGCTGAATACGCCCATTGCAGGCATTCGCGCCCGGGGGCACGCGGGCGGCTTCGGGATGCTGACGCTTGCAGCATTGACTTTCTCGGCCGCGCAAGACGCCGAGGCGGCGGATCCGGATATCACATTCCTGGATGACGATTCCATCACCTACAAGGACCTTGCGCACGGTGCATTCGAGCTCGTGACCAAGGAGCGGATCCCGCAGCACATCATCGTCGAAGATCCCGGCGAGACGATCGTCATCAAGAAGGTGGGATCAACCATCAGCGTCAACCAGGTCACGAACACGTCCGCTCGCATGGACGAGTTGCGCGCCGCTCAGCAGGACGTGCTCGCCAATCTCACCGACGGGCAAGGTCCACACGGATCGAGCACACCACCCTTTGTCAAATCCCTGTCGCTGCAGCCAATCAATTTCATTCCGTCCGATGCGCCCACGCCGCAGAACCTGCTGGCCCCAGTGTCACCATTCGTTATTCCCGTTTTCGACCCTGTGCCGCCGACGCTCAGCACCGGAGCGGGGCCAACCGAGCTCGATACGGTGGTGTTTGATACATTCACTCCGACGAGCGGAGTTTTCGCCGCCAGCAGCACCAGCAGCGGCGCCAAGCTGACCTTTGGTGTCATAGGGGCGGCCGCCGGCGAGACGATCCTCGGCGGAGTGACATACGATCTGTCGAAGCCAAGTCCGTACGGGACGCTCTACGTCAACAGTACGAGCGGCGCCTACACGTTCGTGCCTAACAGCGTCGCGATCAACGCACTGAAGGCGCCCTCGACCGACGATTTCGTCATCACGGTTTCCGACGGCCTCAACTCTGCGAGCAAGACGTTCACAATCATCATCAACGGTGTCAACGACGCTGCAATCATCTCTGGCGACACGACCGGTTCGACCATCGAGGCTGGCGGCATAGACAATGGAGCGCCCGGCACGCCGATTGCGACCGGCACCCTTTCTGATACCGACGTCGACGATCCGCCCAATACGTTCACGGCAGTGAGTTCGCCAACCACCAGCACCGGTGGCTACGGCACCTTCACGATGACAGCGTCCGGCGTGTGGACCTACACTTTGGACAACGCCAATCCCGCCGTGCAGCGGCTCAATGCCGGCGACACGCTCACCGACAACTTTACGGTGGCCACGATCGGAGGCACCGCCCAAGTGGTGACGATCACGATCCACGGAGCCAGTGACGCCGCGATCATCTCCGGCGCGACGACCGGCGCAGTGATCGAGGCTGGCGGCCTCGCCAATGCAAACCCCGGCACGCCCACCGCGACCGGCATCCTCACCGACACGGACGTCGACACGACCGCAAATGCTTTCACGGCAGTCGCCGCGCCAACGGTGAGCGCCGCCGGCTACGGCACCTTCACCATGACGGCAGCCGGCGTGTGGACCTATGAGCTCGACAATGTCAACGCTGCGGTGCAGGCGCTCAACACCGGCGAGACACTAACCGATACGTTCACAGTGACCACTCTGGACGGAACTGCCCAAGTCGTGACGGTCACCATCCATGGCACCAACGATGCTGCCATCGTTTCAGGCACCACGGCCGGCTCGGTGACTGAGGCGGGCGGCATCGCCAATGCGACACCCGGCAGCCCGAGCGCAACGGGCACGCTCTCTGCCGCCGACGTCGACAATGCGCCTAATACCTTCACCGCGGTGAGTTCGCCGAGGGCAAGCACGAATGGGTATGGCACTTTTACGTTAACCGCCGCCGGCGTGTGGACCTACACGCTCGACAACGCGAGCGGCGCGGTGCAGGCGCTCAATGTCGGCGGTACGCTCACCGACAGTTTCACTGTCACAACCCTCGACGGCACGCCGCAGGTGGTGACGATCACCATTCAGGGCAGCAACGACGCGGCCCTCATTTCTGGCACCACGACCGGCTCGGTGACCGAGGCAGGAACTTTCTCACCTGGCGCTCCCATCGCGACGGGCACGCTCACCGATACGGACGTCGACAACGTGCCGAACACGTTCACCGCAGTCTCTTCGACAGCAAGCGACGGTGGATACGGCACGTTCACGATGACCGCAGCCGGCGTATGGACTTACACCCTTGATAACAACAACAGCGTGGTTCAGGCGCTCGACGTCGGCGACACGTTGACCGACACGTTCACGGTAACTGCCATCGACGGTACGACGCAGACGGTGACCGTCGCCATTCATGGCGCCAGCGACGCAGACCCCAACGATTTTGATAACCTGGCCACCGGATCTGCAGTGATCTCCGATCCTCCGAACGTGTATGGAACGCCGGGGAACGAAACCATCGCCGGCGGCGGCGACACAGGTCAGATCATCTACGCGGGAGCGGGCAGCGATACCGTCAACGGCACGGGCAAAGCCGACGTTCTCTATGGCGGCTCAGGCGATGACACCATCAAGGGCAACGATGGGGATGACGTGATCTACGGCGGCTCGGGCAGCGATACAATCAACGGCAACAACGGCAATGACGTCATAACCGGTGGTTTTGGTGCGGATCAACTCACCGGCAGCAATGGCAACGACCGCTTCGCTTATTTGTTCGTGGCTGATTCCAACGCAAACCAGTACGACACCATCACCGACTTCGCCTCGGGGGCTGACAAGATCGACCTGACTGCTTTTGGCGCGCTTGGGTTTGTCATATTGGCCTTGAGCTCAAGCAGCACGGCCGTGCCGGCACATACGATCGCCTGGCTCTATGACAGCGCGGCGAATCAAACGATCGTGTACGTCAATCCGACGGATCAGACCCTGCATGTCGGCGATTCCGGTCTGCTCGAAATTCATTTGCAGGGGGTTGCAACCATCGACGCGTCGGACTTCATCACGGCGCCGGCAGCCGCACCGGTGATGGCGGTAGCCGGCGATCTGCTCGACCTCACCGCAACCGCGCAGGGTGACGCGACCGCCGTGACGACGACCACTTCCGAAGTCTCGTCCGATGTCGGCAGCGGCGACGGCACGCTTCTCGCTGCGGGGAGTTCGACAATTCAATCAACCGACCCGGCCTCCAGCCTCGATCCGAGCTGGGACCAGATCGCAGCGAGCGACTATTCCAGCTTCCCCAGTTCAGGCGACGTGCAAACGCTCGCGATCGAAACGCCCCACAGCGACGCGGCACCTCCCCCTGCCGCCGCGCTGGCCGTGCTCGTGCAGCACATGGTCACACACATGGAGACCAGCTTTGTCTTCAACAACCTGACCGGGTTCGACGCAGCCACAACGGCTGGCAAAAGCGGCACGATTGCCGCGAGCGGCCAGGTTCCAGACGTTCCGATCGCCATGCTGAATTTTGCCCATGACGCTGCCGAACACCACGCCGGGGGCAGGTTTGCGCCGGGGAGCGATGCTGATGACGGCACCTTGCCACCGGGAAGCGCCGCCAAGGCGGCTCATGCCCATGGTCATACCGGCGATGAAACGGCAGACAGGACGCTCAACCCAAGCCTCCTGAACCCAAGCCTCCTGAAGTCAGCGACCGGCGGCGCCAACCATTTGCCGTCAAGCGAGGCGGAGCAGCACAACCCGTCCCAGGGAGCGTCTGGATCCAAACCTGCCGATCCGCAGCAGCTCGGCGGCTCGTTCCAGTTTATAGATGACGCTTCGCCGGGCTCACTGCACAGCGCAGTGTTGGAACGTCTGTCGGACTTCGTCGGTCAGCACGAGCAGGCTGAGGGATTCCATGGGGCCGAGCTGGCGTTCATGCCTGAAACGTCGCCATCCGATGTTGACCCACCTCACGAGGCAGGAACAGTTCACGGCCATGTGTTGCACGATCTGATCGTATGACGCTCAAGTCGATTGCGTCTTCAGTGTTGCTTGTCGGCGCCTTCCGGCGCCGAGGAGTTCTGCTCGTCGAGGGAAGATCCATCATCGTTGCCGTCGTCAACTTCCGGCGGCGCTGCATGCTGATGGCTTAGGGCGGATGTCCACGCTGATGTCATCGCCGCTATGAGCAGCCGGTTGACGGCCTCAATGACGCGCTCCGCTGCGGACGAGTAGTTCATGACCTCCTCCTGCGCTGCCGATTGCGAACGGCCGAAGCGTAGGACCGCGGCTTGAGCGCAACTGTACGCCACTTCACACCTGCGCGCGTCAACTCATCGCAGTCTCAGAGGGTGCCGCCTGGTTCGACTGCATCCGCCGCGGGAGTTCGATCCGAGTTGCCGGGCGCGCACTCTCACAACCTTCGGGACGTTGCGGTTCGCGCGCGACTCTGAATCAGATGTGACCTCGGCGATGCGAATCGCATTGGTTAGCTTTTGGGGGTAATCAATGAACGGAGAAGCCGGTTGCATTGTGTGTAGCAGGGCAAGAGCGGTCGTAGCGATCGTTCCGATCGCCAGCGGATATGCCCTGAAAACATTTGAGTGCTCCTGTTGCCATAGCACCCTGCAGCTCGTGACTCGCGTCACAGAGGCGCCGCCGATCAAGCAGCAGGTAGATACTCTTCCTCGGGTGGAGAAGCAGTTGCGCCCGCCTGTTCGCAGGGTGCAACAGGTCTTCGCGAATTAGGCACGCAAGGCCTCTCGCTGGGCTCCAGTCGAACGTCGACGCCACAACGCGTCCGGTCGCGATAGCACTGTTCGCCTCGCGTCCTCAATTCGGCTTTTGCGTCGGCTTGCCGTCGATCTTGGGCAGGTCCGCGGCCGAAGCCGACTGGTCGCCGCCGCCATTGGCGCGGCGGGCCATCTCGACCGTCAGCTTCTCGGCGGCCTCCGACGACATCAGTCCGAGGATGTCCGACATCTTCCGCGGTGCGATGGCCGAGGCGATCTCGATCAGGACGCCCATCTCCAGCCGGTCGAACACCCGTGCGGCGTCCTTGGGCTTCATGCCCTCGTACATGGTCACGAGGCCCTTCATCCGCTGGGCTTCGGCGGCCTTCTGCTCGGCCTGCGTCGCGGAGATGCGGGTTTCCACCGCCTTCATTTCCTCGACCTTGCCTTCGATGCGCTTCTCGGCCGATTTGAGCAGGCTTTCGCGGATGTCGATCTCGCGCTGGCGGGCCTCGATCTCCTGGCGACGCGCCTGCAACCGCTCGAGGATCGCGCGCTCGGAGGCCGAGACCTGCGGCTGGGCTTCGTCGACCTTGACCACGGTGCCTTCCGGCTTGGTCTCGGGGGCGGCGGGCTTGGGCGCCTCCTTCGGCTCGCCGTGGGTCGAGCCGGTGATGATCTCCGGTTCCTCGCGGCCGGTCGGGAAATTCAGGTTCTCTTGCCCCCAGGATTTCTTGGTCTGGCTCGGCTTGTAGTCGAAGACATAGCCGCCATTGATCACGAGGCCCGCCACCTTCAGCGTGGCGAGGCCCGCGACGGCAACCAGGACGACCGGGATGACGCGGATGTTACGAAAGGATTTCATGCCCTGACTTCATGCGGCAAGACCGTTGGATCGTCGGCGTTCGGAGAAGGCTTCGGCCGCAGCTGCCACAGCCTTCGCGGTCGAGGGCTTGGCCGCGGGCGCGGCAACCGCTTCCGAGGTGGTGACGGGGCGCGCGGCGATCGCGATCTTGGACAGGCGCCGCACCACGTTGTCGGCTTCGCCGAGCTGCTTGTAGAGCTGGTCCGACATCTGTGTCGCCGCGGCGAGCTGGCTGCCGAGGTTCTCGTTGACGTCGCGCACGGCGAGCTTCAGCCCCCCGATCGCGCGCTCGGCGATCTCGGTCGCTGTGATCAGCTCGCCGATCACCGCCTTCAGCGAATGCTCGTCCGCCTTCAGCCGCGTCAGCCGCTTGTTGAGCATGACGCAGTAGACGATCGTCAGCATCAGCAGGATAGCCACCAGCGTCTCGATCGCCATTCCCAGGGAGTGGTTCATGGGGCCTCCATCATCTTGTTCTGCTCGTCCACCTTCTCGAACATCGCAAGTGTCGTACTTGGCTTGCGCAGGGGTTTCGTCACGCGGATCGCGACGCGGTCGCCGACCCGGCCCATCCGCCCTTCGGTCAGCGTGACGTCGCCGCAGCGCACGGTGACGTTGGCGTCGGCGCGCATGTCCAGCGGCAGCGTATCGCCGACCTTGAGCCGCATCAGCTGCTTGAGCGGGATGTCGGCCTCGTAGAGCACGGCATCGACGGCGATCTCGGCCTGCACGATCTCGGTGGCGAAATGGCCTTCCCAGACCGGGTCGCGGCCGAATTTTTCGCCCATGAACATCTGGAGCAGGACGCCCCGGATCGGCTCGATGGTCGCATAAGGCAGCAGGAGTTCGATATTGCCGCCGCGGTCTTCCATGTCGATGCGCAGGCGCACCAGGATCGCGGCATTGGCGGGACGGCTGATCGCGGCGAAACGCGGGTTGGTCTCGAGCCGGTCGATCGTGAAGGTCACCGGCGACAGCGGCCGGAACGCCTGCTCGGCGTCGGCCAGCACCACCTCGACCAGCCGCTTGACCAGCTCGGTCTCGATCGTGGTGTAGGGCCGGCCCTCGATGCGGAGCTGGCTGGTGCCGCGGCGGCCGCCGAGCAGCACGTCGATCATCGAATAGATCAGGTTGGAATCGACCGTCGCCATGCCGAAGTTTTCCCACTCTTCGGCCTTGAAGACGGTGAGGACGGCGGGCAGCGGGATCGAGTTCATGTAGTCGCCGAAACGCACCGAGGTGATGCGGTCGAGCGAGACTTCGACGTTGTCGGAGGTGAAATTGCGCAAGGACGTCGTCATCAGCCGCACCAGGCGGTCGAAGACGATCTCGAGCATCGGCAGACGCTCGTAGGAGACCATCGCCGAATCGATGATGGCGCGAATGCCGGAATGATCGTCGAGCGTGACGTCGCCGACGGTGAAACCGAGGAGATTGTCGATCTCCTCCTGCGACAGCACCCGCTCGCCGGAGTTCTTGCCGCTTCCGAGATCGCGGCTGCCGTCCTCGACCATGGCCGCCCATTGCAGGGCCATGGTCTCCGACAGCTCGTTTTCGGCGGCAGCCTTTGCGGCCTCCGCGGGATCCTCGGAATCGAGCGACGCCTCCCATTGAGCGGCAATCGCATCCTGGTCCATTTGCTCGTTGCCGGCCATGACGCTAGCCCGTTGCCTCCCGCAGCGCCATCACTGGACCACGACTTCCTTGAACAGCACCGCGCTGACCTGGACCGGGGCGACCGCTGCGTTGACGCGCTTGGTCAATTCCTCCTTGAGGCGGAAGATGCCGGCGGAGCCGTTGAGGTCGGAGGGGCGCAGCTCGCGCACATAGGTCTGGAAGATGTCGGTGACGCGCGGCATCGTCGGCTTGATCGCCTCGATCTGCTTCTCTTCCTTCAGCTCCAGCACGATCTTCAGCCGCAGATATTGCACGCGCTCGCCCGGCGCGCCGGCGAGGTTGACCATCATGTCGGGGACGTCGACGAAGGCCGGCGGCTTCGGCGGTGGGGCGACCTCGGCATGATGCTCCTCGTCACCGTGACGGAAGAAGAAGAACCAGGTCGCAGCGCCGCCGCCGAGGACGGCGAGCAGGCCGACGGCCATGATGATGAGCTTCAGCTTGTTCTTGGGCGGAGCGGCTTCCGCGCCCTCGGCGGCTGCGCCGCCTTCCGCTTCGTTCTCTGCCATGGTCGCCGCGCCCGGATCTCTCAAAGGGGTCGAAAGAGCGAAGCCTCAAGACAGTGACGCGATACAAATGCCCCGGCGCAACGCGCTCCTCTTCACGGCAAACGCTACGGTAATAATGGTTAACGGAATCTTTCGATCGGGCTTCCGCTAGGAAAAATCTGCCGGGCAGACATGGCTAACAGAACCTTTCTGCCGCCCTCCTGCGCCCCTCGAAATTCGGCAAGACATTGAAATCGCGAACTTTTCCAGGTTGGCACGGCTTTCGCTCAGAGAGGGCCGAGACCGAACGGTTTGGGAGAACCCGACGGCCTCGTTCACGGGGTCCGCCAAGGCGCTTGGGAGAGCGAAATGGCAGATCTCACTCAGGGGAGATTTCCGATGCAGAACGCGCTTCTGATCGGCTTGTCACGACAGATGACGTTGGAACGGCAGATGGATGTCATCGCCAACAACGTCGCCAATGCCAACACCAACGGCTTCAAGGCCGATCATTCGCTGTTCGAGGAGTTTCTCAACTCGAACGCGCGTGAGGACAATTTCGTCGGCGCCGACCGCCGTGTCTCCTATGTGCAGGACCGCGGCACCTTCCGCGACGTCGGCCCGGGGCCGATGGAGATGACCAAGAACCCGCTCGACATGGCGATCAGCGGCGACGCCTATTTCGCGGTGCAGGTCAATGGCGGCGAGCGCTACACCCGCGACGGCAAGTTCTCGCTCAACTCTACCGGCCAGCTCGTCAACTCCGACGGCAACCTCGTGCTCGGCACCGGCGGCCCGATCACCTTCCAGCCGACCGACCACGACATCAACATCGCCCCCGACGGCACCATCACGGTGCTCGAGGGCACCGCCAAGACCGATTCGATCCGCGGCAAGATCCGCATGGTGTCGTTCGACGATCCGGCCAAGCTGACCAAGCTCGGCGCCAATCTCTATGACACCGGCTCCGCGACCCAGCAGCCCGCCACCAAGTCCACCGTGGAGCAGGGTTACATCGAGAAGTCGAACGTGAATTCGGTCGGCGAGATGACCCGCATGGTCGAGGTCATGCGCAGCTACACCGCCATCGCCAACCTGCTCCAGCAGCAGAGCGACCTCCACAAATCGGCGATCGAGAAGCTCGCCGACGTTCCGGCCTGATTGAGGGAGAACTGAGATGCAGGCACTTCACACCGCAGCGACCGGAATGGCGGCACAGGAACTCAACGTTCAGGTGATCTCCAACAACATCGCCAACCTGCGCACCACCGGCTTCAAGAAGCAGACCGCGGCGTTCCAGGACCTGATCTACGAGCATGTGCGCCGCGTCGGCGCGCAGGCCTCGGACCAGGGCACCATCCTGCCCGTCGGCGTCGATATCGGCGGCGGCGTCAAGACCGTCGGCACGCCGCGCAGCATGACGCAGGGTACCCTGTCGCAGACCGGCAACGACCTCGACCTCGCGATCTCCGGCGAAGGCTTCTTCAAGATCCTGATGCCCGACGGCACCTACCAATACACCCGCGACGGCACCTTCCAGATGGACAATCAGGGCCGCGTCGTCACCGCCCAGGGCAATCCAGTGCAGCCGACGATCACGATCCCGAACAACGCCTCCGGCATCACGGTGAGCGAGCAGGGTCAGGTCTCGGTGACGCTGCCGGGCTCCTCGACCTCCTCGATCGTCGGCCAGATCGGCGTAACGCGCTTCATCAACAAGGCCGGCCTGCAGCCGGTCGGCAGCAACCAGTTCACCGAGACCCCCTCGTCCGGCCCGCCGCAGGACGGCACCGCGAACGGCGAGGGCTACGGCAAGATCACGCAAGGCAGCCTCGAGCAGGCCAATGTCGACGTCGTCTCGGAGATGAGCGACCTGATCGCCGCCCAGCGCGCCTACGAGATGAACGCCAAGGTGATCAGCGCCGCCGACCAGATGATGCAATCGACCACGGCGCTGTTCCGCTGAGGCAATGACGATGATCCGCACCGCCCTCGCCACGATCTCCGCCCTGCTCGCGTTGGCCTCGCCGGCCGCGGCCGCGGACGATTTCATCGCCTCGCCGACGCTGCGCGCGAGCGTCACCGTGACCTCGGACGTGGTGCGGGTCGGCGATCTCATCGACAACGCCGGATCGGCCGCGCTGGTCCCGGTCTACCGCTCGCCCGATCTCGGCACCACCGGCGCGCTGCCGGTCGCGCAGGTGCTGTCAGTGCTCCGCGCCAAGCAGGTGATCGGCGTGATGACCGGCGACATCAAGGAGGTCCAGGTCACCCGCCTCGCCCGCACGCTGGCGAGCAAGGATCTGGAAAACGCCGTCGCCTCGGCGCTCGAGCGCCGCTTCGGCCTCGGCGACGCCGCCAACATCGCCGTCACCTTCGACCGCGGAGTCACCGAGATGCGCCTCGATGCCTCCAACAGCGGTGCGATGCAGCCGGTGGCGACCCGCTACGATGCCCGCAGCGGCCGTTTCGACCTCGCTTTCGAGATCGCCAACGACAACAATCCGACCCCGACCAAGCTGCGCTTCTCCGGCACCGCGATCGAGATGGTGGAAGTGGCCGTGCTGACGCGCGACATCGACCGTGCCGATACGCTGAAGTCCTCCGACGTCGCGCTGGAACGCCGGCCGAAGGCCGAGGTCACCGGCGAGCCGGCCTCGCGCGAGCGCAGCGTCGGCATGCAGCTGCGCCGGGCGATGCGAGCAGGCACGCCGCTCCGTGCCGCCGACATCGTCAAGCCCGACTTCGTGGTGCGCGATCAGGCCGTGACCGTTATCTTCCAGGCGCCCGGCCTCTACCTCACCACGCGCGGCAAGGCGATCGAGAGCGGCGCCGAGGGCGACACCGTCAGCGTGCTCAATCTGCAATCCAAGCGCACCCTGACCGGGGTCGTCACCGGCCGCGGCCAGGTGACGATCCAGGGCGCGAGCCAGTCCGCACCGATGGTCCCCGCGGTCGAGCAGACCTCCTCGCTCAAGCGCGATAAAGCGCCGGCCCCCGTCGACACCGCAGCTCTCCTCCGGAACCTGGTGCAGGCCCCCGCGTCGCCGGCCCAGATCGCAGAAGCCCAGATCCCTCAAGCTCGCGTCTCGCAAGCTCAAGCCAAGTCAGAGTAAGTCATGTCCACGTTCAGTTCGGCTTTCCGCCTTCGTCGCATCGCGATCTCTGCCCTGCTGCTGACCTCCTGCGCGCTGGGCGGCTGCTCCTCGATCGACCGCCTGTCGCAGATCGGCGAGCAGCCGAAGCTGTCGGCAATCGACAATCCGACGACGCAGCCCGGCTACAAGCCGGTGCAGATGCCGATGCCGAAGCCGGAAGTTGCCTCCTACAATCCGAACTCGCTGTGGCGCAACGGCAGCCGTGCCTTCTTCAAGGACCAGCGCGCCCGCCAGGTCGGCGACCTCCTGACCGTGACCGTCAACATCACGGACAAGGCCAACATCGAGAACGACACCTCGCGCAGCCGCACCAACAAGGAAGATTCGGGAATCACCGACTTCATCGGCGCCAAGACCATCACCCAGGCCAACAAGATCCTGCCCGGCCGCATCCTGACCGCCGACTCGACCTCTTCAAGCGAGGGCAAGGGCAGCGTCGACCGCAAGGAAGCTTTGCAAACCAACGTCGCCGCCGTAGTCACCCAAGTGTTGCCGAACGGCAACCTGGTCGTCGAAGGCAAGCAGGAGATCCGCGTCAACTACGAGATCCGCGAGTTGATCGTAGCCGGCATCGTGCGCCCTGAGGACATCCAGAGCGACAACACCATCGACTCCACCAAAATCGCCCAGGCCCGCATCGCCTATGGCGGCCGCGGCCAGATCATGGACGTGCAGCAACCGCGCTACGGCCAGCAGGTCATGGACGTGCTGCTGCCCTTCTAAGCCTCTTCAAGAGCTCCCACATCGTGTTCGCGAACCTAGGCGCGAACGACGATGTACGACGCGGCCTCCGGTAGCTCCCCTGCCGGAGGCCGCATGTATTTTTCGGATTTTAGAAATTCTTGTTGACAGGCTCGGGCCACCTCATTATGTTCCCGTTTTGTTCTATCTCACAAGAGGGCGTATCGCGATCGTCACGAACGCGGGATGGGATGCGGTGGCCGCGACGGCGTCGGCGTGCATGGCAGGTTGCAGGGCGGGGAAACCCGTGAGCAGCGACAGGCGCGATACGACACGGCGCTGACAGCGTCTTCGAATGGTCTCGACGGTGAGCGCACGCCAGCCGTGGAGAACCCAGCGAGGACGTGCGCGGACGGAGAAGTCGTGTGGTCCCGACGCCCGGGGTCTGTGCGTCAAGTCTTGCGGTGATGTGGCGGCCAACCGGTGCGCGCATCAGCATTCCCGCAAGGCGACGGGGGCAATAGTGCATCGCTCCCCGAGGAGAGCACGAAGGACACCGTGAAAACCATCGCGCAGGGAAGGCCGGGCGACCGGCATCACCTGTCGTCCATCCCGTGCGCGCTTCTTGAGCACACGCGGGACTTCGGGTGCCAGCCGGTACCCGGCCTTCCCTGCGCCTTCTTGATCTTCAGGAGGGCAAGAGAACACAGCAAAGCTCGGGCGAAACAGCCGCGAGAATGCAAAGGTGTGTCCGCGAATGGGGGTCTCAAGGAAGAAGTGACACCGCCTCCTCACACTGCATCATTGCGAGGAGCTCCTGCGACGAAGCAATCCAGGCTGCCGCCGCGGAGAGATTCTGGATTGCTTCGCTACGCTCGCAATGACCGCGGACGGATCCTTGCGCCCTTCACGTAAACTCCGCCTCCACCGCCCCCAGGCCCTCCAGCTCCATCCGCACCTTGTCGCCGGCCTTCAGCCACAGCGTCTTGACCAGGCTGCCGGTGAGCACGAGTTGCCCCGCGTGCAGCCCCTTGCCTTCGGCGGCGAGATGATTGGCGAGCCAGGCGAGCGCGTTGTGGGGGTGGCCGAGCACGTCGGCGCCGGTGCCGTGGCTGACCTCCTCGCCGTTGAGGATGGCCCGGCCCTTGACCGCCTTAAGGTCCGGCACCGACGAACGCGGAACCGACGGGCCCAGCACGCAGCCAGCGGCGAAGAAATCGTCGGCGATCAGCGTCGGGGCACCCATCGTCTCCCACTTCACGTAGCGGCCGTCGACGATCTCGATGGCGGGATGATAGGCTTCGACCGCCTCGCCGACCCATTCGGCCGTGAACGGCGCCTCGCCGGCGGCAAGGTCCCGCTTCAGGCGCACCGCGATCTCGCATTCGACGCCGACCCGGACATAGTTGGAGGCGGCGAGCTTGGCGCCACTGTCATGCACGCCCTTCTGGAACACGCCGCCGCCGCAGGGGTGCGGGATGCCGATATAGTCCTGCATCACCTGGCTGGTGCAGCCGATCTTGTAACCGACCAGCGGCCCGGCATGCGCCAGCAGCAGATCGTGCAGCGCGCGCTGGACCTGATAGCCCTCGGCCTCATCCATGGGCGGACGTTCCAGCGCCGCGAGCGGCGCATGGTTGCGGCGCGCCAGCGCGATCGCCTTAGCGGCTTCGAGAATCTTATCCATCGGCGCCGCCTCCCACGCTACGCATTCAAGGGCAGCACTTCAGCATTCCCGCCGGGACGTGACAAGCGCGAGGGACGGGCAGATTACGGCCCCTCGCCCGCGCTTAAGGAAATGTTGAGCTGGTCCAGGCTTTATGGAGATGCGCCTTGTGGCCTCACAAGCAGCGCGCGAGGCATGATTACAGCAATGCTTAATGCGGCTGTATCGGCGTCTCAACAGTCGAGTCGATCCTGTTGATGCGACTCGCAAAATCTCCCGCACCTGAAGTGAAGGCTGTTTCTCATCCGAACTCACGTGAGCTCGGAGGAATCGAGTCTAGGTCCTTGATCGCGATTCACTTTTCGCGATCGCGCCCAACGCCGATGATGCGCAGCTGCAAGCGCAAGGCAAAACCAAGCGCGGTGCGAAACAGCGCACCTTGCGCTACAAAACAAAAGAGCCGCATCTCTGCGGCTCCGTCTCTATTCGTCGCGATAGACCTTCTCGCGTTTCTCGTGGCGCTCCTGCGCTTCCACCGAGAGCGTCGCGATGGGCCGGGCCTCGAGCCGCTTCAACGAGATCGGCTCGCCGGTATCCTCGCAATAGCCATAGGTGTTGTCCTCGATACGCTGGAGCGCGGCGTCGATCTTGGCGATCAACTTGCGCTGGCGGTCGCGGGCGCGGAGTTCGATGGCGCGGTCGGTTTCGGACGATGCCCGATCGGCAAGATCGGGGTGGTTCACATTCTCCTCCTGCAGGGCTTGCAGGGTGAGCTTGGACTCTTTGAGGATCTCATCCTTCCAGGCAAGGAGCTTCAAACGGAAGTACTCCTTCTGCCGGTCGTTCATGAAAGGCTCTTTTTCGGTCGGTCGGTAGTTTTTCAACTTTTCCAAGGGCGGCCTATCTGTCTAAGCAACGACTCGCAACGGAAACAGGGTCCGTTGAACCGGGCCTTATATAGTGGCCTCCTGTGACAGACAATATTTCCCTGAGAGTCTGGCCGGCACCCCCAAGCCCTTGCACAGGAAGGTTTATCCTGGAGGGCTCGGGGGCGGCCGAAGGCCTAGTAGCCGACCGTGAAGCGCTGCCGCAGATGGGCCGGGCGCTCGATCTCATCGGCGAGCGCAATGGCATAGTCAGCGAAAGTGATCCAGCTCTTGCCGTTCGCATCTGCGAGAAGCTGATCGGTCCCGAGCCGGAACTTGCCCGTGCGTTCCCCCTCGACGAACAGCGCGGACGGCGAAATGAAGGTCCAGTTCAGCTCCTTGTCCTGCCGCAACAGGTCGAGGAAGGC
This sequence comes from Bradyrhizobium sp. UNPA324, assembly GCF_006658635.1. NCBI lineage: Bacteria > Pseudomonadati > Pseudomonadota > Alphaproteobacteria > Hyphomicrobiales > Nitrobacteraceae > Bradyrhizobium > Bradyrhizobium sp. UNPA324. The sequence goes on from NZ_LFJD01000004.1 coordinate 3,646,616, forward strand.
CGAGCCTGCCTCGGCTTCCGCCTTGTACTGGGCTGGAAAATTGGGAGTCGTGACCAGCTTCACCCCCGGCGCGACCTCAAGGCTGCCGGCACCGCCGACCACGAGGTAACGACCAACCTTGGCGTCCTTCGCCGCCCCGATCAGCTTGCGCGCGTCGCTGGCCAGAAAGTGCACGGAACTCACGGCGACGTCCTGGCCGGCCCACAGCTTGGCAAGGCCAGCTTGGTCGAGCACGTCTCCCTTGGTCGGCGTGACATTGGGCAGGACCGCGATCTTATCGGGGTTCCGGGCGATGGCTGTGACCGCGTGGCCGCGGCGCGACAGTTCCTTGGTGATTTCCGACCCGGCCCGGCCCGAGGCGCCGGCGACTGCGATTTTCATGGAAGGCTCCTTTGCTCCTTTGGTAACTAGCGGAAACTAGATATCGCAAAGAATGCTAGTGTTAAGAGAGCACTTTGTGCTTACCTGATTACGCGAGGGTAACCTCCACACGTACGACGAGCGACGAACATGGATTTGCGAGGACCGACGATGAAACCCGACGTCTATGCAGCGAACTGCCCCACCCGACAAATCCTCGACCGCGTCGGCGACAAATGGGCGGTGCTGATCCTCCTGCTGCTGCGCGAGGAGCCGATGCGCTTCAATCAATTGCGCCGCACGATCGAAGGCATCTCGCAGAAGATGCTGAGCCAGGTTCTCAAATCGCTCGAACGCGACGGCCTGCTCAAGCGCCATGCCATCGCGACCGTCCCTGTGACGGTGGAGTATTCGATCACGCAGCTCGGGCTGACGCTCGCCGGTGCGGTCGATCCGCTGCGCGATTGGGCCGAGCAGAATCTGAAAGACGTTCTCGCCGCCCAGCGCCGCTACGACGCGCAGCAGAAGGAGGAAGCGGCGTAGGCGCTCTCGCAGGAGCGCACTGCACCTGCAACCTCCGCTGGTCATGCCCCGGCTTGACCGGGGCATCCAGTACGCCGCGGCTCCTCGATTCGAAAACGTCTGTCTCTGGAATACTGGGTCGCCCGGTCAAGCCGGACGACGACAGCTTGCCCGTCTTACGCCTGCCCGGCCTTCGCGAGTTCGACCTCGACGCGCAGCTCGATCTCGGCCAGCACCGCATCGAGACCGGCATCGCCCGAGGAGGATTTCAGGTTCGCTGCGGCATCCCGCAGCCGCATCACGGTCGCGGCGTCGAGATTGCCGGACAACAGGCCCATCTTGAGATCGTCGAGCACGTCGAGCGCAGTCCTGCCGCGAGCGACCGAGCGCTTGCGACGCTCGACCGGATCCTCCTCGACACCTTGCAGGGCAAGCAGCCCATCGATGTTGGCGGCGGCCTTCGGTGCGGCAGCGCTCCGCGTCTCCTGCGCCGACGAGGAGCCGGGCAGCACGAAGGTGCCGGAGCCGGTCCGCCTGGCCTGACTGGCCGGCGTTCCAAGCGTGGTGCCATTCGGTCCGTAGATGCGCATCGGAGGGAATCCGGGTGATCGATGCCGTCACCTTCGCCGTCTTATGGTTAACGGCGCGTAAACAGCCCGGCAAAATCTGCCGAGAGGCGGCAGTTTCGCTCCTCAGGGCGAACGCCGGCTGACACCGGTCGAAACCGATTTATTCAACCTATTCAGCCACCTAATCCTGCTGCCCCGGGTTGGCACAGCCCTCGCAACGACAGCGCCGGACCAGCTCGTCATGGGAGTGTCGTGCAGGTCTTTCCGATTTGAGGGGCCCTATTGGGGGGCCTTTGGGGAGCAGAGGATGCCAGGCGTTCGTTGGGTGAGGATTGCTAGGGTGGCATGCGCGGCACTGGCGGCGCTGGCGCTATCGGTCGCACCGGCGGCTGCGACCTCGCGCATCAAGGACCTCGCCAACATCGAAGGCGTGCGGCAGAACCAGCTCATCGGCTATGGCCTCGTCGTCGGCCTCAACGGCACCGGCGACACGCTCAACAACATTCCCTTCACCAAGCAGTCGCTGCAGGCGATGCTCGAGCGCATGGGCGTCAACATCCGCGGCGCCACCATCCGCACCGGCAACGTCGCCGCCGTGATGGTGACCGGCAATCTGCCGGCCTTCGCCACCCAGGGCACGCGCATGGACGTCACCGTCTCCGCGCTCGGCGACGCCAAGAACCTTCAGGGCGGCACCCTGCTCGTCACCCCCCTGTTAGGTGCCGACGGCAATGTCTACGCGGTGGCGCAGGGCTCGCTCGCGATCTCCGGCTTCCAGGCCGAGGGCGAGGCGGCCAAGATCGTGCGCGGCGTGCCGACCGTGGGACGCATCGCCAACGGCGCCATCATCGAGCGCGAGATCGAATTCGCGCTCAATCGCCTGCCGAACGTGCGCCTGGCGCTGCGCAACGCCGACTTCACTACCGCCAAGCGCATCGCGGCCGCCGTCAACGACTATCTCGGCGTCAAGACCGCCGAGCCGATCGATCCCTCCACGGTACAGCTCTCGATCCCGCCCGAGTTCAAAGGCAACGTCGTCGCATTCCTGACCGAGATCGAGCAGCTGCAGGTCGACCCCGATCTCGCCGCCAAGATCATCATCGACGAACGCAGCGGCATCATCGTGATGGGCCGCGACGTCCGCGTCGCCACCGTCGCGGTGGCGCAGGGCAACCTCACCGTCACCATCTCCGAGAGCCCGCAGGTCAGCCAGCCCAATCCGCTGTCGCGCGGCCGTACCGTGGTCGCGCCGCGTAGCGCCGTCACCGTCACCGAGGACGGCAAGAAGCTGGCCCTCGTCAAGGACGGCGTCTCGCTCCAGCAGCTCGTCGACGGCCTCAACGGCCTCGGCATCGGCCCGCGCGACATGATCAGTATCCTCCAGGCGATCAAGGCCGCCGGCGCGATCGAAGCCGACATCGAGGTGATGTGATGCAGACCAGCGCGATCAACACTCCGCGCGTCGCCAACTCCTCGGCCTTTTCGGTCGAGAGCCGCAACGGCCGGCCCGATTTCGACCTCGCTGCCGCGCTGCAAAAGGTCTCGCCGCAACAGCAGGCCAAGGCGCAGAAGACCGCCACCGACTTCGAGGCGATGTTCCTCAACAGCATGTTCTCGCAGATGACCTCGGGCCTGAAGGGCGAAGGCCCGTTCGGCGACACGCCCGGCACCGGCGTGTGGCGCTCGATGCTGACCGAGCAATATTCAAAGAACTTCGCCAAGGCCGGCGGCGTCGGCGTCGCCACCGAAGTCTACCGCACCCTCATCATGCAGCAGGCGAAAACGATCCGCACGGCATAAGGTCAACCGACATGAACCACTTCAACGCCTCACGTCAGCCGATGCAGCCCCGGCGTCCGAACACTGCGCCCGGCGGCGCCGAGGCACGCAAGCTCGCCGAAGGGCTGATGGATGCGATGAGCGCCCTGCTCGGACTGATCGAGCGCGAGACCGAGCTCGTTCGCGCCGGCAAGGTCCGCGAGGCGATGACGCTCGAGAGCAAGAAGCAGGAGCTCTCGCGAAACTATGTCGGCGCCGTCAGCCAGTTGAAGGCGAACCAGGCGCAGCTCGCGAAATCCGCCCCGGAGCTGCTCTCGACGTTGCACCGCCACCACGATGCATTCCGCGCGATGCTCCAGGTCAATCTCACCGTGCTCGCGACTGCGCACGCCGTTTCCGAAAGCGTCGTGCGCGGCGTCAATGCCGAGATCCAGAAGCGCAACGTGCCGAACACCTATACGGCCGCAGGTCGCCGCGCGGCTCCAGGTCCGCGCCACATCACGCCGCTCGCGGTCAGCCGCTCGCTCTGAGCGCGCCGAGAACAACCGACAATTTTACGAAAAACCGCGTGACCATTTCGTCGCGCGGTTAGGCACGTTTCCTTACCGGGTCTTCAGTCCTGGTGTTCCATGGTTGCGTTATTAGAGGGGTTGGGATTTGACTCAATCAAGGCAACCAGGAGGCTGCCATGAGTACAGATTTCAGCATCAGGCCGGTGGGGATCCCGGCTCCCGTGCAGATCGTAACGACGTCCAATGCGGCGGCGAACGAGGCTGTGCAGACTGATCTTCCGGTGAGCCAGACGGTCGCCGCGGCGGATACGAGCGCGCCCGTGCGCAATGATCTGTCGAACCCCGAGAACGTCTCGCGCCAGGTCGTGTTCGACCAGGCGGCCGCATCCTTCGTCTTCCAGGTCGTCAACGACAGGACCGACGCAGTGGTCAACCAGTTCCCCGACGAAGCGATGCTGCGCCGGCGGGCCTACTTCCATGCATTGGATATGAAGTCCGAGCCCTCGCGTCCGCTCAGCACGGATGTCAGCGCCTGACGATCACGAGTCGAGATTGCGGGATCGGTGACGATGTCTTGCTCCGCGTCTGACCGGCACCGGTCAGCGTGAAATTGTCATTTCCGAAAGACGACAGGTCCAAATGCTGGTGATGCCGACCATCACGAGTCACGGCCGTCCGGACAGACCCGCAGCGATATTGCGGTTGATCTCGATCAGCGGACGGAAGTGATCGAACTGCGGGCTCATCTGCAGCGCGGCGGTCTGGCTCAGCACGAACACGCTGATGTTCGCGATCTTCTGCCGGACGTCGATCGGCTGCGGGTTGTTGTCGCGCATCGCTTCGCTCAAGAAGATGGTCCAGAGCTTGCGGTTGAACATCAGGGCCTGCATGGTCTGCTCGCTGAGCGGATCGGCGTTGTTCACTGCGTCCTGGAGCTTGTTCGCGGCCTTGAGCAGGGTCTGCGCCTCGATGTCGCGAGGAGATGCGGTGGTCGTTGCAACACGCGCATAAGCCGAGGCAGCGGAATTCGACATCAATCACACCCTGGAGGTTTACCTAGCGCGTTGTACGCGCTTAAGGATTTCTTTCCCAACCCTAGGCAGCACCGCTTAAGATTTGCTTACGTGTGTGCTTGGAAGCACTCCGGATAATTACGGGTCACGGAGCTCTTCGTCGGCGCAACGCTAGATCCACGCACACACGATGTAAACGCGCTTCGCGCGATGCGTGCCGATCTCAGCTAATCTTGTCTTAGCGATCTCCCTCAAAAGAACGGCGGAGCATTAGCCCCGCCGCGAGATCTCAAGTAGCGAGCTTGGCTCTCGAAATTAGCGGAGCAGCTGCAACACGCTCTGCTGCGACTGGTTGGCCAGCGACAGCGCGGAGACCGCGATCGACTGGCGGGTCGACAGCGCCTGGCTGTTCGCCGCTTCCTCATTGGTGTCGGCGAGCGTCAGGTTGGACGAGCCGGTCTGCAGCACGTTGATCAGGTTCTTGGAGAAGTCCTGACGCACCTGCACGATCGAGAGGTTCGAACCGAGCGAGGAGCCCTCCGAGCGCAGCCTGCTCGAGGCGGCATTCAGGCTGGCCAGCACCTTGTTGGTGGCGCCGTTGTCGATGAAGTCCGTGCCGGGAACGAGATTGCTGAGACCGAGACCCGCCGCATTGAACACGACGCCGTTGATGCCGAGTGTGGAGCTGCCGGTCTCGTTGAAGACCAGCTTCAGCGTATCGCCGTTGAGCAGGTTAATGCCGTTGAAGGAGGAGTCCTGCGACGTCGTGTCGATCTGCGCCAGGATGTTGTTGAACTGGCTGACCAGGCTCGAACGCGCGGTCTGCGCGACGGGGTCCTGAACCGGGGGCTGCGCGGTGGTGAAGGCGAGCACGCCGGTAAGCGTACCGCCGACCGCACCGCCGGCAGCAGTCGAACCAAGGGTCGAGGACGCGTACTCGTTGACGGTCGTGACCGTCAGCACGCCGTTGGCATCGATCGTCGCCGTCAGGTGGTTCGCCTGCAGCTGCACATTGAGCTGATCGAGCGTCTTGACGGTGCCGTTGGTGCCGTCACCGAAGGTGACGTTGACCGGCGTGCCGCCGTTGAAGGAGGTGAAGGTCAAGGTCTTGCCGCTGACGCCGCCGACGCCCGAGGTGCGTGCCGCGGTGAAGGCGGTCGCCGTCCCCGTGTTGCCGCTGAGGCCGAACGCGCTCAGCGCGTTGCCGGTGCCGGTGATCGAAAGGTCGGCGTTGATACCGGTGGAGAGCGCAAGCTGACCGCTGCTGTTGACCGACGACGGGATCTGGCCCGCAGTGGTCGACAGCGTCGCCGCGCCGTTGAAGATGCTCGCGGTCTTGACGCCGGTGGCAAGGTCGATCGAGTTGAGCAGGTCGGTCAACGTCGCGCTCTGGATATAGACCGTCGAGTTGCCGTTGCCGTCGGTGACGACGTTGCCGCTGACGCCATAGCCAGTGGCCACGCTCGCTGCCGATTGCGGGGTCTCGGCGTTCTTGAAGGTGATGGTGTGGCCGTCGACGTTCAGCGTCGAGCCATCGGTGACCAGGGTGCCGAGCGAACCGGCCGTGGTGGAGCGGTTTGCGGTGACGTTCGCGTTGCCCGCGCCGGTCGCCGACGTCAGACCGAGCGCCTTGAGGAAGTCGGCCTTTCCGGTCACGCTCAGATCGGCGCCGGTCGAACTCTTCAACGTCACGGCGCCCGCCGTGATGGAGGATGCTACCTGGACCGTGCCGACGGGGCCGGCCGAGCCGCTGACCGCGAAGGTCGCCGCGCCGGCGCTGATGGTTGCGGTCTTGACGGCGCTGGCGAGGTCGATCGCGGTGAGAACGTCGCTGACAGTCGCCTTGGGCGCAGCCGCCGTTCCCTCATAGACGATTGAATTGCCGTTGCCGTCGGTGGCGATGTGTCCGCTGGCGTCGAGCCCCCAGCCGGTCGGCTGCGTGCTCGGCGCGATGCCGGTGCGGAAGGTGATGGTCTTGCCGTTCACCGTGATGGTGTCGCCGTCCGCGGGCGGGGTGCTGAAGGTGGTGGATGTCGTGGTGCCGAGCAGCGTGGCAGTGCCGGACAGCGCGGTCGTGCCGTCGGCGGCGAGCGCTGCCGTGCCGGTAAAGGTACCGGCGGTCGAGCCCAGCGAGGCGCCGAGCGCGGCGGTTCCGGTGACCGGGGTCACGCCGCCGGCGGCGCCGGTATAGAGCACGTTGCTCTTGGCGGTCGCGCTCGCATAGGAGGTCGTGCCGCGCAGGTCGGCCGGCGTCGCGCCGGGAATGGTGGTGGAGACGTTCGACTTGGTGGAGTAGCCGACGGTGGTCTGTAGCGCCTGGTTGGCGATCGATTTGGCGCTGTCGATCAGCTTCTGCAGCGAGGTGATGCCGGTGTTGGCGGCCTGCAGCACCTGGACACCGTTGTTGATGCCGTCGAGCAGGTTGCTGATGTCGCTCGCCCGGTTGTCCAGCCCCTGCGCGGTGAAGAAGTTGGTGGGATTGTCGAGCGCCGTGTTGACCTTCTTGCCGGTCGACAGCCGCTCCTGCGTCGTGGCCAGCAAGTCGGCCGTCGACTGCAGCGACAACAGGTTCTGGCGAACGGACGCCGAGAGAACGATGTTGGACATTGGCGAGTCTTCCTCTTGGACTGGGTACGAATCGGCCGCGCGGTCTGGAAAGCGGGCTTTTGTCCAGTTTTAGGAGGTGTCCTTTAAAGTATGGTTAACGCCGGTTTAAGCGATACGGTTAATGCCTGATGAATGCCCCTGCCCGCCTCCAGACGCAAAAAAGAGCGGCGGGACAAAGCGTCCCGCCGCTCGCTTTTATCCAGTGATTTCAGCCGCTTATTAGCGCAGCAGCTGCAGCACGCCCTGCTGCGAGGTGTTGGCCAGCGACAGTGCGGAGACCGCGATCGACTGGCGGGTCGACAGCGCCTGGCTGTTGGCCGCCTCGACGTTGGTGTCGGCCAAGGTCAGGTTGGACGAGCCGGTCTGCAGCACGTTGATCAGGTTCTTGTTGAAGTCCTGACGGATCTGCACCACCGAGAGGTTCGAACCGAGGCTCGAGGCTTCCGAGCGCAGCGTGCTCGACGCCGCGTTCAGGTTGGTCAACACCCTGTTGGCGGCGGCGTTGTCGATGAAGTCGACCCCGACGGTCAGCGAGGCGAGGCCCAGACCCTTGGAGTTGTAGGTGACGCCGGTGATGTTCAGGCTCGACTTGCCGGTCTCGTCGAACACCAGCTTGAGCTGGTCGCCGTTCAACAGGTTGACGCCGTTGAACGAGGAGTCCTGC